>CAWIZS010000013.1:0-75465 GCA_963840655.1 uncultured Acidobacteriota bacterium | reverse complement strand
GACAGGAATCGGGAAGGTATCCAAAGTTAGCTCTTCCGGATAACTTCCGACTTTCACGCTGAACCGGTGCCGAATTGCCTTCGGCACATCCTGCGGACCGTCGACTGTTACCCACATAAAGACGACCGCTTCTGTTCCGCCCGCCAGCTTCGTTTTTTCCGCCACAGTTTGGCCGGGACGACTGATCATGCTTCCGAGAGTGGCGCCAGAGAAAGATGCGAGCGGCTTGGCGGATGAGTCAGCGGAAACGGTCTCGATCTGTGTCAGAGTGCAATCCTTGCTGCCCATATTCACTATATGGAGTTCATAGACGAGGTTCATCTTGCCGTCGGCCCGGAATGCAGTCGGAGCGATCGGCACGACGACGTCTAACGGAATTGTTAAGGGCTTCTGCGGTCGGGAGGGCGGTTTCGCTGTTTGTGCGCGGCCGAGACCCGGCAAAAACGCCAGCAGGGATAGGACGAGCAGCAGGGCACCCATTGCGCAGAACCGAGAAGAAGCATTGCCGACGTCTTTGCATTCGGACCTCGCGCTGGTCCGCAAAAGTAAACTTGAAACGTCATCGGTGTCTCAGTCCTTCTATCTTGGAGGTCTCCGAAAGAATCTGGTTTCGACAATGTGGCTCATTCCTAGCCGGTTCACTTCGTCTTGTAGTAATTCGGGAATGGCGGCACGGTTGGTTTTGGCAGAGGTTGCGCCTTCAGCTGATCGAGTATCACTTGCACCGCCTTTTCCAGTTGAGGGTCGCGGCCCTGACGCCAGGCGCTTGGATCCATCGACACTTCGACGTCGGGAGGAACGCCTTCGTTTTCGATGCCCCACTCGCCCTGGGTGGTAAAGAAGGCAAGACTTGGCGCGGTCACGCTGCCGCCGTCGATCAATGGCGGGTAGCCGGTAATTCCAACCTCGCCGCCCCAGGTCCTTTCTCCAATCAGCGTGTCCGACTTTGTTGTGATGGAAGAACCATGGAATCAGGTCGCCGCCCGAACCGGCATACTGATTGATGAGCATGGCCTTGGGGCCGAAGATGGCCTCTCCGGGTTCGGTCTGCACCGCGCCGTTCGGCGTATACCAGTAATTCCACAGCGTCCGCTGCAGATACTGGATGATGTAGTCCGCGGCCTGGCCGCCGCTATTGAATCGATCGTCGACGATCACGCCCTGTTTGCCGACCTGTGCGAAAAAGTAGCGATTGAACGAGGTGTAACCGCCTCTCGCTGTGTCGGGCAAATAGACATAGGCGACTTTGCCGCCGCTCAATTGGTCCACTTTGCGAAGATTGCCGAAGATCCAATCGCGGCCTCGCAGCGCGATTTCGCTGCCGATGGGAACGACGATCACGTCGCGGCTATCGGAGCCGTCCGCATTCGGCCCGACCTTCAGCGTGACCTGCTGGCCTGCGGTATTGAGGAAGAAGCTGATAGACGTTGTCGGTCGCGTGAAGCTCGCGCCCATTGACGGCCAGCAGGTAGTCGCCGGTCTTTACGTCGGTGCCGGGTTCCGTCAAAGGAGCGCGCAGCCCCGGGTTCCAGTTCTCTCCGCTGTAGATCCTTTTGAAACGATAGCGACCGTTTTCGATGCTATAGTCCGCACCCAGCAAGCCGACGCTGACGGGTGTCGGGGCGGGGATGTCTCCACCTCCGACGAACGTGTGTCCAGTCGAGAGCTTTCCCAGCATCTCGCGGAATAGATAGTTGAGATCCTCGCGGCTCATGATGCCGGGTACGTAGCGGGCATATGTCTTTTCCGCTTCGGGCAGGTTCAAGCCGTCGAAGTTGGACGCATAAAAGTAGTCGCGTTCGATGCGCCAGGCTTCGTGGTACATCTGTTTCCATTCCTCGCGCGGCACAACCCAGACTTGCATCGCGTCCATGTCGAGAAGTCCGTCGCCGGGCTTGGCGGGCGCGGCGGTCGGCGCAATTCCCCATTTCTTGCCTTGCTTATAAAGAAATTTTTCGCCGTCAAAGGAAATCACGGCTTCTTCAATTCCCGCAAGCGATCGGCGTCAGCTTGCGGCTGCCCAGGCTGAATTTGAGAAGGCATGGATTGACGCGTCGCGTCCGATGTCTTGAGCAGGAAAATCTCTCCTGCTTTGCCTGCCTCCAGCATCGGTGTAGTTGCCGGCGGGAATGGGCAGCGACAGAATGCGCTGACTGATGTGATCGAAATCGATCTGGACAGTCGTTGCCGCTGGCATCTTTTGTTTTGCTTCGGGCTTGGCCGGCGCCGGGCGGCTTTCGCGGCGGCTCACCTTCTCCTCATCGCTTTGCGGCGCCAGAGGCGAGGGGATGTCTTTGCGCAGCACCATCACGTACACGCTGCGGGTAACACGGAAAGAATCGCTGGTCATATCCAGATAGAACTCTGGCCGGCCCCGCATTCGTGCTCGCCGTGAAATAGAGATACTTGCCGCTCTTGTCGAAGACAGCGTGTTCCGCGTCGCTGAGTCCATCTGTGATTTGCACGGACTTGCCGGATTCCAGTGAATAGACAAACACGGCCCGCATGTGATTCTTGAGCAGTTTCGTATACGCGATCCAACGGCTGTCCGGAGACCAGGAAGGATCCAATCGCCGGCATAAAGTCGAAGTACGTGTCGGTATCCACCTTGACGGGCGTTGGATGGTCCAGATCGAGATACCAGACATTCAGGCGCTTATCGGTGTAGACCAGCTTGCGGCTGTCCGGCGACCAGGCGAGCTGGAAGAAGTAGGAAGACGGCTTTCCCAGGCTGATCGCGCGCGCGGGGCCGATGCCATCCTGATTCTTGATATGAAGCTCGTATTCTCCGGAACGATCCGAGAAATATGCGATCGACTTTCCGTCCGGCGACCATGCCGGCTCACGATCCGCCACGCCGGGCGAATTGGTGATGTTGCGAATGCTTCCCTTTTCCGCCGGCACGGTGAGAATTTCGCCGTGGGCTTCGAAAACGGCGCGCGCGCCGGTCGGCGAAATTGCCGAATTCAAAATGTGGTCTGCAACTTTTTCAAAATGCGGGCGGACCTCAGGGAAATCGCCGGCAATCGTCACGTGGACTTCATGCTGATGGCCGCTCGCGAGGTCGTATAGATGCAGCGAACCGAACTGCTCATACACGATTGCGCCCGGCCCGGCAGAGGCGGACATCATATCCATGCCGGAGTTCTGAACGACTTCCGATACCTTTTTCGTGCCGATATCGTAGACGTAAAGCGAGATCGGCTCCGCACGCGCGGAAAGAAAATAAATTTTGTTCCCGACCCACATCGGGTTGAAGTCGCTGGCGTTTTCGTGGGGCACCTTCTCGACGCTGGAGTCGGCGAGGTTGGCGATCCAGACCTGCGGGGCAAGTCCTCCGTGGTAATGCGCCCAGAATGCGTGGCATGAAGCTGGTGCCGCCGCCGAAAAAAATCTCGCGGGGCAACGGAGTATAGGCAATATGGCTCCCATCCGCCGAGTAGGATCCCTGATAGCCCATCGGCAGCGGGAAGTGTCTTCGCGAAACCGCCATGAATGGAGATGGTGTAGAGCTGCTTATAGCGAGACGGAGAAGCTGTCGCGAAGAGACTGGAACAGAACATTCTGCCCATCCGGAGTCCAGCCCTCGACGTAGTCATAGCCGGAGTCGTAGGTCAGTTGGTGCGGCTGACCGCCTTCTGCCGGCATTAGATAAACGTTGGCGTTCCCGTTATATCTTCCGGTAAAGGCGATCCACTTGCCATCGGGCGAAAATTTCGGATTGGTTTTGCGCCCAGGCCCGCTGGTCAGGCGGATAGCGGCGCCACCGTCCCGGCCCACGCTCCACAGATCTCCTCCATAGGCAAAAACGATGTGCGTCGCGTTCAGCGTGGGCTGCTGCATCAGCAACGGCTGCTCGTTTTGGGCTTGCGCTCCGTGCCGACAAAAAGGGAGATGACCAGACAAGCTAAACCTTATTCATTCCTGTCCTCAATCAAGATTCATGTCGGTCCCTTGGCCGAAGCATCCAAGGCCAACGGCGTTCTTTAGAAGCTAATCTTCAACGCCAACTGCAGAATTCTCGGATTCACCGAGGTGGTATTGATTACGCCAAAAGTCGGCGAATCCACAGCCAGGCCGGGATCGGAGAATTGTGGCGTGTTGAAGAGATTGAACGTCTCGGCGCGAAACTCGAACGTTCGCTTGCTTGCTTCGCACACTGAATGGAAACGTCTTCTGTAGCGCGAAGTCCACATTATTTTGCGCCGGACCACGCGGCAATGCCGGGTTTGGTATTGCCGAACGCAGTGGCGACTCCATCGGCGCCAATCACGGGATAGGGACCGAGACGGTCGGGGACGATGTTAAAGAAGCAGCTCCTGTTGAAGTAGCTGTTCAGCTTGTTCGTTACCGATCCGCTTTTTGCCGATCTGAGAGACGGTGCAGGTGGGCGACAAGTTCCGCGAAGTCCTGATCCGTCGCTGTTGATGCCAAAAGCATTGGTGCTATTGGTATTTTGGAAGAAAAGAAAATGCCCGGACTGAATCTCAATCACTCCGTTAGCAGACCAGCCTCCGAGGGTTTCACCGGCCAGTGAAGTGGGCCGAAAGTGCGTGGGAATCTAGATAGACGAAGTTCGCGACCAGCCGGTTGGGGCGGCTCTGATAATCCGGCCCATAGTCTGCCCTCGGATCGTTTTGGTTACCGAGCCTGCGTGCCTCCATTCGGACCTATCGAGGATTCCACGGTGTCGGAGAGGCTGCGCGACCAGGTATAGGCAATCTGAAATTCCGAACCGTTCTGGAAGTGCTTGGTAAAATTTGCCAGCAGGGCGTTATACCAGGAATTGCCGGTCGATTCGATCTGATTGAAAACGCTTTGGCCGAACCCTTCGACTGGCAACCGCAATGGGATGTTGGCAACCGTGTTGTCCGTTTGTCCACGGATAGGATTGGCGGGACTCGCCGAAAGTGCCTGGTCCGGCAAGCGGGTGATCAGCAGATGCTGTGCACGTGTGCCCAGATAGCCAACCTCCAGCACCATGTTCCTTGCCACCTCTGTCTGCGTGTTCAGGCTGTAGTGCTGGACCACCGCAGGACGGAAATTATTGGCAAAGGTGAACAGGCTCAATGCCGTGGTCGGCGAATAGGGCGTGAAGAACGGGAAAGTTTGGGTAAACGGCGCGAATGGTTGGCCCCAGTTGGCAGCCGCATTGGTCGAGCCGGCCAGTTCGCGGAGTTCGCCAAAAGGTGGGTTCAGTACCAATTGCAGATTCGGCTGGCCTGTTGCCGTTTCGTGATAGACGCCATAGCCGCCGCGCAGCACGACCCGATCATTCCCCGGCAACTGCCAGGCAAAGCCCACCCGCGGATTGATGGTATTTTGACCGTCTCCCGCAAACGCCAGCTTGCCGGGGTTCTTGACTACGCCTGGCGGAACTGCCCCCGGGAAGTTCGAGCCCACGACAAAGCCCTGCAGCGTTCCGCCCGCCGGGGGGTTCGGATTGGCGGCGGAGAAATTGAAGTTCGAGTTGCGCCCCAGATTATCCGCGATGTCTCCAACGCGTTCAAACCGGAAACCGAGATTCAGCGTCAGACGCGGAGTGAGCTTATAGTCGTCCTGCACGTACGCGTGGTAATCATTGGCGCGCCATTTCCGTGAGTCCTCATTGGGAAAATCGATCGACAGATACAGGTTGCTAAAGTCCAAAAGATTTGGGTTTTGCGCCGCGCTCTGTCCGAGCAAGGGCGTCGGGATAGGTGCCGAAAATTATGCCGGCAAGATACTGAAGGGCAACCAGGTTGTACTGGGCTAGCGTAGCGCCCCCGCCGAACCGGAACGCATGGTTTCCGCGCGTCCACGAGACCGTGTCCTGGTACACATACGTATTGGTTGCAAGCTTGACCGTCTGTCCGTTTCCGCCTGTAGTGATGCCGTTCAGGAAATTGATCTGTGGCAGGGTGTCGAAAGAGGGCACAGGCACGCCGATATCGGAATACTGGAATGCTTCCTGCTGTGCCGTGTCGACCCAGACACGGTGGAAGCCCACCTCCGCTTGATTGAGCAGATTGGGGCTGAAGATGTGATTGTTGATGAGTGAGAAGTTGCGAAAATGGTCCGGCTCATCCAGCGGGAAACCCGGGACGGGCTCACCGCCCAGATTCGGGCCAGGAAATGTGTAGGCCTGTTGACTATTTGCGAAGAAAAACCGCGCCTGCCATTGGCTCGATGGCGACTGATTCCAGTCTCCATTGGTCATGAACTGATCTTCGTTGAAGTGGCAGGCCTCGCTGAGCACGCTGACTCCCTCACCGTTAAAGGGTAGCGAACTGTTGATGTGCTGTGGTGTGGGAATTATGTATTGACCGTTGGGCAGCTTCAAATTGAACAGCGCCAGAGCCTGCGGCGCGATATTCGAGCCGTTCGCTAGTACATTTGCGCCGGTGCCCGGAGTGCCTGCTGGTACGCCGAGCGCTGACTGGACGAAATTTGGTTGTCCGGCGAACAGTGCGCCGAGAGCCGCGGCCGAACGGTCGTTGGTCAGCGGGGGTTCATTCAACACGGTCGAACACTGTGGATCCAGGCCGTTCTGCTGGCGTGTGGACTGATACGAGAGAAAGAAAAAAGCCTTGTCGTGCTTGATTGGGCCGCCAAATGTCATTCCGGGCTGGTTCTGGCGCAGAACGGCGCGCCCGAGGCCGGCCTGATTCCGAAAGTAATCGTTGGCATTCAGAGCTTCGTTGCGGAAAAACTCCCAAATGGAACCGTGAAACTGATTGGTTCCTGTTTTCGTAACCACATTGACATTGGCCCCGGCATTGCGACCATAGGAGGCATCATATTGGCTGGTCTGGACTTTGAACTCTGCAATCGTATCGGGGTTGGGGATGGCGACGCCGCCCGTGAACGACCCGCTGCCTCCGATGTTGTTGATTCCCACGCCATCCATCTGGTAATTGTTTTCCGCGAAGTTGGTGCCTGCAGCGACGGGAACGTCCGAGGAGGAGCCGCCATTTCCGCCGCCGCCGCGCCCGAACTCGGCGGCATTGGTTACGTCTGCGGCCACGCCGGGGGAGAGATTGATGATTTGGGTGTAGTTACGCACAGCCAGAGGCAGGCTGCGCACCATCTCTCCCGTCACGACTGAACCGAGCGTGCTGGATTGGGTCTGCAGCATCTGACCCGTTGCCTGCACTTTCACTGTCTGGTTCGTCGAACCAACGGTGAGTTTGGGATTTACCGAGGTGATCTGGGTCACATTGACCACAACATTGGGGAAGTCTGCTGTGGTGAAGCCGGTCCTGGAGACGTCAAGCCGGTAAGCGCCCGGTGGCAAAATCTGGATTGCATAATCGCCACTCGAACTCGAGGTGACGGTGCGGGACAGACCTGTGGCCAAGTTTGTCGCTGTGATCGAAGTTCCGGGAACGACGGCGCCCGCCTGATCCCTCACTGTTCCTGAAATGGCGCCCGTGCCGGAAATTTGAGCCCGGAGTGGGCAGCCAAAAATCAACAGCGCGAACAAAGCGGTTACAAATTGAATCTGTCGGAACGTGAAGTGTCTGATCATTGAAGCGCCTCCCCGGCAAGGTGATTGAAGCTACGCTATTTCTTTTAACGGTGGGGGATAGAAACATGCGTTACAGATGAAAACATGTTGAATGTGAAACAGTCTCATGCCTCGGGACGGGTGTTGTCAACATAATTATTGCGGCTCTTTCCGCAAGGCCGGCTGCATGGAGACGGGAAACGGGTCGCGGTGACGCTTTTGTTTCATTCGCGCCGTCCCCGCATTTCTACCTGCTTAGAAAAAAGACCTTGACACAATCGTGTCCGCGAATGGATTCTTCCAATTGATTATGGGCCAAAGGAAACCGCGTAACCGGCAGGGGGAACATCGTGAATCGCTGACTCAGCGCGTGGCGGCGCTGACCCCCAAGCGGCGGGAGACCATCCGGCCGGTGCTGGAGCATCCCCGAAGTTTCGTACTGCTCAGCGTTCGAGACATGGCGGCGCGCCTGGGAAGCGACCCAGCGACGATCGTTCGCATCGCGCGGAACCTGCACTTTCCCAGCTACAAGGCCTTCCAGCAGTATCTGCACGAGCTTTCGATCGCCAATGCCACGTCTCTGGACACCATGCAGGCGGCGCCCCGAGATTCCAGCCTCCCTGGAACGATTCGGGAATCCGTGGAGAACGACCTACGCAATCTAAATGCGTTGCGCAACAGTCTGGATATTGCGCGAATCGCGCGTCTGGCGCCGAAAATTCACGCGGCAGGGAGGATCCTTCTATTTGGAGGCGACCTGGCGGAAAGTCTCGTCGAATATTTTCACTATCATCTGCTCGTGCTGGGTCTGCCGGTGCAGATCGCCACCACCTCTGGGCATTCCGCGTACGTCAGTCTTAGCGCCAGGAAAACGGACCTGACCTTTGCCATCAGTTTCCGTCGCGGGCTGCGGCAGACGGTCGAGGGAATGCAGCGGGCGAAACGCGCCGGCTCCTATTGTGTCGGCATTACCGACACGTACCTTTCTCCGATCGCGCAGCACGCAGATGAGGTTTTCCTGGCTTCGGTCGAGACGCAATCCTTTGGAGCTTCCTATGTGGTTCCGCTGGCGCTGATCAATGCGATTCTCACGGCGTGCGCCAACTACAGGCGCGCGCGAACGCTCGCGGTTCTTCGCCAGGTGGAGGATGAACAGAAACATGGATTTCGCTGGTTCGAAGAATGACGCGCCGTATCGCGCAGATGCTTTGTTCCACGAAGAATGCCGGATGCCGCCGGCGATTGTCCTGCGAGCTTCAATCTGCTATTGTGTGCATTGCAAAGAAATATGAAACACATGTTTCATCAAATTTTTTATCGACCCTGTGCTGGAGAAACCATGAAAATCGCAGCGATCCACGCGCGCGAAATCAACATGCAGTTGGTGTCGCCCTTTGAGACAAGCTTCGGAGTGACCCACCATCGCCGCATTCTGCTTTTGGAGCTTCACTCGGAGGACGGTGCATCCGGCTGGGGTGAAGTGACGGCCGCCGAAGGCCCGTTCTACAACTCCGAGACCACGGACACCGCTTGGGGCGTTCTTCGCGGTTTTCTGATTCCGCTGCTTCTGGGAAAGACCTTCGACACTCCGGAAGCGGTACTGCGCGCGATGGAACCGGTCCGCGGCCATGAGATGGCCAAGGCCGCGGTCGAAAACGCCGTGTGGGATGCGTTCGCCAAGACCCAATCGACGAGCCTCAGCAAACTGCTCGGCGGAACTCGATCCGAAATTTCCAGCGGCGTCTCCCTTGGAATCCATCAGGACACCGGCAAGCTGCTCGACAGAATTGCCCAGGAGCTTTCCGCCGGATATCAGCGCGTGAAGCTGAAGATTAAGCCGGGCAAGGACGTTGAAGTCGTAAGCGCCGTCCGAAACAAATATCCTGACATCGCTCTTACGGTGGACGCAAATTCCGCCTATCGACTGAGCGATATATCCCTCCTGAAACAACTGGACGCATTCAATTTGACCTACATTGAGCAGCCGCTCGAATGGAATGAAATTTATCAGCATTCCGTGCTGCAGCGGCAGCTCAACACGGCGATATGCCTGGATGAATGCATCCATGGTCTACGGGACGCACAGGCCGCAATCGAACTGGGCGCATGCAAGGTGATCAATATCAAGCTGGGCCGTGTATCGGGCCACGCCGAAGCACGTAAAATCCAGGCCCATTGCATGGAGCGTGGCGTGCCGGTCTGGTGCGGTGGAATGCTGGAGTCTGGAATTGGGCGCGCGCACAACATCGCCATGTCCTCGCTGCCGGGATTTGTGCTACCGGGCGACGTATCCGCCAGCAAGCGCTACTGGGAAGAAGACATCGTTGTGCCGCCGGTTGAAGTCAGTGCGCACGGAACGATTCGAGTGTCGGAGGCTCCGGGCATCGGATTTACGGTGAACAAGAAACGTATCGAAAAGCTGACCGTGCGGCAGGAAGAGTGGGCGGCGACTCAATCGGTGGGTGCGGTTGCAGTGAGCGCGGTCTGAAGAATTCCGGTTTTAGGCGATAAGCCGCAAAGATGCTTGCGCCATTTTCAAAAAAAGGAAAATACAGATGAGATTAAAATTTTCTCGACTCGCCTTTCTCTCCGTTTGCGCTTTGCTGCTGGCTGCCGGCTCGAGCTGCTTCGCCCAGCAGCAGGATTTTTCATCGCTCGACCATTACATTCAGACGACGATGGCAGAATGGAATGTCCCCGGAGTTGCCGTCGGAATCGTACATGGGACTGAACCCGTGTATTTGAAGGGGTTCGGCGTTCGCAATATCGAGACGAAGCAGCCGGTGACTCCGGACACTTTGTTCGATATCGGGTCCTGCACCAAGGCATTTACTTCCGCGTCCGTCGCAATGCTGGTGGACGAAAACAAAATGAACTGGGACGACAAGGTGGACAAGTCCATTCCGTTCTTCCACCTGTACGATCCTCTGGCTGATGAAAATGTGACCTTGCGCGATCTTCTGACGCATCGCACCGGATTGCCGGGGGCGGACCTGATCTGGTACGGCGCTCCGATTTCCAGGGAACAGATTGTGCGCCATCTGGCGTACATTCATCCCGATGCCGGGTTTCGCGCCGTCTTTCAGTATCAAAACGCGATGTATGTGACGCTAGGCTATGCGGTGGGCAGAGTCTCGGACGGTACCTGGGACGATTTTGTAAAGCAGCGCATCTTCCAGCCGCTCGGCATGACCGAGTCGGACACGAGTGCGATCGACGTTGTAAAGTCGCCCGATTATGCCAGTCCTCATGTCGTGCGTAAGGGAAAAGTCGTCGTCATTCCGTGGAAAAATATCGATAATGCAGGCCCTGCGGGTTCCATCAATTCCAGTGTCCGCGATATGTCGAAATGGATTTCCCTGCAACTGAACGATGGGGTCTTCGACGGGAAACGTCTGATTTCATCGAAGAGCATGCAGGAAATGCACCGTCCGCAGATGGTGATCCCTCCGGGAGAAATTCCAACTGTGTTTTTTCCGGACTCCATGCAATTGAGCTACGGTTTCGGCTGGTTCATTCAGGATTATCGCGGGCATCAACTGATCCTGCACCCTGGCGATATCGATGGATTCGAAGCACTCACCGTGCTGATACCGGAAATCAATACGGGGTATGAGGTGCTGGTCAATCTTGGCGGCGTTTCCTATCGACAGGCGCTGGGATATCACATTGCGGACGTGCTGCTGCATCTGCCCGAGGAGGATTGGAGCGCCCATTTCAAGGCGAACGATGCAAAATTCGAAGCGGAAGGAAAGGCATATATCGCGTCCTGGGAATCCAAACGGAATCCCAACACGCACCCTTCCCATGATTTGAGCGCCTATGTGGGAAGCTTCGACAATCCTGCATATGGGAGCGCCGATATCTCGATGGAGAATGGGCATCTTGCGCTTCGCTTCCACGACGTGACTTCTCCGCTTGATTATTTTCAATACGACACATTCCTGGCGCATCTCGGTTCGGAAGACCGCGAGCCGACACGCTTGACGTTTTCCCAGGATGCCGCTGGCAACATCTCCGGATTTCAATTTGCCGGCGCCCAATTTCACCGGCACAAAGCATGATTTGGCAGAATCCGCCGCGGGCCTTTTCCCGCGAGAGCGCTTGATGGAGAGGTAGGCCATGACGACACAATCGGAATACGGGCGCAGCGCACCGGACAAGTCCGCGCTGAACCAGCAGATTCTTGTTTTTATTGGATTGGTTGCCGCGTTTAGCTGCCTGCCTTATTTTTTAGTCATTCATGTCGGGCACCTTGCCGTGGGAAACGGCACCATTGTCGGAGTCCTCATGTGGTGTCCGGCGCTGGCGGCTTTTGCGACGTGCAAAATCTTCCGGATCGACATCGCCACTCTTGGCTGGAAATGGTGTCCGGCGCGCTATGAGGCTTGGGCCTACGTGCTGCCGATCTTCTACAGCTTCCCGGTGTATGTCGCGACCTGGGTGTTCATCTACGGCTCTTTCGGCTTTTCCGCTTTTGCCGCGAAGATGGGCGCGGTCTTTGGATTTCCTCATTCGCCGAATGCGGCCACGCTTCTGCTGGCGATACCGTCCTATGCGTTTCTCGGCGTGATCGGCTCCATGGCGCACGCTCTGGGTGAAGAAATTGGCTGGCGGGGATTTCTGTTGCCTCGTCTGGTGGGGCGGGCAGGATTCACTACGGGCTGCTTGATTAGCGGTTGCATCTGGGCGGTGTGGCACTATCCGCTGCTTCTCTTTGCCGACTACAATTCAGGTACTCCGCGGATGTATGCGTTGACGTGCTTCACGGTCATGGTGATCGGAGACGCATTTATTTTTGGCTGGTTTCGGCTCAAATCGGGTAGCCTGTGGCCCGCGGCCATGCTGCACGCAAGTCACAACTTATTTATTCAGGCAATCTTCGATCGTATGACCAACCCTGTGGGCAAAGCCCTGTACGTCACTACCGAATTTGGCTTCGGCATGGCACTAACGGTGGGAGCGTGTGCGTTCTACCTCTGGACACGCAGGGGAGAAGTGGCGGGTTCTTCGGTTCCCGCGGGGACAGTGGAGTTAGTTTCATAGGGCAGCTTTCGAAAGCTGTCTCACAGATATCCCTGCTGTTACGCGCCGCATTCACTGTTTCTGCGAGTCGAGCAGATATACGCCGTTTCCGTTTTCAATTCTGAATCCGGTCACAGCAAAACCCTCCGCAAATCGGCTGCGAAATTCCGTCATCAGCCTGATTTGAACCTCAGCGGCTTTCGGCGATCCGGAGTTTCTCCAGCTTTCCGTCTCAGCGGGAACAATGATCTGGATTGCGTCTGGCGCAGCGGCCCATGGTTTTCCGGCCAGAGCGTTTTCGACGCGCTTTGACCCGAAGCGCCATTCTGCGACGAGGCGGTCTGTGGGCAGCCCACTGTGCAAGGGGCTTTGCGTCGTGCCGTACAGGTTCAAATAACTGCGTCGCATGGTCGCCCCGAGGCGCACGACATTGAAGTATGCATTGCGCAGGGCCAGCGGGTCGAACGTCCATTCCATCCGAGAAATTCCCGCAGCCAGGGCCATCTCGCGCTGCTTCAGCTTAAGGAGCCGGCCCAAACCGCGATTTTGATATTCAGGAAGTATGCCGACGATATGGGAATGCAAATATCGTGCGTCATCCTCTCCGAAGGCGGGGAATGCTATGGCAAATCCAACCGGTCTGCTTCCATCCCGCGCAAGAAGCGTCTGGCCGCCGATCTTTGCCGCGACGATAAAAATCGCGGAGGGAGTCAAGTCTTCTTCTGAATCGTGCCAAATCGCGCGCTGCAGTTCTACGCATGCACGCGCGTCATCGAGAGTGGAACAAACTCGGATCGAAACCTGTGCCTCGCCATTCTCGCGGTCTGCGGGATTCAAGATTGGATTCTCCTTTTTCGGGCGAAATCATGAGGCGCTTACTCTCAATTTCTACGAGCCTCGCGGAATTGAAACATTTGTTGAGTTCAGCAATTCGTTGTCAGTTAGAGAGAATATGAAGGGACGGAGAGCCGACACGATGCAAATATGTTGACAGGTGTAACAATCGTTGCTAATTTTCTATTTTACTTTGTAGCACATGTTGTGAGCTCTTCAAATCGCCACGTCCAGGATCAACAAAATGAATAGAAATTTGTGTCCGCATCGGGTCTTGTCTGCGATCGTTGCCTTCGCCGCGCTTGGATCGACATTCTGCGCCGCGCAGACGGGCGCTGTTTCCAGCCCTGGCCCGTCTCCGGCAGCAAAGCCGCCAATCTACGACGTCGTGATCCGAAACGGACGGGTGCTGGACGGAGCGGGCAATCCGTGGATTCACGCCGATGTCGCGATCTCCGGCGGTCACTTTGTCAAAATCGGCCGCATCACGGTACCGGCAAGCGCGAAATCGATGCGACGGGCGACTACGTTTCTCCCGGCTGGATCGACGTGATGGACCAGTCCGGACTACGTGTTGCTGAAGAATGGGCTGGCCGACAATAAATTGCGCGAAGGCGTAACGACGGCGATTGCGGGAGAAGGCGGCACTCCCGTGCCGGCGGATCAGATCGGGCAATACTTCGCACAGTTGCAGCGGCAGGGAATCAGCCTGAACTTCGGCTGCTATTACAGCGAGACGCAGGCGCGAGTCGCGGTGCTGGGCTATGCGGACCGCAAACCCACTTCCGCAGAACTGGAGCGGATGGAAGGCATGATGGCGACCGCCATGAAGAATGGCGCGATGGGCATGACCACGGCCCTGATCTATCCGCCGTCCAGCTACGCGTCCACCGATGAGTTGATTGCCATGGCAAAAGTCGCGGGGCAATATGGCGGGATTTACGCCAGCCACATGCGCGATGAAGGCAAGGGCGTTCTCGGCGCCGTCGATGAGCTGATCGAAATCGCGGACAAGGGCCATCTGCCGGGAGAGATATTTCACCTGAAAGTTGCCTATCAGCCGGGCTGGGGAACGTTGATGCCGGAGATCGGAAAGCGCGTGGCGGCGGCGCGTGCGCGAGGTGTGGAAGTCGCTGGCGACATGTATGTCTACACTGCCGGCGGCACCGGCCTTGAGGCCACCATTCCATCCTGGGCGCAGGAGGGCGGCGTCGAGGCGATGAAGAAGCGCCTTCGCGACCCGGCCATTCGCGCCCGACTTAAGCGTGAGCAGGAAACCGGCTCGCCGGGCTGGTGGAACATCATTGAAGCTGCCGGAGGCTGGAAAGGCATCGTGCTGATGAATGCCGCCAATCCCGCGAATGCCAAGTACGATGGCAAGCCAATGACGGAAGTTGCAAAGGAAATGGGAACGGACCCCGCTGACGCGGCCTTCGATCTGGTGGAGCAGGGCCAGTCGCGCGTGATGGCCATTTATTACATGATGAGCGAACAGGACATCAAGACCGCGCTGCAATTTCCCTGGACCAGCATCGGCAGCGATGCCGGCAGTTCCCTGGTGGCCGGCGGAGATGACGCGTTGGGCTTGGCGCACCCGCGCTCGTATGGAAACTTTCCCCGCGTGATTGCCAAGTATGTGCGCGACGAGCATGTCCTGACGCTGCCGGATGCGATCCGTAAAATGACCTCCTGGCCTGCGGACCGAATGCGTCTAAATGGACGCGGCGTCATCCGCGCTGGAGATTGGGCGGACGTTACGATCTTCAACTACGACAAAATTCAGGACCGCTCCACCTACGCGCAGCCAGATCAATATCCCACGGGAATCGACTATGTGCTGGTGAACGGCAAGGTGGTTGTCGATCAGGGGAAACATACGGGCGCCAAGCCGGGCATGGTGCTCTATGGGCCTGGGTATACCGCGTCATCGAAGTAGATTTGCAACTCTGGCAGCCTTTACATTATTAAAGCTGCATTCATCAACGAGCGACCTCACTCCAGATAGTCTATCGACAGAAATTTTCGATTGCCGATGCCTGATTGGTCGACGTACGCCAGGCGCTGAGGATAGACGGTTAGGTGAAGAGGTTTGTTGTGGCTGCGCTGGCGGGTCTGTGCATTGCCCAACTCCATCTGCATCTGAGCGCGCAAGAAGCTGACAAGAATTACTGTCTCCGTCCTTCGCCCGGAAGCGCAGTCAGGGAACCGGCAGACCTACGAAGCAAGAACGGCGTCCTGAAAGTAAATCTGACGATCCACAATTTCACCGAGCCGGACGGATCCGTTCGTTACTGTTACATCGATGGAAACGGGGATGAGTCTCCCACGCTGCGATTGCATCCCGGCGATCTCCTCATTTTGAAGTTGAAGAACGATCTTGCAGCCTCCGGCAAGAATTCCGCTGCGACAACCGCCCCGATGCATGCGGCCCCAAAGGATGTAGATTCATGCACGAGTCGTCTGATGATGACGGCTACGTCTACGAATTTACATTTTCATGGATTGACTGTTCCCGCGAACTGCCATGAAGACGACGTTCTCAGGACATCGATTCAGCCCGGCGATCCGGCGTTTGAGTACCGGTTTCGTATCCCGGAAAATGAGCCGCCGGGCCTGTATTGGTACCACCCGCACATCCACGGATTCAGTAAAACGGAGGTGCTGGGCGGAGCGTCCGGCGCGCTGATCGTCGAAGGCATCGAGCGTGCGGATAGTGCCGTGGCCGGTTTGCCGGAACGAGTATTGACCATACGCGACCAGGACCTTCTGAATCCGAACGCACCGCCCTCCAGATTTGAACCGGTTGTGCCAAAATTTCTGGTCGACCATGATGGAGATGCGGTCAACACCGGCACCGGTTTCGGCAAACCGGCAAAAGACCTGTCGATCAATTTTGTTCCGGTTCCGTATCCTAATTATCAGCCCGCGATTATCAAGATGAAGCCGGGCGAGCGCCAACTCTGGCGTGTGCTGAACGCTTCAGCCATTACCTATCTGAATCTGGCGGTTCTGTATCGTCGCGGGCCCCAACCGCTTGGCCTGGTGGCTCTCGATGGAGTGCCGTTGAATCAGGGTGGAGGGCCAAGAGATTTTGTCGATACGCAAACTCATCTGGGTGTGCCGCCGGGCGCGCGAGTGGAATTTATTGTGAATGGACCGCCTGTGGGAGTGACTGGGTTGCTGGTAACGCGCACCGTGGATACCGGGCCGGGCGGCGAGAACGACCCGAACCGCGCGCTGGCGTTGATTGAAGCGTCGCCGGACGCACCCGAGCCGCAATCGAAGCTGAACGCATCGCCCGAACCGCTTCCCGCGCCAATCCTTCCCTGGCTGGGGAGTGTCATGCCAGTGCGCACGCGCAGGCTCTACTTCTCAGAGAAGCTGTCGGATCCGAACAACCCCGGCAGCGCGACAGAATTCTACATCACCGTCGACGGCCAGAAGCCGGAGCCGTTCGATCCCATGTCAGGGAAGGTGAACATCGTCGCAAGACAGGGAACTGTGGAAGACTGGATCATCGAAAATCGATCCAACGAACTGCACGCGTTTCATATTCATCAACTCCACTTCCTGCTGCTCGATTATCTCGGTCGCCCTGTGAACGAGCCGTTTCTTCGCGACACGGTCAATGTTCCCTACTACGACGGCAGAGCGCTCGAATATCCGAGCGTGAGAATTCGGATGGACTTCCGCGATCCGAATACCGTCGGCACATTTCCTTACCATTGCCATCTGTTGGAGCATGAAGACAAAGGCATGATGGGTGTGATTCGGGTAGAGCCGGCGGACACAAAAGTAGCTCGGCGCTGACACGCTGCGCGATGAACCATCGCGTCAGGCCGTTCAGATTATCGCGAACCGCAAAATTTTTCGCTCTCCGGCAAAATCATGCTGACGACATCAAAATTTTCAGATTATTTTTCGCTTCATCGGAAATACATCCCGCTGCAACATCGAGCGCTTATAAACCATCGCGATGGGGCAAATCGCTCTGTCTATCAGGAGGGATGTATGACGTTGAAGTCGGTTGCATCAGAAGCACTGCAATGCGTACGCACTGGATTGGTGGCCGTCATGGTTTGCCAGTTGGCAGTCGGCGCTTCGTGGGCCAGCGGGGCCCAGTCACTCCCATCGCGCGATGGAGACACAGTTACCCCAATCAAACATGTCATCGTAATCGTTGGCGAAAACCGCAGCTTCGACCATGTATTTGCCACGTATGTGCCGAAAGGACACCAGGAAGTCTGGAACCTTTTATCCACAGGAATCATCAAGGCGGATGGCACTCCGGGCCCGAATTTTCACGTGGTCACACAACAAGCCGCTACTGACAAAACACCCGACGCTTTTCTGCTGAACCCTTCCAAGACCTCGTTCTCCAACAACGTCCTGCCTGCCCCTCTAGTTGGCGGTCCCACGGATTCCTACGTGAAGAATGACAACCTGACACTTGCGAAAGACTCAGAAAACGGCCTTCCGCAGAACTATTACCAATACCTTGTCTCCGGCGGCACCGGCCTCACTTCGAGCACCCCGGACACGCGCATCACGGATGCCAATTCGCTTCAGCCCGGTCCGTTTCAGTTGACGAACGGAAAGAGCTTTACCTATAACTCCTATGCGGCCAGCCCGGTCCATCGCTTTTATCAGATGTGGCAGCAACTGGATTGCAGCGTTTCCCACGCGACCTGGTACAACCCGTCCGGTTGCGATTCGCGCCTGTTCCCCTGGGTGGAAGTCACTGTCGGTGCAGGTACGAATGGCGTGACACAGCCGGCGAACTTCAGCACGAATTACACGCCGGATGTGACGACAACTGGAGAAGGCTCGGCGTCGATGGGCTTCTATAACATGCAGGAAGGCGATGTGCCTTATTTCAAAATGCTCGCGGACACCTATTCCATGAGCGATAACTTCCACCAGTCTGTGAACGGCGGGACGGGCGCCAACCATATCATGCTGGGTCATGGCGACATGATCTGGTTCAGCGATGGGAAAGGCCATCCCGCAGTTCCTCCACACAATATGCTGGTGGCTGGCGGAACCGCCAACGCCGGCATCGTGGATGAAGTGGAAAATCCCAATCCTGCACCCGACACCAACAACTGGTATACGGAAGATGGTTACGGTGGCGGGTCCTTCGGCGCCGCTTCCTATGGCGGCGGATCCTATACGGACTGCGCGGACAGCTCGCAGCCCGGCGTGACCCCAATCCTTGACTATCTCAAGTCGCTTCCCAAGCCGGTCAAGCCCAACTGTCAGAAGGACCGCTATTACCTGCTAAACAACTACAACCCCGGTTATTTTGGCAACGGCAACGACGCATTCACAGACACCAACGCAGCCAACACCGTGTTCACCGTTCCGCCTTCGTCGGTGCGCAGCATCGGTGACGATCTGAGCGACAACAACGTTTCCTGGAAGTATTACGGCGACCAGTGGAACAACTACGTCAATGATCCATACCAGTTGAACTATGGAGCCGTTGGCGCGAAATCCGATGAGTACTGCAACATCTGCAACCCGTTCCAGTACGACACTTCCATTATGGCCAACCCAGCGAAGCGGGCGGCGCATATTCAGGACACCGCCAACCTGTACGCCGACATCCAAAATGGAACCCTGCCGGCTGTATCCATCGTCAAGCCCAGCGGTCTCGTCGATGGCCATCCATCGTCGTCCAAGCTCGATCTTTTTGAAGGTTTCACCCAGAAGATCGTGGACGCGGTGCAGGCCAATCCGACGTTGTGGAGGGACACGGCCATCTTCATCACCTTCGATGAAGGCGGCGGTTATTACGATTCCGGCTATGTTCAGCCGCTCGATTACTTCGGCGACGGCACGCGCATTCCGATGATCGTTGTCTCCCCATATAGCGTGGGCGGTCACATCACGCACAACTATTCCGACCATGTCTCCATTCTCAAATTCATTGAGAGAAACTGGGGCCTGCCACCGATCACAAAACGCAGCCGCGACAACTTCCCGAACCCGATTGCCCAACCCAGCAATCCGTGGGTGCCTGTCAACGGCCCGGCGATCAGCGACTTGTTTGAGCTGTTCAACTTCAATCAAAACGGAGAATAGGGTAGCTAGCGTGTAATTTGCGATAGCGACCCGCAATCCCAGGCTTGATTGTCAGCCCAAGGGAAAATAAGAAAGGGCCGAAGCTGCATAATCAGCTTCGGCCCTTTTGTTATTGGAAGGTTGTTGGCATTCAGAGAGCGATTCGAAGGTGAATCAGGGGATTCGACAGGGGAGTAGACTCAACATGTTTGCCGAACCTATGGAAAATTTCCGGCTGAAAGTATTTCGCGCCGTTGCGGCGCATTTGAATTTTCGGCGCGCCGCAGAGGACCTGCTGCTGACGCAACCGGCGGTGACGCAGCAGATTCAAGCGCTGGAAGAGGAGATTGGAACCGCGCTGTTTGATCGGACCGGCGGCCGGGTTAAGTTGACAGGCTCTGGCGAAATTCTCCGAGTGTATGCGGAGCGGCTGAGCGCGCTTGCGGAGGAAGCTCTAGAAGCGATCGCAGCGAACAACGGCAATGCCGCGGGCGAGTTGGCCGTCGGCGCTTCGCAGACAAATTCCCAATACGTTCTCCCTCGCCTGCTGGGAGCTTTCCATCGCGAATATCCCGGGCTGAAAATTCGGATCGTCAGCCATAACACGGAGGATGTTTTGGAAGCCCTGGTGCAGCGTCAGATTGGCGTTGCTCTGATCGAGGGGCCAGCGTTGCGCAGAGACGTGAGAACACAGCCGTTTCTTGAAGATGAATTGCTGCTGGTAACCGCACCCGACCACCCCTGGGCGGGAAAACAGATGGAACCGGAGATGCTGAGAACCCAACCCATGCTGATGCGCGAGCGCGGGTCCGGCTCGCGGAGGGTTGTGGAACAGGCTCTGGCAAAGGCTGGAATCCACACAAGGCAGTTGAACATTTTGATGGCGCTCGACTCCACCGAAGGGCTGGTCAGCGGCGTCGAGGCTGGCCTGGGGTTCGCATTCATTTCCCAATGGGCAGTGCGGAATCAGCTCAGGCTGCGGACGCTGGCAACGGCAAAAATCAAGGGCGTTCGCATCACGCGAATGCTTTCGGTCGCATATCCTGCCGGACCTGTGCCGAGCGGGTTGAATGGAAAGTTCCTGCGTTTTATGACGATGCGCGCCCAGGATGTGCTGCTGCAATCCCTGCACGGCACACGCGCCTCGATCAGAAAAGGCGCCGGTCCGCCAAAGGAATTGGGAGCAACGGGATCGTCATCCGGGCGGCAGCCGTCTCGGAAGTGACGTTTGCACAATTGAATGGCCAATAACAAGTTGTTATTCCCACCCGCCGCGGTTGAGCACTAAGCTGGTATCTGCACCATCAGGAGAGCGACCATGAAAAATCTTTCGCGCCGTAATTTTGTCGGCACCGCCGCCGCAGCGGGTATTGCCGCACTCACCGCAGCCGCGCCTGTGCATGCGCAGCTCGTCGATCGGACAACGGACTGGAAGATGTCCGATTTTCATCATCTGGTGCAATCTTCCGCGCGCATGAAGCAGGTCTACGACGTAATACCGATCGGCGGCGGCAAGTTTCTGAACAATATCAAGAACTCGCTGAACGGGCTGCACTTTGGCTTTGGTTATCCGATGGACCAAATCCAAGTGGTGGCCGCGCTGCATGGCCCAACCAACATGATGAACTATGACGATTATGTCTGGCAGAAATACAAGATCGGCGAATGGCTCAAGGTGGACGATCCAAAGACCGGTCAGCCGGCCGCGCGAAATATTTTTTATTCCGGTACGATGCCGCATTTTTCTTCGAAAGACGCGGAGAGCGAAAAGTCCATGTATCAGAGCACGCAGATTGAGGTTCTTCAGGCTCGCGGCGTCCGCTTCCTGAGTTGCCACACGGCGAGCGAAGAACAGGCACGTGCCCTGATTGAGCATCTGCATCTTTCGCAGAGTCCGGACGATATTGTGAACGATTGGCAGGCCCACACGATTCCCGGCGTGCTCATCGTCGCGTCGATGGTCGCCGCGATTGCGGTGCTGCAGTGCGAAGGGCATTACTCCTACATCACTGTATGACCGAAGGAAACAAGATGCGCACAGTGCCAGGTAAAATTTGCGCCATCCTGTTCGGTTGCGCGGTCGCGTTGGCTCTCATTGCGTCCGCGTCGGCTCAGACTGCGCCGCCATGGGGCGGGGGCAACAACGATCCCACAGCTTCGAAAGGGTATGTCTTCCAAGTTGGGTCGATCGACGATGTTCCCGATCTGCATGGAAACCCGTGCGACGCCAAACTGGTGCTGTTCATCGGCGGCAATCAGTTTTTTGTGGTGCCGCGCCTGATCGCCGGTTTTGAGGCGCAACACTCCGAATTGCGTGGCTACATCTATTACGAAACGCTGCCTCCGGGAATTTTGCGCCGTCAGATGGCGAACAACAACACACTGACGCTCGGCAATCTCACTGTGCGCGCCGCACCGGATGTTTACGAGGCGGGCGCGGGTGTTGTCGACGGAATGGCGCGGCAGGGAGTGGTGGAAAAATCGGTCCATTACGCGACCAACGATCTGGCGATCATGGTGGCTGCGGGAAATCCAAAACATATTCGCGGGCTGAAAGACCTGGGCAAGCCGGCGATGCGGCTTTCGATGCCAAATCCGGTGTGGGAAGGGGTCGAGCGTCAAATTGCCGCCGCCTTACGCAAAGCCGGCGGCGATGCTCTCTATCAGGAAGTCTATGTTCAGAAGGTTGCGAATGGCACAACATATCTGACCCAGATTCATCACCGGCAGACACCCATGCGGATTCTTCAAGGGAAATCCGATGCCGGCGTGACCTGGGCTTCGGAGGCCCGGTTTCAGGAGACGATTCACAATGCGATTGCCGGTGTGGCGATTCCCGCATCCGAGAACAGCACCGCGATCTACGCAGCCGGAGTGTTGAAGAACGCGCCGCACGCAGCAGCGGCCCGCGCGTGGGTACGGTATCTGACCACACCGGCGGCGCAGAACATTTATCGCGACTACGGCTTTCAACCTGCGGTAGACAAGGCGCACTAATGCTAGTGGAATTGCAGAGATGTTCAACAAAACTGTCGCAAGAGGCGGGCAAGGTTTCCCATGGTTGAAATTACGATTCAGGGTTCGGCAGCGGTTTTTGATGTGGAGGGACTGGACAAGCTCTGGGCATTGAAGAGCCGCCTGGAAATTCCACTGCGTCACATTCGCGGTGTGCGCATCGACCCGAGCATCGCGCGTGCGTGGTGGGTTGGGTTGCGAATGCCGGGCACGCATGTGCCGGGCGTGATCACCGCGGGGACCTTTTACCAGCACGGGCAGCGCATCTTCTGGGACGTCCACGATCCTGAGCGGACGATCGTCATCGAGCTGGCCGACGAACGCTACAACGAACTGATCGTCGAGGTTGCGGATCCGGAAGCCACAGTGGCGCGGCTCAATGATGCGCGACACTCAGGCTCCGGCGCCGCGTAGCGCGCGGGGATCGAAAACAGTTTCGCAAACTGCACAGCTACAGCTTGTAGGCCGCTTTTGCCAGCTGATACGCCAAGTCGGCTGCGACCTCATACGCTTCGTCTTCTTCCAGTCGATGATCGGCAACTAACGTCGCGAGATAGCTGCAATCCACACGACGCGCTACATCGTGCCGCGCCGGAATGGATAGAAACGCGCGCGTGTCATCGTTGAATCCGACAGTATTGTAAAAACCTGCTGTTTCTGTGGTCGTTTGCCGGAACCGCAGCATTCCCTCCGGGCTATCGAAAAACCACCACGGCGGTCCCAGCTTCAGGCAGGGGTAATGACCGGCCAGCGGCGCCAGTTCGCGGCTGTAGGTGGATTCGTCGAGCGTGAACAGAATAATCGTCAGCTTTGGTTCGTTGCCGAACCGCTGCAACAGCGGTTGCAGATTGCGGACGTAGTCGGTTGACGTCGGCATGTCCGCACCCATGTCGCGGCCAAAACGGCGATACAGCATTTCGTTGTGGTTGCGCAGGCTTCCCGGGTGAATCTGCATCACAAGCCCGTCATCGAGACTCATCCACGCCATCTCCGTCAGCATTTGTGCGCGGAACAATTCTTTTTTTGCTGGCGAAGCAGTGCCCAATCGAATGTCTTCGAAGAGCGTCCGCGCGCTTTCTGCGCTCAGGTCCGCCGTGGCGGGGGTGGGATGGCCATGATCTGTCGCCGTGCAGCCCGACTGACGGAAACGATCGCGTGCAGAGCGCAGAGCGGTCAGATAGCCACCCCAACGGGAAACGTCCTCACCGGTGGCTTCGCCGAGGCGCAGGACATTTTCGTGAAAGCCGTTGAAATCCGGATCGACGACTGGATCGGGGCGAAACGTCGGAATCACTCTGCCATTCCAGCCGGAATTTTTCAGGCTACGATGATGTTCTAACTTGTCGAGCGGCGAGTTGGTCGTCGCCAGCACTTCGATGCGGAAGCGATCAAACAGTGCGCGCGGTCGAAACTCCGGTGCGGTCAGCTTCTCCTGAATGGCGTCATAGTAGGCGCCTGCTGTTTCTTCCGACAGCCGACCTTCCAGCCCGAACAATTCCTGGAACACATAATCCAGCCAGAGTCGCGTCGGCGTTCCGCGAAACAAAAAATAGTGCTGCGCAAACAATCGCCATACGCCTCTTGGATCGGCGATCGGCTGCTCGCCGATGCCGAGCCGTTCGAGCGCAACACCCTGGCTATACAGCATCCGGAAAATGTAATGGTCCGGTTGAATCAGCAGGGTCGCCGGATCAGGAAAAGGCTCGTTGTCGGCGAACCATCGCGCTTCGGTGTGACCGTGCGGACTCAGGATTGGCAGGTCTTTCACACTCGCATAGAGCCGCCGGGCAATGGCGCGAGAAGACGCCTGGGCCGGAAACAGTCGGTCGGGATGCAGCATGGATGAAATATGCTCCGCTCCAATCATAAAGGCCGTAACCATCCCCGATGCCCCACGAATTTTTCAATATCGCTGGGAAGGTTTGCATCTAAGCTGCGAGATAGTGAGGCGCGGCAGCACCAATGGAGAGAGGAAAAGTGGAAGATATCACTAAGCCAGCCGAACAGTCTCCTCCAGAGGCAACGCCCGAAGCGGTCGCCGAAGATATGCAGCGGCAACTGCACCGCCCTACGGCAGAAGAGATTTTTGAGCAGGTCTCCCGCAATGCGCGGCATGAATTGGATCGCCCCGCGATTGCGCTCGCCATTTCTGGAATTGGCGGCGGAATCACCATGGGCCTGACCGCGCTCAGTACGTCCATCGTCATTGCGTCGCTGGGCGTGAGTGCGAGAACAAACTTCATCGCCGAACTTTTCTATCCCATGGGATTCATCGCGGTGATCGTGGGTAGAGCGCAATTGTTCACCGAGAACACGCTGTACCCGGTCGCTCTTTCGTTGGTCGAGCCGCGCCATGTTTGGACCACGCTCCGTCTATGGGCCATTGTGCTGCCCAGCAATGTGTTGGGAGCTTTTCTGTTCGCGCTGCTGGCGACGCGCACCGGCGCCCTGAGCCCACAGTACGTCGCCGCTATGGCCATGCTCGGAAAACAATCGGCCAATATTGCCGATGGCCACGTCTTTTGGAGCGCGGTGATTGCGGGCTGGATCATCGCGCTGATGGCTTGGCTGGTGAGTGGAAGCCATTCCATCACCGGATCTGTGATGCTGATCTGGCTGCTTACATTTATTGTGGGGCTCGGCGGGTTTGCGCATTGCATCGCCAGCAGCGGCGAGATATTGGCAGCCGTTCTGGAACATCAGGTCTCCACAAGTCGCTATTTTGCGTGGCTGATGTATGCCGTGCTCGGGAACATAATGGGCGGAGTGTTGATCGTCACCCTGTTGGAATATGGTCAGGTGAAGGGCGGAGAGCCGGAAGAGATGAGTTTTCGCCGCTGAAACTCCCGCGCTGTTGCAATATAGAAGGAAGAAATAAATCGGCTGTGAGAGAGGCCCAGGAATGGCATTGAAGGGCTTGGATGTTGCCGGCAAAATTGCCGTGGTAGTTGGTGGAACTTCGGGCATTGGACGCGCGCTGGCGCTGGGGTTGGCGGAGGCCGGCGCGGATGTGGTCGCCAGTTCGCGCCGCCTCGAGCAGGTCAACGAAACAACAGCCCGGATCGAAGAGATTGGACGCAGGTCCATTGCGGTCGCGTCTGATGTCGGTGACCGTGCGTCTCTCGAACATCTTCTGGCGGAAACCATTTCCCGCCTGGGGCCCGTTGATATCCTGGTGAACTGCGCCGGCACAACCAAGCGGACGCCCACACTCGAACTCGATGAAGAGCTGTGGCACAGCATCCTCGACACAAACCTGACAGGCACTCTTCGCTGCTGCCAGATTTTCGGCCGGCACATGATCTCACGAGGCTACGGCCGCATCATCAACATCGCTTCGCTTTCGAGTTTTGTGGCGCTGTATGAAGTCGCCGCCTACGCTGCCAGCAAAGCCGCGGTTGCCTCACTGACGAAATCCCTTGCGATTGAATGGGCCCGTCATGGCGTGTGCGTGAATGCAATCGCTCCGGGAGTTTTTCGCACGCCGCTGAACACGGGACTGCTCGACAATACAGGGCGGGGCAGGGAGTTTCTCGCGCGCACGCCGATGGGACGATTTGGGAATGTCGAGGAGCTGGTAGGCGCCGCCATCTATCTTGCGTCCGATTCAGCTTCGTTTGTGACGGGAGAAATCCTTGTAGTGGATGGAGGATTTCTGGCCAGCGGAGTGAATCAATAACGTTCGGCGAGCTACAGCGCGTTATTTCTTTTTGCCCGAACGCGTCGATCGCACCCAGGGCCAGATGGAAATCGCGCTGGCCAGCAGGCAAAGAGTGATGAACGCGACCATGCTCCACACGAATGCTGGGGTGTGCGCGATACGCAGGAACTCCGGCCCAAATTTCAAGGCCAGAAAGCCAAGGACCACAAAACGGACCGCACGGCAGAAGAAATTGATCCCGGCCATGCGCCACAACGAGTAACCGAGCGCGCTCGCGGCGGCAATCACCATCGTGAAGGGAAACGGCGGAGGGGCCAGGCATGCCACGGCAATGGCAACACCCGCCCGATTACCGATCTGCTTGTGAAGCCTTTTAAACTGCTTTTCTCCGGCAACTTTGCGGATGCCTTCCTCGCCGAACTTACGGGCCACAAGCGCCAGCAGCAAAACTCCAACCGTCGAACCACAGGCAGCCGAGACAACGTAGAAGGGGAACCCCGCATGATGGTGGGCGATTAGGGCGACGACGAGCAGATCGTTGCCAAACGGCAGGATGAGAAAAGAGGAATCAAAAATTCCCAGGACGAATGGCCCGAAATAGCCAATATGAAAAAGGAAAGCAATGAAAGGCCGAAAAAAATGGGACATTCAGACTCTTTTCTTTTAACAAAGGCGGCCCAGGGAAGATTTCGTGGCAAACACTGAGATTCGCGATAGAGGGCGAGCGGCTGCCTGCGCCCTGAACCAATCCTATCTGTGCGATGCCGTGTGTTTCAGATTGGTGGATCCGTCGATCCTTCACTGCGATTAGTTTTCGATAGCCGGTGCGCAAGATTTTCAATTCATCTGGCAATTCGTCGCGATTGCGAAGGGAACCTCAACCCTCAGTTGTGCGGCGACGCCGTGGCCGATAGAATCGAAGTTCGACCATGACGCCAGAAAATCCAGCAGGCAAGCCCCCCGAAGCGTCCGCCGAGATTACCAGTCTGGCATGGCAGAAGACGGAGCTGGCGCGGGATCCGAAGCGCCCTTACCCGATGGAATTTATCCAGGCGCTATTCACGGACTTCAGCGAAATTCACGGCGATCGCGTATTTGGCGACGATCCTGCAATGACCTGCGGCATGGCGTGCTTTCAGGGCGAACAGGTGCTGGTGATCGCCAATGTCAAAGGTCGCACTACAAAGGAGAAGGTCCGGCGCAACTTTGGCATGCCCAACCCGGAGGGCTATCGCAAGGCGCTGCGCGCGATGAAAATCGCCGAGAAGTTCAGCCGGCCCGTGTTTACCTTTATCGACTTGACTGGCGCAAACCCAGGCCTCGGCGCGGAAGAGCGTGGACAGGCCGAAGCGATTGCACGGAACCTGCGGGAGATGGCACGGCTGCGCGTTCCCATCATCGCAACGGTCACCGGAGAGGGTGGTTCCGGGGGCGCGTTGGCGCTCGCGGTTGCGGATCGCGTGCTGATGTTGGAGAACGCCATCTACTCCGTCATCCCGCCCGAGGGCTGCGCCGCCATCCTCTGGCGCGACGCCTCCTTCAAAGAAAAGGCCGCCGAAGCGCTCCAGACCAGTTCGGAAAGTGTTCTCCGACTCGGCTGTGTCGATGCGGTGGTGCCGGAACCGGTCGGCGGCGCGCAAAACAATCCTGAGCAGGCCGCTTTGCTGCTGGGCGACGTGCTGCAGCAACACTTCGGCGACTTGAAGAAGCTTCCCATCGATGAACTGGTCCGCAACCGACTCTCGCGGTTTCGCCAGATCGCCCGTTTTTACAGCGAAGGATAGACGGTGCGTAGAACAAGCAGACGGCCTTCTTTTGCTCGGTGCCGCCAGGTCGAATTCGCCATCCCTTGCACCAATCCGATTCTGGACGGAAGCGCGACATCGCGCGTCCCCAGGGGTTTCCGATGAGCGCGCCGCGCGGTCGCGCGTTCTTGCGATTTTTGCTGGCGATCGCATGGCTGGCCATCGCCTATTTCTTATCGGATAGAGGCGCGCGAGGATTTACTCACGGGCCGGCATTCCCATTGCTTCGCAACCTGTTTCAAATCTTCCTGCTGATCGTCGGGTACAGCTATATGGAGCTGGCCTGGGATAAAACGCGGGAACCGATGCGCACCATGGGACTGGTGGCGAGGTCCGGCGCCGGACGCGAATTTGCGCTAGGCGCGGCGCTGGGCTGGGGGATGGTCACGGCGACGATTCTTGTAATCGCACTCGCCGGCCATTTTTATGTGCGGCTGCTCGGCTCCGCCCATGCCTGGGCGATCCTTATCCTGCAACTGCTGACCCTTGCCGCTGGATCTCTGGCTGCCGAGCTTGCATTTCGCGGCTATCCATTTCAGAAGCTGGTTCAAGCGACGGGTCCTTTCAGCGCGACCGTTCTTGCGGGGATATTTTTTGCATTTTTGCGGATGGAGACACCCGGCGCGACGGCCACCGCATTGTGGATCAGTGGCGTGGCGGCGGTCTTATTGTCGATTGCCTACCTACGCACGCGCGCGCTCTGGCTGTGCTGGGGCGTCCATTTTGCGTGGCTCGCGAGTGTCAGCCTTCTCTTCGGCCAGCCTCTGGCCGGCGTTCGCTATTCCTCCAGTGTGATCCAGACGTATATAGATGGACCGCGCTGGCTTACCGGCAGCGAGTATGGGCCGGAGGGCAGCTTGATTACTCTGATCGTGCTGTGGATTGGAATTTACGTCCTGATCCGCATGACACGCGACCTGGCATGGAACTATACCCAGCCGGAATTAAAGCCTGCTGGAATCCCCATGGACCTCAGTCATCCGATGCATCCGGCTGCTCCTCCAGCAGCGGCGTCCGCACCGGCGCAGCCCGCGCCCAAAGCGGGCCTGGTGCAGATTGCACCCGCCGATCCGCCGAATCCTGTATCTGGAGCGACCCAGCCGGACTCCTCTTCAGGATTCCTGGAGCGGCGAACCGAAATCGATTCAGCAGGCGGGGCCGAAACGCGGGAAAACCAGTGAACAGGCGAGTTTCGGCTGCGGTTTGCGGCTGCCGCTTCATGTAAACTACAACTTGTAAGCGATCCGCGACTGCTTTGGCTCGCCTCAGGGCCGATCTTCCCGCTATCGATGCGCAATTTGATTCTCCCCGGCATATTCCGGGAAAACCGCGCGAATCGAAACTTGGGCACGTACGCTGCGCGATTGCAAAGCTGAAGGAGACTGGAAACGTCATGGCCAAGATTGCCAAAACCGGAGATCGCAAGAAGGAAATGGATACCACGAAGAGCACGGATTGCCCCAAGTGCTCGAAGCCGACGCGCATTGTAAAGCGCGTGAAAGACCGCGAACGCGGCGCGGCCGGCGGCGTTTACATCTCCTGCTCCGCCTGCGATTTTCATGAGAAGCTCTAGCGGGCGCGCAGTCGGATTCGCCTCGCCATTGGATCAAAACAAGAGCCCATCCTCATCGCGCATCAGGATGGGTTCTTCGCGTCTGCAGATCAGTCTTCCTCGTCAAGCAGTGCGGGATAATCCGTGTAGCCATGCTCGTTGCCGCCGTAGAAGGTGCCGCGGTCATAAGGATTCAGGGGCTTGTCCTCCATTAAACGTCGCGGCAAATCAGGGTTCGCGATAAAAATTCTGCCAAACGCGACCGCATCGGCCAACCCGCTTTCCACAATGGCCATTGCCGTCTCGCGTGTGTACCCGCCCGCGGTGACGATCACGCCCGGATAAAACGGCCGGAAGGTAGCCAGCGGAGAACGCGCCTCTTCGGGGATCGGGGCCGCTCCTTCGCGGGTATGCGGTTCGATGAGATGCACGTAGGCCAGGTTCTTCCCCGCCAATTTGCGCATCACGTAGGTGTAGAGCGGAACAATGTCCGTCTCTCCGCTGTAGCCGCGGCCCCAGGGAGAGAGCCTCACGCCAACCTGGTTCGATCCCCACACGCCGATCACGGTGTCCATCACCTCCAGCAGCAGGCGCGATCGATTTTCAATCGAGCCGCCATACGCGTCCGTGCGTAGATTGGTGTGGCCCAGCAAAAACTGCTCCAGCAGATATCCGTTCGCGCCGTGAACCTCTATGCCGTCAAACCCCGCGGCCAGAGCATTCTTCGCTGCTCTGCGATAATCTTCCAGAATCCCTGGAATCTCCGCCAGCTGCAGTGCGCGCGGCGTTTCAAACGGCACGATTTTCCCCTCTGCGGTGGTCGCGTTGCCGAAGTGCGGCGCGACTCCAGAAGGCGAGATGGGAGGACCTCCGTCAGGCTGGTAGGAAGAATGCGATACCGCGCCCACGTGCCAGAGCTGCAGAAACATATGTCCGCCCCGCGCATGCACGGCACGGGTGACCAGCCGCCAGCCTTCCACCTGCGCCTGTGTGTAGATTCCCGGTGTTTTTAGATATCCCTGTCCTTGCCGGGAAATCTGCGTGGCTTCCGATACGATCAGACCCGCGGAAGAGCGTTGCGCATAATACTCTGCATTGAGCGGCCCGGGCACATCGCCGGTGAGAGCGCGGTTCCGCGTCAACGGAGCCATGACAATGCGGTTCGGCAGGTCATACGGCCCAAGTTGCAAGGGAGAAAACAGCGTGGTCGCAGTGGCAGCACGGGTCATCGGAGGCTAAGGCTCTCTTTCGCGGAATTCGGCTACAGAGGTTTGGATGGCGCCATGAAAAGGAAGATTCAATGGGGAGTGCAATCGGACATGCGGGCTGCGGGTGGTCTCCAGATGCCAGCTCGAATCGGATGAATCCGCTTCAGGAAATTGCCGTCGCGATGTCGGCAAGGATCGCTTGCGCTGCTTTCGCGGGATCGGGTGCGTGGGTGATGGGTCGTCCCACGACGAGCGCGTTTGCTCCGGCGCGAATAGCGTGTCCGGGAGTGGCCACTCGTTTTTGGTCGCCAACGTCGCTTCCGGCCGGCCGAATGCCGGGAGTTACCAGAAAGGGGGCAGGGCCGAGTTCGCGCCGCAGTAAACCGACTTCTTGCGCCGAGCATACGAGTCCATCGATGCCGCTCGCCTGTGCTATTCGCGCCAGTCGAAGCACCTCCTCAGCTGGCGTTGACGCTACACCGATCGCGGCAAGCTGCGCTGCGTCCATGCTGGTCAGTACCGTGACCGCCAGCAGGCGCGGCGGATTCGGCAATTTTGCCGCGGCTTCGGCAGCGGCGGTTAGCATTGCCGTGCCACCCATGGAATGGACCGTCAGCAAGGAGGCGCCTGCGGCAGCGGCCGACCGCACCGCACCTGCAACCGTATTTGGAATGTCATGGAGCTTGAGATCGAGAAACACGGAGTAGCCCTGGCCGGCCAGTTCTTCCACGATTGCGTTTCCCGCGGCGATGTATAGTTCCAAGCCGACCTTTACCCATTGGCAAACGCCGCGTAGCTGATCGGCCAGCTTTCGCGCGTCGGTCGCGGTCGGCACATCCAGCGCGACGATCAGCCGGTCACGCGCCTGAATTTCTGCTTCTGAAGGGTGAAAGGGCGACATCCCGATTCATTCTACCGGCATGCTGGCCATCCATTGCTCTGCCGATTGTTCAGGATTGTTCAATTGCCGAGCGATGTCGTATCGGACTGCGCGGCAATTCGCGCCTGCCGCAGTTTGTCTAATCGCGCTACTTCGACCGCCTGCTGCGGATCGATGACGTCCAGGCGAACGCGGGCAACGCCTCGGGCGTGAATTCCCAGCATCCGTGCGGCTTCGGAAGAAAGGTCGGCAATCCGGGTGTCCGGCACGGGACCACGGTCGTTCACTCGAACGACGATCCATTTATGGGTATGCAGGTTTGTCACCTTCAGCCATGTGCCCAAAGGCAGGAAGCGGTGGGCGCAGGTCAGGTCGTGCATGTTGAAGGTTTCGCCATCCGCGGTTTCCTTGCCCTGAAACTGCGGTCCGTACCAGGATGCGAGGCCGATCTGGTGCCAGGAACGCTGAGTTCTGGCCTGCTTCCCGCCGGACGCCGAGGCTGCTCCGCCAGCGGCGGAAACATTGCCGAGCGTCGGGGAGCTTGCCGATCTGCCGTGAATCCCGTGCAGGCTGAGGGCGACTCCAAGAAACAGACCTGCCGCCATAGACGCGGCCCGGTGAACCGGCCAGGAACTGTGCAGATTCAATGTCGAGTTGTCGCTTAAGATTTTCATGATCCGGACATCTCCAATTTTACCGCTCTGGATACGGCTAAGCCACACAAATAAAAAGATTTACAGGCAGATTTCTATTGCTTTTTCCCTTCATTTGTGCTACCTGTTAGAGAGGTCTTGCGTGCCGTTCCTGCGCATCGTCGTTAGCCCTCAGCAGGTGTCCTCCTCTGTCGCCCGCCGGCAATCATCCAGTGTTCGAGAAACCTGCACTTCAGCCCGACCCATCCACGCCCTCCGAGCAAGCTTCTGCTGCGACAGCGCCGCCGACGGTCCTTACCATCGCTGGCTACGATCCGTCGGCGGGGGCGGGTGTTCTGGCCGACCTGAAGACCTTTGCCGCCCACGGGGTCTACGGCATGGCCTGTGTCACTGCGCTGACCGTCCAGTCGTCGCAGGGGGTGCGCCGCGTCCAGGGAGTAGACCCGGGCATCGTGACTGAGACGCTCGATTGCCTGGCGGAGGATGTCCGGTTCTCTGCAATTAAGGTGGGGATGCTCGGCAATGGCGCGGTAGCTGTGGCTGTTGCGAACTGGCTGGACCGCACAACGGGAGTGCCTGTGATTCTCGATCCGGTCCTTAAGTCCAGCTCTGGAATGGACTTAATCGACGCTGCCGGCTGGAGTTTGCTGCGCAGCCGGCTGCTGGCACGCGTCGATTGGATTACCCCGAACGTCGACGAACTGGCTGCCTTGACCGATGCACCGCGGCCGGCGAACCGGACCGAAATGGAAGATTTGGGGCACAAGCTGATGGAGATGGCGGCGCACCAAGGTAACCTCGAGTTGAAAATGGTCATCACCGGAGGCGACAACGCCGAAACTGCGGACGACCTTTTAGTGTCGAGCGAAATCTGCCGGTGGTATGCCGGCGAGCACATCCAGACGAACTCGACACACGGAACCGGCTGCGCCTTTTCTTCCGCCCTGGCCGCCCGAATCGCGCTGGGCGACGATGCGGCATTCGCCGTGCAAGCAGCCAAGGACTACGTTGCGGACGCGCTTCAGCACGCTTACCCGATCGGTCGCGGTGTTGGGCCGCTTGATCACTCTCTGGGGTCCTTAGGGCGAAACTAGCCACCGGAGCTGCGGAACGGGCATCCGACTCAATACAGTATTAGTAATAACGATTTCGGTTACCTTTGCAGGTGGCAAAAGTAATACTGGAAAACGTTACTGATACGTGTATGCTGGTTTCACAGAATCGAAGTTAGCGGAGGGGACTTGTCGGTCCTGAAGCGTCAAGATGGAGCGATCCCGATCCACGGATCGGGCGGGAGCAGTGCGGAATCAGGCTCTCCTTTGGAGCTGCGCGCCTCTGTGCGATTTCCGGTTCGGATGAAGGTCCAGATTCAAACCGCGAATGGCAAGGAAGACGCCGAAACCATCAACGTCTCTGCCAGCGGCGTGTTGTTTGCATTCTCGCGTGTATTGGAAGCTGGCAGCGCAATTGAGGTCGAAATGATCATGCCTTCGCAGACCCTGGGAACGCCACAGGATGTTCGCGTGCATTGTCATGGTCGTGTGATTCGCTCCTATAGAAAAGGCCCGGCACAGGTGGAAGTCGCCACCGTGATAGACAACTACGAAATGATCTCCTGAGGCACTATGCCTGCTATTTCTGCTGACGTTACGAAAAGGAATCCCCCTCCCGACCAGCGAGGCAGCCGCATCACAGCAGCTGTGCTGGAACCGCGTTCGACGCGTGAAGCAGGGCAGAGCCAGACATCTGGCGCGATCACGAACCCGGATCGATCCACCCACGCGCCGGCGGAAGAGCTGCCGGGCATTCGCATTCTGCTGGCGGACTCGCAAGCCATTTATCGCGTCGGCATCCGCAAGATTTTCGCGGTGGAAGACGACATGCGCGTGGTCGCGCAGGCGGAGAATTATCCCGGGCTGCTGGCCGCTCTGGAACGCTTTCCCTCCGACATTGTTCTGCTGGATGGAGGCATGATCGCCGGCGTGACGGACGCGATTCCCGAGATGCTGCGTCGCGCTCCCGATGCCAAACTGATCGTGCAGGTCAGCGAGAACAGCGAAGACTTTATCGTCGATCTCTACCGGCGGGGCGTGCGGGGCGTCATTTCGCGCTCGATCTCGCCCGATCTGCTGATCCGCTGCATCCGCAAGATTGCCGAAGGCGAGACCTGGATTGACAATCAGTCGGTTAGTTGGGTGATTGAGGCCTATCGCGCGCAGGCAACCAGTTTGACGAACCCGCGCATGCAGCCGCGTTTGTCGCCCAAGGAATTGTCCATCATCGGCTGCGTGACGCAGGGCATGCGCAATAAGGAAATTGCCTACAAAATCGGAACCACAGAACAAGTGGTCAAGAACTATCTGCGCAAGATTTACGACAAGCTAGGCGTATCCGACCGCCTGGAGCTGGCACTCTACTGCCTGCACCATCAATTGCTGAAGCAGCCGCCCGTCAATGCCGGCGCCGGCAAAGCCACAGTGCAGGAAATCAGCCTGGGACGCATTCGCCCCTGAGAACGGTCCGCGGGTTCAAATCACACGTCAAATCAGAGTGCAGGCCGCTATTCTCACTCGTCGGCGACGCTTAGCTGATGCCGGACATCCGCGCCGCGGACCCAGAAGATTACATCTTCCGCGATATTGGTGGCGTGGTCCGCAATGCGCTCCAGATTGCGCGAAATAATGATCGTGTTCAACGCCTGTTCCGTCCATTCAGGGTGTTGCTGGATAACCCCGACCATCGCTTGATGAACCTCGCGGTTGATTTGGTCCACCTGATCGTCCATGGCAAGCACGGATTGCGCCATTGCGGCATCGCCCTCAAGCAGAGATTGCAGGGCAAAACGAATCATCCGTTCGGTCACTTCGCCCATCTGGTGCATATCGACCGGCAGTTCGGCGAGCGGCTGGTTCAGGAGATCCTTTGCGCGCTCGGCGATATTTACCGACTGATCACCGATTCGCTCCAGATCGCCATTGATCTTTATCACAGCGAGCAGAAAGCGAAGATCGACGGCCATGGGCTGTTCCATCGCCATCAGTTCATAGGCCATCTCATCGACGGAGCGCTCGGCCGCATCGATGGCCGGTTCGTTTTCCAATACATGATGCAGCAGCACCGGGTCCGCGTTCAGATAGCCGTCCATCGCGCAATCCATCGTCTGCTGCGCGAGTGCAGCCATAGCCAGCAATTGATCTTTGAGTTCGCCCAACTGCTGATGGTAGTGAATACGAGGCACGGCAACTCCTGCGGCGGCAAGCCTTGGTTGATTTTCTCCTACAGAGGTTGCAATCCGATGAAAGAGTTTGCCTGCTCTAACCCAGCCGCCGCGCGGCTTCCTTTGCGGCTTCATAAATCTGCTGGAACGATTCCACGGCGTACAGCACGGGCTGCATCTCCGAAATGGAAAAGTCGTGTTCCAGCACCTGGTCCAGGTTGAAGTCGCGAATCTCCGGGCCATTGTTGACGACGTAGGAACATTCCCCGTGGGAGGAGATCAGCCCGCTGCCGTAGACGCGGATGCCGCCGTGCTGGCGAATGACGCCGAACTCGACTGTAAACCAGAAAAGGCGACTCATGCGGACCAGGTCTTCTTTGCGTCCAGCCATCTTGCCGCCGAGGCTTCCGTATTCATACAGAAAATCAGCAAAGACCGGATGCGCGTGCATGGGGACGTGCCCGAACACGTCATGAAAAATGTCCGGCTCCGGCGTGTATTCGAGCGAGTTGCGATCGCGCAGCCAGGTGGTCGTGGGAAAGCGCCGCGCAGCCAGCATTTCAAAGAAGGCGTCCGTCGGCAGATAACCGGATACCGGGGTGGAGTTCCATTTGGTCCGCGGCTCCAGCTTCGCCGACACGGCAGCAAGATCCGGAATGCTGTCTTCGCGCAGGCCGATCTGCTCAAATCCGTCGAGATATTCCTGGCACGCGTACTGCCGCAGTTGCGGCATACAGCGGCGTACCAGTTCAGCCCAGGTGTCGTGCTGGTCCGGCGTGTACGCAGCCCAATCCTGCTCGATGAGAAACTGACGCGCAGTAACGAGCTGTGGATTTTTGCTCTGTGCTGGAGTTAGATGCAAGGTTTCTGTCGCCATGGAAAGACTCCTCCTGCGGGACTGCAAGACTGAAGCATGTTGTGGCCAAACCCTTCAGGATGCGTCCGGCAACCCGCGGCTGTCAACCATAGAGATGCGGTGCCAACCTGAGATCGCGCGAGCGAAAATTCTACCGGCACGCGAGCGGTTTTGCGAAGATCGACAAAATATCGATCTAATTGGCCTTCGCCGTGGAAGTTCCCGCCTGTGCTGAGTCGGACATCGGCTGGATAATCTGATCGAGCAGATCCGGCTCATTGCTCACACGTTCAAGGCGAGGATACCTCTCGCCGCCGTGGTAATCGAGATGCACCACCTGAAACTCATCCGTATTGGAAACGATCAGCTCAATCGGACTCTTGTTCGTTGTCGAGTTATGGATGGCTGCCTTCATTCGCGCGTCTGTGTAAGCGAGACCATTGACCGCGATGATTTTTTCTCCCGGTCCCAGGCCAGCCTGATATGACAGGGAGTGCATCAGCACATCGGCAATCTCTCCCGTTTTGGCAACTCGCAAACCGAGTGAAGCAATAGCATCCACCCCGCCGCGCCGCAGCGCAGCCTTCTCAAATTCTGTCGGTTGATCTGTATAGGCCAGCCGATAGCCGCCATGCTCGATGCCGCCCAGCGGAGCGTGTGCGGAATGGGAGTCGAGCCGCTCATTCAAAAATCCGGCCCAGTCGTACGGCGTCACTTGATTCAGCGCGACAACCAGATCGTCGAAGGTATACGGCAGCGTGATTGGTCCGGTGTTGCCGCCCACGCCCAGGAAAAGCGCGGCGAAATCGTTCAACGATTTTTTATTGTGCGTCAGATTGCGGATCGTCGTGTCCACGTCCAGCCAGATCAACTCGCCCTCGGGATAATAATCCTGCCCCAGCCGCCAACTGCTCCACCAGGGGCTGCCTCCGCGAAGGATGGACGCCGCAATGGCGGTGTCTTGGATATTGCGCCAGGTGCGGCCGGGACGGTTGTCCATCTCGTAGGCTGTTAGAGCCACCTGGTCCCGATATTGCTCCGGAGTCCAGAATCCGCTGCGCGCGGCGAGGACGCTGCCCCAGTATTGGGTCATGCCTTCATAGACCCAGAGCAGATTGCCGCGCATCGGCGTCTTGAAATCCGGTGTCGCGAGGCCGATGGGCCGTCGATATTTTCCATTCCAGGAGTGCGTGTATTCATGCGTCAGCAGGTCGCCATCGAGCATCGCCATGGCAGGATCGGAAAATCCATGCTCTCTCACTCCGTTGTCGCTCGACTGATGATGCTCCAGGCCCTGGCCGCGAATTTTGTCGCTCAGGCTCAACAGAAAGTGATATGTGGTGTAATGCCGCGAATCGTAAAGAATGCCGGCCTGATGCACCAACTTGGTGACGGCCGCGAGCATGGCGGGTTTTAGATCCAAATCCTCCGGCGCATCGGCAGCTACGTCGAGATAATGATTCGGCGTTACTCCGGGCGCAATGGGAAACTCTTTGAAGTAGCGGCCCATGATGATCGGCGAATCGACCAGTTGATTCACGCCGACCGTGGCGAAGGAAGCCCTGTTTCCGCCAGCGCCGGACTCCGACGCCACGGAATTTTCGCCGCCCGCAATTGCCGCGGCCGGACGCGATGCGCCAGTGCCCGGCCCCTGGCCGGCGAAGCTGAGTGCGGTGCCAAAGCCCCATCCCGCAGGCAATGTGATCGACGGCGTGACCGGAATATTCCGCACCGGAATTCCCGCCGGATACATGACCACAGCGTTCCATTCGAGCACCGCAAGATTCTTGCTGGTTGCGAGGTCGTCGCCGGAACCGGTGTGGCCGGGCACGGCCAAAAAGTCGAAGGCAACATCGAGCGTGTTCACGCCCTGCGGCACATCCACGTGAACGGCGTACATGTCCACGTCATCGCGGCGCCAGGGAACGTCTTTTCCATCGGCGCGGATAAACAGGCCGGCCACATTGTCGATCGGGCCGGTGGGCCGGTGATTTCCTGGAATCCATTCCGGATATTCGAGTGTGATCGGCCCGGCGCTCACCGGAATCTGCTCCTGAACATGGATCAGGTGCCGCGGCGCATCCGTCATGTCCACATGCAGCAGGATCGGCTGTTTTGGAGTCGATTCCTCCGTTTTAGCCGCCGAATTCTTTTTACGACGGTGCGCGGCGTGGCCCGGAACGGCAGTTCCCAGCAGCATAAGATTGAGGACGAGCACTGTAATAACTAAAGAGGATGGGGCAGAACGAGAAGAAGAACGAGGCAGAAACGAAGCACCAATTTTCATGTACCCCATCATCGCACGAGGGGGTCTAATTTCCGCTCCGATGGTTTGCCGGGTGATCTTTTCCAATGAAATATGATTCCGCCATGCAAGGAATCCTGCGCGCATGAGACTACCTGTCTGGAAGCGGAAATCCATGATTGGCGAAGCAACGCTCGATTCTCGTGTGGCCGTGCAGGCAACAGCTATGCGGGACACGTTTCTTGATCTGATCGCCCAGTACGAGCCAGCGCTGCGACGATTAGCCGGCGCCTATCTGGATCAACCGTCGGACCGGGACGACCTGTTCCAGGAGATTGCGGTCGCCTTGTGGCAGGCACTTCCAAAATATCGCGGTGAATCGAGCCAGCGCACCTGGCTTTATCGAGTTGCGCACAATGTCGCGATCTCTTATGTCGTCCGGTTCCGTCGCCGCCGTCGCTCGGAGGAGGAGATGCCGGAGAACTTTGAGTTCCCATCGGCCCACGCAGGTGCGGAAGATTCACTGCTGCAGGCGGAGAAGGCGCGCCTGCTCAACACGTCCATTCGAGGCCTCGGGACGGTCGATCGCCAGATTGTTGTTCTTCACTTGGAAGGACTGAGTTACGCGGAGATTGAAGAGGTCGCAGGACGTTCCCAAACTGCGATTGCCACGCGGCTAACACGCGCCAGAGAAAAGCTGAAACAAAACATCCGCGCGGCGGGGAGGAATTCCGATGAACGCTCAAGATGATCTGCGTGAGTTATGGCATAACCAACCGGCACCCACTGCGGGAATTGGAGAGGACATCATGACTATGATTCAGCAAAGAACGCAGCGTTTTGACCGCACGATCTGGATACGAAACCTGGTGGAGTGCATCGCGGGCGGGGTGGTTTTTGCGCTTTTCGTCTGGGTGGTTGTACGCAATCCGGACACAATCACGAAAACCGGAGCGCTGATCGTGGCGGCCAGCGCAGTGTGGATCGTCTTTTATCTGGTGCGATACGGAAAATCCGCGCCCCGCGTCGATCCCGCCCAGAACCTGACGAGCTACGCGCACGCTTTGGCTGAACGTTACGACCATCAGATTCGCCTGTTACGCTCGGCCAAATATTGGTATCTGCTGCCCATGTATGCGGGATTGCTGACGATCAGCGCCGGAGTTCTCTCGCAACATGCGAAAGCAGGTGGACTGAACTGGCGGGACGTGCTCGATCCAGCCTTCTATACTGCTGTTTTCGCGGCGATCTGGTGGCTGAATGAATATGTCATGGTACGGAGATTGCTGCAATTCCGGGCCAACGTCCTAGCGATGACAGAGCAGGAACAAATTCCAAACAACGGGGTGATCCATGAAGCGGATGGAAGGTAGATTGGTTGCGGAAATTTTGAGCTGGTTGGCGCTGGCAGGGCTCGGCGGCCCCATTTCCTCTGCGCAACGGAAGGCCACCGTTGCGGGAAGCTACGTTGGTGCGATGGGCCCACTGCATCTCAGGCTGAATCTGACGGCGGGCCCCGACGGATCTCTCATCGGAACTTTGGATAGTCCCAACCAGGGTGTTTCGGGTCTGCCTTGCGCCGATATTCATCTCGACGGCGACGCTTTAAGCTTCACCGTGCCTGCGGTCCACGCCTCGTGGAAAGGAACCGTCGCCAAAGACGGAGCTGCATTGTCCGGCACCTGGAATCAGGGGTCGCCGATGCCATTGAATTTCACCCGCGACACGTTCGTCGCTGCCGCGAAACCGTCGCGCGTCGATGGCATCTGGCTGGGATCGCTCAACGAAGGCGGCACGTCTCTGCGTATCCAGATCCGTGTCAAGAGCGATCAGGCGGGACAGGAATTCTGCACGCTGGACAGTCCGGACCAGCGCATGATGGGTCTCGCCTGTATGAATGTTGTGTTTCAGGGCAACGAGTTTTCCTTCGATATTCCGGCATCTCAAGGCCAGTGGCGGGGCACACTTTCTGCCGACGGCAACACGCTAACTGGCGCCACGTCGCATCAGGGGAGCAGCCCACATCCACTGAATTTCCAACGAGAGACGGTCGCCATCACGCTCAAACCGCTGCCTCCGCCCACTTACGATCCCGCGATGCCTCCGGTGACGATGGCCAACTTGCAGACGGTGCTGGACGGCGATCTGGCTCAGGCGCTGAAAAATGGCGAGCTTGCTCCTGCGACCGGCGCAGGCGTTTCCATTGGCGTGGTTGACCATGGCGTGCGGCGCGTCTTCAGCTATGGCGCGGCGAAGCCGGATTCCATCTTTGAAATTGGCTCTCTGACAAAAACCTTCACGGGTCTGATACTGTCGCAGATGGTCCTGCAAGGGAAGGTGAAGTTCGACGGGCCGGTGCGCGAGCTGTTGCCGCCCGGCACGGTGGACAAGGCCGCCGGTGCGGAGATAACGCTGCTCGATCTCGCGACTCAGCACTCCGGCCTGCCGAGCTTGCCGGACAATTTCCATCCCGCCGATATGAACAACCCTTACGCTGACTACGGTGTCGCCAATTTGTATTTGTACCTGCGCCAGCATGGCGTCGCGAAGCCAGCCGATGCAACTTTTCTTTACAGCAATCTGGGTTTTGGGCTGCTCGGGCAGGCTCTGAGCGACCGCGCGGGCGTTCCCTATTCCGAACTGTTGAAAGAGGAAGTAACTGCGCCGCTTGGCCTAAACGACACGACAATCTCGCTTTCGCCGGATCAGCAGCGAAGATTTATCCAAGGGCACGACGCACAGCACCGTCCAGCGCACCCGTGGGATTTGGATGCTCTTGCCGGGGCGGGAGCGATTCGTTCCAATGCGGGAGATATGCTGACCTACGTCGAAGCAAACCTGCATCCCGAAAAGATCACACCGGTTGTTGGAACTCCGGGCGTACCGACGCTTTCCGCTGCGCTGGTGCAGGATCACACGCTGCATGCGGATGCACTTCCCGGCATGCGCATCGCGCTGGCGTGGCTGTATATCGAGGATTCTGGAACATACTGGCATAATGGCGGAACGGGCGGCTTTAGCAGCTATGCTTTTTTCAATCCAAAAGGCGATTATGCTGCCGTAGTACTTCTAAACACCACGATCAGCCGCAACGGCAGTTTTGCCGATCGAATCGGTGAACATATTCTCCAGAGACTGGAGGGCAAACCGGCAATTTCACTCTCGAACTAAGTTTATTCATCGAGCCATCCAGTCCCTTTATCGGCTAGGCAAGGCTGCCTTGGCGGGTATATTGTGGAATGTCGCCCGGAGAGTTGCCGGAAATGACTTCCCAGGGCGTAGTTCGGGTCGTCCGGAGGGACAATCATGGCCACTGCCACCAAACATTCGAGCGAGCAATCGCCAGCGCCCGGTGCAGCCAACGGCAGGGATTTTCTGCCGCTGAATGGGACCGATTACGTCGAGTTCTACGTGGGCAACGCTAAGCAGGCCGCGTACTTTTATCGCGCCGCGTTTGGGATGAAGCTGGTCGCCTATGCCGGACCGGAGACGGGCCTGCGCGACCGCGCTTCCTATGTCGTCCAGCAGGACAAGATTCGCCTGGTGCTAACGACACCGCTGCGCCCAGGCAATGCCGTTGCCGATCACATTGCCAAGCATGGCGACGGCGTAAAAGACATCGCGCTGTGGGTGGATGATGCCGTTTCCGCGTGGCGCGAAACGACGCGGCGCGGCGCGCGGAGTGTGCGCGAGCCCTGGGTGCTGAAGGACGACCATGGAACCGTCCGCATGGCTTGCATTGCCACATATGGCGATACCGTGCATACCTTCGTCGAGCGCAGCGATTATCGCGGAACGTTTCTGCCCGGCTTCGAGCATATTGCCCACGATCCTGTGGTGCGCCCCGTCGGGCTGAAGCACATCGATCACGTGGTGGGGAATGTCGGCTGGAATGAGATGAATGGGATGGTCGATTTCTACCGTGACGTGATGGGCTTCGACCTTTTCCAGAGCTTCGACGACAAGGACATCTCTACCGAATATTCCGCCCTGATGTCGAAGGTGATGTCGAACGGCAATGGCCGCGTCAAATTTCCCATCAACGAGCCGGCGGAGGGCCGCAAGAAATCGCAGATTGAGGAGTATCTGGAGTTCTATCAGGGGCCGGGCGCGCAGCACCTTGCGCTTGCGACGGATGACATCCTGACCACGGTCAGCAAATTGCGCGAACAGGGCGTGGAATTTCTGCGTGTGCCGGAACATTACTATACAAAACTGGAGCACCGCGTCGGAAAAATCGATGAATCGATCGAGGACCTGAAGCGGCTGAACCTGCTGGTGGACCGCGATGAGGAAGGCTACCTGCTGCAGATATTCACTCGTCCGGTGGAAGACCGTCCGACGGTTTTCTTCGAGATCATTCAGCGCAAGGGAGGCCGCAGCTTCGGCAAGGGCAACTTCAAGGCGCTGTTTGAGGCGATCGAGCGCGAGCAGGGACTGCGCGGCAATCTGTAGCGGCAATCTGGAGCGGCGGGTGTAGCAACAATTCAAGGCCAGCATGAAACTTTGCACGTTTGAAGTTCGCACCCATCTTGGACGGCATCGTCGGCTGGGTGCAGTGGTTCAGGAAAACGGCGGCAATGGGGTGATTGATCTCAATTTTGCCGCGGCGCATTCTTTGGACAATTACCGGCTGGCGGACGCGCTGGTGCCACCGTCCTTGCGAGGATTGCTCGAAGCCGGGCCTGGATCTATGGAGGCGGCCAGTGTGGCGATTGCTTCTCTGCCGCCCGGATTGAAAACGGGCAAGCGAGAGGAGACGATTCGCTATCGGCTTGAGGAAGTTTCCTTGCTGACACCGTTGCCGGACGCGCGCTCTTTGCGCGATTTTTTTGCCTTTGAAGCGCACGTGAAGAAGGGCTTTGAAAAACGCGGCGAGCCGATGCCGAAGGAGTGGTATGAGATTCCCGTCTACTACCAGACCGGCCACCACAATCTAATCGGCACCGATCAGGACGTGTTGTGGCCTAGCTTCACGGAACGCTTTGACTATGAGCTGGAACTCGCGGCAATAATTGGAAAAGAGGGCCGGAATATTTCTGCGGCGCAAGCGCGTGAGTATATTGCCGGATACACGATTCTGAACGACTTCAGCGCGCGCGACATTCAGCGGCGGGAGATGAAGGTGCGCCTCGGTCCGGCGAAAGGCAAGCATTGGTGTTCCGGCGTGGGACCCTGGATGGTCACAGCGGACGAGATCGGCGATCCGTATTCGCTCGAAATGGTCGCGCGCGTGAACGGCGAGGAATGGTCGCACGGCAACTCTCGTGACATGCATTGGAAGTTCGAACAGATGATTGAGTTCCTGTCGCGGGACGATACGATCTATCCGGGCGATATTCTGGGTTCGGGTACCGTGGGCACCGGCTGCGGATTGGAACTGGACCGCTGGGTGCAACCCGGCGATGTGATGGAACTGGAGATCGAAAAAATCGGCGTGCTGCGCAACCGTGTGGTGCGTCCTACTAAGTAGAAGAATGGACTAAGGGAGTAGGGCATATGTATCCGCTAAAAAAAGGGAAGACAGCAACGCAGGCTCATGTCGGATTGCCTGAAGGTACGTTCGAGGAAGAACACGGCCGCAAGGGATTTTATGGCAAAGCCAGCCATCTCTACCACGCGCATGCGCCGACCGGCTGGATACGATTTGAAGGCAAACTGCGCCCGCATCTGTTTGATCTGAACAAGCTGGAGCCGACCGATTTGCGCGATGCGCACGGCGAGCCGGTCGCGTTCCTGGGCAATAACGAGATTCGGGTGTCCGTATCGCGGCGCTCGAAACCGATGCCGTTTTATTTCCGCAACGCCGATGGCGATGAAATGTATTTCGTCCATCGCGGCACGGGCGTGATCGAAACGGACTTTGGTCCAGTGCCGTTTGAGAAGGGCGATTATATCAACCTGCCGCGCGCGATGACCTATCGCGTGGTGCCGGATACGGAAGACAATTTCTTTCTCATTTTCGAATCGAAATCGGAATTCGAGCAGCCGGATAAGGGGCTGCTGGGGCAACATGCTCTGTACGATCCCGGCGTCATTTTCACGCCGGAGCCTTCGCCCTACCTCGACGACACGCGCGAGTGGGAAGTCCGCATTAAAAACGAAGGAGAATATTCGAAGGTCTTCTATCCATTCAATCCCATTGATGTCGTTGGCTGGAAGGGCGATTTGACTGCCTGGAAGATCAACCTGCGCGACATTCGGCCGGTCAGCAGCCATCGCGCGCACCTTCCGCCGAGCGCGCACACAACGTTTGTCACGCAAGGTGCGGTGGTCTGCAGTTTTCTGCCGCGGCCGCTGGAGCAGGATCCGCAGGCGCTGCGCGTGCCGTTCTTTCATCGCAACACGGATTACGATGAGTTCATCTTTTATCATGACGGCGATTTCTTCAGCCGCGACAATGTGAAAGCCGGTTATGCGACGCTGCATCCGCGCGGCATTCATCATGGCCCGCATCCCAAAGCGCTGGCGAACCAGAAGGCAAAGACGTTCACCGATGAGTCGGCGGTCATGCTGGATGGCTTGAATCCAATCCATGTGCTGCCTGCCGGAGAAAAGGTGGAGTGGGCAGACTACTGGGCGAGTTGGGGCGCAAAAGACCACGCGAAGCTGGAGCCCGTGGGATGACCGACGCTGTCGCTTCCGCGGCGATGAAGACGTTGAATCCGTCGGAGCAGTCGCCGCAGGATACATACAAACTGTTGGTTGGCGCCGTGGTGCCCCGGCCGATCGCGTTTGTTTCGTCACTCGATGCGCAAGGAGTCCGCAACCTGGCGCCGTTCAGTTTCTTTACTGTCGCCAGCGCTAATCCGCCGATTGTCTGCTTTTGTCCCATGGTGCGGGGCGCGAGCAAAGGCGGCTTGCAATCGACGAAAGATACGCTGCGAAACATCCTCGCCACGCGGGAATTCGTGGTGAACATCGTTTCCGAGGAATTCGCCGCAAAGATGAATGCCTGCTCAGGAGATTATCCACCGGAGGTGGATGAGTTCGCGGTTGCCGCCCTGACGCCGCTGGATAGTGAAGTGGTTCACCCGCCGCGCGTGGCTGAATCGCATGTGCAGATGGAGTGCCGGCTGGAGCAAGTTGTCCATGTCAGCACCGAGCCGCTCGGCGGCAGCCTCGTGTTGGGCAGAGTGCTGCGCTTCCATATCCGCGAGTCGGTGCTCGATAATTTCCGTATCGATCCGGACAAGCTGCACGCGATTGGCCGCATGGCCGGCTCGACCTATGCCCGGACCACCGACCGTTTCGATATGGAACGGCCGAAATAAAACATTTCTGTAACTATTCTGTGCAATAGTCTCCATCAATAGTCCAGACGGAATATGGCAGCCGCCGCGCAATATTTGATCCGCCGAATCGCTGTGCTAGGCGCCGGAACCATGGGCGCTCGCATTGCCGCGCACATCGCCAATGCCGGCTTTCCAGTTCTTCTGCTCGACAGGGTGCCTGATGAATGTGGGGATCGAAATCGCCTGGCGGCGCAGGCACTTGAAAATCTGAGGAAGTCCAAGCCCGCTGCTTTCGTCGATCCTGATTTTTCATCTCGCATTCGCATCGGCAACTTTGAAGACGATCTCGGCCATCTGCGGGACTGCGATTGGATCGTCGAAGCGGTCGCGGAAAATATGGAGATCAAGCGCGGCCTGATTGAGAAAATCGCGCCGCATCTGCGAGTGGACGCGATCGTCACTACGAACACCAGCGGCCTCCCGGTGGGGCAGATCGCGCGCGACATGCCCGAGGATTTTCGTCGGCGGTGGTTCGGGGCGCACTTCTTCAATCCACCGCGTTACATGCGACTGGTGGAGATTATCGCCACGCCGGAAACGGATCCGTCCGCAGTTGCCGCCGTCGGGAATTTCGCCGAAGTGCATCTGGGCAAGACGGTCGTGCCGGCGCACGACACGCCAAATTTTATCGCCAACCGCATCGGCACCTTCGCCATGCTCAATACGCTGCGCGTGATGCAACAGACGGGCCTGACCGTCGAAGAGGTGGATGCGCTGACCGGCACTGCAATCGGCTGGCCGAAGACCGGCACATTCCGTTTGGCGGATCTGGTCGGGATCGATGTGCTGAACAGCGTGGCCCGTAATTTTTCCGCAAGCGTTTCCGACGAGCGCTCGGATGTGACCCTTCCTGCAATTTTGGACGAAATGCGGAAACGCAATTGGCTGGGCGACAAGACCGCTCAAGGGTTCTATAAGAAGGAGCGCGGATCGGACGGCAAAGAGATTCGCCTCGTGCTGGATCTGCAAACGTTGGAATACCGGCCGGCGGAGCGTCCGAAGCTGACGGAATTGGAGATGGCGAAAAGTGGTGAGTCTGCCGCGGAACGCATTCGCACGTTACTGGCGGGCAATCCCGAACGCGATAAGGCGGCGCGTTTCTATTGGCAAATTCTCCCGGAACTGTGGGCATACGCCGCAAACCGCGTCGGGGAAGTTGCCGACACCATCTTAGATATAGACCGTGCAATGCGGGCTGGGTTTAATTGGGAGCTTGGGCCGTTTGAAATGTGGGATGCCGCCGGTGTTTCGAGTACGGTCGACAAGATGCGTGCGCGTGGGCAGGCTGTTCCGGCGGCCGTAGAGAAGCTACTCGGGTCAAGCGGAGATTCCTGGTATCGCAAGCAGGGAGGTGAATTTTTCGATGTGACCTCCGGCGCGTACCAGGCCGTTCCGAAGACTGCGGGAATCGCCACGGTGGCGCATATCAGGTGCTCGAATGGCGTAGTGGAGAAAAATCCCGGAGCATCGCTGATCGACGTGGGAGACGGCATCGCGTGCATCGAGTTCCACTCCAAGATGAATGCGATTGGCGAAGACATCGTGACGTTTGTGCGCCGTGCGCTGCGCCCTGACGGCGATGTCGTGAAGAATTTTGACGGAGTCATTGTTACCGGCGATGCAACCAATTTTTCCGTGGGTGCAAATCTGATGCAGGTGCTGCTCGCCATTCAGGATGAAGAATGGGACGAGCTGGATCGATACGTCCGCGAATTTCAGGCGATGACGCAGGCAATAAAATTCTGTCCGCGTCCCGTAGTTGTCGCTCCTTTTGGACTGTGTTTAGGCGGCGGAACAGAGATTGCGCTGCATGCCGCCGTGCGTCAGGCGCACATTGAGCTGTATATGGGCCTGGTGGAGACGAGCGTCGGCGTTTTGCCGGCGGGCGGCGGGTGCAAGGAGATGACGCTGCGCGCGATCCAGGCGGCCAACGCGGTGAAGTTCGATTCACGCAGCGACTCGGTGGAAATGAACGAGACGATGAAGAGCGTCTTCGAGACCATTGCGTTGGCGAAGGTTTCTACATCCGCGACGGAGGCGCGAAAGCTTCGTTTTATCGGGGGCGCGGATGGCATTACGATGAACCGCGACCGGGTCTTGAACGATGCGAAGCGACAAGCGCGGCGGCTGGCGGATGTGGGATATGCTGCTCCGATTGCAAGGGCGGACATTCCGGCGCCGGGAGAAGCGGTGTTGGCAACATTGAAGCTGGGCATAGCCATGATGCGCGAGGCGGAATTCATCAGCGACCATGATGCGAAAATCGGTGCGCGCGTGGCGAATGTTCTGTGCGGGGGCGCAGTCCCAAGCGGCACACCGGTCAGCGAACAATATTTGTTGGATATGGAACGCGAGGGATTTCTTTCGCTCTGTGGAGAACGGAAGACAGCCGAGCGCATTGCGTTCACATTGAAGACAGGCAAACCGCTTCGTAACTGAGCGCCGTCAGATCCGAGGGTTTGGAGTGAAGGAAGCATTCATCGTTAGCGCGGTACGAACGCCGGTTGGTAAAGCGCCGAGAGGTGCGCTGCGCGCTACGCGTCCCGACGATCTCGGAGCAATTGCGGTGCGTGGCGCACTGGCGTGCCTTCCAGAACTCGACACCAACCTGATCGAAGACGTCATCATTGGCTGCGCAATGCCCGAAGCCGAGCAGGGAATGAACGTTGCACGGGTCATCTCCCTACGCGCCGGTCTGCCGGTCGAAGCAGCGGCGATGACGATCAATCGCTACTGCGCTTCCGGTCTACAGTCCATCGCGCTGGCGGCGGAGCGCATCCGCTGCGGGTCGGCCGAAGTGATGGTTGCCGGCGGGGTGGAATCGATGTCCCTCGTTCCGTTTGGAGGAAATAAAATCGCGGTGAATCCATGGCTTGTGGACAACTACCCCAACTCTTACATGTCCATGGGCCTGACTGCCGAGCGGGTTGCGAAGCACTATGAAATTTCTCGTGAGGCGTCGGATCGCTTCGCGCTGGCAAGCCATCAAAAGGCGCTAGCGGCAATCCAAGGTGGAAAGTTTGAGGATGAGATCGTTTCGGTTCCCGTTGATCCGGCTGGTCCCGACAGTTCTGGAAAACCCGAGAAGACGACCACGGAATTCCGCATCGATGAAGGGCCACGCGCTGACACATCCTATGAAGCACTGGCGAAACTCCGTCCCGTCTTCCATGCGCAGGGTATCGTGACTGCGGGAAATTCATCGCAAACCTCCGACAGCGCTGCGGCGGCGGTGATCGTGTCGGAGGAGATGTTGAAATCAGAACATCTCCAACCGTTGGCGCGCTTCGTCTCATTCGCCTACTCAGGCTGCTTGCCGGAAGAAATGGGAGTGGGGCCGGTGTACGCGGTCCCGAAAGCATTGAAGCTGGCTGGACTTACGCTGAACGATATCGACGTGGTTGAGTTGAACGAGGCGTTCGCCGCACAATCTCTGGCGGTCATCAAACTTCTAGAACTCGATCCGGTAAAGGTCAATGTCAATGGCGGTGCGATCGCGCTCGGTCATCCGTTGGGCTGTACGGGCGCAAAGCTGACCGCAACCATTCTTCGCGAGCTGAAACGGCGCAAGGCAAGATACGGCATGGTGACGATGTGTGTCGGCGGGGGAATGGGCGCGGCGGGAATTTTTGAGAACCTTCAAAGCTAAGTTGGCAGCGAGCATTTCGGAGGGGTGATGAGCACACCAGTTGCGGCGACAAAACGGAGGCAATCCGGCGGAGGCTTCCTCATCGAGGACCTCGACTCGACTGACATTTTTACGCGAGAAGATTTTTCCGACGAGCAGAGTCAGATTGAACGTACTACAGCAGATTTCGCCGAACAGCAGATACAGCCGAAGATCGCAGAAATTGAGGCGAAGGATTTTCAAATCACCAAGGGGTTGCTGCGCCAGGCAGGGGAAATCGGACTGATGAGCGTCGATGTGCCCGAAGAATATGGCGGCCTCGACATGGACAAAATATCGTCCGCCATCATTGCGGAGAATATTGCAATTTGCGGCAGTTTTTCCGTTGCTTTCAGCGCGCATGTCGGTATCGGCACTCTGCCGCTGGTGTGGTACGGAAGCGCGCAACAAAAAGAAAAATATCTTCCCAGGCTTGCATCCGGCGAATGGATCGCCGCCTATGCGCTCTCCGAATCATCGTCTGGGTCCGATGCAATGAATATCCGCACCCAGGCGAGACTCTCCGCGGATGGAAAGCAGTATGTGCTGGACGGCGAGAAAATGTGGATCTCCAACGCGGCGATAGCGGACCTGTTTATTGTCTTCGCGAAGATCGACGGAGAAAAATTTTCCGCGTTTCTCATCGACGCGGGCACGCCAGGACTGACCATTGGTCCAGAAGAGCACAAACTCGGCATTCGCGGCTCTTCAACTTGCCCGCTGGTGCTGTCGGATTGCCGCATCCCAGCAGAAAACTTGCTGGGCGAGCCGGGCAAAGGACATCACATTGCATTCAACATTCTGAATGTGGGCCGCTACAAATTGGGAGCCGCGGCTGTCGGCGCCGCGAAATATGCCTTTCGCGGCGGCGTTCGCTATGCGCGGGAACGAACCGCTTTTTCCAAGCCCATCACATCCTTCGGTCTTGTGCAGCAAATGATCGCCGAGAGCGCTGCGGGAATATTTGCGGGAGAGTCGCTGATCTATCGCGTCGTCGGTATGATCGACGCTTCTCTTGCGGAGGCGGACAAAAACGCGGGGAATTTCGCGCAGGAGATTCAACAGCGGATCGAGGAATACGCCGTTGAGTGTTCCATCATTAAAGTCTGGTGCTCTGAGATGCTGGACGGGGTCGTCGACCGGATGTTGCAGTTGCACGGCGGCTACGGATACGTGTCGGAATATTCCGCTGAGCGGAGCTATCGCGATTCGCGCATCAATCGAATCTTCGAAGGCACCAACGAGATTAATCGTCTCATCATCACGGGCTGGATGATGAAGCGAGCGATGCAGGGCCGCCTCGCGCTGCTGCCGGCAATTCAGCGGGTGATGGACGAAGTGATGGCTGGTCCGGCGGCGCGGCGGGACAGTACCGCCGAGCTTGCCGGCCAGCATTTTCTTCTGGCGAACGCGAAGAAGCTAACTCTGTTTTGTGCCGGGGCCGCTTCGCAGAAATTTGGAAGCTCGCTCGCCGATCAGCAGGAAGTGATGGGCGCGCTCGCCGACATGATTATGGAAGTGCTGGTGCTGGAATCCGCCATTTTGCGTTGCGAGAAGATGCAAGGCCGTAGTCCGCTCGCCATCCAGATGACGAAGTATTACGCGGCGCATTCTTTCCGCGTCGTCGAAACGGCGGCAGAGCAAATCCTCGGCGCAATCGCAGAGGGGGATATGTTGCGCACCCAGATGACGATCTTTCGTCGGCTGGCGAAACACGATCCGGAGAATACAGTTGCGCTGGGACAGCAGATCGCCGCATCGATGACAGAAGCCGGCCGCTATACGCTGTAGACTGGTTTTCCTGTCGCCATAGCCTGCTGGCAAATGGTTCCGTGCATCCGTTCTTTGAGGAACGAATGCGCAAGCTTCCATTCCGCTGGTATACACCTGCGGGAAAACTGGTCTGGCCGCCGTCAGGTGGGACCGTCGCATCTCAGCAGTGTATGAAACTTCCGGTGATGCCGCCAATTCTGCCGATGCTGGCGAAACGAGTGGAAGAGATTCCGTCCGGAAGCGGCTGGATTTTCGAGCCGAAGTGGGACGGCTTTCGCGCACTGGTTTTTCGCGATGCGGACGAAATACTCATCCAGAGCCGCGACACAAAATCCCTGAACCGCTATTTTCCCGATCTCATCGAACCCCTCAAAGCTCAATTGCCCACGCGCTGCGTGTTGGATGGAGAAATCGTGATTGCCACGCGGTACGGACTGGATTTTGATGCTCTCCAACTCCGCATTCATCCCGCTGCCTCGCGAGTGAAGCTGCTCGCCGGACAAACTCCAGCATCGATCATTTTGTTCGACGTGCTGTGCGAAGGCAGGCGCGACTGGCGCAACGAGCCGTTTGGCCGTCGGCGAGAAAAACTGGAGTCACTGTTTGGCACGGCTTCGTCTCCGGTTCATTTGACGCCTGCCACCCCGGAACACCGCGTTGCGCTGGATTGGTTTCAGCGTTTTGAAGGAGCGGGTCTCGATGGCGTGGTGGCAAAACCCGACTCTCTGATTTATGAAGCCGATAAACGCGCGATGCTGAAAGTGAAGCACGAGCGCGAGTGCGACTGCGTAGTGGCTGGATTTCGCTGGCATAAAGATGGGGAGGGTGAAATGATTGGCTCGCTCCTGCTTGGCTTATATAACGGAGACGGCGCGCTGCAGCACGTGGGTATCTGTGCCGGCTTCTCCAAGGCGAAGCGCCGCGAACTGGTTTCATTCCTCGCGCCGTATCGCCGCCGCGCGCGCGCTGGGCACCCGTGGGCGGAAGAAGCAGGTCAACGCAGTAACGGCAGCCATCGAATTCCGGGAGCGCACAGCCGCTGGAGCCAGGACAAAGATTTGTCTTGGGAGCCGCTGCGGCCGGAGTTGGTGGCGGAGGTCGCATATGACCACAGGCAGGGTCAACGATTTCGGCATGTCGCGCAATTTCGCCGATGGCGCGCTGACAAGCCGCCGCGGGACTGCACGTATGCCCAATTGGAAACTGTGCCGCCGCAGGAAGTGGAAGAGATTTTTCAGTATCCCGGCGGATTCCGAGAAGGCTCGCGGCTGGAACCGAAAGCGCTCTGATCTTAGCTAGAAGGTGTCTCGCAAAACCAGCATCATTCCAGGTTAGTTCTTTTCATGACGTGCCGTAGCCGGCGTCGACGACAGCAACATATCGTCCATCCGGGGAGATTGCCATCTGCGTCGGGAGAGGGTTCGTCCGTTGCGGATCGCCGGGAACAGGCTCCATGATTTCCTTGCTGCCGGGGGAGCGGGATGGTCCGCGTAGTCTGCGCTCCGATTTGCGCGTGCATCGCAATTGGGAAAAAGATGGGCGGCAAAATCAGCGCGGCCCACAGCACGGTCCAGGACGGGATGGCTCGACGCAGTCCCATTTTAAAGATTTTCATGGGCTTAATTGTAGCTACATGCAATCTGTCCCTGTCTTGTGGACAACTATTAAAATTCGCGGCTGTCGTTAGCTGAGAAATAATTACTTTGATCAAACATGGATGGAGAAATGCTATGGTGCAGCACGGAATATACGGAAGAGCAATTTCTAGCGCAGCTGGATGATCTGCCGCCGGAAATCTCAATCGCCGATTCAGGGGCATGTTTGCTGAAGGTATTATGCGAGACCAGTCTCTCGATCACTGTATGAGGATTCATGTATAGGAACGTTATAGTTTCAATATGTATTTCCGTATGATCCGGAAGCCTCATATTCCAATTCACGTTGACACTCGTGATGCCCAACTATAATCTGTAGCAGAGAGCGGTCTCTCAAATATTCTGGGAGAGGGAAAATGTCCTGGAGGCAACGCGAGAGAGCTCGATCTCCGGCGGTATCGATACAACGTGTCCTGTGTAGAAGACATCGACCAGCATCGTCAACATCGGATCGGAGAGCGATGAACAGAAGGGCTTTCAATAAGTTGGCTGGCATTGCAGCGATCGGAGCATTTACGGGCAATGGTTTGGATGTGGGCGCACAACAGGTTTCTCCGCCCCCTAGCGTGAGTCAAAGCGCGGCTATGCCGGAGGCGGTTTCCCCGAACCAGATCGTGCTGGAGGATCGGGAAGTCGTGCTTGCTTTCGACCCGGACTCAGGCGCGCTGACACACTTCCAAAGAAAGTCCACGCAATGGGCGATTCAGCGGCGTCCGGAATTGGGGATTTCATTTCGATTGCTGGCTCCGCTGCCTCATCGTCGCGACAATTTTGTTCTGGGACAGAAACAACGCGCGGTTGAGGTGAAAAAGCTCTCAGATCGTCGAGTGCGCATCGAGTGGAAAGATCTCGTGAGCGAACACGGCGCCGTTCTGCCGATGACATTTACCGCCTCGGTGACTCTGGAAAATGGCGCTGTCACCTTCGACAGCATGCTCGTCAATGACTCGCCGCTGACGGTGGAGACTATCGACTTCCCATACTTCGGCGATCTTAGTTCGCCGACGCGCGACACGCCGATGCGAAGCGACCACATGTGGTACGACAATCTGGTCGGCGACGAGCTCCATCCAAATTTCCGCAATGAAAAAGGGTACTGGGGCGTCGACTTTCCCATCAAGACCATCGAATCCAAGCAGAGCCTCTTCTGCCTGATCCAGACGCCGAAGGAAGGCATCTACCTAGAGATGCACGATCCTACCCAGCCCTATCTGCTGGAGTTTACCTTCGAACAGCATCCCGGCGTGCTGCAATCGATCAGCGATTTGGTCCCGCGGGAGAATGAAATATCGGGGATTCCCGTACATTTGGAATTTCGCACCTGCCATTTTGTTTTCGCGCCTCCTCATTCGACCAAGAAGCTCGTGGCGGTGGTCCTACGCTGTTACAGCGGCGACTGGCACGCGGGTGTTGACTTATATAAACAATGGCGGTCTAGCTGGTTTCAGAATCCGCACATTGCCGGATGGGTGACAGAAGTAAATTCCTGGCAACAATTGCAGGTGAATACACCGGAACAGGATTGCAGTATTCCCTACCGCGACCTTACAAAATATGTGGATGAATGCGCGGCAAACGGAGTCGGCGCGATTCAATTGGTCGGCTGGAATATTGAAGGCCAGGATGGCGGCGATCCTTGTCTAGATACCGATCCGGGTTTGGGTACGTGGCAGGAACTGCATGATGCTATTGCATATGCGCAGACCAAAGGCGTGAAGATGATTCTGTTCAGCAAGCTGAATTGGGCCGACATGACCACGGAGTGGTTCAAGAAGGAGCTGTATAAGTACGCTACGGCCGACCCATATGGAATTCCCTATCAAACCGGAGGCTACAGTTACGTAACTCCGACGCAATTGGCCGGCATTAACAACCATCGCCGCGAAGTGATGGGTTTTCTATCTCCCGCTTATCGCGATATTGCGACAAAGCAGTTTGAAAAAATCCTTGCTCTCGGTGCGCCCGGGTGGCTTTTCGACGAGGTCTGCCATCATGGGCCGGTGGAATATTCCTTCAGCTTCGACCACGGATATACTCCGCCGGGATACATCTATGCGGGCGATCTGCCGATGTCCCGACAGTTGCGCGCCGCCGCGGACAAGGTCAATCCGAACTTTATTTTCGCCGGAGAGGGACCGCAGGATTGGCTGATGCAGTATTATGCAGTGTCCTATTTTCGCATCAATGGCGGTTCCAGGCCGGTCGCTCGCTATATCGACTCCTATGCTCCGCTAATGGTTGCAGTAACCGGCTTCGACGACCGCGAAATGTTGAACCTGATCCTGCTGAACCGCTACATCATCAGTTATGAGCCATACAACTTTAAGGGCCAAATCACAGATTTTCCTCTGACGCTCGAATACGGAAAGAAGATCGATGCGTTGCGCCACAGATATCAAGCATGGCTTTGGGATGCCGAGTTTCGCGACACACTAGGCGCCAAAGTAACTTCGGATGGATCTGTGCGTCACGCTGTGTTTGTTGCTTCTTCTGGCAAGCGTGCAGTCGTGGTGGTAAACAACCAACCCGATCGGACCATTGCAGCGACGGTGGAACTGCCCAATCCCGGGAAGCTCGCAATTGTCACGCCAGAGCAACCGGAAACCATGCCGACATCGGGGACCGTGCGAGTGCCGCGACGGTCGGCGGCAGTCGTCTTCGAGCTATAAACAAATCGGTCTTGGAGTCGATGGAATGAACGAGAAGTTGCTGGCGTTAAAAAGGCGCGACTTTATAAAAGCGTGTGCGATTGCGGCGGCTGGTTCGGTGATGCCCCTCCGTAGCGGAGCCGAGGCAGACGATCGGGTATTTGCCGCGCCGATCGATGCTCGTGCGTGGAAAGAATCAGGTAGTAATTCTATCCATAACGTGCGACCGATGATCGGCACGGGCTGGCACGGGCATATGTTCCCCGGAACTGTAGCTCCTTTTGGATTGGTTCAACTAAGTCCGGATACCGGTGGACCTCCAGAACCCAGATGGAATGGAAAGGGAAACTTCTATCGGTGGGATCATTGCTCGGGCTATCACTATCCAGATAACGTGATATTTGGCTTCAGCCATACCCATCTTCAGGGAACCGGCGCCATCGATCTGGGCGACATTCTTGTAATGCCTATCGTGGAGGGGCGGAACTGGGGCTGGAATGCCGGCGCTCCGGGAGAACAGGCCCAGGCCCAAATCGAAGCGGTCGGAACGGATTCCGGCTGGGTTTTTGGAGAGTCGGAGCGAGGATACCGCTCTTTTTTCTCCCATCAGCGTGAGGTTGCGCGAGCCGGATACTACAGCGTGCATCTGCAAACGCCGGATGTGCAGGCGGAGCTTACTGCAACGACCCGCTGCGGCATGCATCGCTATAGTTATCCCGCATTGCCGGCCGAAACTCGGCGGGGAGTAATGGTGAACCTGGCGCATAGTTTGGGATCGAGGGTTTACCACGCGGAATTGAATATCGAAAGCGGTTCGCGAATCAGTGGCAAGCACGACACGCATGGATGGGCGGCAGACAAGCAAGTTTACTTTGTCATGGAGTTCTCGCGTCCGATTGCGTCGGCACAAATGAAAGTGGACGGCAAGATAAGCTCCGGATCAGGGGGAAGCAAATTCGCAGGCACATCCATCCAGGCGATTCTCGTCCAAACGCCCGGAACGGAGCCGCTCGCGATTCGGGTTGGAATTTCGTGCACGGGTATAGATGGCGCTCGAAAAAATCTAACTTCCGAAATTCCCAACTGGGACTTTGATCGCGTAGTTCGCGAGACGGAACAGGTTTGGAGTCAAGCTCTGGATGCGTTGAATGCCGAGTTTTCGGATGAAGCACTCGGTCAGACTTTTTATACTGGCGCCTACCACGGCTTGGTGGCGCCTGCGACTTTTAATGATGTGGATGGGACATATCGAGGACAGGATCGTCAGAACTATCCGAATCCCGGCTTTACAAAATACACCACGCTGTCCATATGGGACATCTATCGCGGAGAGTTTCCTTTCATCATGCTGATGCAGCCGCATCGGACAAGCGATATCGTCCGCACTTTATTGGCCGACTATCGACAGCTTGACCAGCATTCCCTGCCCGTGTGGCCGCTGTGGGGTAACGAGACATGGACCATGACTGGATTCCATGTTGTGGGCATGATCGCGGGAGCCTATGTCCGAGGTTTCCGGGACTTCGATGTTCAAGCTGCGTACGCGGCGATGCGAGATACGGCTTTGATGGGAGCGACAGCCAACGGCAATAGAAAGCTGCAGGAGCAGTTCCGTCGCGTTGGTTATGTAGCGACGGGGCCTGGTATGCAATCTGTTTCACGCACGCTGGATTTTTCCTACGACTACTGGTGCGTAGGCGCGATGGCGGAGTTATTGGGCAAGCATGACGATGCCGCCGTGTTCTACAAGCTAGGCCAAAACTATAAGAACATTTTCGATCCCAAGACCGGATTTATGCGAGGGAAAAGGGAAGACGGCAGTTGGCGGGAGCCGTTCCGTCCCGATCAGGAGTACACCGAAGATTACACGGAATCCGATGCCTGGCAAGCTAGCTTGAACGTCATGCAGGATGTGCAGGGCTTGATCGACTTACATGGCGGCGACGGACCATTTATCGCCAAGTTGGACGCACTTTTTGCCGCTCCATCCGGGGTATATAACTCTCCGCCAGACATCAGCGGAATGGTTGGGCAGGATGCCCAGGGCAATGAACCCAGCAATCATATTCCCTATCTGTATGCGTTTGCGGGGGCGCCGTGGAAGACGCAACGTTGGGTCCGTAAAGTTGCGGCCCTGTACAAAAACACGCCCACCGGCGTTCCGGGTAACGACGATTGCGGACAGCTGTCGAGCTGGTTTGTTTTTGCGGCGCTCGGTTTTTATCCAGTCAATGCCGTGACGGGCGTGTATGTGATCGGCAGTCCGCTGGTGAGTCGCGCCCGAATTCATAATCCAGCGAAACGTACCAGCTTTACCATAATTGCCGAGAACAATTCTCCGGAAAACATATTTATCCAGCGCGCAGAATTGAACGGCAAGGCATTGAATCGGTCGTGGTTTACTCATGCCGATATCATCGCCGGCGGCGAACTGCACTTCCAAATGGGTGGCAGACCCAACAAGGAGTGGCCTTCGAGAGCCGCTGACCGTCCTCCATCCGGATTGGTAAGCAGATCAGCGGACGGTGCTCGTTAATCAGATCGTCGGGTTATCTGGGAGCACCGTTCTGGACCGCCATTCCAGCGATTAATGCGTCGAGCGCGGAGGTCTGCCGGGTCGGATCGGCGGAGTCGAACGGCCCTTGCCATATAGCTCCAAACTCATAATCGGTACTTCGATCGTTTGCCAGGATACTGTTAACGTTCGTATCGATAAACCGCCGATAGGAGCTATTGGGCGCAACGGCATATAAGGCCATCAGATTTCGCATAAATATGCCTTTGAACTGCGGTGCATCTCCCCCGGAAATTCTGGATTCAACTAAAACTCCATTGGAATTCGTCAAATGTGCGAGGACCGAGTTTGCGATTGCCTCCGCTTGCGGCAACAGGGTGGAATCGTGATCGGCTTGATAGAGTTCCACCAGCCCTCCTAGAATAACTCCCTGATTGTACGTCCATTCCGTTGCGCCATTGTTCGCGCAACTGCTGTTTAAGCCGTCGTTGATCAGGCTGCTGGAATTGATCAGGCCGGAATCCTTGAACCATGTCCATTCTTTTCGTGCCCACGCCAGATACGACGCCGATGTGCTTCCAGCGGTTCTGTTTGCCAGTTTCGCCGCCACATCAAGAAACAATTCGTTTGGGATTGCATTCTTTCCGTTCTTTGCTGTCGTCCAATACAGCCCTCCGCCACAGACGTTATCCCAGCCACCGGTTAGGAATTTAAAAATGGTTTCCGCTTGGAATAAATAAGATGCATTACCAGTGGTGTCGTAGGCGGCAATCCATGCAAGTGCCCACCAACCGCTGTCGTCATAGTAGTTATTGATAAAGTCAGGATGTTTCTGGGATTTTGGTGCATTGCGGAATGTGGTGGAAATCACAGAATAATACAAATCATCGTTCGCGGTTTGTTCGTAGTTCGCCAGCACGGTCAGTGAATTGGCACCATTCCACCAGCCTGCCGGTGATGCCCATGCGCCGGTGTTTGGGGAATACCATGATTGCAGCTTCGCGATACCGCGGGCCGCGCTTTTTGTATATGCAGCAGAATTCACCGCAGCATAGGAGATCGCTGCCGACATGGAGAACACGAGGAGTATCGAAATTGCCTTCCATCCCATGCTATCTTCTCCTTCTTTCAGGCGTGGCGTTGCCGTCAGTGCGCCGTGCGAACGCCATGTACCCGGTACGATGGGCTAGACGGGCGTGAACGTTCCCGAAGTAGTCTCGTCGCCAAACCGACTCAGAATAAAATTCAAGTACAACTGCTTTCCTATCTAAAAAAGATCGCGCGACTCCTGCCTATCGCGAAGTATTCTCGCCTTTCGGCGACTCCAGCACAGCCACCTCCAGCGGTCCCAGGGATATTTTCTTTTGACCGGATTGGTCGGCGATCAGGTCGTGCATCGGTTTTGGCAGTTCAATATCGTTGTGCGTTGTTTCGGTGAGGTTCAGCAGAAAATAAAAAATACTTTCGGCATTTTCCCGGCTGACGACCTCCACGCCAAAGGGCGCAGCAAGGAGGGGAGACAAGTTACCCGTGTCGGCAACCGCGCGGGCGAGCGTTTCGTAGAAACCGTCGTCGGCACAATCGGTTCCAACATAAAACACCCAGCCTTTCCCGTGGCGATTTCGCGTAACTGCCGGCCGTCCGGCCATGCGGCCTCCATGGAAAGCGGCAACGGGTTCAGCGCCTCGCAGCGTGAGCGATTCCAGGATGGTATGCGGACGGAAAATAGTATTGCTTCCTAAAAAGCTAATTCCGAAACCTTCGGTGTTCAGAATTGGATACTCGATGAAGTCTACTTCATTTGCTTCTGCTATCACTCCCGCCATCTCGCCGAAAAGGCCTGGCGGAAGCACCCGCCTCATGCTGACATCCATCTTCTGCGTGCCGGCGCGGTAATTTAGAAGAAGGATGCCGCCGCGAAGGACGAAGTCATTCAACCGTGCCACCGTTGCCTCGTCGACCAGGTGCAGATTGGGAGCAAGGATCAATTTATATTCCGAAAGGTCCCTTTCCAGCGGAACCACGTCGAGATTGCGCTGGAGCGTTTTAAATCCGCTATAGTAGTGCATCTCTTCACCACCATAGTGCCGTCCCTTGGGACGACCGATCGATCCAAAACCCTGCGACCATTCATTGGAGAAATTAAACAAAAGAGCAATATCCGCATGGGTCGTTGCCCTAGCCAATCGGGGGCCGAGGCGGGCGAATTCCTTGGTGATTTGTTTATAGGTGGGTTTCGCTTCGATCGAGCCATCAAAGCTTTTTATGAAGGAAGGCCGGTATTGCTCGTTGCCAGCCAATGGGCGGCGCCATTCGAAATAGAGATGGCCGTGGCTGCCATGTGCCAAATTGATGTATGCTTGTAACCGCAGTCCTTTTTCAGGCGCGTTGGCTGGAACATAAGCCATCTGTTCCGCGCAGAAGAACCGCTGCCTGGGACCTGCACACCGGCTGAAGTCGTGATTGAATCCAGCGATATATTGATGTTGAAAATTGCCGATAGCCGGGGCGACGACATAGTTATCCCATGCGGTCGCATCCAAAAACTCCGCCGCGGCGGTAAAGACATCCACCGACCAAGCAGGAGCCGGCCAGTTCGTGGCGATGAATTGGCCTTGAATCGCCTTTCGAAGAATGATCGCCTGGCGCCGCAGATGGTTCAGAAACGAATCCGAAAAGAAACGACGATAAGCCAGCGTGATTGCGGGTTGCCAACCGCCTTCCGCTGAATTGGTTGGGAAATGGATCTGCGGCCAGTCAGAATATTTGTTGCTCCAAAAGGCGCCGTTCCATTCGCGGTTCAGCGCGCCCAGCGATCCATAGCGCTTCTGTAGCCAGATTTGAAACGCTCGTTCGGAGTCCGGGTCAAAACTCTGAAATGGATAGCCTGGTTCATTGTCTAACTGCCAACCGATCACGCCCGGATGATGTCCATAATGTTCGGCCAGCGCGGTCACGATGCGTTCGCACGCCCTCTGGTAATTCGGGCTGCTGGTGCAATAGCCCTTGCGTCCTCCATAAGTGTATGGCCCCCGTTCATTGCCGCTCAAGACATCCGGATGCAATTGATATAGCCAAGGTGGGACGGATGCAGTCGGTGTTCCGAGGATGACATCGACGCCGTGGCGATTTGCCAGTGCAATGGCGTGATCCATCCAGTCGAACTGGAACTTTTCCGGCGCGGGCTCATAGATGGCCCAGGCAAACTCTCCCATGCGAACCGCACTGATGCCCAATTCCTGCATCTGGCGAAAGTCTGTTTCCCATTCCGATCGCTGCCACCATTCCGGATAGTAAGCGGTTCCTACAAAATAGCGGTCCCATGGTGCTTGATTTTTCACCGCAGAGGCCGCGGACGTTGATTGTTTCTCGCCCTCGGCATATGTGTCCGGGCCGAATACGCTTGTCCCACTGCTTCCCGTCAAAGCTCCAACCCCGGCGAGGCTAGCCAGTTTATTGAAGGTTCTTCTATCCACCGATCCACCCATTCCTGCTTCGTGCGGAAGCATAGAGGCTCAAACTCACTTCTTTAAGATATTTGCAATATCGAAATGAAGGCCACCGTCCCGTAGTTGCACCATCACGTTTTGATTTGTGCAGGCCAGGTTGTCCGCGGGCGGTTGTACAACTTCACTGTTGATACTGAACGGCCGCAGCAATCAACCGCCCGAAGCAGAGCAATTGCCGCCGCACGGGATGGTGGTTCACGGCCGAAAGCTAGAGCATTTCTCCTGATGATGTGTAATGGAAACTGCATTTAGCGTGGCCCCAAACTGGTTCATATGGTACGGAGGATTGACGAGCGCATTCCAGTTTTCGGCATCCAAGGCCGTATTTCTGACATACTCCCACACGTCTCCATGGACATGGTTGGTTCTGGACTTGATGCTGACGTTCAGCACCGACCCAGCCGAATGCCCAAACTCGGCGCTGAAGTCGGCCGTCTGGAGCTTGAACTCCGACAACGCATCCGGTGGAGGGGAGATGCCATACGTTGAGCCGTTCATGTAGTCGATAATGTTCACATTGTTATCGACGCCGTCGAGCAGGTAGTTGTTCTGTTCCGCTATCTGACCGTTCGCCTCGTAATCTCCGGTGCCGCTGCCGCGCGTGCCGGTCGAGGGCACAACGCCGGGAGTGAGTTGGGCCAGCGGCGTATTGTTGATCGTGCGGTGTGCTCATTACCTGCCCCACGGAACCCGATTCCGTTTGCAGCAGCGGAGGAGCCGTGGACACAGTGACCGTCTGCGAAACAGCCCCAGGCTTCAAGGTAAGCGGAACATTCAAACGCTCTTGAATATTCAACTGGAGATTTTCCTGCAGTGTGCTCTGGAACCCAGGAGAAGTCGCACTCACCTTGTAGTTCCCGATCTTTACTGGAGAAAAAAAGTAGAAGCCGCTTCGATCCGTTTTCGTTTGCAGTACCAAGCCTGTATCAGTGTCCGTCAGGGTGACCGCGGCTCCGGGCACTACCGCACCCCTGTTGTCCCGGACCGTGCCCGTAATGGTGCCTCCGAAAAAATTGAGAATGCTTGTCACGTCAAATCTTGTCGGAGAGCAAATATAGGCCCATCCAAATTGGGTTGTCAAGAGACTGATATCTTGTTTTTTGTCTTGTGAGGAGTGCTGTTTAACGAGGGTCAACAGGCTTTGCATTCGCCTCTTATCGGCGCGCTATAACTGCCATTACTTCACGCCGGGTGAGGGCCGAGATTGACACGCTTCTCTCATAGATGTAAGGTTTTATTCCGATAGCAAGAGACCGGTTCTCAGACGAAAGGCGCTATTTTTTGGAAGCAAAAATCGGAATGAAAACAAGCGAGAGAAGAAGATGAGTACGACGGCATCGCCCAATCGGCTGGCCCGGCAGGCTTTGGAGGCTGGAGAAGGAATTTTGCGGCTCGCACCCACCTGGGTCCCGCGCTCCTATCTGGTGCCGGGGCGAAGGCTGAAACTTGATCCGCGGGACCTCTATGCCTATGGAGCGCATCGAGGAGGAATCGATGAACGATGGATCGCTTCGACCACGTTCGCAATGAACGAAAATCGCATGCCGGATGAGGGCCTGAGTTATGCGGTTGCCGACGGCGAGCGCTTTACGTTGAAAGAGGCGATCGAGGCCGAAGGTCCCCGTTTAATAGGCCGCGACCTGTGGGATGCCTATCATCGCTGGCCGGTGTACAGCAAATTCTTCGACAATCTTGGCCCCATTCCGCACCACCTTCATCAAAGCGAGGAGCAAGCTAAGCTGGTGGGCAGGGAAGGAAAACCAGAAGGCTATTACTTCCCCCCGCAGTTGAACGGAACCTCGGGGAACTTTCCGCACACGTATTTCGGACTGGAGCCGGGCACGACGAGGCAGGATATTCGCCAGTGTCTCGCGCGCTGGAGCGAAGGCGACAATGGAATTCTCGATTTCGCGAAGGCCTATCGGCTCAAGCCGGGAACGGGCTGGCTGGTGCCGACTCGCGTCCTGCATGCGCCCGGTTCGCTGCTGACTTATGAGCCGCAATGGAGCAGCGACGTACTCTCAATGTTCCAGTCCATGGTCGACGAGCGGCAGGTCAAGCGCGAATTGCTGGTCCAGGATGTTCCGCCGGAGAAGCACAACGATCTCGACTTCTTGGTGGATCTGATCGACTGGCCGAGAAACACCGATACCAACTTCAAGAAGAACCACTATGTCGAACCGATTCCAGTTCACGACTCAGCGAGCGAGGGCTATGTCGATCGCTGGGTTGTCTATGGCAGGATTGATGGCAAGCAACGCTTCAGCGCCAGGGAACTGACAGTGATGCCCGGAGTGCGATGCATGATCCGCGACCCGGGAGCCTATGGCCTGATCGTGACCCAGGGTCATGGTTCCATTGGCAAGCTCAACATTGAGAGCCCCGCCTTGATTCGTTTTGGACAGATGACGGAAGACGAGGTCTTTGTATCGAATGACACGGTGAATGGCGGCGTGACTTTCGAGAACCTTTCGCGGACCGAGCCGCTGGTGACGCTGCGCTATTTCGGTCCGGACGTACATTCTGATATGCCCGATGTCGGCGACCATGCCATTGAGTGACATCGGGTGCGGCCGATTCCCGGCGGCGAGGCGACCGTAATGAGACTTCAGCACTTCGAAGAAAAGAACAGACAAATCCGACAGCGCTTTTCGGAACTCAAGAAAGCATCTCCAGACAAATTGCGAGCGCGGCTGAATCTCTCGTGGAGCAACTGGGGTTTTGGCAGGGAGAGTCTTTCCGATTCCGCGAAACGGTTGCGGAAAGCTGGGCTTTCGTTCATCGAGTTACATGGCGACCACTATGGAACCGATCTCGGCTACAAAGCCGACGAGACGATGAAAATTCTCGCTGACCATGGCCTGCGAGTCTCGGGCGTTTGCGGGATGTTTTCGGCGGATAACGACTTATCGAGCAACCGCGCCGTTTGCCGCCAGGCTGCCGTCGATTACTTGCGGCGGGAAATTCCATTTACCACGGAAGTTGGGGGTTCCTATCTGCTGGTGGTGCCCGGCGCGGTCGGCAGGCCGAAGGCTTATGACGATGTAGAGATGGACCGCTCGGCGGAAACCCTGGCGATGTGCGGAGATTGGTTTCTGGAGCACGGAATCAACGCGGCCATCGAACCGATCCGGGCCGCGGAAACCAGCCTGGTGCATACGGTCGCGGAGGCGAGAATACATAGCACGGCCTATGTTCACCCTTGGAGCACGCTCGGATCATTTTCCGGCAATCCAATGGGAGTGAATTGGACGGGTGTTCTGTTTGGCTTGGGTGGCGTGATTGCATTCGGCTATTGGACAACGGACTTTCTTGTCGTGCAACGCGCCATGGCGGCGAAAGATCTGCGGTCCGCCAAGATGGCCCCAATCCTCGCCTCCTATTTCAAAATGCTGATGCCGCTGATCGTCATCCTGCCCGGTCTTTTAGCGATCGCAGTGCTGCCGTTCAAACTGGTGCCGGAAACCGTGGTGCAACCGGGCCAATACAGCTATAACGCTGTGCTTCCGCTGATGCTGGCGCGATATTGCGGTCCCGGTCTGCTCGGGCTGGGCGTCACCGCATTGATTGCTGGATTCATGTCTGGCATGGCCGGCAACGTGAGTGCGTTTGCCACGGTCTGGACTTGCGATATCTATCAACCCTACATTCGTAAATCCGAGACGGATGCGCATTACGTTCGCGTGGGGCGATGGTGCACGATTCTCGGAGTCATTCTCAGCATCGTCACCGCCTACTTTGTGACCCAGTTCAAAAGCATCATGGATTACATGCAGGCCTTGGTGAGTTTCTTTATCGCGCCGCTATTCGGCACGGTGATCATCGGCATGTTCTGGAAGCGGGCCACCCCCAAGGCGGGATTCTGGGGTTTACTTGCAGGAACTGTTTCCTCCATTGCAATGTACGCGCTGGTGAAAGCGAACCCGTCCTATCTCGCCATCGTTGCGCTTTCGTCGGATGCCAAGGCCATGGCGGAGAACCTTTATCGCGCTCTTTGGTCCTGGCTCATCTGTGTCCTGGTGACCGTCGTTGTCAGCCTGTTCACGACTCGCAAGCCGCCCGATCAGCTCAAAAACCTGGTGTATGGATATACGGAAATTCCCAGCGACAAAGGATTGCCACTCTATCAACGACCGATCTTTTGGGCCGCCGGCGTGGCCGTGTTTTTTGCCGTCCTGCAATGGATATTTTGGTGAGCGATTTGGAACGCCGCAGAGAGGGGAGGAACATGAGGGAAGAACAATCGATGCTGCCTGTGCGGTTCTTCATCGGAGTGCTCTTAGCTATCTACGGCGTCATCATCCTGACTACGGCTGTTCGTGAGCTGGCTCATCCGCCCGCGGTCGTGCTCGCTCGGTATCACGCTGGCATTTGGGGCGGTATTCTTCTCATCGCGATCGGCGGATTCTATACAATACGATTCTGGCCACGGAAATCTCAAAAAAAGCGACCGAAATAATTTTCGGCTGTCTACGCTCGAATGAGAAAAAATGCGGGAGTGACCGGTAACTGATATTTCAGGTTCCGCGGCCCCGATTGCTGGATGTGAGGAAAAGCTTTGAACATACGAGAAATCGCCCGTCGCGCGCGCGTCTCTCATTCCACCGTGTCCCGGGTCATCAACAACGTCGAGACGGTCGATCCACGGCTGGTTCGGCGCGTTCAGGCGGTCATTCAGGAGGTTGGCTATCGGCCCAATTTCCAGGCTCGGGCCCTCGCGCGGGGGCGAAGCCATACTGTCGGCCTGATCGTGTCGGAATTGAGCGGTGGCAATCCATTTTTCTCAGAGATCATTCTCTACTTCGAGCGTGCTGCCGTCGAACAAGGATACGAAGTACTTGTCAGCTTTGCGGACGTAGAGCTTCGTCCCGACCATGTTGCGATCTGCGCCTCGCGGATGCAGGAGAGGCAGGTGGAGGGCATCGCTGTTCTGACCTTCGGCATGGAGCAATATCTGGAAGGCGGCCCCATCGATGTGCCTATGGTGTATGCGGGCGCCGACCATGACCTTCGCGGAGTCCGCAACATCCGCGTGAATTATTTGACCGGCATGCGCGATGCTGTCAGGCATCTGGCGGAATTCGGTCACCAACGCATCGGATATTTAAGCGGGCAATTGAGCTGGAGCAGCATGCGCACCCGCTATGAAGCTTTTCGCAAGGCGATGAAGAGCGCAGGAATGCTATTTGAAAAAGAGTTGGTGGCGGAATGCGATCATACGTGGGATGGCGGAGCGCTGGGCATGACGAGCTTGCTGAATTTGCCGAAACCGCCCACCGCCATCTTATGCTGCAACGATGTCGCGGCGATCGGCGCACTGAAATCTTTGAACGGCAAAGGCCTGCAAGCCGGAAGAGATGTCGCTCTGATCGGATTCGACGATCTTCCCCTGTGCCGGTTTACACAGCCGCCTTTAAGCACGATTCGATTTTCGCCGAGCGAGATTGCCGGCCTTGCATTTCGGGCTCTCCATGAAGAGATTGAAGATGCCAAAAATAAGCCCGATTACGAGTACAAGACCCGCTTCGTTCTTCGCGAATCCACCTGCGCGCCGAAACTTTGATCTCGTTCCGATCTCGTCGCCTGATGCGAGACGCTGTAGATTTCCGCTCACTGCATCTTCACCACCAGCGTGGTTCGTGGGTCCGCACCTGCGGATTCCACGGACTCACAACGGCAGAAAAGAATCGGAGCTAAGCGCCGAAGATTAGTACAGGGAATGTATGGTCCGCCGTGTTTACCAAGGTGAGGCCGATGAGTGACTCGACGATTTAGTACTCACTCAGAGGAAGCGTCCAAAGTTATTTCCGGATTGCCGACAACCGGGATAATCGGACTGTTATGCTCGTCGAAACCGATCTGACAACCGGCGCCCCCTTACATCGCGCTGCATGTTTACCTGGCTCCGCGCGTAAACTGAAAGCGTGTGCGTGCTTCCCCATGACGTTTTCTTTGGTGACCTGCAGCTGAGCCGGGTACTGGACGGAATCACGGTCTCGCACCGCATCGCGAATTCTCCTCCTGAGCAGCTTCCAATACATACGCATACTGATGCTCACTTTGTGTTAAGCACAAGTGGCGACTATGTTTCCTCCGCCATACGCGACGCCCACCCTCGCACTACCCTCATCTACAATCCTCCGGGTACAAAGCACCGCGATCATTTCTGGCATGGGACAGGAAGTTTCTTTACCGTTTCTCTCTCGAACGCACAGTTGTCTCAATTATTGGACACCGCGTGCCCCCCACGCGTGGCGGTTCACTTGCAGAAAGAGCGAGCATTGGGATTGGCTTGGGCGTTGCTGATGGAGTGCGTACGCTGGAATTCAAGCTCCCAGCTCAAAGCCGAATCACTCTGCCTGGAACTGCTGGCTGAAACCTTGGATAGTTCGCTACCATCCCACCCGTCGCCGCCCCCGTGGCTACTTGCCGCCTGCGAACTGATCTGGGATTGCCCGGAGAAAACTCCCCGCGTCCGCGACGTGGCCAAAAGCGTCGGCGTTCACGCCGTTCATCTCGCCCGTGCCTTCCGTATTTTTGTAGGCTGTACCCCCGGTGACCTCCTTCGCGCACGGCGACTAGAGCTTGCGGCGGCAGCGTTGATGAAATCGGAAAACTCGCTCGCTGAGATCGCTCTTGCCAGCGGATTTTCCGATCAGGCACAGTTCACGAAGGCTTTCCATCGTATATACGGCGTTACACCCGGCGCTTATCGCCAGTCTAGCCACAATGTCAGACGGTCATCGAATGTTGCATTTTGACAAGACGTGCAAAACCATTGCGCGCAATACTTTTACCAGTATGTGATTTCTTTTGTGGACCGTTTGCCTTGACCCTCGTCCGAAGAATTCCTTTTCTCATATTCCTGCTCGCGCTCCTGGTCGCTAGTCCCAGCGTGCTTTATCCTCAGGCCACCATACCACCGGGCAATCCGTTGGTAGGTCTCTGGGGTACAGAGCAATCGTTTGGACCCCTGGTACGCGGCACACTAACAATTGATGCCCGACTGGCCGAATGGCGCGCCGCAATTGCTGGTTTTGAGGTTTCCGTGGAGCGTAATGGGGAGCTGCTTAGTTTCTCGTTGCCCGACGGTGCAGGAGAGTTTCGCGGTCGGCTCGATCCCACATCAAACAATATCAATGGCCAGTGGATTCAGCCTGTCGGTGTCGTAAATAACAATCGCTACGCCAACCCTGTCCGGCTCGTCGGCGTGAGTAAGTCTGTGTGGACGGGAGGGGTCGTCCCCCTTGACGACCACGTTTCCTTCTATATCTCTATTAAGCCGCAGCCGGGTGGCTCAATTACGGCGGTCATCATCAATCCCGAATTCAACCTCTTCCGCCGCCGTACCTATGACGTGACTTTGAATGCTTCGGATGTTACCTTCACAAATCCCAAACGTCCTCAAGACCACTTCAACGGTACATATGACCAGGCATCTGATCGCCTGTTCCTCACTTTGCTAGACTCCTACCCGCCGCTCCCGCTTTCACGCCGAGACCGTGGCGACGCATTGGGCTTCTACGCCCGTACTCCCGAGACCGCAAAATATGCATACATCAAACCAATTGCTGGCGATGGCTGGCAAACGGCGTCACTTGCTGATGTCGGCATTTCTGAGAAGCCGATTGCTGCTTTGATCGAGAAGATTTTGACTGCCGATCCCACTGACAATCCTGTGGATATTGACAGCTTGCTCATTGCGCGCCATGGCAAGTTGGTCCTGGAAGAATATTTTCACGGCTTTGATAAAGAGCGGCCGCACGACATGCGCTCCGCCTCTAAGACCTTCGCGCCAATCCTGGCCGGTATCGCGCACGACCGCGGCTTCAACCTCAGCCCCGGCACACCCATTTATCCTCTGTTCTCGGACGACAAGCCGTTTGCCCACTGGGATGCACGCAAGAGTCATGTAACGCTAAAGGCGCTGATGACCATGACCTCCGGCTTCGCCTGCGACGACAACGACGAAGCCTCCCCCGGCAACGAGGACAACATGCAGAGCCAGACCACTCAGCCAGACTGGTACAAGTACACCCTAGACTTGCCGATGGCTGCTGAACCCGGCGGAAGACACGCCTTGTATTGCTCCGCAGATCTCAACCTTGTCGGCGGCACCGTTGCCAATGTCACTCATTCTTGGCTGCCGGAGTTTTTTGAGCGCTACCTGGCGCGCCCGCTTCAGTTTGGCACCTACCATATGAATCTCATGCCTACCGGCGAAGCGTATATGGGTGGTGGGCTCTATCTCCGGCCCCGCGACGAGCTTAAGCTCGGCCAACTCTATCTCTCCGGCGGCACCTGGCACGGTAACCGTATCGTTAGTGAGGACTGGGTACGGCAATCCACCACTGGGTATTCCACGTTCGATCCGCAGACCAATTACGACGCGCCACACGAATACGGGTTCGGCTGGCATATCAATCGCCTTCGGGTCGGCGACCGGGTTTTCCGCGCGTACAGCGCGGGTGGCAATGGTGGCCAGATCGTAATGGTGATTCCTGACCTCGACCTCGTCGTCAATATCAACGGCGGAAGCTACGGGGAATTCCCGAAATGGTACCGCTGGGGACTCCAGTTGGTGCCGCAATATATCATCCCGGCACTGTCACAAAAGGACGAGCGGTAGAGGGCAAGTCGCCTTGTGGGACGGGCTACGGTAAGTTGAGCGGCATGAATTCCGGCCGGATCGGCGTTTTTGATTACTGCCAAGGGAGTCGGCTATGACGCCTATGCCACATCCAAGCAGTGCACACTCGCGGCGGCCCTCGAACTCGCACGCGAGAATCCGCGCCTGCATATCAACGCGGTGGAACCTGGCTTCAATCCCGGCACCGCACTCGGTCGCGATGCGAACGTCTTCCTACGATTCCTGGGCAAGTACCTACTCGCGCTGCTTGCTCCACATATCAAGTACTGGAGCACCCCCAAGCAAGCCGCACGAGTGATTACACAGGTCCTGCTCAATGAGTCGGGGAAGACCGGTGTTTACTATGACGATGAAGGCCAGCCAATGCAGGCTTCCACACTCGCGCGTGACCCAAAGTTCACGGCGAGGGTTGTTGCCGAGACGCGCTCCCTGCTGACCACCGTTCCTGCCTAAGTTCAGGCCTGATTCCCGTTCTTCCCGGCTGGAGATCATTCCATCAACCATGGCCGAAGCAACAGCACTGGGCCGAGCAGGTGTACCAGGGCGTTTACGACATTCTTGTCAAAGATGGCTTCAACATAACAATCGTCCAAGAGCCAGAGACGTCCTTCCAGGACGATGTAACTGCCGTCAAGCGTATCCTCGCACTGCAAGACGGACCGAGCAAAGGAAGGATGGGCCCTGGCCCCGGTCGATTCTCAGGCATGGAAATATTGTGTCTTCGAATATCATTATAACATCATAATGTCATCGAACTTCTCAGATCAGAGATTCGATTCTGGAAGAGGAATCCATGTCACCGCAATGCAAACCTGCCGCAGCAACTCGCAGTTCTTCAGCCATGCAGCGATACGCCGCGATACCCCTTCGCGCCGTCGCCGGCGGGGGGTTCATTCAACACGGTTGGGCGAAGATCGCCAAGGGCCCGGAAGCCTTCGCAGCAATTCTGCAGTCCCTCCACGTTCCCTTTCCGCATCTGTCGGCGTACTTCACGATTTCGGTCGAGTTGGTGGGAGGAGCAGCGCTTCTTCTTGGCGCTTTCATCGCATGGGCAAGCATTCCTACGATCGTGGTCCTGCTAACCGCCATGTTTACGGTCCATCTCCCCTACGGCTTCAGTTCCATCAAACTGAAAGCGGTCGTGGATGGTCGAGCGCAATTCGGACCTCCAGGGTACGAATGCGACCTTCTCTATATCGCGTGTATCCTGGCTCTCGTCCTCCTCAATCCAATCCCGTGGTCCATCGATAGCTATCGCTTGCGCAAGCGCAACGCCTGAGCTCCCGCCGAGTTTCCCGGACGACGAAGAAGCTTTGTCGCGAAGCGGACGAGGTCGCCCCGATACGACAGTACCTCATAGTCGATCGGCTGATTGCCGGTGGTCATCGAGGTTCGCTCGATCTGAAAGATCGGAGAACCGACCCTTACCTGAAGGGCGTCAGCGACGGCTTTACTTGCGATCACCGCCTCCAACTCATAGTCTGCTTCGACCAGAGGGACTCCATATTCTTCTTCTAGAAGAGTGAAGATCGGACGCAGCCGAAGATCGTTGCGCACGATCTGCTTTCCAAGGGGCAGGGGTAGATATGTCTCATCAAAAGAGATCGGGATGCCACCGGCGAGCCGCACCCGCTTGATCTGCATCACCTTTGTCCCTTTCGCCAATTGAAGGCGTTCTGCTACGCGTGCCGAGGCGGCAACGACATCCTGACTTATCACACGGGCAGTGGCCTTTCGCCCAGCCGCATTCATGTCCTCGACGAAGCCCGTTAGCTTTGTGAGGTCCGCTTCGATCCGCGGCGACAGAACGAAGGTTCCAAGTCCACGACGTATCTCGAGCAAGCCTCGACTAACCAAATTCTGGATCGCACGACGAACGGTGATGCGGCTCACCTGAAATCGCTGAAGCAATGCGTCTTCGGTGGGTAATTGATCTCCGGGGCGATACTCGCCTTGGGCGATTTCTGTGGCAATGGTTTCCTCGATCCTGGCATACAGCGTCGATGTTGGCATGATGACAATATAACGTCATGTCAATCTGTTCCCACAGTGACCCGATATCTGCTCAGGACAAAGGCGGAGGCCCGTAATGCGGAATCTGCGGCCTGGTTTGATACGAGAAACACTCTAGCTTGCATTCACAAGAAACACTCTCCAATCCTCAGGTAACGACTTCAGGCAATGCACTCGTTGAGATTCAACTGGGTCTTCCTTGCCTTAGCTTGTTCTTTGCGGCACACCACTGTGCGAACCAACAGGCACCAAAACAGCCGCCAAAACGGTTTTGGCCTCTTCGATTTCGAGAGGCCAATTAGGTATAAATTCTTTATTTTGTTGGTGCCGGGAGGGGGGTAATACACCTATCAATTTTGCAAGCTGAATAGAATGAATTAAATAAATGAAAATAAAGTCGTTTATGACTCAACCCCATAAAACGCGATGCCCTATAAATAGGGAAATTGCCTTCAGAAAAGCCAAAAACACGGTAGCTACGGTAGCTACGTTCCCGACTGAAAATATCCTCGGAATTTTCATAGGTACCAGGGAAGGCTAGGATTCACCAATCAATAGGCTCAGGTTGATCCGTCTCTGAAGGAGGAGCCGCGATGCATCGACGGATAATTGGCTCATGTGCACCGCTGCCCACTTTGCGGCCAGGCGGTCGAGGGGATTTTTCGTCTTGTATTCCTGATACGCGAGCACCAAAGTTCGACCCCTTTCGGAAAATGATTTCGCAATCAGATGTTTTATGAGCCGCGTATGTGTCGCGCAGGTACGGTTCGATTTTGTTGGTGGTCCATGTAGCAACTCCACTTCCAAAAAAGTCCTGATTTTCCATCCCGATAGGACAGGCCATCAGCAGGGAAGCGGCAACCACCGGCCAGTCCTCGACATCTCTCGGCGCGATGCGGCCTCGAGCAATCACTTCATATATTTCGTAGAGAATACGATCTACCGGTTCCACGATGAGGCTAATCTGGTCGAGCGGTGTGAGGCCAACACTGGGATCAAAGTTACGTGTGATGACAGCAGCGCCTGGAGCTGGCGCTGCCTGACTCTAAACATGCCTTTTTCTCGAACCCTTACGGCTCGCTTACGGGACCGCTCCCTTGGCAAGAAACGTCGCAGCTGCGACGAAGGTCGTGACCAGATCCCATCAGTGTCGGGCGTCCGTCGCAAATTCGTCAGCTGGCGATTGAGAGTCGCTCGCTGTTCTGTGAAAATATCCCGCCAAGGGAGAACAAGTTAGCTTCACCACTGCTCCCGAAGAAAATATGCACCTTTTCGGTATTTCACTTGCAGTAGGAAGGACGAGGACTCACCTATGGCGCGCGCGTTCTCCATAAACAAGGTCGTGACAGGAAACTGAGGTGACAAGATGAAGGCGACACAACAGCTCCGTGATCTGGGCCAGAGTCTCTGGCTCGACAACATTACTCGAGATCTGATGAGCAGTGGGACACTGAAGCGCTATATCGACGAGTTGTCGGTGACCGGCCTCACGTCGAATCCGACAATCTTCGATCATGCCATCAAGAACAGCACCACGTATGATCTGCCCATTCGAGAAAAGCTCCTGCAAGGTAAGTCAGGGGAGGATCTCTTCTTCGAGTTGGCTCTGGAGGATCTCACGCGGGCTGCCGACTTGTTTCGGTCAACTTACGATCAGACCAACGGTGTCGATGGCTGGGTGTCATTGGAGGTTTCGCCGCTGCTGGCCCACGACACGGCCAAGACAGTCACTGCAGCCAGGAATCTGTTTGCACGAGCGGCCCGTCCCAATCTATTCATCAAAATTCCAGGCACCGGGGAGGGCGTGCCCGCAATCGAGGAATCAATCTTTTCCGGCATTCCTGTGAATGTGACTTTGCTCTTTTCGCTCGAGCACTATCTAGGCGCTACCGAAGCGGTTCTGCGTGGCATCGAGCGACGCATCGATGCAGGGCTGAACCCTAATGTCGCTTCGGTTGCATCGGTTTTTGTCAGCCGTTGGGACGTTGCTGTAACGGATAGGGTCCCCGAACCCATCCACGATGAGCTCGGTATCGCGATATGCAAACGTATCTACCGTGCCTATCGGTCGTTGCTTGGTTCGGAGCGCTGGCAGCGGGCCTATAACTTCGGAGCTCGTCCGCAACGTTTACTTTGGGCGAGCACGGGAACCAAGAACCCCAAAGTCTCCGACACTCTATACATCAAAGCGCTGGCAGCGCCGCTTACTGTCAATACCATGCCCGAAGCAACACTAAAGGCCTTCGCGGACCATGGAGAGGTCGGCGCTACTCTTTCCAGTAATGTCAGCGATGGTGGAGACGCGCTGATGCAGTTCGCCGGTCGCGGCATCAATCTCGATGCTCTTGCTACTCAGCTTCAAGATGAAGGGGCGAAGTCGTTCGTAAAGTCCTGGAACGATCTAATGGCTGTGATCGCATCCAAAAGTGCCGAACTCAGGAAGGCCGGCTAAATGTCAGGAGATCTCTCGATGAAGGTGCTCGTCATCGATGTTGGTGGCACTCATGTGAAGGTTATCGCCAGCGGCCAAACCGAGTCGCGGCAATTCGACTCCGGACCGGAGCTGCTGCCCGAGCGCATGGTCGTCGAAACTCGCCAGATCACAAACGACTGGAATTATGACGTCGTCTCGATCGGCTATCCGGGGCCTGTGCTTCGCAATCGACCCGTCGCGGAGCCGCACAATTTGGCAAGCGGTTGGGTCGGCTTTGATTTCGCATCTGCTTTCGAACGCCCCGTCAAAATCATAAATGACGCGGCCATGCAGGCTCTCGGCGGCTATCAAGGCGGAAACATGCTGTTTCTGGGCCTGGGAACAGGTCTGGGGTCGGCGATGATCGTGAACGGCATCGTCGAACAGATGGAACTGGCCCACCTGCCTTACAAGAAGCACACCTACGAACATTACGTCGGTCAGCGTGGCCTGGACCGTGCGGGCAAGAACAGGTGGCGTCGCTATGTAGAGGACGTTGTGGCCCAGTTGATCGGCGCGCTCGGACCGGATGACGTTGTCCTCGGTGGCGGCAACGCGAAGCATATCAAGAATCTACCTCCAGGGTGCCGCATGGGGGACAACGCAAACGCCTTTCTCGGAGGATTTCGCCTTTGGGAGAACGCAACCGAGGAGCGTTGTTCAAGCGGCGCAATGCACAGCCGCACACGACGCAATTAAGGAGCACGGATATGGAAACAGTTGTTGAAACAGTGAACGAACGCCTACCCACCCAGCGCCGA
>CAWIZS010000012.1:0-664791 GCA_963840655.1 uncultured Acidobacteriota bacterium | reverse complement strand
GGCGATGAATTGGTCCGAGTGCGGCCCGATACCGCATCCAGCGGCGGCGACATGGGAATCATTACAGAGTCGCAGTTGAAAACGAATCCGGAGATTTACAACGCAATCAGCAAATTGCGCCCTGGCCAGGTCACAGACGTCTTGCCTCTCTATCAGGGAACATCGAAGAAGCCTCTGGGATATGCAATTTACAAGCTGATTGCCGTGGAGCAGGCGGGACAGCATCCGCTGAGCGACCCGCGGGTGCAGCAGATGATCCGTCAGCAGTTGCACGACAGCCGCGCCCGCCTGCTGCAAAGCGCATACTACGAGGTACTGCGCGACCAGGCGCGGGTCGTCAACTACTATGCGGAAGACGTTTTGAAGAATGCTCAGTAAAAGCGCGACGCGCTCCGACTCGTTCCATTCTTCAACCCACGCTTGAAAAGATGGACCTGAGGTGGGCTACCCCCGCAAACTTTACGCAGCGATCACTTCTATTTCCACAAGCGCATCTTTAGGTAACCGCGCCACTTCCACGGTAGTTCGCGCGGGCGCGGGAATACCTTCCTTCTGGAAATATCCTGCATAAACTGAGTTCATTGCGGCAAAATCGTTCATGTCTTTGAGAAACACGGTCGTCTTCACGGCGCGTGACAGGTCGAGCCCAGCCGCAGCGAGTAGAAATTGCAGATTTTGCAAGGCGCGATGCGTCTGAGCCTCGATTCCGCCGGAAACGAGTTGGCCCGTCGCCGGATCTAGGGCCACCTGGCCGGATGTAAAGAGGAAGTCGCCAATGCGAACTGCCTGCGAGTAAGGGCCGATGGCCGCTGGAGCATCTTTGGTGTGGATTGCAATTTTAGATTCATTCATATCGACTCAAATTGTAGCCGACTGTTTCTTTCTTGGTTCGATTTCCGACCGGGCGCAGAATACCGATGTCCCAGATGCACGAAGCTGACCTGGGTCTCGTTTATGCGAAACGTGGAGAAACTGGCTTTGCCGCCCCAGTGCGCCAAGCGCCGAGGTCTTGCGACCGGAGCGTTCGACACACGTCTAATTCCTTGAGGCAAACACGTGAAAACTCTCTTCTGGGCAACCATTGTGATTGCTGGAAATTTGATGGGTGGTGGCTGCGCGCCGTCCCAGACAACCGGGCGGCAGCATCCGACCGATTCCAACGCGAGTATGGCAAAGATCGATTGGAATACTCCTTTGCCTTCCGCCTCGCAACTGAAGCAGCGGGTTCTGGATAATTTGAAGAAGTCGCGCGCCGAGCAGGAGCGATATGTCTGCCGAACCACGCGGGAGAATGTCGAGACAGACAAGCACGGCAATATCAAAAAACGCGAAGTGCGGCAGTATGACGTGTTCTTCGTGAACGGGCTGGAGATCCATACATTGACGGCCAAAGACGGGAAGCCACTCGACGCCGAACAAAAGAAGAAAGAGACGCAGCGGGTTCAGGAAAAGGTGAAAAAGGATTCCGACGCGAATTATGTCGCAAAAAAAGACGCGGAGAATGCACAGCAGTTGGACGCACTGCTCCACATGCTGCGGTTCACAAATGGGCGCCGAATCGATATTGGCGGACGGCCGACGTTGGCCTATGACTTGACCGGCGATCCCAACGTTCACCCTAAAGGCGTGGAAGAAACGTTTCTGCACAATATGGCGGGGAACATCCAGGTAGATGAAGCGACCGGCGAGCTTGTCGATCTGAATGCGCGCCTCTATAACGATGTAAAGATAGGCGGAGGACTACTGGCGAATCTGCACAAGGGCTTCTGGATTCACGTGCGGCAGCGGCGGTATCCCGATGGTGTTTGGCTGGCAGAGCTGGTCGAAGGCAATGGAGACGCACGGGCGGCGCTGTTTTTCCATCCCTATTTCCGTTTCCGGCAGACGATGAATGGCTGCGCGCTGACCAATGTGACGACGAGTGAGACTGTGCCTTCGACTGCGCGATGACTCTTTCACGCAGACCCTATAATTTTTGCTGCCGCTGCACATCCCGCACACCAGGAACCCGGCGCAGGCCATTCATGAGACGGAGGAGATGCCCTACATCAGACGCGTCTACGACGAATTCCACGACGGCTTCCGCGCCGGTGCTGGCCTTTGTGTCGACGGCCCGGATATTGGTGCCATCATCGGAGATGACGGCGGTCATCTCCCGCAACATGCCGGCACGGTCGTCGCAGAAAACAGTGAGTTTGACAGGGTACGTGGCGCGCTCGGTATTTCCGTTTTCGTCCTGCATTCGTGCCCATTCTACGGCGATTCGGCGATCGGATTCATACAGAAGATTTTGTACGTTCGGACAACTGCGCGCGTGAACCGCGACGCCCTTGCCGCGAGTGACGTAGCCGACAATCTCCTCTCCGCGAATCGGGTTGCAACAGCGTGCACGATACACGAGCAGATCGTTTTGGCCTTCGACGGTAAGCGAGTCGGAGCCTTTGCCAAAGAAGACACGCCTGACGACATCGGTCATGCCCGGCGCGGCTTCGGTTTCCGGCGCCTGGATGCTGGTTGAGCCAGGAACCAGACGGTTTAATACCTGGCGGGCAGAGAATTTTCCGAATCCGATCCCGGCGAGGAGGTCGGTTGGGTTGGCGAGACCGTAATCCGCGGCGATTTTCGCGTGTTCGATGTTGGCGATCTGAGCCAGAGGCACTTTGTATTTGCGGGCCTCGCGATCGAGAAGCTTGCGGCCGATTTCGACGGCTCGCTCGCGTTGATGCTCGTTGAGCCAGTGCTTGATTTTATTACGGGCGCGGGAGCTGCGGACAAAGGTGAGCCAATCCCGACTCGGAGTGTGGCCGTTCTGGGTGAGTATCTCGACGATGTCGCCGTTGCGCAGGCGTGTTTTAAGCGGCACCATGCGGCCGTTCACTTTTGCGCCGGTGCAGGTGTTTCCGACCTCCGTGTGAATGGTGTAGGCGAAGTCGATGGGAGTCGCTTCCTTGGGCAGCACGACGACTTTGCCTTTCGGCGTGAAGGTGTAGACCTCTTCCGGATAGAGATCAATTTTGAGCGTGGAGAGAAACTCGTTGGGGTCGGTCATGTCGCGCTGCCACTCGACAATCTGCCGGACCCAGGCGAGCCGCTGCTCGTCTCTTGCGTTCACGGGCGACCCGCCGGACTTGTATTTCCAGTGCGCGGCAATTCCCTCTTCGGCTACGCGATGCATCTCTTCCGTGCGAATCTGAACTTCAAACTGATGGCCGCCATCCGCCATAACGGTGGTGTGCAGCGATTGATAAAGATTGGGCCTCGGCATGGCAATGAAATCTTTGATGCGGCCGGGTACTGGACGCCAGATGCTGTGGATGAGGCCAAAAACGGCGTAGCAATCCTGCACAGATTGCGTAATGACGCGGACGGCGAGCAGATCGTACACCTGATCGACGGTGATTCGCTGACGCTGCAATTTTTGATAGATGGAGTAGAGCCGTTTGATGCGCCAATCGACGCGGGCCTGAATGTTGTGCTCGAGGAGCCGCTCGCGCAGCAGCGTGTCGATTTCGCGCAGGAAGTGCTCGCCCTGCTGGCGATGCGCTTCGACGGCGGAGTTGATCTGATCGTGGCCGAAGGGATCGACATATTGGAAGGACAGATCTTCGAGCTCGCTGCGGACTTTACCCATGCCGAGGCGGTGCGCAAGCGGCGCGTAGATATCCAAAGTCTCGCGAGCGATGGCCTGCTGGCGTTCGGGCGCGAGATGCTCCAGCGTGCGCATGTTGTGCAGGCGGTCGGCGAGCTTGATGAGCACGACGCGAACATCGGAGACCATGGCGAGCAACATTTTGCGGACATTTTCCGCCTGGCGGTCTTCTCGGTTGGCGAACTGAATTTTTTCAATCTTGGTGACGCCGTCGACAATATGGGCGACTTGGTCGCCAAACGTTTCGGCGATTTGACGGCTGGTGACTGGAGTATCTTCGACGGCATCGTGCAGCAGGCCCGCAGCGATCGCGGTGGCATCCAGTTTCATCTCGGCCAGTACGAGAGCGACTTCCAGAGGATGCAGCGCGAAGGGATCGCCGGAGGCGCGGCGCTGGCCAGCGTGGTGTTCCAGGCAAAATTCGTAGGCCTGCCGGATGATCGCGATGTCGTCCGTTGGACGATTGCGGCGCACGGTCTCCAGCAACACCCCGAACACTTGGGCGAGATGTTCACTGTCGGCGTCTGGAAATGCCGGGCTGTGTGCGGTGGCCATGCTTGATTTTATGCTAACGGACGGCGAGTAAGGCTTCGTTAGCATAACGATAGGTATGACACCCCATAGCCTGCCCTAAGCTTGTCGAAGGGTCTGACTTTTAACACGAGGGTTTCGACCGAAGGACACCATGACACGCAGACCATCGAAGCAACAATCTGACGGTGACGGGCAACGCGTTGTAGGCGACGATTCAAAGACATCCGCTTCAACGCATGCGCCGACCGCCATCATCAGCAGGAGGGCGGCGGACCGCATGCGAGCGGGCCATCCCTGGGTTTATGCCTCGGATGTCGAAGAGGTGCTTGGCGATCAGCCGGACGGAAGCGTGCTGCCCGGCGGCGCTGGTCGCTGTTGCGGACGCGCGTGGCATGTTGCTGGGCACCGCGATGTTCAGTTCCGCATCGCAGATTGCCTTGCGAATGGTTTCGCGGGACATGATTGCGAACCGTAAGCAATTCCTGGATTTATTGCGAAGGCGAGTCGAGCGTGCCGTGCAGATACGATTGGAGGGCCTGCGCAGGACTGCGACAACAAACGCCTGCCGACTCGTCTTCAGCGAAGCGGATGAACTCCCCAGCATCGTAGTGGACCGCTATGGCGATCTGGTCATTCTGCAGCTGCTGGCGCAAGGCACAGATTTTGACGACGTGCGTGCCGTCATTGTGAAAGTCGTCCGCGCGATGATTGCGCCGGAGACAATTGTGGAGCGGCCGGATGCGCGAATTCGCGAACTGGAGCAACTATCGGCGCCACCGGTGGCACCACTGTATGCAAGAGATGCAGACGCTCCCAAACTGGCAACCGTGTTTATGCTGAACGGTCTGCGATTTCATTTCGATGCGAATGCCGGGCAGAAGACGGGCGCTTTTCTGGACCAGCGGGAGAATTATTTGGCCACGGAAGCACACGCGCATGGCCGTGCGCTCGACATCTGTACCTATCAGGGCGGCTTCGCGCTGCATCTTTCGCGTCGTTGTGCACAGGTGACGGGGGTAGATGCCTCGCGAGCCGCACTGGAGATTGCGGAGAGCAATCTGGACCAGAATCGCGATCTAATCATCGAGCAGGGGCGCGGCGTTGAGTGGATAGAAGCGAATGCGTTCGATCTGCTGCGCGACTGGAGCGACGCGGGCGAGCAGTTCGATACCATTGTGCTGGATCCGCCGGCGTTCGCGAAGTCGAAGCGTGCCGTGGAAGGCGCATTGCGCGGGTACAAAGAGATGAATCTCCGCGCGCTGAAGATGCTGCGTGCCGGCGGAACGCTGGTGACCTGTTCCTGTTCTCACCATGTCCCGCTGGCTGAGTTTCAAGCGACCGTCGCAGCCGCAGCCAGCGATGCAGGCCAGCGCGTCCGCCTGCTGGAGATTCGGGGCGCTGCGCTCGATCATCCGGCGATTTTGACGATTCCCGAGACGCAGTATTTGAAATGCTTGATTTGCCGGGTGGAGTAGGACACGTTGATCGTCGACGAAATCCCACGTCAGAAAAGGCGGACGTGGAGCACCCATACTTTTCTGTCCCAGATTGCAATTTAGCCAACGCCGGCGCGGGATTGGTGCTCTTGAATCGCAGCACGGATGTCGAGCGCGAGGGCCAGGGCGGCGCGGCCTTCTCTCGCGCTTACTTCTGGCTGGGTGCGGTGGCGGACGGCCTGTAGAAACGATTCCATCTCTAGCCGCAACGGTTCGCCGGCAAGGACTTCCAATTTTTTCATCGCAAACTCCGGCGTAGGATGGCGCTGCTCGGCCGGCTGAAAATTGACTGCCTGCGGAAACGGCATCGCAGCAGCGAACGCACCATGCGACGACGAATCGGCGACATCAACCCAGAGAACATCCTGGCGGGCATAGTCGATGGAGATGTACTGGTGCGGCTGGAAAAAACGCATCTTGCGGACGCGTTCCGTGCTGATGCGGCTGGCCGTGAAGTTGGCGACGCAGCCCGATTGAAATTCGATGCGGACGTTGGCGATATCGATCTTAGGCGAAAGGACCGGCAGCCCGACCGCGTGGAGTTCGCGGATGGGCGATTGAACAAACCTGAGAACCACGTCGAGATCGTGAATCATCAGATCGAGAACTACGTCCACATCGAGCGAGCGTGGAGTAAATACACTGAGCCGATGAACCTCAAAAAACAGCGGCCGATGCACGATGGCGCGGACGGCGCGCACAGCAGGATTGAAGCGTTCGAGATGGCCGATCTGCAGAATTCTGTGGTTGCGTTCGGATATTTGGATGAGATCGTCCGCCTGTTCGAGTGTGTCGGCTATTGGCTTTTCGAGCAGGACATCGATGCCTGCCGCGAGGAGCTGAGCCGCCGCCTTGAAGTGCAGTGAGGTTGGAACGGCAACCGAGGCGGCCTGCGGCAGCGGCTGCGCAACCAGCAGTTCGTCAATCGAACGATAGATGGGTACGCGATATTCCGCTGCCAGATTGTCCGCCACAGCGGCGCCCGGCTCCACAATCGCAGAGAGTTGAACGGGCAGACCGGCGCGCTCGAGCTCGCGCCAGACCCGCAGATGATTGCGGCCAAACGAGCCAGCTCCAATGACAGCGACTCGGGATGGTGGCTGCTCCGGCAACAGACCCGAACTACTTTCCTTCCACAGCGCGCAGGCAGCGCGAGTAGAGTTCCAAGAGATGGCTGACCTGATCTTCGGTTTTTGGCGAAGCGCCGGCGACGAATCCCGCAGTCGGGGCACCGGGCCGGCCGACGCTGGCGGTAACAGCGATAAACTTGAGTAGATCGAGAGCGATGTCCTCATTGCGGCGCGCACCGAACGCGCCGGCGGGGAATTGTTCCATCGGCATGAGTTCCTCCAAAGAGCGATGCTAGCAGATTGCGGGCTGGAATCGTGCAGCCGGGGTGGGACATGCAGGCGTTCGTTTCTCCTCACTGGGTCGGCTGCAATCCCGGCCGTGAGTAAATGGATTCGCACGGAGAAAGCCTATCGCCGATTGGAAGCATCTTTTAACAGAGCGCTTAAGAAAAGAGGCAATCCCAGATGAGTTCTCCCTCCAATCCTTCGGGGCGCATTTCGCTGCCCTTTGAGACTCGCATGCTTCCGTCCGGCGCGCGTGTCGTCGGGCCCACGCCCGCTACCACTCCCATTCGCGTTTCCATCGTGGTCAAGCGGAAGAACCCGCTCAATCTCGAGACCCTTGGGGGACGACAGATTTCGCGACAGGAATTTCTCGATCGATATGCAGCCGATCCCGCAGCTTTCGATCAAATTCGCAAGTTTGTGCAGGAGCATGGGTTGGCCGTGGATGAATCGGCGTCCAGCTTGGAGCGCCGCACGCTGATCGCCTACGGCACGGCGGAGCAGATGCGCGAGGCATTTCAAGTCGGACTGCAGGAGATTGAGCACGAGGAACTGCATTACCGAGCGCTCACCAGCGCCATTACGCTGCCAGAAGCCTGCGGATTGCTCATCGATGCTGTGCTTGGACTTGACACACGGCCGCAGGCGCGGCCTCATCTTCGGCGGCTGAAAGATTTAGATCCGGCCCGAAGCCTCCGTCCGGCAGCCGCCGGAGCGCAGGCATATCTTCCCCGGCAGGTGGCGGAGTTCTACAGTTTCCCAACCGACGCGGATGGAACCGGCGAGACGATTGGAATTATCGAGCTGGGCGGCGGCTTCACTACTACGGACATCCAGCAGTATTTCCAGAAGCAAAACATCCCGGTACCGGACGTGGTTGCGATTTCCGTGGATGGAGCTGCGAACGCGCCGACAAATCCGAGCGGAGCGGATAGCGAGGTGATGCTGGATATCGACATCGCGGCCAGCATCGCGCCAGCGGCGAAGATCGCCGTATATTTTGCGCCAAATACGGATCAGGGATTTCTGGATGCGCTAACCACGGCGGTCCACGACACGACCAATCATCCATCGGTGATTTCCATTAGTTGGGGTGGCCCGGAGTCGAGCTGGGCGGAACAAGCGATGACCGCGCTGGACGACGCATGTCAGTCGGCGGCGGCGCTTGGTATCACGATCACGGTCGCGTGCGGCGATAGCGGGTCCACCGATGGCGTGGATGACGGCGCGAATCATGTGGATTTTCCCGGTTCCAGCCCGCATGTGCTGGCCTGCGGAGGCACGGAGATTACCGCTAGCGGGACGAAGCTGACCAATGAAGTGGTATGGAACGATGAGGCGCAGGGCGGCGGTGCGACAGGCGGCGGAGTGAGCGACGTATTTGCGTTGCCGACCTGGCAGGCGAATGCGAACGTTCCCGCACCTACGGTTAGCGGCGGCGGCCGCGGCACGCCGGATGTCGCGGGAGATGCAGCGCCGGAGACGGGTTATCAAATCCAGGTAGACGGACAGACGGAAGTAGTCGGAGGCACCAGCGCGGTCGCGCCGCTCTGGGCGGGACTGATTGCGCTGCTGAACCAAAAGCTAGGAACGCCGGTAGGATTCTTGAATCCGAAAATTTACCCGCTACTGGGAAGCTCTGCCTTTCGCGACATCACGCAAGGAACCAACGGAGCGTACAGCGCGGCGCCTGGGTGGGACGCTTGTACGGGATTAGGATCCCCTGTGGGGAGCGCTCTGCTGGCGAAATTGTGAGCGGGAGGTATCATCCCGACTCTGCGCTTGCGAAGGAAAGCTAACTCGTAACAGTTGCGGTTGCATAAAAAACTCTACCCGACAGGAACTAGTTCCGGCTTGCCTTTTTCGTTTAACTGGATCATTCCCATCGGATGATCATGATCATGGGTGAAAAGCACGAGCCATTTTTCTGGGATGGCACGGCGATAGAAGCGCTTCCGCTCCTCAATGCAGGTCAGCGGATAGAGATCATAGCCCATGACCCAGGTGGTATCGAGATGCGCGCTCGTCGGGATCAGATCGGAGATGTACGTGGCGCGCTGACCACCGGAGTCGATGTGAATAGCCATCAATTGCGCCGTGTGGCCAGGAAAAAGTTCGCAGGAAATTCCGGGGACTATTTCGGCGGTCTGCCCGGCCTGCGCGATATCGATCAGCGTCATTTGTCCGGATGCGACAAGCGGGTCGTAATTTTCGCCAATGTAACTGATACGGTCACGTTCCAGCTGAAGATGCCCGTGCTCGACTTCTCTGCGATGCGCAAAGTAGTGCGCGTTGGGAAATGTCGGCACGATCTGGCCGGCGACGCTCCTGGTTGTATTCCAGCCGCAGTGGTCGAAATGCAGGTGGGAGTTGATGACGACATCGACTTCTTCCGGACGCACGCCGGCGGCGGCGAGGCTTTGCGGCAGCAGTTCGCTGGCGCCGTAGATTTCACGCAACTTGGGGCCGAGCTTGTTTCCCAGGCCGGTCTCAATGGCGACCGTATGCTTCCCGGTGCGGACGATAATGGTGTTCGCTCCTAGAAGGATCCTGTTCTGTGTGTCTGCGGGTGCGCGCCGCTCCCACAGCGGCTTTGGAACGACGCCGAACATCGCGCCTCCGTCCAGAAAGTACGTCCCATCCGTGCAAATGGTCAATTCGAAATCGCCAACAGTGGTGTGCCCGCGGACCAAATCGCGCGTGTGCGGGCCTTCGGCTGGATGCGACATTTGAATCTTTCCTTTCACGCGGGCCCCCATGTCCAAAATTTGGGACATGGGGGCGCCCGATTTATTTCACGCCCTGACGCATTCTGTTATTTAGACGCCGCATCCGGGTGCAGGTTGGTTTCAAACTGCTGCAGGATTGCGTTGAACAGATGTGTGCGAGCGTCCTGTCCAGCAATCGAATGCGTCTTACGCGGATAGAGCAGCAGCCTGTATGGAACATCCGCAGTTACAAATTGCTGGATCATCTGAATCGTGTTCTGCATATGTACGTTGTCGTCGCCTGTTCCATGCACCATTAGCAAATTTCCATGCAGGTGCGCGGCGCTGTTGATGACGGAATCCTCACGATACACTTCTGCATTTCCGGCGGGAAGGCCCAAATAGCGTTCGGTATAAATGGAATCGTAGAGCCGCCAATTTGTTACCGGGGCGACATCGACGCCGGCGGCGAAACGATCGGAGTGCGTCATTGCATACAAGGTGAACGTGCCACCCCAGCTCCACCCCCACCAGCCCATGCGTTTGGGATCGAGCTGCGGATGCGCGGCAAGAACCTGGTCAACCATTGTGAGTTGATCCTGCAGCTGAACGGGGCCAAAATTGCGAAAGGCAAACTCCGCAAAAGCGCGGCTACGATTGCCCATGCCGCGATTGTCGACGTGCAGAACGGAGAATCCATGCTGCATCAGCTCTTCATCGAAAAAGAAACTCTGCCCGCCGAACTGGTCGCGGACGGTTTGCGCCTGCGGTCCGCCGTACGGGTTCACGATCAAGGGCACGCTAGCTTGACGGCGCATTCCCGGCGGCAGCAGCAACATGCCATAAAGGGTCGTGCCATCCGACGCTTTTCCTGTGAACATGACCGGCGCGACGAGCTTGTAGCCATCCAGCGCACCCGACCGCCAAAACGGCGTGCAGCCGCCCGAGGTGGCACACACACTTACGACGGGCGGCTTCATGAGGCTGGAGAACACGTCCACGTAGTGTGTGCCATCCGGCGAGAAATTCATGCGATGGACGCCTGGCTTGGTGCTCAACATCTTTTTTCCGGTACCATCCACGCCGATTTGCCAGAGCATTTCCTGTCGCGGATCGGTTTCATTCGACGTGTAGTAAACGATGCCCTGCTTCTTATCTACGCCGGCGAGCTTCAGCACTTCCCAGTCGCCGTGCGTGACCTGCCGCACGATCGATGCGTCGCTTGCCAGCGGATCTTTGGCATCAAAGCGATAGAGATAAATGTGCGTATGGCCGTCGCGCCAACTGGTCCAGAGGAATTGGCCACGGGGCAGGAACTTCACGTCGTACGGCCCCTGGGTGAAGTCATGGGAGATTTCCTGCATCACCTTGTGGATTTTTCCAGTGTCAGCGTCGGCGAAGTAGATGGCCGTGTGCCGCTGATCGCGATCGAGGGCCTCGATCCAGACGTGATGGCTGTCCAGCCAGCCGAAACGGGGAATGTAATCGTTATTGTTACGGATGGGAACAGTCAGCCAGAGCGTCTTACCGCCGGTCGCACTGACCACGCCAACACGCACTTCAGGATTAGGATCGCCGGGTTGAGGATATCGCTGTTGATAAACCGTGCTGTGCGTGGGAATCCAATCGGTGATCGGATAGGTGGGCACGGCTGCCTCATCCATCTGCAAATACACTATTCGCTTCGAATCCGGCGACCAGAAATAATTGCTGCGCACCGAGAGTTCTTCCTCGTAGACCCAATCAACCTCGCCATTCAGCAGCGTGTCCGCGGCGGTGTTGGTCAGTGCGGCGTCTTTGTGCCCGACGAGCGTCATTACGTGCAGATTATGATCGCGGATGTAGGAAACCATTTTCCCATCGGGCGAAAACTTCGGATCGTCGCCGCTGCCGGCTCCGGTAGTTGCCGCTTTCACCGCTGTGCCGCGCGCCAGATCGTACAGCCAGAGCGTGCCGCTATTATCGAAGATCATGTGCTTCGAATCCGGCGACCAATAGTAGCTGGATTGACCGTAGCGGGCGCGGTGATCGCGGTCCCGTTCATCATTGCTCGCACCGTAAATGGCCGCGAGCTTCGTCTGCGGCACTAGCACGGAAGCCGCGCCGTTGGCCGCGTTCACAGTGATTACATCGTCGGGCTGGCCGTGCTCGGTGTCCTCGGAAAGGTAAGTAACTGCGGCGCCGTCCGGTCTCCAGACATAATCGCGAGGCGGCGTGCCAATGGGTCCGCCTTTCTGGAAGATGTCGTGCGCCGTCCAAGCCTTGCCACCGCCGCGCGGAGCCGTCTGCGCGATGACGGCCCTAGAGAAGGAGCCGCAAGCAATAAAAAAACACCCAGCAAGCAGAGTCGAATGGCGCATTTCGCAGCACTCCTGATGGCCTAAATTGTCGAACGAGAAGTTTACAGCAATGAAACTGCTAGTGCATGGCAGGAGCGGCGCCTGGGCGCGCTTCTTCATGAGGAACGCGAGCGGAATCACGGCAGTGGAGCGAGAGCGGCAATGACGTTTAGATAGGACAGCATGGAAGCCTGCTGCCTCGACTGGTTGCGGATTGCGCCCATGAGCTGGAAGTGAGAATCGAGACTCTGGGTCCTCAGGAAGTGGACAGGGGGCGCCCCGGCCCGTCCGTGCTAGACTGCGATTTTAGGCCCTCGCATGCGTGCCGAACTTGCCAAACTCGCCCACTTACAGGATGCCGAGCAGCAGACTGTCGCGCTAAAGGCGCAGATTGCCGGCTATTCCAAGCGCATTTCCGCGCGCGAAACCGCCCTGAAGGACACCGGCAAGCAATTGGAAGAGAACGTAAGAGCGCTGGCGAAAGAAACGGCCGCGCGAAGGCGAATGGAGTCGGACACGGAAGATTTACGGCAGAAGAGCGCCCGCTATCGCGCTCAGTTGGACGATGTGCAGAGCGACAGTCAGGCGAAAGCGCTGGAACATCAGATTGCGTTTTGCAAGCAGGAGATCGACCGGATCGAAGACCTGGAATTTTCCAGCCTGGTCGAAACGGAGGCGCTCGAAACCCGCCAGCGCACGCTGCATGAAACCCTCGCCAACCTAAGGCAATTGCTGGAAGACGAAAAAACGGCGGCGGAACTGGGCCGTGCGAGAGATGAGTCGCAACTTGCGGAACTGACGCGGGAACGAGAATCGGTGCGCGGCCTCATCGACCCAGAGCTGCTGCGAGAATACGATCGCATCTTGGCCGGCGGCAAATTGCCCGTGGCGCGCGTGGAACAGCAGCGTTGCTCGGCGTGCCAGATGATGGTCCGCCCGCAGCGATGGAATGAAATCCGCGAGGGTGCGGTACATTTCTGCGAGTCGTGCGGACGCTTTCTCTACCATCTGCCTACAGTCGACCTGAGCGATGCTGCCGCTCTTCCACCAGCCGCGAAGAAACCGGCCGGCCCGGCGAAGTCTTCTGCCGCGCAAACCAAGGCGACTGGCTCCGATCCGGCGCTCCGGGAAGACTAAGCTTCAAATGCAGCGGATCGCAGTGGACATGGATGAAGTGATCGCGGACGCGCTAGGCGAATTGCTGGCGCGCTACAATCGCGAGCGAAAAACCAACTTTACAAAAGCGGACCTGCACGGAAAATGGTTATGGCAGGTGCTTCCAGCTGGCGGCCAAAAGCTGATTGAAGGCTATCTGCAGAGCGATGAGTTTTTCGAGGACCTGCCTGTCATCCCCGGGAGCCAGAAGGTGCTACAACGGATCAGCCGGAAATATGAAGTGTTTATTGCCACAGCTGCGATGGCGTTTCCAAATTCCTTCGGAGCGAAATACCGTTGGCTGCGTCGACACTTCGACTTCCTCTCGCCGCACAACTTCGTCTTCTGTGGGGACAAGAGCATTTTGCACGCCGACTTCCTCATCGACGACATGCCCTACAACCTCGCCGCTTTTCGCGGGCAGGGGATTTTGTTTACCTCACCGCACAATGCCAACCTGAAAGGCTACCGCCGCGTGGACACGTGGGAAGATGTCGCCAAAATTTTTCTTACGTGAGCCATCCGGTCTGGATATGCTCCGAAACGACAAAAAACTCCCCGCCGGTTCAGTGATCGACGCACACACGCAATTCCATCGTTATCAGCCGTCGAGGATCGATCTGCTTCTTGATCGCGGGGCTCTTCTGCGGGTGGAAATCGTGCGTCTCTAGTGAAACTCCGCAGCTTCCTGTTCCGCAGAAGGCCTTGCGGGTGCGCGGGAGGGCCTGTCTTTTTCCGCGCTCGGTTGCCGCTTCTCAGCCGGTGTAGCGACCCCGCGCATCCCGCTCGCGAGCGAAGTTCCCAGCGGTCGCAGATTCATGGAAGGCTGCGGCATTACCGTCTGATGCTGGGTGACGATGATGGCTGTCGATCTCTCGCTTCCGGCGCAGCGGTAGCTGTGCGGCGTGCTGGCATCGAAGTAGACGGAATCGCCTGGTTCCAGTATGTAGGTTTGCGCGCCGTGACGAATCTCCATTGCGCCGCTGAGCAGGTAAAGAAATTCAAAACCCGGATGAACATGCGAGCGCACCTCGACGTTCTGCTTCAACGGGACGAACTCCGCAAGGTAGGGATCGAGGGTCCGATCCGGCACCAGATAACCGAGGCTCTCAAAGAAATATGTGGGATCGCTGACGCCCGATTGCGGCAGACGGACGCGCTCGTTTTTCCGATGCACCCGGAACAGCGTGTGCGGCTCGGGATCGAAAAAATAGGACAGGTCCTTGTTGAAAACCATGGCAATGCGCGCCAGGTTTCGCAGGGTAGGCACCACTCGCCCCGTTTCCAACTGAGATAGAAAACTGGCGGACAGGCCGGTGTGCTTACCCATCTCCACCAACCCCATGGATTTCTTCAAGCGAAGGCGTTTGATCCGCTCGCCAATCTTTTTCTCGCCGATGAAGTTTTCGGTCGTTTCCTGATCGATTTGCTTCGTGAGGGGGAATCGCTTTTCCATGGCCAGCCAGCTCCGTAATCATAAGATGCACGCCGGAGTATCATCTCGTCTTATGAAACGGTTATTGATGAATTGGGAAGACAACCGTCGCTGCGCCCGGATTCACATGCTCTGTTTTTGCAATGGCTTGTACCGTGCAACCATATGCATCTCACGTTAGGAATGCATAGAAATTTTGCAGTCGCCGATTTTCCTGTAGGTGTATGGCAACGGAAGAATATTTCAGGCATCCGCTGCCGAAAGAACGGATGCCTGAATGATCGCCGGTCAACTTAGAGCAAAGGAAAACCGGTCTAAGGTGCTGTTTCTGATGGAAATCTTTCCCCAAGTGCTCATTTCGGGATCGTCCGGGCTTGTTGGCAGGGCGTTGGTCGATCAATTTCGCCGTGAGGGCGTACCCCACGCCACGCTGGTGCGGCACAGCGCGCGACTGGGGTCGGCAGCTTATCTCTGGGATCCCTACCGTTTTGAGTTTCGGGAGGAAATGCGGCAGTTAAGCGGGCTGCGCGCCGCCGTTCATCTTTCTGGAGAAAGCGTCAGCAAAGGGCGCTGGACTGCGGCAAAGATGCAGCATTTGCGGGAAAGCCGTGTGCGCACCACCATGTCTCTGGTGGAACTGCTGGGGCGGCTGGATCGACCGCCGGAGGTCCTGATCTGCGCCTCCGCCACTGGCTACTACGGCGATCGGGGGGAGGAAGTACTAGAGGAAACGTCCGGCTCCGGCGACGGTTTTCTGGCGAAGATCTGCCGCGAGTGGGAGTCTGCTGCGGACGCTGCCGGTCGGTTTGGGATTCGCGTTGTGCATTTGCGCTTCGGTGTGATTCTTGCCGCGCATGGCGGCGCGCTCAGGAAGATGCTGCCCCTATTTCGCCGGGGACTGGGGGGCACGTTGGGCAGCGGACTCCAGTGGATGAGTTGGATTTCGCTGCCCGATGTGGTGCGCGTTATCGAGTTCTGCATCAATCGGAGCGAGCTTCGCGGGCCGGTAAACGTCGTGGCCAATCCGGTGACGAATGCCGAGTTTACCGTGTCCCTTGCCGCGCATCTGCATCGCCCGGCCATTCTGCCTGCGCCTACATTCGCCTTGCGGCTGGCTTTCGGAAAGATAGCGGACGCTGCGCTGTTGGCCAGCACACGGGCGATCCCCGCCGCGCTGCTCCGGTCGGGATTCGCTTTCGAGCATCCGACCCTGCAAGACGCGCTGCAAGGAATCCTGCCGAATTAGAGCGTTCTTCCTCAAGACTGATTCTTCGCAGCGCAGTGGAAGAATCTCGCACGGCAGCAGATCTCAACGGGCCAACAAAACCTTCAATGAAATCATTGCGCCCGGTGCTCGGTACAATAATTGTTTCGCCTTATGAGTGAGACATTTGGGGTCGCAAGGAGCAGGAATGAATTCTCTTGATTCCGCACCGCGGGCAACGCGCGCTTGGGGAGTCGCAGCTTGGATCGGCTCGATTCTCTGCACGGTCTTCCTTGTCATGATCGCAATGGTTTCCGCACAAGGCACCGCACAAGCTACCCACGCTGTGATCGCACCTGCGGTGACCCTCGACCAGGGCACGTTGGCAGGGATTCGCTTCGGAGGTTCTCCCGAAAATGCGGCGTTTCTCGGCATCCCGTACACCGCCCAGCCCGTCGGCAATTTGCGCTGGAGACCGCCGGAGCCGGCGCCCACGTGGAAAGGAGTTCGTAACGCGACCCAATTCGGCCCGGCATGTCCCCAGACCCCCGGCGGGTGGTGGCCGGAGATGCTGGGTCGCAAGCAACTGGTGACAAATGAAGCCTGTCTCTACCTGAATGTCTGGACGACCAATCTCTCCGGCGCTCAGAAAGTTCCCGTGATGGTATGGATTCATGGCGGCGGCAACGTGGAAGGCTCCGGCGAGATACCCCCGCTGGGTCCGGCGCTGGCGGAGCAGGGAGTGGTGGTCGTCAGCCTGAATTATCGGCTGGGCGCATTCGGTTTCTTCGCGTACCCTGCGCTTTCCGCGGAGTCCCGGCAACACGTCTCCGGAAATTACGGGTTGATGGACCAGGTGGCGGCCATTCAGTGGGTGCGCCGGAATATTCGCCGCTTCGGCGGCGATCCCAGCCAGATCACCGTCTTTGGAGCTTCCTCCGGCTCGCTCGACATCTGCAATCTGATGGCCTCTCCGCAAGCCGCAGGACTGTTTCAGCAGGCGATTCTGCAGAGCGGCGTCTGCGTCGATTCCGTCTTTCCGACTCTGCGCCAGGCGGAAGCGAATGACGATCGATTGGCGAGCGATCTGGGTATACAGCAAGCGTCGAATGGTGCCCTCGCGCTGGCCGCGCTGCGCAAATTGCCGGCGGAGCTTATTCTTCAGGCGGCCGCGCACGATCCAGAGATCGATCTGGAGCCGGCCGTGGATGGATGGTTTTTCCGCGAACAGCCGGCGGTGACGTTCACGCAGGGACGACAGGTAAAAATTCCCGTGATGGTCGGCAGCAACGCGGATGAGATTTCCATCTTCGCCAGCCCGATCGTCGGTGGCACATCCTATCGCCCAAAGACGGTGGCCGAGTACCGGCAATGGCTGCGGCAGCGCTTCCACGGCTTTGCCGAGCAAATGTTCGCCGCGTATCCCGCGCGCACGGACAGCGAGGTTCCGGCGGTGTTCCGGCGGATGGACACCGATTTCGACTTCGGCTACGGAGCTCGATTGATGGCGCGGGAGATGGCTCGCATCGAGCCGAGCACGTATCTGTATCGTTTCACGTATGTCGGCGCGGGTGAATTTGCTCCGCTGGGTGCATTCCACATGGAACCGAGCATGTTCCTGAGTAAGATTTACTGGCCGGGCTGGGTGCGGCGGCCCTACGACGCGACGCTTTCGCGCATCCTGATCGGCTACTGGATCCGGTTCGCGAAAACGGGAAATCCAAATGGAGCGGGACTGCCCGCATGGAGCGCCTACAATCCGAAAACGGACGAGTGCCAGGAACTGGGCGTGCGGATCGGGCCGGAGCGGGTGCCGCGCGCGGACCGCTTTGCTGTCTTTGATGCCGATTTAGCCTTCCGGCTGAAGAAGGCAGAGCCGTGAGTTCGCATTGCGATTTGGCGAGGTGTTACGACTATCCCTCCGCTTCTGCTAGGCTGAAAACCTCATGGATCTGCTGTTGGAGCGGAAGATAAAAGCGCGAATTCGGCGAATACCCGCCCGGTGGCTATCCTGGGTTACGGCGATGGGCACACTTGCTCTGCTGGCCTCGGCCCTCGGCTGCGGACTGGAGGCAGCCCCCCAGCCGCCTTCGCTGCATCTGCCGAAAACTATTCCCGATCTGACGGCCTCGCGCGCCGGAAACCAGGTGCACCTGGAGTGGAAAACTCCGCGCGAGACGACCGACAAACTGCGGCTGCATGGCCCGGTGCGCCTGCGCATCTGCCGCCAGGCGGACCGCGGCGTATGTGAGACGATTGTGACGATTTCCTCGGAAGCTGGCAAGCCCGCAAGTTACACCGATGTTTTGCCTCCGGCGCTAGTCGCGGGCGCGATTCGGCCCATCGGCTATGAAATTTTCGGTGTTAACCAACATGGCCGCAGCGCCGGCCCATCGAATGCCGCCGCAGTGCTGGCGGGGCAGGCGCCACCCATGGTTCGTTCTCTTTCCGCCGCTGAAATCGAGCGCGGCGTAGTACTACACTGGCTGCCGGTGGCTGGGCTGACTTCGGGAACGTTCATCCAGTTGGAGAGAGCGCTGCTGACGCCTCCCAAGGAGCTGCGGGCAAAAACCTCCGGCGGCCTGCGTCCGGTAAGCGAGCTGGCCGAACAGACGCTGCGCGTCGATTTGCAGACGGGCAAGAGAGATCCAGGCGCCGCGCTCGATGCAAGCGTTTTGTTCAATCGTAAATACCAGTACATCGCCATGCGAGTGACCGTGCTGCAGATCGGCAAGCAGACGCTGCGGCTGGAAAGCGCTCCCAGTGCGCCAGTCGAGATCGACACGCGCGATGTATACCCGCCGGCCGCGCCGACTGGCCTGGCTGCGGTGCCGATTTCGGCGGCCCTGAATGGCGGATCACCGGAGGTCGACCTCTCCTGGTCGGCGAATCCCGAGCCGGATGTGGCGCGGTACTACGTATATCGGCGGGCGATCGGCGGAGAGGCGATCTCTAATTCCGTGGCCCAGCGGATTGCGCCCGTGCGTCCATCGGAACCGGTCGTCGCGCCGGCGTTTCGCGACCTACATGTAGAGCCGGGACAACGATATGCGTATTCGGTGGTCGCGGTGGATAATGCGGGAAATAAAAGCCGGCCGTCGGCGGAGGTTCAAGTGATCGTGCCAGGCGCGTGAGCGTCCCCCTAATCTTTCGCCAACCACCGAAGTGGCGCTAATCGCTCGCCGGAAACTTGGCTGCGGGAAGAATGGGAGCATTCCCGCTCGTCCCGGCGGATAAAATCATTCTTTGGAGACACGATGATGCGGTATTGCCGCTTTCAAACCGAAGATGGTCCGCAGTATGGAGAAGTCGCCGAGCGTGACGGCGACTTGTGGATGGTGCGGGTGATCGCGCCGCCGCCAGAGGACTGGAGCGTGGTCCGGCTGATCAAGGAGTTTGCCGCGCGGCCAGTCTCGCAACTGAAACTGCTGGCTCCGGTGACGCCGTCAAAGATCGTCTGCATTGGCCGCAACTATCACGACCACGCGGCGGAGTTGGGCAATGAAGTTCCGAAGGAGCCGCTATTGTTTTTGAAGGCGCCGTCGTCCGTGATTGGGCCGGGAGCGGCGATTCGCCTGCCGGCAATTTCGCAGCGCGTGGATTTCGAGGGCGAACTGGGCGTGGTAATCGCGTGCACGTGCCACAAGCTGAAGGCCGACGAGGATGTGCGGTCCTACATCCGCGGCTATACGATTGTGAACGACGTGACCGCGCGTGATTTGCAGAACAGCGACGGGCAGTGGTCGCGGGCGAAGGGCTTCGATACGTTTTGCCCGGTCGGACCGTTTGTGGTGGAGAACATAGATCCCGGTAAAGGAGTCTCCATCACGACCCGGTTGAACGGCAAGGTCAAGCAAAATGGATCGACGAGAAACCTGATCTTCGACGTCGCCACGCTGCTGCGCTATATCTCCGCCGCGATGACGTTGAATCCGGGAGATTTAATTCCAACAGGCACACCGGCGGGAGTGGGTCCGATGCAGCCCGGCGATACGGTGGAGGTGGAGATTGAAGGCGTGGGTGTGCTGCGCAATCCGATTGTGGCTGACTGAAGGCCCGGCTTGGCTCCCTCGTCAGCAGTCAAAACTTACTTACCCGGGGACGTTGGTCGCACAAATTCGGGAAGATGCGAGCTGCATTATCATGAATGAGCTGGGATAAATTCTCTGTTTTTGAAAGCCGGATGGGCAAGGCAGGCGAAATGCTGGTGATTGTACTGATGATTGAAGTCGAACAGCCGGAGGGGCTGTCAGCCAGGAAACTGGTCCTCGAGACCTCCAAGCACAATGTGATTACCGCGTATAGCGGGTGGTCCGGCATTCAACTGTTCAGACGCTTTCCCGATGTCGATGCCGTGGTGATCCATGTCGATGTGTCGAATCCAAATTTCGAGGAAGTAGTGGCCGAGATTCGGACGATGCGGCCGAAAGTTCCCATCATCGCGCTGTCGCCCATTGGGGCGCAGGCGCTTGCTGGAGTGGATTATGTGATTCCCAGCCACGAACCGCACGCGATTTTGAAAGTACTGGCCGATCACTTTCACGCTTCCACTTCGAATTGATTCCGGCGCAGTGAAGAGAAGTCGTTCATCAGGATAAGGAAGGGTGAACGCTCAGGTTTGGAACTCCGATCCGAAAATCCGGACCTGGGGTACCTGAAGACCGGTAGCACGAGCTTTTCATCCCACCCTTCGCAACAAAAGGCGAAGTGTGGGGCTATCCGCATCTAACGAATTAGGCGACCACCAGGAGGAATCATGTCTAAATCGCAACTAGAACAACTTCGCACAATGACCGTGATCGTGTCCGATTCCGGTGAGATCGAGGAGATTGAAAAGGTCAAGCCGCAGGATGCCACCACCAATCCATCGCTGATCACGGCCGCGGTGCAGATGCCGGAGTATCAGCCCATCATGGATGCCGTACTTCGCGACGCGAAGAAAGACTTGGGCAGCAATGCCAACGACAAAGACGTGGCGAACCTTGCATTCAAGCGTCTGGCAGTGGAGTTTGGCAAGCGAATTTTGAAGATTATTCCCGGCCGCGTTTCAACCGAAGTGGATGCGCGGCTGTCGTACGACACCCAGAGATCGATGGACCAGGCGCGGGAGATTATCGGGGAATACGAAAAAGGCGGCGTCTCGCGGGAGCGGGTGCTGATTAAGCTGGCTTCGACATGGGAGGGCATTCGCGCGGCGGAGATGCTGGAAAAAGAGGGCATCCACTGCAATATGACGCTGCTGTTCGGCATCCACCAGGCCGTCGCTGCTGCGGAAGCAAAGGCGACGCTGATCTCGCCGTTCGTCGGGCGAATTCTGGACTGGTACAAGAAGGACACCGGCAAGGATTACAAGGGTGCGGACGACCCCGGCGTGCAATCGGTAACTACGATCTACAACTATTTCAAGAAATTCGGCCACAAAACGGTCGTTATGGGCGCAAGCTTCCGCAACGTGGGCGAGATTCAGGAATTGGCGGGCTGCGACCTCCTGACGATTTCCCCCAAGCTGCTCGAAGAATTGGATTTGATGCAGGGAGATTTGCCGCGCAAGCTAGATCCCGAGAAGGCAAAGGCGATGCCAATCGAAAAGCTGACCATCGACAAGGCCACCTTCGACAAGATGCACGCGGAGAACCGTATGGCGACGGACAAGCTGAAAGAAGGCATCGAAGGGTTTACGGCAGCGCTGGAAAATCTGGAGAAGCTGCTGGCCAAGCGTCTCTCAGAATTGGGCGCAGGCAAACAAGAGACGGTAGGCGCCACGCACTAGAGCAGTTCTCCTGCGCCATACCCCCGGCGGCCGTCATTACGCGCATCCCTTCATAGGGGAACGGGTGCGCGTATCTTTTCGTTCGCTGGTAGCGGTGTTCGGCGGGTAGCTTTTCGTGTAATGACTCCGGTAACCTGCGTGAGCGGTAAAATCATTGACCGCTGAGGTGAGACGTTGCCTGCTCTTGCGCTTTTTGCGCTTGGGCGACCAGCTTTTTAAGCCGCCAGTCGATATCCGCTCCTGACCCCATATTTTCAGAGCGCAACACGCCGTCGGTATCGATGGTGAAGTAGTTGGGAATGGCGCGAACACCGAAAGTCTGAGCCATCGAGCCGCTCTGGTCCCAATACTGCGGCCAGGTCATTCCGTGCTGCGCTACGAAAGCCTGCCATTTTGCCTGATCTTTATCGATGCTGATGCTGAGCACGACCAGCGGTTCGCCCTGAAATCGCTGCGCGATTTTCTGAATGTGCGGAAGTTCTGCATTGCATGGTCCACACCATGTTGCCCAGAAGTCGAGCAGCACAACCTTGCCCTGCAGTCCGTCAAGGCTCACAGTGTTCCCCTGCAATGTGCACACAGAAAACGCCGGCGCCATTTTCTCGCGCACAAGCTGCGGCTCGGCCAAGTATCTGCGGGCGCGCGCCTGCAGGATTGGATCCGCATGAGCGCTGGAAATATATCTTGCAAATGCATCTTTTGCCGCGCCATCATCTCCGGCCTTTCCAGCGGCCATCCCATCCAGAAAAATCGCCGGAGCCCAGTCGGGCTGATACACCAGTGCCTGCTTGAACTCGGCGTCCGCCTGCTGAAACAATGCCTGTTTCTTATGCTCGGTCCCTTCCCGCAGCAGTGCGGCGCCTTGAAGAACGGCGGCGGTCGCCTTGTCCTCTGGCGAAGTGACGATCTGCTCCAACTGGCCGGCAGCTTTCACGGAACGCTTATTGTCATTCACCTTGCGATACAGATCGCACAAATGCCGCAGACATTCTGCGCATTTGCCGTCGGCCAGCTTGTTCGCTTTGTTGTAGGAATCGATGGCAAACGAGTATTGATGCTTCCCCTCGAATTCTCTGGCCTGCTGAAGAGCTTTCTGTTCGCGAGGATTATCGGGTAAGCCCTTGCTTTGCGCAAGAGCGCCGGACGAGATCAGTCCGGCCGTTACGATGGTGGATAGCACACACAAGAACCGGCGGAATAAAGGCAGACAAAGTCGCACAAAAACCTCCGAAACTGCTGCGCATCGAGCATACCTGAAGCGCGCAATTTCGGGCTGGCAAATGTGAAGAATATTTCTGGATTATCCGGCTTTGCGATTGGCGTCGAGGGCAGCATCGAGCATTTCGGCAAGCACCTCTGTGCGCGACTTTATGTTGTGGACCACATTGCCTGAAAGAGCATCCCGCTGCTGCTGCAGCGTAACCAGTTCATCCGCGATGTTCAACGCGGCGAGAACGGCAACTCGCAGCGAGTCCACGGTCGTGCCATGCTGGGCGACAGCGCGCATCTTTGCATCCACCAAGGCGGAGAGCTGCTCCAGATATTTCGGATCCGGCCCGCGCAGATGATACATCTGGTCGTAAATGTCCACTGCCAGATTGCAACGGGTTGGATCGTGACTCGTAGAAGGGCTCTCGGCTGCTTCATTTCGTATTTCGTCCTGCTGCGTGTCGCTCGGCTCATGGTAACTCGTCATGTGCCGAGGTTCCCCTTCCGTTTGCGAAAATTCCCGGCGCAAATCCCCGTACGACTCACTGTGGTCCATACTGGTTCCCCCTGTGGCTTGCTCCCCTTTTTCGCTTCTCCCCTTTGCGGCTTGCGTCTCCCCGGTATGTCCGTTTACGATCCTTCAATCGCATCGAGGGACGCCATCAGCCGTTCCACCCGTGCCCGGATCGTGTCCCGTTCGTGATGCATTTCTTCCATCTCACGGCGCAAGGATGCATTCTGCGTATGCTGGGCATCCAACTGCTCGCGCAAGCCAGCAAGCTCCTTTTCCGTTGCGGCACGCTGCTCGCGTTCGCGGTTCAGCAGCTCAATCGCGCGAACGACACGCTGCTCCAAGGCGGCGAATGTATCCGCCGCCGCTGCCAGATCCTGCTCTCTTAACATGGTGGTTGTCATAAAAATTAAGATGCTCTTCGCGCAGTATAGCGCCAATGCGGACGCAGACCGAAAGTACGGATGTGAATAACGAGTGCAAAAATCGCCGGTTAAAGCAATTCTGCGGGAAAGCGCGGTTGCGCGCCCAGTTCCATCAAGGCCGCAAAAATGCGATGCGCCCAGCCCTGCATCTCTTCCAGGCGCAGCGTGCGGTCCGGCGCCTGAAAAATGGCGCGCAGCAACATGGAATAGCTGCCGCTCGCGACTGCTCCAGCCAGTGGATTGCCGCGAAAGATTTCCAGTGGTTCCAGGCTGCGCATCTCCGAAATACCTAGCGCGTGTAAGCTGTCTGAAATCTGCTGCCACTGCACCGCATCCGGAAATTGAAATGAAAAATCGCGCACCACAGCGGGAAAACGCGACAGATCCTGCGTGGCGGGAACTCGCAGAGCGTGGCGAAGAATGCGATCCAGGTAAAAATCACCGATGAAAATCGGCTGCCGCAGCTTGCGCTGCTGCGATTCCCGCGCGGCAAGTTGTCCTAAGAAACCGACTGTTTCCCCATCCATGACGATCCGGGCAGACTCCCCGGGGTCCAGCCACGCCGGCATGAGTCCACTGGCGGCCGAAAAGGTGTCGAAATAAACCGACCGAACGGCAAAACCGGACAGCAATTCCTCGGCGATACCTTTCAAATCGTAAAAGCTGTACTCGCGGCCTGCGGCGGTGGCGTGCGCGGAAATCGCGCTGCCGGTGGCGCCAATTGTCAGTGATGGCATCTCGTGCACGCGCTCTGTATTGCCGGTGAAGATGGTGCCCATTTCAAATAGGCGCACATTCTCGATTTCCCGGTTTAGATTATGCGCCAGTATCGCGAGCATTCCCGGGACCAGCGACGGGCGCAGGCAGCCGACTTCCTCACTCAGCGGATTGCCGAGTGGCACAAGCGAATTGGGTTGCCGGGAAAACGTGGCGGCATCCGCCGCAGAACAAAATGTGCTGCCGATCGCTTCGGTATATCCAGCCGCTAGGAGCTTACGTCGCAGCATTTTTTTCTTGGCTGCTTCCGGCAACTCGACGACCGTGCCGGCAAACGGCGGCAGCGTGTTCGCGAAGCGGTTGTAGCCGTAGAGACGCGCGATCTCTTCGATGAGGTCGATCTCTTGTTCCAGATCGAGCCGCCAGCTTGGTAACGTGACGGAGTATTTCTCCGGAGAAATTTCCCGCAGGCCGCAGCCCAGCGCCGTCAGATAGCGTCGAACCGTTGCCGCATCGATCGATCGGCCCTCCGCGGTTTTCCCAAGTAGACGCGCGACCTCTCCGAGATGCAGCGGGATCGCGGGGCGCTGCGCCGTTCGCGCGGCCATCTCCGGCACGACGACATCCACCAGCTCGCCTTCGATTTCCCCGCCTGCGGCAAGAATCAAGCGGCTGACCATCGCGGAGGCGACCGGCGGAGCGTTAAAATCAGCACCGCGCTCAAAACGATGCGAGGCATCGGTATGCAGGCCGTGCCGTCGCGAAGAACGGCGCACGGCGCCGGGATCGAACCATGCCGCCTCGACGAGAATGTTTTTCGTCTCCGGCGTAATCATCGTGTCCCAGCCGCCCATCACGCCGGCCAGCGCCAACGTTTTCTGTTCGTCGGCCACAACCAAGTCGTCGGCGACCAAGGTTCGCTCTGTTCCGTCGAGCAGCCGCAGCCGCTCGCCCGTGCGCGCGTGACGGACGACAATGCCGCCTTCGAGCTTATCCAGATCAAAAGCGTGCGTTGGGTGTCCCATTGCCAGAGCGACGTAGTTCGTTGCATCGACAGCATTGCTGATGAGCTTCTGGTCGAGCAACGCGAACCGCTCGGCCACTTCTCGAGTTGACGCCGCGATCGTCACATTGCGCAGCACGCGCGCCGTGAAGCGCCCGCATCCATCCTTCGCCTCGATATGAACCGGAAACGGCCGCTTCGCGGGCTTAGCCGCGGGTAATAACGCATCGAGCGGAGCCAGAGGGCTGTCGTAAATCACCGCCGCCTCCCGCGCGATGCCGTAGTGGTTCATCGCGTCGACGCGGTTCGTGGTGATGTCCATCTCAAACAGCGAGCCGTTAGCCGCGCGCCCGTCTTTCGTGGGAAGGTCGAAGACGCCTTCGACGGCAATGCCGTTCAGCGTCAAATCGTCCGCGAGCTGGCGGTCTGAGACCTCGAGACCGGGCAAATGCGAGCGCAGCCATGCGGAAAGGACCTTCACGCGAACTGCTCCAGAAAGCGGACATCGCCGGAGTAGAGCAATCCGATGTCGCTGATGCCGTATTTCATCATGGCGATGCGATCCACGCCCATGCCAAACGCGAAGCCGGATATCTTTTGCGGATCGTAGGCCGGTTGTTTGCCGCGAACAAATTCAAACACGGCCGGATGCACCATGCCGCAACCCAGCAGCTCAATCCAACCGGAATGTTTGCATTTGCGGCAACCTTTGCCGCCGCAGAAGATACAGCTGATCTGCACGTCCGCGCTGGGTTCCGTGAACGGAAAAAACGACGGGAAAAAGCGCGTGCGCACGCTGGAGCCGAACAGCTCTTTCATCGCGTGGTCCAGGGTGCCTTTGAGGTCGCCGAACGTGATGCGTTCATCGACGCACAAGCCTTCCACCTGATGAAAGATAGGCGAGTGCGTCGCATCGGCCGCGTCATTGCGATGCACCTTGCCGGGAATGACGATGCGCACCGGCAGCGACTGCCGCTCCATGGTGCGAATCTGGACCGGCGACGTGTGCGTGCGCAGCAGCAGACGATCGCGCAGCGGCTTGTGCTCCTGGTTGGCGACGACAAGGGTGTCCTGCGTGTCGCGCGCGGGATGGTTCGGCGGAAAATTCAGCGACTCGAAATTGTAGTAATCGGTTTCCACCTCCGGCCCCACGCCGACGGAGTATCCCATCCGGGCGAAGATGCCGATAATCTCGTGTATGGTGCGGATGAGCGGATGCTCCGCGCCGATTGCGGGCCGGATGCCGGGAAGCGTGATGTCGATCGAATCGGATTCGATTGGCGATTCGGTGAGTCCCGCTGCTTCTGTTTCTAAAGCCTGCTCGATTTGCTGCTTCAATTCGTTAAATTGCTGACCCAATTCCTTGCGCGCCGTCGCTGGAGCCGCCTTCAGCCATACTTCGCTGATGCTCTTCAAACGACCCTGCTTGCGGCCCAGCCAACGCAGCCGAAATTGCTCGCGATCTTCCGGCGTACGCAGCGCGGCGGCCTCCTGCGCTACTTCGGTTCGCAGCGACTCAAATGCCGCGCGCACCACGCCGGATTCGTAGCTCTCTAAATTTGGGATGTGGGTGGAAGACATTGCTTGGTTTGAGGATAAATGAAGGACACCAAAAAATACTTTTCCCTGATAAGGGAAATGCGGCTTTGTCGCGCGCTTGGATCGTGGTCAAATCGAGACGAGGAGAAAATATTGCGGATTGTCATTTTTTTACTGGCGGTCGCAGGGATCGTCGTTTCATCGCTCGCTTGGCAGGTCCATTACTCCAATAAAGTCGAGCCGTGCGATATCAATGCGCGTTGGGACTGTGGCGTAGTGAATCACAGCCGCTTCTCGATGGTCGGACCTGTCCCGGTGGCCGCTATCGGCGCGGTCGGATATCTCGCGATCGCTCTGCTGGCGCTGTTTCGCCGCCGCCGCTGGACGCTGGTATTCGCTCTTATCGGCCTGGGATATGCGCTCTATCTTTCGCACATCGAAGCGTCGCTGTTGCAGGTATGGTGCCTCTATTGCGTGATCTCGCAAGGCATTATCGCGTTGATTGCGCTACTGGCTGCCGTCGATCTGTTCCTGGCGCGCCGCTCCATGATCTCCTGACTCTAGGCGCGCGGCGAAAAACAAAGGCGTATCCGATGATGCGCCTCTGTTGCTTCACTTCGCGCCGAAATTTACGCGGCGGAGCTACGCTCGTTGTGTTCTTTCTGCAGTGCGCTCTTGACCTGCTCGGCGAGAGCGGTGAATCCGGCGGGATCCTTGGCCGCAATGTCGGCGAGAATTTTGCGATCCAGCTCGACCCCGGCCAGCTTTAAGCCATGAATCATCTGCGAATAGCTCAGACCATTCAGCTTGGCGGCGGCGCCGATGCGAACAATCCAAAGGGAGCGAAACTGGCGCTTCTTCTCCTTGCGGCCACGATAGGCGAACTTCAGCCCGCGCTCGACGGCCTCTTCCGCCGCCTGGTAGAGCTTGGACTTGGTCAGGAAGTAGCCACTGGCGCGCTTCAGAATCTTCTTGCGATACTCTTTGCGTTTATTGCCACGTTTGACGCGAGGCATGGTGGGTTTCTCCTTTTGCGTTTCGTTGTCTGCGGCTGGAGGCAGGAGGGTCTTCCGAACCCGATCGCCTCTTCACTCGCTTTCTCTTGCTCTGATCTGTCGCGGAAGAACGTCGTATAAGGAACTTCCGGGGGCCTCGAACGCGTGCGGTTCGCCGCGGCGAACCGATCAGGCGTAGGGAATCATGCGCAGCACCTTCGGCAGGTCGGCATCGGAGACCATGGCGGAAGCGCCCAGGTGGCGCTTGGTCTTGGTTTCCTTCGACGTGAGGATGTGCCGCATGAAGGCATGGCCGCGCTTCACCCGACCGGTTCCGGTCTTCTTAAAGCGCTTGGCCGCACCTTTGTGCGTCTTCAGTTTCGGCATAGCAAATCCAATCAAAATGCAATTTTACGGCTTCGATCAGTATACGGGAACGGAGAGCGGAAACGCTATTGTCAGATTCACGGTTACTCGTTGTGGCGGGTAGGCTTCGTGTGGCGCGGAAACGCGATGCCAATCTTCCGGCTGATGCGAGAGAACCGGGTTGTCCCCTCGACTGACGGAAACGGTTGTCATGGTGTCCGCTCATCGGATCTTTGTCGCGGCCATATATTTCCACACGTTTTCAAACTGCGGGAACAGAGTGGAGCCATGATGCTGCTTGGTTGGAAAGTCATTGATCAGGATGTGGTAGTCGCCGTGAATGACCTCGCCCGGCTTGACCATAAGGGTTTCGGATTTCGACATGTCCATCAGCGCCATGCAGTTCGCGATCTGATGATGCACATTGAACGGATCTTTCAGGTTAAGGAACGCGAAGAATCGGGACGGGGGCGTGGCGCTTTCGCGTGCCTGCCAGGGAGCCGGCTTGTGCAGATCATCCATGTAATCCTGCGGGCCGGAGAACATCAGCACTCTGTCCACCCGGTACAGCTTTCCGATATAAGCGGCGTGTCCGGCTCCCTGGGAATGCCCGGCAACGATGATGCGATTCCAGACCGGTTGGCCGTTGGTCACGAACTGACCCCATCCGCCATCGGGATCGTGTTTCACGAGATAGACCAGCAGTTTCTGAAACCGGTTGAGAATCGAGTTGGCGGGATCAACGTTAATTTTCGCGCTGACAGGAGCGCCGGTCACAATAGCCTCGCGATAGCGGCCGAATGTTGAGGGATCGAGGCTATGCGCGCAGGAGACGGCAACAACGTTGTCCTCGTAATCGAGGCTGATGGCGTGATAACCCCACCGCGCAAAGACACTGTCGATGTCCAGACCGCTTGTCGCCTTGCTCCTGGTGCCGACGAGAAAGAGGAACAGCCGATGGCGGGAAGTCGCTTGTGGATCGTACGCAGCGAGATGGGGACCGTGAACCGTCACAATGGCGGAATCGGTCTGATGCGGATCCACACGCAGCACCTTCACTTCAGCGTGGAGACACTCAGTCGCCAGATACAGAATCAAGAATGCAATGGCTATAGCGGCAACACGAGAACGCAAAGTATGTCCAGCCATTGAGTCAATTTTATAGCGACTTTCCTTTGCTCTTCTGACCTGCCCCTGTCGGTCGAAGGCCGTGAAACAGACGTCCCGTTCCTGCTTGAAGAACTCAATTCACTGCAGGCCGATAACGGCTAACATACGGGATGAGCTTTCCCATGTATGGCAGATCCAGTTTGATCGTTCGCCCTTTCAGCGGAGACCAGGGTTCAAAATAGTAACCGCGCTTGTCGAAACCGATGCCATAATGACCGGTGAAAAGCGCCTCCACTGCATCCCAATCTTCTGGCAAATATCCTTCGCCGGCGCCGTGCGATCCATTCCACAGATAAAATGCGCTGCCGACCGGATTGCGCTGCGGCTGCCCAGGCAGTTGGATACCGGCATTAAAGGTTCCCTTCTCGTATGACTGCATCAGCGGCCACAGGAGACGTTCCGCCGCCTGATATTGACCGGTTTGGTAGAGCGCCTGGATGACGTAATATTCAAACGCCGGAGTCGCGCCGCCATTCATATAGACCTGCCAGGTATCCCTTCCGTCAGGCTGTTTCGGTGCGCCACTTGTATGTGGGATATAGTCCGCCGGACTCATTGGAATTAAGTTCGTCGGCAGCCCAAGCTGATAAGAGTGAAAACCGATGCTCTGCATCTTAGCTAGCAGCCGTTGCAAAATTGCCTTGGCTACCGGGGACGGTACCAGTCCCTGATAGATGGCGAAGCCATTCACCCAGGGAAACATGTAGTCGTGCAGTTGCCCATCTTTAGTTCTCCAGCCAGCTAACACTCCCGTCCTCGGGATCATAGAATGATTTGAAATAGACGGACTGAATGCGGCGGGAATCTTCCCGATAACGTTCGGCCTTGACTGGCCGGCCAGCCAGTGTTTCCAGATCGGCCATGCACCGAAAAGCGCGATAGTCTGCCGCATTCGAATAGGCATCGGCTCCATGCATGTTGTAAGTGTCAAACCACATGCTGCCGCGGCCGTGGTGATAGATCAAGCCATCGGGGCCAAAGTCCGCCTGCAATATGATTTGCGAGAGCTTCCAGCGGTTTTAACCACTTGTGCAGTTGTTCCAATCCGCCGATGGTGCGGATGACATACCAGGCCGAAATTATCAGGTACGCGGCAGTTTCGCGCGACGACCACCAATCGGAAGCGTACACGTTTCGGTCGGGCATTTGGTAACCGGGAGCACCCTGGAAATAGCGGTCCAGCGATGCCCCGACCAGAGCCATCGGCGAAATTCCATCCTTGAGATGCGGAGCAAATACGGCCTCCTGGGCGTAGAAAAGGATCGCAAGCCCACAATCTATGCTCATCACACTATTGCTGAGGATGCCGGTATCGGGCCGCCATTGCGTCATGTTCAGCGAATATTTCGGAAAGCGCTTCAGCCGCGAATCCCTGTTCACCAGCCCCGGCAATGGCTCCAGACGTTGGATCGCGAAGTGCATGACGACGCGCCAGGGTTTCGGGCCAATTTCGTTGAGACCGTCCTCGGTAGCCGGCTGGTGTGGCGTGACGTCGATCCAATACGTGCTGGCGGGGAAAAGCGACGATGGCTTGCGATAGAAAGCCGCCGGATCGCCGGTGCGGGTGATATACGCCGTTCCGAAGTCAGGCGCCACGAGATAGCTGGGGACGGCTACATAATTCAAGACCTTTGAAGGATGGCAGACGAATGTCGTCGGGGTCTGATTGGTTGCGAAATGGAAGCGAAACAACCCGCCGCGCATCATCACCGTATGATTCGCCGAAGCTGCCAGAGCGAGGTCAAATCCACGCTGGCCGGCCCGGATGGATACTTGCTCGTAAGCGCCTGGTGTTAGCTCCACAGGGGCATAATGGAACAAGTTGCCCGTGCGGGTGAGTGTGCTGGTTGCGAGTGGCTTGGTGCTCTGAAATATCGGATCCAATACTGGATACGCCCCGCTCTTTTGCAGGAAATTAACGTTTAATTCGCCTTGACCAAGTGAATCCCAGGAGAGAAACAGGATGCGCGGATGCGACTTATCCAGCACTAGACGATACCACCGGGTACGGATATCCAAGGTCTGGCCGATATCTCTGACCTCGGGAAGAAACTTCGCAGGGTGGAGGCCGGAATTCGGTGCGGATGCGGCGCTCCCAGATGTGGCGACGCTGGACGTTTCTGGGTTGCTGGTTGCGTCGGCGCCATATACCTCCAGTTGTGCGAGTTCGGCGATCCAGGATTGCGGAGTTACAGACGCAGTGGCTCGTTCGATCAGCAGCCGAAAGTTATCTGTGACCACCGGCTTGAAGCGGACTGTATAGGAGAGCGTCCGGGGATCGAACCGAGCCTGCTGGACGTGGAAGAACGTGTAGAACGCTGCGCTGCCTTCGGGCGAATATTGACCGGAAAATTCAACTGGGCTGGTCGCCATGCTTGCGGCATAGAGAACCACTTTGTCGATTCGCCGCGGGCCGGCGAAATGAACCCACACCCATTGCGGCAAATGTTGGAACCGGTTGCTGATCCAGTCACAGGAAGCCAACTCACCGGGAACAGGTAGTCCATGATTCAGCGGGCAGGGTCCCAGTTGGCCGGTCTTTCTGCTGCCGCGAAAGCGGTGCGAGCTTACTACAATTCGCACTCCTGGCTCGCGCCAGAACGCGACGTTTCGATAGGCGGTGGCGCCATATCCACCAGTCGGATTGGGCGCGGCAACTCCATTTTCAGCAACCGCGGTCAAGAAACAACTCATCAGAATGAAAACGACCAGCGCCACCATAAATACACCGATGAAATATTTGATGATTGCTGCAAATCAACATCAAATGTGGATAGTTCATTTGAAAAATCGTGCCCAATGGAATGACATTCATTGCGCGCGATTTGAAAATGAAAAACTGAATTACGGCCGGCCAGAATAGAACTGATATCCGGCACCCCCAGCGCGGAATAAGCTACTGCTCTATGACGACAGCGGCGGAACGCGCCGGAATCTGCAACGTGCCGGTTGTCGACTCACCGTCAGGCTGCTCCGGCGTAGCTATGATAAGTTCGCCTGCATTCGGCAGGTTTACTTTGGCGGTAATCGCCTTGTCGGCCGCAGGATTGATGACTATCACCGCTCGTCTTCCGCCCGTCACGACGAAAACGGAATAGCGGAACGGACCATTCGCGGTCACATCGGCACCGAGCGTATCCCGAAATTCTCCATCCCAAAGGTATGCTTTGTATTTACGGCGCAGCGCATCGATTTTTTTCCCATAAGCCAGCGTTAGCGGAAAATCCCGCAAGTTTCCTTTGTAGTAAAAAGGCTCATATTGAATCACGTACCGATGCAGGAGAATCATATTAAGCTTTTCTCGATCGTCGAAGCCGCTGACCCCGGCCAGCAACAGACAATTGGGATCGAGATACTGACAGATCGGAGTCGCACCCACACCGGTTTCGGAGACAGGAAAATACTGCATCAGCCAGTCCTGGGGCCCCTCGCCAGCGAAAATAAAATTGGGATTAACTTTGTTGGCTACGGCGCGGAGTCGCGCGGAGAGCGGCTGATCGCCATGGTATATATAATCGGGCGGAACATATCCATGACCCGGCGCAAAGTTGTACAGAACCGGGCCGTGGTGACATACTTCGTCCCATAGCCAACCCTCGGCGCCAAGCGCCAGAATCTTTTCAAACTGTTGTGTCGCGATGGTTCGATAGGTCGGATCAAGGAAATCCATCACCGCGCGCCGGCGATTGTTAATTCCGGCCAATTGCGTTGGAGTTACATAACTGTATCCAGCTGTCTGATACGGAATGCCATATGGATCGGTCGCCTGGTATTTATATAACTCATTCTTGTACCAGGCTGTTGTCATATCCGCCCAATTCAATTTGCCAAACAAGATGACCTTAACGCCCATTGCCTGGACTTTAGCAATGGTGTCATGGAACTGCTGCCAGGTGCCTAGATGTGGTTCTATGTCCATGGAAGGATCATCGCGGTCCTGGCCGCCCTTGTTCCATCCCACCAATTGAACCGCTCGTACACCATTGCTGGCGTACTCCTTGCCATATTCCAGAAACTCGGTGTAGGGAATGGAATAATCTTCTTCCGGCGTGTTCATCCGCAGCATGGTCCAGGAATGGACCTCCTTCGCCCAATCAGGAAGATGTGCCGGTTTGAACCAGGTGGCGCGCCACTGTCTGTAAACGTCCACGCCCGCGTGCCAGTCTCCCTGATAGCCGCGCAGGACAACCGGAGCCAGCTTCACGGCCGAATTAGGATGAGCAAAAATAAAATGACAGGTCCGAAACTTCAAATGCACCGGGAACCCGGAGATTTCGTCGGTTTTCGGCACCACACTGTCATAGAGCACGCCAGGATGTTGCTCGAATGTGTATTCCAGATAATAGGGCAGCGTCGGATCAGACATTTCAACATAAAGCCCTTGGCGTGGGGACTGAATCAGGCAGAAAAGACTGCGATTGGAGCCGAACGTCTTGGTGGGAAAATCAACTCCCCAATAGCCTTTTTCATTGCCAAATTTCGGATAGATTTCGTTTGAACCAAGGTTGCCATACCACATGGTTCGGGCCGCCATGGGTGTGTTTTGAGTAGGGGGATTGATGTCTCCGAAGTGAGGGTAATCTATCGTTTCCACCATCAAATGAGAATGGTTTTCCAGGGTCGCGTTAAAGGTCAGCTTACCGTTCGTCAAAGTTACAATCGCAGTCAAGGTCATCGGCAACACGCCGCCGTGTTCACTGACAAGGTTTTCCCATCGCAGTTGAACTTCGTGATCGGAAATCTTTTTGACACTGACGGCCCTTTGCTTTTGGCCAAGAACAAAGTTGTCGCGCCGCCCAGGCAAGGGCGCAAGCAGCCGGAATGAGACCCCGAGTGCAGGCCGCCGCTCAATTGTCCAACCGGTTGGCTTATATTCCATCCGTGTCAGAGCTCCGGAAGCGCGGTCGAATGCAACCAGAAGCTCGCTGTCCTCTAAGACAAGCTCTCCGGCCACAGCCGCAGCTTGTGCCACGCTAAGGTCTACATCTGCCGTCAGAGCGCCCATTGTCGCAAGACCAATTAATTTGTTGAATGTACGTCTATCCATTTTCTCCTCAATTTATTCGGGCACAGCATGTTTCATAAAGCATCTCCGTCTTGTCGTCCCATTCACCCTCAATCGGTTCTGGCATGCTGCAGAAGATACGACCGCCCGATCTGGCTGCGACTATCTTTCTCTTGCGGCAGAATGGATTTTTACGACCGTAGCGGTTGTGCTCTCGACGGTTACATCAACTCTGCCGTTTTTGACATTGCCCAGCGGCGTCCATTTACCTCTCCAAGGCGCGTTGTTCAAAATGGAGGCGCCGCCCAGAGTCGCAGTCATTCGCGAGGCATTGCCGGGTTCGCCGTCCGTCAGCACCATGTCGGCAGCACTGCCGGATGGAAAACTCGCCGCATGAATTACGACCGCGGCGTCGGTGGCATCATGAGTTGTCGTGTGCGTCTTGTTGATGATGGTGACATAGAGGTTTTGCGCATCACCTACGGCGTAGGCAGTTAGATTCATGTTGCGCGGATTGGAGATCTTGATGGGTTCGACATAGCCGTGGCTGCCGAGTTCGAAGGCTTTCATTCCGTAGCCCTTGGGAGTGATGGCGTAGTTCCCGCAGCCGGTAGGCGGGCATGGATTGGGAGTGGGAACGATGGTGTCGGTTGGGATCCACGGATTGTTGTGAAAATTGACTCCCGCCATATGAAGCGCTGCCCACCAATGCATGTAGTCGAGCGCCCATAGCGCTGCGGCAAAGCCGTTGCTCGCGCCCTGGACGCCGTGGAGGCAATCGTTCGCTTCTGTCATTCGATAGGGCACGCCGTAGGAAACCAACGAGGCGAGGATGTGCTCGTACACGAACGGATAAGGATGAAAGTTCGCTGTGCCGCCATTGTGCGCGGGCTGTTTGCCGATGGACGTATCGTTGTCCCATGCGCTTGACAACATGTCATCGATGGCTTCCTGCGCGGTCGTGTTTCCCGGACTTCCCCAAACGTAGTGGTGCTGCGTGCCTTCCGCCAGGATTCCGGAATCTTTTTCATCCTGGGCAAATTTTTGCGTCCATGACACTCCGCTGGATGGATTCGGCGTATAGCTGCTGGTGCCGGAAACGGCAGTGTCGGGCGCGGCAAATTTAGCCTCGGGAATGGATTTGAGAATGGCGTCGGCAATGCGCCGCCAAGCAGCCAGGTAGGATGGGTAAGCCGATCCGGCAACTCCAGGAACCGCTTCATAAATCTTCGGATCTACAATGTGTCCGGGATAACTATGAAAGGAGCGCACATCCGGTTCGTTGCCGATAGCAAAGCTATCGAGGCTGGCCCGGTATTTATGCCATATGTATGCGGCGGCACTTGCATCGTCTGACGCCAGATTCGGATTGGAGCAGGCAGCCGGATTGAGCAGGCGGAACGAGTAAAGCACCTTCACGTCAGCGGCCCGGGCAAATTGAAACAGGTTATCAATATCTTTGCGGGTTGGAGCAGGCGTAACACAATCTCCTTCTTTACGACCCGCGCCGTCTACAGTACCACCACCCACGCGAATCTCTTTCACGCCGATATTTCGGAAGAGTGTGATCAGTTGCGTGTTCGATGGAGCAAAGAAATATCCGGAGACGCCATAACGATTCGGCAACATGCTCGCCGTCTCAAAACCCAGTCCGCTGAATTCCGCCGGAATGGCGTAGCCGTGCGTAGCGGTGTGCACAGTCAGGGTGATCGGTGCGGAAGGCTTGGACTGCGCCCGCCCTTTGTATCCAAAGAGACAGACCATGCAGATCAGAATGCAAGCGCTACCTTTCATTTCTCATGCGATCCTTTCCTGCATTGTGGATTGAAAATTCTGAAGAATTCGATGATGGAAGAGGCTTTGCAGCCTCTTCCATCATCGAATTACGGCAGCGGAGATTTCAGAAGAACAGTTTGAGGGCAAGCTGTCCGACACGAGGGCCATTCCGCGTTCCAGTGATCGCGCTGAAGGCCGTATGATTGGTGAAATTCAGTTGGCCTGGATCGCCAAGCTGCAGGTTATTGAACGTGTTGAAGGCTTCCGCGCGGAACTCCAGCAATGTGCCCTTTCCGGTTGTGAAGGTTTTGAATAAGGAGGAATCCAGGTTGTAAAATCCAGGCCCTCGCATCTGATATGGCCTGCCGCCGAGAGGCGAAAAGTCGGTCTGCCCGATGGCTGTTGCCTGCGGCGGCTGTGCGAATGCGTTGTAATTCAGCCACTGTGTTGCATTATGCGGACCGGCATATGGATTTTGTCCTGGAATCAGGTTCGCATTGCAGCCGAAGTCCGAGGTTGTCCCAACCGGGCATCCGACGTTGATCGGCTGACCGCTCTGATAGGTGAAGATAAAGTTGAACTGCCATCCCCCGATCGCTGCATCGAGCCATGGATTGATATTGCTCAAGAGTTGCCTGCCCCGTCCGAAAGGCAACGCATATTCTCCCGATGCATGGACCAGATGGGTAGCGTCGCCGCTACACAGGGTATAGTCTTCCCCAATGCCAAAGCCAGGCAGCCATTCCGCTCGATATGCAGTCGCCCCGTCCGAACTTGCCGCTCCGAGTCCGTTTTTACCGATATCGTTCGACATGCACTTGCCATAGGTGTAGTTGGCCAGCAGTACAAGACCGCTTTTGAACTGGTGCTGATAAGTCGTCTGCAGCGAGTTGTAGGTGCTTTTCGCCTTGCTCTCTAAAAATTGCGCGCCTCGAGCCAGGTTTGGAATGGGGGCATAGGGTTGCGGATTGGCGCTTACCGGCAGAATTTCTGTGTTGGAATTATGACCCCCGAAGGTATCCAGATGCCGCCCGAGCGTTCCTACGTAACCGACCTGAATGGAGTCTCGATTGGTGAACTGGTCCTGAACGGTTAGATTTGCAGTTTGGATCATCGGCGTCAGGTAGTGGTACTGCTTGCCAAAGATGTACGAGTTCTGACCGGTCACCAGCGTGGGATTCGAAAGGTTGACGGCGGCAAACGTGTTCTCCATGGTCGCCGTAGTTACACCGTCCGGCAGCAGCTCAGGAAGTTGCGAAGTGGTGCTGGGAGCGCCGATCGTGTATTGGAACGGGTAGTTGGTGCCCAGGGTATTGCCGAATCCAACGCTGTCAAACGAACCGTAGGCGATGCCGTAACCGCCGCGCACAACCAGGTTGGGGAGGGCGCGATAAGCGAATCCCAGGCGCGGGGCGAAGTTGTCTTTCTGCGCTTTATTTACGCGGAGCCCGGATACGCAGTCGACCGAAATATTATCGGCGGCGAGCAAGGCATTGAATGCCGCCGACCGCGGCACCGCGCAGCCTTTTTGGGGTATATACAAAATGCCCCCCGGTCCATTCCCTCCCGTCGCGATGAAGTTTGCTTGTCTGCCATTCGATTCGCCATAGGGCGAAAAATACTCCCAGCGGAGTCCAAGATTCAAGGTTAAGGTCGATGTCGGCCTCCAGTTGTCTTGCGCGTAGGCGGCGTAATAATCGCCGAAATAGTATGTTTTGGCATAATTCGAGCCGTAAAAATTGCTCATGCTGCCCAGATTGTTGATGCCATTGGGGACTGTAGCTGCGATTGGCTTCAGCAACAGGTCCGCCATGCCATTGATGGCGCTGTTTGCATTGGGAATGTCCGAGTACTGCCCGTCGTAGGTAAAGACCCCTCTGGAGCTGCCAGGCTGAAGGATATTTCCCCGGATATGGTTGAAGTCGAAGCCCACATTGAATTCATGGCTGCCGTGGATCTTCATCAGGTTGTCCTGAAACTGCAGTCCAGTGTTTCTGCTGACGGTAGGCCTGAAGCCATGCGCCCCAAAACTGCTGATCCCGCTCATAAGAAAGGCAGGAAGACCGCCGTTGCCTGACATCTGCGGAATGCCCTGAATGCCATATTGCGCCGGTATGCCCAGAGTATTCGATTCGGGCTGGAATAAATTCTGCTCCACAAGGTCAAATCCACCGGTCATGTCATTCTCCATCTCTGGGGAAAAAACATGGGTATAGTGCAGGGAAATGTACAGAATCCGGATTGGACTGTGCCTGTCCCCCCAAATTCTCTCCAATCGGGCCTGGAAACGGCTGAACGGCTGGGTTGCTTTCCTTGGACCAGTCATAGACCCCCCAGACAAGGTCCTTGTGGCTGATGTTTTCATCGATTCTTACGTCGTACTGGTTCGTGGTTTGCGTGTTGGGGGAGTTCACAAAGTAGTTATTGTGAAGGCCTGGCGAGGTTTGGGCCGGAAACAAGCTCAACAATTTCACTGCGTTCGGATCGAGTCGCCCTCGTGGAATGATATTAAGCTGCGAGGTGAGGCTCGTGAAATCCTGTATCCCAGCAATACTACCTCCGGTGTAAAACGGATCGCGAACATAAACCGTGCTGGAGGATGTATTCGTGAAGCCGGATATGGGGTCGACGGAATGCGCCGCCACGGCCCGCGTCGTCGCCGGATCGAGCACCGTGCCATGGGAAAATACACGCCCCAGGGCATCCGTATTCGATCCGCTGTTACCGGTGATCAAATCCTGCAGGTTTGTAAAGCCGCTGCTTTGCATCCCTGTGGTCGGCACAGTTTCGGTGTACTGGGTCGCTTGCGCAATGCCCGTGTGTTGATAGTCGAAAAAGAAGAAGGTCTTGTTTCTCCCGTTGTATATCCCAGGGATATAGACCGGTCCGCCGATGGTCCCGCCAAATTGGTTTTGCCGATATTTTGGTTTGCGGTTATTAGGGTGCTGGTCGTTAAAGTAGCCGTTGGCGTTCAATACTTCATTGCGCCAATATTCCCATAAATCTCCGTTGAAATGATTGGTGCCGGATTTGACTTCGGCGTTCATGACCGCACCGGCGAACTGGCCGAATTCGGCGCTGTTGTTGCCGTCCTGCAGTTTGAATTCCTGCATCGCGTCCGGAACCGGAACAACATTCGATCCACCGAACACTTCGTTGTTATCGTCGGTCCCGTTCAACCGGGTATCCACCTGACCGGGCTCGGCGGCGTTGGCGAAGATCGTAGAGCTGCCGGGAGCGCCGATTGAATAGCTGCCGGCCGAAAGCTGCGCCAAAGAGAGCCAGTTGCGAGTGGCTAGCGGCAGATCGTTGATCTGCACGGATGGAACGGTCTGACCGAGCGTAGCATTCTGCGCTTGCAGCAACGGCACCGCCGAGGTGACGGTCACCTGTTGCTTGACATTGCCCGGGGCCAGCGGAACGTCGGCGGTCGCAATGTTCTGAATATGGACCTGGATACCGGCGTCGATGTATGTCTTGAATCCGGGCGCATTCGCCTTCAAGGTATAGGTGCCGACGGGAACAGATGCGAAAACATACGTCCCGGTCGAAGTGGATTGGGTCGTCTGAACGACCTGGGTCGCTTCGTTTGTCAGCGTGACCTGGGCGCCCCTGACGACCGCTCCGGTGGGATCTTTGACCGTTCCAGCCACTCCGCCCATGGTGATCTGGGCATGGAGTTGCGTGGGCGCAAAACCCGATGCCAGCAGAACGCACACACAGGCCAGCACCCGAAATTTGCCGCGAACGCGTATCGTGATTCCAATTCCTTGCAGATTCCTGTGTTCGTGCTCCATTCCTGTTCCTGTGACTCCGCGCAAAGATTCGTCCATTGGGCCCTTTCAATCGGCATTCACATGTCATTCATTGTCTAAATATCACAGCCGTTAATAGACATATTACAAATCGGTGTAATATATACTCCAATAGATTATGAAATGTCAAGAAAGCCAGAATTGCCCGTTACGGCTTCTGGAGAGATATTGCTGATTACTGACGCCAAGCCATGTTCGTGGGATTGCTTATATCCGCCGCAGCGGACTTTCGCTCGGAATGACAACCATCTCTTTTGCGGGGATTGCTACTTTGAATGTGCTTTAAATTCGGTTAAACCAGGGAACATACCTGAATCAATCTCTGCTTTTTGCTTTCGATCCGAAGTGGGTTTCGCAAGGCTCTTCCAAATGCGGGGAAGCTGACTTCCATGACATCTCCGTCTTCGAGCAGCACGTTCTCGCCGAAGCTGAAAGCGTCGGCTCCGAAGAAATGGATATGCACGTCGCCAGGACGGCGATGCATGTCGTATTTGAAGTGGTGATATTCCAGATTGGCGAGAGAGTGGCACATATTTGCCCCGCCGGAATATATTTGGGTTTTCCAAACGACCGCGCCGTCGCGCTCAATGGCAACGGTTCCGGAGAGATCCATAAAGGATTCCGGGCCTTCCGCTACGAGTTCCGGACCCAGCGAACAGTTGCGCAGCTTGGACGGGGCCAGATACAAGTAATTTTTCTTCTCCATGACATGGTCTGAAAATTCATTGCCCATCATGAAGCCGATACGGTAAGGCTGACCGTCATCCGCTATGAGATAAGCGCCGGCGATTTCCGGTTCTTCGCCGCCATCCTCCGCATAGGGAGGCACGATGAGCTCTTCCATATGCGCCTTCAGGATGGAGCCGTTGCCCTTATAGAACCATTCCGGCTGGACGCCTATATTTCCGGCAGCGGGGTGACCGCCGTCCTTACCCATCTGATACATGCGCATGCTGTCGGTCACTGGGACGTTTGCCTGCCGGTGCATGGCAGCCCTGTTTTCGGCGCTCGCCTTGTGAGTGAGCCCAGTACCGCTGACGACTACGCGGCCAAGGTCCTCCGGGTGATCGAACGGTGGAAGCAATCGCCAATCTGAATCGCCAACATACACTGCGTCATAATTGATGGTTTTTCCCGAAGCAGCCTGTTGCGCCAGCTCCGTCAGAGTCCTTCCCTGGCGGACCGCGGTCAGGGCGAACTCATATACGGAAACATACGGTTGGAGCAAGTGAAGCGTAGGCCCCTCGACAATTGCAACAGCTCTGCGCTCACCTTTACATAGCTGGACGAGATGCATCGGGTTCTCCGCCGGTCACGCTTTTTTCCCTGCCGTCGACAACTCGCCTGAAGGTGATTGCGACATGACTTTGTTCCATTTGGCCAGGTGGGATTCGTCCATGAGCAGAAAGCGCTCTAGACTCCGCATGAGTTCTTCCAGTTTGTTGTGAAGGTGCTTCCGCATGGCCGCATCCGCAGCCTCCTCGGATCCCTCGGCGAGCGAACGGGCCAATTGTTCATGCCAGCGGGCAGGCAGCTTGCGGCCGCCATAAAGCTGATGGTCATAAAACCAGTTGAAGACCAATAATTGATTCTTCTCGATCTGCTGCGTAAGGAACGGCAGATTCGTGCATTCAGCAATGCGGGTGTGAAAGCGCATGTGAGCGCATCGCCATTGATAGAGGTCTCTTGGATCGGGCTCATCAGAGCTGGTTGTGGATTCGTGCATGAGATCGAGTTGCGTGGCCATTTCGACGAGCTCCTCGCGTTCCCTGTCGCTAGCCGTTCGCGCATAGAGCCGAGCCGCCTGCGTTTCCAGCCCTTCCCGCACTGCCCAGAATCCCCGGATATCGTGCGGTGTCGGCGTTCTCACTTTTGTGCCAACGCGGGGCGTGTTTTCAATCAGGTATTCATTCTCCAGGCGGCTCATGGCTTCGTTGATCGGCACCAGGCTCATGTTCAGCTCGGACGCAAGCTCGCGGCGATTGATGACGGTTCCGAAGCTGTACTCGCCCGTCAAAATGCGATCGCGAACGCAACGATACGCCTGTTCCGATAGCTCGTCCCTTTTTTCACCCTTTCCAGGATCCATCATGTTGACAAAGGTAACACAGGTTGTTAGGGTTTTGATGTCTTCAATTCTATAGGTTGACATATTACATATGGATTCTATAAAATTTCAGCCTCTGAAGGGGTTTTTGACATCTGCCCAATCCCAATGATGAATTTTGGGCTAGTCACAACAATCGATACAGCACGCGAGGAATCCCAGGAATTATGGCTCGGCATACTGTTTTGAAGAGCTGGGGGCGATTGGAGATCGAAAAAATGGGCGAAAAAGTCATGATCGCGGCGTCACTTCCGGGCGATCGTAAGCCGGGGCTGCCGGCACAGATCACGACTCGTCACATCCCCTCGCGGCGGTGGTGAAGTAGTGGTCGAACCTTCTCACCGGACATTGGGACTTGGCGTCGTCATGCTGAGCGGAACTCTTACAGCCAGCTTTCCGTTTCCCATGAAGTTCTCACGGGCATGGCGGTGGGAGAACACCTGGCTGATTTATGCGACCTTGGCACTGGTGATTCTTCCCCTGTCGCTGGCTATCTGGGCAATGCCGCACCTCTTCGCGTTCTATGCTTCCCTTCCTCTGCGCACACTGCTGCTTCCTGCTCTCTTCGGGTTTGGATGGGGGATCGCCCAGGTAACCTTTGGCCTGGCCATCGCGCGCGTTGGGATGGCAATGGCCTTCGCGATTGTCATTGGACTGAGTTCTTTGCTCGGGAGCGTCATTCCGTTGGCCGTTTTCCATCCCAAAGCGCTTACGGGACGGCCCGGCGCTATTTTGCTGGCGAGTGCCGTCCTCCTGGTTTGGGGACTGGTGCTCTACGCCCGCGCCGGTCAGGAACGTGACCGGAATCCTTCTGCGGTGAATTCGTCCAGGCGCCTGTTTCTGCACGGTCTCCTACTCTGCATTTTCACCGGATGCTTCGGATCGATGATCAACATGGGTTTTGTTTTTGGCGGGAAGATTGCGAGCCGGGCAATGCGTGACGGCATCTCTGCCGAGCGCGCCACTCTCTGCGTCTGGGCGGTTGTCCTGGGCGCAGGCTATCTTCCGAATCTTGCATACACACTGTATCTACTACAACGCAATCGCAGCGCGAGAGTATTCCAGCAGTGCTTTTTGCGGGAAAACCTGCTGGCGCTGGCCGCAGCCATGCTTTGGCTCTTCGGAATGCTGGGATATGGAGTGGGCGCCAGCGTGATGGGAACTTATGGAAACTCCATCGGATTTGCGGCCTGCATGACCGTCTTGTTGCTATGGTCGAGCGCACTCGGGATTTTTACAGGAGAATGGCGTGTTGCGCCTCTCCGTGCGCGATCGCGGATGCGCCTCGGCGTGACGTTCATCACTGTGTCGATGCTGACTTTAGGCTTTGGCAGCTTACTTTATTGATTGATTTGGGGAAAAATGCGCATAGAAAAGGTTTGGGCTGAGCTTTATCGTGTTCCTGTCCATCGAGAAATGCACGATGCGATTCGACATTTCAGCAAAATGGATGTCATTTTTGCCTATGTGGAAACTGACGAGGGCCTATCGGGTTGCGGATTTACTTACAGCATCATCCCCCATGGAGCGCACGAAATATGCTCCGTCATTAACCATAGTATCGACGCGCTGATTCATGGTATGGACCCTCGCAATCATGAGCAAGTCTGGTCCCGGATGTGGCGAAGTGTCGATTGGGTAGGCCGGGGCGGCATCGCGGTTCTGGCGGTGGCAGCCGTTGATATCGCGATCTGGGACCTGAAGTCGAAACTGGCCAACATGCCTCTGCATCGGCTGTTGGGCGGCGCTCGTGAACGGGTTCCCGTTTACAACACAGACGGCGGATGGCTTAACCACACGATCGACCAGCTTGTCGACGAAACCAGGCGGATCGTATCGAAGGGATTTCGCGGAACGAAAATAAAAGTGGGAAAAGAGGATCCCTCCGAAGATGCGGAACGGATCGCCGCGGTGCGCGAAGTGGTTGGCTCTCATCGCACGCTTATGGTCGATGCCAATGAGCGGTTTACCAGCGCGGAGGCAATCAAGCGCACCCGGATGTGGGAATCTTACAATCTATTTTGGTTTGAAGAACCGCTGCCCGCGGAGGACATCCTCGGCCACGCGGGCTTAAAGGCCCATACTTCGATTCCGATTGCCCTGGGCGAGTCGCTATTCACCCGTTTCCAGTTCAGAGACTACATTGCGACCGATGGCGTATCCATTCTGCAGCCGGATGCTTGCCGCTGTGGAGGTATCACGGAGTGGCTCAAGATTGCGCACATGGCGGATTGCCATAATATGCAGGTGAGCCCGCACTTTGTTATGGAACTGCATCTGCCGCTTGTTGCCGCGATTCCCAACAGCTTGTTCGTCGAATACATCCCGTCGCTGGACGGAGTTCTCACCGCCCCGCTTGAGCTGGTGGACGGTTGCTTTGCGCCCAGCGAAGTGCCCGGATTGGGCATACCGTTCGATTGGGAAAAGCTTCGCGAGTTCAAGGTAACGGATGCGAATCGATAGTCATCAACATTATTGGAAAGCGGATCGCGGAGACTATCACTGGATGACTCCGCAGGTGCCGGTTTTGTGTCGCGACTATCTTCCGCCCGATCTGCGTCCGTCGCTGATGCAGCAGGGCATAGAGAAAACAGTTCTTGTGCAGGCAGCGCAGACGGTCGCAGAAACGGATTTTCTGCTCGATCTTGCGGCAGCCGATGACTCGATTGCGGGAGTAGTCGGCTGGCTGGACATGGAAAGCCCGGAATTTCCCAGGCAGTTCGAACAGTATCGGAGATATTCAAAGTTCATCGGCGTCCGTCCTATGCTCCAGGATGTTCCGGACGACGAGTGGATCTTGCGACCCCAGGTTCTCGCGGCGCTGCGATTGATTGCGGACGCCGACTTTCCATTTGAATTTCTGACTTATCCGAGACACCTCCCTTTTGTGCTTGAGGTGCTCGAAACCGTTCCGGGACTGCGCGCTGTGGTCGATCATCTTTCCAAACCGGAGATTCGTGCAGGCAGGCTGGAGCCGTGGATGAACTGGATCGCTCAGGTTTCGCAGCACAAGAATCTTTACTGTAAGCTTTCGGGAATGATTACGGAGGTGGACCATCACCACTGGTCTGCCAGCGACCTGCGCCCCTATGTCGAGCATGTGATGCAGTGCTTCGGACCGGACCGGGTGATGTTTGGAAGCGATTGGCCGGTGTGCCTGCTGGCTGGTAGTTACAACCAGGTTATTACTGTACTGAGAGAGCTTCTTTCGTCGGAGTTAGACGAAGATGCCGAGCGAAAGATTTTTGGAGCGAACGCCGCGCGGTTCTACAAACTTACTGCTGAGGCCAAATGACGAGAAACACAATAGGGATTGCTTTCATCGGGGCGGGAACTGTTGCGGAAATGCACGGCCGCGGGATAGCGGCATGTTCAAACGCCAGACTCGTGGGCACTTACGACCTGGATCGACAAAAAGCAGAAACGATCACAACAAAATTTGGCGGCCGCGTCTTTGACACTCCGCAGCAGCTTCTGGCAGAGCCTGGTGTGGATGCCGTGCATGTATTGACGCCTGTTCATCAGCATGTGTCCAATGCGGTGGAAAGCCTGAAGGCAGGCAAGCACGTGCTGCTGGAGAAACCGGTAGCAGAAACGCTGGAAGACATCGCACTGCTGAAGGCAGCCGCAGAACAGGCCAATCGCGTGTGCATGCCGGCCCATAACTACATCTATGTGCCATCGATACGGCGGGCGAAGCGGCTTCTGCAAGAAGGCAGGCTTGGCGACATAGGAAGTCTCTGGATTCTTTACAACATTTTCCACTCCGAGCAGACTGCGGCCACCTACGGCGGGGTTTTACGTGCAGTCTGCAACCACCATGCCTATTCCGTTTTGTATTTGCTGGGACGACCCCGCCGCGTAATGGCAATGACTTCACGCGTGCATTATAAGAAACTCACCTGCGAAGACCAGGCCATGATCGTATGCGAGATGGAGAATGGATCGATGGCGAATCTATGGTGCAGTTTTGCAACCGATGATCCGACAAGCGACCCGTGGACTGTGCTTTATAAGATTCTGGGAACAAACGGCGGAATCAGTTACTCCTGGAACGAAGCGCAGTTTAGGGACGAAGGTGGGCCAGCCTGGGGCATGCCTTGTTATGAAGAGGGCTTTGTCGAAGAGATCGAGTATTTTAGCAATCGCTGCGTGCTGGGCGGCGAGCAGCCGCTTTCCACCTTGGTTGATGCTGCGGATGCGCTGAAGATTCTGATGGCCGCAGAGCGTTGTATTTCCAAACCTGAAACCCTGGAAAAAGTAGATTTTGAATGAGCCTTTGCGTTTGGAGAAATAGCGCTGGGTCGTTTAGGCGGCATCGATCCTTCCCGAAAACTGCACCGTTTGTGCGACAGCGGTTCTCCCGTTAAAGAACATCTGCGATACTCAGAGATGAATGTATAAACGAGTCCTTCTCAAGCTTTCCGGAGAGGCGCTGGCGGCCGAGCGCGGCTTTGGCGTCGATGTAACGCGGGTCCATGAAATCGCGGCGGAAATCGCGGACGTTCATACCATGGGCGTGGAACTGGCCATCGTCGTGGGCGGCGGCAATTTTTTCCGCGGCGTCGCCGAGCAGGCCCGGAACATGGACCGCGTTTCCGCGGACCACATGGGGATGCTTGCCACCATCATCAATGCGCTGGCGGTCCAGGATGCACTCGAAAAGCAGGATGTCCACTGCCGGGTAATGAGTGCCATTGAGATGAACCAGGTTTCCGAGCCGTACATCCGCCGCCGCGCCATTCGGCATCTGGAAAAAGGCAGGGTTGTGATCTTCGCTGCCGGGACCGGCAATCCCTATTTTTCGACCGACACCGCCGCGTCTCTGCGTGCGATGGAGATCAAGGCCGATGTGCTGTTGAAGGCGACGAAAGTAGAAGGCATTTATAACGCCGACCCAGTCCTGTATAAAGATGCGGTGAAGTTCGATGAAATCAGTTATATGGAAATCCTGCAGCGGAATTTGCGCGTGATGGACATGACGGCAGTCAGTCTGTGCAAGGACAACGACCTGCCGATGATCATCTTCAGCATGAACCAGCCGGGGAACATCCGGCGCGTCATTGCCGGAGAAAAAGTCGGATCTCTGGTAACGACGTAATCTATGGTTTGGACGAGTGAGTTGCGAACATACACTCACCTATAGACAGAAGCAGGGTCCCCGTTCGACTCACCTGCGGCTCGCTCAGGGCAGGCTCTCCACTTCGCTTCGCTCGGGATGACACAATAAGGCCCAGATTCGGCCATCGAGATAATTAGCGCCATGGCACTTGTCACCACCGCCCCGACAATCTTCGCCCGGCGCCCCGTTCTACCGGCGCTGACTGGGCTGCGCGCATTTACTGCGACCAATATCGTCTTCTTCCATTTCTGGAACCCGGCATGGTTCGGGCCGCTGGCTCCGATGATGGACAACGGTTATGTCGGCGTGAATTTCTTTTTTCTTCTGTCGGGATTCATTCTCACTTACAACTATGCAGACCGGCAGGATGCCGGGCAGTTCCGACGCAACCAGTTCTGGCAGCAGCGGGTTTCGCGGCTATATCCGGTCTACGTGCTGGGATTGCTGATTTCTTTTCCGATTCTGGAACTTGAATGGCGGTACCGGACGCACGCGAATTTCTTTCTCGGGCTTTCACTGACCACAATCATGCAGCAGGGCTGGAGTCCGAAGCTGGCGACGTTCTGGAACACGCCCGCCTGGACGCTCTCCTGTGAGGTCGCATTTTACCTGATGTTTCCTTTGCTGCTGGCCGTCAAGTGGCCGCGCAGCGTTCGCAAGCTGCTGCTCATCCTGCTGCTGCTGTGGCTGTCCTCGATGGTGCTGCCTCTGGTCTACATGTGGTTGCGGCCCGATGGGATGGCTCCCATTACCCGGATGTCGAATTCTTATTGGCTGCGCGCGGTGAAATTGACGCCGTTGCCGCACCTGCCATCCTTTACGTTCGGCATCGTACTTTCGCGCCTGAATGACCAACTGAAATTAACGAATCAATCGCGCTTCTGGCTGGCGTTCGCCGGAATTTGCGCGATTAGCACGGTGATGATGCAGGGCCAGAAAGTTCCCTTTCTGCTCATGCACAACGGTTTGATCTCCCCGCTTTTTGCCCTCGCCATTCTCGGTCTGGTTGGCCATCACCCGATCACGTACTTTTTGCGTTTCAGGCTTTTCGTGGTCGTCGGCGAGGCGAGTTATTGTCTTTACATCCTCCACTTCAACCTATGGGACTGGATTCATCGAAGCGGCATCCTGGTGCGCCTGCACCTGATGCGCTTCGATCCGTGGATTTCCTATTTCATGCTGGAGATTGCCGCGCTGGTCGCATATCGCGTGGTCGAACGGCCGAGCCGGAACTGGCTGCAAAGCGTTTTACCGGCGATTAAACATGCGCACGGGAAAAACCAAGGCCACTTGCCACCCGCACGCGTTCGAAGCCAGCAGGCCGCTTCTGAAAGCAGGACCTCTTAGGTTTTCGGAGGAGAGCCGATTTTTTCAGAATGCAAAGGCCGGCGCGCGAAGTAGAAAAGCGATCCCATCAACAGGGCGAACATGATGACTGAAATCCAATCGTGGTAGAGGGGATTTTTGGTGGACATTTTTAAAATGTCAAACCGGCCCGTCGCCGACTCATACAGCTTGAGAGCCACGCCCAGCAACCCGACAATGCCGCCGGCAGCAATCAATCCGCTGGCGTAGAGCGACCCGGGGCTGACTTCGCTACCAATCCCCTCCGATGCACCGCCGCGGCTCTTCTCGACGGCGCGATCCACCATCCAGCGGACGACCCCTCCGCAGAAAATCGCCAGCGTGGTGCCGATCGAAAGATACGCGCCGACGGCAAACGAGAGCGATCGAATACCCAGCAGTTCGACCGCGATCACCAGGAAAACGCCGAGCCAGATCAATCCCCAGGGGAGCTGTCGGGTGAGGATGCCGTTGATCACGGTGGCCATCAACCGCGCTTGCGGAGCGGCGGCGCGCTCGCTGCCGATGCCTTCAATCCACTGCACTTCAATCCGCCCGGTCTTCGGATTGAAGAGATATTTTCCATTCGCCAGTTCGTGCGAACCCAGCGCGTTCAGCAGCACGTAATTTGTGCCGTGGTCGATCTGTTCCTGACCGTTCGCCAGCTTTACGCGAAATTCGCGGCGGCCAAAATGTTCCTGCTGTACGGTCACGCCGTCGTCTGGACGGGCGAGGTTATACGGCGTGCTGGTTGCGCGAAATTCTTCCAACCCTCGGTTCATCGCGGTCAGCGTGACGCCAATCGAAAAGGTCGAAATGCAGACGCCGATCAACAATGCCAATTGCTGTTTCCACGGAGTGGCGCCGACGATGAATCCGGTCTTCAGGTCCTGCGACGTGTCTCCGGCGTTTGCCGATGCGATGCAAACCACACCGCCGATCGTGATCGCCAACGCGCCGAAGGCCGGTGCTGTCCATCCCTTGACGAGGAATATCGCCGACGTCGCCATCAGCGTGGCGATCGTCATGCCAGAGATGGGATTCGCAGAGCTGCCGATCAAGCCAACGATGCGAGAGGAAACGGTGACAAAAAGGAAGCCGAACACGACCACTAAAAGCGCCGCCGCCAAGTTCGCTAGCGGGCTGGTCTGCGCGCCGGGGACCGGCTTGAAAGTGAGAAAAAAGAACATCAGAACAACCAGCAGGATCGAGCCGCCGATCACGACGGACATGGGAAAATCGCGGTCCGTGCGCTCCGTCACGGCCGCGACAGCACGGGACTTGCTGATGTTTTTGAGCGCCTCGCGGAAGGCCCCGACGATCGTCGGCGTAGTGCGCAACAGGGTAAGAATTCCCGCCGCCGCAACCGCGCCTGCTCCCGTAGGCCGCACATAAGCCGCCCACAGGTCGCTGGGAGACATCTGCGAAATGGGCTGAGTGCCAGGATAAATAGGGCCGGGGAAGTGCGCGCCGAAGAAATGGATCGCCGGCATAAGCACCAGCCAGGAAAAAACGCCGCCCGCGAACAACACCCCCGCGACGCGCGGGCCAATGATATAACCGACGCCGAGATACTCCGGCGTGGCGTCGGCGCGGATTGCCGCTCCGGGCAGCCAGCGCGGCTCGTAATTCGGACTGCCGGGCCATGCGCTGAACAGGTTTCCGTTTTGAAAGAGCGTGTATACGCCACCCAGGCCCAGGCCCCAAAACACGCGGCTGGCAAACGAGCCGCCGCGCTCCCCGGCCAGCAAAACGTCGGCGCAGGCCGTTCCCTCCGGATAGGTGAGCTTCCCGTGTTCTTTGACAATCAATTCCCGCCGCAACGGGATCATAAAAAAGACGCCGAGCCATCCGCCGATCAGCGCCAAAACGAAGATGCGGAAATATTCCAGATCGAAGCCAAGAAAGATGAGGGCAGGCAGCGTGAAAATGACGCCGGCGGCAATGGATTGGCCTGCATTACCGGTAGTCTGCACGATATTGTTTTCAAGGATCGACGCGCGGCCCAGCGCACGCAGGACGCTGATCGACAACACGGCAATTGGAATGGACGCAGCGACGGTCAGGCCAGCGCGCAAGCCGACGTAAACCGTCACCGCGCCAAACAGGATGCCGAAGATACAGCCCAGAAAAATGGCGCGAAAGGTAAATTCCCGGCGCGATTCATCCGGCCGTACGTACGACTGAAACTCGGCTGGAGCATTCGATGGATGTTGACCGGCAGGCCGGCTGGATGTCGGATGCGTGTCGGTCGCCAAAGTCAAGCCTCCTCAAAACTGTCGCAGATCGGTACGGCGCTACCCTGGAGATTATCCGGTAGCGGATAGAAATGATTCAACCAACGCCTGCCATTCTTCCTCGAGTGTAGACCGTTGAAAGCCCCGGCCAGCCCGCCTGTACCAGTAGTCCGCGTTCGAGGACTGACCTTCCTTGCGGTGCAGATAGGCATGGACAGCCATTCCGTCTGTAGTCTCCAATTCATCCATCATCGCGTGAGCACGGGTCCACTCCGCTTTCGCATCCCACCATAGTGCGGCAAGCGGGACAGACAACTCCCTGGGCGGCTCCTTTGCTGCGACCGATGTTTTGAATTCTTCGAAGTTCATGCTCTCTCCCTGCGGATGCGACAATTTTGCCGTTGCAGGCTTTCTGGTTTACGATTTCCACATATACTGCACTCAGCCGGTCGGCTCAGGGGCTTTCTGCCTAGCATCCGGCGCACGAACAGCAGCATAGGCTCGGAGGTGCGTCTTCCGCAAGCAGTCTCGCAGCCAATCCATAGATCGATCCGATGCGCTTCCGCCATCGGAGATGGCCGCTTGGCGCGCTGTGGCGCGGGTATTGCGAAGTCCCATCGACGCAGTGAGTTGTGCCGTTTTCCCCTCCCGTTGCCGGCTTTGCGACCAATCCTTATTGCACTTTTCTGAAACGCCTGTCTGCGCCGATTGCTGGCGCGATCTCCACGAACAGCCGACGAACCACCTATGCGCGATTTGCGGCGAGCAACTCGGCTTCGGTGATCTCCGCTTCGCCGTCAGCGCGTCGGCTCAGGAATCCGCTGCGCTCTGCGAAATGTGCGAGCGGGCGCGTCCTCCGTTTGAGCAGGCGGTGGCCTACGGCGTGTACGAGGGCACGCTGCGCGCATTGATCCATCTGCTGAAATATGAGCGCGTCGCTGCAGCTGCGAAGCCGCTTGGCGTGCTGCTGGCCGAATCGATTGGGAACTTTGCGAGCTTACCGGACAGTTTGACCGTGGTCGCGGTGCCGCTGCACGCAACCAAAGAGCGCGAGCGGGGATTCAACCAGACAATTCTCTTGGCAGAAGCAACGGTGAAGGCTTTGCAGAAGCACAGGCCGCATTTGCGCTTACATCTGGCGTTTCGCGCGCTGGGCCGCAAGCGCGGAACGGAAAGCCAGTCCGGACTGACCCCACATCAGCGGCGCAAAAACCTGCGCGGGGCGTTTTTCGTCGCCGAGTCGGACAAAATCGCGGGCCAGCCCGTCCTGCTGCTGGATGACATTTACACGACGGGGACGACCGCCCGGGAATGCGCACAGACTCTCCTGCGCGGCGGCGCAGCGGCGGTTTATGTTGCGACACTGGCGCGTTCGCAGCGGGAAGGCGTCGCATTCTGGGATTCGGCGTTCCCCGCTAACTTAGCCGTCGCTGGCGAAGCTTCGACACGGGGGCTCTAGCCTAGCCATGTCATTTGCGGTATGGGTGGGAACGAAGGACAGATCTCAATAGGTTGGACTAATCAGGTACGGAGGGACCGAATGTCTGGGGGGAGAAGTACGATGTATGCGCGCAAACCGAAGACGCAGCCCAAACGCCATGCGGGCCATGCCGAGACGCCCGCGCAGGAGCCTCGCCCGCAGGCGCTGCCTGCGCCGATGCAGACGCCAGTGCTGGTGCTGAACGCCTCCTATGAACCGATCAATATTTGCGGTGCGCGTCGCGCATTGATTCTTATCCTGAAAGGCGTGGCGCGCTCGGAGGAGGAACATGCCACACTGCTGCACGCCGCGCGGGTCCGCGTGCCCATGCCGTCCGTGATCCGGCTGCTGGAATATCGGCGGATTCCGCACCAGACCCGCGCGCTGTCCCGCAAAAACATCCTGCTGCGCGACCGCAACACCTGCCAGTATTGCGCTGAGACCATGCCTGCCAGCGATTTGACGCTCGACCACGTCATCCCGCGCTCGCGCGGCGGCGTCTCCACTTGGGAAAACCTCGTCGCCTGCTGCCATACCTGCAATCGCCGCAAAGGCAACCAGATGGTGCATGAGTTAGAAGATATGCAGTTGATGCGCGAGCCGCGCCCGTTCTCTCTGCACACCAGCCGGCACATCATGCGCATGATCGGCAGCTCCGACCTCCGTTGGCGCAAGTATTTGTACTATTAAAATTCTTTCAATCAGCCGACATATACTGGCAGTTCCAGCGACATTCATCGTCCGCCGTGCCTGGCGATCGGATCGCCCTGGAAACTTCGTTATGCAAATCACGCAGCAACAGGAAATCAACGCGTCGGGGGTGAGGCGCACTCCTCTCTGGCTGCGCGTTTTCTTTACGCTGCTGACGGCGGCATATGCCGTTCTGCTGATCTGGCGGCCGAGCCCTTTCTTTGCCGACGACAGCTTTTTCTATCTCGTCGTCGGCCGCAACTTTGCGCTGGGCTACGGCAGCACCTTCAATCGGCTGATGCCGACCAATGGCTATCATCCGCTGTGGATGCTGCTCTGCGCCGCCATATATCGCGTGTTTCCCAACCGCATCATAGGCCTGCACATGATTGCCGCACTGATCGTGGCGCTAAACATTGTCGTACTCGTGGTTGCGGCCCGCCTGCTGAAAAAACTTGAGGCTCCAGTCTGGGTCGCGTGGACGATCCTGATTCCTTTTCTCTTCGGCTTGCAATTAGGCACGGAATCTTCTCTCAGCGCTGCAATGCTAGCCGCGATGCTGCTGGCGTTGTATGAGTTTTTTGAGCGACCGGGATGGGGAATTGGACTCGCGTTCAATCTGCTGGCCGCGCTGGCCGTCCTCAGCCGGCTGGATTCCATCTTTGTCATTGCGTTTCTTTGGACCGCGCTGCTGGTGTGGTGCGTTCAAAATTCTCGAACAGCAGGTTCCTCGACTTCGTCCGCTGGCGCAGACTCCGCTCGGAATGGCAAAGTTTTTGATGGGAACGCTCCCAGTGCCTTGCGCATCCATCTCTGGTTCATTCCGCTTTATGCGGTGCTGTGGGGGGCATATTTGGCGAGCAACCAGATCTGGTTTCACATCTGGATGCCGATCAGCGGGCTGCTGAAATCGCACAATACCCACGATCATTTATTAGGATGCAACCTGCCGCATACGGCGCTGCTGTCGCTGGCGATCTGCGCGATTTCGCTATTGATTCTCTGGCGCTGGCGCCGTGACCGCTGGTTTCTCTTTGCGGAGATTCCATTCTTCATTGGAATTTTGTTTCACGCTGCCTACATCACACTGCGCATGACCAGCGAAACGCGCTGGACGTGGTATTACGTCAGTTGGGCGCTGCTGGCGGCGCTGACGGCCTCGCGCGCGGCGGCCTGCATTTTTCGCAATGCGTCCGGTCGCGCGGAAACCCCCAGTTTCTTCCCGACCCGAATGCTTCGATCTGGCGGAATCGCGCTCGCCATCCTGCTGTCGGCACTGCTCTTTTACAAGATGGGCTGGAAGCACAGCCGGGAACAGGCGGCAGAGAATACGCGCATTCCCGCGCTGCGACAGGTCCTGGCGACCAATCATTTAGACCGTCTGCTGGCGTACGACCAGCCGGGCGGGATGGCGTACTTTACCCGCAGCGAAATTGTTCCGCTCGACGGCCTGATGGCCGACCGGCAGTTTCAAACTGCGCTGGCACAGCGCGGCATCGCAAGTTTTATTCGGCAGGATCGGATCGTCGGCTTCGCCGGGCCGCCGGTACCGTTTGGTGTCTGGGGAAAACAGACGTACTGCGGGCATCTCTTTCTGGAGAGCACACAATATACCTGCGAGCCCTGGACGCCAGGACCCCAGGGCGAACCGCAGTGGATGATCACTGGCGTGGAAGTCTATTCTCGGCTGCCGCTGGCGCCGGCCGGCTACATTCCGCTGCCTCCGTCGAATATCATCTGGACGGGGAAAAACTATGTAACCGTCTGGAAGATTTCCGCAACGTTGTAAATTCAAGGGGAGCTCGGCGCAAAAAGTTGGCACCTGTCGCGCCTTTGCAGAATCTAAATACCCATGCTGGACATCGTAAAATCTTGGCAAACACGGGGATTTTGGATTGCGCTACTGGCTATGCTGGCGTTGCCAACCGCATCGCCTGCGCAGATTCCGACCGCTCCGCCGTTGCCGGCGAATGCAATTCAGGGCAGTGTCACTACCGGACCGCCGGTTGCAACCGTGGTGTCGCTCTCCTTGGATGACGCGGTTCGCCGCGGACTGCAGCGCAACCTGGCGATTGTGCTTTCCGCGCAAAACCAGCGTGCCGCTGCGGGTGAGCGATTGGTGGCGATCAATTACCTGCTGCCGAACGTCAGTTGGAATGCGAGCCGCGGCAGAAACCAGATCAACCTGGCCGCAGAAGGCTTCACCCCAAGCTTGTTCAAGAAGTTGCCGCCGAACTTTATTCCTCCGTCGGAGCTGGCCAACATACCGATCGTGGTGACGGTGAACTTGGTCTCCGCTCAGGCGAATCTGGATCAAACGTTATTCGATCTGCGGTCGTTCGACCTGTATCGCGCGGCGAAACAGGAAATTCAAGCGGTGGATTTCGGTTTCCAGTCCGCGCGCCGCGCTGTGATTCAGCAAGTCGCCGGTTCCTATCTGCAGGTGTTGGCGGCACAGGCGAATGTAACGAACGCGCAGGGGCTGCTGGCCACCAATGCCGAAATTTTGCGGCAGGCGGATCTGGAACATCAGGCGGGAACCGCCGCCGGACTCGACGTGCTGCGTGCTCGTGTGCAGTACCAGCAGCAGGAACAGGCCGTCATTGCGGCGCAGAACACATGGGAGAAAGACAAGGTTACGCTCAACCGCGAGGTCGGCCTGCCCGCGGACCAGCAGATTCAACTTACAGACATCACGCCCTACGCTGGGCTGGAAATGATGCCGCTCAGTGAGGCGTTGCAGGAAGCGTATGCGAACCGCCAGGAGTATCTGCGGCTGCAGGCCGAACTGCGCTCCGCCGAACTACAGAGCCGGGCGGCACGATATGAGCGTCTGCCTACGGTTGACTTCACCAGCAATTACGGAATGACGGGCACCGTCGGCGGCATTTACCACGGAACGTTCCTCGCGCAGGGCACGCTGAACATTCCCTTGTTCCGCGAAGCGAAATTTCGCGGCGACCGCGACGTAGCCGATGCCGCGACCCACAATGCGATGTCGCAACTTGCCAATTTTCGCAGCCAAATTGAGGCGGAGATTCGAGACAACATGCTCGACGTTGCCGCCACACGGCAACTTGTGAGTGTCGCACGCAGCAATGTCGATCTGGCGCACACCGCGCTCGGAGACGCAACCGACCGATTCCGCAACGGCATCGCCGACGATTTGCCGGTGGTGCAGGCGCAGGCAGATCTCGCCGCGGCAGAGGCGCAGCTGGTCAATGGCCTCTATCAATACAATGTGGCGAAGCTCGCGCTGGCGCGGAGCCTGGGCATCATCGACCGGGAATATCGAGCATATCTGCGAACGCCGGCCCAGACCGCCAGTTCATACTACTTCTTCCATAATTTGCACAGCGGCGCGTTTTCTCCAGCCGAATACGATCAGCGCAATGGTCGATAGCTGCACGATCGCTGTCAGCGCGACGCATGCACTCCAGCCGCCGAATCGCCATGCATAACCGGGCACGATGCCGGCCACCGTGCCGCCGATGTAATACCAGGAAAGATAGAGTCCAGCCGCTGAGACCCGCGCCCCCGGCGGAGATGCCTGGCGCAGATAGGTGATGGCCGCGGACTGCGCGATGAACACACCGCTCGAACAGAGCGCGAGACCGGCGACGATGATCCACAGCGGCGACGCCAGAGTCAACAAAACGCCCGTAAGCGACAATACCACTGCGCCGAGAATTCCTTTCCGCAGATCGATGCGCGTCAATATCAGGCCGCCCGCCGGCGTGGCGACTAGGCCCACCAGATAGACCGTGAACAGATAGCTGAGTTGCGACGTGGAAAGGCCGTAGGGCCGCGCGGCGAGATGAAATGTTACATAAGTGAAAATAGACACCAGCGCAAAGAGAATGTTGAAGCCGATGCCGAATGTGATCAACAGGTCAGGATTTCTCAGATGCCGCAACATGCGCAGAAGATGGCGTTCCGACACAGCGGCGTGATGGGCCTGTCCGTGGATGCGACCGCCATGCCGCGCGTGGGGCAGCCACGCCGCGACAACCATTCCGCCGGCAACGTTGACAGCCGCGAGCACCACGAATGCCCATCTCCATCCGTAATGATCGGTGATGAGCCCGGCAACCAGCCTGCCGAGAAATCCGCCGAGAACAGTACCGCTCACGTAGATCGCCATTACCATGGCGACAGTCGTCTCCGACCATTCCTCGGTGATGTAGGCAATTGTGGTGGCGAAGATTCCGGGCATCAAAATGCCTTGGATCAGACGCCAGAAAACCAGTTCCGGCAGTCCGCTGGCGGTCGAAACCAACAGCGTGGGGATTGCCAGCGCGAAGATCGATCCGACGATAATCTGCTTGCGGTTGTAGCGTTCGGCATAGCTGCCGACTATGGGCGCCGCGGCCGCCACGCCGAGCGTCGATGCGCTGACGGTCAAGCCGGCGGCTGCTTTCGAAGCATGGAAAAGCTGTACGAAAAGTGGAAGCAGCGGCTGCGTGCTGTACATGTCGACGAAGGCGCAGATGCCGCAAATCACCACCGCGAAAACGCCGACGAATGGGCGCAGCGAGTCGGCCGGGCCTGCGTGGGTTTCTTGCCGCGCGAGAGAGGAATCCAGCGAATCCATGGTGAAGGCGGGTGAAAGATTTAGAGTACAGGAGCGCGTCGAGCAGTTTGTGCCGCATTTAACGGGGATATGACAGGATAGTAAGGATGGCGATTTCGCACGACCCCCACCGAGCCGCTGCTGCGTTCGCTTCCCGCGACTTTCGCCATTATCAATTGGCGCGTTTGCTGGTCATCATCGGCGCCGAGGCGCAAGCGGTTGCCGTGGCCTGGCAGATATACGCCATCACCCACCGCGCGATTGATCTTGGGTATACCGGGCTGGCGTTATTCCTGCCGGGCATTTTGTTTCTGATTATCAGCGGCCATACGGCGGACCGATACGATCGCCGCAAAGTAATTCTCGTCTGCTACACATTGCAGTGCCTGTGCACCGGCACGCTTTTCTATTTGTCGTGGATCGGAACGCAGCGTGTCGCGCCCTTGTTCGCTGTGCTGTTTCTCATCGGCACCGGTCGTTCGTTCAGCGGACCGGCCAGCTCCGCACTCTTGCCCCACCTGGTTCCAAAAGACGATTTCGTCAATGCCGTTTCCTGGGGCGCGTCCATCTTCCAGTTGGCGAATTTTGTCGGCCCCGCACTGGGAGGGCTTCTTTACACGCTGCCATTGCAAGATTGGCTGCCTGCTCCGGTCGGCGCACACCTGGCCGGCGGCGCCATCGTTTATGCCATGACGCTTGCCTCGCTGATTGCCTTCCTGTTCCTGGTTCTCTCGCTTTCCGTACGCCCGGGGCGGCAGGAGCAGCGCGCCATCTCCACGGAAACCCTGCTGGCAGGGTTCCGATACATGTGGCACAAGAAGCTGCTGCTCGGCGTGACGACGCTGGATTTGTTCGCGGTGCTGCTCGGCGGTGCGGTCGCTCTGCTGCCGATCTTCGCGGAGAACATTCTGCATTCCGGCCCCAGCGGCCTGGGCCTTTTACGCGCCGCGCCCGCGCTGGGCGCATTGACGATTTCCGTTCTTCTGACGTGGCGGCCGATGAAGCACCATGCCGGCAAAAATATGCTATGGTGCGTGGCGCTGTTCGGCGCAGGTACCGTTGTGTTCGGACTTTCGCGCAACATGGCGCTCTCACTGGCGGCATTGTTCGGGATCGGCGCGGCGGACATGGTCAGCGTGATCGTGCGGTCTTCCATGCTGCAACTGGCCACTCCTCAGGCTATGCGCGGGCGCGTCAGCGCGGTGAATGCGCTGTTCATCGGGGCCAGCAATGAGTTTGGCAGCTTCGAAAGCGGCGTGACCGCGCAATGGTGGGGCGCGGTGCCGGCGGTTGTAGTCGGCGGCGTCGGCGCAATGGTGGTGACGGGAGCGTGGGCGATCATGTTTCCGTCGCTGCGCGAGGTGGATCATCTCAGCGAGGACGAACTGATGGGAGTTGATCGGGAAGCGGCAACGGCGGAGCCGCGGAACTGAACGCACTTACTCTGAAAATCAGATCGCGTGGTGCCCTGGAACTTTACCGCAAGCCGGCGGCGAGCAGCGACATGCTTCTGTGGTGACGGCGACGGCGGCGGCGGACATCAACGCGCCGTGCGTGATGGAAATAGTAGCTGCGCGTGTGTCGATAGCTAACCGCGCGCCTCACCGGAGCGCTGGCGTGGGCCGGATAGCTCGCCGGAATCGACTCGACAGACCGAGTCGCAACAGCGACAACTGCGCCGGAGGGTTCGGTCGGACCTGCGACCTCATTCTTCGCGATCAGTTGCGTGGGCGCAGCACCGTGCTGAGTGTAGGTCCGATAGACGGAAATGTGGAAGCACGCCTGCTCGAACTCCTCTTCAACATCGAGCTTGCCGGCGGCCTGCAAACGGCCCAGGACTTCGCGCATCCAGGCAATCTCGCGCAGGGACATTCCCTTCTTTCCCAGATCGATGGCCTGTCCGGTCAGATGAGGAGATGCCGTATCGCCGTAGGCCGGTGCGGCGTTGCCGTTGTAATGCTCTAGATGCCGCTGGAAATCGATCGTGCGCACTGCCGAGGTAAGTTGCAGCGGATGGCCGAAAATGCTGTCGTGCGCGCTGGAAAGATCGCGGAGAAACTTCGCCGTCCAAGGGCGGCAATAGCGCCGGTTATAGGGCAGCCGGGGGTCGATTTCAAGGGCCGAGGACGCGGGCAAGGCGACCAGGTCGCCGGAACCGACCATCGCGCTGAGTTGCGCATCATTCTGAATACGGCTTAAGCCTTCAACGTCCGCGACGATGTTCTGATGGACCAGCACTTCATGCGATCCGCGCAAGGGCAGCGGCATAAAATGCGGAATCGAAGCGTCGAAGAACAGCGTATTGTCGGCGGCCGCAGTTGAAGACGTGTTCGGGGAAGCGACCGGCATTTGCGATCCACCGGGATCCGCCACAGCGGTCAGCGCCGGCGCGGAGCTTTGCAGCGGGCTGGCCGGTTCGTCGTCCACGGCGCGGCCCGTTGTGGACTCCGCGTCTAGAGCAGCATGGGTGCGCACATTGTCCAGAGCCACTTCCACGCTGTGCCGGCGGCGGCGAATCGAAGCGCGCGTTCCGTGGCGATGCTGTGCTACGCGGCGCACATGGCTCGTCGATCTGTGTGCGGCGGCATGGCGCGTCGATGCGTGGCGGGCGACGGGGTGGGAGACATTCACACGTCTCCCGTGGCTGGGCGTAGTCGCGCGACGAGCGGAATGGCGGACCGTTGCATGCTTCGCAACTCGGCGTTTCCGGCTGGCGGCCGAACTGGTGGAGGCCGCCAACCCGGAAACGGACACAAGCAGCAGAACGGCAAGGCCGACGATTCCGGCGAAACGAAATTCCGGGCGACAAACGGCAGTCAGCTTGAAAGTGGATTTGCGCATGTCGATCTATTTATTTCGAGACTACGTGATTCGCATTGGAAATGATAGTTACCATGCGGGTACAACACGCAGGTTTCTGCGAACGAATCGACGTTTCCCCCACGATTTGTGGCAACACCAAACGGCGAAAATAGTTGCAAACTCGAATACGGAGGGCTGAAAGCCAAAAAACTGAAATCCCGCGCCTGCAGAGCCTACAGTTGATATCCTAGATGCATAAAGGTCGGCCCGCGAACGATACGCGGGCCTGGAAGTTTGGATGCGAAAACTTCAGGTTTGTCCCACGGGGTTCTGCTGAGGAGGTTTGCCATGAGTGCTGACAGAACGAGTTGCTGGCTGCGCGCCGTTCGCTGTGTGTCCATGCCGGTGCTTACAGCGTTCTTCGTGGTGGGGTCCTTTGCGGCTCTGTATGCCCAACAGGTACGAGCCAACTGGAGCAAGAACGCGCCCTTCACCGACTACAAGACCTACCAGTGGATTCCCAGCGAAGCGACCAATCATCCCTTCTATCGCCAATATGTTGGCGAATACGTCAACTATGCACTGACCAAAAAGAGAGGGCTGCGGGAAGTCTCCGCCGATCAAAATCCCGACCTCTATGTGACCTATCATTTCACCACCCGCGACGTGATGGACCTGGATACCTACGGCTATGGCTTCGGCCCAGGATGGGGTGGATGGGGCTGGGGCGGATGGGGCGGCGGATGGGGCTGGGGCGGATGGGGCGGCGGATGGGGCTGGGGCGGTCCAAGTTACTACCAGACGCGGGCAGTTCCCCGCGTGATGGGATATCTAACGCTGGATCTGATCGATGCGCGGACAAAAAAGATCGTCTGGCGCGGAGAAGCCATCCAGGATGATGTGACCAAGAGCGGCCACGCGGAAGAAAAACAAGTCGCCAATTCCGTCTACAAGATGGTGAAACGCTATCCTCCGAAACAAAAATAAAACTGCCCTATCTGCGAAGCGAAGGGCTCGGATTGACAATCAGTGAGATAGCGGCTTCCCTAGAACGACGACGTCTCCGCTTTGCTTGGTGAAATTCCCGAGTCCAATGTATCTTTTCTCTGTAGAACTTTCGGGGGTTATCCATGCTGCCCAAGCCATCGATCCTCGTCGTCGATGACGATCCTTCGCACCTGCGGATTTACGGCTGGATCATGAAGGCCGCCGGATTTCACGCGGTCACAGCACAGGCGATGGCTACCGGAGTATGCCTGCCGGACGAGGACAGCTTCGATGCGGTGGTGTTGGATTACCGGCTTACCGGGGCATTGACCGCCGTGGAGGCTGCGCAGCAGATTCAGGAGAAATATCCGGCCGCGCCGATTGTGATCCTGTCGGACATCTTCGGAATGCCGGAAGATATTGCGCCATACGCAAAGCATTTCGTGCGTAAAGGCGAGCCGGAGAAGCTGATCTCCACGATCTGCAGCCTGCTTCCCCCCGAAAAAGCAGCGGCTGCGCGAGAACAGTCCAGTGCTGCGAAGCCTGGAGTCGTGGCGTAAGCCGCCATCATGGAGCGCTGCCCAGCTACCAAAAGCTCGCGCGCCAGCATAAAGACCAGGGCAGCCGAATGGCGGTTGCTGATTAGTTGCCAGCTTGCATTCACGGCAGTTGCGCTTGCCGGCCCGCTTCCCAAACCGCAAATGCTGCCCATTGAAGAGCAGCAACTGAAGACGATGTCTCTGGAACAGTTGGGAAACATCAAAGTGACCGCCGTCTCCAAGCAGCCGGAGGAAGTGTGGCAGACTCCGGCGGCAATTTTCGTCGTCACCTCGGACGACATCGCGCGCTCGGGCGCGACCAACATCCCCGACCTGTTGCGGCTGGTTCCCGGCGTGCAGGTTTCCCGCTCTCAAAGCGACGAGTGGGCCGTGGGGATTCGCGGCTTCGCTAGCAGCTTCTCGAAAGGGCTGCTGGTCATGATCGACGGCCGCAGCGTGTATACCCCGCTATTTGAGGGCGTCTATTGGGACGTGCAGGACCTCGCGCTCGAGGACATTGACCGCATTGAAGTGATTCGCGGACCCGCAGGCACGGTCTGGGGCGTGAACGCCGTCAACGGCGTCATCAATATCATCACCAAGCACGCGCGAGACACGCAGGGCGTCACAGTCAGCGAGCTCGGCGGCGGACCCGTCGAACATTTCATCGGAATGGCGCAGGACGGCTGGAGTTTTCGTCACAATATCCAGGCGCGCCTATGGGTCAAGGGCTTCAATCGCGGACCGGAACTGAATCCCGGCCACGATCCTTACGACCGCTGGCACCAGGAGCGGGGCGGGTTCCGCGCCGACTGGCAACCGAACCGGCGGGACGCGCTGACGGCGAGCGGCATGATTTACCAGGGCGAAAGCGGCGGCCAGAACACAATTGGAGAATTTTTTCCGCCGGCGCAGAAGATCGTCCAGGGAGCGCAGCCGGTCTCCGGCGGAGATATCATCCTGCGTTGGGATCGCACGCTCAACGCAAGGTCGAACTTCTACGTGCAGGCATATTTCGACCGCACCAACCGCAAGACTTTGCAGTTCGACGAATCACGCAATACGTTCAACGTGGATTTCGTCGATCACATCGGATGTCTTCCGCGACAGGATTTGATCTTCGGAATGGGGCTGCGCTTGAGCCCCAGCAACCTGATCCAGACACAGGCCACGGTCAACTTCATCCCCAACAAACTGACCGATTACATCTACAGTGGGTTCCTGCAGGACAAATTCTCGCATCCTGCCGGACCGTCTGGCCGTTATTCTTGGCTCGAAGATTGAGGACAATAACTACAGCGGCGTTGGCGTGGAGCCGAGCGCGCGCATTCTGTGGAATCCCACCGCGCACCAGACGGCGTGGGGCGGCGTATCGCGCGCTCTGCGCATTCCCGGCCGTCTGGACCAGGACCTGTCCCTGACCGGGTATGACTCCGGCACAGTGGCCCCGCCAATCTTTCTGACGGTTGCGGGCGATCCAAACTTCAAGCCCGAGATTTTGATCGGCTGGGAGGCAGGCTATCGGCGGCTCATCACGCATACGTTCTATGCAGACATCGCCCTGTTTCACAATCAGTACGACGATCTGGAGAGCTACAGCACGCCTTCGATCACAGTGCCAACCCACCCCTACACCCACATACTAGTCACGGTCCCATTTGCCAACGGCATTAAGGGCGTAACCGACGGTCTTGAACTCGCCGCGGACTGGAAGCCATTCGACTGGCTCGATCTGCGCGGTACCTATTCACATACGCACATGGCGCTACACTCGAAGCCAGGTTTCAGCGAGTCCTCGTACATCTTCGGTTACACAGGAGCCAGCCCGAATCATATTGCCACAGTGCAGTTTCTCTTCACGCTGCCGCACGGAATCCAGATCGATCCCGATTACCGTTATATGAGCGCGCTCCCGGCGGAAAGCGTGCGCGCGTATCAGACGGCGGACGCGCACCTGGCGTGGAAATTCGCAAAGCACCTACAGCTTTCCGCGGACGGCCGCAATCTGCTGCAGCCGTATCATCGGGAATTTTCGGGAGACAACAACAACCCGGTCGGCATTCGACGCAGCATCTACGGCGGCATCGCGTGGGTTCCTTGAAACGAGCGGATATGAGAATGGGAACATTCCGCCGCTGTCTTCCGCGTTTATTCGAGAACCGCTGCCCGCATGGGAGCAGTTTCCGGGCGCTGCTTCTCGCGGCCCTGCTCTGTTCTTCCACTCTGCTTCCCAGCCAGAATGCGGCGCAGACGAGGCATCCCACTCAAGATGACGTTGAGGCCGCATATCTCTACAATTTCGGAAGGTTCGTCCATTGGCCGCCGAATCCGCGGCGGTATACGTTGAATATCTGCATCCTCGGCAGCGATCCGTTTGGTTCCACGCTGGATCGCATCCTGGCCAATGAGACCATCAACGGCCTGGGACTGGCGGCGATGCGGCTCTCTGATACCGCTTCCGTTCAGTCCTGCGCAATAGTTTTCCTGGGCTACTCGGAAGCATCCCATTTAGATCGGGATTTGTCCGCGCTAGCCGCGCTGCCGGTCCTGACTGTCAGCGATATGCCGGGCTTTATCGAACATGGTGGAATGGTGCAGTTCGTTCTGGAGAACGACAACGTCCGTTTTGAGGTGAACCTGTCGGCGGCAAACAAGAGCGGTCTTGCCCTCAGTTCGCAATTGCTGAAAGTCGCGGCGAGGGTCGTAGGCAATCCCGACACCAGGGGGGCGCGATGAATTTCCTGCCGCCCTCCAAATCCATCTCGTCCAAGCTCATCCGCATGAACGTGCTGGTGACCGGAACCGCGCTGTTGCTGGCGGTCGTGGCGTTCTTTTCCTATGACCTAATCTCATTCCAGCGCAGCCTGGTGCAAAATCTGGAGGCGGAAGCCCGAATCGTAGGCATGAACAGCGTCTCCGCGCTGCTGTTCAACGATAGGGCGTCGGCCCAGACCACGCTGGCGGAGCTCGGCGGTTCGCCGGATGTTCTGGGCGCGGCCATTGTGTCCAACGACGGAAAAGTATTCGCCAGCTACCGTTCCCGGGAAGGCTGGGTGATGCGTTTCCCTCCCCTTGCCCCCGGTCTGCGGCAACAATATTGGACCTCTGGCGCGGACGTTCTGCTGGCACGACGCATTGTCTTTCAGGGACGCACGGAAGGCACCGTCTACATTTTCGCCCGGCTTTCGGAGCTTGCTCACAGGGCCGTCCAGTTCCTCATCATCGCCATTGTGATTTGGCTGATCTGTTTGATTGCCGCCATGCTGATTACCGCCGCGTTCAGGCGCACGGTCGCCCAGCCGATCGTCGCGCTAGCTGAGATGTCCCGCGAAGTCAGCCGAGATCGTAACTACGGCCTGCGCGCGCCTCCCACGCGCGATGGCGATGAGATCTCTGTACTGATCGACTCATTTAACGAGATGCTGACGCAGATCGAACAGCGAAATTCGGCGCTACGCCAGGCGCGCGACGAACTGGAAAGACGAGTGCAGGAGCGAACAGCGGAGTTGAAAGCGGCCAATCGGGAACTGGAGGCGTTTTCCTATACCGTCGCACATGATCTCCGCGGGCCGCTCGACGCGATCGGCGGCATCGGTTTCCTGCTGCAGCAGGGTTACTCCGATCACATCGATACCGAGGGCAAGGAGATGCTGGACCGGCTGCGGCAAACCTCGGGGAAGATGGCCGCACTGATTGACGACCTGCTGAATCTTTCCCGCGCCGGAACGTCCGCACTGGAACGCTCGACGGTGGACCTGAGCAAAATCGCATTGTCGATTTCCGACGATCTGAAGACCGCCGAGCCGGAGCGCAATGTGTACTTTGCGATTGTGCCCGGGGCAATGGTGCTGGCCGACGCCGGATTGATGCGCGTCGTGCTGGAAAATCTGATCCGCAACTCATGGAAATATACGTCGCAGCGATTGTCGGCTCGGATCGAGTTTGGCTTCCGGCGTCTGGACTCTCAGGTTACATTTTTCGTGCGCGACAATGGCGCTGGATTCAACAATGATTTGGCCGACCGATTGTTCAAGCCATTTCAACGGCTGCATACGCAGGGAGAGTTCGCTGGAACCGGCATCGGTCTGGCCACTGTGCAGCGCATCATCGCGCGGCATGGCGGACGAGTGTGGGCCGAAGGCGCGGTCGATCAAGGCGCGACATTTTATTTTTCGCTGGATGCGTGAAACGAGCGTTCCTCGCGAGCATTCTCTTCGGACCAGCGATAATCGTCATCCTGAGCACAGCGAAGGACCTGTGTAGTTTGGAGGAATTTCGAAATGCAGAGGTTCTTCGCGGAGTTTACCTTGAGCGAAGGCGAACCGGCTCAGAATGACAGGTAGTTTTTCCTACTGCTGAATCTTCGTCTCCGCGCTGGGTGGCTTAGCCTCGACTTGCGACGGAGTTGGCAATTGCGAGCGATCCCAGCCGCCGCCGAGCGCCTGCACCAGCGTCACCGCGCCCGTCATTTGCTCAATCTGCAGGCTGGCGAGGGTTTGCTGATCGGTCAGCAGCGTCGTCTGTAACGTGACGACATCCAGGTACGGATCGATGCCCGTCTTGTAGCGAGCCATTTCAAGATTGAGAGCTTGCTGGGCCGAGGCAACGACCTGCCGCTGCTTCACAATCTGCTGCGACAGAATGCGTACGTCCGCCAGACTGTCTTCCACCTGTTGGAACGCCGTGAGTACGGTCTGGCGGTACGCTGCAAGGTCGGAATTGTAGGTTGCAATGTATTGGTTCAGGGTTGCGCGGTACAGTCCTCCGTTGTAGAGCGTCTGCGAAAACGTTGGTCCGACCGACCACACGCGGCTCGGCCAATCGAACAGATGCTTGAACAGAGAACTTTCCACGCCACCAGTTGCGGACAGCGTCAGCGAAGGATAAAAGGCGGCGTAGCCGACGCCGATCTCAGCATTGACCGAGGCCATGGTTCGCTCCGCCGCAGCGACATCCGGCCGGCGCTGAAGCAGTTGCGACGGCAGTCCCAGCGGAATAGGCGGTGGCGCTATCGTCATAGGCCGCGCGGGAATAGAGAAATCCGATGCGGGTTTGCCGATCAGCATGGCGATCGCGTGTTCGTACTGCGCGCGCAGCACGCCCAGATTTGTCTCCGCCGATTGCGCGCTCTGCAGCGTATTCTGCGCTTCGATCACCGAAATCTGATCTCCGACGCCGGTCTGGTACTGGCTCCTGGTTAGATTCAATGCGTCTTGGTCCGCCTTTACAGTGGCCCCATAGAGTTGGATCAGTGCATCCTGCCCGCGGATTTCAAAGAAGTATTCCGCCAGGGCGGCCTGCTCCGTCAGCCGTTCATTTTCCAGATCGGCGGCGCTCATCTGCGCCGAATACTCCGCCTCATGCACTTCATTGCGAACCTTCCCCCACAGATCCGGCTCCCAGGAGAGATCGAACGGAATCGAATAAAGTTGGGACTGCTGGCCCACGTTCGCAGTGGTGGAGTTTCTCAGATTCGACGAAGAGCGCTGCCGGTTGTAAGACGGCGTGGTCCCGAAGGTGGGAAAGTATTGCGCACGAGCTTCCCGAATCACTGCCCGCGCCTCCATAAAGTTCTCAAAATATTCTTTGATGTTCTGGTTGTTGATGTTGAGCTGGTCTTCCAGCGCATTCAATTCCGGATCGTTGAAAATCGTCCACCAGTCGCCGCGCAGTTTGGCGTCCTCCGGTTGCGCCACCCTCCATGGGCCGTTGTCCTTGAAATTGGCCGGTGACTCCTTATAGGCAGCCGGAGCCTGCATGGTCGGAGGATGATATTTGGGCCCAACCGTACATCCGGCGAGCACGCCGCACAAGAGAGCGGCCACATAGCCGAGCGGCGAGGCACCAATACCCTGAAACTTCGGCTCGGCGTCTCCGGACTTATTTACAAAACCGGAATCGATAATTCTCTTCATAAAAAGATTCCCGAGATACGTCGTTGTCTGGATCGAACTGCATTCTGCCCGAAGCCGAACTACGCTATACCGCACCCTCCATGTTCGGCCGCAATGTCTCATGGTGCTGGCCCTGCACCTTGAGCCGCAGACGGTCCAGGAACAGATAGATGACCGGAGTGGTGAGCAGGGTGAGCGCCTGGCTGACGATCAGGCCACCTACGATCGTGATGCCCAGCGGACGCCGCAGTTCAGAGCCGATGCCGGTGCCGAAGGCCAGTGGCAACGCCCCGCACATGGCCGCCATTGTAGTCATCATAATCGGACGGAAGCGCAGCATGCAGGCCTCAAAGATCGCATCCTTCGTATTCATTCCGCCACGCTCGGCCATCAGGGCAAAGTCGATCATCATAATGGCGTTCTTCTTCACAATGCCGATCAGAAGAACAATTCCGATGATGGAAATTACGTTCAGATCGATCCCGAACACCATCAGGGCCAGCATCGCGCCGGCACTCGCCGAGGGCAGGGCGGAGATAATCGTCAGCGGATGCACCAGGCTCTCATACAAAATTCCAAGCACGATATAGACGGCGAACAGGGCAGTCGCAACGAGGATCGGCTCGGTGCCCAGGGACTGCTGATAAGCCTGCAGCGTGCCGGCAAAGAATCCATGAATTGTCGAAGGCGTGCCCAGCTTGTTCTGCATCTGCAGGATCGCCTGGGTTGCCTGGCTCAAAGACACGCCCGGCGCCAGGTTGAATGAAACCGTGACGGAGGGAAACAATCCGGTGTGGTTCACCTGTAGCGGCGTGGTATTGGCCGAGGCCTTCGTCACGGCGATCAGCGGAGTGGTGCCGTTGGAGTTTGCCGACGGATAGGTGAATTTCAGTCCTTCCGGAGATTGCCAGTACTGCGGCGCGACCTCCAGCACTACGTAGTACTGGTTCAATTGCGTGTAGATCAGCGACACTTCCGCCTGGCCGAAGGCGTCGTAGAGATTCGTATCCAGAGACTGCGAAGTGAGTCCGAGCCGGGCCGCGGCGGTTCGATCGTATGTCAGATATTCCGACAATCCGCCATTCTGTTGGTCCGAGCTGACGTCCTGAAAGCCGGGAAGCTTCTTCATCTGCGCCAGCAGGATCGGTCCCCAATGCGAAAGGTCCTGCACGTTATCCGACTGGATGGTGTATTGGTAGAGCGCGTTGCTCTGGCGGCCGCCGATGTGGATGTCCTGCACCGGCTGCAGAAAAGCTGAAGCGACGGGAAGGCGGTTCAGTTTGGGGCGGAGCCGGTTGATAATCTGCGCGGCGCCGACCTTCCGAACATCGAGGGGTTTGAGGGCAATGTACATAAAACCGTGGTTGCTGGCGCCGTTGCCGCCCGTATAAGCATTCACATTGGCCACCGCCGGATCGGCCTTGATCGACATTCACCAACTGCTTAATAGAGTTGTTCATCACGGCGAAGGACGCATCCTGCGGACCCTGCACGCCGCCCACGATGCGATCCGGTGTCCTGCTGCGGGAAAAACCCTTTGGGAATTTTGACGATTACGGCAACGTTCAGCGCGATGGTCAGCAGCAGCACCACCAGCGTCAACACTGGATTGTCCAGGACCCAGAGCAGCGAGTGCCGATAGATGGCCAGCATCCAGTCGAAGAATTTCTCGCTGGCGCGGTACAGCTCGCCCGTGCTTTTCGCCCTTGTGCTCCTTCAGCAGATGCGCGCACATCATCGGCGTCGTGGTCAGCGAGATCACCATGGAGACGATGATGGCCGTCGAAAGAGTGACCGCAAACTCGCGGAACAGGCGACCGACAATGCCGCCCATCAACAGCAATGGAATAAACACTGCAATCAGCGACATGCTGATGGTAAAGACCGTCGAGCCTATCTCCTCCGCGCCCTTCAATGCAGCGGCGAGCGGAGCCATCCCCATTTCCAGGTAGCGCGAGATATTCTCCATCACCACAATCGCATCGTCCACGACGAAGCCGGTCGAAATGGTCAGCGCCATCAGGGAAAGATTGTCGAGGCTGTAACCGAACAGGTACATCACGGCGAAGGTGCCGATCAGCGACACCGGAACGGCCACGCTGGGAATAAGCGTGGCGCGCCAGTTGCGCAGAAACAGGAAGACGACCAGAATCACCAGGATGACGGAGATGATCAGCGTTTGCTCTACATTCTGCACCGAGGCTTTGATGGTCGTGGTGCGATCCAGAACAACGGTGGTCTTAATGCCCTGCGGCATCACCGCCTTCAGAAACGGCAGCTGGCTCAGGATCAGATTGTTGGTTGTGATGATATTTGCGCCGGGCTGGCGAAAAATAATGACGGTGACCGAAGGAATCCCGTTCAGATACCCGGCGCTGCGGATGTTCTGACGCCGAGTCCGTGACATTGTGCCACATCCGACAATCGGACCGCCTGGCCATTGTGATAGCCGACGATAAGCGGCTTGTACTGGGCCGCTTTCGATATCTGATCGTTGTCGAGAATATCGGCGGTCACTGCGCCGTTGGAAAGCTGCCCTTGCGCCAGGTCGGAATTCTGCAGGCTCAACATGGACTGAACGTTCGCCATGGTCAGCCCATAGCTGTTGAGCTGCGTTGGGTTCACATCCACGCGCACCGAAGGCAGCGAAGCGCCGCCAACAACTACCTGTCCGACACCCTGGTATCTGCGAAAGCTTCTGCTCCATGATCGTGGATGCTTCGTCGTACAACGTCTCTTTGTCGTACTTGTCCGAAGTAAGACCGAGAATCATGATCGGCGCGTCGGCCGGGTTCGTCTTGCGCCAGGTCGGATTCCCGGGCAGGTTGGCGGGCAGATAGGTCCGCGCCGCGTTGATTGCCGCTTCCACATCGCGCGCCGCGCCGTCGATGTTCCGGCTGAGATCGAATTGCAGCGTGACCTGGGTGGATCCCAGCGAACTGGAGGAAGTCATCTCGGTGACGCCGGCAATGTGCCCGAACTGCCGCTCCAGCGGAGTGGCGACGGACGATGCCATGATCTGCGCGCTGGCGCCGGGCAGGCTGGCGGAGACCGAGATGGTCGGGAAATCGACCTGCGGCAATGGAGAAACCGGAAGCAACGTGAAGGCGACTGCGCCGGCGATGGCGATCGCAGCCGTCAGCAGCGTCGTGGCCACCGGCCGCCGGATGAATGGGGCGGAGATATTCACGGCTGCGCCGCCTGTGGCTCATTGCCGGCGGTCGATGGTTGGGATGATTGGGCTTGCGCGAGAATCTCTGCGCCAGGTTGTCGAAGAAAATGTAAATGACCGGCGTGGTGTAGAGCGTCAGCGCCTGGCTCAGCAACAGTCCGCCTACCATGGCGATGCCGAGGGGCTGGCGGATTTCCGAACCGATGCCGCGAGCCGAATGCCAGCGGAATCCCGGCCAGCAGCGCCGCCATCGTGGTCATCATGATAGGGCGGAAGCGCAGCAGACAGGCGTCGTAAATGGCGTCAGTCGAATTCTTTCCGTGTTCCCGCTCGCCTTCCAGAGCGAAGTCCACCATCATGATTCCGTTTTTCTTCACAATGCCAATGAGCAGAATGATTCCGATGATGGCAACTACACTCAGCGATTCTCCGAAGAGAATGAGCGCGAGCAGCGCGCCCACGCCGGCGGAAGGCAGCGTGGAGAGAATGGTGATCGGGTGAATGAAGCTCTCATACAGCACGCCGAGGACGATGTAGACCGTGACCAGCGCGGCCAGAATCAGCAGCGCTTCATTCGAGAGCGAACCCTGAAACGCCGCCGCCGTCCCCTGGAAGGCAGCCTGTACGCTCGGCGGCATATGCAGGTCTTTTTGCGCTTTGTCAATGGCCGTGATGGCGCCTGCCCAGGGCGGCGTTCGCGCGCCAGGTTGAAGGAAATGGTGACCGCCGGAAACTGCCCCTGATGCGTGATGGAGAGCGCTTCCGTGCTCTTGGTGAAATGCGCGAAGGCGCTCAACGGCACCGCATTGCTGAGTGTGGTGGCGGTCGTTGTGTTCGCGGAGCTGCTCGTTGAGGTTGAGGTGGACGGTGCATTCAACACGTTCGTCGGCGGACTGAGAATGCCCGAGGATGGCGTGTAGAGCACGCCTGTCGTGGTTGCATTGGAGCCGGCGGAGGCCGATGCGGAAGATGCAAACGAAGCCGCGGCACTGGCCCCCGAAGCGCCGGAAGACGCATTCGCCTGGATGTACATCTTGTGCAGCTTTTCCGGGTCGGTCGCGAATTGCGGCTGCGATTCCAGAATCACGTGATACTGGTTCAGCTGCGTGTACATCGTGTTGATCTGGCGCTGGCCGAAGTTGTCGTAAAGCGTGTTGTCGATGGTCGATGGAGCGATCCCCAGCCGCGAGGCCGTGACTCGGTCGATGGCCAGCGTGACCGCGCGCGCGCCGGTCTGCTGATCGGTTGCCACATCCTCCAGTTGCGGCAACTGTTTCAGCTTTGCGACAAAGCGATTGGTCCACAGATTCAGCTCATTCACATCGGGATCTTCCAGCGTGTACTGATACTGCGTGCGGCTCACCCGTCGTCCACCGTGATGTTCTGCACCGGCTGCATGTAGAGCGTGATGCCCTGCACCTTCGCAAGGCTCGATTTCAGACGGCGAATCACGTCGGAAGCGCTGATCTTGCGTTCGGAAAGCGGCTTCAGATTGATGGAGATTCGGCCGCTGTTCAGCGTCGTATTGGTGCCGTCCGCGCCGATAAATGAGGAGAGACTCTCGACGGCGGGGTCCTGCAGAATGACTTTGTCCAGTTCCTGCTGTTCCTGGGACATCGCGGTGAAGGAAATGCTCTGCGAGGCCTGCGAGATTCCCTGGATCACGCCCGTGTCCTGCACCGGGAAAAATCCCTTTGGGAATAATGATGTAGAGAAAAACGGTCAGGACGAGAGTTCCCGCGGCGACCAGCAGCGTAATCGTCTGATAGCGGAGCACCACCTTCAACGTGCGGCCGTAAAACGCGATCATGCGATCGAAGACACGCTCCGACGCAGCGATAAAAGCGGCCCTGTTGCGCCTCGGGATTGTGGTGCAGGATGCGCGCCGACATCATCGGAGTAAGCGTCAGCGAAACCACGGCTGAAATCACAATGGTCACGGCGAGCGTGACGGCAAACTCGCGGAAGAGCCGGCCCACCACGCCGCCCATAAACAGCAACGGAATCAGCACGGCGATCAGCGAGACGGTCAACGACAGAATCGTGAAGCCGATCTGCTCCGCGCCTTCGAGCGCCGCCTGCATGGGCGTGTGGCCTTCCTCGATGAAGCGAGAAATGTTCTCGATCATGACGATGGCGTCGTCCACCACAAATCCGGTGGAGATGGTGAGCGCCATCAGAGATAAGTTGTCGAGGCTGTAGCCCAGCGCATACATGGCCGCGAACGTTCCCACAATCGAAAGCGGCACGGCAACGCTGGGAATAATGGTGGCAGACAGACTGCGCAGGAAGAGAAAAATCACCAGCACGACCAGCACAATCGTCAGGATCAACTCAAATTCCACATCGTTGACGGAAGCCTGAATGTCCGTCGTCAGATCGGTCAGCGTCGTCACCTTGATGCCGGCCGGCAGGTTTGCCTTGAGCTGCGGCATCAACTGCTGGATGCTCTTCACCACGGTGATGGTGTTCGCACCAGGCTGGCGCTGCACGTTCAGGATGACAGCAGGCGTCTGATTCATCCACGCCGCCTGCTTCGTGTTCTCCACGCCGTTTACAACATTGGCCACGTTCTTCAGAAAAACCGGCGCATTGTTGCGGTACGCCACGACCACATCTTTATAGTCGGCGCTGGTGACCAACTGATCGTTGGCGTCGATCTGATAATCCTTCTTCGGTCCGTCGAAATTTCCCTTGGCCTGGTTTACGCTGGCCTGCGTCAGTGCGGTGCGCAGATCCTCCATATCGATGCCATAGGAGGACAGCTCCGCCGGATTGGCCTGAATGCGCACTGCCGGCTTTCTGACCGCCGCTGATGCTCACCAGTCCGACGCCATTCAACTGCGATATCTTCGGCGCCAGACGCGTATCGACCATATCTTCCACCTCGGGAAGCGCCATGGAATCCGAAGTCACCGCCAGCGTGAGCACGGGCGCATCGGCGGGATTGGTCTTGGTGTAAATCGGCGGCGCGGGCAGATCGGAAGGCAGATAGCTCTGCGCGGCGTTGATGGCAGCCTGCACTTCCTCTTCCGCGATGTCGATGTCAAGGCTCAGATTGAACTGCAGCACGATCACAGACGTGGCGCCGGAACTGGTCGAAGTCATCTGGCTGAGACCCTGCATCTCGCCAAACTGACGCTCCAGCGGCGCGGTGACCGTGGTCGCCATTACGTCCGGGCTGGCGCCGGGATAAAACGTCACGACCTGAATGGTCGGATAATCCACCTCCGGCAACGCGGAGATCGGCAGCTGCGTATACGCGACGATCCCCACCAGCATGATGGCGACCATGAGCAGTGAGGTTGCGACGGGCCGCAGAATAAATGGGCGGGACGGATTCACGGAGCGTTGTTCCCGCTGGTAGCAGGCGGAGGCGGCGTCTTGACGATGATGACCTTCGACTTGTCCTGCAGCTTTTCAAAACTGCTGTTGGCGACCACGTCTCCCGGATTGATGCCGGTCACCGCAGTCATGCCGGAATCGGCGACGCCGGGCTTGATGTCGCGCAGATACGCCGTGCCGTTCTGGATCAGATACAACAAAGGAAACGTTGCCATTCTGCTGGATGGTCGAAGTAGGAATCAGCGTCACTCCATTCGAGCATTTTCACCAGCAATTTGGCGTTGACGAACAGATTGGGGAAGAGAGCGCCGTTCTGGTTGGCGAAGGAGGCGCGCAGCTTGACCGTTCCGGTCGTGGTGTCAATCTGGTTGTCGATGGTCTGCAATTTTCCGACGGCGAGCTTCGTCTGATTGTTGCGATCAAAGGCCGTCACCTGGAGCGTTTTCCCGTGGCGCATCTGATCGACCACCTGCGCGATGCTGTCCTCCGCAATGGTGAAGACCACGGTGATCGGCTGAAGCTGCGTGATGACAACCAACGGCGTGGTGCTGTCGGCCTGCACCACATTGCCCGGATCCACCAGGCGCAGACCCACGCGGCCGGAGATCGGCGCGACGATGTGGCAGAAGCATGACCTGCACCTGATCAAATTGCACAGTCCCCTGATCGGACTTCACTGTGCCTTCATACTGCAGCACCAGCTTTTCCTGGTCATCCAACTGCTGTTTGGCGATGGCATTGCGCGCCCACGCCGCCTGATATCGCGCCAGGTCCATTTGCGCCTGGGCAAGCAGGTTTTCATCTCGCTCGAGTGCTCCCTGCGCTTCCAGCAATTGCGCGCGATAGGGCCGCGCATCGATGTCAATTAAGGGGGCGCCGCGATGTACGATCTGGCCTTCGCGATAATGAACTTCCGACACAAGCCCCGTGACCTGGCTTGTGATCGAATCCGTATAGACCGGAGTCACCGTGCCGATGGAATCCAGATACACGCCGATGTTGCCTTTTTGCGCCGTGGCTGTCGTCAGGTTGACTGCGCCGGTGAATGCATGCCGGCCCGTTGCCGCCTTCTGCGCCTGCTTATGCCGTAAAACCAACCAGAAGAGCAAGCCAAAACCCAGCAGGATGAGCACCCATATCAGCACACGTGTTCCCTTGGAGCGGTGCGGCTGGTGTTCTGGAGGGGGCAACTGATGTTCTCGACCGACGTAGCTGCCGTCGGAAGATTGTCTTTCCACTGTGTCTTCTTGCATCGGCTAACCTGGTGCTCCTGAGTCTAAGATCTTCCGCTGTCCAGTATCTTGCGCCCCAACGGCTGACGACGGTGTTCACAAAGCGTTCCTAGATTTTACGGTGAAAAGCGACAACGCACGCAGCCTCACACTTGCGAAGCCGGGCGGGTATAGTTGTCCGGCGCCGCTCGATGGATAGTTGATAGACGAAACACCTTCCGCTGAAGACGCAAGCTGCGGCAAATAGGCGCGTAACAGAACTAGAATCGAAATCCATTGAGCCAAAGAATATTCACAATAATTCCACAGCGGAGCGCGTTTTCATTCAGCCGTAACCTTAGGGAAATCGGTCCCTAACATTCGATGCGTACCCTCCGGATGAGGAGACCTTCGGTGACACAGAATTCCGCAAGCAAGCCACACAATTGGGTTGGGTTCGCCAAGGGCATCGCGCTGATTTCCTTCGGCGCTCTCATGGGCAGTATTCCCGCAAGCGCACAGAATTTCCCGTTTCAGGGCAATTCGCAGTTTTGGCCAGGCAATCTCGTGGTCAGCCGCAGCGTGTATGACAATAACGCAAGCAATGTGAAAGTGGGCACGATCTTGCCGCCGGACTGCGCCAGCACACAGGGTGGCTGTTCCGCTTCCACCGGAGCGCCCTACAACGGCACGTATCCCTCCGTCTTCAACAACGATATTTACGATGCCAGCTTCGGCATCACGTCCAGAATCTATCTGGATCAAATTACGCCCTCCGGCAGGCTCATCAATTCCCTGGAAGTTCCCAACAGTCTGGAGCGCGGCGTCGACAGCAAGAGTGACCACATGGCCACGAGCTTCAGCTCGAAATCTGAGCTAGCCCTGCATTTATCGACGGACGGTCGATACCTCACCTTTATGGGATATGTCGCGCCGGTCGATACCATCGACGTGTCCAATTCCAATACTCCGCTGGAGATCGATCCCACCAATCCGGTCGGCGTTGCGTATTACCGCGCGGTGGCGCAGGTAGACCAGTTTGGCCGGTTCCACTTCACGGAAACCAACGCGTACAGCGGAAATAACGGACGCTCGGTAATCCTGAATAACGGCGACGGCGACCGCGATTCCGATGACGCCACCATCTTCTACACCGCCGGGAATGCGGGAAACGGCAGCAATCCTCAGCCGGACGGTGTGATTCTTGGCGCGGGAGCCCAACTCATCGATCCAACCAACGAACCGGAACAGGCGCAGAACCCGGGCACACCGACTCCTGTCGCCAGTTTCTCGGTGACGGAACTCGGCGACAAGGCGGACAAGATCGGCAAGGACGACAATTTCCGCGGCAGCGCGATCTTCCAGAACGTCCTCTACTTCACCAAGGGTAGCGGCAGCAACGGCGTGAATACCGTCTACTTCGTCGACACGACCGGCACTGCGTGCCCACACGGCGTAGGTCTCCCTTCCCCTTCCGCCCCTCTGCCCACGGCGCCGCTGAACTACGATCTGGGAACCCTGCAGACCGTGGGCCTTCCCAACAATATGTGCATTCTTGCCGGCTTTCCGTCAATTCCGGCAAAAACAGCTACCACGCTCACCTACCCCTTCGGCATCTGGTTTGCCAACGCGAATACCTTGTACGTCGCCGACGAAGGCGACGGCTATACAGGCGGGAGCGATCTGTACACCCATGCGGTGGCGCAAACCACAGCCGGCCTGCAGAAGTGGGTTTTCAACTCCACCACAAAGACCTGGAATCTTGCTTACACATTGCAGGCTGGACTGAATCTCGGTACGCCGTATAGCGTCGATCGCTACCCGACGGGAACGAACGCGGCAACAGGCCTGCCCTGGGCGCCTGCGACGGACGGCCTTCGCCAGTTGACGGGACAGGTTGATCGCGACGGTATGGTTACGCTCTGGGCCGTCACCTCCACCATAAGCGGCGGTGGAGATACCGGGGCGGACCCCGATCAACTGGTCGCGATCACTGACACGCTGGCGAACACCAGTGCTGCTGCGGCCGCGGGCGAAAAGTTCGTCATCCTGCGCAAAGCCGGATTCGGAGAAGTATTGCGAGGAGTTTCCTTCACACCGGGAACGGAAATGGCACAACGCACCGGCTGGTAGTTGCAAGGCGAGGTACTGACAGCAGGGGTTTCCAAAAAACTAAGAGCGGCGAGGGACCAACGAATCCCCGCCGCTCTTATGCGTGGTGAATAAGAAAGTGGCCTTGATTTTCGGTCCAGCCAGTCAAAGCGTCGGCGTTGGTTGCGGGTTGGAGGCTTCCAGCGCTTCCTGATGCTTCTTGCAGTAGGGAGTCCAGGGCATCGCGTCCAGCCGTTTTTCTTCAATCGTGCCGCCATCGACAACGCACTTGCAATAGGTGCCGTCTTCGATCCGGCGAAGGGCGGCGCGTACCTGGTCCAGCAGATGGGTGTCCCGATCGGCATCGCCGAATTGCTCCTCGATGGCCAGGTCGCTCACGCTCGCGTCCGCTGCATCGCCCACCGGCGGCGGGCCCGGTTCCAACGCGTTGGCACGGGCCTCTTCTATCCCATGCAGTAACCTTTGTTCTTCCGCCAGCAGCCTCCGCTTGTATCCATCTATGTTCAAGAACGCACCTCCGGGCCAATGTTTCACTGGTTGGATGCATCGTAATGCAATCGGGTTTCGATTCCCCGTAGCTGCGGGCGATTCTCGGCGCTCATTTATAAATAAAGAAGCGACTCCAGCGATTGAGACGAGGGTTTTGTGGAACGGAAGATTTATACCGCACGGCTCCTGCAGAAACTGCTGCTTTCCGAGCGGGTCCAGTGCTATCACCTGGAATTTGAAGTTCTCGACGAGGTGAATTTCGCCTTCGATGCCGGCCAGTTCGTCTCCATGGTGGCCACAGACGGCAACGGCAAGCACCAAACGCGCGCGTACTCCATCGCATCCGCTCCGCGAGGCAATCGCTTCGACTTGTGCTTGAACCGAGTGGAGAATGGCTTCTTCTCTAATCTTTTATGTGATCTGGAGTCTGGAGCGACCGCACAATTTCACGGCCCGCACGGGCTGTTCGTGCTGAAGAGGCCGTTGGTGGACACAATCCTGATCGCCACTGGAACAGGGATTGCGCCGATGCGCGGCTTCGTCGAGCACCTGTTTCCCTCTGAGACTGAAGACCGCAGCGATGGAAAACATTTCTGGCTGATGTACGGCACGCGGCATGAAACCGAAATCTACTACCAGCGCTTCTTTGAAAAAACCGCCGCGGAGTATCCCAATTTCCACTATCTGCCGACATTGAGCCGTCCTCATGAAGGCTGGGAAGGTTTGCGCGGCTATGTGCAGACGCATGTGCGGCAGACTCTACAGGACCGCTCGCAGATACCCGCCGAAGAGATCGGCGACCCTGCCGGCAGCGGACCCGGCATGCGCGCCTACATTTGCGGTTTGAATGAAATGGTTTCCGCCAATCGCGAGCAGTTGAAGGAACTTGGCTGGGACCGCAAACAGATCCACTTCGAGCGCTACGACTGAACGCGTCCTTCGCGTTGCTCAGGATGACAGTTTTGGGTCGCCAGAAGCGAGAGCCGGAGGCTCTCTACAGATTGAACAGCTCGCGGAGGCGTTTTGTCTGGGCGCGGCTGACTGGAATCTCCGTGTGTCGCCGGTCGTCCATCCGCAGTTGATAACTGGATTTGAACCACGGCACCACTTCCTGAATCCGATGAATGTTCACGACGAAAGACCGGTGCGCGCGCCAGAACAGGTTGGGGTCGAGCAAATCGAGCAGGTCCTCCAGCGTGCGGCAGTTGGACTGGCCTTCAATGGAGTGCGTCGCCACGCTGATCGTGCCTTCCTCGATGGATGCAAAGCAGATGTCCCGCTGCTCCACCAATAGCAGCCTGCCAGCCACCCGCAGCACAATTCTCGCCGTATTGCGGGTTGGCGGCGTCTGCTGCTCCAGCAACCGGACCAGCGCATCGAGACGTTCGTCCATCGAACTCTCGCTGGCGGAAAGCGCCGCGGCAGGTTCCCCGTGAGAAGGCAAGGATTTTTCGGAGGCTGAAATGGACGATACCGCGTGGGCGGATTCGATCAGCCTGTTCTTGATCTTCTCCAGGGTCCTATGCACGCGCGCCTCTTCAAACGGCTTCAGGAGATAATCGACCGCGTTCACCTCAAAGGCGCGAACCGCATACTTGTCGAATGCCGTAGCGAAGACGATGTTCGGCAGCTTGGTCTTGCGGTTCTTATCGAGCAGCTTCTTCAATACCGCGAAGCCGTCCAGGCCGGGCATCTGCACGTCCAGGAAAACCACGTCCGGTTGATGAGTGCGGATCAATTCCACCGCCTCCACGCCGTTCTTTCCCTGGGCGACGATCTGCACATCATCCGCACGCAGCAGATATTCAAGCTCCTGCCGCGCCAGTTGCTCGTCGTCGACAATCACGGCACGAATCGTCATGGCTTAAGACAACTCTACATCGGGAAGTGTTCCCGGCGGCTGTCAAAGAGAGGGAAACACAGGTCAATTGCCGTAGGCGCGGAGGCGGGCCGGCGTGTTGTCTTCTGCCAGATCATGTCCGCAATGGGTGCAGTGCAGGTCGGTAATGCGAACGCTTTCATAGCAATTGCCGCAATTGGGAGCCACGCGATAAGCGCATTGCGGACAATAATGGAAATCGACCTCGATATGCGTGCCGCAGCATGGGCACTGCGAGAGGACCGGCTGCCGCAGCAGAAAATAAATTACCGGGCCAATGCCCCCCTGCAGCACGATGCAGAGCAGTATCCAGAGCCATTTGCCCATATTGCGCCGCGGCGCGTCCTTGCTGATGTAGCCAATCATCAGTATGTAGACGGCAACCAGCGCGCCCCACGATGTTCCAAAGTAGACATGCACCGCCATCGGACTGCGGTGGTGCTGATGCAGCACGAAGAAGAACAGGTACTGGATGCCGACGAACGCCACAAAGGCCAACGCCACCGACCAGCGCGGAATCAGCTTGAGTTCTTCGCTGACGGAAAAGGACGAGGTGGAATCGGTGCGGGCCATCGTGGATGCTTTTCTGTCGGCGCGGAGATCAATGAGCGCCGCGCCATCACTTCAAATCAGGATTTCAAATAAGACTATAGAACTTCCGTACAACGCAACTTACGCAAGTCGAGATGCGCCTGTCAATCAAAACATTGGAACCCGGAACTATCGAACCATCGATCCCAGTCTCGAATCCATCCGATGGTCGATCCGCCTCGTTCCGCGGCCGGCGCGCATCCGCAAACAGGCAAGGACCAGGCCAACCAGCGTGACGGGAAACAGCCATCCAATGACGTACATTGACTGCGATTCAACATCTGCAAAATCCCAGCCGCTCGCGAGGTGAAAGCTGCTCCATACAACCGGTGTAAGCACCAGCAGCAGCAGAGAGAAGCCTAAAATCGCCAGGCCAATCGCATGGCGCAGCCTCTGGCGCTGCTCGGCCGTGTCCATACTTTGCTCCCGGACCCGGCGCTGGGTTCGGCAGACCATGGCGGAGTCGGCCACTGCGCCCACTGAGAGCAGGGCGGCGGCAAAATCCTGCTCTTCCAGACCGGAACCGTGCGCCGCGGGATCGGCGGCAGACTGCGTTGGATTCACAATCGGAGTCTTTGCGTCGTTCAGCGTCATGGCTGCACCTCCGTTCCCATCTCCAGCACAGGCTTCAGAGCAGCCATGCCCCGGTACAGCCTGGATTTAACAGTGGAGAGCGGAGCATTGCTGACGCGCGCGATCTCATCCAGCGACATCTCTTCATGGAAGCGCAACACCAGGACTTCGCGATACAGAGGGTGCAGCGCAAGCAAAGCACGGCTGACCCTCGCGGCCTGCTCCTGCGAATGGAAATGATCGAACGGGGAGGGCGTATCTCCGGCAATTTCAAGCGGCCGATCCTTCTCCGGATCGGTGGCTTCGTCCAGGCTTATTGTGTGCCGCTTGCGGGTGTGGTCGATCATCAGGTTTCGCGCGATAGCAAACATCCACGTATCAAAGCGTGCATTCCCGTTGTATTGGGAGCCGCGTTCCAGCACGCGCAGCCAGGTCTCCTGAAACAGGTCCTGCGACAGGTCGCGGCTGCCGGTAAGAAACAGCAGGTACCGAAAAAGCCGGTGCTGATACAGATCAATTAACTGCTCCACCAGATTGGGATCATGGCGGCGCAAGCCGGCCGCAATCGCCTGGTTTGCACCGCTCGTTTGATCGGCGTGTGTAAGCGTGGCTGAACGAGTCGCTGCCATCGTGTCCTTGGTATGGACGCCGGTTTCCGACGAAAAGACGCGCAGGGGAGAAAATTTCTGCTTGAATTGCCGAAGAGTCACCCTGATCTTCTCCATTCCTTCGGCCTGAAATCGCCGATTTGCGGGTCAATTATGAATGCGCCACGTCTCGATTTGAGATGGGTCGTGCGCTGAAAACCGCCCAGGCACGCGAGGGTACACTACTTATTATGCAACTGTTGTACGGATTGCACCCGGTGGAAGAAGCGATCCGCTCCAGCAACCGTCGTCTGGAATCCGTTTTAATCGCCCGTCGCCAGGACGCGAAGCTGCGAGCCATTCTAGATGCTTGCAAGACCGCCGGGATCCCGGTCCGCCTTGAATCCAAAGACCAGTTGACCCGACTGGCACGGACAGCGACTCACCAGGGTGTCGTCGCCATCGTGGCTGAACGCGGCTTTTTGTCATTGCAGGATTTGGCGAAGCCGCGCGGAGAGCATCTTTTTCTGCTGGCGCTCGACGGTGTGGAAGACCCCCACAATCTGGGCGCATTGCTGCGCACCGCGGACGGAGCCGGGGTGGATGGCGTGATTCTGCCCGAACGGCGGGCAGCCCCGGTCAATGCGACCGTAATGAAGACTTCCGCGGGCGCCGCCGAGCACGTCCGCATTGCGCGTGTCACCAACCTGGTGCGCGCTCTGGAAGAGCTAAAGCGGCAGAATATCTGGTGCGTCGGCCTGGATGAACGTGGCAGCGAGGACTATGATGCATTCGATTTTCGCTGTCACTGCGTTCTGGTTCTAGGAGGCGAAGGCGGTGGCCTGCACGATCTGGCCCGCCGAACTTGCGACCATCTGCTGCGCATTCCCATGGCCGGCCAGGTTTCCTCATTGAATGTCTCCGTGGCTGGCGCGATCGTCATGTATGAGGCGGCGCGGCAGCGCCGGGCAAAGCTCGTATCCGCAAAGGTGAACGATGCAGCCGCGAAGCCCACGCGCCCACTGAAAGGCCTCGGTTCATGAAACTGCCGACAACTTGGGTACCCCGGAGCCTGCCCCGAGCCTATCGAGAGCCTGCCCTGAGCGAGCCAAAGGCGAGTCGAATGGGAGTCTCGTTTCTTAGCCCTGGGTGGAAACGCACATTGACTACAGCAGTTGCGGTGTCACTTGCAGCTTGGGGGCCATCGGCTCCAATCGTCTGCGCGGTCGCGATGCAGGCCGGTGTTGCGCAACAAAAAGCACCTCAGCAGAAACAACCGCCCGCGAATTCCGCTTACGGCCAGACGATCTTTTCCCGCACCGCCACGACTGCGTCCAATGCCGCTCCGCCGCAGGCGACGCCGTCTGCGCTCGCCAAGCCATCTGCAACCGCGCTGGTTACGGATGCGGAACGCTCCGCGTTAACCTACCGTTCCTACGATTTTGAAGTGCATCTGGTGCCGTCCCGGCATTCGCTCGCCGTCCATGCGCATCTCGACGCGCAGAACACCAGCGACAAACCTCTCACCCGAATCGCTCTCCAGCTGTCGTCTTCCCTGCACTGGTACTCGATCCGCGTGGATGGAGCCACGGCAAAATTCCAGACCGAGACGGTCGATAGCGACATCGATCACACGGGTCAACTGACCGAAGCGGTCGTCGTTCTCACCGCGCCGATTGCTCCGGGAACGACCATTCACTTGGACGTTATTTATTCCGGCACAGTCGAGCAATCGTCGGAGCGACTGCTGCGCCTTGGCGCCCCGCCCAGTGTCGCCGCGTCTTCCGAATGGGACGAGATCGGCCCGGACTTTACCGCTCTCCGCGGTTTCGGCAACGTGATCTGGTTTCCCGTTTCGACCGCGCCGGTGCTGCTCGGCCAGGGGCCGCAGATGTTCGATTCCGTCGGCAAATGGAAGCTGCGGGAATCCGACGCGCGCATAAAGATGCATGTGCTGGTCGAGTATCTCGATGTCAGTCCAAATGTCGCATTTCTCAATGGCCACGTGGTGCCGCCCGGTAATAGTCCGGCACCGGAAAAATCCTCGCCACCCGCAACTTCCTCCAGTGCCGCTTTCCCCGCGGACACCGGCGATACCGGCAACACCGTCCTGCAGGTGGTTTCTTTTACCTTGCCGTCGACCACGCTGGGGTTTTCACCGCTTAGTTTTTTGGTTATGAACGCAGCGTCCCAGCATTTTCCAAACCTCGATATATACACGCGGCACGGAAACGAGACCGCCGCGCCGGTCTACGCGAAAATCGTCGAAAGCGACCGTCCGCTGATCGAGCAATGGCTGGGACCGCATCCCAGGCGTCCGGTGGTCCTGGTCGATCTGCCAGCAAGCGACGATCTGCCGTTTGAAGAACGCAATCTCCTCTTTCTTCCCTTGCAGGCAAACGCATCGAGCGACAGCGCCGGCCCGGTGATGGCGCATATGTTGAGCCACAGCTATTTCGTCTCGCCGCGTCCATGGCTGAACGAGGGGATGGCGCAATTTATGACGCTGTTATGGATTGAGCAACGCGCCGGGCGTGCGACCGCGATTAGCCAGATGGATTCCCGCCGCGCCGCGTTGGCTCTGGCCGAAACAACCGACCCGGGCATCGATCCCGGCCAGAGCCTGATCGAGGCCTGGAGCGACATCTATTACCGCGACAAGGCCGCCGATGTGCTGTGGATGCTGCGCGACATGGTCGGCGATACCCCGTTCGCCAACGCGCTGCGAGCCTACAATCCAGCGGACGACCGCGAGCCCAGCTATCTGCAGCATCTGCTGCAGAAGAGTTCCGGAAAAGATCTGGAATGGTTTTTTGATGACTGGATTTACCGCGACCGCGGCCTGCCCGATCTGCACATCGCAAGCGCCTATCGGCGGCCAATTCTGACAAAAAACAGCGCCATCAAAAATTACCTGGTCTCCGTCGATGTCAGAAACGACAGCTTTTGTTCCGCCGAAATTCCGGTCACGGTGCAGTCGGAGTTGGCGACGCAGACGAAGCGTCTATTGGTTCCTGCACACGGCGATACGACGGTGCGTATGCTGGTCGACAGCCAGCCCAGCCAGGTGACGGTCAACGATGGCAGCGTGCCGGAGGTGCGCACCAGCAATCATGAACGGGCGATAGTGCCTGCGCAATAACGTTTGCTAAATAAGTTACTCGGGGGTAATTAGGCAGGGTTGGCTCCGCCGAGATGGCGGCGCTGCCATTCCTCGACCAGCTTGCGCGCCAGCATAGGAACGCCAAATACGGCGCTGGTCAGCAGTGTAGTGGCCACCACATCGTTGCGATAGAACGGCAGGCCGGCGAGGTAGCATGCAGCCAGGCCACTCATCGTGTGCGGATACGTGCCGAATCCGGTCCACACCATGAAATTGCTCGCCAGGAAGAACGAGGTAGACGATGCCAGCGTCGCGCCCACGACTCGTCCCGCGTTCGCGCGTTTCCGCAGGCACGCGTAGCCGATCCAGCAGGCGCCCAGATACCAGGCCCACGTCGTCACATAATCCTGAATATGAAACGGATAGTTATAGGCGAAAACGGTCAGATAGTAATCCGCCGCCGCAAACGCCAGCACCGGCAGAAAAAAGAACTTCGGTGAGCGCCGAGCGCCGAACACCAGCAGAGATGCGCCCGTCGCCGTAAAGCTCCACCACGGATGCGGCAGGATTCGCGTCAAAACCGCCAATAAAACAAAGAAATAGCTGAACATTGGTCCCTCTTCTATCGCAAATGCGGAAGCGCCGGTGCGCATTCCGGTGGAACCTCCATTGTTTCGGTCTCCGCCTGCCCGGTCAAGCAAATTTCTGCCGAATCAAAATAGATTTTTCTGTAGCAAACAATCTGGCGGTCCGGCTCTGCTATTTTTGCACTCGATCTCCCATCCGCATCTCGTCGACTTTACCGTCCGGGGCAATGATCACTGTTCCGCCCAGAGGATTGCCTCTTCGCCCGTGCAGAAACAGCGCGTTATAGGCAAAGCGCAGGTCCTGAAAACGAACCGCCGTGTAGTGCGCGCCGTTCGGCAGCGCGCCGAAGATTCCGGACTCCTCGACAAAAGGAAACTGCGACCAGTCCAGATACACGCGTCCCAGCCAGGAGCGCTTCGCCGTCAGGATCGCGGCGGTCTGCGGCTGCTTGTAGTAGAGATCGCTCGGCGCCTGGCTGGTGAAGCTGTCGGTGCGGGTATTTAGGATTGCCGTCTGATAAAAATCCCTCGTCTCCACCACGCCGAACCAGCGGAACACATCACCAGGATAGGGGCTGACCGTCATTTTCACGATCGGCTCATTCTGATAATTCTGCTCGGCGAGTAAATACAGCGCCCGCTCATGCTCCGCCCAGCGCCAGCAACCCAGAACCACTCCCACGCAGAGCGCAAAGATCGCCCAGCCGCGTCCGCAAAACGGCTGCCGGCGCACGCCAATCTCGCGGTCGGCCAGGCCGAGGATCGCCGGCACGACCAGCGCGATCAGCAATGCCCCAAACAGCACCGGCTCAAAGATGAAGAAGATATTTCCCGCATACCAGCGCGGATTGAATGGGAAAAACGGGCGCAAGCCGTAATTGTTCGTCCAGTCCAGCAGAAGATGGCTGAAATCGGCGATTAACGCCAGCAGCCAGATTACTCCCCAGCGGACTGGAGGAGCTTTTGGCTTCCTGCCCGGCTGTTGGACCGGCGCAGTCCCTCCCGCTTGCTCTGTTGCAGCGGAGCGGGTCTGCCAGCGATGCCAGAGCCACACTGCCCCGGTGACCACCAACGCCATGAAAGGCGCGCCCAGAAACGTGTGCGTGATGCCGCGGTGATGCTCAAATCCTGCGACCGGACCGCGAAATCCCCAAAGCACGTCGATGTCCGGCGCTTCCGCGGCCAGCACCATGGCCAGCGTCGCATACGCGGTGGTGCGGTTGAATCCCGAGCGACCCAGGCACGCGCCCGTAAGGAAATGTGTGACCGGCTCCATTCAGCTTTTCAGCATACACGGCGGATGCGCGACTATTTCCGGCCGCCTATGAGCCGGTTGCGCACTTCGTCGTTCGTTGCCATATCGATGCAGGTCCAGGCCATTGCCATCGCGCCGTCCACCAGCGCCTTGTCCGCGTCGGCGGTGATGCAATGCGCCGTGAATTCAGGCTGGTGATTGACTGCGGGCAGAGAGTTGATGCCGATGAAGGGATGAATCGACGGCATCGCCCGCGAAACGTTGCCCATATCCGTCGATCCCGTCGGACGCGTTTCCCACTCGCCGAGGTTCGGGAACGGCCGCCCCAGCGCCTCAGAATTCGCGCGGTAAATGGCGGCTATATCGTCGTCGTGGTGCATCTCGGCATACGGCTTGTCGCCGCCTGTGATTGTGACCTTCGCGCCAGTGGCAAGACCCCCGGCTTCAAAGCAACGGTAAACTTTGGGCCGCAATTCGGCCAGCTGATCCAGTGTTTCCGAGCGGACGATGTACTTGGCCGAAGTATGGGCCGGGATAACGTTCGGCGCCGCGCCCCCGTTGGTCACAATGCCGTGGATTCGATCCGTGGAGCGAATATGTTGCCGCAGCAGACCCAGCGCCGTCTGCGCGATGGTCAGTGCGTCCGCAGCGTTCACGCCAAGCTCTGGAAAGGCCGAGGCGTGAGATTCCTTCCCGGTGCAATGGACTTCAAACATGGATGCAGCGATGATCTTCGATCGAAGCATGTCGAACGGCGCAGGATGCACCATCATCGCGACGTGGATACCGTCGAAACCGCCGCGTTCCAGCATCAGAATTTTGCCGCCGGCATTGCCGACTTCCTCGGCGGGCGTGCCGATCACGTGAATCGTCAGGCCCACGTCGTCCGCAACCGCGGCCGCGGCGAGCGCCGCGCCAACCGCCGACGCGGCAATGATGTTGTGGCCGCAAGCATGGCCAATGCCGGGCAGACAATCGTATTCGGCGCAAATGCCGATATGCAGAGGACCGGAGCCGGCGCGCGCTCGAAACGCGGTGGGCAGATCGCAGATCCCCTTCTCCACCGCGAAACCAGCCCCGTCGAGGAACTCGCAAAGCCACGTCGAGGCCTTTTCTTCCTCAAAACCGAGCTCGGGATTGGCGTGAATACGATGACTCAGGTCAATCAGTTTGTCCTGGGCAGAGTCGAAGTTTTTACGAGCTGCGGGTTTTGTTTGCACGTCTGTATACCTCGTTGCGGACTCACGCAGAAGATACCACGGTGAGATTATTGAATATGAAAATCGTTCACCACCAGTCGTGTATCCAGCGTGACGTGCGGAGAAATCACATGGAATGCCCAGAGATGCACCCAGGCATTTCCCGTTCGCATCGTCAGATACGATTTCACCAGTCCCGCGGGAAAGAAAGTCAGAAACACAAATGCGACCGAAATCATGGCGTGAGGCAGCGTGTCATAGAGCGTCCACGACTCGAAAATATGCATGGTTGGATAGCTGGCCGCCCCCAGCAAAAAGGCGGTCATTGGCGAGACTAGCCAGAAATAGCGCGGCAGAAGAATGGCGTAAATAAAAATCATGATGGGTAGTCCGGTACCAAACAGATGCAGCACAAAGGAAAGCAGACCTCCGACAAGCTGCTGGTGCGGTGTGAGCTGCAGGATGCTGTGACCGCTGCTCAAGTCGAATGCGCACCCGATCGCCAGCACCACAACAATGATCAGTGTGTCGTTCTTCAGGTTGGAGGATTTCAAATTCAGCGCTTCGCGCGAATATCCACGCAGCCGAAAAACAAGATATGGAATGAATGCCAGGAAAAAGCCGTTGTACGCTGCCCAGGTGTAAACCTCGATCGGCGATTGGACTCTGGACGGGCCCACTAGCGAGCCATTCAAGTGCAGCGCAATGCCTCCGCCGAAGAAATGCAGCCCGATCCATCGCCCTGCGAAAATCACGAGTGCGCCGTAAATCCACAGCCAGATCGTTTCGCGCAAGGCGGTCGCCCGGTCCGGTGCGCGTTCGGCCAGATTCGGCCAAGGTCGACGCCGCGCAATCAGAGCGACAATTCCGATAAGAATCAAGAAAATGACGACGGTGACTGAGCCGGCAATCACCTGCGCGGCCGGTGGTCTCGCGTGCAATCCCGGCAACGGCACTTTGCCGTGGCAAAGCGCAATGGTTGCCAGACTGAGAAGAACCCAGAGCAGCAGCGCAATCCACAAGGAGCGCTGCCGAACCGCGTGCAGCAGACAAGCGCGAAACGGTTTCACTGGCATGGGGTCTGCTCCGCTCTCTTCCATGGATTGTTTCATGTTCACGGCTTACGGGGTGTGCTCTCTATAATTTGAGAGATGTCAAAGCACGATGCGAGCGGCGCGGTAGAGAAGAAGATCGAAGCTCTGCGCGAGACGCTGCGCCATCATGAATATCTCTATTTCGCCCAGGACGCGCCGGAGGTCTCCGATGCGGAGTACGACGCCTGGATGCGCGAATTGCGTGCGCTGGAGGATGCGCATCCCGAGCTGCGTATGCCCGACTCGCCCACGCAACGCGTTGGCGGCAAGCCCAAGGAAGGTTTTGCCAAGGTCGCACACTCGCGCCCCATGCTGTCTCTCGACAATGCATATAACGAAACCGAGTTGCGCGATTGGGATCGCCGGGTTCATGGGCTCGCCGGTGAAGAACAGATTGAGTATGTCTGCGAGGTGAAACTGGACGGCCTTTCGCTGGCGCTGACCTATGAAAACGCACACCTCGCGCGAGGCGTCACGCGCGGCGATGGCGCGATCGGCGAAGATGTGTCGACGAACGTCCGCACGATTCGGTCCGTGCCGCTCAGCATATCGCCAGCCAGGCTGCAGAAGTCCGGCCTGCGCGAAAATTTCGAGGTGCGTGGCGAAGTCGTCCTTCCGCTCGCCGCATTTCAAAAAATCAATGCAGAGCGCGAGGAGAAAAGACTCACCTTTGAGGAAGAGTGGCGCAACACGGTCCATAAAACCGGCGCTACCATGCCGCGCCGCAAGGACCTCGATCCCATCGCCAATCCGCGCAACGCCGCCGCCGGTATCATTCGCACGCTGGAGCCGAATATCGTCGCGCAACGCCGGCTCGATTTCTACGCGTACTTTGCGCTGGATGAACGCGGATATATTTTCCCCGAGCAAAAAGAAGCGCTCGATGCTTTGGCAGCCGCCGGGTTCCATGTGAATCCGCAACGCGGACTGGTCAAAAATATCGATGCCGCCTGGGAGTTCATCGCCAAAGCCGACGCCATGCGCGATTCGCTGCCATATGAAATTGACGGCGTGGTCGTCAAGGTGAACAGCACGACGCTGCAAAACCGCCTGGGATTTACCGGACGCGCCCCGCGCTGGGCCATTGCTTATAAGTTCGCCGCACGCGCGGCGGTAACGCAGGTGGAAAATATTTCGGTGCAGGTGGGCCGCACCGGAAAGCTCACTCCTGTTGCCGAGTTGACGCCGGTCTCGATCGGCGGCACGACGGTCAGCCGCGCGACGCTCCATAATGCGGATGAAATCGAACGTCTCGGTCTGAAGATCAGCGACTTCGTTACCATCGAACGCGGCGGCGATGTGATTCCAAAGGTCGTCGATGTATTGCGCGAGAAACGGCCGAAAGACGCACGCGATTTTTCTTTCCCCGCCACGTGCCCGGTGTGCGGCAGTCCGGTCGTACGTGAAGAAGGCGAAGTCGACTGGCGCTGCATCAACGTTAACTGCCCAGCGCGACTGCGCGAGAGCCTGCAGTATTTCGCCGCGCGCAAGGTGATGAATATAGAAGGACTGGGTGAAGCCGTCGTGCAGCAGCTCACCGAGCGCGGCCTGGTCCACAGCATTTCCGATATTTACAATCTCGATGAACCGGCGCTGCTATCACTGGAACGCATCGGCGAGAAGACCGCGCAATCGTTGTTACAGGAGATTGAGCGCTCGAAGCAGGCGCCGCTTGATCGCGTTTTGCTCGGCCTCGGAATTCGCTTCGTCGGCGAGCGCACCGCGAAATTTCTCGCCGACGCGTTTGGCTCCATGGACCGGGTGATGGAGGCCAGCGCAGAAGAACTGGAGCGCGTGCCGGAGATTGGCCCGCGCATTTCCGCGGCGATTCTCGAGTTTTTCGGCGTGCCGGCCAATCGGGAATTGATAGAAAAATTGCGCCAGGCCGGATTGAACTTCACTGCGCAAAAGCAAAAGGTCTCCTCAAAACTAAACGGGCTGACCTTCGTGTTAACCGGCACTCTGCCAACGCTGTCGCGCGAAGAAGCGACGGAACGAATCGAACGTGAGGGCGGAAAAGTCTCCGGCTCAGTCAGCAAGAAAACCAGCTATGTCGTCGCCGGCGACGACGCCGGCTCCAAGCTGGACAAGGCCCGCGCGTTTGGAGTGCCGGCCATTGACGAAGCCGGACTGCTGGCGATGCTGGAGACGTTGCCATGAACTCAATAAAGCGCCCGTTCCCAGTCTTGATTCTTTCGTGTCTGTACATTGCCGTAGGCACGATCGGTTTCGTTTGCCACTTTTCGGAACTGATGGCGTGCCAACCTGACAGCGTGTGGATCGAACTCACGGAGTTGCTGGGGGTTATCGCCGGAGTATTCATGCTTCGCAGACACAACTGGGCGCGATGGCTCGCGCTGGCCTGGATCGCTTTCCACGTGGCGATCAGCTTTCCCACGCTTCGCCAGGTTGCGATTCACTCGGCGATCTTTGCGGCAATTGCCTGGGTTCTCTTTCGTCGTGATGCGCGCCAATATTTCGTGGCCTACAAGCCGGGCGAGCAATAGCCGGGGCCGAATGGCAGAAGGGCTTGAAGGTACCCTGTTCCCCGTATAATGCAAGCCGGAGATTGACTAGGCTATGAACCTCACTGTAACTCGCATCTCGCTCGGAGTATTGTTCGCCGCTGCTCTCGTGTTCGTTGCGGTACGCGCGTTCGCCGCTTCCACGCCTGTTCCGCAAGTGGGCCAGACCGCGCCCATGTTCACGTTGCCAAACCAGGAAGGCACCCACATCAGCCTGAACCAATATCACGGCAAATGGGTAGTGCTGTACTTTTATCCGAGGGATATGACCTCCGGCTGCACCATTGAGGCGCGCAACTTCCAAAAAGACATTGGCAAGTTTGAAGCGCTCAACGCTGTCGTGCTGGGCGTCAGCGTAGATAGCGTCAAAAGCCATCAGCAGTTTTGCGCCAAGGATGGACTGCACTTCAAACTGCTCTCCGACACCGGCCATAATGTGGTGGAGAAGTATGGCTCGCTCGGCAATTATATGGGCATCAAAATCGCCAAGCGAAATACGTTCCTGATCGATCCGCACGGCAAGATCGTGAAGGAGTGGGTCGGCGTCGATCCCAATCAGGCCAGCACCGAAGTACTGGACGCGATCCACGCTATGCAGAAACAGACCAGCTAGAAGTAAGAGCTGCCTCCTACATCAGGCAACAACCAATCTTCGCGTGGCCAGATCAACCGTCACGCGATCGTCCGGCGTCTTCTCGAAACTGCCGTCCTCTGCCGGGTGAAACTCGAACTTCAGCAGCTTTGCCGTTACGGTAATTCGCAGATAGCCGTAGTGGATGTCGTCGTAATTCTCAAAGGTCAGCGTCTTGTTGACAGTCAATGGTGTACGAATGGCGCCCTCGCCGCCATGCCGCAGCGAGGCGATCGCATGTCCACCGCTACCGGCCACGATATACGGAATCTGAAACTGCCCGACCGCCCGGGTGAACCGCTGATAGTTGTGCGCGTGTCCCGATAGAATTGCGTGCGGCCAAAAGCCGGCTGCCTTCGCCACCTTGTCCAAGTCCGCCGACATGCGTGGGCTGCCGGAATGAACGCTGCCGTAGGTGAACGGCGGATGATGTACGGCCACCAGCACTGCGCCGGAAAAATTTCCAGAAGCAAGATCGGACTTCGCACGCGTCAGGCCGGCCGTCAGAAATTGAAGCTGCACATCACTGACCGGAGAGGACACATCTCCCTCAGTTGAGATCACGCCGGGGTCTTCGAGGACATTGCTGTAGACGCCAAGGATCCGCACGAAGGGAGCTTCCAGCGTGTAGTAGACGCCGGGCTCCGTCATTGCCGTTCGCAGCAAGGCGCCGGCTTCTGAAGTATGCAGCGGCGCCTCCGCACAGAAATTGCGCAGATACGCTTCCAGCGTGCGTTCGCGGTCGCCATTGAAGACCAGCCCATCGTGATTGCCTGGAATGGCGAAGATCGGCGCCGGATATTCCCGGTATGGTTCGTAAAACTGATCGTAGTAATAGCGAGCCTCACCAAAGCTATAAACCACGTCGCCCAAGTGATAAAAAAACGATGGCACACTGGCTGGGTTCGCTTCGCTGAAGTCGGCAACCATCTTATCGGCAACCAGCGACTGGGTCGCCGGGCCGCGCACGCTGCCGGTGTCTCCCACACAATGCAAAACAATTTGTCCGGCGGCTTCGATTTTGCGGACGGCCGCCGCCCCGTGGCTCCCGAGCGCGTCGGCCAGAGACAGAACCGGCTCGACTGCGCCTCCCTTCGGTGCGGGAAAAGCCTGCAACAGATGACTGTTGACTCGCTTGTACTCCTGATTGTCCGAAGGATGGGGAATCACAAATTTCGTGGGATCGGGCGATGGCGCAGGCTGCCCGAACATCGGCTGCCCGTCGGATACGGAGGACAGCGATGACTGCGATGACAGTTTACGAGGGCGGGAGACAGTCCGACCGGAAGTCGTTTTGGAGTTTCGAGCCATGAAGCGCGCTCCTTCTTCACAAATTATGAAACTCTTTTCATTAAACATGCAGCGCGGTACAGCTAAGTGGCATGAAGGTTATTTCTGCAGAATTTTGCGGATTTCCGCATTCGCAAACGCGCGGAATGACTGCTAACGAACTGCATCTCAGCATCAAATTTCTCTATGAATTTTGCGTGAATATTTGTACAGTACTGTCTAACTTCTCGGAGTCGATCGCCGAGAGGAAACAGAAACGCGATGCGCGATGCGGCGCACGAGTAATACCAACCGATGGACTTGCACGGCTGCATTGGGAATTTCGCTTTGACGGAAATTCCCGGATAGGAGCTACGCCATGTCTGCCAATACCACACCCGTGGAAAACCCGCTGCGGAAGCTGTTTGAAGAAATCGTGTATGGCTGTTACAGCCAGATGCCTGAACTGAACGATGCCGAGATTGCCAGCTATGTGGCCGGCATCCTGACCGACTTCGCCGAGACGGAACAACTCTACCGTATCCGCGATCGGCGCGGCCGCCCGCTGCGCGAAGTCAGCGACATGCTCGTCGCCTCCGATCCGGTGTACGGAGATGCGTATTCGTTTCCGCGCGAGCGCGAGGTGCGCAAACACATCGGCGACTTCAGCCTGTTCTTTGCAGGGATGTTTCCTGAGTCCGCACAATGGCTGCGCCGCGATCCGCGGGAGAGTTTGCAGGCTCTGAAACGCGCGGGCAAGGAAAGCTACTACATTGTCTCGCAGTTCGACGTGTTCGAGTACGAGCAGGAAGCGCCGCTGTTCGCGCGGTTGTCGGACAGCTTCGACGCATGCGCCGAAGGCCTGATGCAGGTGCGGAAGGAAATCGACCGCCGCAGGCTCCTGCCGCACTGCAATCCCACCCCGTTGCCAAAACTGTTGATGTAGCAGCGCGGGAATGAAGAGTGCAGTTCCATGCTTGGCACTCATATCGCCATGAAATTGGCGTGAGCGGTGCTACTCGAGAGACAACCGCTCGCGAGTTTGGTAATCGCACATAAGCGGCATCTTCTTCGTATCTGATACATCTATTTCATGCCCATTGAAAAAGTGTCCCGTAGAAATTTTCTGTCCACGGCCACGCTTGGCTCCGCCGCGCTGGGTCTATTGCCGCGCCGCGCGCAAGCCGAAGAATCCGAAGTTTTCTATTCCCGCGCAGATTGGGATTTCGCCGCCTTCGACAAGCTGCTGCGCGCCAAACGAACAGTGAAACAACTCTTCGACGTGACCGAACCGGACGGCGAGATGCTGGCAATCCATGTGGACAACGCCCTGACCGGACTGCAGCACGGCTTTGGCGTGCCGAAGAATCGAATTATGATGGTTGCCGCTCTGCGTGCCGGGGCGAATCTGTTGAACTTCGACGATTACGCGTGGAAGAAATATCAGATCGGCGCAACTTTTAAGATCGACGATCCGGCTACGAAAAAGCCGGCCGAGCGCAACATTTACTACGCATCGACAATATCGCCGGATGGGAAATATCCGTCCGACGATCCAAACGATCAGCGCTCCGTCGGATGGGACTGGTCACTCCAGGGAATTCAGCGCCGCGGCGCGCAATTCCTGAGCTGCCATGCAGCCACTGAATTCCAGGCGAGCGTCCTGGCGAAGCGGCTGAAGCTGAAAGACGGCCCGGACCCAGTCGCGCACGACTTGATGGCACACCTACTACCGGGTGTGATTGCAGTACCCAGCATGGTCTCGGCGATTCCCATGCTCGAGACGCATGGGCGGTTCGCGTATCTGCGACTGTAGGGAGTTTCGGCTCTGTTGCCATCCCCTTAAACGAGATTTTGTCATCCTGAGCCTCAGGCGAAGGACCTTGCGTTTAGCCGGAGAACCGCGAGAGGGGACCGCAATTCATCCAGATATAGAACGATCCATATCGGCCGATATTGGGGGACAAGCACCCGCGCTTCCTGGGGCGGGCCACTCAGAAGTGCTGGAGCGAAATCTGGTTAGCTTTGCAATACCTGCGAGGGAGATCGCGCGACTATTCCTGCTGCGATCGCCACCAGGCCCGCGGGCAACCACAGCGCCTTATCCTTGAAATGCAGCGCACCATATGCGCCCAGCAGTGCTCCCAGAGCGTAGGCAATCCATGTCGTCAGAAAGATCGCCAGCCGTAGACGCGCTTCCCGACGTTTCCCGGGAGCTTCGGTCTCTACGATCGCTTCGCCGAGATTCTCCAGATCGCCGGTAATGAAGGCGGTATTCAGCCGTATCGGGCCGATCCGATGAAACGCGTTGTTCTGCGTGCCGAGTGCGATGGCAAGCGCCACTAGCAGCAGCACGCGGATCGCATGGGTAGGAAATGCCATCCCCAGCACAGTCAGGACGATAAATTCGATCGCAAGCACGACAAGTCTTCCGCGTCGTTCCCTGCCGGACACCAGTTTGCGCAGCCCTGCGTGGGCGACGGAGATGCCTGCGAGAAACGCGACTAAAATGCCGAACCGCAGGGCCGCATCCCGCCAATCGTGCAGCAGAATGGACGCCGCGAACAGCACGGTATTGCCGGTCATGTTGGCGATAAAAATTCTGCCGAAGAGCAGATACGCAATCACATCGACCGCGCCGCCGATGGCGCACAATGTGCCCGTGAGCGGAATCGCCGCCAGAACCGCCCTTCGTCCGGATGCATCCATGCGTCTCCGCCTTCGCTAGCAGTCAATTCGCCGCCTGTTGTTTCCAGATGACGGATTCATTGCCTGGATACCAGACCAACAGACAGATCGTTCTAGAGGATATACCGCGACAAATCCTGATCTTTCACAATCGACGCGACCATATGGCGCACATATGCGGCGTCGATGGCGATCACGCGCTCGCTGCCGTCGGCCCCGTTCCGTTCCACCAATGGAATCGACGGCGAGGGCCCGGCGTGATTTGCCCGGTCGCCGCTGGAAGGCTCCGCGCTGGCAGCCAGCGCGATCGGCGCGTTCGTGCCGTTTGCATGAGCCCGGGCCGCAGTTTCAACGCCGGAGGCCGACGCCGTGGATTTTCCCTTCGCCAGCTCCGGCGCGTCGAAGCTAATCTCATCCAGCACGCGCTCCATAATCGTATGCAGCCGGCGCGCGCCAATGTTCTCCGTCGCCTCATTCACGCGGAACGCGAAGTTCGCAATTTCGGCCAGCGATTCGGGCGAAAATTCCAGCTTCAAGCCTTCGGTTTCCAGCAGCGCCGTCGATTGCTTAACCAGGGAGGACTTTGGCTCAGTGAGAATCTTGATGAAGTCTTCCACTGTGAGCGACTTCAGCTCCACGCGGATCGGGAAGCGCCCTTGCAATTCCGGAATCAGATCGCTCGGCTTCGAGACGTGGAATGCCCCCGCCGCGATGAACAGAATATGGTCGGTGCTGACCATTCCATAGCGCGTGTTAACCGTCGTGCCTTCCACGATGGGAAGGATGTCGCGCTGCACGCCTTCGCGGGAGACGTCCGGCCCGTGGCCGCCCTCGCGGCCAGCAATCTTGTCGATCTCATCCAGAAAAATAATGCCGGAGTCTTCCACGCGCTCGACAGCGGTGCGCGTCACCTGGTCCATGTCGATCAAGCGCTGCTCTTCCTCCTGCACCAGGTACTCAAAGGCTTCGGAAACTTTCAACTTCCGCTTCTTCGTTCGCTGCCCGAAAAGATTGGGCAGAATGTCTTTCATGTTGATGTCCATCTCCTCCATGCCCTGGTTGGAGATGATCTCAAACGATGGATTGTTGCGTTCGCGCACGTCGATCTCGACCATCCGCTCATCCAGCTTGCCTTCGCGGAACTGCGCGCGCAACTTCTCTCTGGTGCGCTGGTGGGAGTCGTTGGGCTGCGTCTGTGCGGGCGCGGGGCTGGGAAATGTAATGGTGTTGCCAGACACTTCGACGGGAGGGATGGGCGCGGCCGGGGTAGCTCCCGGCGACGGCAGCAGCAGGTCGAGCAGACGTTCCTCTGCGTTCAGCTCGGCCTTGTCTTCGACCTCTTCCAGCTTTTCCTCGCGCAGCATGTCGATGGCAATCTCGACCAGATCGCGGATCATCGACTCGACATCGCGCCCCACGTAGCCAACCTCGGTAAATTTGGAGGCTTCCACCTTGAGAAACGGGGAGTTTGTAAGTCTCGCCAGCCGCCGCGCAATCTCTGTCTTTCCCACGCCGGTCGGACCGATCATGATGATGTTCTTCGGCATAATGTCCTCGGCCAGTTCCGGCGCGAGCTTCTGCCGGCGCATGCGGTTGCGCAGCGCAATGGCGACGGCACGCTTGGCCGCGTGCTGTCCGACAACGTGCTTGTCTAGTTCGGCCACGATCTGGCGCGGAGTCATTTCCTCCAGCGACAGCTCCTGATCTTCTTCAATTCCGGGAAGGTAAATGGCCACGTTCACTCCTCGTCTGGGGATTCTTATGCCGGAAGCCTTTCGGCTCTCCGCCCAGCACGACCTATAGTTCTTCGATGGTGAGTTGATCGTTGGTGTAAATGCAGATCTGCCCGGCAATCCGCAGCGATTTTTCCGCGATATCGCGGGCCGAAAGCTCCGTATTCTGTAGCAGCGCGCGCGCCGCCGCCAGCGCAAACGATCCGCCGCTGCCGATGGCGGTCACGCCTTCATCAGGCTCGATGACATCTCCAGCACCGCTGATCAAATACGTCTGCTGCAGGTCCGCGACGATCAGCAGTGCCTCCAGATTGCGCAGCATCTTGTCAGTGCGCCAGTCTTTCGCCAGCTCCACCGCGGAGCGGCCCAGGTTGCCCGCATACTGCTCCAGCTTTGTCTCAAACCGGCTGAAGAGAGAAAATGCATCCGCGGTCGATCCCGCAAACCCAGCCAGAACCTTCTCCTGATACAGGCGGCGAATCTTTTTGGCGGAATGCTTGATGACGCTTTCGCCGAGGGTGACCTGGCCGTCTGCCGCCATGACAACCCGGCCACCGCGCCGCACGCACAGCACAGTAGTGGAACGGATGCGCGGACGGCGGGTCGGGCGGCGAACTTGGCTGCGGCTGGAAACGGAGGAGCCGGAAATGTCAGGAGGAAGACCCGGATGCGAGCCTGGCTGCGAATATTGATCGAACATCGTCAACTTCGATTATAAAGCAGGTATTCCGGAGAGGTATCTGGAAGAGAATAACCGTCCGGCGCGCAAATCGGCTATCCTTCTATCGAATCCCCATCTTCCCCACAGCACAGACGAGCCACACCATGCAATCCTGGATGATGCGTCACATTCCCGTCGTCATCGCCGCCTCCGCCGTGCCAGTCGCTGCCGGTCTAGCGATCTGGTGGACGATCGCCCATCGCAAATCGGCGGAAGAGATCGAGCGCGAGCGCCGCGAACATTTGATGCAGCATGGCCGGATCATCGACGGCACCGTACTCGACTGGACGGAGCAGCCCGACACCGGCGACCTGCGCACGCTGCACTATCGTTACGACATTGGCGGCGTTACCTATCAATGCGCGCAGGAACTGACCGCCCTGAAAGGGGTCGTCAAGATCGAGGCATCCTGCCTGGGCATGCCCGCTTCCGTCCGCTACGATCCGAAGAACCCAACTAACAGCATCATCGTCGCCGAAACCTGGAGCGGCATCCGCCATTAGGGCGCCATCATGGTGCCCCATTCAAGCCCTGTTTTGGCTTGAGTGGGGACGATCATCTGGGTACCGAACCCTTTGCGGTTTCATCGCAAAGGATGGGATCAGAATTCCTGCGAGCGCATTCGTGCACCCGAACTTCGCAAAGACGGTGCGAGCGTGAGGAACCGCTTGCAAGCACCTACCCAAACAGCGTGGATCGGGAGCATAATGGCTGGCACATCGCAGTTCCGGAGGGAATTTATGCCAAATTCTGCCTGCCGTTCGCATGTCCGGCCAGCGCTGCTGCTGGTGAGCACGATTTTTCTAACCATTTTCTGTCTGCGTGGAAAGGCCTCCGCGCAGCCCGGCAATCAAGGTGCCGGCTTTCTTGGCGCGTGGTGTGCGCAGGGCGACCCGTCGAAAAATGCGTCGATCTCTGGCAACGGAGCATTCTTCTCCTTAACGAATGAAAATGGCGACACCTCGGTCGGCCAACTCTCCGGCCCAAATACGATTAGCGCGCCCCAATGGCAGTTCGTCACCGGCACGTTGAGCAACGACGGCAGGCAGATCAATTGGTCGAACGGAACGTTCTGGGCGCGCTGCCATGACGGGGGTGGCGGCGACCACGGCGGCGGATGGCATCGCCCGATTCGGTTGACCGGAACATGGTTTGCTCAGGGACAGCGCAACCACAGATGCAACATTCAGCAACACCACGGCGACCTGACGCTGCAGAATGAATCGGGCCAGACCGCCACCGGCTCCTTCACCGGCAGGAATGATATTGTGACGAACTGGTCGGGCACCACGATCCACGGGCGAATCAGCCAAGACGGCGGTCGCATCGATTGGGACAACGGAAGCTACTGGGTTCGCGATCGACTGTATAACCAGTAGCGAACAAGACTGGGCGATTGCAGCAAAGGGTCTTGTCATCCGGCGGCTCGGCGCGGTAGATTGATCTGAATCGTTTTAGTACACCTCTCGACCCACGAAGGAGAATTGCATGCCTGTTGCCGGCTTTGTGGAGCGTAACAAAATGAAGACGCGTGTTTTACTTTCCGGCGCCCTGCTAATAATTTTGGCTGCGGCCTACTCCATCTCCGGTTTTACGCAGACCACCTTGCAGCCGACACCAACCCCCGCTTCTGCGCCATATTTGAATCCATCCCTGCCGCTGCCGGAGCGCGTCAACGACCTTGTCTCCCGCATGACGCTGGCGGAAAAAGTTTCACAGATGCAGAACCACGCCGCGGCAATTCCGCGCCTGGGCGTTGCGGAGTACGACTGGTGGAGCGAAGCGCTGCACGGAGTCGCGCGCTCCGGCTATGCGACGGTATTTCCCCAGGCCATCGGCATGGCCGCAACGTTTGACGCGCCGCTGATCCACGAAGAGGGCAACGTGATCGGCATCGAGGGCCGAGGCCGGTACAATTCCGCCGTGCGCGAGGACAATCATTCGATATTTTTCGGGATGGATTTCTGGTCCCCCAACGTGAACATCTTCCGCGATCCTCGCTGGGGACGCGGCCAGGAAACCTACGGCGAGGATCCCTTTCTGACCGGGCAGATGGCGATTCAGTTCGTAGAGGGCCTGCAAGGGAACGATCCGAAGCACTTTCTGGCGATTGCGACCCCGAAACACTTCGACGTACACAGCGGGCCGGAGCCATTGCGGCATAAGTTCAATGTGAATGTCTCGCCGCGCGACCTGCACGACACATACCTGCCTGCGTTCCGCGCGGCGATTGTGGGCGGCCACGCGGACTCCATCATGTGCGCGTATAACGCGGTGGATGGCGTTCCTGCCTGCGCCAACAAGATGCTGCTCCAGAAAACGTTGCGCGGCGACTGGCACTTTGGCGGCTACGTCGTCTCCGATTGCGCGGCAATTAGCAATATCGCGACGGGCCATAAATATGCGCGAAGCATCGAGCAAGCCTCTGTCGACGCCGTCCGCGCGGGTACTGACCTGAGCTGCGGCAAGGAATACGCGACGCTGGTGCAGGCCGTGCACGACGGGCTGATCCAGGAGAGCGAGATCGACACCGCCGTGAAGCGGCTGATGACGGCACGCTTCCGCATGGGGATACTTGCGCCTCCAGATAAGCAGCCGTATCAGTCGCTCGACCGCTCTATCGTTTACTCGCCAGAACACGCGACATTGAGCCTGCGCGCGGCGGAGGAGGCCATGGTGTTGCTGAAGAATGACGGTGTGTTGCCGCTGCGCTCCGACATGAAGACTATTGCGGTGATTGGGCCGAATGCGGCTTCGCTTGCGGCGCTGGAAGGAAACTACAACGGTACGCCCATTGATCCCGTCACGCCGCTCGCGGCGATGAAGAAGTTCGCCGCGAGCAAACATCTGCGCGTGCTTGATGCGCAGGGATCTCCATATGTCGAGGAACTTTCGCTGCCCGTGCCGCCGAGCGCATTTCATAGTGGCCACGCGGAAGGCCTTTCCGTTCGCTACTTTTCCGGCACGGAATTTTTGGGAACCGCAGTGAACGCGACCACACCGAACATCGACGTGAATTGGGACGCCGCATCGCCGGTGCCGCAATCCAACATCTCCGCCAAAGCATTTTCTGCACGCTGGACGGGAAGCTTCACCGCACCCGCGCCCGACGATTACCAATTTCAAGTAGTGCTGCCGGGATGCTGGCCATGCGGCGATACCGAGAGCTACGCCGTCTGGATCGACGGCAAGCAGGTGGCAAAGGGGCCGCAACCGGGCAGCCGCAATCGCAAATTTCCCTACTTTACGGTCCATTTCTCCAATACAAAGCGGCACGCTTTTCGCATGGACTACACGCACGAGTCGCCGCTGTTCAGCGCGGGCGTGTCGTTCAACTGGAAACCACCGGCCGATGTCCTGCGCCGCCAAGCTGTGGAGCTGGCGAAGCGCTCGGACGTAGTCGTCGCCGTGGTTGGAATTTCGCCGCGACTGGAAGGCGAAGAGATGCCGATCCACGTCCCCGGATTTTCCGGTGGCGATCGCACTTCCATCGATTTGCCACAGGTACAGGCACAAATGCTGCAGGCCGTGGCCGCGACAGGCAAGCCGCTCATCGTCGTGCTGATGAACGGATCGGCGCTGGCCGTGAACTGGTCGGCACACCACGCCAACGCGATTCTCGAAGCGTGGTATCCGGGCGCGCGCGGCGGTCAGGCCATTGTAGATACGCTGTTCGGGAAAAACAATCCGGCCGGCAGGCTGCCGATTACGTTTTATGCTTCAACGAGCGAACTTCCGCCGTTTGAAGATTACTCCATGGCGAACCGGACCTATCGCTACTTCACCGGCAAGACGCTGTATGGATTTGGCTATGGATTGAGCTACTCGCATTTCCGGTTCAGCAACCTGCAGCTTTCCAGCAGCAGCCTGAAAGCGGGCGATCCGCTGTTTGTAACTGCGGAAATTACAAATACATCAAAAATCGCGGGCGATGAGGTTACGGAGCTTTATGTAGAGTATCCGCAGGCCAACGCCGACGGCGCGCCGCTGCGGGCGCTGGCCGGGTTCGCACGCGTGTATATCGAACCGGGCGCGACCAAGCCCGTACACTTCACCCTGGATGCGCGCCGCTTGAGCCATGTTCGCGTGGATGGAACACGCGTGGTGTCGGCAGGAAATTACAGCGTGTTCGTGGGCGGCAGCCAGCCCTCGCCCAGCGGCGCGCAGACCAACGGTGTCTCCGCGCCGCTGTCCATTACCGGCCAGCAGACGCTCGCGCGCTGAAGGCTGTCGCACTCCAATCATGGAACTCCGCAGCTGCCAATAAGAAGGGCGAAGAGAATTCTCTCCGCCCTTCTTATTTAGATTTTATAGCTTGTCGAGTTTAGAAGATGAAGCGGCCCTGCACCACCAGTACGCGGCCCGATACCGCCGATGTGAGTCCAGAACCGTAAGGGCCAGTTGGCGGACCGACGTCCGTGGAAATGACGCCCAAACTGCCTTGGCCGGCCGTCTGGGCCGGAGTGCCCGTCGATGCGTTATTGCTCGGGAGACCAAAATTCGGGTGGTTCAACACGTTATACGCCTGTGCACCCACCTGGAATTGAGTGGCGCCTTTTTGGAAAATATTTTTATACAGGGTTACATCGACATCGGCGTAATGTGGCCCTCGGAAAGAGTTGCGCGGCACATTGCCGTAATTGGTCTGCGCCGGGTCGCCGTTTGGATCGGGGGTCGTGAAGCTCGATCCATTCAAGATGCCGGGCGTCTGGAAACAGGGCTGGCTGAAGGATTTGCAAACATGATTGAAGTGGTTATTTAGCACCTGCGCGAGGACATACCCGGGGGAACCTTGAGGAGTAAGGGAGGTTCCGTTGAAGATTGCAGTTTCTGCATTTGAGTTGAAGACGGTGAAGGGCGCTCCAGACCGCCAATACGCCTTGCCTGCGGCCGTCCACCCGGCAGCCAAAGCCTCCTCAATTTTATTCGCGAAATGCATCGGTTCGACATAGGTAAGGTCGGCCGAGAAGTTATTGCGGAAGTCGTAGTCGGAGTTGGAGTACATCAATTTGGAAACGCTGTTCGGCGTGATCTGGTCGTTGACAGACTCCGTGTTGATTGGCGTGGTGCCGCCGCCGCCGCCGTTGGAAATATCGTCCAGCGCATGAGACCACGTATAGGAAACATCGGCAGTCAATCCGCGACGATCAATATGCTTGTATTGGACGGAAAATCCGTTGTAATTGGAGATGGCATTGTTCGAGAAGTCGGTGACCTGGGCAAACCGCGGATCGGGAGATGCCGCGGGTAATCCGAAGCTTCCACCGGCAACTGCGGGGTCCACATATTGATTGGAGTGGTTATTCGGCATCGTCTCGTCGAAGCCATGGTTGCCGGCATAGGAAAGAATCAACGCGTCTGAGGCGCCGAGCTGACGCTGCAACTGCATGCTGTATTCAAGATATCGAGCCGTGTGATATTGCTGTGGGGTGGTGCCGTAGTTGGGCGGCGCAAACGTTATCCCTGAAGGCGCCAGCGCAGCGCTGATGGAGTTGAACGAAGCCCCTTGAGAGAAGCCCGTCAGCACGGCATTGGCAGAAGCCGTAGCGGTCGCCGATGCTGTGCCCGGTCCTGTGCCGACATTGCCCGACCCAATAGACGCGGTATATTCATTGGGAAATGTATTGTAAACAGTTTCCAGAACGGTGCCGGCCAGCGAGTCCGCGAACAGACCCACGCCGCCCCGGAGAACGGTTTTGCCGTCGCCCTTGGTGTCCCAGTTGAAGCCAGCGCGAGGCTGGAAGACGCCTTTTTCGATGGAGGGGAAAGCGTCGCGGTGCCCGGCGGAAAGTGTCGTGCTGTACGGCGTATCCAGGGTAGCGGAAGTATCGGGGAACCCGCCTACATAATGGCTATAGCAATTGTTCACGCAGCCGGGGTTCCCGGTGCGGTCGAAACGGACGCCATAATCCACCGTCAGGTTCGGCTTCACCTTCCACTCGTCTTGAGCATAAAAGCCAACGTTATAAAGAGCGGAATAGATGTTGCCAAGGTGGCTGAAGGCCTGCGTGAAGGTGGAATGCGCACTTCCCGGCAATGTCCCTCCGGCAAAATCCGCAGCGCCGCCGAAGATATAATAGCCTCCAAAAGAGTTTTCCTGTAGGACGGTGTCGGTCACATTATCGCGCTTCAGGTCAAAGCCAAATTTGAAGCTATGGGTGCTCTTTAGCCACGCAAGACCGTCCGCGATTTGATATTGGCTGACGTTGCGGCCCTGGGGAAAGATGAACCAGGGAACGCCCAAGCCAACGAGGCCAAAGGTATTTTGGCCGATGCCCGTTAAATTGCTGTTTCCGCCGTCGGTGCCTTCAATCAATTGCTGAGGCGAGGAAGCCAGGGAAGCCGATACGCTGTTTGGCTTGAAAATAGCGCCGTAGTACAGGCTCGATGCGATCAACTGGTTGACCAGGTTCGGCGTAAAGCTGAACGTATCGTTGAGCTGGCCGGAATAGGCGGGCTGCGTGCTTCCAATGTTCCACAACGGATTGATCAAGCTGGTAAAGGCCGGCTGCTGGCCTTGGTCGTCGGTGACGCGAAAGAAAATCTGGTGCCTCGCGCTGATGGTCCAATCCAGCCTTCCGGTGGCCAGCCATTCCCGGTTCAGATTGGCCGCGTTGACAAATGCTTGGCTCAAGCAAGGATCGCTGGCTCCAAATGTTCCGCCCGTGCTGTAATCGGGACTTCCGGCGAGACTGCCGCAGCCGCCACCTGCAATCGGCGTAGCGGTGGCGTATGCCGGTCCCGCCTTCATCGTGCTGAAGATGGTGGAGTATGTGCTCTTGGCGCTGGCCGGAACGGCCGGATTGGCTAGCATGCTGGCCTGCAGCGACGGGCTGGGAAAGTTGACGAAGCCAGAAGAGGGCAGGATATAGCGAAGACCTTCGGTATTGACAAAAAAGAACAGCTTGTCGTGCTTGATCGGGCCGCCGATCTGCGCGGCATACTGATTGGAAACCGCCTTCGATTTCGCAACACCGTAGTGGTTGTTGAAAAAATCGTTGGCATTCAGGCCAGAGCTATTGTAGTTGTACTGCAACAGGCCATGGACGCGATTGGAGCCGCTCTTGGTCACAAAGTTTTCGATGACGCCGGCCTGCCGTCCATATTGAACGCTATAGCCATTTTGCACAACCGAAGCCTGTGCAATCTCTTGCTGGCCCAGCGTCAGGTTGGAGGAACCGGAATTGTTGATGCTTAGGAAGGGGTCGTCATCGTCCGCGCCGTTCACAACGACCAGGTTCGAAAGGGTGGAGAGGCCGTCGGATTCGAAGGCACCATACACATTATTGCCGGCAGTTGCTACGTTCACTGTCACACCTGGCACGGTCAGGGCAATCGTCGTGATGTCGCCCCCCGGCATCGGCAGGTTCTGAAACTGCCGCGTGGTGAAGGTCGTAGTGGTGTTCGAGGTCTGAGTATCGATCAACTGCGCGTTGTTTGCGCTCACCTGTACCGTCTGGCTGCTGGCGGTGGGTGTAACGGTCACGGTTACCTGAGACTGCTGTCCATTGAGGATCTGCACGGATGTCGTGGTCGATTGCAGGCCGGGTGCGGTCGCCGATACATTAAACACGTTCGGCGGCAAGAACGGCGCCGTGAATAGGCCGTGGTCGTTCGTCGTGTACGTGTGCACCGCGCCAGTGGTCGTGTCCTTGACCGTTACGGTAGCACCGGGAACGACCGCGCCAGTGGAATCCGTAACCGTGCCGTTGATGGAACCGGTGACGGATGACTGCGCAAACGCAACCGGCTGAAAACTCGGCAAAACCGTCAAAATCGCAAAAGCTGTGAGCAATACGAACCAGACATTGGTGCATTGTTTAAGAAACTGATGCATTGAATCCCCCTGGGTACTCCTCCTCAGCGACTAAATGCCTGAGGCTCTTGTCTGAAAATCACAATCCTGTAACCGCCTGAGCCGGAACGTGCTCCGGCATTCAGATCGTTCTGAATATCGCAACCGGAAATATATGCAATCCTGTTGCCACAATAGAAGTTCCTAATATTCAGCAACTTAACCACTGGCAAATATGAATACTGTATAAAAAATGTATGGAAAACTGGAAAGGTAGATATTAAAAATGGTATTGTCGTAATGGTTACCCCCCGTTGCTTATCGCGCTATAAGGTAGAGTATGTGCGAGGATGGAAATCGGCCTGGCCACCGTCGGACACCGAACGCGCTCCAAGGGAAGCCCCTCGGAAGCGCTCTTTGACGACTATTGCCAGCGCATCGGGCGCTACGTTCGCTGCGGAATCGACAGCTACGCGACAGAAGAGAGATTTCTCGCGGCAATCAGGCGGCCAGTTGGGCGGGTCTCGGCCAGAAAAGTCGGGACTTCACAGTCGAATCAAGTCGCGCCGCTCCTCACATTATTAGATCGCGCCGGACGTTCGTTCTCGAGCGAACAGTTAGCGCGGTGGCTCCAGCAGGAGCGGGAAAAGGCGACTCGAATTTTGCTGTTCGCCGTAGGTCCGGCGGATGGCTGGTCGGACGCCGCGCGGGAGTCCGTTTCTCATGGACGAGGATTGCTGCTTTCTCTCGGCCCGATGACCCTGCCGCACGAGTTGGCTGTCGTCGTCGTTGCCGAGCAAATCTATCGGGCGTTTACAATCATCGAGGGACATCCCTACCACTTAGGACACGCTTAGCCACTAGCCGGGTGCCTAGGTTCACGAAGCTAGCCTGGCATGTTTTAAAGTTCCTGGATGAACCGCAAGAACGCGGCGCGTCTGGGGCACCGGATTCTCGGCCCACAGGAAGCAATCGATGACGGACGTCAAACGCGGACTTATCCTCATCAACACCGGTCCCGGCAAGGGCAAGACCACAGCCGCCATGGGTACGGCGCTGCGCGCGGTCGGCAATGGAATGCGCGTGCTGATGCTGCAATTTCTGAAAGGGTCGTGGCACTATGGCGAGCTCGATGCCGTGGAGGCGTTCGGCGGCAAATGGGTGATGAAGCAGATGGGCCGCGGTTTCGTGAAGATCGGCGGCGCGGAAACGGACCCCGAGGACATTCGCATGGTCGAGACCGCGTGGGAAGAAGCGCGCCAGGCGATCCTCTCCGGCGAGTGGGACATGGTCGTGCTCGATGAAATCAACTACGCCATCGGCTATGGGATGCTCGATCCGGCAAAGGTGGTCGAAGCGCTGCAACAGAAGCCGGAGATGGTGCATGTCATCCTGACCGGGCGCAACGCGCATCCCAGCCTAGTCGAGATCGCCGACACGGTGACCGAGATGCGCGAGGTAAAACACGCCTACCAGAAGGGGATTCTCGCCCAGCGCGGCATTGAGTATTAGGCTTACAGTGGAGCCTGTGTGAGCAGGTACCCCATCCTTCGCAGCCTCATCGCGAAGGGTGGGATTCAAGTTAGGATAGTTCCAGTATGTCCTGGTTCAAACGCAACGAGAACGAAAACGAGCTGGAGACTCCGGCGGAGAAAAATGTCCGCACTGAGGGCTTGTGGATCAAGTGCGACGGCTGCAATCAGACAATCTGGAAGGCCGAGCTCGAATCCAACCTGAACGTCTGTCCGAAATGCGACAAGCATTTCAAAATGGCGGCCAAGGCCCGCATCGCCAGTCTGCTCGAACCCGGCTACCAGTTGGTCGATACCGGATTGCGCTCGACCGATCCGCTGGAATTCACCGATCTGAAACCATATAAGGAGCGCTTGAAAAAGGCGCAGCGGGACACCGGCCTCAATGACGCTATCCTCAACGCGATCGGCACGCTCGGCCCGCACGAAATCGTCCTCAGTGTTATGGAGTATGCCTTCATCGGCGGCAGCATGGGCGCGGTGGTCGGCGAGACGATTGCGCGGGCTATCGATCGATCGCTCGAAACGCGCCATCCGCTTATCATCGTCGCTGCCTCCGGCGGCGCGCGCATGATGGAAGGCATCGTCAGCCTGATGCAGCTCGCGAAAATCTCTGCATCGCTGGCCCAGATGGACGACGCAAAGATTCCCTACATCTCGGTGCTCACCGACCCCACAACGGGCGGCGTAACCGCCAGCTTCGCCATGCTCGGCGATTTAAATGTTGCCGAGCCGGGCGCGCTCATCGGCTTCGCTGGCCCCAGAGTCATCGAACAGACCATCCGCCAGAAACTCCCCGAAGGCTTCCAGCGCTCCGAGTTTCTAGTCGAACACGGAATGCTGGACGCAGTAGTCTCCCGCAAAGAGCTGAAGCCCTACCTCATCCGCGCATTGGATTTCATGCAACACTCCACGGATTAGAGTGGCAATCCGGAAAGTCTCGCAGCGACGATTTTTCCTATAACAACAAGATCGCAATCGGCGGTGAATTTTATAATGGAGATCGATGCCATTTCCCGTCAAAATCTGCGCAGTTTGTTCGGAAGAATTTGAGCTGAAACCGGACAAACCTGGGTTCGCTAACCGCTGCCCCGCCTGCAGTGAAGCGGAGAGCGATAGAGCGGATGTAAAGCGCTCCGCCGATCCTGGCCTGAACGAAGCCCGGCGCAAAGCGATGCGCGATCTGCTCTACCGCAAAGAGAACTGAGCACAAAGCAGAAGTAAGCGCATTCTCATACGCTTTTGTGCGATCGCATGCATTCGCTGACATTCCAACGTACCGTCGTAGGCTATACTTCCCAAAACTAGAAATTACTTACCCCCGAGGCATCGCAATGATCCGACGCGCGCTGTTGATGGCTGTTCTTTTTGCCTGCATTCCCGCCTTTGCACAGAACTCCGCCTCGATCGCCCAGTTTTTTGAGGGCAAGCAGGTCGTGGTGAAGATGGACATGCCGGCCAGCCAGACCGGCATCGATCTGTATCCGGAGCGGCCCACGCCGATCGATCTTTCTTCCTACTCGAACCGGCTCAAGAAATTCGGCGTATCGCTGCATAACGGCGACCAGGTCATGATCACCAAAGTAAAGGTGAAGGATAAAAATATCGAGTTCCAGCTTGCCGGCGGCGGTTATGGAACTTTTATGGATGAAAGCGATTCGCCCGTCTTTGTGCATTCCGTGGACAAATCGAACCGCGAAAAAGATCTCGAAAATCGCCTGAAGCATGAAAACGACTACTTCACCCGCCAGCAGTTGAAGCGGGAACTGGATCGGGTCCGCGAGCGTCGCGACGACAAGGATTCGCAGAACAGAATGTTAGCCCAGGAGGCATCGGAAGCCAAGGCGCAGCGCATCGATGCCAAGCGCGTTCAGGGAGGTTCACGTTTCAATATCTGGTATCCGGGGCGAGTTCCGGCCGGCCTGACCGCGCAGCAGGTGATGCAGCAGTTGTCGCTCTATGTCAGCTTCCCGGCGAACAGCTTTCCCGGCTCGCCCAGTCCGGCGGGCGATTCCGACGCCGGCCCTAATCAGGAAACGGCCGCGGTCCCGGCCCAACCCGGCCCGCTCGGGCAATTGAGAAAAGGATTAACCCAGGAGCAGGTCATCGACCTGCTTGGCCCCTCGACCGGCACAACGCAGAGTCGTCAGAACGGGCTGGAGATGACCGCGAGCACCTTTCGCTATCAGGACTCAACGGTAGAAACCAGCTTCGCGAATGGAGTGCTGGTAAAGTATTCGGTCACCGTAAATTAAGGTTTCGCAGTTTATGTCTGAGAGAAATCGGTCTGGGTGCCCCATCCTATGCACCGTGGTTTACGCATAGGGTCGGAGACAGGATATTTCCGACCGTCAGCACCGTCACAGAAAATGCTCTAGCTTATTCCCGTTCCCCGCCGCGACAAAAACTCCCGCCGCGCGTAGTAATACGCAATCGCCAGCACCACCGCTGCAGCCAGCGCGCCCATTTGTGCCCAGGTCGAATGCGAGAGCAGCCACACGATGACGGCGACGCCGAGAATTCCCACCGTCGGACCGCCGCGCGCACGAAACGCTCCGGGCACTTTCTGCCGCGTATACCGCAGGCGCAGCGCGGCCAGACAGATGGCCAGGTAGACACATAACATGCAAACGCTGGAATAGACGGCAAGCCGCTGGAACCCGCCCCACGCGGATAATAAAAACATCAGAACCGCAACCGTGACAATCGCGACGTAGGGCGTGCGAAATCGTGGGTGCACCCGGGCCAGCGCCGCGGGAATCGTTCCATTCTGCGCGATCAGAAAAAACGCGCGCGGCGTCGTCAGCAGCCGGCCCGCCAGCACGCCGAAGATGGATAGGGAAAGCCCGACCATGATCAGTGTGCGTCCCGCCGATCCAATCGCGTGTCCGGCAACAGCCGCCAGCGGCGCAGTCGGCTGCTGCGCGAGTCCACTTCCCAGCGTGCCCTGGCAAACCACCTGAGCCGCAATGTAAATGCAAATCAGCGTGCCCATTGCGGCGAACATTGCGCGCGGCACCGTACGCGCCGGATCGCGAATCTCTCCGCTCGGCGTGAGCGCGTCCTCGCTGCCCTGAAAGGCGAAGAACAAAAGCAGCGAGGCTTCGCCCAGCTTCGCGGCGGAAGGCCAGCCGCTCCATCGCAGCTCCCGCCAGTGCATCACGACAAGCCCGGCTGCGATGACGAAAAACAGCGGTAGCAACTTGGCGATCGTAGTCGCGACAGTCAGGCGCAGTCCCTGCCGAACTCCCACAATGTTGACCGCGGCAAGCCCTCCGAACAGGACAAGCAAAGCGACGATGCGGGTCGCTCCATGCCCAATCGCCGGCCAGCCGAACGCCAGGGTGTCCATCAGCACTGCGCCCAATGCCGCGCAGGCAAACATCGTAAAGCCGACCGAGTAGAGCAGCCACGCAAGAAAGCCGGCCAGCGACCCGAAGGCCTCCTCGACATACGCGACCGCGCCGCCGGAGCGTCGGACGAAGCTGCCAATCTCAATGAAGCAGGTCAGGACGAGCGCCACGGCCAGCCCGCAAATCAGATAGGCGATGATCGCGGACGGCCCCAGGATCGCCGCCACCAGTCCCGGCAGCACGAAGATTCCCGCTCCAATGGTGCCGTTGACCGCCGTCGCCCACAGGCCCCACGGACCGATCACGCGGACGAGCTGCTCGTCCGCATTGAGCGCCACGTTGTCGTGGGTAGCAAGACCCGGCATTCACGCAGTGTACGCGCAGTTCGTCGTGCGGGGAAACTTTGGGTGCCTCGGGGGTCTCGATTCTGAGACCTGGGTTTGCCCAATCCATTCCCACATCTCAAAATCGAGGCGTGGGGCACCCAGACCCAGAAAATTAATGCATTACTTCTGCCCCCAGAATCCAGGATCTTCCGCTTTCCATTTGTCCATGACATAGCTCATCTTCGGGTCGAACGCGAACAGGCTCGAACCGATCGACTCGACTGCGGATGCTTCCAGATCGTTCATTTGCTTCAGTTGGTCCGCGCTCATCGCAGCAAACGCCTGCGCGGAGCCCTTGTGGTCCTGGTCGATGTCCGCCAGCGACTTCATCGGCGAGATTGCGAGGTAAATGCCGGATGAATCGCCGTAAGCCAGCCGATACATTGCCCAGTGAGCGTTTGACACCTTCCCAAAAATGCTGTTGTAGAGTTTCGACAGCTCGTTCCATTCCGCTTCATGCCCGGGGCGCACCTTGATCTCCGTGATCTCCATAAACCGCATGTGCGGGATGTCGACCGGCGCACGGACGCTCATGTCCGGCAGGTATTCAAACACGCCGGTGCTCATCGAGGTGAGCAGTTCGCCGTCCGCCTGAGAATCGCCGTCGATCTTTTGCGAAAGCGCGGCGTTGCTCATGTCCGACCCGACGGTCTTCTGCCAGTCCGCATAGGAATCGTAACCGTGAAAGAACAGCGCGTGCGGTTTGCCGGTGAGCGAAACCATGCCGAGATAATGGTCCGGCGAATTCGCCTGACTCATGTCGTGCTGAAATGCGCCTTCCGCGTTCTCATGCGGACTGCCGGCCTTGCCCGGCTTCAGAAATTCGCGGTTGATGACCAGCACCGTCGGCGGCGGTGTGGCCGCGCCCGCCTGCTCCTGCGCGGTTGCCTTGGACGATGCCGTAAACCCGAACCCTGCAACTAGAAGACACAATGCTGCGAATGACCCGAAATGCTTTTTCATGGAATGCTCGCCTCCTCAGGCATGGAGATGTAATGGTGACCAGGAATGCAGGACGGAAGGGGAAATTTGGCCGGAGAGGAGAGCTACGAGTAAATCCGGGAAATTCTCGTCGTTCGTGGGCGAACCTGACAATACACGCTGGCACGAGGACACGCAATAGAGAAAACGCCGGGATGCCGGCGCATCTGGGATTGACGCGGCTGCCCCAGCCAGGCCCTCCTTCGGCCTGACAGGGATGAGAACATTTTGGGTGCCCCATCCTTGCGAAGCAAGGGTGGGATTTTTATGCAAATCGCGGATGAGTCTCGACCCCGCTCTTCGCAAGAACACGAAGGCAGGAGCACCTAGGATTCTTACGCGCAGCTTTCCCGTTCAGAAAAGCTGCGCGTTGTTTCTACTTCTGTCCCCAAAATCCGGGATCAGCGGTCCTCCAACTGTCCGCGATGTAACTCATCTTCGGGTCGACTGCGTACAGGTTCGTCTCGATCGATTCAAAGGTGGACGCCTCCAGATCGGACATCTTCTTCTTTTGATCCGCGCTCGCCTGCGACCATGCGCGGTGCCCTGCCGCGCGGTGTTGGTCCAACTCCGCCAAAGACCTCAATCCGGTGGTTACGATATAAAGGCCGCCGCTTTCCGCGCCAAAATATTTCTCCCACACAGTCCAATGCGCGTTCGGCATCTTTCCAAAAACATCATTGTGCAGCTTGGCCAGCGCTTCCCAATCCTCATCATGCCCGGGACGCACCTTCAGCATCGTGATCTCCCAGTAATGCACCCGCCCAACATTGATGTTCGGCGAAACGCTCATGTCCGGCTGAAATACGAAGACGTTCGTGTCGATCGAGGTCAGCAGTTCGCCGTCGGCCTGCTGCGCACTGTCGTACGCCTGGCTCAGACTGGAGTTACCCATCAGGGCTTCGTTGTCTTTTCCCCAGTCCGCGAAAGAATCGTAGCCGATAAAAAACAGTGCCCTCGATCTCCCCGAAAGAGAATTCGCCGCGATGTAATGCGTGGGCGAATTCGCCTGGGTCATGGCCCGCACGAAAGCGCTTTCGGATTTCTCGTGCATGCTGCCAGACTTGCCCGGCTTGAGAAACTCGCGGATGATGACCAATACATTCGGCGGCGGCATGGCTCCGGCTGCCTGATCCTGAGCGGTTGCTGTAGATGGTGCCGTTAAACCGACTCCTGCGAACAGGAGACACAATGCTGCCAATGACCCTAAATACTTTTTCATGGGATGCTCGCCTCCTCAGGCGTTTTTGAAGTGTGACCAGGAATGCCGGGCGGAAGGGGAATTTGGCCGGTGAGGGGGAGCTGCGAGTAAATCCGGAAAACCCGTCGTCCGTGGGCAAAGCGACCATATGCCATTGCACGGGAACATGCAACCATTTATTTCAGATCATTTGCCGACCCGCATCCTATAAAAAGAAAGATGAAACCCGCCATCCTCAGTTTGCGTTTTCCGCGCGCCAGCGGAGTTTGCGCGGTTCTGCTCGGCTGCGTATACGCCACGTTCGCCGGCCGATGCATGGCTCTCAACCGGACCAGCGCGCATGACCAGGGGTGGCATCGAGCGCACCAGCATGGTCCACCCTGGGCTGGTCCGGTCGCTTCGTCCCAAACGCTGCACGTGGGCGGAGCCGAGATTCAGGTCGACTTCGGCCCCGGTCCGCTCGACCTCGACCACAATTATGTTATGCAGTGGATCGAGACCGCTGCGCGTGCCGTGTCGGTGTACTACGGCAGATTTCCCGTGCCGCGAGAGCGAGTTCTCGTCCTGCCTATTGCGGACGACCGCGGTGTTTTGACCGGCACAACCTGGGGAAATGTCGATGGATTCCCCGCCTTCGCCAGAATGCGGCTTGGACAGCACACCACCGAACAAGATCTGGAGAACGACTGGACCATGACGCACGAGTTTGTCCATACCGCGCTGCCCTCGCTTTCTCCGGATCACCACTGGCTGGAAGAGGGCCTGGCCGTCTATATCGAGCCCATCGCGCGAGTGCAGCTCGGCACTCTTACCCCGCGATTTATATGGGGAGAAATGTTCTGGGATATGTCGAAGGGCGAACCCGCCCCCGGCGATCAGGGACTGGACGCAACTCACACGTGGGCGAGCACCTACTGGGGCGGGGCGCTGTTCTGCCTGGTCGCGGACGTTACCATCCGCGAGAAAACAAAAAATCGCAAAGGATTGCAGGATGCCGTGCGCGGCGTTCTCGCCGCCGGCGGTTCGATCGCGCAAGACTGGCCCATTTCCAAAGTGTTTGCCGTAGGCGATCAAGCAACCGGAACAACCGTGTTGACCGACCTCTACAAGAAAATGGGCGAAACCGCGTATGCTCCGGTAGATTTGGATCGCCTTTGGCAGCAGCTCGGAGTTCGCTCTGAGGACGGCAAGATTGTCTTCAACAATCATGCTCCGCTAGCCAGGATTCGCGAGAAGATCACATCGACCGATGTCGCCTCCGCTCGCAACTGATCGGCGGGTACATTTCGCCGAGAAAAGACCGGCCTACCGCTCCAGATACGCGAGCCGGATGCCCCATGTTCGCGAAACGAACGTGAGATAGAGAATGCCAAGCCAGAAGTTGCATCTCTCGACTTGAAGTGTGGGTTCGATTTACCCGCCTACGCGGACGGATCGAGTGGTGCGGGGCTTCGATGCGCGCCTTTCAAGTCCGACTTCCGCAGCCACGTCACCGCACCGAACGCGCCAATCCACGAACCCGCAGCGGCAAACAGCACATACACTGGATTGCCCGTATAACTGATAACCGCAAAAGCGGCGAGTAGATACCACAGGCTGCTCCAACTGGCGGCCACGCTGCGGCGCCGCGCGGTCACGGCGGCGTTGAACATCACATAGACCGCATCGGTTGCGGCCGTCGAAGCCAGCACCGCAATCGCAATCCCCGGACTCACCGCATGAAAATGCATCGCCATCATCTTCTCCTGCTCGTTCTTCAGCTTGAGTGTACGAAATGACCCTTCCGCAACAGATCAAGGGGAGCGTTTCCGCTACGGAGCTGCCGCACGATTGTGCTTGCAATTCCTTATGACCTGCGGCCAGCTGGCTGGGATGCAATCCAGCCCTACGTGTCCGCATGACAGGACGGTTTGCTACCAGAACGGTTATCGCAACGCACAGGGCCAGCAGCTTATGTTTGAGCGCGATGCGCAACGCCGGTTGATCCGGCTGACTTCTCCAAACCAGAATTGGATTCGTCTCCGGTACGGAAAAGGGCCAGCCGTTGCGTCGATCACCGACAGCCGGGGCCGCATCGTGCGCTATGGCTATGACCAACGCGGCCAGCTCACCAGCGTCGCGTATCCTTCGGGCGAGACCTACTATTACGAATCCGATAGCGAGCAGCATCGCACCTGACGCGAAATCCGCGCCCCGCCGGATACTGACCAATGAATATGACGACGGCAAACTGGTGAAGCAGACGCTCGCAGGCAGCCGGGTATACACCTACCACTATTCGGAAACCGGCAGCGGTTTGGACACGGTCCGGGTTACCACCCCGGAGGGCAAAATTTACGACGTTTACATATCGCGCGGATTAAACGCAGGCATCCGCGAAGGCGATCCCGGATCCGAACCGTAGAATATGCCCGACAATACTGGGAGCCCGCTCTTTTCAGCTTTATCGCGCAGGATGGAATGACAAATCTTTGTATTGCTAAGCCCGTTGCGGACTGCGCAGTGTAATCATCGTTAACTCTGGGCGGCAGTCGAAGCGCAGTGGCACGCCGACTGTGCCGATGCCGCGATTGACATATAGCTGCAGGCCGTTTTGCAGAGGAAACAGCCCTTCCGGGTAGTGTTTACCCCAGGGCGGCAGATACAGCGGACCGACCAATGGCAGGCGCACCTGCCCGCCATGAGTATGGCCGGCCAGCATCAGGTCCACGCCGCCGCGCTTCACGACGTGATCGGCGTAGTCCGGCTCATGCGCCAGCAAAATCACCGGCTCCTGCGCGCTCTGCAAACGTCGCGGCGCAGCCAAGTCCAGGTCTGGATCGCTCAGGCCGACGTCCTTGACACCGGCAATCCAGAGCCGCGCTCCATCGCGCTCAAACGGAACATTCCGGTTCAGAAGCACGGGCAGGCCATGTGTCTCCAGCGCGTCGGTAACCATCGTGGGATCGACGTGGGTGTCATGATTGCCCAGCACGCACCAGCGTTGCCGGCATTGGATGCCGGAGAGAATCTCGGCGCACGGATAACTGCTCTTCGCGCCGAAGCGCGACGGCATCGGCCCTTCGCTGACATAATCTCCGGTCAGCAGCACCAGGTCCGGTGCTTGCCGGTTCACTTCGGCGACCACCTCGCGCACAAACCAAGGCTCAGTGTACTGCTCATAATGAATGTCGGAGATCTGGGCGATGCGCAGGCCATCCAACGCGGGCGAAAGCCGGGTCAGCTCAATGGAGCGATGCGTCGTCTCCAGCCGGTGACGTTCCCACTCCGCCGAATACCCCGCCAGCGCGCCGCCTGCGACGCCTGCAGCCGAGAGCTGAAGAAAACGCCGCCGCGAAATGCGATGCTCGGAAGCCAGAGGCACTCGGTTTTCGGTAGTCGTCGTCACTCTTATTAGGATAGAGCATTCGCAGCCGGGGCTGCCGCGGTACCCCATGCAAGCTCTCCTTTAGGAGAAAGAGTCAACCACCGGCTCCAGGGATACGCAACACTGCGAATGTCCAAACGGTAACTTTGGCGATTACCAATGAGATACAAAAATAATTCCTTTCATCGCTCTTCTGATCTGGTAGCCTTGTTGACGCAAACCCTTCTTACAAAACCTGCTTAACTTGATGAGGTAGGCAATGAGTTTATCTGCCCTGTCTGTTGCCGTATCTGTCCTAGTTCTCTCCTGTGTTGCGCTTTCTTCCTTCCTGAACGCCCGCGCGGCAAAAGGACGAACATCCGTGTTCCTCCGACGGTCCCGGACTGCACGGCCCTGGATGCTGTTCTGCGCCGGTGCATTGGCATTAGCCGGTCTTGCCGGCTGCGGCGGCGGGAATGCTTCCATGGCAAATGAAGCCGAGCCACAGCTCGCGGCCACGCCCACCTTCAGCCCGGCAGGGGGAAGCTACGCCTCCCCGCAAACTGTATCGATCAGCGACCGCAGCCCCGACTCGACCATCTATTTCAAGACCAACGGCGCGATTTCTCCGAATGCCTGGACCGTATATACAGGTCCCATCAATGTTCCGGCCAGCGAGACTGTACAGGCGATTGCCACCAAGTCGGGCGACAGCGACAGTATTGTAAGTTCCGCGGCGTTCACCATCGGCGGACTGAATTCTACGCCGCCGCTAGGCGGCGCGGCGCCGGCAGTGGAGCATTGCGACACGGGCGTTCTTCCGGCCGGCAGCGTAGATACTGACCTCGAAATCAACGGCACTTCATGCACCATAGACGGCACCGTCAACGGTGGCACCTACGTCTACCGCAACGTGAACATCTGGGGCGGTGGAACCCTCACCCTTGCCGACGCCAAGATCAATTTCCACGCGCATTCGATTCTCGTCGAAGACGGCGGTTCGCTGCTGGCGGGCGTCTCGAATCCGGTGGTGGGGCCCGTCACTATTTGGCTTTACGGTGCGCAAGACGACGGCGTTCCGCCGATTACCTGCAAGAGCTCGCCCACCTGCGGCGTGCCCCAGGACATCTGGATTTCCAACCTCAGTTTGGTTTCGAAAACGCCGCAGCCGCCCGGTGCGAAATGCAATCCCGCTTCGAACTATCCCGAAGCTTCTCCCGTTGGCAGCGACTGCTTTTACCAATACGACGTGGTGGATACCAACGGCCCGGCGGGCGATTTCTTCAGCAGAAAATCTCTCGCCCTTTCCTACGGAGGCACGATTTATCTGCGGGGCGCCAAGGGTATTCGTTCCGGTCCGATCGCCGCAACTCCATCCGATTCCGGAACGAGCTGGGTCCGGCTGACGACGACGCTCAAGGGAGGGGAAAGCTCCTTCACTGTGGACCGTCCCGTGCCAACCTGGGGCCCGGGTGACCATATTGTGCTGACCAGCACCGACTACTTGATGAGCCACAACGAGGAAGCCGTCATCCAAAGCGTCGAAAGCTCCCCCCCAGGGTCGAAAATCACGCTCGAATCTCGGGTCAAGTTCCCGCACAATGGCGCCACCTACAACTTCAGCAGCCTGCCATCGACCAGCGGACCGCAGGACGATCCCAATCGCCCGGCAACATTGCCGTCGCGCAGTTTAGAAACCCGCGCCGCCGTGGCGCTGCTCACGCGCAGCATCATGGTCGCCTCCGAAGGAACCGCGCCCGTTCTTGAGGACCGAAGCGTGGACCATTTCCCCACAGGGAGCGGCTTCTACGGCGGCCAGACCATCATGCGCCAGGGTTTTCAGACATATCAAGTGCAAGGCGTCGAGTTCTATCACCTTGGACAGGGCGGCATAATCGGCCGATACCCGGTCCATTTCCACATGGACCGTACGGTCCCGCAGCCGAGCGTCGATCCGCCGTTTGCCGGAACCTACATCGCAGATAGCTCGATCCACGATTCGATGACTCGTTTCATCACCGTGCATGCCACGCAAGACCTGATGGTCCTGCGCAACGTCGGCTATCGGTCGATCGGCCACGGCTTTTATCTGGAAGATTCGACCGAGATCAACAACAAGCTGTACTCAAACATCGGTATCGAGGCACGGGCTGGAGTCGACGATGCCCTGAATCCTAGAAAAGTGCCGGGGATTCTGGCGCGAGCCGGAGACTCGGGCGCGGATGTTTTCCCGTTCCACTCCGATTACGATCATCCTTCGATCTTCTGGATTCCAAACGGCTACAACGATTTTCGCTATAACGTTGCGGTAGGCGCAGGTACATGCGGAGCATGTTATTGGCTGCCTCCTTCCATCAACAGCGGACCTTCCGTCTATGAGACGTGGAGCTCGTATGCCTCCATGCAGACAGCCGGACGGGGCGGACTCGCACCGATCGAAAACTTTGTCGGGAACTCGTGTAGCACGGCGATGAACTCTATCCAGACGGTAGGAAATACCGGCTCATGTCTCGCCGTCGCTGCGGCGGGGAACACCGATACCAGCAAGCTGACTGCAATTGCCAATCCCAATCCTCTGCCGAACGATAAATATCCCCAGATGGACGGAGGCCTGCGTCAGCATGCGACCGTCTGCCCCAACGCCGATCAGCCCGGATCGAATTGCAGCACGGTTCCCATCTGCTCCGGCTACGGCCCGAATGAGGCTGGATGCGTGGTGACCACGCTGGACCACTACATGACCTCGTTCAATTGGGCGCAGAAAAATTTCGCCGCCGTCTGGCTTCGTGGATGGTGGTATCTGCTGCGTGACAGCGCGGTTACGGACGTCCAGAGCGGCGGTCTCACCTTTGTCACCGGCGGAGGCTATACCCGCTCCGATGCAGCGCAAGGGTTCTGGAATCTCTCGCAGCGTGTACTGTTTGCGGGTAGCACGCAGCCCAACAATGCTGCAACCGGCGTACCGGAAAACGCCTACGCGTCCAATGCGGGTCCGTTCAATCCCTACGGCTTGACGTGCCCGAATCCCAACCTGCCCTATTGCGTCTCCAGCGCCGACGACGCCACATTTGAAATCGATTCCTTCAGCGGCGCGCAGCGGATGATCAGCATCTATGACGGGCCATCGTTTGAAGACTCCGATGCCTTCATGGATGTGCACACCACCCAAATCGGGACCCTCAGCCAATGCAAGTCCGGAGGCAATCCCGCCGGCAGTTGCCGAACGTCCGGTTGGATGAACGCCTACCAGTCCGGAGCCATGCAGGTCCCTGCAGGAAACGATCCGAACAACGTTTGCGTGCTGCCGAATGCCGCCATCGCCTGGAAACAGCCGAACGGCTTTTACTATCCGCCGGCATTCCACTCGCGCAACATTGCGTTTCAGAATGTGGACATCCGCCACTTCGTCGTCCAGCCGCTGTGGCTGCCGCAGAGCTTCACCCCGGATATCACCGCCGTGCAGAACACCTATTGCGCCTGGGAACCTGCCGACTTCACCCAGTTCACTGATGTCGATCGCCAGACCGAATTGAGCGACGACGATGGAGCCATTACTGGGCTTGTATCGGGAACGCCGCCAAACAACGAACCCTCCATCTCAATCACCAAGGACGCCTTTTACAACGCGCCGCTGGTCACTCCGGAATGCGCCAGCGCCCCTCCCAAGCCGGGCCCCGGAGCGGAGCCCACCGTCGATACCAGCGCATACCAATATGTCTCCACCGCCATTTTTCCCACCTGCGCGGGCCCGACCGCAATCATCGGCGGCTGTCGAGCTGTCTGGGGCATCTCCTGCAGCAACCAGCAATGCTATGGCGTGCCTCTCTATCGGCAATTTCTTACCGGCAGTGAGTTCACGGCGTATCAGGCGAATCCGAAGAACCGTCCGTCGATTCGCATGATGGGACAAGGCAATGGACAGCGCAGCACCATGACCGTCAATCATGGCAACTACTACATCGACACCACCCTGAGTCAAACCGATCAGCAAAACGCTGGAGCCACCACCACCAACGTCTTTCTTCCCAATCGCCAATACGAAATCTATTTCATCTACGCCACGCCGCAAACCCACCAGACCTATAGCCTGTACATTGGCCAGGTGACGCAGGCCGAGGCTATGGCAGCGGTCCAGCCCGGCACGGTCAATATAAATAGCGACAACTTTCCTTTCACCGCCAATCCGTCGGGAAACTGGATCACGAATAAGACATACAACTCGAACACGGGTGTGCTGACCGTCACCGTGGACTTGGGCCAGCAAGCCGCAGTCTTCAACACCGACCGGCCGAAGTTCTGCCAGCCAACGACTTATTGCAGCATTCAGGGCGACGGCTCATGCGGACACAAGAATGCCAACGGCACCATTGACAGTTCCGTATGCGGCTGGAGCAATAAGGACATCGATTGCCCCATTGCCGGATGCTTCGGATTCGCCATCACCATGCCGACGAGTTTTGTAGCGGCCAAACAAACGGATCTGCCGCCGGCGCCGATCCACTTCGTGGGCGATACCGGCAGTGATCCGTATTTCGCCGCCGGAACGGTGAAGTTCTCCAACGTGCCCCAGTCGGTCTCCGGCACGCAATGCTACTACAACACGCCGCCGGTACAGACGCCTGCAACTCAATGAGCGCGAGGCGCCCATTTTCACGCCAAAGATGGCTTGAATTGGGTTGGAGATAACCTGGATCCCCATCCTTTGCGGCGTCATCGCAAAGGATGGGATAAGAATTCAGGCGCGCATGAGAATCCGGGTCCCCCATGGGCCACCCTGAGCCTCTCGAAGGGTCCAGATTTTCGAACATCGGTTTTTCCGAGCGTCGAAATCTCTCGGAGGAAGAGGGTCTACGGCTCCAACACCAACTGGCACCCGTTCGCGCCGCAGAATAGAATTCCTTTCCGCACCAGGTTTGCATGCGAGCCCGCCGGCCAATATTCCGCTAGGTTGATTTTTGTCATCCGCTCCAGACCGCCTTGCAACCGCTCGGTCCCAATCGTTTTCGTGCTGCCGACCTTTCCATCCGTCAGCAGGAGCCAGTATTGCGCGGAACCGCTCATTCCGTTCGCTGCACCAAGAGAAAACGTTCGCAGATTCTGGAGAACCTGTGTCGGATTTCCGACGGGAGTCTTCGCGCCCTTTTTTCGCAGAGCGTCGGCGCGTTCCCGCAACTTTGTCTCTATGGGGTTCGTCTTCGGCGGCTGTGCGCCCATCCCGACAAAATGCCGGACCGACGCCAGTCCCAGCTCATAGGTACCCAGCGCAGCATTTTTTTCGCCTTTGGCCTCTTCCAGCTCTCCCAGATGTTCGGCGATCGTGGGCGATGGCGCATTTCTCCAGGCAGCCTTCAGGAAGCTGCCGGCCTCATCCACCTTGCCCTCGCGAAAGAGCACCCATCCCAGTGTGTCCCACGTCGCGACAGTCAGCCGGCTCTTTGCCAGAAGCGCCGACGAGTTCGCATCCAGCGTCCACGCCTTACTCTCGCTATCCATGGATGTCAGAGCCGCCCGTGTTCTGGACTCAGCCAGCGGAAGTTCCAGCCCCGCGTCGGCCAGTTCATAGGAGGAGTCGTTCATCATTCCCGGGTGCTGCGTGGTGTTCAGAAGAGCGACCAACGTGGCGCGTCCCTTTTCTTTCATTCCGGCCGTAATTTGCGCCTTCCCAATAAGTAGTTGTAGGTTCTCGTCTTGTTTTCCTTGGTCCGGAAGTTTGGCCAACGCCGTTTCTCCCGCTGCCGCTGCTTCCGTGGCTTTACCCTGCTGCAGCAAAAGAGCGATGAGACGCGTATACGGCAATGGATCGGTCGCATCCACCACCGTCCATTTCACCAGGGTCGCTTTCGCATTGTCCGGCTGGCCCATATGCATGTACATGGCGGCCAGTACCGCGTAAACCTGCATCGAATCCGGATGGAGCGTCAATTCTTTTTGGAAGTTGCCCGCCGCTTCCTGAAACTGCATTTGCACCGCTGCCAGATACCCGTATGCGGCCCACAGGCCCTGTTGCTCGGCATTTAGACTTTTTGCCTGGTCGAGCATCGATCCCGCTGTATCCAGATCGTGTTGTTGCGCCGCCATATAAGCGGAGTACACCAGCTTCGCTGCTTCTGCATTGCTTGCTGCCGCCGGGAGTGGAATTTTTTCGCTCGACTTCCCGGCAGAAGCCGCGTCGCCGGTGTTCGTCAGTTGAATGTACTGCTCGTTCCCCAGGCTGACAGCATCGGTCCACTTCTTATAGCTCTTCCAGTCAGCGACTGGGACTGTTTCCTTGAGCACTTCCACACGGCGCTTGGCGTACACCGTGCCGTTGTCGAATTTGTAGGTTTCATCGTAGGTGGCGTAGGCCGATGTCGCATGGACAGCCTGCGGCAGCACGACACCCCAGCCGCTCGGCAGCTTCATCGCGGAAGTGGAAGTCTCCACACGAGGAATACCCAATGCAATCGCGCGCACCGGCGGGTCCATGTCATTCACCATGGGTAGCGAGACCGGCGCAACTTGCGGAATGATGCGGTAATGGTCCCAGTCGCCAGCTTTCTCCCGTTTATAGTCATAGCCGATCTGAAGCGGAACCGTTGTATCTTCGAGCTTGCTCAACTCTGCATGGCTCGTCGTGCCGCCGTACCCAATGCTTTGCGAAATTCTCTGCGCCAGATCGTCGTACTGCGCGGGAGAGGACTGTCGAAACGCGGTCCGCAGGAGGAGTTCGGTATCTCCACGCAGCGTCAGAACCAGTCTGGAGTTGGAGATTCCATCCTTGTCCAGAGTGCCCACCGCATCCATCGTCTGAAACGACGGAAACGGCAGAGCGGCCGGAGTCCGCTGAATGCTCGCCACTCCCGCCTGTGGAATCGCCAGCGCCCTCTGGTCGCGGATGGGATACATCAGGAAACGGTACGGGGCCATCTCCGCCGTGGAATCGAGCCATACCTCCTTCCCATCAACAGAGACCCTCGTAATCAAGTGATTGAACGATGCGGGAGAAGGAACATCCGGATTGAATCGAACTCCAGCGCCGATCAGGACGGAGTCCGCATGCAGCCCCAGCACGTTCAGCATCGCCGCCAGCAGAGTCGCCTTGTCCTTGCAATCTCCATATTGGTTTTGCAGCACGGTGAAAGCCTGGTGCGGCTGATATTTTCCGACGCCGAACGCCACGCCAATATAGTGGATGTGCTCGGCTACATATCCATAGATGGCGCGGACCTTCTCTTCCTGCGCCCCCTTATTTGCCGCCAGCTCCGCGACCTTCGCTTGGACTGTGGCATCGGGCACGCTCCGATCGTCCTCCAGCCCGCGATACCACGCGCCCACCGCTTCCCAGCTTTTGAATGTCGTCCACGCCACGCTTGGAACTTTTCCCTTTTTCGCGTCCAGTTCTTCGGCGGCCGTCCACACCTGATTCTTCTTCCGTTCTTTCTCGGCGTCTGCTGCTTTCCCAACGGTCGGTTTTTCCTGGGAAGCTGCCCAGTGAAAAACTCTCTCGTCGCCGATGACGGTTTCCGTCGGCTTGTTTGTTGGACTCCACACATTGACATACATGTTTTTCGGAACGCGAAGTTCCAGCGACTCCGACAGGTCCACTATGCCTTCGTCAAAATTTTCCTGGCCCCAGAACTCGCCCGGAGCCTCGGCCTTGGTCCGCACGACCTCCGCTTGCCACTCCAGCGTGTCGCCGACGCTAAGACTTCGAATCGGCAGTTCCATTTGTTTCAAGTCGCTGTAAGATGGGGCCGCCGTTGTTACCGGATTGGGCATGTCGATCGCCTCGCTCACTGGCGTCTCAATGACCGTGCCGTCCGGCCTACGTATGCGCGCATAGGAGATTTCCACGTGCTCGGAATTGGAGGCGTAGGGGACGATCAGCACTCCCAACTGCTTCACCGCCGCCTCCGACTGCACCCGGATCGCCATGGACGCCTGTCGCGATCCCGTGCCATCGGCCTTCATGGCGTACACGGATTCCCGATGCAGGATGACCGCAGGTTCGGCGGAGTAATCGGAAACGGTTTGCTTCGTCGCTAGCGTCGAGCCATTGGTTGCCGATGCAGATGCATCAGCCAGCGGCGGCGTTCTCCAGACCGCCGGAGTCGTTCCTTGGCCAAAGGCGCTCGCGAAGAACACAGGCAGCAGAAAAAAGTACAACAGAGAGGCTTTCATCGCGTCCCCTGCTGTATAGCAGATTTGCGCCGAACTGGATATCGAATTGTTAAAGAGAACTTGGGTGCCCCATGTCCCGAATTTGGGACATGGGCTTTTCCGCAGCCAATCCCACCCTTCGCAACAAACGCGAAGGATGGGGCACCCAAATTTTTTATTCTTCAGTGGGTAGCACTTCATTGCTGCTGATACAAATACTTTTGAACATGAGTTGAGGAGGGAAGAATATGCAGATCCCCGCTCGTTTTTTCACTGCGCCGCTTTTGTTCGCCGCCGTCGCTCTTCTGATTTCCGCCGCGCGTGGCCGCGCCGCCGTGCCGGAGAACATGACTCCGGTGCTGCTTGCAGTGCAGGATGCACCGGTGCCTTTCCTGAGTTCCGACGGGCGGACGCACCTCGTCTATGAACTGGAGATGACAAACTTCTCCAGCGCCGATGTGACCGTCGAAAAAGTCGAAGTGCTCGGCGATGGCGCGCCGCTTCAAATATTAGACGCCGCTGCGGTTGCCAAGCGCCTGCAGCCCGGGGGCATGCGCGAATCTACGGGAACGCTCGCGAAAAGCACCCATGCGCTGCTCTTTCTCAATGTTGTCCTCGCACCAGGCCCCCGCATTCCTCACCAGCTTTCGCATCGGGTCGCGATGCGGGTGAGTGCGGCCCCGGCTGGCCACCAGGAACTCAGCGAGAACGGCGGCGCCGTTGCTGTGGACCGCAGACCGGTCGTGGTGATCGGTCCTCCTCTGCACGGAGAACGATACATCTCAGCAGACTCCTGCTGCGACGCGGTTCGCCATACCCGCGCCGCGCTGCCAGTGAACGGGCGCGTTTGGGTGTCCCAGCGCTACGCCATCGATTGGGAACAATTGAACGCCAGCGGTCGCATCTATACCGGGCCGCGCCGGGATCTGAAGAGCTATGCCATCTTCGGTCAACCCGCGCTTGCCGTCGGCATACGCGGTTGTCGTATTCGTCATCGACGGGCAGCCGGAGCAGACGCCTGGGAAATTCCCCGTCGGCATCGCGCTCGATGCAGCCGATGGAAACTCCATCATCCTCGATCTTGGACAGCAGCGCTACGCACTCTACGCACATCTCCAGCCCGGGAGCATCAAGGTTCACCCCGGCGAAAAAGTCGCACTCGGCCAAGTGCTCGGGCTGGTCGGAGATTCCGGCAACTCGATTGTGCCGCACCTTCACTTCCAGGTGATGGACAGGCCGTCGTCTCTCGCGTCCAATGGGCTTCCCTACGAGATCGACAACTTTCAGATCTCCGGCAAAACTCCCGGCACTGCGGCATTTGATCAAGCAGAAGCCGATGGAACTCCGCTTGCGATCACGCCAGTCTCACCGCCGAAGACCGTCAAAGGAGCGATGCCCCTCGATCAACTGATCATCTCGTTTGCAGCGCGATAAAACGACTCCACGGAGTCGCCGGTCGTATGCGTCCCTCGAAAATCGCTGGAAGGTGCCTCAGGTCTCGCTTTTGAAACCTGGGATTCTCCCCTAACCAGATTCCCCAATGCCGCACGACAAACTTCGTTCTCGCCGCTTCGTCTCTCTTCTACAATCGAGCCATGTCGTATGCTCAGGCGATGGAGGGGTTATACGCGCTCGGCCATGAGCTGGCCCATTCTCCCGATGCGGTTCCCGGCGCACCTCGCCGCAAATTCGATCTCGATCAGATGCGCGTGCTGGCCGAAGCCCTGGGTCATCCGGAGCGGCAATTTCGGAGCGTTCTGATTGCGGGTACCAACGGCAAAGGCTCCACGGCGGCGATGCTCGCGAGCATCGTGCAAAACGCCGGATATCGCGTCGGCCTCTATACTTCACCACATCTCGTGCGGGTGAACGAGCGCATCCAGATCGACGGCGCTCCCATTTCTGACGACGATTTTGCGCGGTTGTACTTTCGCGTGGACGAAACCGGCGCGCGCCTCGTGCGCGAATGCAAACTGCCGCAGCATCCCAGCTTTTTCGAGACGATGACCGCAGTCGGATTTCTTTACTTCGCGGAGTGCGGCGTCGATTTGGCTGTGCTCGAAGTCGGCATGGGCGGACGCCTGGACGCGACGAACATTGTCGAGCCGCTGCTGTCAGTCATTACAGACATTTCGCTCGACCACACCGAATGGCTCGGCACGACGATCGCCGCCATTACGTGGGAAAAGGCCGGTATTCTGCGGAGAAACGGCGTGATGGTGACGCTGCCGCAGCATCCGGAGGCCAACCAGGCGCTGGGAGAAGTTGCGGTCGCGCTGAACGTGCAAGGCGTCAGCGCCGTCGAATATATGCCGCCAAGGCTCGCATCGGAAACGGCGGCATGGAACGGCAGTTATCCAATATCGGTTCTGGGCGAAACCGTGGAACTCGTGCCGTCATTGGCTGGATCGCATCAGCATCGCAATATCGCGCTGGCGGTAGCTGCGGCGGTCGAGTTATGTAACAATAATAGTTACAATATCAGCCCGCAAAATATTGCCGATGCAATTCGTCAAACGCGCTGGCCCGGAAGACTGGAACTTTTCCCCGGCACAAAGGAAAAAGCAGCGACCCTACTCGATGTCGCGCACAATCCAGCCGGTGCGTGGACACTGCGGTCTGCACTTAATAGTTATCCCACAACCGGCAAGCGCACGCTGCTCTTCGGTTGCCTGCGCGATAAGGCCTTTATCGAGATGGCGCAGATTCTCTTTCCCATTTTCGACTGCGTACTGCTCACGCCGATCCATTCTCCGCGCGCCACCTCGGTCGCAGACCTGCTGGCGACTGCGGCGCAGGTGGGGGCGAACGCGCAGGCTGTTTCTTCCGCGGCCGACGGCTTGGCGTTGGCCTTGCGCGAGACCCCGCCAAACGGCCTGGTCGTAGTCGCCGGATCGGTGTATTTGATCGGAGAATTGCGGGAGTCGCTGGTCGAAGGGCAGATTGGGGGCGGGCGGCATGGTTGAAACCCGCGTCCAAAGCGGCGCAACCGAGGCTGGCCCGCTGGAAACGGCTCCAGACGCCGGTGAACAGAAATCCGCGAGTCTTACATCTTCAAGTAAGTCCTTCAAATGGTTCAGTTACCTTCTGCTTTGGCCTTTGTTTGCCCTGGCCACCGCGGCCTTCGGCAGCGCCTCGCTGCTGGCTTCCATTTTTGACGGACAAGGCCGGATTCAACACGCCATCGCCCATGCCTGGGGTGGCGCGCTGCTGCAGATCACGATGTCCCCGGTGCGCGTGATTGGCGAGGAGAACCTGAGAAAAGCGCCGGTCGCTGTATATGCCGCAAACCATCTTTCCTACATGGACACGCCCGTGGTGCTGAACAAGTTGCCGTTTCAGTTCCGCATTCTCGCCCGGCACGACCTCTTCAAGCTCCCATTCATCGGCTGGTATTTGCGGCGCTCCGGCCAGATTCCAGTGGACAGCACCAGCCTCCGCTCCACGCTCGCCAGCCTGAATCGCGGAGTGAAGGTGTTGCAGAGCGGGATGCCGCTGGTCATTTTCCCGGAGGGCGGACGTTCGTTAGACGGGCAGCTGCAAGCGTTTCAATCTGGACCGGCCTACATGGCGATCCGCGCGCAGGTACCGGTCGTCCCGGTGGCGTTGGTTGGCACGTATGAACTGATGCCGATGCACACCTATCATCTGCAGCCCCGGCCACTCCTGATCATTGTGGGGGAGCCGATCTCGACCATTGGTTACACGACCAAAATGGCCGACGCGGTGACCGAGCAGATACATCACGCGATCTCTGAGATGTTTGCGCGGCGCGTGCCTTCCACGGCGGCGCAGTCGCAACCTCTAGAAGCCGGATCCCAGTTACATCGCGATGGAAGTTCGCTGCTATGACAAATTCGCGGCCCCGCATTGGCATTCCTCTCCCAACTTCGGCGCAAATGGATTACAACGGTCGGAGTTGGCCGCTCTATGCCGCCGCCGTCAAGGAGGCGGGCGGCGAGCCGATCGAGGTCCCGCTGAATCTGGAGCCCTCCGAAATGGCAAAGCTTGCGACCAGTTGTCAGGGAATACTGTTGCCCGGCAGCCCTGCGGACGTGAATCCTGCAAAGTTTGGCCAATCACGCCAGCCCGAGACAAACCCCGCCGATCTGGCGCGAGAAAATGCCGACGAACTGCTGCTGCAGGACGCGCACAATCTCTACAAGCCTTTGCTTGCCATCTGTTACGGCATGCAGTCGCTGAATACCTGGCGGACGGGGACGCTGGTTCAACACCTGCTGCCGACTCCGGTGAATCATCGAGCGGGCGCGGGTGTAGCAGTCGCCCATTCCGTATCCATCCATCCCGGTTCGCTGCTGGCAACTGCGGTAGGTACCAGCCCGGAGGCAATAGTCATGGCCGACTTTTTGCGTCTGCCGGTCAATTCCAGCCATCATCAGGCTATCGGCATCGTCGGAGACGGACTGCAAGTAGTGGCGCATTGCCCGCAGGACGCTGTGGTCGAAGCGATCGAGGGGCGCAGCCCGGATCATTTCGTTCTCGGTCTGCAGTGGCATCCGGAGCGCAGCATCGAGTCGAGCATGGCCAGTCGATTGATCTTTCAACAGTTCATCCGCACGGCCGCTGCCTGGAAGCCCCGAGCTGTGACCGATTCGCTGGCGAACTGAATGGAATCCAAGACACCAACTCCCGCAGAGGTGGAAAAGCTTCTTGGACCCATGCTTCTGCGTCCGTTGGCTGCGGCGGCGTATGAGCAGTTTGCCGCCTACCTGAATCTGCTGTATCGCTGGAACCAGCGCATCAACTTGACGGCGGTGCGCGACCCGAGACAGATGGCGGCTTTGCACGTGGGGGAATCCGTGCGCTGCGCGCAACTTCTGCCCGAAGAAGCGCGAGCTGTCCTTGATTTCGGTTCCGGTGCGGGCCTTCCGGGCATTCCGATCCAAATCGCGCGACCGGAAATGGCCGTGACTCTGGCGGAATCGCAGATTAAAAAAGCAGCATTTCTTCGAGAGGCTGTCCGCGCGCTGAACCTAGCGCAAACCACAGTTCATGCTGGCCGCGCCAACGAACTGTCAAATTGTTCCACGTGGAACAATTTGAAGGGTGGCTTCGATGTCGTCACCTTGCGGGCCGTGGATCGCATGGATCGCGCGTTGCTGGATGCGTCGCACTGCCTGCGAACGAGTGGGCGGCTGGTTGTGCTCACCTCCCGGATGGAAGCGAAAAAGGTGCAGGAAGTTTTGCGGGGCATTCAGTGGGATGAAGTCGATGCGATTCCCGGCACAGAGCAGCGCGTGCTCCTCGCTGGCCGCAAATGAGCGGAGCCGGTGTGTCCAATTGTTCCACGTGGAACAATTTGGATCCTCGCCAATTCCATCTCGGGGGTTCGAATGTTTTCCACCGATTCAAGATTTCAGGGAGAAAATGTCGAAGTCCGGTTTGCTCCAGCTAAGCCCTTCCAAATGCACGCGCTAGCCGCGATTCACATGTTACCTTTGATTCGTTCTCCACAGATTTGTCCTGAAAATGCACAGCCCTCCCAATTGCGCGCCGGCCTTCCGTTCGATACCCTAGAGCGGTTTCCGATTGCATCCTCACAATCTATACTGCGGCTCTGCGAACGAAAGACCGCGCGAAGCCGGTTTCCGTTCTCCAAAGTGCATTTCACTCGATCAACCTATGCGCAAGATCATCGCCGTCGTAAATCAAAAGGGTGGAGTGGGAAAGACGACCACCGCGATCAATCTTTCCGCGGGATTCGCTCTCGAGGGAATCCCGACCATGCTGATCGACTGCGACCCGCAGGCGAACTCCACAGGCGGTCTGGGTTTTGCGCGCAACGAGGACCGTCGCTCCATCTATTCTGTTCTGATTGGCGAATCTTCGGTGACGGAGGCGGCCATCGACAGCGGAATCGAGGACCTGAAGCTGCTGCCGAGCAGCAAACATCTGATCGGCGCCAACGTGGAGCTTGTGGGAGCGGAGGACCGTGCTTATCGCCTGCAAAACGCTCTGACGAAGTACAAAGGGCCGGAGAAGCTGATCGTTCTCGACTGCCCGCCCGCGTTGGACCTGCTGACGTTGAACGCCCTGGTTGCCGCGGATTCCCTGCTGATCCCGATGCAGGCGGAATATTTCGCTCTGGAAGGAGTCAGTGAGCTGGTGCAGACGCTCGATCGCGTACGAGAGGGATTTCGTCCAGAGCTGACCATCGAGGGCGTAGTTTTAACCATGTACGACGAACGTACCAATCTCGCGCAGCAAGTGACGGAGAACCTTCGGGAATTCTTCGGGGATAAACTACTCAAGACCGCGATTCCCCGCAACATTCGGCTGGCGGAAGCCCCGAGCCACGGAAAGCCGGTGCAGATTTACGACCCGCGATCGCGCGGCGCGGAAAGTTATATGGAATTGGCTCGCGAAGTTCTTCTACGCAATCAGATGGAAAGCCCGCGCGAGCAGGCGCGCATCGCGGCGCAGAAACAAGCGAAAGCCGGTGCGAAGGTGCGTTTCTGGCCGTACACCTGAGAATTAGTGTGGGCCGGGTTTTGGAGAGGAGAATCGGCGCGAGCTGAATTCGATTTTGAAAAGTGCAACGCGACGAAACGGGTACCTGCGGGGAGTTAAATAATTCCTACCCCCGTCCGAAAATCCGGATGTAAGGCACTCGGCCACGACAGAGGACAGATGGCGATCATAATGGATGCAAAGCACGATCCGAAGCGGAACGCCGGCAAGACGCCCTCGCCAGAAGCGAGCGCTCCTACACACCCGAAACGACAGGCACTCGGCAAGGGTTTGGCATCCTTGCTGTCCGGCCGCAGTCCGGTGGAGGCACCAATTCCACCAAGTTTCGCGTCGGCGAAATGGCGAGCGACAGAGGCAGCCGTTCCCAACGATGGCGTTGCTGTGGAGACGGTTACCGACCCGGGCGGCACGCCGAGAGAAATCCCTCTCGGAGAGATCGACACCAATCCTTACCAGACCAGGGCACGGGTGGATGAGAAACAACTCGACGAATTGGCCCGCTCCATTGCCGCCAGCGGAGTCGTTCAGCCGATCCTTGTGCGTCCGCTTCCCAATGGCCGCTTTCAGTTGATTGCCGGTGAACGACGTTGGCGGGCATCCGAAAAAGCCGGCAAGTCAACGATTCCCGCCATTCTGCGCGAAGTTTCCGACGAGCAGGCAATGGAAATGACGATCGTCGAAAACCTGCAACGCGCCGATCTGAACCCAATCGAGCAGGCGCATGCATTCGAGCGATTGAGCCGGGAGTTCAAAATGACGCAGGAGCAGATGGCCCTTCGGACCGGCAAGGACAGAGCGACCATCGGCAATTTTCTGCGGCTATTGAAATTGCCGGCGGAAGTACAGGGCAAAGTGGAGACCAGGGAATTGAGCTTCGGGCACGCACGCACGTTGCTGGCCTTGGATTCCCCGGAGGCAATCGTAAAGGCTGCGTCTAGAATCGTCGCACTGGCGATGTCCGTCCGGCAGACGGAGACCTTTGTTCAGGGTGTCCTGAATCCTGAGCGACGGAATTCCACTGGCGATGAAAAGGCGAAACACATCGATCCCAATGTGAAAGAAGCCCAGGAAAAACTGCAGCGGCAGCTTGGACTGAAGGTGCGCATTGACGACAAAAAAGGACGCGGACGCGTCGTGATCGAGTACGCGGGTCTGGAAGATTTCGACGCATTGATGAACGCGCTGGGCGCGGGTGACTGACCAACCCGCCCCGAGCTTCGCAACGCAATGCGGTGCCGCGTTTCTTTGCGGCTTGCGTGAGAAAGGGCACAAGCCCCATGTAGGCTCCTCACGCGAGCGAGCAAAATCGATCGCCGACAATTCCGATTCGCGAAGCCGGCCCCACCGTGGTGTTATATTCTCGACCCTGACGAATGAAAATATCTGAAACACTCTTTCGCTTTCGCAGTTGGGTGCTGACGGTCCTGGTCGTTTTTGGCTTTTGGTCCCCGTGGGAGCGCGCAGGCGGCACGACTTGGCTGTTTCTTGCCGGAGCGCTTGCGCGTTACGGCATTTTATCGATCGGAAACGCGAGCATCGCGGTGATGGCGATCGCGATATTGCTGGCGCTGCTGGCTGCATTGTTGCGCACCTGGGCCGCGGCATATTTGGGGCGTGGAGTGGTTCAAGGTCGCGCGCTGTATGGAGAGCGGGTGGTGGCCGACGGTCCTTATCGTTTCCTGCGCAACCCACTGTACCTGGGACTGGGGATGAACGTTCTGGCGTTGTCAATTTTGATGCCGCCGAGCGGGGCGCTGTTCGCGATTGTGGCGGTCGCGCTGCTGAACATCGCACTGATCCATGCAGAGGAACGGCACCTGCGGGCCGAGCGAGGACAAGCCTACACCGCATATCGGAAAGCAGTGCCGCGACTGATTCCGGCACTCACGCCGCGTGTGCCCGGTGGAGAGACCAAGCCGAATTGGGGCAGCGGCTTTCTCGGCGAGATATATTTCTGGGGAGTGGCGATTACCTATTTCGCTTTCGCTGGCCGGTATAACGCTACGATTCTCGAACAGGGTGTATTGATTTCGCTTGGCGTCGGGGTTTTGACGCAAAGCGTTTTGCGACCGGGCGATACCGCACGCGCGTGAAGCCGAGAGCAATTCCGTTGCGGGGGCACGTGGTGATCCCACCCTTTGCGATGTAGCCGCAAAGGATGGGCCATCCAGGTGTTGATCTTCGAGACTGCGTGTTGATCTGCGGAACTGCGGCGAAATTCGCGCTTACTTCTTCACTGGCGCGATCGCGTCCTTGGCGGCCTTCGCCACGCGGAACTTGACGACGGTCTTAGCCTTGATCTTGATGGCTTCGCCGGTCTGCGGATTGCGGCCCATGCGGGCTTTGCGCTCCGCCTTCACCAGACGTCCCAGCCCTGGGACAACAAATACGCCGACCTTCTTGGTTTCCTTCACTGCGGTTTCCGCGAGCGTGTCAAGAAACATCGATACCTGCTTGTTGGTGAGTTCCATTTTTTCGGCCAGGTGCCGAACAAGTGCGGTTTTGGTCATGCCTGCTGCCATCGGTATTCCTCCGGTTTCTATTTACGGCGGTGGTTTGTCCACTGCGGGGGTTTTGACTTCTGTGGACCCTCATGCATTTTCCCGAAGCGATCCGATTACAAAAATGCACGGATCGATAGGATTGATGCGGGTTTCAGAAATCCTTACGCCGTTTACCTTGCGGCTTTTTTTTAACTTTGTCAACGGAAAACAGCGTATTTCCACAGGTTTTCTGCCGAATTTGCCAGATTTAGCCTGTTTTTGGCCGAAATTCCTGGTTTTTGCTGGTTAGCCAGGCCGCTCGAGGGCCAATTCCGCGGATTCTACGCGCTTCCCCGCTCTTCGCGGGACGCGAAAAATGGGGCGGCCAACGAAATCCGCAATAGAAGTTTACGGCCGACGATTCGATCGCAGCCGCGCCAATACGCCGCGCCAGCGCTTTCCACGTGGCGTATTGGGTCCCCACTCCCTCGCTATACTGAGTGCTGGAACCACTTTACTCGCAGGACGCGCGTGCTGCCAGCGCAGCGTTTGATTTTCTGTGGGAAATTCCGCCGCGCGCGACTTGAGGTGCATTGCATGGAGAAAACTAGCGGTTTGTCTTCCCCTGGAGACGTGTCGATGGATCAGGTTCTGCGCGTAGCGGAGCTGGCGCAACTGGAGCTCACGCCGGACGAGCAGGTGGAGATGCTGCGCGACCTGAACTCCATTCTGGGGCATGTCGCGCAGTTGAATGAGCTGGACACGGCAGAGGTTCCGGCGATGGCGCAAGTGGGCGAGGTGCTGAGTGAGGAACCCACTTCTCGAGGTCGAGATGTGGGGAACGCGGAAGATGGCGCGCTTCGCAGCGACACGCTGCGTCCGTCGCTCGACCGTACAGTGGCCATGGCTGCGGCGCCGGAGACGGACGGCACGTATTTCAAAGTGCCGAAGGTAATTGAGCGTTGAATCGGTGACGCATGAACCAACATCTCAGTATCGAGATGTTGGGTGTCCCATATTTTCGTCGCGGCGGGCATATGTAACTCTTATAGTTTCGTTTAGGATTGAACGATGACAGGATTGAAATCTCAGGCACCAGCGTCGAAACCGCGTACGATTCGCGCTGCGCGAGAGGCGATCGTTAGCGGGGGAATGAGCGCGGTTGCACTGGCGGAGGAGTATTATGCGCGGATTGCCGACGCGGATGGCGTGATCCACGCCTGGCTGGCGTTGAGCAAAGAACGGGCGTTGCAGCAGGCGGAGCGCATTGACAATTTGAGCAAACGCGGCGACTTAAACGCAGAGATGCTGCTGGCAGGCGTGCCGGTGGGGATTAAAGACGTGCTGGTTATGCAAGGTGCGCCGGCAACGGCGGGATCGAAAATTCTGGAAGGCTATTATCCGCCGTATGACGCAACGACAGTAGCGCGGCTGGAGGCTGCCGGAGCGGTGTTGCTGGGCAAGTTGAACTGCGACGAATTTGCGATGGGTTCGTCAAATGAAAACTCCGCGTATGGGCCGGTACACAATCCGCATGCGTTGGATCGGGTGCCTGGAGGATCGAGCGGCGGCTCGGCTGCTGCAGTAGCGGCGAACATGGCCGTGGCGAGCCTTGGCACGGACACCGGCGGCTCGATTCGTCAGCCCGCATCGTTTTGCGGAGTGGTGGGTCTATTGCCGACCTATGGCCTCGTTTCGCGCTATGGGCTGATTGCGTTCGCATCGTCGCTCGACCGTGTGGGGCCGTTTACCCACACGGTGGAAGACGCGGCGATTCTCCTAGGCGTACTTTCAGGGCACGATCCGATGGATGCGACTTCTGCAACTCGTCCGGTTACAGATTATGTCGCCGCGCTGGAAAAGCCGGTGAAAGGCCTTCACATCGGCATTCCCGAAGAGTATTTTGCTGAAGGGTTGGATCTGGAAGTACGCGCGGCAATCGAGAGGGCGGCGGATATTCTGCGCGCCGCGGGCTGCACGCTGCACAAAATTTCCTTGCTGCACACGCGGTATGCCGTTGCGACCTATTACGTGTTGGCGACGGCCGAGGCCAGCGCAAATCTTGCTCGCTTTGACGGCGTGCGCTACGGATTGCGCGCCGCGGGTGCGTCCACGTTGAGCGACATGTACCGCAAGACGCGCGATGCGGGATTTGGCCGGGAAGTGAAGCGGCGCATTTTGCTGGGCACGTATGTTTTAAGCGCGGGTTATTACGATGCCTACTATCGCAAGGCGCAGCAGGTGCGCACGCTGCTGACGCGGGATTTTCTACAGGCTTTCGAACAGGTAGATGCGCTGTTGACGCCGACTGCTCCGACGCCGGCTTTCAAACTGGGAGAGAAGACCGACGATCCGCTGGCGATGTATCTGGCGGACATTTATACGGTGACCGCAAATCTGGCGGGCATCTGCGGGATTTCGGTTCCGTGCGGAAATTCATCTGCGGGACTGCCGATCGGTGCGCAGGTTCTAGGGAAACACTTCGATGAGGCGACGGTGCTGCGCGTGGCCCGCGCGATCGAGCACGGGCAGTAAGACGCTGAGTTCGTCACTCTCTCTCCCACCCTTCGCAAGAGGCACAAAGGATGGGGAACCCGGCAGCACCTGCGGAGTTGAGAAAGCCCGAGGTTAGCTTCGCGAATCTGGGGTACCCCGACTTCCGGATTTTTTTGCGGCTGCTTTTTTTGCTGGTGCTTTCTTTGCGGCGGCCTTCCTGGGTACGAGCTTCTTGGCTGCGGTTTTCTTTACGGGCGATTTTTTCGCGACTGCCGTCTTCGAGGCCTGCTTCTTGCGGGCAGCGGCGGTTTTCTTTACCAGCGAGGCTTTCAGCTCTTCAAGGGTTAGCGAATTCGCGGTTTTGCGCAGGCGCTCGATATCGTAGAAGCTTCGCTTCTCTTCGGAGAAGATGTGGACGACGAAATCGACGTAGTCGAGGAGAATCCATTCGCCCTGACGATAGCCTTCGACGGAGTTGGCAACATTGCCGAAGTCGCGCTTCATGACTTCTTCAATTCCGGTGGCGATGGCCTGATTTTGCCGCTCATTGGTGCCGCTGCAAATTAGAAAATAATCGGTGAAGCCGGAATCGGCGGGATCCAGCTCGAGAATGCGGATGTTTTCGGCTTTTTTTTGTTCACAGGCGGCTGCGGCCGCCGTTACCATGCGGCGAGTTTCTGGCTTAGTCATGCGTTCGAGCATTCTCCTGGGTGCGCTTCGTTGGTGCTGTTATCAGTGTAGATGCTGGCCTGGCGCGCGCCGCTGTCATCCTCTGGATTCCTCGCGCAGCTCGGAATGACGATCTTTATAAAGGCCAGCCTTGCGGACGTATTCGCGGACTGCCGATGGAAGAATCTCGAGATCGTGGCCTCCGGTTTCCAGTGCGTCGCGCAATTCCGTGGCGGAGATATCTTCCTGAACATCCGGCAGAAAATTTACGGCGGTGGCAGTTCCATCGGCATGGTGCAGGATCAGGCGGTGTCCGGACCGATCCTCGGCAGGCTTGGCGTTGATCTGTGGCGGCAGGGCGTGTTCGGCGCTGGACAGGGAGAATCCTGGCCGGGCGGCGACGATCCACTCCGTCATCGCGAGCAGGCGGGAAGCTTGATGCCAGCGGGCGATTTCGAGCCAACTATCCGCGCCGAGCAGAGTAAACAGTTCGGTGGTTTTTTTTGACTCCGCCAATGAAGCGTGCAGACGCTGCAAGGTGTCCACTGTGTAATTCGGCTGATGCGGAGCAGATTCGCAGGGTGCATCCAGCAGGGAAGGAATGAAGCGCGTATCGGCCTGCGTGGCGAGGACGGTCATCGCGTAGCGGTGCGCGAAGGGCGTGACGGCGTGCTCGGTTTTGAAAGGCTGGTGGCCGACGGGTGCGAACAGGATTTCATCCAGGGCAAACCGATCGGCAGCGACGCGCGCGATGGCGAGATGACCACGGTGCGGAGGATCGAAGCTGCCGCCGAAAAATGCAATGCGCCGCATGAAGCCCCTTTCCCTTGAAGGAAACTCCGGGTCCAAAATTACGACTTGACACCCGATTTCTCGAAAACCTGACGTTTTTTAATCCCACCCTACGCAAAGGAGGCAGCGTGGGCATCCAGATTTCTACGCCAACCGCAGCTTCTTTCGTCCCACTCAAGCCAAAGGAAGGCTTGAATGGGGCACCGGCTGTGTCGCGTCCGGCTCGCGCAAGGTGCGGATCTGTTCGGCGAGAGCATATTTCAAGGCGTCGATGCCCGCGCCGGTGACAGCGGAGATTTCGTAGAACGGCAACTTTTTTCTTCGGGCCATAGCTTGCAATTTTTTCAGCTTATCGGGATTCGCCACGTCGATTTTGCTGGCCACCACAACCCGCGGCTTTTCTTCCAGGCCGTGAGCAAAACTCTTGAGTTCAGCTTCGATTACTTTGTAATCTTCCACGGGATCGAGGCGGCCGCTGCCGTCGGAGACGTCGACGATATGGACCAGCAGGCGGGTGCGCTCAATGTGACGAAGAAACTGCGCGCCGAGACCCGCGCCGAGATGCGCTCCTTCGATCAGGCCGGGAATGTCGGCGACGACGAAGCTCTCCTCATGCGGCCAGTCGCCAACTGTGACGACACCGAGGTTCGGCTCCAGTGTGGTGAAGGGATAGTCCGCGATCTTTGGCCGCGCGGCAGAGATGCGCGCGATCAGCGTCGATTTGCCGACGTTGGGATAGCCGACCAGTCCGGCGTCCGCGAGCAGCTTCAGTTCCATGCGAATGAGGCGTTCTTCACCGGGATGGCCGAGCTCGTGCTCGCGCGGCGCTTGATGGGTGGAGGTGGCGAAGTGCTGGTTGCCGCGGCCGCCGCGGCCGCCGTGAGCCAGTACGACGCGCTCATCGGCATGCTGAAAATCGTGGATCAGCTCGCCAATGGTGTCGTCGTAGACGACGGTGCCGACGGGCACTTTGAGGATGGTATCCTCGCCCTGGCGACCGGAGCAGTTGGAACCTTCGCCGTGACGGCCACGTTCGGCTTTGTGCTCCGGGTTATAGCGAAAATGGACGAGCGTGTTGTGGCGCTGGCTGGCTTCCAGGATGACATCGCCGCCGCGGCCGCCGTCACCGCCGGAGGGCCCGCCGCGCGGCACAAACTTTTCCCGCCGAAACGCCATGCAGCCGTTGCCGCCGTCACCGGCCTTTACTTTGATTCGTGCTTCATCGATGAACATGCGTGCGAATTCGTCTTCCCGTCATACAAAAAGCGCGTTAGTCTCAGTGTAACGCTCAGAACGACAGTTCCATTGAGTTTGCGGATCCCACCCTTCGCCCAGTCGTCCCGGTGAACAGAAATCGTTCGCTGGGGACCCGGGCCACGCGAACGACGGGGCACCCAGAGTATCTAGTCCCACTCAAGCCAACCGAAGGCTTGAACGGGGCACCGAGCAGCTTCACAATTGTTTTTCTGCTTTATTGTCAATGCCGTCCGCCGGGTAGCTCGAATCGCCTGAACGGGCAACAGAAGTTCAGGAGATTCAATGCTGCGCTTGGTCCCTCCTCACAGGCGCGCCGCTGTAGTGTTTTGTCTGCTGGTTCTGATTGGGCCCTGCGTTCTGCGGGCGCAGTCCACCACGGGAACGCTGGGCGGCACGGTGTACGATCCACAACACGCTGTCCTTCCCAATGCGCGAATTGTCGCACTGAATGAGGCGACAGGTGCCGAGTTCATCGGCTATTCCGACGGGAGCGGCAACTACACACTGGCGAGCCTGCCGCCGGGCATGTATTCAGTAGACATCAGTGCCAGCGCCTTTACCGCTTTTACTGCGACTCACGTTGTAGTCGAACTAGGCCGCCGCACACCGCTCAACACGGTGCTCGAAGTTGGAGCCTCGGCCAGCACGATCCATGTAGAGACGGTACTGCCATTTATTCAGGCGACGTATCCCACTATTGCCACGAACATTACCGCGACGGAATTGCAGGACCTGCCATCCGACAGCCGCCGCTGGAGCAGCTTCGCGCTGCTGACGTCCGAGCGTAGTGAGCGATCAGGAAGGAAAAGGTCTGCTGAGTTTTCGCGGCGTCAGCGTGCTGCTGAACAACAACACGGTTGACGGCGCGGATAACAACGAGGCCTTCTTTTCCGAAGAACGCGGCCGAACGCGCGCGCCGTATTCGATCAGCATGGCGGCGGTGGAGCAATTCCAGGTAAACACGGCCGACTATTCGGCGGAATACGGCCGCGCAGCCGGCGGCGTGATCAACACGGTGACGAAGAGCGGCACGAACACTCTGAACGGCGAGATATTTTTCTTCGAACGCAACAGCAGTCTCGGCGCGGTCAATCCTTTTACCACGCTGACCGCTTTCAACAATGCCGGAGGCGACTTTGTCACGAGCCCTTACAAGCCTCCCGACGTGCGCCGGCAGATAGGATTTGCGATCGGCGGTCCGATAGTCAAAGATCGACTGTTCTGGTTCTACTCGTTTGACGATGAAACGCGCAATTTCCCGTCAGTGTCGCGTGTCGGGCTATCCGCCGGCGATTTATGCGCAGCCGCTCGCGGCAATTCCACCCGGTACCTATCTTGGATTTCCAATTACCTGTGCCAACCTGCCGCCTTACAACGCGAATGGAAATTCCAGCTCGCAGGGAAGCGGTTACTACGCGAGCGTGTTCCAGTTCGAAGCGACGCAGGGGGCGTGCGAAATGTACGATCGGCTCGACTTGCCTTCGTATGCCGCCGGTATCAAACAATATCAAACAGGACTGCAACTGGTGGGAACGTCGACGGGCACCGCGCCGCGCACCGGCAATCAGACACTGAACTTCCCCAAGCTGGATTGGCAGGTGAACGACCGCAACCACGCGACGTTCTCCTATAATCGGATGCGCTGGAGTTCGCCGAATGGCGTGCAGACGCAGACCTCCACGCAGTATGGCGTGAACAGCCTGGGCAACGACTATGTCAGCGTGGACTGGGGCATTGCGCGGCTAACTACTTTTCTGACCGAGAACATCGGCAATGAAATTCGCGTGCAACTCAGTCGCGAATTGGATCGCGAGACCAGTCCGGCAGCGGCAGGAGCGGAGGCTTCCGCTGGCCGTGAACCAGTTCGGCCTGGCGCCAGAGATCCTCATCGCCGGTGGGTCGTCCGGCGAAGGAATGGTGCTGGGCAATCCGGCGCAACTGCCACGCCCGGAATATCCGGACGAGCACCGCGCTGAGATTTCGGACACCGTATCATGGATCGCGGCAGATCACACCATTAAATTCGGCGCGGACTGGGACCGCAATGCCGATCTGCTCGATAACTTGCACGGTGGCGTCGGACAGTATCACTACAACGCTTTTGCGGATTTTCTGGCGGACTACTACCACGCAGTCGATGGGCTGGGACCACCCACTTACTACACCGACACTTACACGGGATTTTCGCAATCTTTCGGGCCGCCGGGTTTCTTCATCACAACCAATGACTTTGCAGGATTTGCCAACGACGAATGGCGTGCGTTTTCTCGCTTAACGCTGACCGCCGGTGTGCGATACGAATACGAGCGCGTGCCGCAGGCATTTCTCATCAATCCGCAACTGCCGCAAACGGCAAACTATCCCGATGACCGGAATAACATTGCTCCGCGCGTGGGCCTGGCATGTGACCTCTTCGGCAATGGCAGCACGGTTGTGCGCACGGGGCTTGGGGTATTTTATGGACGAATCGCCAACGGGACACTCCATTCCGCGCTGACTTCGTCTGGGTCGCCGCAAGCGCAACGCACCTATCGCTATTCTTCGTCCACGGAGTTTGGAGCGCCGCAATTTCCCGGAATTTTCTTCAGCGTCCCCACCGGTGCGGCGCGTGGATCGCTGCCAAGCGCGTATTATTTCGCAAAGAATTATCAAGTTCCGGAAAGCATTCAGGGAGATTTTACGTTGGAGCAGAAGCTGGGATGGAACACGGTCGCTTCGCTGAGCTATCTGACAAGCCAGGGCCGCGAGCTGCCGAACTTCATCGACACCAATATCGATAACGCAACGATCGGACAGCTTCACTATACGATCGATATTCCCGGACCTGCGCTGGGGAAGCAAAGCCCGCTGCCGCAGGGAGCGACGTATACCACGCCGCTCTATACCTCCGTCCGGCCAAACCATTTGTACGGAAATATTACGGAGTTACTCAGCGATGTCAATTCCAACTACAACGCCGGCGTTCTGACGATTGAACATCGTACGTCTCACGGCATCAGCTTTGGGATGAGTTATACGCTGGCCCACGCGCTGGACTACAATCAAAACGCATTTTTGTATAAGTCGCCGACAAATATTCTGGAACCAAATAACATGGCTTTGGAATATGGCAACTCGAACACGGATGTGCGGCAGCAACTAACAGTGCATGGCACATTCTGGACGACATGGCAGAAGCGTGGCTGGTTGGGGTATTTAATCAACGATTACGGATTTGCTCCGGTAGTGGCCTGGCAGACAGGGCTGCCCTATACGCTGGGCGTGGGCGGCAGCGCGCCGGGCGGAGCATTCTTCGGCATCAACGGCGAGGGCGGTCCCTCCCGGTTGAACATTCTGCAGCGCAACAGCTATCGCTTTCCCTCCACACAGACGACCAGCCTGCGGGTCACGAGACGCATTCCAATCAAAGATCGGCTGTATCTCGAATTGATGGGCGAGGCTTACAACCTGACCAATACGCAAAATGTAACCAGTGTGGATACATTGGGCTACAACGCCTGCTCGACGCCACTGGTACAAGGCTGCCCGTCGGACTCAACCGCGGCGCATCCGTATCTGGAATTCAATCCCACGTATGGGGTGACGACGAACGCGAACAGCAACGCGATTTACACGCCGAGAGAAATACAATTAGCTATCAGATTGAAGTTTTAGAGGTCTCCGGATGAAGAGTGGCAACAAGTCCCCGGAAATTCTGGCCAATCTTCCAGTCTTATATTTTCAACACCAGACAGACTGGTCGCTCTGGCTGAAGAAAAATCATGAGAAATCGGCTGGCATATGGCTGCGAATCGCAAAAAAATCTGCCGGCAACCGATTACTTACCTATCCGGAAGCGCTGGAAGCTGCACTGTGTTACGGCTGGATTGATGGCCAGAAGCAACGTGGCGACGAACAAACGTGGTTACAAAAGTTCACTCCGCGCGGGAAAAAGAGCATCTGGTCCAAGATCAACCGGGAGAAGGCGCTGGCCTTGGTCAACAGTGGACGAATGCAGCCTGCCGGGCACAAACAAATAGAATGCGCCAAAAACGATGGGCGCTGGGAGGCTGCTTATGATTCCGCACGCACGTCTCTCATCCCTTCGGATTTACAGGCAGCGCTCGATGAAAATCCCAAGGCGCAAATCTTTTTCAAAAGTTTGGATAGCGGCAATCGGTACGCTGTCCTTTTCAGGATTCAAACCGCCAAAGGGGCTGAGGCGCGCGCTCGAAAAATTCGGAAATTCGTCGAGATGTTGGAGCGGCGAGAGAAAATACACCCGTAGCTGTCACATTCTGAGTGGCGCGTCTATAAATCGATGTCCTTCTCGTCGATCAATTTCCTCGATTTGACGATGAAATCTTCGAGCGGCACGGAGCCTTGGTCGCCTTTGCCCCTGGTGCGGACGCTTACGGCATTGGCGTTGGCTTCTTTGTCGCCCATGACGAGCAAGTAGGGAATTTTCTGCATGGTCAGATCGCGGATTTTGGCATTCATTTTTTCGTTCCGATCGTCGAGCTCCACGCGCAGGCCGACAGTCTGTAACTGCCGCTGCACATTTTTCGCGTAGTCGAGATGCTTCTCGCTAATCGGCACCAATCCGACCTGCACCGGTGCCAGCCATAGCGGAAAATTCCCCGCATAGTGTTCGATCAGAACGCCGAAAAAGCGCTCGATAGAGCCGAACAAGGCGCGGTGTACCATGACGGGTTGATGGCGCTCGCCATCTTCGCCGACGTAATCAAGCTCGAAGCGCGCTGGAAGGTTAAAGTCGAACTGCACGGTCGAAAGCTGCCACAGCCGCCCCAGAGCATCAACCAGCTTGATGTCGATCTTTGGCCCGTAGAACGCTGCCTCTCCCGCAATTGTTTTGTATGGAATTTTTCTTCCCTGCAGGACGCGTTCGAGCGAGCCGATTGCCATCGCCCAGTTGTCTTCCGAGCCGACGTAACTGATTTTGTCTTTCGGGTCCCAGATGGAAAGCTCGACCTGGAACTTCCCAAAGCCGAATACCCTTAACACTTCTTCGGCGAAATCAATGCAAGCGGCAACTTCATCCTCAATCTGTTCCGGAGTGCAGAAGATATGCGCGTCGTCCTGCGTAAAGCCGCGCACGCGCAACAGGCCGTGCATGGTGCCGCTGCGTTCATAGCGATAGACATTGCCCAACTCGGCGAGGCGGACAGGAAGGTCGCGATAGCTTTTCGGCGTGTTCTTGTAGATGAGAATGTGGCCGGGGCAGTTCATTGGTTTCAGCCGGTAATCGGCGTCGTCCAGTTCCATCGGCGCGTACATATTCTGCGCATAGTAGCCCTCATGTCCGCTGATCTTCCACAGCTCCTTGCGCATGACATGGGGCGTGTAAACCATACTGTAACCGCGACGGATACATTCATCGCGCATCCAGTCTTCCATGATCTTGCGGACGATGCCGCCTTTAGGGTGCCAGAAGATGAGACCGGGTCCGGCGACCTCCTGAATGGAAAACAGATCGAGCTGTTGACCGAGAATGCGGTGATCGCGACGCTTGGCCTCTTCCAGTCGGGCAAAGTGCTCATCCATTTCTTTTTTCGAGAAAAAAGCAGTGCCATAGATACGCTGCAGCTGCGGATTTTTCTCATTGCCGAGCCAGTAGGCGCCTGCGAGCGTCAGGACTTTGAACGCCTTGACGCGGCCGGTGGAGGGCACATGCGGGCCGCGACAGAAATCAACGAACGCGCCGTTGCGGTAGAGGGAAATCTTCTCGCCGGGCTGGGTAAAGCGCTCGACGAAGTGCATCTTCATGAAGTCGTTGTCGACTTTGAAGCGGGCGAGGCCTTCCTCTCGCGGCTGCCATTCGCGGACAAATTTTTCATCGCGGGCGACCACTTCGCCCATTTTCTCTTCAATCTTTTTCAGGTCCTCTGGCGTGAAGGGTGTGGGCCGGTAGAAATCGTAAAAGAAACCGCTGTCGGTCGCGGGGCCGTGACCGAGCTTGGTTTCCGGGAACAACTCTAGCACGGCGGTGGCGAGAACGTGGGCAGCGGAATGGCGAACGACGCGCAGAGATTCGTCGTCTTTTTCGGTCAACAAGCGAAGCGAAACGCTTTCTGTGAGCGGCTGCGCGAGATCGACTATGCGTTCGGCACTGGCGTCTTCGGCAGCGTACATGGAGGCTTCAGTATGCGCGGCATCGGCGTCATGAGCCGATTTCGCAGCGGCAGCTTCCGCGTGCAACGGAGCGATCTGGATCGGAGAAACCTGCGCAGCAACAGCGGCGGATGCGAGGCGCGGAGAAATGCTGTTGGCGATCTCAAACGGCGTTGTTCCGGCGGGGACGGTGCGCTCGCTGCCGTCGGGCAGGCGAATCTGGATTGTTTTTGCGTCTGTACTCATGTTGTTCCTATGATTGCAGCTTTCAGGATATTGGGTTTCGCCGCCGCGCGTCGAGAGTGGCTGGATCCACGAAGCCCTTCCATTAAGGGAGCGCCAGACGCCCACTTTTCCTTTTTTGGTGCCTCTATGGAATAAAGACGTTTTCCTGAGGCAGCAAGCGAATATAAAGGGAACATGGAAAGACTTGAAGCTGTGATCGGCGACCCTGCAACGCTAAACATGATCTCGAATAGGAATAACCATGCCGCACCCAGAAAGAGCAGTGAGTTGGATGGTTTCACTCCTGCTGCGGGGCGGATGCCGAGACTGCTGGACTTGTTCTGTTGCGCCGGTGGTGCTGGCACCGGATATCACTTGGCTGGGTTTGATGTTGTTGGAATAGATATTAAACCGCAGCCGAACTATCCTTTCCCTTTTGTTCAGACCGACGCTTTGAACCTCGATCCGAAGTTTATCTCGACCTTCGACGCCATCCACGCATCGCCGCCTTGTCAGTCTTACTCCGATTTGGCAAAGCGAAACGGCAACGCCGATGCGTGGCCGCGACTAATAGACCCTATTAGGGATATCCTGGTGCGCTCGGGGCTTCCATACATCATTGAAAATGTCGAGGGCGCACCTCTGCGCAATCCAATAGTGCTTTGCGGGACTATGTTTAATGGCTTGCGGGTTCTTCGCCATCGCTTGTTCGAGGCAAATTTTCCGATTCTTACCCCGAAGCATGGAGCGCATCCGAAGGTGCACACATTCGACAAAAGGAAAACCCACTACGGCAAGACTGACGATATGCGTGACTTTGTTCAGGTGACGGGCGGAGGCAACTGCACCATCGCCGCAGCCCGTGATGCGATGGGTATCGACTGGATGACCAAAAATGAGCTGAACGAGGCAATTCCGCCCGCCTACACGCGATTTATCGGCAAGCAACTGCTAGCATACCTGCACGCAACGGACCGAGCCGGATTCGGGTTGCTACACAATGCGTAATCCGGGATCGAAGGAACGGATTCGGCAGTTTCTCCTCGCGAATATTGGACGTGTGATCACTTCAATCGAGTTACGGGATGCAGCAGGTTCCGACGTAAGCGAGTGGGCGCGGCGTGTTCGCGAATTGCGAGAGGATGAAGGCTGGCAGATTCTTACCCATAACGACAGTGCAGGCCTGAAGCCGGGCCAATACTTATTGAAAGAAGCCCCACAAAAAAAATCGAACGTTAGCTTTTCCCGGAACATATCTGCGAAGCTCCGGGCGGAGGTCTTGGACCGCAACGGTTTCACCTGTCAGATGTGCGGCTTAACACCCGGTGAGATCGACTCCGAAACCGGACGTAAAGTTCGCCTTCACATCGGACATATTGTGGACAGAAACATCGGCGGCAAAGAGGACTTGTCCAACCTCCGGACGCTTTGTTCGACATGCAATCAAGGCGCGAAGAATATCACCTCCGAGAAACCAACGGCGCTATGGCTTCTCTCTCAGGTTAGAAGAACCGGGCAAGACGAACAACGCGCCGTTCTGAAATGGCTTCGCGAAAAATTCAAAGATTGACCATGTATGGATCGCAGCGAGAACATGCGAGCAATCCGCGGCAAGGATACCGTGCCCGAAAAGGCAGTGCGGAGCCTGATACATCGGCTCGGCTATCGCTTCCGCCTGCATCGGCAAAGTCTTCCGGGCAAACCGGACTTGGCATTTCCATCCCGGCATAAGGTGATATTCGTCCATGGCTGTTTCTGGCATTCTCACGGATGTAAGACTGGACTCATCCCAAAATCTAATCGGGACTTTTGGCTGCCGAAGCTCCGGCAGAACAAGGCGCGGGACAAAAGGAATCTCGAAGCCCTCGCACAGCTAGGATGGGACGCTTTGGTAATTTGGCAATGCGAGTTGAAGGACAGCAGAGCACTGCGTCTACGTGTGGAGCGATTCTTGGGCCGAACGGGAAATCGACGGGAATCATGATTCGAATTGGCCAATCTCCCCCAAGCCTCAAATGTGAGACCTGGGGGACCCATATGCCTCACGGGCCAGCTAGTCGTCGTGCTTGAAGAAGGTGATGTCGAGCGTGCGGAGGTAGGTGTGGAGGCCGGCGTCCTGGATCGGGGTTAGATAGGCGCGTTGATTGGACTCGTTGCGATGCTCGTGCCAGTAGCCGGGCGGGGTGACGAAGGCGGCGCCGGATTTCCAGTCGACGCGCGTGGGATTTTTGATGTTGCCATCGCGGTCCATCTCCGTGCCGACCAGCGAATAGCAGCCGGGCTGCGCGTCGATGATGAGATCGAGCGCGACGGACTGATGGCGATGCGGCAACTGGCGCGTGTTGGGCTCGATGAGACCGTACATGGCCCACAGAACGTGGGTGACTGTCATGGTCTGCATGCACTGCGGGTTGCCGAGGATCAGGCTGATGCGGCTGCGGGTTGCGGCCTGAGGATCATTGGCGGCCTGCTCCAAGGATTTGGCAAGTGCCGCACGGGTGTAGTGCGCGGGCGAAAAGCGCGGCTGCTTGCGCTCTACTCCAAGATAGTCGAGCAGCGGCTGATCGTTGACCCAATAGAGCACGGAGGTTTGGGTTGCGCGATGGCGCGCGCTGCCGCCGGGGAGGGTGAAGAAATCGCCCTGCGACCAGGTGATCTCCCGGCCTTCGCTCGTCGAAACGCCTTTTCCGCGGATTACGTAGAAGAGTTCCGATGTCGCGTTGGCTCGGGTGTCGAGCGTGTCGCCAGCATCGATGCGCAGGAAGCTGGCGGCGAGCGATGGCGTGCTGGCGGATGCGGAACACTTCAGCGCTTTCGATAGATCGAGCGGAATCACGCGGCTGGGACCGCTGGCGTACAGGTCCGCGGCAAATTCGGCGTAAGGAATTGCGGGGACGCTGCCGGAAGAGACGGGGTCGGCGGCGGAACTGTATTCGAAGACGAGCGCGTTGTCTTCGAGATTGGTTTCGGCGGCGGATGTTTTGGATTCCGGATGGGTGAGTGTGCTCATACATCTCCCTCGCTGCGGCAGAGTGCCGGCAGCTTTCATTATAGAAAACTGCGGGAAAAAGACACAGGTTCCAGTCCCACTCAACCAACCCCGTTCGACTCGCTTCCGCTCGCTCGGGATGGGGCTTGAATCGGCACCCTGCACATCCGTTTACTTCGACCATGGGGCACCGGCGGCGCCAAATATACAAACAATTCATCAGCCGATATTCAAACCATTCGTCTGTCGATTACTCTTTCTATTGCGAGGAGACTCATGAACGCATCCGAAGCACAGGCCGAATTTCCCGACGCAGATCGCGCCCGCCGCTTTTCGCTTCCTCAGGGATGGACTCTTATCGATTCGGAACCGGCGCCGACAATTCTTGGCCCGGAAGGCGATATTCGGATTGCATTCGTAGAGCTGGAAGCGGACGGAACTCCGTCGCAAATCGCTCTGGCAGCGTGGCGGGCGATGCAGCCGGATTTCAATTTAGAACTCGCGAATGAGGCCTCCGCTCCAGCTGAGGACGGCTGGGAGCAGACAACCCAGATCGTCTATGCAGCGCCAGCCAGGGAATCGCGGCTTGCCATCGCCATCGTGAGGACGATGGGGTCTCGCGCCTACGTCAATCTAATCGACGGGAGCAAGGCCGCTGTGAGCCGCAGGGGCGCAAACGTTGTCGAAGCCCTGCGAAGCTGGAGGCCGGAAGGACTGAAAGAAACTTCTCTGAACGACCGTGGTGCCAAACAGTGGGGGCCGGAACAGAGCCGACAGTTGAAAGATTTCGCCTTGATGGCGATGGCGGAGTTGCAGGTTCCAGGAGTGTCGATCGCGGTTGTACAGAACGGCGAAGTGGTTTATGCCGAAGGTCTGGGCGTGCGAGCCATTGGCGATCCGGCTCCTGTCACCGCGAAAACGAGATTCATGATCGGCTCGACGACCAAGCCGCTCACCACGCTGATGACGGCGAAGCTGGTCGATCAGGGGAAGCTGAGCTGGTCGACTTCCGTCGCCGATCTGCTCCCCGGCTTTCAGCTTGCCGATCCCCAGGTCACCCAGCGTCTGGAAATGCGACACACGGCTTCCGCTTCTACGGGAATGCCGCGGCAGGACTACGAATTTCTGTTCCAGTATTCCGGCATCACCCCTGAGATGCGCATGGCGCAAATGAAGACCATGCAACCGACGACTGGATTTGGGGAGACGTTTCAGTATTCCAATTTTTTGGTCGCCGCCGGAGGATATGCGGCGGCCCGCGCATTTTCCGCGAAGGGCACGCTGGAAGAGGCGTTTGAAAATGCGATGGCCGCGCTGGTTTTGACCCCGCTGGGGATGGGCGATACCTTCCTGCGGCAGCCGGACGCGCTTGCAGGCGATGCGGCCCTTCCCCACGCCACGGACTACGAGGGAAAATCCCGGCCGCTCCCGCTGCATATGGAAATGGCCTGCTATAGCGTGGCGCCAGCCGGGGGCATGTGGTCCACAGCCCCTGATCTATGCAGGTACCTGCTCCTCGAACTTGGCAACGGACGCATGTCAGACGGGGAAAAGATCATTTCAGAAGATGCCCTGCTGGAACGACGGCAAAAAGGCGTCAAAATCGATAACAGATCCTCTTACGGTCTGGGCCTGTTTATTTCAGATGATTGCGGCCTTCGCGTGATCCATCATGGGGGAAACACGCTGGGGTTTTCCTCCGACATGTATTTTCTTCCCGAGAAGGATCTGGGCGTCGCGGTCCTGACGAATCTCTATGGCGCCATTCAATTTTTGGCGGCGCTGCGCCGGAAGATTCTGGAAATCGTGTTGGAGGCGGACCAGAAAGCGGAGGGCCTCGTGCGCTCGGCCGCGGCGGAGAAAACCAAACAAATCGAACGCCTGCACGCAAAAGTAACCACCGATCCGGCATCTGTGGCCTGGATCGAGCACCTGGTCGGAACCTATCGATGCGAGGAACTGGGAGCGGCGGAGGTCGCGAAGAACGGCGAACACTACTGGATACAGTTTGACGAATGGGGCAGTACGCTTGGCTCCGAGATTGAGCCGAGCGGCGACCGCGTCCTGCGATTGCTGAGCCCGCCATGGGGCGGTGGGCTGAAGCTGCTAGTGAACGGCGAGAAAGAACTGGTTCTGGACGCGGGCCAGATGAAATACAGCTTTCGAAGGTGAGAATATCTTCGTCGCCCTCACACAAAGCCAACCCGTTCGGCTCGCTTCCACTCAGGATGGACTTGAATGGGGCACCCCGCGACTCGCCGCGTCAGAACAGTTTGGCGGCTTGCTGGCGAAGTAGGCGACTATGAAGTCGGCGCCGGCCGAGTGGATGGAGATCGGGAACTAGAGGATAGTGCGGTCGCGGTCGAGCCAGACTTTCCGAGGCGCCTTGCAGCGAGGTGTACTCGCTGACGCGGGATTCTTACATTGTGGCTTCAACGGCTGGCGCGAGCGCCCTGGCACGGGATTTCTTCGGCAATGCGTCTGCAAGAAGCAATGCCGTTCCAGCGACCAGCAAGGTGTCCCACAAATAATTTGCCCCCACTAGCCCTTGCGCCGGCCCTTTCGCGATTAAAAAGATCGGGAGGTACAGAAACAAAGTCAGCGCCGTCATGGTCAACCCGACGCACGTTGCGGCCATTCTGGATGCGAGATTGAAAAGCATGGCGAGGCCGGCGATCAGCAATATCGTTCCGACTAGATACACCCAGAATTGAGGAAACGGAACCCAGACAGGCGTCATTTTGCTGGGAGAAAATCCGGGAGCGAAGTTGGGATGCATAAAATGGTTGACGCCGAATATTGTTATGGCGGCGCCAATGATCAATCGGCTGACAAGTAGAAAAATGTTCGATAACGCAGCCCTTGATTGCGTGATTGAGGATTGCCGACTTGAGCATGTGAAAAACGCCAAGCCGCCTGCGCCAAAAGCGGCCTCCCTGAACATCAGCGTCCAGGTTTCGCGGTTGTGTGGGGCCGCCACCACGCCCGGCCCATCCATTGTCAGCACGAAAATGAGAAACATGGCCGCCAGCAACGGCGCCGACAAGCGCACATGCTTTTTGAGGGCGAAGCTGAGGCCGGCGGCAAGCAGACCGAAGCCGACAAAATAGACCCAGAACAAGCTTGCCGGCATCCAAACCGGCACCAATTGCATGAGCGCTCTGGAGGTTGTGAGATGTTCAGCTCCAAACGCCGCAAGGGAAGCGCCTTCCAACGTGGGCCCCAGTACGATCAGCTTGTCCAGATTCGAAGCCTCGGCCAGTTCTCCCCGAACAGTGATTGTCCCGATAATGAGAATGAACAATCCGGCAACAGACATCCACAATACCGGGCTTGTCATCATCGTTGGGTTTCCTCTCGTTTTCTGCAATCCGACATCAGTGAACATAGCCAGAAGCGTTTCAAGCTTACGGCCATCTGCATCCGACCCGCTCCCATCCTACGCTTTGCACAAAACGCAAAGGATGGGCACATGGCAGACGCAGGCACCGTCGAAATCGAAGAACCTTAAAGCATCGGAACTGGCTTGTCGCTACTCCAATTGAAGAGAACTCGCGTTGACTGAGCCGAACCAACAGGGATAATCATGCAAAAAACGGAGGGATAATCATGCAAAAACGCACATTGGGGAAAAGCAATCTTGAGGTTTCGGCTCTCGGCTTTGGCTGCATGGGGCTGAGTTTTGGTTTCGGACCCGCCACTGAGAAAAACCAGGCGATTTCGCTCATCCGCGCAGCGTTCGATCGCGGAGTCACATTCTTCGATACCGCAGAAGCATACGGCCCTTTCGTGAATGAAGAAGTTGTTGGCGAAGCGCTTGCTCCGTTCAGAAACCACGTGGTAATTGCCACCAAATTCGGATTCAAAGAGGGCAAGCCGCAGGAGGGCCTGGACAGCCGGCCGGCTCGTATCCGAGAGGTTGCCGAATCTGCACTCAAGCGGCTTAGATCCGATTCCATCGATCTCTTCTATCAGCATCGGATTGACCCGGCCATTCCGATCGAAGACGTCGCTGGCACCGTGAAAGACCTGATTACGGAAGGTAAGGTGAAGCATTTTGGGTTGTCCGAGGCTGGAGCACAGACGATTCGGCGCGCGCATTCTGTCCAGCCAGTGACTGCGCTGCAAAGTGAATACTCTCTATGGTGGCGAGAGCCTGAACAAGACATTCTGCCCACGCTCGAAGAACTCGGCATCGGTTTTGTGCCATTCAGTCCGCTGGGAAAGGGTTTCCTTACGGGCACAATTGATCGAAACACCACCTTTGCTGAGAACGATTTCCGCAAAGTCGTTCCGCGTTTTGCCGACGAAAATCTAAAGGCGAATCACGAACTCGTGGAAGTGTTGGGGGACATTGCAGGACAAAAGCAAGCAACGCGCGCGCAGATTGCACTGGCATGGCTGCTTGCACAGAAGCCGTGGATCGTTCCCATCCCCGGCACAACCAAGTTGCATCGCCTAGAAGAGAATTTGAGAGCCGCGGATGTTCAACTCACCTCAGCGGATCTTAGACAAATCGAGGATGCTGTTTCTAAAGTCGAGATCCACGGGGCACGGTATCCCGAGTACCTGCAGCAGATGGTAGGCCGGTAAACAATCCTGAAGCTAGACACCTTGCGCGGTTCCCGCTACAGCAGTTTTGCGGCTTGTTGGGCGAAGTAGGTGACTATGAAATCAGCGCCGGCGCGGCGGATAGAGATCAACGATTCGAGCATCGCGCGGTCGCGGTCTAGCCAGCCTTTTTCTATTGCGGCCTGGAGCATGGCGTACTCGCCGGAGACTTGATAGGCGCCGAGCGGGACGTCGTAGCGGTCGCGGGCTTCGCGGATGATGTCGAGATAGGGCATCGCAGGCTTCATCAGAATCATGTCCGCGCCTTCGGCCAGGTCGAGCTCGATTTCGCGCATGGCTTCGCGGCGGTTCGCGCCATCCATCTGATAGCTGCGGCGGTCGCCGAACTGCGGCGCGGAGTCGGCGGCTTCGCGGAATGGACCGTAGAAGGCTGACGCGAACTTCGACGCATAGGAGAGGATGGGCGTGTCGGGCAACTGCGCGCCGTCGAGCGCGGCGCGAATAGCGGCGACGCGGCCATCCATCATGTCGGAGGGCGCGACGATGTCGGCTCCGGCGCGGGCGAGCGATGCGGCGGTCTTCGCGATCAACTCGACGCTGGAGTCGTTTTCAATTTCGTGCCGACCATCTTTTTGTTTGCGAACCACGCCGCAGTGGCCGTGCGCAGTGTACTCGCATAGACAGACATCGGCGATGAGCAGAGTCCCATCGAGAGCGCGCTCGCGTTTCATGGCGCGCAGGGCCTGCTGGACGATGCCATCTTCAGACCATGCGCCGGTCGCCTGATCATCTTTTGTCTCGGGCAAACCGAAAAGCAGAAACCCGCCGATGCCGAGCTTGCTGGCGGCGATGGCTTCTTTGATGGCTTCGTCGATAGAGAGATTGAACACGCCGGGCATCGAAGCGATGGGGCGGCGGATGCCTTTACCAGGACAGACAAAAAGCGGCGCGATCAGGGCCCCGGGATGGAGTCGGGTTTCGCGCACCAGCGCCTGCAGCGGCTCGGTGCGGCGGAGGCGGCGCATTCTTGTCTGAGGAAAATCCATGCTGGGATTGATTTTACCGCTGGGCGATAGAAGCCCAGATTAGCTTCGCGAACCTGGGGCACCCCGTGTTCCTTTATCCCACTCAAGCCGAAAGGCGGTTTGAATGGGACCCCCGGCAGTCGCGGGAAAAGGAAGTTACTGGAAACAGGCTATAACCATCATGTGAAAGTTGTTTCCATCTTGCAAAAAGTCCGCAACTTATCGGCTTCGGTATTCGTTTCTATATAGATCGATGTTCTTCATCTTCTGCGGCCACGCTCCCCCTTTAGTGGTGGCCGTAATTGCAGAGGAATAGCTATAATCCGGCTGTCCGTAGTTCGTTGGGGGTAATGTCATCATGCGCAGTATTCTTCTTTCCTCCCTGCCAGTTTTCGCCGCATGCCTGATCGTGAGTGGTTGCGGATCGTCCTCTTCCAAACCGCCTTCCAATTCCAATAACGCCAAGTTGACTGGGACTTATGTGTTTGAGCAGCAGGTCTATACGTATTACAGCCGCGTCGCATCTGCCGCCAGGTCCAATCCATCCGTGTCGCCGCAGCTGCAAAATCTTGCTCCTCCGACAGCGTTCAACCAGACAGCAAACATGAATCGGCCATTTCAGAGCCTGGTGACGAGCGCGGCGCGTCCGATTGCGGCGCAGGGGAGCAATCCGAATCGTACGGGAATTGTGTGGGGCGCAATGGTGGGTACCCTAACCTTCGATGGCAAGGGCAACGTAACGGGCGGAGAAATCGACTACAACGAGCCTGAGGTCGGCTACTTCAGCGATACGGTAAGCGGCGCGTACAACATCAATGCCAACAATTCCGGAATCATTCAAATCGTGTCGAAGAAACAGGGGGCGGCGTTCTTCTTCAACATCGCGATTCAAGGAAGCGGCAGCACGGCGACGGGCGCGCAGATCGTGGAGTCGTATTACGATTACGCCGGGAATGTGGAGATCGGCACCGGCACGATGTTGCAGCAGAACGGCAGTATTTCTTCGGCTTCTTTCACTGGAAATTATGTTTTCGGAATGCAAGGTGAGACCTGCTATGGGTGCTCCGGTCAAACCAGCACAGGCGATCTGTATGCGGCAGGCCTGCTTGCGGCAAATGGCAGCGGCGCGTTCGGTTCCAGCAGTGAAGCGGATGTGGCCACCGTGTTTGCGACAGAGAATGCGGTGCCGCTATCCGGAACCTACAGCGCACCAGATTCCTATGGCCGATCCACAGTTTCCCTGACCAGCGGCGGCGCCATACCGCAGAGCTATGCCTTGTACATCGCTAATCCCTCTACATTCTTCATTCTCGCCACCGACACCAGCAGCAGCGCGGCCCCCGCGTGGCTCTTTGGACAGGGCGGATTGCAGAGCGGCAGCTTCTCCAATGCGACGTTAAGCGGAAATTATGTGCTGGCGGAAAATACGGAAGATCTGCAGAACGAAACCAGGCCGGACACGTATTCCGACGCATATCTTGCTCTGCTTTCCGCCGGAAGCGGCGTTTTCAGCGGTGCTGGAGACACGAACAAAGCGGGCAAGGTGAGTAGCAACGTGGCGTACAACTACGGCGGATACGCGGTGCAGTCGAATGGCCGCGTGACCTTTGCAGGAACCACACCCGCGGGAGCGCCGGCACCCATTTTCTGGATGCAGAATTCTTCCTTCGGCTACGGCGTCGATCAACTACGAGGGAGCACGACAACGCAGGAGCCCGGACTGCTTTATCTTTACGGGCAGCCGGTTGGCACAGCTTACAGCGGGGCTTCCCTGAAGGGCTATTACGCGCTGGGAACGTTGCCCGCCGCAACCAGCAACTCCATCCTGTTTATCGGCGCGGTCACATCGGATGGCAGTGCCAACCTGAGCGGGGTCGGTGCTGCGTCTTTCTTTAGCAACAACGGCACCTCGGGCGGGACTGGCTCCACCAACGGCAAATACACCATATCGCCGAATGGCCGTGGCACGATTACAGGCACCAGCAACAGCATTTTTGGCAATGGAATTCTCTATGTCGTAAGCGGCACGCAGGCGTTAACCATGGATGTTTCGTCGGGAGACATTGCGCCGTCGTTGCAGACGTTCCAGCCGTAGTAATTTCACCGAATCCCACGCTTCGCAAGAGCGCGAAGGAACGGGGTACCCACGTTTTCTCCCTCTGCTATATGCCTGTACCTGGCGGTCCCAGCACGGGCGGCACGGGCGGCGGAGGTGGAGCGCCCGGATACAGCGGACGGCCGCTCTCACCGGATAGAACGATTTGGTCGTACTCCGGTCCGGCGTTCCGGGATAGGAGCACCCATAGCGTATAGATCGCGAGAATCGTCCCCAGGAATGGCTTCAGCAGCGTGAGGATGGCGATCACGATGGCGTAGATGCGTCCCCAGGGCTGACGTGTGAGTAGGGCGATGCCCACGCCCAGCGATAGGATGGCGCGCACGACAACCGCTACGGCGATTATATGCAGCAGCCAGACGCCGGGATGAAATCCATACGTCCAGGCATTCGAGGCCATCCACGGGTTCCGGTTGCCAAAGATGGCATGCAGAAATGGAAGCACCAGAAGCCAGTGCAGCACCAGGTAGACAGCAAACACAATCCACAAAATGCCCACGGTGCGGAGGTGACGCGCGACGCGGCCGTCGTAGTAGATAGGCACTCCCGGAGCGGGGCTGGCGATTCCGGTAGGCGTGCCGCAGCTCGGACAGAAGGGCTGCGATCCGATTGGTTGGCCACATTTGCTGCAATACATGATGGCACCCCGCTTTCGGGCTAAAATTCCGTTGCATTAGAAGATACGCCAGCATCGCGGGTTAGGTTCCGGGGATTTTCGCGCAGCCGCAGAATCCCACTCAACCCGCCCCTTCGACAGGCTCCCGGGCGCTTGAATGGGCTACGCGGTCAGCATTAAGAGCCAGCTAGGATGTAGGAATGATAATGCTGCCTGCGGTTCCCAGCCCGATGGAGCATACCAGCGCCGAGATGCTGGAGTTTGCGCGCCTGCGCGAACTGGTCGCCGGGTATGCCGGGACTCCGGTTGGGCGAGAGTGGACGCTGGCGCTAGAGCCATCGCGCGACCGGACCTGGGCGGTGATGGAACAGCAACGCGTGGGGGAATCGCTATGTCTGCTGCGGGAGGGACACAGCTTCGATTTTCACGGGCTGATCGATCCGGGTGCGTTGCTGGAACGGGCGCGCATCTCCGGCACGGTGCTGGAGGTGGAGGAGTTGCGCGCCTTGGCCGGGCTGGCCGGGCACTTTCGCGCCTTTCAGGAGTGGGTGGTTGAAATCCCACCCTTCGCACACGAGGCGAAGGATGGGGCACCCGGAGTTATTCCTAGTTCTGTCCGTGAGCTTGCACGGCCTTTGATGGAAGCGCGGTTTGGTGGGCTGCTGCAGGCGATCGAAGGGAAATTTGAGCCGGATGGTTCGGTTGCCGATCATGCTTCGCCGGAGCTGGCACGGATTCGCCGCCAGATGGAACGTCAGCAGCGAGCGATTGAAGAGAGTCTGCGTGCGATGCTGCGGCGGCTTGGGCCGGAGGGTTCGCTGCAGGAAGATTTGATCACCGTGCGCGGCGAGCGGTTCGTGCTGCCCGTAAAGGCGGAGTGGAAGCGGCGCGTTCCCGGCGTGCTGCATGGCGCGAGCTCGAGCGGGCAGACGTTTTTCATCGAGCCGATAGAGACGATCGAGCAGAACAATGAGCTGCAACGGCTGCTGGAAGAAGAGCAGGCCGAGGTGCAGCGCATTCTGGCAGCGATGACACGGGCGGTTGCGCAACACGCGGATGCGATTGCGGCGGGCGCGCGAGTGCTGGTAGAGATGGATTCACTGTTTGCGCGGGCACGATTTGCGCAGGAGTTCGATTGCGTGGCTCCGGTTTTTTCCCCGGCTGGCTCGGAACGGATTTTTCTGAAAGGCGCGCGGCATCCCTTATTGGAGAAGCGATTGCGCGGCGAGGCGCGGGCCAATCCGGCAAACACCGTCGAAAGGCCGTCATCATCTTCTCGCGAAAAAATATCTCCGGCCCAAACGATTGTCTCTTTGGATCTGGAATTGGACGCGGACGCGCCGCAGTTGATTATCAGCGGGCCGAACACTGGCGGGAAGACGGTGGCGCTAAAGACAGTGGGATTGTTGGCGCTGATGGCGCAGACGGGGATTCCCGTCCCTGCGGAGCAGGTGGAATTGCCTTTGTTCGATGCTGTGCTGGCCGACATAGGCGATGCGCAATCGATCGCGCAGAATCTTTCTACTTTTTCCGCGCATATTACCCGGTTGAATGCGATCTCAGATCTGGCGACGGAGCACTCTTTAGTGCTACTCGATGAGCTGGGTTCGGCGACCGATCCGGAGGAGGGAGCGGCGCTGGCGGCTGCCATTGCCGCGCATTTTACCGAGCGGCGGGCGTGGTGCTTGATCTCCACCCATCACATTTCGCTGAAGGTGTACGCGGCCAACACTCCCGGAGTGCGGAACGCTGCGGCGGGATTTGAGGAAGAGACCTTCGCGCCGACCTACCGGATTCGCGTGGGCGTGCCGGGGGTTTCGGCGGGCATCCACATCGCGGAGCGATTAGGATTGGATGCGGCGATCGTTGCCAACGCGCGCGAGCGACTAGGAAAACAGACGGAGGAAATTGGCCGGTTTCTCGATCGCCTGCACGCTGACCTGCTCGCGGCCCAGACCGAGCGCGCACAACTGGAGCGGCGAGAAGAAGAGATTGCGCTGGAGCGCCAGCGGCTGGAACGGGAGGGCCGCCAGGAGCAGCAGCGCAGGGTGCAGGAACTCGAAGGCAAGCTCTCCTCGCTGCTGAAGGACTTTGAATACCAGACGCGGGAGGCGCTGCGCGGCATCGAGGACCGAGCCGCGCAACAGAAGGCGACGAAGCAGGCCGAGCGCGGAATCGCAAAGTTGCGACGAGAATTTCGCGAACAGGTGGATGCGACCGTGGTAGCGCACCGAACAGGCGCCGACAAAGGCGATCCGAATGCGGAACCGCACATCGTGCACGCAGTGGGCGTTGGGGATACGGTGAAGCTGCGGTCACTCGGGAAAAATGCGCGGGTGGAGCGGCAGGTGGATGCGGACAATTTCGAGGTGTCGGTGGGCGTGCTCAAAATGCGCATCCGGCGGAATGATATTGCTGAAGTTGTATCGACTCAGAAGGCTTCTCCAGTGGTGGCCGCGCGCAGCAAGGGAATTCGAGTCTCGCTGGCGAAGGATGACCGTTCGACGGCGGCCGAGATCAACGTCATCGGGCGCAATGTCGATGAGGCCACGGACGCGGTGGAGAAATTTCTCGATCAGGCGTTTCTTGAAGGATTGCCGCAAGTGCGGATCGTGCATGGCATCGGAATGGGGATTCTGCGCAAGGCGCTGCGGGCGTATTTGTCGAAACATCCGCAGGTTTCCGGAGTCAGCGAGCCGCCGCAGAATGAGGGCGGCGCGGGCGCGACCCTAGTGGAGTTGCGGCAGTAACTTTTAGTCCCACTCAAGCCAACCCGTTCGACTCGCTTCCGCTCGCCCAGGGCGGGCTGGAATGGAGTACCCGCGTTTTCTCATCCCACTCAGGCACAACGCCCACCGATTTTCGGACCGCTGGCGAAGAGGGTTCCTTCGGTGCTACCATCAGCGCGTCCAACCTGTTGGCAGCATCTAAATTCAAACGAGATTGAACTGATGGTTCAGACGATCACAGTGGAACGGGAATATGGAAGCGGGGGCGTGGAATTTGCCCGTCTGCTAGCGCAGCACCTGGGCTGGGAACTGGTCGACCAGACGCTGGTGCAGGAAGTGGCGAAGCGCGCCAACGTTTCTGATGCCGTGGCGGAGCATTGCGATGAGCGCCTGGACCCTTGGTACAACAAAATGGGCCGCGCCTTCTGGCATGGGAGCAACGAACGCGCCACGACCATGGTCGAGCAGGAAATCTTCGACGCCACGACCATGACCGAGCTGATGCAGCAGGTGGTACAGGAAAAGGCGCGAGCGGGAAAATGCGTTATCGTGGGCCGGGGCGCGGGCTGCGCGCTGCACGGTATTCCGGGGTGCTTTCACGTCTTCGTCTATGCGTCGATGGCCCGCAAAATCCGCTGGTTTGAGCAGACCTTTCCCACCAGGGCGCACCTGGCGGAAAGGGAGCTGCTGGCCACCGACCGGCGGCGCGCGGAATACGTCGACCACTTCTACCACAATGTGTGGAACGACTACCGCATGTATCATCTGATGCTGAATTCCTGTATGGGTTTTGAGGCTATGATCGGCGCCACTATCGAAGCCACTGGAATTTAGACCTGTTTTCCTGTTGTTATAAGTTGACCGGCAATCGTTATTCCCACCCGTTCTTTAAGGCACGGATGCCTGTGCTCTTCTTCCCTTGCCATATACCTACAGGAAAACCGGTCGAATTCGCCTGTCAGGTAAACCCTGCAACAATTTCGCCGATAAACTTCTCAGTACCTAAAAATCCCTGAAACGAAGCACACCAGGATGAAACAGGCCAGGAATTCACGCGCACGAGTGTTCCTGCTATCCCTTTTCAGCATGGCAACGTACCTGGTCGGATTTCTTTACATATTGTTGCGCTCGTGGCGCTTGAGCGGCGGCCAGGAATTCTACGCTCTGGACGACGCTTACATCCACGCGTCGATTGCGCGGCACCTGGTGCAGGACGGAAATTTCGGAATTTCTCCGCACGCCTTCGCCGCGGCATCCTCTTCGATCCTATGGCCGCTGCTGCCGGCCTTGTGTTTTTGGCTATTCGGCGTACACGCGATCATTCCATTGCTGCTGAACGCGGTGTTTTCACTCCTCACCCTGTGGGCCGCCGGATATTGGCTTTGGAAGCTGGTTCCGTCAGCCTCCGCCACGATGATCGTGGGACTGCAACTGGTCCTGCTGGCTTCCATTCCACTACTGACGTTGACTTTCACGGGAATGGAGCACACTATGCAGGTGCTTCTTACACTGTGGTTTCTATTTTTGTCGGCGCGCTTCTTGCATCGACCGGTAGAAGCCCATCTTTCCAATCTCAGGCACCGCACCGCGTGGCTCTGCCTTTCGGCGTTTCTCCTGGTTGGGAGCCGGTATGAAGGGGCCTTTGTGGTCGCGGCCGCTGCGCTTCTGCTGGTTCTGCAAAAGCGGTTCCGGGTCGCATGCGGGCTGCTATTGGCCGGCAGTATGGCGCCGGTCCTGTTTGGAATATTTTCCATTGTGCACGGATCCCACTTTCTGCCGAACTCGCTGCTATTGAAGGCAGCGGTCAGAGAGGCGCGGCACCCGTTTCAACTGCGAATCATCGCCGAATTGTTGTCAGGCTATGCCTGGATAAGCGGGACGCTTCCGTTATTGGTCGTCGGAATGTTTCTGTTGTTCCGCAGGTGGAATCGCGGCGACAACTACTCGATCGGCAGCATCGCCGTGTTCGTGTTCGTTTTCAGTTGCGGGCTGCACCTCGATCTGGCGAAACTTGGGTGGATGTGGCGTTACGAAGCGTATCTCATCGCGAGCGGCATTTTTGCTCTGTTTGTGGCCGCGGCCGAGAACATGACGATCGCGAGTGACGATATTTCACGACGCCGACCGGCGGCCGTCGCTGTGCTTGTCATTTGCGGCCTGGCATCGCTATCGTTCCGTGCAGTGCAGGGCACTGCCGCAATTCTTCCATCCATTGAGACGATTTACGATCAGCAATTTCAGATGGCCCAATTTGCGAGGGAGTACTATGCGCGAGATCCCATCATCGCGAATGACGTGGGCGCGATCAGCTTTTTGGGAGACCACAGAATGATCGACGTGTTCGGATTGGGGTCGATCGCGGTGACAAATTCTCGGATTAACCATCGATATACGCCGGCAACTCTGAACGCTATAGCGCTGCGGGGAAAAGCTTCTGTTGCGATGGTGTACAGCAACTGGGTCCGATCTCTTACAGGAGGAATGCCTCACTGGACGAAAGTTGCGGAGTGGAACTATACGTTCGGCAACTCCCAGGTGCTCAACGGAAGACGCGTGACTTTTTATGCGGTGCTTCCGAAGGATGTACCGTACCTGAAGCGCAGTCTGCAAGAATACGCCCAGCGCCTGCCTTCCGCTGTGCGCTGCGAATATTTCTGAAGAGCCGACGCACCTTGCCGCGGCGTTGGAGGAATCCGCGGCGAGCGCATTCTTGAGAAATCAACGCCGCTATGGGACACACACGCTCGGATCACCGGAGGGCCCCGTGGGAAAGTCCCCCAGTATTGCGCGTAACAAGAAGGATTTCAAGTTGGTTAAGCGAAGCTCCGTCATGAATCTGTCCGTCGTGTCTCTCTCTGTTGCGCAATCGAAGGAGTTGATATCGCGCAAGGCCGCAATCGGAAATTGCGTCGCGTCCCTTGACAACGCATAACCATTTGGCTATGGTTCTGGGTGTGAAGCCAGCCTATGCCAGTCCCGTGTTTCGTGCTCTCGCCGACCCCACCCGCCGGGCCATCTTCGAGCGGCTGACCCGGCAGGGCGAACAGACCGTCCACGCATTGACTAGCTATGCCGGCGTGTCCCAGCCTGCCGTCTCCAGGCATCTGACGGTACTGAAGCGGGCAAAGCTCGTACGGCATCGCCGCGACGGACGCGAAACTCACTATCGCGCACGGCCCGATGCGCTGGCGCCGATGGTGGACTGGCTCCATCTCTACGGCGCCTTCTGGCGCGACCGGTTTGACCGTCTGGAAGACCTTTTGGAAAGGATGGATTCATGAGCAATCAAGCAGAGAGTCCGAGTACCCTTGTCGTCGAGAGAATATTCCCGCACCCGCCAGAGAAGCTGTGGCGCGCGCTCACCGAGAGCCCGCTCCTCGCGCAATGGATGATGAACAACGACTTTGAGCCGGTGGTCGGGCGCAAGTTCCAATTCCGCGCCGATCCCATGCCGAACTGGAATGGCGTTGTCGACTGCGAGGTGCTGGTCGTCGACCCATTGAAACGCCTGTCCTATAACTGGGGTGTCGGGGGAAGCGAAAGCGGTCTGCAATGGGTGGTGCTCTGGACGTTGACTCCAGCGGAGGGTGGCACCCACGTTCGCATGGAGCAGTCCGGCTTCGGTCCCGATCAGAAGGCCGCGTATCAGGGTGCAAAATACGGCTGGCAGAAATTCTTCGGCGGTCTGGAGCGGGTGCTCGCAGGAGGATTGGAATGACCACGAAGGCAAAAAACATTGCGTATTGGACCACGACCATACTCGTAGCGTTTTTTATCGGAGGCGGCGGCGTCGCGCAGATGTGGCAATATCACGCCAACCCCCACGGCATCGTGCCCGTCCTTGGCTACCCGCTGTACTTCTTCGCCATCCTGGGCGTTTTGGAAGGTGCTTGGAGCCATTGCCATCCTCGTGCCGCGTTTTCCACGGCTCAAGGAATGGGCGTATGCCGGCATCTTCTTTGACCTGACAGGCGCGGTCGCATCCATCGCTGCGGTCGGCGGTTACGGCGCTTACGCCTTTCACATCCTCGCCCCTCTCGTCCTTGCGGTTCTTGCTGTGGCATCGTGGGCGCTTCGACCGGAAAGCCGTAAGATCGGCATCCTCTTTCCAGCGAAAAACGCCAGGCCGGTCTAAACACGAGAGCAGTGGTCGGAACCGTGGTTCTCTGGGCTGTGTCGTATTTCTTCTGGCGCCGGCTACAAACGCGCTTGTCAGAAGCGACGGATTGCTCATGAGAAGTCGACTTTTCAGGACTGACGTCGAGCACCAATAAGTGCTTTGGCGATTTCGCATCAACCGAGAATCGTTCCTGGCGTCAGCGATATTTCTCGTTACTGCGTTTTTGGCTGATTATCGCTATGCACACGCGATGCTAAGTTGCGTGTGCCCGCACCAGGCGCCTAAGCGACGATCGATATGCTATTAATCTGTCCTTGAGAAGGAAGGCCTTTCAAAAAAGTCAGAGTTCCATCTGGCGCGACCCACGCTGCAAATGGAGCATCCGCCGATGTGCCGCCAACGATGGCAACCCCTGAATCGTCGAACGCTGCTCCATCGAGAAATCCAGGACCCGGGGGCAGGCCTTGCAATGGCGTTAAAGCTCCACTTCGGCTCACGAAAGCACCATAGGGTCTCGCCGCCGAATAGCCGGCCATAAGTCCGATGCCTGCGTCGTTAAGGATAACGTTATAGATGATTCCCGGCGTCGTTGGCAGACCGGGGATCGTTGTCGCCATTCCATTGGGAGCGATAAGAGCCGCATAGGGAAGCGTCGAACCTGTTCCGCCTGCAACTGTTCCCCCGATGATCCCCTTTCCGCGACGATTGATACTTGCGCTATAAACTGTGCCCGCAGGAAGGCCCGCCACTGGCGTTAACTGTCCATCAGGAGAAACAAAAGCAGCGTACGCGGAGGAGCCATTTTGCCCCGCGATAAGCTTCTCTCCCGAATCGTTGACGGAGACCCAGTAAATAGCTCCTGTGGACGGCAGTCCTGCCAGCGGCGTCAGTGTTCCATCGGGCGCTATGAGAGCTGCATACGCGGAATTGGAAGGACCGATGCCGCCGATGATACCGGCTCCTGTTTTTTCAATGGCCACTCCGTAGATGAGCCCGCTTGCAGGCAGGCCGGCAATAGGAGTTGCTGTACCATCCTGAGAAACCAGCGCAGCAAAAGGGATGTTGGAACTCTGATGTCCGCCTCCCACGATCCCATTTCCTGACCGATTGATGCTGACGGAATAGATCTCGCCGGGAGCGATCAGTCCAGGGACTGGGGTCAATGTTCCATCGGGCGCGACCAGGGCGGCATAGGCATTCGTTCCATTCGTTCCACCGACTAACCCTCGTCCATTACAATTGATGGCAACGCGATAGGTAAGTCCAGTAGCAGGAAGTCCGGGCAATGTGATTACAGAACCATTTCTTTCGAGAAAAGCCGCGTAGGGCGCGTTTCCCTGGCCTCCCATAAGAGCTACGGGTCCGGACGGCCAAAAATCGCCGCTTGATCCGCATCCGGTGGCAAGCAGAGTGGCGACGCTCAGCGCTCCTTCGAGGAAATCGCGGCGGGTGGGGGTTGGACGGCGCACACTATCTCTCTTTTTCGCCGCATCTGCTGTCTACAAATCAGCATCGCGGCTTGTCGTAAGCCTGTAAATGTAATGTCGATTACGACACTAGATTACGCTTCGGCAATGGGCAAGCTCGATTTAGCCGGAATTTAAGTTTTACCTCTCCGCGGCGTCCAATCTCGAGGGTAAGAGCACCAATTTCAGTTGGAAAACATTCTGATTTACTATGCGATTGGCCAAGGACTCTCACGATGAAGGCGCTCAAACAATCACTTCTCTTTTTAACTGTGCTCTGTTTTCCCCTTTCTCTTATTGCGCAAACGATTCCAAAAACGCTGCCAGGTGGAACCGCAATTGATGCTGCGGTCGACAGCATGATGGCGCGCACCAGTGCCAAAGGCGTTGCCGTTGCCGTCGTCGATCACGGCAGAGTCACCTATGTACATGCCTACGGAATCCGCAACGCCAAAGGAGATCCGCTGACAGCAGACACCGTCATGTACGGCGCGTCACTGACCAAAACAGTATTCGCCTATACGGTGATGCAACTGGTCGATCAAGGCAAACTGAATCTCGATACTCCGATCGCGGCCGATCTCGACAAACCGTTGCCCAGCTATGGCCCCGATCCGGTTTTCCCGGACAAGTATGGGCCATATAAAGACCTGGCCAATGATCCTCGCTGGAAAAAAATCACGCCGCGTATGTGTCTGACTCACTCTACCGGCTTCGCCAACTTCTGGTTCTTTGAACCGGACCAGAAACTGCACATCCACTTCGATCCCGGCACCCGTTTCAGTTATTCCGGAGAAGGCTTCATCCTGTTGCAGTTCGTTGTCGAACATGGCCGAAAGGCGCAAGGCCTTGGGCTGGATGTCGGCGACCTTACCCAGGCAAACTTCACCCGCCTCGGGATGTCGCGCACCAGCCTGATCTGGCATAACGGTCAGGACAGCAACGTCGCCGATGGTTGGAACGACAAGGGTCAGCCGCGGCCACACTCCAAGCGCAGCAAAGTGCGCGCCGCCGGCTCCATGAACACCACCATTTCCGACATGGCGAAATTTACCGCGGCGCTCGTACGCGGCGATGGCCTGACTCCCGCGTCACGCGCAGAGATGATAAAGCCTTCACTGCACATCGCCACTGCCCATCAGTTTCCCGCGTTTCTCCCGGACTTGCCGGTTGCTGCGCAACGCAAAGATCTGTACGCAGGCTTGGGCGTCATCGTCTTCGACGGCCCGCAGGGCCATGGATTCTACAAAGGCGGCCACGATGGCCAGACGGCCAACACCATGGTCTGCATTGAGCAACGCCAGCGTTGCATTCTCATCCTCTCCAACGATGTTCGTTCCGAGGCGGGGTTCGCCGATCTCGTCCGCTTCATCCTTGGCGACACCGGCGTGCCCTACGATTGGGAATACGGAGACTATGCCGGAAAGTCGTGACTCCCCGGGATGCGGCTCCATGCCATCGTCCAGGCCAATGCGCCGCCCGCAAACGCGCTTGTCAGAAGCAACGGATTGCTCATGAGAAGCCGACTTCGGGGATCTATCTGCCGTTGATCCTCGATGGCAGTCCGCATTTTAGCTTGCGGCTAAGGAACCGGCCCTAGTCTTCGGGCGGAAAAGTCATCGAGCCAGTCACGTTGATTTTATAGGGAGAGAGATTCACGTAGTTTCTATGACGACGTCCTGAAAAGTCGACGTTGAGAACGTTTCGATTTAACTCCAATGTCAGATGGTCAATGTGCTGAATGGACGCCGAGAGTTTCAGATCAGCGACCGCAGAAATCCAAGCGATCTCAGTAAATTTGACCGGATCATCGCTGAAGTCGGTATGGAGGTCGATGAAGGTCGAGTGCCGGATTTTTACTATGGAATTAAGTCCCTGAATCAGGGACTCATGCATTAGCTCGTTCGCACGGCCAACCATATCGTCCTTGCCCGATTTGATTGCCATAGGGCTCTCGTTGAGTAGAAGTCTGCGAACCCGTTTCTCGGCAAACTCATCCGCGCTCGTGTCCGAAGTCCCCATTTCCATATCGTTGCTGAAATCAGTACGAACTGGGTCGAGCCATATCTTCCAAAGTGCTTTTTTGGCGGAAGTGATCCTATTGATCGCCTTCAGCTTCGCAACTGCTACGTCGAACCCGTAGGCGACTACCAGAACTTCCTTGTGCCCTCTGAAACGCGAAAATATCGAGTCAATTTCGCTCGTCTCCGCAGCCACCATAAGCTCGATCTCCTCCGACCAACTCGATTCTTGAATGACTGGGAATGCTTTGACGGAGAGTTCCTTTGAGACAAGGAGTGCCCGCGGCGAGAAATCGCAGCTTGAATCAGCTTGAGGTTCTAACGACGTATCTCGAGTTGCCCTACGAGCACCCGTCGACGTAACCAGAGCAGACGATTTCTTTGAGAACTTGGGCTTCTCCACCACAAAGCGTTTTCTTCCTTCCTGAGCTTGGTCGGCGACGCCTCGAGACTCTGCAAAAGAACGGAAGAAATGCCTGTTTAACTCATTAAGCTCCATTGTGAGCGCGTGGGGAAACATTTCTACGGCTATATTCGCCTGCTGAAGCTTCCACATTCCCTTTCCGCGAATTTCTGGATTAGGGTCGAGCGTTCCAATGACAACGCGAGCGACCTTCCGTTCGATCAATCGATCCGCGCACGGAATCTTCGGGTCATGGCGTGTTGTGCATGGCTCTAAGGTCGTATATACGGTGCATCCTGTTAGGGTTACGTCTCCCAACTTTTTCTCGAGCGCAATAAACTCTGCATGATTTCCTTCCACCTCCCCTCGATGCGCTGTCGCAAGCACTCTTCCGTCCTTGACCACGACACAACCAACCATCGGATGCGCGCGATGGTCCTCAGCGGTGCTCTTACGCGCCTCGTCAACGGCCATTCTTGCGAAACGATCGTCCTGAACCTGCGGGCGGCGAGGTGGGATGATCTCGAGCTCTTTGATGAAAGCGCGGAGCATACCCTTTTTGGATTTGACATTTTCGATATGCCAGGCTTGCGCTTCTTCGTCGGATTGCCGGGCTTTGCTGAACGTGACTGCGAATTGCTTCGCATTTCTGGAATGCTTGCCGAAGGCACCTTCAACGATCCCCAATGCTACCCGCTCCCAACCGTCAACGTCGGGGTTGTCATGGGGAAGGGTCTCGACCGCTTTCTGCAGTTGAGCGCGGAGCAGTGGAATCGCTTGTTCGGGCAATAGCAGCTTTTCTCGAGCAAAGGCCGACGATGGCTCGTTTGGCTCAGCGTTTGTCACAGGAAGTGGGATAAGTTCTAAGTTTGATCCAGGCTCCCTGCGTTCGCCGCGCTCTGTACGAACAGTATGCCAGTATTCACCCATGACCGTCGGCGATGTATCCATCTGTGTGATAGTGCCGTTAACTCCCGGCAGTTTCACGCGAACTTCGGCACCGATCGCAAACCGTTTCTTTGGCGATGCCTTAGAATGGCTGACGCTCATGCGAATAGTCTAGGCATATCTGCGCTGTTCCACAAAGGATTCATCTTGGCGTCCGCGCAGCCGCTCGCGGGGATGCAATTAAATTGGTTTCGCGGATTAGTCCCAAAAAACGCGTACGTCGTCAGCGATAGGTCACCGACGACATGCCGACTTCCCGTGACTAATCCAGCCACGATGAGTGCATCAGCGATCATGCGCTCGTTAATAGGAGCGACCGAGGATAGCGGATTGAAGCCCGTTTGTCATTATCGATCCGGGCGGATATTTGCGGAGGTTGCAGGTTGTGCTGAACGCAGCTAAATTAAGTGCGAGAGTCGGACTGTACATGAAAGGGCCATCCTGGTGGAATCTGCCGCTGCATGCATCGACGAAAAGATCAAGCAACTTGGCGACTGGCGCGGCAAGACGCTCGCGAAAGTGCGCGCCATCATCCACGCGGCGGACCCGGAGATCGTCGAAGAGTGGAAGTGGATGGGAACTCCGGTCTTTTCCCACGGCGGCATCGTCTGCACGGGAGAGACGTACAAGAACATCGTCAAGATGACCTTTGCCAAGGGAGCTGCGTTGCCAGACCCTTCACGTCTCTTCAACTCAAGCCTCGACGGAAATGTCCGGCGCGCCATCGACATCCACGAAGGCGAAAAGATCGATGCGGCAGCCTTGAAGGTTCTCGTCCGCGCCGCCGTGGCGCTCAATCTTGAGAAGAGCAAGCCCAAGCCCCGGCGAGCGAGCAGCCAGCGGGCGGGTTAGCTTCGTCGCATTTCCCATCCGTAATATGGAAGTTGATATCGGGAGAAGACGATGCTTGTTGAGGCAAAGATCAACGAATTACTGAACAAAATGAGCGAGGGCTGGCGCCGGGGAGACGGAACACTGTTTGCTCAGCCATTCTCAAAGGACGCGCGATTCGGTGCATTCGATGGATCGATGCATCATGGACCAGACGAGATTGCTGCCTTTCACCAGAAGGCCTTCGACACGTTTCTGAAAGGAACCTCTCTCGAAGTAACCGTCAATGAGATGAAGCAAATCGATCAACGGACCTGGCTCGTCTTCACGTCGGGTTGGCATCGGCGGACCAATGCGCCGGACGCAAAGCGTTACGCCGAGTCGGTCAACATCTTCGTTTGCAAAGCGGATGAGGAGAAGACGGAGTTTGTGGCTTTCCAAAACACTCGCGTGCGCCCTATTACCGACAAAGCTTCCGCTGAATTGTGGAGAGCCTTCGACACCTCCTGGGAAACGGCAAGAAGCGGGAACAGGTAGCAGTATCCTGCGGTCAACCGGAGCTGGGAAAGAAGATTGCAAATACCGTGCCGGCGACTTCCGCGTCCGATGTTTTGCTTTTGAGACCAATGCGGCCGCCGTGTTTCTTAACAATTTCGGAGCTGATCCACAAACCCAATCCGGTGCCGGTGTCCCCTTTCGTGGTAACGAAGGGCTCAAATATGCTATGGCGAACTTCGCTGGGGATGCCTGCGCCGGTATCGGCGATGGTGATCCGCACCCCAGGAGTCCGACCGTTTCGATAATCGCGCGAGTTATGGGCGCGCAACAGGAGTTTTCCTCCGGTCCGCATTGCATCCAGGGCATTGCCCACGAAATTGGTGAACACCTGGCGCAGTTCCCCGGACATGCCGAGAACAGGCATGACGTGGTCGAACCTTCTCTCCACGCGGATGCCGGATGAAACGAGCCGGCGATGATATAGGGCGACAGCGTCGTCCAGCAATTCCGTCAAGACAACCGGAGCGGCATGGGAAGCCTGGCGATAAAACTGCAGCGAGTGGGTAACAATGGCGGAAACGCGAGCGAGTTCGTTTTCCGCCAATTGAAGGTAATCCTGTATTTCCTGCATGGAATCGGTGGAACGCATGAGATAGAGAAGGTTGGTGACGGACTCGAGCGGATTGTTGATCTCATGAGCGATGCTGGAGGCAAGACGGCCCGCGACGGCAAGCTTTTCGGACCGACGAAGCGCTTCTTCGGCCCGCCTGTACTGCTCAATCTGGTCGCGGATCTGATACTGCCGTCTTCGAGCGCGCAAGACATTCTGCACCGTGCTGATAAGAGTCTCAGGGCGGACTGGCCGCTCCAGCAGGATCACGTTGCCGAGAGGTCCACGCAATTCGCGGCGTTTCTGGGTGGATGCGCTGACTTCGCCGGCGAGAGTGAGGACGATCAAAGGAAAATCCGACCATGCGGGTTGGTTGCGGAGAAGATTTTCCAGAGCTTGCATTCGCTCCGGTGTCAGCAGCTCTTCGGCAATGATGAGGCAATCGGCCTTCATTGCCTCGGACAGCGCATTCGGGCCATCCTTTGAACAGCTTTCCGCATGGATGCCGGCCTTCTGGAGGACGTCTGCGGTCAGCCGCGCATCCCTGGTGAGAAATGCTAGGACGCAGACGCGAGCCGCGCTCTCAGGCTCGATTTTGAGTGTTGGCTCCAAATATCTCCAAATCGGGCGTCTTGCCGACAAACCTCGGGTTTCCGGTCAGAATGCCTTCGAACTGAACAAGCGGGGCCCCGACTTTCAGGGAGTTCTCCGAAAACGTGAGTTCCCGGATGGAGCGCTCATGGGAGCCGCTGCGCTTTTTTACGATGGAGAGCGCTTGCTTGACCTGACCGGCCTGTTCGAAATAGCGGAACAGAAGTACGGTATCGGCCAAATAGCTCACATCGATGGGGCTGGTCATCTGGGCGCCCAGGAATCCGCTTTGCGCCATAGTAAACAGGGTGGCGACGCCCATCTGATTGAGATACGACAGCATTTCGTGCAACTGGAGCATCAGGAATTGCTCCCCCGGCATTGCGTTGATAAAGCCGTTCAGGCTGTCGATGACAACCACCGCGGCGGAATCGTTTTCGACGCAATCGCGGACTTGGTGAACGAATTCCCCGGCGGACATTTCGGCGGGATCGATCTGTTGGATGGCAATCCGCCCGTCCTCAACGTGGGGTTGGAGATCCATGCCAAGGCCTTTGCAGCGTTTAAGGAAGGTGGAACTGGACTCATCGAAGGAGAAGATGGCTGCGTGCTCGCCGCGCTCGGCGGTGGACACGGCATACCGGGCGGCGATGGTGGATTTGCCGCAGCCGGCCGGTCCCATCAGCAGGGTGGTGGTTCCAGCGTCAATACCGCCGTCGAAGAGCTGGTCCAGCTCGGCAAGTCCGCTGGACACGAGGTGATGTCTCAAAACAGGTTTGTGTTCGGCGGAGACCAGGCGGGGATAGACGACGGCACCGCCGGTTTGTATGTTGAAGTCGTGAAAGCCTTCGCGGAATTTGGCGCCTCGCATTTTGCGGATCTCTATGCGACGCCGTTTAATTCCGAAGTCGCGGTCGAGGCTTTGCAGCATGATGACGCCGTGAGCGATGCTTTGCAACTGGAGATCATTCCCTTCGGCTGTGCGGTCGTCCAGCAGAAGGACGGTACACGCGCGTCCGGCAAAGTGACGCTTCAGGCTGAGTATCTGGCGGCGATAGCGCAAAGCATCGCGGGCCAGCATCCGCAGTTCGGACAGAGAATCGAAAACGACGCGGGCCGGTTGTATTTCGTCCACGCGCCGGAGTATGGAACCCATGGTATCCGCCAGTTCAACGTCGGCGGGATGAAACACGGTGTATTGCGCCTCCGGGCCAAGATCGTCGACGACCGGAGTCATTTCAAAAATTGGAATTTGATCGATCAACCAGCCATGGGAGACGGCCACTTGTTCCAGTTCGCGCTTCGATTCCGACAAGGTGACGTATAGACCTCTCTCGCCTTGAAGGATGCCCTCCAGCAGGAACTGCATGGCAACCGTTGTCTTGCCGGTACCGGGGTCGCCGGTGATGAGGTAGAGATGGTTGCGGGGCAGGCCTCCATAGAGGATATCGTCCAAGCCCGTAACTCCGGTCTGAACGAAGTCCAATTCTCCAGGCGCGCTTTCAGTTTTGAGGGTTTTTTCTTCCATGACGGGAGGTTCGGCCCACGAAAGATGTTAGATCGACGCTTCCGCATTCCGAGTTGCCCAGGGTGTGCGATGGGGGCGGGACCGCGCCTTCAGATGCGCATGGGCATGATGATGTAGCGGTATTTGAAGTCGTCTTTCGCATCTTCGGGGCGGACCTGGCCCGCGGTCTGAGCGTCTTTGAATTCGAGGCGGACTTCGCTGACATCGCCGACAGCTTTTAGAAAATCGACCATGTAGGCGGAGTTGAAGCCGATCACCAGTGAGTCCATGCTGTAGGGCGTTTCGATGGTGTCCTCGGATTCTCCGGCTTCGGTGGAAGAGGACGAAATCTTCATCTCATTTTGTTCGAGGCGGACTTTTACCGCGCCAGAGCGCTCGTCGGCGAACTGCGCGACGCGCTGGATGGATGCCAGCAACTCTGCGGTGCGCACGATGACGAAGCGGTTGTTATCGCGCGGCAGCACGGCTTCGTAATTGGGAAACTGCCCGGTAAGTTTGCGCGAGGTGAGGACGCGATTGCCTACCTGAAAATAGAGGGTCTGATCATCGTCGGCGAAGTCGACGAATTCCTCGTCTGTGTTCGCTAGTAGCGACTGTAATTCCGATAGTGCCTTGCGTGGAATCAGGAGACGCTTTTCTCCGCTGACGGAGAGATTTTCGCCGGCTTTCTCGATGTGTGCCAGGCGATGACCGTCGGTGGCAACCATGGTAAGGCTGCCAGCTTTGACGAGCAGCAGCGCGCCATTCAGCGTGTAGCGTGATTCTTCATTGGCAACGGAGAAGATGGTTTTTCCGATCATGGTGCGCAGCGTGGCGGCAGGCAAACGAATTGCACCGGCGGTGGGAAAGGGTGCGACCTGAGGGAAGTTGGCGCGGGCCATGCCGACCATTTTTGTGTTGGAGCGGCCGAGGCGAATCTGTACCCAGTGATTCTCCATCAGCTTGACGCCGATTTCGCCGTCAGGCAGCAGTTTGATGTAGTCGTACAGTTTGCGCGCGGGAATGGTGCAGGCACCGGGCTTTTTCACTTTCGCTTCGCAGGAGGTGCGGATACTCTGGTCGAGATCGGTCGCAGTGATGGTGAGGCGATTGCCGTCTGCTTCAAGGAGAAAATTCGACAGGATAGGGATGGTCGTTTTGCGTTCGACGACACCCTGCGTGGCGGTCAGTTCGCGCAGTAATAGCTGGCGATTCACGGTGATTTCCATTGCAGTGCTCTCGACCACGGCTTTCTCCGGTTGAACTTCCAGACTTGGCATGTGCGGAACTCTCTCTTGAGACTTGTACACCACAGAACATGCGACTGCGAAACGCACTCCTGGGCTGTTGCCTCCATTGTAGAGACAAACCGTGGCAGAGAAATGAAAAATTGCTTGCGGAAAACGTGGTTGGATTGAAGAAAATAAGGTCGGGATCATTGCGTCCAAATGCTCGACCTGACCCTACTTGCAAAGACGCAAGAATCAGGTAGGCCGTCCAGATTTCCCAGGCCGGCTTCGCCGAACCAGCATCCGGCCTCTCTGTTTGGCATGAGATTCTGGCACCCACGGGCATACTGCTTCTGGAAGACAATTGAGACGAAATACAAAGACAGTAGTAGTAGCAGATGGCGGTGGAAATTTGAATAACCGGGGAAAAACCAGCGACTGGAGCGGGTTGGAGAACTGCGCAGTTTTCCAAAAGTGGGACGGTGCGAAAAGCGAAAGCCGGGAAAAGAGGGAGCAAGAGGGTGAATCAATGCGAGTTTGCCAGCGGAATGTCCACGCTCTCCACAGGCGGGAGTGGAGGCTCTGTTTATTTCTCGGCTTTTCTGTGTAAAGGCGAGTCCGGGGCGCGGCTGGCAGGGTGTTCAAGATGGCTACAATTCCACAAGAGCGATGGACGGTCGCCAGTAAACAGCGTCGCCCGATTCCTATATTGATCAGGAAGGAAGCACTCATATCCCGTACTCGTTAATTTTCGGATGCGACCCCGATCTCTTTGGCGACCGTTCCGTCCTGAAGCATCTGGACGGCTTGGCTGAGCGTGAGCGACGGCGGAGTCGGTTTGTAGTTGCTGGTTGTTTCATCTTCCTGCTCGCTGATGCTTTTGAAGATCAGAGCGTGACCCTGGATATGGACGTGGGTCTGGGTGATCTCCCAGTCGCCCGGCGCGACTTCAGAGCGGACCACGCGGAAGGTGCCCCCCTGTTCCAGTTTTCCCAGTAGGCCCCAGCCGAATTCCACCGGTTGAATCAATGTGCCGGTAAGCATCTTGAGGCGCTTCTGTTTGGCATCAATGACCATGTCGCCGGCCATCGCGGCGAAGACGCGAGAGGCATAGGTCGGCGGCTGAAATGCGGGGTTCGGCTTGAAATGCAGGGTGACGTCGCCATTCCACTCTCCGGCATAACTCCACAGGAAGGCATTGGGAAGCATTTGCATCATGGCGACCGCCTGCGCGTCGTCATGCGAACTGCTTTTCTTCTGTTTGGCGCGAACGGATGGATCGTTTACAATGTTTTCCATCTTGGCGTGATCCTGGGTCTGTTGCTGAGGCGTGAGCGGCCGTCCATTAAGTTCGATCGTTTTCGAGACTGTGGCTTGCTGAGTTTCGACGACGAGTTTGACGATGTCCTTCGACGGTGTTTTGTCGGCGTCGCGATACATCCAGTGGGTGTGATCGTTGCGGTTGGCCGCCAGTTCGTTATTGATGACCTGCTGCGACGAGTTGCTGAGCCGAAGGAGACTGCGCGTTGGCAGAGCAGACGGATGCCACAGCTAACGCCACAGCACAGGAAGCCATTCGGAATCGCATACCCATCAGGATACCGTCGCCTTGGATGCGGCGGTTGTCCAGCTTTGGTACCAGTTCTCGCGGGTGGCAAGTTTTTCCTGGGCGCTGCCGGGGCGTTTTCCGAGGAGGACCTGATAGAGCTCGATATTCCCGATGCGAAATGCGTCGGCGGAACCGGCCATATAAAGCAGCCAGATGCGGTAGGTGCGTTCGGAGACATAGTCGAGAACGGTGCGGGCATTTTCCTGGAGGTTCTGCACCCAGAGGCGCAACGTGCGCTCGTAGTGGGTGCGGAGATTGTCCACATCGCGGACCTCAAAGCCAACGGACTCGGCCATCTGCAGAACCTCGCTCAAGGTTACAAGCTCGCCGTCGGGAAACACATAGCGATCGATAAAAGAGTCCTTCGAGTGCGGCGAAGTCGCCGAGCGCGCGATGCCGTGGTTGAGGAACGTACGCCGTCCGGGTGCAGCATTCTCAGAGCGATGGTGAAATAATCGCGCAGATTTTTCAGCCCGACATGCTCGAACATGCCCACGCTGGCGATCTTATCGAACTGCGTGGGCAGCTTCGGCATCTCACGGTAATCGCGCAACTCGACCTTGCATTTATCTTCCAGATGCGCGTGAGAAATGCGCCGCGCGGCAATGGCGGCCTGCTCCTTGCTGAGAGTAATGCCGTAGGCTTCGGCGCTGTACTGCGAAGCGGCATGAAGGAGCAGACTCCCCCAGCCGCACCCGATATCGAGGAAGCGATCTCTAGGACGCAGACCGAGCTTGCGGCAGATCAGCTCCAGTTTATTAGTCTGCGCGCTTTCAAGTCCTTCGGAGGGATCGCGGAAATAAGCGCAGGAGTAGGCCAGCGTGGGGCCGAGCCAGGGCCGGTAGAAATCGATGGGCAGATCGTAATGGTAGGAAATGGAAGCGCGATCGCGGGCCATGGAATGGCGCGGGCCGTGACGGAGAAGACGCGCGAAATCCGCGGAGCCGTGCCAGAGAGTGCGCAGAATGTTGTAACGAGAACTGGCAGGCCGTTCCAGAATGTAGTGGACGACGGGAAAAACGGAGAACAGATCGCCCTCGACATCCAGTTCGCCGTCGATGAAGGCTTCGCCCAGAGTGCGCTCCGTAGGGTTCTCCATCAATGCGTGCCATGCTGCGGCTGACTTGAAGACCAGCGTGCATTCGGGAGCGTTGTTCCCGGACGAGGACCAGGACCATCCATCGGCGCTGCGGACGGCAAATGGAACATCGTGGAATTCGCGGAACAGGTCGTCGAATATCTTGGTGCGGCGGTTGTGGTCCTGCGCGGAAGGCACGGTCTTTCCACCTCCTGGGTAAGGGTAATCCTTGGCATTGTTTACTACGAGAGATAAGAGAAGCATTGCGAAATTCTGGTTGCCTTTTACGCCGAAAATTGGGAAGCAACACTGCTGATGCCCCTGCGGGGCGTGCGCGACCGGCACAAGAGCGGGATTTGGGATTGCGGGTTGGACGCGAGGCATCTGACGGGAATACGAATGGGCGCCATATCTGATCCGCTGCGCCGGAGGAGACACAGGTGCCCATTCCTCCAGGCTGAAATCACTGGTGACCCAGCCCGGGAGCTCTCACTAGGTCGAAACGATCGTGCCATTCATCCCGTTCGGGTAAAAGCTACCGGAGGTGACGCCGGTTGCTGGATTGGCGTAAACGATATTCAGGACTTCCTGAGGGGTGCGCACGATGGCCAGCGCGTTCTTGTCGCAGAAATACTCGTTTGTGTTGGTTGCCGTATCGATGTCGCTGGTGGGTACATCCATCGAGTCTGTCGCCTTGTCCATGGAGGCCAGTCCCAGTTGAATGACATTTTGGGGCGGTAATCTCGGTATCTTCAGTCATTTTCATAATGACCTCCTTTAGCCAGTACGACGAGACCTGACGGGCGGATTGGCAGGAAACGGACATTTTCGGGGAGAGGTTTCTTGTTCACCCCATGCTGCCGCAAAAGACGAGGCGCCGCATTCCTGCATAAACCCACCCACCAGAAGCAGGACATAGGTACCCACGCTGTACACTGAACGGAGCGGTTGTGCGATCGCCGCTTTCGACTCGTATGCCCAAAGCCCTGAAGATTTCCCTCCTTGCCATCTCCGTGCTGCTGATCGTGTTTGTGTTTCTCGGCGGCCTTCTGCCCGGTGGTGTGCGCGCCGGAACCGATGCCAGCGCCTATCAGCAGGTCGAAGTCTATAGCGAAGTTCTGCAGCACATTCAGAACGACTACGTGGTCACGCCGAACATCGGTGAAGTGACAAACGGCGCGCTGCATGGATTGCTCGAAGGACTCGATCCGGACTCGGGCTATCTGACGCCGGCAGAGTTTCAGACGTATCAGGCGCACAGGAATGAGAGCACGGCGCAGATCGGAGTGCATATCTCCAAGCGATACGGCTATGCCACTGTGGTATCGGTGGTTCCCGGTGGTCCGGCGGACAAGGCCGGAATCGCCGCCGGCGATGTGATTGAGTCGATCGGTACGGAAAGCACCCGCGTGATGCCGCTGCAGATGATTCAACTGGCCCTGGATGGTCAGCCTGGCACAACGGTAAGTTTCTCCGTGATTGAACCTACCAGCGCCACGCCGGAGACGATGAAACTGACCCGGACCATGGCGCAATATCCTCCGCTTCATACGGATGAATATGAGAACAGCAGCATTCTTTATCTGAAACCTTACGATCTGAAAAAGGAACGGGTGCAGGATGTGCTCGCCCGGATTCAGCAGATGCAGAAGACGGGGAAGCAGAAGATTCTGCTGGATCTGCGGGATGTGTCTGACGGAAATATAGATTCGGCGGTGCTGCTGGCGAATGCGTTTCTGAAGTCGGGCACGATCGCCACGCTGCAAGGTCAGAAATATCCCCAGCAGACATGGACGGCAGATCCGAAGAATTTTCTGACCGATGCGCCGTTGATGGTTCTGGTGAACCATAGCACTTCCGGCCCGGCTGAGATCGTGGCGGCGGCGTTGAAGGAGAATAACCGCGCGCAGTTGGTCGGCGATCGCACGTTCGGTTCCGGCGCGGTGCAGAAACAGATTCCCATGCCCGATGGCGCCGTGCTGTTTCTTTCGGTCGCGAAGTACCACGGGCCGGATGGAAAGGCAATTCAGGACAATGCTGTGACTCCGAATGTCGAGGTTGCAGAGAACAACGGCTTCGGCTTGCTGAGTGCTCCGGCAAAAGTTGCGACCGGCCCGGTCAACGAGCGGGGTGAGCCCGCGACAGTGCAGCCTGTGGCACCGCCGGCGGCCGCGCAGCCCGACGATCAGTTGAACAAAGCGCTGGATCTTCTGAAGCAGGCGAAGGCAGCGTAACCGATGTGCCGCGAAAACGCGGCGCATAGTCAGCGGTCCCATAAAACAAGTTTGTCATTCCGAGTCCTTGGGTTTCGCTCAGGATGACAGTTTCGGTCTACGAGACAGCTTCAGGCGATTTTCGATGCCGGCCGCGCCGCGCCGGCGAATTGCTCGATCATCTTCTTAACGAAAGCGGGAATGTCATCCGGCTTGCGGCTCGTGGTCAGGTTTCCATCGACGACCACCTGCTCATCGACCCAGTTCGCGCCCGCGTTTCTCAGGTCGGTTTGCAGGGAAGGCCAGGAAGTGACCATCCGTCCGCGCACGACATCGGCTTCGACCAGCATCCACGGCGCGTGGCAGATTGCCGCCACCGGCTTACCCGCGTCGAAGAAATGCCGCACAAAGGCGACGGCGCGCGAATCCATCCGCAGCTTATCCGGATTCATCACACCACCGGGCAACATGAGTGCGTCGTAATCGTTGACAGAGGCTTCATTCAACTCTCGGTCCACGCGGGCGTGCTTGCCCCAGTCGGTCATGTTCCATCCCTTGATCTCTCCGCTGTGCGGCGCGATCACGTGAATCGTCGCATCCGCCTTATCCAGCGCCTTCTTCGGCTCGGCCAATTCGACTTCCTCGAAGCCGTCAGTAGCCAGAATCGCCACAGTTCTTCCCTTTAGAATTCCCGCCATTTCACTCTCTCCTGTTGAACGATTGGATACGTCCTCAATCCAGTAAGAGGGCAAAAGACAAGCTATCGTTGCCGGGAACGCGGGAATTGTGCGGATCGCGCAGGCACAGAGAGAGATGCTCTAGCTCTCCCACCAGAATGTGTTGAGGCTGGCGCCGGTCACTTCAGTAGGTGTGCCCGGTTTGGGCAGGACCAGCGGGATGTTCTTACGCTTCGCCAGATCCATAAGCCGCTCCACCGGCTCGCGCCAGGGATGGAATGCGAGATTGAACAGCCCCCAATGAATGGGCAACAGCAGTTTGCCCCGCAAATTGAGGTACGCTTCCGCTGCGTGGTCTGGCCCCATGTGGATGTCCGGCCAGTCGGCGTCGTAAGCCCCAATCTCCAGCATAGTCAGATCGAAGGGGCCATACGCGTCGCCGATCTGGCGAAAACCGGGAAAGGGGCCGGAGTCCGCGCCGAAAAAGATGTTGTGCAGGCCGCTGCAAATCACAAACGAAGACCACAGCGTCTCGTTTCGATTCCAAAGACTGCGCCCAGAGAAGTGGCGGGCCGGAGCGGCCGTGATTCGGCAGCCGTTCTCCAGAGAGGTGCTGTCGCCCCAGTTCAGTTCTGTGATCTGACCCCGCGAAACGCCCCAGGATTCGAGATAGCGGCCCACACCCAATGAGCAAACAAATCGGGCGTTGATGCCGGTCAGGTGTTGAATTGTCGCCCGATCCAGATGGTCGTAGTGATCGTGCGAGAGAAGCACGGCATCGAGCGGCGGCAAATCCGCCAGAGCCAGCGGCGGCGCATAGAAGCGTTTCGGCCCGGCGAATGGCACAAACGACGCCCGGTCGCTCCATACCGGATCGGTGAGGATGCGAGAGCCGTCAATTTCGATCAGCAGAGACGAATGGCCCATCCATGTGGTGCGCAGTCCGTAGAGTGGTGGCCGTGTATAACAATTCACGTCGGTTCGGAATGGCCCCAAGGCCTGCTTCGGTTCGCCGCGGCGTCCCTCCGTCATCCACCGCCGCAGCATGTGGAACAGCATGCCCGGACGGGTCACGATCGTGGGAACCGGATTGAGGAATTCTCTCCCCTGTTTTCGCGCGGGAGAGAGCGCGGGTATCGCCGGAGCGGAGTTGGAGACCAAGGTCGACATAGGAACCAGCAGTGCAGTGCTTTCAATTAGATGTAGAACACGCCAGTGAGATGCACCATGCGTGGGCGTTCGAACAGTTTTGGAAGCCGCGGGGTTGCCGCGTTTGATTCAGGTTCTCGTCAGACGAAACGGGCGGCTATCGGGAAACGGCTACACGATCCTGCAGAAACTCCGCATAGGGACCTTTGAAATCTTCAATCTTGTGGTCTTCAAAATTCCAAATGCGGGTCGCAACCTCGTCGATCAGGTCTTGATCGTGTGTGACCAGCAGCACCGTGCCCTCGTATTTTTGCAGCGCCTGATTTAGCGCGTTGATTGCCTCCAGATCGAGGTGGTTGGTCGGCTCATCGAACACCAGGAAATTGGGCTTCTGCATCATCAGGCGGCAGAACAGCAGGCGCGCCGCCTCTCCGCCCGATAACGCCTCGGTTGGCTTCAGACCTTCTTCTCCGCTGAACAGCATTTGCCCCAGCACGCCACGAATATCTTCCTTCGTCGCCTTGGGGTCGAACTGATGCAGCCAGTCGGCCGCAGTCGTTCCCTTTTCTATCGTCGAGGTGTGGTCCTGTGCGAAGTATCCGATCTGCGCTTCATGACCCCACTTCACTGTGCCGCTGTCGATGTTCTCCTTCGGATTGTCGCCGGCGAAATGTTCCAGATTCGGCGCATTGGCGAGCAGCGCTTTCAGTAGCGTGGTTTTTCCCTGGCCGTTTCTGCCGATCAGGCAGATTTTTTCTCCGCGTGTGACGGAGGCCGTGAAGCCCTCCACGACAGTGTGATCGCCGTACGCTTTGCGCACGCCTTCAAATTCCAGAACGTGCTTGCCGGACGGGCGAAGCTGGTCGAAGCGGATGTACGGGCGTGCGATGTTCGAGCGGGCCAGTTCGCTGGTCTGCAGCCGCTCCACTTCCTTCTTGCGGGAAGTGACCTGGCTCGACCGCGTGCCGGCGGAAAAGCGCGCGATGAATTCATTCAACTGTGCGATCTTTTTCGCGCGCTCCTCATTCTGCGCCTCCAGCCGCGCTCGCACCTGCGTCTTTGCCAGCACCATGTCGTCATAGCCGCCGGTGTAGGTGATGATCGTCTGGTAATCGATGTCCGCGGTATGCGTGCAGACGTTGTTCAGAAAATATCGATCGTGCGAGATCGTGATCAGCGTGCCCTCGCGGTGGATGAGAAAGTCTTCCAGCCAGTGGATGGAATCGAGATCGAGGTAGTTCGTCGGCTCGTCCAGCAGCAGCGCCTGCGGATTGCCGAAGAGCGCCTGCGCCAGTAGCACGCGGACCTTCTGGCCGCCCTGCAGCTCGCCCATCTTGCGCTCATGCACATCGTTAGGAATGTCCAAACCTTGCAGCAGAATGGCCGCATCGCTTTCAGCGGTATAGCCGTCCTCCTCGCCAACGATGCCCTCCAGCTCGCCCAGGCGCATCCCGTCTGCGTCATCTAGTTCCGGCTTCTCATAAATGCGATCGCGCTCTTCCAGAGCCGACCAGAGGCCCTTGTTGCCCATGATGACGGTATCGATCACGCGATATTTATCGAAAGCGTACTGATCCTGGCGCAGCACACCGAGCTTCCTCGGCCGCACGACGACGCCCTTTTGCGGATCCAGATCGCCGCTCAGGACTTTCATGAACGTGGTTTTGCCTGCGCCATTGGGACCCGTCAGGCCATAACGCCGTCCGGCGGTAAAAGTGGTGGAGACGTCTTCAAACAGGATCTTCGATCCATAGCGCATGCTGACATTGCTTACAGAAATCATAGCTGCTCTAATTTTTTCACAGTTTTCGCTGCGATGTTATGCTCGGCTATCATTCGGAGAGTCACAGTTGATCGCTGTTCGCAATTCTTCCGCGGAGCTCAAGAGTGGAGTCGCTCGACCAGTTCAATGACGCGTTCGACCACCACTCGATGGAACAGCCGCCGTCCCGCGCCGCCGGCCATGTGCGCTGGGTCATCTGCGCGATGTTGTTTTTTGCCACCACAAAAAATTATATGGACCGCCAGGTGCTGGGAATCCTGGCGAGCCAATTGCAAATAAAACTGCATTGGACTGAGGCGGAGTACGGCTATATTGTCAGTGCTTTTCAAGCGGCCTACGGCATTGGCACGGTCTTCGCCGGATGGTTCATTGATCGCGTGGGCACGCGCGTCGGATATGCGCTGATGATGCTGGTCTGGAGCGTGGCCTCCGCCGCGCACGCTCTCGTTTCCACCGCATTGGGATTCGGAATCTGCCGTTTTTTTCTGGGGTTAGGCGAAGGCGGCAATTTTCCCGCCGCCATCAAGACCACAGCGGAATGGTTTCCGCAGAAAGAGCGATCGTTTGCTACCGGCATCTTCAATGCCGGAACCAATCTGGGCGTCATCGTCGCCGCGCTGACGGTTCCGTGGATCGATCTGCATTACGGCTGGCGCGCCGTGTTTCTGTTTACCGGCGCTCTGGGGCTGCTCTGGCTCGCATGGTGGTGGACCGGCTATCGGCCGCCGGAAAAACACCCCAGGCTTTCCAGCGGAGAATATGCGTACATCCGCGCGGGCCAGCTTGCCGGTGATGTAGAGACCGGCGAGATCGCGCCCACCTTGCATCTGCTGTTGGGCCGGCGGCAGACCTGGGCCTTTGCCCTGGCGAAGTTCCTCACCGACCCGGTCTGGTGGTTTTACCTGTATTGGCTGCCGAAGTTTCTCGACACCCGCTATCATCTAGGCCTCAGCCAGATCGGGCTGCCTCTGGTGACCGTCTATATCGTGTCCGATATCGGAAGCATCGGCGGCGGATGGATGCCGGCAATTCTCGCCCGCAGGGGATTTCCGCCGATCCGCGCGCGGCTCATTCCAATGCTGATCGCTGCGCTGTGTGTGCTGCCCGTGATGTTCGCCGGATACGCGCGGCATGAGTGGGCAGCGGTCGCTCTGGTGAGCCTCGCCGCAGCGGCGCACCAGGCATTTTCATGCAACTTGTACACAACCGCGTCCGACATGTTTCCCGTCAACGCCGTCGCTAGCGTGATCGGCATTGGCACCCTGGCGGGCGCGGCTGGAGGAGTATTGATGGCAGTTGCCGCAGGAGACATTCTGCAATGGACGGGCCGCTATGCGCCGCTGTTTCTCTACGCCGGATTCGCCTACTTGGTCGCATTGGGGCTCATGTTGTTGCTTGCGCCAGGCCTGCAACGTGCAACTCTATATCTATATAGGTAGCAAAAAATTTGTCGGGTGCCCCATCTTAGGCGTACTCTTTTGCGGCTAAGGTTGGAAAGAGAAACTACAGCACAACGAAAGCGTCGTTACATCGAAATTGCAGAGAGGGTTAAGCGTCCGTGACGAACGAAAACAAGCACCTCAATATTCGCTCGAGAGAATCATGCAAGTGGGATCAGGTCAGTTTGGGAGAAGTGATGCTGCGACTCGATCCGGGCGAGGAGCGCGTGGCGAACGCACGGCAGTTCCGCGTGTGGGAGGGCGGCGGCGAATACAACGTCGCCCGCGGATTGCGCCGCTGTTTTGGTTTACGCACCGCGATCGTTACCGCACTGGCGGACAATCCTGTGGGGCGCCTGGTGGAAGATTTGATGCTGCAGGGCGGCGTCGATCTTTCCCATCTGCAGTGGGTGCCGTATGACGGCGTGGGCCGCACCGTTCGCAACGGCTTGAACTTTACCGAGCGCGGATTCGGCGTGCGCGCGGCCCTGGGTTGCTCCGACCGCGGACACACCGCTGCTTCTCAATTGAAGCCGGGAAGCGTGGATTGGGACGAAATCTTTGGCCGCGAGGGAGCCCGCTGGTTTCACACCGGCGGCATTTTCTGCGCACTATCGGAGACTGCTCCCCTGGTCGCGCGCGAGGCCATGGAAGCCGCGCATCGCCACGGTACGATTATTTCTTACGATCTGAATTATCGCGACTCTCTTTGGAAATCGATTGGCGGGAAAAAGCGCGCGTGTGAGGTGAATCGCGAATTGGCCGGACTGGTGGACGTGATGCTGGGCAATGAAGAGGATTTCTCCGCTGCACTCGGGTTCGAAATCAAAGGCGTCGACGAAAATATCGCCGAACTCGATACGGCGCAGTTCCGCGCCATGATTCACCATGCCGTTGCGGAATATCGGAATTTCCGCGTTGTCGGCACGACGCTGCGCCATGCGAAGACGGCCACCCGCAATGACTGGAGCGCCATCTGTTATTACGATGGAGAATTTTACGAGGCGCGCCCCATGCCGGATCTCGAAATCTTCGACCGCGTCGGCGGCGGAGATTCCTTCGCCTCCGGCCTGATCTATGGATTGTTAAGCGAGAAAGGTGCTCAGTGGGCCGTCGATTGCGGCTGCGCGCATGGTGCGCTGGCCATGACCACCCCCGGAGACACCACCATGGCTACACTGAGTGAAGTGGAACGCCTGATGCGTGGGCCCGGCGCGCGCGTGGTGCGATGAATTCTTTTCACCCACTAAAGTCGAACAGAAGGGCTTGAATGGGGCACCCGCAAAACGCGAGGTCCAGCCCCGTTCGACAAGCTCAGGGCCAGGACGACACGATCAGTTTACGAACAGGCAGGGAAAATCGAATGAAAAAATTAAAAATCCTCGAACGCATTCACGCGGTCGGAGTGGTTCCCGTGCTGCGCGCAACTTCGGCAAAGGAAGCGATGACGATTGCCGATGCCATCGTGGCCGGCGGCGTGACCGTGCTTGAAATCACCATGACGGTTCCGGGCGCGATTCACGTGATGGAACAACTGGTGCAGCATCACGGCGAGCAATTGCTGATCGGTGCCGGAACCGTACTTGACGCCGAGACTGCGCGGGCCTGCATTCTGGCGGGCGCGCAGTTTGTCGTCAGCCCGGCGCTCGATGTGCGCACTATTGAATTGTGCCGACGCTACAGTGTCCCCGTTCTGCCCGGCGCACTCACTCCAACCGAAATCGTCACCGCATGGCAGGCGGGCGCCGACGTGGTGAAGGTGTTTCCGTGCAGTGCGCTCGGCGGAGCGAAATATCTGAAGGCATTGCAGGGGCCCCTGCCGCAGATTCCGCTCATCCCCACCGGCGGCGTCTCATTGAGCACCGCAGAGGAATTCCTCGCGGCCGGTGCATTTGCGCTCGGCGTCGGTGGCGATCTAGTGGACGCAAAGGCCGCGGCGCAGGGCCACACGGAGGTCATCACGGAGAACGCGCGCAAGTACATCGGCATCGTGCGGAATTTTCGCTACACCCAGTAAAGACACGGGCATCCGCCCGCGCCATGCTAAACCAATTTGCAGGAGAAAACTGGAATGAAAATTAGCGGTGCTTCGGTTAACGTGACCTGTCCCGGACGCAATTTTATTACGCTCAAAATCGAAACTGACGAAGGCATCTACGGCCTTGGAGATGCCACGCTGAACGGCCGCGAACTGGCCGTCGCCAGCTACCTCTCCGATCACCTGATTCCCTGTCTGATCGGGCGCGACCCTTTTCAAACCGAAGACATCTGGCATTATTTTTATCGCGGAGCGTACTGGCGGCGCGGGCCGGTAACAATGACCGCCATCGCCGCCATCGACATGGCGCTGTGGGACATTAAGGGCAAAGCCCTGAACACGCCGGTCTACAATCTGCTCGGCGGCCGCAGCCGCACCGGTGTCATGGTCTACGGGCATGCCAATGGCCGCGACATTGAAGAGACCGCGGACGCAGTCGCCGGTTACATCGAGATGGGCTATCTTGCGGTGCGCGCGCAAAGCGGTGTTCCCGGCCTGCCTTCCACTTATGGCGTCTCGAAAGACAAGCTCTACTACGAGCCTGCGGAAAAAGGTCTGCCGATTGAAAACCTGTGGTCCACGGAAAAGTATCTACAGCACGTTCCGCAGCTTTTCGAGAAGCTGCGCCTGCGCTTCGGTCATGATCTGCACCTACTGCACGACTCGCATCACCGCCTGACGCCGATTGAAGCGGGGCGCCTCGGCAAATCACTGGAGCCATATCATCTTTTCTGGCTGGAGGATCCGGTTCCGGCGGAGTTGCAAGCCGGCTTTCGCCTCATCCGCCAGCACACCACCACGCCCATCGCGCTGGGCGAGGTCTTCAACACCATCTGGGACGCGGAGCAGTTATTGCGCGAGCAGCTCATCGACTATATCCGGATGGCAGTCATTCACGGCGGCGGACTGACGCCGTTACGCAAGATCGCTGATTTTGCCGCTGTCTACAATGTGCAGACCGGCTGCCATGGCGCGACCGATTTGTCTCCCGTATCGATGGCCGCCGCGCTCCACTTCGACATTTCCGTGCCCAACTTCGGCATTCAGGAATACATGCATCACACGCCGGAGACGGACGCTGTTTTCCCGCACACCTATCGTTTCGAAAAAGGCTATCTGCATCCCGGCGACGGCCCGGGTCTGGGCGTCGATCTCGACGAAAAATTGGCGGCGAAATATCCCTACGAACGGGCTTACTTGCCCATCAACCGCAAGCTGGACGGCACCATGTTCCATTGGTAAAAAACCTGTAGACTGACGCATTGCTGACGCATCATGCGTCAAACGGCGCTACTCCCGTTGCTCGCACATGATCTCAGCCAGGACGTGAATTTATGACCACCCAAATCGACGAAGCTACGGAATCGCTCCGAGCCGAGTGGCCGCGGCTCAGCCATGCCGAACGCCTGCAGAAATTTCGCGAGTTGCATACCGCAGAGAAGGCCGATTTCTTCCTGCAATTGAGCGCCCACGATCAAAGCGATCTGCTGCTGCGCCTGCCGGCGGACCAGCGCCACGTATGGATGCGACTGCTGGCTCCGGACGACGCCGCGGATTTGATTCAGGAGGTCGGCGCTGCTCGGCGCGACGAACTGCTCGCCCTGCTCGATGAGCCGACCCGCAAGGATGTCTGCGCGCTGCTGGCCTATAAGGAGGACGAAGCCGGCGGGTTGATGAGTCCGCGCTTTGCGCGCCTGCGTTCCGAGTCGACCGTCGATGAAGCCATCTCCTATCTGCGGCGGCAAGCCGGAACGCTAGAGACGATCTACTACGCCTATGTGCTTGACCACGATCAGCACTTGCTCGGAGTGATTTCATTGCGGGAACTTTTTTCGGCCGATCCGGCCAAATCGATCCGCGAGGTGATGCACACCGATCTGATTTCGGTTCCGGAGAATACCGATCAGAAGAAAGTTGCCTCGATCGTCCGCAACAGCAGGTTGCTGGCCGTGCCGGTGGTCGATGGAAATGGCAGGATGGTCGGCATCGTGACGGTGGACGACATTGTGGATGTGGTGGAGGAAGTGGCAACGCGGGACATTCAGAATGCGGGCGGCACGGCGGCGCTAGACGGCCCCTACCTGCACGCGCCCTTTTTTGAACTGGTTCGCAAACGCGTCGGATGGCTGATGATTCTCTTCATCGGCGAAATGTTTACTGCAACCGCGATGAGTTTTTTTGAAAAGGAAATTGAAGCGGCGGTGGTGCTCGCACTGTTTCTGCCACTGATCATCAGCAGCGGCGGCAACTCCGGTTCGCAGGCGACGACGCTGGTGATTCAGGCCATGGCAACCGGCGACGTGCGGCTACGCGACTGGTTTCGCGTCATCCATCGGGAAATCTTCTTGGGCCTCGCGCTGGGCGCCATCCTCGGAGTCATTGGCCTCGCTCGCATTTTTATCTGGCAAACGCTGTTTCACACGTATGGCGCGCAGACATTTCTTCTTGCGCTGACAATCCTATGCAGTTTGATCGGTGTCGTGGCCTTCGGCTCATTCGCCGGAGCGACTCTACCGTTCATTCTGCGGCGGTGCGGATTGAATCCGGCCAGCGCCTCCGCGCCCTTCGTCGCGACCCTGGTCGATGTCACCGGCCTTGTCATTTATTTTTCCATCGCAAAGGTCATCCTGCTGCATTCGCACTGACGGCGGTCTCATAAACAGGTATGTCATTCCGAGAGATGGGCTTGGCATTCCGAGCGGACTCTAAACTTGTCGAAGGGCAGTTGAGGAACCTTGTTGTTCTCCCGCAGAATCTGCAGTGTTCGCTCAAATCCATATAAATAAGGCGCCCTTGCCTATAGCCGCGTGCCCTCCAGCCCGGAACAAAACCGCTGCCGCCGGAGATTGGCGGATTGCTTCTAGCCTTTTTTCGCGCGGGTATGCGCGGCTTTTTTTCCCGCTCTTCGCAGGCCAGTCTTTTCCTTCGTCTGCACCGCCTTCATGGCAACACTGTGCCGTGCCTGACCGCTTCGTTGCCGGGAGACCCGGCGTGATTGCGACGAAAGCGTTCGATGAGAAGCCGTCGTTCGAGGCTCCCCTTGCAGAGCTTTTTCGCGGGCCCGGGAAGCGCGCGGGGACGGCTCCTCCGTCTCGCCGGATTGTCCCTTTCGATAGTCTCGCGCCGCCCGCTTTCTCGTGCTCTCTTTCGTTTTCCCCTTGGCGGGCGGTGGCAAGGGAATGCCGGCGCGCCGTGCCTTGCTCAGGCCAATAGCAATCGCCTGTTGCGGGGAACGCGCTCCATGCTTGCCTTCCCGCACGTGCTCAATCTCCTGATGCGCGAACTCCCCGGCGGCAGTCGACGGCGACTTTCCTTCCCGAAGATCTTCTTTGGCGCGTTCGGTCGTAGCTCGTTCCGGCATTGTGTTGCTCCTCTCAACTCGTGTTTGTCGATGTGCTGAATCGGTCCACATCCGACACATCTCATGCGGCGCGCTTGCGATTTTGCGATGTCTCCTCGCCGCCGTTCTTTTTTCCGCGCTCCCTGGCTGCTTCGATCCGCTCGCGCAGCAGTCTCTTCGCTCGTTCCAGCACTCGCACCCGACTTGCCGGCAAATTCTTGCCGGCCCGGTTCATATAGAACGTCAACATGCGCATTCCCGACGAGGGACCTTTCGGGGAAACTTTCTTCGACGCCAGTTCGCGGGCGATCGTCGCTGCATCCTTTTTGAACAGTCCCTCGCGAGGATGGGTGGACTCGCTGGTGACGGCGGCCGACCACTTACGCTTCTCATGGGAGCTGCGATGAGAATCGCCCTTCTTTGCAGTTTTCGCGGGCATTGGGCCTTCCTTTCCTTTGAGATGCGGAACGTAGACGCTGCGTGTTCCCGTGGGCCTTCACATTTGCGAAGGGTAGCGGCGCGTACCGGCAACGTCGGCTTCGCCCCCACCCTGGCCGCAAAACGTGGCGAGCATGGGGCACCCAAATAGATTCTGGCGTGGAAGAAAATTCAGCAGGCGGCCTGTAAGCCGAATTCTGTCGAGGACGATCATTCCTCTAGGCGGCGCATTGCTGCGCACGCTCGTAGCGACCTACCCGCGGGTTGTGGCGCGCCGGGCCGGCACGCACGTTTCAGCTTACGCCGAAAAATTCCCCGCCTATTTGGTCTTGCTCCGTGTGGGGTTTACCATGCCTCCGGCTTTACAGTCGGAGCGGTGCGCTCTTACCGCACCTTTTCACCCTTACCCTGCTCTTGCGAGTGGGCGGTATCTTCTCTGTGGCACTTGCCGTCCCGGAGCCTTGACGCTCCGGTCCCGGACGTTATCCGGCACACTGCCCTGCGGAGTTCGGACTTTCCTCCCCCGGCGAGCCTTGCGGCCAACCGGCAGCGATCGCCCAGCCGCCTGCCATGTTTATCTTACGTGAATGGCTGAACCGGCTTGGTATTCTCTCCCACTCAAGCCCAACGGAAGGGCTTGAATGGGGCACCCAGCTCACGTCAGCCCAGGATGATGGCATTCGTGAGATGCACCCACCAGGCGGGCTGATGGAGCCAGATTTGTACCGCAAAAATCTGGCAAACGATCAACGCCGGCAGCGCATAGCGGTACACGACGTGGACACGCCGATTGACGATCAGGTCGCGCGCGACACCCAGCAAAATAAGCGCATCGACGGCAGCGTAGAACCAGTGGAACGACACCATGGGGATTCGCCCGAAGCCCGCTGAGGTCAGCGCGATGGTTGCGATCAGCACCAGACGCCGATGGTATTCCGGCTTTTTGCGCCAGTAGATCGCCAGCCAGAAAAAGACCGTGAACGACGCAATATCAAGCGTTTGGATGGAGAAGAACGGGTTCACTCCAACCTCATGGAGGCGCACCGTCCGGAAGCGATCCATGATGATTGCGGTCGCAATCCCCAGCACCGGAATCAGGACACCCAGCGCCGCGCCGAACCAGCCTGTCAGCCGATGCAGCTTCACGTTGCCAGTTCGCACCAGCGCCGACTGGAAGATAAAGAAAGCCAGCCATCCGGAGAAAGCGGCGCCGTGAAGCCAGAGAATCCACGGCCGCGGCGGTGTCGCGTGGATCAGGCTGTGGTCGATGGTATGGCTGAAGCCGTACACCACCACCGCGGCAATCAGCAGCGACATGCAAAAGTAGAAATACTGGTTCAGAAAACGCGAAAGTCCAGAGGCTTTCGTGATGCCGCGTTGCTTCACTGCTATCCCGAAAGAGACTTGCTCAGTCGCCATTGCGCTTCCTCCAATGGATCAGGATGGACGGGGAACTTTGCTTTGGAAGGGGAGGCCAGAATAGCACCAATTGTGTGGCAAGGACGTAATTTAGTGCAGGAGATGCAGAAGTCCGGCAGCGATTGGCCGAAGGTCTGACATCCTACTGATAGACGCAGGGAACAGGAAGCGAGTTGGGAAACATCGGTAACCTCGATTTTCCTCATTTCTTCCGATTTTCGTTGCTATCATGGACGAACCTAAGCAGAAAATAAAACATGACCGGCAGGCTAGCTGCTGCTGTCCGGTGTTGGCGCGCAATCGACGCGCGCCTGTGCCGGGGTCCCCCCTCAGGAGTGAGAAATGGCTGTGTATCTGGTTACGGGAGCCGCGGGATTTATCGGCTCATGGTTGACGCAGGCGCTGGTGGAACGCGGCGATACCGTGCGCGCGTTCGATAATTTTTGCACTGGAAAACGGGAGAACCTTGCGCCCTGGAAACATGACATCGATCTGATTGAGGCAGACCTGCGCGATGCGGAGGCAGTTGCCGATGCGTGCAAGGGCGTGGAGATTGTTTTCCATGAAGGCGCGCTGCCGTCTGTCCCGCTCTCCGTAAAAGACCCTCGCACGAGCCACACCGCCAATGTTGACGGCACATTTAATCTTCTTGAAGGCGCGCGCCAGGCCGGAGTGAAGCGGGTCATTTACGCGGCATCCTCGTCAGCCTATGGCAACAAAAATCCGCTTCCGCAGCGCGAGGTGATGCTGCCCAGCCCGCTATCACCCTACGCGGTGCAGAAGCTGCTGGGCGAGTTGTACATGCGCAGCTATTGGGAAGTTTATGGTATCGAAACTGTGTCTCTGCGCTATTTCAATATCTTTGGGCCGCGCCAGACTCCGGATTCGCCTTACAGCGGCGTGATGGCGAAGTTCGCCAGCGCGATGCTGGCTGGCGAGCAGCCGACCATCCACGGCGATGGCGAACAAAGCCGCGACTTCACCTATATCGAGAATGTCGTCCAGGCAAACCTGAAGGCGGCGGCCGCTCCGGCGGAAAAAATTGCCGGACGCGTCTTCAATTGCGCCTGCGGCAAACCCTATACGCTCAACCAGACTTATAAATTGATGGCCGATCTGACCGGCTACAAAAATCCGCCAAAGTACGGGCCGCCGCGCGCCGGCGACATTAAGCATTCCTATGCCGATATTTCGAGTATCTGCGACGCACTGGGCTACGAACCAAAGGTGGACTTCCTCGAAGGCATGCGCCGTACGGTGTCATGGTATCGGGAGCAGCACGAAGCGAATGCGCAGAAAACTGCGGTGAGCGTTTAGTTCTGCAAACCCACTCGTCGCAAAACCTGCGAACGATGGCCACCCCCCATTCTGTTCTGAGAACAGCCCCCTATCTAAATGTATTCGCGTCGTCAAGTTACCAAAGTGTTGACTCGGGCACAAAACACTTGGATGATTAAGGGAATTATTCGCCCTTGATTCCCCCGGGTGTTGGATGTTAGGTTTCCCTTGGCGCACGGCCTTTTGCCTCGCGCTTTTCCTGCCGACAGTTCTCGACGCGCAAGCGCCCTCGCCCTCGCCAGCTTCACAGTGGATCGCACAACAGTCTTCCTTGCAGGTATCTCTGGAGAGCGCGCGACAGCAACGGGCGCGGTCGTTTCTGCTGGAGCGGACCGTAAATGGGCAATCCGCCGCCCAACTGCGGCTGCGCGGAATGCAACAACGCCTGGCGATGCCCCATTTGCAATCCAGCAACCAGCCATGGCAACCCTTGGGCCCGGGCCAGATCGTCACCTCCCAGTTCGGCGATGTGACGGGGCGAATCACCTCGATCGCCATCGCGCCCTGGGATGCGTCGGGGAACACCGTCTACATCGGCTCGACCGGCGGCGGTGTCTGGAGGTCCAACAATGCAGCCGCCAGCCCGAGCACAGTGCAATTTACCCCGCTGACCGACAGTCTTCCCGCGTATTCCGGCGTCAACATAACCTCGTTGAGTATTGGCGCGGTCAGCGTGCAGCCGGGCACCGCCGCGAACGGCGTAGTGCTGGCGGGAACGGGCGATCCTAATGATGTACTCGACTCTTATTATGGTGCGGGAATTTTGCGCTCCGCCGACGGCGGTACGACATGGAGCCTGATCACCGAAAGCAGCGACGGCTTTTCCGGCGGCGTGACAAATTACAGCTTTGTGGGCGACGCATTCTCCGGACTCGCGTGGAGCACGGCGAATACGAATCTGGTGGTTGCAGCCGTCACGGATTCCTACGATGGATTCGTCAACAACATCAACAATAGCGGCACGGATAACGCTGCGGAAGCGGGACTCTATTACTCGAGCGACGCTGGACAGACGTGGCACTTGTCCACGATCGAAGACGGCCCAAACCAGGTCATCCAGTCTTCGCAAACGACGGTGCCGAGCGTGTTTCCCGGCGTGCCTGTTACGTCCTTGGTGTGGAACCCGATGCGGCAGGTGTTTTTCGCGGCCGTACAGTATCACGGCTATTATCAGTCGCCGGATGGAATGACGTGGACGCGCATGGCGAATCAGCCGGGCACTGTATTGACCGCCGGCAATTGTCCGTTTTACACGCAGAGCAATTCCTGCGCGATCTTTCGCGGCGTGCTGGCGGTACAGCCCGCGACCGGAGATATGTTCGCACTCACAGTGGGAACGAACAGCCTGGATACGACAGAGGATACGGATGAGGGGCTGTGGCAGGATGTCTGCAATGCAGACGCGGATGGAAGCTGCACAAATCCGGTCGTGCAGTTTGGAACGAAAATCTCCGACACCGCACTCGATGACACCAGCGGAAACGGTACGATCCCCCTGGGCGCCTACGATCTTGCGTTGGCTGCGGTCCCCAGCGGCGCGGATACACTGCTGTTCGCCGGAACCCAGGACATTTTTCGATGCAGCCTGACCGCCGGATGCGCCTGGCGCAACACGACGAATACCGCGAGCTGTAACTCCGGGCACGTAGCTCCCGCGCAACATGCGATTGCGTTTCTAGCGCCTCCGGCCGGACAGACGCTGCCGCTGCTCTATTTCGGAAACGATGGAGGACTGTGGCGTTCGGCCGACGGAGTGAACCAGACCGGGGCCGCGTGTTCGACCAGCGATGCCGCGCATTTTCAAAACCTGAACAGCGGGCTCGGCTCGCTGGCGGAAGTGACAGGACTTGCCGATAGCGCGAGCGACGCAAACGTGTTGCTGGCCGGATTTGGTACCAACGGGAGTGCCGCGACGACAGATCTCAGCGTGACTGCATGGCCCCAGCTTTTGCCCGGTGAAGGTGGCGATACGGCCATCGATCCCGCGAACGCGAACAAGTGGTATGCATCGCTCGGGCCAGATTCGGCGAATCCGTATGTCTCGATTGGTCAGTGCACGCAGGGAGCGGAATGCGCCGGAACAGATTTCGCACTCACCATTGGCGCGGCGGAAACTGCCGGTGATCAATCGCTGCTCGATTCGCCTTACATTCTGGATCCGGCGGAAAGCGCGAACATGATTGTCGGCACCTGTCGGGTTTGGCGCGGGCCTGCGAGCGGAGGATGGACGGGCGCGAACGCCATCAGCCCGATGCTCGACGGTGACCGGCAGCCGACTTGTAATGGCAACGCATTGATTCGTTCGCTGGCGGCTGGCGGCGCCAATGTGCAATCGGGCACAGAATCGGGCAACAGCGGCTCAAAGGTGCTCTATGCCGGCATGGCCGGTTTGCTTGACGGCGGCGGCGCGGTTGCGGGAGGAGATGTGTTCTCGACTTCCGCAGCGAATCTCGCGAGTGGAACGACTGCGTGGACCAATGTCGCGCTTTCGCCGGTTGCCAATGAGCAGAGCTACAACGGAGTCTTCAATCCATACCGCTATGACGTTTCCTCGCTGTACGCCGATCCCCACGATGCGACCGGCAACACAATCTATGCGACGATTCAAGGCTTCGGTGCTCCGCATCTGTATCAATCGATCGATGGCGGCGTGGACTGGACAAATATCTCGCAGAATCTGCCGGACCTTCCGCTGAACGACGTTCTCGTCGATCCCGGCGACGCGAGCGTGGTCTACGTTGCCTCCGACGGAGGCGTATTTGTAACTCAAAATATTTCCAATTGCGAGCTGGGTGTCGGTCAGTGCTGGAATATTCTTGGAACCGGGCTGCCGCTCGCTCCCACGGTAAAGTTGGCAGCCACAACCGCGAGCGGCGGTTGGTTGCGGGTCGGCACATATGGAAGGGGAATCTGGCAAGTGCCGCTGTTGAGCGGCGTTCCACAAACAACGATGACACTGGCCCCGCCAAGTCTCACATTCAGCGGCCAGCCGGTGCAGACTTCGAGCAGCCCGCGAACCGTGACGGTTACAAATACCGGCGGTACCAACCTGACCGTGAGCAATGTCGCAATCACCGGAGATTTTCTGGAAACCGACCAATGTACTGGCGTCGCGATTGCGTCGAACGCTTCGTGTCCAATCTCGGTGACGTTTAGTCCGTCCAGCGCCGGCGCGCGCAGCGGTGTCCTGACCGTGTCCGCAAATATTGCGCAAGGCCAGCAAACCGTTTCATTGAGCGGCACGGGTACTACGCAGTCTTCCATTGTTCTGTTGCCCAACAGCGTGGACTTCGGCGGCCAGCAAGTCAACACGACCTCTGCGGCACAGCAGGTAACGATTTCCGATACCGGCGGGACCTCGGTCGCGCTTACTTCGGAACGCGTCACTGGATCATTCGCGATTCAGACGAATACATGCTCGGTCACGCTACCCGCAAACACAGGATGCACGGTCGCCATTGTGTTTCAGCCGACGCAGGCAGGTCCAGCCAGCGGTACGTTGACCGTGGTCAGCGGGCAGGGAACCCAGACCATCGGACTGTCGGGCAGCGGGGAGAATGCGGCCACGGACACGCTCACGCCCGCTTCTCTAACTTTCCCAACGACACAGGAAAGCTCCGCGAGCGCGCCACAGACCGTCACCCTGACGAACTCCGGCGAAATCGCTTTGACGGGGATTCAGATTGAGACCACGGGCGACTTCGCAGTGGTGAATGGGTGCGGCGCTTCGCTGAATGCGCAGTCTGCCTGCACGCTGACCGTGCGGTACACGCCGCATTCCACGGGCGCGGAAACGGGCGCCATTCTTGTGACGGATGCGTTGCGCATTCAGACCGTCTCGTTGTCGGGGACGGGAATCGCGCCCGCTACCGCGACCCTTTCCGCAGCCTCGCTGATCTTTCCCGCCACGGTCATCGGCCAGAATGCCAAGCCGCAAACGGCGACGTTGACCAACTCCGGCGGCGTGAGCTTGACTGGACTGAATATTCAGGCCATTGGCGCGGGATTCGGTCAGAGCGATAATTGCGGCGCGTCGATGCTGGCAAACTCCAGTTGCACCATTACAGTCAGCTTCCGCGCGACAGCTGCGGGGAATGCAACGGGCCAGGTCGTTCTGACCGATGCCCTGGGCGCGCAGGTGATTTCTCTCGCCGGTTGGGGGGAAACTCCCGCGCAAGATAATCTTTCCCCGCTGTCGCTCAGCTTCGCCGCGCAGGCGGTCGGAAGCCGCAGCGCCGCACAGACCGTTACCCTCAGCAACAACGGACAGGCTGTGCTGACGGGTATTCATCTGCAGTCCGGCAATCCCGATTTTGCATTTACGAGTACATGCGGCGTCTCTCTAAAGCCCGGAAGCTCTTGCGGCGCCGCGGTGACATTCGCGCCGCACGCGACCGGCGCAGAGTCGGGCACGTTGACAGTGACGGACCAGAATCGCACGCAGCAAATCCCGATGAGTGGAACCGGTGTGCTGGGAAACGTGACGCTAACTCCGAGCGCATTGAATTTCGGCGATGTCGGCACGCAGATTTCGTCGTCTGCGCAGACGCTGCTTCTCAGCAACGGCAACACAGCCGCGTTGAATGGAATTTCCATCGGAGTGACGGGGTCGTTCGTGGAAACCAGTGGCTGCGGAACAACATTGTCCGCTGGAGCAACCTGCGCCATCTCACTGGTCTTTTTGCCGACCGTTGCTGGCAGCCAACTTGGGACTCTAACGGTAACCAGCGCGAACGCGGTCCCGATGGCAGTCCAGTTGTCGGGAATCGGGATCGCTTTCGACTTGCTGCCCACCAGCCCAACCAGCGTCTCGGTCACGAGCGGCAACGCGGCCAGTTATTCGCTGGAACTGGAACCGGCGAACGGTTCCGCGGGAACGGCAAACGTGACCTGCGGCAATCTTCCACCCAATTCCACCTGCACGGTAAATCCGGCCACAGCGTCGTTGACCGGGCCATCGAACATTCAGGTTGTAATTGCTACCGGAGTGGCGGCCGCGGCCGGAAGGCGGGGCGGAATGCGACCCACTCTGCTCTCAAGCGCGGGGTTAAAATGGTGGTCGTGTCTGTTCGTCTGGGTTGCGCTGTGGGAAATGCGTCGCCGCAGCAGGCACATACGGCATGGGCTGCACAGGGTATTGACCGTGTCGCTGCTGGCCGCGATGCTTGCCGGTATCGGCGCTTGCGGAAAAGGCGGAGGTCCGTTGGCCCTTGGGGGTAGTACGCCGAACCCATTGCCAAGCAGCTCGCTGACGCCGCCTGGCACCTATACCGCGACAGTTACCGCGGCGGCTGGAGGTTTACAGAAAACAGTGGCTTTGACTGTCCAGGTTCAGTGAGCATTGACGGGCCTTTGGCGCGGCATAGACACCGGCCAGCATTTACACTGGAGTCACCTTGCATGCTTCGTAGATTTCTTTCTCTGTCTCTCGCAATCGCTTGTATCGGAACACTGACGGCAGCTGCCCAGGCTACGGGCGGAGGATCTGGCGCGGGATCGCAAACCACCGACTGCTCCAATCCGCTGGCTGCATTTTCGCCGGCCTGCACCGGCGCCAGTGGGACCTCCACCGTTCCCGGCCAGACCATGCTGCCAGGCACAGCCGGACAAACTCTGTATGGCAATGGATCCGGAGCGGGCGTCGGCACGCCGAATGGACAGCAGCCCTACGGTATCAGCCCGCTCGGCACGAGCAGCATCAGCGGCACCATCCCAACTTTCGTCGATGAGGCCGGCAATCCAGTCACAAGCGCATCCCGTGGTCAGAATGCGGATGTCCGCCAGCGTCCGCCGACGCAGTTTCAGGGCATCGTTGCAGGCGCTGTGGGCGCGATGTTGCCCGTGTTTGGCGCGGACTTGTTTTCTCAGCGCACGGCGCCGTTCGCGCCTATCGATCGCACTCCGGTTACATCCGACTATGTAATCGGTCCAGGCGATGAGATTCTGCTCCGCGTGTGGGGGCAGGTCAACTTTAACGCGCATTCGACGGTCGATCGCGCCGGAGATATCTACATCCCGCACGTCGGCAACATTGAAGTTGCGGGGCTGCATTTCCAGCAGCTGGATGGCTATCTGAAAAACCAACTCGGACACGTGTTCCGCAATTTCGATCTCAGCGTCAACATGGGCCAGTTGCGCTCGATTCAGATTTACGTGGTCGGCAATGCGCAGCGTCCGGGCAGCTATACCGTCAGTTCTCTCAGTACGCTGGTGAACGCACTGTTTTTTTCCGGCGGCCCTTCCGAGCAGGGATCGATGCGCCGCATTCAGTTAAAGCGCGCCGGCCAGGTGGTGACGACCTTCGATCTCTACAACCTTCTCATCGATGGCGATAAGTCTCATGATGCGCCGTTGTTGCCGGGGGACGTCATCTTTATTCCGCCTGTCGGACCGCAAGTCGCCATCGCGGGGAGCGTGCATGTGCCGGCGATTTATGAGTTGAAGGGTACGGAAACCGCTGGGCAGGCGATCGCCCTTGCCGGCGGCTTCGACGTCATGGCTTCGAGGCGGGATGCGCAACTGGATCGCACCAACAGTATGGGAGCCCGGCAAACGGTGCAATTGGCGCTCGACACTATGGGCATGCAGACGCCGCTGCGCGACGGTGACATTTTGCGCATTCCGTCCATGGAACAGCGCTTTGAGCGGACGGTGACATTGCGCGGCAACGTGGCCAATCCAGGCAGATACCGCTGGACCCCGGGTATGCGCATTCTGGACTTGATCCCGGACCAGGCGTCGCTGGAGACGCGCGGATATTGGCAGAGAAGGATTGCAATGGGACTGCCGGCGCCCGAATACATGCCGCTTTTCTCCCCTTACGTCGCTAATCTTCCCAGCCCGACGTCGCAGCCGAGTGCGACCAATGCCAATGGTCCGCAAACCTACACCCTCGGAACATCGGTGGCCGGCACAGAAAACCAGCAAACGAATCAACTGGCCGCGTCCTCTGGCGCCGCGCAGCCATCCGGAGCCGCGGCCGGCGCGCCATCCGGCGGAGCCGCAGCAGCTGGAATTCCGCCTTCGGCTGCGAAAACGGGCGGCGAGCAAACAGTCAGCCAGTCGGGAAGCACGAGCGAGCTGGGCAATGCACGAACCAGCGGAGTCCCGGAACTGAGGTATTATCCGCCCGGGGAACGTTTTTCTGAGGGTCAGTTTCCAATTCGGAATGAAATTCTGCGAATTGCGCCCAGCATTGACTGGAGCTACGCGGCTATCGAGCGCACCAACCCACACACCCTGGCTACTTCCATCGTCCCGTTCAGTCTCGGCCAGGCCGTCCTCGACCACAATCCGGCGCAGAATCTAGGGCTTCAGCCGGGCGACATCGTCACCGTGTTTTCGACCGCCGACATTCACGTGCCGCAGTCGCAACAAGTGAAATATGTGAGCATTCAAGGGGAAGTCGTTCACGCTGGAATTTACAGCGTGGGGCCGCACGAAACTCTGCGCGACGTGATTCGCCGCGCGGGCGGTCTGACACCGCACGCTTATTTGTATGGTTCGGAGTTTTTGCGGGAATCGACGCAGCGCGAGCAGCAGGCCCGGCTGGACCAATACGTGAATACGCTCGAGCAAGATATTGAACTTGCCTCCGCGAATGCGGCCGGATCGATCGTGAACCCGACAGGGGCCTCTGCGTTGGGAACGAGCCTGCAAAGTCAGCGGGATTTGATCGCGACCCTGCGGAAAATGCGCGCCTCGGGGCGAATCGTATTGAACCTTACCCCCTTCAGCCACGGAGTCGATGCTTTGCCCAATCTACCCTTGCAGGATGGAGACCAGTTTGTCGTTCCGGTTGTGCCGGCAACTGTGAGCGTGGTGGGTGCGGTGTACGATCAGAACACATTCTTGTATAGGCGCGGCGAGCACGTCGGAGACTATCTGCGCTTCGCGGGAGGCAGCAGCCGGGACGCGGACAGCCGCCACGAGTTTGTCATTCGCGCGGACGGGTCCGTGATCAGCAAGAAAACCGCCGGAGGCACATTGTTCTCCGGCGGATTCGCGAGCAAACTATCTTATCCCGGGGACACAGTGGTCGTTCCGGACAACGTCAGCAAGACCACGCTGCTGCGTAATCTTACGGACTATTCGTCCGTGCTGGCGAATTTCGGCGTTGGAATCGCAGCGATCAATCTGCTGAAGTAACCTTTAGCGTGGCCATGATGCCCATCGAAACAAACACGGAACCCGCAATCAACGAGAGTCAGATATCTGGCGTTGCCTCCGACCGGCAGTTCGTTGAAGAGGAAGGTTCCGTTAGTCTGGTGGATCTCGCCCTCGTTCTTGCCGCCCGCAAGCGATTCATTTTCCTTTGCGGCTTTGTATTGGCTGTCATTACAGCGATCATTGTTCTCATTGTCCCAGTGAGCTACACTGCGACGACGACGATGCTGCCCCCGCAACACGAGAATTCTGCGTCCATGCTTATGGGTCAGCTCGGCGGACTGTCGTCTTTGGTTGGCGGAGGGGGTGGCGTGGCGAGCGCGCTTGGCCTCAAAAATCCCGCCGATCTATATATAGGGCTTCTGCAGAGCGAAACCATCGCGGATGGCATTATTCAACGTTTTCACCTGATGTCGCTCTACAAGGCAAAACGGCTGAGCGACGCCAGAGCCGGACTGAAAGGCGAAACCAAAATGGTCGCCGAAAAAAGCTCGCTGATCAGCATTTCCGTAAAAGGACACGATCCCAAACTCGATGCTGCCATCGCCAATGCATATGTAGACGGATTGCATAGTCTCATGTCGCGGCTCGCGGTTACCGAGGCGGCCCAGCGGCGGGTGTTCTTCGCTCAGCAGTTGGAGGAAGAAAAGAACAAGCTGGCCGACGCGGAAGTCGCCCTCGAAAAAACCGAGCAACAAACCGGGATCATCCAGCCGCAAGGACAGGCCCAGGCTGTGATTGCGACCATCATGCAATTGCGGGCGCAGATTTCAGCGAGCGAAGTTGAGCTCGGCGCGTTGCGAACCTCCGCCACCGACCAGAATTCTCAAGTCATTACTTTGCAATCGCAAATTGCGGGACTGCGTGCTCAACTCACAGACTTTGAAAAGGGACATCCTGGGGCCGCCGCTGTGGCGGGCAATGTCTTGACTCCTACGACGCAAGTCCCCGCCGCCAGCCTGGAATACATTCGCCGCATGAGGGACGTTCGTTACCACGAGACGCTCTATGAATTTATGGCGCGCCAGTATGAAATGGCCAGAGTGGACGAGGCGAAGCAGAGTCAAATAATCCAGGTGGTCGATCCTGCATTGGTTCCGGACCGCCGCTCCTGGCCCCGTCGAACCTTGCTGACACTGCTGGCATTCGTTTTAGGAGCGCTGTTCGCCAGCTTCTGGGCAATCCTGAGCGCATCCTACAACAACAGGCTCGCGCGAGATCCTGAGTTCAGGGAAAAAACCGGGCAGTTGCGGCGCATGTTGCGCATCGGCCAAAGCGTCTGCTCCTGATCCAGCAGGTCGCAAGTTAGATCGGCTGCGCTACGTATACGGAAGGTCGGAAAGATCAGGCGATCAGCTCCAGGTAGCACGTGCTGTCAAATTGAAGGGAATCTATGCGGAATATGGTCGCGGACCAACTCGCGGAGACTATCGGCGTGCTCAGTGCCGTTGCAAAAGATTCCGCGCTCCATCAAATGCTGATCGAAGCGGCGCAGCACACTGCGGAATCGTTACGGCACGGGCACAAATTGATGGTCGCTGGGAATGGCGGAAGCGCTGCGGACGCGCAACATCTAGTGGCGGAATTCGTGAGCCGGCTTGTGAACGATCGACCAGCACTCCGTGCGGTTGCGCTTACCACGGACTCTTCGATCTTGACGGCGGTGGGAAACGACTACGGATATGAGTGCGTATTCGCGCGCCAGATTGAAGCATTGGGCCAGCCCGGAGATGTGTTCCTGGCCATTTCGACCTCGGGGAACTCGCCAAACATCGTTCGCGCACTGGAGTTGGCGCGATCGACCGGGATACTGACCATCGGATTGACCGGCGAAACCGGAGGAAGAATGTCGAATTTGTGCGACTACTGCCTCCGTATGCCCTCTACGATCACTATGAAAATTCAGGAAGCTCATCTCGCCTTGGAGCACATTTTTTGCATGTTGGTGGAACACATCTATTTTCGCCAGGCTGAATGATTCCGTAACGCCATCAGTTCCCAGAAAAGGAAGATGTATCGCACGATGAAAGGTCTGGTTCCCGCACTCTTCCTCGACCGCGATGGGGTCGTGAATAGCGAGATTGGCTATCTGTGTAAACCGGAGCATGTCCGATTCATGCCGGGCCTATTTGATTTGTGCCGCGCCGCGCGATCGCGAGGCCACAAAATCATTATTGTCACCAATCAGGCCGGTATCGCTCGTGGCTTGTATTCGGAGGTTGATTTCCATTCCCTCATGCAGTGGATGACGGAACAGTTTGCGCGGGAGCGCATTCAACTCGACGGCTATTATTTCTGCCCGCACCACCCGGAGCACGCCGTCGCACGCTATCGCAAGGACTGCCCCGACCGCAAACCCCAGCCTGGTATGATCTTGCGCGCCGCTCGGGAACATGGGATTGATTTGGCCCAGTCTCTCCTCGTTGGGGATCGATGTTCCGACATTCAGGCCGGTGCCGCGGCCGGCGTACGACAGCTCATCCTGCTGGCCGGTACCGAACGTGGACCATGTAAGCTCGCTGCACACCACGTGGTGGTGCCGACATTAACTGAGGTCTCCGCATTCATCTCTTCGGACGCGGTGTGAAGTTTGAAATCCGCGACGGTTCAACGATTCAAATCGCGATGCAGCCGCAAAAAAAATAATTCGTGAAAATTTCAGATAATTTGCAGCCATATTCCCAAATCAGGCCACTTGGGTTGTTTTGTTGGTTCCGTTCGCAAATCGGTAAAGATGTGTTGCAAATGCTGTGGGTTATGCCGATATACTGAGAAGCAGCTTATGGAAGAAAACTTTCGGCGGCCTTTGGCGTCTAAGCATTTATTGACCGAAACCGGATCCCTTGCAGCAAAGTGTGTCGGACGGGAGCAGCGGATTCGAATTTGCTGCTTACACGCAGCTGGAAATCTCATCCGGATCTCGACAGTGCGATCCGGTCGTTCGGCGAGATCTCAGCTTGAATGAATGCATCCTGAAGCCTTGAAGGTTGAATGAGAAACAGTTGGAAACGACCTGAGAAAAGTCGGAGAGATGCATACGTGAGCACCGAAATTTACCTTACTTCAGTTCCGGAACCCCGACTACACCCCCGCACCGTTACCGTGAACTCAAGTTCCTCTTGGTCAACACCGCAAAACGAAATCGTCTATGTCCCGCTGGAAGAAAACGTCGATCGCCACCTCAGCCCCTGGTGTGTCTCCATCTGGAAGCGTGTTTTTGATCTCGCTTGTGTGGTTCCCGCATTGATTCTCTTGTCGCCCGTTTTCGCCTTCGTTGCCTTCGCCATCCGCATCACCTCGTCAGGCCCGGCGATTTTTTGTCAGAAGCGTGCGGGCCAGCATCGAACCCTGTTTACAATCTATAAGTTCCGCACGATGGTGGAAAATTCCGAAGCCCTCGGTCCTGAACATACCGCGAAGGACGATCCGCGGATCACTCCCGTTGGACGTTTTCTGCGTCGCTTTAAACTGGACGAGCTCCCTCAGTTGTACAACGTACTTCGTGGAGATATGAGCCTGGTGGGTCCGCGGCCAAAGCTCCCGAACCATGAGCACACGAGGATGAGTTGCCGTCCGGGCGTCACCGGCGCTGCCACCCTCGCTTTTTGCAATGAGCAGCATATTCTGAGCCAGGTTCCTGTCGAACACCTCGAAGTGTTCTACACCGACCAGGTTGTGCCTCTGAAAATTCACCTGGACAACGACTACATGCGGAAAGCGACGCTCTCGACCGACGTCAGTGTGCTTTTTTCAACCCTTCTCAGATGTGGCTGCCTGTTCTCGCGTGGCGACCTATTGCTTTCCGCCCTCCGTCCTGTAGAATCTGGAATCTCGCCTTCGCAAATCGCGACGGAGCTTGCCGGCGACTGATCTTTCCTTATCGCTTCAAATAGTCCACAATGATCTGCGCTACTGTTAGCATCACAAAAAACGCCCCCGCCAGTCCCTTCATTTTCTGAAGATAAATCTCGTGCCGCTCCATTCGTTGTTCCAACATAGTCAAGCGGCCAGGCTGGCCGAGCCCGATCAATGAGGCCATTTGGCTTTTCAGCGCCGCCAAGTCGGAAAGTACAGTCATCTCGAAATCATCCATCGCTTACATCCTTGAGTGCCAGCATCGCTGTCTAAGAAGTTGGAACGTTGGTAAAGATTGCGCTCGAAAGTCGCGAATACACCGGCGGATTGGAGCCGTCGTACATCCGGATGTAAAACTGCTCTTCGTCGGCAGACCGCGTGATCGTAAAGTTTGCCACCGGACTCCGCAGCACCAGGCCTTCGTGGCTGCTGGCCCCGAAAATGTAATCGCGGCTCCTTACCTCAAATCCTCCATTTACTGGAGGAGTTGCATCTGCATTAACGCTGATCGCAGTTGTCGTAACCGAAGTCACCTGCAGGGCATTCAAATTCGCCAGGTAATTCCCCGGTGTCAATTCCGGCTCCGCCGGCAAAATTACATCCGGGGAGACGGCGTCGCTCAGTTTCATGGAGATCGTTTCCGCCCAGTCGTTGGCAAATTCAATCGTATAATTCAGCACCTCTGGGAGGCTGCTTGTCGATTCAATCTTTACCGAGCGCACGATCACATTCACATTCAAACCTGCGGCCGGAGAACTGAAGTTCAGCGCGTCTCCGGGCCACACATCCTGCTCGTCCTGTAGGTTGTAATATTTGTAATCGCCTTTCCATCCTGCGGAAGGGTTTGCCGAAAAATTCAGCAGTGCCTGGCACGCATTTTCGCAATCCACAGAACTGCGCGCCGCCGGACGAACAACATGTCCTACCCATTGGGAAACCGCTGGCGCGCCGGTTCCACCTTCTTCTCCGCTCGTTGTGCTGGCCATTCGCGCAACGGATGGCGCGGCCACGCGATAGGTCACAGCCAGCATCTCTCCCGGCTGCGGGGTCGCCAGCTTGTAAAAATGAACGAACCCATCCCGCAGAACGTTGCAGTCCGCGCCCTGGTTCGCCTGCCCAATTCTCCGCGTGAAGGCCGTTCCGCTGGAAGGCGTGCTGACAATCCAGATCGTGCCCGGCTGCGCTATTTTGAAATAGCCGATATTTCCCTGTAAATCCAGGCTGTTCACGCATGCAAACGTCGCAATCCCCGGAGAAGTCGGCACACTTCCGTCATACAAAATAGTCGAGCCGATATTCACGTATGGCAGGAGAGCCATGTCCTGTAACTCAAAAAATACTTGCAGGGGAGACGCTACTGTGCCGCCTCCGTACACCGCGCCGCCATTCGCTCCATACGAGAAATAACTGTTCAGCATCCGCTGCAGTTCCGTGCTGTGAATATGCATCCGGAGAATATAACTGTGCCCCGCTTCCAGCGTGAACGCGGTTCCCACCTCGTTGCCTTCAACTAACGGAACAACAATTGTATTCGAGCCGCTGGTTCGAACCCGGAAACCCGCAAGACAATTTGCAATCCCCACAGTGCCTGAATACAGACCGCAAAGTACCCCATCGCTCCCGCTATTCAACTGCACGAAGCCCGTTTCGATGACCACCTCGCCGCCCAATTCCACCGGATCGATGGCCGTAAGGGTGGTCGTGCCATCCGTACCTGCTCCGCCAGTGATCGCCAATCCACCACCGCTCACATTCAAGTAGCCGCCGGAATCGTTCACCAGCCAGATGGACGTGTTCAGTGTCGAAGAATCGAATTCCTCATCCAACAGAATCGGCCTGACCACTCGGAAAGGATTTCGCTGCAACTGGAATAGAACCGTGGCGCCATCGCCCTCGAACAGTTCCGTCACATATTCCATCGGTTCGCTCAACCCCGTTAACGTGACGTCATTGACGATCTGCTTCGCGTTCGTAGCGCTCAATGCCGCGTAGTCGAGGGTCCCGACCGTGTCGCTCAAATCGTGTACAGTCGATCCAACCGGCGCCAGCGTCAGCTGTCCATTCAGCACGCGGTACGCAGCTCGGGCCTGATTTGCCAGGGCTGCGACATTCTCCGACCAAGGCTGGTTGGGCATCGGATCAAAAAATCCGATCGTCCCCACGTCCTCCAATCCATTCATCTGCACCAATGTCGGATTCACGCGATTCGTCAGAATACGGACCATCTCTCCCGCAGTTTGCCCCAGCAGTGGGGCAGTTTGTGGCACGGCCTCCCGATTCAGCAGCCAATTGTCGCTCACCGCATTGACGATCGCTCGATATTGCGGCCCCACAGAGCTGTATCCCGCAAACATAGGCTCCGCGGCTGATGGGAGGTATCCGGTGAAGAGAAACGTGCCATTGTCTGCCGCAATCGTCACCAGCGCGCCGATCGCCGGTGTTGCCAACCCGTGGCTTTCACAATCAAGCTGGATCCTCGCCAATGTCGGCTCATTCAAGCTGCGGGTAATCGCAACCGCTTTCTCGGTGGCCTGATCGGCACAAATCGCCTGCGAATAATCGATGGGACCATTGCCATCCTGATTATCGATCGTGATCTTCATCGACTCTCCTCATGAATCTAACCGGCACTGCAGGAACGCAGATCCGCGAGCTCACCTGAATAGATATCTGGGTGGACAATGCGTCGCACGGAATACGGGTGCCCCAGGTCTCGCTTCTGAGACCTGGGGTGAATGCGTGCCTCTATAGTGCGCTACCAAAGATTGGTCGCAGCCGCCGGAATATAGCTGCGGAAGCACACCACCTGTGCCCCGTCATTGGAATCCGTCACCGGCAACGCGCGAAACTCTGCCGCCTGCGAGACCCTCCGAAAAGTGTCGACTTGTTTCAGGGGGGCACCCAGCGGCTGAATCGCTTCGTTCGCGCTCGATGCAATCTGCAGGCGAGGATAATGCAGAAAAATCCGATCGCCCTGTTCCCCAGGAATCACAAACAACCCTGACCACTCATGAAAAAAATTGCTTCCCTCCCGATCCACAAACCCAAGAACGGGCTGCACGGACATTCCCGCCGCGGGCGCTCCTGCAATCAACGGCTGCGCCAGTTGCAGTCCGGAAGAAGTCACTTGTGTAATACGACCCACATTGAAGCTCACCCTGCGTACATAATTCACATCGGAGTGCACAGCGCTCGCCAAACTCACATAAGCAGCACTCACGCCGCTACCCACATAGCCAGTTTGTCCGGTGTAATCGATGTCCACCGCGACGATCTGTCCGGCAGAAAATCCGGAAAGCTGGTTCGTAGCCACACTCAGGAACGTCGCCGTGCTTCCACTCGCCAGTGGTACCGCCGCTCCGGCCAAGCCTCCGGATCCGTTGGCCTGAGCTCCCGCCGAAGTCGCCAGCAGATTCATCTGTTCGGAACCGGCAGTCACCGCCATCTGCAATTTTCCCCAGCTCAGGAAATTCACCGCCACAAATGAATCGATCTCCGTTCGCACTTGCGACAATGGCAGCCCCGGGGCTCCGCTCCGAAGCGGCACAACCTTTGTTCCAGATTTGCGCTCGAAGCCGTCCAGCCAACCCAGATCGAGCCAGGGGGTCGGCGGAGCGTCTAAATTGAAACTTGCGTTCTGCGCCGGATCAAAAATTACCGGCTGCGCCGCCGTACGGTTCACGGGTGCAAAGTACGCCCGCACCCGCCGCACAATCGGCGGCGTGAGTGGCAGTGGAGTAATCGCGGATGTGCTCATTGCTCCCCCGGCTCTTCAAAGCTGAATACAGATACGGTCGCGGTGCGAAGCACACGGTCGCGCTCCACCTTTACTGGCTGGAACGTCGCCTCGGTCCAGAAGATCTGCGTCTCCATAGGAACGGCTGGCGATTGCGAATAATTCAGCTTTTGCGCTGTGTTCGGCTGCAACAGCGCCAGCAGTTCTGCATCCATTTCGGTCAGCATCGTTCCGCGATCCATGCCAATGTTTCCGGTGGTACCCTCGGTCATGTATTCGATTTCGCATTCTATCTGCAGCAGCACTTCCGAGAGATAGGGATCGTTATGCAGCCCCAGCCATCGCACTACGAACACGTTCGAGGGCGGCTGCGACGTCACTAGCTCATTGCTCTCGACCAGAATTCCCGGTCGCGTCACCCCCCGCAGATAAATCGTGCGGTTTGGATTCAACGCCGCCAACCGGTTGCGCAGCGTAATGTAAAACGTATTCTGTGCATTCTGCACGGCGCTCTCCTTGTTCCTACAGCGTTTGGCTCTGCGGTCCGCGCAGAATCAGACGGTAAAGATATGGCCGGCCAAACGCCTCCGCCTCGGCTGCCGCTTCAATCGGCATCAACTCGCCATCTACAAAAATCCCCGCCGCCATCGCAAATAGCTCGTCGGTCGATGAAAGTTGCAACAATCCAAGCTGCGCGTGGATCGACGACGCCGAAATCAACAATTCATACCGGTTGACGGTCCCATCTTGAAGTTGCGGCCGCAGCCGCCGAAATATCGCCGGCGACAGCGGAATATCTTCATACGACGGAGTCGCCTCCCCAAGCTGCTCTGCATCCGAGCCCGCAACTGCATTGGTCGGAAGACGCAACAGCGCTGTTGTTCCGCCAAGGCAGCGCAGTAGAGCATCCGCGGCCCGTTGTTGCGCCGCCGTAGAATTCCTCACGCTTAAGTCGACGCTCATCGCTCACCCCAACATCGTCGCTACATATGGCTGCAGCATCGCCGCCACCTGCGGATCGATCAGTGAATTTGAAAAATATTCCATCTGCATGGTGTCGATCCGGCTGGACTTCACATTGAGTCCCGGCGTCGCCTGTGCGTTCTTCACAATCTGCGCGCATGCAACTTGCACCGTGTACGGGATCGTGGCCAGCCCCGCCGTATACACCACGTCCACTTCGTTATAGGGCAGCCCAAGAATATTGATCGGGAACGTAAGCTCGCCTGTGTTCGGAACAACATCCACGTCCGCGATATTCAATGTGCTCCATGCTCCGGGTAAACCAAATACCCAGGCAATCTGCTCATAGACCGGATCGAGCATTTCACCGCGGCGCGGTCGGATATATCGTGCCTGCACCGAAATCAACGGAGAGGTGCTCGGAGCCACCGGAATCAACGGCAGATAGCTCAATTGGACTGTCTGCGCATGCGCCGTCATGCGGATTCGTTCTTCGTATTGCGTCACGTTCAGACTGGTTCGATGGCAGTAGGAATCGATCAGAGCAGAAGCCATCGTGATCCAGTCGTCCGTCGTGTCCGCTGGAAGACCATATGTCGCATAGTCGGTCGGCAGCAAATATCCCATAGAATCTCCTCCGGTATCTTCTTCAGCGCACAAAAAAGCCGGCTCCACAACCGAAGCCGGCCTCTGAAAAGGTGTGTGCCCCACGTCCGGGTTTTCGAACGTGGGATCATCCTTTACCGGTCGACGATCACCTGATAGTGCGCGCCAGCCGAAGCCATCTTCACCACTGGTGCGCCGAACTTCACCACCACGTACTGCGAAGCCAGCGACCCCGGTACTCCAAGTTGGAACACACGCGGATTCGGATCGCTTAGCCAGTGGTACTCAATCAGGTCTTCCGTCACGATGTAAGCCGGCAGTTGTGCCGTCCCCGATCCGGGAGTTCCGGTATAACTCAACGTCCAGTCCGGAATCAGCGGCAGTTCGCCGGCTTGTGTCACCAACGTCTTCACCGTAAAGCCGCCGTTGATCTCCTTTGTGGAAAGCACCACATTGTACTCGGTCTTCATTTCCCGGTCGATCAGATCCAGCAGTACCGGGTTGGCGTAAATCGCCGTTGGACGAATGGCATAATTGCTGTTCGACACCATCAGCGCAATCGTCGATCGGAACCCGTCCACAATGCTTGCCGTAGTGGCGATCGAAGTGGTGAAGCCGCCGGCGACAATCTGTGCCGCTGCGCCAAAATACTGCGGAGTCGTCGGCGTGCTCAACGAAGTGTCCGTTCCGTTCCACAATGCAAGATCGTGAACGTGCATCACGCCTTCGATTGTGTCCGCCAGATCCTTTGCCTGCAGATACGCAAACTGGCTCTGCTGATTGCCCAGTTCAATATCGAACAGGTTGTAATTGATCTGCGCCACCAGCGCCTTCAGCGGAACCGCGCTTTCAATCCGCGTCGGAGTCACCAGCGGAGCGGAGATATTTCGCGGATCAACAAAACCCGTAGCCGCCGTCGCCTCCGGAATGGCCGTCTCTTCAAAAAACCGCGAAGGATGGCCAGTCGCCGGCACCTGTTTGATTCGCTGCCCAAAAAGCCCGCGCCGGCGAACGATGTCGGTAATCTCCGTCTGGTAAATCGGAACTTCAATAGCGCCCGGCCCGATGTAATCCGCCGCGGCGTGAATATCGTGAAAATTGGCTTTCATGCTTTTCCTTTCGATGGGCCTAAGGGCCGTAGTTGGCAAATGATGGGTGCACTGAAAAATGCGGGTGCCCATTCAAGCCGTTTTTCGGCTTGAGTGGGTGAATGAATAGTCCTTAGCCCAACAGTCCCGCTCGCAGCAGTTGGGACTTAACCGCAATCCGCTGCTCAATGCTCAACGCCGTCAGCGCTGCATCCAGCGATCCAGCTTCGATCGAATCCAGGTTCGAAATCCCCTGTTTCGCCAGCAGAGAAACGGTTGCCGCCGTCACGGTCTTGCGTCCGCTCGTAGCAGAAACGCCAGCCTGCGCCCGCAACTCTGCGATCTGCATCGTCGCCTCATGCAGTTTGCGCTCCAGTTCGTAAATCCGCTCGCTGCCTGCGGCTTGTGCACCGCCCTGCTCCACCGTAGCCACAATCTTCTGTACCTGGCCGGACATCGTCATGTGCTGCTCCTCCAGCCGGCTCACGGTCTGTTCCAGCAGGCTAGCCGCCCCGGCCAATCGATCCAGTGTCAACGCCAGCGTTTCAAGAGAACGCTCTGCTCCCTGTTCCATGTGTTAGCTCCTTTTGCTTGTTCGTAAGTTTGATCGCGAAGGGCCGGTCGCCCCAGGTTCGCCAAGCAGCCTGGGATCCGGATGTTCAGAAACTCGCTGGCGGCTGCCCCATTCAAGCCTTTGTTTGGTTTGAGTGGGTCGGGCATGCTTCTTTGCAAAGTCCTGAAATTCTCGCTCAGGCCGGCCCGCAAAACGCAGCCATCGATACCCCACGCCTCCGCATGACGTGCGGCTTCAGGCGAAACGACGTCTGCCGGTACGCCGCCTTTTCCCGCAACAGAATCGCCGCCCCGGTAAACGTTGCCCGATTCAGCTTCCAGATTGCGGACCGCATGTCCTCCACATGGGCATCCGCCAGTTCATAGGACATTCCCATGCTTCCCGATGGCAGGCTGCGCAGTTTCTCCTCTACCTCCGGAAAGTCCCGCGCATACAGATAGCCGCCGACCATCAGCCGATTTCCGACGATGTCGGCTTCCGTCAAAATTCCGCATTTGCTGCGCGCATCGTGTCCGTCCCAGTCCGGACGAAAATCGACCGCCATCCCCAGCAAGGATGGCAGCGCGTTTTCCGCCGCGGTCCGGCTCAGCACAACGCGGTGGCCCCGTGATCCGCTCGGTGCCCTGTCGCTCGCGACATCAACCAGCGTCAGCACTCCTTCAAACGGCATCCGGTTCGGATGTCCGTGAACAGCCGGGAACTCGACCGCCATTGCGTCCAGTTTCATGTGCTCTCCCGTTCTTGATTGTTCCGTTGTTGTCACGCGGCGCAGGTTCGCGGCCGCAAAATCGAATATCCAGAAATTGTTCCGTAAATCTTGAGGCGTTGGTGGGACCAGCGGCGCTCCGAAGCAACCCAGACACGGGTTTCCGCGCACCGACGGGTAGTGCAGGTACGGCTACCGGATTCGAGCCTTCTTTCGGCTTGAGTGGAGATAAAGTTCAAACATTTCCAGAGGAAGAACCGGCCTCCATCGCAACCGCATGGTTCATCGGCGCCAATCCCCGCTGCGCCCGTACCTCGTCCACCGTCAAGACGCCCGCCTGCAGCAGCGCTGTCTGAATTTGCACTTCCTCCATCTCGTCCCGCGCGTCGAGTTCGTTGAAGACAAATTCAAACTCCTTCCAGCCCAGCCGCTTTCCGAAAAGGTCCCGCGTGAAGTGTTCCGCCAGCATCCGTGCCATCGGAGCGATGGTGCTACGGAACGCCTCATCCGCCAGCTCCGCCGCCGTCGTTCGGTTGACATCGTTTTCCAGGCCCAACATCATCGCCGGCAGACCGAACGCATTCCCGATCATGCGGATCAGGAACACCTGCCATTCCAGCCGCAACTCGGCGTCCGTACCCCCGGTGAACTTCAACACCTCGGGCTTCTGCTCGCACGTCAGCAGCGGCACGCGCCCCGTGCCTTCGATCTCGTCCTGCCACCAGTGCAGAAGCCGATTGTGTTGGTCCGGTGTCGGCTGATTCAGCCACAGCGCATACTGCACGACGCTATTGCTCGCCAGCCTACCCGCATACCGATGCGCCGCGAGAAAGCTGTTTACCGTTTCAAACGCAACCTCCAGCGGCCCCAGTCCAAATGGAGTGTGCGAACGCGGACTCACTCGCAGATAGATCAGCTCGTTGTCGTACAGAGGAATATGCGACCCCGGACCCACGCGATTCGTGTTCTGCGCGTAACGCGGCGAATCTGCGTTTCCATTCCAGTTTGCGTTCAACTGGATAGTCGCGCCGTCCACCGGCCATAGCGCAAACGGCCGTTCCGGATCGTCCGTTCGCTCCATTTCAATCGCGCCAAACCCACCAACCAGCGCATCTTCCAGTGCCTGTTCCATCACTGAACGGAAGGAGTCGGAGTTGTTCGGTTCCTCCAGGTTCCGCCGCAGAATTTCCATCCTCGCTTTTGCATCCGGGACATTGGCTGGCGTGAATCCGCGCCGTAGTTGGATCTGCCAATCCATGCTGGCAATCCGGTCCTTGATGACATTGATCGCTCGCCGAGCCACTGGAGTTTCCGCGAATCGCCGCAGGTTCGCGGGCGTGCCTTTCGGTAGCAAAGCATGTGGCGGGCGCACCGGCCCCAGAATGGAGGGTAGCGGCACAGTTTTGCGCTGCGCGCCGTCCACACTCGCCGCTTCTACGCTCACCTCGCCAGTTCCGCTGCGACTGAGCAATGTTCTCCAATTCACGGTCTCCGCCTTTCATCTCTGATGTCACACAAACAAAAAAGAGCGCAGCCAAAGCCACGCTCTTCAACAACTCCAAAATTTGGTCGCCCCGGCACACGCGAAGTGCAGTCGAAAGACCTGCGATTGCACGCGCCGCCGGTGCCTATTCAAGCCGTTTTTCGGCTTGAACGGAGGGAGAGAATGTTAAACCCGCAACTCTTCTCTCGCGCGTTCTGCAATTCGAGGCAAATCCGATACCGTCATCACTCGTATGTGGCTGCGCTCCATCGTCGCCACGCCAAATCGATACTGCTCCACGCGGTCCTGCTCCGCGCCATTGGAAAGAACTTCCTCCGGATTTGGACCCAAAAGTCCGCGCAGCGGTTCTACAATCGCCGTCAACTCCAGCATCGCTTTCTCCACCCGCGCCACACCCTCCACCATCTGCGGAGCGCCGAACGCGAGCACTTTGGCCGCTTCCAGATCGCCCTCCAGAGACACTGCATGAAACATGCGTACAACTCCGTTCGGACGATATCCGCAATCGATCCGCAGTGGATCCCCCGGCTGCGTGTACATGGCCGCCGAAATCCGCTTCCGCATCACGTTCCAGACCCCGACGGCCTCAAACTGCCGCCGCATTTGCGCCACAATTCCCTGTCGTCCACTTTGACGCCGCGCTTCGCGCTGCTTTCTGGTCTCGATGTAAAGCCGGGTCAATTGATCGATCTCCGCCGGCATCGACTCGGCCAGACAGGCTTTCGGTTCGGAGATCTGAAGCAAATTGGAAAAACTATCTTCCAGTATCTTCATCATCGCAGCCGTTTCTACCGCACCGGTGGCCAGTCGCTCCCGCATTTCCGTTTCCAGCGCCTCCAGCATTCCGGTGTCTGCGTCCGGATCTACGCACCGCACGCGGCTCCAGTCCCGCGTAAACTGCACGCGCGCCGTCTCCGGCTGCCCCGCTTTCCGCAGCACCACGCCAATATTGACAAACTCGTTCTTCACCGTGTCCGGCACATACCGCACTAGGAAGAACTCGCACTGCATGCGTTCGCCGTTCATACGTCTCTATCGTTTCTCAAATGGGAATGGGAACCGAGCGCAAAGATCTGGAAACACAGAAAATGCATTTCCTGCGGGACTCCCGGATCCCAGTCCTCTGTTCTCTGTCCACGCCTCATTGCCACCACTCCCCATTTTGCACCCGCTTCTGCTCCGCAAACTGCCCATCCTCAGTCCTCGACCCGCCTTCCACCCATTTCGGAAAAGGCTCCCTCCCACTCTCCCGAAACTGCACGATCCATTCCCGAACCTGCGTGCGCCGTGCCAGCAGCGTCAATCCTAGCCGCTCCATATCGCGCATGTCCCCTCCATACCAGATCGGTGGCACAGATTCCGCGATCTGCCATAGGGTTTCCGCCGCCATCGTCTCCACTCGCCCCAGCCACGGCTCAAAGCTGGTCCACCCCGTTACGTCGGCATACACCGTGTTTCGCGCATAGACTCCGCGCAGCGGCGTATCCGAAAAACTCCAATCTCCTGCATGGAAACAATATCCCTGGTCCACAAACGTTGCGGTATAGCGCTTCTCGCGCCGCTTCCGATGAAATACTGCCTGTCGGCCATTACTATTGCAGGTCCATTTGTCGACTACCAGCATCCCGGCGAACTCGGCCAGGTTGCGCACTGCCCCAAGCTGCTCTTCAGGAAGATAGTCCACCAATTGTCCAGGCATCAGTCCGCCGACGTACCGCGATCCAAACTGCAGGCCGGCAACGCAGCGTTCCTGTTGGCGTCCATTGTCCATGTAAAGTTCCGGAGTATTGTCAATCAGCCATTCACTGACGTCCACAACTTCGGTCGCGGGCACCGAAAGTCCCACCGACTCGGCCAGCCGGGTCGCGAACAATTCATTCGCCAGCACTCGCAAGTGCTGCGGATTGTTCTGGAACTTCACCACATAGAGGTTCCCATCCGAGCCCAGCATCAAGTGACTCTGCGCTCCGCCCCGCATCCGCCGAATCTGCTGCACCGCCGTGATCGCCACCCGCCGCTCCCACTTCCAATCCTGCCATCATCGGGCAATCCTCACAAATGGTGCGCATCTTCGTAAAAAAAGATCTGGGGTATTTTTCCCTAGCAAGAGCTGGGATCCTATCCCGCGCGCGTTTTCTCAGTACGGCGGCATCAAGAATTTCACCACCTCAAAATGCCTCCCTACTACTCTCTGTCTGCGGGCCATTCTTTGCTGTCCGCACGAACCTGCAACGCAATCGCCATTGCCATTACGCAATCGTCATGGCAACCACCGGCAGCTTCAGTCCGTCCGTCGCTCTGCCGCACAAACGTCCGGCACTCCGTCAACAACCGAGAGCTGGAGAATATCCCCGGCTTGGCTACCAGCATCGCCCCCAAGGTTTCGATCATCTCCGGCCTCGACGCCGCCGTGGTCAGCCAACCCGGTATCCCACGCTGCTCATAGATCGCAGGATACCGTTCCACAGTGTTGAGATACGCCAGCACTGCCAGCCCATGATTGTTCCGCTCCACCGCCAGCAGTGCTTGGTTATACTCCTTCGCCAGCGCCGCCGCCTGCTTTGCCAGCTCCCGCGGATCAAGATGTGCGCGCAGTTCCGCGCACTGCAACCCTGACTTCTGTTCGAGGATCTGCAAAGCCGCATAATCCCCACCCGCTCCGCCACCCGCCGGATCCACTCCAATTACATAACGCCGCCCCACTTGAGGCGGGTACCAGATCCAAAGCTGCTCATTTGCCCGCTTCTCCAGCGGCTCATGCACCTCGCGCGCCCGTTTCCCAATGCAATCAAGGTCAAACACACAATGGCCGCTTGCCAGAAAACAGGCCTCAGCATTTTCCGCATATTCCTGCGCCGCCATCCCGCGAAGACTGCTTGCAATGTGCCGCCGAAACCCAATCTGCTCCGGCAACAACCCATGCTCCGCGACCAGCGCCCGCTCCTCTTCCGTCCACTGCGGCTCGGGAACGGCCGCCCCCCGATACGCCCGCTCCATCCACCAGGGGAAAAAGTGCTGCACCATGCCGGTCTCTTCTGCACGCCGCCACTCCTCGTAAAAGCATCCATGTGCCCCGTTCGGAGTGGATTCCAGAACAAGTTCTCCTCCCGGAACCAGCGCCGCGCGCAAGCTCGCCATGGTCGCTGCGGTATCGCCGCTCCATCGCGCCACTTCGGAGCAATGCAGATTCTGCATCGTCATGCCGCGCCCCGCGTTCAGGTCTGCCGCACTCTCCACTCGATATTCGCTGTCCATCTCCGCAAACAACAGTTGTCCCGCATTGGCCCGCGATAGCCGCAGCACGCCTTCTCGTAGTCCTTCCGGTAGTTGCTCATAGAACCGGTGCACAATGCGGAAGATCTGTTCCGCCGCCTCCCGGTTATGCGCCACCTGCACAGTCAGTGTTCCCGGCCGCGTAATTGTCTTCAAGAAAAACCGGCCCGCAATCCACGTGCTGATGCCCATCTGCCGCGCCTTCAGCACAATATTCCAACGCCCGCGGCGCTCCTCGTACGCGCGCTGCGCCCGATTCGCTTCCAGCGGCGTTATGTTTCCGTCGCGATCCCGCACCCGCAGCAAAGCCCGCGCCAGCCACGTCCCTAACGTGTCGTCGTCCAACTCGAGGCATTTGTAATCCAGCCGCTCACCGATCCAAACCAGCCGCTCCCGATCGGTTCTTCCGCCTTCATCCCGGCGATACTCCCAATCTTCCGCCTCCGCCTGCAATTCAATGAAATTATCCATAACCCCGCGCACCCGGGGTGAGTTAGGTCTCGTTTGTGAGACCTGGGGTTGTCTATCTTCTAGGTTTTTCTCAGCGCGCAAACCGGCGTCACGGTCGAATCGCACCATATATCCTCCGGCGTCGGATAATTCGGCCCCGGGCGCCGCAGCGGATACCGCGTCGCCAGACTCATAAAATATTGCAGCCCGGAACAGAAATACTCCTTCTTCGGAATCTCAACCGGAATACTCTTCAGCAGTCGATGACCGACGATGCTGACCTCCTGCTTCCAGTCGTATCCATCATCCAGCACGCGCAACCCTGCGTCTCGCGCCTTGCGGATCGCATCCTCCGTCAACACAGGACGCCGCGCCAGCACCAGGTCACCGTCATACCCGTCAACGTAATCGGCGAGTTGGCCCACATGCACCCCGTGGTGGAATGTGCTCTCAATGGTGAGCCATGCATCCGCATCGGGCGGCAACCAGGTCATCAAGACGTGGCTGAACGGGGAATGCGTGACACTTCCAATCGCCCGCGAAATATCCGCCCGCCCACAGCAGAAAACCAGGTCCCCGGACCTGGCTCTCGCATAAAACTCAACTTCCTGAACGGACTCGATATCGGAGCCGGCAACAGAAGCTATATGCGTTGCCATTACGCCGTAGTACCGGGTGCAGATGTAGCCGCCGCCACTGCAGGAGTGCTCAATACCGACGCGGGAAGCGCGCTCAAGATGCTCACCGCAGATGTCGCAATCTCATTGGCAATGCTCGCCGCCTGCGCGCCCGCCAATCCAAGCACCTGTGCCACTGCCGGCACCAGAATCAGCGTGACTTCCGCCACCTTCTGCGCAGTGGTCGCCTTCGTCTGGCCTAGCGCTTGCAATTTCTGCTCTGTCTGCGTCGCAATCCCAAGTGCCTGCGAAGTCAGTGCCGCGACCTGGCTCGCAATCGCACCCGCCGCCGGATTGATCTTTGCCAGTACAGGCGCTTCTGCCGTCGCAATCTTGCTCACATCTCCCAGAACAAGAGTCAACCCGTTCTCGAAATCCTTGCCTACAGTCTCTAAAACGCTGACGAATGACATATTGACCTCTCGCTTTCAGTGGTTGGATGTTGTTTCCGTTGCTTCCTTCGGCTGATGTTGAAACATCGCGATCCCGCCGCCGATCATTCCCGTACCAGAACTCATCAATGCCGCGCGAACGTCCGCCGCATGGCATGTGCACGCCATCCCGAACGTTCCCATTCCCAGCAAAATAAGAACAACAGCCCACACCTGGGAGCTGACCGCATTCAAAGCGTTCACGAATTTCATCGACCCGCCCTTCCAACCGGCGATATTTACATTGGAATCAGCTTTAGAAGAGGATCCCGCGGATAAAAAAACCTGAGTGCCCCAGCTCTCAATTGTGAGATCTGGGATCGAATGGCCATCTCATCCTTCGCGCAGTGCGCGCAGGGCGGGATTCCCATCCCTCAATGCATCGCAAGGAACGTATAAGCTCCCGCCGGAGGCACAACGCTGCCCGCGCTCGCGTTGCAGAAATGCAGCGTCAAGGTATTCGCGGCACTGGAATACGCATCTATGCTGACATTCCCCAGCGCTCCCGGCGGATGAACGGAACCGAGGTTGTCCGTCGCTGTAAGTCCCGAGACTGAAAAAGTCTGATCGCTGCAGGACTGCGCCGCCACCGCTGCGGGAGTAACCGTTCCCGTCGTGTAGTACGCAATATGAGTTACTGGGGAGCCGCCTCCGATCGCCAGAGATGGCGTCGTAACCAAACTGGAGGCAGCGACCGTCGGTGCATTCACCGACGTTCCCGCATTCAATACTCCTAAAGTAAACGTGCAACTCGTGTCGCCCGACCCGGTCCCGCAGTCCACCGTATTTGCAGATGCGCCACGATAGAGGTAGCCGTCAATCACCTTCGTGTTTTGCGCGCCAAATCCGTATGCGTAGCTCGCATACCAGGTGCTGAACCCAGGATTTGCTGGGGTCGTTGTAATCCCAATCGCCCCGCCGAGGTTGAACAAATACCCGGCGCCCACCGCGACTTGTGTCGCCGTCACGCTGTTCACCGCGTGAAGGTTGTAAGCCTGCACCGTTCCTGAGGGGTCGATCGGCGGATTGTTCTGCGGAAAGTAATTGCTGCCAAATGTCCAGGTCAGCGAGTTAGGATCGTAGTTCAATGCCTGCTTGCCATTCGATCCGTTCGGCATTAGAAGCACGTCGAAGTTGCTGTTGGGCCGGTTGCATCCGATCGGCGCCGGCTTGCACCCGCCAACGCCAATCACTGCGCTTTCAGGTGCGCCTGTTTCGAATGAAACGTCCCACTCGCCGTCCAGGTCATAGCCAAACCCAGGCGCTTCATGTGTGCCGCCGTATCCCAGATACCGGTTCTGGTCCGTCGCGTTGTTGATCGAAAATCCGACAAAAGGCGTACCGCTCAATAGATAGCCGTATGTCATTCCATAGAGCGATCCGCCGCCGTAAAACCGTGGGATAAATTGGTTCACGCCTCGTCCCGCATCGTGACCGGTATAGATCCATGGATAGTGCGGCTCCATCACCGTATCGCCCACCGCGAATGCCACCGGCGAAGGCATCGTGTTCATCGTGCCGTCCACCTGATTGTTCGCAGCATCCAGAACGCTGTTTACCCGCACCGCCGGGTACAGCTTATAGTTCGTATTGCAGAATGACGCAGTCCCAGAGGTCGGAACCGCTCCTGTAGGCGACGCCGGCAAAACATAAGACAATTCGTTATTGTTGCTGTTTAGTGCGCCCCAGCTCACTACATAGTTTCCGTTGTATGTTGAGTTCGGCGTATTGATCGTCAGGGTCATGCCATTGACAACTGAGAGGTTTCCTTCGCCAAACGGGACACTTGTGGCAATCACAACTGTCTTGTTATCGGACTGAAGTACCACCGCGGATATATTCAGCGAAAAGCATTCTCCGCCTCCAGTTGTGGTGTTGCCGCCGATATCGTTGCTTACTCCCAGCACAGGCAGGCTATAGCCGTTATTTACTCTCTGGCTGATGTAATAAAAGGAAGTTGAATTTGGCGATCCCTCGACCGGAAATACCTGGCTTATGCCATTGCTAATTCCATCCCCGCCGAACACATCCGATTGCTGCTCCACAGCATATCCGCATAAGCCGCCATGCGCGAAGAACAGCCCGTTCAAATGCGGAAAGCGAAGGTTCTCCAGTGTGATTTGCTGCGCGGCGGAGTTGTAGGTGTAGTTCACCGTTTCGTATTCTTCTTGGTCGGTGACGCAGGCCACGCCGGAAGGCGGCAAATAACATGGCCCACCGGAATTTGTGGATTGCAGTGTGCTGGGCGTGCAGAAACCCGCCGGAAGACCGGTGCTGGGAGCGCTCGCCGTATAGCTCGCCACCACGTTTGTAAGCACGCTGGCCGGGGGATTAATCATCCCTGCCGCGGATGGAATAAAGCCGGTAGGCTGGCTTCCAGCCGCACACCCCGCCGCTCCGCCTGCGCCATTGTCCGATCCCGCGTAACACAATTGGACCATCGTCGAAACGGGAAAGTTCGCGTTGCTGTCCTGGGCCGACAATGGGTTGTCTGCGCTGTTGTTATTTCCAGTCGGTAAAGCCCCGGTGTATCCGGTGATGGATGTGCCGGTGATAATGTCGGCGGAATTGGTATCGACCAGTAAACGGTCCTGTCCTTGAGTTTTTTGTCCCGCCGTGCCGTTCGTATGAATCACGGTCGCGCCAACCGCAGCAGCCTGCGTCACCGTTCCCTTGTAAACCAGAGGGTCTTCCGTGACAGTCCAGTCTCCGCCGTGGCAGCCTTCATCGTCGGAGCCATTCATTCCCCCGTCGCAGGTGACCAGTTGCGTCATTCCAATGCAGTCTCCGGTCCCATGGCAGGCCACGTTGTTTTGTATGGCCTCTTGTTGGCCGGAACTGTAATTCGTCGTGTTCAGGTCCAGATTGCTGTAGTACGTCTTAAAAAAATACTGCGGCTGATTGCCGTTGTAATAATTGTAAAAATTGTATCCACCCTGATAGTCGTTCGCATTCAGTATCTCTGTTCCAGGATTGTCCGCCGAATACAGCGGCCATTGCTGAAAGTCCAACGTATAGTCGGCGGTGATCGAGTTACCGCTTGCCTGGAGTGGAGATTTTGAAAAGGGGTTCTCGTAATAATCCGCAGTGGTCCCGTTGCGCTCGTCGTGGACATGGGTGTTCAACGGCCACTTGAAATTGTTGCCCGGCCCAACTGCAACTTGGTTCGTTCCCTGAGCCTGCTCCGAATTTCCATAGGAAGGATCGACGACCACAGTACAACCGCTCGGTCCGCCCGGCGCGTTCACCGTGCAATTGGAGCTGGACGTCACGTTCGCAATCCCGTTGTTCCCGCCGCCGGTTTGAAACTGGCTTGCATAGGATCTGCCTGCGAAGTTGTTCGCGGCCAGGGTTGTTCCAGACGGCTGCACAATCGTCTGGCTTCCCGTCGGCTTCGCGGAAACTACGCCCGCAATCGTCGCGCTCAGAGGAGACACCGCATTATCGACATAGTTCTTCGTGGCCGCCTGCATCGCCTGTTGTGGGTCACCTGGAAGCTGCAACGCGCCACTCAGGCTTCCGCCAGCCAGCGGAAGATACTGGCCAAGCATGGAGTTAACTTCGGTAGCCGTCAGCGTCTGCACCGCCACGCTGGCCGGCATCACCAGCGTGCGGATCGCCGCCACCGTCGTGCTCGCAATGTTCGGCACCTCCCAGTACTCGGTCTTCACCGTCCCGTCGTCGAGGTGATAAACCGCCGTATAGTAGGACCCCGCCGGCGTCGCTCCCACGTTTGGCGCCAAATTCAGCGTCACTTGGCCGTTCGCGCCAATCGCCGCGCTCAAGTTCCCGGCAGCTACCGTTTTTCCAGCTGCGCTCACGAATGCTGGCCATGACACCAGAATTGTGCCCGTCGCAAACGTGCCGTCGGCGCGATAAACCGTGTCCTGCACCGTGGTCGTCGCCACCTGTCCGCGACCGCCCAAGCTCATCGCGATCATTCCGAATGCCAGACCGGCGACGCGCCACATCTTCCGGCCTGCGAATCGCTTATGGAATCTATCGGGTATTTGCATCGATTTGTTCCTCTTTACAATCGTCAATCGCGTCCCTGACTGTACGGTTCTACGCTGTTGTCCATTGTCGCGACTGCATTGGTTCGCGCCGAAGGTGACAATACCAGTTGTTCCATCAAGACATCGCAAAGCTGTGCCCTGCGCCTGTCCTCCATCTCCGTTTTCACGGGGTTTTCTAACTCGCACAATTCCAACAGCAGCTTGGCTTGCTGGTATCCGCCCTCGGCCGCTTTCTTGATCAGGCCACCTACAATTTCAGCCCACGCGGCCAGAACTAGCCCACGTGCCACTTCTGCGCGATGGATCGCCATCTGATGTACATCTTGTTCGATACTGCCGCCGCAATCGGCGCCTGCTCTTTTATTCCGCCCTCGCCGTTGACCCCTGGTGCTCGGGGTCGAACATCTCTTTGCCACGTCATTCACCCCGTCCCGAAAAACAAAACGAAAAAAGAGCATCCATACATAGATGGATGCTCTAAGATTGTTTTCTCTAATCCCTAATGATCCGGCTCCGAAGTGTGGAAGGGCTGTTCCTCACTCATCCATCATTGCAGCCGGGGCCGGGCGCCCCACGTTCGCACATCTGACCTGGGCATTGAGGACCGCCATTCAGGCTTTTCGAGAATGCGTTAACAACCATCGCCGTTCTCGTCATCTTGAGTTAAGACTAGCAGAGCGGAGCGGAACGCTACGCCACGTATCCCCTCCGCCCGCTAGTGTGACATCAACCGCTTACGCTTTCTCTCATCGACCCCCGCTTGACCCATCCATTGGATCGATGTCCAGTAATCGATGATCGATGAATATCTGGGTCAGCGTATCCACCGCCTCGCCGTATCGCCGCACTATCGTCCGCAAGCTCACGCGAAGAAGCCCAGCCGCTTCACCTTGTGTGTATTCCTGCAGGCATATCCGTCGGATCAGATCCTGAGAGAAGCCATCCAGCTTCTTCAAGCACTTCTCCACGTCATGGACGAAGATCACGGAGTCTTCAAAGCTCGTTACCCGATACGTGCTCATCTTTCCTCGAAACGCATCGTGCCCCAACAGCGCCGGCATCCGGCCTACGCTGAGTGAGAGTCTCATGTATCTTCGTAGCATCGCCTCCGTGTACTTGCGGTAGAAAGCCAGCTCTGGTCTAGGCTGCGAAACCGCCACCTCCTTCCCGGCTTCTGCCCACGCACCCACCTTCTTTTGCGCCAGGTGCAACCTTTCCGAAGCATGCAGACTGAACAATGGGAATGCTGCGCTCATCGCGCACCTCCCCGGGCGAGCGCTACCGTCGTCCCATGTTGTACTCTTCGCGGTCGTCCCTTCGGACGACGACTGCGCGGAGCGGGAAATTCGGCAAAGCGGATGCTGCATAAACGGCAATAAACGCCAGTGACTGTGTGGTTGCGAGCCCAAAGGCGACCGCAACCTTCACAAATCTTCAAGTGCAGATAGGAATGATTCATTTGAGTGCTGTTCTCCAAGGCAAATCTTCGCTCCTGGCTACGGCGCGGCTTTCCCCCGCGTCGTTGCAAGAGCGGTTGCGGAGACTGCTTGGCCGGGTCGGCTCTAACGACCCACTCCGGCATAACGGGCGCGTCTCCAACTACGTTTGTTGACTGATTTCTCGGTCGATTTCCGCGGTTGTGTGCCTACGGTCAGTCTTTGTCCGCCGCGACCCCAACGGCCGGCGCTTCCTGCTCGCCGCCCCTGGAGCCCGTGCGGGCCCGACTGCTTCTTGGAAGTGGCTCCTGATCCGTCCGCATGCGGCGAATTCGTGTGGGTAGCCACTTCCTCGTGATTGACCAGGAATTGGGAGAGAAGGGGTCAACTTTTATAGGGCCTCGTCTGCGAAAGGAGGGTCTGTTTTGAATATGCTTGCGGCGCAAGTATGTCAACAGAAAATATCTCAGAGAAATGATTCATCGCCAAATCGAAAGAAAATAGCAGAATATACCCCAGTCAGAGAGTATTCATACAGATGATTTATATTGGGATAGTTTTCTATATGCTAATGTTTCTGCATGAGGTTTAATGCCCTTCACGAGAACCTTCGCCTCGAAATACTGCGCCGCATCGAACGCGGCGTATTGTCTGGAGCCACTCTCGCGCGCGCCACAGGCTTTCAACAGGCGCACATTTCCAATTTCCTGAACCGCAAACGTTCGCTCAGTCTCGAAGGGCTTGACCGCGTTCTCGCCGCACAAAATTTGTCCATCCTCGACCTGCTTCCCGCCGACGCCTTTCCTTTTCCATCTCTTCATGATCGCGCCGCTTCGCTTACCCAAACCGTTGCCGTGGTTACCCACGCCGCCGCCGCCGTCTCTCCGCGGATCCAGCCCACTGAAATTCTGGAAACCGTCGAAGTCCCGGACACCATCCTCCACTTTTCACGAGAACGTCCCACTGTGGGCAAGACTTTTTGGCACCGCTTCGTCGCCGTTCGGGCCGATGCCCTTCACGCAGCCGCTATGAAACCGTTGCTTCGTCAGAATGACATCGCCGTCATCGACCGGCACTACAACTCCCTCGCCCTTTATCGCTCTCAAGCCCCAAGCATCTACGCCGTCCACGCAGCCGACACGCTCCACCTCTGTTTTCTCGAATTTGACGCCAGCCGCCTTGTCCTTCGCCCGCGCAATCGCCATGTCCCCGTGCGGCTCCTCGAGCTTTTGCCCAGCGAGCAGCCTGCGGATCGCATCGTCGGCCGCGTCTGCTATGTCCTCTCTGAACTTTGATTATCCGCGCCGCGCCACCCTCACGAGGTACCCGCAAGGCAACGGTTTCCGGCGTTCGCACATCGCACGCTAAAGGAGCGAAACTTTACGCGCCGGGTATCCGGGGTGAAGCCAAATCTCCTCGCTCCTTTTTCCAAAAAAAGAAAGGACAGCGCAATGCCCAATCAGGACACGGTACAGCCGGGCGATGTGACTAAACGCGTCGGCGTCGAAGTTATCCGCGCCCGCGGCGTGGATGTCGAAAAGCTCCTTAAAATGCTGGTCGCGAACGCAGCGGCGGAATTTGCCAGCACCTACTACTACTACACCATCCTGCGAATGCACCTTGCCGGACACGAGGACTACAAGGAAATCTGCGAGGATGCGCGCCTGGAAGATCGCGCCCATTGGGAGCTGATCGTGCCGCGAATCTATGAGCTGGGCGGCGAGCTGCCCAACGATCTGAAGGCGTTCCACGACCAGGCCGGATGCGCCGCTGCCAAACTCCCCGACCCGCCAACCGCCGTCAACATCCTCACCTTGCTGCTGGAATCCGAGCGCTGCGCCATCCGAAGCTGGATCGCGATCTGCGATATGACTTTCGGCAAAGACCCGCGCACCTACGATCTGGCTTCGCGCATTCTGAATGAGGAGATTGAGCACGAAGCTTGGTTCATCGAATTGCTGGCCCACGAGCGTGACGGCAAATCGGTCCCGTCCGGCCACTTCCGGCGCGGCGAGCCAGGCGAAGCGCCGTACAGCAAGAACCGCGGCTTCTATAATCCATAGTGGCCCAGATCGAAAAGGGAACAGCGGACGGGCGGAGCTTTCAGGTGGTGCTCGAAACCCCTGGCGGTCTCCGCTCTTTTCCTTGCGGCGAGCAGGAACACATCCTTGACGCCGCGACGGCAAACCGCATCAACTTACCAGCCATGTGCCGCCAGGGCCGCTGCCTAACCTGCGCCGCTCTACTCCTCGAAGGCACGGTCGAACACGACCACCCCGACATGTATTTCCCCCAAGACCAAGCAGCCGGCTACATCCTGCTCTGCCGCGCCATGCCTAAAAGCGACGTCCGCATAAGGACCCATCAGCAAGGCCAGATGCGAGAATTCCGCAAAGCGAACAAACTTCCCGCCCCCTACGCGTGAAAAATCCTCCAGCACCGAACCGAGCGTAGAAAATTTGGGTGCCCCATCCTTTCGCCCTTTCTGCAAAAGTGTGGGTAGATGAGACAGGTGGGATAACACAAGCTTGAGTGCCCGAGAACCTGCCCTGAGCTTGTCGAAAGGTTCGCGAAGCTGACCTGGGTCTCTTTTGGGGTAAAGCGTGGTGCCCCATTCAAGCCCTCCGTTGGCTTGAGTGGGACTAGAAAATTCTCGCGCAACCAAAACTGGGTGCCCCATGTCCCGCATCCGGGAGACGGGTTTTCGGCACAACCAAAAAACAATTCCCTCAATTTCCACCGAGATGCTAGACTTGGCTGATTTTCTGCCTTGCTTCTCAGAGGAATCCAAATACATGAAGGCATTCATCTTTGCACTCATCGCCATTTGCTTTGGCACAGCCTCCGCACAACAACTCACCAATAACAACGATTCCGTCGTCAAGATGGTCAAAGCCGGAATGAGTGACACGATTATCATCTCCACCATCAACTCGCAGCCTGCTAATTTCTCGCTGTCCGCCAATGATCTAATCGCCCTGAAACAGGCCGGTGTCGATGACAAAGTAATGGCGGCCATGATCGCAAAGTCAAATCCCCCCGCGGCTCCCGCCGCACCAACCGCGAGTGCCCCAATTCCCGCGGGAATGGTGATGCTGCGCGAGGGAACGGACGTACCGCTCAAATTTGCTCAGGCCCTCAGCTCGAAAACCGCGGCGGAGGGAGATCCCGTCGCGTTCGTATTGGATGAAGATCTCAAGGTGGGTGATGTCGTGGTGGCCAGAGCGGGCAGCCGGGCCTTTGGAGAAGTTTCCCACGTCGAAAAATCGGGAATGATGGGCAAAGCCGGCCAGCTGAACGTTCGCCTTAACTATTTGAAAGTCGGCGATTTCAAAATTAAGCTGCGCGGAACCAAAGACAGAGAGGGCGCAAGTGGGACCACCGGCGCGATCGTACTCACCGTGCTTTTTGGACCCATCGGCCTGATCAAGCACGGAAAAAATATCAAAATCCCGCAAGGCGCTCCCTTGAAAGCCTACGCCGCAGAGGACATTGTTTTGCCGCCCTCCCCACCAGCGCCGCCAGCTTCCTAGAAAGTGGGTGTTCCATCCTTCGCGCTGTTTGCGAAGGGTGGCTGCAGACTTCCACAAGTTGGCTAAATTTTCGCAAACACTTCTGCCACTGCTTTCGCCGCCCGCACCATCTCCTCATCCCGCGTCAGGCAATCCGGCGCAAGCCGCAGCGTATCTCCGCGCGCATCTACCCGCACGCCCAGCGCCGCAAGCTTTTCCGGCATCTCCATCGCGTGCGGATGCCGGACCGTTAGAAATGCGCCATGCCGCGCATCGCCGCTCCGCGCCTCAACCGCGCACTCGCGAAGATATTCTTGTAACCGACATAGCCGGTCCAACCCATACGCGCGCAACCGCTCCACGCCCACGCCCAAAACAAATTGCTGGCCGGCGCGCGCCTGATACCACGTGAACACCGGCGGAGTGCCTTCAAGAAATGCGTCTCCGCCCGCCTGAAACACCGGCGGGTCGGGACGCTCAAATTGAAAAAAGTCCCGCTTCGCGAACCAGCCCGTATCGAGCGGCTGGAAACCGGCGGATAAAGCCTCCGGCGAAATGTACAAATACCCCGCTCCCGGGCCGCCGCGTAGGTACTTGTAACTCGCGCCAATCAGAAAGTCCGCGCCCATTGCCGCTACATCTACCGGAATCACTCCGACCGCGTGGTACGCATCGACCAGCAGGCGTGTGCCCGCGCGATGACAGGCAGTGGCCAGCCGATCGAGACCCTCGACAATCTGGCCGGTCATAAACATCACTTGCGAAACCACGACCAAGTCCACGCTGCGATCCAGTTGCGCGATCAGCCGCTCCACATCGAACTCGCCCCGCGCATCCGCCTCCGACCACAGCATCTCGATCCGGCCGCAGCGCGTGTACTGCTTCAAAATTACGTCGAGCGAATCGAATTCGCCCCGCGTGCTCAGCACTCGCGGCTTTCCCGGCATCGCATTCAGCACTGTTCGCAGACCCTGCCCCGCCGCAGTCTTCGGCACAATGCAGTCCGCGCGCGGCGCTCCGATCAACTGCGCAATTCGCGCACGAAAATTCTCTCGCTCAGCCAGCCAGTGCTCCCACGCGCCGTCGAGTTTACTCTGCCACAGGTTAAACGCCTCGGCCAGATCGTCGCCTGTCTGGTTCAGCGGCCTTCCCAGCGAATGGTTCGCCAGGTACACGTCCTTATGCGCCAGAACTTTGGAAAACAGCGGAAAAGCGTGCTGCGCCAGCGCGCTTTCCGTCAGCGGTCCGTCGCCCAGCGCAGCGACGGCATTGGAAATTGAATTTGTAACTGTCAGCGGTGTCATTTCTGCCGCAGCCCTGTGCGCACGGAAAACAGTTCCGGGAAGAACGTCAGCTCCAGCGCCTTCTGCAAAAATCCCACGCCGGAGCTGCCGCCGGTTCCGGGCCGGAAGCCGATGATCCGCTCAACCGTCTTCATGTGGCGAAACCGCCAGAGCTGAAAATATTCTTCGATGTCCACCAGTTTCTCGCACATCTCATAGGCGTCCCAATACGTGCCTGGATTTTCATAAATCTTGCGAAACACGCCGACCAGCACGTCGCTCTTCCGATACGGCTGCGACCAGTCGCGCTCCGTGCAATCCGCAGGCACGTCGAAGCCGCGCCGCGCCAGATAGCGAAGGAACTCGTCGTATAGACTGGGCGCGTCCAGCGTTTCTTCCAGATCGGAATAAATCGCCGGATCGTGTGCAAACACTGCCAGCGCCGCGCGATTCTTATTGCCCAGCAGAAACTCCAACCTGCGATATTGATACGACTGAAACCCCGATGCATTTCCCAGCACGCCGCGAAATTCCATGTACTCCGAAGGCGTCAGCGTCTCCAGCACCGCCCATTGATCGAACAACTGCATCTGGATCAGCTTGGCACGCGACAGAATTTTGAAGCACGGATCGAGCCGGTCGTGCTGCACGTGTGCAATGGCCGCCGACAATTCGTGAATCAGCAGCTTGATCCACAACTCCGCCACCTGGTGCTGCACGATGAAGAGCATCTCGTCGTGATGCTCGGGGTTCGACAGCGGCTGCTGCTGCACCAGCAATTCTTTCAAGCGCAGATAACCCGCATAACTCAGCCGCTCGCTGAAGTCCGTAACAATCCCCGGTTCCAGTGCGGGTTTATCGGCTGGCATATGATTTTTCGTTCATTGAGGGCGCACCGCAGTTCTTCTACAGCGGAATATTCCCATGCTTCTTCGGCGGATTTTTATCGCGCTTCGTGTCCAGCATCTCCAATGCGCGAATTAAATGCCGCCGCGTCTCGCTGGGACGGATCACCGCATCCACATACCCGCGCTCTGCGGCCACATACGGATTGGCGAACCGCTCGCGGAACTCCTCCACTTTCTCGCTTCGCGCCTTCGCCAGAATCTTCAACTTGTCCTCTTCCGTAAACGGCTTGCCCGACGGCCATACCGCTTGCGCCTGTTGCGCCACTTCCTCCAGATCGCGCTTGTACACGATGTTCACCGCGCCCTCCGGCCCCATCACCGCAATCTCCGCCGTCGGCCACGCCAGATTCAGGTCGGTGCGAATGTGCTTCGAGCTCATCACGCAGTACGCGCCGCCGTAGGCTTTCCGGGTAATCACGGTCAGCTTCGGTACCGTCGCCTCCGCGTAAGCATACAGCAGCTTCGCACCATTGCGAATAATGCCGCCATGCTCCTGCTGCGTGCCAGGCAGAAATCCCGGCACGTCTTCCAGCGTAATCAGCGGAATGTTGAATGCATCGCAGAAGCGCACAAAGCGCGCCGCCTTTACACTGGCATTGATGTCGAGGACTCCAGCAAGGAAGGCCGGCTGGTTGGCGACGATGCCCACCGGGCGCCCGTTCATCCGCGCGAAACCGACGACGATATTCCGCGCGTAGTGCTCATGAATCTCGAAGAAATAGGCATCGTCGACAATACGATGGATGGCGTCTTTCGTGTCATACGGCTGGTTCGCCGCCTCGGGAACCAGCGCATCCAGTTCGCGGTCGGCACGATCAATCGGATCCTGAGTAGGCTTGCGCGGTGGGTCTTCCAGGTTGTTCGATGGCAAAAATGTCAGCAGCTCCCGTATCATCGCCAGACACTCAGCATCATCCCGCGCCATCAGGTGCGCCACGCCGGAGGTTGTATTGTGCGTGGTCGCGCCGCCCAGCTCCTCTTTCGTCACCTCCTCGTGCGTCACTGTCCTAATTACGTCTGGCCCGGTGACGAACATATACGAAGTCTTGTCCACCATGATGGTGAAGTCCGTGATAGCCGGCGAGTACACCGCGCCACCGGCGCACGGCCCCATGATGGCCGACAACTGCGGCACCACTCCCGAAGCCAATGTGTTGCGCAGAAAAATGTCCGCATATCCGGCCAGCGAAACCACGCCCTCCTGAATCCGCGCACCGCCGGAGTCATTCAGCCCGATAATCGGCGCACCGATGCGCATCGCCATCTCCATCAGCTTGATGATCTTCGCGGCGTTGGTTTCCGAAAGCGATCCGCCGAAGACGGTAAAATCCTGCGCGAAGACAAAGACCACACGGCCGTGAATGCGGCCATGACCGGTGAGCACGCCGTCGCCGGGGATCCGCTGCGTCTCCATGCCGAAGTCGGTGCAGCGGTGGGTGACGAAGCGGTCCGCCTCCTCAAACGTGCCTTCATCGAGGAGCAGTTCCACGCGCTCCCGCGCCGAAAGCTTGCCTTCGCTGTGCTGACGCTCGCGACGGGCATCGCCCCCACCGGCTTCCGCCAGTCCGTTACGGCGATCCAGTTCTTCCAGTTTCGTCTCTGCAGGCATCCAGTGTGGATTATAGAGAATGGAAGCTATAGTGGCCTTCGCGGAATAAGGCGAAGACTAAGGGCGAAGGGTTCAGGCGGAATCAAAACCTTGGTGCTCCGCGAACAGCCCTGAGTTTTGTCGAAGGATTCGCGAACCGGGCCCCGCGCTCTTTGCTCCTGGGGCGAGAAGCGGACAGGTTCGGCGGCGCGGCCTGCCTACATCACTTGCCGGTGGAACAGGCAGTCTTCCCGTTTAGATGGGCAAAGCCAACTTGCAGCGGCGCACCCTAGTAGAATGACCCCGCCTACGATCACGGCAGCTAACGGAAGCATCGGTTCGATGTGATGGAGCCATGCCCCGAGCGAGGCTAAATTCATAAAGCCCTCCGAATCGCAATGTCTATTTAGATTCCATCTTACAAATTTTTGTTTACTTTGGATTTAAAAAATTTGAATCCGAATAGGAATTGTCGTAACCGATTGATTTCACATGTTTTCATGAGATTCTGTCGAAAACGTCTCCCGGGGTAGTTCCGCTTAGGCTGCTGCCAACAGATTTTTCCTGTACGGTTCGACGCCGTCACGCTTCGCCCCAGTTTCCTCTGCAAGCTGGATCTCTTTCCCGTCTTCCATTTTGGGAATAAAAAATTTGTTGCAATTTTGGAACGGATACGCGGTCCTGATCGATGACGTGCGCGGGCCCCCGCCGCACCATCCGAAACAGGCGGGTGTGGAGTGAGGATGCAAGCGAACTGATGGGCTTCCGCCGGTCGCCACACAAATTGTCTTTCCCCAATTCCAGAGAGACAATGGTGGCGAAGCATTGGCGAACCCATCATGCCCGAATTTCCGTCTGGAGCGCAGGTAACAACCGGCACCGCGAAAACCCCGCGCGTGCGCTGGCTCTTCCTCGATCTGAATTCCTACTTCGCATCCGTAGAGCAGGAGGAAGAGCCGAGCCTCCGCAACCGCCCCATCGCGGTGGTCCCGGTCGAGGTCGACACGACCGTCTGCATCGCCGCCAGTTATGAGGCCAAGGCCTTCGGCGTAAAGACCGGCACCCAGGTCGGCGAGGCCAAGCGCATGTGCCCGGAGCTAGTTCTCGTCGAGGCACGGCATGAGCTCTACGTCCAATACCACAATCGCGTGGTCGAGGCCGTCGAAAGCTGCATCCCTGTTTCTTCTGTCCGCTCCATCGATGAAATGGCCTGCCAGTTGATCGGGCGGGAGCAACCGCTGCTGGCCGCTATGGACCTCGGCCGCCGCATCAAGGCAAGTATCCGGGAGAAAGTCGGCCCCACCATTCGCTGCTCCATCGGCCTCGCGCCGAATCGCTACCTCTCGAAGATCGCCTCCGACATGGAAAAGCCCGACGGCCTAATCGCCCTGACCCGCGATTTGCTGCCGCAGGCGCTGCTCGGCCTGACGCTGCGCGATCTGGTCGGCATCGGCGGACGGATGGAGAAACGCCTGCACGCGCGCGGTATTCGCACCATGCCGGAGCTGCTGGCGCTCACAGCGGAACAACTCGGTCAGGCCTGGGGCGGCGTGCAGGGCGAGCGCCTCTGGCATTGGCTGCGCGGGGAAGATTTTCACGATGCGGACCTGGAACATCCGAAATCCATCGGCCACCAACACGTCCTACCGCCGGAGTTCCGCACGCCGGAGGGCGCGTATGCCATCGCCCACAAGCTGCTGCACAAAGCCGCCATGCGCCTGCGCGCGCAGAAGCTCTGGGCCGCGGGCCTTGCACTAAGCCTGAAATTTGCCGTGCCGGAAGAAGCCGCGCGCGGCCGGCATGGTTCCGGCATTCCGCAGCAAAGCTGGGGCGAGCAACTGCGCCTGGTGGAATGCCAGGATTCGCAAACGCTGATCGAAGGCCTGCAGAAACTGTGGTCGATGCGGCCGATGGGCGCGCTCTATGAAAAGCCATTCCTCGTCAGCGTGACCCTGACCGATCTGGTGCCCGATTCGCTGCACACGCTCAGCCTGTTCAGCGGCCTGGAGGAAGAAGTGGAGCGCGGCCAGCTCGCAGCAACGATGGATCGCCTCAACAAAAAATACGGGACCGACACGCTCTATTTCGCCAGCATGCACCTGGCCCGCGCCGCCGCCCCCACTCGCATCGCCTTCCACACCATCCCCGACCTGTTCTAAGAGCCAGGACGAAATAAATTTAGTGTCGCCCGCGGGGGTGCCCCATTCGGCTCTACCGATCCTAAGGCCGCCGGCCTGTTGCCAATCTATGCGGCCTGAGAGGGATTCCCGCCAACGCTGCTCGTCACCAGCGGACGCGACATGCTGTTGAGCGGAATGGCCAATCCGCATCGCACATTTCTCCGCGCCGCTGTGAATGCGCGACTTGTCGTCTTCGACGCGCTGCCGCACGCCTTCTTGCACAGCCCCGACCTGCCGGAGTCGATCGAAACCAACCGCATCATGGCCAACTTCTTCGATAAGCATCTCGGAAACGACGAGAACTCCAGCAAATGAGGGGTTGGCGGCGTGGTTCAAAACAAGAAACCGGACCGCTGGAAGGGCCCGATTTCTTGTTCGTCCCCAGCTACCATTAATGGCCGTGTCCGTGGCCACCATGACCTTCGCCGGCGCGCACTTCGTTCCCATGGAAGCCGCCGTGTCCGCCGTGGCCATAACCTTGGAAGTGGCCGGCTTCCCCGCGATGCGGCATTGCGCCATGATAGCCGTGGCGCGGATCAAAATGGTTATTTACATGTCCGTGAAAGCCGTGCGGACCGTGGAACCATGGCCCGGCTCCAATAAAAACACCGTTTACAAACCATTCCGGTCCATAGTAGCCATACGGAGCACAGTTATATGGCGGATAGTCGTAATATCCGTACGGACATACCGGCTCCGGCCCTATGTTGATGCCGACGGAGACCTGAGCCCGCGCTTTTGGAGCAGCCGCTAAGAAGAGGCCGCCGAGAATTGCCAGCGATGCAAACCACTTGAATGAGCGCATGTTTTCACCTCGTCCATTTAGAGTTGAGGGCCATGGAAAAGGTTGCGCAGCGGCACCATTCCTGTCTTTGGAAGTGGTTGTAGAGAATCTAAATGCGATCGTTCCTCTAGCGTGCCTTATAGCAATCTGCGCTGGCTGGCGTTTGCATCGCCAGCTTTCTCTGCGCCGCTTCGACCATTGCATGCACTAGCGCGACCGGTAGCCCGACCACATTGAAATAGCAGCCTGAGATGCGCGGAATCCAGCGGCTGGCGCGGCCCTGAATCGCGTACGCTCCCGCTTTGTCTCTCGGCTCTCCGGTCGCGACATAAGCGGAAATCTCATCATCGGACAACGTGACCATGGTTACCCACGTGGACTCCGAGCCAATCTCTACTCCGGTGCTCGAAATGAGGCAAATGCCGGTGATCACCTGGTGCGTGCGCCCGGCCAGCAGCCGCAGCATTCTCGCCGCATCGCCATCGTCCTTCGGCTTGCCAAGAACTTCGCCGTCGCAGACGACAATCGTATCCGCGCCGAGAACCAGCAGAGGATCGCCGTTGAAAAAGCGTGACTTCTCGCGAAAAACGGCCTCCGCTTTTTCCCGCGCCAGTCTTTGCGCCATATGCGTCGGGTCTTCATTCGATCTTCGGTCTTCTGCCACCGGGATCGAGTGCACCTCAAAAGAAAATCCGGCCTGCGTCAGCAAGTCGCAGCGGCGCGGAGATGCGGAGGCCAACACCAACATATAGTCATTATGGCAAACGAGGACAAGCGTGAACGAATGGAATTGTGACTCAGGTGCGCGTAGCTGACCGGGGTCTTTCTCAATCCCGTCACACGTTCTTGCGTTCGATGTGGACGTCCGATCCCCGCGCGGTACGTACACCCCATGCCATGCGAGGCGTATTGTGCGACGCGCCGACGCGCCCGCCCGGTCCCAGCAGAATAATCCCCCCATGTCCGCCTAGCCGATGAAACAGATACGCGATCGCTTCCTCTGCCGCCTGAGCCGGAGGAGTGCCCTGCTGCACTCGATCGACGGCCCACTTTCCCAACACCAGTTTCATAATCGGTTCGCCCCAGCCGGTGAGCGAAACCGCCGCGGAGAGGTTGTCAGCGTAACACCCGCAGCCGATCAACGATGAATCTCCAACCCGACCCGGAGCTTTGTTCAACATACCGCCCGTCGACGTCGCTGCCGCCAGATTGCCGTGTCCATCCAGTGCCAGCGCGCCGACCGTATCGTGCGAAGTGGTTGAACCCGCAACCGCCGGCCAGGAACCGGCGCCGGATCCGGTAAAGGTATCGTCCAGCATGCCTTCGCGTTGCTTCTGCTGCGCTTCCGCCAGGCGGCGCCGTTCTCTGTCCAGCACGAGTTCGGAATTGTCGATGAGGGGCATGCCGTGCGCCGCTGCGAAGCTCTCCGCGCCGGCGCCGACAAAATACACATGCGGGCTTTTATCGAGCACCAGCCGCGCGGCGCGGATCGGATTGCGTAGCCGCTCCACGCAAGCCACGCCGCCAGCGCGCAGCGTGGCGCCGTCCATAAGCAGAGCGTCCAGTTGCACGCGCCCATCGCTGGTCAAAAAACTTCCGCGACCGGCGTCGAATGCTTCGTCATCCTCAAGGACGGCGACCGACGCCTCCACCGCGTCCATGGAAGACGCGCCCTTTTCCAGCAATGAGTAACCGGCCGCGAGCGCAGTCGCGACCCCCCGACGATGCGCGTCTACCATGTCGTCTGGTATGGCCCAGGCTCCGCCATGCACGATCAAAACAGGTGAAATCCTGAAGCTCACGATCTCATTGTAGTGTGCTTCACCCATTCGGAAAACGTCTTCCGCGGTGGATATCCGCACCGTGCAAATGCTATCGGGACGGTTGCAAAGGCACTAATATACCTGACTGAAGTATGATGGAGGAACCGCGACAGGGGCTAGTAAACGGTGCGTCTTCGGACGCGCTTCTTGTCTCCGCCTCCGCCAAATCTGATCGGGTCTTCGCCGGGAGGTATGATGTCTCGCGGAGGAACACGGATCGATTCGTTGCAGAGGCGGCGCAGATCGTGCTCGTAGAAGATTCCTCCGAAGTTCTGCTGTTTGCGAATGGATCGTGTCAGCTTCTCTAAGTTTTTCCTCATGCGCTTAGGGCTTCCATCTCGCAGGAAATTGAACACCTCCCACGCCAAGATGTCGGCCGGTTGAACCTGAGTCATTGATTTCGGAACGCGATTTGGGATCGGAAGCTTGTCTCTTTTGAACACCTGTTCCAAATCTCCGTAGTGTTTTGTGCCTTCCTCCACGAATACAAGAGTGTGGTCTTCGGGACCCAGTTCTTGGCCCTGCCATTCGTGGAGTTCCTTCACAAATTGCCTCCCCGCCAGCGCGTATGGAGCACCGTGCGACTCCTCTAAGGTGAATTCGTTCTGAACTCTCTTATATGCAGCCATATCGATAGCAGAGACAAACGGTCGGAGCGTGTGGCTCTGAATGACACGACGGAGCTGCGACAGAATTCGGTCCTCTTGAAACGCAGACCGCTTTTCCGACATAAAGTCGGTCATATGAAACACGTCGCCGAAGCCCAGTTTTCCCAATGTAGATAACCAGACTGGCTCGAATGCCAGCCACTGCGAGACAGTTGCGGCAAATCCCGCAACGAGAAGGTATGGCTGACCGTCGGGATGGCCACCATCGTCTAGATATACCGAATAGTCGGTCATGATTACCACCCATGATGCACCTGGGTTGTGGTTGCCGAGGATACGGCAATAATATAGTTGACTGAAGTAGGATCCTGCGCTTCGGCTTTAGCACGCAAGCGGACCAACCGATCGCACAATCATGCGATCAGGCCTTACCACGACGGGTATCTCGGAGCTTGAGTGGGTACCCTGGCTCCGAGGCTCCCTCACGGCAGGTGTTTGATTTTTGTTCCGGCGGGGATTTTCAACTGGAACTGGTCATTGTTGAGGGGATGATTAAGCGTCAGTTTCTCAATGGTTAGATCAAGCCTGTATCCGTCGATAGGGCGGCTAATAACGATATGCATCGGGTAGGGAATCTGATCGACGGTCTGATAGTTGGTGTAGAGCGTCTTTGTTACCAGGATGCCCTTATTGTCGTACTCGTCCTGCTGAAAGGGGAGCAGATCAGTGCGGCTGATATGCAGGACTCGCTCAGGCAAAAGGCGTTGAGAGTCGGCCACGCGCCGCAGGATTCCCAGTTCATAATCGGGTTCCTCGACCAGATGCTTGGAGTGAGGGACAGGCGCGACGCGGGTGTCGCTGGTCACGTAAATGAGGTCGGTGGGTTCGATTTTGCCGACCAGCAGCGAATCATAAAAAACGGAGGGCCGCAGGTTCATCAGCGGATTGCGCGATGGAGTCGCGCTCGGCGTGCCGGAGCCGATGAAAGCTTCGTCATTGTGCGGAATCAATAGAGTAAAGGTCTTTCCGTTGCTCGCCATATCAAAGGCGCGGGTTTCGATGACAGGCAGCAGGCCGAGCACCCGCAGCATGTTCGGCTGACGAAGCAGAATGTAGCCGCGGATTGAGGTGTAGTCGGTCTCTTTGCCCTTGCTGGCTCCTCCGACAGAGGCGCGAATCAGCACGGTGGCATTCAGCGAATGGATGGCGTCGTAGCGTTGATCAACCTCCTGGATGAGTTGTTCGGAACTGGCACTGAGGACCACGCTAGGCTGCATGGGTTTTTCCAGGATGCGGGTGTGCTTGAAGCAGCCGGTGAAAGTAAGCATGCAAAGAGACAGCGCCATCGAAATATATCTCCACCGTGGCAGGGTCGGCTGGCGGCCAGGAGAAGATTCTTGCGAGATATTTCGCATGCGGCCCAATTATTTTCTATCTCCGATCATTTGCACCGGTTGTCCTGCTTGTTCCTTGCGATACGCCGCGACATTCTTCTCGTGTTCCTCCAGGGTCGCGGCGAACCGGGAGTGGCCAGGATTCTGGGGGTCGCTGACGAAATAGAGATAGTCGGTCTGTGCAGGATGCATCGCCGCCTCCAAGGAAGGAATGCCGGGATTACAGATCGGTCCCGGAGGCAGCCCCGCATGCAAATAGGTGTTGTACGGAGATATAGCCTTTAGATCGGATGCGTAAATCGCTCCGTGGTAGCGCTTTTCGAGGAGCGCGGCGTAAATGACAGAAGGATCGGTGTCGAGCGGCATCCCGTGCGCCAGGCGATTGTTGAAGACGCTGGCAACTAGCGGGCGATCACTGCCGACAGGAGTTTCGCGCTCCACCAGCGAAGCCAGAGTGACGGTTGCCGGAATGTTCTGCTTCAAGCCTAACAGCTGCGCCTCGCGCCGGAAATGCGCGACCATCTCGCCGAGGATGCGTTCCGGCGGCATATTGGGAGAGAGTTTGTAGGTATCCGGGAAGAGGTAGCCTTCCAGGCTGGTTGCATTCGGATCGATGTCGCGGATCATGGCAGTGTCCTGCTGCTCGGCGGTGAGAAAAACATCCTTTGGAGCTAGTCCGGCCTTTGCCACTGCTGCGGCAACATCGAAAATGTTGAAGCCTTCCGGAATGGTGAGAGCGATGGTGTAGACATCGCCGTTGCGCAGGCGCTGATAGACGTCGATCATCGGCGCGGGATGGTCGAAGCGGTAGACGCCGGCCTTCAACGTGCCGCGCCGCACCCGCGCGTAAGCATCGAAGGCGAAGCGACTGCGGACGATCCCATTCTGTTTCAGTGTCCGCGCAATTCCATCCACCGACGTGCCGGGCGCGATCGTCACCAACTGCTTTCTGGATGGGCCGAAGGGCAGCACCAGCAGGTAGTACGCGCCCGCTGTGGCGAGCGCCAGAAGCAGGACAAAAGTAAGAAAAGCACGCACCAGAAAATGACTCCCCCAAAAAAGAACCAGACCTATTATTGTAGGGGGTATTCGCGGTGGTCACCCAGCACATCGGCTAGCATCACATAGGTGGAACCTTCAGTGCCAGCGCGCATTCTCGGATTCGATCATGGCGAGCGGCGGATTGGCGTGGCCATCTCCGACGAGCTGGGTATCACGGCGCAGCCGCTGCTGACGATCGTGCACAGCAACCGGCGGAACGATCTGCGTTCCGTGGCCCGGCTGCTACGTCGGTACGCCTGCGCAGAGGTTGTCATCGGATGGCCGATTCATCTCTCCGGCGATCGCAGTCCGCGCGCCCTCGCGGCGGAAAAATTCGCCGATCTGCTGCGCGCGGAGTTCGATGTGACTGTGCATCTATGGGATGAGCGTTTGAGCACCGCGGAGGCGCATCGCCATCTGGACGCGGTGGGCCGCGGCGCGCGCGATCGGAAGGACGTCATCGACCAGATCGCGGCGGTGTTGATACTACAAAGCTGGCTGGATGCGAGGCGGGTGTCGCCGGAGAAAGATCCAGGTTAGCTTCCCCGCGGCGAGTGAAAAATCGCTTGCCGCAGATATGGAAATTCGACCGTCCGGGTTTGTGCGCATTCCATCGGTATAATTAGGCAGACCGCCACAGCAGCGTCTATGCTGGAAGTCCGTCGGGAATTCCGTGCGGTTTGCGGCTCCAGACATTCCCCCCAAGCGATTGAGAATGAGATTGAGTTTTACGATTGATTACGATTGAGCAGATGAATCTATGACCGAGCAAATCAAGAAGAAACTGGAAGAAGAAATCCGCCTGCTCGAACACGAGTTGACGCACGAGCTGCCGCAGGAGATCAAGAAGGCCGCATCATTGGGCGACCTGAGCGAAAATGCCGAATACCACATGGCCAAGCAGCGCCAGGTGTTTGTAAACGCGCGGCTCGGACAACTGAAGCAGCGCATGTCGGAGTTGGCGCTGGTGAACCTGGCCAACATTCCCGCGCGACCGCGCCGCGTTCGGCTCGACGGTCGTGGTCTACGATTCCTCTAAGGACGAAAAGATTCAGTACAAGCTGGTCACCAGTGAAGAGTCGGATGTCAACAAGGGACTGATCTCGACGACCTCGCCCATCGGGCGCAGCCTGGTCGGCAAGCAGGTCGGCGACACCGCGATGGTCGTCACCCCGAACGGCAATCGCGAGCTGGAGATACTGAAACTCACCACGATGTACGATTCCGCGGAATGATCGCGCGGACACCGGCGCGTCACAGAAGATGACCGTACTGCCATGACATGGACTAGCGCATTCGGACGCGGTTGCGGCGTCATCCTGCAAAAGATCGTAGATGGCCTCGCGCTGACGAAAATTTCGCCGAACGTGCTGACATTCATGGGCCTGGTGATCAACACCGGCGCGGCGTTTCTGTTCGGCTACGCGAATTCAGGGAACAATGTAAAGATGTTCGCCTTCGCCGGGCTGGTGATTATCGGCGCGGGCATCTTCGATATGGTGGATGGCCGGGTGGCGCGGCAGACGCAGCAGGTCACGGTTTTCGGCGCGTTTTTCGATTCCGTGATCGATCGCTATTCTGACGTGGCTTTATTCTTCGGCCTGCTGGTGTATTACGCGCGCGGCCACCGCTTTGTTTACGTTGTTCTGGTGGCGTTCGTCATGGTCACGTCGGTGATGGTCAGTTACACGCGCGCCCGCGCGGAGTCCCTGATCGGCAGTTGCAAAGTTGGTTTCATGGAGCGGCCGGAGCGGGTCGTTCTGATCATTATCGGAGCGTTATTCAACCGGTGGGGTGTCATGGCCCCAGTGCTCTGGGTACTCGCCGTTCTATCAACAATTACAGTGATTCACCGCATTCGTTATACCTATCTGCAGACGCGGCCAGTAGCACAGGCTCGCTGAACAACATCAAGAATCCAAATATCGGGAATCCGATCTCTCATTGTGCGCTAGCAATATAGGGCGCTCGTGAATTCTTTATCCGCTCGCCAGAGCGGATCTCATCGTCGCAACTCTCCCATCGCAGTCCGCCTGCAAGCATGCCGCAGAGCGCCCAAATCCAAATCGGATTCAAGCCGCGGTCTCGGAGCCTGTCATGCCCGCGAGATTTCGGCGAGCGAGGGGCCTGCGGTTTTTCCGATCCTCGCTGAACCCACGGAATCGAGAGTGAATTAAGAATTTTGTTGTGAAAACGCACCTTGCGGCGGGCAGCTCTCCAGTCAAGCCTTTGATTATAAAGGTGAATTTACTCAAATCAATTTATCTATTGACAATCGTTTCTATTGAAGATTACTCTAGTGACGGGTACTCTTGCCCACGGAGAACTACCATGAAGCGCATACTCGTCACAGCCGCGATCGCCCTGTCCCCTATGCTTCTTCACGCGCAGACCGCTCCACCTGCCCAACCCGCCTCCGCTGCCACAATTCATGTTTCCAGTGGAGTCGTCCCGCCAAAACTCATCCACACGTTCGCCGTCTACTGGTCCGGTGACCCGACTCCGTTGGGGAGAACCGCCATTGTCCAGATGAACGTGGATCCCACAGGCAAACCTACCCATCTCAAGGTTGTTCGATCCCTCGGACCATTGGTGGATCAGAGCGTGCTTGAAAGCGTCAGCCATTATCGCTTTGTACCCGGGACGCTCGACAACCAGCCCACCACCATTCCATTGACACTGGAAGTTACAGTGCTTCGGCCCAACCTCCAATGATTCGCATCGTTGTTCCGCCCCATCTCTCTTCCGCAATTTTGCGCGCGGCGAACGATGGGGCGGGATTTTAGAAGCGCTGTTCTGCTTCGCATCGTAGATTCCAGCCCGTCCGCATCTCTAAAATCGCAGTCTTGTTGTCATCCAGCGTGCGCCGTCTCCGGTTGCGCTTCAGATTTTTTCTTCAGCAGCTTCATCGCCGGCGCGGTCATCGCCGTTGTAATCAGTGCCACAAGCACCAGAATCGTGAACAGTTGCGTATTGATGGCGCCCGCCTGCAGCGCCAGATTCACCACGACCAGGTCGACCAGGCCGCGCGTATTCATTAGAAAGCCCAGCAGCAGCGACTCCCGCTGCGGCAAATGCGACAGCCTCCGCGCGCCATAGTACGTTCCGCCGATCTTGCCTGCAATCGCAATCGTGAGCAGTAGCAGAAACCAGAACAGCATGCTCTTCCCGCGCAGATCGATGAACTCCGTATGAATGCCTGTGACCGCGAAAAACACGGGCAGCAGCAGCACCGAAACCAGCGGATGGATCATCCGCTCCAGTTGACGATGCCAGTGGTGCAGCTTGGGAATGCACATCCCGGCCAAAAACGCACCGAAAAGTGCATGCACCCCCAGCCGTTCCGTGGCGAACGCGCAAAACAGAATGAACACCAGAAAAACGGCCAGCAGCAGTTGCGAAATGTTCGGCGCGCCCTTCCAGCGCACCAGTTTGTTCGCTGCCGGCCGCACCACGCCCAGCAGAAAGACCGCGAAGACCACCAGCAGAAACATTTTGAGTGCCAGCGTCCAGGGCGAGGTGCCCACGCTGTTCAACATCAATGCAACCGCCAGGAGAATCCATCCCAGAACGTCCGCAATCGCGGCGCATACCAGAGCGAGCATATTCAGCTTCGCATCGCCCGTGCTTTTGTCCCGCAGCATCCGCGCTAATACCGGAAAGGCTGTGGTGCTCAGGCCGACACCCACGAACAGCAGAAATGCGATCTTATTTCCCGCCGTGCCATGAAATCGGCTGTGCATCACCACACCGAGCCCGCATCCCAGCACAAATGGAATCGCCATGGACATGAGGCTGATCTTCATCGCCGTCTGCCGCTGCTCCCAGACCGCTTCGAAATCGAGGTTCATTCCCTCCAAAAACAGGTACAGCACCATCCCCAGTTCGCTGACCAGGGTGAGGGTATGGAGTGAATTCGGCGGAAAAAGCTGGGCGATCAGGTGCGGCGCGGCATAGCCGAAAACGGAGCGCCCTAACAAAATGCCGCCGAGCATCTCCCCCACTACGCGTGGCTGTCCCAGCTTGCCGAGCAAAACCCCGCACATGCCCGTAACTAACACAATTACAGCAATCTGCAAAAGAAACAGGGCCAGTGCGCTCATAAAGGCTGAAGGGAACTAATTCTGTTGGATGCGCCCTGGTAAATTAGGCCGCAATACTGGTGGATGGATGCTATTGAGGGAAGTATCCAAATCGCGCAACTTGATCATCCTAAATTATAGGGATCAGGGGCGATTCGGCAAGAAATCGTGTTTCCGCGCCGCCCCGGCGACTCCCAGATAGTGATAACAATTCACTCATATTATCTGATGGATATGATATAGTACCTCTCGAGACATTCGCTGGGTTCGGGACGCGCCCAACCAGTCCCCATATCTATAAAGGAGCAGAACCATGGCTATCACACGTTGGGGAAAATCGGATGCCCCATCCTATTCTCCTCTGTCGGCGCTAGGATGGGATGAAACACCGTCCGCACCATAATCAAATCAAGAAAAACTCGAACGAAAGCAGGAAAGCAAGATGGCAGTTCGCTGGGAGAAATTAACGGTAAAAGCGCAGGACGCCGTCCAGACCGCAACCGCTCTTGCGAGCGATCACGGCAACCCCGAAATCCAGCCCACACACCTGCTGCTGGCTTTGCTAGAAGACAAGGAAGGGATTGTCACCCCCGTTTTGCAAAAGGCCGGCGCATCGATCGACTCGCTGCGCGCGCAATTGCAGACCGCGCTGAACACGTTCCCAAAAATCTCTGGAGAGGCGAACCAGGCGCAGCCCTCCAGAACATTTCTCAAAGTCATCGAGCAGGCATTTCAGGAAGCCGCGAATTTCAAGGACGAATACGTCTCCACCGAGCATTTGCTGCTCGCGCTTTCGCAGCAGAAGGGCGATGCGGCGCAGCTTGCGCTCGCTGCAGTCGGCGCAACCCATGACGCCATCCTGCGCGCGCTGACCACTGTCCGCGGCACACAGCGCGTCACCGATCAAAATCCGGAAGCAAAATTCCAGGCCCTCGAACGCTATGCCCGCGATCTGACGGACCTCGCCCGCCGCGGTAAGCTCGATCCCGTCATTGGCCGCGATGAAGAAATCCGCCGCGTCGTGCAGGTCCTCTCGCGCCGCACAAAAAACAATCCCGTACTCATCGGTGAACCCGGCGTAGGCAAAACCGCCATCGTCGAAGGTCTCGCCCGTCGCATCGTCTCCGGCGATGTGCCGGAGGTGCTGCGCGACAAGCGCGTCATCTCGCTCGATCTGGGCGCGATGCTCGCTGGTGCGAAATATCGCGGCGAATTTGAGGACCGCCTGAAGGCCGTATTGAAAGACATTGAAGACGCGCAGGGCGGCATCATTCTCTTTATCGATGAGCTGCATACGCTGGTCGGCGCAGGAGCGGCGGAAGGCGCGATCGACGCCTCCAACATGTTGAAACCCGCTCTGGCGCGTGGCGAACTGCGGGCCATCGGCGCCACCACGCTGAACGAGTACCGCAAGTACATCGAAAAAGATGCTGCGCTCGAACGCCGTTTTCAGATTGTTTATGTCGGCGAACCGAATGTCGAGGACACGATTGCAATATTGCGGGGATTAAAAGATCGCTACGAGACGCACCACAATGTTCGCATCAAGGACGCAGCCATCGTCGCCGCGGCCACGCTCTCGCATCGCTACATCTCCGACCGCTTCCTGCCGGACAAGGCCATCGACCTGGTCGATGAAGCCGCCGCATCGCTCGCCATCCAGATCGGCTCCGTTCCCGTTGAGATCGATCAACTCGAGCGCCGCGCGACATCGCTCGAAATCGAGCGCACGGCGCTCAAGCGCGAGAAAGATTCCAATTCGAAAGATCGCCTGAAAGAAATTACAAAGGAACTCGCTACGCTGCACGAGCAAATCGCCACGCTGCGCGCCCACTGGCAAAAGGAGCGCGAGGACATCACCCGGCTCGCGGAAGTAAAGAAGCGCATTGAAGCGCTGCGCCAGGATGCGGAGGAGCAGACTCGCCGCGGGAATTTTGAGCGGGTCGCGCAAATCCAATATGGCGAATTGCCCAAACTCGAAGCCGAGCTGAAACGATTGAACGCCGCGCAGGAGGGCGCTGCCGGCGGCCCGCGCATGTTGAAGGAAGAAGTGGACGAGGAAGATGTCGCCCGCATCGTCAGCAAATGGACCGGCATTCCGATTTCAAAAATGCTGGAGGGCGAAGTGCAGAAGCTCGTGCAGATGGAAGATCGCTTGCGCGAGCGCGTCGTCGGCCAAGATCTGGCCTTGCGGGTAGTCGCCAACGCGATTCGCCGCTCCCGCGCCGGTCTCAGCGATCCCAAGCGCCCCATCGGCTCCTTCATTTTTCTCGGACCCACCGGCGTCGGCAAAACCGAAACCGCCCGCGCGTTGGCCGAGTTTCTTTTCGATGACGAGCAGGCCATGACTCGCATCGACATGTCGGAGTACATGGAGAAGCATGCGGTCGCGCGTTTGATTGGCGCGCCTCCAGGCTATGTCGGCTACGACGAGGGCGGCCAACTCACTGAGGCCGTGCGCCGTCGTCCCTACTCCGTCATTCTGTTCGATGAAATCGAAAAGGCGCACCCGGATGTTTTCAACGTGCTGCTGCAGGTACTCGACGATGGGCGCTTAACCGACGCGCGTGGCCGCACCGTGGATTTCAAAAATACCGTGCTGATTATGACCTCAAACCTCGGCGCGCAATTTTTGAATGCCGAAGCGCTGGAGAATGAATCGTCCTTTGAAGCGGCGAGCGATCAGGTGATGCAGGTGCTGCGGCAACATTTCCGCCCGGAATTTCTAAACCGCGTGGACGATATCGTCATTTTCCGTCCGCTCGGCGAAGATCAGCTTGGAAAAATTCTCGACCTGCGCATCGCGGACTTGAACCGGATGCTCGCCGACCGCCATATCACCGTGGAACTATCGGAGGCCGCACGGCACCAGCTTTTCCTCTCAGGCTACGACCGCGCCTACGGCGCGCGTCCGCTGAAGCGCGCCATCCAGCGCCTCATCCAGGATCCGTTAGCCGTCAAAATCCTCGACGGCGAAGTCCTCCACGGCGACGAACTCCTCCTAGACGCCGACCCGTTAAATAACAAACTGGAAATCCAGGTGAAGAGGCGCGAGCAAGTTCGCTGACCCGACATTCGTGAAGATTGGAAAGAGGGCGCAGGAAGCGGGAAACCGGGTGGGTTTTTTCGCGCGGATATTCAGATTAGTTGAAGGATTGTGCGGCGAAGTTGAAGGATTGTGCGGGAAAGTTGAAGGATTGTGCAGACGCCGCTGAGGTCCGACAAAGTAGCCAACCACTGTCTTTATGCGGTTGCCGAGGCCTCAGGCGGGATTTTAACCCGCAAAATAGGCGCAAAATGCAGAATTTGACGCGGCTGGCATTTGTGGTCCATGAATCGGGCCGGGCGCGCGCAAGGGGCCTACAGTCATTTTACCGTTTTAAGGCTTTATTCATTTCCCGAGACGAAGATGCCGGTTCTGCACATGACGGTGCCGACGAGCTTTCGACGGAGCGGCGTCTGACGATGTGCGGGTAGGTGCGAGGCGCAAAGATACCAGAGGCGTCGCGGCTCCAACTGGAGATGCCGCTGGGATGGAAGAAACGGTAAGTGGAAGATCCCACTCAAGCCAAAAGAAGGCTTGAATGGGGCACCCGGCTGGGGTGGAAGAAGTGGTGAGCGACGAGTGCTTTGCTCACGAGAAGAGCGTTTGTCATTACTAATCGGCGGCCGAAGCATAAATTATTCTCAACGAGTGCTAAGGCCTTGTTTCCGTCAATTGAAAATCGAGTAGGATGCGGCTATTGGAGATTCCCATGCGGAAGAACGATTTCAAGGTCATCGCATTAGTCTTCCTTGTGCAGCTTTGCCTACCGGGCGCAACACGCCAGGCATGGGCGCAGGCAGAGAAGGCTGTGTATCCGGCCATGGCTCCGGTGGATGCGTATTTGATCGCCGACCGAGAATTCGGAGATCGCGTTGGCCCGCAGTGCTGCTCCGGCATCTATTTCGGACGGAGCCGAGGTGATGGTGCTTGGGAGGAGGGGATTCACGACCGCAGTAAGAGGCACGAATGGCTTTCTTTGTCTGGTGGAGCGATCGTGGGGCGCGGCCACCGACGATCCGGAATTCTGGAATCCCAAAGTTCGCTCCCCCATTTGCTTTAATTCAGCGGCCGCAAGAACCTTTGCGCCGATCTTCCTGATGAAGACAAAACTGGTGCTCGAAGGAAAATCGAAAACGGAAATCCTCGCGGCGACCGCTGCGGCACTGGATAAAAAGGAACTGCCCGCACTGGAGCCGGGAGCGATGTGCTACATGATGTCGAAGCAGCAGTACCTGAACGACCGCGGCATGAGCTGGCACCCGCACCTGATGTTTTTTGTCTCGGGCGACGCGGCAAAGAGCTGGGGAGCCGACCAGCCAGGATTCGCCGATTATGGCTGCGAATGACCCTGAAGAGCGGGTGACAATCTTCATGGTCTGGGTTGGCAACTGGTCCGATGGGTCGCCTGCTCCGCCGATGGAGCACTGACGCCGCGTCGCCACTCATCTAGTTGAGATTAGTAACCAAAAGTCGGCTTCTGTTGAGGGATAGGCGCACTAATGGAAAGTGCGTTGCTGGGATCAATCGGTTCAGTTCCTGCTTTCTCGCTATACTTCCGCAATGAAGCGCATCGTTTTCCCGCTTATCCTCGCCCTAGCCGCTGGAACTGCGTTGTCCCAGAATTCGACCATCCCTTTCATCGGATGTCCGTCCGACGGTCAGATGGGTTCAATGGCGGCGCCGCATGGGAAAGCTCCTTCGTTCCGTATGACCCCAGGGGCGATGTCCCATTTTGCCTGGTACAAGTCCGTCAAGGGTCCTGGTGTCCTTGGCCCGCGAGGCTGGCATTGTTTCGGTACCTATGGTTCCAGCGGCGCGACGCTCTATCTCAGCCCCGAATCTCTCAATTCGAAGCTTGTTTTCAGCGACGACTGGAAGGGGTTCGCCGGACCCGCGATTGAGATATCCAGCATGGACGGGGGTACGTCGGGGCGCTTCGAAGTAGCTCGCAACATCGCTCGTCTTTTTCCTTCCCACATAGAATTCACTCACCAAGTCATTGCTGAAGGCATCGAGCCTGCGAATAATTTTCCTTATGGCCCATACCCTCACGACAAACTTACTTACAAGACAAAAACTCTCGTCGACTTTGAAACAGCGGCCCATCACGAGGGGTTGGGAACGCAGTCGAGGCTTCAAGCAAATACTGAACCCATCATCGGCTTTGTGTTTCTGAGCGCGCAGCCAAATGATGATCCCTATGACATCTCGCTTGAGATTCGTCTTCCTGCCGACATGGCGTGGCTGAGCCCGACGATTCGCGACGCCACCGAGCAAACCCTTCCGGCTGAACCGGCGAAGTAGCCACATCTGATGGCGTTTAATCCCAGGTCGGACTCAGAAGCGAGACGTGGGGCACCCAGGTCGTAAGGTACTGCTCAGATGTTGGACGCCCGCCGTGAGTGTTGCCAGCGAGAGCCAATCTATTCGAGTTGCAGCGGGGCGGAGTCTGGCAGCAGTTGGTGGAAACTGCTCATGTAGAGTACGAATTGCAATTCGCCCGAGGCCACTCGTTCGATGATGCAGTCGATGCCGGCGAGGGCTTTGATGACGTTGGGCTGCGGGCGTTTCTGTGCATACTCGGCCTGCCAGTAGAATCTTCCCGTGGCGCGAACGCGGTCCGGCGCGGCGTTCAATACCGTCAGCGTCATCTCGCCGAGCGTGTGAATCTCATTCGTCAACTGGCAGTGGAGATTGTAGTTGTCCTGGTAGGTCATCAGCTCGCCGGTTTCCAAAACATAGAGCCGCGAATCGGGATCGACGAAGAAGGCCGCCTGCTCCGCGGGCGTTCCTCGATTCATGACGGCCGTGAGCCAGCGATCGCAAAACTCATGTACTTCATTCGACGTAATCGGCATTGGCTCCTCCAAACATTCTGCCGTCGTGGGACGGCCGCGACAGCGCCTATCGTACTATCCTTTCTTTGCGGACAAGTCCGGCGGCGGGATGGGAGCGTTGGCGTTTTCGTCGCGGATCTTGACCACGGTTCCGGGAATGATCCAGACGAGCGTGACCAGGCCGCTGACCGCGAGCGAAAGCCACGGTCGGTAAAACGCCAGCGCAATCGCCATCAGATAGATCGCGAGGCTGATGCCGTGCTTCCACTGCTCCGCCATGTCTTCCCGCCGCAGCGCGCCCGCCTTCCACTGGCGCCACATCACGCAGCGCCTCAGGATTAAAAATGTCGCGCCTGCCAGCAGCATGGTCACGTCATAGAGGACCGTGGAGAATGTATCGAAAAGCTTCTCATCCAGATAATCGACAAAAAATGGAATCAGCGAAAGAACGAAAAGAAAAATCAGATTCGCCCAGAGGATGCGATAGTCCACTTCTTCCGTGCGACGGATGAGATCGTGGTGGTTGATCCAGTAAATGCCGATGATGAGGAAACTGAGCAGGTAGACAGCGAGCCGCGGCGCAACTGACCACAACCCTGCAAGACCATTGGCGCGGGGGACGTGCAGCTCCAGCACCATGATGGTGATGATCACCGCAATTACGCCGTCGGAGAAGGCTTCCATCCGCGTCGATTTCATGTGGTAGTTATACGGCAAATCGTCGACTATCTCACCACAGGAGACGAAGCATGCAGAACTGGCCCACCGTGCTTAGCCTTGTGGGCTTAGACCTTGCGGGCGGCGGCGACGCGGGGGATGCTTTGCAGGTCGTTGAGGAATTCTACGGCGTGCCAGCCTTGCAGCAGAGATGCGACCGCATCGCGCTGGCCGTGGCCGATCTCCATCAACAGCCATCCGCCGGGCGTGAGCAGCGGCTGCGCCTGGGCGATGAGGCGCGGATAGATTTCGAGTCCCGTAGGGCCGGCGAATAGCGCCTGGGCCGGTTCGTAGTCGCGGACCTCTTTCGGCAGCGTTTTGCGTTCCGATTCGGCAACGTAGGGAGGATTGGAAACGATGGCGTCGAACGATTCGCCTGCGACGGCGGCGAGCAGATCGGATTCGCGGAAGTGAATGCGGGCGGCGACTTTGTTCCGCGCGGCATTTTGTTTCGCAATTGCCAAGGCTGCCGCACTGATGTCGAGCGCGAATAGTTCGGCCTGCGGCAGCGCGTGCGCAAGAGCCACTGCAATTACGCCGGAACCGGTGCCGACATCGGCGATACGTGCCATGGGGCGGTCTTGCAGGCGGGCGATGGCTGCCTCGACGAGATGCTCGGTTTCTGGGCGTGGGATCAGAACGTCTGGTGTGATGCGGAAATTTAGTCCAAAGAATTCCTGCTCGCCGGTGATGTATTGAATCGGTTTGCCGGTGCGGCGCTGCTGGATGAGTGCGTTGAATTGTTCCGTCTGCACAGCGGTCAGTGGGCGCTCGCGATAGGCGAGGAGTTCGGCGTGGGGAATGTCGAGCACCGTGCGGAGCAGGAGGGTTGCGTCGGCGCGGCTGTTTTGGACGCGGGCATCGGACTCGTCGAGCAGATCCGCGCCCCAGACAATCGCGTCGCCGATCGTCATCGACTCTGCAAACATTCCTCTCATACGGTGGCGGCGTCGGTCTTGAGGCGCTCTGCCTGATCGTGCGCGATCAATGCATCGACCACTGCTTGCAGCTTGCCTTCCATGACCTCGGAGAGTTGGTGGATGGTCAGGCCGATGCGGTGGTCGGTGAGGCGATTCTGGGGAAAGTTGTAGGTGCGGATTTTTTCGCTGCGATCGCCGGTGCCTACCATCTGTTTGCGTTCCTTCGCAAGGGCCGTCTGCTGCTTCTCCATTTCCATTTCGTACAGGCGCGCGCGCAGAACGCGCATTCCCTTTTCGCGATTTTTAATCTGCGATTTTTCGTCTTGACAACTGACGACAGTGCCGGTGGGAATGTGCGTGATGCGCACGGCGGAATAGGTGGTATTGACGGACTGGCCGCCGGGACCGGAGGAGCAGAAGGTGTCGATGCGCAGGTCCTTTGCCTCGACCTTGACATCGACGTCTTCGGCCTCCGGCAGCACGGCGACGGTGACGGCGGAGGTGTGGACGCGACCCTGCGTTTCCGTCTGCGGCACGCGCTGCACACGATGCACGCCGCCCTCGTATTTCAACTGCGAGAAGACGCGGTCGCCTTCGATGATGGCAATGACTTCCTTCATGCCGCGCACGCCAGACTCGGACATGGAGAGCACTTCAACCTTCCAGCGATGCAGCTCGGCGAAGCGCGTGTACATGCGGAAGAGTTCTGCGGCGAAGAGAGAGGCTTCATCGCCGCCAGTGCCGGCGCGGATTTCGAGGATGACGTTCTTTTCGTCGTTGGGATCTTTCGGCAGCAGGAGGACGCGGATGCGTTCCTCGACGGCGGGGCGCGCGGCTTCCAGTTGCGCAAGTTCTTCCTCGGCCATTGCGCGCATATCGGCGTCCGGCTCATTGGCCATGGATTTGGCGTCGTGAATACCCTGCTCGATGCGTTTCAGCTCGCGGATATTGTCGACGACGGGTTCGAGGTCGCGATGCTGCTTGGCAATTTTCTGGTACTGCTGCTGATCCGAAACGAGCGCCGGGTCGGCCAACTGCCGCGAGAGATCGTCATACCGTGCCTCGATTTGTGTCAGACGTTCCAACATGAGTGGCTTTCCGCTGCCGGATTTATGGTTTGCGAAGACCGGCTGGCTGGGTGTGCGTAACGATGCGGAGAAGAGGAATCGAAAACAAAAAAAGGCGGCGGGAACCGCTAATAAAGCGTCTCACCAGAGGAGCGAATTGCGCGGGTGTGCGACATGAATTCTCTTGCTGACTATAGTAGCGCGTTTTCGGCGCAAGCGGAGGCTGGCAAATGATCGCAGACGATGTGTCGTGGCTGAAATTCGCCGAGCTGTGCGAGTTGCTGGCTAAAACGCGCAGCAAGCTGGCCAAGCGCAAGGCTATGGCGGATTTTCTGCGCGCCCTGGACGCGCATGTTGCCGGACTGGCCGCGCAATATCTGACAGGCGCGGTGTTTCCGGAGACGGACGAACGGAAATTGCAGGTGGGCGGGCAATTGGCGGCGCGCGCGCTGGAGACGATCACGCAGGTTACTCCCGAGCGGTTTGGCGTGGTGTATCGCAAGCATGGCGACCTGGGCGCGACCGCGGAAGAACTGTTGGTTGGGATCAATGCGCAATCCAGCGGGTTAGGTCTGCTGGATATTGCCGCGCGGTTGGATGCGCTGGCGGCCGCACGTACACAAGCGGCGAAGCAGGCGCAGCTTGTGGATTTGCTGCGCGCGCTCGCTCCGGTGGAGGCGAAATACGCGATCAAGCTAATGCTGGGCGACATGCGCATGGGGGTGAAGCAGAGCCTGGTGGAGGAAGCGATTGCAGCGGCGAGCGACGAGGGCCTGGTCGAGGTTCGTCGCGCGGAGACGATGCTGGGCGACATCGCCGCAGTGGTGGCGCTGGCGTGGCGGCATGAACTGTCGTCGGCCCAGTTTCGGATGTTTCATCCTCTGGGATTCATGCTGGCAACTCCAGCCGCGAATGCGGAAGATGCATATGCGCGCTTTCCCCGACAACGACAAGGGGCTTCGCCGGAGCCTACCCTGAGCGAAGCCGAAGGGTCTCAGGATGACAATTCATTTGTTGCGGGCCGCACTGAGAAAGCTGACCAACTTGCCACCGTGCAGAATGTAGACGAGCCGACATTACCTTCCGCGCGGAGGGAATCTTTCGCGCAGATCGAAGACAAGTACGATGGCATGCGAGCGCAAATTCACTGCGGCGATCCGGAGCAGCCCGGTCGCGTGCGCATCTTCTCCCGCACTCGCGACGACGTGACGGCGAGTTTTCCGGAGCTGGCCGAATGGTTCGCCTGCGTCGATGGGCCGGGGATACTGGATGGAGAAATTCTGGCGTGGGACTTCGATGCGGAGCGGGCGCTGCCATTCACCGCATTGCAGCAGCGGCTGGGAAGGAAGCGCGTGACGGCGGCGATGCGCGCGGCAGCTCCGGTGGTGTATCTTGCGTTCGATCTGCTGCTGGATGATAACCGGCTCTTACTGGATGCTCCGTTGCGACAGCGCCGGCCGGCGTTGGAGACGTGGACGATCGCTGCTTTGCAGGCGGCCGGCAAGTCGCGGCGGCGTTCGGAGGAGAATTCCGCGCAAAGTTCGCTATTTGTAACCGATGAAGTGCCTAATGTTCAGAACTCTCTGCCGCCCTTGAAGCTTGCTCCTGTCACAGCAATGGTCTCGCCGGAGCAGATTGATGCAGCGTTCGATGCCGCGCAGATGCGCGGGAATGAAGGCCTGATGCTGAAGTCGTTGGCGTCGACCTATCAGCCTGGGCGGCGCGGCGCAGCGTGGCTCAAGCTGAAACGCGAGCTGGCCACCCTTGATGTGGTGGTGACGGCGGTCGAATATGGGCACGGCAGACGCGCGCGCGTGCTGAGCGACTATACATTCGCGGTACAGGACGGCGCAGAGCTGAAGAATGTCGGCAAAGCTTACTCCGGCCTGACGGATGAGGAGATTTCGACATTGACGCAGTGGTTCCTGGAGCACAGGCTGGACGATTCGAGTCGCTGGCAATTGCCGGTTGAGCCTAAGGTAATTCTTGAAGTTGCATTTAACAACGTGATGCGATCGGAGCGGCACAACAGCGGCTACGCGCTGCGATTTCCGCGCATTGTGCGAGTTCGCGGGGACAAGCCGGTGAGTGAAATCGACACGCTGGAGCGGGTTGCGGAGATTTTTCGGTCGCAGACGAAAGGGAAAAAGCCTGGGGAAGGGTGATCTTCGCGCGATCGAACCCATGTCTCAGAAGCGAGACATGGGGCACCCGGCAGGATGTCAACGGAGCGAAGTGGTCTCATAAATGGCGTGTCATCGTTCGCGAAGCGAAGAACTTCCCGTCGAGCACACCGGCTGACCCGTGCTATTGGATAGCGCCTGCGGCCTGGAGCGTAGCGTACACGGCGGGGAAAAGCTGCGCGCTGATTTGGTTCAGTGCGGCCGAGGTGTCGCTGTTCGTAAAATACGTGACGATCAGCTCGGAATTGGGGAAGTACATATACGTCGCGCGGTAGCCAAGCGTCGTTCCCTGGTACGCCCAGTAAAGGCCCAGTTTGGGATCGTTAATCTGAAAGACCCCAAGTCCAAACGCCTGCGGTTGCGATGCCGAGGTTTGCGCGATCGGCTGCCCGCTGGGAATCGCGACCAGGCTCTTTAGTTCCTGGAGCTGTTTTGGGGGCAGCACGTCTTCTTCAAACAAGGCGCGGGTCCAGGTCGTGAGGTCATCCGGCGTCGAAATCATGCCGCCGGCGCCCTGTGCCAATCCCAGGCTGAAGCCGCTCACATCCTGGCCGTATAGTTTGGAAAGGCCTGGCAAGTCCGTGTTCACCGCGTAGCCGGATACCAGCCGCCGGGTCACGAATTGGGGATAGAAGTCCGGCTCGTAGTAGGTACTGTTCAGTCCGGTTTGGCGGATAATCCGCTGAACCTCCGTCTGGTAGCTTTGCGATGAACTCGCTTCGTCCACGATCATCTGCGCCAGAATATAGTTGGTATTCGAATAAACAAAGGCGCCCCCGGGCGTCTGGATGGCCGGATATACGTAAGCTACCAACTGCGCAGGGGTGAACTCGGCCAGCGGGTTGTTGGAATAGTCCGACTCAAATGCGGGCGCCGAATCGTAGCTGGGAATGCCGCTCGTCATGTTCAGCAATTGCCGAATCGTCACTTGGCTCCACGCCGGATATTGAGGTAGCCATTTGCCTAAAGCGTCGCCAATCGACAGCACTCCGGCCGCCTCCAACTGAAGGATCGCCACGGACGTGAACGCCTTCGTGTTGCTACCGATTTGAAAAAGGCTTGCAGGCGTAACGGCAGCGCCCCCGCCGTACCGTGTCGTTCCGGCCGCGACACTTATGTCCTGCTGCCGGTCACCGAAACTGACTGTCATTGAGATCGTCGAGATATGTTCGAGCGACGACCGCGCCGTCAAATAGTCGGTAAGGTCCTTCTGCAACGCGCTCCGAAGCAGAATATTACTGGTGATCGAGCTGCTGCAGCTAACCAGAGAGGCCGCCAGAAGTCCAAATGCCGCCGCGCGATAAAAAGAAGAGGATCGAATACGCAACGGAACAAGCGCTCGACGGCGGGTCTGCATGGGGATCCTTTTGTACGTCACCATACACCGACCAAGCGGCGCTTACAAGCAGGGGTGGAGTGCCCGGAGACCTGTCTTTGCGGCTCATACGAGAGAAGCGAACACCCAGGTTCGCTACGCCAACCCCTCGACAGCTTAGGGCACACTCTGGGGCACCCGGATTGTTTCAATGATCGAAGACAGTCTTCAGCCAGTGGCGATTTGAGTGGTCAGGCGCACGGCAGCGGCGTGCGCTGGCTCTGTGGCCGCCAGATGGGTCAATGTCAGAACTGTGATGTCGTCTTCCTGGCCGAAGGCGCTGGCCTCGTCGGCGATCTCAACCGCGGAAGAGCCGCGCGCGGGACAGCTCCCGCACGCGATCGAATCCGAAGAGCTGGCCTTGCGCGTTGCGCGCTTCGACAATGCCGTCGGTGTAAAACGTGAGCGTCTCATCCTCGTGCAGGCGGAAGACTATCTCGTCATATTCGGCTTCGGGAACGATGCCGAGCGGCAGCGCTCCGTCGAGTGGCAGTTCCTTCCCGTCGCGAAACGGAGCGAAATGGCCGGCGGTCGCGATGGCGGCGTTGCCATTGGCCTCGATGCGCAGTACCACGCATGTGGCGAAGCCGCCCTGGGTTCGGCCAATCAATCGGCGATTCAGTCCGCGCAGAATTTCCGCGGGTTCCTGGGTGTAGTCGGCCAGCGTACGCAACGTGCCGACGATCAGCGAAACCACCATGGCGGCCTTCAATCCTTTGCCGCTGACATCGCCTACTACGACCAGCGCAGCGCCGTCTTGCAGCGGAATCACCTGATAGAAATCGCCGCCGAGCTCCGTGGCGGGCTTATAGATGCTGGCGATGGAAAATCCGGGAATGGCGGGGACGTCCTCTGGAACCAGCACCTGCTGAACTTCGCGCGCGGACTTGATCTCCATTTCGATCTGGGCCTGTCGGCGTCGCTCCAAAAACTGTTGCCGCGCAACGGTAAACAGCAGGACCAGAAACAGCAGCGTGTCCAGCAGAAAGGTTGCGCTGAAGGTGTAGCTGCCCACATGGAGACCCCAGGCGCGGAGATCCGTAGCTGAGGGTCCAGTGGGTGAAGCGCCTTCCCTGGGCGGAAGTCTCGATCACAAAGTTCCACAGACCGTAAAGAAACGCTGTGATAGCGACGGGCCAAAGCTCCATCTGCTTGCGGCGAGCCAGCCCGAATCCGACGATGAAAAAGATATACAGCGGGATCAGCTGGTAAATTCCGGTCGTAATCGCGTCGGTCCACTGTGCGCCGAGGCCGACATGCTGCCAGTTGAAAAGAACGGTTGTATCCACGAGCACCGCAGCGAAATAGACGCCGCCCAGTGCTAAAGTCCAGCGCCGCCAGCGCGGATCTCTGCCGAATCCAAAGAGAGTAAGCAGCAGCAGCCACAGCGAAATGTCTTGAGCGGCATCCACAAACTGCAAAAAAAGTTGCGTGGAAGTGAAATGCATGCCGTACGTCATCGCATCGAGTGCCAGGAACGCGGTCGCACCCTCCGCCAGCAGATAGATACCGAGCCAAAGATAGAGCCACTGCTTGCGATCTCGCAGAAACAGCAGTAGCGTCAGCAGCCCTGCGACGAACACCACGGCCCCGATCAGAATTTGCGGAAGCTGATGGTGTTCCTGCAGGTAGCGCGGCTCCATCGCTTGCGTGGCAAGGACGGCCGGATTGCCCAGCATGGGCGGCGCATTCAGGCCGCCTACGCCCCATGGGTCGGTCGAGGCCAGCGGCGCTTTCCAAACGCGCAGCGCCAGCACGCCGTTCGCGGGCACGCCTCCGAGGGGATACACGGCGCTGTGTCCGTTCGACCACCACGCGGCGTGCGGTGGCAGGCTGCCATAGCTGCCGATCTTCTTGCCATTCCAATAGATTTCGTAGGCATCATCGACGGGTGGAATGAGAATGGCAAGCGGCTGCGCTTTGCCTGTCACGCCAATCTGTTTGCGATACCAGGCGAAGCCGGTATAACCCGGGTGGCTTTGCGCGCCCCAGGTATGATCGCCGCGTAACTGCTCCCATGCGGAGTCGTCATATGCGGGGTTCGCCCAACCTGGATTGTCTCCGGTGTGGAATTGCCAGTTGCCGGTGACGGCAACGGAGCCAGCGCCGATATCTTTCGCCTGAAACGCTTGTGGGTGGGCAAGAATTGCCGGCGACAGGAACAGAAAGGCGAGCAGCAGAACGAATTGCGCTCGCGCACGACCGACCGTTCTTCGAGCCATCGCGCGAACCTCTCCAATGCAGACTTTTTCCGCGTCCTGAGGATACCAGTTTCCGCATAGCTGCCCGTGAGGAAAGATTGGGGACGGCAATCTCCCAGCTAGAGGGAAACGCAGGTTCCCGTTTGACTCGCCTACGGCAAGCTCAGGCTGCCCACGGGGCACCCCGGGCACTCGAATGAACCTTGACAATTGAGGCCTATTTTGGTATCAGGCTTCTTCCAAGGGGGCCTATATCTCCCATGACGTTCCGTAATTTGGCGGTTTTTGTTTCCATCGTCTGTGCGGGCAGCCCGTTGTGTTTACCCGCGCAGACGCAAGGGAAACCGCCGACTTCCGGCCAAGCGTCCAGCTACGTGCCAACATATACGTTTCAACTGGACAAAGATCATCCGACGGAATACCCGGTGCCTTCCCCTGTCTACGACGAGCCGACGCAATGCACCGAAAACGGGACCGTTTTCATCAACTTCTACTTCGACACTCCGTCCCATTTCAGCGAGGAGACTTTATTCGCGCTTGATCCTCATGAAAAGAAGACAACATACCTGTTGGAAGACATTCATGACCTATATGACCATAGCTGGATTCCCTTCAGCGTGGATGCGACCGATGCAGGTGTCTCGTTTCTGATCTACGCTACCCGAGACTCAACCACGAAGTTCTCGGCGGAAGGGAAAAGAGCCCGATATACCGGAGAACATAGCTGGTACATCGCACGATTCGATCGAGACGGAAGCTATAAGGATTCCGTTCCGGTCGACATTCCGCATTTTTTGCCGGAAAGGATCGCGCAGTTTGATTCGGGGGAATATCTTGTGCTCGGCACGGACAAGCTAGAAGCAAACCCGAAACTGGCGGTGCTTGATTCCGATGGGACATTGCGATCATTCCTGAACCCGCCGAAACCTTTGCCGGTGAAATCGCCGTTTGAGGAGGCCCGACTGAGCCGTTCGCTATCGAAGGAGCGTCGTGATTCTATTCAGCTCCAGCAAGGTCTCCAGGAATATCAGCTCTCTCACCATGGAAGCGCAATCGACCTTCTCGAACCTGGGACCCAGGGACCGGTGTTTGAAGTGTTCCCCGACGGAAGTGTGAACGCCATCCCGATCCGGCCGCAGCTGGGGTACGAGCTCGATTCCATATTCTCCTCCAGCGGGAAGAACCTGTTTGTTCGATTTCGAATCCCGGGCGACGGCTTTTGGGGTCAAGGCAAAGGACTGATTGAGGAAATCGACGTCACAGACGGAACCCCGCTCAAACGAATTAGCTTTCCCGAATTCTCTCTCTGGGATATTCTTTGCATCCGCGATGGGAAGGCCACAATCCTTCGCACCCGCAAACCGTCGAATGCATCGTCAACTGCAACGAGGATTTTCGATATTTATCAGGCTGACCTGGTTCCGGCTCCGGCCATCGCCACCCAATAAGCCGGGAAGTTCGCCCGAATACTGCCGTATGGCGCACCACGAGTATATTTCTGGCCGACACATTCATCCCACATCTCAAAATCGAGATGCGGGCACCCAGGTGTTCTGGCTCTGCTCGGAATGACAAATCTATTTACGAATGACGGAGCCGATTAATGGGAATGGGAGTGGCTGTGGGCGGCGCTGCTTAATTCTTGTGTCAGCGGAGTGCAGCCATCTTCTACTTCACAGCCGGCCTCGTCGCGCTGTTCGAATTGGATTGTGGTGTGGTGAATGTGGAAGTGTTCGCGCAATTCGATATTGATATTCGCGAGAATGCGACGGCTTTCCGAAGGCGGAATGTCGGCAATGGCGACATGGCAGGCGAGGGCGTTCAGGTGCGAGCCAATGCTCCAGACGTGCAGATCATGCACGCCGCAGACGCCTGTGACGGTCTGCATGGCAGCGCGAATATCCGTCAGCGAGAGGTTGTCCGGCGTGCCTTCGAGCAAGACGTTGAGGGTTTCGCGAATGATGGAGAGTGACGACCAGAAGATGAGCGCGGCGATGAGCAGTGACAGCGCGGGATCGACCCACTGCATCCCGGTGAGGGCGATAACGGCGCCGCCGACGATGACCGCCGCCGTTGAAAGCGTGTCGCCGAGCATGTGGATGAAGGCGCCGCGAATGTTCACGTCCTGGCTGACGCGCGACAGCATCCAGGCGAGCACGCCATTCATTACCACGCCGATGGCGGCAGTGATCATCATCCAGTGCGGCTCGGCGGTACGCGGATGGAGCAGGCGGCCGACGGCCTCGACAGCCAACCAGACAGCAATGCCAATCAGCGTGATTCCATTGACGAACGCGGCCAGCACTCCAGCGCGGCGGTAACCGAAGGTCTTGCGCTCGGTGGCCGGGCGGGAATGGAAATAAACCGCAACGAAAGAGAGCAGCAGCGCCAGAAAATCGGATGTGTTGTGGCCCGCTTCGGAGATCAACGCCAGCGAGTGCGCACGCAATCCGGCCAGCAGCGTAAGCAGGATATAGGCGAAGGTCAGGACGAGCGAGATGCGCAGGATACGCTTAGTCTTCTCTGTCGCCGGCCCATGGACGTGCATGGTTCCAGTTTATCGCTTCCAATCCCATCCTTCGCGATGAAGCTGCGAACGGTGGGGCATCCGTACCCTGAATGCCGGATGGAGCACTTACGACTTGGAAGGAACGACATCTCCGTGGCTCACCGTGTCTCCATGACTGACGGTATCCCCGTGGCTTACGGTTTCAGCTTCGCCTTCAATCTCTGCATCGGGCTCTTTTTCTGGCGACTCCCCTTGCGGCGACTCCAGCCCAGCGGCGGTGATGGGTAGCATGCGAACAAAATCGGCAACGGTGGAAGTTTCAGTTGTAACTAGCATTGGTTTTCTCCTGGGATCGGTTTGTTGCGGTACTTCCAAACCGCAGGCGGGGAACTACGGCGGTTACGAATCCCAGTTAATGCTTCTATAGTGACTTCGTCAACCATCCTTGAGATCTCCTCGGGAGAGCCCGGACCTTGCAAAACCGGCTTAGGAACCCGCGTCCTTCGACAAGCGCAACGCCGATTGCGGATATGCACGTCTCGCTCGAGATAGCGCAGAGGTAACCCGCGCGGGATTGGCGGAATCTTAGCAAGCGGATCGATAAATATGGGACAAACGAGAAGAACGAAGATAGCTGGCTTTCGTTCCGCTGTGGCGCTGGCGACTGTGATGGCTGCGGTTTCAATTTTGCCAAGGCACACGCACGCGCAGCAAGATTCGACGAAGGCCTTTGTTCAATCGATCGTCGATCATGAGCTGACGATGGATGCGAACGACCATTCGCGCTGGATGTATCGGGATGCAGATAAAGTTCACGGCAAAAGCATAGTGAAGCTGGTAGTGCAGACGCCGGAAGGCAGTGTCTCGAAGATGATCGAGATCGACGGCCATCCTTTGACGCCGCAAGAGGAGAGGGAAGATGAGCAAAGGATGCATCGGTTTGTGATGGACGCTGCGCTCAGACAGAAGCAGAAACAAAGCAATCAGCACGATGATAAGCAGGCGGCTTCGCTGACGAAGATGCTGCCTGACGCCTTTCTATGGACGAAGATTGGCGAAAGCGGCGACCAAACGACGCTGTCCTTCGAACCGAATCCGAAGTTCAAGCCGCCGACGCGTGAGGCACGCGTCTTTTCTGCCATGAAGGGAACAATGGTGGTGAATACGACGGACAGGAGAATTCAATCCTTGAAGGGCGAGCTGATACGAAATGTCGAGTTTGGATGGGGGCTGCTCGGCAAGCTCGACAAAGGCGGGACCTTCAATGTGGAACGGAAGCAGATCGATTCCAGCGTTTGGCAGATCACCGGAACACACGTACACATACAGGGGCATGCGCTGATTTTCAAGAGCATTAGTGAGCAGCAGGATGAGGAGACCAGCGATTACAAACCGGCACCGGAGTCGATCACCCTGGCGGAAGCGGAGAAGATGCTGAACGATGGAACGGTGGCGAAGGATTTAGGGATCGAGCAAACGCCGTGACGCCGCGAGCGTCCTCAACCCGCGTCCAAAAAGCCGGGACGGAGAACTCCAGCATTCGATCCATTTCATATCGCGCAACATTCGGAAACCGCAGATCCATCTCCTCACATGTGAAGCATCCCGGATGGCGGCTGCTGGCAGCGGATGAAGCCCTGCGTTGACTTCGCGTATGACAACCTGACTCAATGCCGGCTCAGGCTGCTTCAATTTTTGCGAGATCGTTGTCCTTTTGACCGCGGTCTTCGATTCCGAGCCAGTTGAGCACAGGGGTGGTAATCATGGTCGTGATCAACGCCATGACGACGAGCATGGTAAACAAGGTCGGCGAGAAAACGTGCGCATTGTAGGCAATGTTCAACACAATCAACTCGACCAGGCCGCGCGTGTTCAGCAAGGCTCCCAGACCCATAGCATTCTGCCAGGACTGTCCAGTCAAGCGGGCGGCCAGCACCGCGCCTCCCATCTTTCCGGCCACGGCTACGATGAGCACGACAGCGGTCCAGAACCATATCCTGCCCCCGCTCAGCAGGTCCAGACGTGTCCTCATGCCGGTCAAGGCAAAAAAGAGCGGCAACAGCAACACGGAAACGATCATGTCCAGGCGCGTGCGAACGGCTGTCTGCCAGCGCTCAATTCGCGGAAAACAAACGCCGGCTAGAAAGGCGCCAAATAGCGGATGCACTCCTATAGCTTCCGTCGCAGCGGCAGAGGTCAGAACCACTGCGAGGATGACGCCAAGAAGTTCATAGGACAACCCAATGCTCTTTTGGCGCTTTACAAACCACTCCCCGAGCGGGCGGATGACAAACAACATGACACCTATGTAAAGAGCCAGAAATAGAAGCCGGTAGGGCAATGCCATCGACTGGCCGCTGTGCGGAATCAGTGTCAGAGCGATCGCGAGCAAAGTCCATGCACACACATCGTCGACTGCCGCGCACATCAGCGCCATCGTTCCAAGCGGCGTGGATTGCAGGCGTCTCTCTTCCAGGATGCGGGCCAGAACAGGAAAGGCGGTGATGCTCATCGATATGCCGAGGAAGAGGACGAAGGGGATGCTGCCGATGCCATGCGGGGCAAAGCGGATGCGCAGCGAATGGGCGACGACCGCGGCCATGGCGAACGGGAAAAAGATGCTCATGCCGCTGGCGAGAACCGCCGTGCCTCTCTGTTTTTGCAGGTGCGCGTAATCGAGTTCGCTGCCGATCAGGAACAGGAAAAGTATGAGGCCGATGGTGCTGAGAACTTCAAAGGAACCGAACGAGTTTTGCGGAAACAATCTTGCCGAGGCGTGCGGCGCAATTCGGCCAAACACAGATGGTCCGATGAGGATGCCGCCGACAATTTCCCCGATGACCCTCGCCTGACCGAGCTTGCGCGCGACCCACCCGCAGAGCAGGGCTGTCAGCAATACTGTCGTCATTTGAAACAAAAGTAACGTCATAAAAATTCGCATTCTCCCGTAGCTGGCTCAGATGAGGAACAGCATAAGGGTGGGATGCGATCCTGTCCGGCAGGACTCACCCTTAACCGCGATTTCTCCGGGAAAAATGGTCCGTGGGCTTCCCTGGGTGCCCCATCCTTCGCGGCTTCTCGCGAAGGGTGGGATAGCTCACGGCAGAACATCTTTGGATTCAGACGAGAGAATTTATCCCGCCCCTCGCAACTGAGAGGATGAGACACCCGGCACAGCACGCTTACGGCGTGGTGAAGTACCCGCCATAGCTGATGGACTGCAATGAGGTAGGCGACGTAAAAGTCTCGATTGCCGACTGTTGCAGCGTATCGAATTGCAGAGGCGTGCCAGAAGTCGAGTAAAGGCCCCAAAATTCCCGGCCGCCGCTGGGCGGAGTGGGCGCAAATCCAGTCAACGTGGAAAGATCGGGCACAGTAAACGTTGTGTTCGTGCCCAACCATGTCCCCGTGACGAAGATATAGGTGTTGTAGGCGACGGAGTTGACTGCAGGCGTCTGGAACTGCGTGTATGCGGAATCGACGACAGTTCCTTTAACCGTGAATCCACTCGTATTCGCATTGAAGGTTGGGAAGGCCGCCGCCGCGGGCGCGGGGAGGGAGCTCAAGGGAGAAGGCAACGCCACCGTCACCGCGCTGGCCGTGTTGGATGACACTTCGGCGTTCACGGATTGTGCGGCTAAATCTGCGCCGGCGTTGATCAGGTAAAAGTCTCCGGATTGACTTTGACCGCTGGGAACCGTGCGGTAGGTCGTTTGCGGAATTCCATTGAATGGCCCGTCCAGAATGACCGATAAGCCGCCGGATGTTTGATATGTGGGTTCGAAACCGCTGATCGTCGCGTTCGATGGCACGTTCGTTATGTTGACCGGCGCGGACCCCAATTTGTCTGCCGCCGTCATGGGCGGAAACGCGATATTGGTCGATCCCGTTATGTTGACCCCGCGCTGAATCTGGATCCCGAGAGTGCCGTTTGCGCCGTCTGCCACCAATGCAACGTCATATGTTCCCGTCGGAATGCCGAGTAGGCTCACTGACCCGGTTGTCGCATAATATTGATCCGACCAGTAGTTTACGTACAACAAAACAGACGTCGCGCCGGGGATCGCTGAAACGTCAAACGTCGCATTTACGCTTCCCGACAGCGAAGGACACGCCAATGCAAGAGAGGTCGTGTCCGTTGTAGTTGCCTGAATGATCGATTCATTCGAATATGCATCTACCGCGACAAAAGTAGGAACAGATGTAGGCGAAACCATAGGCGCTGGTTCCCGATGGCAACGTGAACGAAACGCTCGAACCGGAGAGCGTGAGCGTCTGAAATTTGCCGGTTGCGCCAGCCTGATATGCGACGGCGCTGGGCATTGTCGCGCCGGCAAACGAAGCGGTGACGGTGGTTCCCATCGCGCCACTGTTCATGCCGCCGCCGCCGCAGGCCACTAGCGATATCAGTGCCATTGCCGCCATAAAGGCAAGCGCGATCCGGGTTCCCGGAACAACAATTCCTTTGTTAGGCATGATGGCTGTCTCCTGCTTCCAACCATTTCGCGCATGCATGGTGACGAAAGCATGATGTTGATCCGAAGCAGAAACGATCCATTGGTACCACACCAGGAAATCCCGGAGCAACGAAAAGGAGGTTAGATACTTTTCAAAAGGTGATCGGGCTGGCAAGCATGGCGGCGAGGAGGGCGGTGCGGGGCGCGAGGTGCTCCAAAAAGATACATTCATGCGTCGCGTGGCGCCTTCGCCGACTGCGCCCATGCCATCGAGTGTGGGAATGCCGAGCGCGGCGGTAAAATTGCCATCAGAGCCGCCGCCAGTCGAGGCCTCTTCCAGAGGGAATCCCATTTCCTTGGCAAATTGTTTGGCTTGATTGAATAGTTTCGCGGTCCCCTTACTTCGTTCCATTGGCGGACGATTCATGCCGCCCGTGATCGTCACTTTGCAGGCGCGATCCACGGGACGCAGCCCGCGAAACAGTTTCTGTACCCGCGCTGCATCGCGCATTCGGGCGATACGCACGTCAATCTCAGCGTGCGCTTCCGCCGCAATCACATTGCTTCGAGTTCCGCCGCGAATGGTTCCTGGATTCACGGTCAGTCCCGTTTTAAGGTCGGTGAAGTGGGAAATTTTTTCGATCTGCCGCGCCAGTTCCAGCACGGCGGAATGGCCTTTTTCAAAATCGACGCCGCTGTGCGCGGCAACTCCCTGTACGTGGATTCCGTACTGTCCCACGCCTTTGCGCGCCGTCTTATACGCGCCCAGAAGGCCTTGTCCCGGCTCCAGCACAAACACCGCCGAACATTCTCGCGCAATTTTTTCGATGACGGGGCGCGAGCAAGGGCTGCCGATTTCCTCTTCCGACGTGAGCAGCACAATGACGGGGGTGTGGAGCGCCGCGGCCTCGCGCGCAATAGCGATGGCGTGCAGAGCCATGATCACGCCCGTCTTCATGTCGTACACACCGGGACCAAACGCGCGGCCCTTCGCAATCCGAAACGGCATGGTGGCGAGCGTGCCCATCGGCCACACGGTATCGAGGTGACCGAGCAGCAGGATTGGCTTCCGTTTATCCTGGTTGGCCGCAGTTCTGGCGCTGCGAATCGGCGCGAAGCGGAATTCCAATAAATCGCCGAACTCTTTTTGCCGATGCCAGCGAACTTTTCCGCCGAGCGGCTCGAACCAGCTCGCCATTCGTTGACCGGCCCGGTCAACCGCGGCTTTGTTATCGCTCGGAGATTCGATGGAAACGATCTCTTCCAGTTGCCGCAGCATGATGGGTTGATGCTCATTGGCAGCTGCGAGCAGGCGCATTGATTTCGCTGTTTGGTCTAGGGGCAGGTTCAAAATTGTCCTCTTTTCAGTTGCATGGTATGCGGTGCGGGAAGTCCAAAAGTTTGGCTGCGCGAACGGTTCAAAAAACTCAGGTAGCATCTTGGGCGCCTGCAGCTACCCAAGTGAATATACCGTGGATTCTTCTCTTCTCCAGGCGCCATTCCGATGGATATCTCTTGTTCGCTTCGCCGCCATGTGAAAAAAAGGCATCCGAACTCAGAAGTCCTGATGCCGCCGATATCGCACCACCGGCTGTGCAGGTCTCTCCACAGAGTGTGTCAATTTTGCCACATTGACGGCTGCCATGATCCTTGTAGGATAAGGCTTTTGCAAGAGAACGGGGCGTTCATCGCACGAAATCTGCAATTCGAACAGACCACGGCGGGCACGGTGGAGTTTTCCGGTGTGGGTTTACACAGCGGCGCTCCGGTGCATCTGCGACTGTTGCCGGCCCCTGCCGGCGCTGGAATCTTGTTTCGCCGCACCGATCTGGATAACTTTGAAATTCCCGCCACCGGACGCAATGTCGCCAAGGTCAGCTATGCCACGAGTCTGATGCGGCAGGGCGTACTCATTTCGACCACAGAACATCTGCTTTCTGCGCTGATCGGCTATGGTGTCGACAACCTGATCGTCGAACTCGATAACCTGGAGCTGCCGATTCTCGATGGCAGCGCGCTCCCGTATATCAACGCGTTCCAGTCCGTCGGTCTGCAGACGCAGCGCCGTCGCCGTGAGGTTCTGCGCATCCGCAAAACCGTCGAAGTCCACGACAACAGCAAATTTATCGGCGTCTACCCGGGCGACGGATACAGCGTCGCCTACGCCATCGATTTCCCGACGCCGATCGGCAAGCAATCCTTCCAACTGGATTTGAACACCGGCGCGTACGCGTCGGAAGTCGCCGCCGCGCGCACCTTCGGTTTTCGAGAGGACGAGCAGATGCTCCGCAACATGGGCCTGATCCGCGGCGCATCCGACGAGAACGCGATTATTTTGACGCGCGAGGGCGTGCAGAACGGCCCGCTCCGCTTTCCCAATGAATTTGTCCGCCACAAAGTGCTGGACCTGATCGGCGACCTGGCGCTTGCGGGTCGCCGCATTCAAGGCCACGTCGTCGCGGAACGCGCCGGTCACGCCATGCATACCGCGCTGGTGTCGCGATTGCTGCAGGATCGCTCCGCGTGGGAGCTGGTGCATCTGCCAGTCGAGGAGGACGCGAGCGCGAGCGTCCAGCGGATCGTCCAGGCGACCGTGTTGTCTGCCTAAGCGATCCCCATCCATAACATAGTCATTCCGAGCCCTTCGGCTCCGCTCAGAGTAAACTCCGCGAAGGGAAATCGAGAAACCTGTTGGTTCCATTTCCCAGCAATCGCAGCCTGGAGTGGTGCAATGAAGTTTTGAAACGCTCGACCTCCAATGCCCACAGCCAAACAGCAAACTTCGCGCGCCTATATCGGCCTTGGTTCCAACCTGGAAGACCGCGAAGCGAATATGCGTTCAGCCATTACCGCCCTGCGGCGGATCGGAAGCGTAGAGAAAATTTCTTCCTTCTATGAAACCGAACCGGTGGGTACTATCTCGCAGCCAGATTTTCTGAATGCAGTTGTCACGTTGCAAACGGAGCTGTCACCGGAATATCTGCTTGCCGCCCTGCTGCGCATCGAACGGGACCACGGCCGCGATCGCAGCGCAACGCCTCCAAAAGGGCCGCGCACGCTCGATCTCGACTTGCTGGCCTATGACGATCTGGTTTTAGAGACGCCATCGCTGACGTTGCCCCATCCATCACTGGCCGGGCGGCGGTTCGTGCTGGTGCCACTGGCGGAGATTGCGCCGGAATGGCGGCATCCCGTCAACCGCAAAACCGCATCGCAACTATTGGCGGAATTGTCAGAAGAAGTGGCGCAGCCCGGCGGAGATACTGCGCAAACTGTGCGAAAAATCTCCAGCCGACCGCAATCTTCTTGAGTGAAGTTGCGGATTCGCGTACAGTGCAGACAATTGTGCTCGATACCGAAATCTCCGAGGAGGCCCCTTGCCAGCGAATACAGATTTCTTCAGCCGTTTGGAAAGCCGTATCGCGCCCTACAACCTGCTGACGCATTCCTTCTACCGCGCCTGGACCGCGGGCGAACTGACCAGGGACGATCTGCGGGACTATGCAGCGGAATACTGGCACCATGTGTCGGCATTCCCGACCTATCTCAGCGCGCTGCATTCGCGTCTGGAGGATACGGAGCTGCGCCGCACGGTACTGCGGAATCTATTGGACGAGGAAGGTATCGATGCACCGCACGGCAAACCGCACAGCGACTTGTGGATGGATTTCGCCTGCGGCTGCGGCGCGGCGGAAACCGACGTACGCAAGCGCGAAACCCAGCCCGAGATGAAAACTCTGATCGGGACATTCCAGAAATTAATGCAGCAGGACAGCGCGGCGGTCGGCCTGGCCGCGCTCTACGCGTACGAGTCGCGCGTCCCGGAGATTGCCGCCCAGAAGGCCGCCGGACTATGCCGCCATTACGGCGCGGACGCGGCGACCTGTCGTTACTTCACACTGCATCAGACCGCCGACGTGCACCATGCCGAAGTTTGGAAGCAGGCGATCGAAGACGAGTTGGCCTGCAATCCTGAATCGGCGGACAAGGCGCTCGACGCGGCGGAAACAGCAGCCCAGGCACTATGGAGCGCGCTCGACGGCGTCGAGCGGCTGCGGATGCAGCGGCTGGCGAACTAGCTCCAGCCGACAATTCGACCACCCAGGCAATCGGTGATCCGTTTTGCCTTATTGTTTCAGGTGACGACCTGATATTCCGTCTTTACCAAACCGCTGGCATAGTGCTGCGTCGCTATGTGGCGGAGATGTATATCGCGCGGCAGCGTGCTGAAGAGAGGAACTCCTTTTCCGATGAGCACGGGCACTCGCGTGATGACGATGCGTTGCACGAGACCTGCGCGCAGGAACCGCTGAATCGTTATTCCTCCATCGACATAGAGGTGATGGGCGCCACTCGCCGCAAGCTTTGACACGATTTCTTCCGGAGGTCCAGCCATCTGCTCTACAACGCCTCCACGCGCCGCGGATACATCGAGTGGCCGGCTGCTCAGGACCACGACACGTTTGCTGCCATAGGGCCAATCCGGAAATTTCAGGACGGTCTCGAACGAGTTGCGGCCTATCACAAGCGCATCGACGCTCGCGATGAATTCGTCGTAGCCGTGGGATTCACCGCCGCCCGTCGGCAGAAAATCAAGATCGCCATTCGGCCGCGCAATGAATCCATCGACGCTGGTCCCGATGAAGACGGATACTGGCATGGCGGACTCCTCTCTATTAGGCCCTGCGGCTGGGATTATATCCCTGGGCGTCTGCTGTAGCGTCGCCATGAAGTTGAAGGAGGGCTGTGGGAGGGTTGTTCGCTGCCGAGCAACAGCCGTTGGATGGCGATCTGCGGTGGTCTGTCTAGAAGCTGTCTCATAAACCCGTCGTGTCATCCTGAGCAACGCGAAGGACCTTGTGTTTAGCCGGCAAACAGCAGGTTCCTCGACTCCGGTCGCCGTGGCGACCTCTGCTCGGAATGACAACCTATTTATTTCTGAGAACGCTCCTAATCTAAATTCGATTTGAGCAGGCGGAGAATCGGCGGCCAGGCTTCCGTAAAGATTTTCCACTGCTTGATTTCCAGCGGGAGACACTTTGTCGCGGAGAGCGTCAGTTGCCATTTGCCGGAGTCTCGCGCGGCGGCCGATTTTTTTCGGACCCATCCGCTGGTTTCCAGTTTGCGCAGCGCGATGTAGACGGAATCCTTTTCGATGCGCGGGATTCCGTGCGTTTTGCGTTGCAGGTCCTCGAACAGCAGCTGCGAATTCGCTGATCCCCGTTCGTCGAGGGATTTTAAGATGAGAATCTGGATCACGGCTTCGAAGATGTCGGATTTTCCCGCCGTATTCATGTCCATAGGGAGTTACGATTCGACGGTGTGTGCGGTTCCGCGCAGGCCGGCAAAGGCTACGCTTCCCGCAATAGTTTTGCGGGGTCGATCGCCAAAGCGCGCCGCGCCGGAATCCAGGTGGCCAGCAGCCCAAGCAGGGCCATGATTATCAACACGCCGCCCAGCACCAGAGGGTCGCGCGGCGTCGCTTCATAGACAATCTGCGCCAGTAGCCGGCTCGCGAGCACGCCCATCGCCAGGCCTGCCATGGAGCCGAAAAGCAGCAGGATCAGAGGCCGTCCCAGCGCGGAGCGCATCAGTTGCGCCGGCTGTGCGCCCATCGCCACGCGGATGCCGAGTTCCTTCATGCGTTTCGATACCGAATACGCGGCCATGCCGAAGATGCCGGTGACGGCCAGCATCGCGGCCAACAGGCCCATGATGCCGAGTGCGACGGTCGCCGCGCGTGCAGGGAACAGGACCATGCCCAGAGCATCGGACCAGCTCTCGATCTTGAAAGGAAGATCGGGTTGCATGCCGGTCAGCGCGTGTTGCAGCGCGGCGGCAATGTCGGCATGAGGCCGGTGGGAGCGCACGACAAGCGTGGCGTTGCTCTGTTGAAATTGCGGTAGCGAGAAAAATGCCGCCGGTTGTGAAGCTTCGGTCAACGAATTGTATTTCCCGTCATCCACCACGCCGACAACTTCAAATGGCGCTCCCCAGATCACAAAATGGCGCCCGATGGCTGGCGCGTGGCCAAACATTTCGCGGGTGAAGGTCTCATTCACGATTACAACCTTGGGCGATTTGGCATCGTCCCGCCAGGCAAAATTGCGGCCCGCCAACAATCGTGTTCCCGCTGCCTGAAGGTAGCCGGGTGAGATTGAGTAGCATCTGGCGTCGAAGACGCTGTTGGAGGGCCGAAAGTCCGCGGTGCCTGTTCGATAGACACGCGCATCCGGGCCCATGCCGCTGAGCGGCGCGAAATTCACCGTTCCCGCAGCGGAGACTCCGGGAATGCGCTCGGCCTCCTCGATCATGCGCCGTTCGGTTTGCACTGCTGCGGCTCCGTTGATTCCCACCATGTTGAGATCCATCTCCGCCAAGGTTGCGTCTTGCGGTTGGAAACCCAAAGGAGCATGCAGGGAACGCATCATGCCGCGCACAGCGACGAGAGAGGCTGTGACCAACAAAGTGCAAAGAGCAATCTGGACGGCGAGCAAAAGGTCGCGCAGAGAGAAATGTCGGAAGGCGGCAACTTCCGCCACGCCGCTCTTCATAGCCTGGGTGGCGTCCGTTCGCCAGATTTGCCGGGCCGGCAGCAAGCCGAATAGTAAGCCACTCGCCACGGCAAGAAGTAGCGCCATGCCGTAGACGCGGGCATCGGGCGCGGCAAGGACATGTTCGTGCAGGTCGCCGAAGGGTTGCCAGCGGCTCAATACCCCCAATAATGCGGAGGCGAACAAGGTTCCAATCGCGCCGCCCGCGACGGAAACAAGCAGCGCTTCGATCAATAACTGACGCAGGATGTGCCAGCGGCTGGAACCGATGGCGAGGCGAATGGCCAGTTCGCGGCTGCGGTCTGCCGCCCGGGCGCCGAAGAGACTCGCCAGGTTGACGCATGCGGCCAACAGCACCAGCGATGCCAGCAACATGATGCCGAGTAGAAACGCGCGGACCTCACTGGAAAAATCGCCCCACAAGCCGGGCCGTGTCAAACGTGCACGCAGTCCTTCATCGGAATCCGGATATTGCCGAGCCAGCTGGCTGGCAATTGCGTTGAGGTTGTCCGTCGCCTGCTGCGGCGTCACGCCGGGCTTTACACGGCCGAAGACGGAAACCACGGTATAGCCACGGTTGCTGGTCAGAAAATCCCAACCCTCGATCTGCTGCTCATTGACGATGGGAATCCAATAATCCGGCCAGCAGAATCGCTCGATTCCATGAAAATTTCTGGGCGCAACTCCGATGACGGTAAACGGGTGCTTATCGAGATCGACGACCGCCCCGACAATCCCTGGATTTCCGTTGAACTGGCTGCGCCATAGTCGGTCGCTCAGGACAACGTACGGGGCGGAGCCGGGGCCATGTTCGTCATCGGCATGGAAAAAGCGGCCGACTTCCGGTTGAATGCCCAGCAGATCGAAGTAGTTGCCAGTGACATCGTAGCCCCAGACTTTTCTGGCGAATGTTCCAGTGCTGAGTCCTGCGCTCGACATGCCGTAGTACGCGGCCATGCCGGTGAAGGTCGTGTTGCGGTCGCGGTAATCGCGGTAGTCCAGGTAGGACTGCCCGCTGTCCATATAACGCCTATGGACGACCTGATACAGGTTTTCTGGTCGCGGCACCTCCAACGACCGCAGAATGAGTGCATTCAGCACGCTGAAGACGACGACGTTTGCGCCGATGCCGAGAGCGAGGGTCAGGACGGCGGTAATTGCGAAGCCGGGCGACTTGCGCAGTTGACGGAGGGCGTAGCGCGTATCGCGCAGGAAGTTTTCGATGCTCAGCGCCGTATCGATGCCGGTGACTTTATCCTTGATTGCGGCGGGATTGCCGAACCTCAGCAGCGCGTCCCGGCGCGCCTGCTCCGCAGACATGCCCGCGGCGATGTACTCCGCGATACGCATTTCAATGTGCGACTGCAGTTCTTCCTGAATCTCACGATCCACCTGGGAACGATGGAGCAGGTTCCGAATGCGACGGAACATCGGCATTTTCATTTCTCCGATTACTCGCTGCGCAGCGCCTGCATGGGATCGATATTTGACGCACGGCGGGCAGGAACATAGCTTGCGAACATGGCAATAGCGATCAGTGCAATCGGAGCGCAGATGAAGGTCAGCGGGTCCGTGGGTCCCACACCATACAGCAGGCCCGCTACCAGCCGTGTTGCCAGAAATGCCGACGCCAGGCCAATGAGAACTCCTGTGCAAGCCAGAAGCACTCCGTTCCTGACCACCATTTTCAGGATCGAATCACGATCCGCACCCAGGGCGAGCCGGATGCCCATTTCCCGCGTACGCTGCGCCACCGTGTACGAAATGACTCCATACAGTCCGACAGCAGTCAGCAAGAATGCAAGTACCCCGAAGGCTCCGAGCAGAACAGTTTCAAAGCGGGTGCCGGCGACGGAATCGCTCACATATTCATCCAGCGTCTTGATGTGCAGAAGGGGCAAGCCGCTGTCCAAAGATTGGACCTCCTTTGTCAGCGTCGGCACGATGTCTCCCGGAGCCATTTTTGTGCGCACCACAACCGACATGGGGGCGAACGGCAACTGAGCGTACGGCACATACGATTCTGGAATGGAAGGAGCGCTCAGCCCTTCTGCTTTTACATCGCCGACTACGCCTACAACTGTCCTCATCGGTGCACGAGCGCTTCCACTCGAAATATCCGGCTTGATTCGTTTTCCTATCGGGTCTTCTCCATGAAAGATTTGGTGCGCGAGCTTCTGGCTGATAATCACGACCGGCATCGCCCCTACGGAACCATCCTGGCGATTGAACTCTCGGCCTTGCAGAAGAGGAATCCCCAGGGTTGGAAAATAATCGCGATCGATGATGTGCAAGGTGGTAACTGGGCGCTCCGATTTCCTCATCGGCCTGCCCTCGATGTCGAAGCTGGTCTTGACGTCATCGGCGGAGAGTGGAAGAGGAAACGCGGCACTGGCGGAAAGGACATCGGGCGTGGCTCGAATCCGGGCCAGCAGATTGCGATAGAACTCCACGTTTTGAAGATGTCCGTAACTGCTGGGGAAGTCGAGTCCGAACGTGATCACATGATTTTTCGCAAAACCGGGATCAACTCTTCGCAGACCGAGAAGACTTCGCAGCAGCAGGCCGGCGCCGACCAGCAGCACCACGGCCAGCGCCATCTCTGTCACGACCAGTGCCGACCTCAAGCGGCTTCGCGTCAGAGCCACCGTTCCGCTCCAGCTACTGTCTTTCAGAAAGCTGGTTAGCTCAACCTTGGTCCCTTGCCATGCCGGAACCAGCCCGAAAGCGACGCTGGTCAGGATGGCAACCAATGCGGTGAACGCCAGAACTTGCAGATTGATGCCGCTCTCCGTAATCCTGGGTAAATCTTCCGGCGCCAATCGGGTCATCGCCTGGATGATCCAGGAAGCAAATCCAAGGCCGACCGCTGCTCCTCCCGCTGCCAGCAAGAGGCTTTCAACAAGCAAGGGGCGCACAATTTTCCAACGCGTAGCGCCCAGGGCTGCCCGTACGCTCATTTCCTTATTTCGTACTGTGGCTCTGACCAGCAGCAAGTTCGACAGGTTCGTGCAGGCGATGAGCAGAATCATGCCGACCGCGCCGAAAAGAATCCAAAGACCCGTGCGCATCCCGCCGACCACGTCCTCGAGTTCTGGAACCAGGCTGATCCCTTTGGGCCGGTTCTCCGGGTACTGCAGGTTTATAGCGCCTTGAATTTTGGCCATCTCAGCCTGCGCTGTTGCAAGTGGAACGTTCGGCTTTAGCCGGCCAATCACCTCCAGATAGGAGTCTCCACGCTGGGCAGTCATTGGCGGCGAGCCGTTCACCGGCCGCGCATCGAGGGCAATGGTGGTCCAGAATTCTACGGGGATTCGCTGCACGGGAAATTGAAATCCCGCCGGCATTACGCCGACAACCGTAAACGGCTGATCGTCGATCGTAAGGCTCTGGCCTACGATTTTCGGATCGGACCCGAAACGATTTTGCCAGAGACTATGGCTCAGAATAATCGGAAGGCCGCTGTCCGATGGCCTATCTTCCGTGGAGTTGAAACCTCTTCCGATTGCGGGGGCCACGCCAAGCACCGACAGCAAATTCGCAGAGACGACGGCGCCGGTCAGATGCGCGGGGCTGCTCCTTCCGGTAAGGGTGAAATCATCTTCGCGAAACGCCGACAGCCCCTCAAAAACATGGTCCTGCGATCTCCAATCCAGAAACTCGGGATAGGACACTCCGATATCGTCGAGCCGGCCCGGTTCTGTAGCTTTAACCGCTACCAGGCGACTTGGATTAGGAAAGGGGAGCGGTCGCAGCAAAACAGCGTAGACCATGCTGAAAATTGCACTGTTCGCCCCAATTCCCAATGCCAATGTCAGGATTGCTGTGATCGCAAAGCCCGGTGACTTCCGCAACTGCCGAAAGGCATGGCGAACATCCCGGAAGAGATTATCCAGTCCCAATGCGGCATCGATACCGGTCACTTTTTCTTTTGTCGCGGTTGGATTGCCGAACTTGAGCAGTGCGTCGCGGCGCGCCTGCTCCGGTGACATGCCGCGGGCGAGGTTGTCCGCCGTACGCATTTCAATGTGCGATTGGAGCTCTTCGCGGATGTCGCGGTCTAGATCGGCGCGCCGAAACAACATTCGAAACCGTTGCCACAAGGCCATACTTCGTCTCCTCAGGCATAGCGCAATATGGCACGGATGCCGCGTGCCAACTGCTCCCAGCTTTTTTCCGCGGCCAGCAGTTCTTTTCGCCCCGCGGCGGTCAGCTTGTAGTACTTGGCACGGCGGTTGTTGTCGGAAGCTCGCCACTCGGAGGCGATCCAGCCGCTCTGCTCGATGCGATGGAGCGCTGGATAGAGCGAGCCTTCCTCGACGCGCAACAAATCGTCGGAGGCTCGGTGAATGTGTTGCAGAATGCCGTAGCCGTGCATGGAGCTGAGCTGGGACAGGGCTTTGAGGACCAGAAGATCGAGCGTTCCCTGCAGGTCGTTTCTCGCCAAGGCAAGCCCTCCCTAGACTTCTAGAAGAAATGTAGCCGCTTCTTCCCTAGGAGTCAAGGGGAGGGTTTTTTTATTTCTCAGCCGCGGAGAGTCAATGGAAATTTCATCCCATCCTTCGCGATCCAACTGCGAAGGATGGGGCACCCGGCTTTCTTCCGTCCCACTCAAGCCGAAAGAAGGCTTGAATGGGGCACCCGCCGGTGCTGCGGACTTCTATTCTGCGGGCATCATGTAATGGGCATAGCCGAAGAGAGCAACGCCGATCAGAAGCGGAATCAGTCCGACGAAGTAAACCGGCTCCGGATGCACGATTGCGCCCAGAAAAACCATTAAAGCAATGCCGACCGCGACCGTAATCAGGCCACCCAACTGCATTCCGCCGCGTCGTTTACGGACGATCTGCCGCTCCTGTTCCCGCAGATATTCGAGCGTAGCCGCGGCACCCTCCGACGAGGAGTCCGCCAGTTTCTTTAGCATGTCGTTCTTGTAATACGCTTTTCGCTCCTCGCTGCGTGTACCCGACCACGCGGCGACGGCCAGAAAGGAAAACAGAGCGATACTTCCGATGGCAAGAAAGAAGAAAACGGCGACTCCGGGATCTCCCATTATATTCATAGCGTGTTTCTCCGAAATGAGATGAGTTGCATACATCCGGTGTGACAGCATCGCAGCGCCGCCGGTTGCATTTTATTGTTCGGCCCGAAACAAAAAATAAATGCAACCGCAAGAAACAATGTTGAGTCGTACCATCAAGTGCATGTATGACTGCGAGTGACGACCAGGCCGACGTGGAGCGAGTGCTGGCCGGAGAGACGTCCGCGTTTGAGGGAATTGTGCGGCGCTGGCAGGGGCCGTTGGTGAACCTGGCATACCGGTTTTGCCGCGACCGCGGGCGCGCGGAAGAGATGGCGCAGGAGGCGTTTCTGCGCGCTTATCGGGGGTTGGCGAAATGGCGGCGCGATGCGGCCTTTTCGACCTGGCTCTTCGCGCTGGCGACGAACTTGTATTGCTCGGAACTGCGCAGAATTCCTGTGGCCGCGGTACCGCTGGAAGAGATTGCCGAGCCGCGCGACACGCGTGCAATCGACGGCGGTTTGGAGGAGTTCGAGCGCGATCGGGCCGTTCGACGCGCGGTGGATGGGCTTCCGTCGAAATATCGCGAGGCGCTGATCCTGTTTTATTTTCAGGAAATGGATGTTCCGGCGGCGGCGAGAAGTCTAGGCCTGCCGGAAGGAACGGTGAAGGCGCGGCTGTTTCGCGGACGGAAAATTCTGCACAGCAAACTGGCTGCGCGATTCGGGACAGCGCCAGTAAAAAATTACGCGAAGGAGACCACATGAATTCCAATATCACGGACGACGATCTGAATCGAACTTTGATCGAAAGCGGAGAAATCATTCCTTCGTCTGGCTTTGTCGCTTCGGTGATGGATGCGGTACAGGAGGAGGCATCCGCGCCCGCGCCCATCCCATTTCCCTGGAAATGGGCGCTCCCTGGCCTGGTGGTCAGTGTGGGATTGATCGCGTTCTTCCTCTTTCAATTCGCTCAGGACGGAATGCGGGTGAGCTATAGCGCAGTCGCCCGACTGCGACCGCTCGATATTGCTGCTATGTTACCGCAGGGAACGGACGGGGCGTCGCTCCTGCTGGCTGGGGAGTGGAGCGCGGCGGCTCTGTTGATTAGTTTTTTAGCGATTTGGTTTTCGGTGCGTGTTGGACGGGAGTAGCCGAGGAATTGTATTGTCGCAATCCGGGGAACTGTGGGAATTCCAGCCAGCGAAATTTCTTCTTTTCTTGGGGTTGCGTCCGCGGTGCAACTTTGTTTTGACCGTGCCGCAACTGGGAAATGGGCGATTGTGTAACGCTCGCCAGCTGCATTCGTCTACTCAGTATGAGGCTTGGTAACGCGGAGAAACTTTTTTGCCGCTGCGTTCCCAGGACCTCTGAAGGAATGCAATCCATTCTCCCTGGAGTAAAGAAATGAAGGTTTATTGCTTACGGTCGTTTGTGTTTGGTATCGCAGCAGCTGCCTTGGTCTCGATACCTTGTTTGGCAGCGTCATCCGGGTCGCCGCACCAGCAGGCATGGCGACAAAACTCCTGGCAACACATAAAACTGGTCAGCGTCAATGCAAAACTGGTGGACCCGTTGAATTCGCGGAAGGCCACGCAGGGACAGACAATCACCGCGAAACTCACCAATGGTGTGAAAGCCCCCGGCGCTACCGAACTGCCGGATGGCACGACGTTGATTGGCAAGGTAAAGCAGGTGGAGGTGTCGCAGAATCGCGGACCGGCGAAAATCAGCATTGTGTTCGATCGGGCGCGCCTGAAAAATGGCCGCGAAATCCCGATCAAGGCGACGCTGCTGGCCGCATATCCGCCGGTCTCCGCATACAATCTGAGCGCGGCCGCGTCGTATCTGCCGGTTCAGCCGCGCACTATTTCCAGCCAAAACACGGTGATGCAGGAGCCGGGGACGCTGCCCCATGTCGCCATGCAGAGCGCGGTGGAAAGCAGCATATCCGGCGTTTTTACCAGCAAGAACCACAATATCGATCTGGGCAGGGGCACGCGCCTGCAACTGGCCATCGCTCCGGAGCCGGCTTCCTCAATGCTGGCGCAAAAGGGCATGTAGGTTGAGGCGCGCGTAGCGGCTTTTTCCCATCCTTCGCAGACTCAATGCGAGGGATGGGCACTTGGCGGCTCCGGGCATGGTCTATTTGCGATCTACCCTACAATCGCAATAGATCATGCCGCTTTTGTTCACGGTTCACTCCAAATCAGACACGGCGCGGTGCGCCACTTTGCGGCTACCGCACGGCGATGTCGAAACTCCCGCGTTCATGCCGGTCGGCACGGCTGGGACGGTGAAGGCAGTTCCGCAAAACGTGCTGGAAGATGTCGGCACGCAAATTTTGCTGGGCAATACTTATCATTTGTATCTGCGTCCAGGCCATGAACGCATTCGGCGAATGGGCGGACTGCACGAATTTATGAGCTGGCCACATCCGATCCTCACCGACTCCGGGGGATTTCAAGTCTTCAGTCTGAATAAGCTGCGCAAGGTGACGGAAGACGGCGTCGGCTTCCGGTCGCACATCGACGGCTCCTCGCACTTTCTTTCGCCGGAACGGTCTATCGAGATTCAGATCGCGCTCGGCGCGGACATCGTCATGGTCTTTGACGAGTGCATGGAGTGGCCGGCGACACGCGAGCGAGCACGCGCGTCGCTCAATCTAACCATGCGCTGGGCGCGCCGCAGCCGCGATTATTTTTTGGCGCACGCCGAGGAAGTTCCCTGGTTCCAGCAACGAGGCGGTCAGACGCAGAATCTCTTCGGCATCGTCCAGGGCGGTATGTACGAGGATCTCCGTCGCGAGTCAGCCCAGCGGCTAGTAGAACTCGACCTTCCCGGCTATGCCATCGGCGGTCTGAGCGTAGGCGAGCCGCGGCAACACACGCGGGAGATCATCGAATCGACCCTTCCCTTGCTTCCCGCCGATAAACCTCGCTATGTGATGGGTGTCGGCTATCCTGAAGAGATTGTCGAATATGCCGCTATGGGCGTGGACATGATGGATTGCGTGATTCCGACACGGGCCGCGCGGCACGGCCTGCTCTTCACATCCGCAGGCCGGATGAACATCAAAAATCTGCAATACGCGGAGGACCGGAACCCGCCTGATCCGGAGTGCGGATGCATGGTTTGCGGTCGTTATTCGCGGGCCTATCTGCGGCACCTGGCGATATCGCAGGAGCCGCTGGGTGGCGCATTGAACAGCATTCACAACCTGGCTTTCTACCTTGACACGATGCGGTCGGTACGCGATGCTATTGAGCGGGGCACGCTGCCCGATCTTCTGGCCGGCGTGCGCGAGCGCGCGGGCGTGCATGATGTAAGCTAGAGCAGTCCTCCTCTTATGGAACGTGCAGGGTCCCCATCCTTTGCTCGTTGCGGCGAGTGTGGAATCTTCCGGACAGACGTGCAATCTCAGTTTCGCGATATAGGCTGCGAAGATGGGGCACACGATTTTGGAGCGGAATGAAAAGATACAATGGCTAAAAAAATGGCTCATCATTCTGAGCGATGCGAAGAATCCACGCATTGGCTTTCTCCGAACATCGGCCGACTTTAGTCCGGCTACATCACCCTGCTATTTACCTGGTTAGGAAAGTATTGGATGGCAACATTTCTCTACCTGGCTGCGAAGAATCCGCTGCAGAGTTTGACCACCTTCGCGCCGTTCATTCTCATTTTTATCGTTTTCTATATGTTCATGATCCGGCCAGGCCAGCGGCGTCAAAAGGCCTGGCAGGAGATGCTGGGCAAACTGAAGCCGGGCGACCGCATCACCACCAGCGGCGGCCTGCGCGGTAAGGTCATCTCGGTCAAAGAAGATATCATCCGGATTGGCGTCGATCCGGACAATATCAAGCTGGAAGTTGCGCGGTCGGCGATTGCCACCGTGACGACGAACGATGAGGCGCCAAAATGACCGCGCCTCCTGCCGCCGCACATTTCATTCTGTACTATCTCTGTAGACCCTCATGCGTAAGAATTTAACTGGCAAAACCATACTGATCGTCGCCCTGCTGCTGGTGTTCGTGTTCGGCATTATTGGCATTCCCAGCAGTTTCAGCGGAACGGCTCTGCGGCAATCCATCACGCAGCGAATTCACCTGGGACTTGACCTGAGCGGAGGAACACACTTGATCCTCCAGGTGATGGTGCAGGATGCCGTCGGCGCGACCAGCGACAGCGATCTGCAGCGCCTCCTTACCGACCTGCAGCAGGCGGCCGCGACTGGAGCAACGGCGACCAAGCCGCATCCCAAGACCCAGCCGGAGATAATTCGCATCACAGGCGTCCCCCTCGATAAGGACAATGCGGTGCGCTCGGTCCTGGACGACCACTACAGCCAGCAATATGCCATTGCTTCCGGCGCGGACAATTCCTACACGCTTACGATGAAACCTTCCGTGGTGCGCGATCTGGAACAACGCGCCCTCCAGCAATCCATTGAAACCATCCGCCAGCGCATTGACAACCTGGGCGTCAGCGAGCCGGTCATCGAGGAGTACGGGCCTGGCTCCGGCCATTTTGAGATTCTGGTGGAGCTTCCCGGCATCGACGATCCGGGCCGCGTGAGGGATGTGATTCAATCCACCGCGCGCCTGGAAATCCATGAGGTGCTGGGCGGACCCTTTGCCGATCAGCAGGCAGCGTTGACGACCAATGGCGGGACGCTGCCCATCAACTCGGAGTTGCTGAAATCCGATGAAAATTCCGCGGCGGCCGGACAATATTATCTGCTGAACCGTATACCGATTGTCGCCGGCGCGGATTTCCGCGATGCGCAGCCGTCGGTCGATCAGAATGGCCGTCCCGACGTGAGCTTTACCTTGACACGCGGCGGCGGCGATCGTTTTTACGACTACACCAGCACTAACATTGGCAAGAGCATGGCCATCGTGCTCGATAATACGGTGCGCGAAGTTGCGACCATCCAGGGTGCGATTCGAGATCAGGGGCAGATTTCCGGCGGCGGTATTACCAAAGACGAAGCGCAGAATCTGTCGCTGATGCTGAGGACCGGAGCGCTGCCGGCCTCGATTCATTTTCTGGAAGAGCAGACGATCGGACCCTCGCTGGGCGCGGACTCAATCCGGCACGGCGTGGAAGCTGCGGTCGCAGGCCTCCTGGTCGTGCTGATTTTCATGCTGGTCTACTATCATGGCGCGGGCATCAACGCCGACCTGGCCCTGATTCTGAACCTGGTCTTCTTGCTCGGCTTCATGGGATACAGTCATGCGACCTTGACCTTGCCCGGAATTGCCGGAGTGATTCTCACCATCGGTATGGGCGTGGACTCGAACGTCCTCATCTTCGAGCGAATACGGGAAGAACTGCGCGCCGGCAAATCGCCTTCCGCAGCCGTCGACCAGGGTTTCGCGCATGCGTTTCGCACCATCATCGATACCCACGTTACGACTATCGTTTCGGCGGCGATTCTGTTCCTGTTTGGGACCGGGCCGGTGAAGGGTTTCGCGGTTACGCTGACGATCGGTTTGCTGGCAAATCTGTTTACTGCGGTCTTCGTGTCGCGTGTGATCTTCGAGGCACATTTGAACCGCAGACAGCGTGGAGAGCCGATTTCCATCGGTTGATGAGACGAACCTTAAAAGGATCTATCGGAGCACGGCGTGGAATTTTTTCATGATGTAAACATCGACTGGCTGGGGAAGAAGTGGTACTTTCTCGGCTTCTCGCTTATCTTCAGCATCTCTGGCCTGATCTCGCTGTTCTTCTGGCACCACTTGCCGCTTGGGGTGGATTTCAAGGGCGGCACGCAGATTACGCTCAAATTTGAGCAGTCGCCCAAACTGGATCGCATCCGTCACGCGACCGACAGTGCAGGGCTCCACGATGTCACGATGGAGCGGTTTGGCCACCCGGCGGACAACGAAATCATCGTGTCGTTGCCGCAGCGCGATACTAAGGAGACCTCGCTCGACAGCGCGCGCGCCGCTCTGGTGCAGACCCTTCAACAGCATTATTTGCCGAATGCCGCGGCAAATGCGGGGAAATTCGATCTCGACAATGCCACCCAGGAATCGCTCACCGCGTTTTTGACCCAGGCCGACCCGCTGCATCTGAACAACCCGCCGGTGGAACAGGTCCGCTACTCGCAAATTGCGAGCACCATTCTGTCATACCGCGACCAGACAAGTGGCGGGTTGATTGGGAATTTCAACGAGTTGAACGGCAAGGTCGATCCAGCTGTGATCCCTGCCCTGCAGCACGGGGCGTACGTCTCCGGCTTTTCCGTAAGAAATGTCGAAATCGTCGGGCCGCAGGTCGGCGCGGCGTTGCGCCGCGAGGCTTTGATGGCGACGTTGTACTCGCTGGCAGGAATGCTGGTGTACCTCTGGTTCCGGTTTGAGCTGATCTATGGCGTCGCCGCCGTGGTCGCGGTCTTTCATGACACGCTGATTACGATCGGCGCCTTCAGCTTGACCGATAAGGAAATGACGCTGACCGTCATCGCCGCGATTCTCACCCTGATTGGCTACTCGATGAACGACACCATCGTTGTCTTCGACCGCATCCGGGAAAACCTGCGGCTGGTGCGCCGCGGATCGCTTTCCAGCATCGTGAATCTCAGTATCAATCAGACACTGAGCCGAACCGTCCTCACCTCAGGCCTGACTTTCCTCACCGTGCTATCTCTATTCCTCTTTGGCGGCGAAGTGCTCCGCGGATTCTCCTTCGCGCTGGTCATCGGAATCCTGATCGGGACGTATTCCTCGATTGCCGTGGCTGCGCCGATGCTGGTGGCCTATCAGGACTGGCGCGCCAAGCGAGGGAAAGCTGCCGCGCTCCCGGCGGGCAAGCCCAAAAAAGCGAGGGTTTGAGAGCGCCCGCATCTTCCTTTCTGTGTTCACGAAAAGCCTGGGCGCGGTAATCTCGCCGATGCAATTCAGCTCCAGAAAATAAATTTTTTGAATTCAGGGGAACTTAACCTGGGCCATTCGGTGTCTAAAAGTTAGCAGTATAAGAGGCGAAGAAAAAGCACTCGAGAGGGCAGGCAATGTTCGAAGACAGCACATTTGAGTCGGGCGGCAAAATAAAGACGAAAAGCAAGTACTGGATGATCGCCACGCTCGTTTTGAACGTCAGCGTAGTCGTGGTTATGATCCTAATCCCATTGATTTATCCAGAAGCCCTGCCATCGCAGGCACTGGCAACCTTGTTAGTTGCGCCCCCTCCTCCACCCCCTCCACCCCCTCCTCCACCGCCCCAGGTGAAGGTGGTGCAGGTGCATGTCGAATCCATGGCGGACCAGTTGCAGGCGCCCAGTAAAATCCCAAAAGTCATTAAAATGGTGAAAGATCAGGCTCCTCCGCCTCCGGGCGCGACCGGCGGCGTACAAGGCATGGCTGGCTTGGGCGGTGCAGAGGGTGGCGTGATCGGAGGCATCCTGGGCAGCATGGGCAACGGACCGGTGGTCAAGGCCGCTCCGCCCAAAAAGATCGTCGTCTCTTCCGGCGTGATGGCGAGCAAGCTGATTTCGCAGCCGCAGCCGGTTTACCCAGCCATCGCCAAGGCAGCGCGCATCCAGGGGACTGTGGTATTGTCCGCAACCATCGGAAAAGATGGAACAATTCAGGGTTTGAAGGTCATGAGCGGACCTCCGATGCTGCAATCCTCCGCGCTCGAAGCAGTACGGCGCTGGCGCTACAGACCTACGGTGCTGGATGGGGTACCTGTCGACGTGGACACCCAGATCAGCGTTGTTTTCAGCCTGAATGAGTGATAACTTCGCATTCACCCGCTCTCAACCAGTTGATTTTTAGCATCTCCCAGCAAGCTTATCCTTAAGGAGGATAAATTCAGTGATTCTCGCTCACTTTACGCAGTTCGTCCCCCACACCTCCACTCTGGCGGCGTTTTTCCAGGATCAAGGGCAGGTCGGTTTCAGCGTCGTCGATATGTGGCACAACATGGGCTGGCTGCCGAAGGCGGTCGTCTTTGTTCTGCTGATTATGTCGGTGTGGTCGTTGGCCGTCATGATTGACCGCGCGCTCTATTTCTCAGCCGCTCGCAAGCAGTCCCGTGAATTTGCGCCCAAAGTCGCCGGCGCTTTGAAAGAAGGCCGGCTCGATGAAGCAATTAAGGTCGCCGATCGCAACAAGAAATCGCACCTTGCCGAGGTTGTCACCGCCGGATTGCAGGAGTTTCGCAACTACGGCAGCGGCGGCACCGTTACCGAGGAGCAAGTGGAAGCCAGTCAGCGCGCCCTCGAACGCTCGGAAGCCATTGTCCACGCTAAGCTGAAGCGCGGCCTGGGCGGCCTGGCGACGATTGGCGCAACGGCTCCGTTTATCGGACTGTTTGGAACGGTCATCGGTATTTTGGACGCCTTCCAACAGATTGCCGCGCAGCACACCACAGGTTTGGGCGCGGTCGCCGGCGGTATTTCGGAAGCGCTAGTTACCACCGCCTTCGGGTTGTTCGTTGCCATCCCGGCCGTTATGGCGTTCAACTACTTCACCAACCGCGTGGAATCGTTCGATGTGGAAATGGACAATTCCTCCAGCGAGCTGGTGGACTACTTCCTGAAGCAGGGCGGCCGCCGCTAAACTGAGCGCCGCTGCAACAGAAATGCCGATTCAAGCGAGAATCACGGTCGCCGGCTGATGAACTTAAGAATTCGTCAGCCGGCAAACTGGTGAACACGGCTTGATCCTTCAGCAGTAGCGCCCGGCCTTCGACCGTAAACAGGGTCCGGGTCGTTGAACGAGAGATTGGATTGGACAGCAACTCAGGTTCTGGAGTTTTTCATGGGAATCGCAAAACGAGACGAAGGCAAGAAAGTCAATTCAGACATTAACGTCACTCCAATGGTGGACGTGATGCTGGTGCTGCTGATCATCTTCATGGTCATCACCCCCATGCTGCAGAACAAGGTGAACGTGGACCTAGCGAAGACCGTCAGCGCGACGCCGATGCCGGACGCGACACATGAGGATTCCGTGCTGGTTTCCTTCACACGGGACAACAAGGTGTATCTGGGAGCCAAGCAGATTGCGCTGGACGATCTTGGCCCGCAGGCGCAGAGCCTGTTGCAGAATAAGGCCGACAAGACCGTCTACTTGCGCGCCGACGCGCGGTCGCATTATGGACTGGTGATGGATGCGATCGACAACCTGCGGACTGCCGGAGTGGATACGGTGGATTTTCTGACCGAACCGGTGAGTACCAACCCCGCCAAGCAGCCGAAGGGTCCGATAACCGCAACCCAGGCAACAGGCCTGTAAACGATCTGAGCGGGAGAACGGGTTCATCCCGGCGTTCAGCAACTTCTTAGTGAAACGAGGACAAATCTCATGGCAATGACAACGGGCGGACCTGGCGGACTTTCCGCTACCCCAAACGTCACTCCTCTCATCGACGTGCTTCTGGTGCTTCTGATTATTTTCATGGTCATCAAACCGCCAGATCCCAGAGGGCTGAATGCATTGGTGCCGCAGCCGCCGAAGAATCCGCAGAATCAAAAGAACAACGATCGCACGATCGTTGTGCAGGTGACGGCGCGCCCCGGCGGCGGCGAACCGGGTTACAAGATCAATGAAACGGACGTTTCCCACGCGCAGCTTTTACCGCAGTTGGAGGCGATCTACGCAACGCGCGCAACCAAGGTCATGTTCATCAAGGGCGATCCCAACCTTCCCTTCGCCGCTATCGCCAACGTGATCGACATCGGCCATGAGGCGGACGTTGACCACATTGGAGTCATCACTCCGAAAATCGCCGCAGGGCAATAGGATTGCCGCGGGCGCGGAACTCCTCGGGATTCCGCGCCCGTGTCGCGAGTCGCACCCGCAACTTTGTCAATTTCTGAAAACCGAGTAAAATCACAGAGCAAGTCGAACTGCATTTCCGCACTCGTTCTCGCTGCCCTCCGCCCACTGGAAGCGGCACCCGATTGATTGAAGGAGAGATCAAGCCGAATGAATCGCATTGCACGTGGTCCGGTCATGGCCGCAATCGTATGCGCCACTCTGGTTCTTATTACCGGATGCAACCAACTCAAAGCCCGCGATCAGCTCAACAAGGGCGTGGAATCATTTAAGACGACCCATTATGAGCAGGCGGTCGATCACTTTCAACAGGCTGTTCAGCTCGACCCTACCCTGACTACCGCCCGTTTGTACCTTGCGACGGCGTATGCGCAGCAGGTCATTCCCAATCTTCAGACGCCGGAAAATTTGAAAAATGCGAACATGGCGATCCAGAATTTCCAGGTCGTTCTCGACAAAGATCCCAGCAACGTCAATGCGATGAAGGGTATCGCTTCGCTGTATCTGAACACGCAGCAGTTCGACAAGGCGAAGGAGTATCAAAACAAGGTGCTGGCTGTCGATCCGAAGGATGCGGCCGCGGAGTACACCATCGGCGTAATCGACTGGACCGTTGCGTACAAGAATGCGATTCCGGTCCGCCAATCCCTGGGTCTCCATGACAACGGCGATCCCATTAAAGACAAGAAGGCATGCGCGGCGCTGGCGGAGAAAAATGGCCCGATCATCCAGGAAGGGCTGGATGCCCTGAACAAGGCAACGCAGCTTCAGGCCAACTATTCCGAAGCCATGGCGTACATCAACCTGCTGTATCGCCGGAAGGCCGATATCGAGTGCGGGGACGACGACGCCCGCAAGGCGGACCTTGCCACTGCGGACGAATGGGTGCAGAAGGCGATGGCAGCCCGCAAAGCGAACGAGCAAAAGGCGATCAGACAGTCAATGAAGGGTACGGTCACCGAACAGAAGTAGGGCCCCTAAGGCTTCCGAATCGAAAGAGTCAGGCCTCCGAGAACCGGAGGCCTGACTCTTTGTGCAGCCTACTCGTCGGCCAATTTCCGAACCAGCGGAGATATGGGTGCCCCTTCCTCAGCAAGTTTCGTCGCGAAAGGGTGCGATCGCATGCTCACAATACCCGAATCGATCCCACGATCCCGCAGCTTCCAGTACACTGGGCGTTTGAACAGGAAAATCAAAAAGATTCTGATTGCCAACCGCGGCGAGATCGCTCTCCGCGTCATTCGCGCCTGCCAGGAGATGAACATCGCCACGGTCGCCGTCTACTCCGATGCGGACCGCGCAAGCCTGCACGTCGCCCATGCCGACGAAGCCTACCGCTTGGGACCGTCGCCCGCGACAGAGTCTTATCTAAGAGGCGATCGAATTCTGGAAATCGCAGGGCAAAGTGGCGTCGACGCCATCCATCCCGGCTACGGATTTCTTTCCGAAAATGCGGATTTTGTTGCGGCCTGCGAAGCCGCCGGAGTTTGCTTCATCGGCCCCGGCGCCGACGCGATGCGCATGCTTGGCTCAAAAACGCGGGCGCGGCAGATTGCGGATGCAGCGTCGCTGCCCCGAGTTCCCGGCTCGGTGCGTGCGCTGGAATCGCTGGCGGACGCCAAAAAGGTCGCCGCAGAAGTGGGCTATCCCATTATGCTCAAGGCCGCCGCCGGCGGCGGCGGCAAGGGAATGCGCGCTGTCTACTCGGAGACAGAACTTGCCGACGCAATGGATACCGCACGCAGCGAAGCCGAGCGCGCGTTTGGTTCCGGCGATGTTTACATTGAAAAACTGATCGAGAATCCGCGCCACATCGAAGTGCAGATTCTCGCCGACCAGCACGGCCACTGTGTGTATCTGGGCGAGCGCGAATGCAGCGTGCAGAGGCGCCATCAGAAGGTGATCGAAGAAGCGCCATCGGCGATCGTCGATGCGGATCTGCGCGCGCGCATGGGAGAAACGGCGGTGCGGCTCGCGCAAACGGCCCAACTATACCAACGCGGGCACCGTCGAATTTCTCGTCGACGCCGATCGCAATTTCTATTTCCTCGAAATGAACACGCGCCTGCAGGTGGAGCATCCGGTGACCGAACTGGTGACGGGGCTCGACCTCGTCCATCTGCAAATTCAAATTGCGCAGGGTGAGCCGCTGCCATTCGCGCAGCAGGATATTCATCTGCGCGGGCACGCGATCGAGTGCCGCATCTACGCGGAAGATCCCGACAACCAGTTTTTCCCGTCGCCGGGAAAGATCACGCGGCTGATCCATGCATCCGGACCCGGCATTCGTGAAGACTGCGGCATCTATGAAGGCTGGACGGTGCCTCTCGATTACGATCCGATTCTTTCCAAATTGATTGCGTACGCGCCGACTCGTGCAATCGCAGTCGAGCGAATGCTGCGCGCTCTTGGTGAATATCACGTGGGCGGCATCGCGACGAATGTCAGCCTTTTCCGGCGCATCCTGCGCGATGAAAATTTCCGCGCAGCAAACATCGACACAGGCTATCTCGAGCGTCTCCTGGTTCAAGCGACCGCACAAAACGAATCTGAAGCGGAAAACTCCACAGCGATGGGCGGACCCAGAGAAACAGCGGACTGCGCCTGTGGCGCAGAACAGGCAGCCGCCATCGCCGTGGGAATTTTCGAACAGGGTCGCACAGCCGTACCAACAGTGCAACAAAGTTCCTCATCGGCGAGTGCATGGAAAACAGCTGCGCGCAGAGAGGCGCTTCGGTCGTGACGTACGACATCAAAATCGACGGCAAGACACAGCGGCTTACGCTTGAGCCGACGGAGCAACCCGATCTCTTTCGCGCTGCCGTGGACGGTCGCGCCTGTGCGGCCGACGCGCGTCTCCTGGAGCCCGGAGTACTGTCTCTGCTCATCGGGACAGCAGAAAAAGGGGGCAAGTCTTATCGCATTCTTTTCGATCCGCGTCCGGCAGGCGCGGCCATTGTGCTGGATGATCGGAGAATCCTGTACAGCCTGCACGATCCGCGTTCACTCCGTTCGAGGGACGATTCGGACGCCGGCGGCTCGGGCGCGCGGTCGGTCATCGCCCCCATGCCCGGACGCATCGTCAGGCTGCTGGTGCAAGCCGGAGATCGCGTCGAAGCACAACAAGGCCTGATCGTCATGGAAGCGATGAAGATGCAGAACGAATTGAAGGCGCCGAAAGCAGGAACGGTCGCGCGCATCTCGGTTGCAGCGGGTGCCACTGTGCAGGCCAGCGAAGTTCTGCTGGTCATTGAATAATTCCGCAGACTGACCTAAACCCACTTTTCGCAGAGAAGGCGAACGATACGATACCGGCAATGGGTTAGACCGGTTTTTCTGTGCGCCTATGGCAACGGAAGAAGAGTTCGTGCATCCGTTCCTTAAAGAACGGATGCAATCATGATTGCCGATCAACTTATAGCAACAGGAAAAATCGGTCTATATGCTAACGGTCGCTTCAGCGCCCGCGAACTGAACGCTGACCACGGTGATGTCGTCTTCCTGGCCGAATTGTTTTGCGGTCTCGGCGATGTGGGCGGCGGATTGGCTGCTGATTTTCTGGGTGCGCTCAAAGCCGAAGAGTTCTCGTTTTTCGTCCGTCGCTTCGACGACTCCATCGGAGACGAAGGTTAGCCGGTCGCCGGGGGGCGAGTTGGAAGCGCGTCTCTTCATACGCGCCGTCTTCGACTGCGAAGGATCGGACACACTCGCAATCGCGCAAACACGAAAGGGCAGAAGATTTCTCCTCTGCCCTTCGTTGGGTAAACTTAACGCTTGCGGTTCAGCTTACAGCGGCTGAACGTCGGCGGCTTGCCAGCCCTTCGGTCCCTTCACAACGTTGAACTGCACGGCCTGGCCTTCCTGCAGACTCTTGAATCCGTTTGAATTGATTGCGGAGTAATGCACGAAGACATCCTCACCATTTTGGCGCGAAATAAAGCCGAAGCCTTTCGCGTCGTTGAACCATTTTACTGTTCCTTGCTCCATTTGAATCTTATTTCCTAATCGATTGAATTTACGTTGAAGGGAATCGGAGCGACTACAAGCAGAATCTTGCGCTTTGGGCAAAGTCTGACAACTGCCCGGTTCTATTCGGACGCAGATACAGTGTACCCGCATTCCTGTCAAATGCAAGAAAAAAATGCGTTAAATGGACCCGGATTCGGGCAGCGCACCGATGCCGTAAAGTCAGACCGCTCGCAAATACGTCGTGTACGGTTGTTCCCCGAGCTCCGTAAACGGGACCATTTGCAACACGCCGGAGCCGGTCTTCACCCGCCACATTGGCCTGCCTGTAACCTGTTGAGCAGCCAGCAGTTGTTCGCGCGCGACGCGAGGCGCATTGTCCGTCACGGCAAAGAGCACCAGCGGGCCGCGAACCAGCGCCACCGTGCCTGGATGGTCTGGGTCAATGGCTTCCAGGCGCACCGGCATGGCCAAGTCCATCTCAATGCGGTCGCCGTCTTTCCAGCGGCGGCGCAGCGTGGCAAATCCCGCATGGATCGGCGCGGAAACGAGAGCATCGTTCACGCGAATCGCCGCCGGACGCGCCGCTGAACTCCAGGTGGGAATCCGCAGGCGCACAGAAAACTCTGAAGGCCGCGACGCCTGCAGATGCATGGCGATCTTTCCGTCAAGCGGATAATTCCCCGTCTGCGACAACGCCATCTGCGCGCCATCCGGCGCGGTCCAGGTCAGCGTCGATGGCTGATAGAGGTTCACGTAGATTCCATCGTCGTCGCGGAAATAGGAAAGAATCCGGTAGTCCGCGGCGATCTGCGGCAGCGTGCCCGCGCAGCAGGGCCACGCGGAGGGGTGATACACCCGCCGGCCGTGCATGTTGTAGTCCGAGTAGTAGAAGGCGTGGCCGTCCGGCTCCAGCCGTTTCGCGCCCAGCACCGTGTTGTAGAAGACGCGCTCCATGCTGTCGCCGTAGCGCCCGTCGCCGGTCACGCGCAGCAGGTAGCGTGTCAGCTTGAAATGCGCATAGCTGCCGCAGGGGGTTTCGAAGCTGCTGTGGGTTTTGGTCAGGCTTGCGCAAAGTGCGCCGCTCCCCGGCGCGCTGAAGCTTTCATTCGGACCCCAGCCGCCGGTGGCGAAGCTCTGGGTAGTGGCGATCATCTCGAACCCATTCCGGCCCGCTCGCAGATGCTTTCTGCTTCCGGTGGCGATGTAGCACTCCATGGCCGAGCTGAGGGCGTTGCAAAAACTGTAGGCATGATGACCCGCCAGTACGTTCCGGTTTTCCGAAAGCGGATCGAAATACGTTTTGTCTAGCAGATACCGTCCCGCCATCTTGCGATAGCGCTCGCCCGCGCCAAGCTGCGCGGCCAGGTAAAGATTTTCTGGCATGGTATAGGATTCGTCCCAGGTGTAATCGTCCGTTGTGCTGTCGCCTACCGACACACGCCATTGCCGTTGCGGTTCGCCGCGATCGAGCGCATGCGGCGGCAAATAGGGCTGCGCCGCATCTGTCGTCCGATCCAGCAAGGCATAGGCGTTCGACAGGCCCGCATATCGGTGCGCATCCAACAGTCCGATCACTAGTTTGTCGTAGTTGTAGGCCGGATACCGAAAATTCTTGTAGAAGCGTCCACTGATCGCCGGTGCATACAAATCCAGCAACTGCGCCACTCTCGCGCGAGTCCGGGGGTGACGGTCCACCGCGTAGCCGCGCGCCAGCGCGGAAATCCACTGTCCAAAGCAGTGCGCGGGCGCAAATCCATGTCCGTTCGGCCCGATTTTATCGCCGGGCGTTTGGTCGTACCATCCGCCCAGGTCCGGTCCCGGCGCGGGCAGCCCGGCGCGCAGCCGCCAGGGCTTGAGAAGGCTGTCCTCATTCAGCGACATCAGAACCGATTGCGTGTTTTCAAACTGCGTCTGGGCCAGGCCCGGAGCCAGTTCCACATCGCCGTAGCCGAATTCGCTCAAGCGGGTGCGGGAAAATTCCGGCTCGGCAAAAACCGGGCGCCGGGAATAAAGCGCGGCCCCGGCTAGCCCGAGAGATTGTAGAAACCCGCGGCGAGAAAGCATAAAAATCCTCCAAAAAATGCTATGCCTCTCCGCCAACGGAAAGCAAACCGCATTCCTCGTGGGAGCGGCATTTCCGTTTGGGCTTTTGGCGCCGCTCTCTCCATTTCCGTCGAGTTTTTCCGCTATGCTGACAAATGGATATGACACTGGAAACGGAATCCATCGCGGCGCTCGCCCAGGCGCTTCCCCGGCTGTCAGCGGGATTTTCCTCGCTTCCGGCGGAAGAGTCCGCTCCGGCGGACCACGCCACCATGCTCCAGGTGCTGGAACAGGCGGCCACGCGCCTACAGGACAATTACCCGTATTTTCATCCGCTGTACGCCGGGCAGATGCTGAAGCCGCCCCATCCGGTGGCTCGCGCCGCGTACATGCTGGCCACCTGGATCAATCCCAACAATCACTCGCTCGATGGTGGACGCGCCAGCTCGCAAATGGAAGTGGAAGCCGTGGGCGAGCTGGCCAAGATGTTCGGCTGGTCGCAGCATCTCGGTCATCTGACTAGCGGTGGGACCTTCGCCAACCTGGAAGCGCTGTGGGTCGCCGAGGAGGTTGCTCCTGGAAAGACCATTCTTGCCTCCGAACAGGCGCATTTTACGCACCAGCGCATCACCGGCGTGCTCCGGCTGCCGTTTGAATCCGTGGGTGTAGACGCGCGGGGAAGAATGTCTGTGGGCGCATTGCGCGAACGCCTGGAGCGTGGCGATATCGGCACTGTAGTGGCGAGTGTCGGAACTACTGCACTGGGTGCCCTCGATCCACTGCCCGAAATTTTGAAGTTGCAGAAGCAATACGGATTTCGCGTCCATGTCGATGCTGCATACGGCGGCTATTTTGCGTTGGCAAGCAATCTCGGCGCGGAAGAGCAGAGCGTGTACCGGGCCTTGTCTGCGGCGGATTCCATCGTGATTGATCCTCATAAGCATGGCTTGCAGCCTTACGGATGCGGCTGTGTGCTGTTTCGTGATCCCGCAATTGGACGCCTCTATAAACACGATTCGCCGTACACCTATTTCACTTCGAACGAGCTGCATCTGGGGGAGATCACACTCGAGTGTTCCCGCGCTGGGGCGGCTGCGGTGGCGCTGTGGGCCACGCAACGGCTGCTGCCGCTCATGCGCGGCGGAGAATTTGCCGGAATGCTGGAGCGCTGCCGCGCGGCTGCGGTGGAACTGCATCGGCGGCTGCGCGAGTCCCAATTCTTTATCGCGCCGGTCGAGCCGCAGTTAGACATCGTCGTCTGGGCGGTACGCGCCGCCACGGTAGAAGAAAGTTCCGCCCGCGCTCGCGCGGTTTTCGATGCGGCGGCGCGGCGGGATCTGCATCTCGCGCTGGTGCAGTTGCCGCGAGAATTTTTTGCGGCGGAGACGTGGCCGAATGTGAATCTGGCGACAAGAAACGCGGCTCACGTGACCTGTCTTCGCTCTGTGCTGATGAAGCCCGAACATTTTGCATGGCTCGATTCCATCTGGGAGCGGCTGCACGCGGCAGCGGAAGAAGTTTGTCAATAATTGATGGAGAATCGTGGCTATTCGAGCCCGCTTCGATCTGCAACCGCTGATAAAATTCGGGGTAATGCCTCTCACTCCCTTTGCCCCCTTAAAGCCACAACCGCCGGATGGCGATTGGAAACGTTTTCAGATCGCCTACTTCTCGATGGAAATCGCAGTTGCCCCCGATATTCCCACGTACAGCGGCGGACTGGGCATGCTGGCCGGGGACACGCTGCGCTCCGCCGCAGACACCGGGCTCCCTTTGCTGGCGGTGACGCTGGTGCATCGCAAGGGTTATTTTCGCCAGTACTTAAATGGCGACGGTGTGCAGACGGCCGAAGACGAACCGTGGAAACCGGAAGAGAAATTGCAGGCGCTCGATCCCGTCGCCGCAATCACGATTCAAGGCCGCCCGGTGATGGTGCGGGCCTGGAGAAAAGACGTGATTGGCGTGGACGGCCATGCGGTTCCCGTCATTTTTCTCGATACAGATCTTGACCCGAACGACGAATGGGACCGCCAATTGACGGATCATCTTTACGGCGGCGATACGTTGTACCGGCTCTGCCAGGAAACGGTGCTCGGTATAGGCGGAGGGCGCATTCTGGCGGCACTCGGCTGCCAGCCCAGAGTATTTCATATGAATGAAGGGCATGCCGCGCTGCTGACCCTGGGTCTGCTGGAAGAGCAGGTGAATGAACGGGAAGGCAATCTTCTAGACGCGACCGAGGCCGATCTGGACGCGGTGCGCGAGCACTGCGTCTTCACTACACACACGCCGGTTCCCGCCGGGCACGATCGCTTTACGATGGATCAGACCCGGCAGGTGCTGGGCGAGGAGATGGCGCAGGCCCTGGAAAAGTTCGGTTGCTGTCATGACGGCATGTTGAACATGACCTATGTCGCGCTGCGTTTTTCCCGCTACGTGAACGGCGTCTCGATGCAGCACGGCAGGGTCTCCCGCGAGATGTTTCCCGACTATGCGGTGCAGGCCATTACCAATGGAGTGCATGCGGCAACCTGGATTCAACCTTCCATGCAGGCGCTGCTGGATCAGCGAGTGCCGAACTGGCGGCGCGACAATCTCTATCTTCGTTTCGCCATCGGCATCGAACCGGCGGAGATTCGCAACTGCCATTCGCATGGGAAACGGACGCTGATCTCCAATGTCGCCCAACGCACCGGCGTGCAACTGCAGGAGGACTGCTTCACGATCGGCTTTGCGCGTCGCGCCGCTGCGTATAAACGCGCCGATATGTTGTTTGCCGATCCCGCCCGTCTCGTCCAAATGGCCGAGCAGTTCGGATGCCTGCAGATTGTTTACGCAGGGAAAGCTCATCCCCACGACGACTTGGGCAAAGCCATCATCCACCAGGTATGGGAATCTGCGACGAAGCTCAACTCCGAGCGGGTCCGCATCGTGTATCTAGAAAATTATGAGTGGGAGCTGGGCGCGATTCTTACCGGGGGCTGCGATCTGTGGCTGAACACGCCACGCCGGCCCTATGAAGCCTCCGGCACCAGCGGGATGAAGGCCGCGATGAACGGCGTGCCCAGCCTGAGCACGCTCGACGGCTGGTGGATTGAAGGCTGCATTGAGGGCGCGACTGGCTGGGCCATTGCTGAGTCGGACGACGAAGGCGAAGAGGCGGAATCGCTCTACGACAAGCTGGAAAACGAAATCCTTCCCCTCTATTACCATTACCCGGACAAATGGGCTGAGGTCATGCGCATGTCGCTCGCGATCAACGGCTCGTTCTTCAATACCCATCGCATGCTTCGGCAATATCTGACCAACGCATATTTTCCCGGCAATGTGCCGCTGCCGGGAAAGTTTCATCCAGAGATGGTGTTGGCTCGCTGAAATTCCTAGGTGTTTCGCAAAACCGATTGACGCGTGCGGACAACGCGCACCTAAATTCCCAGTCCTGCCGGCGTGATCTTTCGCGACCACAAATCGCCGAAGCCTGCCAGCAACAATTCCCATTCCTTTTCCTTGCGCAGCCGCATCGGTCTGGACGGTGCCAATTTTTCTACAAGTGGAATCTGCGGGCGTGGTGATGCCGGTCGTGCTCGTCTTCGGCAAGCTCAGGGCGGGCTCTGGGCGCCCACGTGGGCATCTTCGCACGGGCCGGTTTATCGATGACCCGCTATACTTCCATCACGCAACGCGAGCTGATTTCCTGCGGTAGAGAAGTCGACGCTGTGCCCGGAGGCGACATTGTGTCAGCGATGAATGATGCCGGTCCCACTGGGATTAAAGAGATGCGAGCGAGTTGCGTTCCAGGTGACCGGGCGGTGAAACGGCCGAATCTGCTGGCCTGCTTCCTTCCTCTTTATGTTGTCATCTTCGTGGGCTTTGTAGGCTACAGCCTGATGATTACCGTGTTCACGCCGGCACTGATGAGCAATCACAATCTGTTGCTTCCCGCCGGGACTGCGATGAGCCAGCGCATTGTGCTGCTTAGCTTTTTGCTCTGCCTTTACCCGTTGGGTCAATTTGCCGGATCGCCTGTGCTGGGTTCCTTGTCGGATCGCTTCGGGCGCAAGCCGGTTCTCCTCATTTCGCTGGCAGTCACGACCGCGTGCTATGCGCTGATCGCGTGGGGGCTCACGGTTCGAAGCTTTGCTCTGCTGGCTGTCGCCTGCCTGCTAGCCGGGACGGCAGAGGCAAATATTGTTGCGGCGCAGAGCGCGATTGCCGATGTGGTCCGGCCGGAAGAGCGCAACAGGTTCTTCGGCTACATTTACATGAGCGTGAGTTCGGCCTATATCGTTGGTCCGCTGGTGGGCGGCAAATTGGCGGACCCGAAACTCGTGTCATGGTTCAATGACGCGACCCCGTTCTGGGCGGTGCTGCTGTTGCTGGTGATGACTACGGCGGCCACGGCGGCGCTGTTTCGAGAGACCAACCCGCCTGCATCGCGATGCGCGGTGAGTTTAATCCAGGCTTTCACGAACTTGAAGGGAGTCATCGTCGATGGCCGGCTGCGCAGTATCTACTGGTTGAATTTTCTTTTCTATTTCGCTATTTTCGGCTTCTTTCGTTGTTATCCCATGTATCTGGTGGGACATTTTCATCTGGGTGTGTCGCGTGTTTCGGAGTTGATCGCCTGGGTCGGCGTTCCAATTGTGATTGCCAATCTTTGGCTGACGGGCTTTCTCGCCGCCCGCATCGACACCAAGACACTTACCATCTGGTCGGCCAGCCTGACCGGCGTATTCATGATCGCCGTGGTGGTTGTTCATCCTGAGGGCGCGCTGTGGGGAACACTGTTTTTGACGTCGGGCGCGCTGGCTCTGTGTCTGCCCGCCTGCGCTACGTTGCTTTCGAGAGCGGCGGCTGAGGAGGAACAGGGACGAGTGATGGGCAACAATCAGGCGCTCCAGGTGGGTGCGGAGGCTCTTTCCGGCTTTCTTGGCGGACTGGCGGCTGCGCTGATGGTGGAGCTGCCGCTTATCCTGCTGGGTTTGCTGGCGATTGTGGCAGCCATGTTGCTGAAATTTGGAACGGGGAGACGCAAAGCCGACCGCTCGTCCCAAATCCTGGGCACAGCAATGTCCGAGTGACGATAGAGGCTGCTCGATATTTGGATCCGCGGCTTGCCGTGAAAAGAACCGATCTGTTGTAGCATCAAAGCAAATTTGAGAACGCTTGAAGGGACGCGGGGGTCGTTAGAAATGTGCGGCCACATGCTCCTGTCGATTCGAGCTGTTGGCGCGGGTAACGGACTGGTCGGTCGATGCTGGAATCTCAACAAATGATCGCGGAAAGCGTGGCGTCAGTGGCGGGTTCGTCCGCCGCTGTGCCGCTCTGCGTCGATTTAGATGGAACTCTGGTCAAGTCCGATACCCTGGTGGATAGCCTGTGCGTTCTGATTCGCGTAGATCCGGCGATCCTGTTTCGGCTTCCCGGCTGGCTTTTGCGCGGGAAGGCGGCATTCAAGCAGGAACTGAGCGCCCGCGCCCCGCTCGATGCCGCGCACCTGCCGTATAACGAATCGGTGGTTGTGTATTTACGGGAGCAAGCCGCAGCCGGCCGGCCGCTGTTTCTTTCCACGGGCGCGGACCACGCGCTGGCGGAACAGGTTGCTCAACATCTCGGCGTGTTCGATGCAATGTTCTCGAGCGATGGCCACACCAATCTCACCGGAGCGCGCAAGCTGCGGTTGCTGGAAGACTATTTTGGCCGCGGCGGGTTCGCCTATGTGGGAAACAGTCGCGCGGATCTGCCGCTGCTCGCTGCCTCCGCCGACGCAATGCTGGCCAACCCTGTGCCGGGATTGACGGGCAGTCTGAAGCGCAAGAGAATTCCCATCCAAAACATTTTTCAAGATCGAGCGCCGATCGCGCAATCAATCGGCTGGGCATTGCGCTTGCATCAATGGGCGAAAAATGTCCTCATTTTTCTGCCGCTCCTGCTGGCGCACGCCGCCGGGGTGACCACGCTGCTGCATTCGGTTCTGGCATTCTTCAGCTTCAGTCTCGTGGCCTCCAGCACCTACATCGCCAACGATCTACTCGATCTCAACTCTGACCGCAGCCACGCGACCAAACGGCGGCGGCCATTTGCCGCGGGCGATCTTTCCGCGCTGGTCGGTATCTTCTTGGCGTTGGCTCTGTTTGCCGCTGGAGTCGCGCTTTCGCTCCCGCTCGCCGGCGCGTTTACGGCGTGGCTGCTGATTTACTGCGGTGTGACGCTGGCCTACTCGCTGTACTTCAAACGCGTCGTGATCGTCGATGTCATCATTCTCTCCGCGCTATACACGCTGCGGATTCTCGCTGGCGCTGCGGCAGCGCGGGTGCCGATCTCCGATTGGATGGCCGGCTTTGCGATCTTCTTCTTCTTCAGCCTGGCGCTGGTCAAGCGCTTCAGTGAGCTCGAAAATCTGCGCGTGCGCGGAGTCGCGCCGACCAACGGGCGCGGATACCTGGTGCACGACATGGAGCAATTGCGCGCGTTTGGGACCGCGAGCGCCTTTGCGTCGATCGTGGTGTTTTCTCTTTACATCAACAACCCGGACGTCCGGCGCTTATATCATCATCCGGAGCGGTTGTGGCTGCTGACGCCGCTTTTGATCTGGTGGCTGAGCCGAGTCTGGCTGCGCGCCTCGCGCGGGCAGATGCAGGAGGACCCGGTGGTCTTCGCGCTGACCGACCGGGCCAGCCTGCTTGCCGGAGTCGTGATATTTCTCATTGCGCTGTCCGCGTCGTTATAAATTTGCCCGAAAGTAAAGATGCCAGCCAAATCGAAACAGCCCGTGTTTGAATCCTGGGGCCGCTACCCCAAAGCCGACTGTCGCGTGGAGCCGCTCTTCTGGATGGACGAATTTCCGCGCGGAACACGGCTTCCTCCCGAGGTGCTGGCCGTCGGCATGGGGCGCAGTTACGGCGATGTCGGCCTGCTCGAAGAAGGCACGCTGCTTTCGACCCGCGGCCTGGACCGGTTCATCCGCTTCGATCCCGCCACTGGCCTGCTGCGTTGCGAAAGCGGCGTGACCCTGGCGGAGATTCTGCGGTTCGCCGTGCCGCGCGGCTGGTTTCTGCCGGTCACCCCGGGAACCAAATATGTCAGCGTCGGCGGCGCGATTGCCAACGATGTGCATGGCAAGAACCACCACGTGGCGGGGACGTTCGGCTGCCATGTGCCTGCGCTGGAATTGGTGCGATCCGACGGTACGCACATAACCTGCTCAGAGGAGCGCAATTCGGAGATGTACCGCGCCACTATCGGCGGCATGGGCTTAACCGGCCTCGTCGCCTGGGCGGAAGTGCAGTTGCGCCCGATCGCTTCGCGCAAAATTCGGTATGAAGGAATCAAGTTCCAGGGCATCGATGAATTTCTCGCGCTGTCCGAGAGCAGCGGTCCCGCCGAATGCACCATGGCCTGGATCGATTGCGTTTCGCGTGGGAAAAACTTCGCCCGCGGAATTTTCATGCAAGGCGATCATTCGGAGGTGATCGAACCGAAGAAGGTCTCCGGCGAACCGCGCCTGACCGTCCCGTTCGATTTTCCCTCCTGGGCGCTCAACCGCACCTCAATGCGCATCTTCAACGAACTGTACTATCGCAAGCAACTCCGGCGGCGCGTCACCGGCCTCGTCGATTACGAGCCGTTTTTTTATCCGCTGGACAGCATCCTGCATTGGAACCGTATTTACGGCAAACGCGGCTTCCTGCAATTCCAATGCGTGCTGCCGTGGCGCTACGGACGCGATGGCATCGTCGCGATTCTGGAAGCCATTGCGGACTCCGGACTGGCTTCTTTTCTGGCTGTACTCAAGGTGATGGGCGATCGGCCATCTCCGGGAATGATGTCGTTTCCGCAACCGGGTATCACGCTGGCGCTCGATATTTCGATTGTGCCCGGCGTCACGTTCCCGCTGTTCGAACGATTGGCGGAGATGACGCGCGAACTGGACGGGCGGCTGTATCCGGCGAAGGATGCCCGCATGACAGGCCCGCAATTCCGCTCGTTTTATCCGCAATGGGAGGAGTTCGCGGCGTACCGCGATCCCGCGTTTACATCGTTGTTCTGGGAGCGGGTGACCGCCGATGCGTAACCGCATGCGGCGGGATGAGAGCGCGAACGGCGACGAAAGTCTGTTGTCGCTGGGCCGCGGTCGCCGGGGCGACGCTGACGCAAAACCGGAGCTGCCGCGCAAGATCGCCGTCTTCGGGGCGACTTCCGCCATTGCGCAGGCCTGGATGCGCTTGTTGACACAGCGAATGGCGCCTTCCGGCGAAGCCAGCTTTTTTTTGGTCGCGCGCAATGCTGCGCACCTGGAGTCCGTGGCGAACGACCTGATCGCGCGCGGAGCGTCCGCCGTGTACGCGGAAACCGCGAACCTGGACGAAGTTTCCGGCCATACGGCGATGCTGGAACGCGCGGTCGCTTCACTCGGCGGCCTCGACTGCGCGCTGATTGCGCATGGTTCTTTGGGCGATCAGCCGGCCGGCGAGAAAGAGTTCTCTGTGGCTGCGGCCAGTCTGCAGACAAATTTTCTTTCAGCGGCGTCACTGGTCACCTGGTTGGCGAACTATTTTTCCGGCCAACATTTCGGCACCATCGCAGTGATTTCTTCCGTGGCAGGCGACCGGGGACGCAAGAGCAACTACATTTATGGCAGCGCCAAGGCCGGGCTGAATGCGTTTTTGGATGGCGTTCGCAACCGCGTAGACCGCGAAGGGGTACAGGTGCTGACCATCCGCCCTGGATTCGTCGCCACACCGATGACCGCGCATCTACCGCAAGGGCCGCTGTTCGCCACTCCAGAAACGGTAGCGCGCGACATCCAGAATGCCATTGAATCGCAGCGCGATGTGCTGTACACGCCTTGGTTCTGGCGCTGGATCATGGCCATCGTGCGCATCGTTCCAGAGTGGAAGTTCAAAAAGATGGATTTGTAGTTTCGCAGAAATGGCGGGCGCGTTGCGCGCAACAGCTTTCGTGGCGTAGGAGCTTCGCCTCAGATCTCCGCCAGCACATCTTCGCCGTCCAGCCGCAGCGCATAACTGACCGCCTTCATCCCCGGTGAACCCGTCGCCGCGCCGGTTGCGAGATCGAACTCCCATTGATGCCACGGGCAAACAACCTTGCCGCCTTCAATCGTGCCTTCCGCCAGCGGGCCGCCACGATGCGGGCAGACATTGTCCAGCGCCAGCGGCTTGCCGCCAATCGTCGCTACACACAACGTCTTGCCCTGCACGTTGAACTCTTTGGCCTCGCCTTCCGCCGGAAGCTCAGCGCGACGGCACAACTTTACCCAATCACTCATCGGTCTTCCCAAAACGTTAGATGCACCGGGTGCAGGGTGCCAGGGTGCACGGTGCCCCATTCAAGCCTCCCCGCGCGAGCGGAAGCGAGTCGAATGGGTTGGCTTGAGTGGGGGAGAGAAACCTAGCTCTGGAATGCGGCTCCTGCGGCGCTTCCCACTATGATGAGAATCCACCACCCGATCACCAGAAAAGCCGCGCTGCTGCGCTTCACTCGCGCAACCGTCGCGCAGCCGATGATCAAGAGCGCAACGGTCCAGATCGTAAAAACGTCTACGGAGGAAAGCGTCGTCCGCAGCCACAATGGAGTATCCGAGCTGAGATACCAGCCAATGTTCGTCCCCACCGGGTTGTTGATGTCGAACTGCTCCGCGCTGGCTCCGGCAAAGATGGCAATCGCCGCCAGTACGAATTTAATCAGCATCGGGAGCCCCGCGTAATACCAGACCGCCAGATATTGCCCGTAAGTGGCCTTCGCCCCCAGTCCGAAATTGAAACTCGCCATCAAAATGGCGGCGGAGATCAGGGCGATAATCAGCCCAATCACCGGGAACGCATAACTGATGACCTTCGTGATCGTCGCCGCAATTTGCATTCCCTGTTCCCGCTGCGCAGGGGGCAAGGAACTCATCCTCTGCTGCGCGGACGCGCTGCGATTGACGTTGGCCTGCGCCACCTGATCGAAGCCAATCTTCCGGTCGATCGAAGTAACGAAAAACAAGCTGACAAGAATGGCCAGAATAAATGGCAGCCACCAGCTTGCGTCTCTTCGAATATCGGTGAAGATCTTCGTCGGCGCAACGTAAGCGTCCACCACCCGCTCAATCTGGCTCAGGCCGGGCTGCGTCTCCGGCTGCCCTTCCGGCGTTCCTGACTGCATTGTCGTGTTCATCGTTCGCCGCCTCCCCGCTTCCAATTCTCACACCGGCCACAGTCTAGCTGGAGTTCCGTCAGATGCCGAGAAAAATCTGCGGAAATCAAAACTTCCCTCTGCCGGTGCCCCATCCTTCGCGCAGTTTGCGACAAGGGTGGGATGAAAACTCCTTTGGCGCGACCGGGAAATGGTTGTCGCCGTGCCGATGAAACTTTGCCGCGATCCCCAGCGTCTAAGTGAATGACTCAAGATGACCCAAGTGGACGGCCGCCGCGCGTTTGCCTGGGTATTCTTCGAGGTGTAAAACTACAGCTATAAGTGGTCTCGTACGTTCCTCCACTCCGTTAAGGAGAACCCAAATGTCCGAATCCAAGTTGCCTCCGGCCGACACCGGCGAGCGGTCGTCCGAACCGCAGCTTTCCAGCGGAAAGGGAATTTCCCGCCGCGGCTTTCTCAAAGGCGCCGGCCTTACCGCCGCCGGAACCGCTCTGTTGGAAGGCGTCCAGGTCTTCAATCAGGAAGCAATTGCAGCCACCCACGACGGCCATCGTGACGATGTAAAAGTCCTCGGCCCCGGTCCGGTTCCCATCACCTTGCGCGTCAATGGCAAGGAACAAACCATTCAGATCGAGCCGCGCACCACGCTCGCCGATGCCTTGCGCGTTCACATGGGCCTGACCGGAACCAAGGTTGTCTGCGATCGCGGATCCTGCTCCGGCTGCACCGTCATGCTCGACAAAACGCCCGTCAATAGTTGCATGACGCTCGCCGTCGATGCCGTCGGCCACCATGTCACCACCATCGAAGGACTGCCGAAAAACGGCGAACTCCATCCTGTGCAGGCCGCGTTCATCAAGCACGACGCCATGCAGTGCGGCTTCTGCACCCCAGGCATGGTGATGACCTGCTCCGCTCTGCTCGAAAAGAACTCGCGGCCTACAGAAAATGACGTGCGCCACGCCACCGCCGGCAATCTCTGCCGCTGCGGCACCTATCCAAGAATCTTCGCCGCCACGCTGGAAGCCGCCGGCGTGCAAGACACCACCCGCATCGCGTAGGGAGGAGAAAAACATGGCCACAACGAAAGCTGCTCCTACAGATGCGAACGCCAATGCCGGAACGCAAGCAGAAATGATGCCCTATGGCATCCCCGGTTATACGTTCCGCCAGATCTCGCGCGAGGTTCCGACCACCGAGCCGCCAGTGCTGCCCGTCAACGCCGACCTCCAGTACATCGGCAAATCGCCCGCGCGCTGGGATGCACGCGCCAAAGTCAGCGGCACGGCCCGCTACACTGCCGACATTCAGCTTCCCGGAATGCTCTACGCCAAGTTCGTTAGCGCGTCGGTTCCCCACGCACGCATCGTTTCCATCGACACCACGGAAGCCGAGAAAGTGCCGGGTGTGAAGGGCGTCTATATTGTTCAGCACCTCATCGGCGGCGCCGTCCTGCGTAATCCTCCCGCCAACCAACCGAAATATCCGATCGTGCGCTACGCCGGCCAACCCATCGCTGCCGTCGCCGCCACCTACCCGCACATTGCGGAAGAAGCCGCGTTGCTGGTGAAGGTGCAGTACGAGCCAATGAAGTTCGTCGTGGACATGGACAAGGCACGCCAGCCCGATTCGCCTAGAGTTTTCCCTGGTCCCGCCGATCAGGCAGGTTCCGCGGGCGGCGGCGGTGGACCCCACAACGTTCCGCAAACCGGCAACATTCACGGCCCCTCCATCCATAAGCACGGAGACATCGACCAGGGATTCAAGGAAGCGGATGTAGTCGTCGAATCAAAATACACGACCCAGGTGCAAACCCACTCCGCGCTCGAAACCCACGGCGTCGTCGCCGATTGGAAGCCCGATATGCTCACCGTATGGGCCACCACCCAGGGCACCGCCAGTGTGCGCGAGGAACTCGCCAGCTATTTCAATCTTCCCAAATCGCAGGTCCGTGTCATCACCGAATATGTGGGCGGCGGATTCGGCGCAAAATTCGGTGCGGGCAATCATGGCGTGGTCGCTGCGATTCTTTCGAAGCAGACCGGCGCCCCCGTGCGCCTCATGCTCGATCGCAAGGAGGAGCATCTTTCCGTCGGCAATCGTCCCAGTTCCGACCAGACGCTGAAAATCGGCGCGAAAAAAGATGGCACCATTACCGCGATTCAACTCGTCAGTTACGGCACCGCAGGTTGCGGGACCGGAGCGGGCTGCGCCGGCCCGGCGGCCAATCTATATAAGTGGGCTTCGCTCCACACCGAAGAAAACGATGTCTTCATCAACGCTGGTCCCGCCGCTGCGTTCCGCGCTCCCGGCCATCCCCAGGGCGCGTTCGCACTGGAGCAGACCATCGACGAGCTTGCCGAAAAGCTCAATATGGATCCGATCGACTTTCGCGACAAGGCCGACGAGAATCCCGTCCGCCGCGTCGAGCGCCAGATCGTCCGCGAAAGCGCACTTTGGAAATCGCGCAACCCGCAGCCCAACGCCGACCGCGGCCCCATCAAGCGGGGCGTGGGTCTGTCGCAATCTGTGTGGTATCGCTTCATCAGCATGAATTCTTCCGCCGAGGTTCGCGTACACCGCGATGGCTCCGTCGAAGTCCTCTCCGCCGTGCAGGACATCGGCACCGGCATCAAGACCGTTCTCGCCCAGGTGCTCGCGGAGCAATTCGGTGTTCCCCCGCAGCAGGTTTCGGTAAAAATCGGCGACACGAATTACCCGGTCGGTCCCAACTCCGGCGGCAGTGTCACCACCGCATCGCTGACCCCAGCCGTCCGCGACGCCGCATGGCAGGCCTCGCAAAAATTTCTCGCAAGCGTTGCTCCCGCACTGAACACTACGCCGGACGATCTCGTTCTAACCAAGGGTGAAGTTCGCAGCAAGAGCGGCAAATTTCATCCCATCAGTTTTCGCCGCGCCGCCGCAAAGATGGACACGGATGAAGTCTCCGCGCAGGCAAAACGCATACCCGACTACGACAAAGGTCATTACGACACCTACGGCGGCGTTGATGTTGCCGAGATCGAAGTCGATACCGAGCTCGGACTCATCCACGTCAAGAAGTTCTTCGCCGTCCACGATTGCGGACGCCCCATGAATCCGTCGCAGGTCATCAACCAGATCAACGGCGGCCTGATTCAGGGCCTTTCCTATACGCTCTATGAGAACCGTCTGCTCGACCCCAACTTCGGCCTCATGGTCAACGCCAACCTCGACGAATACAAAATCGCCGGATCGCGGGAGATTCCCGAGATGCACGTGCAGCTCGTCGAATCCTACATTGGACAAAGTTCCACCGACGCCTCCGGCATCGGCGAAGCCGCCGGAGTGATGTCGGCCGCCGCCGCTATTGGCAACGCATTCCACAATGCCACCGGAGTCCGCATCCGCAGCACTCCGATGACGCCTGCAGTAGTGCTCGAAGCTCTGCGCAAGTCTCCGCAAGGGAGGGGAACGGCATGAATCAGTTCATACTCGCCGATTGCACCACCGAAAGCGGCGCGCTCTCGCAATTGAACAACGGGGCCGTTGTGAAGGCTGGAGGCGTGGATCTGCTCGATCTAATGAAGAACGGCGTGATCACCCCGCCCAAGCTGGTCAACATCCGCAACATCTCCGGTATGCGCGGCATCCGGGAAACTCCCGACGGTCTCCATATCGGCGCACTTACCACGTTGAGCGAAATCTCCGAGCATCCGCTGATCCAGAAGCGTTACGCGATACTCTCGGACGCCTGTGGCCACGCCGCCACGCCGCACATTCGCAACATGGCAACCCTTGGCGGCAATCTTCTCCAGCAAAACCGCTGCTGGTATTTCCGCTCCGACGACTTCGTCTGCCTGAAAAAAGGCAAAGACGTCTGCTTCGCTTTTGACGGTTTGAACCAATACCACGCCATCTTCGACAACGGTACCTGTCCCTCCGTAGCGCCGTCATCCGCCGCCGTCGCTCTGCTCGGGCTGAACGGCAGTGTCGAGCTGACTTCCGCCAAACATACCAAACGCGTCGTCGCCATCAAAGATTTTTATGTCCAGCCCGAGGTAAATCCCATGACGCGCACTGTCATCGCTCCGGACGAACTGCTCATCGCCGTCATTATTCCCAAACCAGCACCGGGCACGCGCTCCGCCTATCAGAAGTACGGCGACAAGCAGAGCTTCGACTGGGCAGTCGCCGATGCCGGCGTCGTGCTGGAGATCGACGGCAACATCTGTCGTCGTGCCGCCATCGTCATGGGCGCCGCATCTCCCGTTGTCCGCCGCTCGCCGAAGGCGGAAGCTATGCTGACCGGTAAACCCATCACCGAGCAGACTGCTCGCGCCGCCGGCCACGCCGCCATGGAAGGCGCAACACCGCTCTCTATGAACGGATACAAGGTGCAGCTGTTTCCCGTCGCCATCTACCGAACTGTCCTGCTTGCCGCCGGACAAATGGGCCGCGACCCCAGCGCAGCCGGTTGAATCCTAAGGAGGGACGATCATGAGCCTCACCGAAATTGCCGCAGAGAAAAAAGCGACGCCCTGCCAGTGCCTCCGCACCAAGAATGCCTACGGTACCACGCCGCAAGCCGTCGAAACCTGGCTGCCCGGCACGCACGCGTCCTCGACCTACTGGTGCCTGTTGACCATGGGACCCGCCGGTCCCGATGAACATTACGTCCACCTCGCCCGCTGCGTCCCCGGCCGCGCCTGCTACGCCGCCCCGGAAGAGTAGCCCACAGCGAGCGCTCCCATTTTCAGGCAAGTTCTCGCACGAAACCAGTGATTAGTGATTTATGTAAGGAATACACGTTCGAGAAAAGTTGTCATCCTGAGCGAAGTCATTGCAAAGCCATGACCAATGATCTGCTTTTTCTTCTGCCCGCCACCAGCGCTCGAAGCACTCTCATAAATAGATTTGTCATTCCGAGCGAAGTCGAGGAACCTGCTGGTTGCCGGCTATACGAGATACTCGTTTCGATCAGGATGGATAGCCCGAATGCTCCCTCCTCGCGTCGCACTTTGGCGGCGCTGGGGTGGGATAGAAACATTCCACATTGAAGAATCGCTTGCGGCGCTGATGATTGCTATTCCGGTCCGGAGCCCTTCGGACTCGATTGCACATTGGGTCGGTTCGCCCGATCCAACTCCTTCGTATGCATTCGTAACGAGTCGCTCTCCAGCCGCCGCGTCGCTTCCTCAATCTTGCGCTGCATCTCGGCCATCTGCTGTTTGAACTCTGGGCTCTGCAACACCTTCATTTGCTGTTGTACCTCGGCGCTTTCCAGCTTGCTCGTGGCCGCGAACACCTGCGCCTGTATGTCTGCCATCTGCTTCTTGAATTCCGGACTATTAAGCATCTTCATCTGCCGCTGCACCTCTTCACTTTGTAACTGCTTCGTAGCCGCGGCAACCTGCGCCTGCATGTCTGCCATTTGCTTCTTGAACTCGGGGCTTTGCAGCTTCTTTGTCGCCTCCTGCATCTGCGCGCGCGCCGCGGCCATGTCCGCCTTCAGCCGGGCACGTTGCTCCGCAGTCAGATCAAATTCTTCGTGATACCGAACCATGGTCCCATGCCGAGCCGCCTCCGGCGCAACCGGCCTGCTAGGCATCGGCCGAGTCGTAGGATTAGCCGGGGGTGCTATTGGCGCAGGATGAACCGTCTGTGTCTCGGCCATTTGTGGAGCCGAAGCAGGTGCGGGATCCGTCGCCTGCGCCGCCATCGCATCGCAAACCAGCTCGCGCGTGCGCCGGATTTCTAGTTGCATTCCATAGGTCGCCAGATGATAGGCAATCGGCAGCGATCCCAACTGGCACACCCAATTTGCCAGATAATCCCGACGCCGCACATGCGCCAGCTCATGACAGAGGATCGCCGACATCTCGCGTTCTGTGCTCCCTAAAAACGCCTGGGGCAGCAGCAATGCGGGCCGCATCATGCCCACAGTCATCGGCGTGCGAATTTCGTCAGACATCAGCACTCGCGGTTCCCGCACCCGCAGCTTCGCACAGCAATGTTCCAGGATCGCCCGCGCCACCGGCGACATTGTGCTTTCGGTAGCCCGCCACGTCAGCTTTCCCGCAGTCCACCGCGCAAACGCAAGCTGCACCAGCCGCAACAAAATGATTGAGAAGTAAATCGCGAGCACCCAGTCCGCGGCGCTCTGACTCAACCGCATAGGGAATACAGGTACAGATGGCCCGTGATTTGCAATTCCATTGCGAGAGACGGGCGGAATACGCTCCCGCAGACGTATCACTTCGGCGCCCGAGAGCCCACTCTGAGCTTGCCGACGGGTCTCGCCCGTGAGGCTTCGATGAGAATGCCCGGCACAGATTTCGACCCAGCTTCGTATCGGAAAAACTCCGTGCCCGATCAGAGGCAGCACAACCGACAGCGCCAGCGTCGCAATCCAGACGCGGTGCTGCATCTGCACCTCTGGCTTGCCCAGCCGAATCGCCAGCCACGCCATCCCCGCCAGCATTGGAACCTGCCACATGGAATTGGCGACGTACTCGAGAATTGCCCGTTCCATTATGGTGTGTCTCTCTGCGAGGTTTTCTCACGACCTCGCCGTTCCGCTTCTGCCACTTTCTTCGCGAGCCGCTCCAGGTCGCTCGCTCCAATCTGCCGCGCGTCCACCATCGTCATCAGCAGCGCCTCGGCGGAGCCGCCAAACATCCGCCGAATCAAATCCTCCACCGCGCCGCCGGTAGCCCGTTCCCGGCTCACCGCGGCTCGATAACGGAACGCCTTCCCCTCCGCCGTCCGTTTCACATGTCCCTTGCGCAGCAGGATATTCAGCATCGTCTGCACCGTGGTATATGCCAGTTCCGGCGTCAGCGCGCTCTGCACCTCCGCCACGCGAGACGGGCCCGCCGCCCAGAGAGCCTGCATGATACGCAGCTCCAGCGGCGTCAGCGTTTGCTTCTTTCGTATCAATCCCACGTCATCCTTTCGTTGCTCCTAATCCTTTAGTACATACAACGCCCACATCGCAGGTTTTGTCAACTAAAGTATTAGGAGATTTGCACAGCCTTAGAGTTCATCCAACCCACAGCAAAGGCTGGCGAATCGGATAATTGCGAACAATCTCCGGATCCGTGGGATCGGGATCCATCGTCTTCCACAACGCGATGTACGGTTGCCGATGGCAGGCAAGACCGGCGAACAGCAGGCCAGGAGAGCGCACCGGGAACGCATCGAAGTGCTCCACGTCCTTGCTATAGGGCCACGCGCTTTTATCTTTCAGATACGGATAAATGAACTCCGCCGCTCTACACGTGCCGCGGCCATCCGGCAGGTGAAAAGTAAGAGAATCGTTTCCGAGACCTTTCAACGACTGGCAGAGAGTCGCCATCATATCGAAATTGAAGATGGAATAGCTGTACGGCTTGGTCCTCGCCAGTTCCTTTGGAAAGGAACCGTTCTTCGCCATTTGGTCCGGCAGAAGCACGTTCTCGTATTCGCGGTGTACCGCACTGCGAGTCTCGCCGTCACCGATCAGTCGAGCGAACTCCGAGGCTTGCAAGGCCCAGCAGGTGGCGTGATTGTTGCGTGCATCACGCTCCTTCCTGCCTTTGGCGCTGGTCTTCATCCAGTGCAGATAGCTGCGAAACCAACCCTTCAGCGCGGCATTCTCCTTTGCGGAAAGCATGCTTGGAGTCACAATGCTCGCGGCTCGTGCCACCTCGACGAGATGAACGGTATCGATGATGCCATAGGATCGACCGCTGGAAACGCCATGAACCCCCTGCGAATACTCCAGGTTTGGATTCATGCGGGTGGCCGGCGCACTGAACCACGCCCGAAGATGCTCGCAAGCATGTCGACCGTAACGGCGATTCCCGGTGAGCAGCCATGCAGCCGTTAGCACTGGCATCTGGATCGACAGCGCAATCATCGCATTTCTATGGCCATTGAAGTTGGCAGGATTGCTCTGACCGTCCCGGTTAATGTACGGACCATCGGGATTCTTAGGATTCGGCCAGAAATAGTCAGCCTCGGAAAAATAGTCATGTAGCCCGCCCGGACTGCGGCTGGATGGGAAAGAAGTGATCGTCCGGATGGGCAATGTAACATAAACGGCGGCGGCTTTAAGAATTCTCTTGCGATCCGTCCGGGCAACAAGCCGGTAAGCATCCTCTTTACGATCCGTCGTCAGTTGGCCCCAGATTGGAACTTCTACCGATATCGCAGACGCCACCAGCGCCTTACAAAATCTCCTTCGGCTCATCACGGATAGCTGCAACATCTCTTAATTCGTCTCTTCTATAGCTGCGTGCAGCACAAATCTGTATTGCGAGCCGCGCTTTTGACGCGCGTCGCGCCTTCGTTCTAGCGGAAACAACTGTAGAGTATCGCCGATTGCGCTCCGACAAAAGTTGAGGCGTACCTTGAAACGCTTGCGTCGCAGCCGCCAGAGTGGTTCACTGGTAGCCGTCATGAATCGTAGAAAATTCCTGCGCTCAACCGCTGCGGCCACTGCCTTCGCTGCCTTGCCTAAAACGTTTCTGGCCCAGTCCGCGGAAACAGTTTCCGCGCGGCTCACCATACAACCCGGCCACGCCCTTACACCGATCCCGAAAGACTTCCTCGGCCTCAGCTTCGAGTCGGCCCAGCTCGCGCAGCCGGAGTTTTTTTCCGCGCAAAATCCAGACTTCGCCGGATTTCTGCGCGTCCTCGGCCCCGGCGTTCTTCGCATCGGCGGCAACACCAGCGAATACGCTTTCTGGACGCCCCACCCATCGCCCGGCACGAAATATGCAGCGCCTACCGGCGCAATGGGTCCCGATCCCGGCCACAGAATTCCTCCGCGTACCGAAACCACACCCGAGGCCATCCGCAATCTCCGCCAGTTTCTCGACATGATCGACTGGCGTGCCATGTACGGCCTGAACTTCGGCCAGGGCACTCCGCAGCAGGCCGCAGACGAGGCCGCTTTTGTCTCGAAAACTCTTGGCGATCGCCTCATCAGTTTTCAGATCGGTAATGAAGACGATCTCTTCCCCCATAATGGCCTGCGTCCAGCCGGCTACTCCTATGCGGACTTCGCCCGCGAATGGAAGACTTTCTATGATGCAGTCAAAGCGCGCGTTCCCAGCGCAAAGTTTGCCGGTCCAGATACCGGAGGCACCACCGATTGGCTCACACAATTCGCCCAGCAGTTTGGCAACGATGTAATCCTCCTGTCTACGCACTACTACGCTCTTGGGCCGGCCAGCAATCCAACCATGAACATCGATCGGCTGCTGCGCCCCAATCCACGCTGGCAGGCGGGCGTGCCGAAAATTCTGGTGGCGATGCGGGAATCCCGTCTACCCTACCGCCTTACAGAAACGAACTCCTGTTACGGCGGCGGCAAGCCGGACGTCAGCAACACATTCGCATCTTCGCTCTGGGCATTGGATCTCATGTTTCAACTGCTCGCCATTGGAGGCAGCGGCATCAACTTCCACGGCGGCGGATACGGCTGGTACGCTCCCGTGGTCGGCACCATTCAGAACGGCTTTGTTGCGCGGCCCGAATACTACGCGCTTTTGATGATGTCCCGGCTGGTCGGCGGCCATGTTGTCGCCAGCCAACTTGATGCCGACGGTGTCGCGCCCCTGTTCGTCTCCTACGCGGCACGGAATGCGCAAGGCAAACTGCACGCGGTCGTCATCAATAAGGATGCGGAGAAAAATGTCCACCTGAAAATTCAGGCCAACTCTCCCGGCCAGCGCATTGCGGTGGAACGATTGATTTCTCCGCGTCTCGATGATCAGCAGGACACGACCTTCGCCGGCGCACCCGTCTGCACGCAGGGCGCGTGGAAGCCTGAACGCGTCGAGCACGTTCGCTCAACCAATGGCACGGTCGATTGCTACATCCCATCCGCCAGCGCCGCTCTGCTCACCTGGGAGTAAAGGCTCTCCCAAGCAATAAATTTGTCATTCCGAGCGCAGCGCAGCGAAGTCGAGGAACCTGCTGTTTTGCAGAAGGTCTCAGATTTGCGAATCAGGATGGAAAGCTAATCCGGAATCAACGCAGGCGCCCTATATGCCCGGTACTGTATCCCGGGGTCATATCCACGAAGTCAACGCGAGAGATTACCAAAATAACCGAACCGCTTCAGTGAATTCCATGCTTGCCAAAGCAACGTCGGATCGGGATAAACTCTGGTATCACTCATCGCCAATTTAACGATTTTTTTCTGTTCAACTGTTTTCTCTTTCTGCCGAGGTTCCATGGAAACTCGCGTCATCCTGATCATCTCGATGATCATTTTCTCCTGTGGCTGTATCGGGCTGGTTACGGTCCGTCTCACCAATCCTTTTTTTAAGGGACTGGGCTGGGTTGGCGCTGCCTTCGCCGCCGGCGCGCTGGGAGCCATCTTCTTTGCCGCGCGCGTCCCCGTTTCACCGGGCGTCGGCGTTATCGTGCCGGACACATTCATTCTGCTGGCCTATGTTTTTCTCCAGGTATGCATACTGGAACTGACCGAGAGCCGATCTCTGATACCCCGGCTGGGAATTTTTCTACTCGTCGCGCAAGGCACGGTCTATGGTTTCGTTCGCCACTCTCCCAACGTAGAGCAGTTCTGCATCATCACACTGGGATTGTTCCTCGCGATACAGGCTTTGCAAACCGCTGCGCTGCTGAAAAGATCCGCCATGATTGGAATGGCCGCGCCGGTATGGTTCAGCGTCGCACTTCTCGGCGGGTTCGCGGCTTACAATATTTTTCGCTCTATCCTGGTTTTCCTTCTCCGAACTCCGCAGGATCCGCAAATCCCCAATCCGCTGGAGGTGACCACAGCGCTTGTCTTTCTGGGCACCGGTCTAGGCCTCGGTTTCGGAGTCTTCTGGATGGCCAGCACACATATTCGAGTCGCGTTGGAGGGGCTGGCCAATACTGACCCACTCACCGGCATCTTCAACCGGCGCATTTTTACCTCGCTCTGCGAAAAAGAGCTTCTGCGCAGTACGCGCACCGGAGAGCCATTCTCGCTGATTCTGTTCGATCTTGATCACTTTAAGCAAATCAACGATCGCTATGGCCACGCCGCGGGAGATGCCGTACTCTGCGCCGTCGTTGAAAAACTCCGGAATTCTGTGCGCAACATCGATATCGTCAGCCGCTGGGGCGGCGAGGAGTTCATTGCCCTTCTGCCCAACGCAGACTCCGACGCGGCCTTGCTCGTCGCGCAGCGGCTACGCCGCAGCGTGGAGTCTTTGTCGATCGAGGCCGTGCGCTCCAGCCGCAGACTGTCCGCGCTGCGCTTCGCCACCGCAGTCGCTACAGAGAAAGAACCTCTCCACGTCACCATCAGTATCGGCGTGGCGACCTGCATGGGACAAGTGACGTCCATCGGCGATCTGCTGCACGAATGCGACGCCGCCATGTATCAGGCCAAGGCAGAAGGCCGCAACCGCATCGTCAGGATTGGCATCCCGCAGTACGCGCTCTTCCAATGAAATTCGGCCGCAAAGAGAATTAGGGTGCCCCATCCTTTGCAGTCTCATCGCGAAGGGTGGGATTATGGAATGCGCATTCCCTATCTCACGTCGTACCCACGCGATGACACTCCGACCGCATCTTCCCCGCCAGCGAATTCGATGAGAGACTGACACTCCGCCCCGCCGCATCCCACCAGATATATTCGCCGGCCGCATACCGTGCTCCAGAGCCGGACATCACGTTGGCAAAAATCAGCGAGTCTCCATGAATCGGCAGCACCGCCAGATGGTTTCCGGCGCCCCCGTGGCTCCCTGCTTCATTGATGTACTCGACGGAGAACGTGCCCGCCGGAAGTCCCATCTTGACGCCTTGCGCATCGCACGCAAACTGCATCGTCACGCGCGACACTTTCAGTGATCCTTTTAGATGGATCGTCAAATCTGTCGCGTTCGCTCCAACCGCGATCAATAGTACCGCCGCCCCGGTCCAAATCCGCATCCACATCGCGAGCCTCCCAAAGAGAATCTGCCAAACGCCAGCCCCACTATATCTCACCTCCCCGCGTCATAAAATCCCTGAAATGAACTGCGTGCTTCAATTCCGGCCTAATAGAATAAGGCGAGCACCTGGCGATGCCTGAGGAGAATGGGGATTGAGCGTGACCTTGAATCCAGGAACCCTGATTGTCGCCTCCGCCTATCCTGATCCCCCTTTCGACCTGATCGAGAACGGCCTCGCCAGCGGGTTCGACATTCAGCTCATGCAGGCGATCTGCACGCACCTTGGACTGACATTACAGCGCGTGCGATTTCAGGGCGATAATTTCAACGACATCTTCGACGGCCTGGAAAAGGGGACCTGCGATGCGGTCATTTCCGGAACCACCATTACCCCGGAACGCTCCGCGCTCGTTTTGTTTTCGCAGCCATACCTGGAATTCAATCAAGGCGTTGCAGTCAACCGGCAACATACGCCCAATGTCTCCTCGGTTGCCGACCTGCATGGGCTGACTGCCGGCATTCAGTCCGGCAACACCTCCGACGCGGTCGCAAAACGTTGGTTGGCGGAAGGCGCTATCACAGGCATCCAGTACTATCCCTACGACGGTATTGGTACCGCGCTCGACGATCTTGCAGTCGGACACATCGGCTTCGTCGTCAAACTTTTTCCGGTAATCTCCTGGCTGGTAAAAGACCGCCCGCAACTATCCATCGCCATGCAGGTACCGACGCACGAGCAACTCGGGATCGCATTCGCGAAGCACAACGTCGCCCTGTGCAATCAGGTCGAGAACGCTCTGCAAACATTGCGGGGAGACGGCACTTTTGCACGGCTGCAGTCGCATTGGTTTCCTCCAGTGCCATAAAAACAAGGGCAAACGCATGCTGCACGCATTCAAGCTGTATACCGGCTCCGACAACGCCTCACATGTAATGGAAGGCGTTCTCGCGCAGAACGACCGCGCCGACGTCACGTCAATCTACTTCAAAGAGTCGCCGCCTCACTCCTCGCTGGACTGGCACGATGCACCCGAGAAGCAGTACGTCATCACCCTCTCCGGAACACTGGAGTTCACCACCCGCGACGGCGAAACCTTTCTCCTCAAACCCGGCGATGTGCTCGTCGCGGAAGACAACATCGGCACCGGCCACAAGTGGCGTCTCATCGACGATCAACCCTGGCGCAGAGCGTACGTCGTCTTAAAATCCAGCGCCCCTGACCTCTTCCAGCCGAAAGATCGCCGTTGAGTCCGCGCCGATAGAAAATGCCGCTTAGCAGTGACGATTCGAATGTTTCTATTCTGCGGGAATCGTGCTGTCGTAGACCCGTTTTCCAGAGGGCGGAAATTCACGTCGCGCATTCCTCACAACGCCCTCTTGTTACAGGAGGACGCTTGATCCGCACATCCGCTCGTTGACCCTGTGCGCGCCGTCCCGATATACTCCAACACAGGTTGGGCGGGAGTAGCTCAGTGGTAGAGCGCGACCTTGCCAAGGTCGAAGTCGCGGGTTCGACCCCCGTCTCCCGCTCCAGCGGTCGTCCGCCGCGAATCTTCCGCCAGGTCGAATCCCACCCTGCCCGCAACAACTGCGGCGAGGAGGGGGCACCCGGATTTCCAAGCGTTTCCCGAGGCGCGGTACCCAAGTGGTAAGGGAGAGGTCTGCAAAACCTTTATGCGTCGGTTCGATCCCGACCCGCGCCTCCAATCCTCATAAAGACATAGCACTCACGAGAGTGCGGCACCTTCCTTTGGGGTGTGGGGATTCCTTGCATCCTTACTCCAAAACAGGCGGGAGTAAGGGTCAGTTGTTCCAGTAAAGCCAGGCACGTTGATTCTGCGCTCCGAGCATTTGGATCACTTCTGTACCGACTAATCATTCGATTGGGTTATAAATGTTGGGTCGCTATCCGCAGCGTTCGATCTGTAGGAGACTCGCGTGCCACACGCCAAAGGAATGCATCCAGGCGCGATCTGGATGAAAGCTGATCTTCAGGTCCATAGCCCGAGGGACCCACAGTGGAGCGGAGGGGCACATTTCTAAGGCGGTACACCTGAGTCGGAAGAGCGGCGCGAAGCATGGGCAGATTCGTTCGTTCGAGCTTGTATTGAAAAAAACCTAGGGATCGTAGCTCTGAACTGCGCGATCTGGGCAACAACTCGCAGTTACAAACTACAGAGATCTCCGTATCTGAAATCGCAAAGCATAGGTCAGACGCTATTTCATCAATTGGATTCACTCAGCAGAAGAAGCTCTCGTGGCAACAATTGCAGGCGTTCAAAGAAAAATTGTGACCCTTCGATGTGCGGAAATGTCCCGCTAACCTGCATTTATCGCAATTGCTTCATTACTTGCTCAGAATCATCGCCGCCTGTTTGAAATCAGATCCAATCCGACGTGGTGCAAGTGATCTAACATAGCGTGTTCTGCCTCGTCGGCTTGCCCTTTGAGAATGGCATCCACAATCTTGCGGTGGTGATCCAGCATTTGCTTACAATCGGGCGCGCTGGCTCCTGTGATTTCGCGGCTTCTTCGTAATAGCCGTGCCAGTGCGTGATTGACCTCATTGAGGATCGGGTTGCCAGCTGCCTCGATGATGGCTGTATGCAACAGGAGATCGTGCTCTCCTATACCCTCCCAATTCTCCGATTCCTCAATTTTGGAGCACTCCTGTTCGATCCGCCGGAGCTGGGATTCATTCGCGCGAGTGGCGGCCAGCCGGGCAGCTTTGGGTTCCAGCATCTTTCTGACTTCCAGCAAATCCAGCAGATTGACATCGGTCCGGCGCAACTCCACTCGGGATGGCCAGCCAACGCGAAGCCCATCCAAGGACTTTAGATATGTGCCGTCCCCGCGACGGCTTTCTAGAACATCCAGAATGCTGAGCGCTTTGATCGCCTCTCGAATGGCGGGTCTACCGATGCCGAATTTTTCCGCCAATACACGCTCCGGAGGGAGCGCCATGCCGGGAGCGTAAGCTCCTTCTTCCAAGAAAACACGCAGCATTGTCAAAGCATTGGAAGGGTCGGAACGCTTTCTCGTTGTCTCCGATTTAACCTGGTAAGACCTAACCGTCGATATCTTCTTCATTTGAACCAATCCAGTCCCCCGCAGGACAATTTTCAGTTAAAACTTGCACCATCAGCCGACAGCCGTTCCCATAGATGCCGAAATGTGCGCCCGTGAAGCCAAAATTTGTCAAGGCCAGAAAGCTGGTCTTGACAAATTTTACACATTCGTGAATAAATTGGTACGTCTTTTATCGAATGGTAATACCAATATGGGGGCCCTTATGCTTCGATTGTCAATTATGACCAAGTGGATTCGACCTGATCGCATTCTAACGCTTGGAATTCTGTTGTTTTGTCTATCGCTGGCAGCGATGCCGACATTCGCGCAGGTCGGCAACGGACGCATTCGCGGCACGGTTGAAGACCCTCAGAGGCATGTCGTTCCGAAAGCCGTCGTTTCCCTGACGAGTGAGCAGACGGGGGCGAACATCACCGTCGCGACGACGTCCACGGGCGATTACACCATTCCCGAGGTGCCGCTCGGCCGCTACACGCTGAAGGTGACGGCTTCCGGCTTTCAAGATTTCGAGCAGAAGGGCATCCTGATGACGGCGGACCAGCAGTTGACGCTGCCCGTGAGGTTGATGGTCGGCAGCGCGACCCAAACAGTGACTGTGACTGGCACCGGATCTCTCATTGACACCCAGACGGGCACGATTAAAAACATCATCGACCAGAAGAGCATTCGCGACTTGCCGCTGGTAAGCCGTGATGTACGCCAGCTAGTGGCGCTCTCGCAAGGCGTGATTGCGGTTGGGCCCACATTCAATTCCGCTATCCAGAGTTCCACGCTGCCCGGCACTCCCGATTTCACGGTGAATGGCGGACGCGAAAACACGGTCAATTATCTGCTGGACGGCGTGGACAACAACGATCCCTATACCAATGTTCCCGCACCCTATCCGGACCCAGACGCGTTGAGCCAGTTTAGCGTGCAGACGAGCAACTTCGATGCGGAGTATGGCAGAAACTCGGGCGGAATCGTCAATGCGATCACCAAGTCGGGAACCAACCGTCTGCACGGCAGCGCATACGAATTTATCCGCGACAGCACCTTTGGGTTGGATGCCAACGATTGGGGCACCAACCACTACACTCCGCATGCGCCAGAACCGTTCCTGCTCCAGCACCAGTTTGGCGGATCATTAGGCGGTCCGGTCTATTTACCGCATCTGTACAACGGGCATAACAAATCTTTCTTTTTCGTTGCCGACCAGCAGACGATCATTCATACAAAAGGCGCGGCATCAACCTTGACGGTGACGACTCCGGCCCAGCGCGGCGCGGCCAGCGCCAACGGATGCAACGGCGCGGATTTGTCGTATTTCCTTCCCAGCAATCTCCCAAGCCACCCGCAGGACCCTCGCAGCTTTGTCGTGACGAACCCGTCGACTGGGGCACCTTTTCCAAACAATTGCATACCCGCCAGCATGCTCGACAAATCGGCTACCCAGTTCCTCGACACGTATGTTCCTCCGGCACCGAACAGCACCGATCCTTCACAGCCGAACACCTACAGTTTTGCCGCACCTCCCAGCGATACGGACCAGAACCAATTGACGGTTCGCGGCGACCAGAAACTGAACCACGCCAATCAACTCATGCTGCGCTATTATCGCTTCGGCTACACGAGCGGCGAGACGGCGGTCCTGCCAAATAACATCGCCTATGGGACTGCGGGCTTTATTGGGAGCGTCGACAACGCGACCATCCAACTGACAACCGTGTTCACGCCGCACCTGGTCAACCTGGCCTATATTGGCTATTCGCACATCTTCAGCCAACCGGGCGCTCCGCCTCCAGGCTACCCCACGTCCCATTCCATAGGGCTTGGCGTTTACAGCATTCCGCCCAATCCGCTCGATATCGGCATCACGGGATGGACGGGCGCGGCCGGCACGGGTGCTGGGACTTTACCCAACGATCGTAATAGCTTTCCAGTAGGGGACACGCTCAATTATCAGTTCGGCAACCATTCGCTGAAATTCGGCGCCCAGGCTGAACGTGTGCAGCAGTATTACGATTACAACGCGGCGTATCCGAATTTTTCCTTTACCGGTCAATATAGCGGCAATGGCCTCTCCGATTTCCTGCTCGGCGACTTTTATCAGTTAACAGAAGCCAGTCCGCAGATACTGAATACGCGCTTCACCTCATGGGCCGCATTTGCCCAGGACAACTGGAATGTAAACAACCGGCTGTCGCTCGATTTAGGCTTGCGATGGGATCCCTGGATCCCGCCACATTTCGTTGGCGCATTCAACCCCATCAGCCTGATCAGCACATCCGCATTTGCCGCCGGCGAGCGGTCGACGGTTTTCCCCAACGCTCCTCCCGGCCTGCTGTTTCTTGGCGATAAGGGTGTGCCGCGTGGTGGAACGAATGCTGCCTACAAAAACTTCTCGCCGCGCGTGGGATTCGCGTATGACCTGACCGGAAACCAGAAGTGGGTCCTGCGCGGCGCCTATGGAGTATTCTACGACCAACCCAAGGATGACCTGTACAACCATTTTCTGAATGGACAGCCCTTCAATTACACCTCATTCGTGACCAATGGCAGTCCGACCATTTTGCCTTGGGAGAACCCCTATAATGGGGAGCCCGATCCGGTGGAGACGTTCGTCAACAAAGGGACGAACATCGGTCCGGACGCGACATTCACTTCCGATATCGCGGGCGAACTCAGCTTTGAAAATTTTCACATGCCCTACATCCAGGAGTGGAACCTGACGCTGGAACACGAGCTACCGTGGAACAGCGTGGTCCGTGCCACTTATGTCGGCAATAAGGGGACACACCTGGAGTGGACACGCGATGCGAACACGCCCATTAATGGAACTGGGCCGATCGATACCTGGCTACCCCCGGACGCACGCCGTCCCCTAGCGCCGTATTTCAGCTATATCAATGGCTTGTACTGGGACGGCTGGTCCAACTACAACGGTCTGCAGTTGAGTTTCGAGCATCGCTTCTCGCGTGGACTGTCGACAATCATCAATTACGAACGCTCGCGAGCTATGGACAGCAACTCGGACTCGATGGAGTTTATTGCGCATGGGATTCAGAATCCGTATAACCTTCCGGGTGAGTACGGGCCGGCGGAGTACGATGTTCCGAATAACTTCGTCGCATCGTTTGTCTACCTGCTTCCAATTCCCAGCACGCACAACAGCATCCTGAACCAGGTTGTCCAGGGCTGGCAGCTTAATGGCATCGTCTCCGTACACAGTGAAACTCCTTACAGCATCTTTATTACGGAAGACAATATGCTGAATACGGAGAACTATCAGCGCGCGAAGCTAACGGGGATCGATCCGCACCTGCCTCATCCCACGCGTATCGCGTGGTACAACACCGCCGCTTACACCGATCAATATACGGCTCTGACCGCTTCCAACATCTCCGGACGCGATAGCGGCATCCGCGGACCTGCCTACAGTAACCTAGACGCCAGCGCCTTCAAAATCTTCACCATAAAAGGCGTTGCGACACAGCTCCGCGTTCAGGCGTTCAACGTCTTCAACAATCCATCCCTAGGAATCGATCCCGGATCGCAGTATCCGAGCAGTCCAGTCTTCGGGCAATTGTCAACCTACAAAGGCGGTCGCATTGTGGAGTTTGGGGCCCATATTGCTTTCTAGTTGAAGCCGCGCTTTCCGCCTGAGATTTGTGGCAGTTCAGATCTCAGGCAGCATTCCCTCCATCTTGAATCTTTGAAAAAATAGATGAGCTGTCGTTCTACTTTTGCCGAATATGTCCTCAATCTCGACGGAGTTGACAAATTGAAATGCGCATAACGGAAGTCAGGACTTGGCTGGTAGAGGGGATCAAGTACAACTGGGTCCTGATCAAGATCTACACCGATGAGGGACTGACGGGCATCGGCGAAGGAACGAATTGGCCCGGAAGTCCACTAGTGCTTGAGGCGTGCAGGCATCTCGGAGAAGTTGTCGTCGGGGAAGACCCAGCGCGCATCGACTATATCTGGACGAAGCTCTATCGCGACTTCAACTGGCTCGGACAGGCTGGCCCTGTGATGAGCGCCATCAGTGCCATCGATATCGCCCTGTGGGACATCGCCGGCAAACGCGCGGGAATGCCCGTTTACCAATTGTTGGGCGGAGCCTATCGTAAGCAGATCAAACTGTATGCGAATTACTGGTTTCTAGGAGGCGTAGGCTCTCCGGAAGAATATGCGCGCCAGGCGCTGGAAGTTAGAGCAAAGGGATTTACAGCGTGCAAAATGGACCCATTTGCCCATGTGAACTACTTATACGGGGAAGACCTCTCCGACAATTTAAGTCTGACGGAAGAGCAGAAGCGAATCGCGATTGAGAGGCTCGTCGCCGTGCAGGACGCCGTAGGCCCGGACTTTCCCATCGCGGTGGAAACGCACGCGATGCTGAACGGTCCTACGGCTGTAGAAATGGCTCATCGGATTGCTCGAGCAAAAATCAATTGCATGTGGTACGAAGAGCCTGCGGGGCCGGAATTTCCTGATGAGATCGCCGCGATCAAACGACAGATTCAGCTCCCCGTTTGCGTCGGAGAGAGGCTGCATTCGCGATTCATGGCGAGGCCGATTCTTGAAAAGCATGCCGCCGACATTCTGATGCCTGATATCACGCGATGCGGTGGTATCGGCGAAATGAAGAAGATTGCCACGATGTGCGAAGCATACAACGTGCCGATTGCTCCGCACAACCCGAACGGTCCAATCTCGACGATTGCGGCGGCGCATGTGATGGCGTCGGTCCCGAACTTCTTCTTGCAGGAATTCATGGTGACTGATGTGCCGTGGCGCGACAACGTATTGGACAAGCCGCTTCCGGTACAGAACGGTTTCTTTGAACTGAACGATGGACCGGGCCTGGGTTTCGACTTGATCGAGGAAGAGATGGACAGACACCCAGGAGTGACAGAACGTCGGCCTGGTTTTTACATCTAGCTGCGGCAGTAGCGGAGAATGCAATGGAGTGGAAAAACGATACGGAATTATTTCGACTGATGAGGCAGCATCTGTTTACCGCGATCATCGGCGACGTGCTAGATCTTCAAGGATTTCACCATCAGTTTCTGATGCCCGAATGCCGTCCTCTCGATCCACACATGATCGTTTGTGGACGGGCAATGACCGTGCTGGAAAACGATGTGCTTGAGATCCCCGATCCGCCGTTCGGCCTCATGCTGAAGGCACTCGACGACATGCGGGAACATGAGGTTTACTGTCGCCGCCGGCTCGTCTCCGCGGTATGCGCTGTGGGGAGAGTTGATGAGCACAGCGGCGCGGGTACGGGGGGCCGTTGGCGCAGTCATTGCGGGCTATGCGCGCGATACAAACGGCATTCTGGCGATGAACTTTCCTGTTTTCTGCTATGGCAGCTACGCACAGGACCAACGTGGCCGCGGGCAGGTTGTCGACTTCCGTCTTCCTCTTGAAATCAATGGCGTTGTTGTCCGGCCGGGAGACATCGTTTTCGGAGACATCGACGGAGTGGTCGTGCTTCCCGCGGAGGTGGAAGGTCTAGTGGTCGCAAAAGCGTTGGAGCAGGTGCGGAAAGAAAAGACGGCCCGCAGAATGCTGCTGAATGGGGCATCGGCGGAGACCGTGTTTTCCGAGACCGGCGTCCTGTAACCGAAGAAAGGCGCGGCATGGATTTCAAAGACAAAGTAGCCATCGTCACTGGGGGGCAGTTCAGGGATCGGCAGAGCATGCGCCATTGGAATTGCGGCGCGCAGCGGTGCTGTCGCCGTGCTCGACCGGGACATCGACGGCGGCCAAACGACCGTCGAGCAGATCCGAAAAGGGGGCGGCTCAGCGGAATTTTTTGGTGTGGACACCAGTATTTCCGGACAGGTCGAGCAAGCGGTTCAGAGAGCGACGCATCAATTCGGGGGCGTAGATGTGCTGGCACACTGCGCCGGCATTCAGAGCTACGGCACGGTTACAAGCGTCTCGGAGGAGGAATGGCGCAGGACTCTCGCGGTCGATCTGGACGGTGCCTTTTACATCTCGAAATTTGTGCTCCCGGAAATGGTCCGGCGCGGAGGTGGATCGGTCGTCATTACCGGTTCCACGCAGTCGTTGGTGGCCCATTGCAATTCAGCGGCTTATGTGACCGGAAAACATGCCGTGGTCGGGCTGGTGCGCTCCATTGCGCTGGACTTCGCGGCCCAGAATATACGAGCGAATTGCGTGCTTCCGGGCGCGATCGACACTCCCATGCTCCGTTGGGGGGCGTCGCTCGATCCCGATCCTGAGCGGGTGATTGAAGCCTGTGACAATTTATCGCCGATGGGCCGCATGGGAACGGCCGAAGAAGTGGCCAACGTGATCCTATTCCTGTTGAGCGATCTCGCCTCCTATGTGACTGGGACAACCGTGGTGGTCGATGGCGGCCAGATGGTGCCTTGCGGCGGTACGGCGTTTCAGAAAGTTGGCACCGGCAACCCAAAGGGAGAAGGATGACCTGTAATTTCTCGCGACCTGCTTCCAATTGGTTGTCTTCGTGAACCATTCAGTTACATTGCGCTGGCCCGATTACTCGATCATGGGGATCTATTTCATCTTCGTGATCGGTGTCGGCTATTTCCTCAAAAACAAGATGAAATCGAGCACTGATTTCTTTCTTGCCGGGCGCGCGATTCCTGCCTGGGTCGCCGGCATTGCATTCCTTTCCGCCAACCTGGGCGCTCAGGAAGTAATCGGCATGGGAGCTTCCGGCGCCAAATACGGCATTACCACCTGCCAGTTTTACTGGATGGCCGTCCCGGCAATGATTTTTGTCGGACTGTTCATGATGCCGTTCTACTACGGTTCGCGGGCGCGGAGCGTGCCGGAATACCTGAAGCTACGCTACGACGAAAAGACGCGCGCGGTGAATGCGGCGTCTTTCGCTGTAATGACGGTGTTTTCCTCCGGCGTTTCCATGTATGCGATGGGCGATTTGTTTCACCTGCTGCTGGGATGGAATTTCACCATGAGCGTGTGGATCTCCGCCGCGATCGTGCTTGCATATACATTCCTCGGCGGTCTGGCAAGCGCAATTTACAACGAGGTGCTGCAGTTTTTTCTGATTGTGATTGGTTTTCTGCCCTTGGTATTCATCGGTCTTCGTGCTGTGGGCGGATGGGAAGGACTGAAGCGGAAACTGGAGGTCGTGTCCGTAAACCACGGGTATGCTCCGACTGCATACACCGAGGCGTGGAGGTTCACCGGCCACGCGGCGGCCAATCCGATGGGCGTGGAATGGATTGGGCTGACACTGGGGCTGGGATTCGTCCTGAACTTCGGATACTGGGGCACGGACTTCCTGGTCATTCAGCGGGCCATGGCCGCGGATTCCATGGAAGCCGCAAAAAAGACCCCCCTCATCGCCGCCAGCTTGAAGATGCTTTTTCCCGTACTGGTGATCTTGCCCGGCATGATCGCTCTGGTGGCCGGCGCCGGGCTGTCGAAGCATCCGTCGATGCCAGCGGCGCAGACGCAGACATCGACTGGCGCGACCATCCGGGCGGCGGAAGGTGAGGGAATTATCCCGCCGCAGATGAACGTTCTGACAGGCAAGCCGCGCCGAAACGCCAACGGTCAAATCATTCTCGACTATGATCTGGCAACCCCCATGATGCTGGTGCATTTTTATCGCGCCGGCACTGGCCTCTTAGGGTTGGGACTGACTGCGCTGCTGGCTTCATTCATGTCCGGCATGGCGGGAAACGTGACCGCCTTCAACACTGTATGGACCTACGACTTGTACCAGGGCTATATCAACAAGGGAGCCAGCGACCGGCATTATCTCTGGATGGGCCGGTTCGCGACTGTCTTTGGAGTGCTGCTTTCGATCGCCGCCGCCTATGTCGCCGCGTCCTTCAATAACATTATGGACCTGCTGCAACTGGTGTTCGCGTTCGTGAATGCACCGCTATTCGCCACCTTTGCGCTGGGCATGTTCTGGCGGCGCACCACCGGCCACGGCGCCTTTTGCGGCCTGATCGCCGGAACAGTGGGCGCGGCGGTCCATCATGGGCTGACGCTGCCGATCGGATCGGTTCCTGGCATCAAGGGAGGATTCATTCACGTGGTCGGCAGATATCACAGCGACCTGGCCCAGACATTCTGGACTGCCATCGTCGCTTTTTCCACCTGCCTGATTGTGACCGTAGCCGTGAGCCTGCTGACGCAGCCTAGGCCGGAACAGGAACTGCATGGACTGGTCTATTCCCTAACGGTCAAGCCGGCATCAGTGGAGCGGGTCTGGTACCGACGGCCCACCATGCTTGCGATGTTTCTTCTCATGGCAACGGTGGCACTCAACATCATCTTCTTTTGACAAAGCTGCGTGCAGCCCATGGAGGATACGAATTGTTAAACCTGCTGCAACGCTCCAGATATCTATGCTCAATGGTGCCCTGGCGTCTGTCGAGCACCCTATCCATTGCAACCCTGTTGCTGCTGGCAATGTCGCTGCCGCTCCGGCTCCATGCACAATCTGTCAAGCCTGGCGGCGCGGAGTTGGCTAGGGTTCCGCCGATGGGCTGGGCGAGCTGGAACCACTATTTCTGCAATTACGATGCGCAGACGATTCGTGCGCAGGCCGATGCGCTGGTATCCACGGGGATGCGAGATCTTGGCTACAAGTACGTCCTTATCCAGGAGTGCATCGCTCCCGCCCGCGATAGTGGCGGCAACCTGATCGTTGACGCGAAGCGGTTTCCGCATGGAATGAAGGCCCTCGTCGATTACATTCACTCGCGCGGCCTCAAGGCAGGAATTTACACCGATGTAGGTCCGTACACTTGTTATCCGCGTCCGCGCTATCAGGGTAGCTTCGGTCATGAAGAACAGGATGCCGCAACGTTTGCCTCCTGGGGCATGGACCTGGTCGAAATGGACTATTGCAACAAGCCGGCCGGCAGTCGTGGACGTGAAATTTATGAGCGGATGGGCGTGGCCATTCGCAAAACAGGGCGCCCGATGGTGTTCTATATCTGTTCCTGGGGAAACGAGCGTCCCTGGGAATGGGCGCAAGGGACGGCTCAGCTCTGGCGCACGGACTTCGACATCAGCCTTGAAAAGAATCATGTGCAATGGAGCCGGATGGTCCGCAATTTCCTATCGAACGCGCAACACGCTGTCTTCAGCGCGCCCAATAGCTGGAACGATCCGGACATGCTGGAGGTCGGCACTCCCGGCTTGACGGCGCTCGAAGGCCGCAGTCATTTTTCCATGTGGGCCATCTCCGGCGCGCCGCTGTTGGCGGGCACTGACCTGACCCACATGGACACGGCGACACGCGCGACGCTCACAAATGAGGAAGTGATCGCGGTCGACCAAGACATGCTTGGCGCCGGGCCGGTGCGAGTGAGCGGCCATGTGGATGGGCCGGAGGTGTGGGCCAAACCGTTGGCCAGCCAGACCAGCGGGACACAGGCGGTGTTGCTGCTGAACTTGACGGCGACGCCCAAAAAGATTTCCGTGCGATGGAGCGATCTGGGTCTGCTGCCACACGCGAAGGTGCGCGATTTGTGGGTACATAAAAACCTGGGAAGCTTTGCGGCTGAGTACTCCGCCATGGTTCCCGCGCATAGCGTGAAGATGCTGAAAGTGTCCGGGCAGTTCAATTGGAAGGCGGGTGCGGTATTTGAGGCGGAGTGGCCCGGCAACCGCAGATACGGAGGAGCAAAACTTTTGAATTGCGGAGAGTGTTCCCGCGGCTTTGGCGTAAGCATCGGCGCCGCGGATGGGCAGACCGGCGGATCGCTTGAGTTTCGCCATCTCACAGTGCCGGAAGCAGGCAGGTACACGATAGATCTGACCTACGTTCGGAACGGCCTTGGAGATAAAACCATCCATGTTCGGGTGAACAATGCGCGACCATTTCCCGTGAAGGCGCTGATGCGCGAGTGGAACTGGATCACGATACCAATAGACCTCCGAGCCGGCGACAACAGCGTGACCGTGAGTTATTCCGGTCGCGGTATGTTCAATATCGACAAGATACGATTGCTTCGCTGAGTTACTCATAACGTTGCGCCGATATTTCTGGAGAATCCGCTCATGCCCCGGCACACCCTATCCGTCGCGTTTCTACTCCTGCTGTCCGCTTCTGTAGGTCAGGCCCAAATCAAAGTTACGCAGCCGATCCCAGTGGTGGCGACCATCCGCGTGGATGCTGGAAAACCTGCTGGCAATCCAATCCCGCGAACGATTTTTGGGACTTTTCTGGAGCCGATCGACAACTCCACCTATAACGGACTGTGGGCGCAGATCTTGCAAAATCCCAGCCTTGAGGCGGGCTTGTGGGATGCCCCCCATCTCCAGGAAATGCTGAAACAGGAGCCTGCGCTCATCAAGGCATCCCAGCTTGGCCTGCCGCTGCCATGGGAGCCACTGAATGCGGATGAGGGCAATCGCTACGAGCCCCGATATGGAGGCGCCGCGAATTCGTGGCGTTCACTGGTCATCTTCGGTCTGCCGGGAAAGGCGACCGGCATTCGGCAGAAGGTATACCTGCCAGTGCATCGCACGTTGCAATATGTCGGCAGCCTGTATGCGAAACACTTCAGTGGCCCAGCGGGACTGACCATCTCTATTCGCCCGCGCAACGGATCGGAGGTTCTTGCCTCGGCGCATGTCGAGGCAGCGGCGCCCGGCTGGAAGAAATATACATTCAAGCTGGAGCTGCCGCCGGACAAGCTGCACCGCCTTGACCCCGCAGATTTTGTGGTGCAGGTCGAAGGCGATGAGCAGGTCGAGGAGGATGAGTTTTCGCTGATGCCCGCAGACGCGCTGGATGGCCTTGATCCCGATGTGGTGGCGATGGCGAAGGCCATGGACACTCCGCTGGTTCGTTTTGGCGGCAACTTTACTTCCACCTACCACTGGCGCGACGGCATTGGCTCCCGCGACAAGCGCGTCAGCATGGAGAACCTGGCGTGGGGCATTCCCGAATACAACACGTTCGGAACGGATGAATTCCTCCACTTTTGCGATCTCATCGGCGCAGAGCCGCAGTTTGCATTGAACCTGGGAAGCGGCACGCCCGAAGAAGCCGCAGGGTGGGTGCGATATATCGACCGGCGCTGGCACAAGCATAGCGGTCTTTTGTGGGAGCTGGGCAACGAACTTTGGGGCAACTGGAATCTTGGCTATCCGACGCTTGGACAGTTAGCGCAGCGAACCGAGGCATTCAGCAAGGCGGTGCGCGCCGTCGATCCCAGCGTGCGGCTCATTGCCACCGGTGGCGATCCAGATTGGTTCAGCCATTGGAACGCGGTCCAGTTGGGGAGTCCAGCCGGAACCTTCAATTATCTCTCCACGCATTTCGTTGTGACCACGACGGACACCGTCACGCGGCATGCACCGCCGGACTTTGTCGCGGCTGCGGCCTTCGCGTTGCCGGTCGAGTTGGGCCGGAAATTGCAGGACGAGCAGGCGCAGATCAGCCAGTTTCCCGTTTTCGCGCACCGGGCGCACATTGCTTTTACGGAATGGCTGTTTGCCGGGTCCGCCGGCGCGCCGAGCTACAGCAACATGGGCGGGGCGGTGGATGCGGGCGGATTCCTGAACATGCTGATGCGGAACTCTTCCATCGTGCCCATCTCCGACATGACTGGGATTATGGATTTCGCGGGCATCTCGAAGAAGCGCAGCCAGGTCTACGCCGCTCCCGCGTACTATGCGTTTCGCATGTATTCGAGCGCCCATGCCACGCGACCGGTTTCGGCCGAAAGCGACGCGGGCAGCTATTCGGTGCAAAACGGCATCGGTCGCCTGCCGAATATTCGCAGTGTTCCTTACCTGGACGTCGTCGCGGCTCTCAACGATGCTGGCGACACGCTGACGCTGTTCTGCGTCAACCGAAGCCCGCTCACAGACATTCCAGCCAACATTCAGATCGACGGCTTCACCGCTGGTGCAGAGGCCGACGTGCAGACATTGCGCGGGAGCAGTATCGACGACGGGAACGATGCGGACGATCCGAATCGAGTGATTCCGGCGCGGACAGTGGAGAACGTTGAAAGGGATGAATTACGCCACATCTTCCCGCATGAAAGCGTAACCGTCATCGCATTTCACCAAAGATAACTTCCAGTCAATAAACGCCCGGGATTAGCCTCTTTGTGCTGCGGCTATATTCCTCGTAATCGGCTCCAAAACCCAGGAGGAGCGCAGTCTCTTCAATATGAATGCGATACAACACAGCCAGGGTGGGCGGAACGAGGACAACGGCAAAACAGGCCCAGGTGCGTGCGTGAAGGGCAAAAGCCAGGAGAATTAGTTCCATGCCGAGATAGGATGGATGACGGACGAGGCAATAGAGTCCGCTTTGCTTCAATACAATAACCACGAACGGTGGTCACGCCGAGAGCGCGTTCCGGCGGGCTCCTGGCAATTCGCCCCTGCCTTTGAACTTTTCCCGACATCCGCCGATATCTGATCCTGTGGAGTGAAAGGAAAAAAAGGGTCATGGATGAACGGGATGAGCGCCGGATCCTGCTGGCGGAAAACAATCCGGAACACGCCGCCCAACTCCAGGAGTTGCTCGCATCGCTGCATTACTCCGTCGAAGTGCATCAAAGCGGCCTGACCGCCCTGCAGCGTCTGCAGGAGTCGGATACGCCGGAGATGGCGCTGCTCAGTTCCTCTCTCGCTCCCCTGACCGGATTGGAAATTGGACAGGAGATCCGGCGCCGCTCGCGCCGCCGCCACCTGTGGCTGATGCTGATGAGCGACCGTCCGAATGCGGACGAGGTTGCCATGGCGACCGATGCCGGTATTGACGAATTTCTGGTCAAACCCATCGACCTGCAGGAACTGCGCATGCGCATTCGCACCGGAGAACGGGTGCAAAGCCTCTACCGCGAACTCAGCGATCCCGCGATGGCCATGGAATTCCATTCCACCCATGACCCGCTGACCGGCACCTGGCGGCGCGAAGCGATTCTGGACTTGATGTTCAAGGAGACGGACCGCGTACAAAGGTTGCGATCGCCATTAAGCATTATGCTGATCGATATCGATGGGTTTACCGCCTTGAATACAAAATGTGGCCATAACGATGCGGACAAGCTGCTGAAGCTGTTCGCTAACCGTTTGCGGCACCAGTTGCGCAGCTACGACATGCTGGGGCGCTATGCGGGCGATGAGTTTATGGTCGCCTTCCCTGGATGCACCGGCGCCGATGCGGAAGCGAAGGCCGAACGTATTCGGCTGGCCATCGCCAAGAAGCCGTTTACCGTGGAAGGCAATGAATTGTTTTTGACGGCCAGCGTTGGAGTGGCCGGTAGCCTGGGCCGCTCGCCGCTCGTGGTGCTGCGCGAAGCGGAGCGCGCGCTGACTCTGGCCAAACAACAGGGCCAGAACACGGTCCGCTTTTTCGGCGAGCTCGATGCGCAACGGCCGGCCTCGCCGGAGATCCGTCGGCGGCTTATAGAAAGCCGGTAAAGCGGTTCCTGCTTCAGGTGGCAATCGAAGCCAATGTTCTCCAACCGCCATTTCCTCAAGAAATGGCGGCATGTCGATTTAAAAAAATAGACAAGAAGGAGAACTGCTCCAATTGCGGCGCCGGCAAAGCGCTCGTTTAGGAGTTGTGCGCGGCGCATATTCCTGGAGAGTTGCGAGGACCGGAAGCAAGCTTCACGCCGACCAGCGCCGGGAGATCGCTTCTTCCGGATATGGGTTCAGGCTTGCCGGATTGGTCCCCGGCATCTCTCCCTGCAGCGTTGCGCGGGTTCCGCCAGGTAGAGCCGGCTGGCTTGTGGAATCGCCGCGGGCAACCTGCTTCCACGCCCCCCGAACGTTCATCACGTCGCGGATGGACTGCTCCAGCAACGGTATCGAGGCATCGCGGGAGGCGCGCACGCACTGGGCATAGATGACTGCATAAAATTCCGCCAGCGCGGCCGCTGGCTCGCCGCCGATATCGGTTCGCAGCCGGGCCTGTAGGTACGTCAGGATCTCGAGCACGCGGCGGATCGACTCGCGCCGCCCCACGACATCGCCGGCTTTCACGCTGTCAACGGCGCGATACAGAAAGCGGATCATGCCGTCGTATAGTGCGACAACCAGCTCAACTCCGTTCATTACCGCGAGGGTCTGCCCTTGATAGTTCATGTTTTGTATATGCCTTTTGTAACGGAATGAAAAACATCAACCGTTGGTATTTTCGTTGTATCCGGAGATCGCGCTGTAGAGTTCGTTGACATATTGCAATTGTTCCGGTATCTCCGTCAGCGTATAGTTGGCCTCGTTCAATTCCGTGGTCAGCGTCTGCGTCTGCTGGGTGATGATGGTGTTCTCATTGGTGACGTCTGTGTTCAGCGTGGACTCCGTCGACTGATCGGATTGAAGCGCCAGGTAAATCAGGCCGTCCGGGGCTGCGTTGCCGAGGTTGTTGAGCGTATTGGTAAAGTTGTCGCCGAATGAGGTAAAGCCGTTGCCGGGCTGGAGGAAATTTACTACGTCCTGATAATTGCTGTTCAACAGGCTGTCCAGCGTACTGGAGTCGAATGTCAGCGTGCCGTCGTTGTTGACGCTGATTCCCAACTGCGTGAGCGACGTCACGGCGCCGCTGCCGCTGGAAGCCAGGGTGGGGGCTGTCGCTGCCAGCGTGGCCGGAGAAGAAGTTGCAGCCGTTACGGTCAGGATGGTGCCCGTGGGATCGAGCGTGGCCGAGTAGCCGGTTCCGGCAACATTCAGGTCGGCAGCAATTTGCGCCAGCGTCGAGGGCGTCGTAATGACCGCGCTGCTTCCTGTTCCCCGGTTCCAGTGCCAAAGGCGCCGGCGGCCACCGTATAGGTATCGTTGGCGGAAGGGGCCTGCAAATCCCAACTCGCAGGGCTGCCCGAGCCCGCCGTGGCCGTGATCCCGCTGGATGTCATGTAGGTCAACGCCGACTGCAATTGTTCCTGGAGCATGGCGAGATTCGGGCTGCCATAAAGCGGCTCCGGGTTGCCGGAAGAATCGTTCCCTTCCTGCGTATTCATGTCTGTCAACGCTTGGTTGTAATCCGTGACGAACGTGTTGACGGCGGTCTCTACTGAGCTGTTGTCATTGGTAATTTCGATTTGTACTGGACTATCAGGCGGTGCCGACAACAACTGAAAGGTGACGCCCGGAATGGCATTCGATACCGTGTTGGAGCTGCTGGTTTCGCTGATGCCATCGACGGTGAAACTGGCGTCCGATCCTGCCTGCGCCTGGGTAAAGCCGATGGTATTGGTGGGGGTGGTGGCATCGGCGAGCGTTGAGGAAATGGTAAAGTTCCCGACGGATCCGCTCGTGTTACTGGTCAGCGATAATCGCTGGCCGCCGGAATCCGTGATGACGTTGGCGGTGACTCCCGCATTGGCGTTGTTGATATTGGCAGCGAACTGGGTGAGAGTGTCTCCGCCGGTGTCGGTGGGAATGCTCACCGCTGTGCCGCCATTCACGCTGATCGACAGGCTGCCGTTGATCAGGTCGTTGGGATTGGCGAAATCTTCCGAATAATAGGAGGCCGTCTGTGCGAGATTGCCGACCGTCACCGTGTGGCTGCCCGCGATGGCGGTGTTGCTGGCTGAGGTCAGTTGAAGAACATCCGGGTTGGAACTGGAGCCCTCCATCGAGGCCAAGACGCCTTGAAAATCTGTCAGGGCCTGCAGACTTGTCGTCAGATTGGAGAGATCCGTACCCAATGCGGTGTAGGCCGTATCCTCGCTCGTCAACTGCGTCAGCTGGTTTTTCCACGGCGTCTCGACGGCCTGCATGTTGGCCGTGATTTCACTCACCGTCGTTGTGACGTCGAAGCCTTGACCGCTGGTCGGCGACCCAAAGGAAAGTCCAACTGGAGAACCCATCGTATCCTCGCTTGCAATTTCTATCTTCCAAATGGATCAAGCAAGCAATAGGCCATTTGCGTGGTGGCCCCTAAAACCTTATTTAGAAATTCGGCGCCGGAGGCAATTGTTCTGAAATTGTCTCCGGCGTCGGTGAAATACGTACTATTGCAGCAGCTTGAGGACTTCCTGCTGCACGGTGTTTGCCTGTGCCAGGGCGCTGATGCCGGTCTGGCTCAGGATTTGTTCAGAGGACAACTGGGTTGTGGCCTGACCGTAGTCGGTGGCCAGGATGTTGTTCTGCGCCGAAACCACGTTGGTTTGCTCCGTGCTTTCCACGCTGGAGACCGCATTCAGGGTGTTGATCTGCGCTCCCAGGTAACCGCGTTGCGCGGCCACATCTGTAATGGCGCTGTTGACGGCCGTCAGGGCGGCTTGCGCATCGGTGGAATTGCTGAGATCGGTGGTGCTCAGGTTTGCGCCGGTCCCTTCGGTATATGAAATGCCGTTGGTGGCAGCGCCGCCGCTGGCCGTGAAGGTAACGGGAACTGTTAGGGCACCCAATCCATTATCCGCGCCCCCACCGGAAAACGTCTGCAGGGCCGCGCCGTTGTCGTTGATTACCAGAGCGGAATCGGAGCCCAACGACTGCACCGAAGCGGAAATACCGGTGATGTTGGCGCTGTTGATGTCGCCGGCAATCGCAGACAGTGACGAACCGGCAGCAACGTTGACCGCTACGGGTGTTCCGGTGGCCCCCTGTTGGAACGTCAGCACGGAGGCTGCGGAGGTGGTTGTCGTCGAGGCAACGGCGTTGCCGGTGTAGACATTGGCCGTGGTCGCGGCGGTAATGGTTCCCCCGACATCGCCCACGCTGGCGGACGTCAACGCTTTGATGTTCAGCGTATCGACGCTGGACCCAATCGTCGAGGCATCCCCGGTAAAGATGGCCGTGGACGAGCCGAAGACCGCGTTGTCGTTGTAGCTGGAGGTGCTGCCGATGTTGTTGATCTCGGTAAGGATCGACTGGTATTCCTGGTTGGCCGACGCATCCTGCGAGCTGTTCAGCGTGCCGTTGGAAGCTTCCGTGGCCAGCGTGACCGCTCGATTGAGCAGGTTGGTGACCTGCGAGAGGGCGCCATCGGCCACTTGCAAGAGGCCGACGCCATCGCTGGCATTGGTTGCCGACTGGGTGAGAGCCGCTGAGTTTGCGCCGAGACCGTCGGCCAAAGAAAGGCCGGCGGCATCGTCGGCGCCAGAGTTGATGCGCGAACCGGACGAAAGCTGCGTCAACGTGTTCTGCAGGTTGGCGTTGGTCTGGTTCAGGTTGTTTTCCGCGTAAATCGCGGAGATATTATTTAAGACACCTAATGACATGATTGGCTCCTGATACGGTGGTTTTAGTTGCGAGCCTCCCGCCCCTTGCGCCCTCCGCCAATCCACCCAATTGTGAGTGAATCGGTTTCGACCGCTTCCATGGTCAGGAACCTCGTGCTCACAGGCTTCATCGGCCCGGGGTTCGCGTACTTTATATCTCCCGGGCGAAATATCCACGATTTTTCGCATCCGGAAAATTGTTAACTGTTCTCCATCTGCTACATGGAGAAAGGGACGTCATTCTGAACGTAGAACCTTATGCATTGGCTTTCCCCGGCCCTACGGAGATCCTTCGCGTTGCTCTGGATGACGGACGCTTTTGCGCAGTGCGCTAAATCAGAGAGAACCGGCTTACAACGCAATCCCGAAATCCAGATCCGCAGCCATCATCTTTTTGAGAACCGCGCCGATAAGCCCATCGAGGGGAGACCCTGGAAGGGAAGCGGCGCAGATGATTGAACTGACACGGCTCAACGGGGATCCAATGGTTGTCAACAGCGACCTGATCCGCTATGCGGAAGCCAGCCCGGACACCGTCATCACGTTGATTACGGGAGATAAGATCGTGGTCTCCGAGTCCACCCGGGAATTGATTGAGCGCGTCGTCGCGTTTCGATCCCGGCTCCTGCAGCATGCGTTTCCCGAGGGCGCAATCATCGTCGATCCCAGCCAGTCCATCGCGGCCAGCGCCGCCGTAACGGCCGCTACAGCCGCGGCGACCTTCCCGCTGGCCAATACGCAGAGCGATCAGGATAAAAGCTGGAGACGGCGACGGCGCGAAGCCGACTGAGTTCCTCGACCCCTCTCTAACGAAGCGGAGCACACCATGGATAAGAGTAGTTTTGGCGGCGTTCTGATCGCCATGGGCGGCATTCTCGCCGGCATGATGATGGAAGGCGGAAAAATCGGCCAGATCCTGCAGCCCACGGCCGCGCTGATTGTGCTGGGTGGGACGCTGGGCGCGGTCATGCTGCAATTCCCGCTTCCCACCGTGCTCTCGGCCGCGAAAAGTCTGGCGTTGGTCTTCTTCAGCAAGGAGCCGAACGGTGAAGCCGTCGTCGCGCAACTGGTGACCTTTGCCAACAAAGCCCGCCGCAGCGGAATGGTCTCTCTCGACCAGGACTTGGACAGCGTGGAAGAGCCGTTTTTGAAGCAGGCCCTGATGCTTGCCGTCGATGGCACAGAGCCGGCCGAGCTGCGGAAGATCATGCAACTCGACCTCGACAACCGCAGTGAAGCCGAAGAAAGAATTCCCCAGGTGTTTGAATCGGCCGGCGGATTTTCGCCCACCGTCGGCATCATCGGCGCCGTGCTCGGCCTCATCCAGGTCATGCAGCACCTCGACAACATCACAGAAGTCGGACGTGGTATCGCCGTAGCGTTTGTGGCCACCATCTACGGCGTGGGATTCGCCAATCTTCTTTACCTGCCTTCGGCCGGCAAGCTCAAGATCCGTCATCGCGAAGAGCAGCTTCATAAAGAACTGATGCTGGAAGGCGTTATCGCCATTCTCGAAGGCATGAATCCGCGCATGGTGGAGCTGAAGCTGAAAACGTTCCTCGCCGAACAGGAGCCGGAACAGGAGCCGAAGCACACGCGGAAGCCGGAGCCGAAGCCGGAAGGCGTCAACGTATGAGCCGCAAAAAAAAACAGGAGCACGTCAACCATGAACGCTGGCTGATTTCCTATGCCGACTTTATTACCCTGCTCTTTGCCCTTTTCGTCGTCCTGTTCGCGACCTCGCAGTCAGACCATAAAAAAGTCCAGGAGGTGGAAGCCTCCATCCACACGGCGTTTCAAAGCATGGGAATTTTTCCCGCCGTAAGCAAAGACCCCAACCTGGGCGCAGTCACCGGGACGCCTGCCACCGAGACGGTGATTATGGGGGACGATCTCAACGTCTCTCCGAAAGTCATGGCCGACCTGAAAAAAATGGAGCAGAGGATGGAGCACCTTCTGGCTTCGCAGATCGCTCGCGGCACGGTCTCGGTCCGCATCGGACGTGACGGACTGATCATCTCGCTGCGGGAAGCCGGGTTCTTTGAAAGCGCCTCCGCCATTCCCATAGCAACATCGCTCCCCACGCTGAATGCGATCGGCAAGGCCATCGCTGTGACTCCTTACAATGTCCGCATCGAAGGCCATACGGACAATGTGCCGATCCACACCAAAAAATTTGCTTCCAATTGGGAGCTTTCGACCGCGCGCGCCACCGTGCTGACGCGCTTGTTTATCGAAAACGACCACATCCCTCCCAACCGCCTGGCCGCCTCCGGATACGCGGAATATCATCCGGTGGCCACCAATTCGACCGCCCAGGGTCGCAGCCGAAACCGCCGCGTCGATATCATCGTGCTGCCCACCCGGCAATTCGTGCGTCCAGGCCAGATTGCGGATTCGGATGGAAATCAGATGCAGAGATTCTTATCCAAAGCCAGCAGCACCGCCTTCGCCAACCGCACCGGATCGATCCCCCGCTAGAGAGGATTTGGCTCCGCTGACATCCAACAAAAAGTCATCCTGAGCGGAGCCGAGGGACCCCGCGTTTGGCTGGCGCTTCCGACTACTTCAAGGCGTTGAACAGCGTCCCCTGCTGGTCGAGCGAAGCAATCATGTCCATCAACGCAGTCTGTTGTGTCTCTGTCGCGCTGAGCTGCGTGGCCGCCTGGGCCGTGTTGGTCTGAATCAGGTTGTTCTCCGCCGATTGCAACTGCGTGGTCTGGTTCTGAGTATAAGTACTCGACGCCTGCAGCGCCGACAGTGAGTTGTCCAGGATAACGCGCTGCTGCGAAACCGTCTGCAGGTCCGTCGATAGCGCGGTTCCATCGGCGATGCTGGCGCTGCCGGAAGAAAATTCCGCGATCAGGTTGCTCAGAGTCGAAAGAATTCCCGTCGATCCCGAACCGAAGACCTGGCTGCCCGGAAGATTCATGGTAAAGTTCTGCCCGGAAGGGCTGGTCAGTGTGGTCTGCACCCCATCGCCGGAATACACGGTGGTCGCCGGACTGGTCGATGTATCCAGCGAAAAGGGTTGGGTGGAAGTCTTGCTGCCGGAAAATAGATATTGCCCTTGATAATTGGTGTTGGCCAGTGAAAGGATCTCGCTTTGCACTCCGGAAAGTTGGTTGGCGATCGATTGCAGATCGCTGGCATTTAAAGTGCCGTTGTTGCCTTCCGTAGCCAGGGAGATGGCCTGCGTGATCTGCGTCACCACGCTGCCCAGCGCCGTGTCTGTCACCTGCAAAGCCCCCGAGACACCGGTTGCCGTCTGCACAAAATTATCGTTGGCGCTCTCCTCGGAACGCAGCAGGAAATCCTGCGCCGCGGCGACGGGATTGTCGGAGATGCTATTGACGCTGACGCCGGTCGAGATATCGATGCTGGCCTGTTGCTGCGCCGCTGTATTCTGGTTCAACGCCCCGACAAGGCCCTGAATATACTGTGGATCGACTCTCATATTTTCCTCACAGACAAATCAAGAGGTAACGGCGGTTTGCACGCCAAGGCTCAACGCGCTGTTGATCAACGTACCCACAATGCTGAAGACCTGGGAGGCAGCTTGATACGCCTGCTCGAAAGTCTGCAGGTTAGCCGCTTCCTCATTCAAAGAAACCGCCGAAAGCGAACTGACCTGCGACTGCACCTGGGTGAGGGATGCCTGCTGTGCCTGGTTCTGCGTGTTCAGTCCGGAGACTTCTCCGCCAAGACCGCTGATAAACGAAGCGTAATAGTTGGCCGGCGTCTGTCCGGAGATACCCGTGGCGTTCTCCACGTTGAGCATGCTTTCAAGATTGCTGTTGTCGCCCGGTCCGTTGGTCCCGGTCGATGCGGCGATCTCCGAAGGGTCGGTGATCGCTACAGCAATGCCTGCCGCAGAGCCGGCGACGGTAGCCGGGATGTTGAACAGCGGCGTGACCGTGGCAGGATTCCCGTTTAGGTCCGTGCCCCCGGTCTGGATAGTATTCAACTGTGTCGCCACGCCATTCGCCAGCGTATCGATCTGGTTCTGGATGGATGGTATGTCCTGATCGCGTGTCGCCAGCAGTCCCGCAAGCTGGCCACCGCCATTGACCTGCGCGGCCGTAATATCGGTTGCCCCTCCCGGAGCGCTGGTAAACACATCGGTATTGCCGCCGACATTGCCGGTGGTCAGTTGAAAGGCCTGATCCTTCGAGACCAGCAATGCTCCCCCGGTCGTAGTCACGGTCATGCTGTTGTCTTCCGTCTGCACGACATTGACTCCGACATATTGGGAAAGCTGTTGCAGATCGTACTGTCGCTGATCTTCCAGTTGGCCCGCGTCGGCGTCGGGGCTGCTGCTGGAGATTTGCTGATTCAACTGCGCGATCGAGGTCAGCAGCGGATTGATCTGCTGCACCACGCCTTGCACCTGGTTGTTCAAGGAAGAGGTTTGCTGGCTCAGTTGCGTAGCCGCGCTGTTGAATGCGGAAGTCATCTGTCCGGCCGCCGTCAAAACGCTTTCCCGCAGCGAAACACTGGACGGGCTGGCCGCCAGCGCGCTGAGCGAATTGAAAAAATTCGTAACCTGGTCACCCAGGCTGCCCACGCTGCTGCCGGTGCTGGTGGATGTGGTCACCTGGTTGAAGATATTTTCCACTTGCTGGAGAGCGGTCCAATGGCTGTTGCTGGCCTGCTGCGCCTGTGTCTGCTGCTGCAAACCGGCCTCCAGCACCAGGCTGCGCTGCGACTGGGCCGCTGTCATCTGCACGCCCTGGCCGTAGGAAATGCCATTGATCGTTACCGAATCGTTGGCCTGGAACACGGGAGTTTCCCGGGTATAGCCCGGCGTGTTCGCGTTGGCCACGTTGTTCGATGTGACGTCCAGCGCCGCCTGATCGGCGCTGAGCGCGCCGGCCATAATTTGCAGCGCGGAATTCAGTGTCGCCATCTTCCCTTATCCTCTTCTTGCCGCATCGGGCGATTCCGGAAACGATTCCGGGAATGCGCCATACAACGCCATGCCCGCGGATGGATGCACACAGGGCGAGGTGATCCGGAACAAGCGCAGGTTCCGTTGTGTTTCCTGCAGCAATTTGCCAAGTAAACGATGCTCCAGCATGGCCGCCACCAGATCCTCATCCGGAGAAAGCTGCATGGTTGCCAACGCCTCCACCTCCGGCTGCAGCCGCGCGAGCGCGTCCGCGTCCAACACCGTAAGCGCTGCGATGGTCTCCTGGATCATCTGTCGTAGCTGGCTCATGCTTTCCTTTCATTCCTGCTACCGGGTTTGCAACCCCCTCGCAGCTACGCCTACACCGGGTCAGCTACACGGTTAGTCGAGAAGATTTTGTATGATTTTGCCCGCCACATCGTGCGCGGATATCTGATACGTGCCGTCGTTGATTGCGCTGCGCACGCTGTCCACTTTGTCCATCCGCACGTCGGACATCCCGGACTGCGCTGCCGCCAGACCGCTGCTGCTCAGATCCGCCTGGTCGGTTTTTCCGCCATTCGGAACCGTCGCCTGCGAGCTTGCCCCGCCCGCCTCACTCGATGGAACGCTGGAAGCGGCTGGAGCTGGGCTGCCCGTCTGTTGGGAGCGCAGAAGGTCCGGAAGACTATTCCAAATACCCGGTAGGTTCACTGAACGTTCCTCCACACTTCAACAAATCGGCCCAACTCGCGAATACTTTAAAGGCGGACTGACAGTTCCTCTATTTGAAAAGAAGATGAGAGTAGTGGGTCTATATCTATATATATGACCCACCACTCAAATTTTGAGTGCCCTATCCTGGCGAAGCCAGGGTGGGGTATTAGGAAGCCCACATTACAGTAACAGCGAAAATGCTCTAAAAAAAACAGCTCGATCACCGGGCCCGCTCGACGGCGCGGACCGCTCCCGCCGCCGGCAGATGGTTTCCGGATTCGCGCAACCCAGCGCCGCTCGCGGGCTTTCCGGCCCCGTCTTTTTCCGGCGGAGTTCGATGCAATGCCGGTAAACTGCCCTGCCCAAGCATCTCCACGTTGCCCGCTTCCAGAGCGCTCTCCGCCGCCGCCCCCATGGCTAGAGGAGTCTTGCAACCCCCGCATTCCGGGCCAGCCAGCAGGTTCGCTTGCGGGGCGCGAGCAGCCTCCATCGGAGCAAGCTCCGCCAGCACCTGCTTCGCAATTCCCAGGCCGCCCTGTTTCGCGATCGCCTGCGCGAAGGCCTCCGAAGCCAGATTGCCAATGGTTGCCATAGCGCCGCCGCCCGAACCGTCGCTGCCCAGGCTGTCGCCGCCGAGACCGCTGCCGTCTCCGAACAGCGGATCTTCCCGCAGGGGCTTCAAAAGCTCGCCGAGAAAATTCGCTTCAAATTCATTCGCCGCCTTCACCAGTTGCGGACTGGCTTTCGCGGGCGCACGCCCCGCCTGAGCTGCCGGCAATGCGGAATTAAAAATGTGCATGGTTAGATCACCTCCAAATCGCCTTCAAGCGACCCCGCCTGCTTCATCGCCTGGAGAATCGAAATCACGTCGGTTGCGGATGCGCCGATCGATTGCAGGCTGCGCACCAGGTCGTCCACCGTGGCTCCTTTTTTCAGCTCGATTCGATTGAAGGGAAGATTATCGGCCTGAATCTGTGTCTGTTGCACCACCTGCGTCGTTCCTGTCGACGAGAACGGGCTAGGCTGCGAGACCTGGAACTCCGATTGGACATCGATCTGCAATCCGCCGTGCAGAATGGAAACCGGCTGCAGCCGCACATTGCCGCCAATGACCACGGTGCCGGTGCGCTCATTCACCACCACCTTGGCGCGCGGAAAAATATGGATGGGCAGCGATTGCACCTGCGCCAGCAGCTCGGGAACGTCGTGTCCGGCAGGGACCAAGAGATCCACCCGGCGGCTGTCGATGGCATGCGCCAAAGTAGCGCCCAAGGACTGGTTGATCGATCCAGCCATCTGCGTAGCTGTCTCAAAATCCGCATTGTTCAGCATCAGCGTCAGCGTGTGCCGATGCAGTAAATCGAAGGGTATGGCGCGTTCCACGATGCCGCCGTTGGGAATCCGCGCGGTGGTGGGAAAATTCATCTGCTTCACATTGCCGTTCTGCGCGATCGAATATCCGCCAACCACCAGCGGCCCCTGGGCCTCGGCATAGATTTGTCCGTCCGGACCGTACAGAGGAGACATCAGCAGCATCCCCCCGGCCAGGCTGCGCGCGTCTCCGGTCGAAGAGACGGTGACATCGATCTTCGATCCCGGCTGGGAGAACGGAGGCAGCGTCGCCTCCACAAAAACGCCCGCCATATTTTTCACCATGATGGAGGTGAGCGGATATGGCACCGTGATGCCCAGCCGCTGCAGTGTCGAGAGCAAAGTCTGCAAGGGAAAATATGTCATCTGGCTGTCGCCGGTATTTTGCAGCCCGACAACAATGCCGTAACCGATCAACTGGTTGTCTCGAATGCCTTCTACCGAGCTGACATCTTTAATCAACGCTTCCTGCGGATTCAGCAGAGAATTGCCGGCAGCGGAAGACGATACTCTTGACTCGCCTGAAGGCTTCGCATGGCCAGGCCCGGATACCGGCACCAGTGCTATCGGTGGCGGTGTTTGCGCGCTCGCCGGCGTCATCCCCTTCGCTATCATGGGCACCGCCGTCTGCGCCAACCCGCGAAGCGTTCCCACGGCCAGAAACAAACCCAGAAGCAGGATTGGGGACAGACCGGGAGAAATCGTCCGGCAGCAAGCTCGTTCCGTCCGCAGATGCCCGAGTTTTGTCATCGCCATTTTTTTGAGCGTCATGGGATCAGAATCCGTTGCAGCATTCTCACCACGGGGTTCGCCCGGTACGTGGAATCGTTCACAATGCCCTTGCCCACCACCTGCACCTGCAGGCCGGAGATGGCCGTCGAGAGCACCTGGTTTCCCGGGCTCACATCTTCCGGGCGCACCAGCCCTCGCATAACAATGGTTTCGGTTTGTTGGCTAAACTCCAGTTGCCGTGCCGCTTCGATCACCAGAACGCCGTTCGGCAGCACATCCACCACTTCTCCGCCGATGGTCGTATTCAAGCTGGAACCGGTCACGCTCGCGCCTTGCGCATTCAATGACGAGCCGGAGTTCTGATTCACCAGATTGTTGGCGGCGCTCGATCCGGAAAACAATCCGAAGAATGCACTGAGCGCCGAAGTTGCCGTGGAGGCGCGGGAGTTTTTCACCGTGCCGCTGGTCGAAGCATTCAGGTTTTCTGAAACCACGATCGAAATCAAATCGTGCGGGTTCAGCGCCTTCACGTCGGTCGACAATGAAGTCAGCCGTCCCGTCGCGCTCCATATCGAACCGTCGCCCATCTCACCGGGATACATCTTGCGCACTTGCGCGATGTACGCCGCAAGGTCCTGGCTGGCTGGATTTGGCTTTATGGTGGAGGTTTTTTTCTTTTTCCCCCATGCCGACCCGGAGAGACAGAGAAAGGCCAGCAGCATGATCGTTGCCGTTGCCGCCCTGCGTCTTTGGTTGGCCGGTTTCATGGCATCAATTCCGCGGAATCCCGTCCCACAACCACTCCCGCCAGCAATGCCTGCTGGCCCTCGCGCCGAAAGTGGATCACCTGCCCGGCGCGCCCGTATTCGAGCGCGACGACTTCGATCTCCAGGCGCACGTTGGCCGCCGAGCTCCAGAGATGCACGCGGTCTCCGGCGCGCACCAGGACCGGGTTCGATGGATCGCCTGTCGCAGAAGAGACCAGTGCGGAAATATTCGTCAAAGAGCGCGCCGCAGAAGACGGCAGCGCTCGTTGCGTGTCCTCAGATGCGTCCACAGATGTGCCCAGGGAAGGGAAGGAGGAGGGCCCATGCGAAATGGCGGCCATGCGAGCGGCGAAAAACTTGCCGGCTGTCGCAGCCGTTGGATTCACCGGCAATGCAATCACCTGCAGCGGTGCTTCCGGATGCGAACAGTTTTCAACGAATGCCCATCTGCGGTGCAATACACGATCTATGGCGATGCGGCGCAGCCTGTAACTGTTGGAAGTTGATATTGGCGTGGAAGAATGCGTCGGCGCAGCGCTGGTCAACGTCAGCGGTGCGGAAATCTGCGTCTTCCATTCAGCCTGGCCGATCTCAACGGCCTGCTGCGGCGTACGTGCGGAGCAGATGGACGCGCTCATTGCAGCACCAGTGCCGAGCACGAATAATATTCCGAGCATGATGAGAATCTTGTTACGCATGACACTCCGGCCGCCGGCGATGAGTTACTTCACCAGGTTGTTCACTTGCTGGTACATATCGTCGGCCGCAGTCGCGACCTTGGCATTGCTCTCATAGGCGCGCTGCGCCATGATCATGGCCACGAACTCTTGCACCACATCGACGTTCGAGTTTTCCAGATACCCTTGCTGCAGCGTCCCCACGCCCGTCGCATCTCCTGGATTGCCCAGCACCGCCTGTCCGGAAGATAACGTCGCCTGAAACAGGTTGGAACCTACATTGCTCAAACCTCCCGGATTGGAAAAGGTGGCGAGCTGAATCTGGCCGAGCTGGGAAGGGTTCGGCTGGTTCGGGAGGGTGGCATTCACCACGCCGTATTGGGTGACGGTGACCGAGGTTGCGTTGGACGGCACTGTGATGGCCGGCAGCAACAGGTTGCCGTTCACGTCCACAATCTGCCCCTGGTTGTTGAGCTGGAAATTTCCCGCGCGCGAGTAGGCAATGGTCCCATCGGGAAGCTGCACCTGAAAAAATCCGTTCCCCTGGATCGCCAGATCGAGCGGATTGTTGGTTTGACTGAACCCGCCCTGGGTGAGGATCGTTTCGCTCTCGGTCGAGCGCGTTCCCAGGCCCACCTGCAGACCGGCCGAGACCGTCTGCGCGCTCTGCGCCGCGCCGGGAGTAATCAGGTTCTGATAGATCATGTCCTGGAACTGGAGCACCTTGCTGCGGAAGCCGACCGTGCCGGAGTTCGACAGGTTGTTGGCGATTGTGTCCAGGTTGAGCTGCTCGGCGCTCATGCCGCTGGCGGCTGTATATAAGGCTCGAATCATCGCTGCATCTCCTTATTCAACTGACTTCGGTTCGTCTGGTTTCTATTTCTTCTGAAAACTGAGAACTCCCTCAGACAACGTTGCCACTAAACTTTCGGCAGGCTCTCGGTCGCCTGCTGGTCCAGATCGTTGCTGAAAACCGATACGGCTTTCATCATCATTTCCGCCTGCCGCTGCACCAGGATCAACTGCAGCGTTCCCTGCACCACATTCTGGTTGGAGTTTTCCACCATCCCTTGATGTACCGCCGCGGCTGTTGTGACCTTTGCAGTCTTGGGCGGTGCCTGATACCGGCTCACGCCTTCCGGCGCCAGCGGGGTGCCAGCGGGAAAACTGAAAATGCCGACGCGTCCGACCACTCCGCCATTTACGGATACCGTTCCATCCGCCGCAATCGTGACCGGGCCGGTGGGAATCGTAATGGGCTTTCCCAGCGCATTCAACACCGGCTCGCCCTGGCTGGTGGTGAGCACGCCCTTGGTCGATCGCTGAAACGATCCATCGCGCGTGTACTGGATGCTGCCCGGCTTGTTCGCCACGGCAAAAAATCCCTGCCCTTCGATCGCCAGGTCCAGAGGGTTTCCCGTGCTCACCATTTCTCCCTGCGACAGATCGATCTGGTTTCCTCCCAGAACGCCGAAGTCGTTTACCGCCGCGTTCAACTGGGAATTGGCCGCGTTCGGCCCGGTAACGGCATCGCGAAAATATTCGCGTTCCGCGCGGAAGCCGTTCGTGTTCGTGTTGGCCAGGTTGTTGGCCACGGAGTCCAGCGCCTGCTCGCGCGCCAGCAATCCTGTAAATGCTGCGTAATATCCGCTGTCCACGGTGCCTGATTTCTCCCGACGTTGAGGATGTATGCAGAACGCGTGCCGGAATGACCCCGCAACAGATTAGAAAAAGCTCATACTTCCCGCATTTCTAGAGAATTCCACCGATACCGGAATGTCCGGGCGCCCATCCTGGCGCAGCTAGGGTGGGATGTGGGATAGAGGATTGTCCGAATTACACGGACTGGGAAACAGGCTCTAGTCCTCCGGCTGCAATCGAATCAAAACGTCTTCCACCTGATGCATGCGCGGCACCCCGCCGGCTACGCCCGCATGCATGCTTGCACTGGGAGAAGCGTTGGCGGCAGTGCGCCACAGTCGCAGCCAGAAATAACGATGCATCCGCACCAGCTTCGCCTGGTGCGGACGGACGCGCTCGATAGCATTGGCCACTTCCCGGGCAACGACGCTGGTGCTCTTGGCTTCCACCAGTTGCGACTTAGGAAATACCGCGGCCATCATGCGTTCATGCGCGCGCAGAAACTGCGAAGCGGTCACCACCCCCGCCTCGATGCGCAGATTGCTCATCCGCCCCACAGCTAATGCCACAGTGGAGTCCATCCGATCTTCAAACGCCAGATACGCCAGCCGGCTGGACCCGGTGCGCAGCGGGACCATGCCGTAGGTGTCGAGCAGTACGCGCGGGATCATCGTCGCGACCATCTCCGGCTGGTGATTGACCAGCGACAGCACGGGGCATCCCCACTGCATGCTCAACGCGCGCGTGACCCGCTCCTCCGGAAGATTGCATTGCCGCATCAACCACGCGCCAATGCGGCCTTTTCCTGCAGCGCGCTGCGCTTCGAGAGCGGTCCGCAGTTGTTCCCGGGTAATCCATCCCTGCGATAGCATCAACAACCCCAGCGGGACGCGATGCATGTGTTTCTGCGGTTCGAGCGGCGTGCCGTCGCCAAGTTCGCGTTCCACTGCCTGCTCCACCAGCGCATGCATGCACTCCGGACTGCACGCCCACTGCCCCTCGAAGCGCGGCACATGCCGGCGTCTCCACAACCGCAGCCAGCTGGTAGTGCAGTCGACATTCATGCAGGTATTCAAAAACGCAGACTCCGCCGGCTTTTCCTTTTTCCAGCTAACGCCGGGACGCCGGGCGATCTCCGCCCAACTGAGGGGAAGTTCGTCGAGCAGCCCCTCGTGCAGCGCCGCCCTTCGGTTTGCCAGTGCCTGTTCTATCGTCATGCTCGTGCTCATAGATTTCCATCCTTTCGCTGCTGCGATTGCATCCCGTGCCGTCGCGGACATTCCATCTTTTTACGGTTTAGAACAAGCATCGAATCGTCTCCAGGCGGCTGCGCGGCTCCGCGACTTCAGTGACATGCAGACCGAAGTTTCCATCCACCAGAACAACCTCTCCACGCGCGACAATGCGGTCGCCCACCACCAGGTCGACAGGTTCCCGCACATGCCGGTCCAGCGGCAGCACATCGCCCGGGCCCAGTTCGAGCACCTCGCGCAGCGGCAGCTCCAGAGCGCCAAAGCGCAGCGTCGCCTCCAGTTCAATGTCGAGCAATAAATCCAGCCGCTGTCTCGGTGCCCCCGCCTTCGCACCCTCCTGCAGCCGAGCCGGTGAAGTATCTTTTGGTGAAGTATTTTTTCCCGTCGCCTCCCCGGTTGGCATGGCAGTTTTTGCCGGAAATCGAGCTTCGGAAGTTGCTTCCACCACGGCGCTCTCCACTACATCCTGAGAACGATCCTGGGGACGCGCTTCGCCGGCGGCCGGTACAGCCAGGACCCGCAATTCTTCTTGAGGAGCTTCCATTCGCACGCTGACGGAAAGAGCGATCTCGCTCTCTCCGGCCTGCAGCAGCCACTGCTGCACAGCAGTGCCGGTCTCCGCCTCGTCTGCAGGATGCATTCCATCGATGGCGATGGTTTCGGCCAGCAGAATGGTTGATCGGCCCGGTGAAGCATCCTGCGCAGATTCCTCCATCAGCCGCGCCGCCAGCCGGGTTCCGGCTGCATCCAGCAGACGCCGCCAGGCTTCCAGCATTTCGCTGGTCCATGGGGCATGGGCATCCACTTCGTCTCCGGCAGCCATTTGTGCAAACTGCACCATGCCGGCCGAAGAGATCGTAAGATACGCTACGCCGGGCGCCGACCCTTCGATCAGCAGCATGGTGCGACACGCGCCCGCCGCCTGCGGAATATCTCCCGCGGCGCGCGCAGTCACCGGCACGCCGAGCAGCTCCCGGAGCTCCACGCATACCGCCTCAATCCAAAGTTCCAGCATCCTTATATCGATATCGATATTTCCTGCCATACCCTGCATCCCTCTTCTGTCACAGTTGCGACCTGCCGTGTTTTCGAGTTTCGATTGTTGCTCCGCTCGCGCATTTTTATGTCACGTCTCAAAAAAAATGGGCGGCGCCTCCCCGCTTCACTCCGCCGTCTTGTTCAGCAAAGGATTGTTTCTGGCCGTAATCTGCACCCCGCGATGTTCGTCCGCACGCACCGGCAGGGCGCGGAACAAAGGAATTCCGGCGATGCGCAGCTCGGATCCGGAGCTTGCCGGCAGGTTCAAACGCACCACGGAGCCCGGTTGCAACGCCTCAATTTCGCTGGCCCGGATACGCACGGAAGGCAACTGCAGCGCTCCGCGAAAGCGCACGTGCTGCAGCCTCTCCTCCATGCGCGCCTGCATCTCGGCGGAACGGCGGCGGTTCTGCCGGCCCCAATCCGTAATCAGCCGGCGCAGAATGGTATTCGACACGACGGCGGGAAATACCAGGTTCAGAATCCCCTGCACCTGTGGCATGCGGATTTCAAAGCTGACGGAAAGCGTTTTTTCCGTCGGGGCCATCAGGCGCGCGATCTGGGTCTGCAACTGCCGCTTTTCAAAATTGAACGTCAATCCGACTGGCTGCCAGGCAGAGGTCAACTCCCGGCAGATAATTTCCACCACGCTCGCCAGGATGGATTCCTCAATGTCGGTCAGCTCGCGTATCGCCGCGCTTTTTCCTTCTCCGCCCAGCAGCAGATCGATCATAGGCAGCGCCAGGATCAGGTCTAGTTGCAGCACGCAGATCGCGCCCAGTGGCTCCAGGCGAACCGAACCGACATAGCAGATGTCCGGAATGCGCTCAATGAACTCCGAATAGGGCAACTGCTCCGCTGCCGCCAGGACCACATGAAAGCGGCTGCGTAGAAACGCGCCCAGGTTGTGCGTCAGGTTGCGCGCGAAGATGTCGTTCAACAGGCTGATGGCGCGCATCTGCTCATTGTTGATCTGGCCGCCGCGGGAAAAGCTGAACGGCTGCACGCTCATGGCGGAGGAATGTTGCCTGGGAGTGCTTGCGCGGGTTCGCGCCGCGGCAAACAACGCATCTATTTCTTCCTGCGCCAACGGTTGCTCCATAATTCGCTCTCCTGATTTTCGATTCCGTCTGTAGCATTTTCACCGGTGCCCATCCTAGCGGAGCTAGGGTGGGCACCGTATGAAGCCCGCTCGCCTTACTTGTTCGCCGGGACGGCGGTATTCGTGATTCTGCATGGCGGCAGATGCTTAGTTTCGCGCCCCATCCGCCGTTCCTTCTGGGCCGGCCTGGCTGCGTTCCCCAGCAGGGACCGCAAATGCAGCACCGCGGAAGAATGGATCTGCGAAACGCGCGACTCCACCACCTCCAGCGTCAGGCCGATTTCCTTCATCGTCATCTCTTCCTGGTAATAGAGCGCCAGCACCAGCCGCTCCCGCTCCGGCAGCGCCGTAATCGCATCGGCAAGACGCGCCTGCATCTCTCCCTGCAGACAGCGAAACAGAGGATCGTCTTCCGTGGGATTGGGCACATAGGCAAGCTCATCTTCGCCGGAGTCCTCCACATGTTCCACGTGCAGGCTGCCGATTTCGAGTCCTTTCAGATCCGTCAGCAACTGCTGGTACTCGTTGAGCGGCATGCCCATCTCGTCGGCCACTTCATTCTCCAGCGGCGCGCGTCCCAGCCGGCTGCTCAGCGCGTGCATCGCCTCTTCAATCGCACGGCTCTTCCGGCGCAGATCGCGCGGGCTCCAGTCCAGCGTGCGCAGGTTGTCGAGGATGGCGCCCCGGATGCGAATTTGCGCATAGCTGCGAAATTGGGTGTTTTTGCTGGCGTCGAATTTGTTGAATGCGTCCATCAGTCCGACCATCCCCGCGCTCACCAGGTCTTCGATCTCAATGTGCTGGGGCAGGCGCTCATGAATGCGCCGCGCAACATATCGCACGATCGGCAAATGGTCAATCAGCACCTGCTCGCGCTCGGCCGCGTTCATTCTGCAGAAAGCGTTCGGCGCAGTGGCCGCCATCTCCGGCAAGTCCGGTCGCAACGGCCCGGCAAGCAACGGCGTTGGAGCATTTTGTTCGCTCTCTGACATCGATTGAAGCTCTGGTGCGGGCATCCTCGGTTCTCCTGTTCTCCTTCGTGTCCCCTTCGATCTCAGCAAAAATAACGGACCTTATACGCTCTCCACCGGTTTCCAACCGTCTGTTGTTGTACATACAGCGGCTGCCGAGGTCCGGATTCTGGGACCTGGGTTTGTTCTTCTCTCCACGATCCCGCCACTAGCGCAGCGTCCCCAGGGAGCGGACCCTCAAATCCACCGGCAGCTCGGCCGGTGCAACCACCGCGACCCGCGGCATGAACGGCTCCAGCCAGCGCCGTAGAAAATAGCGCGCCGGACTGGAACACAACAATACCGGGCTGGCCGAGTTAGGGGCTGCACCCGTCAACTGCTTCCACGACTCGACAATCCTGCGCAAAAAGTTGGCCGCATTGCGCGACGGCTGGCTGCCTTCTCCCAGCAGCCGCTGCCCACTCTCGCCCGCCACTGTGGCCATGATCTCTTCCTCCAGTGCCGCGTCTAGCACGAAGACGCGCAACTGGCCCTCCCCGTCGAGCAGCGGCTGCACCAGGGCGCGGCCCATCGACTGGCGAATGGTTTCGACCAGATGGACCAGGTTCTTGTTGTTTGCCGCGGCTTCCACCATTGTTTCCAGCAGCGATCCCAGGTCGCGGATCGAGACCTGCTCCCGCAGCAGTTGCTGCAGCACGCGCTGCACCTCGCCCAGGGTCATCAGCTTCGGCACCAGTTCTTCGATCAGCTTGGGATGGGTCTCCTGCAGGCTGTCGAGCAGGCGCTTGGTCTCTGCGCGGCCCAGAAGGCGGTACGCCTCGCGGCGAATCACTTCGCCCAGGTGCGTGGCGATCACCGTCGTGGGATCGACGACGGAATATCCCGCGGCCATCGCCTGCTCGCCCTGCGACGGTTGAATCCACCGCGCGGGCACGCCGAATGCAGGCTCGCGCGTCTCCAGGCCGGGCAGCGCGCGCGCATTGGGATCGGCATTGACGGCGAGAAGCTGCGAGCCTTCCGTCTGCCAGCGCGCAATCTCCGTATTGCGCAGAGAAATCGTGTATTCCCGCGGCTTCAGGCGCAGATTGTCGGTAATATGCACGGGAGGAATAATGAAACCCAGTTCCTTGGCGAGATGCTTGCGCAGCGCGCGCACCCGGGCCAGCATCTGGCCACCCTGCTTTTCATCGACCAACGAGATCAGTTGAAAGCCGATCTCCAGGCTCAGATCGTCAATCGGCAGCAGCGTCGCCAGGTTTTCCGTCTGTGCGCCACTCGCCGCCTTCACGTCTTTGCCAGCCGCCGCCGCTTCTTCCTCCACCAGCACAGGAGCCGGGGGCATGCGATATGCCATGTAGCCGAGGCCCGCGGCCATCAGCAGAAAAGGAAGCTTGGGCAGGCCGGGAATCAGCGCCATGATCGTCAGCAAGCCAGCGGCAATCCATAAAGTGTTGGAGCGCCGGAACAACTGCAGTCCGATGTCCGTGCTGAGTGAGTTGGCCGATGACGCGGCGCGCGTCAGCACGATGCCGCCGGCCACCGAGACCAGCAGCGAAGGAATGATCGTGACCAGTCCGTCGCCCACCGTCAGCACGGTGTATGTCTTCAACGCTTCGCCGATGGCGACGTTCTGCTGGAACACACCGATCAGCAGCCCGGCGATGATATTGATCGTGGTAATCAGGATCGTCGCCATCGAGTCCCGCTGGTTGAAGCGCGCCGCGCCGTCCATCGCCCCGTAAAACTCAGCTTCGCGCGCAATCGCCTCGCGCCGCTTGCGGGCCGTAGCTTCATTGATGACTCCGGCGTTCAGATCGGCGTCGATCGCCATCTGCTTGCCCGGCAGGGCGTCGAGCGTAAAGCGCGCCGTCACTTCGGCCGTGCGCACCGCGCCATGGCTGACGACGAGAAACTGGATAGCGATCAGCGCCAGAAACAGAACGAATCCGACCACGTAATTGCCGCCGACCACAAACTGCCCGAAGGCTTCGATCACCTGCCCCGCCGCCCCCGTGCCCTCAAACCCATGCAGCAGAATGCGGCGGCTCGATGCCAGGTTCAGCGACAGCCGGAACAAGGTTAGCAGCAGCAGCAGCGTGGGGAAGATGGAGAATTCGACGGCACGGCGCAGTTGCACGGCGGACAAAAACACCACGAAGGAGGCGGTAATCGAGACCGTCAGCAGCAGATCCAGCGCGAAGGCCGGCAGCGGAATCAGCATCACCAGGACCATGCTGATGGCCGTGGCCGGCAACAGCATCTCCTGCGCGCGGTGCGCCGCCTCCGGCGTCAGCCAGCGCAACAGGCCGCCGCGGTGTCCTGCGATTTCTGGACCGGGTTTCTGGACGACAACTTGCGTGCTCACGCGCCTTCTTCTCCTGAATCTTCCGCTGAGGGTTCTGTTGAAGATGCCGTTGCATCCGTCGTGCCAAACTCTTCCGTGGTTTCCGAGGAATTTTTTATTTCCGGACTTCCGCCCGACCCAAGACGAAGTTGCGATGACGTGGGCGCGCCGGATCGACTATGGCCCGCCGGCTTCTTTGCTTCGCGGGAAGCGGTTCGTTTTCTTTCCGCCATGCGCTGCTCTTCCATGCGCTGGCGGTATAGGAAGGCCAGAATGGAGGCGACCGCCGCATACAGATCGTGAGGAATGGCATGGCCCGGCTCGACCGAGCGATAGAGCGACCGCGCCAGCGGCGGATTCTCTACAATCGGCACCCCGGCCCAACGCGCCTCGTCCTTGATCTGCGCGGCCATCAGGTTTCTTCCCTTGGCCAGCACCTTCGGCGCCTGCAGCGTGTCGAAGTCGAACTCCAGCGCCACCGCGTAATGCGTAGGGTTGGTGATGACCACCGTGGCCCGGGAGACATCGGCCTGAATCCTGCGGCGGCGCATCTGCCGCTGGATGGAGCGGATCCGGCTGCGTATCTGCGGATTGCCTTCCATCTCCTTGTATTCCTGGCGCATCTCTTCCCGGCTCATGCGCAGGCGCTGCTCCCAACTGCGCCACTCCACCAGGTAATCGAGCGCCGACCAGCACAACAGAATTCCGCTGGTGGCCAGCAGCAGACGATATTGGCTTTCAAACAAGACCGGCAACTGCGCCAGAGACAGCACCGGCATCGACAGCACGCTGTGCTCCAGCACGTCCGCGCCCAGCACCAGGACCAGCGCCGCCGGAATCAGCGACTTGAACATCCGCGTGGCCGCGCGCATGGAGAAAATGTTTTTGAGATTAGTCGTCGGAAGCAGGCGCTCGAAATTCAATTGCATGGGTTCGCCATGAAACCGCACTCCGCCGGACTGCGCGATTGCCGTGATCAGCGCGGCGGCCAAGGTCGCACCCAGCACCACGGCCACCGGGATCGCGGTGTGCATGGCGCTCACGTGCACCAGTTCATTCACCACCGCGCCGTCGCGCAGGCTCATATCGCGATGGATTCCAAAATCGAGGCTGCGCAGATAGGCCGCACGCCAGCCCACGACAAAACGCGCCACCATCACGCCGATGGCCAGCACGCCCGCCCCCATGCTCAGCGCGCCGGTCAACTCGCGGCTTTGGAAGATATCGCCGCGCTCGCGCGCCTGCTGCTTGCGTCTCGGGGATGCGCGTTCTGTTTTTTCGCCTGCCATTTTTGTGTTTTGCCCCCGTCGTGGTTTTTAGGCCCGATGCGACGCAAGAACCAGCGTCATCGCCTGGTTCAGCAGCCCGTCGAAGCGGGCCTCGATGAAGCGCGGCCACACGCCGATCGAGCCGATCAGCACCGTATACCCAATCAGCGTCTTGAGCGGAATCCCAACAAACATCACCGGCAACTGCGGAGAAAGCCGGCCCACCAGGGCCACTATCGTTTCCACCAGCAATGTCGCGGCGATTACCGGCGCGGACAACTGAACCGCGGCCAGAAAAACTCCACTCATCATCCGCAGCAAGGCCACGCTGGCATGGGTCGCCAGCCACGCAGTTCCAACGGGAACGGCCACAAAGGTACGCATCAGCGCCGACAACAACGTGCGATCCAGGCCGGCCGCGAGAATCACAAGGATGCCGACCAGGTTCAGCAACTCACTCAGGAGCGGAGTCTGAATCGACGAATTTGGATCCAACACATTGACGAGCGAAAAACTGAACTGTAGTCCCAGTAGCTGCCCGGAAAAACTCAGCACTTCCATCAACAGCGTCAAGCACAGCCCGAAGAGCAACCCCGTGCTCAACTCGCCCAGCACCGGCATTAACCCCAGCTCTGGAACTGCTCCCGGATGATTCGCGGCAATCGGCGCCAACAACCCGGTCAGCACAAAAGCAAACACCGCCTTCACGGTGCGAGGAATTGAAGTGGAGGAGAAAAAGGGAGCGAACAGCATCAGCCCGCTGATGCGAATCAGCACCAGGATCGCCGCTATGATGAATGTGCTCCAACCCGCCATCGCTTTTCCGTTCGCTCCTCGTTTCTGTTTCCTGTTATTTCCCGGTTTCCTTCGCCGTGGCTGGAACATCCTCAGCCGAGATAGCGATGCAGATCCGTCCACAACCCTACCGTGTAACTGACCAGATGGCGCAACAGCCACGGCATGCCGATGATGGCCATCACTGCCACTGTCGTCAGGCGCGGAATCGTCGTAATGGTTTGTTCCTGAATGGAGGTCAAGGTCTGCACCACGCTCAGAGAGACGCTGACGATTGCCGCCGCCAGCAGAAGCGGCGCGCTCAGCAGCATGGCCTCCGTCAACAAATGCCGCGCGAGTTCCACCACCTGATCCGGTCCCATGGAAACTTTCCTTTCTCGTGCGCTGCAAGCCCTTTGCGCAGCGGCTAAAAACTTTTCAACAGCGATCCGGCCAGCAAGTGCCATCCGTCCACCATCACGAACAGCAGAATTTTGAGTGGAGTGGAAATCACCACCGGAGGCAGTTGCAGCATGCCGATGGCGGTCGTGATCGACGCCACCACTAGGTCGACCAGCAGAAAGGGCAGGAACAGCACCGCTCCAATCTGAAAACCCGCTTTAAGCTCGGAAAGCATGTAGGCCGGAATCACCACGCGCAACGGCAAATCTTGCGGCCTGGCCGGACGCCGCCCAAGCGTGGCCGAAGCGAATAGCGCCAGGTCTTTTTCCCGCGCGTAATGCAGCATGTAAAGTTTGGGCGGCTCGGCGCCGCGCTCCATCGCCTGCATGCCCGTAATTTGCCCATGACGAAACGGTTCAACTGCCTGTTGATCGACCTGCATCAGTACGGGATGCATCAGGAACCAGGTCATCATCAGTCCCAGCCCCATCAAGATCTGGTTGCTGGGCGCGGTCTGCGTGCCTAGCGCCTGGCGCAGAAAATGGAATACCACCAGCAGGCGCACCATCGGCGTCATCGAGAGCAGCAGCGCCGGAATCAGCGTCAGCATGGTCAGGACAAAAACGATTGTCCACGGAACCGTCCCATTGCCCGCGATGCGTAACCCGTTGGCAACCGGTTCCACCAGCGGAGCCGGCGCGAGCAGCAGCATTACCGACACACTCATGGCCGCAACTCCGTGCTCGCGTCCTGCATATCGCCAGCATTCGCAGCAGCCGCAGTTGCAATTGGAACAATAACAGTTACATTGTCCGCTCCGCCGCCCACCAGGAACCGCACGCCGCTCACTTCCACTACCGATATATGGCGCTTTGCCCCCAACGCCAGTTGTCCGACCAGACGCAACTGTGCATTTTCTTTTCTACTCGTCAGGCACTTCGACCGGAACCATTGCGTCAGGTGGATCGCGGCCTGCACTATCGGCGGCAGTCCCTCCGCCGGCGGGATCCAGCTTCTCTCCTTCCGCTTCGAAAAAGGACCGCCCGCGTCCGTCCAACCTTCCAGTCTCGAACCATCCGCCGAGCCTTCGCGGCCCGGCTCGGCTGAGAACCCTTCTGTCGATAACATCGCTGCGATTTCCTGCGCCATCCTGCGGCATCCTCTTGAATCTTGTTTTCTCGAAGCAGTTGCGGATGGAACCGCTACAACAGCCGGGTAATGCGCACCGCCATGTCGTGATCCACCGCTTCCATTTCGATCCAGGCAAGCTGCACGTCTTCGATCGAGAGCGGAAGATCGTCGCCATTGGGCCATTCCGTGGCAATGGTCTGGCCGGGATCGAGCGCTAGCAGGTCGCGCACGCGAAACCGCGGAATCGTCAAGGCGACGCTCAGTTGCATGGGCAGCCACTCCACCGCAGGCCACGATTTTCGCAGAGAGATCGCACTCGGCAACTGCGTCGCCGGAGACGTTGTCAAAGGCAAAGCATCCAGAGAAGCGGTAATCGCCGTCGGATCGTTGCCGGAATTCGTTTGCAGCAAGGTACCCATCTGCCAACCTCTGTTTCCGCTGTTCTTGAGTTGTGTCTCGCTTAGGACTGCACGAGAAATTCTGTGAAATAAATATCGATCACCTGGACGTGCGGATTCCTGGCCTGGATCGCCGCGGTGATCGCCTGCTTCAAATGCTCTTTTCCATCGGGAGCCAGCAGGTCCGCCGACTGCTGCCGGTTCAGCACGCCGATGATCTGGTCGCGCGCCATATCGCGCAGTTCGTTAGCCGCCGTTTCGTTTTCTCCGGATTCCGCGGACTCGCTCTTTTTTGCTGCGGCCGGTATCGACAGATGCAGTGTCAGCCCGATGCGCGCGTAGCTGCGACCGCCGGCGTCGGCCAGATTCACCACGAAGGGTTCGAGCGGCAAGTCGATCGTCACCTGCGGAGGTGCATCCTTTTTCGGCTGCGCCGCAGAAGAATTTTTGGAGGACCAGGCAGACACGCCGGCGACGGCTCGGTGTGCGCGATGCCGCACGAAATAGAGGACGCCCGCGATCCCCGCAACCAGCACAACGACTCCTGCGGCCGCGAGAATCCAGCGCAACGCGCCGCTGTTGAACGGTGCTTTCTTTTTGGGAGAGTTTTTCTCCGGCCCGTTCGTCTCCTCAGTTTCGGCTGGTTCCACCGAAGTACGTTTTAAAAATGTGGGACTAGCTGGGGTTGCCATGGTATCTGCAAAGAATGCAGGAATGGAACCAAAGAGAGGAGGAGCGACTTAAGAAAACTCTCAGATTGGTAGCTCCGATGCTGTTGCCAATCCGGTCGAAAAAAATGGCCGGGCTGTAGATGCAGCGGCTTGGAAACGCCACTCCACCCAGAGCCCGGCGCAGAAATTATGCCTGCGGAATCATGTCGATAACCGCTTGTGTGACGGTGTCGAACGTGGTCACCGATTTGGCGTTCGCCTCGTACGCGCTCTGCGCCACGATCAGGTTGGAGAATTCATTGGAGATGTTGACGTTCGATTCCTCCAGCGCTCCCCCTTCCATGGTGCCGCGCCCACCTGTGCCGGCCACGCCGACCGTAGCCTGGCCGGAGGCCAGCGTGGCGGCAAAATTGTTGTCGCCGGTACGCGAAAGACCCTGCTCGTTGTTGACCATGGCCACAGCAAGCTGGCCCACCGACTGGGTTTGGCCATTGGAGAACTGCACCGAGATGGTGCCGTCGGAACCGATCGAAAATCCCTGGTACGTCCCGCTCGCATATCCATTCTGCGAAGTGCTGCCTGTCGTTGAGGCGGAGGCCGACTGGGTGATGGTTGGATCGTTGTTGGCATCGTAGAGGTTCCAGTTGAAGGTCAGGTTGCTGGCGCCGTCGGTCAGCCCGGCAAAGCTGATGCCCGTCACGTTTGCCGCCGGCGATGTCAACTGGCCGTTGCCGTTGAACGTCAGCGTGCCGGTAGTGTTTGCTGTCGCGCCGGTATAGTCGCCCGGCGGCAGTGCAATGCTGTAATTCCATGTATTGGAATTCACCTGGGTCAAAGCCGGCACTGTGGCGGACAAGGGATTTGCCGCCGCGCCGGTGATGGTTAGGGCCGTTCCGGTGCCATTGACCGCCGCTGTGACACCGGGAACGCTGGCACCGTTAATGGAAGCCGCCATTTGCGTCAGCGTCTCGCCGGCTGCGGGAACGGCGACGCTGGTAGCAGGCGTCGTTCCCAGGGTAATAGAGTTCGAGGGCGAAGTAATCAGATCGGAGGCCGCTCCCGCCGTGTAGGTATAGGTGCTGGGCGGTCCTGCGGCATATACGGCGTTGGCGCCGGTCAATGGCGTCGTCGACTGGGTGAAGTCCACAGTTGCGATGTGACTTTGTCCCAGCGAATCGTAGACCGTGATCTGCGAGGGAACGACCGTGCCAGGCGCCGCACTTGCATCGAGATTGACGCCAAGGGAAATCTGGGTCGTTGGATTCGCCTGCTCCGTCTCGCCCAGCGGAATCTGCATGGCCGTCAGCGGCGCGTTGGTATTGACGACGCCGTTCGACGCGGGATAGCCCATGACCTGCAAGCCGTCGGTGGTGGTCAGGTTGCCGTTCTGGTCCGTTTGAAAGTCCCCCGCCCGCGTGTATTCCTGCGTGCCGTTGTTGTTGACCACAAAAAAACCATTGCCGGTCAGCGCCACATCGCTTGGGCTGCCGGCAGTGGCGTCGATGCTGCCGGCAGTGAAGTCCGTCGAGTTGGCGGCGACTTGGACGCCCTGGCCCGCCTGCACCGGATCGCCCGAACCGGACGAACCGACCTGCTGATAAAACAGGTCCTCGAAGGAGGTGGTCTGCGCTTTGAACCCGGTTGTGCCGAGGTTGGAAATGTTATTCGCGATGGTGTTGAGCTCCGTTTGATCGGCGTTCAACCCTGTCAGGGGAATTGAAAAAGATGCCATGAATTTCCTCCGTGGTGATGCTGGATGTTTGTTTCAGTTGGATCTGCTGCGATGCCTGGAATGCCTCCTGGGGAACCTTGCCATTTTCACCGCCGGTATGCACCGGATGGAAGACGGCGAAAGCTATTGCAAGGTGCAAATAATTGCTTCAGCGAACTGCACTGCCTGTTCCCGCTGCGGTTGCAGCCGGAAGTGGAGATTTGCCGGAGAAAGTTGCTCCGGGGATCGAACGCTGCAGCGCGCGCATCACCTCCGGGCTCAGCGGAACCTGAGTCGGCGGCAATCCCTGCGCGGGCAGGGCGGAGGCGTGTGTAAACGCATGGGCAACCGCTGTCTCCGCGGACGCCGGGGTTTGTGAGTTGCTGCCCAGCGGCAACAGGTGCGCGGCCGCGGAGCTAGCCGCCGAAGACCCCAGCACGGCCGCTGCACTGGATGTATTCGCCGGTTTCACTGCGTTAGACGAACTCGCGTTGGATTGGGCCGCGGCGGCGGGACTGCTGGCAGCCGAGGCCGCCGGCGTGCTTGTGCCGGTCGCTCCGCTCAGCGTCTGGTTAATCTGGACAAGTTGTTCCAGACTGTTGACCCCGACTAGTTGCGTAATGTACTCCATGGGATCGGTCTGCGTGGTCGGGTCCTGATTTTGGATTTCCGTGACCAGCAGCGTCAGAAAATCATTCGCTGTAATCGTCGCTTCGCTGCTCGGGTCCTGCGTTCCGCTGCCGCTTGTGGGGTCGGAGGCAGCCAGCGCATTCACTCCGCTTGCCTGCGCCTGTGCCTGCGGCTTCGACTCAAACGGCGAGGTCACAGCCTGTTTTGCATGGTCTAAAACACTCAGTAATAGGCTCATCTTGAATTTCCTTCCCTTTCCACCTTCCGGTGATCCTGCTGGAACTTCTCATCCACACTCGCTGCCGCGCTTGCCGCCGCGCGTGTCCGGTCAAATTTCATGCGCGAATGCTGACCTGGTGTCCTTCCCTCGCCGATCTTGCCGCCGTGGTATGCGAGGTTTGCTCCGCACCGGTCGCCGCGCTTGTCCAGCCCGTGCTGCCAGTCGCTGGAAGCGCTGTGCTTTCCGCTGCGCCGTCGCGCGCATCGCCCTGCGAGGACGACTGCCCCTGCGATCCCGCTCCTGCCTGGCCGCCCGCCAGTCCTGTTTCCACGTGAATATGCTGCACCCCGGTCTGATGATCCTGAAGATAGGTCGCCATCGAGGGCATCGCCGAGGTCAGCGCGGCATGGCTCGCTGCCGAATCGGCGGTCAGAGCGGCGGTGATCTGCCCGCCCACCCGCTCCGCGCGCACCTCCACCCAGCCCAGCGCAGGGTCCGCTACGCCGACCGCCACCTGATGCGCACCGGCACGCAGCAGCACTCCATGCGAAGCCGTCGGCCCGCTATCGAGCGCGACAAAGGTATCCGACGGCGTTCCCCGCCCGGCCGCAGCCGCCGTTGCAGTCCCAGTTCCTGCCGGAGCCCCAGTTCCCGCCGGAGCCCCAGTTGAAGACAAGGCATGCGCCACGCTTGGATTTCCGGCAGAATTTGCGCCCGGCGCCGGGGCCACGCTCGATTCCCCATTCAAGCCCCCTGGATTCGCCGAAATCGCACGCGATCCTTCCGCCGGGGGCCGCGCCGGCGCAGCGTGCGCGGCCGCGCCGCTTTGCTCGCCCGGCGTAGTTTGAGGCCCAGAACCAGCCACATAATCTGTTGCAGAATTTATTGAGGACCTGCCGTTAGATGGCGAGGCCAAGCCTCCATTGCCGTTCGTTGACGGTGTCGAAGCGCCATTCCCGCCGTCCGCAATCCCGCTGTCCGCATTTCCATTGCCCGTCCCCGAGTCGCTCGATGCCGAAACGCTCGCCGTAAGGCCGGCAGCGCCATTCCCAATGCCAGTTGCAACGCCATTCGTGGAATTGTTCGTCGAGCTACTTGCACCGCCTGCCGCGGTCTGGCCTCCAGCTGCGTTAAGAGCGGCGGATTTTTGACTCCCAGGTTGCGCCATCGCACTTGTTGTGTCGCGGGAATTTTCAGTGCCGATCGCTGCGGTCTGTTTCCCATCTTTTCCTGGCGGCAGTTCCGGGCCGGAACCGGCTGCAGTCTCTCGACCGGAAACAAAGTTGCCCCCCAGCAAAGTTTTGTCTGCCTGCAGGTCCATAGGATCCATAGGAGATGTCATCTGGAGAATCCCGTCGCCCGTCGCCGCTTGCAGCCTGCCGGACAGCAACGCCGAGCCTGCCGTCGAACTATTGGAACTATCGATAGGATCATTGGAATTATTGACGGACCCACCCCTCCCCGCATTCCCTGTTCCAAAGCGGGTTGAGGCAGCGGCGCTCGTTGCCGGCACACTTGTTTCCGAAGCGACGGAGGCAACAGAGGCCACGGACACCGCTCCACCGGTCGCTGCCGCAGCAGAAGCCGCGCCGCCGGTTCTCTGGATCAAAGCGGAATTTGTAACATCGCTTGCCGGCTGCGCCTTTTTGAGAGGGGTTCCAACCAGCGAAGAACGGGATTCCGCGGATTCCGCCGCGCTGTTTTTCTTCGATGCTGCGAAGGCAGTCAACTGCGCGATCTGCGCGCCTGCCGAAGCGTTTCCCGCTAGCCCGCGGATGGGCGTTGCGCCCCCGGCCGTTGCGATCCCGACCGTTGCAACCCGTGTCGGTGCAATCGAAGACTGTCCCGGTGTCTCCCCGCCCGTCTCTTCAGCCGTCTGCGCCGTTGAATTGCCCAGCCCGGCAGTCGCTGGCCCGGCTGGATTGTCTTGAGGGTTGGAGTGCGATTGGGGAGACGACAAATAAGTCGCAGCAGGCGGCGCCGAAGTAGGATGGAAGACCGCACGCATGACGTCGGCGAATACGCTGTCGCCCGAACCGGACTCCGCGCCGCCCGGCTCAGGCGATTTCGTCGGTGGGGTGGCATATGCGGTATGAATACGCGGTAGAGGGCTCATTCCGGCCACAATCTCCTGCCGGGGATTATGCAGATCGCATGCCAAAAGTCACGCCCATCTCTGAGAGATCGATAAGGATTAACTCAGAATTGCCGCCTGCCCGCTTCAGACAGATTCAAAATTGCCGCGATGCCCGTCCTTTTGAGCCCTCCGTTGGAGCAGAGGGTGGGACTGCTGCCGTGACCTCATGTTTATGAAATCCAACCGAATGATTGTGGTGCCCCAGGTCCCGACTCTGGGACCTGGATTTGTGAGCTTTTTTATACGCTCACGGTCCTGTCATTGCTCCCGATTACTGAGACCAGATAATCCGTGCTAATTATTAGAATTCGATGCCGTTCATTCTTCAGCCTTTCGCGGCCTCTGCGCGGCACGCTCCAGCCGCTGCTCGCGGCGTCTTCCGGCAAGGCTCCGCTGCAGAAACCATTCATCGGTTTCCGCTTGTGCCCGGCGGTCCTTCTCCATATTTTCCACTGCGGCCTGCTGCGCCAGTAGTTGCTCGGTCTGGCGCAGCTCGCGGCGATGCTCCTTGTAACGCGCGATCATCGGCTCGATGCGGCGCGTTTCCGCCTCGCGGAGTTGTTCCAGGCGCATCCGTTGCAGGCCAAAAAATTCCAGCGTTGCCTCCTCCATCAACCAGGTATTCTCGGCTGTGGCCTGTTCCATGTGCTTGGCAAACTCGCCGGCCTGCGCAGGCTCGACGGGTTGCAGAGCGCTTTCTCCATCGCCATCGAGCGCTTGCCGACGGCTCACTGTTTCAAGCTTCCAGCTTGCTGCCAGCGTAACCCGCTGCTCCTGCTCTGCGGCAACCTGCCGCTCGCAGGCAGCGCTGGCCCGGCGCAGGGACTGCACGGCCCGTTCCACTTCGAGGCGCGCCTGCTCTTCCGCCAATTGTCGAAACCGCAAAATACGCCGCAACGCCTGCGCCATAAAAAAAAGAATTCTTTCCGCGTCAGATGTTCAATGTCTGCATCCGCGCCAGAGTCTCCTCGAACAATGGACGCTCTTCCGGCTTCTGCTCCAGAAACGCGCGGAGTTGTGCCCGTGCCGCCAGGGCCCGGTCCAGCTCTTGATCCGCTCCGGCCTTATACGCCCCGATGCGTACCAGGTCCTCCGACCGCGCATAGGCGGAGAGCAGTTGCCGAATCAGCGTCGCCCGTTCCCTATGTTCCGGCGTGGTCACCGCCGGCATCAGGCGGCTGATGGATTCCAGAATTTGAATCGGCGGATACCATCCCTCCGACGCCATGGCACGCGAAAGCACAACGTGCCCATCCAAAAAGGAGCGCGCCGCATCGACAAGCGGGTCCTGCAGGTCGTCTCCTTCCATCAGCACCGTATAAAACGCAGTGATGCTGCCCGCGGCATATTGCCCGGCCCGTTCGATCAGCCGGGCCAGCCGCCGGAATACCGAAGGCGTGTAGCCGCGCGCCGTGGGCGGCTCGCCCGCGGCCAGGCCAATCTCCCGCGCCGCCATGGCGTAGCGTGTCAGCGAATCCAGTACCAGCAGGACGTGCTTGCCCTGCGCGGCATAAAATTCCGCGATGGATGTGGCGGCCATCGCCGCCCGCATCCGCAGCAAGGGAGATTGGTCGCTGGTCGAAACCAGCACCACGGAACGTTTCCGTCCCTCTTCCCCCAGGCTGTCTTCGAGAAATTCGCGCACTTCACGGCCGCGCTCGCCCACCAGCCCCACCACCGTAAGATCGGCTGCCGTGTTCCGCGTCATCATGCCGATCAAGGTGCTCTTGCCGACGCCCGATCCGCCGAAGATGCCGACCCGCTGTCCTCGTCCCACGGTCAAAAGTCCATCGATGGCGCGCAGCCCGGTGCCCAGCCGGGTTTGGATTGGCACCCGGTCCATTGGCTGTGGAATCACGCTCTCGAGCGGCCAGCTTTCCTTCACGCGCAGTCTCGGTCCCCCATCCAGCGGATACCCCTGCGCGTCCAGAACGCGGCCCAGTAAGTCGTCGCCCACGTCGATGCGCGGCATGTCACCGAGCGCCGCCACGGTATCGCCGAAGCGAATGCCATCGGGAGAATCGAGCGTCATCGACAACACATGCGCCCCGCGAAACCCAATCACCTCTCCAGGATGGCTGCGCCCCTCGCGATCGAAAATCTCGCAGCATTCTCCCACGGAGCAGAATGGCCCTTCCGACTCGATTGTCTGGCCGGCGGCTTCGAGAACGCGCCCATGCCAGCGCCAGGCCGGCCGCTTCTCCAGCCGTCGAAAATATACCTGCAGAAGCCGCTCCCCATCGGACGCATCCAGCTCGCCGAGCACCCGCTCCTCATCCGCGCCCTCCAATAAAGAGGATGGCGAAGATGGAGAGCCGGCCTGTTTCCATCCCCAGGCAATCTCGTCCGGTTCTTCCCCGCGCATGTTCTCCGCCGCATTGGCGCTCGGCTCCCAGACATCGTCCGCCAGAATCTCTGGAGCTACCGAAGCCTCTACATGGACAGCGTGTTCGCTCTCCGGTCCGGAATGCGCGGGACCGGAACTGTCATCGGAATTGTGACCGGGATTGGCCTGCCATCCCCGGCTGCGGACAGAGTTCGCAACAGACGGAAAGACCGAAACGGCATCCACTCCCAACCGGTCCGGCAGTATGGAATCGGACATCGCCCTCGCTCTCCTTTCCCCGCCTCCTAAGCAGGATCGGCGGTCGAACCGGAACATTTTCACAGACAGCGTAATGCCTGGTTGCTGGGTGCCCCATCCTAGCGCAGCTAGGGTGGGACAGAACGATGCCCGCGTCACAGTACCAGTGAACCAGGCCGGTTACAGAGCGGCGCATGGGTGCCCCGGGTCTCGCTTTTGAGACCTGGGTGCGTACTTCTCTACGCGGTCAGAATTCTAGCTCGAACTCTTTGTTCCATTGGCAGCAGCACCGCTCTGCACCGCGCCGCTCGGTCGACGATCCAGCAGATCGTAAAATCCCTTCTCGATCTCCTCCAGTTGCGCCCGCACCCCCAGCTCAATCGTTCCCAGCTCGGTGACCAGCAGGCATTCTCCCGCGGCCAGCGACGGATCTTCCAGCACTCCGGGCTGGATGCGCGAATTGCCCGCCGTCCGGAAAAACTCCTGCCACTTCGGCACCTCGGCCGGAGCCACGCGCATCACCACACTGCTCGAATTGGCCAGCTTGTCGAGCGCCACCCGCACCGCCCCCGCGAGCAGCATCGGGTCCAGATGCGTTTCGCGGTGCAGCACGCGCGCGGCGATGGCCAGCGACAGCCGCACCACTTCTCCCTCGACGTGATGAAAATAACGCTGCCGCTCGATGCGGAACTCTTCCAGGCTCTGCAGCATTTGCGCTTGCAACCGCCGCCGTTCCGCTGCCAGAGTTTGCTCGAACAACTGCCTCTCTTCGCTGCGGCCTTGTTCCCGGGCTGTCGCAATTGCCTCGAGAGCTGCCGTCCTTTCTTCCGCCAGGCGCCGTTCCATCTCGGCCACTGCCCGGCGCTCCTCGGCCTCAGATATCCGCGCCGCGCCGGCGGTTTCCGCGGCTTCCGGCGCTCCATGCCAGTCCTCGGCGCGAACAGGGAACAAGGCGGACACAGGGAAGGCCCGCGCCGGAATGTCCAGCGCATCTCCGCCCGCAGCCGCGCCTGGGTTTTGGCTTGTCTGGTTTTTGCCGGGGTGGTTTTTCCCGGACTCTGCAATGCGATATTGCAGTCGCTGCAATATCGGCCCATCCACCGCCCCCGGCGGCGCCATGGGCTCGAGATGCGTTACTCCGAAATCCGTTACTCGAGGTGCCGCCACAGGTCTTCTCCTCTGTCGTTCGATTGCCGGCCAAGCTCTCAGCCAATCCACTGGGCGCGAGAAATTCCCGCGCCAGTCAAATCATCATGTCGTCTTCTTTTTCCGAGGCCAGGATCAGCTTGCCTTCGGCCTCCAGCCTGCGCGCCAGGGTCAGAATCTCCTGCTGCGCCTGCATCACCTCGCGCACCCGCATCGGCCCCATCACTTCCATGTCCTCCCGCAGCATCTCCACCGCGCGCGAGCTGAGCGCTTTAAAAAGATGCGCCCGCAGTTCGGCATTCGAACCTTTCAGCGCCAGCGCGAGCTGCTTCTTGTCCACCTGCGAAATCAAATCGCGAATGCTGGCCGCCGGCACTGTGACAAAGTCCTCAAACGTAAACATCAGATTGCGAATATTGATGGCCAACTGCGGATTGTCGCGTTCGATGTCTTCGAGAATGGCGCGCGCCGCCACCGTGTCCAGGCGGTTCAACAGATCGGCCACCGCCTTGAACCCGGAATAGGATTTGCGATGAGTGTCACCCAACGACTCCAGCCGCTTGTGCAGGACCAGCGCCACCTTCTGCGCCATCTCCGGAGAAAACTGCTGCATCTCCGCCAGCCGCCGCACCGAATCGACGCGCTGCTCTTCGGCCAGTTGCTGCAGCACCTGGGAGGCGCGCCGGGGATCGAGATGCGCCAGCACCAGGGCCACGGTTTGCGGATGCTCCGTTTCCAGAAACTTGCTCAACTGCTGCGGGTCCACTTCCTGCAGCATCGCCAAGTCGCTGTGCAATGCTTCTTGCGCATTCTTTACCTGACTCAAAAGGTCTTCGGCGCGCTGCTTCCCGAAAGCGTCCACCAGCAATTTGGTCGCGTAGTCCAGGCCCCCGTGCACCATGTACTGCTGGGTCTCGATCAACTGATAAAACTCTTCCAGCACCCAGGCCGCCGTTTCCGGCGGCACATCGCGCACCGCGGCAATCTCTTCGGTCAGCAGTTTCAGGTCATGCTCGGAAAGATGCTGGTACATCGACCGCGCCAGTTCATCGCCGATCGTAATCATCAGGACCGCGGCCTTGCGCAGCGGCGACAAGGCCGACAAGGCTTTTTGCGCCGAGGTCTCCTGACTTTCCACCGGCAGCATCAGCGGCGGCGGCGCGGCGGGCGCCGGAATCTGCGGGATGGGGGCCGCTGTCGACATACTTTCCTTCTCCTCCTACCTGTTGCCTGCATTGCAACCGCGTGAAACCTCCCCGGCACCCTTCCAGAATGCGCGGGCCAGAGCAGATTGCCGGATCATCTAACGGAGCTTTGGGTGCCCATCCTTCGCGGACCGGGGTCCCCGGCGAGCGATTTGTGCTCGCTAGGGGGTTGACGAAAGGTGGGATTGCCGTCGCTCCCATCTACTCCATCTCTAAATCCGTCCTACACCTTGGGAGTGCGCACCCAGCTCTGCAAAAGCCTGGTCCCCTGCTGCGGTTCCTTCTGCACATACTCTGCAACCCGATCGAACAATACCTGGGTGCGCGCCTGCTGCCTCTCGAAACTCAACTCATGCGTCTGGTCCAGATCTGCTGCGCTGCCTGCGGCCGCCGGAAGCTGCTGGCCCATGCCCGTCGGTAAGGTCTGCACTGAAGAGGTCAACTGTTTCAACTGTCCCAGTACCGGCCGCACAATAAAGACCAGCGCCAGCACAAAGACCACCAGCAGGACTCCGTAGCGCATGAACCCCGCGCTGTTGCCCGCGTGCGAGATCAGCCGCGTCGCCAGGTTGGGCGGGGCCTCGGCAGCATTGGTGGCAAAGCTGAGGTTCTGTACCGTCACCTGGTCGCCACGCGAAGCATCGAAGCCGATCGTGTCCTCGGCCAGTTGCTGAATCTCCCGCAGTTCCTGCGCCGTGCGGGGCTGCCAGCTTGCATGCTTTCCATCCGCGGACCACACCAGGCGATCGTTCAGCAAAATCGCCGCCGTCACCCGGCGCAGACGCCCCGGTCCTTGCATGTGATGGCGCACGTGTTTGGTCGCCGCGTAGGTGTCGTTTTCCTGTTTGCTGTTTTCCATCGGCGACGTCTGTTGCGGATATACTGGCGGCTTGACATTCGGCGCATTGCTGGCCGTTCCCGGCACGCCGGCTTGCTGCGGCTGTCCGCCGGAGGTGGCCTCCGTGCGGTTCACGGAAAGCGTCGCTACATTGGTCGGATCGTAAATCTCATCCACGTCATCTTCGCTTCCCGAATCGAACTCCGCCGTCACCGACGCGCGCACATTGTCCTCGCCCGTCACCGGCGCGAGCGTCGCCAGCAGCTTGCTGGTCAACGCCTGTTCGTACTGCGCCTCTTCCGCCGTGGCGCTCTTCGGTCCGAACTGCTGCCGTCCATCGGCATCCACGAGGGTCACCTGGTCCGGCTTCAGCGTATCCACCGCTCCGGCCACCAGACTGCGGATCGATTGCGCCTCCTGATCGCTCAAAGAATGACGCAGTTTCAGCACCACGCTGGCTTTGGCATTGCGCTGGTCGTCGGTAAACAGCGAGTCGTGCGGCAGCACAACGTTGACCCGCGCCTGCTCGACCGAACCGAGAGATTCAATAGCATGCTCCAGCTCTCCTTCGAGCGCCCGCTGATAATTCACGCGCTCGTCAAACTCAGAGCCCACCCAGTTCGGCTTGTCGAAGATTTCAAAACCCATGCGCCCGCTGGAGGGCAGCCCCTTGGCCGCGATCGCCATCCGCGCCCGGTTCAAAGCGCTCGCCGGAACCCGGATCGCCGTGCCGTCCGGCGTCAGGTCGTAGGAGATGCCGGCATCCATCAATTCCTGCTCCACTTGCTGCGCATCGCGCGCTTCCAGTCCGCTCATCAGCACCCGCATGTCCGGACGAAAGGCCAGCCATACCATCCCCGCGCCCACTGCCAGCAGCACTCCCACGGAAGCGAGCAATCCCCAGCGTTGCCGCGGCGACATGATTTTCAGGCGGCCCAGCAAGGCTCGCGTGCTGGCATGCAGGCGGCCCTCGAACCCCTGCTTGACCAGGCTCGATGGCGTATGCGGCGATGTCGCGTTCTCAGTCATCTTCAATCCCGGCCCTTCGATTTCGGCTCATCGACTCGACCATTGATTCCGGCCATGGTAGGAGCATATTTAGGGCTTTTTTAGGTCAAGCGTTACCGAAAATTTAGGGTGCCCATCCTAGCGAAACCGGGTCCCCCGACGAGCGCAGTTCGGTGGGTGGGAAGCTAGTGTGGGATAAAACGAAGCTCGCATTACACCAACCGTGAATCTGCCTTAGAACTGCAATTGCATCAACTGCTGATACGCCGACACCGCCTTGTTGCGGAAAGCCAGCATCATCTCAAATCCCAGGTCCGACTTCTCCGTCGCGATCATCGCCGTATGCACATCGACCCCTTGCCCGGAGAGCAGCCCGGTCACCGTGTTCGCCGCATTCGTTTCCAGTTGCTGCGTCTTCTGCACTGCGTCCTGGAATAAACCAGCAAAGGGCGTCTGGAAGGCGGAGGCGGAGCCCTCCGCACCAGTCAACGCACTGGCTACCGTTTTGCCGGCGGAAGCCGTCACATTCGCCGCGTCGGACACGGCCTGCTGCGCCGCCAGCGCAATATTCGGAATCATCACCATCGCCGCTCTTTTATCCTCAAGACCCTATATGCGCAACTGCAAAACCGCGCCGCCTACTTCAGAATGTCGAGCGTCGAGCTAATCATGCTCTTCGAAGCCGTCACCGCGGAGACATTCATGCCATACGCGCGTTCCGCCCCCATCAGGTCCACCATCTCAGTCAGCGGATTGATGTTCGGATAATTCACGTAGCCATTCGCATCCGCATCGGGATGGCCGGGATCGTAGCGGCGCAGAGCCGGCGCCGTGTCGCTTACCACCGCGGCAACCCGTACACCTTCCCCAACCTCCTGCTGCGCGCCTGGCAACTTGCCCGCCGCAGCCAGCAGCGTCTGGGCGAAATTCTGCGGCTGGTCCACCGCCGCGGTTTCAAACACAACATGCTGGCGCTGGTACGGCGTACCGCTCTCCGTCCGCGTCGTATTTGCGTTCGCCATGTTCGCCGATACCACTTCGGCGCGCGCCCGTTCGGCCTCCAGCGCCGACCCGCTGATGTCCATCACTCCAAAAAGGTTCATCGCTCTCTCCCTCGCCTGCGCCGGAATTCGATCGCAACTATTGCGCCTGAATTGCGCTGCGAATCATCGATATCTGCTCATGCACCAGCTCGATGCCGGTCTTGTAGTCGAGTTGCTCTTTCGCCAATTCGAGGCCCTCCCGGTCCATCGAGACATTGTTGCCGTCCGGCCGTTCCAGCAAACCGTCCACCTGCTGAATACTGGGCGTCCGGTCCGACAATGCGAAGGGGGTGGTTCCCGCAGGCTGCCCGTCGCTGCCGTCCTGGCGCGCCGCCAATGCTTCGGAGGCCGCCGCGGAAAATTCCGATCCGAAATCGATGCCCAGCGTGCGGTAGTTCGGCGTGTCCAGGTTCGCGACATTGCTGCCGGTCAGTTTGAACTGGGTAGTCGTCAGATCGAGGAACTTTCCCAGAACATCGATCAGTGGCGTGGTGATCTGCATCGTTTCTCTCCTCTGCGAAAAGCTGCGTGGCCTTTGAACCTCCCACTCGCTTCCTCGCCAGGGCAATTCCTGCCAGGCAATGCCGTTGAAAATATTTTTCTAAATCGCTCTCATGGATTTCTCTATCCAGCCGATGTTGCAACGCTAGGTCTAAAGTCGCGCCCGCCAGATAAGAGAATTCTCAGACTTTCCCCTGTCCCGGTGTTCTTTCTCTCGATCTCATACGGATTTCTCCGGCTGTAATCTGCGGACGATCTTCCGCCAGGATGTAGGCCCGTTCCACGACATGCGCCAGCTCGCGTACGTTTCCCGGCCATCCGTGACTGCACAGCTTCGCGATGGCCTCCGCATCGAATGCCTTTGCGGGACCGCTTTTTCCCAACCGCTCCAGAAAATGCATGGCCAGTTCGGGAATATCCCCGGGACGCTCCGCCAGCGATGGGGTCCGGATGGGAAAGACCGCCAGCCGAAAGTAAAGATCGCTGCGGAACCTGCCTTCGTCCACGCGTTGCAGCAGCGGTTGATGCGTGGCTGCCACCACGCGCACATCCACCTGCGTCGGCGTGTTTTCTCCGATGCGCTGCAGCTCGCCCGCTTCCAGAAAGCGCAGCACTTTGGCCTGGAGCGGCAGCGGCATCTCCCCGATTTCATCGAGAAACAGAGTTCCTCCGTGAGCGGCTTCCATGCGCCCGACACGGTTCTGCACTGCTCCGGTAAACGCTCCGCGTGTATGACCGAACAACTCCGCTTCCAACAGCGCCTCAGGAATCGCCGCGCAATTCAGGATGATGAAAGGTCGGTTGGCCCGCGGGCTCAAACGATGCACGGCCTGTGCAACAAGTTCTTTTCCGCTGCCGGTCGGGCCCTCGATTAACACGGTCGTTTTGCGCGGCGCCACCAGGCGTATGGAATGCGCCAGCTTCTGCATCTCCGCGCTTCCACCCAGCAGCCCGGGCAGATCCACAGCGTGGGAAGTCTTCTTGCTCAGAAGATTGACCAGGGAAAGAGTCTCGATCGGCAAACTTTCAATCTTCTCCGAGATCTCCGCCAGTGGATTGTCGACTACCTCGCGCCCCAGGTCATAAATCGCGTCATTGATCGGGATCCGGGGCTTGTCTAGGAAACTGCCCGCAGAATGCATCCCATGAACCTGCGGAGAACGAATTCCCCGCGCCGCAATGCGCTGCGGCAGAGGCTGCCGACTGTTCTGATTGTCCTCTGCGGTGGCCCAGACCGGGCCCTCGGTTGTCTGCGCTCGCCGCAGCGCGTACAGCAACTCGTGACGGCGTGAGGAGCGAGGATGCCCCAAAGCTTCCTCCATGTCGTCCACGCAGATCAAATCCAGGGAGGGATATTGAATGCGAAGCTGCTCCGCCAGATCTCCCGATTCCAGATCCGGCAGCCAGGAATCGAGCAGCAGAGCTTCGCTCAGGGTTTCTTCCAGATAGCAGAGAGCTTCCGCGCCGCCCGATGCTTCCCGCACCTTCCAGCGCATTCCGGTTAACGTTTCAGCCAGCCGCTGACGAAAAGAAACGTCGGCGCTCACCAGCACGGCGGTCCGGGAGACGACTCCGCGGGCCTCAACAATTTTTTGAGTTCGCATCCTTCGATACCTCACACACGAGAAACACCAGCAGAAAGAACAACAAGAAAAGCCTGGCGCCAAACGGCGTCAGGCAGCTTCAGGGGAGGGCAGGCGCAGAATGTATCCGTTTCCACGAACCGTGTGGATCAGTTTGTCTTCTGAGCCTTCATCTACCTTGCGGCGCAGGTAGTTGATGTAGACATCGACAACATTGGTGCTGACGTCGGGGTGCATTTTCCACACGTGCTGCAACAGGCCAGCTCGGGAAACGCATTCTCCGCGATGTTCCAGCAGATATTCCAGAAGAGAAAATTCTTTCAGGGTCAATTCGATCGAGCGCCCGCTGCGTTCCACCGTGCGGCTCTTGCGGTCCAGCACCAGGTCCCCGCAGCGCAGTTTGGAGCCGATGCTGGACTGCAGCCTGCGTACCAGAACGCGGCAGTGCATCTGCAGTTCCCGCAGCGAAAACGGCTTCGACAAAAAATCATCCGCGCCTAGCTCCAGACAGCGCAGCCGTTCTTCCAGCGAGTTGCGAGCCGTCAGTATCAGCACCGCGGCATCGCTCGTTCCGCGTATCGCCTGCAGGACTTCCAGTCCGTCCCGCCGCGGCAAATTCAGATCGAGCAGTAGCAGCGTGTATTGCGCCTCCTGCCATGCGTCCAGCGCCGCATCCCCATCCTGTACCCAGGCCACCGTGTGGCCCTCTCCCTGCAGCGCGCGTTGCAACACGCTGCCAAGCGCAAAATCGTCTTCGACTATCAGTACTCGCATCGGCAGAAATCCCTTTCGGGGGAAAAGCAAATTTTTGCAAGCTCTGAAACCTCTGTTGCATACCTCTGTGGAATAGACACTCCGCCCCGTGGACTACTGCGGACCAAAAGTGGATTTCCTGAGTAGGTCCGTCTAACTTGCCCTGCCCGGGCCGGAAAATCAATCGAAAACCTGTGAGGTAGCACCCGCAGTAATCCCATTGTGGAACTAACCGCGGCAAAATTCTTTGAATTGGGAAAAACTGAACCTAATGCTCGACGTTTCCCCGCCGATATTTTCTTCATTTTTTTACCGGCTTTTTACGATCAAGTGAGCGAAGGCGAATCGGGAGCTGCGGCGGATGTACCTTTTCCTGATATAACCTGTAGCGGCAGGCCCAGGTATTTCGTTTTGGCGCGTTCCAATTCATCTCGGCAACTTTCTTACCTGCTTGCGCTTTTTGTCGCGGTCATCGCCATCGCCGTTCTCTACCTGGCGAAGACGGTCGTGGTTCCGCTGGCGCTCGCCATTCTTTTTACCTTTCTGCTGGCGCCTCTGGTCACATTGCTGGAACGCATTCGGCTGCCGCGCGTTCTGGCCATTCTGCTGGTAATTTCCACCTTTGCGTGCGCCCTGGGCTGGATCGGATGGACGGTCGGCAAGCAATTGGTCGAAGTCACCGCTCACCTGCCCGCTTATCGGATGAACATTGCCGACAAGCTCGCCACGTTTCATAAATCCAGCACCAAAGACACCAGCTTCAACCGCGCCGAAAAAGAGATCCAGCACCTGGGCGAGCAACTCGGCGTCTCCGAGAAAAACGCCACAGCCGGCGCGCGAGAACGCGAGCGCGACCGTCTGCTCGGCTCCTCACCGGATCATCCTGTCGCGGTGCGGGAAGTCCAACCAACCGACAGGTTGGATACGCTGCACGGCGTCCTTGGGGACATGGTTTTCGTTCTGCTGACCCTGGTCTTCACGTTTTTCATGCTGCTGCAACGCGAGGACCTGAGAAACCGCATCATCCGCCTGACCGGTCGCGGCCATTTGAATCTGATGACGCAGGCGATGGACGAAGCCAGCCAACGTGTCAGCCGATATTTCTCTCTGCAACTGCTGGTGAACACCTGCTACGGCGCGATCATCTTCACCGCGCTGCATTTCATCGGCCTTCCTCATGCTGTCCTTTTTGGCGTGCTCGCCGGACTGCTGCGGTTCATCCCTTATATCGGTGCGCCAATCGCCGCGCTGTTGCCGACCTTGCTGTCGATGGCCGTGTTCCACGGATGGACGCAGACTTTGCTCATCATGGCGCTCTTCTTCTGCATGGAGGTGCTGACAGCAAACTTCATCGAGCCGCATTTGTACGGGAAACAGACCGGGCTTTCTTCGCTCGCGATCCTGGTTGCAGCAGTGTTCTGGACCCTGATCTGGGGGCCGATCGGCCTGATTCTGTCGGTTCCACTCACGGTCTGCCTCGTGGTCGTCGGCGCGCGTGTCCCGCAATTGGAATTCCTGAAGGTCCTGCTCGGCGATGAGCCGGTGATGCGCCCCGAGGCCCACTACTATCAGCGCCTCCTCGCCGGCGACGAACACGAGGCCGGCAGCGTGCTTGAAGGCTGCCTGAAAGAAATGTCGCTGGCGAAACTTTATGATTCGGTGGTGATCCCGGCGTTGATCTTGTCTGAGCAAGACCGGCATCGTAATGCATTGGACGATGCGACCGTCGACTTCATCGATCAAACGACGCGTGAGCTGGTGGAAGAACTGGGCCTTTCCAATGGCCAGAACGGCAATGGCCGGAATGGCGGCATTTCGCACGACGTCGCGCAGCCCGACGCGGCGGAAACGCACTCTGCCGAACAGGCCAACATTCCGGCTCCGGAACCCGTCCCTCCGGCGAACGCGTTGTGTATTCCGGTGGGCGACAATGCGGACGAAATTGCCGCCCTTATGCTCGTCCAGCTTCTGGAGCGAGCCGGAAATTCGGCGCAGGCGCTCCCGCTTGGAGATCTGGACCGGACGCTGATGGAAGTTTCAAAGGCGAAGCCCGATATAGTTTACCTTTCAGCCGTTCCTCCCTATGGCATGTCTCATGCGCGTGGTATCTACAGAAAACTCCGCGGCCAGACGCCTCAGCTTAGAATCGTCATCGGCATTTGGAAATACTCGGGCGATTCCGTCCAGGCCGCGCGTCAGATCAGCCGAGGCGAGCAGGACAAGCTCTCCACCAGTTTGGCGGATGCTGTGTTGCAGGCCCGAACCCCGGCATCCGGCACGGATGTCCCCGCGCCGAACGCTCCAGCGGCCAGTTCCAACGACCCGATCCACCGCTTGAGCGCCGAATCCTCGGCGGTATAGGGTTTCCGAGGCAAGCCGTCGAGGACTGGAGCGTGTTCGCGCAAACGTTTGCGGGGCACTCCGGTCCCGGCCGCAACACCTCCGTAACAATCTCCTCCTGTCTTCCCCGTGACAAAATGCAGACATTGTGATTATCCGATTGAAAAAGTTGCGCGGAAGCGGCAAACTCGTTGTAGCCGCCAGCATCTAGGTAGACCAGAATTCAGTGCAGCTCATCCTTGGCAATTCGCCAATTGAGCGGAAATCGTTTCATCGTAGTGGAGACTTGCAATCAGGCCAGCGACGAACTTCGCCGCAGTCGAGCGGGTTTGGCGCCTTCCCCGAAGGAGTGGATCGGAATATGTATTCAAATTGGCGCGGTTTCAGCGGAATTCTTGCTTTGTCGGCGTGCCTGCTCGCCATGGGATGCGGCAACAGCACCGCCTCCTACGTTCGCAGCGTGAACGCATCGAATGGGTTGACGAACTATACCATTCAGGTTGGACTGCAGGGAGTGGCGTCGAGTCTTCCCTACGGCACGGAAGGCGTTCAGCCCAAGGGCGACAATTACTCCGTGAACGACACCTCCGGAAACTACCGTCCTATAGCCGATGGGACAAATCAGAAGGTGATCGTCACGAACTCGGCTAATACAGCGCTCGTGTCCGGTACCCAATCCTTCCTGGCGAATACCTACTACACGATCATCACGCTGGCGCCGGCGCCCTTAATCGAGCTGCGGACTCTGACCGATGGCGATGTCGCTCCGTCAAGTGGCAATTTCAAGCTGCGCATGATGCAGGCGTCGCCCACCGCGGGCGCGGTGGACGTTTACGTGGTACCGCAAGGTGCAAGTATTGGAGGCGCGACGCCCATCGTCACAAACTTACAGTTCGGCAATGCCGCTTCGACCTACTCTCAAGCATCGGCAGCCGCTGTCCAGGTTGAGGTGACGCCAACCGGCAATCCCGCAAAGGTCTTGTACACGGGCGTGTTTACCGGCGTGGCTGGAAATCTTTACACAGCATATTTCCTCGACCCACCGGCTAACAATCCATCAAAAGGATACAGTCTGCTGCTGGTGCAAGACCCGGTCCTGACTGCGGCAACATCTGGAATGTAGAACGCTTCATTTAGAAACAAAAACGGCCTTCGCTCCAGCGAGCGAAGGCCGTTTCTCTTCTCGTTGTGCGCTGGTCTAGGTTCCCTCCGACCAACTGGCCAGATATTCTTCCTGGTCCGGAGTCAATCGGTCAATCTTGCAGCCCATGGCGTCCAGCTTCAACCGCGCCACGCGCCGATCTAGTTCCTGAGGAACGGAATAGACTTTCGGCTGCAGCTTGCTGTGGTTCTGCACCAGGTATTCCGCCGACAGCGCCTGATTGGCGAAGCTCATATCCATTACCGATGCCGGGTGCCCCTCCGCCGCGGCCAGATTGATCAACCTGCCTTCGCCCAGCAGATAGATGCGGCGGCCATCTTTCAGCGCATATTCCTCGACAAACTCGCGGGTCTGTCGCTGCGAGGATGCAAGACGTTCCAGCGCCGGAATGTCGATTTCGACATTGAAGTGGCCGGAATTGGCGACGATCGCGCCGTTCTTCATCTGCTCGAAGTGCTCCTGGCGCAGCACGCTCTTGTTGCCGGTGACGGTGACAAAAATATCGCCGATCTTCGCCGCCTCCGCCATGCTCATCACGCGGTATCCGTCCATGACCGCTTCAATGGCGCGCACCGGATCGATTTCCGTCACGATCACGTCCGCGCCCATCCCGCGCGCTCGCGAGGCAAGCCCGCGGCCGCACCAGCCGTATCCGGCAACAACGAAGCGCGATCCAGCCAGCAGCACGTTGGTGCAGCGGATGATGCCATCGAGCGTAGACTGCCCCGTGCCGTAGCGGTTGTCGAACATGTGCTTGGTCAGCGCGTCGTTGACGGCGACCACGGGATAGCGCAGCACGCCGTCTTTCGCCATGGCGTGCAGGCGGATCACGCCGGTCGTCGTTTCCTCCGTGCCGGCGAGAACGCTTTCCAGCGCGTCTTTACGTTTGGTGTGGAGCAGAGAAACCAGATCGCAGCCGTCATCCATGGTCAAGTTCGGCTTGTGGTCGATGGCCGCCATGATGTGCGAGTAATAACTGTCGTTGTCCTCGCCTTTAATGGCAAAGGTCGCAATGCCGTAGTCACGCGCCAGCGACGCGGCGACATCGTCCTGTGTAGACAGAGGATTGGAGGCGCACAGCGCAATGTCGGCTCCGCCGTCGCGCAGTGTGATCATCAAATTCGCCGTTTCCGTGGTCACATGCAGGCAGGCGGCCACGCGCATGCCTTTCAGCGGCTGATTCTTGATGAATTCTTTGCGGATGATCTGCAGGACCGGCATCGACTGGTTGGCCCATTCAATGCGGCGTTTGCCCAGGTCGGCGAGTTCAAGATCTTTTACATCGCAAGCAGTGGTGGTCGTTGTAGCCATGGAGTCCGTTTCTTGTTCAGGATTTGCGTCGTCCGCAGATGTTCGCGGCACCGCGAAGACGGTATAGGGCCGAAAGCAACGGGAGCGGCCCAGGCCCTACGTCAGGGTAACATTTTGAACCGGGTGCTCAAAGGATGGATTTTCGTGTGCGGGGGAATTATTTTTACGCTGTCGCAGATGGATATCTTTGCACTCTATGAGAATTGGAGCAATACCAATAGAACTGTCAAAGACGTGTGAAGTCCATTACTCAATTCACTTCCCAGGTTCGCTCATGTCGGCGGAAAATGCCTGTTCCCACCGGCAGGATGACTTATTTTTGTGCGTCCATGTGAACCGTACAAGGATCTCAAATTACTCGTCCGATTCACATTTCGGCGTTCGCAGGTATTGTGAGTGAAACAACTGGCCGAACGGGCATCCTCCAGCTATATGCAGCCGCCCGCTATGGAAGGAATGACGAGAACTTCGTCGCCATCCTGAAATGCATACTTCTCGTTGCCGAGGAAACGGATGTCTTCCTCGTTGACGTAGAAATTGATGAAGCGTCGAACCTGGCCGTTCTCGTCGCGCAGGTGCGGGCGGAGGTCAGGAAATGTGGTTTCGATTTCCGCAATCAGCTGCGGCAGATTGCCCGCGGTCGATTGAATCTCGCGCGTGCCGTTTGTATGTTTATGAAATGCGTTGGGTAAAAGGACTCTAACGGGCATTGGAACCTCCCAGCGCCAGGGCCTCTTCTTCCGGTAAATTTTGTTGGATGAACGCCTCGAAATCGGTGAGGCGCGGGCGAATCGCCGTCTGCTGCTCGTAAGCTCCGGCGAGTGCGTCGGTCGTCTTCAGGCCGTTGCCGGTGATGCATGTGACGGTGAGTTCATCCCGGTGAATACGTCCGTGCGCGTAGAGGCGCGCTGTGACGGCCGTCGTGACACCGCCGGCGGTTTCGGTAAAGATGCCTTCGGTTTCGGCGAGTTCCTGGATGCCAGAGACGATCTCCACATCGGAGACGTCTTCAGCCCAGCCACCGCTCTCGCGGATGGCGCGCACGGCGTAGACGCCGTCCGCGGGATTGCCGATGGCGAGAGAGCGTGCAATCGTGGCGGGCCGCTGCGGCTCGATGTGATCGGCGCCGGTTTTGACAGCGGTTGAGATGGGTGAGCAGCCGGTGGCCTGCGCGCCGAAGAAGCGGACCTGTTTGTCTTCGACCAGACCGAGCGCAACGAGTTCTTTGAATGCCTTGCGAATTTTGACGATGAGCGCACCGCCGGCCATGGGAACAACAACATTGTCCGGTAGACGCCAGCCGAGTTGCTCCGCAATTTCAAAGCCGACGGTCTTTGAGCCTTCCGCGTAATAAGGACGAAGGTTCACATTGACGAAACCCCAGTTGTAACGGTCAGCGATCTGTGAACACAGGCGATTGACGTGATCGTAATTGCCGTCGATGCGAACCAGCGTAGCGCCGTAGACCTGGGTGTTGAGAATCTTGGCGGGTTCGAGGTCGGCGGGGACAAGGATGTAGGTCTTCAGTCGCTGCCGGGCGGCCTGTGCAGCCACCGCATTGGCCAGGTTGCCGGTTGAAGAGCATCCGACCGTTTCAAATCCAAAGGCCTGCGCATTGGCGAGCGCGACCGCAACGACGCGGTCCTTGAAGCTCAGCGTGGGCAGGCAGACGGCATCGTTCTTGATGTAGAGATTGGCGGCGCCGATGTGCTCGGCGAGACGCGGCGCGGGAAGCAGCGGCGTCCAGCCGGCGGGCGTCACCGGTTTATAGTCGTCCGGCACCGGCAGCAGAGCTTGATAGCGCCACATGCTCGACGGCCCGGCGGCGATGGCCTCGCGGGTGAAATTGCGGCGGGCCGCCTCCAGATCGCACACCACTTCCAGAGGAGAAAAACATTCGTCACAGATGGAGAGCGGCGCGTTGTCATAACGCTTGCCGCACTCGCGACATTGCAGTTCGTAAGATGTAGCCATCCTGCCCTCGATTCCGAGAGGGGCATGGGCGGTTCCACGATGAGGTGGAACTCGTGCGGGCGCGTGACGACTCTTTACGGCAACTACACTACTGCTGATGAATTTAGCGAGATGCGATACAATCTGCACCCCGAATCTCATGTTCCCCGCCTTTCGGCGAGAGAGAGTTGACACCGATGTCCCGAATTGCTCGAGCCGGTTGTCGTGGCGTCACAGGGCCCGTCCCTCAGCCACTCTGCATGAAATTCAGGCTCGCTCACAAGGAGCAAACTTGAATAAGCCTTTTGTAGCACAGGCGCGAGCGGAAATGCAAATCGTGGTGTTGCAGGCTGGTATACTTTTTGTAAGTCTGGCCCCGGACTGGAAGAAATCAACAACACGCCGCCCTAAGCGGCCTTTCCCCATCTAATCGCACGAGGAGATCAACATGTCGCTTCGCATTAACGACACCGCGCCGGATTTCACCGCGCAAACCACTCAGGGCGCTATTCACTTTCACGAATGGATTGGCGACAACTGGGCCGTCCTGTTCTCGCACCCGAAGGATTTTACCCCGGTCTGCACCACGGAGCTGGGAACGATGGCGGGCCTCGAAGGCGAGTTTAAAAAGCGCGGAGCGAAAATCATCGGACTCAGCGTCGATCCGGTAACGAGCCATGCGAAGTGGGCGGGCGATATTGAAGACGTCACCGGTCACAAGGTGAACTATCCGATGATCGGCGATCCGGAACTGAAGATTGCCAAGCTGTACGACATGCTCCCGGCCGATGCCGGTGAGACATCCGAGGGTCGCACGCCCGCGCACAATGCGACGGTTCGGACCGTTTTTGTGATCGGACCCGACAAGAAGATCAAGCTGCAACTGAGTTATCCGATGAGCACGGGACGTAACTTCGACGAAGTCTTGCGCGTGCTCGACTCGATCCAGTTGACGGCGAAGCACAAGGTTGCCACGCCGGCCAACTGGAAGCAGGGCGACGATATCATCATCGGCGGCGCAGTGTCGAACGAAGAGGCGGACAAGCTGTTCCCTGGCTACAAAACAGTGAAGCCTTATCTGCGTACCGCCGCTCAACCCAAGTAATTCCGCACGCACGATCGGCTAGGGAAGATGAGGACGGCAGTCTGTAGAATGCCGTCCCAGCAGTTTTCTGCATCAGTTCAATTTGCTCGCGGACGATCGATCGGACTCGAGTCTGCGGGTGTCGTCGTCACGCAAGAATGCGATCGCGCAATCCGCCGTAGACAAAGTTCCGCACCATCTTTCTTTGATAGAAATCGTGCGGAAAACCGAGTTCGATTTGACTCGCATCGTCCAGATGCTTCACCTGATCCAGGGTTAAAGACAGAGTCAGGCTGGCAAGATTGTCCTCGAACTGCGCCAGCTTTCGCGCGCCGAGAATGGGGATGATAGGAATTTCCCGATAGCGCAGCCACGCCAGCGCCACCTGCGCGGCAGACCGTCCGGTCTGCTCAGCGACTTCAAGAACCGCGGCGACAATGCGGTCGACCCGTTCGCCCCGCGCCTGCAATTCTTTCGTCATTTCGTTGGAGTAACGCCCATCTTTAGGCTTGTCGGCAGCATATTTTCCGGTCAGCGTCCCACCCGCCAGCGGCGACCAGGCCGTCACTCCCAATCCCAGGGCTTCGGCTGCGGGAATCAACTCGCGCTCCACTGTCCGCTCGATCAGGGAGTATTCGATTTGCAGCGCAATAAATGGCGTCCATCCCCGCAGCGTCGCCAGCGTATTCGCCTGCGCAACCCACCATGCCGGCGCATCCGAGATGCCGGCATAAAGAATCTTTCCCTGCCGCACCAGATCATCGAATCCGCGCATGACTTCCTCGACCGGCGTCAGTTGGTCCCAGATATGCATCCAATACAGGTCGATGTAGTCGGTCTTCAGGCGCTTCAAACTCGCTTCCACCGACTGGACAATGTTCTTGCGATGATTCCCGCCCGCATTCGCATCTGTACCAGGCATTGCATTCGTATATTTGGTCGCAATGACCATCTCCTGCCGATGCCCCTGCGTCAACTCCCCGACAAACTTCTCGCTGGTTCCCTGGGTGTACAGATTGGCGGTGTCGATGAAGTTGCCGCCCGCCGCGCGATACGCTTCGTAAATCTTCCTGGTCTCATCGAAAGACGATCCCCATCCCCAATCCTCGCCGAACGTCATTGTTCCCAGACAGAGTTCGGAAACTCGCAGTCCACTGTGTCCCAATAGCCGGTAGTTCATACTCATGTTCTCCTCAACATCCGCACGCCGATTTGAAAACCAGCCATTGTTTGATGTTGAGGTTTAGAGAATGGATTCGGGAGGAGTCGGATTCACTGCCGCTCCAGCGCCAGCAGCTTTTTCTTGCGCTCGGTTCCCCAGCGGTAGCCGGTAAGCGCGTTGTTTTTGCCGACGACGCGATGGCACGGAACCACCACAGCAACAGGATTCTGTGCACAAGCCCGCGCCACCGCGCGGACTGCCGTCGGCCGGCCAATCTCTCGCGCAACTTCGCTATAAGAACGCGTCTCACCGCGCGGAATCTTCTGCAACGCTTCCCATACGCGCCGCTGAAACGCCGTCGCCCGCACATCGAGCGGCAGATTCATCGCCACCGGATGCTCTGTCATCTCTGCCAGCACCTGTTGCAGATACGGACCAAGCTCCCGGTCGTCGCGGCGAATGTCCGCCAGCGGGAAGCGCGCAGCCAGATCGTCCTCCAGTTCACTTTCCAGGGCGCCGAACGAAATCGCGCAGATTCCGACATCGGTTGCAGCAACGAGCATTTTGTCCAGAGATGAATCGACGATGCTATAGCGGATCGCAACATTTTTGGCGCCGTCGCGCAGCTTCTTTGGCTTCATGCCCAACTGCTTGCCCGCCTGCTCGTACAGACGGCTGCTGGATCCAAATCCGGAATCGTAAATTGCCGCCGTTATGTTTTCGCCCGTCTGGAGCTGCCGGCGAAAACGTTCCATCCGCCGCGCCTGCTGATATTGCTGCGGTGTAATGCCCAAATACCGCCGGAAGATTCTTTGTGCGTGAAACGGGCTCAGTCCTACCGCCTTCCCCAGATCGTCAAGGTTTGCCGGCTGGTTTTCCTCGCGGTCGAGATAATCGCAGGCTGCGGTCAGCACGCTAAGTTGCGGATGTTCCCTCGCAGGAGTGCAACGCTTGCACGCGCGATATCCTGCCCGTTCCGCCAACTCGCTGGTCGGATAGAATTCCACGGATTGGCGCAACGGTTTGCGGCTCGGACAAGAAGGGCGGCAGTAAATTCCCGTCGTGCGCACCGCGTATACAAACAGCGCGTCCGCCGAGGACTTGCGCTCGACGACCAATTGCCACACCCGGTCCCAAATGGGCTCTGCATTTCTGATAGCTTCTGCTGTCTGGATGGCTTCTGCGGTCATATGCTTCTCCTTCCTCTGGAGAAGATCTTCGCGTATTGGACCCGGTTCGCGCACTCCGATCCTTGCGGTCAAACTGAAATCTTCAAATAAATCCCAAATTCCAACATACTCTCGTTTGCCATGCCGGAAGGTCCGCTCGATGGAATCGAATCTGCCCGTCGGCAGGTCTTCTCAACGCCGCAAAAACGCCCGTATTGATCAATCTCTGGATGACTCTTCGATTTCCGTTAATTTGCCGCAACATTTATAGCTGCAATGGGAGACAATGAATGGATCCATGAGACGCTGGAGAGGTTGCTGCTAAACTCCTGAACAATTTATCGTTTTTGGCGCGACCGTTGCTGTCGGCATTTCACTCTATTTCCGCGGGTTCAACACACTCACGGCACATTTCTTAAAGATGAGGCGGGTTTCTATTGAGATTCATTGGGAAGTGCATTGCCTTGTTTCTTTTGATTACAATGGCTGCGCTGACGACCTCCGCGCAACCGGCGATCGCCGCCAACGATAGCGAAGCGGCACTACCGAACGCTCCACAGCCTGCTGTGACCACACCAGTCAGTCCGCTGGCGCGCCAGCATCAGCAAGACCAGCAGTTTTCCGGGAACCGTCCCACGCGGCAGGCCCACCGGCTGGCGAAATATATTCAACCGGATGAGCGGAGCGTAACCCTTTCTGCCAAAGAAAAGCTGGAACTGTCCGGCTGGGAGCAGCTGCAACCCTATGCCTTCGGAACCCAGATTCTCGCGGCCGGATGGGAACAATTGCTTAACAGTGACCCCAAATATGGAACAGACAAGGCCGGTTTCGGCGAGCGTCTTGGCGCCGCGACCATCCGCCAGGGCAGCCAGGCGATCTTGTCCGATGGAGTTTTTGCGGCCGTCTTTCGGCAGGATCCCCGGTATTACGTCAAAGGCTCCGGCAAGATTCTGAACCGTGTTGTGTATGCGGCGAGCCGGGTCCTGATCACGCGGAATGACGATGGGAGCGAAGCCGTCAATTATTCCGAACTGGTGGGATACGCCGGCGCTTCGGCGCTGACCATGACGTACTATCCGGCTGTGAGTGCGACCTGGCCGAAAACCGCTAAAGGCTACGGAATTTCTTTAGCGGGAACTGCGCTGGGAAATGCGGTGCATGAATTTCTGCCGGATTTAATGCACCTGGTTTCTCATCGCCACGGCGGCCAAACGGCCACTGCCATTCCAGAAACAGAAAACAAAGGAAGTTAATGAGATAGACCGCAAAGATTTTGTGCAATATTGCGGTTGTAAAAGAGTGCTTGACGGTATACCCACTGATCGGTATGTTGAATACCAACTGGTTGGTATGAAAAACGTGACCATTCACGATTCTAAGACAAAGCTGCTCGATGCGGCACTCCACGTCTTTCGCGTCAAAGGCTACTCCGCGACTCGGGTCGAGGACATCTGCGAAGCCGCTGGGCTAACCAAGGGCAGCTTCTTTCATCACTTCAAGAGCAAGGAAGAACTCGCGGTCGAGGCGGCGGAGCACTGGAGCGCAGTCACGGGCGAACTGTTTGCCTCCGCGCCCTATCGCTTTTTGGCAGACCCCCTCGATCGCCTTCTCGCCTATGTGGATTTCCGCAAGGCCCTGCTGCAGGGCGAACTGCCGCAATTCACCTGCCTCGTCGGCACTATGGTGCAGGAAGTCTACGATACGCATCCTACAATCCGGGAAGCCTGCGCAAAGAGCATCAGCGATCACGCCGCGACACTGGAAGCGGACATCGCGCAGGCCATGCGCAAGTACGCGGTCGATGCCGATTGGACTGCAAAAAGTCTGGCGCTCTATACCCAGGCCGTCATCCAAGGCGCATTCATCCTCGCCAAAGTGAAAGGCGGCGTGGAGGTGGCCGCCGATTGTATCGACCACCTGCGCCGGTATATCGAAATGCTTTTCATTCAACCCAACAGAAAGGAGCAACACCATGTCCACCGAAACGCTGAAAGATCAATCTCCGATCCATCCGAACGTCGTGTCGCGGGATGAGTGGCTCGTAGCCCGACAGGAGCTGCTAGCGAAGGAAAAAGAACTGACCCATGCTCGTGACGCGCTGGCCGCCGAACGCCGGCGGATGCCGTGGCTGGCCGTCGAGAAGCAGTACGAGTTCGACGGACTCGAGGGAAAGGTAAGCCTGCTCGATTTGTTCGAGGGCCGCCGTCAATTGATCGTCTATCGCGCCTTCTTCGAGCCCGGGGTGTTCGGCTGGCCCGAGCACGCCTGCCGCGGCTGCTCCCTGGGCGCCGATCAGGTCTCCCACCTGGCCCATTTGAACGCCCGCGACACCACCCTCGCCTGGGCCTCGCGCGCGCCACAGAAGGACATCGCGCGCCTCAAGGCACGAATGGGCTGGGAGATGCCGTGGTACACCATCACCGACAGCTTCGACGCGGACTTCGGCGTCGACCAATGGCACGGCCACAACGTGTTCTTCCGCGACGGCGAACGGGCGTTCCGCACGTACTTCATCGACAACCGCGGCGACGAGGCGATGGGGAGCACCTGGAGCTACCTCGATATCACGCCGCTCGGCCGTCAGGAGACTTGGGAGGACTCGCCCGAGGGTTACCCCCAGACCCCGCCATACAAATGGTGGAACTGGCATGACAACTACGACGCCGAGACCACGCCTGACCCGAGGTGGGTCGATATACTCACCGACCCCGCAGGAGCCGCCCTCCGAAGGAGCGAGGCGGAGGAGAAAGGATGTGCCTGCTCATGAGCGCGGCATCTCCGCCCAAAACCCGTGCAGCAAAGGAGGGAGCGATAACAGACTTCATGAGAGACGAACCCGGAGCACCCAAAATCTTCGATCGGAGCTCCTTCCAGGCCGAGTTGGACGAATTACCTTCATAGGAGAAAACACCATGCCCACCGCAGCACCGATGAAGCTCTACACCTATCTCAACTATGGCGGAAATTGCGAAGACGCCTTCCGCTTTTACGAGAAACATCTCGGAGGAAAATTCGTTTTTAAGATGACCTTCGGCGAGATGCCGGACAAAAAGAACATCCCGCCCGGACAAGAAAAAGCCATTCTGCACGCACGGCTGGACATCGGCCAGACCGTGCTCATGGGCGCCGACATCCCGAGCTACCAGCCCATGCGCAGCGCCTATCTCACGTTAATCGTCGGCAGCATTGAAGAGGCGGAGCGAATTTATGCGCTGCTCGCCGATGGTGGAGAAATCTTCATACCCATGGCGGAGACGTTTTTCGCTTTTCGCTTCGGTCAACTGCGCGACAAGTTCGGCACCAACTGGATGATCATCCACGAGCGTCCCATGCCACAGAGCGCGTGAGGGTGCGCTGGAAAGCCGGCATGAACTGCAAGGTCGAACTCACTGCAAATCAGAAATGATCAATAGGACGTACTGACTATCCATTAAACCTATGAGCTCGAGCTACCCGCGGTAGTTCGTTCGATGAAGGAGAGAACACAATGTCAACCACAAAAGCAGAATCGATGAAGCTCACCGAACAACCGGAGATCGTAACCTGGCCCGAAACGCATTACGTCTTCATCGAGAAGGCTGGGCCCTTCCAAACCACCGCGCCATAAGCCTGGCAGGAATTGCACCAGCTCACTTCGAAAATTTCCGAACACAACAAGATCACCGGATACATGAGCCTCTACAAAGTAGGGCCGAAGATTTATCGCGCGGGCGTTTCCCTTGCCTCCGAGCCGAAGAATCTCCCGGAGAGCATGAAATACGAAAAATTCCACGGCGGAAAGTACAGCCGCTTCGTTTTGACCGGCCCGTTTTCCAATCTGCCCGAAGCGAGCCGCCGCGTGTTTGAGATTGTCTCCGCGAGGAAGATTCCGCTTCGCGATGACTACAACATCGAAAACTACGTCACCGATCCAAGAACGACGCCGGAAGAGAACTATGTCACCGAGATCCTGGTTCCGACGGTATAGATATCCGTCTTATTCGCAGAACCAACTTTTTGTCGTGGAACTGATCTTGCCTGTGGGAATTTTCCAAGCGAAGGAGAAAAGCTATGTCTACCGCAACATTGAAGGATCAGGCTACACAAGATAAAGCCGACATCCTGGCCGTCATCGAGACGCTCAAAAAAGCGCATCACGACAAGGATGCCGCTGCCATCGCCGCGCAGTACGCAAACGACGCAGCGATATTCAACCTCGCGCCACCGCTCGTGCATCGTGGAGTGGACCTTCAGGAAAAACAAGCGTGGTTCGACACCTGGGACGGTCCCGTCGAGATCGAATCGCGAGACATTCATATCACGGTTGCCGGAGACAACGCCTTCTGCCATGGCTATATGCAGATGGAGGGAAATAAGAAAGGTGTGGAGCAGCGCGTGAGCTTTTGGATGCGCGAGACACTTTGCCTGGAGCGCAGCCGGAACGGTTGGCGCATTGTCCATGAGCACACGTCTGTGCCTTTTTACATGGATGGCAGTTTGCACCCGGCCTTTGATCTGAAACCGTAATAAGAAACAGCGGCAGACTGCTGAAGTCTGCCGCTGTGTGTGGAGTGGTTGCTGCTTATTTCTTGACTGCCGCGGTTTCTTTGGCAGCCGCCTGGTCCTTGAGTGCCGTCGCTTTGTCCGTCGCTTCCCAGGTGAAGTCGGAATCGGTGCGGCCAAAGTGGCCGTAAGCAGCCGTCTTGCGGTAAATGGGGCGGCGCAGGTTGAGCGTCTCGATAATCTCCTTCGGCGTGAGCCGGAAGTTGGCGCGAACCAGTTCCTGCAGCTTCGCGGACGGAATCTTTCCGGTGCCGAAGGTATCGACCAGCACGCTGACCGGTTCGGCAACGCCGATGGCATAGGCTAGCTGCACTTCGCAGCGATCCGCCAGCCCGGCCGCGACGATGTTTTTGGCGATATAGCGGGCCATGTAGGCCGCCGAGCGATCGACCTTGGTCGGGTCCTTGCCGCTGAATGCGCCGCCGCCGTGGCGGCCCGAACCGCCGTAGGTATCGACGATGATCTTGCGTCCGGTCAGTCCAGTGTCGCCCATCGGGCCGCCGATGACGAAGCGTCCGGTCGGATTGATGTGGTATTTGGTGTCTTCATCCAGCAATTCGGCGGGAATGGTGGTCTGGATGACGTGCTTCAGGATGTCCGCGCGCAGATCGTCGTTGGAAATGCTCTCGGCGTGCTGGCTGGAGATGACGACGGCGTCGACGCGGACCGGTTTGCCTCGCTCGTCGTATTCCACCGTGACCTGGCTTTTGCCATCGGGCCGCAGGTAGGCAAGTTTGCCGTTCTTGCGGACCTCGGAAAGCCGCCGGGTCAGCTTATGCGCCAGCGAGATCGGCATGGGCATCAGCTCCGGCGTCTCGTTGGTCGCATAGCCGAACATCATGCCCTGATCGCCCGCGCCGCCGGTATCCACGCCCATGGCGATGTCGCCGGACTGCTTATTGATCGTCGAGATGACGGCGCAGGTATTGCAGTCGAAGCCGTAAATAGCGTTGTCATAGCCGATGGAGGCGACTACGCCGCGTACCAGGGCTTGAAAATCGACATACGCGCGCGTGGTGATTTCTCCCGCGATGACGACCAATCCCGTAGCGGTTAGGGTCTCGCACGCGACGCGGCTATGTGGGTCCTGCTCCAGGCAGGCATCGAGAATGGCGTCTGAAATTTGGTCGGCAATCTTATCCGGGTGGCCTTCCGTAACGGACTCCGAGGTGAACAACAAACGATCTTTAGTAGGCAAAAAATCCCTCCTGGGGCAACTGCGTGGCGGCAGGCTTCGATGAGAAAAAACCTGCTAGCGGCGGAAACAAGCGACCGCTCAACCCGTAAGATGCGGCATCCGCGAAAAGGGCACGGGAACGCCTTCCTTCAGGCTAACAAACTTGCAAATTGCAGGGGCAATAAAAGCGCAGCCAACGGAGAGGATACGTACACGGACAGGCCGATTAGCGCACTGAACGGTGATGCCAAAAACGATGGTGTTTCTTGGCATGGACGGGCGGATCCGAGGCTGGCGGGGCAGATGTTGGAGTCGAAGCCGGAGCAGCGGAAACCGCGTAATGCGCCGGCGGCGCGGCATGTACCAGGGTCAGACGCTGGTGAACATAGCCCCAGGCAAACCACCCGAAACCGGCCAGCAGCAGTAGCAGCACCGCAACGCCTGCCCAGCGCAGCTTCATATCGCTGATCTCATGGCGTCGGTTGCTGGAGACGTTCAGCGCAAAATTCGCCCAGCCCTTCTCTTTCAGCGGGTCCGGCTCAACCTTCTGGCCGCTGGCATCGAGAAAGCGCGACACCCATTCGCTCTCATCGAGGCCCAAGCATCGGACATAGCTACGCACGATTCCTTTGCCGAGAATGCCGCCCGGCAACTGGTCGAACGCGTCCGACTCCAGTGCCTGCAGGCTGCGGACGGTTACCTTCGTGGTCTGGGCGATATCCTCCAGACTGACGCTGCGGCGCTGGCGTTCACAACGGAGTGCTTCTCCGAAGTGGTCCATGTGGGCGATTCCGACGGATGGGTTTCCGGGAGTCAATTTGGGACCGTTCCTGTTCTCTATGCTAATCGAATCTGGTTGCGATTGGGGTATATGCAGCGTATGCCTGCCCTATTTTTGAGTCAAATAGAAATTTTGCCTTCAATTGCACCTTCTGTAACGTATGTACCTGCATAGTACCGGGGCGAGCAAGGCGCCCTTCCGAGGTCTTGTGCGTCCGATGCCGGATTCCAGGTAACCGATATACTGGAATTCGGGCGAAGTCGAAACTCCCGTCATTGCAGTGATTTCCCGAAGATTTCCGGATCGTTGGCAGTCATCTTTATATGAATAAACTTGTTTTCGGAAACCTGATTCACCGGCCCCTCCGCTCGCTTCTCAGCCTGACGGCCGTGGCCATTGAGGTACTGATGATCCTCTCGGTCACCGCCATCATGCTGGGAATCACGAACGACTCCAATGCTCGCACCAACGGTATCGGTGCCGATCTGGTGGTGCGTCCCGCCAATTCCTCCTACGTCGTGGGCGTCAGCGGCGCCCCTGTATCGGCAAAAGTCGCGGATGTTCTGGCCCGTCTGCCCCATGTCGCTGTCGCCGCTCCCGTGATCGTGCAACTTATCGTTGCCAAATCTGTTGAAAACATCTTCGGCATCGATTTCCAAAGCTTTAACGCGTTGAAGCCCTTTGTTTTTCTCTCAGGCACTCCCTTTCACCATCCCTTCGACGTGATTATCGATGATGTTGCCGCCGGGAGTGGTAAAGGAAAAAAGGTCGGAGATGAAATCTCCATCATGAACCACCAGTTCCGCATCTGCGGCATTGTGCAACACGGCAAGGGCGGTCGGGAGTTCATTCCACTTGAGACGCTTGCCAAATTGACTGGTTCGGAAGGAAAGGCATCCTTTTTCTATCTAAAGTTGGATAACCCAGACAACGACAAGCTGGTTGAGCAAGAAATCCATAAGACTCCGGGTATGGAGGGCTATCAGGTACAGACAATTCAGGAGATTATCTCGCAGGCGACTCCCAGCCGGCTACCCGGTGTTCAACCTGCCGTAAACACCGTCATTGGGATTGCGTGCATCATCGGTTTCCTTGTCATTTTCCAGTCGATGTATACGGCGATTATGGAGCGCACACGTGAGATAGGGATTTTGAAAGCGTTGGGCGCATCCAAAGCCTATATTGTGGCGCTGGTTCTCCGGGAGACTGGTATGCTGGCCGTCGCCGGCATTCTGCTTGGAATCGCGTTGAGTTACGTCGTGCGCGAAGGAGTAGTGACCTCCTTCCCAACCCTGGCGTTTACCATCACATGGTATTGGGTGATCTGGGCGACTGTCTTGTCGTTGCTGAGTGCGCTGGTCGGCGCAATCTATCCGGCATTCAAGGCCGCACGCAAAGACCCCATCGACGCGCTGGCGTATGAATAGTCCAGCCGACGCGCGCGCCACGAAATAATTTCCACATCGCGGAGTGCCCCATATCTAGCGGCGTTCTTTGCGGGGAGATCTGGGTGAGAACTCCGGGGCAACCCGCTCCGCCTTGCGCGATTCTTAATTGGTAGGGGAAGAGCAATCTTCCGGTAAGGAGAGAGTAGCCTATGGCCAACCAGAGAACCGGATGGCAGCAAGCAAACAATCCGAGCAGAGCGAACAACGGGAAAGTGAGGGAAACTCGGGCTGAGTCCGTGCGACCCGGCAATCCCGCGGTCACTCAAGGCGGTTTCTGGTAATCCGAGCCAGTTCTCGACAACTCGGAAAAAAGGGCGAGTCTCGCGATTCGCCCTTTTTATTTTGTGCAACAGCAATGGTTAGCCGCAAGATAGGAGAAGAGGAGATCGAGATGGAGCAAACTGCAATGGTCATCCGGAGGAACCTGCAGAACAATCCCACAATTGCCGGCCTGCTGTCAGCAATCGTCTGCGGCCTCGGCCAGGTTTACAGCGGGCGCAAGGGACGCGGCATTCTGCTGTTCCTGATCTTCGGAATTCTCGTCGCGCTGACGACGGCGGTCTGGATTTTCGGCATTGTCGACGCGGTCCGCGGTACTCAAAAAGCGGGCCGGCCATAGCTGCGTCAGCGAGAATGGTGGTCCGGGCTGTTCAGCGGCTCCCACAACTCCACCCGGTTTCCTTCAGGATCGACGATCCAAGCGAATCGCCCGTATGGATGTTCTTCCCGATGGGAATCGACCTGAATTCCCTGAGCAGCGAGATGCTCCAGCATCGCATCCAGATCGTTGACTCGAAAATTGAGCATTGTCTGCTGCGTGCCCGCGCCAAAGTAATTGCTGTCGGCAGGAAACAGCGACCAAACAGTTTTGCCGATTTTTTCCGGCGAATCCTTCTCGCGCCACTCGAAATCCGCGCCGCCCCATTCCGTCAGCGGCAATCCGAGGTGCTCGCCGTACCAGGCGGAAAGCTCCGCGGGATTTTTCGCCTTCAGAAACACTCCGCCGATTCCCGTCACCCGCGTCACGATTGCACCTTCTCTACCACCACTGCGGTTCCGTAGGCCAGCACTTCCGTGACCGCCTGCTGAATCTCATTCGCATCGTAGCGGACGCAAATCACGGCATTCGCGCCCAGCGCCACCGCGTGCTGCATCATTAGCTCCGATGCATCCTCGCGCGTTTTTTCGCAGAGCTGCGAATACAGGGTGATGTTTCCGCCCGCGAGCGTCTGCAGGCCCGCGCCGATCGTGCCGAAGATGGAGCGCGAACGCACCACAATGCCGCGCACAATGCCGCAATTGCGCACGATGCGATAACTGGGCAATTCCAATGCGGTCGTCACCATCGTCGGGTGAAAGGTCGTTTCAGCAGGCATACATTCCCTCTGTAAATCTTGCGCCGAGTGTACTCCAGAACGATGACTAGAACCAGGATTGGAGCACAAAGAAGTCCCTGAGATTATGCGCTGCGACGGTCCCAGGCGTCCCACGTCGGTTCGCCCTGCGTCGGCTGCGGTGGCATACTGGATTTTGGAGGGTGGGCGATGGAAGAGAAGGATTTCTACAATGAGAAGCCGGAGCAGCGTCCCCACACATTGACCTGCCCGCATTGCCGCCAGGCCGGGGAGTATCAGTTGAACTGGCTCGTGCGCCGCAAGAAGAACGGCATTCCGCCGCGCGCCGATGAGCGCGATCGCGCGCGCTTCGCCAAGGCGCAGTCCTATATGGTTCTGCGCGAGGACCAGGTGGCCTGTCAGAATATCCGCTGCCGCAAGCGCTTCGAGTTGACCAGCATCAAATCGGTCGCATTTCTCGATTCGTAGCTCAAGAGCGTCGTGAGCGATCCTCAATCTTCCAAAACATCGCCGGAGCGCGACCCGCGCGTCTACTTCGCCGCGGAACGAACATTTCTCGCGTGGATCCGCACCGGACTGGCGCTGATGGGCTTCGGCTTCGTCGTCGCGCGGTTCGGATTGTTTCTGCGCGAGCTGGGCGTGCAAGGCGTGCGCCAGTCGCACGCGACGACCCACACCACTGGCCCTTCGCTCTGGCTGGGAACGGCGCTGGTCATTGTCGGTGTCGTCGTGAATGTGAGCGCAACGTTCTTGCACGTTCGCGAAGTGAAAGATTTGGCGGCTGGGACCTGGATTGCGGGACGCCCATCGAAGACCGCGGTTGCGGTCGCTCTTCTGCTGGCTGTGGCCGGCATTGGATTAGCGTGCTACCTGGTGCTGGTGCGCTGAATTCCTGCGACCTCCGGTTGCCCATTGCATCAATTTCAGTATGATGCTTCAAGTTTTCGCGGTGCTGGTGCTGGGCCTGATGTGCGGCAGCGAATTCAATGTGGCTGCGTTCGGCCATCCCACGCTGAACCGGCAGCCCCTCGAAGTCCACATACCGGTGCGGGCTTCGCTCGCGGTATTGCTCGGACGCGTGATGCCATTCTGGATGGCAGGGTCGACGTTATTGAATCTCCTGGTGCTACTGCCGTTCGAGCATCTGAGCACAGCTGCATGGCGGCTCGCGGCAATTTCTTTCGCAATCCAGGTCGCTGCCGTTTTGTTCTCAATCATGGCACCAGTACCGATCAACAACCGCATTGCGAGATGGACGCCAGAGATTCTCCCGCAAGATTGGAAAGCGCAGGAGCGTCGCTGGGACAGCTATCATTGGTTTCGGACGTGCGGTTTGATGGTCGCATACGTACTTCTCATCCTCAGTGTTGGTGCCCGTTAGCGAGCAGTCTCCGCTCGACGGCTGTTATTCTAAGACCAGACTGCATTGACGCACTCCGCAGTTGAAGGACGTGCCTCCCGCTTGCCTCCCATTCTGAATGGACAATCTCTCCGTAAGGCGTACGGAGCCACGCCGCTGTTCGACGATATCTCCTTCACCGTTTCTGAAGGAGACCAGATCGGCGTTGTCGGGCCGAATGGCTCCGGCAAATCGACGCTGCTCGAAATTCTTGCCGGGCGCATCGAGCCGGACTCCGGCGAAGTGGCTCGGCGCAAGCTGGCGCGCGTCGGCTACATCGCGCAGAATTCGGAATTTGCCGAACGCGACACGATCCGCTCCGTCGTGAATGCCGCGCTGCTTCGCATCCATGCACCGGAGGCGGAGCGGGAAGCGCGGTTGGCGGAAACGCTGGGACGCGCCGGCTTTGAAGACTTCAATGTCCCTGCGGCGTCGCTGTCCGGAGGCTGGCGCAAGCGGCTCGCGATTGCGGAGGCGCTCGTCCAGCAACCCGACGTGCTGCTGCTCGATGAGCCGACCAACCATCTCGATCTCGCCGGGATCGAATGGCTGGAGAAGCTGCTGCTCGCCGCCCCATTTGCCTGCGTGGTCGTCAGCCATGACCGATATTTTCTGGAGAACATCGCGCACACGATGGTTGAGTTGAACCGCATGTACGCCGAAGGCTCTCTGCGAGTCGAGGGAAATTACAGCGCATTCCTGGAGAAGAAAGACGCATACCTGCAGGCGCAAACCAAGCGGCAGGACGCGTTGGCGAATCGTGTGCGGACAGAAATCGACTGGCTGCGTCGCGGCCCCAAAGCACGCACGACAAAATCGAAGGCGCGCATCGATTCCGCGAATGCAATGATCGGCGATCTCGCCGAGATGAAGTCGCGCAGCCGCACGGCGACCGCGGGAATCGATTTTTCCGCCACCGACCGCAAGACCAAGCGGCTGGTGGAACTCGAAGGCGTCTCATGCAAGATCGGCGATCAGGTGCTGTTTGAAAATCTCGATTTCATTCTGACCGCCGGCATGCGCCTCGGCCTGGTCGGCCCCAATGGCAGTGGCAAGACCACGCTGCTGCGTCTGCTGCGCGGGGAGCGAGAGCCTGACGCTGGCGAGATTCGCCGCGCGCCCACACTGCGCATCGTGTACTTCGATCAGAACCGCCAGCTTGATGCCAATCTGACGCTGCGTCGCGCTCTCGCGCCGGACAGCGATTCCGTCGTCTACCAGGACAGCGTGCTGCATGTCGCATCTTGGGCGGAGCGGTTTCTATTTACCGGCGAGCAGTTGAATCAGCCGGTCGAGCGTCTCTCCGGCGGCGAACGCGCCCGCGTCCTCATCGCCAGGCTTATGCTGCAACCCGCGGACCTGCTGCTGCTCGATGAGCCGACCAACGATCTCGATATTCCGACGCTGGAAATCCTGGAAGAAAGTCTGCTCGAATTTCGCGGAGCGCTCGTGCTGGTCACGCACGACCGTTTTCTGCTCGATCGTGTCTCTACAACTGTTCTGGGATTGGACGGACGCGGCGGCGCGGAACGATTTGCCGATTACTCACAGTGGAACGCGTGGAAATCGCAACGCGGGCAGAAGAACAATTCGGAGCTGACGCCGCGCTCAGCCGAGAGCGCGAAGCAAAACGTGCCTGCGACAGTTACAAATCTAAAGAAAAAGCTTTCGTATCTGGAAAATCGCGAATACGCGACCATCGAGCAGGAAATTGCCGCAGCAGAACGGCAGCTCGAATCCTCCCGCACGACTCTCGTCAGTCCAATGATTGCCAGCGATGCTGCCGCGCTGGAACAAGCCGCCGCAGCCGTGGCGGAAGCGGAAGCCCGCGTCGATACACTCTATCTCCGCTGGACAGAACTCGAAGCGAAACTGAAATAGCGCGCGTGCCGATCAAATATGCGGGTGCCCCATCCTTGACAGCCTCATCGCGAAGGGGTGGGATGCGAAAATTCCCGCGCCACCGGGACAGGTTTTATCCGCCAGCAGCTCATTGAGAATGAGACCCTGACGTTTTATACCGATGGCATCGTCGAAGCGCGCAACGCGCAACGTCAGCTATTCGGCTTCGACCGCGTGCGGGAATTATCTCGCGCCGGCTCCTCCGCCTTGAAGATCGCCGACCAAGCCAGCGCCTTTGGCCAGGAAGACGACATCACAGTTCTCACGCTGACTCGCTTAGCCGCCACCGAACCCGCCCAAGCTGCCGCCGTCCGTTTCACAACCCAGATCGCCACCAGCTAAGAACTTCGAATCATAGACACTTGGGAAAAAGGCCGCAATTTACGACCCGAATCGGCCATTCGGATGCAGCATCAGCGTCCCATCGTCGTTCAATTTCTGATGGCAGGCCCAACGCACCGGATAGCGCATCCCCTTTACCTCGATCTCCGCCTTCAGCTGGAGTCCCTGCCACTTCGTCCCGCGTGGCAGCACAAACTGCGCCTGGCGGATTTTGCCCGGAAGCGGATATCCCGGATCCAAACCGCCGCTCGCCAACGCCGTTCCGTCGGGACGTTGCACCGTCACCCGCAGCACTCCCGGAACGCCGGCAATCCCATCGTTGGCAAAGCCGACAATCAATCCAACGTTATCCCCATCGTCATAACTCCAGATCATCGACGGCCGCACGCGATACCCGATCCGCCGGTTGATCCGGTCGAAAGAGGCCGGAAAAGCGTGGTAATAGTTCCGCAGATTTTCGGCGCTAATGTCGTGAAAATCCCAGAGCGACCAGTAGTTCACGCCCACATCCATGACATGCGCGATGATGTTGTCGACCGGCGAAATCCCCTCTTGCAAAGGCAGCGATTGTGGCGGCTTGCCCGGAATTCCCTGTTCGAGCACTGCCGCAATCCACGGCGGCCGATTGCTCAATGCCTCAATCTGCTCGTTCTCGATGAAGATCGTGTCGCTCCGGATCCAATTGTTGCTGCGGACGGTCTCATCGAGGACCGCCGCATTGCCGACGCGGCTGAAATCCGGCTGGGTGTTCGTCGCCAGTGGAATTTTCGTAAGGTTTTCCATTTGCACGTGAAGCATGTTGATCCACGTCCGCTCCGCGGTTTCGAAATCGGGAAAGGGGTTGTTGATGAATGGCCAGGTGTGACCCTCGCCCCAGAATCCGTACATGAACGTGTCGATGAACTCAATCGAACGGCTGCCATTAAATTCCGTCGCCAGCAACCCGACAAGCTCTCGGAACGCCTGCTGGAAAAATGGATTGTCATACCGCGGCTGGAAGTTGGCGCGCGGATGCTGTTTCCAGTTGCCCACCAGCGTGACCATTGGGACCTTCGCCAGCACGAAGTCCGGCAGCGCGGGCGCGTGGAAGTAGTCGGGAGCGTTCATCTGGATTCGGAACGCAACGCGCTTGTTGTCCTTCTTCGCCAGATCGAACGTCAGCTTCCAGTAATCGGGAAAATCGAGCCGCCCCGGACGCGGTTGAATTTCTCTCCACGTCGGGCGCAGGTAAAGAACCTCGCCCAACGGAAATTCAACGAGATCCTCGATCGCTTGCGGAATATTGCTGGACTGAATTTCCGCCGTGCCCATATCGGCGGTGATGTAAGTCACCAACCCTTTGCCGTAATTCGGCACCGGTTCGTCGGATGGAGTCGTCGTCATCACCACCTCATCGGTGGGGATCACAGCGTCGGGCGGATATTGCGGGAAGGGACCCTGGTTCAGCCGATCTGTCACCCGCGGTCCGGAGCCGAAATCGTATTTCCCCCAATTGTGCGCGGCAACGATTCCCTGTGCCTCGGCCCTCCCGGCACTTGCTGCGATCGCCGCCGCACCTCCGACTTTGAGAAAACTTCTTCGATCCATGGAAATTCTTCCTCTTTGGCGTGACAATCGATGCCACCGCTTTAGAAGCGGTCACATCAATAAATTTGTCATTCCGAGCGCAGCGTAGCGAAGTCGAGGAACCTGCTGTTTGCCGGGCGCCCACCAGTTTATTCGCTACGCTCAGGTGATCTCATATGTATGAGATCACCGCTACGGCGTTTCGTAGCAGCCGATGTCGATCTTTCCGTTTCGCACCCGCGGGCGGCCATCCAGGTCTTCGGTTCCGACCACGGATGCTCCAAGATTCGCACCCGCATCGTGCGCGGGAGAGTCCGATTGCAGATGAAAATTGTTCTTTGACGCATCGACGAAGCGGGGATCGGCGAACTGAGAATGCGCATCGTTCCCGGTCGCCTTCCGGTGCTGCGCGAAGCTCGCGTAGTCCTTCCCGTCGTGAGACCACTTCACCGCGCCAGGACCTTGCGGGTAGTAATACAAATTGTGGTCCATGGTCACGGTCGGAACGCCCGACGATTCACGCCCGGATTTACTGGTCATCGCGCGGCCGGATTTGCCGACATAAATGATGTTGTTCTCGAACAGATTGTTGCGCATGTAAAATTGCATCTGAAATTCACCCGTGCCCGTCCCCTCGGTGTCATTCTTGTAGAGCGTGTTGTTTACGATGACCGTGTCTTCGGTGGTTCCGCGTTTCTGGTCATAGCCGCCGATCGAAATCCCGGCGGTATGGCAGTTGTAGATCAGGTTGTTCCGCGCCAGGATATGGCTGGTCGATCCGTTGCGGTGCTCGCTGGCTAATTCCAGTCCAAAGTCCACATCGTGCATCACATTGCGCTCAATTAACACGTGCGTTCCGCCGTCGACGTAAATGCCATCGGAGTCGACAGACTCTTGGTACGCAGGATTGCCTTTTGATGTGATGTTGTAGACCAGATTTTCGCTGACGACTCCATTGCGCGCGCGATCAACCGCCGGATCGGGCGCGGTGTGCTCGAAACCGATGATGTCAATTCCAATGTTGTTGTTGTCGTGGACTATGTTCTTTGTCACGCGAAAATTCGTCACGTTGCCATTCAGCACCAGCGATTCGCTCGAACCAGTCTGAAGATGATGGACTTGATTGCCCGAAACGATAAGATCGCTGATGGGAGTTGTGGCGTCCATTCCATAGACCGCGATGCCAAAGCCGTTCGCGCCGTGTCCCGGCCCCTGCCGTCGAGGATATGTTTGCCAGATGTCGTGAACGTCGTTGTTCAGAATCTGAATATGCGAACCGCTGCCATACACCCGAATGCCAAACGGGGTACGCTGGCGATCGGCGGTCTTGTAATCTCGAATCTCGAAGCCTTGAATTTTTACGTAGCTCACGTCGTGCAGCGCGACCATGGCGCTCCACCCAACATCCGGCGTGAGGCAGCTTCCATCCAGAATCGCTTTCTCTCCTGGTTGGCTGCGAAACGTGATGTAGCCCTGTGTCGCATTACCGGATACATGCACGGCAAGCCGCTGGCAATACGTCCCTCCCAGTACGTTGACGGTCGTTCCCGGCGTAGATATGTCTGCCGCATACTGGATCGTCTTGAACGGCTTTTGCCTGGTTCCGGCATTTGCATCATTGCCGGTCGGGGAGACATAGAAAGTGATCGCATTCCGGGGCGCGGCCAGTGCAATCGCGCTTGCCAGGGACAAAATAAGAACAGCAAACGAACCGGGCAGACGTTTCAATGAACGCTCCTTGCGATTCAAAATTGATCACGAATCATGGCGATTTTCGAGGTCCCAGCCAAAGATAGAACAGAAACGCAACAAAAAGCAATAATTCGCAATCAATCTTGAACTATCTGACCTGAATTAAGTCTGGTCGCTGATCGACTCCGGGGGAGGGCATTGCGCAAGTGACCAAAGGAAACTTTCCGCAGGAATTCACCGTCTCAGATGGGCAGCGCCTGAATGGGCCCTAAAAAAGTTCACTGGGCGCGAGAGCGGGATTGATGGTGAGCCGACGAGCAAATGGCGGAAATTTTAGGAGCGCTATCCGGGCAGTGGTAATAAATCGTTGAATCGCGTACTTTCTTGCAGGCTCGAAAGGATCGTGTATGAGCTTTGCGTCCTCGCGTTCTCTCTCTGTGTGTAATTTCCGCTTTCCTTCTCTGCCGGCTGCCATCGTCGTAGCGCTGGCGTTTCCGCTTATCGTGGGCTGCGGCAGTTCGAGTAGCGGCGGATCGAACAGTACGCCATCCAGCGGAAGCACGATGGTTGTCGTCCTGGCATCGAGCACCGGGAACGATCAGATTTCGGCATTCAACACGATGCTAGGCAGCTTGACGCTGACCAGCCAGTCGGGCGCGAAGGTGACGGTCTTCTCCACGCCGCAGAGCGCGGAGTATATGCATCTGAACGGGAGCGTGGAACCGCTGACTACGGTCAGCATTCCGCAGGATGTGTACACCGCCGCCACTGCGACGCTCCAAGTGGGTGGTCCCTATTCCTATCCCATCTGCGTCGGGCAGAACTCCGCCGCTCATGAGCTTCTGACCAATGGATCGATCGGCAGTTATACCCAGCCGCCAGTTGTAACTGTAAACCTGCCCGCGCCGATTACGGTGACTGGAACCAGCATGGGGCTGGTGCTGAACTTGCAGGTTTCGCAGTCGGTCTCTTCTTTCGATTGCATATCGGACACAACTGGCGAAGCGTCCATCACGCCGACATTCAATCTGACGCCCGTTGTCATTGCGCCTCAGCCCACCAACGAAACGAACGGCATGGCGACGGGCCTTCGTGGATTGATCGCCAGCGTGACTTCCGGTGGAAGCGGTTTCACCGTGACCGGCGCCGACGGTCCCACCTGGCAGGTTAGTACCAGCAGCAGCACCGTGTTCCAGGGAATCAGCGGCGCTTCGCAACTTGCCGCCGGAATGCCGATGGATATGGATGTAGCGATTCAGCCGGACGGTTCCTTGCTGGCCACGCGCGTTGCCGCCTATGACACGAGCACGACGAATCTGACGTTGGCGATCGGACCACTGACGGAAGTGACCGGCTCGCCAACAGCTTTGAATTCCCTCCTGGTGGAACATGGAGGGCCTCTGTTCGCTGGCTTTGGCAGCGGTCCAATGGCCTTCAACTTCGGCAAGACTATTTTCCAAACTTCCGGCCAGCTCGCGAATGTGAACAGCCTTCCGTTCAACGCCAGCTTCAATGCGACGAACCGCGTGGACGGCCAGAATGTTTTTGTCACCACACATGCGTCTACCGTATCGGGAGGTCCGACTTACGTGCCGGCATCCACAATGACGCTGCTCCCGCAAACCATCGACGGGACGGTCAGTGCAATCTCCAGCAGCGGCAACTTCACCGTCTACACCGTGACGCTTGCTCCGTACGACCTGTTCACGAACCTGGCGGTGCAGCCAGGCCAACCGGCATTGCTGAACAATCCGAATACGATCGTCGTCTATGCAGACAGCAATGCGCAGCTGCTGAATACCGACCTTGCGGTGGTGGGCGCTGTCCTGCGCTTCCGCGGATTGGTCTTCAATGACAACGGAACGCTCCGCATGGACTGCGCCGAGATAAGCGACGGTGTAGCGGAGTAGCTGACGCACGCTTTTCGCAGCCTGGACTTTGATTCCCGCATTGGCCCGGGTGCCCCACCCTAGCGCCGTTCTTCGGCGCTAGGGTGGGAACGAGAACGCCTCACTCAACGGAAATCCCCGGCGCCCCAGAGCTTGCACTGAGTCGGTCGAACTGTGCGCGAGCCGGAATCTCTTAATCCCTGCACGAGCCGCGAAGAACGCGGCACGCACGGGCACGCGCGAATTCCTCGAACGTTCGATTGATTCCATCAATTAGGATGGTAACGTCGGCCGCCAATTTATATCGCCGCAGCGGAATCATTTTTGACCTTCATCTCTCCAGAGCAACGAAAATTCACGCGGGAAAACTACCGCGCGCGCCGTCTGAATTTTCGTCCGCCTTCCAGCCGGCGCAAGAAGCTGGCCGGCTCCGCTGCCTTTGCCATTCTGGCAGTGTTGGCGGCGATGTTCGGCTCGCTGAGCGGACTGCTCCTGATTTATACGGTGGACCTGCCGCAGATTCAGGAACTCGAACGCTACCGGCCGAATACAACCACCGTGCTCTACGACATTCACGGCAACCAGATCGGCTCCTTCGCGCTCGAGCGAAGGATTGTTGTCGGCTACGACCAGATTCCTCCGGTCCTGCGCCACGCGGTGATTTCCATCGAAGACAAGAATTTTGAAAGTCACTGGGGCATAAATCTGTTTCGCGTTGCCGGCGCTGCATATCGCGATCTGACATCGGACCGCCGCGCCCAGGGCGCGTCCACGCTGACCATGCAACTGGCGCGGAATCTTTTTCTGTCACCAGAGCGGTCCTTCCGCCGCAAGCTGCAGGAGGTGCTACTTTCCATCCAGATTGAGCGGAACTTTACCAAGGAACAGATTTTCACGCTCTACGCCAACCAGATCTACATGGGGCAGGGCAACTATGGGTTTGAAGCGGCGTCGGAGTATTACTTCAGCAAACCGGCGCTCGATCTGACGCTGCCGGAAGCGGCATTGCTGGCGGCGTTGCCCCGAGGGCCATCGTATTATTCGCCGGTAACGCATTCGGAGCGGGCGCTGGCGCGGCGCAATCTGGTGTTGAACAACATGCTGGAGGATGGCGCGATTACGGCGCGGCAGGCGTCCGCGGCAAAAGCGAGTCCGCTGGGCCTGCACATTGAGCCGCCTCCCAACACCGACGCGCCCTGGTTCGTGGAGGAGGTGCGGCGCGAGCTGAACGAGAGATTCGGCGCGGACATGGTGCACCAGTCCGGGTTGCGCGTGTACACCACGCTGGATTTGAAGCTGCAGGAAGCGGCGAATGCGGCGGTGCTGGATGGGCTGGCGGCGTACGAGCGGCGGCGCGGCTGGCGCGGCGGGCTGTTGAATGTGATCGCGGCGGGCAGTTCGATCGATGCGTTCCGCCATCCGGACTGGAACGTGGCGCCGGTGCCGGGCAGCTATATCCACGGTGTGGTGACGGAAGTGCTGCCGTATGAAGTGACGGTGAAGGTCGGCGCGACGCAGACTGCGATTCTGGCGCCGGAGGGATGGGCCTGGACGGAGGAAAAACTAGCCTCGGATTTTTTGAAAGTGGGCGACATCGTATATGTCCGAATTTTGCCCCCTTCCGCCGTTCCCACCTCGACTGGACAACATGTTGTCAATGCGACAACATGTTGTCAACCTGAGCACGTTTCGCTCGAACAGGACACCGGCGCGCAAGCGTCCTTGATGGCAGTCGACAATGCGAGCGGCGACGTGCTCGCGATGGTCGGCGGGCGGGACTTCAACCTTTCGCAATACGACCGCGCCACACAGTCGTTGCGGCAGACCGGGTCTTCCTTCAAAGCATATGTGTACACAACGGCGATGCAGGAGGGTGAGATACCGGACAGCATGGTGGTGGATGCGCCGGTCACGTTCCGCACAGCGTCGGGGCCGTACACGCCGCACGATTATGAGAAGCGCTACCTGGGAAATGTGACGCTGGAGCGCGCGTTTGCGCTGTCGCTGAACATTCCGGCGCTGAAGGTTGCCGATCGCGTGGGTATTCGCAAAGTGATTGCGACCGCGCACCGGTTCGGCGTGACGACGGAGATCCCGACGTTTCTGCCGATCGCGCTGGGCGCGGCAGAGGTGAGCCTCTATGAGCAAGTGGCCGCGTACAGCAGCTTCCCGAATGACGGCATCCGGCTCACGCCGCACTTTGTGCATCGCGTGACGACTGCGGATGGAGAACTGTTGTGGGACGATACGCCCGATGTACACGTTTCAACGGATGAGAGATCGGCGCGCAAGATGATGCCGCTGCTGGAGGCGGTGATTCACGGCGGCACGGGACGAGCGGCCGGCGTGTTGAATCATCCGCTGGGCGGCAAAACGGGTACGACGAGCGACTTTACGGACGCGTGGTTCCTAGGTTTTTCGCCTTCGGTGACCTGCGGCGTATGGGCGGGATACGACGATCGGAAAAGCCTGGGCGACAAGGAGACGGGTGCGCGGGTGGCGCTGCCGATCTGGATCGAATTCATGCGCACGGCGATTGCCGCGCATCCGAATGAGACCTTTCCTGGCGAGGCGCGGATTGCGGCGGAAACTGCGTCGGCAAAGCCTGTGGATTAGGGTCTTCTAGTTCGAGCAGTTCGTAATCCCACCCTTACCGCAAAAAATGCGGCGAGGATAGGGCACCCGCATTCTCTCTCCTGCCGCTCATTCTTCTCCTCCCGCTCAAGCCAAGAGAAGGCTTGAATGGGGCAACCGGCTGGGACCTTCCAAAAATAAATCGTTTATATTCAGCGTGTTACCCCTCCCCGTTGTGGAAAAACCAGCAATAAATTTGAAGAAATGTTCGATACATGACAGAAGTAACCCGTGTGTTAGCGAGACTATAGCCGCAAGCTGACGTCTGCTGAGTTTCTGGTTTTCCTCCAAAAGATGCGCTTTGTGTTGCAGTCGCTGGCGAGTCATTCTTTATTGGAGAAATGTCATGGACACACGAACTCCCGTCCAGGATTGGCCCACTCCCTCCAACCCGAAGATTGCCAAGAAAATGCCCGGTTCCGATCATCTTGCAGCTTTCAAAATCCTAGTGATTGCACGCGACCAGATTCTGCGCGTGTATACGGACGATGTCTTGCGAAGCGCCGGTTTTCTGGTACAGTCCCTGGCGCCCTGGGAGGCGCGAACCGCGCTTCAGCACGGCGGCGATACCTTCCCGGTGATCGTATTCAGCCACACGCTCTTGCCGGAGGACATCTCTGAACTTGGGCGGCAGGTGCGCCGCGTCAGTCCCGGAACGAAGGTACTGCTGCTACGCGGGCCTGAGCCGGTATCGTTCAATCCCGCATACTACGACGCTGCCATGGAAGGCCTGGAAGGCCCGATTGCACTGATCAAAGAGGTCCATCGGCTGCTGGCATCTTCCGCGGCGTCGGACGGTGCCGCAGCGGCCCTGGCATAGAACAAAAGAGCCGGGTCCCCATCCTTTGCGGATGCTGTGGGATGTTTTGTAATCCACCCTTCGCAAACCACCCCAGCGGGCACAAATCGGCCGCCGGGGGCTCCTTACTCTCATCCTTCCCGAGGTGCTTTTATGAGCTGGGATAGTCCTTTGCCGGTGTCGGACGGCGTTTCGGCTGAAACAGCGACTCGATCAAGTGGAGACAGTCGCAGGCGCCTTTCTCCAGGGCCTCCGGCTGCAGAACGGTCAGAAGTCCGCGTCGATAGTGAATCCAGCCGAGCCGCTGCAGCGAGTTCGCCACCAGCGACACTGTGGGCCGGGAAACGCCCAGCATGTAGGCCAGAAACTCCTGTTTCATGACGAATTCCTGTTTGCGGATGCGGTTCTGCATCATCTTGAGCCAGCGGCAAAGCCGGGCCTGCAGTGGATGTACATCATGGCAAACAGCAGTGTAGGACGTCATCATCAGCAGGGAATGGGTGTACTGCGCCATCAAATCGTTCAGCGGAGATGCGGTGCGCCGGATCTCACGACGGAAAACATCCGCGGACATGCGGAAGGCGCTGCCCGCTCCCTGAACGAAGATGCGAGTCGGGGTGGTTTGCTGGTGCAGCCAGACCGACACGCCGACGCAGCCCTCATACCCGATCATTCCGGTTTCCGTCGCCCCGGCGTAGATAGCCTGGATGGAAGCCACAGCGTCCAGCGGAAAATAGACAGACTCAATGGGCTGGTCCGGCTCAATCAAAGGGTCGTTGATTTTGAGGTGCACAAGACTGAGAAACGGCTGCAGCCGAGCGCGCTCGGCCAGCGGAAGAGAGTCGAGAATTGAATTTTTCACCGCGCCCCTCTACTGGCTGGGCTCAGATTTGCCTTGCTATCGCTAAAAAATGAGCTATGTCGTTCGGAGGTGAAGCTATGCGTCTGCCCCTGCAACTTTATTAGTTGACGACACCCTGCGCGGTTTGTCTGTTCGTCAGGTTACATTTAGCCAGAGATTGGCTCGGACCTTGTGAATAAAATGCAAAATTATAGATAGCCAGAGTCGAGAAAAAAGGACTAGACTCCAGCTATGTACGGTAGATTACATACGGGAGCCTCCAGAACCATGAAACTTGAGTCATAACCTTCGGCGCCATTAGGCCCATCCCATGTCCGGGTTTTGATCCCGTCGCGATCAGTCCACACCCCTCCTGCACATCCGATCTTTCCTGATGTCTCTCGGAAGAACACGAGGGGACAAAATGAACTTATTGCTGGCTGCTCTGCCCACAGCGGAGCACAACCGTCTTGCCGCGTATCTGGAACCGGTCGAGCTGAAATTGAAGCAGACGCTGACCGAACCGGAACAACCAATCTCTTACATATACTTTCCCGTCAATGCGGTCGTTTCCGTCGTTCAGTCGATGAGCGATGGATCTTCCGTGGAGACAGGTATCATCGGCTGCGAGGGCTTTGTCGGGATTCAGGCATGGCTCCGGCAAAAGACTTCCTCGGTACATAATTTTGTGCAGGTGCCTGGGCAGGCGATCCGAATGAAGCGGCAGGCCTTCATGCAGGAAGTGGTGGACAACGGTTCAGCACTCAACCCTGTGATCGCAAATTATGTGGATGCGTACCTGACGCTGACGGCGATTACGGCGGCGTGCAACCGAATTCATCACGTCAATGAGCGCATGTGCCGCTGGCTGAAGATGATCCAGAACCGCGTGGCGGGCGATTCTTTCCCGATGCGGCAGGAATTTCTGGCGTACATGCTGGGGGTGCATCGGCCCAGCATTTCCATTGCGGCCAGCACGTTGAAGAATGCCGGCTTGATTCGCTACGAACGAGGCACGCTGACGGTACTCGACAGCAAAGGATTGGCGGAGGGCTGCTGCGAATGTTATGGAATTATCGAAGCGCAGTTTGAGAAAGCGCTGGGCAAGCCGGTGCGGAAATAGCCGGTAACTTTTTAGCCTTCCGGTCATTCTGAAAGACCCACACTAGCCGCATAGTCACCCCAGCGAGCAAAAATCGCTCGCCGGGGACCCCGACGTGCAGCGAGATGGGGCCGCAGGATTATCATCCTGCGGCTGGCATTAAACTACGCGTATGCCGATGCACTTTTCTCCGGAGGCGCTGAAGTTTCTGCGCGGGCTGGCGCGGAATAACAATCGCGAATGGTTCGACGCGCGCAAGGCTGTTTACGAGCGCGAGCTGAAGGCTCCCATGCTGGCGTTGATTGAAGAGATCAACGGCGAGCTGGCGGATTTCGCGCCGGAGCACATTCGTCCGGCGCAGAAATGCATGTTCCGTATCTATCGCGACACGCGATTTTCCGCGGACAAGACACCGTACAAAAAACATATCTCCGCGTGGTTTGCACGCGTGGGACTGGAGAAAAAATCCGGCGGCGGATTTTATTTCCATTGGTCGGGGAAAGAGCTGATCGTTGCCGCCGGCGTGTACATGCCGGAGCGGGAACAGTTGCTGGCGATCCGCAATCATCTGCTGGAACATCACGAGGAATTTCGGCAGTTGTTTGAAGCGCGCAAGCTGCGGCGGGTCATGTCTGAATTCGACGGGTTGCGATTGTCGCGGCCTCCGAAGGGATTCCCGAAGGATCATCCGGCGATGGACTTAATTGCATGCCGGCAATGGGGAGTGATGGCGAAACTGCCGGCGGAGACGGCATTGCAACCGGGGCTGCGGAAGGAGATCGTGTCGCGTTTTCGCGCCGCCGCTCCGCTAATTGAATTTTTGAATCGACCGCTGGTTGGGCGGGCGGAACGCGGCGCTGGCTTGGTGGATTTCTTTTAGGAGCTGGTTTCGGCGTGGCGGAGCGCTGGATTGCGGCTCGCCGGATCAAATACGAATTAGAGCTATTCCGGATTCGGGGTCGATTTGCTTTTGCAGGTGAGCGGGATTTTCTGTCAGGACGAGTTCGCAGGTGGGGCGGACTATGGCTTCCATTAGATGACCGCCATGCGCTGTGCCGTCGCGGCGGCCGATGACTATGTGAGCGTGGACCTGCGGCTTGCCGTTGTTGATGGCGATATCTCCGATGAGCGATAGCAGCTCGACTTGCTCGTCAAGCTCGGCGGCGGTTTCGTACTTCTTTGTTTCCCAGTTGAACCAGCCGACTTTTGCGTGGGAGAGTGCGCCGATCGCCTTGAAGCTGCTGCCCGCCAAGTTTTGTTGGGAGGCGAAGCGCTTCAGCTCGGTCAAAATCTCATCGCCGATGTCGAAAATGAGCACAAAGGTTTTTGGTGTGTCGGACACCAGTTTGTGGCGCATAGAACCTCATCACCTTTTTGGATGCTGGAACGATCGCGGAAGGCTTAGAATTGCAGCGGGGTTGGCGGGCAGTAGGGATGGAAAATCCAGCATTTGCAAGGCGAAAACAGTTAAAAAACCCGCGCAACTTTTCCTTGGTGAAAACGTTCTTAAACTGTGGGGAAGGAGAGCCGAACGGCGCCACCTTCCCCGCGGCAGCGACCGCGAAAGCCAGACGGGCTTTCGTTGCGGAGGTTCAAAATGAAATTTCTTCGGTACGTGGCTCTGTTGGGAATTTTCCTGATACCGGCGTCCTATTCCCATGCGCAGGCGTCCCTCGGATTCAGCTACGGAGGGCCGGTCTATGACGGTGGGTATGGTGGGTACTACGACTACGGCGCTCCTCCTGCATGCGCGTATGGATATTACAACTATTATCCGTATACCTGCGCGCCGTATGGGTATTACAGTCCGGCATGGTTTTATAGCGGCATCTTTCTCGGCGCGGGTCCGTGGTACGGATATGGCTGGGGCTGGTCGCACGGCTGGTACGGACGTGGCGGCTGGGGACGCGGCGGATGGGGCTATGCTCGCGGGTATCGCGGCGGCTGGGGCGGACGTGGCGGCTACGGATATAGGGGCGGCTACGGGCGTGGGGGTTACGGCGGTCGCGGTTATGGCGGCGGACGCGCCTATGCGGGTGGCGGATACCGCGGCGGTGGTGGATATGCTCGCGGTGGCGGCGGATTCCACGGTGGTGGAGGCGGCGGATTCCACGGTGGTGGAGGCGGCGGGTTCCACGGTGGCGGTGGTGGTCATGGCGGCGGTGGGCATCGCTAATCCTTCGGCAACTTGAAATTTGAATCAGCGGCTGTTGGCGTCAAGCTAGCAGCCGCTTTTCTTTTGTGGATGGATATCCGTTTCATCCTCAAGATGGGCGAAGGATGGAGCGCCCAGAATCTTCACTCCCACTCAAGCCGACCCGTTCGACTCGCTTCCGCTCGCTCAGGGTCGGCTTGAATGGGGCACCCACCGGTCGGTTTAGCTTCAACAAAGCGAATCGTATAATCAGCGGATGGCGGAAACACCTTTAATCGGCGTGGTGATGGGCAGCCGAAGCGATTACGAAATTCTTCAGCCGGCCGTCGAAATTTTGAATGAGTTCTCCGTGGCGTATGAGGCGCGGGTGGTCTCGGCGCATCGCACTCCGGACTGGCTCTTCGAGTATGCAGCGACCGCGGAGGAGCGCGGCCTGCGCGTGCTGATCGCCGGCGCTGGCGGAGCGGCGCACTTGCCGGGAATGCTGGCCGCGAAGACGCATCTGCCAGTGCTGGGCGTGCCGATTCCAGCGACTATGCTGGCGGGCGTGGACTCGCTACTCTCCATTGTGCAGATGCCGAAGGGCGTGCCGGTCGGGACGCTGGCAATCGGTAAGCCGGGCGCTGCGAATGCGGCGCTGCTGGCGATTTCAATTCTGGCGCTGGAGGATCGCGGATTGCGCGACCGCCTTTGCGCCTGGCGGGATGCGCGGAAAGATGCAGTGCTGGCGCAGACGCTTCCGGCGATCAAAAATTCTCGAGCGAAAAAGAAGCCCCGCCCCGAAGCGAAACCTGCGACGGCGGAGACTGCGGAGTGACGGAGACTTCCGCGCAAACAGTCATTCTGCCCGGCGCGACGATCGGAATTCTTGGCGGCGGACAACTGGGCCGCATGATGGCGATGGCGGCGCGCTCGCTGGGCTATCGCATTCAGGTGCTCGATCCCGATCCATCTTGCCCGGCGCGATTTGTTGTGGATGCCTGCTTTGAAGCGGCGTGGAACGACGCGCGCGCGGCGGCGGACCTGGCACGCGGCTGCGACGTGGTGACGCTGGAGATCGAACAGATTTCCGTGGCCGCGCTGGAAGCGGCGGAGCGCTATGCGCCGGTCCGTCCGGGATCGCAGATGCTGGCGGTGATTCAGGACCGCATCCGGCAAAAAGAGTGGCTAAGCGCGCATGGACTGCCAATGGGCGAATATCGGGCAGTGACCGATGCCGCGCACATGCACGCCGCAGTGCGCGAGTTAGGCGGCCGTGTTTTTGTGAAGAGCGCGCACGGCGGATACGACGGGCGCAGCCAGGAAAAACTGGGGTTTGAGCGTCCTGCGGACGCAGCGGCGATCGACACAGCCTGGAAATCTTTGGGCGAGCGGCCGGTGGTGGTAGAAAAAGCCATTGATCTGGAGATGGAAATCTCCGTGATGGCGGCGCGTTCGCCGCGTGGGGAAGTGAAGGCATATCCGGCGGCGGTGAACCACCATGAGCGGCAGATCCTGGTGTGGAGCGCGATTCCAGCTGGGATTTCACCAGCGATGGCGGCCGAGGCACAGAGGATTGCGCTGTCCATCGCGGAGCAGTTTGAGCTGGAAGGGCTGCTGGCAGTGGAGATGTTTGTGGCGAAAGATGGCCGGCTGCTGGTGAATGAGCTGGCACCGCGCCCCCACAACAGCTATCACGCCAGTGAGCGGGCCTGCACCACCAGCCAGTTTGAGCAGGTGGTGCGCGCGGTTTGCAATCTGCCGCTGGGAGATGTGAACGTAGTGCAGCCTGCGGCGATCGTCAACTTGCTTGGCGAAGTCTGGCTCGACGCAAAGGATGCCGAGCTCGGCCCGCGCTTCGACCTCGCCCTCTCCGTTCCGGGGGTGCGGCTGCATTTGTATGAAAAGCATGTGCCGCGCGCTGGGCGCAAGATGGGGCATTTGTCCGCTGTAGGCGCAACGGCGGAAGAGGCGGTGCAGCATGTGCTGGAAGCAAAGAGCAGGCTGTAAAACTGGAATTACGAATCAGAAAATTCTCTTCGTGCAACCTGAAATACCACGTTTAACAGGCGGGATGTTGGCACCCGATCAATTCGTCGTATTGAATTGATTCAGAATCAACACTCCCAAAAATGGCAGCTCGGAGAGATGGTCGATGTTGCCGTCTGCGAAATAGCCGGGGATGAAGAAATTAGTATTGGGAACAAGGTCTTCCTGGTACGACCCCTTTGAATTCTTCTGCTCGAAATAGGTATAGGCCACGTCCGAGTTGACTCGCGTGACCACGGAGTCCTGTTCCAGCGACACTAGCGTGACTGGAAAACTGGGAACGAATTGATAGGTGTCCGCCTGCGCCACCTGCTGATACAGCGGATTTGTTGTATCTCGATTTTGCAAGGCAGAGGCGTAGTTTGACGTAAGCAATGGAGTGACAGCGTTGCTATCTAGCGAATAGTTGACATTGTTGGCGTGATAATCGGCATACCCAAGCACAGTCGTATCGTAGCCGGAAAATTGCGTGGCGGTGAAGTAACTGACGTACAGATTGCCGCAGTTTGAATTACCAGATGAGCAGGAGTCATTGTAGAAATTCGGCGCCAGAATATCTGTCGCGTCGATGCCTGAATAATGCGCGAAGCTGAGAGTCAGATACGCGCTCAGGTATGGCTTGCTGAGGATCGAAGTTACCGGGCTGTACGAATGCCATTGGTCGCTGCCTGTGGAGCTCATGTTGTCGAACAGGTAGTCGATTCCCGTGCCCGACAGATCGAAGAATCCCGACAGCGGCACGGCTTTTTTCAGCTGGACGTTCAGTTGTGTCGCGTAGCCGGAATTGTTCTGCATCAGATGCGCCGCTTCCAGCGAGTATGCGCCGCCTTCGGAATAGCCTGTGATGGACAGAGGCAAATTTGCGGTGATCTGATAATTCTTGCTTAGAAGCGTGCGCGCGGCCAGCATCATTGCCAGGCCGGTTTGTGCATTCTGGGCAGGATATTCGACATAAGGGTGAGGATCGGCCGTATCGTCGCCGAGACCGATGTAGTCCGGCATAACGACGATGTAGCCCTGCGATGCCCAAAGCGCCGCCCACAGAATTCCGTCCTTGTATCCGGAGACATTTGTCGTCGTTGTGAAATTCGACGGCACGTTGGCGCGCTCGACGGTGGTGCCGTGATAGTAGAGCACGACGCCTTTCAAGGTGGAGGCGTCGATTTTCGGGACAAGAACTCCGCCAGAAACGGTAACAGGAGTGCCATCGATATTGATGGCGGTGTAGTCGATTTTTACGGCGTCGATCTGCTGAACTCCCACGGGATTGTTCGCGATCGGGTCGGAGGCAACGTCAAAGTTGCCGAACTCCGTAGTATCCAGATTGGATTTATTGGACGTGCAGCCTTGCTGGGTCAGCCCGCTGGGGCAGATCAGGTTGGTATAGAACGTGTCCAGCCCAGTTTGCGTTGGAGTGGTCGCGGTCGCGTAAGTCATCGCAACCTGGCTGCTGAGCAGGTTCCCTTCGCCTTTGGCTGTGTTGAATGGCGGCGCGGATGAAGAAAGTCCGGGAGACGCGGAACTGCCGCAACCGGAGTTAAAGAGGCAGAGGGAAAGCAGTACAAACACGGATATTAAAACGGAAAGCGTCGAGGCTTGGAACCGATGCGAGCGTGGAAGTTTCACTGGGGGGTGACCTTCTTGGCTACGAGTTGAATTTTGGACGGCTGCCGCTAGGATATCGCAGCGAGAGAAATTGCCAATATCTTTCAGGATTCTCGATGGATCAAATAGAACTCCCACGTTTCGAATGCAAAAACGTGGGAGTTCTAAGGATTTTCTATTTGATCTTCGCTACCCGATGTCGGCGTCCCAGTTTTCCAGGGTCTTCTTCATTTCTGCCATAAATTTGCCGCCGTCGGCGCCGTCGATGATGCGGTGATCGAAGCCGAGGGTGAGGCGCATGACGCTGCGGATGGCGATGGTGTCGGTGCCGTCTGCGTCAGTGAGTACGACCGGCTCTTTGAACATGCCTCCGACGCCGAGGATGGCCGACTCTGGCTGGTTGATGATCGGCGTGCCGAATTGCTCGCCGAAGATGCCGGGATTGGTGATGGTGAAGGTGCCCCCGGTAATCTCGTCCGGCTTGAGTTTCTTGGCGCGAGCGCGGGCCGCCAGGTCTGCGATGGCGCGGGCGATGCCGAGGAAGCTGCGCTCCTCCGCCTGCTTAACGACAGGAACGATAAGGCCCCAGTCGAGCGCGACGGCGATGCCGATGTTGATGTTCTTGTGATAGCGGACGGCGTTGCCTTCCATCGACGCGTTGATGATGGGCATTTTGCGCAGGCACTGGACCGCCGCTGCGGCGATGAACGGCATGTAAGTGAGCTTGACGCCGTTGCGCTGCTCGTACTTCGTTTTTTCGCGCTCGCGGATGCGCACGATGCGCGTCATGTCGATCTTGAAGACGGAGTGGACGTGCGCGCTGGTGCGTTTCGATTCCAGCATGCGCTCTGCGATGATTGTGCGCATTTTGGAGTGCGGTACCAGCTCTCCGGGAGTTGGTGCGCTGACGGAGGCGGTGATCGAAGGGACAGGTGCGGGTGTTGGAGCTGCTGCCGGTCTTGGCGGCGCTGCCTGGGCTGCGACGGCGGGTGGGGCAGGCGCTTGCGCGCCTTTGCCGTGCTGGCCAAGATAGCCGAGCGCGTCGTCTTTGGTGATGCGTCCGTTGGTTCCCGTGCCGCTGATCTGAGAAAGATCAAGGTTGTTGTCCTTGGCAATGCGGCGCACCAGCGGCGAAGAACGGATGCGTTCTGTGGTCTGAGCACTGGAGGATGGCGCGCTGGTCGGGGTCGCCTGCGCGGGTTGCGTTGAAGGCGGTGCCGCAGCGGAGGGTTTCTTTTCCGCAGCAGCCGGAGCGGATGCCGAAGGTGCGGAAGCGGCTGGCATGGCAGCTTTGCCCCCGCCAATCACAGCGACGACGGTGTTGATCTCGACGGTCGTGCCTTCGGGGACTTTGATTTCGGTCAGCACTCCGGCAGCAGGCGCGGGAATTTCGGCATCGACTTTGTCGGTGGAAATTTCAAAGAGCGGTTCGTCGCGCTGCACTGTGTCGCCGACCTTCTTCAACCATTTTGTGATCGTGCCTTCAAAGATGGATTCGCCCATCTGCGGCATCACAACATTGGTGCCGCCGGTGCTGGAGGCGGCGGGTGGTGCGGCGGGAACGGCCACACCCTCCGGCTCCCGGTTGGCCGGGTCGCCGTCGGCGGGAGACGGAATGGGTTCGCCGCCTTTGGCAGACGACGTAGCGGCTGGAGTTTTCGGGGCACCTGGAGGTGGAACCGGCTCTTTCGCTTTTTCCGGCGCAGTGGCGACGGCGGTTTCTTTGGCGACGTTAGCCGCGTCGACTTTGACGGCCGATGGAGACGACGCCGCACTGCCGGCTTCGCCGATCACAGCGACGACGGTGTTGATCTCGACCGTCGTACCTTCGGGAACTTTGATTTCCGTCAATACGCCAGCGGCAGGCGCGGGAATCTCGGCGTCGACTTTATCGGTCGAAATTTCAAACAGGGGCTCGTCGCGCTGGACCGTGTCCCCGGCCTTCTTCAGCCATTTCGTGATTGTTCCCTCAAAGATCGATTCGCCCATCTGCGGCATGACTACGTTCGTTGGCATGGTTCCCTTCCACTTATTCAATCTGCCGGCAAACCACAGGTTCCCGTTCGACTCGCCTGCGGCTCGCTCAGGGCAGGCTCTCGACTTCGCTGCGCTTCGCTCGGAATGACAATCTTTACGAGGCCGCCGCTAATACTTCACCAATCTGCGCGCCTCACGGACCACATCTTCCACCTTGGGCAAAAAAGCTTTTTCCAGCGGCGGCGAAAACGGCACCGGCGCGTCCATCGCAGTGATGCGGACGATGGGGGCATCGAGCGCGTCGAATGCCTCTTCATTAATGATGGCGGCAATCTCGCCGGCGATTCCGCCGGTCTTGGTGTCTTCATGCAACACGATTACGCGGTTGGTCTTCTCCACCGTCCGACGGATGGCCTCACGGTCGAGCGGAAGCAGCGTGCGCAGATCGAGAATTTCGAGTTCTATTCCTTCCTTCGCCAGAATTTCCGCAGCATCCTGAGCGACGTAGACCATGGACGCGTAGGTGATGACAGAGACATGGCGGCCTTCGCGATGCACCCGGGCCTTGCCGATCTCGACGGTGTAGTCTTCCGTGGGCAGCTCTTCTTTGACACGACGATAGAGAAATTTGTGCTCGAAAAACAGCACGGGATTGTTGTCGCGGATGGCGGATTTCATCAAACCTTTGGCATCGCGCGCGGTCGCGGGAGCAATGACTTTCAGGCCGGGAGTGTGGACGTAAAACATCTCCGGGTTCTGCGAGTGAAACGGGCCGCCGCTGACTCCGCCGCCGGAGGGTCCGCGCAGCACCAGCGGAGCGGGCGCGCCCCAGCGCCAGTTGGACTTCGCGAGAATCTGCACGATCTGCGAGTGCGCAGAGCTGATGAAGTCCATGAACTGAAATTCGGCAACGGGACGCAGGCCGGTGAGAGACGCGCCATACGAGGCGCTGGCGATCGCCATTTCCGAGATGGGAGTATCGATGACGCGCTCGACGCCGAACTTATGGACGAAACCTTCCGTCACCTTGAATGCGCCGCCGTAAACGCCGACGTCCTCGCCCATGACGAAGACGCGGCTGTCGCGCTCCATCTCTTCCCAGATTCCCTGCCGAATTGCTTCCAGGTATGTAACTGCTGCCATTTCGATCGACTTTCCTATTGAATGAAACTGTGACGGTTCTAAATCAGGATTGCGCGCGAAATCTGTAACAGAAAGAGTTGCAGATTACTTGTAATGCGTGGGAGCGCTGGATTCCGACAGCCTGCGGCCCGTGCTTGCCTGCTTGACCCGCACCTCACCATACTTCACCGGAATGTCTACGGCGTTGTCGAAATAAACGTCCGTGCCGGCTTCTTCCGGTTCGGGCATGGGCGCTGCTTCGGCAACGGCGCGCTCCTCGTCAATGAATCGGTCCACTTCCGCATGCATTTCGGCGATCTGGGCGTCAGTCATCCAGCCGGTGTCCTTCAAGTATTTTTCCGTGCGCAGGATGGGGTCACGGCGCTTCCAGAACTCCTTCACTTCCGCCGGAACATAGATCGCAGGATCGTGCATAGCATGGCCCTTCATGCGCATCAGCTTGGCTTCGATGAGAGACGCGCCTTCGCCGCGATGGGCGCGGGCAACGGCCTCATGGGTCGCGTCGTAGACCTGGTTGGCGTCCGTGCCGTCCACGATGACGCCAGGAACGCCGTAGCCGATGGCGCGGTCCGCGAGGTCTTTGCAGGCGAACTGCAATTCGACCGGGGTGGAATAGGCCCAGGAATTATGCTCGACGATGAGAACGACGCCGAGGCGCTGCACTGCGGCGAAATTGAAGCCTTCATAGGTGGGGCCAGTGGACTGGCCGCCGTCGCCAATGTAGGCGAGGCAGGCGATTTCCCGGCCCTGCAGGCGCGCGCCGAGCGCAACGCCGGCCGCGATCGAGATAGAGTCGCCGAGGTGCGAGATGGGCGCGATGACGTTGAACTTCTTCAGGTCGCCGTAGTGCGATCCGGAATCGCGGCCCTTGGTCGGCGAAGCGCCCTTGCCCATGTACTGCATCATGGTGGCGCTGGGGCGGAAGCCCTTCACGATCATCGATCCTTGGTTGCGGATCATCGGGCCGAGCCAGTCGTCTTTATCGAGCGCATAGGCGGAAGCGACGGAAGTGGCTTCCTGACCTAGACTGAGATACAGGCCGCCGATCACCTTGGATTGCTTGTACATGCTCTCCAGCGCGGCTTCCATGCGCCGGTTGACGATCATGTAGCGGAACATCTCGATCGATTGCTCTTTGCTGAGATATTTCGAGGGGCGCAGCGGCGGCGCGGGCGCTTTGGTATCGCCGGTGACTTTGTAACGGTATTCGTCCTCGGCCCATTCGCTTTCAATGAAGAAAGGCAACTGTTCCAGCCGCCAGTCCGGAATGCCATGCGGATTTTTTCCAATCGGAGGCTGAGCGGCTTTTGGATTTGCCGGTGCAGACGCGGCCTTCGATCCGTTGGCGGAGGGTTGCTTCGATACAGAGGAGACGGGGGACGGAGCTTCTTCTATTTTCTTGGTCGCCATGAGACGGTTGTTCCGGGTGATTTTCACCAAACTCACCATTCTATATTAGGAGCGCGGGGAGGGCGACTCTTGAATGAATACGGTAGTGTCTGCTTTTGAAATCTCAGGATTGGAGTGCGACATCAATGGCCTCCCTGATCCATGCAGATACTTTCTGCTTTTTAGCCTTCGCTGCCATCTCTACCCGCTTGCGAACGTCCAGATCAAGGCGTACCTGAATTGCTCCCGATTTGGCGGCTCCCTTCGGGAGCTTGGGACGGCCAATTTTCTTAGACTTGGGCATTTTTCACCTCTGCCGCAATTGCGGTGCGTACAGCCATCAAAGGGGAGATAGCCGGGGGAATGTGTAGCACTGTCACGTGTCGTTTTGGGTTCGCAGGGTCATCGGTTGCGTGGGACCAGGCATAGACCTTATTCGTCTTAGCGTGCCCGTGCAGATCGAACACTTCCACGACGCCATCCCATATCGTCTTGCCGTGCCAAACCTCTTTGACAGGAACGCTCTCACGGTGCGTAGCTTCCGCACCATGAATCTTATGGATCACGTCGCGTAGCTCTTCGATATGGTTCATCCTGCCGCCTCTATCAAATCCCCAACGCTCCAGAATGTAGGAGCCACACCCGCCGCCATGGCTGGAGTGCAACGAAGTGTATTGTGCCGTTTGACGAAGTTGTAATAAGCGAAGTGCAGCCCAACCGCAGCGACGAAGTTCTCATGCTTTTTGCTGAATGCCAGCGTCAACCGGGTAAGGCGGCGCATGTGCAGCCGAGTCGTAGCGTTCAGCCGCTCCACATAGCTGGTAGAAATCAGATCAACATTCGGGGAACCGGAGAAGATTTTCTTCTCTGAAGAAATCACTCCAGACGGGCTATAGCGGCGATTGTTGATTTCCTCGGAACCATAGACCTTTACGATCTGGGCATAGTCCACGTCGCCGCCAAAAGCATGTTCTAGGGCCTCTGGATATGCTCTCAGACCGTCCGTGGAAACTTGCACCCGGTTCGCCATCCGGCTTGCAATATCTGCTACAAAGGCGTTTGCTGTAGCTTGATTGCGCTCCCCAACTTTGAAGGTTGGAACTAGTTTCGTGTCCGCGTCGATAGCGCAGAATGTCCACACGCTGCCAACCTCCATCGAATCGCCCATCTTCACATTGCGATCTTTCTTCCCCACAAAGCCCCAAATCTCATCAAGCTCCAAGCGGGTGCAAGGCAGGTTCCGCATCTTCGCATCCATGAGCGCTGTGCATCCCTGCCCGACTTTCACGCCCAGCTTCATGATGGTATTGCGATAGATGCCTGTCATCCGCTCAATCGAGCGAATGCTGGAACCTTCCGCCAAAGCTCCGATTACCGCGATTTTCTTGTCCATGCTGAGTACGTTTGCCATGCCCAATCCTCTATATACTTAATGTACTGCAATAATTAGATATTGTCAATGTATTTTTGCAGTACAATTACAGGATTATGTGGAAGAGTCTGGCGATTCTCGCTGTGTTCCTCACCGTCGCACAGGCATCTGTGCCAGCTGCCTGGCAGACAGCCAATAAAGGCGCTTCCGATGCCAAAGAACAAGATCAGACTGCAAATGACAGCAAGAATCCATCCCAAGCAACTATGACTATTTCTCCAAAGAAGGCCGGTCGTGGGGATTATCAGCCCGCATCCGAAAAAGCTAGCGAAAACAATTATCAATCCACCATAAGTATCGCCGAAGTTGCTCCCGTGCCTGAACCGTGGCCGTGGCACGATAAATGGCTCTGGGGAGCTAATATTCTGCTCGTTTTGGTTGGATTTGGCACTCTCGGCATACTCTGGAGACAGACGAATCATATCGTCGCATCTGACCGAGCGTGGATGATTACGAAAATCTATCAACCTGAACCGCAAGAGATTCTGAGTAGTGGAAATAAGCCTACGAACTGGTATTTGCCAATCCAAGTCGCGTTCACTAATCGCGGCAAAACTCCCGCCATTGCAATCAGCGGCCTGCTTGAGTATTCCTCCGAGCGAACTGTTGATCCTCAACCTCTGACGTTGGACATCGTGCTTCCCAAAACCCCGAAATACCATAAGACACCTACAAAATATGCACCGGGTTCGGTCTACGTGACGGGAGACGATACTTTTCTGATTGTTGCTATACCTCGAGATTTTCTCTTGCGAGAAAATGCCGATTGGGTAAGTGGTGGAAAGTGCCTGTGCGTGAAGGGATATCTTAGATATAAAGACGTTTTCAGGGAAAACCACATAAGCAGATTTTGCTTCGCCTATCAAATTACTCAAATTGGCGGTAACTTCGCTAATGCGTTGACAGGAAAGCAGGTCTTGCCTCCAGAGTTTCAAAAGGCCGGCCCCCCCATTTACAACGAAATAACATAGGCACACCACAAGCAGCAATAACGCCCAGATTTTAAAAGCAGACACTACCATGAATACGCATCCGGGCGCCCCAGACCTGCCCTGAGCTGGCCGAAGGGTCTCGCTTCCGAGACCTGGAGATTTAGGGTCATTCAGCACGGTCCAGCAACTCTTCCATTGAGTCAACCCACAAAATCTGACGGCCAAAGATGCGGCTGAAATTCCGCGCAATGGCATAGCGGGCCTGTTCCATTGTGGGCATGGCCACACCGGAGTCGATCTCCTCTTCGAGGCTGGTGACTTCAGCGTCCGCGATGCCGCAGGGAACAATGAGCCGGAAGTCGCGCAGATCGGTGGTGATGTTCCACGCGAAGCCGTGCGAGGTGACGCCCTGGGAGATATGCACGCCGATGGCGGCAATTTTCTTCGCCGGGATGCTGCCGCCGGGTACGGTCCAGACGCCGGTGCGGCCGGGGATGCGTTGGGTGAGCACGCCGTATTCGGCGCAGGTGCGGATCAGCGCTTCTTCGAGCGAGCGAACGTATTCGACCGCGCCGAGGTGCGGGCCTTTCTTGTTGGGAAACTCGCCGCGCAAATCGAGAATGGGATAGCCGACGATCTGGCCCGGGCCGTGATACGTGACGTCGCCGCCGCGGTTGATTTCGTGGATGGCAATGCCGCGGCGGGCGAGTTCTCCGTCGGGTGCGAGAATGTTAGAGCGGTGCGCGTTGCGGCCGAGTGTGAGGACGGGCGGATGTTCCAGAAGGAGGAGAACATCCCCGATGCGCTGCTGTTTGCGGAGGGCGACGAGTTTCTGTTGGAGTTCCAGGGCTTCGGTATAGCCGACGCGGCCGAGCGTGACAGGGCGCAGAAGATTCGCCGTCATTGAATTTGCGGCTCAGTCATACAACTCGTAATGCCTTACGAAGGGTTCCAGCTCCAGCAGAAAATGACGATCGAAATCGTAGTATTTGGCCGCTTCGATATCTTTGCCGGCGAATGCCTGGATGGCTTCGCGGGACTCCCAGAATGTGAGCATAAGGAAGTGAGCTTCGTCGCCCCGAATCTCGCGGAGTGCGTACGCACCGCGATTTCCAGGAATAGACCGGTAGTCGGGAATGGCGATGGTCTGCATTAGCCGGAGATATTCGTCCGATTTCGAAACCGGCACAACTCCGTGCCATATGCGGGCCACCATAAAATTCCTTTTGTCGCTGTTCTGCTGGTCGTCAGCGGCCATGGAACAAAAGTCTTATGCGTTGATGGCCATATTTTCGACGCTGCCAAAGCCGTCCAGCATGGCTTCGGCCAGCGTGGGATGGGCGTGGATGGTGAACATCATCTCCTCGACCGTGGCTTCGAGTTCAATGGCGGTCACGGCTTCGGCAATCAGTTCCGTCGCCTGCGGGCCGATGATGTGGACGCCGAGAATCTCGCCGTATTTCGCGTCGGCGACGATCTTCACGAAGCCGTCGTGCGAATCGACAATCGAGGCCTTCGAGTTTGCCGTGAACGGGAACTTCCCGACCTTCACCTGGAGGCCTTTTTCTTTCGCAGCGGCTTCCGTCAAGCCGACGCTGCCGATCTGCGGCTCGCAATAGGTGCAGGCGGGGACGCGATCGCGGCGCACGGGACGGGCATATTTACCGGCGAGCTTCGCGGCGACCACCATGCCGCACATCGCGCCGACGTGCGCCAACTGCGGCAGCCCGGCTACGATATCGCCGATGGCGTAGACGCCGGGCTCCTCGGTCTGCATCCACTCATTCGTTTTGATAAAGCCGCGATCCGGCTTGATCTTCGTCTTCTCCAGACCGATGTGCTCCGTGCGTGGCGCGCGGCCCACGGCAATCAGGACCTTTTCCGCTTCCTTCACCATCTGCTTGCCGTCGGAACCGGTGATGGTGACCTTGACACCATCTTTCGTCTTTTCCAGCTTCTCAAATTTCGCGCCGGTGAAGGACTCGATACCGCGCTTGCGGAAGGCGCGCGTCAGCTCCTTGCTGATGTCTTCGTCTTCACTGGGGACCATACGCGGCAGCGCCTCAACGATGGTGATGTCGGAGCCGAAGCTCTTGAAGATGGAACCGAATTCTACGCCGACTGCGCCCGCTCCGATGATGACCAGCGACTTGGGAATTTCTTTCAGCGAGAGAATTTCGACATTGGTCAGTACGCGCGAATCGGGCTCGAGACCGGGCAACATGCGGGCGTCGGAACCGGTGGCGAGGATGACATTTTTCGCCTTCAACGTGCTGCGCTCACCCTCCGCGCCGCCTCCCCCGCCGGCCTGGATTTCGACGGAATGTACGCCGTCTTTGGCCGGGCCGCTGAGTCGGCCGTGGCCCTCGTATACGTTGACCTTGTTCTTCTTCATCAGGAAGACCAGGCCCTTGACGTGCTTGTCGACGATGGCCTGCTTGCGCTTCAAGATCGCGCCCCAGTTCAGCTTGCCGGCGCCCAGGCCCTCGATGCCGTAATCCGCGGCATGCTTCAGGTGGTCGTAGATTTCCGCGTTGAAAAGCAAGGACTTAGTTGGGATGCAGCCGACATGCAGGCAGGTGCCCCCGAGCTTGCTTTCCTTTTCAATCAGCGCGACTTTCAGGCCATATTGCCCGGCGCGAATGGCCGCCGTGTAGCCGGCCGGCCCGCCGCCGATAATGGCGACATCGTAAATTGTTTCAGCCAAGGGATTGCTCCGTTCTGTTGGGTGGATATTAGATGCTCGGCAACACGCGCCGGAACCAAACAGATGATTTTACGGGATGAACCATTAGACGGTCACTGATGGCGCAGTTCTCGGGCAAGTTTCACCAGGTGATCGCCCAATTTTTGACCGGTTTGGGGGATTATCCGGGGGTTTTTGGCGCGATGGCACCAGCCAGCGACTTCCAGCCAATCAACGCTTCGCGCGCCGTAATTCGATGGCTGCGGTCAACGTGCTGTTTTACTGATCTGTGGCTAAGGTCGGCCTTACTCAAAATATTTTGCGATATTCCGGTTCCCGCGGTTCGCATACAACCCGGAAGCTGTGTCCCGGTTCGCCTTGTACGGAATCTTCGATAGGATTCCGAGTTGCCGGAGCGCCTCGCGAATTCTCCTCACATCCTGTGCGTCCGTCCAATCGTATGTATAGACGCAAATGACGTTCGTATTCGGATTCGCGGCGTTTCGATTTCGATGGGCCGTCGACACCTTCGCGGAATCGCCGAGGCTCCCTTGCTCTGTCGCAACTCTGACTTTTTCCCAGACCTCATCGACATGCTCGTGAGAGACAAAGATCAGCCATTTTCCCGAATTTTCCGAGGGCGCCGGATAGCTTCCTTGTTTTCTCGTGGCTTCGATCCAGAATGTATCCGTGACTTCGGAAGGCTTCAAATTTTCAGAAGAGTGAACTACTTTCTTAGCCGGCTTTTTATTCCCATTGCTTGCCGACGAACCATCCATGGCCAGGCTCTCTGCTTGACTATAGCCATTATGGCTCTCAGATGCCGCCGAGGGTCAGCGGTTCTCGCGCGGGAACCGCGGCTTTGATTTGCGAGCCCTTGAAGCCGAAGAAACAGATGTAGATGTAGCAGAGCGCTGGGACAAAAAACGCATGGTGGATGCCGATGTGGTCGGCGATAAAGCCCTGCAACAGCGGCAACAGCGCTCCGCCGATGACTGCGGAGACCAACATGCTCGATCCACGGTTGGTGAGCGGGCCAAGACCGGCAAGTCCGAGGGCGAAGATGTTCGGCCACATGATGGAGTTGAACAATCCCACCAGAAGGATGCTCCACATGGCCAGAGGACCGAAGCTGAGCATGGATGTAACGACCAGGCAAAAAGCCACGATGGCGGCGACTCCCAGCACCGGTCCGGCGCGCAGCTTCTGCGTGATTCCCGCACCGCCGAGGCGACCTATCATCGCGCCGCCCCAATAGAACGCGACGTATCCCGCGGCAACCTTCTGAGTGAGATGACCGATATTCGGCTGGCTGAGGTAGTTCACCAGAAAGCTTCCGATCGACACCTCGGCGCCGACGTAGACGAAGATTGCCACGACGGCCAATAGCAGATGACGTTGTTGCCAAATGCTGGGGGCATTGCCGCGTGCGCCCTCGGCGGGCAGGCCATGTTGCTGAATCTTTGGCAGCTTAAAATTCGCAAACGCAATGGCGAACACGACCAGAATGACGGCGATGATGAGGTACGGCCCCTTCACCACCGCGGACTGTGCGACGCGATATGCGTGCAGCGCGGGCGGAGACAGCCGGCTCAATTCGATGGCGGTCAACGGCACGCCACCCAGAATGAAAAGGCTGCCTATGTAAGGTGCGACGGTGGTTCCAAGCGAGTTGAAGGCCTGCGCCAGGTTCAGCCGGCTGGAAGCTGTGCGCTCCGGGCCTAGAACCAGGACATAAGGGTTCGCCGAAACCTGCAGAAATGTCATGCCCGCGGCGACAATTGCCAACGCAATCAGAAATAACGGAAACGAGGGCGCGATCGCCGCTGGGATAAAACACAGCGCGCCCGCGGCCATCACCAGCAGGCCAGCCACCATCGTCCACTTGTAGCCGATCCAATCGATCACCTTGCCGGAAGGCAGCGCAAACACAAAATACGCAGAGAAGAAGAACGTCTGCACCAGCATGACTTCCGCATAGGAAAGCGTGAAGACGGTTTTCAGGTGAGGGATCAGGATGTCGTTCAGGCAGGTGATGAATCCCCAGAGAAAAAACAGCGTGACGACCATGGCCAGAGCGCTTTTTGCGCCCGGCCCGGTTTCCCCAGAGGCTACCGGGGACGTGCTGCTTGCGCTCGCAATCGCCAATTTTTTGCCGCCTTCCGCTTTGAAGGATGTCTCTATCAAGGTATCCGCAAACGGGGTGCGACGGCAAAGGCGGCCGCGATGCGTGTGGAGGATGCCTTAAGCCGGCAAATCTTCCCCATTCAAGCCAAAAGAGGGCTTAGATTGCACCGTGCGGAGAGGGATTTGAAGAGGGCGCGGGATTTCGCGCAAACGTAGACGATATGGTGGAGGCGGCGGGAGTCGAACCCGCGTCCGAAATCCTAGTCAGCAAAGAGACTCCATGCGTAGTCGCGTTCCGATTGGTCTCGTGCGATGCGCTCAGAACGGACAAGATACGCATCCCACCAGCCTGTAGATCTCGTCCAGCCAACCCAGACATTGCGGGCCGGACCAGTCTGCTTTGCGACGCCCTTCCCCACCTCGCAGACAAATTTGAGGAGGACGGCTACTTATTTAATTAAGCAGCAAGTGCTAGTTGATTGTTAGCAATTGTGTTTTTGCAGACGATTACGGGTGCCTACACCCCGGCATGCCTCTCTGCCGCAAACGATCCCGTCGAAACCGTGACGCCCCCATGGGGTAGCCCTGCTGGCGAGAGCCGCCGGGCCGGAATGCTCGTGGCATTCAAGTACTACATATATTCTACGACACCGGAGCTGCCAAAACTTCCCGCAACTTCGCTGGCGGTGCGTAACGAGATACGGCTCATGATAGATCAGGCGTGATCGCAATCGCTTGGTACAGTTCTCGTATGACGATCGAATATGACGAAATCGGCATATGGTCGGAAGTTAAGTTGGCGATAATCAAGAAGTACGCTACTGCATATTCGACCATTTTAGATGCGACTCGCCGAGAATCAGTCCACAGCCTCCGGTGGCTCTATATCGATGCGTTTGCTGGCCCAGGCGTTCATCTGTCGAAAACCACAGGTGAGATTGTGGATGGCAGCCCACTCATCGCGCTTAAGACCACGCCATCTTTTTCGGAGTATCACTTCATCGATTCGGATCCACGCCGTGCCGCACAACTGAGGCTCATGGCCGGTGAGCGACCTGATGTCAATATCTACAGCGAGGACTGCAATGACATTCTGTTACAAAATATCTTCCCGCGCGCAAAATACGCTGACTATCGACGGGCCCTCTGCCTTCTTGATCCATATAACATCAACCTTCGGTGGGATGTGATTGAGACGGCTGGACAGATGGGATCAGTCGAGATGTTCTTGAATTTCATGATTATGGACATTAATCGGAACGCTACCCGCCGTGACCCCGATAGTTTTGTAAAAAGCAAAATCGAGCAACTCACGCGTCTCTGGGGCGATGAAACGTGGCGCGATGCTGCTTATGACGGTTCCGGTAATCTCTTCGGAAATCTCGAAAAAGTTCCGAATTCTCGCTTCGAGGCAGCATGGCGCGAGCGTCTAAAGAAAAAGGCTGGCTTTAGATTCGTGTCTGAACCGTTGCCTATGAAGACGAAAACAAATTCGGTCATCTATTACCTATACTTTGCTTCACAGAAGCCCGTCGCGGCGGGCATCGTGGACGATGTCTTTAACTATTACCGGCGACGTCAGGGGTTGTGACATGGCGGACAATTCTCATATTGAGTGGACCGACGCGACATGGAACCCGGTCACGGGCTGCACAAAGATTAGTCCTGGCTGCAAACATTGCTATGCTGAGCGGCTAGCAAATCGTCTCCAGGCTATGGGCCAATCGAATTATTTGAACGGCTTCAAAGTTACATTGCAGCCCCAGATGTTGGAGGTGCCGCTTAACTGGAAATCACCGAAGCGAATCTTTGTCAATTCCATGAGCGACCTATTCCATGCAGACGTGCCCTTCGAATACATCACGCGTGTGTTCGACGTCATGGGCCACGCCGCCTGGCATCAATACCAAATCCTGACAAAGCGTTCGGACCGGCTGCTGGAACTAAGCTCGAGATTGAATTGGGAAGAACAGATATGGATGGGGGTGAGCGTCGAAAGTGAGCGATACGCCTACCGCATTGACGACTTGCGAAAGACAGGGGCGGCTGTCAAGTTTCTTTCATTGGAGCCGTTGCTCGGGCCACTTCCTAGGCTTGATCTCGAAGGGATTGACTGGGTAATTGTAGGTGGCGAATCGGGTCCGCGTGCTCGTCCAATGGACCCGGGGTGGGCGACCGACCTTCGCGACCAGTGTCTGCGTGCGAGTGTGCCGTTTTTCTTCAAACAATGGGGCGGCATACGGAAAAAAGACACAGGCCGGAGCTTAGAAGGTAGAACTTGGGACCAGATGCCTGCCGAGCCGCTGATGGTCTTGCAATAACCGGACGATCACGCTGATTCGTTAGCTCACTTTTTCTGCCAGAAGAGAACTTCCTACCTGATTGCCAATGCATCCAGGCTAGCCAGCAGTTCGGTATGCTTTTAACTTTTCGTGGTGGTGCTGGCGGCGTGCATTCGGGCTGGCTCGGGGTCGAGCATGGTGCCGTCGCGCATGTGCAGGATGCGGTCGCCGATGGTGGCGGCCTCGGGATTGTGCGTGATCATCATCACGGTCTGCTTCAGTTCCTGGTTGGAGCGGCGCAGCACGGCCAGCACGGCGTCGGAGTTCTGCGAGTCGAGATTGCCGGTCGGCTCATCGGCCAGCACGATGGCGGGCCGCGAGATGAGGGCGCGGGCGATAGCGACGCGCTGCTGCTCGCCGCCGGACAGTTCCGATGGCCGATGGTCCAGGCGGTCCTGGATGCCTAAAAGTTCCGTGAGGTGGTCGAACCAGGCCTTATCCGGGACGTTCGAGCCGGAGGCAATCTCGTGCGCCAGCTGGATGTTGTCCCTGGCGCTAAGCGTCGGCAGCAGATTGAATTTCTGAAATACGAAACCGATTTTCTGCTTGCGCAGCCTGGTCCGCTCGGCGTCGGACAGCGCGGCGAAGTCCACGCCATCAATCAGCAACCGGCCTGACGATGGATGGGTCAACCCGCCGAGATTATAGAACAGAGTGGATTTTCCGCTGCCGGAGGGACCGACGATGCTGACAAACTCACCGCGTTCCACAGCGAAGGAGACTGCTCGCAGCGCATTGACTTCGACTTTTCCTGTGCGGTAGACCTTGCCGAGATTCTCGGCGACGATAACGGGCGGCATGCAGATTCATTGTACCGGTTGCCTGGAGCGGAGACCGCAAACAGCAGGCTCCTCGACTTCGCTTCCACCCCAGCGACGAAAACCTGTCGCTGGGGGCCGCGGCTGCGCTCCGCTCGGAATGACAAATCCTTCAAGAGCCCTCTGCAAATCTGCGAACTATGCCGACGCGATGCTGTGGGAAAGCATCGGCGGTGGCGCGGTCATAGTTTTCTTGGGTCCGCGCTTGCGGACGAGAAGCACGCGCACTCGCTCCAGCAGCTCCTGCGGCGAAGAGGCGCCCTTGGGCAGAAAGGCGTCGGCGCGGCTGTTGGGGTCAAACTGCTTCATGCTGCCGCTGATCAAAACCGCCGGCACCCAGGGAGCAATCTCTTTGAGGCGCAGGATGAGATCATTGCCATTGCAGTGCGGCATCACCAGGTCGGCAATCACCAGATCGACCTTGCCTTGATCGTACAGCTCGATCGCCTGGTCGGCGGTGTTGGCCGTCAGCACACGGTAGCCGCGGGTTTCCAGAACGAACTTGCGAACCGATAAAACCTGGTCGTTGTCATCGATGCATAGAATAACTTTCTTAGGACGCATACTTCTCCGTTGCTTTGCGAACACCTGGCTCCGAATCCCCAGAAGTGAAGTGGTTCAGCCGCAGCCCGGCCGATAAAAGGCAACAGAAAACCGAATGCGTGTCGAAGCCGCGGCCGCTCGAGAGCGGAAACGTCTCCCCCATGACACACACTGCGCCGTTCCGGTCGCCGTGACGGCCGGGCTGCAGGGGAACGGCGGCGCATCGCATCGTTTGCCTGTCGCGCCATGGACCCGCCGGAAAAAACTCGCCCGGAAATTTGCATGCAGGGCGGAGCTTTTTTCGGCCGGACTTGTCGCGTATGCGATGTCCTCCGTTCCAAACCAACTTTTTGAAAATCTAAAAAGGCGAAAGAGGTGCGTTCCTGTTTTCAAGAACGTTTGCCAAGAGTACAAACCGCGCAACGATGTGTAAATGGCGAATATCCGGTGAATTGAATGCGAATTTATGCTTGCGTTCCACCGTCGTGCGAGTTCCTGTTGTAAATGCGCCGCGAATGGACGTGCCGCCCTGTTGAAAGAGTGTGAATCGCTTTCGGAAAAATCGTCTGTCTGCACTCTCCGCGGTGCGAGTCATGGAACAGAAACAATGGAACGGGAACCAAGGCGTTTCTGAATCGCTCGCTCGTCTTCGCTGCGATCGAAAGAACGCCGGCTGGCTTCCACCCCACCGAGTAAATTTCGCACCGCGCCTACAGCCGTACCAGCGGAGCTTCGGGCTGGGTCTCCATACGATAGCGGAACTGCCTTTGCTTCCAGCGCGCGATCGGCCCCTCAAAATAGCGCCAGGACAGCGATGAGACCGCGAGAGAGATGGCTAGCGCGCCAATTAGTGCGAAGCTGTGCGGAACATAGTTGCGGAGCGCCAGATAAATCGGGTAATGCACCACGTACAGGCAATAGCTGATGCGTCCCACCCAGACGAGGACGGGACGGCGCAGAAGTCGCGGCATGCACCTCATCGTGCCCGCTTCCGCAAGCGTCACCAGCAGCCAGAGCGACCAAGCCAGCCACAGCACGGTGTAATCCGTGGCGTTGAAGATACGCTGATCGAGTACGCTCCGCTTGGTAATGCCGGTGACGAAATCAATCCAGATGGCAAGCCCAATCAGGCCGACGATGCAAATATACAAACGCCCGGCCCAGTGCCGTATGCCCGTCTGCCAAGCTGCACCATGGTCCTGCCACAGCACGGCAACCAGACAGCCGGCGGCGAGAGAATCCATCTGCGCGATGAAGAGTTCCTGCCCGCCTTTCGGGTCCGGATAGAAGAACCGGATCCATGGCGTGAGAAACAGGATCAGCCCCAGGATGACAAATAGCACGCGCCGATTTGCGCGGGTAAACGTGACCAGCGGCGCCCACAGGACATAAAAATATTCCTCGACAGATAGTGACCACAACACGCCGAAGCCCATGACCACCCAGTCCGGGTGCGGGATAATCCTGAGATGGGTCAGCAGCGGCGGAATAAATGCCTGCAGAAAAGTGACGTAAAGGAAGACGGTTTTGGCCGGCTGGGGTGTGCCAACGCTGGCCGAAGCGACGAAGTAAACCAGCAACGCCAGAAAATAGAGAGGGAACAGGCGCAGCGTGCGGCGGGCATAAAAAATTTTCAATCCGCCGTGTGCCTGGTTGGCCAGCCGCAGCAGGATGGAAGTAATCAGAAATCCGGAGAGCACAAAAAAAAGGTTGACACCCATCCATCCCCACTGCGGCCCGAACAGCAGCAGGCTGGGATGGTGGATGTAATGGCGCATCAAGACCAGCAGGATCGCTATCCCGCGCAGGCCGTCGAGTTCGGGAATCCGCTGCATCGGTTGGTTCACTGGGACATGAAACTCTGCCTTACTCTCGCCCTTCGATCTGGCTTGCTCTCGCCATTCGATCTATCACGGAGCTCCAGCCAATCGGCAGAATAGCATCCAGTGACGACCGGCGCGGCGTGGCCCGCGTTCGATTCGGCAATAGACGTTGTTCCTTTTGTACGGATACGAGACAATAACCATAACTTGCGCGATTTTTGCATCTATTAAGGCTGAAAAGTGCTCCGTCGGCGGCTCGATCGCTTCGCCGAAGAATTGAACCACCACGCATCCATGAGCAAAACAGCAATCATTATTGGCGCCGGTCCAGCCGGTCTGACGGCGGCACTGGAACTGCAACGGCATTCCGATGTTCATCCCATTGTGCTGGAAGCGACGAATGAAATCGGCGGCATCTCGCGGACGATTCGCTACAAGGGCAACCGCATGGACATCGGCGGCCATCGCTTCTTCTCGAAATCCGACCGGGTGATGGAATGGTGGCTCGACGTGATGCCTGCGGTCGGCGCCGATGGAGCGGGCGGCGCAATTCCGATCAGCTACCAGAACAAGCGGCGGATGGTCCAGCCGGGCGGCACGGAAGCGGGGAAACCGGAACTCGATCCTGAACGCGACGATCTGGTCATGCTTGTGCGCCCGCGCAAGAGCCGCATTTATTTCCTGCGGCGGTTTTTCGATTATCCGATCAAGCTGACGCCGGAAACGCTCCGTGGCCTGGGACTGCCGCGCACCATGAAGGTCGGCTTCAGCTATCTCCGCGCGCGCGGCATCCCGCGCAAGCCGGAAACGTCGCTGGAAGATTTCATCGTCAACCGCTTCGGGCGGCAGCTCTATGGATTGTTCTTCGAGTCGTACACGGAAAAGGTCTGGGGGGTGCATCCGCGGTACATCAGCGCGGAGTGGGGCGCGCAGCGCATCAAAGGGCTCTCGCTGACCAGTGCGGTGAAGCATTTTTTTAAGCAGGCATTTTCCGGCCCTAAGAAAGGCGCCGGCGACCTGAGCCAGAAAGGCGTCGAGACCTCGCTGATCGAGCGGTTTCTTTATCCGAAATTCGGCCCAGGGCAACTTTGGGAGCACGTCGCTTCCATGATCCAGAAAAATGGCGGCGAGCTGCACCGGCAAACCCGTGTGACGGAACTCCGAGTCGAGGGCGATCGCATTTCGGAGGTGATCGCGATCGATGCCGACGGCAACCGGCACACGTGGCCAGCGGATTATGTAATTTCAACAATGCCGGTTCAACATTTGATTCGCAGCCTGGCCGCCGCGGCGACCCCTGTGCCCGCGGAGGTGAAGGAAGTCAGCGAAGGCCTGATCTATCGCGACTTCATCACCGTCGGCCTGCTGGTGAATAAGCTGTTGGTGACGGAACCGGATGGCACCCCGCTGAAAGATACATGGATTTATATTCAGGAGCCGGACGTCACTGTGGGCCGGCTGCAGATATTCAACAACTGGAGTCCGTGGATGGTCGCCGATCGCTCAAAAATGTGGATTGGTCTGGAATATTTCTGCAATGACACCGATCCGCTGTGGAAGATGGCCGACGATGAGATCCAAAAATTTGCCGTGGCGGAGATGGAGAAGATCGGCATCCTGCAAGCGTCGGACGTGCTGGACGGGCACGTCGTGCGCGTGCCGAAGACCTATCCGGCATATTTTGGTACCTACGATCGCTTCGATCTAATCCAGAAATTCACGGATCGCTTCGAGAACCTGTTTTTGGTGGGCCGCAATGGAATGCACAAATACAATAACCAGGACCACTCCATGCTGACCGCCATGGCCGCCGCGGAAAATATCGTAAACAACGTGCGCGACAAGCGAAACCTGTGGGCGGTGAACACGGAGCAGGAGTACCACGAGGAAAAGCGCGCGTGAGGTGGAGCGGCTTCGAAGCGGGACGCCAGCGAAGCCTCTTCATTCTGTTGCTGGTCATCGCCTGCCTGTTGGCGTTGCGCCTCTGGCACATAAGTGCGGACTTTCCCGACTACCATTTCTACAGCCAGGACGGCGCCCGGTTCACCGATGAAGGCTTCTACACCGGCGCGGCGATCCAGCACTTCACTTTAGGTCACGCATATATTCCCGGCGGTTGGAACCCCGGAGTGTTCATGCCGGTCTGGCCGCTGCTGGCAGGTTTCGTCTTTCACTTCACTGGAGTGAGTGTCGTCGCGGCGCGTTCGCTGGCCGTGGTGTGTACATGGCTGGGCGTGCTGCTGGCGTATTTGGTGGCGCGGCAATACCGCTCGCGGACCTTTGCCACGTGGACCGCCTTTCTGGTTGCGGCGAACGCGCTAGGGTTTTTCTTCGGGCGGCTTGCCCTGCTGGAACCGGCACTGGTGATGTTTCTTTTGCTGGCGATTTATCTGGCCGGAAAAGTGAAGCCGGGAAATTATGCGTTGGCGGTCGGGGTCGGGGTGGTGTTCACCATCACGACGCTGACCAAGACGACTGGCCCATTTGTTCTGCCAGCGGTGTTGTATCCGATCTGGGCGAACAATCACGGCGAAAATCGCACCGCCCGCTGGGAAGCATGGAAGCTGGTTGCAACCGCGCTGGGGACAGCGATCTTGCTGCTGGGCGGCGCGAAAATCTTCTGGGCACACCACTACGCGGCGGATGCGAAGATCATTCTGGGCGTGGCTCCGCTGTGGGAACTGGAAAATTCTCCGCTGCGGCTGGTGCGCTTTTTTCTGCGCGGAACGTGGATTGATCCGGTTCTCTTTCCGCTGGCGTTGATCGGTTTTGTTGCGGCGATTGCGCGGCTGCGCTTCTTCTGGCGCGACACACTGTTTACGACCGCGTTTCTGTGGGAAGCGGGCTACGCGGCGTTCATCGTGTTCCACTACGACGGCCCGCCGCGCTATTTCGTCACGCTGATCGTTCCCACCGTCTGGCTGGCGCTGATTTTTACGGAATGGCTCTGGCGTGAGCATCGGCGCGTTGGAGTGGCCGCGGTCGCGTGCGTCGCGGTGTCCGTCACGTGGAACTTGGCATATATCGGGAACTATTTGGCGCATCCGCGCTACTCGCTCGTTGATGCCAGCCTCAGCATCAAAAAGGCTGTCTCCGCGCAAGGGGACACTTCCGCTTCCGCGAACCATCTGCTAATTGGCCGCGGAGCGGATGAGATTTCGCTCCTCAGCGATGGCCTGCCGGCGATGGACACCGACGGCACGATGCTGCTGGCAGAAAAGCTAGATGTGTATCGTCCCGACTGGTTCATGGATTGGACAGATGACAAGCCGGCACGCCGCGACACCGTCGCGGGAAAACGTACTCTCGGGCAGCGAGCGACATTTCCCGATCTCAACCACTTCAACGGCGCGGGGATTGTGCTGTACGAAATTCTTCCGAAAAGTGTTGACCATCAGTGCCGGTCAGCAAGCCGTTGGGATTAGGATGGATCGATGATCTGGAAGCTGCTGGTCTGGATTGCGCATCACCTCGTCGGTCTGTTCCTTGGTGTGGCTTTTGCGATAATCATTGGCGTTCGTAACCGAAGTTCCGCAACGGAACTGAGCGATGGGAGGATTGAGTTCGCGCCACACAGGCTTGTTTCTGCGGCGTGGATACTCCTCGTTCTATACTCTGTCGACATAGCATTCGATTTCCTGAAGAATAGCCACGGAAAACCTTTCAATCTTGAGGCCGCGGCCTGTACTGTGTTTTTCACGGTAGGCATCCTATTCTCAATGCCGGAAGCACTGGTCATTTCCCGCGACGGGCTTCAACAAACCTATTGGTTTAGGAAGAGCAAGCGAATTCGATGGGAAGAAATTGTAGAGATCAATACCGGGAAAAAGGACCGAACAGTGAAGATCACCGGCGCGGATGGCACACAAATTGCTCACTCACGCCAATTGGCGGATCGCGCTCGGCTACTTAAGGAGCTTAAACAGCATTGCGGCGAAAACCTGCCGCCGGATTTCCCCCGGGAGCCAGGCTAAATATGGCAGCTGACGGCGCCGCGTTTTTCTAAATATTTCTGGTGGTATTCTTCGGCGGGCCAGAAGTGGGCTGTGGGAACTACCTGCGTTACGATAGCCTTGAAAAATTTGCCTTCTGCTGTCAGCCGCGCGATGGTTTCTTCCGCGGCCTGCCGCTGCTCCGGAGAATGATAGAAAATCGCCGAGCGATATTGCGTTCCGTGGTCCGGCCCCTGCCGATTCAACTGCGTGGGATTGTGTTCGCTGAAAAACGTGTCCAGCAGTTTCTGATAGGTGACCTTGGCGGGATCAAACGTGACCTGGACCACTTCCGCATGGCCAGTGTGGTCGGTGCAGACATCGCGATAGGTCGGGTTGTCGAGCGTTCCGCCTTCATAGCCGACCAAGGTTTCCACGACTCCCGGAAGCCGGTCGAAGGCCGCCTGCACACCCCAGAAACATCCTGCCCCAAACGTTGCTTTTTCCATGGTGTTTTCCCTCCGCGCCTAGCCCTATTATAGGCGGATCAGCGTTGCTTCATCCCACCCTTACGATGGAGCAGCGAAGGATGGGGCACCGATGGAATTGTGAATTCAAGCAGATTTCTTCCGCGCTGTCCGTCTGTGCGCATCTTTTGACGCGATCGAGTTTGATTTTGCGGCGCGCGCATCGGTCGTAGGTCGCATCTTAACCGCGCGTTGGAGAGCCTGCACTTCCTGCGGCGTCAATTCGCGAAACTCTCCCGGTGGAATGTTGAGTACGAGGGGGCCATACTCCACGCGGCGAATTTTTTCTACGTGGTGGCCGATCTCCTCGAACATTTTGCGCAGTTGGCGATTGCGTCCTTCGCTGATCGTGATTTCGTACCAGGGATTGTCACCTGCACGGAACAGCCGGATTTTGGCGGGTGCGGTGCGCACGCGCCCCTGCTGAAATTCTCCATCGCCCAGCGGAATCGAGATGCCGCGCCGCAGTTTGTCGAGCGCGTCTTCACTCGGAATTCCGCTCACTTTTACCAGATATGTTTTGGGAACGTGCGAGGAGGCGCGCGTCAGCGTGTTGGCCAACGTGCCATCGTTGGTAACGAGCAACAGGCCCTCGCTGTAGTAATCGAGCCGACCCACGGGGAACATGCGCAGGCGCACACGCGCGAAGAAATCCATCACCGTGGGCCGGCCCTGCGGATCGCTGGCGGTGGTCACATAGCCTTTCGGCTTGTTCAGCATGTAATAGCGGAATTCGTCGGCGGGATGGATGAGTTTGCCATCGACGCGAATGTGGTCGTGGAGAGGATCGGCTTTGGTGCCCAGCTCGGTGACAATCTGGCCATTGATCTGGACGCGGCCCTGCACGATGAACTCTTCCGCCTTGCGGCGGGAAGCGATGCCGGCGCCGGCGAGAATCTTTTGCAGCCGTTCTGGACTTCCGCCGGAGCGTGCGGACTTCGCGGTCGACTTCTCGCCTGGCGGGAGGCCGGGTGGCTTCGAGCGTTTCTCTGGCCGTTTCATGGATTGCTGCCGGGATCCGCTTCGGGTGCGGAAATTTCATCTGTAACAGTGTCTGTTGCAGATTCTGCATCGAGAGATGAATTCTTCATTTCATCCGCGTCACCCATGTCTTCGGCCATGTCGGCCGCCATTTTTTCAAATTCCTCGATGCTGGGCAGCTCGCTCACATCTTTCAGGCCGAAGCGCAGCAGAAATTCCCGGGTGGTCTTATACAGGATGGGCCGTCCGATGACCTGCTTGCGTCCTGCGGTGGTGATCAGCTTTCGCGCCATCAGGCCGCCCAGCACGCCGGAAGTATCGACGCCGCGAATCTCGCTGATCTCCGGAGCGGTCACCGGCTGTTTGTAGGCGACGACGGCTAGCGTCTCCAGCGCCTGCAAAGAGAGCTTCATCTGCGGTTTTTGCCCTTTCACAAAGGTGCGCACCGCATCGTGGTATTCGGCTTTGGTGGCGATGCGGTAGCCGCCCGCTATCTCGCGAATCTCCATGCCGCGATCGCCGCTCGCGTATTCCGCAATCAATTCATCCACAATTTTCTGGATGGCGGCACGCGCTTCGCGGTCGCGTACACGCGCCTGCTTTTTCGCTTCTGCATCTTCCATTGGCAGCGCGGGCTCTTCTGTGGCGTCGGTCGCTTGCGCCATCTCGGAAGCGTCGAAAATATCGACGAGAGCAGCGTGATTGCCCTCCACGCTGCCAAACGGAAGCGCGGCCTCGGTGCCGGCAGCGAGCGCTTCCTCGGCGAATATCGCGGCCAGTTGCGCGAGCGTCACCGGCTCGTCCGCGGCGTAGATGACAGCTTCAATTTTGGCTTTCAGGCTCATTGTATTTCCGCAGTATTCAGCATACCGGCTCAACGCCAGTCGTCGCGGCTTTCCATCATTGTGGACTCAAAGTTATCGTGCTTCTTAATATAGATTTCGCTGAAGTTGCCCGTCTGGCGCAGCAGGATGGCCTGCAGCCGGACCAGTTCCAGCAGTGCGAGAAAGGTGCAGATCAACGCTCGTTCGGACTGCACATGCTGCAGCAGACGGCGCAGACCCACCGGGCGATCTTCCATGACCAGGCGGCGACGGATGTAATCAATCATCTGCGCGACGGTGACGGCATCTTCGTTCACATCCAGCACCGGCCGCTGGCGAGCGCGGTCCAGAATGTCACGAAACACGCGCACCAGGTCGACCGTATCGGCGGCAATCTCCGGCTCGGCCTCGGCGTCGTCGCGAAATTCTCCAATCGCCGGATTGCTCCAGGAAGATTCCTCGAGCATTTGCTTTTGCAGCAGCATCTGCGCCGCACTCTTGAAGCGCTGGTGCTCGAGAAGGCGCTCGACCAGCTCGCGTCGCGGATCTTCTTCCGCCGTCTCGACGGTTCCGTCGGTACTGCGCGGCAGCAGCATCCGGCTCTTGATATGGATCAAAAGCGACGCCATATAGATGAACTCGCCGGCGCTGTCCACGTCAGACTGCTTCAGGTTCTCAACATAGGCGAGAAATTGCGCGGTGATTTTCGCGATCGGAATGTCGTAGATGTCGATGTCCTGCTTGCGAATCAGGTCAAGCAGCAGATCGAGCGGGCCATCGTACACCTGACCTACGGTTACGGCGAAGGGGAACGTGTTCGCTTCCTCTTTTGCCGCTTTTCTTTCCGCGGCGCGTTGCTCGGCCCGCTCTGCAGCGCTGGCTTTCTCTTTCGCATCGGCTGCAAACGGCGGATCGGCCGGCAGATCGAGCTGCTCCGGTGCTGAAGCGGATTCCTCCTGCTTTGTCGGCGTTGCATCTGCCGGATCGAGGTCGTGCTGTCCGTTCTCCATCATTTCGTCACGCCTGTTGAGGCTGTTTCAATCTGCACCAGATGCATCGCGTCCCGAACCTGGCGCATGGTTTCTTCGGCGCGAGTTCGCGCACGCGCAGAGCCTGTATCCAGAATCTCCCAAACCTGCCGGGGCTGCGCTTCAAATTTGCGGCGGCGTTCCTGGATGGGCGCCAGTTCGGCGACAACGGCGTCGGCAAGCCAGCTCTTGCATTCGATGCAGCCGATGCCCGCGGTCCGGCAGCCCGTGGCAGCTTTCTGTTGCGTCTCGGTCGAGGAAAAAATCTTGTGCAGATCGAAGACCGGGCACACGTCGGGATTGCCGGGGTCGCTGCGGCGAATACGCGCCGGATCGGTGACCATGGTTTTCACCTTCTGGCGGATCTCCGCCTCGGGATCGGTCAGCAGGATGGTATTGCCGTAGCTCTTCGACATCTTGCGGCCATCGGTGCCGGGCAGTTTGGGCGAGGGCGTCAGCAAAACTTGCGGTTCGGGAAGGACGTCAAATTGCGCAGTAGAACCGAGCCGCGCCGACCTTTCTCCGCCGGGATAGAAGTTGTTAAATCGACGCGCCACTTCGCGCGTCAGCTCGACGTGCGCCACCTGGTCCTGCCCGACCGGAACAAAGTCTGCCTGATAGATGAGGATGTCCGCCGACTGCAAAAGAGGGTAGCCCAAAAATCCGTAAGTGCTCAGGTCCTTTTCGTGCAGATTCTCCTGCTGCTCCTTATAGCTCGGTACGCGCTCCAGCCAGCCGAGAGGCGTAATCATCGAGAAGAGCAGATGCAGTTCCGCGTGTTGCGGCACCCAGGACTGCACGAACAATGTGCAGCGTTCGGGATCGAGTCCGGCAGCCAGCCAGTCGAGCGCGACATCGAAAATGTTTTCGCGGAGGTGCGAGGTGTCGGCGTAATCCGTAGTGAGCGCGTGCCAGTCGGCGATGAAGAAGAAGCATTCGTACTGGTGCTGCAGCCGCACCCAGTTGTACAGCGCACCCATGTAGTTGCCCAGATGCAGCTTGCCCGTGGGGCGCATGCCGCTGAGCACGCGTTTGTTCGATTGCGTCGATGATTCCGTTTTCGTCTGAATGGTTTCGGTCATGATTTGCAGATATGTACCAGCGTAGCTGAGAGATGCAGTTTACGGCCAGCGTTCCTGTCATGGCTGGGCGAAAGTTCGCCACATCGCAGCATCTTCCATTGCGTTGCCAATGCGAAGCGATCCGTTATTGAGGGGTCTTCGAGGCCGACAGGGCGGCAGCGGTAGCTTTGCCGCCGCGCTTGCCCGGGCGCAGCGTCGGCAGGCGATTGCGCACCCAGTTCCATGTCCGGGTTAGGTCGTCCGGGTCGATGAAGAGCACATACGCCGCCAGAATATTCCATTCAAGCATGGGAATGTTCAGCGCATATTCCAGCAACAAATGAAAGAGCAGGCCCAGAAGCAGCAGCGGATAGCGGAATGGGCGAAACCAGATCAGGATGCCCAGCGAGAACTCCAGGGCAAGCGTGGACCAGCTTCCCACTCGCAAAAAGAACGTATGTTGAATCCATGCCGGTAGTGGGAAGCGCTGAATCTCATGCAGATGCAGCACGTAATAGAGCGCCGTGCCATTGCGCCACATGCTGCCCTTGAGCTTCCACAAAAACGACGCAAAGTAAAGTAATGCGAGTTCGAACTGAATCATGCGCTGGGCCCACGGAGCCCTGGGCAGAATCTCAGGACCTTCCAATCCTTTGCGAACTCGCAGGAGACGATCGAGCGACAGAGCTGCTCCGGCCGGTGCAAAGATGAGAAAAAATCCGGTGACACGCAAAAAAGCGTCTCCGCCATTGGTGATGAAGAGATTTCGTTGCTGGATGGAAGCGAGGCAGAGGAAGACGACCGCGCTGCTGAGGCGCGTCCACAAACCCAGAGTCAGCAGCACAGCGAATGTCAGAAATATCCAGAAAAATGCCGCAATCCAATGGTCGTTTTGCGGCATGACCTTAAAGAGGTTCAGCCGGAGACCAGGCTCAATCGTGGTCATTGTCGATAGAGATACCCAGCCGTGTACGCCGAACCAATCCAGCCAGTCGGAGTGTAGCAGGATGAGCGTAGCGGAAACGCAGAGGCCGTACAGGATGCGAAACAGCGCGATGGGCACCGGAGATTGTGGCGCAAAGAAAAATCGCTCCCAAGCTCTATACAGCTTTTGCAGAATCATTTGCTGTCCTCAAGCGGAAGAGCCATTTCATATTCATAGAAAATTTTTGGCTTGGGAACGAGAAGCCGCCCACGTTTCAAGCCCGGTTGAATCGGGGCCTGAAATTGAATCAGCACGACTGTCTGCGGAGGATCGGCGGGATTTTTGAAGAAACCGGCGATATGTTGCGTGACCCCAGCCCATGCATAGGAATTCTTCTCGAGCGGCAGAACTTCCTCGAATTTGCGGTAGCGTTCCTCGCGATATCGCACGGCGTAACTCAGTTGCTCCATGCGAGGGAAGACCCAGACGTGCTGGGTGCGATTCTGCGTAATCACAACGGCTTCAAGGTAGGTGTTGACCGATTTTGGATTGGGAGCGAAGAAGTCCCAGGATTGGAAGAGACCGCTCCAAATCATGTAAGGACGGGTCAGCTCCTTGACATCTTCGAAAGGAGCGAAATTCAAGGGCAGCGCCCAGCACAATATCGCGATCAGATGAAACAAGATAAAGACGCTGATCGCGCCGCGAAGGAAGCTGTGAGTCTCTGGGTTTTCAGTGTGCGAGCCGCGCACATCTGTGTCCTTCACCGGGGCTGCCTTCTCATTTTGTCCATACGATGGACCCACGCAAACGCCTCGATATCTCGGAGTCGACCTACATGCTGAGCAGCACGTGATTGAAGACCATCATCAACGGCCCGACAAGGCCGTAGATAAACCGGCCGCCAAAAAAGAAAACCAAAATCAGGCCGATAATCCCGATCGAGTCATACGCGCGCAGCCAGTTGTAGGGCAGCATGTGGCGCACCACATGGCTGCCGTCGAGCGGCGGCAGTGGGATCAGATTGAAGGCCATCAGCATCAGGTTCAGCAGCACCGCATAGTACAACAGCATCGTCACCGGATATAAGACCGGGCTGCCGTTCATTGCCGCGGGACTCACTCCGCCCATCTGTGCGGACATCACAGCGGCCAATACGGTGCCGGCGTTGAAGAATTTCAGCACGACCAGAATGGCCAGCGCAACGATCGCCATCAGCAGATTGCTGGCCGGCCCAGCCAGAGTCGTCAGAATATCGTCACGCTTGATGTGCTTGAAATTGCGCGTCGTCACCGGTGTAGGTTTTGCCCATCCGATCAGTGGAAATCCCGCGTACACGCACAGTAACGGAATCAGCAGGGTGCCGAACGGATCGATGTGCTTGACCGGGTTCAGCGTCACGCGTCCCAGCATGCGCGCTGTGGGGTCGCCCAGCCGCCATGCCATCCAGCCATGCGCCGCCTCATGCAGGCTGATGGCAAACAGCAACACTACGATTTGAAAAATGATCAGGACGACGTGCAGATTCATGGGTCTAAGCCGATGGTAGCACGCGGGTTTCGCGGCTACCGGCCGGTGCCGGATCTGGAAGATTCATCCGCCGGATGTTCGGTTCGTCGCCTGTTCTTCTCGCGGATTGGTCGGGCCGGAATGCCCGCGCTGACGGTCGATGGCGGCACATCTTTCGTTGCCAGGGCCATTGCGCCCAGCATTGCGTCCTCGCCAACTTTCACGCCGGCCAGTACGGTGGCGTGATAGGTGACGCGCGCCTTAGGGCCGATTTCCGTAGGGCGATTGGTTACGTCCGACGCGTCCCGGATGTCATGTGTGTGGGAATAGACATTGGCGTAGTCGGAAATCGACGAACCCTCCCGCACGATGATCTCGCCGCGGTCATCGAGCATGACGAATTTGTGGATGGTGCAGTTGTCCTCGATCGTCAGGTTGTAGCCGAAGCTGAACTCGACGCCATGAAAAATCTTCACATTCTTCCCGATGCGTTTGAAGATGTGGCGCCCGAGCATGGCGCGAAAGCGAAAGCCCAGCCAGTGGTTCAGGCCGACGGGCGAGCGATCGAACATCTGCCAGAACCAGATCAGCGGTTTGAGTGGAGCATATTTTTCCGGATCGACATCGCCGTAGTATTCCGGCTCCAGCGTCACATTGCGCGGGTCGAGTGAGAGTTGCAGGATGTTGATGGGCAGCTCGGTGACCATCGTGAAGTTGAGCTTGCCTCCATGCGGCCGCCCCAGGTAAAGCTGATGCAGTTCATCGCGGACAATCTCCGCGCGCAGTTCGGGCTTATGATGGCGCGAGAATTCCGAGTCGAGGTGGTCGATCCAGCGCCCGAATACGGCCTCGCCTTCGGGCGTCGGTTTCAGTTCACGATATGTGTAATGCGGCATAGAACTTAGTGTAGTGCGGATGGGACCGACAGACAGGGGCTTTCGGGTGCCGACGTCGTGTTGTTCTACTCAAGCGAAGAATGGCTTGAATGGGGCACCCTCTGTATTTCGGCGAATTCACCCCGATCATTGAATGGAAAAGACGGCGTATACCGTGGCGGAGCGCTCGATTTTGCGCGGGCTGATGGCGAGCGGCGCGGGCTCGGGAACGGCGCCAGCGCCGACCGCCATTGCGCGCATCATCATCGGCCGCGGTGGTTCCGGAGTTTGATTGCTGGCGTAAATTAGTTCTCCGAGCTGGATGCCAAGCCCTTGTGCCATTTGAGACGCGATCGCGCGGGCGCGGGCGAGCGCTTTGCCTGCGGCCTGCGCTTCAAGAGCATTTTCATTTGCGACGCTCCAGTCGATCTGGCCGCTCTGGTTGGCGCCGGCGTTCACGGCAGTGTTCAGAATCTTGGCTGCGTCGTCGGCTTTGGTCTTCACGGTCCAGCTCTGGCGCACCTGGAATTTTTTCTGTGCCTGCTCGGCCGGCGGTAGTTTTTCCAGCTCGTACTGCGGCGTTTCGCTGATGTTCTGCGACTCGCTCTGGATGGCATCCCGGGCGACGCCAGCATTCTTTAGCGCGGTGGCAATTGCATTCGACGCCTCCGAGCCTTTGGCGTAGGCCGCGCGTGCATCCGGCGCGTAGACGACGAATCCGATATGCACGGTCCCGGTGTCGGCCATGGCGCTGGCCGAATCCGATGCGGTGATGGCGAGCGTGCGATTGTCTTTGTTGATTTGAATCTGCTGCGGGTAGCAGGGGACAGACAGGAGGCACAATGCGGAGGCAATCGAGAAAACGGGCAAAAGCGCTGTACGAAATTTCATTGTATTCTCCCTGAATGGAATACGCCACATTCTTTATAGACACCGATTGCACGGGCCGCCACGATTATTTTCGCGGGTTGTTAGCGGCGCGACGGCCGAATTCGACCAGTGCGGCCAGCGTGCGGCGGACCGCGCCGGAGTCGATAGCCTGCGCGGCGCGCTCGATTCCGCCGCGAAAATCTGACACGATTCCTGCTGCGACCAACGCGGCGGCGGCGTTCAGCAATACGATATCGCGGCGGGGCCCGGTTTCGCCCGCAAAAATCGCTTGCAAAATGCAAGCATTCTCTGTGACATCGCCGCCTTGGAGGGCAGCCAGCGGCGCTCGGCCAAGGCCCGCATCTTCCGGGAAAAAATTCCAGCGACGAACATTTCCGTTCTTCACCTCGCCGATTTCCGTCTCTCCGCTGAGGGCGATTTCGTCCAGACCGGCATCGCCGTGGACCACGAAACCATGCCGCACGCCGAGTTTGACCATCGTTTCCGCCACCAACGGTACGAGAGGCGCGGCGTAGACGCCGAGAATCTGCGCCGGGGCATGCGCCGGATTTGTCAGCGGCCCCAGTATGTTGAACACCGTGCGGATGCCGAGTGCCCGGCGAATCGGCTGCACGCGCTGCATGGCCGGATGCATGTAGAGGCGCGAAGAGAAAGACAAATCCGGTGGCGCGCAGGCAGGCTACGGCCTGCGTCGGGAGCAAGGGCAGTGGGAACACCGAGAGCGTCCAATACGTCGGCGGAGCCGCAGCGGGATGGTCAGGCTGCGATTGCCGTGCTTGGCGATTTTTGCTCCCGGCCGCCGCGGCCAGCAGGGCAACAGCGGTGGAGATGTTGAAGGTGCCGCTGGCATCGCCGCCGGTGCCGCAGGTGTCGACGAGTGTCGCCCGTTCCGCGTCCGTGAACGGCAGAGAGACAGCAGCGGCGCGCATGGCATCGACGAAACCGGCCAGCTCGTCCGCGGTCACGTCGCGCGCTGCGAGAGCGGTCAGAAATGCGGCGATTTCGGCATCCGGCAGTGCATGCTGGGTGTCTTCCAGAATGGCCTGCATCACGGTGCGGGCCTGCTCGCGGCTCAAAGCCGTCTTCTGCTCCGTCACACCGCGCAAAATTTCGGTCTGAAGTGTCATCGCTCCAATCCGGGAAAGTAACCGGGTTGCCCCATTCTAGCCGCGTTTCGGGTGGCCAGATGGATCACTCGGCGGAGTCCATCGATCGTCAGGTTTGCCCCACCACCGCTCGTCCGATAGTATCGAAGGTTCGCTGCTTTTTGCGCGTTTTCCTGCGCGGCAAGCTCCTCTCATTGCAACCAGAGGCGAGCGACCATCGTTTCACGAGACCCTTCACTATGAAAATTCACGAGTATCAGGCGAAAGACATTCTTGCGAAATACGGCGTCGCCGTGCCCCGCGGCGAAGTGGCGAACACGGTGGAAGAAGCCGTTGATGTGGCGAAGCGGTTGTTCGCTGCCGGCGCGAGCGGCGTGGTCGTCAAGGCGCAGATCCACGCAGGCGGGCGCGGCAAGGGCGGCGGCGTCAAAGTCTCGAAGAACATCGCGGAAGCCGAGGGACACGCCAAGAAAATCCTTGGGATGCTGCTGAAGACCCACCAGACCGGGCCGGAGGGTCAGAAGGTCCAGCGGCTGCTGATTGAAGAAACGGCACCGATCGATCGCGAGCTGTATCTTGGCATGGTGCTCGACCGAGCCGCGGCGAAGATGGTCTTTATGGCTTCCAAAGCGGGCGGGATGGAGATTGAGGAAGTTGCCGCCAACGATCCGGATGCGATTTTTAAGGAATACATCGATCCGGCCATCGGATTCCAGCCATACCAGGCGCGCAAGCTGGCATTTGCACTGGGGTTGAAGCCGGCGCAGATCGCGCAGGCCGTGCAATTTATGACCGGCCTGTACAAGGTCTGCATCGATACCGATGCCTCGCTGATGGAGATCAATCCCTTCATCACGACGAAGGACGGCAAGCTGTACGCGCTCGACTGCAAGATCAACTTCGATGACAACGCCATGTTCCGGCACAAGGACCTGAAGGAACTGCGCGACACCAATGAAGAAGACCCGCTGGAAGTAGAGGCGTCGAAGTTTGCGCTGAACTACATCCGGCTGGACGGCAATATCGCATGTATGGTGAACGGCGCGGGACTGGCGATGGCTACGATGGACATCATTCAGTACGCGGGCGGCTCACCGGCGAATTTTCTCGATGTCGGCGGCGGCGCGAATCAAGAGCAGATCGAAAATGCCTTCCGCATTCTGCTGTCCGATAAAAACGTAAAGGCTGTGTTCATCAACATCTTCGGCGGCATCCTGCGCGTGGACACATTGGCACGCGGCGTGGTGGAAGCGGCAAGAAAGATGAACGTCAAAGTCCCGGTGATTCTGCGGCTTGAGGGAACGAACGTGGAGCAGGGTAGAGAAATTTTGAAAGAATCCGGGTTGAACTTCATCATCGGAGAAACGATGAAAGACGCCGCGGAAAAGGCCGTTGCTGCCGCGAAAGGAAGCAAATGAGCGTACTCGTCGATAAAAATACCCGACTCATCGTGCAGGGAATTACGGGAAGAGAAGGCACATTTCACGCCAAGGGGTGCGCGGAATATGGAACCAATGTCGTCGGTGGAGTGACGCCGGGCAAAGGGGGCATCACCCATGAAGGCTGGCCGGTCTTCGACACCGTGGAGGAAGCCGTCGAAAAAACCGGCGCCAATGCAACCATGATCTTCGTTCCTCCGCCGTTTGCCGCAGACGCGATTCTCGAGGCCGAAGATGCGGGCCTGCCGTTGATCGTCTGCATCACGGAAGGCATTCCGACGCTCGATATGGTGCGCGTGTGGGAGAAGTTGAAGCATTCCAAATCGCGGCTGATTGGGCCGAATTGTCCGGGCGTGATTTCGCCTGGCAAATGCAAGATCGGCATCATGCCGGGTCGCATTCACAAGGAAGGCTTCGATCGGCATCGTTTCGCGTTCCGGCACTCTGACGTATGAGGCGGTCTATCAACTTACGCAGCGCGGCATCGGCCAGTCGACCGCCATCGGCATCGGCGGCGATCCCATCGTGGGAACCACGCATGTCGATGGATTGCGGCTGCTAAATGAAGATGCGGGAACGGAAGCGATCATCCTGATTGGCGAAATTGGCGGCACGGCGGAAGAGGCCGCGGCGGAGTATGTGAAGCAGCATGTGAAGAAGCCGGTTGTCGGCTTCATCGCGGGGCAGACTGCTCCTCCCGGACGGCGTATGGGCCACGCGGGCGCGATCATCTCCGGCGGCCAGGGAACGGCCGCAGACAAGATGAAGGCGCTCGAAGCCGCCGGCATTCATGTCGTCAAGTCTCCGGCGCTGATTGGGGAAACCCTGGCGCAGGTGATCGGCAGGGCGTAGTTCGACGCGATATCGATTTGTCATTCTGAGCGCAGCGAAGTCGAGGAACCTGCTGTTTGCGGGTAAGACGCGAGGTTCTTCGCTTCGCTCAGGACGACAAAACCTCAGCATATTTGCAGATTTTTGATCGATACTTTGAAGGAGAACTTCTTTTGCAACGCACGTTAAGCATTCTCAAGCCGGATGCGGTCCGCAAGGGCCAAGCAGGCGCCGTCCTCGCCATGATGGAAGCTGCCGGCTTTCGTCTGGTCGCCATTAAAAAGCTCTCGATCAGCAAAGAGCAGGCTGCGGGCTTCTACGCAGTACACGCACAGCGGCCATTCTTCGAAGCACTGACGAACTTCATGTCGTCCGGACCGATCTTTGTTCTGGTGCTGGAGAAAGAAAATGCTGTGGCCGACCTGCGCAAGCTGATGGGCGCGACCAATCCGGTCAACGCGGAAGAAGGCACAATCCGCAAGAAGTTCGCCGACAGCATCGAGGAAAATACGATCCATGGCTCCGATGCGGAAGAAACTGCGGCGTTCGAGATTGGATATTTCTTCGCCGGCTACGAACTGGCATGACCCGCAAATTTACCTGCTAATCGCCGGCCTCTCACAGACAGAAAATTCCCCGGAGAAGAGATCTCGCCGGGGATGAGAGGAAATTTGCTGGTAAAGGGTATAGAGACAGAAGCGGCCGGAGCCCGAACTTGAGCCAGGGGGGGAGGGTTCCGGGCTCCAACCGCTGTGGAGCGATACTCTTACGGTTTTTTCGGTTGGTCAAATTACCAAAGTCGTAGCCCTTCGGTTACCTGCGGAAGGGAAGATGGAAATGCCGGCGGGTCTTGCCTGCCGCCGCCGTTTCGTTCGGCGAGGTATCAAGATGGCCCAGTCGGAAGATTGGGCCGACGGAAAAGGCGAAATTCTGCTGCGCAGTACCGCCGTAGCGGGTGATCATCAGGTCCGGTTCGGCACGGAACGCGATTCGGGGAGTGTAGTTGTAGTCGAACGTGCCGCCGATCGCGCTGCCGAAGGTCCACTGCGTGGCGAACAGTCCGATCGTCTGCGGGTTGACACCGTGAAGGTTGGCTGCGTCGAAAATTCCCCACGCATTCCCAAACAGAGCATGAAACGTGCCGGAAGCTTTGGCACGCCGGAACACGCGATAGGTCGGTCCGCCCATGAAGTAGTACTGCATGATGCGGGGGCCGGTGATCGTCGGGTTCTGCAGGCAGACGGAACTGAAGGGCGGACAGGTCGGGTTGTACTGTCCGCCACCCGAATTGGGGTATACGCCGGAGGTGCCGATGTACATACGGGCGTTGCCCTCAATGCCCCAGTGCCAGTTCAGCCAATACGTTGCGGCTGCTTCCCATCCGCCCAGGTTCGAGCGTTGGATGAGCGCCGGTCCCGCAAGAAAATTGGTGTAAGCAGCGCCCGCATAGATGTCCCAGCGATGGTTGTAATACACATCGGGACCCGAGGGCGGCGGCGGTGGAATATAGTTGCCGCGGCTGACGTTATGCGCCTGCGGATTATTGAGCGCGGGTGCGGTGCCGCTGCTGCTGGATTGGGATTGCGATTGAGATTGCGGCGGCTGCGATTGTGACTGGGCCAGCCCGACCAGGGAAGAGCTCATCAAAACAGCGCACAAAAAAACTCCTACCTTCAGGCGGACAGCCGCCTGAGGAAGAAAGCGAAACAGATTCATCCTGATCTCCAGCCTTCAGTGTATCGGAACCGTTGGATTTCGTGCGGCTGCGGGGAGGCAAAATCTTCAATGGCGCGGCTGGGCCAGCAGCGTTGCGACCGCGGCCAGATCGGCCTCGGTATCCACGCCGATGGTGTCGAATTCGACCGGTTCGACATGGATTGGGATTCCGTTTTCCAGCAGGCGCAATTGTTCGAGGCGTTCCGCCGTTTCCAGTTGGCTGGCGGGCAATGTGGGAAAGCGTTCCAACACGGATCTCTTGTAGGCGTAGAGGCCGAGGTGCTTCCAGTACGGAATGCGGCCACTGCCGTCGCGATCCCAGGGAATTGTGGCGCGGGAAAAATAGAGCGCCTTTCCGGCATGGCCGACGACCACCTTCACGACGTTCGGATTGGCGATACCATCGGCAGGGCACGGGGTCATCACCGTAGAAACTTCGGCTTGAGGCTGGGTAAATGGGCGCAGCAGCGCGCGAAAATGTTCTGGGCGCAGGAGCGGCTCGTCGCCTTGAATGTTAACGAAGATGTCTTCGGAATTCGCGGCAACATTTTCTTCGGCGAGCTGCCGCGCGACGGCATGGACGCGGTCGGTCCCGCTTGCGAGTTCGGGCTCGGTCATGCGGAACTCGCAGCCATGTGCGCGACACAGTGCCGCGACCTCCTCGGAATCGACGGCTACGATGAGCCGATCAAAAACGCGGGCCGCGGCCGCGGCTTCCACGACCCAGGCCAGCATTGGCTTGCCGGCAATTTCGCGCAGCACCTTGCGCGGCAGCCGCGTCGATGCGAGCCGCGCGGGAACGACGCCAATGACTTGCGGAATCGAGTTGCCTGTCATTGTTCCCGAACTTTCTTCGCTGCCATTTTCCTTTTGCGAACCGCGCCATTCTGTGCGGGGCCGTTGAAAATTCCTCGTAAAATCTGTTTCCGCTCGCTTGCGGGAAGATGTTCGAGCGCATAGCGCAAGGTTGTTCGCGGCATGGAGGCGTAATGCTGTTGTATAAAGGACAGCAGAGCCGGACGAGAGACCTTTCCCGCTTGCCGCAGTGCCCAGCCGACCGCTTTATGAATCAGATCGTGCTCGTCCGATAGAAGCTTTTCGGCAATCCGGAATGTATCGTGTGTTTCTCCGTGGCGGACCAGCGCCAGCGTCGACACAATGGCGATTCGGCGCTCCCACAGGTTGCCGGACGCCGCGAGTGTATCCAGCAAATCGCGCGGACGTTCCCTCAGATGTTCACCCAGCAAATACGGCGCCGATGCATCCACGAGGTCCCAGTTGTTGATTCTCCCAGTGTGCTGCAAATAAAACGCGACGATTTTTTCGCGAAGCGGACTGTCGGCCCGTTTATACTGTGCAACCAAGATTTCCAGGGCGGCGTAGCGATGCTCGTGAATGTTCGATGCCAGCAAGCGGGTCAGGTCCTGGAATGGTAAGTCGCGATGGTGGAGTGTAATTTTTCGTTGCAGCGGAACCGGAATTCCCAAGAAACGATCGCCTTCACCGTATTGCCCCTTGTCTGTTTTGAAATAACGATGGAGGATCTTGGCGCGTTCCGGATCGGCGGCGCGGGAAAGATCGCGTTCCAGAGATTTACGGGAGGATGGAACGGCGGCGATTCGGCTTGGCATCTGGTTTGACACTAATTTCTCGGCCTACGTATGATCAAGTTACGATACGTTGCGTGTTCCTGCGCCAATACCTCCCAATCTTCTCCCATGGCGGCGTAGCTCAGATGGTTAGAGCGACGGACTCATAACCCGTAGGTCGGTGGTTCGATCCCACTCGCCGCCACCAATTAAATCAGCAACATAGACGGGTATCTCGGTTTGAGGCATCTCGCCGGGTTGCGCGGGGTTGCGCGTCCATGCCAAGGACATGGTAGGCAGCGAAAGACACCAGGGCCCTGTTATCGGAGTTATTCCCTGCCGGGGTTTTGTACCAGACTTTTATCTGCCCATTTCTTCCAGGTTGCCGGGTCCGCAAGCATCTTCATATAGACGCCGCCGACCACGGACCTTGCCTGAAAGCCAATCTGTTTGGCGGTCTTTGTCCCATACCAATCCGTCATCGGCACACGGTCGGGCGTTTGGTTTAGAAACTTATAAATTGGAGTTATGAAGCTTTCAAAGTCCGGCCGGCTGGACGCCATCGTGGCCGTCCATACACTCCAGTCCAGCTTGGTATAGTCTTTCCGATTGTCGAGCGGCAAACCATAAGCATTTATCCTGGTCTCATAGAACGCGATCGCCCGGGCACGCACAGAATCCGGGAACAGGTCGAGACCCAGCACCTTGTCCCAGACCAGGTTGTAGAGCTGACTCCACGTGCCCGGCTGGTCGAAGGCGAGCTTGTAGTGATCGCCTTCGATTGCCCTGGTTTGCCACTTGGCCGCCATCTGTTTTGCCATGGCGTTGTATTTCCCGGCTGCGCCGACATGATGCAACTGTTTCGCAAGCTGTGCATACGCCCCCAGCGCCTCAATCGCTTTCATGGAGAGGTTTGCGTTATGGGCCAGATGACCGGCAAAGTCGTCGGTGCTGAGTTGGTTCGCTGGATCCATGCCCTTTTCGGCAAGATATTCGGCCCACTTCGTCAACAATGGCCAGTAGTGCGCGGCATAGTCCGCATTCCCTTCGATATGGGCCAGGGCATCGCAAAGCAAAATCATGTTCCCCGATTCTTCCACCGGCATCTGATCGACTTCGCTGCTCTCTCCGCCGCCATAAAGCTGGCCATTGGCGAGCGGATATTTCCCCAGATCGTGCGGCGCAAAGGGGAATTTCCAGCGTGGAAGCTGTGCATAATCGAGCACCGGCGTAAGTTGGGCTTCCAGCAGTTTTGGATTCAACAGGAGAAAAAAAGGGGCCGTTGGATAGATGACATCGACGGTGCTGATCGAGCCGTTGCTGAAATTTTCCTTAGGAAACATATAAGGCGCGCCCCGGATGTTTTCCGCCAGTCCATGCGCCGCCCAGGTTTGCTGATACGCGAGCACCGCGATGGCCGCGTATTTCGATCCGCCGTTCCGAATCAAATCTTCCTCAAGCGCATGGTCGAAGCCGGCTGATTCCTTCGCAACGTTTCCATAATTCCGCTCCGCATCGTCCAGCATGGCTCCGGCGTTAGGGTAATACTTGCGCCAGAGAGGATAGAGTTTGCGCTCCAGGTATTCGACCTTGAAAATTTCGTCGTAGGCCAACAGCACGCGCCGCTCCACCGGGCTCGCTCCCACAGAACCGAAAGAGAGCTTGACCATCATTAAGGGCGGCGGGGGACGGTCGCTGTTCGCGGCGCGTGGCGCGTCCATGTCGTCATCGGACGGCAGCGTGCCATCGGCAATAAATTGGCCGCGCCCGTTGCGGTCTCCGGCGCGTAGTTCCAGTCCCGATTCATTTTTCGGCGCGGCCAAATAGAACCAGCCGTAGTCGATGCGCACGTCATCGCCAGAACGCACCAATACCGGCTGGCGCTGCGTGCCTACACGCAGCAATGAGAGCGTCTTCCTGTCGAAGCGAGACCAGATCACCCGTTCCGGCGGGTTGTCTACGGCAACCGTCGCCGCCACATCGAGATACAGGTCGACCTGGTGAGTCTGTCCATCGCGAGACTGCGCCTTCCACACCAGATACGTGACCGGTCTGGACAACACCTTCAGATCGTCGGGAACTGCGGGCTGCAAAAATGTGACTTCGAGGTCGATCTTTGCGGATTGAAACTGATAGATCGTGCGAGTTGGCGTTAATTTAATCCCCACTTGCGGAATGGCCGGCACGTCTGCGGGATCTCGCCCCATCCATCGATACGCGCGTCCATCGATGCGCAGCAAGCCCGTCAACTGCTGGTCTCTTCCCGTCCAGTGGCGCGTATTGACGTCGGTCAAACGATCGGCATCCGACCAAATGCTGAAGTAGGGATCATGCGTGATCAATGGGACCGCGGGGGCGCGCATCGGAGCGACCTTGGGAGGGGCCGCGGCATTTTCAGGTTGCGAGCGCGCAACGCAGGGAAACGCCCCAAGCAGAAGCAGCAGCACGCCTGACAGAAGATTGAGTTTTTTCCACATCGATCCGGTTCTGTTCATCGTCTCTCAAATCTAAAAAAAATTCCTGGAAAAACGATTTTAATTCCATACGCGCAGCCAATGGGATGATCTTCGCCTAACTGGCCCGAAGCATGAGATGCTTTGTGTCTTGCAGTTCGCGCTTGGTGAGGTGCATTGCATTCCGGCTGGAAAATCCCATTCTTTGTCTCTGACGAATGTGCGACTCACGTGCGGGAACAGACTGCGAGATCGCCCATATGCACGGACCCAGACAGCCGGCTACAAGTGATCGGGTGAGAACCATGGAGGAGTTACGACGACGCAGATAATGCGGAACTCAGGCATGTCCCGACGATGCTCGAATAATGAGGGTTGGTTCCAGACGGACTTTTTTCGGCGTGCTCGATTTCTGCTGAATCAAATCCAGTACCAGCTCTCCGGCATGTTTTCCCAGAAGGGAGGTCGATTGATCGATCGAGGAAAGAGGAACCCTCAGGTAGTCGGAATAGCGCACATTGCCGCAACCCACGAACGCAATGTCGCCCGGAATCGCCAGTCCAGCTTCCAGTGTGGCCTGCATGGCGCCGATGGCCATCAAATCGTTGTAGCAAAATACACCATCGGGCCGGAACTTTAACTGCAAGAGAGTTTTCATCCCCTCATAACCGGCGGCTTCTCCAACTTCCTCAGCTTTGGAATTGCGGATGATGTACTGCGCAGGCATGGTCATATTATTTTCCCGCAGTACGGTCTGATAGCCATGGAGACGGTCAGTACGCCGGGAGCCAATTCCGGTCCCGCAATATGGGCAACGCGGCTCTTGCCCATCTGCAGCAAATGAGTCGTAGCAAGTTGCCCGACCAGAAAATCGTCGGTTCCCACAAAGTTTGCCCGCAAATGCGGAAAGTCCCGATCGATCAGAATAAATGGAGTTCGTTGGTCCTCGATTCCATAGAAGCCCTGGAGTGTGGGTTGGCAGGATGCGATCAGCAAAGCATCGACCCCTCTGCGAGAACACGGCTGATCTCCTGTTGCTCGATTTCCGGATCCTCCTCGGAGGATGCAAGAATGATGCCGTAATTTTGATGTCGCAGAACTCCGTTCAAAGACTTGGCAAACTCCGCGAAAAACGGGTGGAGAAGATCGGGAACAATCAGGCCGACGATAAAGCTTTTCCCGCTTGCCAATCCACGCGCCATCATGTTCGGCCGATAGTTCAACTCCGCCATTCTCTTCAGAACACGTTGCCTTGTTTCCTCGCTGATGTCCTTGGCGCCGCGCAACGCTTTGGATGCAGTGATGACGGAGATTCCCAAATCGCGAGCGATGTCCTTCAGACGCACAGGCATACCGAGCATTGTCTCCCAAGCTCGATGCGGTTGCACGGGTTTTTCGCATGTGCCGGCCCCAGAAATTCAATCACGTTACCGTATATCGCTGAAGTGGAGCGCAGCGCCATATAGCACAACACTTTCGTTGCAGCCTATGTCATTGATATTCAAGGATTTTATTGGAATGTTTATCGAAATTTATTCCAACTTTCACGTTTCCCTTGCACAATCAGGTAGCGATAACGTATGTTGTCTAGCGATGGCTGGGATGACAGAACTGCCGCTCCAAAATTGTTGTGCTGTCCACAGCAGATGTGTGCGAAACCGATGCAATCGCCCTCGAAACAGGAAGGCGCTTCCACTGGTTGGATGAAACCCGTGCACAAGATCAAAAATTCATCGAGTAAATCACCTGCAATGCGGCACACAGCCGAACAAAACAGTCGGACCAGACATAAGCCATCAGCATTTCAACGATGCGCTGTGTAGAAACTGCTCACAATACGATTTTTTGGGGACCATCATGACACAAGCCAATCTAAGAAAGCTCGTTTTCGCATTCTTCTGTGCAGTTCTCATCGCGACGCTCACGCCTGGCAGGATGCTGGCCCAGATCGATACCGGCGGGATCACCGGAACCGTGCACGATCCCACAGGCGCGGTGATACCCGGCGCGACAATTACACTGACGAACGATGCAACAGGAGTTGCAACCTCGACCGTATCCACGTCTACCGGCACATATTCTTTGAATGGCATCCGTCCGGGTACCTATACCATTCAGGGGGAAGCGCCTGGCTTTGAAAAATTTGTCGAGGATGGTCTGCAGATTCATGTCCAGGCAACCTTGACTGTGGACATGCCCCTCATGCCCGGAAAGGTGGCGAATCAGATTACCGTGACGGCCGCAGCTCCGCTGCTCCAAACGGAAAATGCGTCGGTCGGCCAAACGATCACCACTCGAACCATTAACGATATGCCGTTGCAGACTCGCGATTGGGTATCGTTGGCGCAGCTTTCCGCCGGTGTCACTACGGCGCCGGTCGGCAATCCCAGCGGCGACTCAGGCGAGTCCGACAGCGCGTACTTCTCCGTCGATGGCGTCAATTTATGGCAGAACGATTTTCGTCTGGACGGCATAAACGACAACATCGAGGTGTATGGCGGCTCTTCGGTCAACAATAATGCCGCAATCGTTCCTCCCCCAGATGCTCTGGAGGAATTCAAGCTGCAAAACGGCGACTTCAACGCGGAGTTTGGCCATTCCACTGGTGGCGTCGTCAACGCGGTCATCAAATCTGGAACCAATCGGTTCCACGGAGATGTGTGGGAATACTGGCGGAATGATGTACTGAATGCCAATCTATTTTTTAACGATCTGAACCACAAAGCCAAGCCGGAGTATCGTCGCAATACGTTTGGCGGAACAATCGGCGGACCCATCTTCAAAAACAAAACCTTCTTCTTCTTCGACTACCAGGGAGTCAGACAAATACAGCCTGTACCCGCCACCAGCACGGTGCCCACAGCGGGCATGGTCAGCAGCGGATTTAAGAATCTGCAAGACTTGATTACCTACAATACGGGCACAGGAACGGATGCTTTGGGACGTGTCTTTCCCCACGGCACGATTCTCGATCCGGCGACCACACGCGAAATCCCAGCTGGCGGCGTCGATCCAGTCACCGGTTTGACCAACAATAGCGGCAGCGCGTCGTATGTCCGCGATCCGTTCTATACCGGAGGCAGTCTCGCCAGCAAAATGGACTTCACCGGCGATACCGCGCAGCTCAATATCATTCCAGCTGGGCGTCTTGACCCCAATGCGGTCAAGCTGCTGGGGGTGTATCCAGCGCCTACCAGTTCTGGTTTTGCCAACAACTATTACACGTCGCCGAAAGAGCCTACCAATACAAATTCGTACGATATTCGCATAGACGAAAATTTCAATGCGAATAACAATCTGTTCGGCGTCTATGACCGGAGCCTCTATTCCTCGACAGTACCATCGTCGCTTCCGGGCATCGCCGTGGGAGAGACCGGGGGACGCAACGACAGCTTCCCGGCCTGGGCGTTTGCGGTAGGCTACACCCACATCTTTACGCCGACGCTGACCAATGAAATGCACGTCGGCGTCGTTCACTCCGATAAACTTCAACAGTCGTTTTATGGAAATACTTTTGGCATTCCCGCGCAATTTGGAATCGGAGGAATCCAGCAGGTTGCCAACAATGGCGGACTTCCCCCGATCAGCTTTTCCTCTGCCACGAACGCTAGCACTCTGACCCACATTGGCGTCGGCAATTACACTCCCACGCTGCAGTACGTGTACAGCATTGAAGGCGCGGACAGCGTAACCAAGGTATTTCGCAGCCACACCTTCAAGACCGGCGTTCAGGTGGACGACTTGGAGGGAGACATTTCCCAGCCGCCGCAGGGAAGAGGAGACTTCAATTTCTACGGGCAGTATACCGATATTCCCAACGTAAGCAGCGGCTTGAATGGGATTGGGGACCTACTGATTACGCCGATTCCGTCCACGGTTGGCGGTCCCAATTATGTGGGCGGAATGACCAGTTTCTCCGGGTCGAACATTGCCGCTACTGACGATCATCGCTGGTACATCGGAGCCTATTTCCAGGACGACTGGAAAGTAACTCCCGACCTCACATTGAACCTGGGCCTTCGCTGGGACTACTTCACCCCCTATGCGGAAGTCCATGGCAGGCAGGCGAATTTTATTCCGGTCGGCGGCAATGGCAACTCGGGAACGTACTATGTGCCGAACTCTGGTTGCCAGGTGGCCAGGTCGGCTGGGTTCAACACCTTGCTGACTACCAGCAACATTTCCCTGGACTGCGTTTCCGGACTTGCCTTGGGCAATGCCCAGAAAGTCAACTTCGCACCTCGAGTGGGATTTGCTTATCGCGTCAAGCCGACGGTGGTTCTGCGCGGCGGTTTTGGAACTACATATGGCGCTCTAGGAAATCTTGGCTACGGCGGGACTTTGGGAACCAATTATCCCTTTGTATATGAAGCCACGTTCAACAGTCCCGATTCCAACCATCCGCTGCTTCTCTCCAACGGCGCCCCAGCCACCATGGAGGAAGCGTTCACCACGGTCAATTTTCAAGATCCAACGGTCAACAATGGCCAGGGGCTGAATCTGTATGGGCGGCAATATAATTTTCAGACCCCGTACGTTCAGACCGTGAACCTGACCGCGCAGGACCAATTCACCAATCACGATTCCATCCAGGTTGGCTATGTTGGAACGATGGGGCGCCACTTGGACAACCTGGGCTACAACAATTCACCGACAGAAATTCTACCGCCGAGCGTAAACCCTCAATCCTACGTTCCATTTCCTAGCTTTGCCCGCAACGCAACCTATGAAACTACCAATGCAACCAGCAGCTACAACTCCTTGCAGGCAACCTATCAGCATCAAATGGCCTCCGGTCTATATCTACTTGCCAACTACACCTGGAGCAAGTGCCTGAGCGACCAGCACACGGAGGCATCGCAAAATCAACAGTACAGAGCACAATGGCTTCCGGGGTTTGGAATTTCAAAAGACTATGGGCTGTGCGACACGGATGCGACCAACCTGATCCACGTCTCGGGATCCTACGACCTGCCTTTCGGTCACGGCCGGCAATTTCTTGCCAACTCGAATCGTGCGGTGGACGTCGTCCTGGGCGGCTGGACGGTCAACTTTATCTACACCTATCAGGGTGGCCAGCCGTTCACAGTTACCTGCCCTGTGGCAACTTCGGAATTCGGCTGTTTCGCCGACACCGTCAAAGGACAGAGCCTGTACGCTGGGCCGCACAACTACACGCAATGGCTGAATCCCGCGGCATTTGCGCAACCGCCGATCGCTACCAGTATTGGCGAGAGCAACTATGCCGTTCTTGGTGGGGGATCGCAGCAGGCTCGGGGACCGAGCTTCACCAACCTCGACTCCTCGGTCTTCAAGAATTTCAACTTTACCGATTCTCTCTACATGCAGTTTCGAGCGGAAGCGTTCAACACATTCAACAACGTTCAGTTTGGGCAACCGACGCAACTGAACTTCACGACTTCCCACTTTAGCCAAATTACGAGCCAGAGAAACCCCAACCGAGTGATGCAATTGGCGCTGAAATTGTTCTATTGAGGCAATCTCAGGCGGTTTGCAGCAATAACATAGGGACAAGCTATTCGCTTGTCCCTATGTTCTTTCCGTCAGCCTGAACAAAATATCCGGAGCAAATACCGTTCCCGCTATGCGTGGACAACAAAACGAAACTGCATCGCCTCGCCAAACCACTGCGGATAATTGGTTCCCCAGGCGTTGTTCATCAAGCCGATGTGGATGCCTCGATTCAGCTTCGGCTGCAAGTTGGAGAAGTGGAGCGGAGAGCGCTCGCCCAGCACAACCAAAGGCGCATCGAGCGTTTCGATGGAAAACCCCCCTTGCGAATCCTTGTAGCGCACGAAATTCGAAACAGCATGCATGTGCCGGTTCCCTCCGGCGACAACATCGAAAGGGGAAACCGGCTGGCCTACTTTGTCGAGCAGCCACCCGCTCTCGTCGGGAGCGAGAGGCAAAAAGCTGAACCAGAGCGCTTCCGGCAGGCGGTTGGAAACCTTGTCGAAGCAATAGAGATGAATATGCACCGCCGGAGCATTGTCGGGTAGAACAATTTCCAGATAGGTTCTGGCCGGCCACGCCACCAGGCCGGAACTCTTGGCGTCGGCATCTTGGAATTGAAGTTGAGCGAGCAGGCGATAGCTCGCGGCGTTCTTTTCAAGCCCGCAGTGCGCGAGAGTCGGCATCCACTCCCTGCTTTGCGGCGTGAGCGAAGCGATGTTCGGCTTGCCGAAATCTTTAGGGGCCCACGGCGCGGAACTCACGATATAGCTTTTGAGGAACCGGCTATAGTCGGCCTGCGATAGCGTCTGATAGACAAACAGACCCAGCGGATGTTCCGTCGAGGCCCACTCGCGTCCCGTTTTCTTGCTGCGCAGACGGCGGATGGCGCCCGTTGCAGGATCGAGCGCGAGCACAAAATGCGGAGTATCGATCTCCTCCTGTGCATCGTGCGGCTTGAGCCCGCTCGCGTCCGGTTCGACGGGCCGCAACGCCTCGACCCGTTGCACCGCTTCCCGGCGCAGTTCGTCCGGAAGAGTAGCCGTCGCGTCGTCGAGATCGTTCCGCTTCTCCGCCCAGCTTGTCTCCATGGTTCGATACGGTTTTGTATCGACGACCTGCGCGAGTTGCGCGGGCGAGTAATGGTTGTAGTCAAGATAGCGTTTGGTGTCCGTTCCCCAGGTATGCTCCGGCGCCAGCAGCAAACGCGGAAGCAGCGCAAGATCGACGCCTTCGCCGGCGGGAAATTTTCCTTGTGCGACCCACTCCTGGCGCAGCCGCGCGATTTCCCGATACCGGGCGACCTTGACGGGATCGCTGGCGACTCCATAAATCCAGGTGTCGCCGATCTCATTCGTCACCACAGGAAGCGTGCTGCGACAGGGTTCCACGGCATGCGCAATTTCGGTCAGCGTGGCCGCTTTGACCCGCGCATTTGGGAATTGCCGCCGCAGGCTGGCATAGATGCTATGGATTTCTTCCATGGTATGAGGACCGGAATTGTCCGATCGCACGCAGATGGAAACCGCAACGTCGGAATTCGGCGCCACCACCGTTCCGCCGTAGCCGTGCCGGTGGTACATCATAATTAACGATTCGCCCTTGGGGTTTTTCCATAGGAAGAGCGACGGCACCTGAGGCGCGGTGCTCGCCGAATTCACCCCGATGTCGAGAAACGTCACGCCGGCCTGCACAAGCGGACCGATCAGGCCGCGAGAATGACCGGGAACATCGGTCATCTTGGCTCCGGTCGTGTTCCGGCCATAGCGCCGGTCCAGCGACTTCGAGAGCCCCAGAGATCCCTGAATCATCGAGCGGTCCAGCATCTCGGTCTGCCAGTTGAACGGGAGCGCGTGCCACGCAATGTCTCCGCGCGCCACCGCGTCATCCATGCGTTTCCGCAGTCCCGTGTCGGCCTGCTCCAGGTATTCGTAGAGCAGCCAGGAGCCGGTCGTCCACACATAGCGGTCTTCGCCGAGCGTGCGCATCTCCGCGGCCACGCGCATCGCGCCCGGATAATACACATCGAAATATTCGCGGATGATATTCGCCTGTGTATTGGTAAATCCCACGTCCAGATGGCACTTGAACATCACCAGCACTTGCTTGATGCGAACGTCGACAGCGGGTGACTCGGAAAACGATGCGGCGTCAAGATACGCCGGCTCGCAAGCAAGGGCGCCTCCACATGCCAAGGCCATTTGCAGGAATTCTCTTCGCTTCACGAATGCACTTCTCCCATCGGAACCATGGATGCAACTAAATTGGATTCACCGCACAATTCAAAAATGGAATGCGTAATTTTTTGGGCGCAGCGAAAAATTCAGGAAGGGAACGAGGCATGTTTCACTTTCTGGAACTGCCGGCGACCAGCTGAGCGGCGGTACCCATCGCGCTGGAATAATTCACGTAAATAGGATTTCCAAGCAGTTCCAGGTTTCCGTCGGGCGTGTTCACCTGTGGAAGTATCCAATGCTGTTTGCCATCGCTCGTCCAGGTAAAGTGCAGCGTTTCGTCATCCTTGGATAAAACATGAGACGCCAATGCCGGGTCATTGTGACCGTCGTCGAGCATTTTCAGCGTCCAGCCCGAACATCCCACGACCTGTACTGTCACCTGAACGGCAGAACCGGAAGCGGCCTGCAGCGCGTCTCCCATGATGGTAGCCAGTTGGCCGGAAGCAGTGGCAGTCATCTCCAACATGCGGTTTCGCGAGCCGGTGAGATCGACAAAAACATGACCCGCACGAATTCCGGAGAGGATGGCCGGCACAGACAAGCTTTGCGCGTAGACAACGGTTGTGGGCAGACCGACGGAGTCGGGGTGCGACACCGGCCAGTCGCCATGATGATTGTCGCTGCCGCCAATTCCCGTGATCCGATGCCCGCGGTTCAGTGCGTTTTCCCAGAAGCTGACGCCGGAATACGGTCCGCGCATCGCTCCGCCGTTCACCGCTTCGATCGCGGCAAACAGATGAAGATCGGCGGGAGGGTTGGGATGCCACCCGCAGCCGAGGCAAATCTCTCCGCTGGGCGCATTGGGATGATTGATCGAAATGATTGCGCCTAAACGATCGGCTTCTCTCGCTACGGTGTTCATGTCGGGAACGCCGGGAGTTCCGATGCGATAGTCGATGGGCCGCGTCGTGCCCAGGACCCCGGCGTGACCTTGAAAGGTGGTTACTTCCCGGCCGGGGATGAACAGCAGTTTGTCGAAATACGGTTGCAGTTCACGTTCCGCGTCGTACTGTGACGTTGTGTTGTGGTCGGTGATGGCGATGAAGTCGAGCCCGCGACGCACAGCTGCTTCCGCAGTGACGAACACCGGACAGGGCACCGGCTTGCCCGTCTGGCTCGGACAACTGCCATCGCTGTGGGCCGTGTGCATGTGCAGGTCACCGCGATACCAGGCAGGCCCGGAACGCAGCGGACCATCCGCAAAGGATTCGATTTTCGGATGATTGTCGAAAGAGAAGAACACGTCCGCCTGATAATGCGAGATCACGCCGGGCCGAATGTTGGGAACCGCAATTAGAAGCCGCCACGTTCCCGTCCACGATTGGACCGGGCAGGTAGGACGGCGTTGCGTCCGTCGCGCTGATGGTGAAACGATCTTTATTTCCGCCACTGGAGCCGCGAAACCGTTGCGGATCGAAAATACCCAGATCAAGTCTTGTGAGTTGCTTTTTGCCGGTGTAATGGAAGGTGACCGTGATGCGGTACACGCCCGCAGGCACCCGAAAGGGTACTTTCACATAGGTTTGGTTTTGTGCGTGGGTGATGGTGCCGTTCAATACAATATTTGGATTTGCAACCGCGTCGGCGCGGCACAGATTCCACGCGCCTGCCGCAATCAGACACAATAACGAAAAGGTCTGAAGCCGCCTCAATGTTGCTACTCCATGCCTGGAATTTTCGCTCCGGTGAAAATTACCAATCGATTTTCGCGGGGAAGAACTCCGCGATTAAGTCCTCATAATATGGACGGATTTCCTGCAGGTTCGGTTTGGACGCGCCTTTGGAATAAAGGTCGTAGGGATTGAACTTCCGCACCCAATCGAACATCTCTTCATCATGCTGCAACATAAGATGGCGATAGGCGCCATGCTTGTGCGCGGCATAGAAGGAGTGGTACCGCAACATGTATTGCGCCGGTTCCGGCAGATATTTCTTCGTTACCTGATAGATATATTCATCGTGGCCCCAGGACAGGTGGACCTTCTCGAGGCCGCAGTGAGGTTGGTAAATGCCATAAGGGTCCTGGTACAGGGGATTCTGTGAATCGGGATTGGCGGCGAAATATTCCGGAAAAATGATCTGATCTGAGTAGCGGCATCCCACAGGAAATGTGTCGCCGACGACAGCCCACTGGGGTTCACCGTAAAGACAGAGCACCTTTCCCAGGTCATGGACAAATCCGGTCAGTACAAACCAGCGTGGATGACCGTCCCTGCGAATCGCTTCCGAAGTCTGCAACAGATGGTCGATCTGGGTCAAATCGGTATCGGGATCGCTCTCATCGACCAGCGTATTCAGAAACTCGGCGGCTTCCCAAATGCCTTTCTTGCCTTTGCGGAGTGGCAGAAATTCCTGCTCCTTCGACTGCACAAAATCGAAGGTTTGATAAGCATGATTCTGCCGATAAAATTCCGCCACACCAGGGTTGGCCTCGGCATCGTAGTTGCGGAAATCCTCGGGCGGTTTTCCTTCCTGATAACGAGAAGCGACGAAATCATCCCAGTCGTCCAGTCGTTGCAACGGATTGCCAATGGTGGCGGTACTCATCGAGGCATCTCCAGTTTATTGTAAATCATGTTACGTTAGCGGAAACGTTATTGCAATCAACTTCTCATCGCCATCACGACACTTCGAGAAATGGGGAAAACCGGAAACTCCTCTAGATGATCGGAATACGGATATTTCCGTTTATTGACAGACTGAAAGTAGATCGTTACCGTTAGGTGCGGTAGCGATGCCGCACAAGCACCCCAAAACGGCAGAAGCGCGCGCTCCCCTGAGCGAACCGGAGATTATCCAGAAAGGAATCCAAATGTGGAAAGCCGTGTTCACTGACACCCACTTTTGGATTCCCGTGGTGGTCCTGATCCTGGGCATAGCGTTGCTAGTCTATCTGCATTAGGAGAACTGCGTGTCGATTGCGGTCCGCAACGCCGCTCGAAATCGCATGAAGTCGATGCATGGCGTGGGTGTCCTCTGCGGTCTATCGGCCGGAGTATGGCTGGGTGGCGCGGAGGCCCCCACCAAACTGGTCAACGCGCATATTTCTCCCTTCACGATTTCCCTTTGCATGGTGGCCGGCGTTTTCGTTGCACGATGGACGATTCCCTCGGTGCTGCGCGGCACGAATTATATCTTTGCCGACCTATGGGAAAAGAAACATCTCATCGTGTGGGGCATTCTGGCGGGCGCTCTCTGGGCCGTAGCCAATACTCTCACCGTCTTCGCGATCCGCGATGTTGGCCTTGCGATCGCATTCCCGCTCTGGAATACGAACTGCCTGGTCGGAATTTTCTGGGGATGGCTGTTGTTCCGCGAGTTGCAGGGTGCGGACGCAAGAAACTGGCTGAAAGTTCTGGGAGGAGCGCTTGCCATCCTGCTGGCCGCATTTCTGCTCGCTTTCAGTTCTGTTCACGGTTCCGCCATTGCTCCGGGCCGTGCCGTGCGGGGTATCGTCGCCGCGCTTGGAGCCAGCCTGATGTGGGGCACTATGTACGTCCCGTATCGCAAGGCGTATTTGAGCGGCATGAATCCGCTTTCCTTCGTCACCGTCTTCACTGTAGGCGAACTGGGCACAATGACATTGCTGGCTGCAGCGTTTTACGGAGGCGTGCATCCGCTGATCGCGGAACTGCGGTCCGCCCGCGCGGTCATCTTCTGGCTCTTTTTAGGCGGATTCTGCTGGGTGATTGGGGACCTGTTTCAGCAGTACGCAACTAAATATATCGGAATCGGTCGCGCCATCCCGCTGTCAAACACCAATCAACTGTGGGGCCTGGCGTGGGGCGCGCTTGTCTTCGGGGAGCTGGCCCATGCGAGTCTGCAACACCGGCTTATCGTCATCGCGGGATCATGTGTCATGCTGCTGGGCGCATTCGGAATCAGCACATCCGCGGCGGGAGCAGAAGAGCAGGTCTCCGCCCGTCATGCCGTCGCGCGCGAATGTAACCGCTATGGATTGAACTACCCTCGCGTGTTGGAGACCCAGGAGGGCATGGATTCAGGGGAAACTCGGGCGACACACAGGCGTTGGTGGGATTACGCGATTGCAATTGCAGCGTGCGGAATCTTCGCTGGTCTGGCTCGCGGGATTGTCCGTCCGGCTTTATATGTGAATACGTTCTGGGCCAGCAGCCTGGTTCTGTTACTGCTGCTGACATTTCTTGGCGGCGGATGGTGGCTATGGAAAAAGACGCGGTTCTCTTAATTGCATTGCGTGCATATACAAACAAGCTATTCCGCCAATCCTGCCCATCCAATCAAATTATGGCCGGAGCGGCTCGCCTGTCTGCGGGTCCAAGATATATTGTCTTGCGTCTGGATGTTGGAAATTAAACATTCCGATGATCGGACCGGCGATTGAGTCGAAGGAGCCTCGTCCAACTCGCTCGCCATGCAGCCAGTTGTCTTCAATAAATCGCAAAATTGATGTCTGATCGGTAACAGTGTGGTCCACATAATTGCGGCGCGCATAGGGAGATACGACGAGCAGAGGCAGACGTGGGCCGTAGCCGCAGCGGCCCTGCGCATGCGGAGTCTTCGGGCCAGGCAGCGCGGTGGCCCCATCGCCGCATTCACCGGAACCGCTCAACATGTCGGCAGCCGTGGAAGAGTGATTCACGATCGGGCCCATCTGGTGGTCGTACCATCCGTCCGAGTCGTCATAGGCCAGAATCACGGCGGTGTTCTTCCACTCCGGCTGCGCTTGCAGAAAATCGATCACCTTCACGATGAATGCCTGCTCGTCCAGCGGATCGGAATAGCCTGCATGGCCATCCTGATATGCAGGCGCTTTCAAGAAACTTACCGCTGGAAAGTTCCCGGCCTTTACCGCTGTAAAGAAATCGTCGATATCGTATTGATGACGAGCCGCGTCTCCATTATGGCCAATCGTCATTACAGAGGTCGGACGAATATGTTTCAGGTTCCACGTCGCTTTGTAGTACTGAAATGGTTCATGGTGTGGCATGTAATCGGGCACCAGCACGCGTGTAATTTGCGAGTAGGTGGTCCGCCGGCATCCTGTGGTTCCATTCGGATTCCGCTTGGTCAAATCGAATCCGCCTTCAAACCATCCCCACGTTACATCGTGCTGGGTCAGCATCTCGCCGATATTGTTGCTGCTCCGCCGCAGTTGACCTCCCGTCGTCGTCGAGCACACGTCCCCAATGGGATCTCCATCGCCGATTTCGGTGATCGTGCCGTTTCCACCATCGATAACGATATCCCCGGCATTGATTTGATCGATCACGCCGTTCGTCTGGCCAGAGATTAGCTCGACGGCGCCCAGCGTAGAAGGTCCAAACGTGGTGCCGTACGAGTTGTCATTCAACGCGTATCGCTGTGCGTAATTCCATAGCGCCGTCACTGTGTTGCCATCGTAGTAGCCCATCACCAGGCCTTTGGTCTGGTAAGCGTACTCGCGAGGGGCGTTCATTTCCGCGCTTCCCAATCGATGTTGCAACGCGGGAGAACCTGGAATTCCTGTGTATTTCGGAAAAGAATCCATCAATCCCGCGTGAAACGCGCGCTGCTCCGGCGTGTAGTCGTGGTTCTCATCCGCGGTCGCTGCCTGCGAGCGGTCCAGCCGGAACGGATTCACGGCATCCTCACCGTTCACCTTTGCATTCAGAAAATTTGGATTGTGGTGCAGCAGCGTGTCGGTAAGCCCGTTGACACTGGGCGTGCCTTCCTTCGCCGTAAATGGAGGCTCATTCGGCAGGTTTAATGCTTTGGGATAGGTGCCAAAATAATGGTCGAACGAAATGTTCTCTCCGAAGATCACCACGAGGTGCCGGATCGGCGTCGCCGTCGGGCTGCTGTGGGAACTCGCATTCACGGCTGCCGCAGCTTGCAATACTAGCGCTGCGGCAACGAGTATTCCAGTCAAAGAAATAAATCGGATTCGCGGCATTCGCAGTCTTCTCTCCCGGGATTGGAATGGACCTTTTCTGGATATCGTATCCCAGGCATGCGAGCGCGGAAGCACGAATCGCATCAGAGAGGATGACTGGAAGTGTGGGCGATGGGCACGGCAGTGTAGGCTGCGCCGAATCCATTATCGGCTCGCAAATCGCGGTATATCGGACCCCGTTAGCGATAGACTGATCCCTGCACAGCGCAAATTTCAGGGGATCGCGAAGAGAGCGTAGATGGCGAAGCAGATCGTAGTGACTGGTGCCGGCGGTTTTATCGGATGCAATCTGGTCGCGGAATTGAATACTCGCGGTTGCGAGGATTTAATCCTCGTCGACAGCATGGGTTGCGACGATAAGTGGCGCAATCTGCTTGGTCTTCGCTATGAGGACATTCTCGAGCCAGAGGAGTTTTTGAGCCACCTCGAAGCCAACAAGTTCAGTGAGATTGATGCCATCATTCATCTGGGAGCATGCAGTTCGACCACAGAGCGCGACGCGGATTTTCTCCTGCGCAACAATTATCACTACACACGGACCCTATGCGAATGGTGCCTCCAGCACGACACGCGGTTCATCTATGCATCGAGCGCTGCTACCTACGGCGACGGAAGCAACGGCTATAAGGATGAAGACGCGCTGCTTCCCACTCTGCGGCCGCTCAATATGTATGGATATTCCAAACACATATTCGATCTGTGGGCGCAGAAGCACAGGTTGTTCGATCGTATCGCTGGATTGAAATACTTCAACGTCTATGGTCCTCACGAAGAACACAAGGGCGACATGCGTTCGATGGTCAGCAAGGCCTACGAGCAGATCCAAAAGTGCGGCAAGATTGAGCTTTTCAAATCGTATCGGCCAGACTACGCGGATGGCGAACAGATGCGGGACTTCATCTATGTGAAAGATGCGGTTGCGGTCACGCTCCATTTCTTCGAGCATCGCAATGTCAGCGGCCTATTCAATTGCGGGACAGGAAAAGCCCGAAGCTGGAAAGATCTGGCTGCCGCCGTTTTTTCCGCAATGAACATCGCTCCCAAAATCGAATTCATCGAAATGCCGGAGATCCTTCGCGGGAAGTATCAATATTTCACGCAGGCCACTGTGGAGAAATTACGCAACTCCGGATACACCCAACCATTCACCTCGCTGGAAGATGCCGTGCGCGATTATGTGACCAACTATCTGGCCACGAAGTAGAGAGTTTCCTTAACGGACGCCGACGGCGTGGACGTAATGCAGCCAGGAGGGTGGGAACCAGCCGGGCTGCTGCGGCTTGTTTTGATGACCGGAGATCTCCAGCTCCATGTGCACTGGATTGGGGATCGGTGAGGAAAACATGTAATCGAGCCAGTCGCTGTCCGCGCCGTTTCCATCGCCGCGCCGCGACTCTCTCACGTTTTTCAGCCATCGGCTAATCAGCATGTCTTCCAGTTTTCCCTCCATCTCCTGTTGCGCGGACAGCACCTGCGCCATTGCGGACGCCGGCGTCATTTCCCCCGTAAGAAACTGGAACGAAAGAAGCGAGGGAAGAGCAAACGTCCGCTGCAGCAGCAGATCGCGGGCGGCGTCGATCAGTTCCCGGTCCGCTCTTGCAGTTTCAACGCTCTCGGTTGGGATCGGGCTCTCAATCCCGGCGGTACCGGCGCTCTCTTGCATCAACTCGGGATAACGCAAGGGTTGGATGTCGGCGAGTATCCGTTCCAGGGCGGCGGAAAAGATCGGATGACGCGGCAGTTGCTGCATGGCTCTTCCGCCGCCGGAAAGGGCCAGGTCCATCTGCTGGCCCTCGGGCTTCCACAGCAGATAGCATACCGCCGCGGAAATTGTCATCACCAGAACGCTTAAGCCGGAAAACGGCGTCGCAGATTTCTTCTCCAGCGCGACCTCGCCCTCTTTTGGGGGCGCCTTCAAAGCCTTTCTGGGCCGCGCGGCTTCCCGCTTCAGGTACTTCAGGCAGTCCAGCCAACTCTCCACGTCGGGACTGTGCATGGCGAGCGCGTCCAGTAAATCCGGAACGTAGTTTCGTACATATCGGCTTACCAGTTCCAGACCTTCCGGCGTGAATGGGTCTACATCCGCCTGTTTATCGAAATCCGGAATCTTTTGACGCACCAGATTCGCAAGCGTCACCGCGCTCATCGGCTTACCGGTGAAGCACTGGGCAATCAATTCACGGGCAGCCAGGAATAATGCGCATTTCCCGGCCTCAGAGTGACCCTTGAGCCGGTAAGCCTCAATACCGATTGTCCATGCGCTCTTATTCAGCGCTATTTCCGAAACGATGGGGAATGAAGCGTCAGCGTCAGCTTTCAGCAGCAGCACCGTCAATCTTTCCAGGATGGCCGCGGTATCGTCGGCATCCAGGTCGCTGCCGCGCCACACGGGAAGAACGTGGAACAGTGTGATGGACTCGTTTCCGCCAAAATCGGCCAGGAGGCTTTGTTGCGCGCCTTCCACGTTCTCCATTCTCTGCGGCTCCAGCAGTACAGCCCAGAAGATGCGATTCAAAAAGGGCGTCGCTCGCAGCGAAGTCTCAATCTTTCGGCGTGTCAGACGAATCCACTCCTGATCTTCCGACATGCTCACGATCAGGGTCCGGAACTCCTGCATTCGATAATTTTTTGGGACGTACCCGCACCGTATCAATTCTGTCAGCAACTTTGCCGAGCGCAATTCCGCCACGCCTGCTCGAACCGCGTGTTCCAGATCGTCGTCCTCGGCAATTTCCGCAAAATAGAATGCCTTGCGCTCGTCTTCGCTGAACCAGCGGGAAATCTGGTTCTTGAGACGCTCGGCGCCGGGGCCGCGCAGCAATACCAATGTGGGCTGAAGGATCAAGCGATCAATCTCCTGCCCGCATATATTGCGGCACGCCGAGCGACCGCAGATAGGCCATCATTTCCTCACGCACCTCCGACATCTGGCGGTCATACTCGCCGATGTCGCGAAATTCATTGCGCGGATAGTTCTTTTCCACCTGGTCGTAAATAAACTGGGCCCAGCCCTGATTGCCTCCGAGATCGAGGATCATTTTGTCCCGCTTTTTTTCGATGATCTCCTGAAAGTCAGGGTCGATCATGCGCAGTCGAGCGTGCAGATGACGCTCGACCGGGTCGGCAATCTGTGTCCGCAACGGCTTTCCATTGAATTCCAGATCCTGGCCGAAATCGCGGAGAAGCCCGAGGATCGTTGCGAGCCCGAACCATTTGCACTGCTCTTCATTCTCATCGTCCCCCGCGATGCTGCGCCGTTTGTGCGTTGGAAGATCGAGAAACATCTTTTCGACAGGATCTTTTCGTTTGGCCTCGTAGGACTGACGCATGAGCTGAACCTCATGGATATCGGCCAACCCAAAGCGGCCGATCACCCGCATGAAGGACAGCATGGAGTCATCAATCGAGTCGCTGATGTTGCAAAGCGGCGACGATTCCGACCCCTTCCATTCGTCGAAGACCTGTTGAAGCTGCTTCCGCAGGTCAGGGTCGCGCGGCGCAAAGAGGTTGTTGGTCGTTGCCTGGTTCCGGCGCGGTCCATTCTGAAGATTGAGGTTCGACCATGCCTGCACCAATCCGTTGTGGAGCAGACGATCGTCCAAGAGCTGCGAGCGGGTGATCTGCTCGGAGACGTATTGCGCCGTCTCCTGATGCAGCTTGTCGATAAACTTTTCCGATTGAAATTTCCAGTTCTCGTCGACCACGTCTTGCAGAGAAAATTTCGCGCGGTAGCGCTGCAACAGCCCGGTTCGATCCAATTGATATTGGTCGTCGGGAATATGGGCGGCTCCAATTCCCGTGTTGGCGAAATTGCCGCTGCGCGAAGCGGCGCGGCGGTTAGAAAGGAACTGCTCCGCCTTGCCCTGGAAGTCGGAGGCGATAAATCCGGAGTTTCCCATCAGCGTTCCCAGAGCAGAGGCTTCGTCGCTGAATCGGGCCCGCAGCTTGCCGACCTGCGCGCGTACCTGGCCGCGAAGTTCGTTCGCGATCTCCGATCGGATGGCCTGCGGCAATTCGCCACGGAATCCAGCCAAACGTTCCGCCGCCGACTTGCCGCCGATGAATCTCTCCTCGCGATAAGTCTTGAGGACGTCCGCTTCAGTGAGGTTCGGCGCAGTCGAAGATGCGGCGTCGAGGACCTGCTGCAACTGGATAAGAACCGCCTTGCAGATTTCAAATTGTCCCGCCAGCACGCCTTTTTCCAGGCTCGCCTGCCGTTTGCGCTCGCCGAGAATCTCCCGCTCGATGGTTTCGACGATGGACGCGATTTCCGCGGTGGCGTGCTGCACTACCCGCGGCCGCGTGTTCATCCAAATTTCATATTCCTTCATGATGTGTTCGGTGGTCTGTCGCTGACCGCCGCCCTCGCCATGCAGAAACACTTCCGAGTGCAGCAGGCTTTCGATCTGCCGCAGTGTTCCAAGCGATTCCAGGTCTCTCAATTCGGAAATCCGGGTACCGCTCAGCACGTCTCTCGCCCGGGCATCCTGTGCGGGTTGCGCGGGCGCGAAGATGTCTCCCAGCAACTCGCGCCCAATGGAGAGCACATATTTCTCGACGTATCTCGCTTTCGGCAGCGGGACGGAGAAGGAACCGAAGGATGCATAGCTCAGGCGGGCGTTGGTCACGTGGTAGTCGACGATGTGCTCCTGAATCTGAGGAAATGCGACGGCCGAAAACAAGAACTCCGCGGTCCGTTGATACAGGTCCTCCGAGGAGGAAAGCTGTCTGCCGATCTCGTCCGTTCCTCCAAGCATGAAACACATATCGAATGGACTTGGAGCGATGGGAATTTCGCCTGAGACGAGATCGGCCGGCGATGCCAAACGGGTCTGTGAGAAAGAGTCGGCCATGTAATAGTTCAGTTCCTGCAGCGCGGCATAGCCGTTCGCTTCCAGGGTTGCGTACTGCGCGCTCTGTGCCAGTTGACGAAAGGTGGAGGGAAGAAAAAGCATTCCGAATCGAACCGTCTCGTAGTTGTGACGCGCAAACAAATGGTTCACAAGAAACGCGATGTCCAGGAACATGCCCGTGCCGGTTCCGCCGCAAACAGAGCTAAGAATGAACACGCGTGTCTGCGCACCATCGACAACGTTGGCAAATTCGCCGCTGACCTCCGCGTGATTCAGCGTGTGCATTGCGCGTTCAATGCGCGCGGCAACATCGGCCCCACGCCAGAAGTATGCAATATGACCGACCAGCCGCCGCATACCGGCGCCGGTTGCGACGGAGAAGGCGGGCAGATCGTCCGGCAGCCATCGAAACTGATTGCGCTTGCGGAACTGCATCACATTCGCGGACGTGATAACTGGATTGCCGAGATGCAGAAACTCATGGTTCTCAAGAAATGGGTCCGCGCTGTCCGTCCGCTGATTGGTCGTGTCGATGCCCAGTATCTGGATATATCGTTGTTCCTTGTCGTAGTACTTGCCGTAATGGGTCTTGAACTTCCGGAGGAGGTCGATTCCGGTCCCACCAAGTCCGATGAGCAATGTGCGGTGAAGCATGGCAACCCTCCTCGTCAATTCCTCAGCTGTAGAGCACGTTGATCTGAATGGTTCCGTCGTCTGTATAAAAAACCGGTACGTGGATGGCGCGCAGATCAATCTCCGACCACTTCCGGCATTGTTGCGCCTGGACGCGCGCCGCGCGCGGATGGGCCACGATCGTCCACCTTCCCCGGCGTCGAGCGCTTTTGAGCGAAAGCAGTTCCCGCGATTGCGGCCCGGCGATTACGGCGTGGTCCGCCCCGGAGCTTTGCCCCGTTTCACTTTCCGAGAGGTGTAGTGTGCGCGTGCGCAGTTGCGCGGGCAACTGGAGTCGCAGCACCTGCGACCCGTTCTGCCGAACAATCAAGTCGGCCTGAAGAGGCCGCGGCCAGAAACTCCAGACCGTGCCGACCAATCCGAAGACCACGAGAAGCGCCGCAACGGCCCAGGGCCATTTGGTCCGAAGCAGTTCGGCGGGCGTCATCTGGCTGGTAAGAACGCGCAGCGCGCCATGGCGGGAAATTTCCGTTTTACCGTCGCTCCAGGTTGCGGAATATTCGGCCACATGGACGACTCCGGGTGCCCCACCGATCACCAATTTGACTTGAGGCTTCTGCCCTGGCACGACCAACAGATCAGGCGGCAGACCGGCCAGCGCTCCCGCGGATGAGAACCGGACGTTCACGTCACCCACGGGCAGCAGAGGCTGAACTGAAAGTTTCGTGGGAAACCATGACCGCGGCAGCGGATCGAAAACACCCGCCGAAATCTGCTGCGGAATAGCAACGGGCACGACGGAAGCGGTCAGATCGCCGAGGAACGTTTCAACCTCGCCGTATGGCGAGTCCAGGTATGCGCGTGCGCGGAAGACTCCGGCGTTTTGCGCCTCCAGAGAACCGGTGAAAATTCCAGCCCCATCTTGCTGGTGCAAAGGAACGATCTCATGATCCGGTCCCGCAAGCTCCAGATGCGCGCTCGCGCTCTCCAGAAAAAAAGCCCCCTTCAGAGATTTCTGCGAATTTTGCAAGGTGAGGGTAACCGGGCGAGCCGCGTCGGTCAGCAACGCAGAAGGAAATTCTCCCTCAGGCGAAAGAGTCAGCGGCTCCTGTACACAGAGAAAAGCGCTTCCATGACCAGTCCAAGCGATATTCGCACTTTCGTGCGAGGGGATCTCCTCGCTCACCGCGACGTTTGCCGAACGATACAGCATGTTTCCCGGCATCTGGGCGGTCGCCGCGTGTTCGCCCGTAAAAACCACCAGAACTCTCTTCGGAGAGCCGGTCCATTCAAGGTTGCCTGGACGCGGACTACGCAGATACACCGGCAGCGCCGCAGCCCGGGCAGCGATTCGGAGAAACGCATCCGGAAGGTCCGCCGCGGATGTGGCCGAGATCGAAAATCCATTGGACGCGTGACCCAGTTGTTCGAGAAAACTGCGGTCGAAATCACCGCCAAGTCCGATCGTGTAAATCTTGAGCCGGCGCGCATTGCGGCCCGCGATCAAAAGCGCGGAGGACATATCGGCATCGGCGAGCTTGTTCGTCGGATCGCTGCGGCCATCCGTCAGCAGAACGAGGGAAACATCGTTTTCTTCAAAAAAAGAGGAGGGCTGGGCCGCAAGGTATTCATCGACAGCCTGCAGGACCGGGGAGAAAGCAGTGTGCGCGTCCGACGACCCGATATTATCCAGCAGATGGAAATTGAACCCGTCCCGCTCAATGGGCTGTTGCAGCCAGTGAGCGGAATCGCCAAAGCCGATGATTCCGACCTGGTCTTTTGCACCCAGCGCTGCGGCAAGCAGGCCGGCGGCTTCAATTCTCAGCTTGGCGGGATCGCTTCGGACCATGCTGCCGGACTGGTCGAGAGCAATGACAATCGTCTGCTGCTTCCGGCTGGCCCGCATAGTGGGCGCCAGAACGAGCGGCAGTAGGAAAAAGACGACACACAGTACTACAGTCTTACGGCTTCGCATGGGGGATTTGAAGGTCCGTTAAGCACAGTTTTCGGGTTGAAGTCCGTTGAGTATAGCACTCTAGGGACGCGTGTCAAGCGTTGGAAGAACGGTTGGCGCGCCCACTGAATTCAGGTATTTGGCCTCGTCGCGCCCCTCAGTAACTCGAGTGTTTACCAGTAGGCCACGGCTCGTCCCGCCGCTGCGAATCAAAAAAATAGCGCCATCTTTAAGCAAGGGCTGCGAAAGGCGCCAGACTCACCGCAGCAGCAGATACAGCGCTCCGCCAATAGCGGACACGCCGATGGTCAACCAGGTCACGTAATCTCCCGGATGGCCGCTTTGCAATTCACGAATGGGGCGCATTCGTCCCTCGATATGGGAAGGCCAGCGCAGCCGTCGCGGGATAGAACGATGAAATACGGAAGCCAGCGCAATCAGCAACGCCAGCGCCGTCGCAATCGCTCCGCGCAGCGCCGCACCCGAGGCTGTTGGCAATGCGGGCATCATCGCACCCGACGTCCACCCTCCGGTATAAACGAGGCGGATGTAGGCAGTTTGATCTAGGAATCGTGTCGCCGCCATTTCGATGGACTCGCGAAAGCGCGGGGCGAAAGAGATTGCCAGGCAGCCCAGGATGCACACGGCGGCGGGCGTGAACTGGAACCAGTTGATCCTCGCGTTCTCTCCCTTGTCCTCAGGAAGTTCATCGATCTGCGATGATCGATCGGATGGCCCGGCATCGCCCCATCCCGCGAACGTGCGCATGCCGACCCGAAACACCGCGCCGCCTGTGAAAGCGCCGGCGACGACAAACAAGCCGGAAATCCATGCATACCCGAGTCGATCGCCTGAGCCGGACACGAGAGACTCTCCGAAAAAGGTCGCAAACGGCGGCATGCCGGCCAGCGCTAGGCCTCCCAGCATCCACAGGACCGGCGTGAAGCGCAGCTCCCGTCCGCGCCCGAACAGCACGGTCTCGCTCATGCTGCGCAGCCGGTGCAGCAGAATTCCTGTACAGAAGAACAGGCCGGACTTTGCCAGCGCATGCGCAACCAAATACACGCACAGCCCGGCAAGCCCGATCACGGATTGCAGCGCAAAACCGACGATCATCAGCCCCATGTGACTGATGGTGGAGAAGGCTAGCATGCGCTTCAGATGGTGCTCCACATAACACATGAATGCGCCCCACAGAGCAGTGACAGTTCCGATGGTGATGAAGACCACGCGCAATCCAGGAACATGGTTCGCGAAGCAGTGCTGGAAAACTGTGGCGTAGACGCGCATGATCGCGTACAGGCCAAGTTCCACCATCAGACCGGAGAAGAGAACGCATACAGGCGTAGGCGCGACGGCGTGCGCGTCCGCCAGCCAGAAGTGAAACGGAACGGCGGCGGCCTTGACTAGAAATCCACAGCAAATAAAAAGAAACGAGACGATGACCAGAGAATCGTGCCGGCTTCCCAGGGCCCTGCCGATCTGCGCCAGGTTGAGCGCGCCGGTCGCTCCATACAGAAACGCTATCCCGGTCAGCACAAGAAACGCGGCGATTGTATTGGTGATGGCGAAATTGAACGCTCCCTGGAGCGGAGCCGGCTCTCTGGTCTTCAGTCCGCACAGCGCGAAGGCGGCGGTGCTCATCAGTTCAAAGAACACGAACAGGTTGAACAGGTCGCCGGTGAGGACAAAGCCGGACATCGCGGCCAGAAAGACCAGCATCAGCGGGTGATACAGGTTGTGAGCGGAATCGACAAACCGCCAGGAATACAGCATGGCCAGAAAGGTGAGGAAACCTGCCAGCACAGCAAGTGCTGCACCGATCGGGTCCACCACGAAACATATTCCGAGCGCAACATATCCGTGCGGATACCAGTTTCCAAACCAATAGACGAAGGGATGGCTCCAGGAGGCCTTCAGCAGTAGCAGCGAAAATATGAAATTGAATGCGGCAGCGAAAATGCCGATCGAGTCCGCGACGGCGCGTGGGAAATAGTGGCGCAGCCCGCTTAACAGAGCGGCGGCCAGCAATGGCACAGCAACCAGCAGCGCCGGCGATAGCATCACTCAGTCAGCCTCGCAGGATGCGCAGATCTTCCGGACGCATTGTCCCGGCCTTCTCGTACGACTTGACCAGCATGGAAAGGAGTAAGGCAAAAACCGTAGCTTCGACGACGATATCCGTCAGCATCAATGCCTGCACCAGCGGATCGACCGTCAGGGTGCCGGGAGGAATGTCCGCGAACACAGGCGCCGCGCCTCCGGAACGGAATCCGATATTGAGTAGCAGAACATACGTGGAAGTTTGCAGGATCGCGAGGCATACAACGGTGTGGACAAGGTGCCGGCTGGTGACGATTCCGTACAGTCCGCAGCAGAACAGCCATGCGGCGACGATATAGGGAAACATATGGATCGGCATTATTCTTTCTCCTCCGCTCCCTTGATGATTTCCTGCAAGTACGCGTAAATGACGAGAATGAAAGCAGCGGTCACTTCGACGCCGACGCAAACGCTGATCAGCGCGATAGTCCCGGCCGAAAAGACCTCACCGGTCTTGCCTAGCGGCAGTATGTTGGTGAGGAACGGCAAGCCAATGACCAGGGGAATCAGTCCAATCAGCGCATACGCCGCCGCGCCAAGCGCCTCCATGAATTCCATCAGCGGATGGGAAGTGATGCGCTGAAATACCTGCGTGTTCTGGGAAACGTAAATCAGCATGGGGGCGGCGGCGAGGATCACGCCGCCCTGGAAGCCGCCGCCCGGCGTAAGCTGCCCATGCGTGGCGATGTACAGCCCGAACAGAACCGTGACGCCGATCGCGGGGATGGAGAAGAGTTTCGTCGCCTCGCTCAACGCGGCGTAGTCATGGACGGCCTGTTCTGTGTGCGGCCTGTCTTCCTTGCGCAGCAGCATCATCACGCCGGCAACCGCGCTGAACAGGATGAACTCCTCACCCAGTGTATCGAAGCCGCGATAATCGTAGGTGATTGCGTTCACCACGTCGGTCGCGTGGCGTTGGTATACGACAACCCGGCTGACCGCATCGCCATAGGGGCCGCGATACTGGCCCCATGGCGCAAGATTGCGCGCGGCGAGGCAATAGAAAAGAAAGAACACCGCGCCGGCGACCAGAAAGAGCCGGACACGCACGGCCGCGCTCATTTTTCGTCCTCGCTCGCATGACGTTCTTTGCGGTGGCGCATCCGGGAGATCGCCAGCATCAGCATCAGGGGCAGCGCCAGGCCGCCGACAGTAATTTGAGAAAGCGCTACGTCGGGAGCCTGGAAGACAAAAAATAATAACCCAAAAAGCAATCCATAAAACGTGAGCGCGAACACCTGCGAAGTGATGTCGTGTGTCCGCACGATCACAAAACCGGTAACGGCAATCAGCAGCAGCAGCGCGGCTCCGAAGATCATCATTTGCGTTTCGCCTCCAAAAATTCCACATCGTCGCTGAGGCGCGGCTCCCAGTGGCCGATCTGTCGCACGCGAAATGCCCGTGCGGTGGCATGCGTCACGATGGAATTGATGGCGATCAGAATGACCGCAATCGCGATACATTTCGCGGTAGCCTGCGACGCTCCGGTTTGGCACGCCACCGCGACCGTCAGTGTCACCGAGCCGAGCGCGGCGGGCAGCGACATATAGTTCAAGGCCTGTATCGGTTCGCGCATGCGCCACATCCCAACCACCCCCAGCCAACAGGCGACGGCGGTGATCGCCAGCAGAACGTCAATTACGATATGCATCGCGGTCATAAATGCTTCTCCAGAAACCGTGCGAAAACAAGTCCGCCGCCGAACGACATGATTGCCAGCGTAAGAGCAAGATCGATGAACGGCAGTCGATTCGTGCCGACGGTAAATAAGATCAGCGCGATGGTGACGATGATCCCGGTCATCTCAAGACCTACCAGCCGCCGCTCCGGCGAACCGCGCAGACACATGTCCGCGCAGGGCAACAAACATGCCGACACAACCACTGCGGCGATCAGCCACGCATTCATGCTCGCGCACCCAGATGCCGCGTCATCACGGGAATATCGCTCTTCCTCAATTGGTAGAAGAGCATCCAATGCGTTTTGGGATCGATGCCGAGAATGATGAAGTTCGGCGTCGCGGTGGTGTAAACGACCGCCAGCACCCGCCGAGCGGTTGCAACTGCGACGGGTCCACCCTTCTCAAAAGGCGCGGCCCGAAACAGCGACTCCGAAGGACGGATACGGAGAATGTCCAGCGCGAGAACACTGACAATCTGGCACATACCCGCGATCAGATAGCCCGGTACGTAAACAATTTGAACCATGTCGATCCAACGCAGCCGGACCTGAATCGAACACTCCTCGACTATGTACCAGGAAAAAGCGACGGTCAGCAGAACGCAAATTACGCCCACGATCATCTCTTCCGGCTTGACGCCCGCAACAAAGAGAATCCAGACACCCATCGAGCCTGCGATCGTGGCAAGCAATTTCAACATGCTTCTACCTGTCATTTAACGTGCAACTCGCGTCATGGGAATGAAACAAAGAGGAAGATGCATTGAAAGCAGGTTAAGTTGTCGTCGCTCGCGCGAATGTTATCTTTCCGGTACTCCGCACATCTCTGGGAAGGTGTCTCATCAATGTGCTGCCATTCCGGCCGGAGCGTTGCAACTGCGTTCAGGGCAAACTCCGCGCAGTCGAGAGGCCTGAGTGAGCCTCAGGCGAATCGAGAAAGTTCGGTGGCAGGATCGGCCAAGAGCGACGGCGGCGGAAGCCGGGAAGCCTTCGCGATTTGAATTTTCATAACTGTTCTTTTTCGAGTCACGATCCTCTGGAAGCCGAAAGTAGCTACCAGATATAGGTCGCGACAGCGCCGATGGGCAACGACGCAGTGGTCATTTTTCCGTGGAAAGCAATGTTAAAGGTCTTCGCGAAATTACTGGTATTCGCTACTACCAGCACAATTTTTCCGGTCGGAGTAAGAAATGTGACATTGTCCAATTGATCTAGATGGTTTGAAGCAATGCGAACCGAACCTGGCCGCACGAATTTAGAAAAATGCGCGACCACATAGTAGGAAATATTGAATGTCACCTTGTTTCCGTCGAGCGTGATCGCGCCCTGGCACATCGTGCATCCGCCATCGTTTGTGTGAGGGCCGTCATTTGGATCGGCGGCCAGGTTCCAGAGCAGAACGTTGCGGCTCCAGTTGCGGGTAGCGCCAATCACGACCCCGCTGACAGGTTCGGCGATGTCGATGGAGCTCGAACCGGGAGGTTCGGTTATTGTCTGCTCCGTGAAGTAAATCTTCTTATCCGGGAAGGCATCGTGCACTTCAGACAAGGCCGATATGTCGCCGCCGTATAAGTGCCACGCTGATCCATCGACATATTTCGCCGCGCCCGGATCTTTCAAGATCGATAACACATAGGAGGGTACGTCAGGGTTGTGGTCATATAAAAGAATTTTTGTCTGGATGCCAGCCTTCTGAAATGCAGGCCCAAGATCGTTCTTAATAAACTGACCCTCTTCGTTCGCAAACATGACCATGCTAGGCGTGTTCTTAGGATTCAACGGCTCATTCTGCACGGTAATGGTATCGATTGTGATGCCCGCGGCCTTCATGCCCTCGATATATTTCACCAAGTAATTTGCATAGGCTTTGTAATACTCCGGTTTCAGGTGGCCGCCTTTCGCACTGTCGTTCGTCTTCATCCAGGGCGGAGCGGACCAGGGGGAAGCCAGAAATTTGATCCTCGGGTTGATCGCAAGCACTTCCTTCAGAACGGGGATCAGATTCACTCCGTCGGGAGCGAGGCTGAACTTCTTCAGGTCGGGATCGGTCTCGCCCGCAGGCATGTCATCGTACGAAAAGACATTCGCGTTCATATCGGAAGCACCGATGGTCAGCCTCAGATAGCTGGCTCCTATATCCGCGCCTTGCGTGGAGAAAAGCCGGCGCAACAGTACCGAGCGCTCCGGCTGTCCCATTTGCATAAGAAGCTGCGCGCTTCCATCCGTCATGGCGAAGCCGAACCCATCGACCGATTGGAATTTTTCCTTGTCATTTACCGCGATTGTCGGAGAATTGTTCTCAGCCCTCGAAAAATGGAGGAGATCAGGCTGCTTTGCAAATAGAGAAGACCTATTCTGAGTCGTCAGCCAAACCGCGGCCCGCGGCGCTTCTTGGCAGATGGCGGCGAACGGTAGAAGAACCAGCATCGCGAACAATGAACAGAGAATGGATTTCGATTTCATGTGCCCCCTCCCTATCTCGTGCGCCTCACTACACAACTATTTCGAACAAACAAATCTCTTCAGGAAATCTTCAGACTCCCCCAGCTTACATTCCGCGCTGGAGAAATCGACTCGATCGCCAAAAATCAGATTCTATAACGAAATAGAAGCGGAATTTGAAACCAACGCGACCGTCGAAGCGTCCAAACCATCACAAAAGATTTCCCGGCCTACACCGGACGATATGAGGTATATCCAGTGAACAGACAATTTCGATGGGTCGCAATCCCGGCGTGTTTGCTCGCCGCTACGCTATTCGCACCGAGCGGCGAATCGCAGAATCCATCCGTGGTGCAAACCGGGCAGGCAGCCTTCACCAATTATCAGCGAGAGAAGCCGGGGGTTGCGCGCAAGATCACGCTGGCCGATCTGCCCCAGCCGTTCGCCACCAAATCTGTCGACAATGGCGCGAATATCGTTCCGCGTCCCGCGAATGCCTGGCCGCAAACTCTCCCTGGATTCAAAGTCGATCTCTACGCAACCGGATTGGATAATCCGCGCCTGATTCGCACCGCGCCCAACGGAGACATGTTCGTCGCGGAAAGTAAACCGGGCGACATTCGCGTTTTTCGCGGAATCAAGAAAGATGGCAAACCGGAAAAGTCGGAGATCTTCGCGTCCGGTTTGGATATGCCGTTTGGCATCGCGTTCTATCCGCCGGGACCGAATCCGCAATGGGTCTATATCGGCAACACAGGCTCGGTCGTGCGATTTCCTTATCGCAATGGAGACATGAAGGCGACCGGGCCATCGCAAATGATTGTGCCGGACATTCCTCCGGGCGGCCACTTGCGCGGCGGCGGCCACTGGACGCGCGACATCGCATTTTCTCCTGACGGCAAAACGATGTTTGTCTCGGTTGGGTCGCATTCCAACCACGACGATGCCGATACTCATCCGCAGGAACGGCACCGCGCGGACATTCTGGCCTACACTCCACAGGGAAAAGACTTTCGGATTTATGCCTACGGCATTCGCAATCCGGTCGGGCTTGCGATCAATCCGACGACAGGACAACTCTGGGCTTCCGTGAATGAACGCGACACGCTCGGCAACAATCTCGTGCCGGATTACATCACGCACATCCAGCAAGGCGGATTTTATGGATGGCCCTGGTTTTATATGGGCGGCCATTGGGACCCGACGTTGAAGGGCAAGCATCCCGAGCTGAAGGATAAAGTCGTTACGCCCGACGTGCTGATCCAGCCGCATTCGGCCTCGCTCGAAATGACCTTCTACGAAGGACATCAGTTTCCTGAAAATTACCGCGGCGACGCATTCGCCGCTGAGCACGGTTCATGGAACAAGAAGCAGCGCGCAGGCTATGAAGTGGTGCTGGTGCCGTTGAAAGACGGTCATGCGTCCGGAGTATATGAAGATTTTGTAACCGGGTTCGTGCTTCCCAACGGAGACGTATGGGGCCGCCCTGTCGGAGTGGCAGTCGCGAAGGATGGCTCTTTGATAGTGACCGACGATGGGTCGAACTCCATGTGGAGGGTCAGCTATACAGGAAAATGACTCGTCCTCGAGACGGCACACTTCCGCTCAACCTCTTATTTGGATTTACGCGATCGCACCAGCTCGCGCCAATCCCTCTCGGTCTGGTCCGCGTATGCCGCCGCAAAACTCCCCACGGCATCGTCGAAAGTTTTTGACGTGCCGAGGTATCCGGCCAGCATGGAACTGTCGCCCGATCGCGCATGTCCACGTGCCAGCAGTTCGCCACACACTTCCGCATACTCAATGAGCGGCGACCGCTTTAGATCACCCAATTGAATCGAAGCCTTGTGATCGTTCAATTGCCGCACCAGATAGTGGCGTCCTTCCATTGTCGTCCAACCCAGAAAAGGATCGGACTGCAGTTGCATCAGCCGCTCGCCTTCCGCTACTCTCCGCCCCTGATGAACGACATGCCCCCGATTTGCTTTCCCACTTCGCTGCCGAAGATAGGGCGCATATGCGGAATCGACCTCTTCCTTAATTTGTAAAAACAGCGGGTCTTTCGATCCATTGCCCGCCATATAAATGCAGTAGTCCCGCAACCCTACTGACCCGGTCCCTACAACCTTGAACGCCACGTCCACCGGCCTGTACTGCGAGAAGAACACTTTTCGCTCCGGCGACAAACTCTCCGCGTATTTCGTCAGCGATCCAACCACCCTTTCCGCTTCCCCACCTGTCACCCGCTTTAGTTCGGGAGGCGCTGTCTTGAATCTCCGCGTGGGGAAATCCGGCAACTTTCTTTTTTCATCCTTGGCCGTTCCCCGAACTTTTGAGCGCTGCTTTGCCGAAACCGCATGTTTCTCGGGTCTGGTCAGTGACTGCAAGCTGTCGAGCGGCGTAGCCCGTTCGGCCACCTGCAAAATCTTTTCAACCGCCTTGATTTTGGTCAGCCGGTGTACTTGAAATCGTGCCACCTCCAGCACCGGCATCCGCGCGAAATCGGCCATGCATCGCCGGTATCGCTCCAGAAATTTCTCCGTGGCCTCACGGCAATTGCTGTCGCCCGCACCGGCCTCCCGTCCGGCCAGAATTAGGCTTGTTGCCATGCGCTTCACGTCCCATTCAAAGGGTCCGGCGACTGTCTCATCGAAGTCGTTGATGTCGAAAACGAGTCGTCCGTCTGACGCAGCATATGCGCCCAGGTTGCGCACATGTGCATCGCCGCAGAGTTGGCTCGCCAGACCCGTATTCGCCAGGAGCGACAAATCGTACGCCATCACCGGAACCGCGCCGCGAAAGTATCCGAACGGCGACGCCTCCATCCGCTCATACTTCAATGCGGCCAGCACCGGAACGCGGCCCATCATGGAGTGTTGCATCAGCTTTAAGGGATTATCGCGACGATCCTTCGCCTTCCACACGCTGTGCTTCGTGCGCCCGACTCTTTTCCGCCGCTGCTGACCCAAAGCAAATCGTTCCTGCGAATTGAGAACTGCCGCCATATTGTGTTTCCCCGAACGTCCGCATGAAACCTAAGTAGCCTACGCTATCACGCCTCGCTGAGAATGGATTGCAATCTTGACCCGACCCATCGCTTCGGCAGCGGTTAGGTAATGGCAAAATATCTGTCCACGATTGCCCATGCGGTAAACTGGTAGAGAGATCAGGATGCTCCCGCAATCTGCGGGACTTGCCAATTGGATTTGCCGAGTCGGATTCACTGTTGCCTCGCCAGCCTATCTAAACTACCAGAACAGGAAACTTCAACCATCGTGTCGTCCGTCATCCGCAATATCGCCATCATCGCCCACGTCGACCACGGCAAGACCACACTTGTCGACGCCATGCTCCGCCAGAGCGGAACATTCCGCTCCAATGAAGCTGTCGCCGAACGCGTGATGGACTCGAACGACCTGGAACGCGAGCGCGGGATCACCATCCTGGCGAAGAACACGGCCATCTTTTTTCACGACACCAAGATCAACATCGTCGACACTCCCGGCCACGCGGACTTTGGCGGCGAGGTCGAGCGTGCCCTGAAGATGGTTGATGGCGTCATGCTGCTGGTCGATGCCAGCGAAGGCCCATTGCCCCAGACCCGCTACGTCCTGTCGAAGGCTCTGGAAGCCAAGCTGCCGCCGATTCTCGTGATAAACAAAATTGATCGGCCTGACGCGCGCCCTCAGGAAGTATTGAATGAGGTCTACGATCTGTTCATCGATCTGGATGCCGCCGAAGATCAGTTGGATTTTCCGGTGCTGTATACAAACGCCAAACTGGGGACCGCGTCGCTCGACGCAAAAACCCCTGGAACCGATTTGCAGCCGCTTTTTGAGACCATTGTTTCCACCATTCCGCCTGCGGAAGGCGATCCCGCCGGCCCGCTGCAGATTCTGGTTACAAACCTCGATTATTCGGATTACCTCGGTCGGCTCGCGATTGCCCGCGTATTCAACGGCACCCTCCACACCGGGGATGAAGTCGCCATCGCCAAGCGTGACGGTTCGATCGAAAAAACCAAGATCACCAAGCTGTTCAGCTTCAGCGGACTGAAGCGGACCGACATTGTGGAAACCACGCTGGGCGATATCGTCGCGATTGCCGGCATCAGCGGCATCACCATCGGGGAGACCATCACCAGCCTGGAGAATCCTTCGCCGCTGCCGGCGATCGCGATCGACGAACCTACCATTGCCATGCAGTTTTTTGTGAACAACTCTCCGTTCGCTGGACGCGAAGGACAATATGTCACGTCGCGCAATCTGCGGGAGCGACTGGAAAAAGAACTGCTCACGAACGTTTCCATTCGCGTCGAGGACACCGGCAACGCCGACAATTTTAAAGTTCTCGGCCGCGGAGAATTGCAGCTTGCCATCCTGATCGAAATGATGCGGCGCGAAGGCTTTGAGTTGATGGTCGGGCGGCCGGAAATCGTCACGCGCATGGTCGATGGCAAACTGATGGAGCCGGTCGAACTGCTCACAATCGATATCCCGGAAAACTTCGTCGGGGTCGTGATGGAACGGCTGGGGCCGCGCAAGGCCGAAATGGTGAAGATGCACAATCACGGCTATGGGCGTGTCCGGCTGGAATTTCGCATTCCCAGCCGCGGCCTCATCGGCCTGCGCAGCGAGATGCTGACGGAAACTCGAGGCACGATTGTGATGAACTCTCTGTTCGACGGCTACATGCCGCACCAGGGTGAGATTCCGCAGCGCTCCACCGGCGCATTGATTGCCGACCGGGCTGGCACGACGACCACCTATGCCCTCGATGGTCTGCAGGAACGAGGCATTTTATTTGTTGGGCCGGGGAACGAAGTCTACGAAGGCATCATCGTTGGAGAGCACTCGCGCGACAACGATCTTGATGTCAACGCCGTTCGCGAGAAGAAGCTGACCAACATGCGCGCCTCCTCGGCAGACGATGCAATTCGGCTGGTACCTTTCAAACCGCAAAATCTGGAGCAGGCGATCGAGTTTATCAATGAAGATGAATTGGTGGAAGTCACACCGAAAAGCCTGCGTTTACGCAAGAAGATATTGCAGGCGAATCGCCGGCCCAAGCGGAATGCCGTGCCTGCCTCTGTTTGAGAATGGAATGAGAGCGCCGCTATGATACCGTGGGCTGAACGGGCGAACGAACCGCCAGGTCTCGGTTTTGAGTCCTCCGGCGTTGCCAATTGAAAATGCCGGATCAACAAGAGCTCTTTTCGTCGCGCGCCATCGAACCCGCGCCCCGCCCGGCCTCACAACGACCCACCGCGGCGCATATACCCGTTCCGGTGTGGCTACAGCGTTTGTCTGTAGTCATTCTCGTGGTGTTTTGCTTTTATGTGGGTCTCCTTATGATCGTGCTTCCCTGGACCCGCTATTGGAACGAAAACCACTACCTCATCACAGTGCCCGGCCTCGCGATCCTGATGAACTCCGGCATTACACGCGGCGTGGTATCCGGCCTCGGCCTGCTGGATTTCTGGATCGGTATTTCAGAAATCATTCATTATCGCGAGTACCGCGCTTGACGCTCCTTCCCATCAGCGTCCAGCAAATCTTGTCTGAGTCAACGTTGCGACATCTATGTCTGTGGGGCCATCGATGAATCACTCCAAGCAACCGCCGCTTTCCTATGAGGACCCGGCATTTCTCAATAGCCCTGACGGCCGCATTGTGCGAATTCTCTCGGAATACATGGAGCCGCTCTCGCACTTTCGCCGAGAACGAATTCAGGACATGGTGGTCTTCTTCGGCTCGGCAAGATTTCGCGCGCTCGACGAAGCCTCCCGCGATCTGGAGTTATTGGACGCTCCCGGATCGGCGCAACCCGCGCCGAAAGAGGAGCAGCCGGCCACGCCGAAGGAACTGGCGCGCGGCGACGCGAGCCATCTCCAGCGGGCTCATGCCCAGGCCGCTGTAGAAATGGCCCGCTACTATGAAGATGCAAGAAAGCTGGCGTTCATGCTCACGGAATGGTCGATGACGATTCCGTCCGCGCGGCATCGTTTCGTCGTCACTTCCGGCGGCGGCCCGGGGATTATGGAAGCGGCGAACCGCGGCGCCAGCGAAGCAGGCGGCAAAACCGTCGGGCTAAACATCCGTCTGCCGTTTGAACAGGCGCCGAACCCTTATATCACTCCGTCGCTCAGCTTGGAATTTCATTACTTTTTCATGCGCAAATACTGGTTCGCATATCTGGCGAAGGCGTTGGTCGTGTTTCCCGGCGGATTCGGCACAATCGATGAAATGTTCGAGCTGCTCACTCTGAACCAGACCCACAAGCTGGCCAAGGAAATGATCATTGTGGTTTACGGGTCGCAATATTGGAAATCCGTTGTAAATTTCGAGATGCTGGTGGAGAAAGGGGCCATCAGCCCGCATGACATGAAACTATTCCACTTTGCGGACACGCCGGAAGACGCCTTCTCGATTTTGAAGACCAATTTGACACGCAAATATTTGCAGGCAGAGAAGAAACAGCCTGCCCCGGAAGCGGAGCCGGCCGGCGATGTCGAAACGGAGATGTCGCTGCGACCGGAGATCGCGAAAACCAGGCGCTAAATCAGTTTTCCTGTAGGCGCTGCCCGCTACAGTCGCCTTGCGACACAGATTCTTTCGCATGCGGCAGGCAAGGCATCTCAATTCGGTATTATGATTTCAAATCAGAGGGGGAACCATGGAAATCCGCGAGATGCTTTTGCCCGAATTCGACGCAGAAATGAAAAAGACCCGGACGACGCTGGAGCGGGTTCCGGAAGATAAAACGGACTACAAGCCGCACGATAAGTCGATGGCATTCGGCAGGTTGGCCGCTCACGTGGCGCAATTGCCAGAGTTTGCTTCGCGAATCATCGACCTTCCCAGCCTGGATTTTTCCAACAGCAACATGAAGCCGCTGGTGATGGAATCTCGCCCGCAGTTGCTGGCCGCTTTCGATGCCGCCGCGCAACAGGCGCGCGCATCCATAGAGCGCGCACCCGACGCCGAGTGGCAACACAAATGGAAACTCAGCTTCCAGGGCCACACAATCGCCGAGGAGTCCCGATTCCTGATGTATCGCGACATGTTCCTCAACCACCTGATCCATCACCGCGCCCAGCTAGGCGTCTATCTGCGTCTAAACGGAGTCCCGCTTCCGGCGACCTATGGCCCGTCCGCGGATGACCGGATGGGATTCTGAAAGAGGGATGGAATCTTCACCATCGCGCCGCATCTATGACGCGTCGCATCTATAAAGAGTGGGGTACCTCATGGCTTTTCGGCACAAGCTCCGTGCCGGGCTGCACAATTTTCGCTTGTATCTTTCTAAACCCGAAGACCACCGCAACCTGCGGAGCAACGTATCGGGTCAACCACATTACAAAAAGAATGAGAGGGATATAGTGTCCCCACAGCTGCGGATGAACAGGCAATAGCAGGCCCGGCGCGGCGAAGGCGGCATAGGCAACAAGCACCAGGCCCCAGGGGCTTTCGCGCGCATCCCCGAAGACGCCGTTCAGAATAATGAACGTGAAAAAGTAAAGTATCGGCATCACCACAACCACGCCGGACCAACCGAATTCCCGGTATGCATCGCCGACCGGGGCGAAGGCTACAGAAGTGGTCAAATCTTCCTGACTCTCCTGGCCGGTCTCGCGTCCGTAGAGGTTTCCGAGCGACACGTTCAGCCTTCCGGGCCAGATGAAGTGCGGAACGATCATCTCAAATCCGCCAATGAGGTACTGCCCACCGATGGGGCCGGTATGCTGCGTCAGATCGATCAGCCGGTCATCTTGGCAAATCAGGGACTCTCGATCGATAATTCCATGCGGATGGTCATAGCACAGCGACACTTGATTGATGTCTTCATTGGCGCGCAGGGAATCGGCATACCACGCATACATCGCGGGAATCGTGTTCGGGTCCTTGAGCAGATTGATCGTCGCATTGACAGTTCCGGTAAGTGTCGCCTGGCGAGTCATCGAACGGGCATATTGCGCCCAGGGAAAAAGAAAGCCAACCGCGAAAGCCAACCATCCCAGAATCGCGACCACCTGAAGCGGACGGAAGCGGTATTCCAGCGCCGCGCAAACCAGAAAGTACGAAAGGAAAGGAGAATACATGCCCTGCTTGGAAGCAGCGATAAAACCGAATCCCGCTACGTAAACAATGCTGACCAGGACAATCCAGTTCATGCTGCGCTTGCCGCGGCTGATGCATATCTCGTAATACGTGGCGAGAATTGTCGCCATTGGAACGAAGATGTTGAGTTGGCTCAAGGCGGTCCACACGGAACCGTTTGCGTATGTGTTGTAATTCGTCAGCAGAATCTGGCTGAACAATCCGATAACGAGCAGGCCCGCGGACGTATTCTTCAGGTTTTCCAGGTCTCTTGCGGTGAACTTTACGATGTTGCGCCGGGTGGAAAACCTTCGGCTCAACCCCGCTGCCGCCAGAATTCCCGCCCATCCCAACGCGGTTGCGGTAATTGTCATCAGCGGTCGTTCAAAATGCCGGTCAGACGGCTCCCAGTAGAAAACCTTTACAAAAACGAACAGAACGAACGTGGGTATCGCCATGAAAAAGACGAAGCCACCACTCACCGTTCCCAAACCGTTCAGCGCATTGAAGGCCAGCGCCGCAAACAGAATGGAAGCTGATGCCAGCAATGCGAAAAGTGGCTCCGTGCCATCCAGCAACTGGGCGAACAATAGGAATAGCACCACTATCAGTACATGGTTGATATTCACTCGGGTTGGATAAATGATCCGCATTGTGGCAATTGCGATCTGGAGAGGGTTCTCTTTCCGGCGGCAGGCGTCGTTTCTTTTTCCTCGAGCCCTTATCCAAACGGCAGATATGCCTGCACGAAATGGCGCGGATTCTGTTCGGAGTATATCAACCAGCGCGTGAGTCCCGATCTCCGAAGCAATGGAGACACAGGCCGAGCGACACACAGATGCGACAATAGAAATGCGCCTTTGCAACATCCATCCGAGCCGCGACTATGCTGCACCTTACCTCTGCCGCCAAGCGTTTTGGTCACAAACTGCTTTTCGACAAAGTCGATTGGCAGATCACCCCTCGGGAACGGACAGGCCTTGTAGGCGGCAACGGCACCGGCAAATCCACGCTGCTGCGGATTCTGGACGGAATCGAATCGCTCGATGACGGTTCGATTCAGCGTGCCGGCGGCATGACCTTTGGATATCTTCCGCAAGATGGACTTCAATTGCGGGGGCGCTCTGTATTCGAAGAATGCATGGCCGCATTCGATGAAACGCACGCGTTGCAGGAAAAAATCCAGGTGCTGCACTCGCGGTTGGCGGAATTAAGTCCGCACACTGCGGAGTACTCCGCCATCACCGACGAAATCACCCGTAGCCAGGCGCGGTTTGATGCTCATGACGGCTATACGATGGAAGCCCGCGTTGGCATCGTTCTCTCCGGGCTGGGATTCTCAAAAGAGGATTGGCCGCGCAGGACGGAAGAGTTTTCCGGCGGCTGGCAGATGCGCATCGCGCTGGCGAGGCTATTGCTCAAAAAACCGCAGCTTCTGCTCCTCGACGAGCCCACCAATCATCTCGATCTCGAGGCGCGCAACTGGCTGGAGGATTACCTCCGCTCCTATCCCTACGCTTACATTTTGATCTCTCACGATCGGTACTTTCTCGATGTCGCAACCAACAAAATCGTCGAGCTTTGGAATCGCCGCCTCTACACCTACACCGGAAATTACGAAAAATATCTTCAGCAAAAAGGGGAACGGCAGGCGCAATTGGAAGCCGCCTATCGACATCAGCGGGAACACATCGAACACCTGGAGGCATTCATCACTCGATTCCGCGCGCAGGCCACCAAGGCGCGCCAGGTACAAAGCAGAATTAAGGAGCTGGAGCGTATCGAACGCATTGAATTGCCGCCGCAGGAAGCGGAAGTCCATTTCACATTTCCGCAACCCCAGGCAAGCGGGCGCACTGTGATCGAAGCGCACCAGATCAGTAAGAGCTTCGGCGCAAAGCAGGTGTTCGCCAACGTCCAGTTCACCATCGAACGCGGAGAGCGTATCGCACTTGTAGGTCCGAACGGCGCCGGAAAATCGACGCTGATTCGCCTGCTCTCGGCTCTGGACGCTCCCACGACCGGCACGATTCGCCTCGGGCACAACGTGGCGTTGCAATATTTCGCGCAGGACCAATATAAGGAGCTCGATCCTGATGCCCGGATGCTGGATGATATCGGCCGCAGCGCACCGAAAATCTCGCAAACGGAGCTACGCAGTCTGCTCGGCTGCTTCCTGTTTTCCGGTGATGACGTTTTCAAACCGCTCGGAGTGCTTTCAGGCGGCGAGCGCAATCGATATGCGTTGGCGCGGCTGCTGGTCAGCCCGGCAAATTTCCTGCTGCTCGATGAACCCACCAACCATCTCGATATGCGGGCGAAAGAGGTGCTGCTGGAAGCGCTACGAGGGTTTTCCGGCACCGTTGTCTTTGTCTCGCACGACCGGGCTTTTATCGACGCCCTCGCCACTCGCGTGTTTGAAATTCGCGATGGCGCTGTCCACGTCTACACGGGCAATTACGAGGACTATCTCTGGCAGGTTTCGCGCCAGGCCGAGGCTCCGCACACGACGGATTCGCGCAATGCTGCGTCAACCCAAGAGGCAAGCCTATCCGCGCCAGCGGCAATCTCTGTCGGGTCCGCAGATGGCGACGGCGCACGGACGAGGCGCATCAATCCGATCCGCTTGCGCCAGATGCGGGAGCGGTGCGGCGCACTCGAAGAAGAAATTCCGCGCATGGAGGCGGCGATCCAAACGACGGAACAGCAGATGGGCGTGTTTGTCTCTTCAGAGCAAATGCAAGCACAGGCAGGCCAGCTCGACCGGCTCCGCGTCGAGCACGGCGCAATGCTGGCGGAATGGGAAGAATTGATGCTGCTTCTCGACGAGCAGACGGCGGTTTCCTAGAGAATGCCTGGCTCGATTCCCATGCTGTCCTGAGAATGGTTTCTCATCCCATTCAAGCCGAAGAGGGCTTGGCTGGGGCACCCGCCGTGGAAACGCTCCGCGACTCCTGCATAATGCAAATATCCGCCTGCAACGAAATGTGAAGCTCTATGGATCTTCTTTGGAAAGCCGACAACTGGACCGAGCGCCTCGATGAATTGCGCAGCTTCGATGCTGAACGCAAAGACGTACCGTTGCGGCGCGACGTGCGCTCGCTGGGAATACTGCTGGGACGCGTGCTGCGAGAACAGGCGGGAGATCGCCTTTTTGATTCCGTGGAAAATCTGCGGCGGCTGACCACCGAGAGCCGCGAAGCGCGATTGCGGGGCGACATGCGGAGAGCTGAAGATGTAGCGTCTCAGGCCATCCAGCGCGTGGAAGACTGTTCCACTGAATTTGCCGAACAACTCGCGCGGGCTTTCGCGTTCTATTTTGAGCTGATCAATCTGGCGGAGACTAACCATCGCAAACGGCGGCGACGCGCGCACCGCTTGTTGGATGGTCCAGGCGCCGCGCCTCAGGCCGGGGAACTCCGAGGCACTCTGCGTCGCATGCGGGAAGCTGGAATCGACGCGAGCGGCGCGATGGAGTTGCTGGGAAAGATTTGCGTCATTCCGGTCTTTACCGCGCACCCGACGGAGGTCGCTCGCCGCTCTGTCCTGTTCAAGCGGAGGCGCATCGGAGAAATTCTCGAAAGCCTCGATCACATTCCATTGCCGGACGAGGATTTGGCGGCGTGCGAAGATGCGATTCTGGCTGAGATCACGGCACTTTGGCAGACCGATGAAGTCCGTAGCCATCGGCCGGCGGTGCGGGACGAGATCAAACTCGGTCTCGACTATTACGACATTGCGATCTTTGAAACGGTGCCCCGATTGTTTGACGAAATCGCGGGCGCGCTGCGCGATGAATACGGGAACGAGATCGAGCCAATCGCGCTGCCGCAGGTAATCCGGTTCGGTTCCTGGATAGGCGGCGATCGCGATGGCAACCCCAACGTCACTCCCGCGGTGACGTGGGAAGCAATTGCAATGGCACGTCAAAAGTTGATCGAACACTATTGCGCTCGCGTCCAACTGATTGTAGATCTCCTCACGCCCTCTGCGCAGCGAGTGGAACTGAGTCCCGCGCTACGGATGAAATTGCAGGATTACGAGTCGCAGTTGCAGCGCTCCGGCGCCGACCTCGGGGAGCGCTTCTCTCACGAACTGCATCGGCGTTTCGCGCTGTGCATCCGTACGCGCGTGGAGTCGTCCGGGCAGGCCGAAAACGGACCGGCGGCGACGGTGGCACTCCCCACTTACGCTTCCGCGAAGGAATTGCTGGACGATCTGACCCTTCTGCGGGACAGCCTCGCGCAGAATAAAAGTCTTCGTCTGGCACGCACGTTAATCGATCCATTGATTCGCGAAGTCCGCACATTCGGGCTGCATCTGCATACGCTGGATATCCGCCAGCACGCCCGTCTGCACGCTCAGGCGTTGCGCGAAATCGGCGAATGCTCGACGGAAATCTCACAGAAAGATTTTTCCACGTCGATTTCAGCGGAGACCAGCGACGTTCTCCGCACATTTCGCGCCATCGCGCGCATTCAGCGCGAGGAACCGGCGGAAACAGTGCAGCAATACGTCATTAGCGGCGCGACCGGCGCGGACGACGTGTGGCGCGTCCTCCACCTTGCAAGAATTCACGGAGTTTCCTGCACGGCAGCCGAAGATCGCGCGGCCATTCAGGTCGTCCCGTTGTTTGAATCTATTGAGGACCTGCGCAGAGCGCCCAATATCTGCCGCGAAATCTGGACCGCGACCGCGTACCAACCGCTGCTCGATTCCTGGGGGCGTCGACAGGAGGTAATGCTCGGCTATTCCGATTCCAACAAAGACGGCGGCATGCTCACCAGCACATGGGAGCTTTACAAGGCGCATCGCGCCCTCTACGCTGTCGCGCGCGAATGCGGAGTCGATCTACGTCTGTTTCACGGCAGGGGCGGGACCGTGGGCCGCGGCGGCGCGCCCACCCATCGCGCGATTTACGCGCAGCCCATGGGAGATTTCAACGGCGAAATCCGCATCACCGAACAGGGCGAGGTGCTGCACTGGAAATATTCAGATGTCGTCCTGGCCGAATGGAACCTGGAATTGATGGTGGCCGCATCGCTGGATGCACTGGCAAGACCCGAAGCGCATCGGCCCGGCGGTCATCGCACCGGGGAGATGATGGAGGGTTGGGAGGGCGTCTGCGAGGAACTTTCAACGACCGCATACGTTTTCTATCGCCAGAATATTCCGGAAGACGAAGGCGTCCTGCAATACTTTGCGGAGGCGACGCCGGTCAATGAGCTGGAGCACGCCCGGATCGGCTCGCGTCCGGTGCGCCGCAGGGGGAAGGCCAATTTTTCCGATCTGCGTGCGATTCCGTGGGTCTTCGGATGGATGCAGAGCCGCCACGGGGTTCCCGGCTGGTTCGGCGTCGGACACGCGCTGCAAACTTCCATCGATCGCGGAAATTTGCCCCTGCTGCGCGAGATGATGCGGGAATTTCCTTTATTTATCGACCTCATCCGCAATGTGGAACTGGCGCTCGCCAAGGCCGATTTCCATATCGCCCGCCAATACGCTTCGCTGGTGAAAGATTCCGCGCTGCGCGAACGGGTCTTTCAACAGCTGGAAACGGAATATGAGGGCACACGAGACGCTGTCCTCGCTGTCACTGGGCAAAAATTTCTGCTGGAGACCAACCCGGTCCTGGCGCGATCGATTCGCCTGCGCAACCCTTATGTCGATCCCATGAGCTTGATTCAGGTGGAGCTCATGCGGCGCAAGCGCGCCGGCGACACGAGCGATTCGCTCCAGCGTGCCATCGCCGCCACGATCAACGGCATTTCCGCCGGTCTGCGCAATACTGGCTGATCCCCGCCGCCTTCAGCCAATTTTCAGGTTCTGCGGACAAATTAGAACAGTATGGTTCTATCGCAGAATCTAAGCAGGAGGGCCGAAGCGCGCATCGGCAAGGCCATCAGCCAATCCGCATTGCGTGTGATAGTCGCCCTACCATCCGCAAGCGACCTGGTCCGACCGAAAGATATTCTGTTCGCCACGCTGCTCTTCTGCCTCTGCTTTCCGCTGGCGGCGCAGCAAACCGCAATTACAGTGCCGAAAACCCCCGTCGAGCAAGTCAACCTGCCGCAGATTGCGGCCTCCGGTCCCGGCGTTCCGCTACGAATTACTCTGCGCGATGCGATCAAGCGTGCCAAGACATTCAGCCCGACGGTGCAACTGGCGATCACCAACGCGAAGATCGCTGCAGAAAAGCCGCTGCAGACCCGGTCGGTGAATTTGCCGATCGTTTCTGCGAATTCCCAGTATTTGTACACGCAGGGCAATGGAACACCATCCGCCCGCTACATCGCGAACAACGGCGTCCATGAGTACATCGCGCAAGGGGATGTCCACCAGGCGCTTTCGCTGGGAAACGTCATTCTTTACCGGCAGAGCATTGTGGCCGCGGCATTGTCCCGGGACCAAAAGGAGATTGCGATGCGGGGCCTGACGTTCACCGTCGTGACGGCGTACGCCATCCTGGTTGCCGCGAATGACAAGTATGCTGCCCAGCAGCAGGCAACGGTGGCCGCACAGGATTTTCTTCAGACGACGCAGCAGTTGGAAAGTGGCGGCGAGGTTGCGCACGCCGATGTTGTCAAAGCGCAAATCCAATACGGCGACAGCCAGGTCGCATTGCAGGACGCGGAACTGGCCCGCGATACCGCCCGCGCAGCGCTGGCCATCCTGCTGTTCCCGGACGTGCGCCAGAACTACGATGTGGCGGACGATCCGGCCAACGCCCTTCAGCTTCCGTCCTTCGCCGAGGCGGAGACCGAGGCGCGGCACAACAATCCCTCGCTCGACGCGGCATTCAAAGCGGAGAGCGTGGCCAAGGATGGGGTAGATGCAGCGCGCGCCGGGTACCTTCCGGCCATCACTCTCGATTACTTCTATGGTATCGACGCCAACCGTTTCGCGATGCAGACGCCGTCCAATCTCAGACTGGATCCGGAGCTTCACGGGCGGCCGATCCAGAATCTCGGCTACTCCGCGCTGGCGTCGCTGACCATTCCCGTCTGGAACTGGGGCGAGACCCACAGCAAGGTGAAGTCTGCGAAAATTCTTCTGCACCAGGCCGATCTCGATCGGCAATATGCCGAGCGCAAGCTGGTCAGCGATCTGGACACGTTCTACGGAGAGGCGAAGGTGGCCAAATTGGAGTTGGGAATCCGCCAGACGGCGGCATTGAACGCGGCGGAGAGCCAGAAACTGACCCTGATGCAATATAAGGCCGGCCAGGCGACGGCGCTTGAAGTCGTGAATGCGCAGAACACGCTGACCCTGGAGCGCACCGCATTTGCCGACGCGGAAACGCGCTATGCCGCCGCAATAGCCAATCTAGCAACCTTGACGGGGAATCTTTAGATGAGGCTCTCGGTTCGTTTCCATGCGATTACATCTCTGCTGTTCGCGGCACTGGCATCAGTCCTGGCGATCGCCGCATGCGGCTGCAGCAGCGGCAATACGCTGCCGCCGCCCGAAGCGGTTGTGCCGGTGGAGACGGCGCCCGCGAGAATTCAGTCCATCGCAAACGTAATCACCGGAGAAGGCGTCCTGTACCCGATCCATCAGGCGTCCATTTCGCCGAAGATCACCGCACCGGTGAGCAGATTTTATGTGCAGCGCGGAGACCGCGTCCATGCCGGACAATTGCTCGCGGTGCTGGAGAACCACGATCTGGCGGCCGCCGTGGTTTCCGCCGAAGGCAGCTACGATCAGGCCAAGGCCACGTATGCATCGACAACGACCTCCACGCTACCGGAGGAGATCCAAACGGCAAAGCTGGTCCTGAAAAACGCCAAGACCAATTTGGAGGCGCAGCAACAACTGGCAACAAGTGAACAAAAGCTTTTCCGGGAGGGCGCAATCGCGCGAAGGCAACTGGACGCGACTGAGGTTGCGTTGACCGCAGCGCAAAGCGCGTATCAAACCGCAAAAAAACACTTAAGCAATCTGGAGGCATCCGGAGCCGCGCAACAACAGAAGGCGGCGAAAGGACAACTTGAGGCCGCCAATGGTCAGTACCAGGCGGCGACGGCGCAGCTCGCCTATACCCAAATACGAAGTCCAATTGCTGGCGCGATCGCCGAACGCGCCGTGTACCCCGGCGACATCGCTCCGGCGGGGACGCCACTGCTGATTGTCATGGACACCTCGAAAGTCGTAGTGCGGCTGCATATTCCACAATCCCAGGCTGCGCAATTGAAGCTTGGCGATGCCGCGACTTTGCAGGTTCCAGGATTCACCAGGAGCTTCCCGGCAAAATTGACCGTCATCAGCCCGGCACTCGATCCGAATAGCACAACGATTGAAATCTGGATCGAGGCGGACAATCCAAAGGGCGAGTTGAAGCCGGGAACGTCGGTGCAGGTCTCGATCGTCGCGCAGACCGTGCCAAATGCGCTGGTGGTGCCGGACCACGCCATCCTGACCGCACCCGATGGCGCTACCACCGTGATGATCGTCAAGTCGGACGGCCGCGCCTACTCGCGCGCAGTGAAGACAGGCATTCAGCAAGGTTCGCTCATTCAGATTCTCAGCGGTCTCACCGCCGGAGAACAGGTCATCGTCAACGGCGCATACGGGCTGCCGGACAAGACCAAAGTAAAGGCCACGCCGGCGACTCCAACCGTCGGTTCACAGGCCCAGGGCCCATAAATGGCAGCCGAGAATCCGAACCATCCAAATTCCAAAGTGGAAACGAACGGCGAGGCGCACCCGAGGGCCTACTGGTTTGCCGTCCTGTCGAAGGCGCTGATCGCGGTCATCGTGGCGCTCGCCTTCATCGGCGCTTACTCGGCCCTGAGCATTCCCATTGCTGTTTTCCCCACGACAGATTTTCCCCGCGTAATCATCGCCATCGACAACGGAGTGATGCCGATTGACCAGATGCTGGTCACCATCACGCGCCCGATCGAGGAAGCAGTCAACAGCGTGCAGGGCCTGCAGACGGTGCGTTCCATTACCAGCCGCGGCACGGCGGAAGTGGACCTGTTTTTCGACTGGCATGTCGACATGTTTCAGACGCTGCAGCGGGTCTACGCGGCCATGTCGCGCGTGCAGGCCTCGCTGCCGCCGACCGCGCGCGTTGAGGCAAATCGGCTGCGTTTTTCCAGCTTTCCGATTCTGGGCTTCGGGCTGACTTCCGACACCATGCCTTCCACAAAGCTGTGGGAACTTGCGACCTATCAGATTAAGCCGCGGCTGAATCGCGTCAATGGCGTTTCGAGCGTGCTGGTGCAGGGCGGAGACATTCCGGAATTCGATATCGTTCCTGACCCGGCAAGGCTGCTGCGCGCTTCCGTAACCGTGGCGGACATTCTTGCGGCAGTGCAAAGAACCAACCTGATCGAATCTCCCGGACTGATCGAGACCAATCACAATCTGGTGCTCGATCTTGTCGACGGGCAGGTTCACGACCCGAAACAGATCGCCGAAATCGTCATCAAGAACACGCGCGCCGGCGTTCCGGTGCACATCGGCGACATTGCCACCGTGAAGCCGGCCGTCGAACCGCGCTATACCGTGGTCACCGCGAACGGCAAGCCCGGCGTGCTCCTGAGCATCAACCGCCAGCCCGGCACCAACACCGTCACAGTGGCCGACGGAGTTTACAAGGAACTCAACACAATCAGGAAAAGTCTTCCTCCGGGAGTTCATTTCTCCGTCTTCTACGACCAGGCCGGGCTGGTCAAGGCGGCCATCAGCAGCGTGCGCGACGCGATCCTGATCGGCATCATCCTCGCCTGCATCGTGCTGGTGCTGTTTTTGCGGGACTGGGGCAGCTCGCTGGTAGCGGGGATGGTGATTCCGGTCACCATTACCATCACGTTCATCGTCTTGAAGCTGCTGGGTGAAAGTTTCAATCTGATGACGCTCGGCGGACTGGCCGCCGCCGTAGGTCTGGTAATCGACGATGCCATTGTGGTGGTGGAGAACATTGTCATCCATCGCGACGCGGGGCAGGGAAGACTGCAAGCGGTCCAAAGCGCGCTGGCCGAGTTGAAAGTTCCGCTGGTCGGCTCGACCTTGACCCCGGTCGTGATCTTTCTTCCGCTGGTCCTCATCACCGGCGTGACCGGGACCTTTTTTCGGGCGCTGGCCGTCACCATGGGATCGGCGCTGATTACCTCACTGTTTCTCGCCCTGACATGGACTCCGACATTGAGCCAGTACTTTGTGCGGCGCAAGGACAAATTCAGCACCGACGAACAGCTTGGCGAGTTCGCGTCGGCGGAGGACGAGGCAAAGCGGTTGATGGAGGTCGAAGAGGCTTCCGTCGGCAAATGGATGAGGCGCGTCATTCATGGATACGAGCGCCTGCTTACCTTCGTGCTCGACCGTCCCTGGTGGCTGGCCGGTTTCGCGCTGGTGTTGATCGTCATTTCCTTCCTCAGCTATTCCACGCTCGGTTCCAATCTTCTTCCGCAGATGGATGAAGGCGACTTCACGCTGGACTACGTCATGCCCCCCGGCAGCTCTCTGGCGGAGACGGACCGGGTGGTCGGGCAGGTGATCCGGCTTCTGCACACCATTCCCGAGGTCAAAGCGACTTCCCGGCGCACCGGCCTGCAACTGGGGCTGGCCGCTGTCACCGAGGCGAACACGGGCGACATCTCGGTGAACCTGACCAGCCATCGCAGCCGTGACATTTACGCGATCATGGACGAGGTCCAGGCGAAAGTGAATCAGCAGGAACCGATGCTGGACATTGACCTGCATCAGACTCTCGAAGACATGATCGGCGACCTGACCAACGCGCCGCAGCCCGTGGTCATCAAGTTGTTCAGCGAAGACCCCGATCTGTTGCGTCACTGGGCGCCGATCGTCGCCGATAAAATCTCAAGCGTGCCCGGCATTGTCGGCGTGCTGAACGGCATTGACGACACGATCAGCAGTCCGGAAACGGTATATCAGATTCGACCGTCCGTGACCGCGACCAGCGGCTTCACGCCCGAGGAGGTCGCGACCGACGCGAATGCGCTGCTGCAAGGCCAGACTGCGCCCACGCCGCTGGTCGTGAGCAACCGCGCCTACAACATACGCGTCCGCTTTCCCGAACAGAACCGTGCCTCGCCGGACGCCCTGGCCAACACGCTGCTCGTCAGCTCCACTGGAACCACGGCGACCCTGGGATCGCTGGCGACCGTACAAAATCTTCCCGGGCAGACGGAAATCCTGCGGGAAAATCTTCAGCGGCTGGTAGAAGTCAGCGCGCGGCTGCAGGGGACCAGCCTCGGCCAGGCAATCGTTGGAGTAAAGAAGGCTGTGGCCTCGGTGGGACTTCCGTCCTCGATCCGCGTCGAGTACGGCGGCACTTACGCGACGCAACAGCAATCGTTCCGCGACCTGCTGATGGTGTTGTTTGTGGGTCTGTTGCTGGTCTTTCTCGTGCTGTTGTTCGAGTTCAAGACTTTTTCCGCGCCGGTCTCGATCCTGGCATCGGCCGTTCTGTCCACGTCCGGGGTTTTTCTGGCGCTGATGATTACCGGAACGGACTTCAACATCTCCTCATTCATGGGTCTCATCATGGTCGTCGGCATCGTCTCCAAAAACGGCATTCTGCTGCTGGATGCGGACGTGAAGTTTCGGATGGCGGGGATGTCTCCGCGGGACTCGATGATCCAGGCCGGCCGCAGAAGGCTGCGCCCCATCATGATGACCGCGGTCGCCGCCATGGCCGGGATGTTTCCTCTGGCGCTGGCGATCGGCGCCGGCTCTCAAATGCTGCAGCCGCTGGCCATCGCCGTGATCGGAGGCATCCTGATCTCGATGCTGCTATCGCTCGTCATCACTCCCGCGGTCCATTACTACATGACGGGAAAGGGCTAGTGTGGTGAGTCATAAATTCACTAAGGAAATGTGTCATTTCGAGCGAAGCGCAGCGGAGTCGAGAAACCTGCTGTTTCTTCGGCTTGCAGCGAAACCAATGCGGTAGCTCGGAGAAACGAATTTCTGACTCAGCACACTAGTGCCATCCGCCCAAAAAGCGAGGGCCGCGCATGCGGCCCTCTCCATTTGTGAATCGACAATAGCGCTAAACTATTCGGCCTGTTCCTTGCGGGCCTTTTTGCGATTGCGCTTGCGGGCCAGCGCCTGCTTCATGCGCATCTTCTCGCCTGGCTTCATGTAATACGAGTGCCGCTTGACCTCTTTGATGATGTCTTCCTGCTGCACCTTGCGCTTAAACCGGCGCAGTGCGTTCTCAAGCGGTTCGCCTTCCTGAATCTTTACTTCTGCCAAAAGAGATTACACCTCCCAACGCTCCGGCTGGACACCCTTTAGAATACCGGAAAAATGAGGGATTCGATATTGCCGGCGCAACTTCGATTTGCGAGTAGTGTCTCTTCTTCCATGTTTCATGTTCCGAATCCCCCATCATCGCAAGAGGCCTACCTATGAAGAAATTGCTAGCGTTCGCTGCACTCCCGATGTTTCTGTTTGGAGCCGCAGGCTGCGCGCATCCCGCACCGCCGCCTTACTACGCGCCCCCGCCGCCGGGTGCAATTGCCCGCCAGGCATTCGATGCCGGAGTCGCCGCCGCGCACAGCGACATGTCTCGCGGATTGAGGCCGCGCGTCGACCGCCATCCGCGTTTCCGCAATCCACCGACGCCGCCGGGCCAGCCCGCCGCGATCTATCGGGATAATTTCCGCCGCGGCTACCGCTCCGCCTACCGAAGCGGACGCTAGAAGCGACCTCAATCCGCAGTTTGTCATTCCGAGCGGAGCGAAGCGAAGTCGAGGAACCTGCTGTTTGCCGCTAAACGCGAGAACCTTGGCTTCGCTTCGGAGGACAGGCTTCGACATTGTTGTTCATATACAGCCGACAAGCCGCTCTCTTCCCAGTAAACTGGCAACGGAGCTTTCGCACGCATGATCCGTTCCTATCAGGGCAAGACGCCTGTCATTCCCGACTCTTGCTACGTTGATCCATCAGCGCAGGTGATTGGCGACGTTATCCTGGGCGAAAACTCCAGCCTCTGGATGAATACCGTCGTCCGCGGCGACGTGCATTCCATTCGCATCGGCGCCAACTCCAACGTGCAGGATTGCTCCGTGCTGCACGGAATGCGCTATCGCTATCCGGTCATCGTCGGCGATTGGGTGACGATCGGCCACAACGCGACAGTACATGGCTGCATCGTGGAAGACGCCTGCCTGATCGGAATGGGCGTCGTGATTTTGAACAATGCGCGCATCGGCGAAGGCTCGATCATTGCCGCGGGAGCGGTGATTCCGGAGAACACGATCGTTCCGCCGCGCACGCTCTGGGCCGGCGTTCCAGGCAAGCAACGCCGCGAATTATCCGACGCCGACCGCGAGACGATCCTGCAGTACGCAAAGAATTATCTCGATTATACGAAGATTTATCTCGAAGAAATGCAGCGATCCCATGTCTCAGAAGCAAGCCATGGGACACCCAAATAGAATTAGAGATGGAGAGTGAACGAGCATGGCACACATGGTTTTCTGCGCCAAATACAAGGCGCAAATGGAAGGATTGGACGAGCCGCCATTCGACAGCGATTTCGGCAACAAAATTTACCACAACGTTTCGCAAAAAGCCTGGAAGGAATGGGGCGAGCACCAGAAAATGCTGCTGAATGAATATCGCCTGCAGCCCTGGACCCGCGAAGCGCAGGAGTTTCTAGTAGAACAAATGGAGCAGTTCTTTTTCGGCGGCGGTTCTGCCGCGCCCAAGGAATACGTTCCGCCCACGCATTGAGTTTTCGCCCTCGCGAAAACGGCTGTAACTGTTACATTGCGGCATGCGTTCCTTCGCGCTTTTCCTGGTCTGTCTTTCCGGGTTTGTATCGCTCCGTGCGCAACGGGCCGCCGATATGATCCCCGCAGCCGGCCTGATTTTGGTCCACGGAAAAATCTGGTGGCGGGGGTGCAGCTTCGCGATGCCAAGAGTCCGGCCGAATTTCACCGTCGTGCTCTCCGACGACATTTTTCATATCGATCCGATGCAGATCGCAATGCGAAGGTCGATACGACGATTCTGGGCGGCAAGATTGCGTATCAGAGGAAGTAGCGGGCGCGCTCCGGTCGTTCGCTTCAGAATCGACGATTTGGGCCTGCGGTGCGGGATGCATTGGCCGCCGCTCGACGTGTAAACTGAGTCAGACCCTGCGTTGAATTCGAACGCGAAAGTCGGGACGTGGCTCAGCCTGGTAGAGCACTCGCTTGGGGTGCGAGGGGTCGGCAGTTCAAATCTGCCCGTCCCGACCAATTTCAGAATCAACTACTTACAAAACTTGTCTCCGTATCGAGAATCCTAATGCGAGGGGTAAAATCTTGCAAGGATTTTCGCCCTTTTTTCACTCACTCTCCTCACGCACAGTCATCCGCTGAATCACTCTCTCGTACGCGGGGGTGGGGAATCCTGATGCTTCGATACGGCCCTACTTCGGGTTTGCTGCAACAACGAGTCTATTTGTCCTTCGTTGAGGTCCGTTATGATGGACGCTGTCACCGAAATCATTTGGGGGTGTTCAAGGACATGCGAGTCTTCGAGCAGAACGGAAGCCGGATTATTGAAGCCGATGTCTTTGAGGGCTTGGAAGCCTCGGTCCCAGACGGAGCAGCCAACCTGATTTTTGTTGATCCTCCTTACAATATCGGCAAGATCTTCAATGGCAAGAGGGAGAAGTGGGGTTCTGACGAGGAGTACCTGCAATGGTGTTACAGATGGCTCGATCTGTGTATCCGCAAGTTGAGCGCCACCGGAAGCATGTATTTGATGGCAGCAACTCAGAACGTACCCTTCCTGGACATCTACCTGCGGGGCAAGCTCACGATCATGTCGCGGATCGTCTGGCACTACGACAGTTCCGGTGTTCAAGCGAAGCGCATCTACGGGTCGATGTATGAGCCAATTCTGTTCGCAGTGAAAGACAAGTCGAACTATACATTTAACGCAGAGGAAATCATGGTCGAGGCTCGAACTGGAGCGGTCAGGAAGTTGATCGACTACCGGAAGCCCGTTCCGACGCCGTACAGCAACAGCAAGGTGCCGGGCAACGTGTGGTTCTTCCCACGTGTTCGATACCGCATGCCAGAATACGAGGAGCACCCTTCGCAAAAGCCGGAGCCGCTGCTAGAAAGAATCATAAGGGCAAGCTCGAATGAGGGAGACTTGGTGGTGGACCCGTTCGCGGGAACCTTCACCACTTGCGCAGTGGCTACTCGGCTCAAGCGGCGCTTTGTCGGTATCGAAGCGGATTCGCGTTATGTCGGTATCGGTTTGCGTCGAGCAACGTACAACCAGTCACACGACGTGACACCGCCGCCTAAGAAGAATTACAAGGCTCAAATTGCCTTAGAAGGGCAGCACAATCTATTTTAACGTTTATGGAACACAAATTCACGCCCACGATTTTCGGGATACTCAAGGCCAAGTTCGGTGGTCAAGCGGATGCGATCTATCAAAGCTCACCGCTTCTTCAATACATCAATATCAAGACGAAATCTGCGGAGAAAGGCTCGAAGGCTCGGGGGAGCTTTGCTAATTTGTACGCAATATACGTGCTGGTCGAGGATTATATCAACGGAAAATTCGGTCATGAGCGCCCTTACAAAGACCACGAGGGAGCACAGTTTTCCACCCTCTTCAAGCGACAACGTGAGTTGCCTTTCGGTCAGAAGCTACAGAACCACGCTCTCAACGCCCGCCTGAATGACGAGTTTCACAAATATTTTCCTCAAGTGGAAGCACGCCCGATTATTCGTAACGTGGACACGAATAGGTACTGGTTCAACGAAAACTTGCTCATCGTCACGGCAAACAAGGAAAAATTCAACATCTCGGAAGCCGTGGTAGCCGTCATCGACAGCTACGTCGAGGCGAAGCAGGACGCATTCACCAAGTTCGTCGAGACTTTCGAGAAGCTCCGCGATTTGGAATCCGAGACGATCAATAAGGAGAAGGCGATTGGCGAAATCACCGACATGCTTGCGCCGAACGTGGACGCCCGCATTTTCGAAATCGTCAGTTACAGTATCTTAAAGTATTACTATCATCACCAAGTTGTGTTCTTTGGCTCTGACCTCAAGAAGTTGGAAAAGGAGCACCTAACGCTGTACAAGACGGGCCGCACGAACGCGAACGACGGCGGGATCGACTTTGTCATGCGCCCGCTTGGGCGATTCTTTCAAGTGACGGAGACGACCGATGTTCGCAAATACTTCTTGGACATCGACAAAATTCAACGGTTTCCCATTACATTCGTAGTCAAGTCCACAGAGAGTGTAGATCGACTGAAGGCGAACATTCGAGAAAAGGCCGCAGAGCAGTACCCCGTTTCTGCCGTCGTTGAGCGATACATGGGGTGCATCGAAGAATTGATCAATGTGCCACTTCTTATCGACTATTTCAAGCAAGCTATCGACAAGAGCTACTTGAACGCGATCATTGACGAAATTATTCGGCAGAGCAAGGTCGAATTTAACTACGATGACATAGAGGAAGAGGCTGTAGCCAGTGCCGTGGAGAAGATTTAATTCCTAGTTCGCCGCAGAGTAGAGGACAAGCAAACGCACTTCGGGTGGCCATGATGCTCGGGTCAGTACCTGCGTGCTGAAAATGATCTAATTCCCGCCAGAACGCACGCCAACGCGAAAAATAGATCCGGTTCCTTTCAGTGCCTTCGTTATTTCCTCGCCGGTGCTTAGCGTGTAAAGGGTCGCCGCTTCGTCTGCGGTCATTCGAGCAAAGGAGGCAATCTCGAACCATGTTGAAATGTTTGGAATCTCGTGAGCATAGTAGTTGGGTACCAGAGACTGTTTGGCTTCATCCAACATACCGGCATAAACGCGGGCTAAGCGACACTTGTGAATAAAATATTCGCGCTGACTGCCTTCACGGGTGATCAAAAAGAAGAAAGTTTCCGTACCGTTTGCGATCTGACCATTCAGAGTGTCCTGAAAATCCTTTGAGATTGGCTTGCCCATTTTCCCAAAGAGGGCTACTCCTTTGCTCGCAACCATGTCTTTGTGTGCCCTCACCGTCAGTCCCTCTGAAGAAACGACTCTCATCAATACATGAGTTGTAGTCTCCCTCTTCGTGCTATTCACAACTTCCAGTCTCAACATTGATAACCTCCAAGACGTGACGTGTGCCGCAGCCTTTTCCACTTCGTTTAGGGTGAGCCATTCAAGTTTGGGCATGAACACTCTAATTGTAAATAGTGGGCGGTGCGGACTCACGCCCTTGCTGGTGCGTAGTGGTACAGCGTCTCTCTGCTAATGGATCAGTAGCCGGGGCCGCGCGCGGAAATCGGCCAGAGGGCCTCCACGCGGTCGTTGCGGATCCCTACATACCAGTCATGCAGATTGACGGTTGGATCGCAGTGGCCTGGAATGAGTTTCCATTTGTCGCCCAGCTTGACGGTTGTGTTTGGTTTCCGCAGCGCAATTTTTCCGTGTTCGTCGGATGCATCGAAATATTCGGCGCCGTCGATCCCATCCACTTCAGGCAAGCCGGAATCCACGCTGAGGGCCTTCATTCCAGCGTCGACCGCGACCTGTTCCGCGCTGAGGCAGCTCATGACGGTGGTCCACACAAACAAACTTTGCTCAAACGCATGGGACGGAGCGCCATCGCGGGCAAGGTTTTTCGCGTAGTCGGCATCCATGAAAATATAGGAACCTACTTGCAGTTCGTTGCACACGCCGGCGGCGGCTTCAAACTCATAGGTGCCGGTGCCGGAGCCGGTGATGGTGCGGCATTCCAAACCATGGCTGCGAAGCAGGTCCCGGGTCTCGGAACATAATTTCGCCGCGATATTGCCACCTTCGCGGCGTTCTTCGTAGGGACGCCGATGCTGCGCAGCGCCGTAATAGGACTGCAATCCGGTGAACCTGAGCCCGGGAGAGTCTGCCACCATCCGGGCCAGATCCAGCGCCGGCTGTCCGGCGGGAACGCCGCAACGATGGGATCCTACATCGATTTCCACCAGGACATCCAGCGTCGATTGATATCGGGAGGCCGCTTCGCTTAGGGCGGCAACATTTTCCGCGTTATCCACGCAAACGCCGATGTGGGCAAGCCTCGCCAATTTTGCTAGTCGTTCGAGCTTTTTTGGCCCGACAATCTCGTTGCTGACCAATACATCCTGAACCCCGCCCTGTACCATAACCTCCGCTTCGCTCACCTTTTGGCAACAGACACCAACTGCGCCTAATTCAATTTGTCGTAGGGCGATGGAGGGCGATTTGTGGGTTTTGGCATGCGGCCGCAGAGCGATACCCGCTTGCTGCGTGATATCTGCCATTCGACGCAGATTACGTTCGAACGCATCGAGATCAATGAGAAGCGAAGGCGTATCGACTTCGTTTAACGGCATGCCGATTGCGGCGGGTACATCGTCTGTCATGGGCCTCTCTACAATGAACCAGGAAAATTTGCAGCTCTACCTTTACAAGGTATCTTGAGTACTCCACAGAGCGCGAGGAGATCCTTACCAGCTTCAGTATGGAGACGATTTCAAGTTGCTCTATAACATTAAATACCAGCTCCGCACCACGATGCCTGCCGACGGCGCCGATGCGGTCTACGACCGCGGATTTACGATTCTCAACGTCAGTCAAGACGGCGGAGCCGCTGCAACGTACTACACCGTGCCCGGAGATGGATCGATCAACGAGAGCACGCCATTGCCGCTGTCTATTATCTCTTAACCGGCATCGTTCAGCGCCTATCCGAATGGACGCGGCTCGAACAACACCTTGATTCTTGATCCAGACACCGGAGAGCCGCAGGAAGGGAAGTGGTAGTAAGCCACTTGAATTTGCCCAGAATTCAGGTTTGTTTGAACTTCCTCTTTCTGGTCATGGCCATGCGAGTCACGTGAGTTTCCGGCGAGTGTACCGGCACATGCGTTACGTTGTGGACCTGAGACATTCGTTACAACCCCCTTGCGTTGTCGGAAGCCACAACTGATTTGCTGCTATTGCAACTGTTTTGAAATATCGATCCCGTCGTCGAAGCGGTGGAAATGTGGTAATCCCGAAGGGATTTCCAAGAGGTGTGGTAAGGGTGGGAAGCCGGTCTTATGGCTTTCCATGCTTTCCGCTCCTCGTCATTTCCACCGTGTAGCCTTGGCGTTGCAGCGTCGGCCCGGCGAGTGAGCTTATGACGCTAAGCGCGTTTCGGAGGACGAATCGAAGCGTAGACGGAGCAAGACCGCGGCAATATCAATGATGTTGCCGTCTGAGACCGATCAAAAGCCCTGCACTCATACCAAGCGACTGCTGATGACCGGCCATAAAGTTGTAGTCATAAGCAGGCTCGAGATACCAACCGAACCGATGCTTGCCATTGGGCCAGAACATGAAGTCTCCGGCGACCTCACCCGAGATTGAGTTGGATGTTTTTCCATTCCGCCGAAGGTAGGCCCACTCCGGCCCCACTCCCAGCATGAACTCGGCTTTCGGGGACAGCGTCCAAGGCTTCTTGAAAAGAAAATCTGCGTCCCACTCGGTTGAGTTCCTCGTGAAAAAGGGCGAAACGCCAGCCTCAAGTTCTAGCCAATCTTCGATAGGAGTGGTTTCTGCCGCGAGATTAGGGGCGAAGCTCGCGGCCCCTCCCGTGGTAGTCCAACTCGTAGCGGCACCTAGCTCAAGAATGACGCTCGGATCGTCGTCAAGCGGATGTGCGTCATGTCCTACTGCTTGGGCGTAGGAAGTTGCCGCAAATGACAACGCCAGTAGAAGCGTGAGACATCTCATGTAACAACGCTAAAGTCTATAGTGGCTATAGGGTCAATGTGAGCGTAACCTTCCGCATCGGCGATCTAGCGAAGCGGACTGGCGTCAAAGTCGTCACCATCCGGTACTACGAACAGGCCGGGCTGTTGCCGGTGTGCGAGCGAACGGCCGGCAACTATCGCGTGTACGCTCAGGAGCACCTGGAGCGCCTGTACTTCGTGCGGCGATGCCGCGACCTTGGCTTCTCCCTGGAGCAGATCAGGGATTTGCTCCTGCTATCTGCAGCCGAGTCGCCCACATGTGCCGATGTCTGTAGTGTGGCTGCGGATCATCTCAAAGAGGTAGAGTCGAAGATCGCCGATCTGCAGCGCTTGGCTTTTGAGCTTCGCCGTATTGGATCTTCTTGTAATGGAAAGCGCTCGAGCACGGAATGCAGGATCATTGCCGCTCTCACGCAGGCTTGAGATGTGCTGCATGCGGTAGCCTTCGTCCGACCTCTCAACAGGCTATTCGTTAGACGCCAGATCTCCCGGAATCTGCATCGGAACCAGGAAGTTGCTGGCAAGGACATAGTCGTAAAGGTGACCGAGCGGCGGTGGGGGATGAAGCTGACTGGCGGAGACCCATCCGTTCGTATCGGTCCACTGCCAGTGGGTGGCTGAGATGCTTTGAACCACTTGCTGCAGGTCCTTTGAGTTCATCGGATAAGCGTAAATGCGGACGTTTTGTGGCAAGAGGCGAGCCAAAGCTTCAAGGAAGCTGCCGGGGAGATGATTGTAGCGATATTCCCATATGCGAACCAGCAGTGACAGGCCCACGACGAAGCGGATAGGTTCCTTCGTGTAGCGGTTAACGAAAGCGGTCATACGGTAGAGTTGTCGTTCACGAAACAGCAATACGTCACCACCACGCGTGTGAAGGGCATCAACACGTTCCAGCAGGTCAGAGATTCCCGGAGGGGGATCTGCTTCGTCGAGCGGCATCGAAGATAAGCAGAAGAAGCCAACAGGAGCGGGATCTTTTTCGGCTAATTCTCCGCGGAGTTGGCGGATTCCTGAGGTCAGCAGTTGATTATGGATTGCCGCATGAGCGGGATCTACGTGGTCGAACGATCCTGGCGCGAGCACGAGAGCTTTTTTGTGGAGAACTTCGGTAGGAGGAACAGGCGGCCCACTGGATGGAAAACAAACGGCCTCTGCAAGACCTGCACGCACCAGTTGCACCAGAATTGCGCGCTGATCCCAGCCTTCGAAGGCGGCGCCACGCACTTCCGCATAGTCAATTTCAATACGTTTCTCTAGGTCCTGAGCAATACTCTCGAAGAAAGATTCTTTCGTCTCCAATTGGTAGAAGACAGCGTAGATCAGGTTCACGCCCAGGATGCCGATAGCCTCTTGCTCGAGGGGGTTAGAAGGATCCTGCAGGTTGATATGGAGAACGATGTCATTTGGTTCGCCGCCGGGTTGCAATTGGAAGCGCAGGCCGACCCAACCCTGAGGCTCATTTGTTCCGGCGTAGTTGCGGGCGGAAATGGTATCGACAAATGAAAAGAAGCGAGAGTTCGATCCACGACTTTTGTTCAATTGGTTGATGAGTTGGGCCCATTCGCTATCCAGCATGGCTTGGACGCGTTCCCCGGAAACGTAGCGCGCACCGGAACCGTACAAATCGTCGCTGACTTCCTTGTCATACGCGGAGATCGACTTGGCAACTGTCCCGGAGGCTCCTCCCACAACCAGGAACCATCGCACGACTTCCTGGCCGGCGCCAATTTCAGCGAAGGAGCCGTAGCTGGTCGGGTCGAGATTGATACGAAGCGCTTTCTGATGAGTGTTGAGCTTCTCCATGGACGCCATCGAAGGTTCTCCTTATTGCTCGAGTGATTGCCGTTTCATCGTTGGCATCGACAGATTGTGTCGACAGCGCAAACACAGTCCGTCGGTGGTTCTCCTTGCGGCGCATCGAGTCAGTCGATCCGAAGTCACATGCGTCCGCCGTCTCTTTCAATCCCATGGAGGAACTGTCAATCATCTGTTGTGCGGCTTCCACGCGAAGACGACCAAATTGTCCTGGGTTCATCTTCATCTCGCGCAGACACACGCGCGAGAAGTGGCGAGGACTCATTCCGATGCGCTCGGCCAACGCTTCGACCGAAAGATTCGCTTTGAGGTAGCGTGTGTTCAATCGCCAGTTGTCAGACGAGCCCGCTACATATCCAGATGCGATTGTATAATTCGGCGTAACAAGTCGCTCCGTCGCTGAAATGCGGCGAGATATTGTTGCTCGTACCACTCCGAGGTTCTTAATTTTCGATTCGCTGACCTGTGCGGAGATTTTCGAGCGGCGTTTTGAGAAGTCGAAATTCCTTCGCAAGGCAATCACGGCGAAGCCGATGTTACCGGGGGAGCAGATGGCCATGATCGAAAAGATCCTCTATCCGGTCGATTTCTCGGCTTCGTGTATTGCCATGGCCCCTTATGTCAAAAGAGCGGCGATTGAGCTTGGAGCCAAAGTGTCGCTGGTTCATGTAGTCGGGCCAGTCAAAAAGGCGCTGCTCCAGGCTGCCAGGCAGTCGGACGCCGACGTGCTCATGATCGGCAGAAGCCCGCAGCCCGGTGCTTATGGTCGCATACTGGATCTAACCTACGCTATGATTCGCGATTCACCGTTTCCTGTGCTCAGGGTCTGACGCGGGTGTCCGCTTGCTCGGTTCCCGAGAGGCGCAGATTTTGCACAAGACGGAAGGGCTCTCAGTGAACTGTGGTTGCACCTCATTTTGCACCTCACTTTGAGTTGGGAATGAATCGATCTGGCAGAAAGTCAGTCCCCATGTTCATCGCGTTGCTTGCAGGAGGGATCGCCTGCGCACAAAAAGCGCCCGCGTCACCCGACCGGCCCTGGAATGTGCTTCCCAGCCAGCGGGCAGTCGTGCCGTCGCGGCCCACCGCTGTCTTCGCTCCGGATCCCGCGAGGACCTATACTCTGCCCGACCTTGTAAACATTGCCGAGCAGAACAACCCCGACACTCGCGTGGCATGGGAGAACGCCAAGGCGCGCGCCGCCGATCTGGGAGTGTCCAAGGCGAGCCTTTACCCTACTGTGGCTGCGCTGGCGCTTGCGCAGAGTGACCGTGACGACATCTTCTTCGCTCCGGCTTACTTCCGCCAAACCACTGGGACATTTTCTCCGGTCCTGGTAGTCGATTACGTTATTTTCGACTTCGGCAGACGATTGGACGACGTCGCGATCAGTCGAAGCGATCTGCTCGCCGCCAACTTTCTTTTCAACGACACCCATCGCAAAATTATCTTTCAGGTCATGGGAGCCTACTACCGGTTGCTCGACAGCAGGGGCCAGGAGGACGCGCAGGAAGCTAACCTGAAGAACGCGCAGACGGTGCAGGATGCCGCCGAAGCGCGTCTCCATGAGGGCCTGGCAACGTTGCCAGACGTGCTCGAAGCTCGCAGCGCGACCGCGCAGGCTGATTATGACCTGCAGGCAGCGATCGGCGCGACGGAAATCGCCCACGGTGACCTCGCGACAGCGCTTGGCATTTCGCCGACTAGGCACCTTCAGGTGGAGAGCATTCAGGCTCTGACTCTCCCCCAGGACTTGCCGGACACGGTGGAGAAGTCCATCGACCGGGCGCTGGCGCAGCGGCCTGACCTGATGCAGCAGGTAGAGCAGCTTCGCGCCGCCGGGGCCGAAATCAAGGCAGCGAAGACCGAGTATCTGCCCACTTTGAGCTTCGATGGCAGAGGCGGCTTGGCGCGTACCTACGGAGAGCAAGATCAGACGCCCGGAATTTACTCCCCGACCCAGGAGACATGGCAGGCTAGGCTGAGCCTGACCTGGAACCTGTTCGATGGGTTCGCGCGCGAAGAAAAACTTGCCAGGGCGAAAGCCGATCAGAAGCAGGCCGCGGCGGAGGTCGATGCCATTCGTGATCAGGTGGAAAATCAGGTGTGGGCAGCCTACTCCACCGCCCGGACGGCGCTCCGCCAGCAGAAGGCGGCAGCCGCGCTTTTGGCCGCTGCAAGCGAGTCTTACGACGCGGCCTTGCAATCGTACAACTACGGCGTTCGCAGTCAGATCGACGTGGTTTCCGCGCAGCGCGCTCTGGCCGTAGCGCGCACGGCCGATGTGAGCGCGCGCGCACAACTGCTGACCAGCGTGGCCGCGCTAGCCTTCCAGACCGGAGACCTGCTCCATGCAAAAAGGCCGTAAGACGACGAGAGATCTGGATCCGCCGAGCGGGAGGTATCCGGCTCGGGCGGTAAGCGTCGCGGCCTGCTCTGCGGCGATGGTCGCGGTTGCAGGATGCTCGCGCGCGCCTTCCTTCAATATCCTTGGCTCGTTTTTTCCGGCGTGGATATTGTGCGGGATCCTTGGCATTCTCCTCGCCGTGGCCGTGCGGTTCTACTTTGTACGCATCAAGCTGGAGGAGCAACTGAAGCCGTTGATCGTGGTCTATCCATGCCTGGCGGCATTTTTCACATTTACGCTCTGGCTGCTGTTCTTCAGTTGATCCGGAAAGGAGAAGCGATGCCCGAAAATAACCCAGTCTCGCCATCGAAACGCGTTGGCCGAATCGTGAGTATTTCCATTATTGCCGCCGCGGTTATTACCGGACTGCTGGTGATCGAACACACTAATAAATACCCGCGAACCGATGACGCTGAGATATTCGCAAACTTTATCGGCATTGCTCCGCAGGTCGATGGGCCAATTGTGCAACTGGCGGTGCAGGACAATGCGTTTGTCAAACAAGGCAATCTGCTCTTTGAAATCGATCCCCGGCCATATGAGTACGCGCTGCAGAAAGCCAGGTCTGACTTGAGCACGCTGGAGGGGCAGATTGTCGATGAGCGCAGGACGATCGCTTCGCAGGTGAGCGCCGTCGGGGCTGCGCGGGCGAACATTGACAGCGCCGCCGCGAATGTCGACCGCGCAGCGGCCGCGGTGAATGAAGCGAAGGCGAATGTTGCCAACGCGAACGCTGCTCTGGACAGCGCCAAAGCCGAGCTGCTCTACACCACCCACAACTATCACCGCATTGAGCCGTTGCTGGCCCGGCAATTCGTCACGGTGGACCAGGTGGATCTGGCGCGGACAGCGGTCACCGCGAAGGAACAGGCCGTGGAGCAGCAGCGGGCGCAGTTAATCCTGGCAGAGGCCCAGGTGCGATCTGCCCAGGCGCAATATGAGCAGGCGAAGGCGGTAGTAGAGCAAAGCCACGCGCAGCTCGGCCAGTCGCAGCACAGCGTGCTTACGCTCGATCCGCTCACTGCGCAGCGCGAAGGCCGGGCCTCGGCCATTCGCACCGCCGAATACAACCTGAACAATTGCAGGGTGTACTCGCCGTTTGATGCACGGGTGACGAATCTGAATATTTCTCAAGGCGCCTACGCACACACCGGGCAGGAGGTTTTCACCCTGATCGATACGCGCGTCTGGTGGGCCATCGCGAACTTCCGCGAGACCCAGCTCCGGCGGATCCGGCGCGGGATGCGAGCTTACGTCTACGTGCTGTCGAGGCCGACGGTCCGGTATGACGGCGTGGTGGATAGCGTCGGCTATGGCGTGCAGCCCGACTCAACCCTGGTGGGAAAATTTGAGCCCACCGGCTTGCCGGACGTGCAGCGCTCCTTGAACTGGGTGCACCTGGCCTCGCGCTTTCCGGTGCGCGTTCGCATTATCGCGCCAGAGTCTGAGCCCTTTCGCCTGAGCGAGTCCGCCGTGGTCGTGATCCGCGGCGACGAGAAAGCGAAATAGCCATGGCGGCCCGAAGCGAGGCGTTACCGGCTGTCATCGATGGGGGCGGCAAATGGTTCTGGAACTTTCTCAAGCATGAGCTGACGCCTTATCCAGGCAGAACGTGGGTGGTTGGGCGGATGACGATCTCCGCGACCATCGTAATGCTGCTGGTGATGACGTTTCGCCTTCCCGGCGGCTTCCTGGGCGCGATCTTCACGCTGTTCATCAGCCGGGAAAATCCGACCGCGACCTTTCGTGACGGCTCCCGGAGGATCCTCGCTTTTTTGCTGGCCACCGCCTACACAGCCCTCGGAGTCGCGCTATTCCTTGACGATCCGCTCACCCACTTCCTGTGGGTTGCCGGAAGCCTCTTCCTTGCGTTTTTCCTGATTCGCGTTGTTGCCGATTATTGGTCGGCAGTTGCATTCGGCTTCCTGCTTGCAGGCGCTATTCCGCTGTGGGATCAAAACGCCCGGAGCGTGAACGACCGCATGGAGAACACGCTATGGTTGGCCGGTGTAGTCGCGATGGGCGTGGCCGTGACGATCGCCGTCGAGTATGTCTTCCGCCGAATCCATCCAATCAGCGACCTGAACGAAGGATTGGCGGTTCGCCTGCAGGTCGTAGAAGGCGTTCTAACGGCCGTCGCGGAGGGCCGGCCGCTCGATGGCGAGGTGGAAAAGAGTCTTTCGCTCTATGAATCCCTGGGGACACCAAGGCTTCGAAGGCTGATCCTGCGGTCCGAATTCAGCAATCAGTTCAAATCGGAGATGAGTGCTGTCATTGCCCTGTCGGGGCGTTTGATCGACATCACGGCCAGCTTTCGCCTGGCCCTGGTCGAGCGCGCCGGACAAGCGACCGTTGAAGCATCCGACCGCGAACGCTGCAGGCGCCTGGCGGACGACATTGCGGCGCTTCGCCAAGACCTGTTGCATCAACAACTTCTCAAGGACATTGACATCCCGGCGCAACCGGAAGCGTCGAGCCTGCCCTTCCTGGCCGAGATTGAGAGCACGGTGGCGTTTATTCCGAAGGCATTCGTGGGAGCCAAATCGCTGGACAAGTTGAACGCACCTTTGGACGAAAAGCAGCCGTTACGCATTTTTGTCGCCGACGCCTTCTCGAACCCCGCCCATGTTCAATTCGCCTTGCGTGGCACGCTGGCGGCCATGGTCTGTTACATCACCTACATGGCGATTGACTGGCCGGCACTCAATACCGCGCTTGCCACCTGCATGATCACCGCGCTCTCCACTATCGGCTCATCGCGGCAGATGCAAGTCCTGCGGCTGGGCGGCGCGATCATCGGAGGAATCATCTTTGGAATGGGAGCGCAGGTGTTTGTGCTCCCTTATCTCGACACCATCGCCGGCTTTACTGTGTTGTTTGCGCTTGTAACGGCAATCTCCGCGTGGATTCAGACTTCGTCCGGAAGGCTTTCCTACCTTGGCGTCCAACTCGCACTGGCGTTTTACCTGATCAACCTACAGGAGTTCACCATCCAGACCTCGCTCTCCATCGCCCGCGACCGCGTATTCGGAGTCCTGCTGGGCATCGTGTCCATGGGGCTCTTTTTTGACCTCCTGTGGGTGAGACGCCCGCTTGAAGAAATGCAGGCAATCTTCGCCAACAATCTTGAGATGTTCGCGGAGCTGGCGGAACAGTTGCTGGAGAAAGATCAGACAAAGGCAATCAGGCGCATGCGTCAGTTGCGCGATCAGATCAACGACGGCTTTGCGGCAATGAAGGCACAATCCGACGCGGTTCTTCTGGACTTCAGTCCCTCGCGTCCGCAAAAGCTGCAGTTTCGAGAAGAGATCCGGCGATGGCAGCCGTCCATCAGCACACTACTGCAGGTGCAAATCACCGCTGTGCAGTACCTCGAGCAACAACCGCTCACCGACCTGCCCGAGCCTATCGCCCAGGCCGGGGTCGCCCTTGAAAAAGACATAGCCAGCGTGATGCGCGCAATGGCGAATGAGGTGAGCGGCAAACCTGCTGCGGCAGTCCCGGATATACGAGCGTCGGCGATGCGGTTACGGGAGGAAATTCGCAACTATTATCGCGATGCTGGCATGCCGGTAGCTCCCCAGGCTTCCGACGTGATGGACCTCGCCCACAGCCTCGCGTCTATCCTTGCGCCCCTCTATGAAGACATCCACTCAACCTTTGCAGTCGGGCCGAACACGGTCGGCATCCATTCGCGGTTCCTCCAAACGGGGACACGATCATAGGCGGGTCCCTGGCATCGGCATCACCTCTGACAGCTCGCCGGTGCTCACACGCGATATCGGTAAACAAGAGATAAAGTTCGCGGCGAGGAAACGTCATAGAGGATGCGTGCATATTGGCTGGAAGGCACATTGCAGTAAGTGACCGGAAACCACAGAGAAAAAGAGTGATACCGCTTGGGTTGGGAGGGGCCGGCAGTTCAAATCTGCCCGTACTGACCAGAATTTGGCACCGGCGTTGCCCTGGAAGCCAGTCGTCAAAAAAATCCGAAACCGACCGCCGCCGGCTTCATCCTTTAGAATTGTTAGCACTGCTGAAGGCAAGGGAAAAGACAATGGCTTGGGACGAATCATTTATTTGCGACATCTGCGGAAAGATGAAGTTGGAATCGAACCACTGGTGGATGGTTACGCTGGGCGATGTGCTCTGCTTTGAGGAAGGTCAACCCGCCCGCCACTTCACTCTGGTTCCCTGGAACAGCAGCGAGTCCAGAAATTCCAAGGTCCACCATATTTGCGGGGAGGGCTGCGCCACCAAAGCGCTGGAACGTTTCATGTCCAAGGGGACGCTCTCGCAAGAAACTTCTCGAGTCGCCGCTCGCTTTTAGCATCAATCCGGCTACATCACCATCGCGAGCTTTTCCAGTTCCGTCTGCATTCCGTCGATCGAGTGCCCGATTCCTTCCAGACGCGCCACTGCGTCGCGGGCGCCCTGTCGCGAAACGCCGTAGCCGCGGCCCGCGAGAAAGCTGCTGATCAAGTCTGCCGCCTGCCAGTTGTCGAGGCCATTCTGCAGCAGCCCGTCGCGCAACTCCTGGAGTTCCAGCATCGGAAACTTCTCGATTCCGTTTCGAGAGTGCATGAGATTCGATTCTCCCTCCACTTGCGCGTCAGGTATGGCTTGTAACCAATCCCGCTGCTGAATAAGACTCACTTTGGGGCTCATTTGTTGCTAAGGAATCTGGCCAGTATACTCATCCCCCTGTCATCGAAACGAATGGGGACTGTTCTGTGGAAGTATTCGGCGAAATTGCACAATCCGTTTAGGAACTTTGGTCATCCAATGTGGGTACTCCTGTGTGTGCCTTCGCGCCGAACGTCAGACTGTCCCGCGATCGCCCGCTCCGCGATTGCATCCATTACCATAGCTATTGGATTCATGAATAAATTGACGACGTCCCAGGCGCTGGATGGCAATGCAGTCGCCGCTCAAATCAAAGCCGAAGTGGCAGCCGATGTCCAACGGCTGCTTGCAGAAGGCGTGCGACCCGGCCTTTCTGTTGTGATGGTGGGGAACCACCCCGCATCGGAAATATATGTCCGCAACAAGGTGAAGACCAGTGCTGAACTGGGCATGGCGAGCGAGCTAATTACTCCGCCGGACACCGTCTCCACCCAGGAAATGGTGGCATTGGTTCGCGAGCTGAACGCGCGAGACGATGTGGACGGCATCCTGATCCAAACTCCCTTGCCCACCCAGGTGGACAAGACGTTGCTGGACGAAGCCGTTTCTCCCGACAAAGATGTGGACGGCTTCCATCCGATAAATGTGGGGCGACTGCAAGGCGGTCATCCAGCCCTTGTTCCCTGCACTCCTGCGGGAATCATTCAGATGCTGAAACGCACCGGCATCCCCATCGCGGGCAAACATGCGGTGGTGGTTGGCCGCAGCGATATTGTCGGAAAACCTATGGCCATGCTGCTGCTGCACGAAAATGCAACGGTCACCATCTGCCACAGCAAGACAACAGATCTTGCCGCATTTTGCCGCTCGGCGGATATTTTGGTCGCGGCGATTGGCAAACCCGGCATCATTTCCCCGGAAATGGTTCGGCCTGGATCGGTACTGGTCGATGTCGGGATGAATCGCGTTACGTCTCCGGATGATTTCGCACGATTTTTTTCGGGCGATGCGAAACGCGAGAAAACCTTTCGGGAAAAAGGCTCAGTTCTGATGGGAGACATCGACCCTCATGCCTTCGCGCTCTCCAGCTACTACACGCCTGTGCCCGGCGGAGTGGGACCGCTGACGATTGCGATGCTGATGTCCAATACGGTGCGCGCCGCCCGGCTCCGCCGCGGTTTGGCGTAGAAAATGCGGGTGCCCCATGTCTCGATTCTGAGACATGGGTGAGAGTTTTTAGGGGTGAAGAATGCTGCGCGTCGGATTGACCGGAGGGCTCGGAAGCGGGAAAAGCACGGTCGCTCAGATGTTCGCTCGGCAAGGCGTCCATCTGCTGGAAGCCGACCAGATCGGTCGCGAACTGATGCAGCCGGGCCATCCTGTGTATCGAGCCATTTTGGAGCATTTCCGCCAATATCCTGATGCGCCTCCGCTGATGCTCGCCAATGGTCAATTGGATCGCCCCGCGCTCGCGCGATACGTTTTCTCGACCAACCGATTGGATGAATTGAACCGCATCGTGCATCCGGCAGTGATCGAAGAGCAGGAGCGGCGAATGAACGCGATTTTTCGCGATCACCCGGACGCCATCGTCATGGTAGAGTCTGCCCTGATGTTTGAAGCCGATCGCGGGGGCACTGCGCCGGGACTGAGTCGTCGCTTCAACAAGCTCATCCTGGTAACCGCTCCGGAAGATGTGCGGTTGGCGCGCTACGTGGCAAGAATGAGCGCCGGTCGAACTTTGTCAGCGGAAGAAAAGGTCGCGCTGGAGGAAGACGGGCGCAGGCGAATTGCAATGCAGATGGCCGACGCCGAGAAGATTCCGCTCTGCGATTTCGTCATTGAAAACGCGGGCCCGCTGGAGGAGGTCGAGGCCAGCGTGAACGATATTCTGGTAAAGCTGCAAGCATCCAATCATGCTGGATAAGGAAGAAGCGAAGCTTCGGCCCAAGTGAAAGTACGAGCCAGGCATGGCTAGAATAGTTCTGGGAATTAAGTCGCCGCAAATTCCGATTTGGCGATTTTAGAAAGCAGAGGGTGTGGTCCGGATGAAAGCACGGCTGATAATTTTGACGATTGCAATTCTTGGCGGATTCTATCTGGTGACCACGTACACCGCTCCCACGGGCCAGCCTCACGGCTGGTTTGCCCATCCCTTCACGGATGCGTCCTCGCAGCATCTTGCGAGCGGCCTGCCCGGCGGTATGCGGATGACGGAAGCCGAGGCTGCTCCCGCCCTCCTGCCGGAAGAACAAAATAACATTGCGGTCTATAAAAAAGCGCTGCCGACCGTGGTAAACATCACTTCCACCATTGTCGCCTTCGACTTCTTTTACGGCGCGGTGCCGGAACAAGGCCAGGGCTCAGGTTTCATCCTGGATTCGCAAGGGGACATCCTCACCAACCTGCATGTCGTGTCGGATGCGAACACCGTCGAAGTGACTCTTTACAACAAGCACCAGTACAAGGCCAAGGTCCTGATGATGGACAAGGGTCACGATCTCGCGCTGCTGAAGATTGACGCTCCGAACCTGCAGCCCGCAACGCTCGCGGACTCGCGCAACCTGCAGGTGGGTCAGCTTGTGTACGCCATCGGCAATCCGTTCGGACTGAACGGCACCATGACTCGCGGCATCATCAGCTCCATCCGATCGGTGCGCGGACCAACAGGCAATTTGATTTCCGATGCGATTCAAACCGACGCCGCCATCAATCCGGGAAATTCCGGCGGCCCTCTGTTGAATTCGCATGGCTATGTGATCGGCGTAACCACAATGATCGACACCGGCGGCGGAGCCAACCAGAACGCCGGCATTGGTTTTGCCATTCCGATCAACGAAGTGAAGGCGGTGCTCCACGACTACGCCACCTACGGCAAGGTCTTGCGGCCAACGCTCGGCATCCAGGGCCTGCCGATTGGGCCCGATCTGGCAAACCAGATGGGTCTGCCGGCAGATTACGGCGTATTGGTGGAGCGCGCGGTTCCAGGAGGTCCGGCAGACCATGCAGGAATCCATGGTGGGACCCAGAAGGCCTATCTCGGCAACACGCCGATCTTTATCGGCGGTGATCTGGTCGTCGCAATCGACGGGGACGCGGTTCGAAACGACCAGGATATTGCGGAGATCATGGATGGCCATCAAGCTGGCCAAACGGTCACCGTCACGATCTATCGCGGACAGAAGCGCATGGATATCAAAGTGGTCCTTGGCAACGCCGGGGGCACCGAATCCGTCCAGGTATAGGCCAGCTCCAGAGCTTCGCGCGATGCAGAGTTCAGCGAGTGTGCAGCGAAGAGCTTCACAGTCCGGTGGGAACCGCTCGGACCCCTCGCTGCACGTCATTCCGCCCGGGCAATACCCGGCGGAAGCTTACGATGGCTTTCACGCGGCTTTGCCGAGTGCGCCATGCGGATCGATGACGAATTTCTTCGCCACGCCCTTATCGAAATCCTTATATCCCTGTGGAGCATCGTCCAGTTTGATCACCGTTGCGTTGACGATCTTTGCAATCGGGATTCGATCGTGCAGAATCGCCTGCATCAATTGGCGGTTGTACTTCAGCACCGGCGTCTGACCCGTGTAGAAGCTGAGCGATTTCGCCCAGCCCAGCCCAAACCTCATCCGCAGATTGCCCTGCTTCGCCGCTTCGTCCTTTGATCCCGGATCTTCCGTCACGTAAAGGCCCGGTATCCCGATGCGTCCGCTGGCGCGCGTGATCGTCATCAGCGAATTCAGCACCGTCGCCGGCGCTTCCTGTCCATGTTGCGATCCGTGCGCGCGGGCCTCGAAACCAACGCAGTCGATGGCGGCATCCACTTCCGGCGTACCGACCACCTGTGCAATCAGTTCTTCCAGCTTGTCGCTTTTCGTTAAGTCGATCGGCTCAAAGCCCACTTTCTTCGCGTGCTGCAGACGGTCCGGATTCATGTCCCCGATCATGATCACGGCAGCCCCAAGGATCTGCGCCGCCGCCGCCGCAGCCAGTCCGACCGGGCCGGCGCCGGCGATATAAACGATCGATCCCACTCCCACGCCGGCATTCACCGCGCCGTGAAATCCAGTCGGCAGAATATCCGAAAGCATGGTCAGGTCGCGGATCTTGGACATCGCCTGCGCCTTGTCTGGGAACTTGATCAGGTTGAAATCGGCATACGGGATCATCACATACTCTGCCTGCCCGCCGACCCAACCGCCCATGTCCACGTAGCCGTACGCACCGCCGGCGCGACCGGGATTCACGTTCAGGCAAACGCCCGTCTCGCCTTCGCGGCATGTGCGGCAGCGGCCGCACGCAACGTTAAACGGCACCGTCACAAGGTCGCCGATGTTCAGATACTCGACATCCTTGCCCTTCTCGATGATCTCGCCTGTGATTTCGTGGCCTAACACAAGACCGATCGGCGCGGTCGTGCGTCCGCGAACCATATGCTGGTCGGAGCCACAGATGTTGGTACAGACAATTTTCAGAATCACGCCATGGGTGATTTCCTTTCCCTGCGGGTTCTGCATTTTGGGAAAGTCGATCGACTGCACCTCGACCTTGCCCGGACCAAGAAAAACTACGCCGCGATTTGTCGCCATGACGAATGCCTTTCCAATTCAATATGCCGCCGCGCCGGCTTCGGCGACCGCCTGGTCCTGCGCACCCAGTCCACCGCTCACGCCGATCGCGCCCACCACCTTGCCGTCCCGCTTGATAGGGACGCCGCCGGCAAAAATCATGACCCTGCCATGGTTGGAGACGTGGATGCCGTAGAACTGCTCGCCCGGCTTGCTGAGAGCCGCCAGTTCTTTGGTACTAATGTCGAAAGCTCGCGCCGTGAATGCCTTATTGATGGCGATGTCGATGCTGCCCAGCCACGCGCTATCCATGCGAACGAATGCCACCAGGTTTCCTCCCGTGTCGACCACAGCAATATTCATAGGCTGCCCGATTTCCCTGGCCTTCTTTTCCGCAGCTGCGATGATTTTGCGTGCGTCTTCGAGATGTATCATGGCCACTCCCCGCTGGTAATATTGCGTTCATCTGTTCGCGCATCCCGTTCAGGGGAGACGCAGGACAATTCCCATCCTCATTAGTTTTGGATCGGATCTGCTGCCCAGCCGACACAAATCGCGGCAGCTTCACCACAGAGCCTTATCGCCGCTTGCGCTTGTCCTTTTTCGGCTTGGGGTGCCGCTTTTTACTTGGATGCGCGGCTTGAGGACGGGTCGATTTCCTGGTCGATGATTTTTTTGGGCGCTCTGCAGATTCTTCCACCAGGGCAAACTGAAGCTTGTTTTCCACCGCGTCAATGCGGTCCAGAATCACCCGGACCGCGTCTCCGACCGATATCCGGCATCCGCTGGATTCCCCGATGATCTGCCGGTTGTTCTCATTGAATCGATATTGGTCGCCCTGCAGCGTCGCAAGCGGAACCAGCCCCTCGATGAACAGGTCGTCGAGTTCCACAAACAACCCGAATTTTGCCACGTTGAGAACGATGCCGCTGAATTCCTCGCCAATACGGTCCTGCATGAAACGGACTTTTTTCCATTCGATCAGTTCCCGTTCCGCATCGGCCGCCCGCCGCTCGGACTGACTCACTTCCTGCGCGATGGCCGCGAGTTCCTGTTCATCAATGGGTGGAGAAATGCGCGACGATATCCCAAGTGCCCGATCCTTGCCGCGCACAATGTGGCCGGGGGGAAATGGAGCAGTCTGCTTCCCTACGATTTCCCGATGCCCGTTGACACCGGCCGCAAGGAGAGTCTTCGTGATGCGATGCACGATCAAATCCGCATAGCGCCGAATCGGCGAAGTGAAATGGGTATAGCTCGCTGTGGCCAGCGCGAAGTGGCCTTCGTTCTTTTCGCTGTAGCGCGCCTGCTTCAGAGAACGCAGCATCAGATAGGTGAGAATGCGCTCCTCCGGCTTACCCGCCAGCCGCTCCGTTAGCCTCTGATACATCTGCGGCGTCATCGCAATGTCCTCTGGAATTTCGCGCATCCGCTTCTCGCCGCCGCCGCGCCGCATTCGGTCCCGGCGGTCGCCACGCAGCTCCATCCGCTTCACCGGCAGTGCGCCGAGTCCCAGCGAATAGCCGAAATGGGCCGCAATTTCTTCAAAGTTAGCGACGCGCTTGGCATCCGGCTTTTCGTGAATGCGATAAATGCTGGGAACCTCAAGCGACTCGATCCAACTCGCCACACATTCGTTGGCCGCCAGCATGAATTCCTCAATCAGCCGATTGGCCCAACTGCGTTCGGAGCGCACGATGCCGCGCATCCGGCCTTGCTCGTCGAACTGGATCACCGGCTCGGGCAGGTCGAAGTCGATCGATCCGCGCTGCTCGCGACGCGCATTCATCAACTGCGCCAGCGTGTACATCCGCTCAAATTCCGGTACCAGAGGTGCGAACCCTTCGCGCATTTCCGCGTCGCCTTCGATAATTGCGTGGACCTGCGTGTACGTCATGCGGCGCGCGGAACGAATCATGCCTTCGCAAATTTCCGATGAGACGATTTCTCCATGCCGCCCCAACTGCATGATGCAGGAAAGCACCAGCCGGTCCTCGTCCGGGCGCAGGCTGCACACGTCTGTCGACAGCTCCATCGGCAGCATGGGAATGGCGCGGTCGGGGAAATAGACAGAGTTGCCGCGCAGGCGCGCCTCCAGATCGAGCGCTGTTCCTGGTTGCACGTAATGCGCCACATCCGCGATATGCACCTGCAGCTCATATCCGCCGTCGGCGAGCGGGCGCACGAACACCGCATCGTCGAAGTCTCGCGCGGTTTCTCCGTCGATCGTCACGATGGGGAGGTGGCGGAAGTCGCGGCGATGCAAATCTGGGTGCCCCATGTCTCGCTTTTGAGACATGGGTTCCAAAACATCTGCTGGCCGAACAGCAACGGCACGGGCCTCTTCCAGCACGCGATCCGGAAACACATGTGGCAGATGATGCTTGCGGATGAGAATCTCCACATCGACACCGAAAGCATCGCGGTCTCCCAGAATTTCAATAACGCGCCCGCGCGCCGGCCGCGTCGCCGTTGGCCAGTCGACGATGGCAACATCGACGACCAACCCTTCCAGGTCCTCGTGTTCAGCCGCCTGGATCTTCGCTTCCTCCCCTAAGACCCGGTCCGGCGTCTCCAAGTTGGGAGGTATTTCCGCACCGAAAGGAATCAGGATGGCGTCGCTGACCCGCGCATTCAAAGGAGTGACGTAGTTGCCTGGAATGCGCTCTCCGGTTCGAAAACGGCCACCCCGCGAGTAATGAAAAATCCCTACCACCGTGGGATTATGGCGTTCCAGAACGCGCAGAATGCGGCCGGAACGCCGTCCATCGCCGCGTGCGGGTGCCAACTCCACCAGCACCAGATCGCCTTGCATGGCGCTTTCCAGGCTGTCGGGCGGAATGAAAATGTCCTCTTCGCCCGCGTTTCCCCGCGCCTCCGGACGAACGAATCCGTAGCCATCGCGATGCAGATCGAGCCGCCCGCTGACCCAATCATCCCGCTTGCGCGCGGTGGAAGGCAGCGTCCAGATCTCCCGATCAACTTTAACCAAGCGGCCACTGGCCGTCAGGCGCGCCAGTTGCTCCAGCAGCAGCCTTCGTTCCCGCCCGCCGCCAAGCCCCAGCTCGCGGACCAGTTGCTTATACCCGGCGCGCTGCCCGGCGGAACGCTCCACGCGCCGCAAAAGCTCGTTATCTGTCATACATTGCTTGCCGGATCGGTGCCATAGCGACTCCAAAATCCCTGTTTCTGCCGTTCATGATCCAGAAAAACGGGCCGAAAGGCAGTAATTATCATGTTACCCGTACCCGATGGAACGCAAATTCTCTTGGGATTCATGGCCTATTTTGTGCCGTTGCCGGTAAAATCTGAGTAACTCGACAGGACTGTGCGGCTTGCCCGGTGGTTTTTGCCGTGCGAGAATTCGAATTAACCAAAGCCCCTTCGGCGAACTCCGCTCTGAAATCAGGAAGCGTTCGCAACCGGTGGATCGCAACAACAGAAAGGATTTATGAACGCAATGTGGAAACCGAACCAACCCGGCACCAATCCCACTACTCCTTCGGATCCGATACGCCCGCAGACGCCCACTCCGCTGAATAGCGAGCCGGTCGCGCCGCGTCCCGCCCCGACCCCTTCCGCCGCTTCCAGCGAGCAGGCGACGATCGGCAAGTCTCTCACCATTAAAGGTGAAATTACCGGCAGCGAAATGCTGTACATCGACGGCCATGTGGAGGGCTCCGTCAGCCTGCCCGGAAATCGCGTGGTCATCGGCCGCAACGGTCACGTGGGCGCGAACATTTCCGCGCGCGAAGTCGTGATCCTCGGCAAGGTCAACGGCAACATCAATGCCACCGACCGGGTCGATATCCGGAACGAAGGGTCTTTGACCGGAGATGTGGTCGCCCAGCGCATCAGCATCGAGGATGGCGCATATTTCAAGGGCGGCATCGACATCCGCAAGCCCGGCAACAAGGAAGCTGAAGCGGCGAAGACGAACTCGGCGGCCGTTGCTGCGCCAGCTCACGTTTAGGAGCGATTGCAAACTTCGGGTGCCCCACCCTTTGCGCGTCGGGGTCCCCGGCGAATGATTTTTATTCTCTGGGGGTGACTGAGCGCAAAGGTGGGAGACCGCGGTCCCTCCTGCTTTCACGGTCAATGTTCACGCGGGCGAAGCGGACTACATCTCCCTCGGCGTAGTCCTCATCCAATCCACGGGGGAGACGCTCATGCTGGACATTCGCCGCAGCGAAGAACGTGGCCATGCAAATCATGGCTGGCTGGACACTCGCTATACATTCTCGTTTTCCGATTACCGCGACCCGGCCCACATGGGCTTTCATGCGCTGCGCGTCATCAATGAGGACGAGATCGCCCCCGGCGGTGCCTTCGGCGCTCACAGTCACCAGGACATGGAGATCCTATCCTATGTATTGAGCGGCCAATTGGCACACAAGGATTCGCTCGGGTCCGGTGGAGTTCTGATGCACGGCGAAGTGCAATTCATGTCGGCGGGCACCGGCATCCGCCATAGCGAGACCAACCCTTCCAAAAAAACGACGACCCATATGCTCCAGATTTGGCTCCTGCCGAACCAGACTGGCCTCGATCCCAAATATGAACAAAAACAATTCCCCATTACCCGGCAGCCCGACAAACTGCATCTGATCGCCTCTCGCGATGGCCGACAAGAATCGTTTCTGATCCGCAGCGACGCGGAAATGTACGCGGGCAAGCTGCTCGCGGGCACGCAGATGCGGCAGCCGCTGGCGGGCAATAACGGCTGGATTCAAGTTGCGTCCGGAGAAATCGCGGTGAACGGCAAACCCCTTCACGCGGGCGACGGAGTCGCCATCACCGATGAAGATTCCGTCCGAATCGGTGCCGCAACCGATGCGGAAATCCTTGTATTTGATCTGGATTGAGCGGCAGGGAAATGAATATCGGTTCAAAACGGTAGAATCGTTATAAACCCATTGCGCGTTATGGCACAGCTTGGCTCTGTTGACATCCTCTAATAACGTTACCGATGAATGGTCATCCCGAGCGAAGCGTAGGGGAGGGACCTGCTTTTTGTTCTTTCGGCCGATAATTCAACTTTCTCGTTCGGGCGAGCGTTCGGAAATGAAGAATGTCAACAGAGCCGCCCAGCTTCTAAATTGTCCGATTTCGTCGATAAAAATCCGGCTAGCGCTTCCCAAACCGCATAGAATCTGCAATTTGCCTTGTTGCCGGACCTCATTGGGCTTCTGCACAATCCTTCAACTATTTCGCACAATCCTTCAACTATTCCGCACAATCCTTCAACAAATTTGAATGTCCTGGGCGAAAAAGCGTTTGCCGCAGATGGCAGCCCCGCTAAGACTAAAGAAGCCGCTCCATGAAAACGTCCGCGCGCGCATAACGTGATGGCTGTGTGTCCTCCGGCCGAAAATGCTGGAAGCCTTCCGAACAATAAAGCTCAATTGCATTTGTCAGAGTGTGGTTCGTCTCCAGGTAGAGCCGGGTTGCGCCCAGAGCGCGCGCCGCATCGATGGTCCCGCGCAGCAGTTTGCGTCCGATGCGATGCCCGCGCCATTTTTCCGAAACCGTCATTTTGGCAACCTCAAAAACGCCCGGCTCCATGGCCAGAAGCGCGCAGCAACCGAGCGCTTCGTCAGTCTCGGCGTTCACGGCAAAGTAAATATGGCCGCCGCGGTCGAGGATGTACGTTTGCGGATCGTTCAGGACTTCGCGGTCTTTCGCTTCGATCTGGAAATAGGCGGCAATCCATGCCTCATTCAATTCCCGAAAAACGGTTTCGTCGCCAGGCCGGAACTCGCGAAGCTCCAGCGTCATCGCAGCGCTTCTGCGGGAGCAGGCAAAATCTCTTCGACATCCACCCATTTCGTGGGATAGATACCGGTATAGCAGGCGGTGCAGTACTGATTGCCCTCGCCTCCGTCGCACGCCTGCAACAGGCCTTCGAGCGACAGATACGCCAGAGAATCCGCTTCAATATATTCTCGGATTTCCTCGACAGAATAATTTGCTGCAATCAATTCGCGCTTGCTGGGCGTATCCACGCCGTAGAAACATGGCGAGATCGTTGGCGGACCGCTGATGCGCAGATGCACTTCCTTCGCACCCGCGCCGCGCACCATCCGCACAATTTTTCTACTCGTAGTCCCGCGAATGATCGAGTCGTCGATCAGAATGACGCGCTTGCCTTCCAGCAGGTTACGTACCGGATTCAGTTTCAGCTTGACGCCGAAATCCCGCACCCGCTGCTCCGGCTCAATGAATGTGCGGCCCACATAATGGTTGCGGATTAGTCCGAAGCGAAAGGGAATCCCGCTCTCCGCCGCATACCCGATCGCCGCCGTGACGCCGGAGTCCGGCACTGGCACGACGAGGTCGGCGTCCACGCCGGACTCGCGTGCCAATTGCCGCCCCATCTGTTCCCGGCTTTCCTGCACCCAGCGCCCGAAGACCTTGCTATCCGGCCGGGAAAAATAGACATGCTCGAACACGCAACTGTTCTGCGGAACACCCGTGGAAAACTGCCGGCAGGTCACGCCCTCGCGTGACACCATGACAAGCTCTCCGGGCAGCACGTCCCGTTCATACGTCGCGCGCATCAGGTCGAATGCGCAGGTCTCCGAAGCGAAGACGATCGTCTCGCTTCCGTCGTCGTTCACGATGCGTCCCATCGAAAGCGGCCGAAATCCATGCGGGTCGCGCGCGGCAAAGATGCGGTCGCGCATCATCATCACAATGGAAAATGCGCCTTCAATCTGGCGCAGCGAGTCGGCAATCGCATCCACTAGCGTCGGCTGTTTCGAGTGCGCGATCAGTTGCACAATAATTTCGGAATCGCTCGTCGTCTGAAAGATTGCGCCTTCACGCTCCAGCCGCATGCGAAGATTGCCAAGATGCACCAGATTCCCGTTGTGCGCAATCGCGATCAGGCCTTTCGTCGAGTCCACGCGAATCGGTTGCGCGTTCAACAGCGCCGAGTCACCTGTGGTGGAGTAGCGCGTATGGCCGATCGCCAGCGGGCCGGGCAGCTTCTCGATTACGTCGTCGGTAAAGATCTCCGACACCAGGCCCATGCCTTTGATGTTCCACATGTTTTCGTAGTCTGCAGTCGCGATTCCGGCGGATTCCTGCCCGCGATGCTGGAGAGCATAGAGCGCCAGATATGCCTGCCGCGCCGCGTCCGGATGGTTATGGATCGCGACCACGCCGCACTCTTCGCGCAGCTTGTCGAATGGAAGATCGCTGCTAAGAAAATCATGCTGCGGGCTGGCTTTTGAGTTCGGCATTGGAAGTGTCGATGCGTCCATTATGCCTCACCCGCATGAGACGGTTCGAGATGAAATGTGGATTCGAGCGCATCCGGCAGTCCGCGCAACCAGGGTTGCCGCAGATTTTCGATGGATTCAGAAATTACGATCTCGCCACCAACGCTGATCTCCAAGCGATCCGCAATCGTTTCGCCCAGAGGGACCACTGTAACGAATCCATAATCGTCCGCTATGGCTCTTATCTTCGCAACAAATTTAGGGGCGCAAGTCACAATAACCTCGTGCGCATGTTCTGGAAATAAAGAGCAAGCGATGGGATCCTTGTATGGCGATCCGTCGATCGACGCGCGCACGCCAACCCCACTCGCGAAGCAGCCTTCGGCCAATGCAACAGCGATACCGCCGTCAGAAATATCGCGTGCAGAGTGCAGCAGTTGTTCATCCGCCAATTTAGCTAGACATTTCTGTAACTCTGCTTCTTCGATCAGTTGTAACTGCGGCGGATGCCCCCACAATTCTTTCAGGATTGTTTTTGCAAATTCCGAGGAGCCAAATTCCTGAAGAAGTCTCTCCGTCGCAACAACGGCGGGACGTGTCAACAACAAGACCGCATCGCCCGCATGTTGAAATCCCGCAGGCACAGCCTTCTTTACATCCTCCAGAATCCCAACGATTCCGACTACTGGCGTCGGATAAATCGCTTCGCCCTTCGTTTCGTTGTACAAAGAAACATTGCCGCCGGTGATCGGCGTGCCGAGCGCTTTGCAGGCTTCGGCAATTCCGTCGATCGCGCTCGACAACTGCGCCATGATCTCCGGTTTCTCCGGGTTGCCGAAGTTCAGGCAATTTGTCGCGGCAACCGGCGTCGCTCCCGTGCAAGCCACTTTGCGCGCGGCCTCGGCGACGGCATGCGCCGCGCCCAGCTTCGGATCGAGATAGCACCACCGGCTGTTCCCATCGAGCGCCATCGCCAGGCCACGCTGCGTTCCTTTGATGCGCATCACGCCGGCTTCTCCGCCCGGACCCTGCACCGTGTTCGTCTGCACCATGGTGTCGTACTGCTCGAAAACCCAACGCTTGGAACAAATGTTTGACGAGGCCAGCAGGCGTTTCAGGTCCGCAGTGAAATCGCGCTTCTCATTGAGCCGCCGCAAAACATCCGGCGATGGCTCACTCGGAACCCGCGCTTTCCACTCGCCAATCGGCCGATGATAGCGTGGCGCTTCATCGGTCAGAGAGGTGTTCGGAATGTCCGCCATCAATTCGCCGTGATGAAGAACGCGCAGGCGCGGCTCGGCGATCACTTCACCCACCGCAACCCCATCGAGCCCCCACTTGGCGAAGACGTGCAGCACCTCCTCCACGCGATGTTTGTCCGCCACCAGCAGCATCCGCTCCTGCGATTCCGACAGCATCATCTCGTACGCGGTCATGCCGGCCTCGCGCTGCGGAATGCGATCGAGTTCCATTTCAATGCCGACACCGCCGCGCGCACCCATTTCGCACGATGACGACGTCAGCCCGGCCGCGCCCATATCCTGAATCCCAACGACCGCGCCCGTCTGCATCGCTTCGAGGCATGCTTCGAGCAGCAGCTTCTCCATGAACGGATCGCCCATCTGCACGTTTGGACGCTTCTCTTCCGAACCTTCGTGAAACTCCTCGCTTGCCATGGTCGCGCCGTGGATGCCATCGCGGCCCGTCTTGGCTCCGACATACAGGACGGGATTGCCGATGCCGCTCGCCTTCGCATAGAAAATTTCGTCTTTGCGTACCAGACCCAGAGCGAAAGCATTCACCAGGGGATTGCCGGAATAGCAGGGTTCAAAGCGTGTCTCCCCGCCCAGATTCGGCACGCCAAAGCAGTTGCCGTACCCGGCGATGCCGCTGACAACGCCCTCTAAAATGCTGTGATTTTTATGCAGGAGCGCTGTTTGCGGGGCATTCTTTCCTTCCGGCGAATCGCTTGTGCCATCCGCAACGATCGGGCCGAAGCGCAGAGAATCCATCACCGCCAGGGGACGTGCGCCCATGGTGAAAATGTCCCGCAAAATGCCGCCTACGCCCGTGGCCGCTCCCTGATACGGCTCGATATATGAAGGATGGTTGTGTGATTCAATCTTGAAAGCGCAGGCCCAGCCGTCGCCCACGTCGATGATGCCGGCGTTTTCTCCCGGTCCCTGCACTACGCGCGCACTCTCCGTCGGCAGGCGCTTTAAATGCACCCGCGACGATTTATAGGAGCAGTGTTCGCTCCACATCACGCTGAAAATCCCCAGCTCCGTCAGGCTGGGCGTGCGGCCCAGCGCGTCTAGGATGCGCTGATATTCATCGGAGATTAAACTGTGCTGCCGCAGCAGCTCCGGCGTGATCTGTGCCGGTTGAGGGATCGCAGAAGAGGGCGCGGACTTCATCATTTGGGATTGGAGAACACCTTTATTGTTACATGTCGTGATGCAGCTTCGTAAGATTTAGGAAGCCGACGTGGATTGCGAGCGATGGGTCGCGATGGCATCGTTCTGGTACACTTGAAAAGCACCGTTGCTCACGCGTTTCTTCCGCCAACGGTCTCCGCATCACCATCATCGCGCAGTTCGGGGAGTGGCTCAGCCTGGTAGAGCACCTGGTTCGGGACCAGGGGGTCGGAGGTTCAAATCCTCTCTCCCCGACCATTCTTTTGATTTGGCTCTTTCGAAGATGCGGTCGAAGGGATATCTGTATGCAGGCATTACGCTTGCGTCATCCACGGAAAAGTTCAAACACAGCATTCTGAGCAGTTTGACCTTTTCAGCAGAACTCTGCGTAAGATACAGCAAATGGGCCTTATTCGCGAGTTCCAACACTCGCTGCGCATCCAGTGCTCTGTCGCCGATTTCGGCACTAGCGAGTCCGTCGATCGCCATTCTCACCTGGTGCTCCTCGATCTGCGACTCGCTCATCTTGCGTTCCCAGAAGTCTTCCGGAATCTTGCCGTCCAGCTTGTCTACGTATGAGGCGTCCATACGACTGCGGATTGCAGTGAGACGGGATTCCAGCCGGGTTCGGTCAGTGCTCAACTTGTTCGCAGACTGTTTCTGGTCTTCGCGCAATGCGGTGACGATCTGGGAGACAATCTCGGGCGGCACCTGAAGGCCTTTTAACGGTTCGCCCAGCTTTTCCGCGATGTCTTCCTCGCGAAAACGGGGAAGCTCACACTTGCCGCGATTACCTGTGCACCGGTAATAGACATACTTCTCCTTTTTTAACTCGCCGGTGAGCATGCACCCGTCATGTGCGCAGCTCATTAGCCCTCGAAACGCGATCTCCCGCTTGGAGTACTTCGGCCTGTTGTGACCGGTCAGCACAGCCTGGACCTCTCCGAAAACTCTGGGATCGATAAACAAAGCGTGGGTCCCGACGTAAGTCTCTCCAGCCCATTCAAAAAATCCAATGTAGAAGCGGTTCTTCAGCACCTTATGAATGTTGGTGCGACTCATTACTTTGCCGTATTCAGTTTTGAGGACCTTGCGGAGGGTGGAAAGCGTATGCGTCCCGGTTGCATAAAGCTCTATCAGGCGAATGACTAGGGGCGAATCGACAGGATCGATCTCAATCGTGCGATCGGCTTTATTGTTTCGGTACCCGAAGGGTGCATGGCCAGGGTAGATGCCCTGCGAGGCCTTCTCGCGCATGCCCTTTTTGACTTCCTCTCGAAGGTTCTCTGAGTAGTTCCGACGAACTCTGATTCTTCAACGTCTCCAAAGCCCACCCCCGACGGTTGCGATAAGGAGTGATTTCAAGCGAGATCGGTAAAGTGTAGTGCAGTCCAACCAACTCCAGCGGGCTCTCACATGATTCATGAGATCTTGAAATCCATCACGGCCAAACAATGTGGTTCCGGACAACTCGCAGTCGGAGAAGCTGTGCTTGTACTGCTCTAAGAAGGCCCGGCCCTTCCGATCGGCAAATTCTTTGAACCTTAAGCTGACGCTGCGCCTGCCTCATCGCGCCATGATACTAGAGAAGCATAAAAGAGTTCAATAGTGCTCTTATTTGGTTGATTATGAATTAATATGGAGTTATATTGGTTTTTGTCTTCATAACAAGCCGTGAAAAAGACTGATACGAACCCCATCACAAGCATCATTCGCCGCGCAATACTCGATTGCCTTGCAGCAAATCGATCCAGCTATATAGCTCCAGAAGAACCGCTTCAGATTTTTACTTCGCCAGAAGCCAATGTGCTGAAGGAAGAAATCGTGCGAGTGGGAAGGAAACTTTGGGAACGGCAATATGTGGATGGGAACGGCGGCAACATTTCCGTCCGGATCTCCCCTCATTACGTTCTCTGCACTCCGACCTTATGCAGCAAGGGCGATCTGCGCGTAGAGGATTTGTCGCTGGTCGATCTCAATAATTATCAGATATGCGGAGATCGCCCACAGACCAGCGAAATTTTGCTTCATCTCGAGATATACAAAGCTGTGCCCAGCGCCAAAGCTGTCATTCATTGTCACCCTCCCTATGCAACCGCACATGCGGTTGCCGGAGTAGTGCCTCCGGGAAACCTAATCCCAGAGCAGGAGGTCTTCGTTGGACCGCTAGCGCTGGCGCCTTATGAAACTCCCGGCACCCATGCCTTTGCTAAGACAGTTCTCCCGTATGTGAAAAATCACAACACAATTCTGTTGGCCAACCACGGGATCGTCTGCTGGGCAGACACGGTGACGCATGCGGAGTGGTATGTAGAGGTCGTCGATACCTACTGCAAAACGATCATGATCGCTTCCCAGTTGGGGCAGAAACTGAACGAAATTCCTCCAGACAAGATCGCGGATCTACTTGCTCTGAAGAAGTCGTTAGGCTTGCCTGACCCACGGCTGGCGACAGATTCTGATTCACCTGGTGTGGTGGAAGCTCTGACGCACGCAATGGATGAATCGCGACCAAAAGCTTCGGGAGGGAAACAGCCAGGCAAATATGAAATCGATGAGCTTGTCAGCCGTTTGAGTTCGGAAGTTTCGGCTTTTCTTAGCGGCGCCGAATGACCCACACGGCAAATTTCCTCGCCGCGGATTTGGAAGCTTCGAGCGGCCGGTGCCCTAACGTACTAAAATTCCGCAGGAGTCCCTAATATGGTCCAAAAGCAACCCCAGACCGACAGTAGTAACGATGCATTTTCGGCAATGAAAAATAGGCAAGCACTGACCCGACCGCGGAGGTTTGCTGCTTGTGCCATAAGGACTCCATCCAGAACTGTACTGACCTTGCGATCCACCTCCTGTCTTTTGGCGTTGCTGATGAGTTTTACGCTGCTATCGTATGCTCAAATTGCATCCACTCCGCCAATGGGTTGGAATAGCTGGGACTCATATGGGATGACGATCACAGAATCTGAGTTCAAGCAGAACGTAAGTTGGTTCAACACGCACCTCAGGTCATATGACTGGCAATATGTGGTGATCGATGAGGGCTGGTATCTGGCCCACCCGGGGACCGCAGGTCAAAGCTATACCATGGATGCGAGCGGACGCTATATTCCAGCGTGCGACCGCTTTCCCTCAGCCACCGGGGATCGCGGATTTAAACCACTCGTGGCCTACGTCCATTCGCTCGGACTTAAGTTCGGAATTCACATTATCCGCGGGATTCCGAGACAGGCTGTAGAGCGCGACCTGCCTATTGCGGGATCGAGCTATCACGCCGCCGAGGCCGCCGATACCTCCGACACATGCCAGTGGAACGCGGATAACTATGGCGTGAAAAACAATGCCGCTGGGCAAGCCTACTACAACTCGATTGCGCAGCTTTATGCGGAATGGGGCATCGATTTCATCAAGGTAGACTGCATCGCGCAGCCATACAAAAAAGACGAGATTCACATGATAAGCGACGCTCTCAGAAAGACGGGCAGACCAATCGTGCTGAGCCTCTCACCCGGTCCAACACCACTTGAAGACGCCGCAGACGTAATGAAACGGGCACAAATGTGGCGCATCTCAAACGATTTTTGGGATGTCTGGAACCAAAAAAGTGGTTCTAACGATTCCGCTCAGAGTGTGATGCTGCAATTCCCGCTGCTGGCGCGATGGGAACGCTACGCTGGGCCAGGGCACTGGCCAGACGGAGATATGCTGCCCTTCGGTACGCTCGGCGTGCTCGGTACGAAACCGCGACCTGGATGGCAGCCGGCGCGCAAGTCGCGGTTGACGGCAGATGAGATGCGAACGGTTTTTACGTTATGGTCAATCGCGCGTTCGCCGCTGATGTTGGGGGCGAACCTCACCCAGATGGATCCGCCGATGGAGAAACTATTAACCAATCGCGAAGTGATTGCTGTCAACCAGCATTCCACAAATAATAAAGCGCTGATCCATACCTCGCAAAGCTGGGTCTGGACCGCGCGAGCCACTTCAACACAAAGCGAATACGTGGCGTTGTTTAATGTAAGCGACAGTCCACTTAATCTGCACTACACGTGGCAAGAACTTGGCCTTGGCAAAGGTAAACATACTGTGCGCGATCTATGGTTACACAAAAATATCGGCAGAATAAGTGGAGTGCAGGTGACGCTTCGACCTCATGCTTCGATAATCTACCGCGTTGAATAATTGTTACGGAGAAGTATAGTGCGAAGGCAGTCTGCGCCAAATAATTCATAATGAGGCGTTTTCCGTGCGGATAAGCCACAATGCAACCACGCTAATAAAAACATGAGTAATCAGTTGAATGCGAAGAGTCATGGGCAGCACCAGCGATAAACGTGCAATCCTGAACAAAATAGATGAAAACGTCAAAAACTAGTTTAATTTCACTCATCTGCTGAGGTATTAGTGGCCAACAGCGAAGGAGACAAACCGGATATAGCCATATCTGATAAAGCACCAGGAGATCACCGGCGACTTCCTATCGGAAAAATCAATCGTTACCTCCTGCTGAGTACCGGAGTGGCAGCGCTTGGTGGCTCCCTATTTGGCTTCGACACTGCGGTTATTTCAGGAGTAACTCGCGAACTCACCATTACATACGCTTTGTCCCCTGCTCTCCTGGGAATCACTGTAGCGAGTGCCTTATGGGGAACTGTGCTCGGGGCGGCGATCTCAGGAATTCCTGGAGATCGCTTCGGCAGACGCGACTCATTGCGAGTCCTGGCGATCCTTTACCTGCTATCGTCTCTCGGCTGCGCAGTTGCCTGGAATTGGCACGCTTTGCTTGTGGCTCGTCTGGTCGGTGGTCTTGCAATCGGTGGATCGTCCGTGCTCGGTCCCATGTACATTGCGGAGATTGCGCCATCCAAATGGCGTGGTCGACTGGTGGGATTTTTCCAAATTAACGTCATTCTTGGGATATTGAGTGCTTTTATTTCAAACTATCTGATTGGACTCGCGGGATTTGGGTCCTTCGAATGGCGCGTGAAACTTGGAGTGGCCGCGTTGCCCTCGGCATTATTTCTTTTCCTGCTGTTCAAAATTCCACGCAGCCCACGCTGGCTCGTTCAGCAGAAACGCATCGGCGAAGCAGAAAAAGTGCTAAATATGATTGGCGAGGATAATGTACAGGAACATCTTCGCAGTATTCTCAACTCACTCCACCTTGAACGGCAAAACGAACCGCTCTTTTCTTGGGAATACCGGCTGCCGATATTTCTGGCCATTAGCATAGGTGCTTTCAACCAGTTGTCCGGAATTAATGCAGTCTGGTATTACTTGAACGACATTTTTACCCGTGCTGGGTTTAACAACAACTCAAGCAATCTGCAGGCGATCATGGTGGGAATCACGAACCTTATTGCAGGCAGCATCGCTCTGTGGCTTATTGATCGAGCGGGGCGCAAGATGCTGCTGTTGATCGGGTCGGTTGGCTGTGCGGCATCTCTCTTCGGCGTGGCTTTCGTCTTCCATTCTGGAACACACACCCACTTGCTGCTCTGGTTTCTGATTAGTTTTATTGGATTTTTTGCGTTTTCGCAGGGCGCTGTGATCTGGGTTTACATAGGCGAGATCTTCCCGAACAGGGTGCGGGCAAAGGGTCAAAGTTTGGGAAGTTTCTCTCACTGGCTTACCAATGCGGCCGTTGCCAGCATTTTCCCAGTCATTGCAGTGCGCTCTGGAACATATCCATTTGTTTTTTTTGCATCCATGATGGTCTTACAATTTGTTGTCGTGCTGTTTGTTTACCCAGAGACGAAATGCGTTCCGCTGGAAATGATACAGGAAAGGCTTGAGCTTGAGTAATCGAAATCATAGCAAAAGATATCGCCGGAAATCGATGGGATCAACTACATTCTGTCCTCAACAGCGCAGTATAGGAGCGACATGTCCTTCATAGGCCTTGATATTGGAACTTCGTTCATAAAGGGTGCTGTACTCGACGTAGATAAATTCCTTCTTTCGTATGTATCGCGAGTTCCCTTTCCGCAACGGCTGGATCTTGGGAATGCGCTCCTCGTTGAATTTGATCCGAATGTTGTTACGGAGACCACCCGCCATGTCATCCAGCGATTACTGCTACATATGCCGAACTGCGAAGGTATTGTTGTGTGCTGCCAAATGCACGGCATGGTGTTAGTCAATGAGAGAGGTGAACGCCATTCTAACTTCATTTCATGGACGGATCATCGCGGGAATATGCGACATGCATCTTATTCCGGATCATATATCGATGAAATCTACGCACGGATTAGCTCCAGGATACGCCGCCGACTCGGTAATGAGTTAAACCTGGAGCGACCTGCCTGCTTTCTATTCTGGTTAGCGGAACAAGGACTGCTGGACCCTGGTCTGATTCCTTTATCTATTGCAGATTATGTCCTAGGTGCTTTGTGTGAGCCGGCTCTTGCAACAGACATCACCAATGCATCCGCTACAGGATTACTAAACCTTCAGCAATCAACATGGGATGATGCGGTAATCGATGCACTTGGCCTGGAGACGCTCCGTTTCCCGAATATCCGTCCGCATGGTGAAATTATCGGCTATTTCCGGAACCACACCTACCAGATTCCCTGCTATCTCCCTATGGGGGACTTCCAATGCGCTCTGATGGGCGCGATGGTGGACTCGTCAGACTTGTCCATTAATGTCTCAACCGGAGCACAGGTAAGTCGTATTACAAACGACCTGCAGTTAGGTGAATATCAAACGCGACCATTTTTTGATCGGAAACTGGTAAACACCTACTCGGATGCACCAGGAGGCCTTTCGTTCAATCTATTGAGCAATCTTCTTTTTGAATGCGCTTCGCACGATGAGTTGGGCGGCTCGATAGAAACGAACTGGAGTTTCATCGCTCAGACTTTAGATCGGGTTAAAGATACCGACCTGAAAGTAGACCCATGGGTGAATCGCCACTCTGGCAGCATCCATAATATGCGAGTCGAGAACATGACCGCTGGCCATGTGCTCCGCGGAGCGCTGAAGGGAATGGTTCGCGTTTACGAGCAGCACGCAAACCGCTTGTGGCCCGAAAGAACATGGAGTGACATCGTACTTTCAGGCGGATTTGCTTTAAAGTCTGAGGCATTGCGCGACATGGTCCGCCAGCAGTTCAAGAGTAACTGTCGCCTACCACCTTTTAGCGAAGATACGCTCTTTGGGTTGCTGATCCTGGCCAGAGTCTTCGGAAAAAGGGCACACACCGTTATCGAGATTGTCGAACACCTCCGAGAAAGTTTGTAGGAACGCTTTGGTCTAAAGCAATGAAACCGGACAGACACTTGTCGGGGAGCGATGGCAAGCGTCGCTCGCATTGATTTCAAAAGGAGTATCGGCTTTGAAAAGCAATCGTGACATCAATCGACGAGATTTTCTGCGGGCCACGGCTGGCCTGTCTCTCATTGCAGGTTTGCCTAAACCCCTGCATGGCGGAATAGGGGCACTCAATGAAAGACGCACCCGGCCGTTCGCCGATGCAATGGCAGTGTGGCATATGGATGCGAGGTCAGAACGTGAGCTCGGGCCCAAGGAAATAAAGATTTGCGGAGATGTTGCTTTAGGGGTGTCACTAAGAGGGGATGAGCTTGCGGCGTCGCTCGCACGAGGTGGCGATGGAGAGATCGCGGAGTTTCGTGGCGGTTATCTGCTGGCAGGTTCCCCCGATCTCGATCTGCGGGGAAAAAAACATGTAACACTTTGCATGAGAATACGAGGTCTTGGGGAAATGAATACCGCTCTCATCTCAGTGGCGTCGCCGGAGGACCCCTATTCCGGCGTTTTGTATATAGGATTGGTGAACCGATCCTATCTGAACTATCAAACTTCCAAACACATTAAACAAGACACCGCGCTGGAGTACCAATGGAAAACAACACCTGCCAAAGATCGAGTGAAACCGGGGTTCTTCGATTATGAATGGGCGAAGATTCTGTCTAGCCATGAAGGCTTTACAGATGGAGTGCTTCATGTCCAGGCTCCAACAGGTCTGATGGACCCGGAAACTTGGCACGATGTAATCGTTCGATTCAATTCGGCTACGCTCGAACTGTTTGTCGATGGAGTGCTGATGGATGAAGAGTGGCCGAATGGCGGCCTTCAAAACTTCCGTGGCCCGTTTTTGATAGGAGCCGGTTATCAGAGTGGAACTCTGAAATCCGGTTTCCGTGGCCATATTGATCACATCGCCATCTGGGACCGCCCGTTGAAAGACGAAGAAATTCTGGAACTCAGTGGGGGTCGAACGGAGGTTTTGACCCGAATTCCTGAGTTGCTGGGGAGCCGACAGAAGTCCCTCCAATATTGGCACCCTCAGGGAATTAATACATCTGTCGGCGACTGCATGCCACTCTATATCGATGGCGAATTTCACCTGTTCTATCTCTTGGATCGGCATCATCATCATTCCAAATGGGGCATGGGTGCACACCAATTTGCCCATGCCGGTTCGAGAGACTTAGTGTATTGGGAGCACTATCCAATGGCAATTCCCCTCACAAAACAGTGGGAATGCTCCATGGGCACTGGGAGCGTTCTTTTATTCAGGGATGAATACCATGCCTTCTACATACAACATGGAAGACGTTGCTGGTTCAAAGACGCTCCCTATGCAGGCGATACCGTGCAAACGGCTCTGAGTCCCGATAGCATTTACTTCCACAAAATACCGCAACCCGTTGCGCCTTGGGTTTACCTCAGGCGAAAGGGTGGGAGCCCTGGTGATATCAATCCAGACATTTTTCCGGATGTGCAGGATAAGGGTTTTTATCTGTCACTATCCGGTGAAAAGATTTGGACATCATCCGACTTGGAGACATGGAAGGAGCAGCGAACATTTGATACCTACCGAGATATAGGTACTGGGATATGCAGCAGCCATGTGGAGTGGAATGGATGGCACTACATCGTGTCGAGTGCAGGTTACCGGATGTCGCGAGAGCCTCTGCATCCCGGATGGTCCTTTACAACTCCAGCAAATCCCGCGACGCAGGAGGGCCTAGGAGTTCCACAGATTGCGAGATTTCATGGAGATCGCTGTCTGATGGTCGGTTTTCTAGCAAAGGGCGGTTATGCTGGAGATGCCGTGTTTCGCGAGTTAGTGCAACATAGGGATGGAACACTTGGAACAAAATGGCCGGCGGAGATGATACCGTCGAGCGGTCCTCCGCTCGATGCCGCCTTCAAATCTATAATGGGAGTATCTCGTCAGGATGGAAGAACGCTCCACGTGGGCACCAGGAATGAATTCGGCGTTTGTGCATTGGATGGAATTCCTCGGGATGTTCGCATTCGCGCACAAATCCGGGCCGCACCTGACGCCCGCGCGTTTGGTTTGTGCGTTCGTGGTAGCGGATCCTATGAGAACGGCTGCGAAGTTAGATTTGAGCCTGCGAAGAGAACTGCCCAGTTCGGCTCGCCAATACACGGGACAATGGCCCTTGCGTCAGAAATTGCGGTTGGCCGCTCAGATTTTGCAATCGGCAGTGTTGACTTGCCGCCTGATGGCTTTGATGTCGATTTAATTGTGAAGAACGATTTTGTGGATGTATGCATTCATCATCAACGAACCATGATCAGTAGACGCACCGATCGCCCACAGGGAGATCTGTTGTTTTTCTTTTCAGAAGGAGATGAGGTCACCTTTGAAAAGGTTAGCGTATGCCCTTTGTTAAACATCGCTTGAAAATTTCTGAGATCTGGGCGCTTGAAAATTCCGCAATTAGAGTCAGGCTTGAGGTCGGCAGGGAATGTACAGCGGAGGGTGAAGCCCAGAGCCACAAACTCCCTCCCCGCGGATCGATCCGGCGGTTCAGACTCCCTTGTCGGCTGCTTTGGCGATGGTGCTCATCCGTAAATGACCTTTGATTCCGCATTTGGTGGCCACTTGTCTCAGCGGCATGCCCAACAATATAAATGCCGATTGGACATCGGAGGAAAGCACCGACCACCCGCGTTCGCCCCGGGTTTTGTGCAGCAAATACGGATTGCTCACTCGGTGGCAAGTTCACATGCAGATCGACTATGATTCGTTACGAGTAAATGCGAACCGATATGGATTATACTGAAGTCTCCGGATACACGGAAAATGCAGCCAAAGGTGAGTGAGCGAAACAAATGGAGAGCAAGAAAACGTTGCGAACGATTCTTCTAGCCGTGTCAGCGCGAGTAACTAGATTGATGAAAATAATTCGGGATCATCTGAGTATGGGCGGTAACGATGCGAAGTACAGATACGTTGTGAATAACCAATCTACAACTTCGCGAGGTGAATTTTCATGAAGCTTCTACTCGCTCTACCGTTGCTGTTGGTTTCGTGGTTTCCCATGAACGCCGCTACGCCGAGCACGTGGCAAACGAAAGTTCAGCAGGAGTTGCCATTGCTAGGACATCGCAATTGGATCGTGGTTGTGGATTCCGCCTATCCATGGCAAACCTCTCCGGGCATCGAGACCGTCGAAACCGGGACCGACCAACTCACAGTCCTGCACGAGGTCCTGGATGCGATTTCTCGCTCCAAGCATGTACGGCCGGTAATATTTATGGATTCCGAGCTTCCGTTCGTCACGGAACAGGAGGCTCCAGGTGTGACGCGATACCGCAAGCAAGTAAAAGTAGCTTTCGGAAATCTTCCAGTGCATTCCTTCCTTCATGAACAATTGATTCAAGAAATGAATTGAACAGGACGCACATTTCACATTTTGATATTGAAGACCACGCTTACCGTGCCTTATACGTCTGTTTTCGTTCGGCTGGACTGTAAGTATTGGAGCGACCCAGCGGAGAGGAAATTGCGGGAGACTATGAAAAATCATGTCTTCACCTCTCCAGACTTTGGGTCCCAGTGAGATTTGCGGCGCAGGAGGTCGACTGGGATTCGAAATTGTCAACCGCCCGGAGATCGGTACGTTGCTAATTATTAGTGCTGCGAAAAAGGAGTGCTATGAGTGAAAAGACCAGGCTGCCACGCCGGGATTTTCTGAAACAAGCTGCAGGTGTCATTGGGGCTGCAACACAGGTCGGTCCATGGACTGGGGCAATGAATGCAGAGGTGATGCAAGCAGGCCAAAAGCAATTAAGCCAACCGACAGCACAAACAGAAATATGCTATCCAAGGATATTCAAAGGTCCACAATTGAAGATGATTTCGTTCCCGCTGGGAGGAGTAGCTGCGGGTAGCCTTGGGCTAGGCGGACGCGGACAGCTCCGCGACTGGGAAATCTTTAATCGCCCGAATCAGGGAAGCTCGCCAGCCTATGCGTTTCCGGCAATCTGGATTCAATCCGGCAATTCGAAGCCGATCGCTCATGTACTCGAATCGCATATTCTTCCTCCCTATCAGGGTGAGTCGGGGCTGGGGTCCAACAACGCTCCAGGTTTAAGCCGGCTTGAGGCAGCAACATTCACCGGAGAATACCCGCTCGCACATATCGATTTTGAGGATCGAAGACTGCCGGTGAAAGTAGAACTCGATGCGTTCTCGCCTTTTATTCCTCATGACCCGGACGATTCCGGACTGCCTGTGGCCATCCTGCATTATCGAGTAACCAATTCGAGTTCCACTGCAGCCAAGGTTGGCATTGCGTTCTCTATCGACAACCCGGTGATCCCCGGTCCGGGCAATCCAGCCTCCAGCCAGGATACGCGTCTCAACGAATATCGAACCGGACAGCAGTTGCAGGGCTTGGCAATGAGCAATCCCAAATTGCCGTCCGACGATCCCATGTACGGAAGTTTCGCATTGGCAGCCATGCCGGGCCGGCAGACACAGGTAACCCACTGGCGCGGATGGCCCAAAGAAGCATGGTGGACAGCGCCATTGTTGTTCTGGGACGCATTCTCGGAGCAAGGGCAACTCGGAACGGAACCCAACCCATACAACTCCGTTGGCGCGCTTTGCCAGCAAAGGACTATTCCGCCGGGTCAATCTGACAGCTTCACCTTTTTGCTGGCCTGGCACTTTCCCAATCGCACGCCGGATTGGTGCGGATGGGCTGCCCCTCCCGGCAAGGGGAAAACCATCATCGGCAATTACTATACGAAGCGGTTCAAAGATGCATGGGACGTGGCACAATACACCGCAAACAATCTGGAAAGCCTCGAATCCCGCACCCGGACATTTGCCAGAGCGTTCTGTTCGAGTACCCTTCCCGACGTAGTTAAAGAAGCCGCGAGCGCCAATTTATCCACCTTGGCCTCGACCACCTGCTTCCGTACGGCGGATGGAGAATTTCATGGCTTTGAAGGTAGCAATGATTCCATCGGGTGTTGTTTCGGAAATTGCACGCATGTATGGAACTATGAAACAGCCACCACATTTCTCTTTCCATCATTTGCACGATCCTTGCGCAATGTATCTTTTGGATATTCCGAAGACAATGCCGGCGGGATACGTGCACGGCAATTGCTTCCCGAAGGCTATCCGCGCTTTTCCCTTGTCGCAGCAGACGGACAGATGGGCCAGATCATGCACGCATATCTGGACTGGAAATTGTCCGGTGACAGTGTATGGTTGCAGACTCGTTGGCCACATATAAAGAAGGCCATTGCATTTGCCTGGGAGCCTGGCGGGTGGGATCCAGATAAGAGTGGCGTGTTAACGGGCGTGCAGCACAATACATATGATGTCGAGTTCTATGGTCCAAATCCGCTTTGTGGAATCTATTATCTCGGCGCGCTGCGCGCCGGAGAAGAAATGGCCCGTGCGCTCGGGGATACATCGTCTGCGACGGAATACCATCAGATATTCGAACGAGGCAGCCAGTGGATCGACGCGAACCTTTTCAACGGGGAATTCTACATTCAGGAAATTCAAGGTCTTCCCACAGATAAGATCGCAGCACACCTGCAGGGCGGAATGGGCACTGATAAAACGGAACATCCACAGTACCAGGTTGGGAAAGGATGCCTAATCGATCAGTTGCTTGGCCAATACCTTGCCCATGTAATGAACTTAGGTCCATTGGTGTCTCCGGCCCATGTCCAAACGACGCTTCGATCCATTTACCGGTACAACTACAAGCGAACGCTGGTGGACCATAACAACGTCGAGCGAACCTTTGCCTTAAATAACGAGGCGGCTATGGTGATCTGCGACTATGGCAAGGCACCCCGCCCGCGCATTCCATTTCCCTATTTTGCGGAAGTCATGACCGGGTTTGAACACTCGACTGCCGCACTCATGATCTATTCCGGAATGGTGAACGAAGGAATTGAATGCATCCACAATATTCGCGCCAGATATGACGGTGAAAAACGAAGTCCCTGGGATGAAGTCGAGTGCGGCCATCATTACGCACGCGCGATGGCTTCCTGGACAAGCTTTGTGGCTCTCAGTGGCTTTCTATACGATGGCGCGGAAGCATCGGTCGTTGCGCTGCCGCGAGTCTCCCATAGAAAGTTCAATTGTTTCTGGTCTACAGGGACAGGTTGGGGAACATTCGCTTACGCTCCCATTTCCGGAAGCGGCACTCGCTTCACCATCCAGGTATTGAGCGGCACTCTTCATTGCCGCTCGTGCGAAATTTTAGGATCAGGGTCGTCCACTTCTGTTCGAAGCAGCGGCAACACCTATTCCCATACGATGGAACGGCGTGAGGGAAATACTATCCTTCACTTCAATAAGATAATCCTGTTAACGGAAGGTCGTGACCTTCAGATTGAGCTGAAGGCATGAGTGTGATGATTTCGAAAAAACCGTGGGTAGTGATAGTAGGTGGTTTTCTTGGCGCTGGAAAGACAACCTTGATCCTAGCTGCGGCCTGGGAACTGGAGCGCCGCGGCATTCGCAGCGCGATCATCCTGAACGACCAGGGAGAAGCGCTGGTGGATACCGACTACGCGACGCGGAACGGAAGAATAACCGGCGAGGTCACGGGCGGATGCTTCTGCTGCAGACTTTCTGATCTTTTGCGCGTGATGGAAGAACTTCGCGCTCAGTCGCCAGAGGTTATTTTTGCTGAGCCGGTCGGTAGCTGCACGGATATTTCAGCAACCACACTTCATCCTCTCCTGGAGTATCGCGAGGAATACAGGCTCGCCCCCTTCACTGTCCTTGTGGATCCCGAGCGAGCGAATGTTTTGCTGGATGCCAATGCAGATCCCGACCTTAGCTTTCTTTTCCGTAAACAATTACAGGAAGCTGACCTGGTATGTTTTACCAAATCCGATTTGTATCCGGATTATCCAGCAATAGACGCGCAACACGTGCGCCAGATAAGCGCCAGGACAGGAGAAGGTGTCGCGGCGTGGCTGGATGAAATATTGTCCGGCAATTTGAAGGCTGGCAAAGAAATCCTGGAAATTGACTATGAACAATACGCCCGTGCGGAAGCGGCATTGGCATGGCTGAATCTGCAGGTATCCATGGAACCCAGCATTCCATGTTCGCCGGCGATGGTGCTCGGTCCCCTACTGGATAACTTGGATAAGCAGCTCACGGCGAAGAATATTTCCATTGTGCACCTGAAGGCGATTCTTGATTCGCCGATGGGATTCCTGAAAGCGGCGATGTGCACCAATGGCCAGGAACCGGTAGTCGAAGGAGCACTCGATGCTTCACCAGCTTCAAAGCACGATCTGCTGCTGAACCTTCGGGCTGTGGGTGCAGGTGCACAAGTGCAGGAAATCGTAAAACAGGAACTTCACCGGTTCGATGGTAGGTTAACCGGGCTGCATATCGATTGCTTTCATCCGGCTGCTCCTAAACCCGAGCGCCGCATGACGAAGGTCCACTGAAGATGCCGATCGATGACTTGTTAGAGCCAGCACAGATACGTCCAATGGAGCGGCAAGATTCCCCAAGTGGTACCACGATCCCTCTCTCCAAACGTGTGACTGCTGAAGCGGTCGGCACGGCAATGCTGCTCGCAGCGGTAGTCGGATCGGGCATCATGGGTCAACGTCTGTCCAATGGAAATGTTGCCATGGCGCTACTGGCGAATAGTATCGCGACTGGAGCGGCACTCGTTGCATTGATCCTGGCATTTGGACCAATCTCAGGAGCGCATTTCAACCCCGCGGTCACGCTCGCAGATGCCACGCAGAAAGGCCTTGCATGGCGAGAGGTTCCGGCCTATCTGATCGCGCAATGCAGTGGTGCAGTTGTCGGGGTCATGGTGGCGAATCTCATGTTCGGCCTGCCACTTATTTCGCTATCGACCCACATTCGAAGTGGGCCGGCGCAGATATTCAGCGAATTCATTGCGACATTTGGTTTACTCGCTGTGATCTGGGGCTGCTCTCGAACGCAAATGGCAAGCGTGCCTTATGCAGTGGGAGCATACATTACTGCCGCTTACTGGTTCACCGGATCGACATCGTTCGCAAATCCGGCAGTAACTCTCGCCAGGTCGCTCAGTAACACCTTCGCAGGAATTCGCTTCCAGGACACGCCATGGTTTATTTGTGCGCAACTGGCAGGCGCCGCTGTCGTAACAGCTCTCTTCCACTGGCTGAATCCGGCCATAACGGATATGTCGACTCAGCTCATCGTTCCTCATGAAGGTAACCATGGAGAGATATTTCGTTAACTTATCAGTACGATTCCGAGCCGATGAAGCCGCAGCATTCCTGTGACTGGAAATGAATGCTTATAGCGATTAATCAGGATCTTCATTGACTACCGCGGGTAACCCGCAAGCTCACCTTTTCCTGCTCGGCGTGGGGAGAGTAGTCGCATCGCCAAAGGAGTCAATGAGTGATTCAGCCTGTTCGCAACAATTGACGGCCGAGCGTGCCCAAGTCTCAGGACAGTAGCCGCGTTGCGAGTACACATTCGAACATGACTATGCACTCGACGAGCGCATAGTCATGTTGCACTTGTTAAAAAACTTCGTGCTTTAACGCTTGCGGTCACATCCGCCACAGAGTTGGCGGAGCGATGACAATCACTCCCATGACACAATGATCAGTGCCGAAGCCCTCGTGGTGCGACCCGGCGGGGCGCTTTACAAGCTGGGTGATATCCGGGGAACATCAGGACGATTCAGCGATCTCAATAGAACTATCGATAATTTGGCTGCCGAGGGCCAGAAAAGTTCTAAAATCGTCCACTAGGGCCGACCATTCATTCTCACTTCATTTGAGAGAGTTACGCAGCTTTTACTGCATCGTCTTTTTCTCGATTTTCGGTACATTCGGTACAACTGAAGAAAGTTTGAAGCCAAAACCGCACCTTTCCACCCACTTTCTACGGAACACCACGTCCTCTTTAGATCTTGTCGTAGAGATCGGACATGCTCTCATCCGCGTGCCCCATCCAGAACTTTTGGAGACCCTCGGGACGTCCGGTACGATTCCGAAGATGCGTGTTTCGGAAGCGCCTGAAGAGTCAGCCTGTTCGCATTCCAGATCGTATCAAGCCCGGTTCCGAGGGTGCTCGCGCCGGGACATGGGAGTAGTAGCGGGCCCAAGCGGCCGAGGCATAAATCGAGAACAATACGCGAGCTTCCGTGGGCAGATGTGCAAAGGGTACGTGCAACGAAGTTCTCATGCTTTGATTCTGACTGATCTGTCCGCCTTACCAAATACAAGGAAAAAAACCGTACGTTAGATAGCCACAGATCTTTGCTGAATTTGGAAAGCTGCTGTGAGCCTTTTCTATCTACTCATGCGCGCGGTGGCAGTCTAATCTCGAATCAGCGATGAGAATGATCATCGCTGGAGGGAATGCATATGAAAATGATTCTAGGATTTGTACTCGCATTCGCTATCGGGGCAGTATGCCGGTTGGCCAGGATTCCATCTCCGGCGCCGAATGCGCTTCTCGGCTCGCTGCTGGTGGTTGCAATGAGTGTGGGCTACATCGCCGCAGAGCGAGCACTGGCGCGGCCAAATCATTCTTCTCCCACACATGCAGTTCAGAATTCAAACAATGGAGCAAAGCCATGCAAGTAATCGAGTTCAAGGAGTTTGGAAGTCCATCGCAACTTCATCTTGCAGAACGGCCGTTGCCAAAGGCGGATGCAAACACCGCGGTGGTTCGTATTGAAGCCGCGTCCGTCAACCCGAGCGACGTGAAAAATGTCGAGGGGCGAATGTCGCAGACAACGCTTCCCCGCGTCCCGGGACGCGACTATTCGGGCGTCGTGGTCGACGGTCCAAAAGAGTGGATCAATCAAGAGGTGTGGGGCACGGGTGGCGATGTCGGATTCACTCGAGACGGCACACATGCGGAGTACATCCAGGTGCCGGTTGCAAGTCTGGTGCGCAAGGCTGAAAGGCTGTCGCACGAGCAGGCGGCTTGCGTGGGGGTAAACTTTTTGACCGCGTGGTGCGCCCTCGATTACGCAAAGTTGTCGAAAGGGGAGATGCTCGCAGTATTCGGAGCGAACGGAGGAGTCGGCGGCTCGGCAATCCAGATTGCGAAGCATCTCGGCGCGCACGTGATTGGAATTCATCAGGGAGATCCCGCAGGCGCCACCCCTTCTGCGAAACTCGCTGATTTCCTGCTCGACTCCCGTGATCCGGAGATGGGATCTCAGTTACGCGCACATACCGCCGGGCGCGGAGCGGATGTAATTTTCAATACTGCCGGGGGCCCGATATTCGGAATTGCGCTTACTTTGCTTGCGCATCGGGGACGGCAGGTGGAAATCACCTCTCCTACCGAGCGTCGCGTCACATTCGATCTGGTGGATTTCTACCACAACGAGTCGCAGCTCTTTGGCTTGGACACGCTCAAGCGAGATCTGACCGCCTCGGGACGCATTTTGGAAGAACTGCGGCCGAGCTTCGATTCCGGCGTCTACCAGCCACCGATTGTTTCAAAGACTTTGCCTCTCGCTCAAGCACAGCAGGCCTATGAACTGGTCGCGCAGGGCGAGCCCGGACGCGTGGTTCTAAAACCACGCTGACTCCTGCGCGAATGATCTACGTGCTGTGCGCCCGCATCGCAGCAGATATTGCTGATGCCGAAGCGGAGGCGTCCTCCAAAGGCGCAACCGTCAAAGGGATGCTCCGGATTGGCGCGCCGATCAAGCTCGGCAGACGACTGGTCGCTCCGCTCATAACAGAATTCAGAGAACAATTTCGGGATGTTCAGGATCACCTTGCGCTGTCTGATTCCGGCCTGGATGTGATTGATGATCGGGTAGCCTGGTAACTTCCGATTTGCCGACAATTCGGGTCTACCGCGCATGCCGCGCATCCCACTTGGCTCATGGGTGCGCAATACTCAGCGTTTAACCCCCAAACTTGTCGCCGAATATGGGAAGGCCGCTCTTAGACGACTCGCGCGTGGCCTCGTCTTGAATCACATCCCAGTGCTCAACGAGAATCCCATCCTTCACTCGAACTATGTCCGCCACAATCCAGTTCAAAGGCAAGCCGTGGCCCGAGTATCGCCCGTGCAAGATGACAAGGTCCCCTTCGGCCACAACCGTTCCCGACTCATACCTAAGCGTCGGCGGAATGCTCTTAATGCGGTTGAACAGGCCATCGCGACCAGGCGGGATATGAGCGCTATGCTGGATGTAGTTGGGAGACCAATAACGTTCAGCTGCTTCGTAGTCACGCTTATTAAAGAGCGTGTCGAAAGCTTCAAGGACAAGTGCTTTGTTTTTCGATTCAATCGTCTGACCCATCTTTGTTCTCCTTCCGCTTCTATGAAACTTCTTTCCCCGACTGGAACTACCTGTCAGACGAGACTGTCTGAGTATCTAAAGTGACGGCCCGGCTCCTCCGTCACGATTGCATCGACGAGCACTTGGGTGATTTTCGAAGCGGGATTGACATGGAATCGTTTCGGGAGGACGGGAGCAAGGAAATGTGAAAGCTTCAGCACAAGGCTCTCGGGATTGCTGTGTAAGATCGCCTTCTAATAGTCAGACCATTGATTGAGCGCTTGCACCTTGTCCGTCGTGTAAGGGGGGAACAAATGGTCGATGGCAACATCGGGCGGGGAAACTAGAATCGACTTGGCGTGTGTTAGCGAATCGAATCCGTACTTGCCGTAATAGTTCCCGATGCCGGACGTACCCACTCCTCCATAAGGCATGGATTCAATGAACAAGAAAATGTTGGTTTGATTTACAGCACCCCCTCCGAACGAAAGCGATTGCAACACTCGATCGATCGCCTGCTGGTTGCGGCTGAACACGTAACCGGCGAGGGGCTTGGGTAATGACTTAATCTTATCGAGTAACGTTCCGAGATCAGAGTAAGTCAAGATGGGCAAAATCGGCCCGAAGATCTCATCTTCCATGATCTTGTCGGACCACGAAACCGGGTGGATGATGGTAGGGTCGAGGTAACGGGCCGGGGCATCGAACTTCCCGCCATAAACCACCTTCTTGGGATCGATCAGCGATGCAAGCCTCTTCACAGCGGCGGGACTGATGACACGCGAGTAGTCCGAATTGCTTCTGGGGTCAGTGCCGTAAAGTTCGACAGCAGCTTTTTTGCATTCCGCCACGAACTCTTCTGCCACGGACTCCTGAACGACAGCGTAGCCCGGCGAGGTACACCACTGTCCTCCCCATGCCATCGCGCCCCAGACAATTTTCTTCGCCGCATCGGGCAGGTTCGCTGTCTCATCCACGATCGCGGGGTTTTGTCCTCCTAACTCGAGCAACACTGGAGTGAGGTGTTCGGCCGCCGCACGCATGACTACCTTTCCAACGCCCACGCTACCGGTGAGAAAGATGAAATCGAAGGGAAGCTCCAACAGCTTTGTGACTACTTCGCGGCCCCCAACCACGGCACTCAGGGCTTCCGGCGCGAAATACTTTGGGATCAATTCCAAAAGCAACTCGTCCGTCGCCGGCAACGCCTCAGAGAGCTTCAATATGCATGGATTGCCCGCAGAGAGGGCAGCGACGGCCGGGCGCAGCGACAACAAAAGCGGTCCATTGAAAGGACAGATGATCAGCGTGACGCCGTAAGGCTCGCGATACACCATACCCTTATGCCCGGACGCAGCGAGGAATTTTGGGAGCGGAGCTTCGACTGGTTTCATCCATTCTTTGAGTTGGGACTTGATGAATTCGCTGGTTGCGATGGTAGCCGACACCTCGAAGACATTTTCCTGGGATGCGGTTTTGAAGTCCTTGCATGACGCGTCGGAGAATTGCTTATAGTTCTCTTTGAGCATGCGGATAAGTCGGTCCAGTTGATCGATTCTCCAGTCATAGGTCTTGGTCGCGTCTGTGGCAAAGTATGCCCGCTGTTTGTCGAACAATTCTTGAACTGGGACATCCTCAGAGACGAACTGAGGAGGTTGCAAAGCACTTATTTTCGATACCGTACTCATATTTTTCTCCTTGCTGCTCTGCTGTCGTTAACCTTTGACCTATGACTGCCGAGACTCACTCTGACCAACGCCATTCTCCATGACCAGTACCATGCGAAATCGCGCTTTCCCAGCCATCATCTTCGCGTACGCAGCCGGGGCTTCCTCGAGTGGAACGGTCTCAATCATCGCGGACACGCCGGTCAGCGCACTGAATCGGAGCGTTGCGTCACCAGTCGCCGGAGTCCCGGTCAGAGAGCCTTCGACCCTACGACCTCCGAATATCAGATCCATGCTGGTAACCTCGATCGGCTCCGGTCCGACGCCGAGGTCAATCGAGACTCCACCGGGACGAAGACCCTTGAAGGTCTCGGTGATTGTCTTGCCTCCCGAAGCGGTTACAAGAATGACCTTGGCGCCGCCGAGGGCCTGCAGAGCCGCCGCGGGATCGGTGGCGGCACTGTCAATGTAGTGGTGAGCACCGAGCTTCTTGGCGAGCTCCGCGGCATTGCTGCCACGGGCAATCGCCACCACCTCGAACCCCATGTGCCGAGCGTATTGCACAGCCAGATGACCAAGGCCTCCGATACCAAGTACAGCGACAAGATCGCCGGCTTTCGCCGGCGCGTTTCGCAGGGCGTTAAACGTCGTGATTCCCGCACACAGAAGCGGCGCCGCACCAGCCGATGACAAGTCATCAGGAATCGACATAAGCCCGCTCGCTTTGGCGATCATCACTTCGGCATAGCCGCCATCATGATGAACGCCGCTATATTCCTGGTTCCGGCAGTTCACGAGATCGCCATTGCGGCAGAATTCGCAATAGCCGCAAGAACCGCCGAGAAACCCGACACCTACGCGTTGACCCACTGTCCATCCCTGGACACCGGAACCAAGGGCATCGATCCGGCCGACAACTTCATGGCCGGGAACGCGCGGCCAATCGATCGGAAAGAGGCCTTCTACCGTGCCCGAATCCGAGTGGCAGACCCCGCACGCCTCGACTCGAATCCGTACCTGATTGGGACCGGGATCAAGAAGCGGCTTTTGTACCTGCGAGAATTCTCCTGGCTTTGAGACCTCGATCGCTCTATACGTTCCGCTCATATCGCCTCCCTAAAGCTGCGAATTGATTCCGGTGATAATCGATGGCTGCCGAGCACGTGTATCTGAAGCTGTCGCCAAACATCGGCAGACCACTCTTGGACTTGTCCTTGGTGACTTCGTCCTCGATAACATCCCAGTGCTCGGCAAGAACGCCGTCCTAGCCGAAGACGAAGGCGCTCCAGTCCCTGAAACGGCGGGAGCGACCGAACGTCACCGTAGTTGTTGATGTAGAAAGTCGCTTGTGCGGCCGTTGGCAAGGTGAGCCGCGGCGGCATTGTAGTGTGTCCCATTATGGCGGGAGAATGCGTGACTCTGCCCCGGGGAGCTGTACACCGTCGCATTTGGTTTCTTTCCAAGTGCCGCTTTGATCGCCGCTTGTGCAGCCTTGGAAATGAACTCATCCTCCGCGGCCAGATGCATCAGAAGGGGCGCATGAAGCCCATCGACCTCTCCCAGATATTTGTCAGTATCGCCGCCGTGATACCAGACTGCGGCGTCGATGCCGTCGTTGCGCACGGCTGTCATGAAGACCATCAGCGCGCCGAGGCAATAGCCGAGCAAGGCAACCTTGCCGTCGCATTCCGGGAGATCGCGTACGGCGTCGATGGTGTCCTTGACGTCCTTGACGCCGGCGTCTCGGTCATAAGCCTGATATAGGCGAAGGCCGTGGTCCCAGTCAGCTTGGGAGGTGACGTTCAGGTCGACGCCCGGCTCCTGCCGCCAGAACAGGTCTGGAGCGACCGCGAGGTAGCCTTGTTCCGCCAATTCATCGCAGTGCTTGCGAATGTCGGCGTTCACACCGAACAATTCCTGCAGAACGATAACGGCCGAAGCCGGCGAGGTCTTTGGTCGTGCGATATAGGCTTCGAATGTGCCGTCCTGCCCTTGCACGGTGATGTGATCCATCATTTTGCCCTCCTTAAGAAGGTGGCTATATCGATGGAGAATCTCCACCGACCGGGATCGGATCGGCGGAGATCATTTTGTCCGAAAGCATGTTGCTACTCATTGACGGAAGTGGCAGCGTCTTCGATGAGCTTGGCTGTTTCTTTCGGATGAGACATGTAGGCCACATGGCTGGACTTGACTTCGACTGTCGTGGCCTTGGCGCGCTTGGCCATCATGCGCTCCTGTTCCGGGTTGATTGATCGGTCTTCAGAGGCCACCATGTACCAGGTGGGCTTGTGCTTCCAGGCGGGATTCTTAACCTGATGGGTGAACGAGTCGGTAGAGATCGGCACCTGTGCTATAGCCATGAACTCAGCTTCATCCCGTGGAATATCCGCGGCGAAGTCGGCCACGAAATGCGCCTCTTCAATCCACCAAAGCCCATTGCTGTCCGATTTGAAGGCCTTGGAGGCTTGCGGCACGGCCGTTTCGATCGACGCACAGCTCTCGCCTTCATCAAGAGCAAAGGCGGCAATATATACAAGCGCGGCAACGTTTGGGTGATTGCCGGCCTCGGTGATGATGGACCCACCGTAGCTGTGGCCGACCAGAACCACTGGACCGCCTATAGCATCGATTGCGGCCTTTGTGTACTTTTGGTCGTCGGCGTACGAAGTCTCGGGAGGCTGCGCCACCGATACCTTGTAGCCATCATTCTTGAGGATGTTAGCGACGGTTTTCCAACCGGAGCCGTCGGCGAAAGCTCCATGCACCAGGACCACATTCTTAATCTTCATTGTCGAATCTCCTTGAGCTCAAGTGTTCTTGGAGAGGTCCCTAAGGAGGAAACGAACAGGGACCTTCAATGAGAATGAGTCTAATGAGATCGCCGAAAGATGAAAGACCAAATGGGGCCACAACCCAATGGCCCTTTTGGGACATAAGAACTGTTGATTGGGGATGGAGAATCGATTCCGGTTTACAACTCTATGTAGCCGCGCTTCAATGCGATCGTGACCGCATGTGTGCGATCATCCGCGTCCAGTTTGGAAAGAATACTCTTGATGTGATTCTTTACCGTGTTCTCTGATATCGCCAGTTCAGCAGCTATGATTTTGTTCGGTTGTCCACGCGCGACGCCGCGCAGTATCTCTATCTCTCTGTCGCTCAGAACATCATCAACGGCATGTTCGGCCATCTGCTGAGCGATCTCTTCCGGAATTCGTCGACCTCCGGCGTGAATCAATCGGATCGTGTTTACCAATTCGGACCTGAGGGTATCTTTCAGGAGGAAGCCGACGGCGCCCGCACGAAATGCGCGTGTCGCTTGAATGTCGCCCGTAGCTGTCGTCAGCACAACAACGCGGGCATGAGGAAACTCAGAGCGAATGGCGGTCAGGCAATCGATGCCGTTCATGCGAGGCATTTTGAGGTCCAAAAGTGTGACGTCGGGCCAGTGCACGCGGAAGAGCGACAGTGCGGATACACCGTCCTCTGCCTCGGCGACAACGGTCATGTCTCGATGTGCATTGATCTCTCCAGCGATCCCAGACCTCATCAATGGATGATCGTCAACGATGAGCACTTTGATCGGGCGATTAAGTGTCATAAATCACGCCTCCTTAACAGGCGACGAATCCAGCGCGGCTTCACCTTCCGCTCATAGTCACGGTAAGCGATTAAACCTGGAACTCGAATTTCGATCTCGGTGCCAGCTCCGGGGCGGCTCCAGATCTCCAACTTTCCGCCTATCTTTGACACTCGCTCTCGCATTCCAGGAAGGCCAAAATGGTTGGGAACGCTTCCTTCGCGCAGTATTGCGGGATCGATTCCGATGCCGTCATCGCGGAATCGGACGCGGAAATCGAAGATGCCGAAATGAATTTCAACCTCGATCCGGCTGGCATTCGCGTGGAGATATGCATTAAAAAGTGCCTCACGGCCGATCTTTTCTAGTTCCTCCTGCACAACAACGTCCAGGTCTCGGCTCCGTCCACTCACAAAGGCCTCGAATTGCGCCGGACTCAGAGCGCGAAACTCTCCTCCGATGGCTGCGTAGGCCTCGGTCAGTGTTTCCGGCTTTGTCCGCTTGGTCCGGAGGCGCGAAAGCACACCTCGTCCCTCGATCATGATGCGATCCGACTGGTTCAGAGCTTCTTCGAATGACTGACGAACAGGATTTTCAGGAGGAAGCTGTTGGGTGCCTGTATGGAATCGCAGGATGAGTCCTTGAACACCTTGCAGAAACGTGTCGTGCAGGTCTCGGGCGACCGTCTCCCTTTCAATCTGCCGTTGCTCGATGATGATCCGAGTCTGTCTCACAACAGAGCGCATTCGGACGAAATACGCAAGCAGAAGCAAAAGTACTACCGCAATCGCGACACTAACCTGGAAGGGTGTCTGTGCGTAGAAGTGCGGCCGCTGAGTCAGCTCATACACGACCTCCGGCGCACTCCAGTGGCCGATACTGTCCGTGACACGAACGAGCAGCCCATGTGTTCCTACAGGTATGTTGCTATAGACGGCGGTTCGTGATGAGGTTGCATCCAACCATTGGGAATCCACCCCTTCCAATCGGTATTGAAGACGAACTCTTTGCGGGTTGGCCAGGTTGATTGCGGCTAGAGTAAGTTCCACATGATGGATGCCAGGTTTCAGGACCAGCCCGTTTCCAACCGGACATCTCTTGGTATCACTCGAGACACCAGTTATGAATACCTGCGGGCTCCGACCGGTTAGCGGTAAATGCAATGTATCAATCATCGCCAACCCTTTAACGGTAGCGATCCACAGCTTCCCGTTCGAATCAATGGCGATATTTGGCGTGCCAACACTGGCCTCGGTCGTGTTTAGTCCATCCGCTCGATCGAACACTTCATAGTCCAGAGGTGTACTCGTTTTGCCAACACGTGCAAACTCTTGTTCAGCGACTCGGACCACGCCATTTCTACCGCTGAACCAAAGAGTGTGATCCGGAGCCTCGACCATCTCAGCCAGACTCAGCGCGCTGTCCAGCGGTGTCACCCTACCGTTTCTAATTTCACTGATGCCTTGAGGCAGGTCTGTCGCGTACAAATTGCCCTGAGAGTCCTCAATGAATTGTCGTACCTGGATCTCATCGGCTGCCCGCGTGGCAGGTACTGGCACGAAACGACCGGAATCAAGCCGATCGACACCGGCTTGAGTCGCGACCCAAATCGTTCCGGCATGATCCTGATAGATGGAGTGGACCCGGATGCTCGAAAGCCCGTCCGCCGCGGTATAGTTGCGAATCCCGCGATCCCGCAAATGACTCACTCCGTTAGGCGTCGCAAGCCACAACGTATCGTCTCGTGCCACCATGATTTGGCCAACGATACGGCTGACGAGCCCCTCGTCCCTGGTGTATTGCTTGAAGACGCCATTACGGTACCTGAAGAGACCACCACCGTAGGTGCCTATCCAGATGGTGTGCTGGCGATCTTCTGCCAGAGACCATACGCAAGCGTTCGTCAGGCCGTCTCTCTGATCGAACGTCCTGAAATGGCGTCCGTCGAAGACGGCCAACCCACAGTTCTCGCCGACCCAAAGTCTTCCGTCGTGCGTCGGCAATACTGCCATTGCAATATCGCTCGGTAGACCGTCTGCTTTGGTGAACATTTGAACCGTGCGGGGCTGAAGGTGAACCAGGCCTGCGCCGTTTGTTCCGATCCATAGGTCGCCGTCCTTTCCTGCGTAAAAATAGCGAGCATGCAGATATGGATCCGGAGTCCGCATATGCTCGCCGACGATTTCGTAAATTCCTGCCTGGGTACTCACCCAGTGGGCACCAGTCGGACTGACAAATATGCGGTATGCGGATGCGTGGGCTGGCCGATAAGGACTGAGCGATGTAACGCGCTGTCCCGCAACCGGGTAAATGCCCTTACTCGTGCAATACCAAATCGTGCCGTCGGGGTCCTGAAGCGCATCGAATATCTCATCATCGGAGACCCCAAACTGGGCCCCAAGTCCGACGCGCTGGATGATCCGTTTGCCATCAAATTCGACGAATCCGCTTCCAGTATTGAGCATGAGTCGGCCGTCCAAGGCTTGGCTGATCCGGCCTACGTAGATGGTCCAATTCACGCAGATGAATCGGTTGCCGTCGAACCTATAGAGCCCGTGGCTGGTACCTGCCCATATTGTTCCCCCACGATCGCTGAAGAGCACCTCGACTTCCTCACTCTGTTGTTTTCCAAGTCGGAAAGCTGTCGCGTCGGGAAGATACGGATCGTTTAAATCGCGTTGTGGGATTCGTACAACTCCCGCATCGGTGCCGACCCAAAGGTCTCCATCAGGCCCCTCGACCAGTGAACTCACTGTTCCTGGTGGAAGCGCTCCCGGAATCTGTAGGCGAACCGTTGTAAATGTTCGCCCGTCGAAAGATGCGAGTCCTGATGTGGTCCCAACCCACAACAGACCGTTCTCGGTCTGGGTAATCGCATTTATCGTATTGTCCGGCAATCCATCATCAACTGTGAAATCGGTACGTATGTATTTGGTGCCGATTGGCGAATCTGCCGGAGAGATCGCCCATGCTCCGCGCGCGACCAAGAGCACGATCGCACAACACATGCAATGTCGGAGAATCCGTAGATCAAACGGAGCAACCAACGAGTTTCGCATCGAAGGGCTCCAAGCACCGTCGTGCGGCTTTTGCAAATCGAGTCCTGCCACGAGCCGAGGGCGAGGCGCGTTCCAAGAATACATCTTGCCCAATGGTGAAAATACCTCAAAAGGGCTAGTTGGTAATAGTCCTTTTTGGATTGGGCCGTTTATCGATTTCCGCCTATGCTCATGCTGTGCAACGACTCTATTCGATGTTTCCGGCTGGCGTACCTGGAGTCGCTCTGCTTGTGCTCCGATGCTGCATCGCAGTGGCTCTCGCTGAGACAGCATTCCCTGCCGGATGGCAACATGTGGCGTTTCTTTGTTTGCTAAGTCTGCTTTTCCTTGGTCTGTTAACGCCGATCGTCTGTGGAGTAGCGGTCTTGTCTGTGTTCTTCGACCTGTCTCAAGTCCGGAACATGAATGCTATCGAGATCGGGATCGTTCTCCTCTCCACGGCCTCTTATGCGTGTCTTGGACCAGGAGCATACTCGATCGACGCCCGGCTGTTCGGACGACGTATGCTCGTATCCACCGACTCTTCCGAACTCGGAAAGTAGTGAGGCCGACACGGCCAAAGCAGAGTAGTTCAACTCCGAGGGCACTCTCAACGAGTGCCTCATCGTCAATGCGTTCATCCAGGAGCGGATTAGTAACGGGAATGTATGGTCCGCCGCGCGACTGGAAGGGAAAAGCGGGAGCGCGAAGAAGGAGCCGAAGTCGGCATTGCCGTCATAGCCTGCAATCTCAAGCGTGTGGTCAACCTGCTCGGCGCAGCTCAGCTCACGCGAAAACTCATACCCGCCTGAATCCGGCTCACCACAATCTCCAAGCCGCGGATTTTCTCATTAAAGGATTTATTTTTCCCGCGGCCCGTTCTGCTGCTGCACAACTTTCCCTTCGCCCGGAAAGGGCCACTTTGTATCCAGCAGCAATTCCTTTTCTCGCGTCTCCTTCGGAACTTTGTCGATCTTCAAATTCTCGAAAAAATGCACGCCAGTCTTTCCCGCGGTCGCGATATCGATGTCGCCATCTCCATCCAGATCCGCGGTGACAAACTGCGTTCCCGCACCGGCAGTGCCATTGACCGAGATGGCATAGCGCGTGAACTTCGCGGTCTTGCGATCGATCTCGTAGTAGTAGACGACCAGCGGATCGTACGAACCCGGATCGTGGCCGGAATGGCCACGGTAGCGTTTACCGGTCAGCAACTCCGGTTTGCCGTCCCCATCGAGATCGACCAGCTTCAGTGCATGGATCTGCGAGTAGGATTCATCGATGACATGCCGCACCCAAAACCGGTGCGTAGCGTCGCTCTTCTGCTCAAGCCAATAGAGGCCGTAGCTATGCCCCTGGCCGTAGATGATGTCGGTCTTGCCATCGTTATTTACGTCGTAGCCGAGGATGGGAAATCCGGCATCGCCCAGCTTCCAGTCCGCGTGCCACTGCCATTCGTCGCGATTGGCGTCGATCTGCTGGAACCAGCCGTAGGGCGTCAGAACGTCCGCTTTGCCGTCGCCGTCCACATCGGCGATGCCAATGCCGTGGCCGTCCTGCGCCTTCCCGCCCAAATGGTGAACGTCCGGCTCGAACCCGCAAAATCCACCCTGAGGATTCCGGAGTGGTTGTAATGCGCCAGCACGAGATCCGGCTTGCCATCGCCGTTGATGTCGGCCATCCAGCCGCCCTCGGTATCGTAGCTGTCCGTAATGAAATGGCGCTTCCACAGGACGTTCGGCTTCTTCGGATTCTCGTACCACCAGAGGCCGTTCAGCATCCAGCCGGTGGTGACCACATCGGGCGCGCCGTCGTGATTCACATCGACGGTCCACTCGCCGCAGTCTGAGACAAATTCTCCAAGAATGCCGACCGTTCGATACTGATGCCGCCTCCACTGGCCGCCGTTCGTGCCGTGATTCTCATACCAGTACGCCCCGCTCAAAATGTCCGGGCGGCCATCGCCGTTCATGTCCAGCGTTGTGATGCCCTCGGCGTGATCGCTTCCGAGGCGATGAACAAAGAAGGTCACCTGCGGTACCCCATACGGTCCATTGCCTGGATGGGTCAGCCGCGGGGTTGTCACGCTTTGCGCGTGGATACACGTCGCACCGGCAGCGCACAGGAAAACGGCGAAAGTCCGAAATAGATTGTTCATTCGAAGCCCTCTTTGCCAAACTCGTCAATGCTCCTGTTCTATCACCCACTAGAATCAAACGCAGAGAACTCATGACCGACGATCGGGTCGCCAACCCGGAGCAGAATCAGGCCGTCGCAACGCCGGTGCGGCCGCCGGCAAGCCGCCGCCCGAAATGGTTGCGCCTCTCGCACGAATACACCGCGTTTTCGGCCACTCTGCTGCTCATGGTTTCCGCCGCGCTGTCGCGGGTGATTGGGCTGGTGCGGATCAAGGTCATCGCCTATCTGTTTGGCGCCGGTTCACTCACCGACGCATACAGCGCAGCGTTTCAGTTGCCTGACATGCTCACCTATCTACTTGTGGGTGGCACTGCTTCCGTTACGTTTATCACCATCCTGAGCCGCTATCGGGAACAGGGGCGCGATCGCGAAGGCGAGCAGGCGCTCTCGGTGATTCTCAGCACCATGTTGCTGGTGCTGGGCAGCGCGGTCGTGTTGGGTGAAATCTTCGCGCCCTGGTACACGCGCGTGTTCTTCCCCGGATTCCACCCCGACAAGGCGGCACTTTGCACACACATGACGCGGATTCTGTTGCCGGCGCAGTTGTGCTTCTTTGCCGGAGGCGTGCTGGCGGCCGTGCTGCTGGTGCGGAAACAATTTGCATGGCAGGCCGTCTCGCCGCTCATCTACAACCTCGGCATTATTCTGGGCGGCGTCATTCTCGCGAAGTACCTGGGAGTTTCGTCGCTGGCGATCGGCGCGCTGGCGGGCGCGATCGGCGGTCCGCTGCTGCTCAATTACATCGGCACGCGACGCATCGGCCTGCGCCTGCGCTTTTCGCTCGATTGGTCGAATCCCGGTTTGCGCGATTGGGTGCGGATGTCGATTCCGCTGATGATCGGCGTGTCTCTCGTTTCGGCGGACAACTGGATCCTGAACTACTTCGCTTCGGCGGCCCGGGGCGACATTGCCAAGCTGACGTATGCGAAAACGCTCTTCACCGCGCCCATGGCAATTCTGGGCCAGGCCGCCGGCGCGGCATCTATGCCCTTCTTTGCGGCTTTGGCCGGCCAGGGAAAGCATCGTGAATTCTCGCAGTCGGTCAACCGCATTGTGACCCGCATTTTTGCGTTCGCATTTTTGCTCTCCGCGTGGATGGTGGGCCTGTCCCGTCCGGCGGTCGATCTTGTACTGCGCGGCGGGTCGTTCCATCACGCCGATGTCGGTGCGACCGCGCTGTATTTCACTGTGTTCGCCGGCTCGCTGTGTTTCTGGTCTGCGCAGGCGATCTACGCGCGCGCGTTTTACGCCACCGGAAATACCTTGACGCCGATGGCCGCCAGCACTCTGATCGCCGCCGCCTCCGTGCCGCTCTATTGGTTTCTGTTCCATCGGCTGGGCATCGTTGGCCTCGCCGTCGCATCGGACTGCGGCATCATCGTGCAGACGCTCGCGCTGGCGTGGCTGCTGCAATCCAGGCGCCTGGTTACGTGGGACGGGCTGGAATATAAGGAACTCGCCCGCTCGCTCGGCGCCGCCATTCTGTCGCTTTTCGTGCTTGCTGCAATCGTCCGACTCCTGCCGAATGCCGGTTCTTTCCCGCGCGATCTGCTGCAACTTGGCTGCGGCACAGCCGGATGGTTTGCCGCAGCGTGGCTGGTGCTACACATCACCGGATCGAAACTGCCGCAGCAACTCACCCGTCGCCTGCGCGGGCGCAATGTGGAGATTGCTCCAACGGCAATCTCCTAGACAAATTTTGCGAAGGAACTAGAGAAATACCTCGATATGACAACGCCCGATCCAGACACCCCGGACGCCAAAGATCTGCCGGAGATCGAAGGCGAAGATTACTACTTCGACGGTCCCTATCTGGTTTTCACCGAAGCCTATCATCGTCGGCGAGGATATTGCTGTCACTCCGGCTGCCGCCACTGCCCGTACGGATTTAGCAAGAATATCTCCGGCACAACCGAATCCATTGAGCCGGATTCCGACTGATTCAAGACCGGGCCCGTGGATGCTCGCACGGCTGATGAACGAAGCCAATTCGCCGATCATTGTCCGCCAGTCGGCGCACTTTTTTGAGTCTCAGGCCGCAGCAACAGCGCCAGCCTCTGGAAGCTGAAACTGCCTGCTGCATCGTCAATCACATTCACCTGACAGGTATAGAGACCGGGCGCCAGTTTGTCGAGCGGCACATCCACCAGAAAGCCGACCCCGTTCTGTTGCGGCAGGTTTACCTGGGTCGCGGCCACGAGCGGCGTTTCCAACGCCTTGACGGAATTGTCCATCAACTCGAGATTCGTGAGCACGCGGATCGACGACTTGCCGGAGTCCTGCGGCCCGCTTTTCTTCGCGCGCGCTTGAGAAACATCTCCGCGCACTTCTGTGTGCGCCGGGTCGTAGACCTGATAGATCAGGTACATGTGCTGGCCTTGCTGAAAGACGTGCGGCACATTGGGAATCCACTCGACGCCATTCGACACCAGGGGGTTGTTCGTCTTTTTTGTAAAAGGAACCTCCTGGCTCGAAAGCACGATCGGAACTCAGCTTGATCTGGTCTTTCTTGTACTCCGGCACAGTGGTATTTGCCTGGAACGAACCCATGCGGCCAGTCTCGTTCTCGCGCACGACAAACTTGATCTGGTATGTTCCCGGCGCCAGCGCGAAGCTCGTCGTGTACTGGATGTTTTTCTGCCGGGCCTCCTGCGATGTCTTCAGCTTCAGCTTCACCGTGTCGCGTACGTTGCCAACCTGCATTCCAGCATGGTTGATCACCTCGCCAATCACGTCGAGCGTGGCTTTATCCTGATCGCCACCGTGCACAAAAGGAATCTGCGATCCGGGCACGATCAGCGACACCGGCACGATGAAGTTTCCGGCGCGTGTCCAGAAATAATAGGCGTCCAGATACACCATCATGTCGGTAGCGGGCAGATCGCTGGCGAGTTCTTCCTGCAATTGCTGCTCACGGTCTTCTTTCGTCGAATGCTTGAAGTCGGCCGGCGCCCAATAGCCGGGACGGTATTCCAGCTTCACTCCCTTGCGCTTCACGCGAATCGTCAGCTTGCGGAATTTCCCGTCGCGCGCCAGGTTCGTGGACCGAAATGCAATCTCGTAATACGCCGCGGTATCGCTCTGGATGCGCTGGAACGCCGGAGCAAAATCGTTGGTATCGAAGAATGCCTTGCCGCCGGTATCGGTCGAAAGCGCCGACAACGTTTCCTGCGAGGCGTAATTGGTATTGAACTGATTCATGACAGCGACGCCGGAATAGGCCGCATTGCCGCGCAGGCTGGCCGTCTGGGCATCGCCCACCGGCGGCAGCGCTTCCAGACCGCGCACGTCCACGGTGTAGATGGAAAGGTTTGCGCGCACGGAGGCGTTGATGGCCGCGTTCAAAGACGCCTGATTTTCGATACCGGTGCGAGTCAGGCCGCCGGAGAAAAACAGCAGCGATTTTTTCTGCGGAATGCGCTGCAGGGCCTTCGATACCGACTCGATCGCATAAAGCTTGATATCCGTATTGACGTAGTTGTATTCGCTCTCGTCCGGCGTGTAGGAATCGCTCAGATCCTGCGTACCACTGGTCGTTCCATCGCCGCCGGCAGCCATACCCTGGCCTTCATTTCCGTTATAGCGATTGAGCTGGCGCAGGATAAGACTCTTATCCGAAGTGAAATCCTGATCGAGACTAAGCGATGTGCCCAGCGACACCAGCGCCACCAGATCGGCGGGCTGCATCTGCTTCTGCACATAATTTTTTGCGGCGGCTACCGCGCGATCGAGATCCTCGACCTGCATGGAAGAGAGATCAAACATCATCACGATGAGCCGCCGGTTTCTCAATGCGGCGTCATCGACTTGTCCATTTTTTGAAAAGAGCTGGAGCTGCTGCACGCGGCGATTGGCGCCGCTCCTTCCGCTGACGATTTCGTTCTGGCGCGCAAGATCGTCGACATTCTCGAAGTCCAGCGAGAGAATGCGCTGCGGCTTGCCATTTTCCGAGATGCGTGAAATCGCTGGGCTTCAATCCCGTAACCACCTGACCCGTCTTTTTGTCGCGCACGACAACATTCGTCAGTACGATGTCGCTGTTCACCTTGAATGTAAAGGAAGCCTGGGGGCGTTCGAATTTGGCGACGAATTGCTTGTCTGCGCCCGGCTCGCGATTGACACGCCCCCAACGAAGGCTGCCAGGAGCAAAAAACCAACCGAGTGGCGGAATGCGTGTGGACCGGTCATATTTCTCCTCCTCAAACCAAACGGCAATCAACTAATACCGCTTCCATCCATCAAGGTGTCATCCTGAGCGGAGCGAAGCACCTCGCGTTTGCACCGGCAAACAGCAGGTTCCTCGACTTCGCTTCGCTCCGCTCGGAATGACAGCTCTTTCTACAGAGACGCTCTCAGTACCGAAACCGCGCCAGAAAGAGGATTTGCCGCATCGTCGCCGCCGAAGTCACCTGGCCCTGGGTCGGCGAATCAATGTAGCTGTTCACCGTGGCGTACTGCACGGTGTTGAATACGTTGTTGGCCGTCCCGCGAAGTTCCAGCGAACGAGTACCGCCGAAATGGATCGTCTTCGACAGCGACATGTCCACCGAAACTGTCCCCGGTCCGGGAATCGAATTTCGCGAAGCGTTTCCGTACTCCGGCGCGCCTGTCACCGGATTGACCGGCGGAGAGAAAGCAGCCGGATTGAACCAGCGCCGCAGAGTTCCTCCGCCAGCAGTCAAAGAAGAACCGGGAACTCGATTGGGCCGCTGGCTGCCCGCCGAACCACGCGCCACATCCGCGCTCGCTGCCTGGTAACGCGGCGAGAGCGGCACTCCGGTCGCAAAATCGAACGTACCGGAAACCGACAGATTGCTGAGTGTGTGGCCCAGCCAGGAACCGCTGCTCAGAAAGCGCGTGTTCGGGCCGAAGGGCAGTTCATACAGCCATTGGCCGACCACCTGGTGTCGAATATCGAAGGAAGAATTTCCCTCCTCCGCCAGGATATCCTGCTGGTTCTGCGCAACCACTGTCGTCGATTGTCCAATCGAAGAAGCATCGTCGATCGAATGCGAGTAAGTGTACGTCGCGCCCATCGAAATGCCGTTCTGCAGGCGTTTATTCGCCCGTACCACGAGTGCGTTGTAATTGGAAAATGCGATGGATGTTTCGTAATTGAACGATGGATACAGTGGATTCAGCAATCCGCTCAACTGGCGATTCGGCGCATCGACCAGATCCAGATGCGTACCCTTCGCTCCGTTGTAGTCGACATTCAAAACGATATTCAGCGGAAGCGTTTTCTGCACATCCAGATTCCATACCTGCACATAGCCGAGCAGATAGTTTTTGTTGAAAGCAAAGTTGTTTGTAATTCCGCTCGGCGTAGTGCCGGACTTCAGCGCCGTTGCGAGAGAAAGGGTCGGTGGAGACTGCGCCGGCACGATATTGGTAATCGTGTTCGCAAACGGCGGCTGATAGGAAAGGTTCTGTACCACGGCGGCATACTGGCCGGTGTTGTAATTGATGCCATATCCACCGCGCACCACGGTCTGCTTCATCGCGCGCCAGGCAAAGCCGATGCGCGGCGCAAAATCCTTGCGGTCCGGATTGATCACGCTCGCCGGATATCTACCGTTAATGGCGGAGTTGCTGTTCGGATACACCACGGCAAGCTGGCTCAGGTTCGGCGTGAACGCCAGGTTCGTCAGGCGATTGTGCTCCTCTGTATACGGCGAAAAATATTCGTACCGCAAACCGTAGTGCACCGTCAGATTGTTCAGCGGATGCCAGTCATCCTGCAGAAAAAGATCGAAGACGTTCGCGGCATAATAAAATCTTCCGACACCTTGCTGCAGCGCAGCCTCCTGCGGCAGGCCCAGCAGAAAATCCGCGAAATCCGCGCCGGACGCCTGCTGGCCAGGAACGCTCGCACCTCCAGGGCGCTGCGTGGCAAAGCCGGTGAAGTAGAAACTACCGGTCACATTCGTGCCGCCCTGCACATCCATACGGATGCGTCGATAATCGCCGCCAAAACGCACGTTGTGCTTCTTCCCGGTCCACGAAGCGGTGTCCTGAAACGCGATGGTCTGGTTCAGCGTAAACTTGGGCGCCTGTTCGCTGACCCCTTGAAATTGTGAAAACACAATGCTCGGCACGCCGTAGTTGAAAGGGTCCGTCCCTAGTCCCTGAATTCCGGCCCGCGACGCCACGTCCGTCTTGCCGGTAAAAAAATTGCTGACCTGCGCATTCGTCCGGTTGAAATTCAGCGAGGCGTTGTTGGTCCAGCGCTGGTATCCGATCACATAACCGGCCGTAAGCGAATACTGATACGTCTGGCTCGCGCCGCCCAACTGAGGAAAAACATTCAGCAGGTCCGTGGCCGCGTGGCTGAAATTGAAATTGGCATTCACGTTCTGTGTCAGGCCATGATTGGTGTTTCCCATCAGCGACTGAAGCAGCGGCGCCAATGCCGCTCCGCCTCCGCCGGAACCGAAGTTGTGAACGAATCGCGCGCCGATTCGACTCTGGTTGGTCTGCGCCGTGGTTAGATACTCAAAGTTCTGCACGCCCGGTTGATTCGGCAATGGAATATACGGCAGCAGCGCCTTCGCCTGCGGATTGACGACGGGAATTTTATTTCCGGGAAATTGCAGGCCGGTCGCAGGATTGTAGATGGGAACCACGGTTGTGCCCGTGCCGGTGTAATGAGAGAAATCTCCGCTGCGCTCCGCACCCGTTGGAACGATCGCATACTGGTTGAATGGCGTCGAGTTGCGCGTAAGGAAACCGCCGATAAATATGAAATTGCTGGTGCTCGGCTTCAAGATATGCGGAATCTGCGGCGGCCCGATGAATACGATGCCTGCAGTATTGTCGTTATAAGGAGGCTGCACGATAGGCGTTCCCGTTACAGAAAACGGAACGGCGTCCAGCGCGGAATTTTCTCCCTGATAAAAAATGGCTCCGTGCGGCTGCGTGGGATTGAAGTGGCGGAAAAACCCTCCGGGTCCGCCGCGACCACCGCCGCCGTGAAATCCGCGGCCGCCCCGTCCACCGCTCTGACCGGGCGAGCGCGTCAAGGCATTCTGCGCCCGCAAATCTTCCAATCGCTGCTGCAACTGCGACTGGTCGATATTGGCGAACGGATTCACCGTTCCCGTCTGGCCTTGCACGGCCACGGACTCCGTGGAAATGTTGGCATTCTGCGCGCCGCTCGCCAAGCTCACTCCACTCTCGCCGTTTCCCAGTCCCGCAGCTTCCGTCTCGCCACTCTGTGCCAACGCTCGAAGCGTGCCCAGCGCCCGCAAGGCCGTCGCGTTGGGAATTCGGCCGACTCGCCCTGAGCCCGGCTGTGCGGACCGCGACGCCAACTCCATTGTGTAATCCAAAGTCTGCTGCCGGTTGCCGGCGTTCAGCAGCGCCTCTTTCGTCTCCGCCGCAAACGCTGCGAATTCGACATGGACGACGTAACGGCCATTTTTTGGAATGCGCATCGCGTAGATCCCGCGAATATCGGTCACGGTGGTGTAACGCTTGCCCGTCAATGTGTTCGTTGCGGTGACAGTGACGCCAGGCAGCGCTGTATTCCCGGACTTCACCACGCCGCGAATGATGCCGCCAGCATTTTCTGCGGCAGGAGCCGCGCTCGCTGCCGATGTTTGTCCGGCGAACGGGAGTGGCAGTCCCTGCGCGCCTGCACTCAAGATCGCCACCAGAATTGCGACTGCCGTCGGTCGCCAGTGTGTCGTGTTTTGCCGGAATCTATTCCGCATTGCGTCCGCGCATTGCCAAATTCGCCCTCCACCCCTCGTGTTGTCCAACCGCCGCCTTCATCTATTTCTGCTCGCTTGGGAAAAGGGCTCCGACGCGCCTGCGAGCCGCCGCATCCACGACCGTCAATTGCGTTGGAACAAAGATCCCATTCTTCACCATTCCTTTACCGCGAACTCCATCTCCCACATGAATATCCAGAAGTGTCACGCTCTGCCCATGCTTGAAAAAAGAAGTTGTCTCGTCCACCTCGATTACCTGCGTCTTACGATCAATACGCTCGACAGTGATTTTCGTTTCGTCGATTTTTACTACCTTGCCCGCAATCCATGTCTTGCCCAGCTCCGCGCGCAATTTCTGTACGGTGGCCGCGTCGATATCGGCGACAAATATTGCCCGGAGCAGCCCCGATTTTTCGTCCAGTTCGCCCGCCGCAATCAGCATGTCTCCCGGATGAATGTCGCTCATTTTTAGCGGTTGGCGATTTTTATAGATGCGCGTGTTGTCGCTGGTGTGAATCGTGTACGTCCGGCCCTCCTCCGTCTGAATCGTGGCGTCGCTGCCGTGAATCGACTTCACGGTGCCTCGAACATGCGGCAAATCCGGCAATTGCTGCGGGCCTGCATCCGGCATTTGCAGGCCGCGCATAGTTCGAGGCAAAAGAAGGGCAGCAAGCGCCAGCGCAATCAAAAAGCACAGGGGCGCTCGCCCGACGCTGCGGTTCGCGGCACGACGAACGTTGTAACTCTGCCGAATGTCTCCAGCCGAGATTGAGGTGCTCCTTCGCATGGGATTTTCAGGGAGCGGATCGTCCTTGCCGGCGCTCTCCGTTTTTGTTACTTGGACGGAAATGCGGACGGAAAAGACTCGAATTCCGGGCATCCTGCATCTGGAATCAGGGCTTGGCTGCATGGCAGACATTTCACTGTTTTTTAATCCGCGAAACTGCGGCCCTAGTAGGATAAACTGCGCCGGATGCACTATTTGCCTGATCAAAACCACGTAGAGTCCCATTTTCAGTCAACCGCGCTGGTGCGCGATGTGGTCATCGGCATGTCCGATGGGCTGACCGTTCCCTTTGCTCTAGCTGCCGGACTGTCGGGTGCGGTCGGCTCTTCTCACATTGTCGTGCTCGCAGGCCTTGCGGAAATCGCTGCGGGCTCCATCGCCATGGGACTCGGCGGTTATCTCGCCGCGCGCGGCGACGCCGAGCACTACGCCAGCGAGCGCATCCGCGAGGAACGGGAAATCATCGAGCGAACGCAGGACGAAGAAGAAGAAATCTACGAGATTTTCGAAGAGTACGGCGTTACGCGTAGCGAGAGCGATTCCGTCCTGGGGGCGTTGAAACGCAACCACCAGGCGTGGGTGGATTTCATGATGCGATTTGAGCTTGGTCTGGAGAAACCGGCTAGCTTCCGCGCCCGTCAAAGCGCCGCCGTCATCGCCTTTTCCTACATCGCCGGCGGCATCATTCCACTTCTCCCCTACATGCTTCTTGAGCGCGCCCCATCCGCCTTGACCGCTTCCGTCGTTATCACTTTGATCGCGCTTTTCTTCTTTGGCGCCATTAAAGGCCGGCTAACAGGCGGGGGTGCGTGGAGGTCCGCTGCGCAAACGGTGCTGATCGGCGGTCTGGCCGCTGGCGCTGCGTATTTGCTGGCGCGCCTCCTCAGCATGCATCCTGGCTTTTAGCTGTGCATCTTATAAGCTCTAGTGCTTTCCGGCCCTGGGGGTTGGGCGCTATGAAAGGAGCAGTCCCGTGGCAGGAATCGAGGCAGTGCCTCTTCAAGCGCCCAGTACCTCGCTTGCCGATCGCTTTCACGCGGTGCGGGCGATGTCAGTGGCATTGGCGGAGCAGTTGACGCCGGAAGACCAGATGGTGCAGTCGTGTCCGGAAGCCAGCCCGGTAAAGTGGCATCTGGCGCACACCAGTTGGTTCTTTGAGACATTCCTTCTTCGAAAATTCCTTTCTGGCTACAAGCCATTCGATGAAGACTTTCTCTGGCTCTTCAACAGCTATTACAAATCGCTTGGAGAGCACCCGGAGAAACGTCTGCGCGCATCCTTCTCACGTCCATCTTTGCAGCACGTAATGGAATATCGCCGCCACGTCGAGCAAGGTATTGCGCGATTGTTTGAAGAAGGTGCATCCGCCGAGGCGCGCGCGCGCATCGAACTCGGAATGCACCACGAGCAGCAGCATCAGGAGTTGATTGCGACCGATATCAAGCACGCCTTCTGGTCGAATCCTCTGCAGCCCGTCTATACGTCGCAGCCTTTGCCCGCGTTCCCCTCGAGTGTCGCGCCGCATCGTTGGTTGTCTTATCCCGGCGGACTGATCGAGATCGGCCACTCCGGTAATGGCTTTGCCTTCGACAATGAATTTTCCCGCCATCGCGTCTATCTTGAGCCATTTCAGCTCGCATCCCGGCTCGTCACCTGCGCGGAATATCTGAATTTCATCCAGGACGATGGCTATCGGCGACCGGAGCTCTGGCTCTCCGATGGCTGGGATGCGATACAGTCGCACGGCTGGGATGCGCCGCTTTACTGGCAGATGGACCCACACGGCTCGGGCAGCGTGTTCACATTGCATGGCCTTCTCGCGCTGGAGAAGCTGCTCGCCACACCGGTATGCCACGCCAGCTTCTATGAGGCAGATGCCTACGCGCGATGGGCCGGCTCCCGACTTCCCACAGAAGCTGAATGGGAGCACGCGGCCAGCGCTGTTTCTGTGTCGGGAAATCTGATGGAGAATGGCGTGCTGCATCCGCTGCCCTCGGACGAGAACGCGGAAGCTTCGCCGCAGCCCAAACAACTATTCGGCGACGTGTGGGAGTGGACGCAAAGCCCCTATATCGCGTATCCGGGATTCAAGCCCGCACCCGGCGCGCTCGGCGAATACAACGGGAAATTCATGTGCAACCAACTCATCTTGCGCGGCGGTTCAGTCGCCACTCCGGCTTCGCATATTCGCGCCAGCTATCGGAACTTTTTCCCTCCCGCGACGCGCTGGCAGTTCGGCGGGATTCGGTTGGCGGAAAATGGAGACCACGCGTGAACCCCGCGTCGGTAGTTGATCGCTCAATATCGCTCTCCACGATGCCGGATACTGCGGAAACCTCCGCCGTGGCTCAGGCGGCGATGGAAGGATTATCTGCGAATCCGAAGTTTCTTCCTTCCTGGCTGTTTTACGACGACGCCGGATCACAGCTTTTTGAGGCGATCACGCGACTTCCGGAGTACTATCTGACAGCGCGCGAGCACTCGATTTTCTGCCGGCATGCCGGCGAAATAATCGCAGCTGCAGCCGGCATGGACAAACAACCGCTCTCGGTGGTTGAGCTCGGCGCCGGCAGCGCCAGCAAAACGCTGGTTCTGTTGCGAGCTCTGATTGCCAGTCAGGGACGTGCCATCTACATGCCGGTGGATGTCTCCGAAGCCGCTCTCCAGTGGGCCGACAGGAATGTAAGAGCCGCTTTGCCGACCGTCGACGTGCAGCCCATCTGTTCGGAGATCACCCACGAAAGCCCCTTAGATCTTCCGGCGGAGGGCCGCAGACTCGCTCTCTACATCGGCTCCAGCATTGGCAACTTTGATCCGGAGGACGCGGTCGAGCTGTTGGCATGGCTGCGCTCGCAGTTGCAACCCGGAGACGCTTTACTGCTGGGCACCGATATGGTGAAGCGACAGGCCCCGCTGCTCGCCGCTTACAACGACCAGGCGGGTGTCACGGCGGAATTCAACAAAAACATTCTGACGCGGCTGAATCGCGAACTGGGAGCCGACTTCGCTCTCGATGCCTTTGAACATCGTGCCGTTTGGAATGCGTCCGAAAGCCGGATGGAAATGCACCTGGACAGCAAGCGCGCGCACACCGTTCGCGTCTCCGCGCTCGGCCGCAGCTTCGCATTCAAACGCGGAGAATCCATCCACACGGAGAACAGCTACAAATTCACTTCCGAAACCCTGGAGGACATGCTGGCCCGCAGCGGTTTTTTGCTGGAACAGAGCTGGTATGACGACGCCCGCTGGTTTGGCGCGCATCTGGCCCGAGTGATCGGAGCTGAAACTATGCTCGACGACGAAGCAGAAGAAGCCGCGGCGTAAATTGGTTCTGATCCCGACCGGAGTCCGCCGCGGCGGACGGAATGGAGGGGCCTGCGTTTTGCAGGGTGCCCCACATCTTGATTCTGAGATGTGGATATGAGGCGGGGTCTGAAACCCACGGACTCACTCTCCCGCAATCGTCATCCCTTCAATGCATAAAGTCGGGCACGCTACCGCGCTGCGAAAAATCAAATCGTTGCCGATAGCGGAGATATTGTGCAGCATGTCCTTCAAATTCCCCGCGACCGTGATTTCTTCCACGGGATACGCGAGTTCGCCGTTCTCGATCCATAACCCGGAAGCGCCATGGGAATAATCTCCGGTGACAATATTCACCCCATGCCCGATCAGGTCCGTCACATACAAGCCGCTGGGAACGCCAGCTATGATCTCCTCCGGTGTTTTCTCTCCCGGCTCCAGATAAAAATTCCCTGGGCCGATGCCGGGACTACCCGCCAGGCCGCGTGACGCATTACCGGTCGATTTCAAACCGAGTTTGCGCGCCGTATACGTATTCAGCAGATAGCTGGTCAGCACGCCGCGATCGAAGACTACTTTCCGCCGCGTCGGCAAGCCTTCGCCGTCGAAAGAAGCGCTGCCAAAGCCGCCGATCATCGTGCCATCGTCGATGATGGTCAGATTGCTTCCGCCCACCGTTTCGCCCAGCTTGCCCGCAAGAAAAGACGATGAGCGGTAGACGGCATTTCCATTGATAGCGCCCAAAATCGCGCCCAGAATGGAGGTCGCGACCTCCGGCGCGAAGACCAGCGGAACCCGCTGCGTCGCAACCCTGCGCGCACCCAGCCGCTGAACTGTCCGGCGCGCTGCTTCCTGCCCCACAGCTTCCGGAGAATCCAGCAGCGCCAGTGACCGCTGGCTGGAAAACCAATAATCCCGCTGCATTCCGCCGTCGGGCGACTGTGCGATAGGCTGCGCGCTGATCGAGCAGGAGGAACGTCTCGATTCTCCGACAAACCCTCGCGAATTTGCCAGTATCTTGCGGCCGGTCGCCGCATCGAAGCTGCCGCCGCCGGAGTTTTGAATGCGCGCGTCCGCAGCCATGGCCGCCGCCTCGGTCCGTCGCGCATATTCGATGCGTTCGGCTGCGGGAAGGGAGTAGACATCGTCGTAATACAGGTCCAGGTCGCCGTCAATTGCGCCAAATTCATCCCGCTCCGGTAATCCAACGTACGGATCTTCCGATGTCACCCGAACCAGCGACATGGCGCCGGAGATCAACTGCTCAATGCCTTCCGGAGAAAGATCGCTGGTCGAGGTCGAGGCTGTCCGTTTTCCCTGAAACACGCGCAAACCGACCGCACGTGAACCGGCTTCCTTCAATTGCTCCACCTGGCCCAGCCGCACCAGAGTCTCAAACTCATCGCCCTCGGCGAACACCGCTTCGGCATCGATTGCTCCGGCGCGCAGCGCCTTGGTAACAATGTCGAGTACAAATTCCTGGCTGATGGTTTGATCTGTAGCAGTAGCTGTGCTATTCACAAGTGCTTTCCTGTTCTTAACCCCTGTTCGCTGGTTCCCGTCCACTGTTCGCTAATTTGTTCCACCCACGGTCATCTTGTCCAGCTTGATCGTCGGCATTCCCACCCCGACAGGCACGCTCTGTCCCGCTTTGCCGCACGTCCCTACGCCTTCATCCAGTTGCAGATCGTTGCCGACCATAGAAACATGCTTCAGCGACTCCGGCCCATTGCCGATCAGCGTCGCATTCTTTACCGGCGCCGTGATCTTTCCGTCTTCGATCAGGTAAGCTTCCGATGCCGAAAAGACGAACTTCCCGTTTGTGATGTCCACCTGGCCGCCGCCAAAGTTCACTGCATACAGTCCGCGCCGCACGCTGCGGATAATGTCTGCCGGATCGTCCTCGCCCGCCAGCATATAGGTGTTCGTCATCCGCGGCATGGGAATGTGCTGATAGCTTTCCCGCCGGCCGTTGCCTGTATCGGCGATGCCCATGAGCCGCGCGGAAAGCTTGTCGCTCATGTAGCCCTTCAGCACGCCATTCTCGATCAACACCGTTTCCTGCGTTTTCGAGCCTTCATCATCCACGTTCAGCGAGCCGCGACGATTCGGCATGGTGCCGTTATCGACGACCGTCACCTTGGGGCTGGCGACCATCTGTCCAATTAAGCCGGCGAATGCCGACGTCTTCTTGCGATTGAAATCCGCCTCCAGGCCATGTCCGACTGCCTCATGCAGCAGAACGCCCGGCCATCCGGGGCCGAGGACCACCGGCATTTCTCCGGCGGGCGTGGGCACGGCGCCGAGTTGCAGCACCGCCTGCCGCGACGCTTCCACGGCAAAATACTCCGGTGTTTTATCCGTCAGGAAAAAATCGAGAAGCACCCGGCCGCCGCCGCCGGAACTGCCGCGCGCAATGTTTTCGCCATCCTTTGCAATTACGGAGACGTTCAAGCGCGCCAAGGGCTGCGTGTCTGTGGCGAAGCTGCCATCGGACCCAGCCACAAGAATGCGCCGCAGTTCATCCGCAAAGCTGGCCTGCACCTGCACAATGCGCGGATCGTACGCACGCGCAGCGCGATTCGCCCGCTGGATCAATTCCAGCTTTGCTGCCGTTTCTCCATCCCCGACGGCGCCGGCAATGGGGTACAACTCGGCCGATGGCGATTCCCGAAATCCCTGCACCGATTGCTTCGAAGGGCCGCTCGCGATCAACGCCGCCGTCCGTGCGGCGCGCATCAAGCGTTCCGGCGACAGATCGTCGGTATACGCGTAGCCAGTACGCTCGCCAGAGACGACCCGCAAGCCGCAGCCCGCGCTGATTCCCTGGCTCGCGGATTTGACCAGCGATTCGTCCACCACCAGCGAGTTCGCCGTGACATATTCGAAATAAAGATCGGCATAGTCGCCGCCTGCGGAGAGCGCTTCCGCAAGACAACGTTCCAGCAGCCGATCGTTCAGGCCGAGGTGCTCATAGAAAAATTTACGGGTGTCGGGCGATGCCGGCTCCATATTTGCGGCTCCTGTCAGGTGTGCGATTGTGCCTCTATTCAATTCTAATCTTTTGATTCGCGGAGATGTCTCACGATGCATCTCGAGGACTCGCGCATATGATAAAGCTGTTCGGAAGTTGGCCGATCGATTAGGAGGTTTAGTGTCTATCGAATCAGCAATCGATCTCGTCGGCATGAAACGCGCCGGATACGTTACGCGAGCCGTTCTTGACGCAATGAAAAATGCCGTGCGTCCAGGGGTAACTACTGGCGAGTTGGACGGGATCGGAGCGGCTGTGATGGACGGGCTAGGAGGTCGTTCCGCTCCAAAACTTGTGTACGGTTTTCCTGGCCAAAGCTGCATTAGCGTGAATGATGAAATTGTTCATGGTGTGCCGGGAAATCGAAAACTCCAGAATGGCGACTTGGTGAAGCTCGATGTCACGGTAGAAGTAAAGGGCTACATGGCGGATGCCTGTGAAACGATTGGGGTCGGATTGATCGATCAGGAAGACATGCGTCTGCTGGCCTGCGCTGCACAAGCATTTCAAGACGGAATGGCTGTCGTGCGTCCTGGCGTTCGAGCCTTTGAGATCGGAAGGGCAATTTATCGAACAGTAAACCGCGCGGGCTATTCGGTTGTGCATGGTCTTACAGGGCACGGTATCGGCAGAACCATTCATGAACGGCCCACGATCCCAAACGAATATGACCGACGTTGCGCCGATGTGCTGACGGAAGGACTCGTTTTCACAATTGAGCCTCTAATCGCGGCCGGAGAGTCGAGAACAGTGACCCTCAAGGATGGCTGGACGATCCGTACAAGGGATCGCTCCCGCTCCGTGCACTATGAACACACAATCGTTGTCACCGCAAATGGAGCGCGCCTTCTCACCGCTTGAATCACCCGCCGAACACGGATGTGTAACTGCACATGCTCGCGCGGCATGATAGCGTGAGGGCATGACCCCGGATCCACGCTATCCGATAGGAAAATTTGCGCGGCCTGCGAGGCTCTCGTCGCAGGAGCGCTCCGCCGCAGTTGAGGCCATCGCAGAGCTGCCGCGAAAGCTGCGAGCCGCCGTCGACGGGCTATCTGAAGCGCAACTCGACAGTCCATACCGCGAAGACGGCTGGAGCGTACGTCAAACCGTGCATCACGTCGCCGACAGTCACATGCAGGCCAGCGGCCGCGTCCGCATGGCGCTTACCGAGGATTGGCCGACCATTGCGCCCTATCAAAGAGCACTTATGGGCGGAACTGCCGGACGCCCGCACCATGCCTGTCGAAATCTCGCTGCGACTGCTGGATGCGATCCACGCCCGCTGGGTCGCGGTTCTGCGTTCTCTGAACAATGGCGATTGGGCGGAGCGCGGCTACAGCCATCCTGAACTTGGCAGGCAATCGTTGGAACAAGTGGCCGCCCTGTATGCGTGGCATGGCCGCCACCACACCGCGCATGTCGCCAACCTGCGCGAGCGGATGGGATGGTAGACGCACCGCACCCAGGGCCAGGTCCAGAGCAGCTCGCGAATCAGCTCCAGGCGTTTCTCGAGGACCAGCCCGCCGTCATGCTGCTAGAACATGGCCGCATCCTGTTTGATCTACGACTGGCCCGCGCCTCGGTTGCCGCGGAACATGGCCGATGCGTTCTGCATGTCTGGTCGGAAGAGCGGGACGTAATTCGCCAGGTGATGGGAATTACCGTGCGCAAAACGGGCCTTCGCCTGCATGTGCTGCGCATGGGCCAGACTAAGCTGCAGACGCTGGAATTGCAGCCGCAACAGCGCCGGTTGCCTTCGCAGCGGGAGAACACGCGTACCCGCTTCATTCCGCTGCTGGAACGCGTGCTCCTCCGATTTTTCCCGGACGAAAAAATCGAAGGTCTGCGCACCGCGATGGATCTCGAGCGCAGCTTCGGCCCCGCCTACGCGCGCGGCTTGCTGGTGCGCGGCAGCTCCGCATGGGCGATCATCGCCGTCAACGGCGAGGAGTCACAGGCGTTGGTCGATGGCATTTTGACCCTCGGCATACTCTGGCTGCACCATTGCCGTGAGCAAAGCGGCGGCCGGCGCATGGTGGAGGGATTGCGGCTGTTTCTGCCGCGCGGGAAATCTGCTGTGACCGCCGCGCGCCTCGCTTGGATGAATCCGCGCGCCGCGAAATGGGAACTCTACGAACTCGACGAAAGAACGGAAGAGCTTTACCGGCGCGACCCTAACGATCAGGGAAATCTCGACTCCCACTTGGTCCACGCTCCCAACACCGCCGCAACGGAGGAGCGCTTTCGTGCCGCCATTCAGCGCGTGCACGGTCTGCTTCCAGCCGAAACAGTGCCGTACATGGAAGTCGTTTTCCGCAGCGGCAGCGAAGTCGGCCTGTTATGGAATGGTCTGGAGTTCGCGCGTGCGCGCACCAGCACCGCGGAAAACAGTTTTGCGCGATCGGAAGAAGTTCTATTTGGCAGCGGAGCGAAGGCCACGCTGCTGACGGAGGAGTCTGCGCCGAAGCTGCGCGAACTGGCAGCGCAACTCATTCGCCGCCGAACGGCCAGCGGCGACAAACGTGACGCGCTCTACCGGCAGCAGCCGGAGCGCTGGCTGGAATCGATGTTGCGCCGCTCGCCCGACTCAATCGACGCGATGATTGAATCGCAGCCCGTGTACGCGCAGGTACCGGCCTTCTCCGCAGCTGACCGCGCTGTGCTCGATCTACTGGCAATACGCCGCGACGGACGTTTGGTGGTGCTCGAAATCAAGGCCGATGAGGATTTGCATCTTGCGTTGCAGGCGCTCGGCTATTGGGTGCGTGTGCGGCGGCATCATCATTCTGCCGCAAATAAATTCGCAGGCCAGGGCGCAAAAAGTGACTTGGAGCGTTTCGGCTATTTTCCGGGCAGGCAGCTTCGTCCCGAGCCACCGCTGCTCTATCTCGTCGTGCCCGCACTGCGAATTCATTCCGCTACGGAGATTGTGCTGCATTACATTTCACCCGAAGTGGAGTGGACACTGATTGCTCTCGATGAACGCTGGCGCGAAAAAATCCGCGTAGTCTTCCGCAAGCGGCGGGAAAAGACGTAAAGCGCACTGGCATTGTCAGTCCTCGCAACAAAGAATTGCAATCGTGAGTCGGGTCCCCAACGCGAGACATTGGATATTGGAGCGGGAAGCGAACTACCCTGCTTTGATCGCGAACACACTACAAGGCTAGCGTTATCGGCAAATCCGCATTGGCAGCCGTCCCAGTCAGCCGCGCAGCAAAGAAATCCTCCACCGCATCCAGCACGCCCGTCCCTGTTTTTGCTTGATAGATGGATTTGCGCAGCGCAGCGCCGCCCGGAACACCGTGCGTGAACCAGGAGGCAAATTGCTTCATCTTGCCCGTTGCGTCGGGAAAATCTTCCTCGATCAGCATGGAGAAATATGTGCGGATCAGGTAATAGCGGTCTATTTCCGAGGGGTGCGTGTAGCTGCCATGCGCGGTATATTCCGCAATCTGGCGGAATATCCACGGATTTGCCGGAGCCGCGCGGCCAATCATCACAGCATCGCAGCCAGTCTCGGCGACGAGCGCGCAAGCATCCTCCGGCGTGCGGATGTCACCATTGCCAATCACAGGAATCCGCACAGCCTGCTTGACGGCGCCAATCCACTGCCATCGCGCCTGCCCGGAATAGCCCTGCTCGCGCGTGCGGGCATGAAGCGAAACCGCATCCAGGCCGCTCGCCTCGGCCAGCTTCGCCAACTCCACGCAAACGATGTTCTCATCATTCCAGCCAAGGCGAAATTTCACCGTAAAAGGAATGCGAACCGCCGCGCGCACCCGCTCAAAAATTTGCGCGATCAACGGCAGGTCCCGCAGCAGACCGCTACCTCCGTTGCACCGGACGACGCGTTTCGCCGGACAGCCGAGATTTAGGTCCACCAGATCGAAGCCGGTGTCTTCCACAATGCGAGCTGCCTTGGCCAGCGTCTCCGGATCGGAGCCAAACAACTGCGCTGCGATGGGATGCTCGTCTTCGTAAAATGTGAGATAGCGCTTGCGCTTCGACTCGCGCATGCGCGAAAGGCCGTCGGCGGAGGTGAACTCCGTCATAATCAAGCCGCAGCCGGACTGCGGATTGCTGATGCTGGCATCGACACCGCTGGCAAGGTTCGCAGCCAGGCCTTCTACCGCTGTTACACTGCCCGTGAACACGCTCGCATTGCGGATAAACCGCCGAAAGACGGTATCCGTCACCCCCGCCATCGGCGCCAAAACCGTTGCGGGCTTGATGCCCACCGAGCCGATCCGCAACGACGCCGGGACGCGAACTTGCACGGGCATTGCGTGATCGAGCGGATTGTCCCAGTGCTTTTTCATTCCATTTCCGTGTTCACTTCCTTTGAACTAAAAGGCCTCCGCCGCAGCGGAGGCCTTTGTTCTGTCCGTCTACTGGCGCGACTATTTGGTCGCGGTCTTCTCGGCCTTGCTGGCATCGGCTTTCGCGTATTTGCGGCGGAAGCGCTCGACGCGACCGGCGGTGTCGATCATCTTCTGCTTGCCGGTAAAAAACGGATGACAGTTGGAGCAGATTTCCATGTGAATCTCGCCCTTGTGGGTCGACCGCGTTTCAAACACATTGCCGCAGGCGCACTGCACGCGAATGGTCTCGTAATTTGGATGAATTCCTTGCTTCGGCATGGGACTAAAAACCTTTCTCGAATCGCTATTTCACAGTTTATGCGAGATTCCCACAGGCCGCAACGCGAATTGCTCGCAGTCCACGAAGGCCAGGGCTGCGATACTGGTCTTCAATACTCCGACGATATGAAGCGCTCCGATGAATCTCTTTAGGATTGAATTGTCATGACCGAACACACAACCTCCGTTTGCCCGCGCTGCGGCGGCCTGGGATTGACGCTGGTTCATCGCAACGGCGAACAATTCGCCGCCGAATGCATCTGTCGCGTCGAGCGAAAATTCGACCTTCGTCTCAAGCGCGCGCGCATCCCGGAGCGTTACACGCATTGCTCGCTCGAAAATTTCGATATTCTCCGCGACGCTGACCCTTCCCTCGGCATGGCGCTGCTGGCCACTCGCCGCTTTGCCGATGGCTATCCACTCGAAACCGGCGGCCGCGGTCTCCTGTTTACCGGCAGCATCGGCGCGGGCAAAACGCATCTTGCTGTGGGGCTGCTGCGAGAACTGATTGAGCAGCGCGGAGCTACCGGAATCTTCTGCGACTATCGCGATCTGCTGAAGCAGATTCAGAACTCCTACAACCCCCAGGTCGCCACCACAGAGCTGGAGATTCTGCGGCCCGTATTCGAAGCCGAAATCCTTGTGCTGGACGAACTGGGCGCAGTCAAGCCGACAGACTGGGTCTGGGACACGGTCGCCCACATCCTGAATACCCGCTACAACGACAAACGCACCACAATCATTACTACAAACTATTCGAATCAGGCTTCCATTCTGGCCGGCACGAAGCCTTACGACTCACATAGAACACAGTCCCAAATGGCAAGCCGCGAAGAGACTTTAGGAGATCGCATTGGCGACAGAATGCATTCTCGCCTGCAGGAAATGTGCATCACAGTCTCGATGCTTGGAAAGGATTTTCGCCAGACAGTCCGGCGAGCCAGCTTCCTCTAAGCCCGCTGTCGCAGTGGTACTAGAAAATACCCGCCGTCGCCAGAACCATCAACGCCGCGACCACTGCGGCCGCGCGATACGAGGTGTCTCCCCGTGGCCTTACCGACTTGCGATCACATAGCTGTCTCTTTATAGCCGGCATATTGAGTTCCCCCCGCACCGGCTCGGCTTCCGTGCATTGCGGCAGGGCCGACAAGCCAGCGCGCTTTGTCCCACTTCTAGGACGTAGTTTCCCGCCCTTAGGATTCGGCGAATTCAATATTTTTATCGACTTTTTGCGACAGGTCTTCAGCACGTCCTCTCGAGCGCCTGACACGGCCTACTACATTGCCCTTCCGTAATGTCGCGTCAGCGCCGCCGGCTCGAATTCCCGGAGCGGCGTCCGAATGAAATGTCCGGATGAAAACAGCCCCCGCGGACTCCCAAATAGCCGTTGGCCCGTAGGTTCGTAGGTTATTGTGTCGACCTCCGCCACTGTCGCACTAACCCGCCGCGGGTATTTTTTGCCTCGGTGCAGGCAGGATTTACTCGATGGGGAGCTGAATCCCGCCTTCGGAGGCGCCCCTGGACGTGCCCAGAAGCCCGATCATCACTAGTTAATTCCTTTACTTTCATTTAGTTCCACCATTCTCCTCCGGACAAGGCAACTTTGGCATGACGCGTGCTTTTTCCTGGGGTGTAATGAAGCGCAACTCACACAATTCGCTGCGGATCGCAACAGCTATCCTGGCAACATTCTGTGCCGCGCCTCTGCTGGCTCAGAATTCCGGATCGAACGCGCAGGTTCAGACTGGCACCTCCGTCAATGGCTCCGCCAACGCTTCAGCTAACGGTGGCGATTCGACTTATGCAACCGGCCAGCCGTTGAAAACCCAGTCTCACGAAGGCTTTTGGGGACATCTGAATCCGATGGCCCGCAAAAAGTGGGTCAATCGCCAGGTTCAACCGATCAAAGATCGCCTGAACGAATTGGATCAGTTGACAGCGACCAATGCCCAGCAAATTAAAGATGTCGATGCGCGTGCGCAGGCCGGAATCACCAAGGCGGACAATGAAGCGCAAATGGCCGATCAGCACGCGACCGTCGCGGGTAATACAGCCAATCAGGCTCAGCAATTAGCGCAGCAGGCCAGCACCCAGACCACGGCCATCGGTACTGCGGTGGACAATCTGGACCAATATCAGACCGTCACCCAGGTGGAGATTCGTTTCCGTCCCGGTCACACAGTTCTTGGAGAAAACTCGAAGGATGCGCTCGATCAACTTGTCGGACAACTCCAGGGGCAGCGGGGGTATCTGATTGAGGTACAGGGCTATTCTCCTGCGCGTGGACAGGTGGGCATTGCGGCCTCCCATCGCATGGCAGAGGCGGTTACGCGCTATCTCGTCACCGAACACCAGGTTCCGCTTTACAAAATTCACGAGATCGGCTTGGGAAATGCTCCGCTGACAACGACCAATGCGAGCACGACCCGCCATCACGGCAGCATCGTGGAAGTCACACTGATGCATAACAGTTTGTCAACCTTGAGCGCGTCGAACATGGGCGCCTCAACGACCGGCGCGGCGCAGTCCGGTAACGCGCAGTCCTCCTCGAATGGGACTGTGCCGCCGCCAAGCAGCAATTAATGAAGGTTGACTAAAAAGCTCTCACACAAGAGAGAACCAAGGCAGATTGGCCCCTCCTACGAGGGGCCCTTTTTTTGGTTCGTGCACTCCACCTCAGAATCCGAATAAACAAAAACGTGGGTGTCCCATCCTTTGCAGCTTCATCGCCAAGGGTGGGAGGAAGACCCTCGTTCCATAAACCAGGTACCCATTCTTCGTTCTGTGTTCTGTACTCTGAGCCCTGTTCCCTCGTCCCTAGCCGCTCACTCCGTTCGCAGCGCCTGCATCGGATCCACGGAGGCGGCGCGGCGCGAAGGCAGCCAGGAAGCGATCAACGCGACAAGCAGCACTACAAACAATGCGCCTGCCATTGCCAGCGGGTCGTGCCAGGAGAGCTTGTACAACTGCGACTGCATTGTTTTTCCGGCCAGCAGCGACAGCGGCAGGCCGACGACGATGCCGAGTGCGACCATCCCCAGGCTTTCGCGCAGCACCATCCACTGCACGTTTTCGCGCGATGCGCCTAGCGCCATGCGAACGCCAATTTCCTGCGTGCGGCGGCCGACGCGATACGCCAGCGTTCCGTAGAGCCCAATCGCCACCAGCAGCGCCGCCAACAGGCCGAAGAAGCTCGTCAACCCCGCCGTCAGCGAATTCATGAAATATGAACTGTTGAACAGTTGCCGCTGGGTGCGTGGGTCTTCCAGCGGCAGATTCGGGTCGATCTGCCGAACCAGCTTGCGCACAGTCGGCAGAATCGCCATGGGATCGCCGTAGGTGTGCAGTTCCACCACCTCCTCAGGAAACACGCTGTCCTGCTGCGTGTACGGGAACCACGCCATCGGCATGTTCGGTTCATCCACACTGGTAAATTTGCTATCGCGCGCGACGCCGACGATAGTGAAGGCGTAACCTTTCCCGCCAATGGTGTGACCCAGCGGATCGGTGTGCGGCAGGTATCGGTCAACCAGCGTTTGATTCACAACAACGACATGCTCGCTATCCGGCATGTCCGCCATCGTGATGCCGCGTCCTCGCAAGATCGGAATGCCCAGCACATGGAAGAAATCCGAGGCGACATCATTGGAACGCAGAAAAGCATTTCTATGCGTACCGTCGGATTTATCCACGCTATCGACGATCAGGTCATTGTTATTGGAGTCTTCCATTCCCGGAGCCATCATTTCGACCGTCGCTGACTCCACACCGGGGAGCACTCGCAATTTGTCCAAAAAATTTCGGTAGAACTGAATGACCTCCACGTTGGAATGCAATCCAACCGGGTTCAACTCGAATGTCAGCAGCCCTCGCGTACGGATGCCAAGATCCTGCGTCTGGTATTTCCGCAGCGTGCGCACCATCAGCGCCGCCGCGACCAGCAGCACCACGCAGAGCGCGGTCTGCGCGGACAGCGCCAGCCTGCGACCCAGCAGACGATTGCGGTCCGTTCCCGCCGAGGCATTGCCGCATTTCATCGCCACCGTGGGCGGAATGCGCATGGCCCCATAGAAAGGCGCCAGGCCAAAAGCCAGCGTGGCCAGCGCGGCGACGATCAGCGTAAACCCCAACACCCGCGTATCCGTGTGAAAGCTCACCTCGAATTGCATGGCGGACAGCGTTCGTGCCACCATCGGCGTCGCCCAGGATGCAAGCGCCCATCCCGCCCCTGCTCCCGCCGTCACGAGCAGAAAGCTTTCTGCAAGCAGTTGACGTGCGAGCGTCGCGCGCCCTGCGCCGAGCGCCACGCGCACTGCGATTTCCCGCTGCCGCCGCGCATTTCGCGCCAGAATCAGCATGGCGACATTCGTACACGCAATCAGCAGCACCAACAGCACCAGCCCCATCGTCATCCGCAGGGGTTGGCGCATCTGGTCGCTCACCGGTCCTAAGCCGGTAGCGGGCGATAGTTCGACGCCAAGGTTCTTCTTTGCGGGAATCGTCCGCCCGAGCGTGCCATACCAGATGCGAAGCAGCATCGGGTTCAGCGCGGCTTCGGTACTCCGTCTCGTCTGTCCCGGCGCCAGGCGCCCCATCATCATCACCACCGACCATGGACGCGCGCTGTACAGCGAGACCGGCGCACTCGCCGGAAAAGCCAGCGGCTTCAGGTCCGGGCGGCTCTGGAAAGGAATCCAGAATGCATCCCGCGCGGCCGGTTCGACGCCCACAAAACCCGGCGCGGTCACGCCGACCACAGTAAACGGGATTCCGCGGACAAAGAGCGTCTTGCCAATTGCATCCGGATCGCGCGCGAAAGCCCGCGTCCAGTAGTCGTAACTGAGAACCGCCACCTGTGCGTGCTGTTTCTCATCCGCCATGCGGAAGGCGCGCCCGCGCGCCATAGCCACACCCAGCATGGAGAAGAAGTTTCCGCTCACCATGTCCCCATGGACCGCCGCCGGCGTGTGCCCGACCCGTACATCGACTTTGTTGAAGGCCAGCGGGACATATGCAGCGACATCGCTGAAGACTTTCTTGTCTCGCCGCAGTTGCTCGAAGACAGGCATGGTGAATGTCCATGCACTGGTGCCGGATTCCCAAACGTGGTTGGGCGAGTTATGCTCCGTGATATAGACGACGCGTCGCGCATCGTGGATGGGCAGCGCGCGCAGCAGCATCGCCTCCAGCACGGTGAACATGCCAGTGTTCGCGCCGATGCCAAGCGCCAGCGTCAGGACGACGGTGATCGTGAACCCCGGCGACTTCTTCAACTGCCGCAGCGAATAGCGGATGTCGTTCCAAAGGTTCCGCATCGTTGTCACCTCCCCAACAATTTTCCCCACTCAAAAAGAAAACTTGATGTCCCACGTCCAGATTTTCGGACGTGGATGATTTCCTTATTCCGTTCGCAGCGCCTGCATCGGATCGACCGCTGCTGCGCGGCTCGCCGGCAGCAGACAGGCCGCCGCGCCTGCCAGCAGCAACGATGTCGCGGCGACAGCGGCAATCCAGGGATTGAACGGGCTGACCTGAAACAATAGACTGCCAATTAACCGCGCGAAAGCGAAGGCCGCTCCGATCCCCACCATCGCCCCGGCCAGTACGGGCGCAAGCCCCTCGCGCAGCACCTGCGTATAAATGTTCGCGCGCTGCGCGCCGAGCGCCATGCGCAGGCCAATCTCGTGCCGCCGCTGTGCCACTGAATAGGTCACCACGCCGTAGACGCCGAGACCGGCCAGCAGCCATGCGCTCACCGCGAATACCAACAGCAAATCCATCTCAAACCGCCGCGCGGCGACCGATCCGGCGACTACGCTGCCCAGCGCGCGCACGTTCGGCACGGCCGCCGCCGGATCGATGCTCCAGGCGGTTTTTCGGATCGCATTCGCCATTTCCGCCAGCTCCTGTTTCGTGCGCAGCACCAGCCCCGCGGTGGTCTCGCTGCGATACCAGTAGGGCACGTAGATCATCATGGGGTCGGGCTTGGCGAGAGAAATCGTCCGCGCGTCGCCGACCACGCCGATCACGGTAAAGAGGTCCTTCTCGTCCCCATGCCGGAACTGACGACCGAGCGGGTCTTTCGCCGGCCACAGCGTCTTAGCGGTTAATGCGGAGACAACCGCGTATTTTTTCCCATAGTCGTCGCGGCTGAGAAAGCGTCCTTCGATCAGCGGCAGGTGCAGCGCCTGGAAATATCCCGGGCCAATCCAGCGCCAATGCTCGAGCGGCATCTGCATGACAGACCGGGTGTCGCCGGGGATCTCAGCCATGTCGGTCCAGGTGTCGCCACCGAGGGGCAGGACGCTGACGATGGCCGCGTGTTGCACGCCAGGAAGCCGATCCAGGTTTTCGACCAATTGCTTATAGAAGGCCACTATGACTCCATCCTTGGAATAGTCATTGGCAGGCAATTCGATTTTGGCCGTCAGCACTCGGCTGACCTGAAAGCCGCGCTGGACATGCATAAGTCGATAAAGACTCGCCGTCAGAAGGCCGGTGATCAGTACCAGTGTCACGCTGACCGCGACCTCCGCTGCAACCAGCGCCTTGCGGAGACGTTTTCCGCCGCGAGATTCGCTAGCCGAACGCGAATCGCTGCGCAGGGTCTCCTGCGGCTGCGTCCGCCAGCTCATCCACGCCGGAGCGGCCCCTGCCAGCAGCGTGGCCACGGCCGCCAGCAGCACGGCGAACCCGGCTCCGGCCCAGTCGATATGCAAGGCTCCCCGGAAATTCAGCTCCGGCGGCAAATAACGCTGGAGAATCGGCACTATCAGCGCGGCGAGCGAAATCCCCAGCGCGCCGCCGATCGCCGCCAGCACTCCTGCCTCCCGCAACGAAGCCCGCAGCAGGTTGGCGCGGCTGGCGCCCAGCGCCGACGCCACTGCCATCTCCTGCCTCCGGCCGACGGCGCGGGCCAGCAGCAGATTCATAATGTTGATGCAGCCGACAATCAGCAGCCCGGCGACCGCGGCCAGCAATATGGCGAGCGATTTGGTGTTATTGCCCACCAGATATTGCTGGAATGGAATAAGGATCGCCGACAGCGTAGCCTTCTCATCGGCGGGAAGACTGGCAGTGATGCCGCGCTGCAAAGCGTTCAGCTCGGCCTGCGCCTGCGCCGCGGACACTCCACGCTTCAATCGCGCCAGGCCGAAATAATCGAAGTCGCCCATGTCCTCCTGCAGCTGGTCCTTCGACAACGCCAGTGGCACGATCGCTTCCGCAGATTTCGCATATTCCGCCGATTGGGTGTTGCCGAAGGCCAGGCTCTGGCCACTCGGCAGATGGAATTCCGCAGCCATCACGCCGATCACAGTGGACGGATATCCATTCAACAGGATCGTTTTTCCCAGAATGTTCGGGTCGCCGTGAAACTGCCTCTCCCATAATCTGTGCATCAACACGACGACGTGCTCATGCCCGGTCTGATCTTCCTGCTCCGTAAACTGCCGTCCCAATCTGGGAGCGGCGCGTAGCACGGGAAAAATTCCCGGCGTGGCGCGGAGCACTGCGACCTGCACTGGATGACCGCCCGCACCCAGCGGAACATTGTCCTGCTCCATAATGGACATCGCCTGAAAGCTTTTGGTGTGCCGCTGCCAGTCTACAAAATGATTGCCATTCACCGGCAGCGTGGGATAGATGTCCTTGAACTCGGCCACTTGTTCCTGGAGCACCGCTAGCCGCCCAGGACGGGCGTAGGGCAGCGGCTTGAGCAGCACGTCGTGAACCAGCGTGAAGATGGCTGTGGTCGCGCCGATGCCCAGCGCCAGCGTCAGGATGGCGACTGTGGCAAATCCCGGCGACTTGCGCAGCTGCCGCACCGCATAACGAACGTCATTCCAGATCGATTGCATATTCCGCTCCTGAATATTTCTCAACATTGGGTGTCCCTGCCTGTCACTCCTCCCGCAGCGTCTTCGCCGGATCGATGCGCGCGATGCGTCGTGTCGGCAGAAATGTCGCGACCAACGCCACTGCGGCCAGCACCAGCGCCGTTCCCGCCAGCGTGATGGGATCGACGGGCCGCACGCCGTAGACAAGGCTGGTCATTGCGCGCAATGCCAGCAACGACGCGCGATTCCCACGGCGACTCCAAGGATGGTCGCAAAAATTCCAGACCGGCCAACCTCCACCATCGCCTGGCGCATGGTGGAACCCAGCGCCAGCCGAATGCCAATCTCCCGCGTGCGCTGCACGACCAGGTTCGCAATCAGTCCATACACGCCGATGGCCGACAGCAGCAGGGCAAGCCCGGCCAGCACACCTAGCAGCATGACTTCAATCTGCTGCATGCCCAGGTCCTGAGTTTCCAACTCGCTCATGCTATAAAAGCCCGCGAATGGCAACGTGGGATCGGCCTCCGCCAGCGCCTTCTGCATCGCTTCCGTGATGCCGCCCACTGGCCCGCGCGTGCGCACAATCCAACTGGGCTGGAACCACACATGCAGCATGGCAAGCGAACCCGATTCCATCTGCGCGGCGGGAACGTAGACTGTCGGTTCCGTCGTGAGCGGCGCGGCACTGTCAATGCCGGGCGTCTTCACCACATCCGCAACCACTCCTACAATGGCCATGTCTTTGGAAAAATCATGATGCGGTCCCAAATGCCGACCCACAGGATTGCGCTCCTCCAGATATTTGCGCGCATAACTCTCGTTCACGATTGCGACCGGCTGGCTTTGCGGAGCATCGCCGTCGGTGAAATCCCTGCCCGCCAGTACGTGCATCCGTAGAGCGTCGAAATATCCTGGCGTCACATAGATCACCGTGGAGGTGAATCCCTTGCCCGCATTTTTGCCATCAGCTATGTGATTAAAATCGTTCAGCCCACGCTCATAGGGAAGGCTCAAACCAACAGCGGCGTTCTCCACACCGGGAATTTTTCGCATGGCGTCAAGACTCGCCGTGAACAAATGCTGCACGGCCGCTGCGTCGTGATAGCGCACCTCATCCAGCGACACTTTTCCCGTCGTCACGTTGGTGGGGTCGAAACCGGGCGGCAGCGTTTCCAGATAAATCAGCGAGTGAATCAGCAAGCCGGATGTAGCGACCAGAATGACGGTCAGCGCAATCTCGCCTGCAATCAGCAGGGTGCGGGTTCTGCGGTGGCCGGAGGCGCTCATCGCACGGCTCGCCCCCGCGGCCATCGCTGCCCGCAGATCGATGCGGCGCAGCTCCAGCGCTGGCAGCATCCCGAAGAGTACGCTTGCCGCCAGAGACACACCCAGCGTAAATAGCAGTACGCGGCCATCGAGCGCGAAATTGTCGGTCGGCAGCAAGCCTTCCGGAATTAGATGGTGGAGCAACGCCAGCGCGCCTTCGGCAAGTCCAATTCCCGCCGCGCCGCCCAGCAACGCCAGCAGGAGATTTTCCGTCCACAATTGCCGCACCAGTTGCCAGCGAGTCCCGCCCAGCGCCATGCGCGTTGCCATTTCTCCGCTGCGACGCTGCGCCCGCACCATACCGAGGCCGGCAAGGTTCGCGCACGCGATCAGCAAAATGAAACCAACCGCCATCATGAGGCCCAGGATGGCCGGACGCGTGGATTCAACCTCGCTTTGCTGCAGCGGAATGCCTTCGAGATGCGCCTTCCACCCGGGATTTTGCGCCATTCTTTCCCGAATATGGGTGGGCATCGGGCGGCTCAATTGTGCATTCGCCTGCGTCCATGTGCTGCCGGGAGTGAGGCGCAGCAGCACGCCGTAGTTAGTACTCGAGCCTTCTCCGGTGCGGCTGGGGCGGAGAGGCGTCCACAGCTCAGGGGGTTCCGTTGCTCCCAGACCAAAAAGATCGATCTCCGGAGTCTGCTCGCCGCGCGCCAGCACACCCACTACCGTGTACGGGGCGTCTTTCAGCAGAATTGCGTGCCCGATGATATGCGGGTCGGAATGAAATTCGGTGCGCCACAAGGCATTGCTTAGCACCGCAACATTGGGTCCGTTGCGCAGATCGTCTTCGTTCGTGAAACCGCGACCGAGCAGCGGGGGAGTGCCCAATACATCGAAATACTTCGCGGACACACGTTGGGCGATGACATATCGGACGGCAGGGCCCGCCTGGAGGTTCACTCCGACAGGAAAAGAATAAGCGGCAACGGTGACCGCCGATGCCTGATCGCGCGCCATTTCATACATCTCGCCGTCAACGGAGTCACTTTCGTCGGACGCCTTCGCCGAGTTGTATTGCGTGACGAGCGCACCCAATCGATCCGAATGGGGATACGGCAGCGGCCGCAGCATCAGCGCGTTCACCACACTGAAAATCGTTGTGTTCGCGCCGATTCCCAGCGCCAGCGTCAGGGCAGCGACAATCAAAAATCCGGGCGACTTGCGCAGTTGCCGCATCGCAAATCGAAGATCGAAAAGAAAATTTCGCATGGCCAGCCTCCAGACGTCAAAAAGGGAAATACTTCATTTCGACAGCGAGAGTTCCATGGAAACAGCAGCTTGCAAGCAAATGGAATACATCGGAGCCGCCAAAAGGCGAAAGAGTCCAACTGTCCGATTTTGAACAACGCTGTCCGGAATCGGACAGCTCGCGAACTACCCCGCTGCGATTAGGCCCATTACGGATGTTTTTTCGTAGCCCGGTACAGACAGTCCTTCGTCCTCGCCTTCCGGCGTCTCAAGAAAAGCGTCGAACAAAGTCGCATACAACCCTCGGCGGCTCGTCAGTCTTTCCTGTCGCGCGCGGAGAAAATGGAAGCGAAATGGAGAACAGTACTCCGCTTCCTCCAAAAATTCCTTCGAAAAGAATTCGTGCGAGTCCGCGACTGCTCTGAGAATGAGCGACCGCCAACTCATCCACAGCAGGTCCTTGAACATCCGGCTGCCATGCGGCAAGCGGTCCATTCGCGCTGCAACTTGTTCGCCGAAAGTTATAAGCTGCATCACCAATGCATCCAGCGGCATACCCAGCGCAGCCGCCCGCGAAAACTGCGTGACAGAACTGCGCTGCATGTCCTCCTGCAGATCCTGCAAATCGTCGCCCAACTGAAGCAACACTCCCCACTCGAATGCAAATCGGCTTTCTTCCTCGCTGAGCCGCCCACGAGCTACGCAGGCATCCGCCAGCACAGAGCTGCCGCCTTTAGCGACGCTCACCCGCAACACGTCGAGCTCATCGCGACCGTCGCCGCTTCTCAACTGCGCGATGCTTTCCTCCTGCGCCTGATGAATTGCCAGCAGACACTCGAAAACCTGAGGGTACAGCGCGCGAGGATACTGCTCTTCGATCAGCGCGACCAGCGCCCAGATGGCAGCCTCGCGGTCGTTTTGTAATGCAGGCATCTCTCCAAGTAATCGCTCTCGAAAACGCCTGCTGAATCGGAGCTTTGCCTCCGCGGAAACGTCCTCACGATCCAGATAATTGTCGCTATACGGATAGAGCAGGCTGTAGCCCACGATGGACGCCGTTAGTTCCATCGGTTCCCCGAAGAGCGGTTGCAGTCCGCAAGCGGTCCAGGCATTCCGGCACGCCTGAACAACATCGGGCATGCTCAAGCTGGGATCAAACCACCTCGCCCAGCGCGCAAGCTTCGTGCCTATGGGCAGAAAATCGTCGGTAAGAAGACGAACGGCATCCGGTTGCAGGTCCAATGCCGCAGCGGAAAATCGCGCGAAAGATGCCGTGATTCGGCCCTGGGTTGCGATGCGCTCGGTTCTGGTTTTGGGAATCTGCCGCAGTTCCCGCTCCACGGTTCGCAATCCCTGGTCGTATGCTTTCTCGCGCTGTCGCTGATCGTTGCGCCGGTACTGCAATCCGCCGAGCGGCCGCTGTCCGGCGCAGCCGTTCCAGATTTCGATGGTTCGCGCAACCTGCGTCTCGACCCAAGGCCAGTTGTAGAGATTCTGCATTCTCCTGAAGATACGGAAGGGCGAGACGAACGGTTCCCCATTCGCGAAACACCGTCCTGGATTGGATTCCGCGCGGAGCCGGCTACGCGTCCGGCAGGAAGTAGGACTCCACGGCGCGCATCAGCCCGGCGCGATCGATTTGCGGTTTTCTGCCCTCGTATCTGGCTGCCCACAAGATTTGACTGAGAATGTCTCGCGCATAGCACGGGCGCAGCAACTGAGAGTGGCAATGGATTACGCTGATCAACTCATCGAGGTCAATTGCTTCGTATGCCAGCCCTTGCTCTATCGCGACCCTCCGAAAAATCTCGCGGAATTCGTCGTCGGAAGCCGCGTCGATTTTGATCTTCGTCTGAATCCTTCGCAAAGCGGCGTCTTCCAGCATTGTCGCCGGATCCAGGTTGGTCGCAAATACAACCAGCAGTTCAAAGGGAATCTCGATGGTTTTTCCGCCGGCCAGCGTCAGAAAATCGATTCTCCGATCGAGAGGAACAATCCAGCGGTTCAGCAGTTCCTCCGGCCGTAACCGTTGCCGTCCAAAGTCATCAATGATCAGGGCGCCATTGTTGGCTTTCATTTGCAGCGGCCCTGTATAGAACTTCGTGATCGGATTGAATTGGAGATTCAGCATGTCCCCGGTCAACTCGCCGCCAACCAGTACCGCCGGGCGATGGCAGAGCACCCAGCGCCCGTCGCGATCCCATGGCGCGGGTTCTTCGACCGCCTTGTGAATCACTGGATCATAGACAGTGATGATCTGCCCATCCACCTCGACTGCGTACGGTATCCATACCTTGTCCTCGGCAAGCACGCGCGACAAAGTTTCCGCGATCACTGTCTTGCCGACTCCGGTCGGTCCATAAAGAAAAATCGACGTGCCCGAATTCAGCGCGGTGCCGAAGCGATCAATCATTCCACTGTCCAGAACCAGATGACCAAACGCGCGCTCCACCTGGGCCCTATGGACCTGTAGATTGCGGATGCTCTGCTCGCGAACCTGTTTCACGTAGCTTTCCAGTGACACCGGCGCGGCGCTCGCATATTGGCTCAGCGATAACAGCTCCAGCGCTCGCGCCCTTCCCCTGGAAGTGATTGCGAGATCGGGAACGTTATGAGACAGGCCAGTGACCTCGCAGAGTTGCAGGGTACGCAGGCGATGGAACAGTTCTTCCCCAACGGCATGGCTGAGCCGAAGGTGTTTGGACAAATCGATCACCGAAAAGGGCCCAAACAGATAGAGGATCTTGAGCGCCAGGTCCTCGAGAATTCCCTTATGTACGCCGACGTCAGGAACCGATTCAGCTTTTTGGAGCGGACCGCCGATGAATTCGCTGTTTGATGGGTCATCCATTCTCAGCGCCTCGAATGTTGCTTACTGGTGGGGAACCATATGCTAACAGATTGCATCGCGGCTTGATATGAGGCCACCGCCGCACTGCCAATCGACCGGATGCCGTATTCAACCCTTTGTTCGACCTGAGTGGAAAACGACTGTTTTCTCAAAATCAATACTGTAAGCGAAATTGTTTAGCGTCCGCAAAGAGGAAACCGCTCCCGGATTTCATACTGAGAGCCGGCTGGTCTCGTGATGCTTTCGTAAAGAACAAATTCCTGGGCGAGAAATGACGAGAACCTCGGCTGATCGCCGATCTTGGCCTTCAATTTACCGAAGCCTACTGCTCCCCTCTGTCCTTTCCGGCGCGCCAGCGTAACGTGCGGACGATATGGCCGGGTCTCCCCAGCGAATCCGCACGACTCAGTCGCTGCGGAGACCTGTTGCTGAAGAAGGATGAGCGCGGACGCGGGCCGAACCCTGACAAAGAAGATTCCCGCGCGATCAAAAATTCCTGGCTCTCCCAATTGAATGGTGACAAGCCTCGAGCTCAACCCGAAAAGCCGCTCGACGACGCATTCATATTGCTGCTGGCTGGCATAGCCAAGAAATTGCAGCGTGATGTGCCACGATTGCGGCATGACCCAGCGGAGCCCGTCTGTCTTGGATTGCAGCCGCGTGATGAGCGCCGAGAGTTCCTGGATCACCAGAGGAGCCAGCGGAATTCCGACGAAAAGGCGCATATCGGGAAATTGTGAGTCGGTGCAATCCTCAATAAACGACGTGAATGACACTGTTGCCTTTCGGCGTGCCGACCGTAAACTGTACCGCTCGCGCGTTCGCATCGAATTGCGCGTCGTTCACAGATGAGCCGTCGATCTGGATGGAGCGAGCCGCGCGGGCCGCACCGTAGACGATCAATTCAATATGCTTCCACCATGTGCGATACGTTCCTCGCCGCGCGATCTGAGTGTCGATGCCGTTCGCGGTTAGGGTGCACGTGAAGGACTCGCGCATGAACTCGCCGCGGCGGTAGGCGAAGCTCTTTCCGTCATCCACATAGAGCGAGCCGCGGCAGTTCGGCCCGGGATAAATACGCAGTTTGAGCGGCCCGTTCGGAATCGCCGCCGTGTTTTCAACTACTGGCTGCTGCGGAATGATACTACCCGCGCGCACGTAGACCGGCAGAAGATCAAGCTTGGGATGAATAACTGTCGGCTGCGACGGGTCCACCTTCAAGCCCGTCCAGTAGTCGTACCAACCGATATTTTTCGGGAAACTCACCACGTAATTGCCCATGGTGCGCTCGGGCTGCGACGCGACGAGCAGCGAGGGACCGAACATGAATTCGCTTTCCTCGTCTTCCATCCCCACTGGAAATTCCAAATACATGGGCCGCATGATGGGCAATCCGTCGCGGGAACTCTCTTCCGCGACCGTGTAGATGTACGGCATCAGTTGATAGCGCACTTCAATGTAGTGCTTGCGGATCGGCTCCTGTTGCGGTCCGTCGGCCCAGGGTTCCTGGTCCGCGCTGCCGATTTCGGTATGGTCGCGGTCGATGGGATTGAAGCTGCCCAACTCGATCCAGCGAGTGAGCAGGTCCGGTACCGGGCTGCCCTTGTAACCGCCGATGTCGTCGCCGACCATGGCAAAGCCGCTTACTCCCAAGTTAAGCAATTGCGGAACGCTGATTCGCAGATGGTTCCAGGTGCTGCTGTTGTCGCCCGTCCATGTCGCCGCATAGCGCTGACCGCCGGCATAGCTGGCGCGCGTCAGCACAAAGGCGCGCTGATCCGGCTTCAGCCTCAACATTCCTTCATACGTTGCGCGCGAATTCTGCATCCCGTACACGTTGTGAACTTCTCGGTGCGTGGCCAACCGAAATGGATGGTTCGGACCCGCGATGCGGTGAATCACATTGAGAGGCATGGTCTTGGTGGGCACGTCGAAGATGGAGGGCTCATTCATGTCGTCCCAAAAGCCGGAGATGCCTTTGTCCAGATAGAAATCCCGGTAGAGATTGCCAAACCAATCGCGCGTCGCCTTGCGCGTGAAGTCGGGAAAGACGCTTGGCCCAGGCCACACATTTCCTACATAAACGGATCCATCCGGATTGTGTACGAACTCGTTGCCGGCGATGCCGCTGTCGTAAGGCGCGTATCCCTGGTTAGGCGCCTTCGCAATATGAAGATCGGCGATCGCGACCACATGGATTTGTTCGTCGGCCAATTCCTGCACCATCTTCTTAAATGTCGGAAATGTTTTGGTGTCGATGGTGAAGGGGCGATTCTTGTATTGATAGCCGATGTCCAGATAAATGGCATCAATTGGAATTTGCAGTTGACGAAACTTCCCGGCCACTTGCAACACGCGTGACTCCGGCGTGTAGGAATAGCGGCTCTGCTGAAATCCCAGTGTCCACAGCGACGGCAGCGGGATCCGGCCTGTCAGGGCGGTGTAGCTTTCGACCACTTGTTTCGGCGAAGGGCCGTAGAGAAAATAGTAATCCAGATCGCCGCCCTCGGCGCCGAAGGAAATGCCATCGCGCAGTTGCTTGTCGAAATCGAAATTGCTGCACCAGGTATCATCCAGAAAAATTCCGTAGCTCACGCCGTTCCGCAGCGCCAAAAAAAAGGGAATGGATTTGTAGAGAGGATCGGTAGATTCCTGCCAGCCGTACGCGTCGATGTTCCACAGGGTGAACGCGCGGTTGCGCCGGTCTAGCGCGCCGGGCTTATCTCCCAGCCCGTAGTAGTGCTCGTCCAGAGGGCTGGATTTGTAAATCTCGAACGATTGCCCATGGAATGTGACGGAGCGGTTGGCGTAGTCCTCGGAGAGAATCTTGCCGGCCGCATCTTCAATCTCCAGCCGCAGTGGATCGCGCTCGATCACCACGTGCAGTTTCGCGGTCGAAAACCCGATCGCGCCGGAACGAACCGGATTCTGCAACGGCGTCACAGGGACAGAACTGCCTTGCATCGCCGGAAGCACCGCCCACGAGTGGTGCGGAGCCACGTCGCTGTCGGGGGAAATTTGTATGCGAAGAATCCCGGATTCGATTGCGGTAATGTGCATCGCTGCCCGGCCGGAAAACACCTCGACGCCATTGTGCAGGTTGCGATAAGCCGTCACTTTCGACAGCCGCATCACGGGGCCCACGTCGGGATGATCCTGTGCGGCTTCCACCCTCTTTACCTGCTGCGCATACGAAGGAGCCTCACGCGCCATCTTCACTGTTTGCGCTGCGGCGGCGGAAGCAAGGCATCCAAATGCCAGCACTCCGAGAAACAATCCCTTCATGTCGGTTCCCTTCGCGTATTCCACAGGTCGAGCGCCGTTACCGTTGGGCCTCAAACGCAATCAACTGCTCCGGTTCCAGTGTTATGTCGCAATGATTCCGATCCACAACCACATTCTCTTTCGTGTTCCATAGCGGAGCGAGAGAACGCACGCCCTCGAGCGCGGTGTGGGAAAAATCGAGGTGAAACATTCTCGCGGAATCCGATTTGTTCATCAGCACAAGTACGATTTCTCCTTGCGCCGTTGCAGCGATCGGCTTGCCGGATACTGGAGCTTCGACGCGCGCGAACACAAAACCCGTATCGTCTGCCAGCAGGTCCTGTTGCGCCCCGGTTTCAAGCACGCCATGACGCGCGCGCAATTGAAACAGCCCCTGCACCCAGTCGTGCATCGAACTCTGTTCAGGAGTGCGTCCCGCAGCGGTAAACGCGTTGTTTCGATCGCCCGGAAATCCTCCGGGAAAATTGCGCCGGTTGTCCGGATCGTTACCACCGGTCATTGCAATTTCATCGCCATAGTAAATCTGCGGCATGCCGCGCATGGTGGCGAGCAGACCGAACGCAAGCTTCATGCGAGCCATCGTCACGGCTGGCTCCGACATGAAGCGCCCGGTGTCGTGGTTTCCGAGAAACGTCACCAGCCGCTCCGCGTGAGGATAGAGCCAGTCCCGCCGCTGTATGCTCTCCAACTTGGTCATCGACAGGTCGCCGCTGGAAGACGTTCCCGTGAGCGTTGCGCGCAATGCGAAATAAGTCGGGAAATCGAAAGGTGTATACAGCCCCGTGTCGATCCCTTGATGCTTTACGCCACCGGCAAAATACGAAACGATGGCCGGATCCAGATTGAAGATTTCTCCCACGGTCGTCAGGTGCGGATAGAGCGCGTGGAGTTCCGCATGGAAGCCCTGCCAGAATGCGCGGTCCACATAGGGAAATGTGTCGAGCCGTAATCCATCGAGCGTACCCGACTCGATCCACCAGATCGCGTTCTGGATTAGATATTGCTTTACCAGCGGGTTCGACTGATTCAAATCGGGCAGCACATTTGCGAACCATCCGTCCACGGCGGCCCGATAAGCAGCAGGCGGCGCATGAGGGTCGGTGATCGGCGCGAAATTTCCATTCGCCTCCAGATGGCTTGCCAGCGTGCCGTGGAACCAGTCCGGCGCGGGGGGATCGAGCACCCACGGGTTCTTCGGCCCCACGTGGTTCGGTACGGTGTCGAGAACAAGTTTCATGCCCCGGCTGTGCAGCGCTTCGGCGAGGTGCTCATAATCCCGCAGTGTACCGAAATGCGGATTGACCGCGTACATATCGACCGCGCTGTATCCGTGATAGTCCGCCGGCGAGCGCGGGTCTTGAGCATACAAAGGAGTGATCCAGATCGTGGTCACGCCCAGCTTCTGAAGGTAATCCAGATGATTTTCGATGCCCTGCAGGTCGCCTCCGTGATACGCGCGCGGCTTGCTGCGATCGAAAGTGCCCGGCATCGATGACAGCCGGTCGTTGGACAAATTTCCATCAGAAAATCTGTCCGGCATGATCAGGTACATCACGTCTGCGGAGGAAAATCCATGAAAGCCGTCCGTAGGCGCATGACGCCTGCGTAATTCATAGGGCACGCGAACTTCTCCGCCGGTGGTACGCACAACTAGGTCAAAATGCTGTGGCGCGGCATTCGAGATATCGAGCCAGACAAATTCCCAGTGACCGTTAGCAGAAATTTTCGTCCTCCGCACTGCGATCCCGTCCACGCTGCTGTGGACCTGTGCGCCTGTAAGATTTTTCCCGCGCAACAGCAACATCGGATTCGGCAGCCCGCTCCACCAGATGGGTGGGTCCGTCTCGACGACTACCGGTTTTTCTGGTTGCGCCGAAGTTCCACGATGCCTGGTTCTGTGGATCGGTGCAGAGAAAGATTGGCCAGCACAGAGAACCAGCAACGATACGAATACACTCAGCCTGCGGGGAAAAGCAATCCCGTCTTTCCACTGCGGCCTATCCGTGCGTTGCCGATAGCGAACGGCAACTGCGGGCTGAGAGCCATAACCTGAGGGCATTGCCTTTCCGTGAGTGGACCCGCAGCGGGTGCGGTTTGGAATTTTGACGGCTGCGCGCATGGGCTCACTTCCTCAGATTCGTGAAAGCACGGAAATCGCAGTTCGAAATTATCGGAAAGGGAGGACAGCCCCACACCCGCCGGAACGCGGGACTGTTGGATCGATGGCGCAAGTCCTCAGAACGTCAGACGCGCCGCCAATTGAATCTGCCGATTGGTAAATTGCTCCGTCGCAAGAATTTTCCCGAAGTTGGTATCGTGCACATTTGCGTCCGGATTGGTGAATTGGGGCGTGTTCAACACGTTGAATGCGTCTCCATGCAACTCCAGGATGAAGCGGTCCGTAAGGTGCACGTTCTTCTGCAATCCAAAATCGACGGTGCGCTGGCCGGGACCGTATACTTGGTTGCGCCGCGCCGTTCCCAAACGCGAAAAGACGGTGATGCCGGTAATAGGAGTGACCTGCGGAATGGTTGCATCCGAAAATGTCTTCGGGTTAAACCAATATCCACTGATGCTCTTTGGATATGCCAGCGGTCCTACCTGGTCTGGACGGTTCGCTGTGTTGGTCTCGCCCGCATTCAAGTCAAATGGCTGTCCGCTGGAAACCAATCCGATGATGTTTGTCTGCCAGCCGCCAATCACCCAGTCCATGGGACGCGAAATGCCGCTCGCATACTTCTGTCCTCGGCCGAAGGGCAGATAGTAAACGATCGAGGAGCTGAAAACCTGCCGCTGGTCCTGATTCGAATTGCCGTAATCGGCATGTGGGTCGTAATAGAGCGGCGCGGTCGAACCTTGGTCCGCGCCCGGTGAATCGTCGAGCGTGTGCGACCACGAGTAGGAGGCCGTCGCAATAAAACTGGTTGCGCGGTGCTCCGCGTGCAGCTGCAAGCCATTGTAGTTCGACGTGCCGCTATAGATGTTGTACGCGTTGTTGACATCGCCGCCGGTCGTATTTCCGAGGTTCGGGAATCTCTGTAGTCCGGTTCCAAAGTGATAAATATTGTATGGGTAATAGGTCGACAGATGATTAGCCTTCGTTCCAACGTAGGCGATGTCGAATGTATTGTTCGATCCGAATTGCTGTTCCAGTTGCAAATCATACTGTTGAATCTGGCTGTTTTGATTATTTTGATCCACAGAGGCGATTACTAGACCTTGCGGCGGCGCATCCGGATTGAAATTGGGAAATCCCGGTTGAGGAAGCGGGTTGTTGACTCCGGCAGAACTGACTTTGCAACTATCGAAGCCCGTGCCCACAGCAGTCTGGCCGGTAAAGGCGATGCAGTAACCGTTTTTCGCTTGATACGCCACGCTGCCACCAAACGGCGGCTGCTGACCCAGTTGGTTGCTGATTCCCCCGTAGTCCGGGAAATAGTAAATGCCATACCCGCCGCGCAGAACCGATTTTCCGTTTCCGTGCAGGTCATACGCAAAGCCGAGACGCGGCGCGAAGTTGTGGTAATTCTGGTTGACGATGCTCCGTGGCACTCCATTCTGACCCGCCAGCAGGACATCGCCGGTATTGAAGTCCAGGGCTGCCTGCCGATTGTGCATCTCATACGGCCACGTCAGCAGGTCCCAGCGAATGCCCAAGTTCACCGTCAGCCGAGCATTCACGCGCCAGTCATCCTGCGCAAAGACCCCATCTTCCTGGCTGATATTGCCGAAAAAGCCGCTCTGGGAGCCGATGCCATAGTTATCCATGAAGGCGGCCAAAACGTCAGACACTTCATATCCGGTAAAATCCTGGCCATTTCCCGAGATGCTGAAGAATCCCTTGCCTTCAATAGGACGGAAATAATTCACCTGGCGCCGAATCACCGTGCCACCCAACTTAAAGGAGTGAGCGCCATGCTGCCAGTTCACTGTATCGGTCAGTTCATACGTGTTTTGCGGAACAGAATACAGGCCATAATCGCCGGTGTATTCCAGTTCCGATCCATTGCCGCCGATCAACGCGCCGCCGCTGGTTTCCAGATTTCGGTTGGCATTAACAATCCCGAGATTCGCGGACACTGGCACGCCATAAAACGGTGGCTGATAGCCATAGTTGTCGCGGTTGTATGCCAGGTGAAATTCATTCACTACGATCGTTGAAAAGGTGTGTGTGTAGCCAAGATCGTAGCCGCGGGCATGGGTGAAGTTGGAGCCGGTGCCGAAGCCGGCCGGCAGGTTCGGGAATTCCGAAGTCTTGGTCTGCGCCGCGTTGTCGTAGCTGAATCGAAAGAACGCGATGTCGCGGTCGCTCGGATGCCAGTCCAGTCGGACATCGAAATCGTTGTATTTGACCGTGGATGCTTCGTGGGTTTCGTAGTTCTGCTCAATCTTGTTCGTCAGTGTCGGCTGAGGATACGCGTTCAAATAATTCAAAGCCGCGGCATTCAAACGATCGGGAGGAATGACGTTCGGCGAACCGTTATAGGCGAATGGCGCGCAGGTGATCGGATCGAAAATCGTTCCCTCCGGAGTGCCCGGAGGCGTGGGGCAAAGATTGGAGCTGGTTGTGATGCCGCTTCCAAACAGCTCGCTGAAATCGCCGGTGCGCATGCGCGCCGTGGGAACAGTCACAAAGCTCGGATTGATGGGGAGAACTTCCCTCCATCCCGAATAATCTCCGAAGGTGAACAGCTTGTTCTTGATAATCGGCAAGCCCGCCGAGCCACCGAACTGATTGCGATTGTAAGCAGGATTGGGACTGGGGCCCGCACCTTGAAAGCGATAGTCGGGATTGGCATCGAATTTGCCGCTGCGATAGAACTCAAACGCCGAACCGTGGATCGCATTGGTGCCGGATCGAATCGAACTGACTACGATGGCCCCACCGGCCCGGCCAAACTGTGCCGGAGCAACACTGGTATCCACCTTGAATTCTTGCGTTGCATCGATCGGAGGGAAAAACAGGATCGTGTTGATCAGTCCATCGTTATTGTCGACGCCATCCAGGATGTAGTTGTTCGCCTGCGGCCGCAAGCCATTCACGGAAAGCGCGGCACCGCCGCTTTCGTTGTAGCGGAACGTCTCAGAATTCCCGTTCACGCCGCTTTCCTCCGTTCCATACTCGCCGCGCGTAACGCCGGGCGCCAGCAGCGCCAGATTGGTGAAATTCCGGCCGTTCAATGGCAACTGCGTAATCTGTGGCCCCTGGATGGTTTCCCCGAGTGTGGCGTTAGACGCATCGATAAGCGGGGCCGCGCTGGTGACCTGCACGGTTGTTGACACCGCCCCGGGCTGCAATTTGAACAACAGGGTCTGTACCTGGGTAACGGTCAGCGTGAAAGGCTGCGTCTGCGACTGAAACCCCTGGGCATCGATATGTGCCGTATAGTTGCCGCGAGGAACGGCGGCGATGTTGAACTCGCCGGCCGCGTCCGACGTTGCCGTGAACGTCAGCCCATTGTCTTTATTGCTGACTGTGACCGTCGCTCCGGGAATCGACGCTCCAGTGGGGTCGGTAACCGTCCCGGTGATCCGTCCGGTGTCCGACTGAGCCCACGATAGCGTGCATAATCCGATCGTTAGAAGAAAAATCAGACTGATCGTGCAGAATGCGTTCCTGATATTCGAGAGGTATGCGCGTGCCGTGGCGGTGCTCATGGTGGTCTCCTGAAATAATTCGTTCCGCCGCCTGCTCTGAGGCGGCGGCCTGGTCGGACTCTCGCTCTTTGTTTGCTTTAGAGAGAATCTCAGCCAATCCAAACGACCAATTTAAACGCTCTCTGCCGCTCATCTATCAATGCACTGCAGATCGTTTGTTGATCATATTGAGTTCATCGGATAATTAGCTTAAATTTCAAATATTTACAGGCGCAGTTCATCTGAATCACAGATGGCTGAACCGCCATTGACGGCGCTTGCGACCGGGAGTAGAAACAAATTCAGCCGCTGGTTTGCGCAAGCGCCCAGTCGCGAACTACTTCTATGGATTCGAAGCCTCAGTCGTCTGACATCCCAACCCCGCCACCAACGAAACTGCGCTTCGGCGTATTTGAGGTAGACCTGCAGGCGGAAGAGCTGCACAAATCCGGGATGCGGGTGCGAATCCAAAATCAGCCATTTAAAATTCTTGCGCTCGTCCTCGAACGGCCCGGCGAGATAGTTTCCAGAGAAGAGATGCAGCGTCGCTTGTGGGGCGACCAGACAACGGTCGATTTCGATCACAGCCTGGGAACCGCAGTCAATAAACTGCGCGAGGCATTGGGAGACTCCGCGGACAATCCGCGCTTCATTGAAACTCTGGCGCGCCGTGGATACCGTTTCATCGCGCCGGTCAGCACGGACACACCACCCCCCGCGTTGAAACCGTTCCTCGCAACTTCTTCGTCGACGCCAACGCCGTCCTCCGCGCCTCCGCAGGCTTTGCCGGCAACCGGCAACTTCCAGATTCCCTGGCGAGCGGCCCTGGTTGTGGGCATATTGCTTCTCACTGCAATTGTCATCGTGGGATGGCTCCGGTTTGGCAACCCGGGACGTCGGACACCCTTCCGCATCACCCAGATCACAGACTCGGGCCGCGTTTTCCCCGGAGAGCCGCTTCAGGAAAACCTCGGCGCCATGGCGACGGACGGTTCGCGCATCTATTTCCTTCAAATCGAAAATGGCCGCGAGGAACTGATGCAGGCCTTGATCGCCGACGGGGAAACCAGCATCCTGCCCGTACCGGCAGAGATTTCCGCGCCATCCCTTGGAGCAATTTCGCCGGACGGTTCGGAACTAGCCGTCCGGAACTACTTGATCCCGGAGGCGGAACAACCTTTGTGGATCGTCCCCACCCTGGGAGGCACCGCACGGAATTTTTCCAATATTCTGGGTCACGACGCTACGTGGATGCCTGACGGAAAGCGCATCCTCTACGCCAATGGGACCGATCTCTATCTTGCCAATGCCGATGGGACCGCGGCCATAAAATTTGCTACGCTGCCAGGGCGAGCGTTCTGGCTGCGCTGGTCTCCAGACGGATCCACGCTCACGTTTACGCAGGTGAATCCTCTGAATCACACAACCTCCTTGTGGCAGATCTCGGCGGATGGCCGAAAGCTGGAGCCGCTGTTCCCCAACTGGAGCAATCCTTCTTCCGAGTGCTGCGGCTCCTGGACTGCCGATGGAAAATATTTCGTGTTTCAGTCGGCCCACGGCGGCGGAAACAACATCTGGATGCTGCGCAGAAGATCCTTCTTCTCTTTCAGTCCGGTCACACCGGTCGAGATTACAAACGGGCCCCTCAGCTATCAGGCGCCAATCACGGCGAGCAACGGCCACCGCCTGTTTTTCATCGGACGGGACACCCACTCCGTTTTGCTGAAATATGACTCCTCTTCCAAACAGTTCACCCCGTATGGAAAAACTCTGAATGCCGCGCAGCTCGTGGCCTTCTCGCGAGACGGACAATCGGTAGCGTGGATCAATCCGAAAGACAGCACCCTGTGGCGAAGCCGCACTGACGGCAGCCAGCGCCTGCAATTGACCGCCAGCCCAATGGAAGTGTTCATGATGCATTGGTCGCCGGATGGAAAGCGGATTGTCCTGATGGCAAGGGAGCCCGGGAAAATCTGGCGCATCTACATTATGGATGCGCAAGGCGGTAATCTCTCGCCGGTGCTGAACGAAACGAGGAATGAAGCGGATCCCGGCTGGTCTCCGGACGGCGACTCGATCGTATTTGGCCGCTTGCCAGAGTTAATGGCGGAAAAGTCGCTGCCCAAATCCATCCACATTCTGAACCTCAAGACGAAGCAGTTGACCACTCTTCCGCAATCGAAGGGCCTTTTCAGTCCTCGCTGGTCGCCCGACGGCCGCTACATTGCCGCAATGCCCCTCGATCAAAGCAAATTGGTTATTTATGATCTGGCAACACATGCCTGGAAGACGCTGATTTCCCGGCCGGCACATGATCCTGCCTGGTCTCACGATAGCCGCTGGATATACTTCCACGATTTCATCGCCACCGATCAGCCGGTATACCGGGTTTCCGTGCCAGGGGGAGACTTGGATCAGGTCGCCGGACTCAGCAGCGTGCAGCCTCTCGACGTGCTGGATTTTCGCTTCGCCGGCCTCACACCGGGAGACGTGCCACTGGTGAATGCGCGGATTTCCACGGCGAACATCTATTCGATCGACCTGGACCAAAAATAGAACTGCAGGGAAGCACCGCTATCCCCAAAAGAACGGCCAATGAAACCAGCCTCTCGCGCGCGCGCACCTAGTCCCACAACTCCTGGAACCTTCATCCGAAACCCATACCGTCGTTACATCTCCAGGTCGATAGCAACGTGCCAGCTTCTTCGCACGCGCCGATCTGTCTTTACTCGATCATCGGCCTCAACCGGCACCAGCGCGGGCACCGCATGGGCTCTCAACCTTCTTCGATGGGCGTGACTCGCACGAGGAGCGTGAACCTGATTGCGAGACTCTGGTCGATACTGCCGACGGATCAATGCTGTCGCGAGCCACCCTCCCCCTGATTTGCTTTGAGCGAAATGCCGCTCTTTTCCAGGGTTAGCCCCAATACCCGGTTTAACTGGGCCGCCGCCTTCAGCCACGCCGCTTTGGCTATGACCTCCGTGGTCTGTGCCTGTGCGAGATAAGTCTGCTGTTCAATGACGGCGAGGTTGGTCGTATAACCTGCCTGGAAACTTTCCTGAGCTGCGGCGAGAAGCTTCGCCTGCAACTCTTGCACCTTTGTGGCAGTATCAGCAGCACTTTTGGCGGCGTGGAGGGCTGTGATTGCGTTCTGCACCTCGGCAGCGACCTGCGACTCCAGTTGTGTCACTCGGAGTTGCTGCTGCCTTAATAGCGCCTTGTCAGCCCCAAGATTTGCCTCCGCCACTCGGTTTTGCACCGGCAAGAAGAATTGCACCCCAGCCTCATACACTGTCGAGGAGCGGTTGCCTCCGGTCGGAACCGGGTTGGTAGGCGCATTGCCCGTCAAGCTGTCTCCACCGATCGCGGTCAGTCCGGGGATCACAACCCCTCGGCTCTCATAGCTCCCATAGAGATCGATTTCAGGCTTCGCGGCATTGACCGCGCTCGCAACCTGCTGTTCGCCGTTGGTTATCTGCAGTTGCGCCTGTTGCACGTCAGGGCGCCTCTCCCAGGCTCCCTTGATCAGTTCTGGAAGCGGCGTCGACGGCTCGGCCTCCGGAGGCAAGAGCGGATCCGTCGCCACGATTTCGGTCGTCCCGCTCCGCGTACTGGTGAACGACTGTGGATCGAGCAGCGTTCGCAGTATTACCTGCTGCTGGTCTCGGAGAGAAATCGCCTGGGTGAGCAGCAGTTGGGTGCTCGTCACGAGTGACTGCGCCCGTGCTACCTCGATGGGTGGCAGGCGTCCTACTTTTAGCTGCTCCTGGTTGTTATGCAACAGCAACTCGGCTGCGTTGAACGCTTGCTCCTGCACTTTGACCGAATCCTGCAGGCTCACCAGGTCGATATACAGGTTTTCTACTCCCGCAATCGTGCTGATCATCTGCTGCTCCAGCACTGCCGCGGAGATCTTCCTGTTCGTCTTCGCGATGGCAATGTAACGGGTGTTGTTCGCGCGGCCGGCCCCGCGCAAGAGCGGTTGTGCGATGAGAGCGTAGGCATTGGGATGGGAGAACGGAACCGCGCTGGAGCGACCCGAGTAGAAGCTCTGCACGAAGTCGTTTATCCCCAATTGAATCGTGGTCCCCGGGCTGAAGCCCTTGGTCAGGAGGGTATTGCCAAGGGTATTGTCGGTTGTCACCATATCGGCCTGCGTCGCTGTACCCGCAGGGAGTGTCAGGAGCGAGACTGCCGGGTTCCGCCGCAGCCACCCGTACCGGCCTAGCAGCTGCGCGTCGAAGCCGGGCACTGGCGATCCAACCGAATATGGCGCCGGACTGAGTGATAGAGAGTGTGACCCCTCTAGTACGCGGCTTGTATTGTAGGACGAGGACACTGTCGAAGATATTGGGTCCACGCTCAACGGGGAGAGGCCGGGAGAGGAGAAGCTGAGCAGTGGCAATGCCACAGGTGCTTCGCCAGCCGGTGTATCCGCCACCGTGTAGTTGATCGGACGCGGCACTCCGCCGCCCTTTGCCAGCGGGACGCTTTGGTCCGCAATCGTTTGATCGACCCTTTCGATCTCGATGTCAAGGTTATTTTTGATGGCCATCTCGATTGCCTGCTGCAGGCTTAAGTAGAGCTGGCCATCCTGCGGGCTCGCCGACCCTGTTGCATTCCCCGGGTTCTGCACGAGCGCGAGCGAAGGTACAGGCGCGTTCGCAAGAGCTCTCGCAGCAAGTAACGTCTGCGGCGTTTCTTGTGCGGCCGCCACCGATATCAGCATACAGCTCACCGCGAAACTGCCCAGGGCCACGCGGGAGTTACGCCATACTACTACGGAGCGCCGCGAAAAAAGCTCGATTGAGCACCCCCCCTTTGCGGTGCGGGGCTCCGTTCTATTGATCCTGTCCGCCCTGATTGTCACTCTTTCCTCCCGCGCCGGGATCTGCACTGCCGCCCTGCTGACCAGCGGGGGCGGGCCGTATGGTCACGCGGACGCCCTGCATCACGGAGTCATTGGGGTTCACCACGACGTGGTCGCCGTCCTGCAGTCCAGTGGTGATGTACACCTGGGTACCAAGGTCTCGCCCTACATTCACGGGCCGCATCTGGATAACGTTGTTCTCCACCACCGGCACAAACTGACCGCGCGCCAACGTAAGCAGGCTGTCTCCGGAGATCAGGATGCCAGGGTTCGGAGCCCTGTAATGCATCCTCACAGAAGCGAACATGCCCGGCCGCAACCGATGCTGGGGATTCCCGACCTGTATCTCAGTAAGCAGCGTCCGGCTCTGTTGGCTGAGAGAGTCGCTGCTCCGAACCACTTTGCCCTTGAATGTCTCTCTCGGCAACTCTGAAAAGGTGAGGTCCACAGGCTGACCGGCCTGCACGAAAGGCGCATCTTGCTCCGGCACGGACACAAACACCTCGAGACTGCCGAGGTCCACGACATCGAATAATTCGCCGCCCTGCGCGCCACCCGTGGACGGGCCGCCGGTGGAGACAGCTGTCAGACCTTGCGCGACTCCGGAAGCCGACACCAGATTGCCAACCTCGATGTTGCGTGCCGTGATCGTGCCGTTGATTGGTGAGCGAATCTGCTCGAAATCTGCCAGATCCTGCACGCGAGCCAACGCTCCGAGCGCCGAGTCCACCGCGTTTTGCATCGCCTGCAGGTTCGATTGCGCCGACTCAACCGCCGCGTGTGCAGTATCGTCGTCCTGTCGGGACAAAATGCCGTGGAGCACCAGCGTGTGAACCCGGGCATAGGTCGCCTGCTGGAGTTGCAAGTTCGATTTCGCCGTCAACACGTTGTCTCGGCTCTGCTGTACAGCTGCGGTCTGCTGGGTAACTGAGGCGTCCAGGTCCGGAGCCGAGATCGTCCCCAGCAATTGGCCCTTACGTACCGTATCCCCAAGGTCTACATAACGTGCCTTCAAATACCCCGAGGCCCGCGCATAAATGTGCGCACTCCGCAGCGGAGTCACGGTGCCCGGCAGAGTCAGTTCTTGCTCCGAACTCGCGATGTGCACCGCCTGCACCTCAACGACCGGCAATGCGTTCTTCTGCTGTTGAGCCCTGGCGTTCACTTCCTTGTTGCGCTTGTAGTGGGGCAGCCAGCCCACCAGCAGGGCCACGACCAGCACCACGATCGCTATCAGAATCCGAAACACCCGCCGGCCGTGCTTTTGCCGCAGTTGGGCCCCATGCTGATTGCCAGCTGCGGGTGTGGATGCGATGTCTGCGCTCATTGGTGCGCTCCCTCGATCTCGTCCTCGAGCCGCTTTTCCCAGTTCACCGGAGCCTGCTTGCTCATCAGCGAATACATCACCGGCACGATAAACAGCGTGCCCACGGTAGCGAACATGAGCCCACCGATCACGGCCCGTCCAATGGGCGCGTTCTGCTCGCCGCCTTCGCCCAGTGACAGCGCCATCGGGAGCATGCCGATGATCATCGCCAGCGCTGTCATAATCACCGGCCGCAGCCGAGTTGAGCCTGCAATCAACGCTGCTTGCTTGGAATCCTTGCTGTCCTTTCCTTCGCCACGCGATTCATTTGCAAAGCTGACCACGAGGATGCTGTTCGCGGTTGCGACTCCGATCGTCATCAGCGCGCCCATCAGGGAGGGCACGTTTAACGTCGTCTGCGTTAGAAACAAAATCCATACAATGCCAGCGAAGGCTCCCGGCAGCGCCATCAGAATGATGAACGGTATACTCCATGACTGGAAGTTCATCGCCATCAGCAGATACACAAACACCACTGCCGCGGCGATCCCAATTTCCAGGTTCGCGAACGATGTCTTCATGGTCAGCACCTGACCGCTCAGAACGATCCGCACCCCAGGCGGCAGATGCTGTGAATTCTTCTTCACGATCTTCTGCACATCGCTGGCTACGCCGCCCAAGTCGCGCTGCTCCACGTTCGCGAACACTTCCATGACAGGCAGCGCATTATAGTGCGACACGGTCTGCGGAGAAACCTGCCGCTCGGTCTCCGAAACATTGCGCAATAATTGGTCGCTGGTGCCGGGCGTGGGCGCAGTGACGGTCGTCTGCTCCAGCGTATCCAGGTTGTGCAGGCGGTACTGCGGCACCTGCACAATCACTGGGTATTCGACCCCCGTTTTGGGATCGAGCCAGAAGTTTGGCGCAACCTGCCCACTGCCCGAGAGCGATAACAGCACGTTATCGGAGACGTCCTTTGCTGTGAGCGCGAGTTCCTGTGCCTTGAGCCGGTCCACGTTGATGTTCAGTTTGGGCGCATTGACCTCCTGCTGCATGAACACATCCACAGCGCCCGGAACATCCTTGATCTGCTGCTGCAGCGATTCGGCAATCCGCGCTGTCAACGCTGCGTCCTTCCCTCGCACCTGCACATCAATCGGTGCGGGCAGCCCGAAGTTCAGCGTTTGATTCGTGATATCGGCTGGCTCGAAGAAGAACGTCTCCTGGGGGAATTTTTGTGCGAAGTCCTGCCGCAGAATCCGCATCCATTCCTGCGTTGGCCGATGCTTGGCCGCGAGCAGCACTAGCACATCCCCATCCCCATTACTCGTCGTATCGCTTGCCGAGTAGGCAAGGTTTACGCCCCCTGGCGGCAGCCCGATATTGTTTACGACCATCTGCAGCTGGTTCGGGGGAATCGCCCGCCGAATCTCCTGGTTCACTTGCCTGAACACCTGAATCGCCGTTTCAATTCGGGTTCCGACCGGCGGGCGCACATGGAATTCCATCTGCCCGGAATCAACATACGGGAAAAAGTCCTGCCCCAATTCGGGCATCAATGCCAGCGAGCCCAGGGATACCACCGCGAATGCAACCAGCGTGGCCGCCCGGTGCGCTAGCGCCCACTCCAACGCGCCTTTGTATTTCTCCGCAAACCTGTCGAACCCATGCTCGAACCGCTGGTGAAATCGCCAGATGAAACCACGGCTAAGCGGCGACTCCTTCTCCTGACCCTGATAGAGCGGCACTTCTTTCGGCAAAAGAAAGTGCATCATTGTGGGCACCAACGTGCGCGACAGCAGGTACGAGGCAACCAGTGCCAGCACGACGTTCAATGCTAGCGGTGTGAAGATATACTTCGCCGAACCCGAGAGCAGCGTTACCGGCACGAATACGATGCAGATCGATATAGTTGAGATCAGCGCCGGCATCGCTACCTGCTCGGCGCTGTCAAGGATCGCCCTGGCCAGCGGCTTCTTCTCCCCTACGCCGAGATTCCGATGCGTGTTCTCGATCTCCACCGTCGCATCGTCGACCAGCATACCCACCGCCAGCGCCAGCCCGCCCAGTGACATGATGTTGATCGTTTCGCCGAGAGCCGAAGACACCGCTATCGCGAACAATACCGCCAGCGGAATCGATACGCTGACAATCAGCGTGCTTCGCCAACTGCCCAGAAACACCAGCACCATCATGGCGGTGAGAAAAGCGGCCGTGACCGCTTCCTGCACCACATCCCGGATGGAGGCCCGCACCAGCACCGATTGATCGAAGATCGGCGTAAGCGTCAGCGCGCTTGGGAGCCCGGCCTTGATCCGCGGAATCGCGGCTTTCACCTGGTCCACGATGGTCAGTGTCGAAGAAGCACCGCTCTTGATGACGGTCAACAGCGCCGACGCCTGCCCGTTCTCACTCACATAGCTCGTCTGCGGCTGGTATCCGTTATGGATCCAGGCCACATCCTTCATCTGAACCACCGCGCCATTCACTGTGCGGATCGGCAGAGCGTTCAACTCCGCGATGGTGCTCGGGCTGCTGTTGGTTCCTACCAGATACTCCCGGTCGCCCATCTTTTCCGTGCCCGAAGGCGTGACCAGATTTTGGTTGTTCAGCACGGTGGAAAGATCCGAGGCGGTCAGGTGATTGGCCGTCAGTTGCACCGGCTCCACGTCGACCATGATGGATCGCTGCTCACCGCCATACGGCAGCGGCACCGAGGCGCCCTTGATGGTCGCCAGCTGCCCGCGAATAAAATTCTGGCCCAGGTCATACAGCTCGGTTTGCGACAGCCCCTTTCCGCCAAGGCTTACCTGCACGATAGGAACGCTGGAGGCGTCGTACTTGAGCACATAGGGTGGGCAGGATTCCCGGCGGCATCAGGCGCAACAACGACTGCGCCAGAGCCGTGACCTGGGCAATCGCAAGATCCACCTGCACACCGGGTTGGAAATGGATCTTGATAACTCCGACACCGTTATAAGACCGCGACTCGGTATACTGAATGTTGTTGACTGTGGTCGGCAGGGCCCGCTCGCAGACCCCGACGATGCGCTTGGACATGTCATCCGCATCCAGACCGCTATAGGTCCAGATGACGCTGACGATTGGAATATCAATGTCCGGCAAAATGTCCGTCGGCGTCCTCAGGATGGCGGCGACGCCGAAGATGAAGATCAACACCGCGACAATGACGAAAGTGTAGGGCCTCTGCAGCGCAAAGCGGACAATCCACATAAGCGCTCTCCTCGTTTGCGAACATGGAGCAGGCTATATCTGCTACCTGCTCCCGAAGAATCAATCTGCGCCTGTCAACTCACATTTCTTCGTGAGACCCTCACCCGAGCAACTACTGTCTAGGTACTGGCGTCTTGTCGTCCGATATTCCATCGATTTCCCGGTCTGTGAGGTTTGTATGGTCGTTGATGAAGAGTTTTTGGCAAGTGGCGGATCCATCGATTTGGGAAGACGTCCAGGAACTCGGGTGCGGAGAACATCTCCAGCCGTGGGCCGATTTTGCTTCCTGACGGTTGGATGCCGAACTTCCGGGAAGAGTGCCGGGAAGGATATCGAGATCTTGCGTCGGAAGCTTGACTATAGCTTCGCTACTCAAACGCATGTTCTTGCAAGCACCTCCGCTTACGATGTGCGCCTCGAGCCGCTGGATATGCTGTGTGACCGTTGGCTGCGACAGAGACAGTTGTTTCGCGGCTGCGCGGAAACTGCCGCTTTCGATCAGCGTCAGCCAGCTGTCGACCTGTTCAAGATTCAGCCGCCGCTTCACGACGAAACTCCATCCGGCCGATTGAGAGCGTCGCGTGGCGCCAGGCCGTGCGCCCAATCGACGATGTTGGCGGCGGCGCGCAATTCGATCTCCCGTCGAACGCGCTCGACCGCTGACCCAAGATGGGGAGTAAAGAGCGTTGCTGGATGGCGCAGCAGTCCAGGGAGGATGCGCGCCGGGTGGTCTGCAACGGACAAGTCCTCGCACTCAAACACGTCCGCCACATAACCGCCGAGCTGCCCTGACTTCAGTGCATGCAAAACCGCCGCCTCTTCCACCACCGAGCCCCGAGATGGATTGATGAGCAGCATTCCTTTTTTGCAGTTGGCCAACGCGCCACCATCGAGCAGGTGGTGCGACTCCGCACTTAGCGGCATGGCGACGATCGCATAGTCACATTGTTTCAGCAGTGTCCCCAGATCGCAGCGGGTCAGCTTCAAGCGTCGTTCTGTGGCAGTCAGTGCCGCGCGCTGGTCGTAGTAGAGCAGCCGGGCCCCAAATGCATGCAGGCGATCGGCCACCGCCTGGCCGATCATGCCGAGTCCAAGAAAGCCGATGGTGCTGCCATGAATTCCAACGCCATAGAGGTCCGGACGCCAGCGCGAAATTCCCCGTGTGCGCACCCAGGAGTCGCCCGTGCGGATCTTGCGGGCGAGAGCGATCATCAGGCCGATGGTGAGCTCCGCGGTAGGAATCGTGAGCAGGTCGGGGACATTGCTGACCCATATTCCGCGGCGGGTGCATGCGTCCAGGTCGAGATTGTCATAACCCTTGAGGGCCCCCGCGATGATGCGCAGCCTTGGAGCTTTGGCCAGCCAGGCATCATCGACCGCATCCGGCATGAACGCAAGAAAAGCATTCGCGCCCGATGCCAGCTGATTCAGTCGCGGGCGCATAAATCGCTCGGCGGGATTTGGTGCGTAGACCTTCCCTACCTTTGCCAAAGCGGTCTTAGTTTCAGAAAAAATACGATGGCTGGCAAGGATCGATTTATCAGCCGGGACCGACAGAACAGTGCGCTTCCTCATGCAAGCGCTCCTCTCTCCAAGCCATAGGAAGGACGCAGCCGGGTGTTCAGGGCATCGAAGCCCATCGCCGGCAGCCATGTGACCAGCACGTAGGCCATCATGGTTTGATGGAAGAACAGCTGCCGGGCATTGTAAAGTGCCTGTCCAATGCCGCCTGCGCCGATGATCACAGATGTCCGAATCGCGCTCTCGAACTCATAAGACCCGCAGCTGAGCAGGTCAGAGCGGGTCAAGGGCAGCAGTCCGTAGAACGCAATCTGCAGGCGCGAGGCGCCGGTTGCCGTCAATGCTTCGACCGGCCGCTGTGGCGCGGTGACAAAGAGATCGCCCAGCATCTTGCTGATTGCCGCAGCGTAATAGATGCTCAACGCTAGGGTGCCAGCCCCAGCGCCAATGCCGATGACGCAGAGAATCGCCAGCGTGAGGTCTGGAATCGCCCGCAGCGCGGTCAACAGAACAACGAGAATGCGGGAGCCGGGCAGCCGAAGTCCAATCCACAGGCCAGGGGGAAACTGATCGCGAAGGCCAGCGTAATTGCGGCCGCAGCCATGCCGATCGATTCCGCCACCGGAACAGCTAACGCTCTCAAATAGTGCGGGGACAGGTAGGGCGGGAAGAACTGGGCGAACAAATGCCGGTCTGTTTACCAGCTTCCGCGCTCGCCGAACATTTCGATCACCTGCGCCAGTCGACCCAGCCCGTTCTCCCAGTTGTGTTGCAGACTTCGCTCGATGCGGTTCGCATCCCCTTCGGCGATGGCCTCGATGATCTCCTCATGTTCGGCAATCGACAGATGCAGGTCATTGATAATCGAGCTGGCATAGAGCCGCCAGTACCGCTCCGCCTGCGGTTCGACGGCCTTGTGCAACGACAGCAGCCGCGCCCCCGCGCCGGCATAGATCACTGTCCGGTGAAATTCCCGGTCGATATCGAAGATTCCCCCGGAATGCGCCGGCCGCGCCTTCACGATCTCCTTCAACTGGGCGTTGAATCCCTTCAACTGCCTGCAGATTTCCGCCCGCCGCGGCCGCGGCAGCAGCGCTACCCGCCGTCCGGCCAGCCCCTCCACATGGCCAATGATCGAATACAGTTCACTGGCGTCTTCTTGGGTCAATGGCGCAACAATCATTCGCGACTTGCTGACGTTCTTATATTCCAGAATGTAGCCTTCCCGCTGCAGCCAATGAATGGCGCTCCGCACTGGAGTCCGGCTCATTCCCAGCCGCTCCGCCATTTCCGCCTCGACAATCCACGTGCCCGGCGAAAGCTTGCCATGAACGATCAACTCCCGTATGGCGTGGAACGCCGTCTGCAGGCTCATCCCGTGCTCGGCCTTGGCTTTGCTCCGCTTTTTCTTCTTGACTGTTCCGCTATCTTTCATCGATCCCCTGTCCCGCTTCCGCTCAGATGGTTTGTAAACTCACTCATTCTAGTCAATTCCCGCAGCCTCGACCGGAGTAGCTTTTCTGTTTCGCCGGCGCATGGCCGCATAGATGGGAAGCCCGGTGGCTACAATCGCCAGTCCAGGCCATGTCGTAGCGGGTCGATAAATGAACAGCACAATCAGGATCACTCCCGCGCCCGCGATATAAAGCAGCGGCAGCCACGGATAACCCCAGACGCGATAGGGACGCTCGGCATCGGGTCGCGTTCTGCGCAATCGAATGACTCCGGCAATCGTCAGGATGTAGAAGATCAATGCCGCCGAGATCACATAATCCAGCAAGTCGCTATAGAGACTGCCGTATTTCCCAGTGAGAGGGTTGAAGGTGCGCGGCAGAACGAGAAAGATCGCCCAAATGCCGCATATATTTCCGCTGCGCTGGACAAGGAAGAGCAGCGTCCATAAAGTCGGTCGGAGCAAGCGTCACCCTCCAGGTGGAATTTCGTTAGATGACGCAAAACGCAATCGCGGGACCGCGTCCACTGTTTCCTGCACGGAGGCGGATGATAAAGTTGCATTTGCGAAACATTGCACTTCCATGAAGGAGATCTGCATGCGTGTTTGCCGCCGTGTTCGATCGATGATTCTTCAGTCCGCTGTACTGATGAGCGTTTCCGCGATCGCATTCATTCTGCTGTCCGCCAGGCCTGCGCAGGCGCAGTCTTCCTCGCTGGCAGCCACGCCGCCCATGGGTTGGAACAGTTGGAACCATTTCGCCGGCAAGGTGACGGACGCGGACGTGCGCGCGGCCGCGGACGCGATGGTCGCGAGTGGAATGCGAGATGCCGGATATATCTATGTCAACATCGACGACACATGGGAGGGACAGCGCGACGCGCAAGGAAACATCCAGTCCAACAGCAAATTTCCCGATATGAAAGCGCTGGCGGATTACGTGCATTCCAAAGGATTGAAGCTGGGGATTTACTCGTCGCCGGGGCCGAAAACCTGTGCCGGATTTGAGGGCAGCTACGGCCACGAGCAACAGGACGCAAACACCTATGCCGCATGGGGAATCGACTATCTGAAATACGATCTATGCAGCTATACCCGGATCATGAAGAAGGAAGCCGGCAATGATCAGCAGAAACAATGGGCGCTGATGCAACAGGCCTACCAGAAAATGCATCAGGCGCTGTTGAACACCCACCGGCCCATCGTGTTCAGCCTTTGCCAGTACGGCTGGGATGCGGTATGGACGTGGGGACCCAAAGTCGGCGGAAACCTGTGGCGGACGACCGACGATATTAATGATAGCTATGCCCGCATGTCGGCGATCGGCTTTTCGCAGGCTGGATTGTCGAAATATGCGAAGCTCGGCCACTGGAACGATCCGGACATGCTGGAGGTTGGCAACGGCCACATGAGCCCCGACGAATACCGCACCCACATGAGTCTCTGGGCGATGCTCGCGGCGCCGCTGCTGGCCGGAAACGATTTGTCGAAGATGGACGACACCACAAAGAGCATCCTGATGAACAAGGATGTGATCGCCGTCGATCAAGACCTGCTTGGCAAACAGGGAGATCGCGTGAGCGCAACGGGACCTTTCGAGATTTGGATGAAGCCATTACGGGGCGGAGACCGCGCCGTGGCGCTGTTTAACCGCAGTGGGTATTCCTATCCCATCACTGTCCGATTGCAGCAGGTCGGTTTCGACGGGCCGGTTCATGCTCGCGATTTGTGGGCGCATAAGGATATGGGCACGCTGCAAGATTCCTATACCGCGACGGTCCCAGCGCACGGCGTGGTCATGCTGCGGCTTTCCAAATAATAGGTGCTTCCTAAGTCCACCAGGCGCGGCCGGGTTTGTCCCGAATGACGATTTCCTGCAGGAACTTTGCGGCCTTGGTGAGGCCCTCTTCAGGAGACATCAGGCTGTCCTCGTGCTCGATCGATAGCACACCGTCGTAGCCGAACACGCGGAGCGTCGAGACAAATTCCCTCCACCACTCGGCGCCGTGGCCATAGCCGCAGGTGCGAAAGATCCATCCGCGATTGCGCTCATCGGTGTAAGGCTTGGTATCAAGAACGCCGGTGTGCGGCAGATTGGCAGGGAACATTTGCGTGTCCTTGGCATGGACATGAAAGATAGCGTCTCTCAGTATGCGGATTGCGGCGATTGGATCGACGCCCTGCCAGAACATATGGCTCGGGTCGAAATTGCATCCGACGGACGACCCCGCAATTTCGCGCAGCCGCAGCAGCGTTTCCGGACTGTAGACTACGAATCCTGGATGCATCTCGATGGCGATTTTTACGCCATGCTCCGCGGCGAACGCTCCATGCTCCAGCCAATATGGCGTCACGACTTCGTTCCATTGCCAATCCAATAGTTCGCGATATTCGGGCGGCCAGGGACATGTGACCCAGTTCGGCGCTTTGGCGTCGGGAGAATCGCCGGGGCATCCGGCAAAATCGACGACCACCGGAATATCCAATTTCTCGGCGAGCAGGATCGTTTTTCGGCTGATTTCGCGAGCCTGGCGCGCGCGCTGTTTATCCGGATGAAGCGGGTTTCCATGGGAACTGAGAGCGCTGATGCTGACGCCGTAATCAGCTAAGGTTCGCCGGAAGTTTTCCAGCTCGCGCGGATTGTCCAGCATGGTCAGCTTGCAATGTGCGTCGCCGGGATAATTTCCCGTACCCAGCTCCACGGTATCGATGTCGAGCGATCGCAATTTTGCAAGCACGTCCCCCAGCGAGAGATGCGCCAGCAGCGGTGTAAAAACGCCGACTTTCATGCTGAATGATTTCCTGTCCGGATCACTTGTACGCGACGCAATCGATTTCAATTTTGCAGTCGACGACCATGCTGGAGACGACGCAGGCGCGCGCTGGAGGATTGTCGCCGAAGTATTCCTGGAACACGCGATTGAATGCCGCGAAATCCCGCGGGTCATCGAGCCATACTCCGCAGCGCACGACATGCTCCAGGCCATAGCCGGCCTCTTTCAAGATCGCGAGCAGATTCTGGATGGCCTGGCGGCTCTGGGCAACGATATTGCCCGCGACAAGCTCCCCGTTGAGCATCGGAACCTGACCGGAAACATAGAGCCAGCCATTCGCCTCGACCGCGCGGGAAAACGGCAGATGCTGCCCGCCAATGCTCTTGACGCTTTCCGCTCCATAACGTTTCATCTCGTCGCTCCGTCTCTTATCTTCCAATTCAACCGAGTCCGCCGCTAGCATCCACTGCCCGTTCTAGCCGCCGAGAACGCGACCAGAATGGGACCCCAACAAAGTCATTCAGTCGAACACTACGCAAACTGGAGAGTCGAGGGGATATTGGCGCCCTGTCGCGGACAGTCGTCCCGTGTGGCCGTCGCACTTGAGCACGACGATATTCGCTGAATTCTGGTTCGCCGCGATTAGCCATCTGCCCGTGGGATCGAGCGCAAAGTGCCGCGGATATTTCCCTTCTGTCGAAATGCGCTGCATCAGTGCAACGCGTCCGTTTGCGGGATCGATGGTGAAGACGGTGATGCTGTCGTCGCCGCGATTCGAAGTGTAGAGAAAGCGGCCGTTCGGATGCACTTGAACGGTGGCGACGTAGGTTGGTTCTTTGGCGTTTTGCTCTACCGTCGAGGTGTTCTGGAACCGCGTCAGAACCCCCTTTGTGCTGTCCCAGTCCATGCAATCCATGGTGCTGGCAAGCTCGTTGACGGAATAGGCCCAGCGATGGTTCGGATGAAATGTAAGATTGCGGGGACCGGAGCCGGGAATCGCGCTGTAAAACGGCGGATCGTTGGGCGTCACCTTTGCCGTCGCCGGATCGAAACGGTAGATCATGATGCGATCCATGCCAAGGTCGTTCACCAGTAGAAATTTATTGTCGGGAGAAATCGTCGTGCAGTGGGTGTGCGCCTCTTTTTGCCGGTCGGGATTGACACTGTGTCCCTTGAAAAATATGTCCTCGACATGATCGCTGAGAGCACCGTCGCGAAGGATTCGGAAGCTCGCCATGCTGCCGCTAGTGTAGTTGGCGACAAAGAGCGCGCGGCCGGTGTGATCCGTGGTCAGATTGCAGGGGGCGCTTCCGCCAGACGCGACTCGATTCTTTTCAGTCAGTTTTCCTGATGTGCCTTCCACTGCAAATGCCGAGACAAAGCCGTGATCCTCGTCCGGCTGCTCGTTCACCGCATACAGATGCCTGCGGTCCGGCGCCAGCGTAAGAAAGCTCGGATTGGGCGTCTTTGCCACGAGCCCAATCGCCACCATTTCGCCAGAGTCCGGCATCCATCGATACACGTAAATGCCGTGGCTGGTTGTCTTGGTATAGGTTCCGATAAAAATCATCTTCGAATTCCTGTTGGACGACCATAAAAGACGGTTTGCGAAAGGAAGAGCCGCAAGTCCCATCAGGCAGGATCGACGCGTCAATTTCTCCATGAAGACAAGTTTAACCCGTGGGATGCAGCGATCGAATTGCAACTCATGACCTGCGGATCGATTGGGGAGCGGCCCGCGAGCGGTGAAAAACGCGCGGCTTTATGCATAACTGGAGGCACCGCTTCTATTTTTTCCGCAGCGCTCCCTGGAAATGCGATCTACGTATCCGCTGTCTCGCAACGCCTGCAGCGGGTCCGACGGAAGACCTCGCGATTCTCTCCATGCACGCAGATGTGGCCGTGTGTCGATCCAGAAAGCCGATCGCAGACATTCTTCAGCCTCGACCAGACGACTCTCCAGTTGAAGCAGATTGAGCCTGGCACGATCGACCAGGCAGGCTTTGGCATAGAGTTCCTGCGCGGTCACAACTGTCTGAACCATAGCCTCGACCTTGTTCTTCAAATTGTGGCTTTGGTCGATTACGTAGGCTGGCGCAACGGATTGAGGACGTTCCCAGCGGTCCATCTGAATTTCATGGAAGATCCGAAACACCTGGTAAGGATCGATGGAGCCGAGAGTCAGATCGTCATCGGCATACCGGCGGTCGTTGAGGTGCAACCCTCCGAGCATATTTTCCTGCTGCAGCCACACCACAATTTGTTCGACGTTCTGGCTTGGATAATGATGGCCGGTATCGACCAGAACACTCGCTTGCGGGCCTGCGGCGCGCGCGAGGAGCAGCGCCATCCCCCAATCGCCGATGTCCGTGTGGTAAAAAGCCGGCTCAAATGGCTTGTACTCGATCAGCATTCGCTGATTGGCGGTGAGGGCGTTATGTGCGTTCGCGAGCCCCTCTTTGAACCATTCGATACGGCGCCGAATACTTTGAGTGCCCGGGTAATTCGAACCGTCCGCAAACCAGAGCGATACATCGACGACGCCAAGCTCCGTGGCAATCGCGATCGATTCCAGGACATGGTCGAGCGCGTGCCTGCGTATCGCCGGGTCTGGATTGCCGAAGGAGCCGAATTTATACATCTGGTCTTCAAAGAGGTTGGGGTTGATGGCTCCCGCGCGAATGCCGAACTTCCGGCTCAGTTCGCGGACAGCTGCGACGTCGTGCATTCCTCCTGGGAAGTCCCACGAAACATGCAAAGCCACGCTGGGGCACGCGCCAGTGACTTGATGCACCTGCGAAGCGTCGGAGAATTTCTCCTCGAGGGTATGAGTGGCGGAGGGCTGCAGGTACTTCCCGAATCGGGTGCCCGTGTTGGCGAACCCCCAGGAAGGAATCTCGATGGAAAAGCTATCAAGATGCCGCCAGAGGCTTTCACGGTCGATTTCGGGATCAACACCAGGCTGGCTCGATTTGTAATTATGGTCGATCTTTTTCGACAGCACGGTAGTATCATCTCACTTCGACCGGCCGCCGCGCCTGCGCTGCTGCATCACGCGCCGGGGCAAGTGATCCTTTTCGGCGTTGCCGTATGCCTGGCGGGAATCGCATTGAACGGAATGGCGGGGTATTCGAAGGAGCGCGAGTTGAGTATCGCGGAAAAGAAGGAGTCCGTGGCGGAATTCAATTTTCCCAGAGGGATTGCGGTGGCCGTGTTCGCCGGAGTAATGAGCGCCTGCTTCGCCTACGGACTGGCAACGGGAAAGCCGATCGGAGAGCTGGCCAAGGCCGCACTGGCGGCCCACAACGGTGCGAACGAATGGCAGAACTTACCGATTCTGGTCGTGATTCTGCTGGGTGGACTGACGACGAATGTGCTGTGGTGTGTTGCACTGATGGTTCGCAACGGGAGTGCGCGACAAATTCTTCATGCAAACGCCAAGCAGGATGCGCCGGCAGATCGCACGCGGAGCCAACGTGCCAGTCTGACCAAGAACTATCTGTTGTGCGCTTCCGTTGGCATCCTGTGGTATCTGCAATTTTTCTTTTACAGCATTGGCCAGACCAAAATGGGCAAGTACGATTTCTCCAGTTGGACACTGCATATGGCGAGTATCATCATTTTTTCGACGCTTTGGGGTATCTCTCTGAAGGAATGGTCGGGCGCCAGCCGCAAAACGAAAGTCCTCGTCGGCCTGGGACTGGCGGTACTGGTTCTCTCCACAGTTCTCGTGGGCTATGGCAATTACCTGAATATAGGGATCGCTCCTGTCAGCTAGGGCCATTCCACACAATCTAAGGCGTTTCACAAGCACGACATTGGAATTAGCACTTTCGAATTCTGGCTTGCTTTTGAGCTGCTCGAAACTGCTCCTGCAGAAGAGGCAAGCGTGTGTGCGATGCTACTCTTTTACATTGGATGACATTTACTGAAGCCCTGGAGAACGGTTGAAGACTGCAACGCTACATTCCGCATTCACATTGCCCGGAAGATCGAAAGCGCCTGCTTCCGACAATCTCGGTTCGCTCGATAAAGTAGCGGTTAATTCCGCGTCGACGCGCATGAGCGGCGGCGAACGATTCCTGCGAGCGTGCTTGCGACAGCCGGTCGACCGCACTCCTGTGTGGTTTCTGCGCCAGGCGGGTCGCTACATGCCGGAATATCAGGCGGTGCGCCGGACGCACTCGCTGCTGGAGATCTGCAAGTCGCCGGAGCTGGCCGCGGAAGTGACCATCACGGCCGCGGAAAAACTCGATGTGGATGCAGCGATTATTTTTGCCGATCTTCTCCTGCCGCTCGAACCGATGGGCCTGGATTTCGAATTTCAAGCGGGCGAAGGCCCCGTGGTGCATCGTCCTATTCGCGAATCGGCGGATATCGCCGCGCTGCGGACAGATCGTACCGCCGATCTTGGGTATGTCGCAGAAGCAATTCACCGAGTCGCAGCGCACTTCGGCAACAGCAAGGGAGTGATCGGCTTCTGCGGAGCTCCATTTACGTTGGCGAGCTACATGATTGAGGGCGGCGGCTCGCGCCATTACATCGAGACGAAACGCCTGATGTATTCCGATCCCGCGGCATGGCAGGCGTTGATGCAGAAGTTGGCGACGGTGCTGGCCGACTACGCCGCACAGCACGTCGAAGCAGGAGCGGATGTCATCCAGATATTCGACAGTTGGGCCGGCGCGCTTTCCGTGACGGATTATCGCGAATATGTGCTGCCAATCACGCGGTTGCTAATACGGCAGGTGCGGGCGATGGGAGTTCCAGTTATCTATTTCGGGGTTGATACGGCGACGCTGCTCCCATCCATGCGTGAAACGGATGCCGATGTCATTGGGTTGGACTGGAGAATTCCGCTCGATGCCGGATGGGAGATGCTCGGCAATGCTTATGCCGTACAGGGAAATCTCGATCCCATCGCGCTGTTCGCCCCAGAAACGCTGCTGCGCGCGCGTGTAAAAGAGGTTTTGAGGAAAGCAGGCGGCAGACCTGGGCACATCTTCAATCTCGGGCATGGCATCGTGCCCGGCACGCCGGTGGAAAATGTGCGGCGGGTGGTTCGCTGGGTTCACGACATCTGTGCGGAGATGCGGAGCGAGCACAAGGAAGGACTGCCGTGAGTGCCGCCGCCACGGAATCGTCAAGCAATGTCTTGCAGCGAAAATTCGCCGTGCTGTTGCTCGCGCATGGAACTCCGGAGAGTGTCGAGGAAATTCCGGAATATTTGAGGAACGTCGTGAGCGGCAGACCGATTCCACAGCAGGTGGTGGAAGAGATTCAACATCGCTACTCGCGCATCGGCAAAAGTCCGCTGACGAGATGGACGGTTCGGCAGGCAACGCTGCTCCAGGAAGCACTCGATCTTCCGGTCTACGTCGGAATGCGCAATTGGAAACCGTACATTGCAGATACAGTGCGAAAGATGCGCAGCGATGGCATCACGGATGCCATCGCCATCTGCCTGGCTCCCCAGAATTCGCGTACCAGCGTGGGCCTGTACCGCCGCGCCGCATACGCGGAAGCGGGTGGCGAAATCCGTTTTTTCTTTGTCGATAGCTGGGCGGCCCATCCTCTACTGGCCGATGCGTTTGCCGAGCGACTGCGGTTGGCGTGGAGACTGGCCTGCAATGTTGTTGACGCGAATGTCCCCGTGGTGTTCACCGCGCACAGCGTTCCCTGCCAGACCGTCTTGACGCGGCAGCCCTCTGAAAATTCCATACAGGAAACTGGCCTTGATGATTCGAATAGTCAACCGGCCGCTTCATCGGCCAGCGCCGCTTCCGAGACCGTTCGACCCACCGTGCCGGAACGATCCTATGCGACGCCCGCCGGAACGCCGCCGGATCCCGATCTTTACGCGATCGAAGCCAAACAGACCGCATCGCTGGTTGCCGAACGGCTCGCCGCGGACGGACTCACAGAGCAGGACTGGTATTTCGCGTTTCAGAGCCAGGGAATGTCGGGCGGTCCGTGGATTGGTCCAACGGTCGAGGACACTCTCCAGGCGATCCAACAGGAAGGACATCGCGGAGTGGTCCTGCAGCCGGTTGGATTTTTGTGCGACCACGTCGAAATTTTGTACGACATCGACATCGGGTTTCAGGACTTGACGCGAAAGCTGAATCTGCAACTGTTTCGCCCCGAGTCTTTGAACGATTCTCCTCTATTGATCGAAGCGCTGGCAGACCTCGCTTCTCGCGGTCTTACCGAACTCATCCAAGCCGCCGATCGGCCATCTTCGACTCAGTCCGCATCCCGATGAAGCGCATCGCCATCATCGGCGGAGGCATCGCGGGAGTTTCCGCTGCCTACGAAGTGGCGAAGCAACAGCAGGCTGGCGCGCACGTCGAATGCATCCTCTTTGAAGCCACGCATCGCCTCGGCGGCATCGTGGAGACGGAGCGCCGCGATGGGTTCGTCCTCGAATGTGGCCCCGATAGTTGGGTGACGGAAAAGTCCGAAGCGCGCGAACTTGCGGTGGAATTGGGGCTGGAATCCGATGTCATTTTTTCACAAGATGAGCGGCGAAAAACCTATCTCGCCGACGGAAGATCGCTTCACGCAATGCCGGACGGGATGCGCATGATGGTGCCCGTGCAATGGGGCGCCATGCTCAATTCGCCGCAGTTAAGCTGGCAGGCGAAGCTCGCGTATCTGCGCGAGCCGAAGCTGGCAGAGCAATTGAAGGCCACCGCGCTGGATGCAACAAATCCCCCGCGCGACGAGTCTGTTCGCGATTTTATATTTCGTCATTTTGGCGCCGAGATCGCTGATACTGTTGCAGCGCCTTTGCTGGCCGGCGTCTTCGGCGGGGACATCTCGGTATTAAGTGCACGCGCAGTTCTACCCGCATATGTGGCACTGGAGCGCGAGCACGGCAGTTTGATAGAAGGCGTGCGGAAGAGGGCGCGAGCCGCTGATTTCGCCGCCCCGGTGTTCTCTACTTTGCGGAAAGGGATCGATGGGCTAATTGACCGCATGGCGTCACACATCCCCTCGAAAAACGTCTATTGCGGGAGTCGCATGGAAGCTATTGAGCCGACTGGGAACGGGTGGCGCATCTATGTGGATTCACCAGACGTGGAGGAACGAGCGCTCGGCTCTACATTCGATGCCTTGTTAATTGCGGCGCCGGCGAAAGCGACAGCGAGGTTGCTCGCTCTACTCGATGCATCCATGGCTGAGTTGTTGCCGCGGCGTTCTTCCTCCGCCATCGTGGTGAATTTCGGGTTTGCGCCAGAGCAGGCCGGCACGATGCGAATACCGCTCGGCTTTGGATTTCTGGTGCGCCAGCGTGGCGAGACACAGCCAACTTCCCGCAAAGATCCGCAGTACGATCTGGAACTCCTCGCGCAGCGAGCGTTGCTTGCGTGTACCTTTGTCGATCAGAAATTTCGGCATCGCGCTCCGGAGGGCGGGCGTTTGCTGAGAGCATTTTTTGGCGGCCCGAATGCGGATGATCTGCTGCAACTTGACGATGCCAAGCTTCACGCGCTGACCCACGCAGCATTGGAGCGCATTCTGGGGAAGCTGCCCGAACCTGCCGTGTCGCTCATTCGCCGGTTGCCGGATTCGCTACCCCTGTATCTTGTCGGACACTTGGAACGCATGGCCGAACTGGAGTCCCAGGCAGCGAAATTTCCGCATCTCCGTTTTATTGGCAGCGCCTACCATGGCGTAGGATTGCCCGACGTGATTCGCGGGGCTAGAAGCGCTGCGCGCGATACGATTTCAACTCTTGCTGCCCTTTGCTCATCGTAGCCCGCTATTCGTACTTCAGAGACTCCACAGGGTCCATTTGCGCAGCGCGGGTGGCGGGCAATGTTCCGAACAAAATTCCAACCAGCATGGCGGTGCCGAGGGAAATTACGACGGACCAACTGGAAATCGGAATCAAGTCAGCGGGAAGGAAAAAGCGGGCGGAAAATGGGATCGCAAGGCCGAGCAGCGTTCCGACGATGCCGCCGCTCATCGAAATCAGGATGGCCTCGGCGAGAAACTGCAACTGTATCTCGCGGTAGGTTGCTCCGACCGCTTTACGGATGCCGATTTCGCGAATCCTGGACCGCACTGTTGCGAGCATAATGTTCATGATGCCTACGCCGCTGACGGCTAGGGTCACCGCGGAGACGAGCAGCAGCACCACCGTCAGGATGTTTGCAATTTTCTCTACGGTCGTCAGCAAGGCCGCATTTTCGTTCACGTCGTATGCGGAATTGGGCCGGTGACGCGACTGAATCACCTTGGCAATTTCGTCGCGCGCTCGCGGCACGTCGGCAAAATCCCGCACCGAAAAAAATATCTGCTTCACCACATCGGTACCGGTGAAGTATCGCGCCACGGGATAAGGAATCAGGATGGTCTGGTCCGCAATTTCCATTTGCCCGTAAGTGTTGACACGCTCCCGGAAGATTCCAATGATCGTGAACGGGATCCCCTTGATGGAAAAAGTTTGATTCAGCGCTGCGTTTACACTGCCGAATAAATTCCTCGCGAACGGGACCGTAACGACGGCAACTTTGTCATGGCTGATTGCGTCCTGCTCATCGAAAAAACGTCCGGAGAGTACGACGAGATTGCGAATGTCCTTATATTGCGGGGAAACACCGAGCACCAGAATGTCACGCACTCTGCCATTGCCAAAGCTGATGCGATCGTGCATCTGCAGCATGGGCGAAGCCGCAATGATGCCTGGAACCTGCTCCATGACCGCGGTCTCATCGTCTCTGGTCAGGAAATCCGGAGTGCCCCCGCCCGCGCCCTGATAGTCGGCGACAATCATATTCGCGCCGATACCCTGGATATAGTTGACTGCGTACTGCTTGCCCGTCAAGCCGATGGTCACCACCAGAATGACCGAGGCCGATCCCATCACCATGCCTAGCGCCGTCAGCGCAAAGCGTACTTTGTTGGCACGAAAGCTGTCGAAGGCAAGAGAGAGAATCTCGCTCAACACCATCGTCTGTTTGGCGCTTGCGAGCGTTCGGGCGAAAGACGGGCTGTGCGTGCGGGCTGGGACCATTGCTTGAGTCAATGCGCATTCATAAGAGCGCTTGCCGGGTGGATTCGCTGCAAAGAATTTTGGTGATTCGCAGATCGATCCATACCGCCAGTTTCAGGATACTGCTCTCCGCGTTTGCTGGCGCCAACTACCGCAGGGATTAGAGGCGGGAATGCGAAATGCTAAATTTCAAATTTCCGCCTCAGTGCTGTCAGGCCTGGCCTCGCGCGGAAGCCGACGCGCCAACAAGGGCGTGATGAAAAGAACGGCGAACAAGGTTGTGATCATTCCACCCACAACAACGCGGGCCAGCGGCTGCTGTGCCTGAGCGCCGATACCGTTAGACATGGCGGCGGGCAACAAGCCCAGTGCGGCGCACATGCAGGCCATGACGATCGGCCTGGTTTCTTCCAGACAGCCGCGCAGTAACCCTGTTTCTTCGCCGAGTTCATGCTGGGCATGGCGGACGCCGCGCAGGAACACGACCGCACCCAGCGTGTTCAATCCCAGCACAGATGTGAATCCGACCGCCGCGGATATGCTGAATGGCGTGTGCGTGATCAGCAGCGAGAAGATGCCGCCGATCATGCCGAATGGAATCACGGCCATGACAATCAGTGCGTCGCGAAAGGAAAGAAATAGAACATAAAGCAGCGCAAGAATGATGAGCAGGCTGATGGGCACGATAAAGGCGAGACGGTGTAACTCTTTTTGCAGGCTATCGAATTCGCCCGCCCAAGTGTACTCGTAGCCTGGCGGCAATTTGATTTGAGCCGTGAGCCGTCCCTGCAAATCGCGGATCGTGCTTTGTAGGTCGCGGCCGCGCACGCTGAACTTTATTGGCACATAGCGACGGCCCCCTTCGCGATAGATCGCGAATGCTCCGTCGCGAATGCTGACGTCCGCAATTTCCCCTAGGGGAACCTGCGTGCCGTCTGGCGTCGGCAGCATAATATTGCGGATCACCGCAGGATTGTCACGGTCTGCCAGCGGAAAGCGCACCACCAGGTCGAAGCGTCGGTCGCCCAGAATCATCTGCGTGACCGGCGCTCCCCCCACCGCGGCTTGGATCGCGGAGTTGATGTCCTGCGCGGCGATTCCGTAGCGTGCCGCTTTGGCGCGGTCAATCTCAACGATCAGGTTTGGCTGGCCGCCAACCTTAAAGATTCCCGCATCCTGCACTCCGGGAACCGACTTCATTACTTTCAGAATCTGTTCAGATAGCGAGGACAGAGTCGAGAAGTTGTCGCCAAACAATTTGAGCGAGTTCTCGCCTTTGACGCCGGACATGGCCTCTTCCACATTGTCTTGGATATTTTGCGAGAACCCGAGCACCACTCCGGGATATTTTGCCAGCCCGGATTGCATCTCCGCAATCAATTTGTCCTTGCTGCCATGCAGATACGCCGGCCATTCGCTCTCCGGCTTCAGATCGGTGTAGATCTCCACGTTATTGAACGTGGTCACGTCGGTGCCGTCGTCCGGACGGCCAACCTGCGAAACGGTCTGTTTGACCTCTGGAAAATTGTCGAGCGTCGCCCGCATGGAGTCGGCAACGGCGACAGCTTGGGGAAAAGAAACGTCCTGCGGCAGCGTGGCGCGAATCCACAAGTTCCCCTCTTCCAGCGCTGGCATGAATTCGCCGCCAATGAAATGGAACGCGAAAGCCGTCAACAGAAGCAGTACGATTGCGCCTACCCAGGCGGCGCGAGAATATTTCAGCGCCAGCTTCAGCCAGGGCTTATAGACGCGGAGAATGTTGCGAACCAGCCATGTCTCCTTGCCGGTCACCGGCTCCTTCGAAGCGGTCAAAAATCCTAGGACCGGAGCGAAGATCACGGCGTAGATCAACGCGCCGATTAGCGCGAAGCCATAGGTCATTGACATCGGCGCGAAAATTCTGCCCGGCACGCCCTGCATGGTAAACAACGGAATGAACGAAACCAGAATGATGATCGTGGCGTAGATGACGGGCTTGGCGCTCTGCGTGACTCCTTCCACAATCAGGTCGGCGGTACTTTCCATTTCCATTCGCCGGGAGAGCTTGCGGTACACACTTTCCAGCACGACGATCGACGCATCGACGAGAATCCCAAAGTCGATCGCGCCGATGGAGATCAAGTTGGCGGAGTGGCCCGTCATCACCATCAGCGTCAAAGCAAATAAAACGGCAAATGGGATCGTCAGAACCGCCAACATCGTCGTCCGCAAATCGCCGATGGTGATGAATAGTACGACCGTGACCAGCACCAGTCCAGTCAGAATGATGTGCTTCACCGTTTCGGTCGTGACGTGGATCAGGTTCGTGCGGTCGTAATATGGCTTAATTTGCATTCCCGGCGGCAGGAGGTTGCCATGGTTCAAGGCATAGACTTTTTTCTTGAGTGCGCGCAGCGCGGGCAGAGATTGCTCGCCCTTTTGCAGCAGCACGATTCCTTCGACAATGTCGCTGTCGTTGTTTCGACCCACACGCCCCAACGGCGGCTGGTGACCTTTCTGAACTTCGGCGATGTCTCGCACCAGCACTGGGAAATTGTTCCGCTCCGCCACCACAATCGAGCCGATGTCGTTGACCGTCTTCAGCAGTCCGATGGAACGCACATTCACGTTCTGTGCGCCCAGGGTCAGATAGTCGCCGCCCACATTGGCATTGCTGTTCTGGATCGCGTTGATCGCCTGCGTCAGCGTGACATTATGCGCCAGCAGCTTGTTCGGATCGACGATGACCTGGTATTGCCGCGTCGTTCCTCCGAACGTCGTCACGTCGATGATGCCGGGCACCTGTTTCAGTTCCCGCGTGACCAGCCAGTCCTGCGTTGCCTTGATTTCATTCAACGAATATCCCGGTCCGCTCAGGACGTAGCGGTATATCTCGCCGATCGGTGACCAGGGCGAGAGCTCCGGTTGCAGATTGTTCGGCAGCGTCAAGGTCTGCAGATGGTAGAGAACTTCTTCGCGATCGTGGAAGTAATCGCTGTCGAAGCTGAAGTAGAGCTTTACGTCGCTCAAGCCAAAAATGCTGGTAGACCGCACCTGCTCCAGATGAGGAGAGCCATAGATCGCATTCTCCACCGGAATCGTGACCTGCTGTTCCATCTCCTCGGCAGACCAGGAAGGGTTCTGCGTGATGATTTCGACCAGCGGGGGCGATGGGTCGGGATACGCCTCAATGTCCAGTTTTGTGTAGGCGTAAACCCCAATCACCAAAGATGCGGCAAAGATAACCAGCACAATGGCACGATATTCGATCAGTTTTCGAATCAGTCCGGCCATTCGTCACTCTCCCGCTGGCGCGCGCAGCAGCGCCGCGCCAATCGTGACGACCTGATCGCCGTCATTCAGCCCGCCGAGCACAACGACATTCTGTCCCTGCATCTGGCCCACTTTGACATTGCGCCGTTCATATTGGCCTGGGGATGTCTGCACAAAAACCGAATCGACATTGTTCTCGTGAATCACGGCGGGGGAAGGAATCAAAAATCCGTTCGCGACAGACCGATCGATCGAGATAGTGGCAAACATCTGCGGCTTCAGCTTCAATTGCGGATTCGCAAGCACCACACGCACTTTGACAGCCAGAGTGTTAGGGTCGAGCGATTGAGAGAGGTTGTCGACCTTCCCCGGCAACGACAATCCCGGGTACGCGGGGAAGGTTACAGTGACGGGACGGCCTAGCCTGATACTCGCCAGATCGTTTTGATAGGCATCGCCGAGTACCCATACCTGGCTAAGGTTCGCGACGGTAGCCAGCGGAGTTGCGTTGTCCAGCGAGCGTTGCCATTCTCCTGCCGCGGTGCCGGTTTCGAGCACGACCCCGCTGATTGGGGTTCGGACCGGCGCTTCATCGCTGTTGTTGTTCTCCGAAAATCCCAGTTCATGAATCACTTGACGCGCGCGCTCCTGCTCCGAATGCGCCGCATCATCGGCGGCGACCAGTTGCTCATAGTCGGCCTTTGCAAGGACCTCATGCTGTAGGAGCAGCTTGCCGCGTTTCAGGGCGGCGTCGGCGAGGATCACCTGGATCTTCGCCTTCTCGAAATCGGAGCGCGCCTGGGCAATATCCCCGCTCTGCAGAACTGCGACCACCTGACCGGCTTTCACCACCTGGCCAGGCAGCACGGAAAACCGAATGACGCGCCCGCTTAACGGCGGAAAAATCTGAACAACTTTCGTCGGATTGGCCGCAACTCGCGCCGGAATATTCAACCGGTCCACGATTTTTTGGCTGTGAATCGCGACGGTTTGCACAATCGTCTTCGCAGCCGGCGGTGGCGCCGAAGATGCAGAACGTGAACCGCAGCCCGCAACGAGAAAGGCGGAAAGCCCAGCGGCCAGGAATGGTCGGAATGGTTTCATGGGAGCATCTCCGTTGCGGTCGCGAAGCTGATTTGATCGATACTCAGCCACACCTGCGCATTCGCATTCAAAGCGTCTAAATTGGTCTGCCGATAATCGCGCAGCGCATCCAGATAATCCAGCAGGGTGGTGCTGCCGTGGCGATATCCGAATTCCAGATTTTTCAATACGTGTCCGGCTTCTGCCAGATAATGTGTGTTGTAGCGTTGCGCCAGCGACTGCGCTGCCTCGTACCCTGCCCATGCTTGATCGACGTCGGACAGCACCTGGTTGCGGGCTGCAATCTCTGAAAAGCGATCGGCCTGGGCGGTAAACCGCGATGCCTGCTTTTCTCCCTGGTTGCGATCGAATATTCGCAGCGGAATGCTGACGTTGAACCCAAAAGAGTTGTAGGTTCCGGAGCGGTTGTAGCTCCCATCGAGCGTGGGATCGGTGGTGCCATTGGCAGCGGCCAGCTTCACGTCGGCGTCAGCGACCTGAATTTGTTGCTGGGCGGCCAGATAATCCGGCCGCGCGGCCAGTGCCTTCTGCTCCAGATCGGGTAGCGATAAGCTCAATTGAGGAGGAACGAGCGTTCCGGCAATGTCAAAATTGCGTGTCGGATGTGCGATTCCCACCAGCTGCTGCAACTGATCGCTGTTCTGCACCAGATTGACCTGGGCGTTCGAGTAGTCGGACTCGAAGCTGGCCAGTTGCAGATCGATCCGCTCGAAATCCGTCTCACTGATCGCGCCGGCCTGAAGGCGGACGCGGCTCAGATCGACGGTCTTGCGATAGCTGGACAGGTTCTGCTCCGCAAGCTGCTGAGCGGCCTTGGCCAGCAGCATGTTTGTGAACGCCTGCTCGACGGAAAGCACCGTTTGCCGTTCCAAATCGTGATATTGGCTCTCTGTCACTTTCGTTGTGGCGCGTGCGCTATCCAGGCGCCAGCGGCGTTTCTGTCCCCGCTCGAACAATCGGGACACGTCCACCGAATACGCGTAAGGACTCGCGGGATTATTGGCGGGCAGCGTGACATCAGACCCGCTGATGCCCAGGTTGGGGTTCTGCCGAAGACTCGCCGTGATTTCCTCCGAGCGCGTGGATTCGAGATTCTGCTGTGCCGCCAGCAAAGTCGGATTCTTGGCGCGCGCCAGGGCAACAGCTTGCTGCAAGGTTAGCTGCGTGGATGAAGTCTGCGCTGATGCCTGCCTGGAAAGCAGCGCTAGCAAAATGCAAACTCCCAACGCCATCGTTCGGGAGCGATTCATAATGATCCCTTGAAAATCTTCAGATAAAAAGTGAACCTGCCGCGTGCATTGCCGACGGAACGCCATTCCAGATATGACTCGCCGTGAGCATAATGCAACGGCAATAAGGAACTTATAAGGAAGGCGTTAAATTTAAATATGGATAAGGAGGCGAATTAGGCGAATGCAGGAGGAGCGCGACCCTGGGCCAATCTCCGGGGCGGTGGGAAAAAGGACTGTAAGGCGGGCGTGGAATTGAGGTTCTCGATACGGCTCAGCGGAGATATCGAAGGATCGCGGACGACATGGAAAAGGTCAACGTGGAAATGGATCGGGTGGTGGCCGACCGCGGGCGCATCATAGCGCCGCGATATCTGTTCGCCATCCGCAGGCGCGACCATGGCCATCAGGTCGTCTGTCATCGAGATGGCCGGCAACAAGAGGGCGATCAGGACCAGATAGGATATCCACGCCGTGGATCGCGTGTGGACGCACCGGCCAGACGCGGCTTCGCGCGTGCTTCTGGACGCCACCAGAAGCACGCCGAGAGCAAGGGACAACGCCAGCCACGTCAGATTGAGCAGAAATTCCATAGGGTTTCAAGTCTATTGTATGCCATCACTTTGCGGAGTTACATGAAAAGCGCTTGCTGGGAGTCCATCAAATAGCGGGTTTTTCGCAGCCGGGAAGCGTTGTTCATGCGACTAGAAAGGCGAAAATATCTCCTAACAATGGCCGGTGTTGCTCAACGAAAGTGGCATCCTCTACTTCAGGTTTATCTGCATCTAAGCTGTTGCGGAGAGAACGCTATGAACGCGATCGGAAAGTATTGGCGGTACCCGGCAGGTGCGCTGGCGGTGCTGCTGACAATTGCAGGCTGTCACCAAAAACCCAACACGTCGCCGAGTTCCGGGACTCCTACCGGGCAAACCGCTCCGGCAGATGCGGCGGACGGCAATATGGCGCCGGCGAACGCGCCAGACCAGTCGAATGCGCCAGGCCAGTCGGCGCAACCCACAAACTACGCGCCCGCCCAAAATCAACAAAACTATGCCAACAACCAGGCGCCGCCTTCCTACCAGGACCAGAGCGACCAGGGTTACGACCAATCGGGACAATATGACGAGGAGCAATATGAGGCGCAGGCTCCCGAACCGCCGCCTCCGTTGCCGGATTATAGTCAGCCGCCGTGCCCCGGACCAGACTATATGTGGACACCAGGTTATTGGTACTGGTCATCTGACGGTGGATATTACTGGGTGCCGGGCACTTGGGTGCTGGCTCCATTTGTCGGTGCGCTGTGGACCCCTGGCTATTGGGGTTGGGGAAGCGGCAACTATCGCTTTTACCCAGGCTACTGGGGACCGTATATCGGCTTTTACGGCGGTGTGAATTACGGATATGGCTATACCGGCCGCGGTTACTATGGTGGATATTGGAACCACGGCTCGTTTAATTACAACCGCTCCGTCACCAATGTAAACACGACCATCGTTCACAATGTGTACAACAAGACGGTTATCAATAACTATGCTAACAATCGCGTGAGTTACAACGGCGGTCGAGGCGGAATCAGTGCCCGACCCTCCGCCGCCGAAACTACGGCGATTCGCAATCGACGTTTGGCGCCGTTGCCTGCGCAGGTCCAACACGCTCGTAGCGCAGCCTCCAACCGGCAGCAGTTTGCCTCCGTCAATCACGGACGCCCGGCTACCCCGGTGGCAGCAAGACCGCTAGCGACTTCCTACAAAGCTCCGGCCCGGCAGGCTCCGCCCCCTCATCCGCCGGCGGCGGCACGGAACCGGCCCGCACAGCCCAATCGTGTGACTGGAAATCGCCCCAACGCGGCGCGACCCGCCGGTAATCGGCCAGGTGCTGCTCGGCCAGGCACGGTCACCAAGCCGGAAGCAGCGCGTCCCAATCATCCGAGTGCAACGCATCCTACTCCGGCTCATCGACCAGCTACCGCCGCTCGGCCGGCAGAACCGGCACATCCAACCCGCGCTGTTCCGCCGAGTCGCGCCGAGCGGCGACCCACGGCTCGACCGCAGCAGCAGGCGCGTCCGGAGCAGCGGCCGCAAACTCGTCCAGAATCTCCAAGACCGCAGCCGCGGGCGGAGCAACGGCCGCAAGCTCGTCCTCAGCAGCCGGCGCACCCAGAACAACGAAAACCGCAACAATAGGAACTTTCACGGCCACTGAGGACCAGGGATTGCCCGTAATTCGGAAACCGACGCAGCCGGTCGCCTATTCGCTCCTGTGGCAGAATATTGCTCGATGCGCGGAATCAAGCCGCGGGATAACGGACAGGAAAGTGCCTGTTCTGACCAGAAACCAGGCAGGATTGAGCTTCCTAGGTCTGGCCGTTCACATCGGGCGTATCGTCCGGCGTGCCTGTTTCCGCCAGAAGTGATCCGATCAAACCGTCGTACACTGATGATCGGCGCGAGTTATCCGTCGCCCGGAGGGATGGCAGAGTGGTTGAATGCGGCGGTCTTGAAAACCGCTTTACCCGCAAGGGTAACGGGGGTTCGAATCCCTCTCCCTCCGCCATTTAACAGTTTCAGGACATCCGACAACATCCAATGAATACAGAGAATCCCCAGTAAATACTGGGGATTTCGTCTTTTATGTCCAGAGCTGTACTATGGAAGCCAGATGTCGCTGGGGGTATTTCTGGGGGTACTTCTATTTTTCCTTGGGGGTATTTTCCCCAATGGAGCTTTCAGGAGGAACAATGGCGCTAACTGATACGGCAGTTCGCAAGGCCAAAACAAAGGACACGGCATATCGCCTGAGCGACGGCGGCGGCCTATATCTCTGGATGACACCTGCCGGGGGCAAGCTCTGGCGCTGGAAATATCGGCGTGAAGGCAAAGAGAAATTGATGTCCTTTGGCAGCTATCCAGATGTGTCCTTATCGCTGGCCAGAGAGCGCCACGCTGAAGCACGCAAGCTGCTGGCTTCTGGCGTAGACCCAATGGTGCAGCGCAAGGCCGATAAATCGGCAGCGGAAAATTCCTTTCAAAGCGTCTCACTGCTTTGGCTGGAGCATTGGCAGGCACGGGAAGAGTCCGCGCCATGCAGACTACGTGAAGCGACGCATAGAAGCAGATATCCTGCCCAGCCTTGGCGCGAGGCCTATTGCTGAAATTGAAGCGCCGGAACTTGTGGCGATGACCAAGGCGATTGAGCAAGCGGGGAGCACGGGATATCGCCAAGCGTGCTCTGGAGACCACCGGGCAGGTATTCCGCTATGCCATTGCGCACGGGTACACCAAGCGCAATCCAGCCAGCGAGATTCGCCCCAGCGACATTCTGAAGTCCACGCGCAAAGTCAACTACGCCCGGATCGATGCCAAGGAACTTCCTGGCCTGCTGCGGGCTGATCGAGGTTTATCCCGGTACGCATGTTACTCGATTGGCTCTGAAGCTGATGGCTTTCACCTTTGTACGTACCAGCGAATTGATTGGGGCAAAATGGGACGAGTTTGACATCGAGGCTGCGCGTTGGGATATTCCTGCCGAACGTATGAAGATGCGCACCCCGCATATCGTGCCCTTGGCGAAACAGGCAGTTGAGGTGCTGGAGATTTTGCGGACACTCACCGGCGAAAAGCGAATGGCTCTTTCCCGGAGACCGCAACGCAAAGAAGCCGATGAGTAACAACACCATTCTGAAAGGGCTGGAGCGCATGGGATACAAAGGCCGGATGACCGGGCACGGTTTCCGGGGACTCGCTTCCACGATCCTGCATGAGCAAGGCTACGCCCACGAACACATCGAATTGCAGCTTGCCCACGCGCCACGCAACGCCGTGAGCGCCGCATACAACCATGCGCTCTATCTGGAGCCACGCGCCAGAATGATGCAGGACTGGGCAGATTTTCTGGAACAGACGCAACGCGGCGGCAAGGTGCTGCCCTTCCGTGGCTCAGCCGCATGACAGAGAGCAGCCATTTCCAAGGGGCAATTGGCAATGTTCAGACAGCTTTTGTCTCGATATAAGCACTCAACCGCGCAATTTTTTTGCAACTGCTTCCGCGATTTCTTCAACATTCGATTGCATTGGCTGCTTGGAGTCTGTCAGTCCCCGGATAATCTCGCCCTGGCGATCACACGCCACGGAGCCATAGCTCAGGAAGGTCGTCAAAACCTGCTCATGTCCCAGGTTCTGGCTCCACGCCTTGAATTCTTCGGGGGACTTGCAGACCTCCTCGCCGAGCCGGACCAGCGTCTTTCTGACAGCTGTGCGGGTTGAAATACGGCAAACCCGCGCGCTCGAACGCCTCACGAAAGATCTTCCGAATCGGCGAGGCGGTGCTCCAGTGTTTTCGCTCCAATCCGGCTGCCTCAAACTGGCGGCTGGCTCCCAGCGCAATGCGCGTTGCCGGAAAAAGCGGATCGTCATTGCCCCACAGCTTCTCTTGCCGCAGATAGCACACCCACTCCGCCACAATCTCCCGGATCTCCTCGCCTACTGGAAAGAAGTACGTTGTAAAGGTCTTGCTGAATTTCGTCTTCACCTCGCGCGCATCCTGGTGAACGCAGCCTTCTATCAGATCAACATGCTTCAGCTTCATCGAAGCAATGGCGCTGTCCCGTGCGCCGGTCAGAAGTGTAAAGGCCACCAGTGCGCGGTTGCGGCGCTCAATCTCCGTGTCTGGTTTGGCATCGTCTGGATGACGTGCTTTACCTGCTCCAGCGTCGGCGCTTTCTGCTCCCGCTGCGCCGTGGCAATGCGCGTGTCCTTGTCGGACAGGTTGAAATAGTCGGCATCGGAATACTGAATACGCGACTTGTAGCCTGGTTGCCCGCGCAAGCCATTGGAAAAGAATGCTTTCAGTTGCGTCAGCGTGGCGTGCAAGGTCGCCTTGCTCAGCTTCTCTCCGGACCGCTGGGCCTTTTGCTCGGCCAGATGCCTCTTGAACGCAATCGCCTGCTCAGAGTGAAATGCTCTTGAAGTCCCGATACCGGGTGTACTCTTCAAACCGGCTCAGGGCCTTGGCGGCGGCGTCCACGGTTGGCTCGCTGTGCCGCTTGGCTTCTTTCAAATAGGCGAAGTATTTGCGCTTGATTCGCTCATTTTCCGGGTTGTGTTTCGTCATGCTTTCTCACTCCTATTTCAAGTCACTGTTTACGGTGGGTTCACTAGTCTCACTTACTTGTCCCTGTGCCTCCGAAAACGTGACGTTCATTTTCCCGCGAACTTGCTCCAATTTCGCCAGACTGACGCGCCGGTAGATCATCAATTCGCAGTCCGGGCAAATGCCAATCAGGTTCCCCAACTTCTCGGTAATAGGCTGATAGTCCGCCATGTCCCCAGCAGGAAGCTTTCGGGGCACGGCAACGGACGCAGTAGATTTCCCCAGGCTGACAGGGCCGTTTATTTTTCGTCCGGCGGCCTGAAGAAATGCAGCAAGGTCAGTGCCAAGAATCAGCATCGGGCGCTTTCCGTCGCAGATTGGCAATCCAGCCTTGACCCACTCGCGCACGGTATTTTTGTGCGATGCCGAACAAGCAGGCAATTTCTTCCACCGTATAGCTGCGATGGATTTTGACAAGCCGGGGATTGGGGCGACGCTTACGCATGACCACCCCGTCCCTATGCCACAGCCTTGCGGGCCGCTTCCAGCTTCACCACCAGATCGCGAATTTCCGAATTGGATTTTCCTGCAATCCGGGCAGCGTTCAGCGCGGCAACTTCGCTGGCAGGCCAGCCCACGGCGCGACCGCCCAGGCTCACCGGCTTAGGGAATTCGCCTTGTGCGATGCGCAGATAAATCGAGCTGCGCGAAAGTCCCGTGCTCGTCTTGATTGCTGGAAGTCTCAGGATCGTATGCGTCATGTTGGCACCTCGTTGGGTGTTGTTGAACATGACTCCATTACGAGTGAGACAGTGGACTATCCTGCAAGCTGTCTCGCGCAAAGCCTTATCATTGCTGGGTTTTATATTTGTTCGAGGCAGGCCACTTAATACGTTGACCGTCTAAACTGAGCCTTGGTCGGCTCGGGGGCTTCCTTCAATAGCTGTTTCAGGCGCGAGACCGAGATGCCTTCATCTTCTGAGACAGCCTTCAAAAATGCTTTGTTGCCCTTGGCTTTCTCTGCCTGTACGCGCTTCTTGAGCCTTTCGCGCCGTTGTGCCGCTGATTCCGCATCCCCAGCCCCCGCGACCGGTTTATCAACCTGGCGGACTAACGCCTGCTTATCCAGCTTGAAACCACTACTCTCAAGTGTCAGAATGTCTGCCAACGCAATCGAGTGACCAGCAAAGTTGAGAGTAAGTCGTCCATCCGCTAAAAGGACCATGTGGCTGGAGTGCTTCCGTCCCTTGAACATCCCGATTTCCCAACGTCCGGCGGTCGTGTCGCCTGCATCTGAACGGCGCAAGCCGAGCGAGCCAGTAATCAGATCAGCGATGGAAGCGGCGGATGCACGCCATTGCTCGAGCCGTTCACTCGGCACGGCCACCCGGTTGATGTCGTCCCGCTTGTCACACACGATGAACGATGCCGAACCGCCCGGTCCAGCGGGCAGCGAATGCACTGGCATGGTGCATTCCTGCTCGCAGCCAGGGCACACTACGCTGGCGGCAGGACTTGCTTTTACGAGTAGCTTTTGAGATTTCATAGCCTTGACCGCTGCGGCTGGCCATTCGCTCAGTTCTTCTTCGCTGACCAGCACCGCAGCCCCATTACCGGCTCCCACACGCGCCAGTAATTCCAGGATTGCGTCCATCGGCGTCATACCTCGGCAGGCTCCGCCTCTTCCGTAGCTTCCAATTCCTCAGTCGGCTCTTTCGGTTCAATTCCGCTGGCTTCTAGCATGTCGCGCAGTTTCAAGTCCAGCTCGTCATATTTAAGCGAACAAGAATTGGGATGCGTGATGCGGACCGTCACCGATTTAGGCGGCTTGGTGGTATCTACCATCACCGACGCCACAAGCTCCGCCTGGGTCACGTTGTATAGGTACAGCGGTAGGGACTTGCCGATCTTGTCCAGTAAGTCGTAAATCGCATGGGGATTGCCGGACGCATCGGCTTCCACCGTGATGCGGTCGCCTTTTTTCACTTTGGAGGACAGCCTCAGCTTCTTGACAGCCACACTCTGAATGCCGCTGCCCACGTCAAAGACGAACTGAAAACCCCTCTCGCGCAGTGGATTCAGATCATAAATGCGCCCGTCTTTGGGATCGGGTGGCAGTTCCGGCAACTTCAGAATCGCCGTGGCGAACATCCCTTGCAACGGCTCGATAGCTTTGTGTGACCCGCGAAAATTCAGGTCAAGCGTGCCTTCCTTCTGCGAATAAACGTAGATCACCTCGAAGGCTGGATTATGCGGTCTGCGGTCAAACTCGCCGTCAACCCACTCGATGCTTTGTTGCGAATAGTCTTCGGGATAGGCAAAGAAGTAATCCAGATCACCACGGCGAAATGCCTCTACCTTGCAATTGTTGCCCCGCCCCTCGGTATGGTGAAAGTAATTGCGGATAAGATCGGCCAACTCCCGCCGACCGTCCTCATGCACCGCCGCAAGCTGGTGCGGCAGGTTCTTCCGCTTGCGCCAATAGGTCCGAGTATCGGCGTGATGGAAAAGCGTCGCGCCGTTCCAAAATTCAGCGTGGTCAAGGAAAGTGACCATCGCCCGTTCGCAGTGGTCGGCGAGCGCCGCGAGCTTATCGACAAGCTCGGTGTACTCCTGCGATCCAGACTTCAAGTGCCATTCCGCTTCGTCCAGGATCGCGCGAAAGCCACTTTCGCAGCTCAGCTCGAAGATGCCCCGAAACTCTGCGTCCATCGTGTTGCGTGGTGCGTCCGGCAATTCCAGCCATGCCGTGAACAATTTCTCTGGCTGGGTTTCCTTCATGGCCGCAAAATCCAGATCGTGGAACAGATCACGCGCATAGAAATAGCGGGCGAGCAGCACATTCGGCATCTGCCGGAAAAAATCTCTCGTGGAGTAATGCCGACTCATGCGTCCCCTTCTCAGCGTAAGGCAGTGTCAAACCTTCTTGGACGAAATAGGATGGTGCTGTACAGTACAGCTTGTCCGCAGTATAGGCGCAGCATTCAAGGATGACGATGGCCACCCGCATTACCAGCACGCTCGCCGGGCACTCCATGCGCCAAACATAGCTAAGAACAAGCAGTCAGAGACATGCAAGTATGAGCCAAGTCGTAATCGAAAACCCGATCATCAACTCGCCATTTGACGAGCCAAAGCGTCACTTCAGATTCAACGATGAAGGAATCACCAGCGAGCAGGTGGAGGGCCGCCGCACCAGCTCATATTTCGTCCCTATAGCAAAGCCGAAAAAGAAGGGAACCAAGCAGCTTCAGTTCGACACGGAGTGGACACAAGACCGAATCGAAGAAAACAAGCTGGTGAACGACATCCGCCGCCGCGTATCGCAGTGGCGCAACGGTGGATATGTGGGCGTAACTCCAACCACTGTCCGGTTGATTGAATACTGGACTGACCCCAGCCGCGAGAAAAAGACTGTTCTTCTGCCAGAATGAGGCGCTAGAAACTGCCATCTACATCACCGAAGTAGCGAAAGAAATACGGGGATGCGTGGATAGAGAACACGCTGCGGGCCGCAAACGACGGCTCAAATCCCGGCCTGCCCCGTATGGCATTCAAAATGGCGACAGGTTCCGGCAAAACGGTAGTCATGGCCATGCTCATTGCTTGGCATACTCTCAATAAGCGAGCAAATCCGCAGGACATTCGATTCTCTGACACTTTCTTGATCGTCACTCCCGGCATCACCATTCGCGACAGTCTGCGCGTTCTGCTTCCGAACGATCCAGACAACTACTATCGCCAGCGCGATATTGTCCCTGCTCACATGCAGGAGCAGCTTGGGCAAGCAAGAATCCTCATAACGAACTACCACGCATTTCAGCAGCGAGAGACAGAGATCAGCCAACAAGGTCACAAAGTCGATACTTGCGAATGGTCAACCGGACCTGTTTAAGGAAACACCAGACCAGATGGTGCGTCGTGTCTGCCGCGAACTGGGCAGCAAGAAAAACATCATCGTTCTGAATGACGAAGCCCACCACTGCTATCGCCGCAGACCAGACGGCGAAGACGAACCCCTATCGGGAGACGAGCGGACAGAAGCTAAGGCACGGGAAGAGGAAGCCCGTATCTGGATTTCCGGTCTTGAGGCAGTGAAGGCCAAGATCGGCGTCAAGGCAATCTATGACCTATCGGCTACGCCATTTTTCCTGAAAGGCTCTGGCTGGCCCGAAGCGACGCTCTTCCCCTGGGTGGTCTCGGATTTTTCGCTAATTGACGCGATTGAGGCGGGCATCGTCAAAGTGCCGCGTGTGCCTGTTTCGGACGATTCCATGACCGGCGAGCAGCCGACCTATCGTGATCTCTGGCTCCGCATCCGCGAAGACTTGCCCAAGAAAGGGCGAAAGACCGAAGACTTTGGCGGCGAACCCAAGCTGCCAGTCGAACTGGAAGGCGCGCTGCACAGTCTCTACGGAAACTATGAGAAGTATTACCGCCTTTGGGAACAGAATACCGATGCACGGGCGCGCGGAATCACACCGCCTGTCTTTATCGTCGTCTGCAATAACACGAATGTGTCGAAGATGGTCTTTGACTATATCGGTGGCTGGGAAAAGCAGATCGCTGAGCAAGAGCATCGCACAGGCGGGCAATTGCCCATCTTTCGCAATGATGATGGCGTTGGCGGCTGGTCACACCGCCCCAATACGATCCTGGTTGACAGCCAGCAGCTTGAATCCGGCGGAGTCGATGAGCGATGACTTCAAGAAAATTGCTGCCCGCGAAATCGAAAATTTCAAAGCTGAGTATCGCGACCGCTTTCCTGGGCGGGATGCGGACAATCTTACCGATTCCGACCTGCTCCGCGAAGTGATGAATACCGTGGGCAAGGCTGGCAAGCTGGGTGAACACGTCAAATGTGTCGTCAGTGTCTCCATGCTCACCGAAGGCTGGGATGCCAACACCGTCACCCATGTTCTGGGGGTTCGCGCCTTTGGCACGCAACTGCTCTGCGAGCAGGTGGTCGGGCGCGCCCTCAGGCGGATGAGCTACGCCGTCAACGAGGACGGCCCAGACAAGGGCCAGTTCAATCCAGAGTACGCCGAGGTTTACGGAGTTCCGTTCTCATTCATTCCTTGCAGCGGAGCAACCAAAGAACCGAAACCCGGCCCGTTGCCCACCCGCGTTCGAGCGATCGAAAGCCGCATCGACTGCGAAATTACCTTTCCCCGGCTGCTCGGCTATCGCTATGACATACAGGGAGAACGGCTGACAGCCACATTTACCGATGAATCCCGGCTCGTGCTTTCCTCGGACGATCTCCCCACCAAAACAGAAAGCGCTCCCATTGTCGGCGAAATCCAGTCATCCACACGCTCGACGACCTCAAGCGTCACCGGCTGAATGAGGTCGCGTTTCACGTTGCCCAACTGACCCTGGAGAAATACTTTCGAGACGACGAAGGCAACGATAAGCCCTGGCTCTTTCCGCAACTGCTTGGCATTGCAAAACGATGGCTGGCGGAATGCGTCATCCTCAAGGACAATACTTTCCAGCAACTGCTCATGCTCTCAGCGGAACAAACACGATGCCGCGGACCGCATCTACAGATCCATCGTGCTTTCACGGAGGGCACACTTGCGCTCAAACCGATTCTTCGGCCTTACGACACCCTCGGCTCTACGGAGTACGTCGATTTCGACACCACTCGGTCTGTCTTTGCCACGCGCCCGGACAAATGCCACATCTCGCATGTAGTCGCCGACACGGACTCCTGGGAGCAGAAGCTGGCGCAAACCATCGAAGACATGGATGAGGTGGTCCGCTACGTCAAGAACCACAATCTCCAATTCACCATCCCCTATACGCTGAACGGCGAAGAACACCAGTACATTCCCGATTTCATCGCCTGCATGGACGATGGCCATGGCCCGGATGATCTGCTGAATCTGATTGTCGAAGTCACAGGCGAAAAGAAAAAAGACAAGGCCGCAAAGGTGGCAACGGCCCGGACGCTCTGGGTTCCGGCGGTCAACAATCACGGCGGTTTCGGTCGCTGGGCATTCCTTGAGATTGCCGACCCCTGGGACGCGCAAAACCTAATTCGCGGGTATTTGAAGCAATTGCAGTTGGAATCGAAAGAGGAAGTCGCTCATGCCTAAGAAAATCGTGGCTGCCAAGAGAAGTTTCGCTCCCAAGAAAGTCGAATCGATCCGGCACAAAGACAAGCGAACCAACATCCCCACCGAGGAATTGCGGGACTTTGTGGCGGACGACGAATTGGCTCCGAAAACCATGCTGTATCCCCGCGATCCGTCCCTTGATCCGCAACTGGTTTGGAAGGGCAAAGATGAGCAGGACCGGGAAGACCTTGCCGTCCCCGTTGTACCTATCTACATCCAGGAGAAGATTCACCCGTAGGCAATCATCGATGCGCTGCCCCGCATGGAGCAGCAAGCGGACGGGCAGACCAATCTCTTTGCCGACTTCAACGGTGGGCCGAAGAATTTCGAGCAGAAGGTGGACTTTTACCACTATCTACAGAACTGGTCGAATCGGATGATTCTTGGCGACTCTCTGCTGGTGATGACCTCACTGGCAGAGAAGGAAGGACTCAAGGGCAAGGTGCAGACCATCTACCTTGATCCGCCCTACGGCATCAAGTTCGGCTCCAACTGGCAGGTGAGTACGCGCAAGCGGGATGTAAAGACGGCAAAGCCGAGGACGCCACCCGCCAACCCGAACAGGTACGCGCCTTCCGCGATACCTGGAAGCTCGGCATTCATTCGTATCTCGCCTATCTCCGCGACCGGCTGGTGGTCGCCCGTGACCTACTCACCGAAACGGGAAGCATCTTTGTGCAGATCGGCGATGAGAATGTTCATCTCGTGCGTTGTGTTCTGGATGAGGTGTTTGGAAGCGAGAATTTTTGCGCTCAGATTACCTTCAAGAAAACCGGCTATGCCACATCGGAACTCATTCCAAGCACGACAGATATCAATCTCTGGTACGGCAAAGACAAGTCAAAAGTTAAGTATCGTCAGCTATTCACTACGAAGACAGTAGGTATCGGAATAGGCTCGCGATACAACCAACTGGAGTTGCCCGACGGAACCTCGCGGCCATTAGCGCCAGAGGAATATGACAGGCCAACTCATATTTCATCTGACTGTCGGGTATGGGCACCTAGCCCCCTAACCTCGTCGGGCTTTCGGACAAACACGTCTGTGCCTTATACATTTGAAGGCCAAGTATTTGACCCCGGTTTGTCGCAAAATTGGAAAACCACTCTTGACGGTCTGAAAAATCTAAAATTGGCGGGACGAATAGTTCCTAGCCGAAATACCCTAAATTTCAAGAGGTACCTGGAAGATTTTCCTGCCATCTCGCTTACGACATACTGGGACGACACAATGGCGGCAGCGGACGGAGAAAAGTTCTATGTCGTACAAACAGCGACCCGGATTGTAGAGCGCTGCCTCCTGATGACGACTGACCCTGGCGACTTGGTGCTCGATCCGACGTGTGGCAGCGGTACAACCGCCTACGTTGCCGAGCAGTGGGGACGACGCTGGATTACCTGCGACACCAGCCGCGTCGCACTGGCGCTGGCCCGCACGCGCCTGATGACCGCAAAATATCCCTATTACCTGCTGGCCGACTCGCCCGAAGGCATCAAAAAGGAAGCGGAACTGACCGGCAAGATTCCACCCGAGCACAAGACGGAAGATGACATCCGCAAGGGTTTTGTCTACAAGCGAGTGCCCCACGTCACGCTGAAATCCATCGCCAATAATCCAGACATCCACGAAGGCATGACGCGCGAGCAGATCGACGCGGCCATCGCGAAGCACGCCGAATCCGAAACGCTCTACGACCAGCCCTACGAAGACAACAAGCGGGTGCGAGTATGCGGGCCTTTTTCCGTGGAAAGCCTGTCTCCGCATCGCGTGCTCTCCACGGATGAGAACGAGAACGGCACGGCCAGCGAGCAGGAAGGCCGCAAGCAGCAGGACTTCGCCTCCATGATTCTCGAAAACCTGAAAAAGGCGGGCGTGCAGAACACGGTGCAAGAAGGAACGCCTCAGCTTCGACCGCCTGGACGCATACGCGGGAACTTGGCTGAATGCTGCGGGCGAGTACACGGACGCGGACGGCAAGACTAAACGAGTGGCAGTCACCATCGGCCCGGAGCACGGCACGGTTGGCCCGCAACAGGTGAAGGAAGCGGCCAAGGAAGCGGTGCAGGGTGTGGGCTTCGATCTGCTGGTGGTCTGCGGTTTCGCCTTCGATCCGCATGTTGCCGAAGAGGTGAAACGCTACGGCAAACTGACCGTGCTGCCCACGAAGATGAATCCAGACCTGGCGATGGGCGACGAACTTCTCAAGAAGACCGGCGCGGGCAATCTCTTCATGGTCTTTGGCGAGCCGGACGTGGACATCCGTCAGCAGAAGGACGGAAAGATCGTGGTCGAAATCAAGGGTGTGGACGTATACGACCCGACCACCGGGCAAATTCGCAGTTCATCCACGGATGACATTGCCTGCTGGTTCATCGACACGGATTACAACGGCGAGAGTTTCTTTGTCCGCCATGCCTATTTCACCGGAGCGGATGAACCCTACGACAAACTGAAACGGGCACTGCGTGCTGACATTGACGAATCGGCATGGAGCAGCTTGTACAGCACGGTAAGCCGTCCATTCAATAAGCCTGAATCCGGCAAAATTGCCGTCAAGGTCATCAACCACTATGGCGACGAAGTATTGAAGGTATTTGCGGTATAGCGTCGGGCGTGCCCGCGTGAAGTTTGGTAACGATGTGAATCGACAGCAGGAGGGAAGCGATGAATGAATCGGAGATGCAAGCGGAACTGGAACGTCTGCGGGCAGAGAATGCCAAACTCAAGACGAAAGAGAAAGGTAGTATCACTCTCAAGGTGAGCGAGAAAGGCGCAGTGTCGCTGTATGGCATGGGCCGCTTTCCGGTCACGCTCTACAAGGAACAGTGGCTCCGCGTCCTGGCGAGCGCAGCGGAGATAGAGGCGTTCATCCGCGAAAATGAATCCAAGTTGAAGACGAAGGAATAGGCACCGAACCTCATAGTTCAAAATTTGGACTGGACAACGGTACGGTTCAATGCAAGTCGAGGCTCGGAACAATACCAGCTGATGAACTGCTCCATTGCGAACTTGTAGTTTCTTCTTGAATGGGGAGAACTGAGGCTGTTTAGTACCGCGGATTTAGCGTGATCGAGATCTGGGAGCTTCAGAATGATCTCGTGGCAGCGTGGCCTTTTGGTCCTTTTGTGCATAAGAGCGGCCTCCATGCCGCTGACATGCACAAAATAGACGTGGGGAGGAATTCTGGCCTCGAAAAGTGCGTAGGCGATTTGGCGCCAACTGACCTGGCTGCCTGATGAATTCACCTGTAGTACCGTCTTCAAGGCACTTACTATTCTGTGAATGATTGTCGCCATGCATTAGTATGCCTACCGTGTGCTCTCCTGCGGCTCATTTGACGCCGAGAGGCGCGGATCGGGGACCGGATAACCAATCGCAAAATGGTATACAACCTGTCCTTGTTCGGGTATCAGGTTGAAATAACGGTGCACCTCATCGTCGTAGAAGGCACCGATGCCGGTCGCACCCAGTCCAAGTGCTTCAGCGGCGAGATACAGGCGGTGACCAATAGCGCCTGCTTCAAAATGCACATAGCGATAACCACGGTCGCCATAGGTACGAGCGACACGATCGAGGTCGCCGATCATCGAAAAGGTTACGCAGGCGTTACCGGCCAGGTCCTGCCCGAGGCTCAGACCAGCGGCCGCTACGCGCTGGTCGCCACTCTTCACCTGTTCCAACTCGGCACGCCCCGGCCAGAACCTGTAGACGCCGGGTTGTAACCCATCGACGCGGTGAGCATACAAATACAGCTGAATGAGGCACGTGCCTGCAAAATCAGCCGACAATGGCTGGGCTGTGACGGTGAGGATGGTCGAGAGCTGCGCCAATGACATCGATTGTTTTCCGCCTAAGAAGTCGAGCGCCGAGCGCCGCATTCGGGCAACCTCACCGAAGCCACGGCTCGATGCATCGGGAGAAGGCAGCTTGATCTCGCCGGAGCCGGTTGGGGCCGACCGAGTCGTCGTGCCGCTGCTCCCGCTGCTGCTTCGTTTCGTGGCGAAGTGAATGCCGTCAATCAGGGGGTGAGCAAGCGTCTCCTTCGAAAGCTGGTTCGCCTGCCCGCCAAACCAGACAGTCTTGTCGGTGTCTGCTTCCCGCACGGGAATGCACTTGCCGTGCAGGCTGACAATCAGCATTGGCCACTCGTCACTATTAAGATGGAACAACTGTTCCACTTCATCGTCCGGGAAATGTCCAGCCGCAAAGCTGTCGCATCCGATAGCCCTGGCGGATAGTGCAAGCGCTTGCCAGGCGTGCCCTATGTCGTGCAAGCAGTAACGATATGCCCGTTCACCGTACTTCCATGCCTCGCGCCACACAATACTGGCCAAAACAAACACAACTGGAGCAGATCCGCTGGCCAGCCTCGTTTCAAAATTACCCCGCCCGCGCTGCTCCGCCATATGCCTAGATGGATCGTAGTGATACAACCCATCCGGCCACCCCTTCAGACCCCGTGTGAGAAAGTGGAATTCCGTCGGGTGCAGATTCCCGGAGGACGGATTCACTCTTAGCGCGTACGTATATCCGGTGGACGGAACTCGCTTGGACGCGCTAATCGCGGCGGAATAGAAGAGTAGTTGCGAGAGGAAAGCCGGTCCGTCACTCACAGGCGTGGTGCCAAAGGTGCCTTGAAGCACGTCGATTGCTGGCATTTCAGGAATGGGCGGATCTGGCGGCAGATCAAGCACCGGAACGCCCTCGTAATGACGAAACGGATCAGGCATGTTCGCCCAGTCGAGAAAGTTCCGCTCTCGCCTCAGCGATTCAACGCTGTGCTTCGTTGCCTCGTGATATTCGCGCCACGTCATTGCCGGTAGAGGGGCTCCGCTGGTACTGATGCTAGCGCCAAACTGATGGTCGATCTTAGCATCGAGAGTCATTGCGATATCGTCGACGTTCTCTGGTCATTCTCGATTGCGACGAAACAGGGCCGTATTCGTCATATCCCAGCAATTTAGTTGGCTCTTCCTTAGCAGTCCCGCGGCAGAACGCTGAAGCAAACAGACTGAAGACACCGCGCACGAGGCGCGTGGGGGAGAAACTAAATGGGAGGCGGCATAAGCCGCCTCCCATTTCTCTCACTCGGTACTGGTTTTACGCAGCCTTGACGGGAGCTATGGCTTCGAGGGTCTTCTCGCCGCCAACATTAACCTTGATCTGCGTGGGCTTGGCTTCGGCCTTCTTGGCCAAGCTAATCTTCAGCACGCCCTTGTCACAGCGGGCGCTCACTTGCCCCGGATCCACAGAGCTGGGAAGCGTGAACGAGCGGGTAAAGCCTCCGTATTGCCGCTCGACGCGACGGAAGTTCTCCTCTTTCTCTTCCTTCTCGATCTTGCGCTCGCCATGAACGGTGAGGGTGTTGTTCTGAATGCGGACATCAATGTCTTTTTCGTCGATGCCCGGGACTTCGATCTTCAGAATAATGTTGTGCTCGTCTTCGTAGATGTCCACCGGCGGTGCGAGAGTGGTGGTTGTCAACGCCTCTTCCGGAAGTTCGGAGCTGTACGACTCACGGAAAAGACGGTTCATGCGGTTCATGCGGTCTTGCATGGCGGATAATTCGCGGACGGATTCCCAACCGGTCAATAGTGTCATGACGCAGTTCCTCCTTAACAGTAATCTAAGAGGAAAAACTTCAGATGGGCTGACTTAGTTCAGGGAACCTGAAAGAGTAAGAAGATAAACCTGCTCAGTAATAATGCTAGGCTTTGTGCTTTACGGTTGTCAAGATGCGGTCGTGGCGCTCACCCTTTTCAATTTGGATGACTCCCAAAGTACTTCTAGTTCGCTTATACGCTTAATCGCTGCGGAGCATATTTCCGGTCCGCCGCACCGGTTCATAGCCATTTCACGACTAACCCTTCCCGTGCTCGATAAATTTGTCGATCTGCCTCTTCATCAGCTCCAGTCCCACAGACGAAAAGCCCGAACGCCGGATATCCTGTTCATGTTCTGCCACCTCCCTCGCTGCAAAGTTGCCCAATACAAAATCTCGCGCACCGGCTCAACGCTGTCGAACAAAAGACACGGGCCGATGCGAGTCTTGTTGCCCTGGCCGATGAAATGCACAAACCATTGGGGTGATCGCAATTTGACGAGAGCGCAGGACATTCCGACAAATTAAACCAGCATCTGCACTCTAAGCGACGGAAACAAAATCAAAGGATGTTAGAGTGGCTGATAGTGACGATGGATATTTATCCATTCTCGATGGGGGTTTTATGAGTGCAGAGGAACGTGAGTTACTTCAGAAGCTTTCGATTACTGGGGGCGTTGTTCCGTATCACTGCAATCGTTGTGCGTGGGGTATCACGGTGTCGGTTGGAGGTTTCGGCACTCTCAGTAAGGAGATGTTCGCTCGGCATCGATGTGAGAACTATCCGCCAATCGCGCGCCCTCTATTGCTGGCCAGGGAATGAGATCATAGACGCCTCACAAATTGTGATCGTTGCCCTGCTTGCGCCATGAGCCGTCTTCCATGTCACATAGAAGCGATTTTGTTGTGGGTTCGTTGTTTGCAGGGCTTCGAGCCGTTCGCTGCGAACTTTCTTGTGATTGCATCAAATGGCCGTCTCTCCTCACCCACCGATCGTAGATTCACGGCCGATCTCTGCACCCCCAACTTCTTTGAAATCAACCCGCACTGAGACCATCGGACACCGGGCCTAGTCTTGCCATATCAATGCCTCATTGGGATGTTCCTCAAAGACAACGATGCATTTCTCTATGTTGTACATTCTCAACTGAAATCATAGCGCTAACGGCACGGCAGTTCTTTCGGGCGTATACTTCAGGAGCAGCCCAGATATTCTTCCTCGTCTCCAGTTGTCCATGCTTCGCTCCTGACGAGCCCCTTTCAGGAACGCAACGGGACGACGGGAGCGGTTATGAGTTTCGATCAGAAATCTGACGTGAAGAAACATTTTTCTTCCCGGCGGCACAAGGCTTTACTTCCGTTCCGATCAACGACCCAATCGATAGCCGCTGACATTTCAAGGAATGAGCATCGCGACGAGAATCGCGATATGCCAACTGTTGGTCAGAAATCAGGTTTGGAGTTTTCCGCGGCTACGCCAAATGCTCCGCACGAAATTCCCGCCAGGCCCATCGATTCGCTGGACGAACCGTCCCTGAAGAAACCACTAGCATGAATTCGGGCGCGATCTTCCTGCGTGCAGGATGCACGTTACCTGATGGATTGAATCTTCGGCAACAGCAATTTTGTGAAACGTGGATGTCGGTCGAAGATACGATGTCCACGACACTTGATGTGAAGATCCGAACTGCGGGCTGGCACTTTATGTGGCTGGAAGATGCCTATCTCTGTTATGGCGTCGACCGCACAGAAGCCTTCGCCGTTACAAAGGCAATCACTCATGCCTTGCATCAGGTAAAGAGTAGATTCAACGCCGCTGAGCTCGGTTCGATAAAGGCATCAAAATATCCAGGCTTTCGGATCGCCAGGATTGCCCTTTATGCTCGGCAGATCCAACAACAGCCTTTCCTCAGCCTGATTGACGAAAGCACAATCCGTCAGCCCGCAGCGCGATAGGCCCATTCGTTCGCCACAAACGAGTGATCGCAGTGTGTGCTTTACCTATTACACACTCACAGGTGTTGTCGCGTTCTCACGCACGCATGAAAGCAGAATATTATGTCTGAATTCCTCCATTGTCGGGACAGTGCCAGAAACTCCCCGGCACAGGCCTCTCCATTACCCATACCTACTCGCATTGCTTTTATTGGCAACTATCTGCCGAGACAGTGCGGCATTGCCACGTTCACAACAGACCTTTGCACTGCGATGGCTGCCGAATTTGGTAGCGGACGCCTTTTCGCAATTCCCGTCAACGATCCGGAATCCCGCTACCAATATCCAGAACAGGTACGAATCGAGCTTGAGCAGGAAGACTGTTCCTCTTATGAGCGTGCCGCTGAATTTCTCAACTTCAATGGGAACGACCTGGTGTGTATGCAACACGAGTATGGCATCTTCGGAGGAGCCGCGGGCAGTCACATCTTGGCATTGCTTCGTAAGTTGAAGATGCCGCTGGTGACGACGCTTCATACTGTCTTGCGTGATCCAGACTCCAATCAACGTGCGGTGCTCGACGAGATCGGTCACCTGTCGGATCGTTTGATTGTGATGAGCGAACACGCTGCGTGTCTTCTTCGGGACGCATATGACGTACCCCCCGAAAAGATCGACATTATTCCTCATGGGGTGCCCGACCTCCCTTTCATAGACCCTAATTACTTCAAGGACCTGTTTGGCATTCAGGGAAAGTCTGTGCTGCTAACGTTCGGCCTGCTGTCTCCAAACAAGGGGATTGAAAATGTGATTCGCGCTCTGCCGGCGATTCTGGCAAAACACCCCGAGCTCGTGTACGTTGTCTCCGGAGTAACGCATCCACACATCAGGCGACGCGAGGGCGAGCGTTATAGAGAAGAATTACAGGCGTTAGCGGCGGAATGTGGTGTTTCCCCGCATGTGATTTTCAACAATCGTTTTGTCAGCACCGAGGAGATGATCGAGCAGGTAGGGGCAGCGGACATTTATATTACTCCGTATCGCCAGGAAGCTCAGGTAGTATCGGGCACGCTCGCAATTGCGCTCGGCGCGGGAAAAGCGATTATTTCCACGCCCTATTGGCACGCCAAAGAGATTCTTGCGGACGCACGCGGTGTCCTCGTTCCATTCGATGATCCTGATTCCATGGCGAATTCAGCGATCAGACTGTTGAACAACGATGCCGAACGCCATGCGATGCGAAAGCGCGCTTATCGTTACTCGCGAAACACAACCTGGCAGAAAACCGCACAGGCATATATGGCAAGTTTTCAGCGGGCACGTATCGAACGGATGCTGCGCCCCCGTGCTGCTCTGCAGGACATCTTCACACCCAAAGCAACAGGTACATTGCCCGTGCTCAACACGTCGCATTTATCGAACATGACTGACGACACAGGCATGTTGCAGCATGCCATCTTCTCTTTGCCCAACAGTCTTGAGGGATATACAACCGACGACAACGCGCGAGCCTTGGTGGTGACAATCCTACTAAACAAGTCGTCTTTGACTCATAACCACGAATGCATGGCATTATCCCACCGCTATCTCGCTTTTCTGTGGTTCGCTTTTCACGAAAAGACAGGCAGGTTTAGGAATTTCCTTAGCTACAACCGTACATGGCAAGAAGAAGTCGGTTCGGAGGACAGTCACGGTCGTGCCCTGTGGGCGGTTGGGACGGTGCTAAGTCGTTCGGAAGATGCTGGGTTAAGAGGCGCTGCGGGCAGGCTCTTCGAAGCTGCTGTTCCCGCGACGCTAACATTCTCCAGTCCGCGGGCCTGGGCATTTTCTATCTTGGGAATGCAAGCGTATCTGGATTGGTTCCCAGGGGATAGAGTGATCCAGAGTGCTCGCAATCTGCTCGCAAACCGCCTACTCGATATCTACGAACGTAGTCACTCTGAGACGTGGCGTTGGTTTGAGACGAGCCTCTCGTACTCGAATGCCAGGCTATCGCAAGCACTCCTGATCGCCGGTTGGCGAAGTGACAACAAGAGGATGATCGAAGTAGGATGCGAATCGCTCCGCTGGTTAACGAGTGTTCAGCATGATCAGGAAGACGATTTATTTGTCCCGATAGGCTCCAGAGGCTTTTTCGCCAGGGATTGCGAAAAGGCCCGTTTCGACCAGCAACCGGTCGAGGCCTGTGCAACGATCTCCGCATGTTTAGAGGCATTCCATCTAACCAAAGAAAAACATTGGCTTGATGAGGCCTGGTATGCATTCCGCTGGTTCCTTGGTGAGAATGATTTACAGGTTCCACTCTACGATGCAACCTCCGGTGGCTGCAGAGATGGCCTCCATCCCGATCGCGTCAACGAAAATCAGGGAGCGGAATCAACACTGTCCTTCCTGATGTCGTTGCTCGAAATGCGGGCCGTGGAAGTTTCTACCACAGAAAATATGAACGCGGAAATGAGTGTCTCTCTTTGACTCCAATCATGCCTCCAGCAGAATCGCCCGAGTCTCTCACCGTGAACCAGCCAGACTCGAAAAAACAGGCGGATGTTTCTCTATTCACCCGTCATCCTGGCAATCCCATCCTCACCCGAAATGATTGGCCATATCCGGTAAACAGTGTTTTTAATGCGGGCGCAACGCTTTTGTCCAATGGAGATACCCTCTTACTCTGCCGCGTGGAAGACCGAAGAGGACTATCGCATCTTTGCGCTGCCCGTTCCCCGAACGGAATCGATGGATGGCGAATCGACCCGCAGCCGACCTTGATGCCGAAACCTCGGGAATATCCGGAGGAGATCTGGGGCATCGAAGATCCGCGAATCACATATGTGCCAGAGCTTCAGCAATATGCCATTGCTTATACCTCCTTTGCCCGAGGCGGTCCGGGTGTCTCACTTGCTTTGACAAAAGACTTCAAGAGCTTCGAGCGATATGGAGTCATCATGCCGCCGGAAGACAAGGATGCCGCGCTGCTGCCGCGTAAGATCGCGGGCTCCTGGGCACTGATTCATCGACCCGTAACGACTCTGGGCGCACACATGTGGATCTCGTATTCGCCGGATCTGCAACACTGGGGCAACCATAAGGTGATACTCCACGCGCGACGCGGTGGATGGTGGGACGCAAAAAAGGTCGGTCTTTGTTCGCCGCCGATTGAAACCGCAAAGGGCTGGCTGGTACTCTACCACGGCGTGCGACACACAGCATCCGGCAGCATCTATCGCCTGGGACTCGCGCTCTTCGACATTGACAGGCCGGATATCTGCCTGCAACGAGGAGATTCGTGGATGTTTGGACCCGAAGCGGACTATGAGCGAACAGGAGATGTTCGAGACGTCGTCTTTCCCTGCGGACAAACCATCGGGCCGGATGGAGACACGATTCATCTTTATTACGGTGCAGCCGATTCAGTGCATGGCCGTGGCCTTCGGCAGCATTCGCGCTCTCCTCTCGTGGCTGGATGCGCATTGCAGCACAGAGGATGAGAGCGGGGCTTAGAGGGTCAGAAGCGAGATTAGCGATATCGCGGATCTGAAGAAGCCTTGTAATGTTCCGCGGGGCTCTCAATCCGTCGAGAATACCCGCTCTGCAGTTCGATTGAATTCAAATCCGCCGAATCACATCCACTTGACCGCCTGCTGTGGCTACCTATGTTTAGCCCGCTTCGCGACGATACTATCGGTTTGCAAAAAGACGGCGCGGGTAATAGATACCTCCTGGAGATGCATGGAATGCTGTCCATTCGTCGAGTTCGACGAATACCCATGACTCGGAACATCCCGACCGGCGTACGTTCAGACAACTAACTCGCCGCCTGAATCGCGGCTCACGCCGTTACGTTGGGGGTACATTTGGGGGTATATGACTTCAGTCCAGATGCTATCGAGTTGAATTTGTTACGCTTAATGTGATGATAGGAATCCCTCTCCCCGCGATGTCAGCGCCTCTCAGCTGACCGGCCGAGAAAACCGTCAATTCCGGGCATTTCTGCAATATTTCCTCGTGGAAGCGAACCAGAGATCGTGACCGTCTAGCGTACACAGCGCAATTAACGGACCGTTCTCCGGGCGCATATAGAGGAGTCCCTTTCAGGGCCAAGATTTCAGTGCGTTGGGCGTCTTGCATAATTACCAGACACAATGGCGTTGACCAGCTGTTGGTGGTGAACTGGTTGACGGCGGTATTCATGGGTGCTTCCTCCTTGGGCAGTTGCACTGGCCTTTGCCCTTGAATCGGGCGGCGGCGTGTACATACATGCCGAACGCCTCCTGGCGAAGGGGGTGGGTAGCAAGCGCAAGGGAAGGGGGATCTCCCACCCTTGGAACGAAGCGAAGTGGGAGTGAAAAGGGCGGAGCGAAGCGGAGAGCTGCACAAGAGAAACGCGGAAGCCTGGGGGAAACCCCTTGTGGGCTCGAGGGGCGGAGCCCCTGAGTGTACTGGGGACATGCTTTACAAAACAGACCGGAGACATGGTTTACACCATGGCGGAGAACAGTTGGCTTTCCCAGCTTTGGCTTGACGCAAGAAGATGCGTTTATGCCTTGGAAAGAGACTCGAACCGTGGATCAACGCCTGCAGTTTCTATCTAGCTATCAGAAGGAAGAGATGTCCGTGACCGATCTATGTCACGAGTATGGCATTTCACGTCCAACTGCTTACAAGTGGATCAAGCGTTACGACGAAGTTGGGCCTGGGGGCCTGCTCGATCTGACGCGGACACCGCACAGTTCCCCGTACGCAACATCGGCCGAGATAGAGAATGAGATCCTCGCGCTAAGGAAGCGATTCCCGTCTTGGGGAGCCAGGAAGCTCAAGGCGCGACTGGAGCGCATGAACCCGAACGTGACCTGGCCGGCAGCAAGTACTGTGGGTGAGATCCTAAGCCGGGCCGGGCTCACCAACCCGAAAAGGAAGAAGCGGCGCGCCACGCCCAGCTCGCAACCGTTCTCGATGGTCACGGCGCCCAATCAACTTTGGTGCATGGATTTTAAGGGGTACTTCCTGACAGGCGATGGATATCGTTGCGATCCGTTCACGATCACCGATGCACATAGCAGGTTTCTGATTCGCTGCCAGGCAGTCGCACGCATGGACCTCGCCCAGGTAAGCGCCGTCTGTGATGCAGCGATGCGCGAGTTCGGTATGCCAGAACGCATTCGCACGGACAACGGAGCGCCATTCGCAGGAGTTGGTCTATTGGGTTTATCGAAGTTGTCGCTGGGATGGATGAAGCTTGGCATCGTTCACGAACGCATTCAGCCAGGGCACCCTCAGCAAAACGGAAGACATGAACGGATGCACCGCACTCTGAAAGAAGATACGGCCAAGCCGCCAGCGGGAACGGGGACGGCACAACAGAAGAAGTTCGATCGCTTCCGCCTGGTATTCAACTTCGAGCGTCCGCATGAGGCGCTTGCCAATGAGACGCCGGGAAGCATCTACGTGCCCAGCACTCGGCTGCTTCCAAGCAGAGTAGCGAGCTTCGTGTATCCCAGATCATTTCAGACGCGGCGGGTGAACAACAGCGGAGACATCAGTTGGCACAAGGGTAGGGTCTTCATCAGCGAAGTTTTCCGCAACGAAGAGATCGGGCTCGAGCAAATGGATGAGGAGGTGCACAGGGTGTTCTTCTGCAACACCGAGCTGGGCGAGTTCAACAGTGCGGAGATGAGGTTCCGCCCTGCGATACGAGGTGATCAGAGCCACCGAAATAAGTCCTATAATTCTTCCGATGACCAACATGAGCGAAGACACGGCGAGGAAAATTGTTGACCTTAAGCGGTGGCGATCCACACGTAACTGGCTGATATGGGGTTTTGTGCCGGGTATTCTTCTTCTCTCACGTGTTTTCTCCTACGTTCTCAACCCCGGATGGTCGTTCTTGCTTTGCGTCGCTCTCTGGTTTGGGCTCATCATTTTCGTTGGACATCGAGTGCGAAATTGGCCGTGTCCCTTCTGCGGGGGCCAGTCATGCAAAAAGGGTGGTTCCACAACGATTTCAGTTCTAAATGCCTTCATTGTGGGAAGTCCTTGAAGCCGGAGCTAGGTTCTACCCCGGCATGAGATCCACCAACCGGAGTGTTGTGCTCGTTGGACCCAAATCAGCATCGCGGTGTTGAAAAAGACATCGACGTTGTGCGACAAAGAGCAAGCCATGGAAATGTCGGGGGGTGGAAAGCATGGAAAGCCATAAAACCGGCTTTCCACCCTTCCCACCCCCCTTGGAAATCCCTGCGGGGATTCCCACATTACCACGGCTACGACGACGACTATCATGAATCTGAAGACCGGCAAAGCCCGCCGAAAACCCGCAATCAGAGCCACTCTCACCGCAAGGGGCTTGTAAACCATGTCCCCGGTCTAAAACGTAAAGGATGTCCCGGTACACTCACCCCCTTAAGAGCCTTTGTTGTTGCAATTTGGTATCTAGATGATCGACTACGCTCTGAAGAGCGACTGTTCTTGCCTTAGAAGGACGTTACACAAAGAACCGAACCGGCGCTGGTCTAATGCGCCGCATGTCGATCCTCCGCCACAAAAATATTGGGGACCAGATTTCTCGCATCGCCGCCACCTGGAACATGGTCGAGATTGTCAATGCAGTCTGCTAACGTACGAAAGTAAGGAGACCAATATCGTTTCATAGGGTTCTTTCGCAGTCGCGTGTACCGTGGCTCCAGATCTCTGAGGAGGTTCCATCTTTCTCCGCAGTATTGAGCAAGAACAAAATCAACGGCAAGGATTGCATCAAGCGGCGCACATGGGATACGCGGGGCTTCAGGCATCAATACACCCCGGATCTGTTGATCAATTGCAGCTAAGCGCTCGCCGCCAAATTGAAAGTGAAAGCGTGGGTGCACCGCGTGGGTAACCGTCTCAGCGTATAAGTGAGTGTCCAAATGCCAAGCTGCTCGCAGCGGGTGATCAACGTTATCGATGACTTGGACACCGTCGACGTAGAAGTCAATGTTAAATTGCCTCAATAGCGCATAACTATTACCTATTTGGCCCTCTGAATCTGGTAGATACTCTTGAACAGTCATGGTGAGCATTCCGCTCATGCCACTCGCGATTGCAGAACGCGGTCGGAGGTGTCGCTGTTCCTCCAAATTGATCTGAAGTTCGGCGATGTCGTAGCCCCAATACTTCCGACCTGCGTCCGGCTGTCCCTGTCCCGCGGTCTTGATTGCCGAACGGCATTGTGCGGCCGCTTGCCTAATCGGTTCCGCGTCGGGAGTCAGATTGGCATCCACGAGAAGGTGCGCGATCTCGAACAGTTCCTCGGCACGCTCATCTCTGTGCCGATCAAATGCTCGCCTAAAGCCCGCCGTAATGTTCAAACTCTAGCCCTCCCGCAGGTTCGCGAGACGCCGTCGCTCGGTAGGGGCTCCGGCGCGACCCACTGCGACCCGCAAGGAACCAGCCCCGCCGGCATGTTTAACGACCGATCCCGTGGCCGCCTGATAGCGGCGTGGGTCTTGCTCTTTTTTGTCGGCTGCGGGGCCGTTTTCCTCTGTTCGGAGAAAATTCGCGGGCCTCAATACTCCTTCGGAATTCCAGACACAAACTGCGAACGAAGGGCGTGGATCGTACTTGGAACGATCCTCTGCTGCTCATGGATCGCGCGTTTGCTGATCGTCGATTTTTCCTGGGGGGTTCTGCTCGGAGATGGCATCAGCTGGGTGATGGTTGGCGTCGAGATTTTTCTCTTTCTGCTGGCGATTCGGGTAATAAGACAAGCCCTGAGCACGTCTTGGCGTTGGCCTGGCGCGGCCGCGCTGCTGGTGTTGACGGTTGGCTCGCAAATTGCGTACCACTCGATCGCGCGCGGAGGATTCGCCACCCGCGCTTTCTTCTTTTATCGGAGTGAACACATTTTCGATGGAGTTTGTCCCGCGCTGCCGTTTATTTTTCTCTTCGCCGCCTGGATAGCACTGACTGTACGCCACCTCCAGGCGCTGTTTGTCTTTTCGCCTGCATTAACTCCCTGCATACCGGATTCGCCGGAGAAGAATGACAGCAGCATTTGCGTCCGATTGCCCAGCAAGCAGAACGCAAATGACATTTTTCAGGCTTGCTATTCGCCCTGGCGCTTAATCTGGGACAATCTCAATCTGAAAGGGCGAAGGCTCGCTTTCTTCGGCGCAATTCTGGCTGGCTTCATGTTTCTGGCTGGCTTCATGTTTTGGTTCACTTTTCGTAGCTGGTTCGACACCCTGGAATCACCTGCCTATGATTTCTGCATCACGCTCTTCTGCGCATTCATCGCGCTCATGCTGCTTCACGAAATCTTCTGGTGTTTCATAATTTGGAGGAAGTTGAGAAAGAACTTGCTGGTCCCGCTGGAACGCACTCCATTGCGCGCCTGCTTCAGCCGCGTTCGCGGATTTTCATGGCGCCATCTTTGGATGGACCTCGATCTATCGCAGGAGGCACACTATAAACCGCTTTCGCGCGCCCGTGAATCCATGGGCCGCATCGAGCGCGATTGGAGATGTCCGGCCAGAGTCGCTTGTTGTGCGGAGATCGCCGATAAGAGATATTGTAGGATGCTGAGTCCAAGCCAAAATCCCGGACGGATAATTCAGCTTTTCAGAGAATACAATAGGTCCCTCTGTAGATGCGCAACGAACGCAATCGGTTCAATCCTGTTGTCCCGCTACCGGCAGGAGCTTCTTTCCACCAGCCTCGATGTGGTCGGTCCGGAGCACGCCAAAATACTCGATCAGACCGCTCAAGCCGATCCGCTTCAGGCCTCGGCCGAGGAGTTCGTGGGCCTCATTTACATCCATGCAATCCAGCATGTACTTGCCGATATCCGCACCCACGTGTTCGCCTTCGCGTTCGGATATCTTTTCCTTTTACTGGCGCTCGATACCTACCCTGTTGGCCCGCATCACACTATCATGCTACTGCTTGTCATCCTGTTCTTGGCATTTGTCGCCGCAGTCGTATTGATTTTCCAGCAGATGAGCCGTGACAGCATTCTGAGCCGCACGACCGACACGGAACCGGGAAAGCTCGACGGTGCCTTCTGGTTGCACCTGGTGGCCGCCCTAGGCGTGCCACTGCTCGGGCTGATTGCGTCGCAATTTCCCGCACTCAGCAATTTCCTGTATTCCTGGCTGCAGCCCAGCCTCCAGGCGATCAAGTAAGAGCTGCGCCGCCCTACACTTCGGGCGTCGTAGGACCTTCCAATAGAAGGAGGGTGTAGCGTTTGAGCGCAATTGCGTGAAAGTGCATACTCCCTTCAGGAATTGGCAATGGCGAGATCGATATGAAGTGGTTCCGGGAGATTGTCATCACTCTTGATCTTGGTGATCTCACGTTTTCCACACTCCATCTCTTCTGACGATCTCATCTAGTTGAAGAAGAAGGGATGGCGCCTATGGAGAAAACGGAAGGACGAAACACGAAGATCACCAAACGGCAGTTTCGAGTCTCGGAGAAGCAAGCGAGTCCAGACTCACTGAATTCCATCCGGGACCAGGAGAGTGTGACGGCGCTGAAGAAGGAAATCAGGCGCCTCGAAGCGGAGAACAAAAACTTGCGCGAGCATATTGCAACTCTCAGCGCCAGCCCGCGCCAACCGGTTCAATCTTATAGTGATTCCGTTCGCGAGCAGCAGCACAATTTCTTCAAATACAGCAACGCTCGGCGTTATTAAGCCTGGGTTCGTTCCGTAAGCAGACTCGGGCAGGTCTCACAAAGTAGTTGGCGGACACGTGGTAACCCGCTATTTCAGATCTTTGATACTGCGGTAGTCGGTCTAGGAATTCCTGGTGCAGCTCGATATCGAGTAAGGGATTTCACGCCCTAAGTACTCGCGGACTAACGGGGCAAACTCGGCACGACGGGGCCTCAGCTCCCAAAGTCTGTTGGAAGTCCGACGTTCACGAGCGCGCTCTTGGTGTAGGAAACCCAACGGCAACCGCTTGCTTGATTGACGCCTGATTGGCACTCGGTCAGCCCTTCGTCGTCTCGGGTGTTGCCTTTGGTGTGCTCATTGCGCGTGGCAGATATCGTTCGCTCGGCGTCTTCCAGGTACGAAAAAAGTCTAACGGGTCCTGTGTGCCAATGAAATCCCGAGCCAGTTGAAGGCGATCAATGACAGCTTTTCTCTGTTCTTCGGAGAGATGGCTAGCCCGTTCCTGAACTCCCTTGAAGAACTGCTCGATGCCTACAGCTGTTGCCCAGGATTGGATCACCTGGTCCAATTCTTCCCGGCTTTCCTTGATGGATCGAGCTATCTGCCGCTGATCCTCTTCGATGAGCCATCGCGCGTGCTGCGCCTCTTGCTCTTGCCGCCGCACTTCGGCTCGGCGTTCCGCCTCGGCGATCTCCTTCCGTAAGACTTCGGTGGAGCTCTCGATTGACTTCACGATCTTCTTGATATCTTCGGTCAGCGTTCGCGTCTTGGTCTCTTGAAACGACATTGACCACGAGACATCATGACGAACCGAGTAGATGACGATTCGCAAACGGCCGCAAGGGAGATCTTCTGTTGTCGTCCAAGTGTGATCGGCGTACCCACGTGATGTCTTAGGCGGCTTGTAATCCGATTCGCGGATGTATTTGCCGTTCACATAACGCATCACAACAGACTCGGTCATTTCGATCACTGTTAAGCCGAACGGGATCGTGTCTACGTAAACGACGGTGCAGCGATCGGGCGCCCAAAGATGACGACCATATTCTGGATATTCCTGGCGCCGTGGTTTGGGCTCCTCGTGTTCGTCAATGTGAGCCCGATAAAACCGCTCGCTCGAGGGCGCAAGGCAAACCCGGTGACCGGCAGTTTCCAATGCGTTAAACAGGTCATTCGCGAAGGAGAGTGCCTTATCCAGGCTAGCAAGCGACGCAATTACATCAACGAGCATCCGTTTATACGGCCGGAGTAATTGGCCGTCTTCTACCTTGTAGCCCCTTTCGTAATGTTGTTTCGCGCCACGGATCAGTCCATGTGTTCCAGTAACGATGCGCCGTGCTCGTGATGCCACTGGATTTGCTGAGGTGATTGCAACGCCGCGTGTGGCTAGGGGCAGATCGCCATCTTGCGACCAGATAAGCTGATCGCCCGGCAGCGCTTCTGGCAACGCAGGACGCGCTGGCGCTTTTCCCACATTCAGCTTCGCCCAGTAGCCCAGTTCCGGGCGGGGAACTCGAAGAACTGAACACACCCGTGCCATGTAGCTCCCGGATACCGAGAACTTCTCAGCCACTTTCGTCATGGGCATCGACCAAACGAGTTCGTAAAGCTGCTCTCTCGAAACCAAGTCCGCCTCCAGGCGCGGCAATTCTCTCGCTTTTGCGAATTAGGGATAGTCTCGGCGCGAACAATCAAGTCTGGTGCTCACCTACAGAGGTGTTCGCGGCGGTTGTCAGCGACTAATTTACAGCGGGTGGCGCTTAGGCTTCAAATCCACGAGGGGAAATGTCTCTCCGCGCACGAGCACTCCATCTGATCTCCCCGGAGTGCCTCTGATGTCCATGGGCAAATATCGATTCAACAGGCGTGACCGCTACTCACTTTCAGCTAGCGCCGCTCCTGTTCCGCGTCTCTCGTTGCCAAAATCTCGGGCTCGATGGGCAAACTCCAAAGCCCTCGACTCGACTTCGGAGAGAGACCACAATTTGCTGGTTTCTTGTCATTGGACTGCGATAGTAAAGACGAAGACACCGTGATCTTCGAGTCAACTGAGTCTATCCCTGTTGCAGTGAAAGTATAGGCGCCTTCAGATGTAGCTGGAACGCCCGTAGTGACGGGGGGTTGCCAGAACCTCCGCTCGCACCGCATCCAAGGTCTGCAGCGGTTGAAATCACACATAAAAGAATTGCCAATGCGAAGCATTGGGGGCGCGAGAAGACCTCGACGCCAAAATCTCAACCTGACATCAGACATTCACCAGAACTTTACGCTCCCTTCACAGATACGCTTCCTAGATTTGCGATCCTTGATCGAAAGCCCTCCAGGATTGAGTTTGACAATGGATCCGGCTGAGCGGAAAAGGAGAATGGATGAAGAATCGTACGAAATGGCTCGTGCTCGCTATTGTGATGATTATTTTTGTTGGCCGCTCGCGGGCTGCCACTCCGATTCGCATTGGCATGGTTCCCGATGCGGGGGCCACACAAGTATCCGTCGAGGAAAAGGCCCCGCTACGTGATTACCTGAGCCGCGCTTTGGGCCAGCCCGTCGAACTAGTGATCCCAACCAGCTATAACGCAACTGTGGAAGGCATGGGCAATGGTTCTCTGGATTTTGCGTACTTCGGCGGCCTGACCTACTGCAAGGCCCATGTGCGGTTCGGAGTGGTTCCCCTGGTGCAGCGCAATATCGATCGCACGTTTCATGCCCTGCTCATCACGCAGGCCGACTCCTCCATCCATTCACTGGCGGACCTTCGTGGCAAACGCATGGCCTTCGGTGACATCAATTCCACCAGCGGCCATTTGTTCGCGGTCAAGGCGATGATGGCTGCCGGCATCAATCCTGAAAAGGACCTGAAGTGGCAGCGTTTCACCGGCAGTCATGCCGCAACCATAGAGGCGGTCGCGAGTGGCGCCGCCGACGCTGGAAGCGTGGATGAGACCGTCTACAAGGAGATGATTGCGGACGGGAAAGTCGATGGGAAGAAGCTGCGCGTGTTCTACATCACCCCACCTTTTCCAGACTATGTATGGGCGGCAAGGAAAGACATCAATCCGGCTCTCCAGCAGCGTTTCGCCAATGCTTTTCTTAACCTGAAACCGGCCAACAACGCGGCCATCCTGAAAATTTTGCGGGCGGAATACTTTGTGCGCGCCGACGATGCGGAGTATGTCGATATGCGTAAGCTCGCCGTGCAGCTTGGCCTGATGGAAAAGCAGTAACGAGATGCTGGGTGAGATGAAACATGAAGTGCTGAAGGTGGAAGAATTGCGCGTGCGGGGTACCGGCAACGCCGAAATTCTGCGCGGTATGAATTTGAGCCTGCGTGCAGGAGAGAGGGTTGCGATTCTAGGTTCAAGCGGAGCGGGCAAGACCACGCTGTTCCGGGCTATCGTCGGTTTGATGCCGGCCAGTTCTGGACGGGTTCTGCTGAACGGAGTCGAGATCAGCAAATTGCGCGGCCGTCGGCTTCGTGAACAGCGCCGCCAAATCGGTTTTGTTGCTCAGAAGCACGATCTGGTAGAGCCGCTGCGGGTGCGCCAGAATGTAATGGCTGGGGCGCTCGGCCGCTGGTCGACGGCGCATGCACTCCGTTATCTGCTTCGGCCAACGCCCGACGAGCGGAGATGTGCGGAAGAAGCTTTACACGCCGTGGGATTGGCTCATCTATCTGATGTGGGCACGGCGCAACTCTCAGGAGGCGAACAGCAGCGAGTCGCGATTGCCCGCGCGCTGGTGCAGCAACCGATCCTACTACTCGCCGACGAGCCGGTGGCATCTCTCGATCCCGCCAAATGCCACGAGGTTTTACGGCTGCTGATTCAGGTGGCCGTAGATCGCAACATGGCGCTGATCTGCACGCTGCACCAGCCAGACCTGGCCCGACAATATTTCGAGCGAATCGTGGAGGTTCGAGAAGGCCGCACCTACGAAGGCACGCCTGCACGAGATGCGAGCTCCCGTGCCGCCTCGGGAGAATTCGCAATATGTCCCCGCTAGATTTGCTGCGCTTCTTCGCCCAGTTCTTTCCACCCGATCTCTCGGTGCTCTATCTTCGGGCGCTGGCCCTGCCAGTGGCAGAATCGATTGGCATGGCTGCCGCAGCCATAACCCTGGCGTTTGCTGTCAGTGTTCCATTGGGCCTGTGTATCGGCCTGCGACTCCCGGGCTCCCGCATTCTGGTTATCCTGTTGACCGCGCTGCGGGCGATTCCAGACCTCACGCTGGCGATTCTCTGCGTCATCGGTTTCGGCATTGGCGCTGGGGCCGGCGCGCTGGCGTTGAGCATCTATTACGCCGCGGCGATCAGCAAAATGCTGGGAGATCTCTTCGTCACTGCGCCGCGTCGACCGGTTGAAGCGCTGACGGCCACCGGCGCCTCGCGCCTGCAAATTGCTCTTTATGGGCTGTTGCCATTGACCCGCTCCGACGTGCTCAGCTATGGGTCGTACGAGTTTGAGAGCGCCATTCGAGCATCCGTGATCGTCGGCGCAGTCGGTGGCGGCGGACTGGGCAGCGAACTCGTCGGCTCGCTGGCCGAAATGGATTATCATCGGGTGACGACGCAGGTACTCGCGCTGGTGCTAGTGATTGTCGTGTTTGATAAAGTTACCGTCTGGTTGCGGCGTCATCCCAGAATGATCTGGGCATTGCTTCCGTTGGGCTTGGCGTGCGTTGTGCACTTCGCTCCGCAACTCACGTTCAAGCTGCACAACCTGGAAGCATTTGGCACCATGTTTCCGCCGCGCTTGAATCTGTCGCAACTGCACGGTTTGCCGCTGCTGGTGGTTCAGACAATTCTGATGGCAGTGATTGGTACGGCGCTGGCGGTCTTGATTGCGATCCCCATGGGTGCTGCCTCCTGCCGCAATCTTGCACCTGCGTGGCTGGCGATTCCGACGCGGCGGTTTTTGGAGATCTTGCGCGCGATTCCGGAGCTGGTGTGGGGCTTGCTGCTAGTCGCAGCCATCGGAGTCGGGCCCGCCGCCGGTGCTGCAGCCCTAGCCTTGCACTCAGCCGGTTGCCTGGGAAAATTGTTCGCAGAATCCCTAGAAAATGTTCCCGTCGCTCCGGTTGCCGCGATTACGGCGACGGGTGCGAGGCCGGGCGCTGTCTTCGCATATGCAACCGCACCGCTGGCGCTTGGCCCGGTGGCCGCGCACGCGTTATTTCGACTCGATTGGAACCTGCGCATGGCTACAGTCGTCGGTATGATCGGTGGCGGTGGCATTGGACAAGCGCTCTACAACGCTCAGCAGCTGTTCTTCTATCGCACCATGATGGCTTATCTGCTTGTCACCTGGTTGCTGGTGATGGGCTTCGATGCCCTGAACAACCGGCTGCGCCGGTCCTATGGCCTGGAGAGAGGAGCGCTTGCATGAGGAAGCGCTCCGTTCGATCGGTCCCGGCTGATACATCGATCCTTGTCAGCCATCGTGTTTTTCCAGAGACTAAGACCGCGTTGGCAAAGGTAGGGAAGGTCTACGCACCAAATCCCGCCGAGCGGTTTATGCGCCCGCAATTGAATCGATTGGCATCGGACGCGAATGCTTTTCTTGCATTCATGCCGGATGCGATCGATGAAGCATGGCTGGCGAAAGCTCCAAAGCTGCGCATCGTCGCGGGGGCTCTCAAGGGTTACGACAATCTCGACGTGGACGCATGCACCCGCCGCGGAATATGGGTCAGCAATGTTCCCGACCTGCTCACGATTCCAACCGCGGAGCTCACGATCGGTCTGATGATCGCTCTCGCCCGCAAGATCCGTACCGGCGACTCCTGGGTGCGGACGCGGGGAATTTCGCGCTGGCGTCCGGACCTCTATGGTGTTGGAATTCATGGAAGCACCATCGGATTTCTTGGACTCGGCATGATTGGCCAGGCGATTGGCCGAGCGGCTGCATGCATTTGGTGCGCGACTGCTCTACTGCGACAGGCGCGCTGCACCGGCTGCCACGGCAACGACGCTTGCAGCTGACCCGCTGCGATCTGGGCACACTGCTGACACAATGCGACTACGCGATCGTCGCCATGCCACTGAATGCGGAGTCTCACCACCTGCTCGATGGTCGCGCGCTCGCTAACTGCAAAAAAGGAATGCTACTGATCAATCCCTCTCGCGGTTCGGTGGTGGAGGAGGCGGCGGTTTTGCACGCGCTGAAGACAGGGCAACTCGGCGGCTACGCGGCGGACGTGTTTGAGTGCGAGGACTTGTCCGTTGAGGATCACCCGGCGCGCATCCTCCCCGAACTGCTGCACCATTCGGCGACGCTCTTCACTCCCCATCTTGGGTCGGCGGTCGAGCGCGTTCGACGAGAAATCGAAATGCGCGCTGCCGGCAACATCGTAGATTGGGCGCAAGGCGTGGCGCCGCGCGACGCTCTCAACCTGCCGGACGGAGTTTCGTCGTGAAGCGGCGGCTGAACCTTGAACAAGTCGAGAGCTGGCTGGCACTCGTCGAAAGCGGCAGTTTTCGCGCTGCTGCCAAACAACTGTCTCTGTCGCAGCCAACAGTCACACAGCATATCCAGCGGCTCGAGGCGCACATTGGCGGCAGGCTGATCGAACGAAGCACGCGCGGTTGCGTGCCGACTGCATTGGGTCGACGGCTGGCGCCAATCGCGCGGTCGTTGCTCGAATCCGATAGGCAAGCCAGCCAGATGCTTTCGCCGCCTGCACGTTTGGGGGCCTGCTCGAACATCGGCGTGTATCTATTGCCGCAGTTGCTTGCGTCATTCTGCGCGGAGCACCCCGCGCCAGCGCTACGCATCGGTACCAATCCAGAAATTCTTGAGGCGATTGCAACCGAGCAGGTAGATATTGGCCTGCTCGAATGGTGGGTGCCGCGCCCAGGAATGATGGCGATTCCGTGGCGCCGGGAACCGATGGTGGTCATCGCCCCGCCCGGACACGCCTGGGCTGCCCGCAATGCCGTGACATTCTCCGATCTTCGCGACACACAAATGATCGGCGGAGAACCCGGCACCGGAACTGGACGTTTGCTTCGCGAGATGCTCTGCAACGGCGTAGCTTTGCCTGCTCCATCCATGGAGTTGGGCAGCACAGAAGCCGTAAAACGCTCCGTCGCAGCCGGATTAGGCATTTCGGTTGTGCTGGCGTCATCCTGCGCTTCAGAGATCCGGGAGGGTCGGCTTGTGGCATGTCGGCTCGAACCTGATGTCTACAAGACCTTATGGCTCGCGCGCCGTGCTGATGTAGATTCGGATGCACCTCTTTTTTCGCACCTGATGCACAACTCAACTGTCACGCATTCCTGATCCTTGCAAAACAAACATGGCGCTCCGTCGCGTGTACTCTTGCCACAGTTGGGTAATGACTGGCTGGCAGAATTGTTTTCCCGGAGACTGCAGATTGCAAGCACGACCGTCGCTATTGATGAGTGGATTATGACCCGCGTTTTTTTGCGACTCGTCATAATAGCGGTATCAGGGAAATGCGATTT
>CAWIZS010000011.1:0-470301 GCA_963840655.1 uncultured Acidobacteriota bacterium | reverse complement strand
CGAACGGTGCGTAGACCTTCTCATATCCCTGCAGCTGTTGCAGACGGCGCACGTTCGCCTGCGCTGAAGACAGCGCGGACTGGCGCGCACTGTAGTCGCTCGTTGCCTGGTCTGCTTCCTGCCGGGAGACGGCATTCTTGGCAAGCAATTTCTTCCAGCGTTCTGCGGTGATCTGCGCAATCTGAAGATTTGCCTGAGCAGTCGCAAGGTCCGCCTGGGCCGCCTGAACCTGTTGATCCAGTTCCGGAGTTTCAATGTCTGCCAGCACTTCTCCCCGATGTACGCGTGTCCCAATATCCGCATACCACCGGCGCAGGTAGCCGCTGGTGCGGGCATAGATAGGCGTATCGATGTAGGCTTCAGTATTTGCCGGCAGCGTGATTTCAAGCGGGCCTGCGCCGCCTCTTGGCGTTGTAACGGCCACCGAAAGGATCGAACTCTGCTGAGTATTCTCGACCAGAGTTTCTTCCGCGCGGGCTCGGGAGTGGATTCCGGCAGCGACCAGGACGCCGATCAACACTGCCACTACGATGACGGCAATGATCAGGCCGTGTCCAAGCTTCCGCGTCGGATCCAACGCAATCGGCCGTTCCGGTTGAACATCGTGAGCCGGCTGTTCTTTTTGTTCCGGCAATCCGCTCTCACGTGCGTCTTGTATTTCCTCATCGAGTTGCATTGTTCGTCACCCTTTACTTGTTTCTTTTTCGGCCATTACGAGAACGATCTCAACATTTATGCGTGTTCAGGTTGCTCATCGTGCTCGTGCCGCTGCGATCTCGATCCTTCTTTTTTCCCTCCATGAACCATCGCAAACACAGCCGGCACAAAAATCAGAGTTGCTACCGTCGCACAAAGCAGCCCTCCGATGACGGCGCGTCCCAGCGGCGCATTCTGCTCGCCTCCGTCGCCAAGTCCAAGAGCCATCGGCACCATGCCGATGATCATCGCCAGCGCGGTCATGCAGACAGGACGGAATCGCGTGGCCCCGGCTTCGATGGCGGCGAGGATCGCATCGCTATGGTCGGCGAGGCGAATTTTCGCGAAGGACACAACCAGGATGCTGTTCGCCGTAGCCACACCCATGCACATGATGGCGCCCATTAAAGCCGGCACGCTGAGCGATGTGTGCGTCAGAAAGAGGAAGATCACAATGCCGGCCAATGCTGCCGGCAGCGCCGTAATGATGATGAACGGATCGAGCCACGATTGAAAGTTCACCACAATCAGCATGTAGACCAGCACGATGGCAAACCCTAAGCCGCCTAGCAGAGAGACATAGGAGCTGCGCATCGTCTGCACCTGGCCGCGAATGGAAACGAACATGCCGCGCGGCAACTGTTTCTGCTGTTGATGAACGATGGTTTCAACGTCTTTTGCCACCACCCCAAGATCGCGATCCTGAACGGCGCCATAGATATCGACGACACGGCGAATATTGTAGTGCGACACGATTGCCAGTTCGTGGCCTCGATGAATTGTGGTCAGGTCACTGAGCACTTCCGGGGTGGCGCGCGGCGCAGCGGTGGATGAGTTGATCGGAATATTCTGAATGTCCTGCAGTGTGTCCATGCGATACTGCGGCGTCTGCGCGACCAGGTTATAGTCGACGCCGTTCTTATAGTTCAAATAGAACATTGGTGTGATCTGAAAACTGCCGCTGAGGCTATTCAACATGCTTTGCGCGACATCGAGGGTCGTGTAACCTCCTTGTTCGGCCTTGGTCCGATCGAGATTTACGTCGAGCGTTGGATAGTCCGTCGGCTGCTCGATGCGAAGATCCGTCAGGCCAGGCACCTGCCGCAACCGCTGCAGCAGTGCTGTCGCCTGCTGGGTGCTGGCCGCAATATCGTCGCTCTGCAACTGAATGTCGATCGGAGCCGGCAGACCGAAGTTGAGAATTTGTGTCGTAATATCGGCGGGCAGAAAATAGAAAAGCGTTCCGGGAAATTCGCGCGGTAGTTTCTCGCGCAGCTCGCGCACATAGTCTGCCGTTGGATGATGGTCGCGGTTCAACGTGACCATGATGTCGCCACCCGACGCGCCGATGATGCCGGAGGTGCTGTGCATGGTATTCATCGGACTGTAAGGCAGGCCGAGGTTATCGAGAATGTTGTTGAGTTCTCTTTTCGGTATCACGTTCCGGATCGAGTCCTCAACAAGGTCGGCAAGCCGCGCTGTTTCTTCAATCCGCAATCCTGTTTTTCCCCGTATATGAAGAATGAATTCTCCGGAATCGGTATTCGGGAAAAAGTCCTGCCCGAGAAATGGCACGATCAGAAAAGCGCAGAGACAGAGAAGCAGAAAACCCGGCACAAACAGCTTGCGAGAGAAAACGAGTCGCGTCAGCAGAAACTGATACGACGCACGCACACGCTCAAACATATTCTCAAAGCCGCGCTGGAATCGTACGAACGGGTTGCGCGTTGCGGCATGATTCTTGTTGCGGAGCAGGTACATGGCGAGCGTCGGTACAAGTGTCCGCGAAAGAATATAGGAGGCAATCATTGCAAACATGACCGCCTCGGCCAAGGGCGCGAACAGGTAACGCGATACGCCGTGAAGGAAAAACATCGGCAGAAAAACAATGCAGATGCAAAGCGTGGACACCAGCGCAGGCACGGCAATCTGGGCAGCGCCATCCAGGATCGCCTCGTGTAGTTCGTAGCCGTTTTCCAGAAAACGTTCGATGTTTTCGATCGTAACCGTGGCATCGTCGACCAGGATGCCGACGGCAAGGGCGAGACCGCCAAGCGTCATGGTGTTAATCGTCTGGCCGATCATGCTGAGAAGAATGACGGACGACAGAATGGAAAGCGGAATCGAAACAGCGATGATCAGCGTCGAGCGCCAGCTGCCTAGAAACAGCAGAATCATCAGGGCGGTAAGCGCTGCGGCGATCACGGTTTCGCGAATCACGCCCGAGACGGCTGCGCGAACGAAGACGCTTTGATCGCTCAAGGGAGTCATCTTCAGATTTGGAGGGACTGTTTGCGCGACCCGCGGCAGCATGTTGAGGATGCCCTTCACCACGCTCAATGTCGACGCGTTGCCGGCCTTCAGCACGGTGATCAACACGCCACGGCGACCATCCTGGCGCACGATATTTGTCTGGAATGCGGAGCCGCTACTCACAGTTGCAACATCGCGAAGATACACGATGGCGCCGTTTACCTCTTTGATCGGCATCATGCTTAGCTGTTCAAGCGAGCGCGGAGCGGCGTTGGTGCGGACGTCATATTCTTCCTGGCCGATCTTCGCCGTCCCGGAAGGCATCACCACGTTTTGCGCATTCATCGCGTTCAGAATGTCGCCCGGAGAAACCCCCTTCGACTGCATCTTCTCCTGGTCCATGCTGACCGTGATTTGTGGCTGCTTGCCTCCATAGGGCAGCGGGAGCACAGCACCGGGCACAGTCACCAGAGGAGGGCGGACGGCATTCTGGCTCAAGTCGGCAAGCTGCTGCTCATCCAGACCCTTGCCGGAGATACCCAGTTGCAGGACAGGCACGCTGGACGCGCTGAAGTCGATGATCTCCGGCGGGAGCGTTCCCGGCGGCAGTTGGCGCAGCATGAATTGCGAAGCGGCGGTGATCTGCGCATTTGCGGTATCGAGACTCGCCCCGGGTTGCAGGAACACTTTCACAACTGCCACGCCGTTATATGTCGTCGATTCCGTGTGCGCGATATTGTCGACCAGCGTGGTCAGCGCCTTTTCATATGGAGTGGTGAGCCGACCCTCCATTTCCTCCGGATTCAAGCCTGTATACTGCCAGGCAACTGCCACCACGGGAATGTTAATATTCGGGAAAATGTCGACGGGCGTGCGCAGAATCACAACTGGACTCATGATCAGAATCAATAGAGCCAGAATGATGAAGGTGTAAGGGCGATTCAGCGCTAGCTTAACAATCCACACGTTGTTGCAAGGCCTCCCGCCCCGGCGACAGCCAATTCGGCCATCGCGAAAATTGCTATCAATGGTTGACTCACAAAAGGCCCGGATTGATTCGTATTTTGTTCCGTTCAGAATGATCGGAAGAACCGATGAGATGGTTGTAAAATTTAACACATGGAACTGAGACACCTGCGGTATTTCTCTGCGGTTGCGGAGAGCGGAGGATTTGGACGGGCCGCGGCCGTTCTGCGTGTGGCTCAATCCGCCATCAGCGAGCAGATCGGCGACCTGGAAACAGAATTAGGCGTATTGCTATTTGATCGAAAGAACCGACGCATTCGACTGACGTATCACGGAGAGAAGTTTCTCGAGGATGCACGCGCGGTGCTCGCCGCAGCGGACAAGGCGGTTGGAAATGTGCAGAAATCGCTGCGCGGCGAGATCGGCACGCTGACCATCGGTTTTTTTGTCGGTGGCACCGGGACATTCTTTCCGGCAATCATTAAGGAGTTTCGTCTTCGCTTTCAAGATGTCCAGGTGTCCCCGGTGGAAATGGCGCCGGGCATGCAACACCAGGCGTTGCAGGCCGGAACCATCGACGTTGGATTTACGCGTCCCGTACCAGGCTGTCCAATCATCGCTTCTGCGTTCGGAAAATTTCCAGACAGAACGGATCTTTGTGGTATTGCTGAGAAGCCATCGATTGGCAAAGCGGCGCAGGATTTTCATGCGCGAACTCGCCAATGAACGGTTCGTTCTGAATGACAGGAAATACTCGCCTCCGGCATTCGATAAGGTAATCGCTCTTTGCGCGGAGGCAGGATTTTCTCCCAGGATCGGCGCTACGGCCACCGTATCGCCTGGCGTGCTTGCACTCGTCGAAGCAGGAGAAGGGGTGGCAATGCTTCCGCAGGGTTCGCGAGCTCTGGCCAATGAGGAATTGATGTTCGTTCCCGTCGCCGATCGCTCTGCGTTTATCGACCTGGTGATCGCGTGGTCTCCCCAACACGAAACTCCCGTGCTTCATTCGTTTCTCGAACTGGTGCGAAAAAGGCGGAAAAGATCGGCGGCAGGCTTAGAGAAGTAGCTATCTCTGTGACACATCCACAGCAGATCCTCTTTGAGGAACTTGAAGCCACTGAGGTCGAAGTCTAGCTGAATATTTCCCAGTAATTGGGAAGTGGGTGCGGCCGGTCGGTGGGGCGCCGGCGGTACGAATCCCACTTTATCTTTGTAGCGGGTTCAATGTGATTCGGGAGCATAACGATTAGTTCCAGGCGCACTGGGGAGAACGCCGCACTCCGGGTTCGCGTGCAAGATCAAGCAATAAGCAACAACACAGTCCAGGCTATTATCCTGAATTGTGACCACACGGCCATCCACTCGCCCGAAGATCGCGCTTCGGAAGAGTTTCCTTCGATCCTTCGTTCGATGGCTTGTCACCGCTGTGGTGCTTCTGTGGTCGCTTGCCGTGCTGCTCCTTGTGGCCGCGCGGTGGATCGACCCGCCGACAACCGCGGTGCACATCGAGCGCCGCATGCAGGCCTGGATACACAACACCCCGTATCGCGAACGCTACAAATTCATTCCGCTCAGCCAAATCTCGCCCAATCTGCAGCACGCTGTCGTCGCTGCGGAGGACGCCCGCTTCTATCAGCACCATGGATTCGATTGGCACCAGGTCCAAATCGCTGCGGAAGGGGATATGGAAGGCGGACGCATTCGCGGAGCCTCTACCATTACGCAGCAACTCATTAAAAACCTATTCTTCGGGACGGGCCGCTCGATCCTGCGCAAGGGCGCGGAGTTCACCCTGGTACCGGTTGCAGAACTCGTCCTGGGAAAGCGTCGCATTCTGGAGATTTACCTGAACGTGGTCGAATGGGGCCCTGGTATTTATGGTGCAGAGGCGGCGTGTCGTTATCACTACGGAATTTCGGCTCGGAATATCAACCGCGACCAGGCGGCGCGGCTTGCCGCGATTCTGCCGGCTCCACTGAAGCGACGCCCCGAGCGCATGAATCGCTACGGAGAGATCATCCTGAAGCGAATGAGCCAAGTCGGTTGGTAACTGTGAGCAGCATTTAACCCACGCTGCGCCTATGTTCAACATCAATGTAAGGGGAACGCTGTTCGCAGTGCAAAAGGCTCTACCACTAATGAATGATGGTGCGGTAGGAAGCGCGCGCAATAAAGTATCTAGCCAGAGATCTAGAGAAGGGTACCCAATTGCGAAAAAGCCGTTGAAGCAGTTGTGATTTGAAGGAGAGAACAATGCTCGATCACATCATTCTGACTGTCAGCAATATCGAACGTTCGTTGGCGTTCTATGAAGTGGCCTTGAAGCCTCTTAATATCAAGTTCTTCCTACCGTACAAGGGCGAAGGCGATCATCCTGATCTGTGGGGATTTGGTGATGGCAAAAAAGCGTTCTTCTGGATCAAGCAAGGGAAACCTGATCCAGCGTCCATTCACTGGGGGTTCGTGGCCGAAAACAATGGAAAAGTCGATGAATTCTACAGGGCGGCAATGTCCGCCGGCGCCAGGGACAATATTTCACCGCGGGCACGAGTGGAATACTATCCGGGGTACTACGCCGCCGATGTATTGGATCCAGACGGGTATTCGTTCGAGGTCGTTCATAAAAGCTAGGGATGGAACTCCACATCGCCAAGGTACTTAAAGCACGACAAGAGTGGTTTCCATTCAGAACCTCGATACTGCAACGATGGATATCACGATTGCCGCAACATCTTCGAGCAGCGCCGCAGGCAAGTCTTTCCCGAAAGCCTTGGCCAGGCGCTTGCGGACAGCCGCACCACCCAACGTGCCGACAACAGCCCCGAGCGCGCCCGCGAGTAATCCAGCTGTCAGCGAACCTGCCGCCGCGCCCACCGTGGCGCCCACCAAACACCCGCTAAGGACGCGCCCAATGAACTGAGGTGGCACCTTGCGGCTTGGTGTATTCGGCAGTTTGTCGTTGATCAACTCGCCGATTGCTATCACAGTGAAGATGATCGGCGTGTACTTGAACCCCATAAAGGCCATTGGCGTTCCGGACACCGCGAGCAGTCCCATGCGGGCCGCCCAGCTTGCGACGGCCGGTGACGTCATTGCCCGTAATCCGGATACAATTCCGAGTACTAATGCCACGACGATGAACATGTGAGCTTCCTTTCCTTGGTTCGGATTCGCGTTGGCTCCGAGGACCCTAGAAGCAAGCGCCAGCCTCTCGCATTGACCGTGAGACACCTCATAGCTTGGGGAGGGCCGAAATATCCCATCCTCCGCCTATTGCTTTGATCAGCAGAACATTTGCTTCGAGTCGCCGTCTCATCAGGTCGATATCATTTCGTTCATTCGCGAGAGCGGTGGTTTGCGAAGTGACAACCTGCAGATAGGTGTCGACACCACCCGCATAACGATTTTGGAAGAGGCGGAGAGACTCCTCCGCTGAAGCCGTCGCCTCGTGTTGCTGCACCGACTCCGTGCTCAATTCCCGCAGAACGACCAGGTTGTCTTCCACCTGCTGAAATGAGGTCAGCACGGTTTGGCGGTAGTTGGCGACAGAGGCGTCATAGCCCGCTCTTGCCGATTCCTTGGTGGCCCGGCGCCTTCCGCCATCGAAGAGTGTTTCAGTCATACCTGGCCCAACCGCCCAGAAGCGGCTCGGCCAATTGAACCAGTTCAACAGGGATGAGCCTTCAAGGCCGGCCACAGCCGCCAGGTTGAGCGTCGGATAATAGGCCGCCTGCGCGATTCCAATCTGCTCGTTCGACGCCGCCATGCGGCGCTCGGCCGCTGCAATATCGGGACGCCGCTCCAGAAGCTGCGCCGGCAGAGTAACGGGTACGGAGGGCAACGCGAGAGGCTCAACATTGAGGGGAATCGAGGGCAGACTGAAAGCAGCGGGCGGCTTCCCGATGAGGATCGCAAGCGCATGCTCATACTGCGCGCGCTGTACCTTGATGTCTGTGGCGAGAACACGTGCGGCGTCGAGTTGCGTCTTCGCCTGGGCAACATCGGATTTCGGAGCGGCTCCGCCTTGGAATCGATTCTCGGTCAGCTCCAATGCCTTGCTATAGGCATCGACGGTATCGTTCAGCAGTTGCTCCTGCGCATCGGCACTGCGCACTTCAAAGTAGTCGACTGCGAGTTCTGCGTGCAGGCTCAATCGCACAGTTTCAAGATCCGCGGCGCTTGCTTGCGCTTCTTCTCTTGCGGCAGTCACGCTGCGGCGGATTCTTCCCCATAGGTCGATTTCGTAGGAGAGATCGAACGGAAGGGTGAAATCTCCTGAATCATCATTGGCCAGACTCGGTGGGAAATAGGGCTGATTCGCGGAACTCCGGATTGAGGAGATGCTGGGCGACGTTCCGATGGTAAGCGCCTCGGCGGCGCGATTGAACCGAATTGCGGTGCGGGCCTGGCGGAAATTCGCTTCGGCGATCTTCAAAGTCTGATTGGATGGGTCGACCTGTTCTTCCAGTTCGTTGAGTTTCGCATCACCATAGAGCTCCCACCATTTTCCGCGCACCAGGGTATCTTCAGGATTGGCAATCTTCCAGCCGTCGCCCTCTTTCCAGTTAGTCGCCTCCTTGAACCCTGGAGCCAGCGGTGCCGACGGCTTCACATATTTGGGGCCAACCATGCACCCGACCAACAGCAGCAGCAGAGTCGCCACCCCTGCAAAGATAAAAAGAATGCGCCTCATTGCCGAACTCCATTGCTCGCCTTGGCGACCCGGACTTGTGCAGCATTTGCCAGGGAATCCGAGGGATTCACGATCACCGCATCGCGCGCGGTGAGCCCCGAAAGGACCTCTACCGCGTCGCCATAATCCTGGCCGATGGTGATAGGCAGAAGCGCCACATGAGAGTTCCGGACAACGCCGACGCGCAAGCCCTCAGAGCGAAACAGCAAAGCATTCGACGGTATGGTGACGGCCCCATTCGTAGCTGGAACTTTGAAGTGCACGAAAGCGTAGGCTCCCGGCATCAGTCGTCGGGATGAATTGTCGACATCGACTTCGACAGTCAGGGTTCGCGTGGCAGGATCGATCGCATCCGCATTGCGCATCAGCGTTCCAGTAAATATCTGGCCAGGGAAGGCGTCCAGCGTCACATCGACCTATGCTCCCCTCTTTACGGAGGGAGCATAGACTTCGGGGACCGGAACATAGATGCGCAACTTCCGGATTGCAGACAGGTGAAAGATCTCTTTGGGGGCAGTGGTGTCGGCCTGGATCAACGCTCCGATATCCGTGTTGCGAGCGGTGATGACCCCATCGACCGGAGCAGTAATACGTTCGAAAGATTGCAGTTGTTCCAGGCGATCGACGTTGGCCCGGTTCGAATCCACCAGTGCCTGCTTGGAGTGAAGGTCACTCACAGCCTGGTCCGCTTCCTGGTGCGAGACGGAATCAGTCTTCAGCAGATTTTGCCAGCGCGTCGCGGTAATCTGCGCGATCTGTAAATTGGCCAGTGCATTTTCGAGGTCTGCTTTCGCTTGTCGAAGCTGCTGATCGAGTTCTGGCGTCGCGATTACGGCAAGAAGCTGACCCTGTCTGACCCGCGAGCCTATATCCACGTACCAAGCTTTCACATAGCCGTTAGTCCTGGCATAGATTGGCGTGTCGGTGAACGCCTCGGTGTTGCCTGGCAACTCAATCTCTTCCGCCTCGGCTCCGTTCTTCGGATAGACAACATTGACAGAGGGTATCGCGGAGTTCAACGCCACCTGGCCAAGTTCGGCCTTGGCTTGCACCCGCGAATGAATACCTTCAAAGACCGCGAAGCCGACGCAAAGGACGAGGATTGCTCCGACCACCACGCTGGTCCTGCCTCTGGCAGGCCGCGTGGGAGCGGGTGTTGAAGCAATGGTTTGGACTGGATTCGACTCATTCGGTGTCATGATTGTGGCTCCGTGATAGGCGATGGATTGACCCTGGAGTCTCTGCATATTCCGCAGAGGGGCCCTGGGACCTCTTGTGAAATAACGCAAAGACTGACGGGACAAAGACAAGCGTTGCCACTGTGGCGCAGAAGAGGCCGCCGATGACGGCGCGCCCCAGAGGCGCGTTCTGCTCGCCGCCATCGCCCAGACCGAGCGCCATCGGCACCATGCCGATGATCATGGCAAGCGCGGTCATGATGACTGGCCGGAATCGTGTGGTCCCGGCCTCAAGGGCAGCTTTCACCGCGTCGCCGTGGATCAGCATTCTGTCTTTAGCGAAGGTGACAACGAGAATGCTGTTGGCCGTAGCAACCCCTACGCACATCAGTGCACCCATGAGCGCGGGGACGCTGAGCGTCGTGTGCGTAAAGAAGAGCATGAGAACGATGCCCGCCATGGCTGCCGGAAGAGCGGTGATGATGATGAAGGGGTCCAGCCAGGACTGAAAGTTCACCACAATGAGCAGGTACACAAGGACAACGGCAGCCAAAAGACCGCCAACCAGCCCGGCATAGGAGCTGTGCATCGTCTCAACCTGACCGCGAATCGTGATGAAGGTCCCTCGCGGAAGTTGCTTACGGTAGCGATTGACGATGCGTTCAACATCCCGGCTTGTGGCTCCAAGATCGCGGTCCTGTACAGATCCGTAAACATCGACGACTCGGCGGATGTTGTAGTGAGACACAATCGCCATCTCGTGGGAGCGCTTCATGGAAGCAACATCAGCGAGTATCTCCGGATTTCCCTGACGGCCACCCGCAATCGGAATGTTCTGAATGTCCTTGATCGACTGAATTCTGTATTGCGGGGTCTGGGCCACAAGGTTGTAGTTCACGCCGTTATTCCAGTTGACCAGGAACATCGGCGTAACCTGAAAACTTCCGCTCAGGGTGTTCAATGCGCTTTGTGCAACTTGCAGCTCGGTGTACCCCGCCTGCGATGCCTTGGTCCGGTCAACGTTGACTTCGAGTGTCGGGTAGTCGAGCGGCTGCTGGATATGCAGGTCGGCCAACCCGGGGACCTGATGCAACTCCGTCATGATCTTTTCGGCAATATCGTGATCGGCCTGTATGTTGCTTCCTTCGATTTGCACGTCTATAGGTGCGGGCAGACCGAAGTTGAGAATCTGGGTCACCATGTCCGCCGGCACAAAGTAGAACGTGACGCCGGGGAATGCCTGAGGGAGCCGCTGCCGCAGAGTCCGTATGTAATCCGCGGTCGGATGGTGCTTTTCGCGCAGAGACACCAGAACGTCTACGTCATTGGCGCCGAGAACACCGGAGACCGAGTGCATCGTGTTGTACGGGCTGTACGGCAGGCCGATGTTATCTAGAATGTTGTCCATCTCCGCCGGCGGTATCTGTCGGCGAACGAAGTCCTCGACAAGATCCGAAAGCCGTGCAGTCTCCTCAATACGCATTCCGGTCTTTGAGCGGATGTGCAGGATGAATTGCCCGCTGTCTGTTTGTGGAAAAAAATCCTGTCCGAGCCATGGCGTCAGGAAAAAGGCGCTAAGGCAGAGCCCAAGAAACGCCGGAATGAACACCTTGCGACGCACGACCAGACGAGTCAGCAAACGTTCATGCGCGTTCCGGACTCGGGCGAAGCCCTGTTCGAATTTTCTCTGAAACAGGACGAGAGGGTTACGCGACTCGCCGAGACCCTCGTTCAGCTTAAGCATGTACATCGCAAGCGTCGGAACAAGCGTCCGAGAGAAGAAGTAGGACGCAAGCATGGCAAATACGACTGCCTCTGCCAACGGAATGAAGAGGTAACGCGCTACGCCGCCCAGCAGAAACAGCGGCATGAAGACGATACAGATGCAGAGCGTCGAAACCAGCGCCGGGATTGCGACCTGCTGCGAACCATCCAGGATCGCCTGCTTGATGTCGGTTTCATGGCCCTCCTCCAAAATTCGGTTGATGTTTTCGATCACGACGGTGGCATCGTCGACCAGGATGCCTACGGCGAGTGCCAGACCACCCAGGGTCATGATGTTGATAGTCTCGTGCAGCATGCCGAGTACGATAAGTGAGGTCAGAATCGAGAGAGGGATGGAAATGGCAATAATGACGGTGCTGCGCCAACTACCGATGAAGAGCAGAATCATCAGGCCGGTCAGGACGCCCGCTATTACAGCTTCTCGGACGACTCCGCTGATCGCGCCACGCACAAAGACCGACTGATCTGCAATCGGCGTGATCTTTAGTTCCGGGGGCAGCGTTGATGCAGCACGTGGCAATATTTTCCTGATGCCCGAGACGACATCGAGTGTGGATGCATTACCGGCCTTGAGGATGCTCATCAGAACACCTCTGTGACCGTCTTGACGCACGATGTTTGTCTGCACCGCAAATCCATCGCTTACCGTGGCCACGTCTCGCAAATAGATTGTTGTACTGCCTATCTGCTTGATTGGGACATTGCTCAATTCGGCGACTGTCCGCGGATAAACATTCATGCGCACGTCCAGTTCGCTCTCGGCTACTTTGGCTGTGCCGGCTGGTAGTATCAGGTTCTGCGCGTTTACGGCATTAAGCACGTCCGAGGGCGAGACGCCCTTTGCCTGCATCAGGTTCTGATTCATGTTGATCATCACCTGTCGCTGCTTTCCTCCATAGGGCAGAGGAACCACTGCGCCAGGGACCGTGATCAGCTGTGTGCGCAGAAAGTTTAGGGCGAGGTCGTTCAGCTGCTGCTCGGACAGTCCCTTGCCGGAAAGGCCCAGCTGCAAAATCGGCACACTCGAGGCGCTGAAGTTGATGATCTCGGGAGGCTGAATGCCCGGCGGCAGGAAACGCTGAACAAAACCACCTGCAGCGACAACCTGAGCGTTTGCGGTGTCCAGGCTGGCGCCAGGCTGGAGGAAGATTTTTATGATTGCTTCTCCGTTGTAGCTGGTTGACTCGATGTGCTGGATATTGTCGACAAGCGTCGTCAGCACTTTTTCATAAGGAGTGGTCAACCGCGTCTCGATGTCCTCCGGATTAAGCCCGGTATACGTCCATGCCACTGCGATCACTGGAATGTTGATGTTGGGAAAGATATCGGTCGGAGTGCTCAGGACGGCGATCGGACCCAGGATCAAAATGAGCAGCGCCAGAACGATGAACGTATAGGGTCGATTGAGAGCCAGTCTGACGATCCACATAGCCTATGTCCTCGCTTCGCGTCGCCGGTAATCGGCACGCGCTTCAATTTTCCTTGAGTGTGCTCCGCCCGTCTCGGTAGCCGGTCGTAAGGTGATAGATTCAACTTGTACATATTACGAATCATGAAACTTCTTGATATTCATTATGTGAGTTGCGCATTATATATAGGTAATGATCGCGAATGGGGAATCCTGGCTCGGGTGGAAGCATCAGAAAAGACATGTACAAGGGGATAAAAGCTCATGAACCTGATTGATCTGGAAGCCTTCGTTTCTGTTGTGGATCGCGGCTCGATCGTGGCGGCCGCTGCTCACCTTCATCTCACCCAGTCGGCCGTGACACGCAGAATTCAGAATCTGGAAGATGTGCTCGGCTCACCGCTGCTTGACCGCCAGACGCGGCCGGTGCATCCTACTCGCGCTGGACAGGAGACTTACGAGTTCGCAAAGCCGGTGCTGAGTTCCGTGAACGATTTGAAGACTGGAATCATGCATGGGGGTGAACCATCTGGGGATTTTCGCTTTGGCATGTCGAGAGCACTTGGGGATCTTGCAATAGATTTGCCAATCAGGCGCCTCCGGGATGACTTCCCGAAAGTACGGATTCAGGCATTCGTGCAATGGTCCGCCGTGCTTTTGGAGCGCCTCGCAAATCGAGCCCTGGACTGCGCCGTTGTGCTTCTACCGGAGGCAAGCACACCGCCGGCGTCTTTGGTTTCCGAATGCCTTGAAACAGTGCCGGTGACAATCGTTGCAGCGAAAGCTAAGCGCTTGTCGCAACCCTCGACATTGGAAGAGCTGGCTTCGAGTACATGGGTGTTGAATCCTCATGGATGCGGAAGTCGCCAGTCGCTTGAGGCGGCTCTACTTCAGCGCGGACTTCCATTTGTTTCTGCAGTCGAGGCAGAAGGTTATGAATTACAGCTTTCGTTGGTCTCCGACGGTGTTGGATTGGGGTTGGTGATGCCGCAGGTCCTTCAATCCTCTGCCTGGCGCAAACGCATCAAGCCCGTCAAAGTGAAGGATTTCTCTCTGAAGCAGAATGTCTGGATACTCCATTCCAAACACATCGGGAGGCTGGCTCCGGCTGTTCGTTGCGTAAGAGATGCGGTCAAGCAGCAATTGCGGGAACATTGATCAAATGCCCGGAGTCTCCTGCAGAGCTTGGTGAAACGTGCGCCGCGCGTGCGCCCCAACAGGCGGCCAGGGTGGTTGCCGGATGCCTTGGCGCATGTGTTCCATAAGCGGAGTAGCAGTCGCACTGGAGGAAGCCGCGGAAGCCGTCGAGCAGGCCCTCCAGAAAGGCGCTGGCCCCGGGTCACGGCACTCCGATGCCAGCCGTCAGGCCGGCATCGGAAAAAACGCGCGCACCTCTACCGGCGCTCGACAGGCGATGACAGCTTTACGCCCCCACGCGAGTGCTTCGTCCATGTCCGCAGCTTCCAGAATCCAAAAAACGCCGACGTGCTCCTTGGCTTCCAGGTAGGGCCCGTCGGTGATGAGCACTCCTCCGCCGGTCTGTTTGCGCAATGATTTCGCGTGAGGCACCGATTGCAGGCCGCCGGCGAAGACTCTGGCACCCGCAGCTTCCATCTCTTCGTTGAGCACGTCGATATCGTGCATCATCGCCTCGCTCTCTGTGGACGTGTCGTAGTTGTCGGGATGATGAATTGCCACCAAATACTGCGCCATGAAATTCTCCTTTGATCCTGGAATGATCTTCTAGTTCTGTAACGAATTTGGGGTGGGCCGGTGGGCGTGTAGGTACTAATGTTGATGATGCTCGATGGCGGAGCCTGCGTGATATTCCGTTCCGTCTGACCACCGTTGCACAGGAATCACGAACTGCGTCAGATGCTCCACGGGGTCGGCGACGGCAACGACGGGAGACCCCGGCAAATTCGCTCCCCAGATTGCCGGGTCGACATCCGTATAGAAAAACATCAGGTGGGAAGGCCAGTGGGGGTGGCTGTCGCCGCCAAATCCCTGCTTGCCCATCATGTAGCACATGGCCCCAGGCTCCATTGGGGGCAGTTCATTTTTGGCGAGGGCAGCTGAGATGGCCTGATTCATCTGTGCCGGCGTGCGTCCCTCCAGTCCCCACTCAGTCTCTTTGGTGAGGTGCAGAAGGTAAGATCGCGCGGCTGCCGCGTTAACACACATGGGAACCCGCACTTTCGGATTCCAATAGTCAGCCTCGGCTGCGGATGTCCAGCCACGTCCCACGATACACACGAAACCGTTCGTGCCTTTCGCCGCTGTTTCGAAACCATGCCGCGTAAGAACCAGTACCTCCGCATTACGTGCAATGGACGCGGGCGCCGCACTGCGCGCCAAGGCGATTTCCGCAGATCGGTCGGCCATGAGGTATTGGTCGACGGGAGCCATCTTCGTATACTTCGTCGCGGCATTCTGTGCCGTTGCCGGGTAGGCGGTACCCAGCACAGCAAGCAGTGCGAAACCTATGATCGCGATTGCATTCATCTTTTTGAGCATTGTTTTCCTCCCTGGAATGGACCTTTCATCGCTTGTAAGGCTGGCGGATTGCCTATGCCTTCACCAGGACGACGAACCACCGCACCTGAATTCGACAAAGCAGCCAGGAGAAATTTCCGTACTGCCCCGCACTCCGGCGCGACACTTCCAGCTTCTCTGCTAAACAGCTTTGCCAGTGGCGAATGCCTTGCGCAGCGCAGTCTTCCAGCTCGCGCTGAATTGTTTGGAGGCTTCCGTGTTCGGCACGAGGACATCGAATCCGTGGAAGGCACCAGGTACGACGAGGAGTTCCGTTGCGACCCCGGCATTGACGAGCCGGCGCGCGTACTCCATGTCTTCGTCGACGAACAGGTCGATCGAACCCACACCAATCCAGGCAGGCGGCAGGCCGGCGACGTTTGCTACGCGGGCAGGGACGGCGGCCGCCGGCACGCTGGACGAGCCTGCTGGAACACCGAGCAGCGAGCTCCAGGCAAGACGATTGGCACTCGCAGTCCATATAAAGTGGCCAATGGCGGGTGGCGCTGGACGGGTGCTGCCCGTTCGGTCGTCCAGCTGGGGGTAGATGAGCAGCTGGAAGACGATGGGGACTTCGTTGCGGTCGCGCGCGTGAATCGCAAGGCTCGCCGCGTGGCCGCCGCCCGCGCTCTCACCGCCCACAGCAATTCTGGAGCGATCAATGCCGAGCTCCGCCGCGTGGGCGTGAACCCATTTCAGCGCTGCGTAATTGTCCTCCAGCGAACCGGGATAGTGCGTCTCCGGAGCCAGCCGATAGTCGACCGAGGCAACGACGCAATGGCAATCTGTTGCGATCCCTTGCAGCTGGGGCATCAACATGGGATCGGTCATCATGAAGCCGCCGCCATGCATGTGAAGCAACACCGGCTTGCCCTTCTCCGACGGCGCGGGATCAACGACCCAAAGACGAACCTCGGGTGCGCCCGGCGGCCCGGGGATATGCCGCTCCACGGGCTGCGGCGCGGGAGCAGGTAAGGGGGGCATGCCAGGCATTTGCCGGAACTTGACGACCATCTCCAATGAGAGGTCATAGGCGGGGAACTGCTTGAGCACAGGAAGAAGTTCCGGATCAACAAGGGAACATGGGTCTGCAATCGCCGCCGAAGTTTCTGAGCGCGAGGCTTGCTCGGCCTCCGCCAGCGTAGCTGCAGGCGTAAGTCCCATAGCCAGACCAAAGCCGGCGGTGCGGATCGCGAAATCGCGACGAGTGAGTTGATTGTTCATGTGAGTCGTTTGTTCCTTTTGAGAATGGGCGATCTATGACCGCCAGCTTATTGCGGAAGAATCTATCCGGTCTTCAAAGGCCCGGCGACCTTGTAATGACTGAGGATGATGCCGGTCGGCGTTACGTTCGTGCTGATGAGTTCGAATACGCGTGCCGGGGTTCCCTCCGCAAAGAAGCGCTTCCCCGTGCCCACCAGGACCGGATAGACGACCAGCAGGACTTCATCCGCAAGCCCATGTTCGAGCAGTGTCGATGTCAGCGTGGAGCTACCCCAGAGGATAAGGTCCGGGCCGTCCTGCGACTTGATGCGGCGAATGCCCTCGACGATGTCCGGTCCAAGATCCTCGAACGGGCCCCACGCAAGACTTTCCGGCCGGTGGGTCGCGACATATTTTGTCGCTGCATTCAGGCCGTCCGCCATCGGACTGCTCGGCGCCTTTGGCCAGAAGCCCGACCACATATCGTAGGTGCGACGGCCAAACAACAGATCGAATTTCTCGCCATGCGCGGCGAGGAGTGCGTCCCGGCCAGCAGGGGTCCTATAAGGCGCGGTCCAGTCGCTGTAGGGGAAATTGTCTTCGCCGGAGGACTGGATCACGCCGTCCAGCGAGATGTGTTCCATGATTCTGAGCTTTCTCATTGGAGTCTCCCTGTTCTGGCTTCGGCGGTGCGGTGCTTACTGCTTTACCCGCGATGGATGAGGTGTGCCATTCGGCAGGCTGCTGTATGGAATCTCGCGTACCTCGCCCTGCACCGCGCCGCCCATGGCGGCCTTGCGGGCCCACCCCAGCGCCTCGTCCATGTCGGCGGCTTCCAAAATCCAAAAACCACCGACGTGCTCCTTGGCTTCCATATACGGGCCATCGGTGATGAGCAGTTCGCCACTGGGACCGGATCGCAGCGCCTTCGCCTGGCTGGCTGGGGCAAGGCCGGCAGCCATGAGCCTGGCGCCGGCAGCGATCAACTCTTCGTTGAGGTCGTTGATCGCTTGAATCGTCGCTTCGGTCATTGTCGATGGGTCAAAGTTGTCGGGAAGGTAATTCGTCACCAGATATTGCGGCATGATTTCTCCTTTATGGTGTGGCAGTTTTCAGGCGAGCCGGTTGGCTTGCCTTCACTATAACGACGAACGGCCTGAGTGGAATTCTACAAAGGGTATAAGAATTTTTAGACGTGCCTTCTCATCGGCAAGCATCTGGAACGGGAAGTCCGACAGTCGGGAGTTAAGCGCCTTCTAATCAGCTTCAAGGAGCGTGGGCACCTTCGTCGGCGCACGTTACACACCGCACCAGGCCACGAGCGATGGAGCGGATAGTGGTCGAAAAACTGCTAACCTAGCCACGCGCATGCACATCTTCTTCGCAGACGATTCCACGCAGAACCGCCCATCGCGTCCAGGGATGGGCAGTCTTCTCGGGGCCGGTGGCTTCTCTCTCGCGAACGTGGTCTGTCATCGCAAGGGCGGGTTGCAGGTCTGCATGAGCTTCGGCATATCGTCGCAGCTTCAGCAGCAGGTGCTACGTGCCGGCGACAATTCTTTGCAGGGCGGCGACGTGATTCTGGAATGTCTTGCGGCCGGTGCGGGTGACTGAGGCCCACGTGCGCTGACGACCGTCGGCGGTGGCCTTGGTGAGTTTGACGAGCCCGGCATCGGCGAGCGCTGAGAGGTGCTTTGACATGACTGAATCGCTGGTGCCCGTGAGTTCTTTAAGGCGAGCGAACTCCGCCTGCTGCGCTTGTACAAGCACGGCCATGACCTGAAGACGTGCGGCCGCCTGCAGCAGTGGCTCGAACCCGACAATGACGGTTGCGCTATCGGGCACTGAGTTCGCTCACGAAAACGCGCTGCCAGAGCATGCTTCCCAGGTAGGCGATGAGGAACGCCACTGCGGCGAGCGCGATGCTGATGCCAGGTTCTTTCTGTGAGATGGAGAAGTAGTAGCTGGCAAAATACAGGCCGAGAATGATCACAATCAGGGGAAACGCGATCATGCGGGTCTTGCCACGGCGGTAGCCGTTGATGAAGACGCCAAGCCGGCGTTTATCCCACTGCACGACGAGAAATATGCTAGTGAAGATCAGGGCCAGGGCGACGAAGCGCATCTGCAGAGGAAGGACCGGGGTTCCCACCAGGGCTGCCACAATCGCAGCGAATGCTGCGTGGCGTGACGGCGGGCAGTACGAGAGGCTTGCCAAATTCTGTTCGACCTCGCCCTTTGCGGCGAGTGCCATAAGAGCTTCTTCTTTGATGGTAGACATGTGATCTCCTAACTTTCCAATGTGGAAAGTATAGCACTCACTTGCCGTTTTGGAAAGTGATCAATTTCTGCGGTCGAAGGTAATATTGCGACTCCGGGAAAAACGGCGATTTCAGAACCTTCGGGGCACCAGACTTCAGGCTAACCCACCACCCATCGATTCCTTCGATCGATCGTGGAGCGAAGCCAGCTTTAACTTCGCTGTTAGCAATTCACGTTCCCGGCGGTTGTCTGTCATCGCAAGGGCGCGTTGAAGCTCTTCGCGAGCTTCGGCATATCGTCCCAGCTTCAGCAGCAGATCTCCCCTGACGCTGGGCAGCAGATGATAGTTGGCCAGCGCGGGCTCAGCCGCGAGAGCGTCCAGCGCAGCAAGTCCGGCGGCCGGTGCCGTGCGCCATCCCGACGGCTACCGCTCGATTCAGCCCAACAATCGGAGATGGGCTGATCTGGAGAAGAGCGTCGTAGAGAAGGACAATCCGCTCCCAGTCGGTATCTGCTGCAGTGCTCGCCCGGGCATGACAGGCGACGATTGCCGCCTGCAGCGCGTAGTTGCCCGCCCCGCCACCCAGCTTCTGCGCATGATGAAGTGCGGCCATTCCTCGCTGTATCTGTACGTAGTCCCACCGGGACCGGTCTTGCTCCAGCAACAAAACGGCTTCTCCGTTTTGCCCCCTGCGCGCTGCCGTGCGCGACGCCTGCAACTCCATCAGCGCCAGCAGACCGTGGATCTCCGGTTCGCCGGGAAGAAGTTCCACGAGGATGCGCCCCAGCCGCAGCGCGTCATTACAAAGTTCTTCCCGCATCCACTCCTCTCCAGAACGTCGCGGTGTATCCTTCGTTGAAGATCAGGTAGACCACCGAGAGTACGGACTCAAGCCTGCTGCCGCAGCTCGTCTGCACGCGGAATCTCGAAGGGAACATGGGCTTCGGAGAGAGTCCTCTTAGCCCGAAAGATTCGCTGCCCTAGCGTCTTCTCCGGCACCAGGAAGGCTCGGGCAATCTCAGCGGTAGTGAGGCCGCCAATCAACACGCAACGTAAGAGCGATGCGCCCTTCAACCGCGAGCACAGGATGGCAGGCGGTAAAGATGAGGCGGAGGACGTCATCGTCAATGACCTGGTCCAGAGCTTGGTCCATTGCTTCACCGAGCCGCTGCTGTTGAAATTCAAGCTCGCGCGCAATCTCTCCATGCTTTTGTTCAAGCATCCGGCCACGGCGCAGAGAGTCGATTGCGCGCCGCTTTGCCGCTGTCATCAGCCACGCCGCAGGCTTTTCCGGAATGCCTTCTTCCGGCCACCGCTCAAGGGCCGCGACAAGCGCGTCCTGAGCGAGTTCCTCCGCAATGCCGATGTCGCGGGTAACGCGGGCAATCCCGGCGATGAGCCGCGTGGACTCGATCTTCCACACAGCCTCAATCGTCTTGTGAATGTGCGCTTTGTCGAATTGCTCATTTGCAGCATGCTCGGCATTCGCGTTTTAAGCTCCTCGAAGCCTTCCGCTGCTTTCCGCACGTCTGCGGGGAAATCGGCCATCTCCTGGATCTGACGCACTTCGATGATCCCGTTGTTGGACATCGGTGCTCGCCTGGCCCATTCGATCGCTTCTTCCCGCGAGCGCACCTGAATAATCCAGTAGCCCCCGATAGCCTCTTTGGCCTCAGCGAACGGCCCATCTGTAACCGTAGCCTTGCCGTCTGTGTAGGAAACGCGTGCCCCTGTCGAAGGCGGCAAAAGTCCATCGAGCGCGAGCAGTACGCCAGCTTTCTGCAGGCTCTTGTTGTACTCCATCATCCTGGCCACCGCCTCCGCGCTGGGGACTGCGTTCGGAGCTGCCGTTTCATATCCTTTGGGGATCACCATCATCATGAAGCGCATTGTTATCTCTCCTTCAGTCAGTCGATTCCAGCCAACATGGGCTGTCCTATCAATACGTCGAATATGCTGGGCCGATTTCTACCACTGAACGACAAAAACCTTCCGACCCTGGGAGGGGGCTGCGCCCTGCTTCTCGATGACCCGGCTCCTAAATGACACCGGCGCGCGACCATGCTGTCTATCGTGATCGAGAGAAATGAATGAAATCTACTCAATTGCGTGCTCAGATCATGCCTCGGTCTCTTTGCTAAGGACAAGTCGGCTAGTGTCCGCCGATGTGTCTAGGCGAGATCCTCGGTTGATGCCAACAGGCCAAGTTACTCGTCGAGATTCATCCATCGAAACAAATCAACAGGAGCCGAAGACGAACCGTCGGATACGTATCGGCATGATGATGTAGAGATAGCGGAAACTGTCCTTGCGGTCTTGAGGGCGAATACTGATTATTGAATTAATGTGGTTTTCGAGAAGTTTTATTCGGAAGGTTGCGATCGGCCCACGAGATCGCGGGCATCAGTAATGTGCTCCTGCATGGCGCGTCTTGCCTCTTCAGAGTTTCGTGCCCGTATCGCAGCGTAAATTTTGCGGTGGAACATAAGTGGCTGATCCATTGAAACGCGATCGGAAAGCCGGCCCATACTCATGAGCAGTGTACGATGGATCCCTTTAAAGAGAAGGTGACAGATACGGTTGCCACTGGCTCGAAAGATCGCTTCATGAAAGGCCAGGTCCGCGTTCAGACGGTCGCGCGTGGTCTTGCTGCGCTCCATGGAAAAGATTGCATTGCGCAACGCAGACAAGTCTTCCGCTGTGGCACGCTCGGCAGCCCGCGCTGTGAGTTCAGGTTCCATCATCAAACGCGTCTCAAACAGCTCATGTTGCGAGAGGTCATCGAGTAGAACCAGGAAATCGATCGGCTCATTGAGAATGGTCTCGGCACTGTCACTTAAATAGGTACCATCGCCTACGTGTTGCGATAGGACGCCCATGATCTCAAGTACCTTCAGGGCTTGGCGGACTGAGGCGCGATTGACGCCAAACCCTTTGGCTAATTCACGCTCGGGGGGAAATTTAGACCCTGGGGAAATGGCGCCCGTGGCAATCATCTCTTTGATGCGGCCAATGAGTTTCGCAGTAATTCGCGTATCCGGTTCTGTAAGAGTTTCGGCAGACCTGCGTGGCATCGGCGTATCCCCACCCGGCGAACGTGGCCGGCATGCGATCCATTCTACCCCTAGCAGAATGTATCGAGCTCACGATCAATTGGCACAGCATTTGTAAGATCCTAATCCTGACAGATATTGCAATAGAGGCGCCAGTTATTGACGCATCCGAAGTGATTTCATATAATTCGTAATCATTGTGGATGGACCAATTTGTAGCCCCCAAAGCCTGAGAACAGGATGTCGCCGAGGCAGATGGTGATCGGCACTCGGAATCCTCTCAACCGCAGTTCATGGCAAAGATAATGCTAAGGAAAAGATATGAACAGACGGGAATTTATTCAGGCGTCCTCCCTCTTGGCCTTGGCCAACGGCTTACCTGATACAGAAGTCGCCTTGGGCGAGACTGACAAGCCGGTGCGCTCGTCTTCTCTCGGGCACGATACTGGATTGACGGCGTATTGGCCGTTTGATGAAGCGAACAATGCCGTGACGCTGGACAGCGCCACACAGACTGAGGATGTAATCCAGGGAAATTTTTCATTCGTGAAGGGTGTCCGCGGCAACGGTATCAAATTCGATGGATTCACTACACGGATTGCAAGGCATTCGTCTCTGCCCGTCATTCACGAGGCGGTCACCTTCGAGGCGTGGATCGCACCTCAGGCCTATCCTTGGAATTGGAATGCTATCGTCGAGCAGAGGAATCGCTACTTTTTCGGGCTGGACGCAACCGGGCATATCGGTTTGCGGGTCCTGGATGACAATCAATGGCGTGAATGTGTCTCGGCTGCGGAAATACCTTTCATGCAATGGTCCCATATAGCTGCAAGCTTCGACCCCAGCCAAGGGCTTACGCTTTACATTAATGGGCAGGAAGCCGGTCGTCTCCAAATCGCCGGCCATCTTACCCCCGGCAGAATCAACAGGGCCACGGGTCTACCGACTGAAGGTTCGTTTCAGATTGGCCGAAATCTCGAAGAAATACCTGCCGCATCTTCCAGAAAAATTCCAGCTTCGTATTCCTTCGATGGGATCATTGATGAACTGAAGATTTACAATCGTTCCCTTAACGCGGAGGAAATAAAAGCATCGTATGCGTCCTTGCGCCCAGCAGCACCGCCTGCGCTGGCCTGGCGCAAACTGCCGGTTATTCGCAATGGGCAAAGCCAGTTCGGCGCGTTTTATACGCGTCTAAATTTCGATCCAGAGTGGGACCAACTTTGGCGGACTGACGAATATCCCGATCTCGTCGTTACCTTCAAGGATGCCGCTTACAAAATGGTTTTCTGGCATGGAACGACATACAACATGAACATGGTGACGGAAAATGGCCGCTGGATAGGAGACCAGAGCGCTGAGGCTCCTCCGGAAAAATATGGCTGTGTCGAGCATATGTCCGACAAACAGTGCCGCTATTCTCACGTTCGACTCCTTGAGAGTAGCTCTGCGCGGGTCGTCGTGCATTGGCGGTATGCGCTGACCGATGTTCTCTATAACATCGGCGAGCGGGATCCAATTACCGGCTGGGGAGACTGGGCGGACGAATACTACACAATCTACCCCGACGGCATGGCGGTTCGCCATTTTCTGATTCATGGTCCCCTTGATCACTACAGCATCACAGAACCGGCCACCTTGAACAACCCCGGTGAAAAAGCCGAAGACAATGTCTCAATCCAGGCGGCTACCCTGGCGAACATGAATGGCGAGACTCGTACCTTTAGCTGGGAGACCTGGCCCTCCAATGGGGATGTACGCGGTCGCTTCGCCAACGCCGTCCCCAACGCAAATATCGCCATAGTGAATACCAAATCGGAGTTTAAGCCGGTCTACATTTATGAACCGGGTGCTTTGATCATCCCTTATGGCGGAGGCGCGATCGAGACTCGCCCATGGTTCTCCAAATTTCCAATCTGGAATCACTGGCCGGTCGCGCAGATTCCCTCCGATGGCCGAGACGCACTCGCGCTCGATCGCGTTTCAAGTTCGGCAATTCTCTCTCCTGAACCGCCGCAAACAAGGCGAGCAAGAGATGGCGCATTGGAAGGCCGCTTTCTTATGGGCCTCACGAATCAGCCTATGGCTACCGTGTTGCCGATTGCGAATGCATGGTTGAATCCTCCCAGCTTGAAGCTGACAAGTGATGAGTTCGCGAGCGACGGCTATAGCCGCAACGACAGAGCCTATCACTTGCGCAGGTTGTCGAAGAGTGATGCGAAGCTGGTATTCACAATTCGGGCCAGCGATAAATCGCCTGCGGTGAACCCTGCATTCGTCGTAGACGGATGGGGCAGAAGGAAAGCCTCGCTGCGACTGAACGGCAAGCCTGCTGTAGGGGGCAAGGATTTTCTAATTGGCCATATCGATCGCTTGGAAGGTTCTAGTCTCGTGGTCTGGGTTCTGGCACAGCTAACCGAGTCGTCCACTTTTTGGTTAGCCCCGACACCGGAATAACCCTGAATTCGCATGCGACCTCTATCGCACCGCAGTGCTGCACTGTCGAATATCTTCAGTTAGTTGATGTGGAGACATGGATGAATCGAAGAAGGTTTTTGCAGCTATCCTCGGGCGCGATTAGTTCATCACTTATTCCGGCTGCTGTCACCGGTGCCGCCATTTCCGACAGAATGCATTCGCAAAGCCCAACAAATAGTAATTTCCCTACTGCATCGGAGACCCCTCAGGCTATTGACGACATCTGGCAAAAGGCAAGCGCGAAGTACGATCCGGTCCGTGAGGCACTTCTTAAAAGCGTCGATCATCGCAACAATAACGGCCAATTCCGCCCCGATTGGGGATCGCTTGCCACATACCAAGTACCGGAGTGGTACAAGGATGCAAAGTTTGGCATCTTCATTCACTGGGGCGTATATTCCGTTCCCGCGTTCGGCAGCGAGTGGTATCCGCGCGACATGTATATAAAGGGTACCGAAGAGTACAAACACCATATAGCAACTTACGGGCCGCTTACGAAGTTTGGCTACAAGAATTTCATTCCCTTGTTCAAGGCTGAACGCTATGATCCTGAGTCATGGGCTCGCTTGTTCAAAGGCTCCGGAGCGAGATATGTAGTCCCGGTCTTTGAGCACCACGACGGCTTCGCGATGTACGATTCGGGCCTTTCCGACTGGACAGCAGTCAAGATGGGACCGCGTCGCGATCTAGCTGGGGACTTGGCAAAAGCGGTGCGTGCGGAGGGGCTGCACCTCGGCGCTTCCTCGCATCGTATCGAACACGATTGGTTTATGGATGGAGGGCGCCAGATTGATTCTGACGTGAACGATTCCCAATACGCAGCTTTCTATGGCCCCGCGCATGCTCACATCCATAAAGGTGGCGACGATTCCTTGTTGACGGACTGGACCTATGTCAGCCCCGAATACGCAAACGACTGGCTGGCCAGAAATGCCGAAATTGTAGAGAAATACCACCCCGATATTATGTGGTTCGACTGGTGGATTGGTCAGCCCAGTGTTCGACCCTACCTGGCCCGCTTCGCCGCCTTTTACTACAACGAATTGTCAAGGCATGGCGAGATCGGCGTCATCAACTATAAGTATGATGCCATGGAGAAACACTCTGCGGTCCTCGATCTGGAGCGCGGTGAGCTAGCGAACATTCGCCCACTGTACTGGCAGACCGACACTTCCGTGAGCGACAAATCCTGGGGCTACATTCAAGATGACACTTTCAAATCGCCGGAATTCATTGTTCATCAATTGATCGATATTGTGAGCAAGAATGGCAATCTGCTTCTGAATGTTGGGCCGCGCTCGGATGGCACGATACCTTCCGAAGTTCAGCAGGTACTGCAAGAGGTTGGCTCATGGCTCAGGGTAAATGGAGAGGCCATTTACGAATCGCGACCTTGGAAAGTTTATGGCGAGGGTCCGACCTCAGTAGCAGCGGGACCCTTCCATGACACAGGGACACGCTCCTATACCGCACAGGATTTTCGATTTACGACCAAAGGTGAAACACTTTATGCACTTCAACTAGGGTGGTCCAGCAATGCACAGGCAGTAATCCAATCTTTGGGAACGCATGGGGCTGCCGCAACACAAAAAGTCCGCTCCGTTGCGTTGCTTGGCTCCGATGCAAATCTTCAATTTGAACAGCGAGGCGACGGTCTGCATATTCGCGTTCCCGCACGAGCTCCAGGTAACTATGCGTACGCATTCCGAATCAAGTTTACGGATTGAATCGAAGAATCAAAGTAGAGTCTTTTCCGGATTTATCATCGGACCCGTGATTTTTCTCCATGCCTCGCCGTACGTTTTCGATTGTTTCAGCGAACTGTCGGTATCAATTCAATATGGAATGGCTCGGTCGATTCTCTTTGTATCCAAATGACCAAGTCGGTGCTCTCTAGCCGATAGATGTGTCCAACCCGAAAACTCGTTCCCAAAGTTACCGACTTACCATCGACTTTCAGCCGTGTTCCTCGCTCTCCCCAGCCTTTGATCACGATTGCAGGGTCGAAAATAGGTGAAGCATCACTCGCATCAAACGTCAGGCTCAGCGTGGCAGGGGCTTCCCCATTTTTCTTAGTCAATATATAAGCCCGCTGGGTTGGGTCGTATCCATCGTTGTGATAGCCTTCACCTTCCACTTGCATGTTGGGAGGCGAGGTCCATGACTTCGCCAGCGGAAGCAGTTCAGCGGGCGATTTCATTGAGAGTCCGTTCATTAGGATTTTTGTCTCAGTATTACCGCTCTTAGAGTAGGCTTTCCAAAATAAATGAGAGAGCGAGGTATGGGAGGCGCGATCATCGGCCACGCATGGCCTGCCGCTGGAAGCAATTTGCGCTACTGGCCAATGATTCCAGCACTCGAAATTAAAGTAGGTGTTCTCTCCATTGTAGATGTCGGCTCTGGCACCGTCCGGCGGTACGATTTGAAATGGCTTCCACTGAGATTTCAGATTGACAATCTGAATGTTGGGATCTGGCGGACCGGTAACTCCGGCCGGCCCATTCGGTTTGGTGAAGCTTCCCGCAGCCTTAGGTTGCCATGAGTAGGTCTGCGTTTCCCCCTGCATATTTTCAAGGGTTATGGCATTCCAGTTGATGTCATCGCCCGGTTGGCTCCCCGGCTGATTCAGCACAATCGTCTCCTGCCATTCATGCGGTCGCGCGATGTCCGTGCTATGGAGAACCTGCTTCCGCACGGCCACGCCGTCCGGATAGATGGTCCAATATTCATCGGCCCAATCGAACCATCCTGTTCGGAGATCTGGCCATGCGCCCAGGTATTGCTCCACCTCCACCGGAGCATAACGCCAGTGGACTACAACCCGAGCATTGTTGCTCTCAAGAATGTCTGCATGCGAATAGCGGTTCTGCTTGTCGGACATAGGTTCACAATCGCCTCCGCCGGGACAACCCGAGCCCCACGTTTCGAGAAATTCATCGGTGTACCACTTGTCGTTTTCCGTCACCCATGCAGGGACATAGCTGGTACCTTGCCAAAAGACCAGTCGGATGGGGGACTCATCGAACCGCACCACAACATCTGAGTCGGCGCCGGCTCTTCGCAAGCGATCCCAGGTGTCCTGATAGTGCAACGTAGTGTAATAGGCGCCAAATCGCTTTGCTCCCGGCGCCCCGGACGGCATCTTCTGCCAAGGCAGGACATCGCCACCCGAGACTTTAACCGCCGCGTATGTGCTCGCGATTTCCGCAGGCTTTAAAGGCCGGTTATAAATCGCCACTTCATCCAGAATGCCATCAAGCGAGTACCACACCGGATACTTTGGATGAATCGCAGCCTCTGGAAAGGGCAATGTCGCTTGACGAACTCGTCCGATCAGAATGTCGGTGTCGGCGGGCGTCATTTCCCCTTGGATTTCAAGCTTTCCCACTTGAGTTCCATTCACGTAAATCGTTAGAAATGCCCGACCCTGGCTTGTTTCGTAAGTACCCGCAATATGTGCCCACTTCTTCAAAGGAAGCACAATCCTGGAGGTGAGTGTTTGCCACTGCCCGTCGATCGACGCCTGTAGACCGATGTGCCCGAAGGCATCGATCCCAAAGAAAAAGCCTTCCTGGCGCTCTTCCTCCTGGTCCACAATAGGAACCCAATTCCACGGATAAGTATTCAGCGCGACCCAGGCTTCAACCGTAAATCCGTTCTGTCCGATAGACACATCGTGACGCGCAACTGTCATACTCGTCGTATAACCGTCAAACCTCAGCGCATCTCCAGAAACTCCGGCAACGTACTTGTAGTAGCCGCCAATTGTGCTCTTCACACCGTGGATGCTGTCACCAGGGTTTGCGCCCTGGGTACGAGCAAACGACCACTGGGCCACTAACCCTTGCTCTTGGCCGTACGATGCACTCCCAAATAACCCACAGACCAGACAGGCAAATATCCATCGATATGTAAATACGTGTTTGAGCATAGAGAAATTATCCAGTTTGCATTCGTTATTGACTGCGGGCTGTTCTGTGTCCTATCTCGGACGCCGGAACATTCAGAGAGGAGCCAAAGTCGCCTCAATTACGGCCACACAGGTGCGGCGACAGTGAAGAGATCTCTAGCATTTGTTCAGAAATAAAACTTCAAAGCCACCTGCAGCTGCCGCGCCGTGTTGGCCGTCCTGGTTACTACGCCAAAGTATCCCGGTCCGTCCGGAAGATAAGTTGTCCGGAGCCGCGAATACCGGTGTGTTCGTTGACGTTGAATGCTTCGGCCTGAAATTCGAACCGTTTTGTGTCCGTGACCCGGAAGGTACGGAAAAATGACAGATCCAGATTCCTGCCCCAGTCAGCCTGCAGGCTGTTTCGTGCCCATGGTTCCAAAAGTTCCAGGCGGTGGATCGGCGAAGGCGTTGACGTTGATCGGATGCAGCTTGTCCAGCGGATACGCAGAAGTGCTCTGATGGGGATCTCCGACGAGATTGGCACGCTCCACCCCGTAAAAGTTGTTGATGTTGGATATTCCATTGTCATCCTGGACGTCGTAGCGTGGACCGCTGTTCAAGGAAACAATTCCATTCACCTGCCAACCGCCGATGATGTAATCCACGACGCCGTTATTCGAGTTGAACCGCTGGCCTCTGCCAAACGGCAGGGGAACTATAAAGCTGCGCGGTGAAGATTTGCGGAAGATCATACGCTGCCGGCCCGCGATCGATGCTCAAGTTGTATGGATTTTGAATCTCGCACCCGGAGTTGTATCCATCGCAGCCAGTTGTAATTGCCTTCGACCACGTATATGCGATCGTGGAAGCGATTCCGGAATGCAGCCTGATCTGCGATGAGACTTGCAGAGAATTGTAATCCGTATGGGACAGGCTCTCCGTGTACGGCGTTGGAGGAATGTACGAATAAGGAGCGGCCCCTCCTGGACTGGTAAGCGCGTTGGCGGTAATTGCCGTGGCGACTCGGGCATTTCTTGATCCTACGTAGTTCACCGTTGTTACGATACCGGAGGCCAGCTCGCGCTGGAATCCGAAATTCCATTGATCTGAATACCCGTTCTTGAGATGAGGATCGGTGTAGTAATTGGTGTTCAGAGGTGAAAACGGCGACGGTGCCGGAGGAATCCCTTTTGCAGAAACATTTCCGAAGTTGAAGGGGTCCTGCGCCAAGCCAGTCGGTGGGCCGTAAAGGTTAAAGCCGCCGGGCGCACCTACAAACGCGATATTTGGCCAAGCTTGAGTGTAGTTGGATTGGTTCTCGGTGACGCCAGCCCAATTGTCGAAGAATCTGCCATATCCGCCATGCATCACCGTTTTCTGCGTTATGAGATAGGCAAAACCGAGTCTTGGCTGAAAATTGTCGTAGTTGTCATGAATGATCTTGCCATTTTTCGCGATCGTGACATTTGCTGGCAGGACCCCTCCGGGAATGCAGGGTGCTCCCTGAGTCGCCGAGCATGTCGGGGCGGGATTTTGAAGAATGTAGGTTCCATTGGCGAAATCGAAATCTCCAGTGATGTCACTATTATTGGATGCCTTACCCTGGCGCGGATTGACAGTAATGTCGTAGCGCAAACCCCAATTGATAGTCAGTTTGTCAGTCGCACGCCATTGATCCTGAAAATAGGTTCCGATGATTTTTCCACCGTAGAGCAGCGAATACACATTGTCCACTTCGGAATAGCCTGGGACACCCAACACCAGCGACGCCATGCCATCGCCTGTGTTGGAGTCCAGGTTTCCATCCTGTGTCTGCGACTGAGCAAAATCATTTTCAGAGCCGTAAAACGGCTGCTCCCATCCATCGGTAGCCAGGCTCGCACCAGTGCGGAGACTGTGGCGTCCCACCGTTTTCGAGAAATCGCCGCGGTACTCCCAGATATTGGAATAGTGCAATTTGCCGACGTAGTTCTCAGCGCCCAGATAATTGTGAAACAACAGCCGACGGAACCTGAATCCCGCCGAAAGGCTCGTGATTATAGAGATAGGTGGCAAACCCAGATTGCTGTTCGTAGTTAGACGGCGTGTTCTTGAAGTATGGTGTGCGGTTGTTTTGCGCTGAAACACGGCCGAAGGTGAGCTGAAGTACCGAGCTACTGCCAAAGGTGTGAGTCCAGTTCGCCGCTATATTGTAATTTGAGTTATCAATCACGCTGACCGCGCCGGGATAGCCGTTCGATCCAGTGATGGGTTCCCAGGCCGATGTCCAGCGCACAAAGAAACGATTGGTTGTGTTCAGTTGCTCATCGATACGGACAGAGACCTGATTCTGATCGGTAATATTGGGCGTCGTATCAAGACCATTGAACTGAGGTTGGTTCGTTATCGTCTGCGGTGCGGGAAAGAACGTCTTCGCATAATTCACCATCGTCTGATTAATCATGCTCGACGGAATCTTGTTGCACGGAGTTCCAGTTCCCTGCTGGATACCAGCGACGTTTGCAGGCAGCGGAGTCCCAGACGCATCGCACATAAACGGTTGGAGATCGAATCCGGTTGCATTCGGCGGTTCGATTGGAGATTGAGGAACCGAACTGAACGGATTGTAGAGTTGTATGCCTTGCGCATCGAGATTGCTAAAATCGCCACCCAATTGTGCCGCGGTTGGAGTCCGGTAAAAATTGCTCGATGCGGTGTTGTTGCGATATCCCTCGTAGGAACCGTAGAAGAACGTCTTGTCACGGCCGTTGTAGTGAGGCAAAAGAACCGGTCCTCCGACACCAACACCAAATTGGTTTTGCTTCAGCGGAGTCTTGATCGGGTTGAAATAGTTTGCCGCATCCATCGCGTCGTTTCGCAGATATTCCCAGGCGTCGCCGTGGAATTCATTGGTTCCCGATTTTGTGACCACGTTAACGATTCCGCCCAGCACTTGCCCGAACTGCGCTTCGTCGTTGTGGGATTGGACCTTGAACTCCTCGATATCGTCGAGCGTCGGTTGGACGGCGTAGGTGTCGCGGATTGAACCATAGTCGTTGATACCATCCAGCAGAAACATGTTGCTGCGATTATTCTGGCCATTCACCGAAGGAAGGACAACTGTTCCGACGGGATTCCCAATGCCACCGAAGCCTGCATTTTCCGTTACGTTTACGGGACTGACTCCCGGTGCGAGCAACAGTAGCTCCGTGAAATTGCGACCGTTCAGCGGCAGGTGCATTCACCTCGGTGTGGCCGATAACCATACCAAGCTCGGCGGTAGAGCTTTCGATCTGTACAGCGTTCGGCAGATACCGTGAACGGTGCTGTTCACAGCTCCAATTTTCAAGTGAAATTGATGGTGGCGGTTTGATTCACCGAGAGATTAAAAACCGGTGATTTCGCGGTAGAAAAGCCTTGCATCGAAGTCGCCGCTGTATAGCTTCCAGGGCTGATGTTCACCAGAGAATAATTTCCGGTGTTGTTGCTCTTTGTCACTTGCTCGAACCCGGTCTTGGTATTCCTTAGGGTTATCGTCGCACCTGGCACGACAGCCCCTGAGACGTCTCGAACAGTTCCGTTCAGAGCGGCGGACGCTGTACTCACCTGAGCGGCTGCCTCTCTGGTCATTGCCGAGACAGGTCGCGGCAGTCAACATCCCCAGACTGAGCATCTCTCAAATAACGCTTGATGCGATTCGTTCATGACAGCCTCCGGCCAATATTCACCGCCACAATGGATGAACCAATAGACATCGGCGTGGAATGCTAGCAAGAAGCGAAAGAAGGCTGTCAAGGATATTTACCTGGAAGATCTCGCTCTTCACCCTACCGGGGTCCAAATCGGTGCGTTAGAGGTGGAGAAATGCGGAGTCCTCGACCGATTTGACAGTCTACAGAACTTCACGGACAACAACTATACCCACAAGTTGTGCTGCATAACGGTCATTGACGGACTCCGAAGTAATCACCTATAATTCGTACTATGTGGCTGAACCAATTATTGCTCCACCGGACAGGATGAAATGAAGCAGATCGTATTGGAAGCGCCGGGGAAATTTACAGAACGGGAAGGCTCAATTCCTACCGTATCCGAAGGGCACGCTCTGGTTCGCATGGAGAAGGTGGGTCGTATGCGGAAGCGACTTTCACGCATTTGTAGGGAGCCAGCCGATCTACACATATCCGCGGATTATTGGGCACGAACTGTCGGGGATTGTTGCGGAAGCACCGGCCAATAGCCATGGCATCCATGCGGGAGATCACTGCGCCATCGAACCCTATATAAGTTGTGGTAAATGCAGGGCATGTGCAATGGGCCGGAACAATTGCTGCGAAAACATTCGGCTTTTTGGGATTCATGTAGATGGAGGTATGCAGGAATATCTGTTGGTACCCGTCGGTCTGTTGCACAAGTCCGAATCGATTGTCGCTCGATCAACTGGCGCTGGTGGAGACGCTCGGCATCGGCGCACACGCGGTCCGGCGTAGCGGCTTGAAGGAGGGCGAAGAACCCGATCGTGGGAGCTGGGCCGATCGGAATCGCTGTGGCGCAGTTTGCTTCTGCACTGGGTGCCAGGGTTCACATCGTCGAGAAGAGCGAGTGGCGCAGAGCATTTGTGGAGAGTATGGGGTACACAGTCATCCTTGACTGCCGAAGGACGACAAGCCGACGTTGTATTCGACGCTACAGGAAACGCGGTTGCGATGGGCAACAGTTTGGCTAATGTGGCGACGGGCGGCTCGCTCATATTTGTCGGGCTGACACGTGATCCAGTCTGCCTTGACGATGTGCTGTTTCATCGTAAAGAAGTGACGCTGCTGGCCAGTCGCAATAGTGTCGGACTATTTCCGCAAATTATTCGGCTGATTGAAGATGGCAAGATTGATACTTCTCATTGGATTACCGATCGCCTGACACTTTCTGAAGTTGCTTCCCAATTTCAATATCTGCCTACCCGCCAGACGCTCGTCAAAGCCATCGTGGATGTGAACCAGATTAAGTAGTCGCTGCAGCAATTTGTTTCGTGTGTGTCTATCTCCCTGTAGATTTGGCCTTTTCTACTTACGGAATCGGCCAGCAGTTCTTACGGATTGTGGTATACCTCACGCATCACCGACCAGGAGTGCTTGCCGGGCAACGGGATCTGCATGGGATCGGTCGATTTCAGCCATTGTTGATTGCGTGGCTCGGCGGCTAGCTTCTCCATATCGGCCTTGTAGTAGCGGCCCGTGTACTCGTAGTAGCCAAACAAGTAGTAGCGATCGTCCTCGAGCTTCTCCAGGTAGATGGAGAAATTGTGCATGTGATATTTCGCCAGTAAGTCGCGCACGCCTACGTTGGAAGCGGCGTGCAACGCCTCGTACGCACTGATTTGATCCGGTTTGATACCGATCACCATTCCGAATCTCTTTGACTCGATTGCGCGGGGGATGCGCCTTAGAAAAGCGATCGCCGGGACAGCAATTCCAGCTGCAACCAGAGCAGCGAAAGTCGCTTCATATTCAAGTCCTTTCGCGCGGTGGAATGCCTGATTCCTTCACAAGCCATTTTTCTGGAAACTCCTTGGTCAGGCCCCATGTCCCCATCTCGAAGTTGACAAAGCCGAGTTTGAGCGCCGGAGATTCTGGACGCACACGAAAGTCGTAATTCGCGGGATCAATAAAAAGAGGATCGGCGAAAACAGAGTTTTGATCCCACCCAAGGTCTTGCCACTCTTTCAGGTTGTAGCGGCGCGGATTTCGCTTGCCGTCTTCGGCGCGCAATTGATCGACGACCGCCTGAAAATCTCCCTTCGTGGAGTAGAAGCAATTGCGATCCACTTCCTGGAACCAAGGCCCAGTGGCGGGCGGAGCGATCACCGAATGAAACATCTGCGGCCACCATGGCCATCCGGACGGCCATTCCGTATCTCCCGGATCCATGACCGTGATGTTGCAGTAATAACGATCGTGATTGAAGTTATTTCCTACGTGAAAACATGGAGCTGCTTTGGACATGTACCAGATGTTGTTGTAAACCTCGCGATAGGCACCCTCGCGCCATTTCATGCTGACGCCGCCGACGGAAATGTTGTTATAGATTTTGTAGTTCGAGGCGCCGTCGTCGAGATCCAGTCCCCACCCGGATTTCTCGTTGAAGAAATTGTTGCGGACGATCACCGGCTCCATCGCATCCACCAGCACATCCCACGCATCGAGGCTGCGGTCGGTCGTATATGGACCGTGGGACTGCGCAAGGCTCCAGGCGCGATCTCGTCCCCATGCATTGAAAGGGCCATGGTCGCTGGTCTCGCGAACCGTGTCGTGGGTCTGATTGAACTCAATCACATGTCCACCCCACGTACTGTCGCCAATACAGATTCCCGCCCGAGGCATGTTGTAGATCAAATTGTGGCTGACCGTAATCCGTCTTCGCCCGTGAGATATAGACAGCGGCGATCTGTTTGCCGTAGAAACCGCAGTCGTGTACCAGATTGTTGTGCGCCACGCATTCGAATGGAAATGCACGTTGCGTTCCGTTGGTCTTTTCCAGGTCTCCAACGAAGCACATCGCACTGTCGCCGGTCTCGGTGAACTTACATCCCGTGACGGTAAACTCGCGGTTGTAATTGTTGACAAACACTCCGTTTCCGCCCACTGCATCGAACCAGCAATCCTGAATGGAGCACTTGCGTGTGCCTTCGGCAAAGACGGCGCCGCCGCGATGAATGGACCAGTCGCTGAGAGAGGGAACGTCATATCGGCACATATATGTGCTTAAGGTGTGCGCAAAACGCACCCCTTTTATCTGGATGTTTTCGACCGGCACAGTCCTGCGTACCTGCAAAGCGGATGACAGACTCCAGTTGAGGCACCTCGATCAGAGAACTCCCGAGGTCAACTCCCGGTTCCGGATAGTAATAGAGCATATTCTGACGTGTGTCGAGAAACCATTCTCCGGGCGAATCAAGCTCCTCAAAAACGTTTTCGATGAAATAGCGTGATCGGCCGCCCACTACGGCTGGATTCTTATTCCACTTTGCACCAATCTGCTGGCCGCCCTCGCCGAACCAAATGGATTGCGTTTTGTGATCGATGCCTTTCAATCGCCATTGCAAATTTCCCCAGTATGCTTCCTGAAAAATGTTGATCTCCGCATCCGCCGGATTTGACCAGCGCTTGCTGGTAAAGGTAGCGGGATCGAATCGCACACCACGTGGAGCTTCTCCGGCGAAAGTCATGTCCGCATCGGATCCGGCGTAAGGATCCGGCGTGTCATGCGGGATCGGCTCCGGCAGCTTGCAGATAACCAGACTTACCCGGCTCGGAGGGATCATAGTTTGGATAGCGCGCGCGAATCTGACGCTTACCGTTCACGAACATTTGAGTGAAGTTCAGTCCCGGAGGAGACCGAAGCCTTCATAATTCCATTCTTATATGGCGTCCATCGGCAGAGACAACGAATCGGCCACCACTGAGACAACGTCTTCTCCAGGGTGAGCGGCATAGATCACCGGAGCATCGGGCGCACCAGAATCCTGCGGTTCAAAAGTAAGTGGAGACTGAAGGTAATAGGATCCCTCCGCGAAGTCCAGACGTAAATGGGATGGTTCCTCGACGTTTGGCTCGTCGCACGGCTCGTTGCGCTCGAGAGATTGTGGCAAATGGTTGCGTCGCGTTCCCGGTCCTCGGTCATTCCCGAGGGCGACACATAAAACTCATTGCTGTCTGCCGTCTGGCGGCTCGTTCGCTTCCGTTTCCGCGTGCAGCTGTCCTGAAGCTCGGGAAGAATGCCGCCGGCCGCGATGGCCGCGCCGCCTGTCAATTTTAGAAATTCGCGTCTGCGCATAAGCCTCTATATTGGACGTACCAATTGTACCCACAGATGCAACTCTCTCAAGGACTCGAAGATGCGTCAATCGTTGAGAGTCTCGCACGAGGAAACTTACTCCAGTCTCTGTATTCAAAGCCGGTAAGCAGCGATTGCTGTACCTCGGCAGATGCTCTCCTGCTCATCCGGTGATAATTCGGAGATAAAGGAGCGGAAGGTATTCATCCACGTTTTGTATTCCCCCGCCAAGGTCAACACCGGCCAGTCAGAGCCAAACATGAGCCGCTTCGGACCGAAGGCGGAGAGAACGACATCAAAGTAAGGCCGCAGCATGTCGGGAGTCCAGGTGTTCCAGTCCGCCTCAGTCGCCATTCCGGAAACCTTGCAATAGACATTTTCGCGTTTTGCCAGTTCTTCCATTCGTTCTCGCCAAGGCGACAGCGTCGCCGTCCCGAATCCGCGGTTTTGCGATGTGATCGATCACGAAGACCTGGCCAGGATGGCGATCCACAAATTCGATGGTCTGCGGCAAGTGGCGCTCGAATATCAGAATGTCATAAGCCAGTCCATAGCTTTCGCAGCAGACTGACGCCGCGGTTGAAGTCCTCGCGCAGCATATAGAAATCGTCAGGCTCATCGTGCAGGACGTGCCGCACCGCTTTGAGTCTGGGATGTTGCGCGAAGCGATCGAGAACAGCGGCAGCATCCGGACCCAGCAGAGCGGCACCCATCCGACCACTCCGAGAATGAACGAATGGCGCGCAGCGAGATCCAGCAGCCACTCCGTCTCCTCTGTCGTCTGCCGAGCCTGTACTGCTACCGTTCCTTCGACGCCCGACTCGCGCATGACATCGTTCAAGCTCCGGGATAAGGAAATCGTCGACGAAGCACCGTCATCGCGTCGTTCATCCAGACGTAGTCGTAGTTGTTGTACCTCCAGAGGTGATGATGCGAGTCGATAATCAACGGTAATTCCATTCCTTATTCAGAACCGGTTCCAGAATTTTCCGGACCTCTGCTGCGAGGCTCGGCATCATATGGTTCCTCGTACATTTCGACATTATCGCTTACTGTTTCTGGCTTGGAGGTGCTGAACATTGTCGTGGCTACGTCCGGATTCTGGCTGGAAAACTGCAAGGCGAGCCGGCTGATTGAGCTTCCGTGGCTTCGGCAGAACTCGGCCGCGGTCTGGAAGAGGCTTCGTTCTTCGGCGTTGGCGGGATGCCATGCTGCCGGCCCGCGGTCGGTCAGCAGGCCGGATCGCGAATGGTGAACCATTCACTATGCCTATGCCCTTTTGCCTTGCTACGGGCAACAGATCGAGCAACTGGGTATCGTTCAGGCAATAGTGGTTGTGAACCAATGCGGCGTCAATATCGAAGGATGTGAAGATCCGCTTCCACAAATCCATTGGGTAGATGCCAAAGCTCACGTTGCCGATCCGACCCTCTCGCTTCAATTCCTGAACCGCATCGTACCCTTCAGTCAAAGCCCATTCGGTGTGTTTCCTGTTCTGGTACTCAATGTCGTGGATGTGAATGATGTCGAAATACTCGACTCCCAACCGTGCAGCGCTCTCATCCAGTGAAGCCCGGATGCGCGCTCGCGAATAGTCCAACGTGTCGTTGCCATACCGGTTTGGGTCTGTGTATTTGCCGACCTTTGTGGAGAGGAAATAACGATCGCGAGCAACTCCCCGCAGAGCTTTACCCAGCACCGTCTCAGACCGCGTGCCTCCGTAAGCCGGCGCGACATCAAAATAGTTTATGCCGAAATCAAGCGCGGCATGAACTGCTGCAATCGCCTCTGTTTCATCCACCGGATGAAACACGGCCCCGAGCGACGACGCTCCAAAGCTGAGCCGGGATACTCTCAATCCCGTTTTGCCAAGCAAGTTGTACTGCATCGAATACCACCTTTCTGCAACGTCTAATACCCCGTCATGGAATTCCCGATTGCCAGCACCACGATGGCAGCGATGAGAACCGAAAGACCGGCGTAAAGGGTTCTCCGGGCTCGTGCCGACGCCCCCGTCCACTCGTGAGTGATAAAGCCGAAGATGTTGGCAACCAGGAGTGTGAACGCCATGTACACTGCCCACCCGACCGAGGTGCCGAGGCGGCCCAGGTAGTATGCGCCCATTCCATAAGGAATCGTGGCAACAAACCATATGACTCCCATGAGCGCGCCATTGAGCCAGTCATAAACAGCGTCGGGTCCGACGTTGTTTCGCCAGGTTCCGCGCCTGATCTGCAACGCGCCGAACCACAATAGAAGTGATGCGGTCGCTCCCCAGAAGACAGGCAACCAACTAGCCAACGTGGAAAAAACTGGACTCGCACCGAGCCTTTGGGCTTCCTCGCCGACCCGGCTGGTGAAGGCGAAGCCTAGATTTGCGCAGGCACTCAGCATGCCAGATGCTACGCAAACCAGTAAGGCTCTCCCGAATCCATGCCGTTGGCCGTTGACGTTCGCGTGGCGTTCCCGCAGAAAGCCTCCCCTGCCGCAGATCACCACTCCGGCGACGCATCCGGCGATGCCAACCAAAATCACGCGCCCACCGGAGGTGAGAAGATCGGCGGGCGACGTTACCAGGAACGGTAGAAAAGATCCTACTGCGGTGTTGATCCCCATGATGGTCGCAAAGCCCACCGACATTCCCGCCATGGTGACCCCGTAGCCAAACATGATGGCACCAATACCCCAACCAAATCCGTATGCGGCGCCTTTCCACACCGCTCCTGCTCCCGCCGCATGCATCGCTGCCAGCCAATTCGGTGTAACGAATGCGGCCATGACAAAAGGAAGGATCAGCATCATGACAACGGTGCAGGGTATGTAGATGTTTTCCAGTTCGAATTTACGGCGCTTCTTCAGAGGGACTGCAAGCGCTCCGCCAGAAACCGCGGCGACGAAAACCAATACGAATCCCAAAAACGTTGAATGCACGCGAATGTGACCTGCCCTTCGTTGTCCCATCGCCCGCTACCCGGAATGTACGAGGGCAGTATAGCGAATTGGTTCAGCCATATTACATGCGAATTCTAAGTGCCCCTTATACAAATCGTCAAGCTGGACTCTCTTTCAACACAAGATGAGCCTGAATGAGCAGCCATGCTGAGGATTGAAGGTCCGCATGCACAAGGTCGAAAGAACTCCGGCTTGTGGAGGCCAGCTAAGAACTGCGGGTTGCAAACCTGAGGCGATTGATCGTTGGAACACATAGAAAGGCTCTCCGCATGGTATCTGCAGAGAGTACGTCTCCTGCCGCTATGGCTTTGGGTCGCCTGTGAACAATCCTATGGTGGTTCCTTGCTTGATCCAGCGCTCATCGAACGTCATATATTTAATCGTTTCGCGCCGGAAAGTGAAGGCTATTTGGAGCATTCTATCTGGCGATTGCGTCACTGAAGGATAAGAATATTCGGGTTTTTCACCTGCGCGATAAGTCGGAGGTTCATTTCCGGCTTGTACATCGCGCACCCAAGGCCAGGTCTTTCCTCCGTCAAGGGAAAGCGCAATCGAAAGGATTGTGCGCCCAGCCGTGCGCGGCTTGCTACGCGTAGTGGTGGCCTGAGCATTATTAAAAATCATAACCAGGTGACCATCCTTCAGCCGTACGGCCTGCATGGAGGAGTTGTTATTCGGCAGTTGAGTGGCGACGGGGGTGCTCCAATGGCATCCATCTGTGGAATCGCTCTTGTATATCCAGTCGGCGTAACGGCTGCGAAAAAAAGCAATCAGATGATTCCCAGAGAGCTTGACAATATTCATTTGTACCAGGCCGCCGGATCCCGGTACTTCACAATCACTCCATGTCTTCCCGCTGTCTTTCGAAATTTTGACTATGGAAACGTCATTTTGTGCGTTGGCGACGATGCTGGCGCTTGCCGAACGATAGGTCGGGAAAAGCCATTCCCGATGGAAGATGACGAGGTGCTGCCGAATGAATGTACCTGGGGTTGAAAACAGAACTTTGGGAGTGGTCCATGTATGACCCTGATCATCCGAGGTCAGTTGATACACGATGGCGGTTGTCTGGCCTTTATGGGCTTTCTGCGATGTATGGAAGAGCCAAAGCCGTCCGTCCGGCGCACGGAAGGGTACTGGATTCTGATCCGACCAGCCAGGATGATGTGAGAGGATCACGGGAACGCTCCATCGAATTGAACCACGATCCAGTCGCGACATTGCAATGGAAACGTCCGAGTCCCCTTCCCGAGTGCCTGCAAACCAGAAACACAGCAGGTCCCCATTCGGCAGCGATAGCAGATTGGTTGCGTGGTTCTGTTGTCGGATAATCGGTAAATACGCTTCCTTGGCTCCTTTGAAGCGCGCGGGGTGGACAATGCCGTCCGCCAATTGACGGACAGTCTGATCAGAAGTGCTGGTAGCGGCGCCAGCCAAACCAGCGAGCAGAACGGTAATACATATTACCGCGGCATGAGTAAACCGACCTCTTCCAAGCATGTGTATGTCCTCTATTTATGTTTTACCGATTCACTGAAATATTGTTCTTGATGGAACGGTTGCCATGGTTTGTCATTCGCTCAAATGCGCTGACATAACTGGTCACTTAAAACACTATTTTCCCTCCAATTTGTACCGTGCGATTGGCGGCACTTTGGAGTTGTCCGAATGTACCCGAACTCGGATCGGTATCAAGCCCCCCCAGATTTTCATGGTTCAGCGCGTCGAAAGCGTTCAGCCGTAATTGCAGTAACGTCCGATCGGTAATTTTGAAGTTTTTTAACACGCTCGCGTTCAAGGTCTCTGTCCCAGGTGGGTAAATTCCGTTTTTTTGGAGATCTCCGCCGCGAATTTGAGCGCCGCTTAAGGTGGAGATCGGTACCATTGCAAAGGCAGCCGGATTGAGATATTGCGGTTGGAAGATGCTGTATTTTTTGATGTACGGATTCACACCTAGAACAGCGTCCGGTCGATCGCTGGGATATGAGGAATTACCGTTCACCAGATTTACAGGATTAGCGTCCCACAATTCCAATGTTCCGGAGATCTGCCACCCGCCCAGAAGCCTATCGGAAAGTCTTCCGCGCAGGCCCATCCAGTGTGTTATTGGCAAGTTCCACACGCCGCTGAAAACGAAGTTGTTCCGCATATCGTAGATTGTCGGTCCGTAGTCTGCTTTTATATTGTTGTTGTCTTGTGGAGGGTTTTCCATCTCCAGACCGGCATTTTCAAAGGCCATGTTACGGGACCAGGTATAGCTGGCACCAAACATGATTCCTTGCTGCAAGCGCTTGTTAAGTTGAACCTGTAGACCGTTATAGTTACTCATATCGCCGGCAAAGTAGTAGTTAAATTGCGAATATTGTGGGAATGGAGCGATGCCGGTCAGGCGATTCGGCAGATCCTGGACCTCGGTAATATTCTCCTTGAACCCGCGATTGCCGACATAGGCAATATCGAGCGCAGTTTCCCATGGAAGCGCCTGCTCGATCCCAAGGGTATATTGCACGCTATAAGCATCAGGATAATTTTGTCTTATTGCGGAGTCTGCAAAATTCGGAGAGACTACTCCTGAGGATACAAGGTGCTGCAGAATGGCAGTGTAGTCCGCGCGATGAACCGGATATTTCAAACCGGCGGCTAGCGCCTGGCTACGGTTTAAAGTTATTCGAAAAGGTGTTGTGGCATTGTCCTGAACTACGTTGACGGCCGCTCCGTATATGGAGTGCGGATTGACAAAAATCCCGAAGCCGCCACGCACAACTGTCTTGCCTGACGGACCAACGCCCCAACTAAACCCCGCTCGCGGCTGAAAATTGTTGAAGTCCCCGTTGTAGATGCTATTCGCTGGAAGGTAAGGCCCATAGCCTGGGCCAAGCTGCGGGTACAAGGGATTGATGCCGCGATTGAAGAACCGCCCGGAGTCTTCTTTTGGCACGGAGAAATAGTCGTAGCGCACACCGAGGTTGAAAGTCAGATTGGGAAGCGCTCGGTAGTCATCTTGAATATACGCGCCATATTGATAGGTAGAGATATTGAAAGGCGTGAGATCAAATGTGATCTCAACAGAGCTTGGGATGTTGCTTTGGAAATCACTCAAACTCGAGTAGTTAAGGCTTGAGGTATTCAGGTCGATGCGGCCAGTATTCAGTCTCTGAACAACCACGCCCGTCTGAAGTGTATGGCGTCCATGTGTCCAAGAGATGTCTTCGTCTCCTGTCCATATGCCGCCCATTGTAGAAAACGCTTCTGAGCCGTTAGTATTGAAACCGTTTAATGAAACTCCTTCATAGTCCGATGCGAGACCAAGATCATCCCTGGCTAACAGAATCCGGTTATATCCAGCGCGTGCGTTTGAAGTCCATGTATATCCCGAATGAGTCCAATTGCCGTTATAAGCGTCGGAATGGGCGGTGTAAACTCGAGGGTTGATTGCGTTAATGTTCGGGCTGTTGCTATAGGGACGGCCCCGAATATAGCGTAAGGTGTACTGATTGTGTTCGTTCTGGCTGTAGTCCAGACGGATGAGGCCATCGCTGTCCTTTTGCACGTTCGAACCGCTCTTACTCAGAAATACCGTAGTTGCGGTGGGATCGTCCGGCGGTTGCTGGGCTGCAGGATACGACGCAAAAACGGGTTGATATACAGCCGGGCTAATGCTGATGAGGTAAGGTGAAGGCACATCGGCGGACACATCGGTGAATGCGTTGTATCGAACGCCCTCATAGCTCGTAAAGTAGAACAACTTATTTTTTATGAACGGTCCGGAAATCGAACCTCCGAACTGATTGAATGTTGTGCGCGGACGTTCCGTCAGAAACGGATTGCGCGCATCGTAGAGGTTCTCTTCATTAATTTCATATATATCCCCATGCAGCGTGTTTGTGCCGCCCTTGCTGATGATGTTGATGTTCCCCGACATTGTCCCGCCGACTGATGCCGGCGATATACCCCGCACGGCACTTATCTCCTGGATCGCATCGTTGTTTATAGTATTGATGATGTTGGGGCCGCCATAGAAATTATAGGAAGATGATTCCGAATTCTGGGATGCGTTCGTTCCATCGACGGTCAGGCCGAATGCTGTTGACGGAAGACCGTTGAGGATGACACCTCCACCCGATGTACTGACGCCTGGAAGGAGATTTAACAGGGATGTCCAGTCCTGGTTTGATACCGGCAGCTGATTCAATTGAGCGCTGGAGACCTCGCCGCGCTCTTCAGAAGTTCCGACAGAGACCAACGGCCCTTGGCTGGTTACGACCACGGATTGGGTTGCTGAGCTGATCTTAAGAGAAAAGTTCAGTTGAATCCCCTGTGCCGCTGCGATCTGCACACCTGCGATTTGTTGCGTTTGAAATCCCGCCTTTTCGATCTGAAGCGTGTACGGGCCTACCGGGATAAAATTGAGAACATATTGGCCAGTCGAATTCGTCGTCGCGGTCTTGACCAGGCCTGTCGATTGATTGGTGAGCGTGAGACCCGCGCCCACAACAACTGCGGCGGCCTGATCAGTCACCGTGCCAGTTATGGTCCCGGTCGTACTAGCGGTTTGCGCTGCACAGAATAAATTGACAAACGTCGCAACGGCCAACACCGCCGAATATCGTAAAATTCGCTTCGACATACTTCCTCCGATTGACGTCAATTTCCCATTGGCTCGACCAATAGCAACCATAGTGAACTGTCGATAGAGAAATTGTCAATATGTAATTTTCATATCATTTGACTTTAGGTAATTATCGATAGATATTGCTTTTTCTAGAAAAAAGCGAGGGGGTCATTATCAGGTAAACGAGATCAAGGAAGCCGAATGGCATCGCGGTACGCACTCAGGCAACGTGAGTTGGGGGTCGTGCTCTCGGCTGACATCCGCACCGTGGAGCGCTCCGAACTGCCCTAGCTACGCACTAGTTGTGTTACTTATCCTGGCGCGGAGGGTTCTGCAGCCATTCCCAGAGGGTGAGGCCCTGGTTCGGCAACTCCGGGCCCGGTATGACTACGCCGAATAGAAAGCCCACTGCCAGTAAGACCATGTTCGCAACTGCCCCGATCATGTAATCGTGCCACGGAAAATTCCAGAGACCCCAGTTGACGATTTTCCCTCCGTTGGCGGTGAGCGTTGCCCAGATAGTGACCATGAGACTCGCGGCTACTCCAATTTGCGCGGCAGTACGGCCTGATCGAGGACACAGAAATGCCAAAAGAAATAGACCTGCAAGACCTCCGGCAACGATGGCGGTAATCGTGTAGTAGAGCGAAAGCGCCGATCCATGACTATGAGCGAGCTTCAATCCTACTCCCGCGGCAGCCAGTCCGCTGGCCACAACAATCCATTTTCCAGCACGTAAGCGAGCCTGGTCCGTACTGTGCGGACGCAGCCAAACGTAGTAATCTTCAACTCCGATCACGGACAGGCAATTCATATCCGAGGCGAGCATCGACATCGCCGAGCCGAAGAGGGATGCTATGAACAATCCCGCAAGCCCTTCGGGAATGTGCGTGACCAGAAAGTGGGGAAACACCTGGTCCGCTCTGGCAATGCTGGCCGGCAGATGCTCTCCGGTCACACGATAAAAAGACCAGAGCAGGCTTCCGATGAGCATGAATGCGGCCCATACCGGAAGGCACAGGCCAGCTCCCAAAGCGATGCCGTGCAACGCGCTCTTATCCGTGCGTGCAACCAGGTAACGCTGCACCACGGTCTGATCGGCCGTGTACTTCTGTAGATAGAAAAAGAAGCCGTAGATCATCAGCACCAGGATGGTTGGCTTGTCGAGGTGCATTTCGGTGCTACCCAAACTGAATTTGTGATGTCGCCATGCATCGCTCAACACTGCGTGCGGACCACCTGGCGGCAAAAACAGCAGAAACCCGATGCAGACAAGGATTCCCAGCCACAGGACGAAGCCTTGAAGCACATCTGTCCAAATCACGGCTTCGATGCCGCCGATCAGTGTATAGAAGATGGTGACGAAAGCCGCCATTAAGAGGACGTGATCGAGCTTCCAACCCGTCATGCTGCTCACCGTGAGCGAGAGAAGATAAAAGATGAAACCCATCTTCGAGAAATGGCCCATAGCGAAGGCAAAGGAGGCATACAATCGGATCCCCCTACCGAAGCGCTTGCCAAAGTATTCATAGGCACTCATGCCGACGGAATGACGAAAGAACGGCACGACGATTTTTCCGACGAGAGCCAGAACTACCACAAACATCAGACCGGGAACGATCAGGGACCAGTTGCCGGCGTAAGCAGAGCCTGGATAGGCAATAAAGGTGATGCTGGTGATAATCGTTGCCAGCAGGGACAAACCCATGGCCCAGCCTGGAATTGAGCGTCTGGCAACGAAGTAGGTTTCCGTTGTCGTCTGTCTTCGTGAGACGTAGACGCCGATGCCTACCAGACTACATATATAAGCGACGATGACGAGAACGTCTGGCCAGCGCACAATACGAATCCCTGCCTAAGTCCTATGAATGATGCGTTGCTACTGAGGATGTAGCTCTCGGTTAACAACCATAGTTGTCGCCAATTTCATCGCAGCCTTCATGTTGGCCGAACTCGCTTCATTCTTCCCGGCGATGTCGAATGCAGTTCCGTGATCTACCGAAGTCCGGATGATGGGGATGCCCAGCGAGACGTTAACCGTTCGCTCGAAATCGATAAGCTTCATCGGGATGTGTCCCTGGTCGTGATACATCGCGACAATCAAATCATGCGAGCCACGCGCCGCTCGCACGAAAATGGTATCGGGAGAAGCTGGCCCGTCAACGCGCATTCCGCGCCCTCGGCAAATCTCGATCGCGGGCGCGATGAACTCCGCGTCTTCTGCACCAAAGAGCCCGTGCTCTCCGGCGTGGGGATTTAAGCCGCAAACGGCAATCCGCGGATCCGCGTGGCCGAGCAACCGCATACCTTCGCGTCCTAATTCGATAGTCCTTACAATGCGATCCACATTTAGATTGCAGGCCGTGCGGAGACTAGTATGAGTGCTCACATGCACTACGCTAATCCGATCGCTCGCCAGAAGCATGCGGGAATCTTTTGCCCCACAGAGCTGGGCGATATACTCCGTATGCCCGGAAAACGGCATTCCGCTCAAAGTGACAGCTTCCTTGTTCAATGGAGCTGTTACCATGGCAGCGACCTCGCCGCGCAGACACATCTCAGTTCCTACGCGAACATAAGCCGCCGCTGCCCTTCCGTACTCCGCGCGAAGTTCTCCGAAAGCAATCTTCCTGTCCGCAGATAGTTCGTGGGCATCCAGGAAGTCAGCGGCCAGAGAACTCAACTGCACTCCCGTCGATTCTTCAGCGGCCAATAATCCTGAAAGGTCGCCGATTAAAATCCATCGGGCCAGGTTCGAGACTTCTGGATCGTTGAGCGCTTTGAGCGTGATTTCCGCTCCAACCCCGGCAGGGTCGCCGAGAGTCACCACAATCGTCGGCCTCAGATTTGGCTGCTTCATGGCTGTGTCCTTGCTCCGCCTCCGAAGAAATGCGCAACGCGCAATAGCGCATCCTCGGCTCCAAATCCGCCGGACTTGGTAATCACTGTAAGGCCATCCGCTGCTCCGCCGCGAATCACCCCACATGGAATCCCCGGAAGCAGTTCGTTCCGCACTTCGATCGCCTGCGCCTCGAGCGCATCGCATATCATCGCTGCCGTGTCTCCGCCGCTGAGCACAAGCTTACCAATGTGCTGTCCAGCAATTGCCCGAAACACGTCGCGGATATTTCTAAGATAAGATCGGCCGAAATTGCCCCGGTTGCGATCGATATGCAGAAGGACATCGGTAGCACTCCTGAGCGCGAGACAAATTTCATCGCCCGCTCCTGCACCGAGAAACACGTCTGTCACGGCCGCTGCCTGCTTGAGATACCGAACCTGCTCAAGCGTGACTGGATGGTCGGAACCGATGCAAAAAACAACCGCTCCAATATTCTTTTTCGGCACCCACGCAGTCTCTCGATGAGAGACAGATTGAGCATTTGCCAAAGCATGTGCGAGCCCAGCCGAGCCAAGCCAAATAAGATCGAGCCCGCTGCGCAAGCCAGCTTGCACAATCGCGTCGAGGTCCTGCTGCGTTTCCGTATCGCAGAGAATCAGACGCAATCCATCTTCATTTGCGTGAGATATCCGCTCGGCGAGCGGCTCACCGACAGTCGTCGAGGCTGGCTCCAAAGTTCGGAACTCCATGCCGCGCTCGCGCAGTTGCGACGGTAAGTCCACCATGGAGTGGCCGGCAAAATCCTCCACAATCACCCGTCCCCCGCGTACACGTCTGCCGAGCGGCGGAAATGCCGGAGCAAGAATGGCAAACTTGTGCGGCAGAAAATCAAGACATGCTCTGATTTCATCGACGCTGTTGCCTCGGAAGGCAGAATCGATTTTCTTGAATAGCAGATGCGGTTCGCGTTGATGTGACAATTCGACAGCAGACCTGATCCTTTTTCTCGCCGTCACAACGGCAACATTGCGGCTATCGGTATGGCAGGCTATAACCTCAGCCCGCGGCATCTGTTCCCTGTCCAGGGTAACTTGGGTATGCAAACCACGCCCGGCAAAAGGTGCGGCTGCATCGCACGCGCCTGTCAAGTCATCTGCAATGAGGAAAGCCGCCAAATCGTTAACGTGAACAGGTGATTCCAAACTAATTGCTCCTGATGCTATGCACAGTCCACCGCATTTAAAAAGTCAACTTTACTCTGACAAGTCGGGCAGAGAGACGTGAAATTCTCTACGCGATTTTTATATTCATAATTGCATATAAATGGAAATAATGTAATATCAATTTTACATTTAGGTCGACTTCGCCCTACAATTCAGTTTTGGACGGAGGGGCTCCAGCGGGCGTGGCATTGTTGATTTCGCATTTCCAGTCTCGGTAATTCCAATCTCGGCGATCCAGGAGCGTATGAACAAACTTAGACATGCATTGCAGAGAAACGGACGTGTCCCTCTCTTGGGGATAGCAGTTTACTTTTATGACCCACCCTTCCTGGAAATGGCGGCAAGCCTCGGTTTTCGCGTTATCTGGATCGAGATGGAACATGCTTTCATAACGTTTGCCGAAGCTGCCGATCTCTGTCGGATGGCAAAGGGCACAGACATGCTCACGATGATCCGCATTCCGAACGCACACCGGGAAAATGTAGCGAAAGCTGTCGAATGCGGTCCCGACATTATCGATGTTCCGATGGTCGACAGTCCAGAAATGGTACATGAGTTGATTCAGAATGCGCGTTTTCCGCCCCGAGGAAAGCGTGGCTTTTTCAGTGTCTCGCGCGCGCTCGATTATGGGATCGTTGAGAATGTGGCCAAAGAGCAACAGCGACTAAACGAGGAGCTTTGCCTCATGATCCAGATTGAGACCTCGGAGGCACTCGACAGGGTAGACGAACTCTGTGCGATCCCGGAAATTGAGATATTCATTGGACCGTCTGACCTATCGGCCAGCCTCGGTGTGCCCGGCCAACTGAGTCATCCGAAGGTATTGGCAGCGGGCAAGAAAATAATCGAGGCTGCCAAGCACAACGGTAAACTCATCGCCGTAGGCTCAGGGGCCGCAGAGTTTGACTTCTACGCTGAGGCGGGAATAGATGTGCTCTTCTGCGGAAATGATATTGCATGTATGAGGATCGGCATCCAGTCGGTTCTGCAGCGAGCGCAGAGTGCCATCAGCAAACTGCAAAACAAATAGACTCCCGCGATTGTTTGACAAGGAAACAGAGGAAAGATTCGTGGAATTTCGAACACTGAAACAAACTGATCTAGAAGTCTCCCGACTCTGCTTCGGCAGCATGACGTTCGGGCTACCGGTAGCGCAGGCAGAAGCCACCGCGATGTTCGACGTTTGCCTCCAATCTGGAATCAACTTCTTCGATACCGCCAACATATATCAGCTGGGGCAAGCCGAGGAGATGCTTGGTCATGCGATGAAGGGCCGCAGAGGCCAGGTGATTCTTTCCAGCAAGGTACGAGCCGATATGGGAGAGGGCGATGATGAAAAAGGCTTATCTAAGCGTGCCATCCTGCGCGCCATTGAGGATAGCCTCCGCCGGCTACAGACGGACTACCTTGATATTTATTTCCTGCATCAACCTGATTATTCAGTTCCAGTTGAGGAATCACTGGAGGCAATGGAACAATTAGTGCGGCAAGGCAAAGTGCGATTTGGAGGAACATCTAATTACTCCAGTTGGCAGGTGGGACAAATATTATCCATCGGCGTCAACAAGGGCTTTACACCGGCGGCGACCGCACAGCTCATGTACAACTTATTGGCGCGAGGGATCGAGCAGGAATTCGTTCCCATGGCTCGAGAGCTCGCCGTAAGTATCATTGCCTACAATCCACTGGCGGCGGGTTTGCTGACGGGAAAACACCGCCAATCGACGATTCCACAAGGCGGCCGTTTCGACGGTAATTCTATGTACCAGGACCGCTACTGGCATACGCGAACCTTCCAATCTGTCGAAAAATTAAAGACGATGGCGGAAGAGTCCGGACGCTCACTCATCAGTATGGCGTTTGCGTGGCTGCTTCATCACACCATAGTGGACTGCGTGGTGCTAGGCGCGTCTAACCTGGAACAATTGCAGCAGAATCTACTGGTATGTGACGACGGACCGCTTCCGGATGAAATCGTTCAAGGATGCGATCGAATCTGGAACGAACTACGCGGCCCCGTTCCCAGTTACAACCGATGAGTTGCGATATTGCCGGCGAAGTTCCGATTATTCAAGCGATAGGAAGTGCTCCGCACTTAATTCCGAAGATATTTTCTGCATGGTCGCCACAATCTCTTTTTCAAAATCTTTGCTATGACGAACGAGAGGAATGGAAACGCTTATAGCCGTTTCAACCTTCCCCGGAACGGAGAAGATAGGTATGCCAATGCAAATTCCGCCTTCCGTAGCCTCACCGCGGTCGAAGGATACGCCAGTTGCGCGGATCTGCTCATATTCACGATAGATCTGCGCGCGATCAATTACCGTGTACTCGGTGCGTTTGAACAGTCCATAAACCTCGATGAGCCGATCAATGGTTTCGCGATCCTGGAATGCGGTAATTGCTTTTCCCAAGGCGCTGGCGTATGGCGGCAAAACCCTTCCTACACGCGTTGTTGCACGAATGTCGCGTAGACTTTCCACTGTTTCGAGAACCTGGATCCTATCTTCGAAAAGAAATGCGCTGGTGGCCGTTTCATCGAACTGGCGAGCAAGAGACTGCAACCGCGGATGCAACAAGTCGCGGATGGTTCCGGCTCGTTCGTGATATTTGCCCGAAAGCACTTTAGGAGCAAGGCGATAACTTCCATCTTTAAGTTGGACCAGGTATTCCCGGTTCTGCAGCGTCATGAGAATGCGAAACAGTGAGGACTCAGGTAATTTGGTACGTTTACTGATCTCCATCAGCGACTGCTCTCCGCTGGCTTCGCGAAACGAGTCTAGTACATCAAGGGCGCGACTGATCGCTTTTGACAAGTACTGTCCATTACTTGAGGACCGCTTATCTACTCCGATTAATCCCGCTTTTGGCTTCCGGCGTCGAGATTTCCTTTCAATATCAGTCATTTGGATAGCTTAACATAAAAAATGAAAATTATTGTCCAAGTCAGAATTGCTGCTTAAACTTTCCCAAAGACGCGACGCGATACCAATATCGCGCGATTTCAGTAGAAACGCCAACGCTTCTCGTTTGCTGGGTACGTACTCAGAGGCATTCTGAGGCAGTCCTCATCCGAGATTTTGGAATTAACAGATTTTATTATCATTTTTTATGAAAAATATGCAGATTTCGGCCAGAGGTATTAGGAAAGACGGAAGGCGATGGCAAGCGAGGAATTGCCAGCCCGGCAAAGACTGGATGAGCGGCAGCAGTTCAATTCCGTTCGGCAGCTTTGGCGCCCCTGGGCAATACGGAACGCTCGGAACTCCCGCCCTCGGCAATACTCCGGGGGACGGTACTATGCGGCGACGTGGAGGGACGGGAGCGGGAATCTTTGGCTTTTTGGAGGTGGGGCGTTCGATGCGAATGGCCGCCAGCGATTAATTAACGATTTGTGGGAATACACACTCGCCGGGACCCCGATCGCGCAGCCTCCAGCGCTAACGACATCGCCGACTTTCAGCCTGGCGGCGGCAACGTACACCTCAGCGCAGACACTAACGATCTCAGATCAAACCTCCGGAAGTACGATCTACTACACCACGAACGGAATCGCGCCCAACGCAAGTTCGACGATTTACAGCACGCCGATCTCAGTTTCGAGTTCAGAAACGGTCCAGGCCGTCGGTGTAGCCAGCGGATATGCAGTCAGTTCGATAGCGTCTGCTGCCTACGCGATCAATCTTCCTCCGGCGGCCACCCCAACGTTCACGCTGGAGACATCACCGCCTTCGCTAACTGTTGTTTCGGGCAGCGACGGGACAGTGAGTCTGACTGTGACACCGCAAAACGGATTCGATTCACCTGTAAGTTTTGCCTGCTCGGGTCTGCCGGCGGGGGCAACGTGCTCTTTTAGCCCAGCGACTGTCACGCCTTCGGGGGGCGCAGCGACCGCCCAGCTCACCATCTCTGCTGACGCGCAGTCTGCAGCTTCGCGTTCCGACTCCGGACCATTGTTTCCAATGACAGCAGTGGCAGCCACTCTGTTTCTATTCGGTTGGCGTAAGCGGCGTGGAACCCCGTTGTTGATACTGGCGGTCTTAGGACTCATTGGATTGGGCTTTACCTTTGGCTGCGGCAGCGGCACCGGAAGCAGTGGCAGCGGCTCATCGCCTCCACTTGTGACTTCGACGGTAACCGTCACCGCTTCGTCTGGGGCTATCCAGCAGACAGTTCCAATCTTCCTCACGGTCAACTGATCTTTAATAAGAGGTAATACACCGGGAGTCACATCGGAAATTACTGGTGGAAATCGCCGTCTCAGCGAGTGCGAAATCACCAAACCGCTTTTCGACAACCGTCGGGATCATCCTAAAGCGGTTTCGATCGACTACTTCTCCATCTTCCTTAAGCGTGCAGTAATGGCTCCAACATCTCCTAGGTCGATACCGATCATCTCAACCCTGGACCGTCTACGTGGAACTTCCGCGATGAGGTGTTGCGATGGCATTTCCATGGGAATAGTCTCTACGATCCGAAAGACCTGCACATCCCATTTGTCGTTACTTATCGACTTCACTCCGACGTGAGCGACTGATGTGCTCAATGCTTGCGGAGTCGACTTCGTCGTCGTCGGCGGTTGGGTCCCCACCCGGAGCCGGGAAAACAAGATGACGCCGGTACTCGAGGACAAGACTGGGTGCAAAACCGTTCGAAGGCGGAAGCTATGTTATCGTGCGGTGGTATCGGTCCTGACTGAAGATGACTTCTTTACAGGCGATCTTTTGCGACCTATCTTCACAAAAAGAGGCAGGAGATGCGGGTGGTCTGTGCACGGATCTTTCCGCAAACAAGAAAGAACACAACCAGAACCAGTTGGCGATAACTGTACACCCACGAATTTATGATGCACTGCGAGCGATGTCAGAGGCTGATGCGGGTCCGGTCGTTTCCTGATGGCCAGTCAACGATTGCTCCCTAGCCCGCGAGATACTTCGACAGGAGTGACCTCAGTTCCGCTTTTTCTAAACCGAAATCGCAGCATCCACACGCTGGCGACGGCCTGACCATCAATCTGCGCAGGCTTGAATCTCCAGTTTCGCGCCGCCTGCAGAGCCAGGTTGGCGAAGTACTTACTCACTCCCCGCGAGTCAAACGTCGCATTCGAAACATCGCCACTTGGATCGACCGCGAGACGTATCCTCACCTCGACTTTGCCCTGAATGGTTCTACTCGCACTTCGGGGTACATTGGGCAGAATTCGCTTGGCAACTGCACCCTCCACCGTCATGCCTTCGGAAGTGTGGATCCCCACAACTGGAGATTGAGGTGGGAGCGCGGCAGCCGTAGGCACAGGTTTCTGTTTCCCGGTTAGCAGCAATGGCCGCGTGTGGTGAGATCGCAGTTGCAGAGCTGTGAATACCACAATCAGGACGAGCACTGGGGCGATGAGCGCGATCACGCCGAGTTTGCCGGGTACAGTTCTACGGGCTTTACTGGCGAGGTTCGGGATAGATCGGCCAGATTCAAGACGAGCCTTGATATCGCTGATGGTGCATCGGTGTGCGGGGTCGAACCGGAGACATTCCTGCGCAATATCCGCGAAGGGTTCTGGAATGGATTCCGGCAGAACCGGTTCTCTATTTATTGATCTTTCCCAAACCGGCGGATGTTGCGTGAGAGCTTCAACCAAGGTGATGCCGAGCGACCAGACGTCCGACGCCGTGGATATCTTCCCGGTGACGACTTCGGGTGCGTCATAAACACTTAGTGTTGGATAGCGTTTGCCAAGCTCGCCCGCGACCTCAAGGCTGTCCGCAGAAAGCTTCACCTGATTGTCGACAACCATGATATTCGACGGCTTCAGGTGACCGTGCACCAAACCTTTCCCGTGAAGATAGAAAAGCGCGTCGAGGACTGGGACGAGCATCTCTTTAGCTTCAGAGGGCGTGAGCGGGCGCTCCGGAATAATCTCTGAGAGAACTTCCTCCGCATATTCCGCCACTGTGTAGAGAAGCCCGGTGCCGTCGACCTGACAACGTCCGGTTTGGATCTGGCGCATCAGGCGAGCATGAGAGAGGGGCGCTGTTCCCTCCCGGCCAGCGGTGTATGTTTCCGCGCCCTCGCAATCTGCAGGGACGAGCTTAATTGTGCATTTTTGTGATCGAGCTTCCGGCAGTTCCGTAAGATAGACACCACTCCATTCAGAGCCGCCTAACCATTGCAAGAGGGCAAATCTTCCGTCAATGGTGCGCCCGGCCCAATCACTGCGAATTGCTGCTATGGTCATGACCTGAATTATTTTATCGGAGCACAGTAGGAACCAAAGCACGAGAGCCCAGATTTCGAGCTGACAATGATTGGCCAAAAGGTCTTGGGCGCAGAGTCTATATGCTTATAGATTCCTGGGTGCATGACCCAGCGAAAGCGCAATCTGCAACATGACCAACGTCGGCGAAGCGCACTGTGCGGAGGCGTTCGCGCCAATCCCAAGCTCGCCACTTTTAAGAACGGAGTTCCGATCCGATGAGAAGAGAATAACAAATTCGGCAAAGATATCTGCCTTATTGGAGGCCTGCGGTTTATTTCAAAGGAATTTGGTTCGAGGCCACTGGATTTGTTCATGTCGAGAGGCGTTCTTTCCAAGTTGCCGATAAACGTCAGGACTCTATCGGGGCTCGAAGTGTCCCCTAGTGACCCCAATAACTAACTTGATAACTTAATTTGAGTCCTGCGCCTAAGCACCGCCAAGGCCGCATGTGCAGAGGGTATGGGGCAGCCGTATCGTTCGTTGCGCGCCGGATGTTTGCGCCGCTGAACAGCATTCTTGTTGACAGACGGCAAGAGAGGCCGTTGGAAGATCATTGAAGCTTTGCATACTCCGCTTAGGCTTGCTTGAGGGCTGGAATATCTGAATCCGCATCCTTCCAAAGCGTCAGAAAGGTTTCGTAGGAATCTCGCGCAGCTGCCTTATCGCCGGTCATCGTTTGTGCACGTCCCCGTTGCAAATACGACAGTGCTCCAATGTCGTTTCTTCCGACGATCGCAGGATGATCGATGAGCTTCTGGAACTCCGGAGCAGCCAGACGTCCGTCGCCCATTCGCAGGTAGGCTAGTCCCCGAAGGTAAGCAGGATAAAGGCTGTTGAAACCTAATTGAGGGTAGGCTAGATCGTACCGTAGAGCCGGCTGCAGAATGGTGATTGCCCCTGCAGGATCATTCTGGCGAAGTTTGATAGCAGCATAAATCGCTGGGAGTGTGTAGTTCTGTACCAGCGTGTCCACCGGTGAATTGCGGTTGATCGAAAAGGCGATCTTCTGCGCCTGCTCCACATATCCGGCCCGAGCAGCCAGTAAGGCAATGTTCGCTGAAAACAGGGCGAGTCTGGGATCTCCCTCTCTCAAACTCGATAGAAGACGCTGTGCGTCCCCGAGGCTGCCGCTCTCGGCCTCCTGCGTGGCAAGATCAAGATTAAATACGGTCATTTCGTTTGCCAAAGAGGAGCCTTTGACCCGTTCGGCCATATTTTGAAAACGTTCTGCCTTGTGCAAAATCATCTGCGCCTCCCTAAACTGACCGTAATAGGCTTTGGCTCTCCCGATGCCCTCTAGCATCATTGCCTCAGCTTCTGGATTGCCCCTGGCCCAGGCCAGTTGTGTCTGCATGCCCGTTTCGTCGTGCTGTAGAAAAGCCAGCAACTGGGCATTGAAGCGCATATTAATTGAATCCAGCTTATGAGATTGCGCCTCCTCGAAAACCGCCTTCGCCTCGGCCAACCGGCCCGCATACAAGGTTGCGAACATCAGGCTGTCGTAGCTCATCATTGTTGGAGAGAGACGCAGCGCCTCCCGATACTCATCCGCTGCGCGGTCGAACTGTCCGAGGTACACCAGAGCGTCGCCAAAGTTATGGTGGGCCACCCCATCCAGAGGAAAATTTTGCACCCATTCTTCATAGACAGGGTATGCTTTCTCCAAATCTCCGCCAGTCTGAAGATACAGAGTGACGCTAAGATACCGGAGCTGTGGGATCAGCCGGTTACGCAGTTCATAGGCCTTCGCTTCCGCTTCCATGCGCAGGTTGAACTGCGCTCGCATCTGGTACATGTTTCCGAGACTTGCCCATGCCAGAGCGAAGGAGGGATCGAGGTCGACAGCGCGCTCATAGAAAGAGAGTAAAGAGATAGCGAGGGCTGGAGTGTGGGTGTTGGACAGTTGCTGACGGAAACCCTGGGCGAGGAGTTGGATAGCTTCGGGTGAGGATGACGTTACTTCCTCCAGCGGCTGGTTGTACTTCTTCACTGAGGACGCGGGTTCGCCCATCTCACCGCGAAGCTCGGAGCCCGCGACGCCGAGTTCGTGCACGATGTTCTTCCTGTAAGCGACGTTTTGCGCGGACTGAGCGACCGTCTTGCCGTTCGCACAGTCGATCGCTTTCATCATGATTCGATAGCCGTTCCCAGTGTCAGCGATCGTGCTGGTAACCATCGCTTTGCTGCTGGTTTTGGCGCAGACCTGGCGAGCGATGTCCGGCGTAATTCTGCCGTCGATTGGCTGATTCAACTCCTTCATGTATCCCCGGACTTTTTCTTCATCGAGAACCCGAAGAAAAGGTGTCTGCGCCAGTTCGATCCGCAGGGCGAAGTTAATAGCATCATCTAGCACTGGATCGCTGGTTTGATTTGTCACGTCGGCAAGGACGATGGTGTCGTTCGCGGAGAGTTTCTCTCGATTGCGGTAGTGCCAATAGCTTCCCCCTGCGCAAGCGATGAGAAGCAGCATGGCAAATGCCAGCGATTTGCGGCCCGGACGAAAACGCGATTGCGCTACGCCGTTTACGCGCTCCAGATCCGCCCGCATATCGGCTGCGGATTGATACCGGTCCTCGCGGTCTTTCAGAATCCCTTTGGTAACGACAGCTTCGAGGCGCTGTGAAATCCGGAGGTTGAACAAGCGAACGGGAACAGGGAACTGGTGGAGGACGGCCTCGTGTACAGTCGTTGCGTCGTCGCCTGCAAAGGCGCGCTGGCCGGTCGCCATTTCATAGAGGACAGCCGCGAGGGAGAAGAGGTCGGTGCGGGCGTCTAGTTTCTCTCTTCGAGACTGCTCCGGGGACATGTAGCTGGCCGTTCCTGTGTGCATGCCGGTGCGGGTGAGGTTGATCCTGGCTTCCGCGGACCGCGACTCTGTTGTGGAATCGGCGGAGAAGGGTGTCCGTTCCGGCTCGTGTTCGACCGATTCCTCGATCTCGATCAACTTGGCAAGCCCGAAGTCCAGTATCTTTACCAGCCCGGACTTCGTAAGGAAAATATTGGCTGGCTTGATATCACGATGGATAATCCCATGGGTGTGGGCAGCTTCGAGGCCGTCGCAGATCTGAACTGCAATATCCACCAAATCATTCTGGGACAGCTTTTCGGGACCGAGAGCGAGCAGGCGGTCCCGCAACGTCTGGCCGTCCAGCAACTCCATGACGATGAAAGGCTTGCCTTCGTCTTCTTCGATCTCAAAGATGGTGCAGATGTTGGCGTGGTTAAGCGAAGATGCCGTCTGCGCCTCCCGCTCGAAACGAAGCAGAGAAACGGGATCTTCGGCCAGCTCTTCGGGCAAAAACTTGAGAGCCACGCGGCGCCCCAGTTTCAGGTCTTCGGCCTTGTACACCATTCCCATGCCACCACCACCGATGACCTCCAGCACGCGGTAGTGCGAGACCTTCTTGCCGACGAGGGCGCCAGCCAGTTGCCCCGTTTGCGATCCTTTGACAGCCGAAGAGTCTTTGGACTCAGACTGCGGTTGGTCGTCGGCGGCTTCCACCCGACTCGTCGGGACCAAAAGCCGGTAGCCCCGCCTTGCCACGGTCTCGATGTAAATGGGCTGGGCAGCTGAGTCGCCGAGCACTCGGCGGAGGGTTCCGATTGCCACATTAATACTGTGGTCAAAATCGACAATGGTGTCGTTCGGCCAGAGTTTCTTTTTGAGATCCTCGCGAGTAGCGATTTCCCCGGTCCGCTCGATCAGTATTTGCAGTACGCGAAACGGCTACTCCTGAAGGATGATTGTTCGACGTTCAGGTCCAGGTTCGAGCGGGTGCAGCTCCCCGGAGTTCAAATCTAGTTCGAACGCTCCGAGCCTCAGACTGGCTCGTTGACTGGCTTTCATGTATTGGGGTCCCAGAATCCGAGCTAGTCCGGCCCCAAAGGGCTCAGTTTGCCGCAGAATGCGGCCATTTTATCACCGTCAATAACAGCCTTCTAATCAATAGATTGCCGCTTGACGGGTCCCATTGACCTTTCAATTGACTCAAAATTGACCGTTATTGAATTTACCTCGCCACGTACTCCAACTCACAGTGATCAAGAATCGTTGCGTGATTCCGAGCGCGGTCCATCAGGGAGAAACAATAGCTGCATCGCTGCATGAAAACGAGAGCCGCAAGCAAAGGACCAGTCTTCATCACCGCTGATTAGCTTCAAGGCAACTTGCCGCGAGCGACCAGATCAGGGATCAGAAGGAGGAACAGTGAGAGCACACGGTAGGGAAACAGAAATTTTAGACCGCGGCAATATCCTCAAGTTTGATACGGGCGTTGCTCTGGATCTGCGAAACGAACTGCAGGGGCGTGCAGAAAGCCCACTGATAGAAGCAGAGAGGATGTCGGCCATTGGCAGGATGGCATGCTCGATATCCCATGATATGCGCCACTCGCTCACGGCGATCTATGCGAACGCCGAATTCCTCGAGCGCTGCGATATATGTGCGAGCATGCAGGCCGATCTGCTGCTGGAAATTCAAGAAGCGGTGCTCGCGATGACGGAGCGCATTGATTCACTACTGCAATTTGGTCGTAGCGGACGGAAAAATCCGCTTGTTCATGAGCCCGTTTCCCTGATTGTTGAGAAAGCCATTGCGGCGGTGAAGTTTCATCCAGACGGACGGAACGTGTACATCACAGTCGGCAAGTTCCCGTCGGCGGAAGCAGACATCGATGCGAGGAATCTTGAAAGTGCGATATATAATTTGCTGCTCAATGCCTGCCAGGCTGCGACAAGCTCAACTCAGGTGCCTGAGGTGAAGGTTCACCTTACGGAGGTCGATGAACAGATCTACGTCACAATCCTGGACAATGGACCCGGCATACCTGCCTCTGTCCGGAGGACGTTGTTCGATCCGTTCGTGACCGCAGGAAAACCCAACGGAAGCGGCCTGGGGCTCACCTTGGCTCGTCGAATAGCTGAAGAGCACGGTGGCAGCGTCTGCCTTGAGGAATCCATCCAAGAATCGACGGTATTCACTCTGAGCCTGACGAAAAGGAGATTATTAGCTTTAGAAGAGCTGAAGACTGGTGTCGCTTCAGAAAACCGATCGCAGAGTCCGCTAAGAGAACGTATGTGTTGAAAATAAATGGCTTATGACATCCTCTTCGGATGTCGCCAACTTAGGGATAACCGCTCGACCAATGATCTTTACGATCGCCGGCACGTCTTCGTCCGAACTGAATAGCATGAGATAAGAGCGCCCCTACCGGGTGCCTTTTCACCTCGTCACGGAACACGCGGCACAACGCGTTCCATATTGTTATCGATATCTGCTCTTGAAAAATCCAGAACCTCGACTGGCTGTGCGGGGGTCAGTGTGATGCGGATGCATTTAAAGGCAGGCTGATTGCTTTTGGCGGCAACACTTCGGATCGGTACCAAAACATTGGTCTCCGGGTAGTACGCGGCAGCGCTCCAGCGGGCGATCGAATATGGGACGATGGCAAAGCGGGGCGCCTTGCGTACCTCGCCCTCAAAGTGACTATATATATCCACAATCTGGCCGGCGCGGAGATTTCTCGCCTCCATATCCTTCGGATTCAGAAAAAGAACCCGGCGACCGTCGAAGACACCCCGATAGCGATCATTCAGTCCATAAATTGTGGAGTTGAACTGATCGTGGCTGCGGATCGTGGTTAAAAGAAGTTCCTCAGGCTTGAGGTCGTGCTTAGGAATTGGGCAAACGGTCAGCTTCGCCTTGCCGGAACTCGTTTTGAAGATCCGGTGCTTCGCTGCGTTCGGCAGATAGAAGAATTTCTCGGTGGCCAATCGCGCGTTGAAATTTTCGAAACCCGGAATCACCCGGGAAATCGCATCCCGGATCAAGCTGTAATCTGCCGCGAGGCCAAGCCAATTGGTAGGAGTTCGAGAACCCAGGGTTGTGTGCGCCAAGTGGGCCAGGATAGCCACATCGCTCATCAGGTCCGGCGAAGCGGGCCTCAGGAGGCCATGCGAAGGATTGATAATGCCCATCGCGTCTTCGACGGTGACAAACTGTTTGCCAGACGCCTGGATGTCTTCTTCCGTCCGGCCTAGGCAGGGCAGGATCAAAGCCCGCTCCCCCGTGATCAGGTGAGAGCGGTTCAACTTCGTCGATACATGGGCCGTCAGCTTGCAGCGTTGCATTGCGTGCGCGCTATACACCGTGTCGGGCACATTTGAAAGGAAGTTGCCGCTGATGGCAAAGAACACTTTAATGTCTCCTTGGAACATCGCGTGCAGCGTCTCAACCGTGTCATACCCCCATTTCTGGGGTGGATCAAAGCCGAACTCCTTTCCCAGTACCTCCAGGAACGGTTTCGGCGGACGCTCCCATATTCCCATTGTGCGGTCCCCTTGCACATTCGAGTGGCCGCGTACACACACCGTGCCTGCCCCGGGGCGTCCCATGTGACCGCCAACTAGCAAAAGGTTCACAATCATCGATACGTTATCTACGCCATTGCGTTGCTGTGTGAGGCCCAGGCACCATGCGCATATCGTCTTTTTCGACGCTGCGTACATCGCGGCGGCTGCGTGCAACTGATTGCGCGTCAGCCCGCTCTCCTCTTCGATCTCTTCCCAGCTTGCTGCTTCCACATCGGCAAGCAGCGCTTCGAAACCCTCGGTATACGACTGAATAAAATCACGGTCGATCGCCGGCGCGCTACCACCTCGCTCCTGCTCGAAAAGATCCTTCAGAATCCCCTTGATTGCCGCCACATCGCCGTTGACACGCACCGGAAGGTACAGATCGGCGAGGGCCTGACCTTTACCCAGCAGCGCGAAGGGCAACTCCAGCGGGTTCGCATAGTCTTGTGGATTGGGGTTGATCACCCGCATCAGGCCAACTTCGGGGAGTGGGTTTACCACGATGATCTTGGCGCCCTGGTCTTTGGCCTTTTGTAGGGAGGTCAGCATCCGTGGATGGTTAGTGCCAGGATTGTTCCCGAAGATAAAAATCAGCTCGCTGCTCTCCATGTCTTCCAGCGTCGCCGTACCCTTGCCGACGCCCAGCGCCTCGGTCAGGGCGACTCCCGAAGACTCGTGGCACATATTGGAGCAATCCGGAAGATTGTTCGTGCCAAGCTGGCGAGCAAACAACTGCAGAAGAAAGGCAGGTTCGTTGGTTGTTTTGCCGGAGGTGTAAAAGCAGGCTTGATCGGGCGAGTCGAGGCTGTTCAGCTCGTTCGCAAGCATGGCGAAAGTCTCCGCCCAAGAGATTGGCTGATAGTGTGTCGCGTTGGCATGCCGCACCATGGGCGAGGTCAACCGTCCCTGCCGGTTAAGCCAGTAATCCGATTGTGCGGCCAACTCCTCAATGGAATACCGGGCGAAGAACTCCGCCGTGATGCGCTTCCCCGTCGATTCGTCAGAGAGTGCCTTGGCGCCGTTCTCGCAAAACTCAAAGATCTTCCGCTTTTTGTCAGGGCTGGGCCAAGCACAGCTCTGGCAATCGAAGCCGGTCACATGGTTAATCTTCAGAAAGGCTTCCGATGATCGAACCGGGCCCATCTCGCCAATGCCGTAGAGCATGGTGTTCCAGATTGCAGGAATGCCAGCTGCCTCTTCCGAGGCATGGCCTATTCGTAGTTTGCCAAGAGAGAAAGGGTTTTGCGCCATCAGCGATGCCGCGTCGTTGGGATCGAGCTTTGCCACTTGTTCTACCGCAGGCGGCGTGCGAAGATCCTGCTTATCGCGGTAATGCCCATCTCTGGACTGTTCATCTCCCTGGATTACCTGTGTGCTCTCTGACGTTGCCATGATCAACTCTCCTTGACGGGCGACGCGGCATTTCGCCGGCACTCGGTTCGAATATAGCCAAAGACCTAACCAACCATGTCTGACAGCGAAACCCCAGATCTCAAGCTCTGGAACGTGTACTCCTCCATGAAGATCAAGCTCTGCACTCATCCTACCGCCGCGGGCAACAACGCGCAGAGCCGGCTTCATATTCCTGCTTTTGAAGGGACTGTGCCAAATTCGACAGAGGTCTTCGCTTCGATCGCTCTCGACTCGCAATGGATTTGTCGATTCTATTCACCTTGCTGACACCTGCTGCTCACATTCGATAACCGCCTCTCGAAACCGAGAGCGAGGATACTCCGTCCGGACTTCACTCTTTACCGGGGGCGACAGCATGGTAACTCTTCGGCGGTCCTGGCAGTGGCACCCGCCGCAGAACAGACGTCACCTCAGGGTCTTCGGCGGCTGGAGCGCGAATATTCACTCGCGGCCGAACTCGATTCCGCGTGGGCAGCTAAGCCTCTGGCGCTCACTCGTCACGAAGGGCGGACGATCCTCATACTTGAGGATCCCGGCGGTGAGCCGCTGGATTGGATTTTTCAGCGGGATCCGGGAAAACCGCTCGATCTGACGCGCTTCCTGCACATCGCCATTGGCTTGACGAAAGCACTCGGCCAAGTCCATCGGCGAGGCCTAATCCATAAGGACATCAAGCCCGCGAATGTGCTCGTCGACGATGCCGGAAACGTGTGGCTCACTGGTTTCGGCATTGCGTCTCAACTAAGTCACGAGCGTCAGCCACCTGCGCCGCCAGAGATCATCGTCGGAACTCTGGCCTATATGGCGCCTGAACAGACTGGCCGTATGAACCGCTCGGTTGATTCCCGCAGCGATCTCTATTCCTTGGGTGTGACTTTGTACGAGATGCTAACGGGTAACCTGCCGTTTGACGCCGCGGACGCTATGGAATGGGTCCACTGCCACATCGCGCGCAAACCAGCGCTCCCTGAGAGCACCGAGTTCCCTGCCGCGCTCTCGGCAGTCATTCTACGATTGCTGGCTAAGACCGCAGAGGAACGCTACCAGACTGCCGGAGGTCTCGAGGCCGATCTTCAGCGGTGTCTGACGGAATGGGAGGGGCAGGGCCACATTAAACCGTTCTCGTTGGGTACGACCGACGTACCGAACCGATTGCTGATTCCAGAGAAACTGTACGGGCGGGAGCGGGAAGTCAACACGCTGATCACGGCCTTCGACCGGGTCGTAGCCCACGGTACACCGGAACTGGTGCTCATATCCGGTTATTCCGGCATTGGCAAATCCTCGGTACTGAATGAACTGCACAAGGCACTTCTTCCGCTGCGCGGATTTTTTGCATCGGGCAAATTTGACCAGTACAAGCGCGACATTCCCTATGCGACCATGGCGCAAGCTTTTCAGACTCTGGTTCGCCAGATTCTGCTTAAGAGCGAAGCGGAGGTCCAGCTGTACTGGGACAGCCGGTCGGACTTGACGTTCAGCCTATGGCGTGAACGTGCTGAGTGTGAGCTTCTCACTGGTAACTTCGATATGGCCGAGCAACTGATTCGGGAACTGTTGCAGCGCAGAGAGTCCAAGATCGACCAGGCAGCCATATATCGTCTCAAGATCCAATTGCATGAACTGAAGGGCGAATACCCGCAAGCCGTCGCCTGCGGGCTCGAATGCCTGAACCTGTTCGGCATCGACATCCCGGCACACCCGACCCAGGAGCAACTCCAGACCGAATATGAGGCGGTCTGGCAAGCCCTCAATGGGCGCTCGATCGAAAGTCTGATGGATCTGCCGCTGATGACAGATCCGGAAGTCCAAGCCGCCACGCCAGTGCTGCGACCGGAACAGATTCCCGCTTCGCCCATATCCACGATCAGGACGCTCGTGGGGCACCTGGACGTCGAGACCGTAGTCAAAGCCTCACAGGCGCTTTCAAGTGAGATTGTTCTCGCTAGGCTGATCCATAGAAAAAGTAGGTAAAAGGTGTCAACTGCAGCCGCTGGTGCTGCCGCACTCCACGCATTTGTAACAGCTACCGTTACGGACCATGATGGCGCCGCAGGTATGGCAACTCGGCGCGTCGCCCATGTCGACAAATTCGCGCATGGCGTCGGCTGCATGAATCAGACCGCGGTCTTCCATTCGCAGGTTCGTCTCCATCGGCGCCGCATTTGCTCGAACGTCCGACAGAATGCCACCTTGCGGGGCGGAGGTTGCACCCATGCCGCGCGTCGGCTGATGCTGCTCGGGCGCGAAGGCCTTCAGCTCCGATTCCGCTGTGGCCGCTCGCGCAGCCAGTCCGGCGAACAGCGGCAACTGCGTCCCGGAAAGGAAGCGCAGTTGCAGCCAGCGGAAGATGTAATCCATGATCGACTTGGCGAAGCCGATCTGCTCGTTGCCGGTCCAGCCGGAAGGCTCAAAGCGCAGGTGCGAAAATTTCTCGCACAGCACCTTCAGCGGCACACCATGCTGCAGGGAAAGCGAAATCGCGGTCGCAAACGCATCCATCAAGCCGCTGACGGTCGAGCCTTCCTTCGCCATCTTGATGAAGATTTCTCCCGGCTGGCCGTTCGGATAGAGGCCCACGGTGATGTAACCTTCATGTCCGGCGATGGAGAATTTATGCGTCAGCGATGCCCGCTCCTCTGGCAGGCGATGGCGCACGGTGCGCGGCGCCGCATTCGGGTCCTGCTGCGTCAGCACCACTGCCGCGGCATTCTGTATGGTTGCGCGAGCCAGCGTTTCCAGGCTCGATGCCGGCAACTGGATTTTTTCCGTCGGCTTGGCGGCAAGCTGAACAGTCAGCGTCTCAATCACCGTGGCATCAGCTGGAGCCTTCGCCAACGCGTGGAGGAGCTGCTCCCCGACCGCATCGAGCGCGGAGTTGCCGCTTCCATCGGAGTCTGAAACGTTCAGCGGCTGCGTGCCCTTCGAGCCGTCGCGATACACGGCGACAGCTTTCAGCCCCTGCCGCCAGGATTCGATGTAGGCTTCGGCGATGTCCTCGACGGACGCGTTGTTGGGCAGATTGACGGTCTTTGAAATCGCGCCCGACAGGAACGGCTGCGTCGCCGCCATCATGCGAACATGGCCCATGTAATGGATGCTGCGCGTACCCTTGGCAGCTTTGAAACTGCAATCGAATACGGGTAGATGCTCCGGGTTCAGTCCCGGCGCGCCCTCAATCGTTCCGGTCGCGTCGATGTAGCTAACAATCGCGTTCACTGCTTCATTGTCGTAGCCGAGCTTGAACAGCGCCTCCGGGACGGTATTGTTCACGATCTTGATCATGCCGCCGCCGACCAGCTTTTTGTACTTGACGAGGGCGAGATCCGGTTCGACGCCGGTGGTGTCGCAGTCCATCATGAAACCGATGGTTCCGGTCGGCGCAAGCACCGTGACCTGCGAATTGCGGTAACCGTGCTTCTCGCCGTAGGCGAGCGCCTTGTCCCAGCAATCGCGGCTGGCATCGATCAGCTCGTCCAACTGTGGGACCACGAACGGCTCGCTGCTGGTTTTCGAGCGGCCAATTTTATTGACTTCCGCGCGGTGCATCCGAATCACGTCCAGAAACGGCTCGCGATTGACATAGAAACCGGGGCATGCGCCGCCCGTGCGATCGGTGGATTGCGTGAGCGCCGTGGCTGGAGCCAGCGGCGCGCACTGTTCGGCGACGCGCGAAGACTGGAGATACGCTTCGCCGCACATGATCGCCGTCAGGCAGGCGGCAAAATCGCGTCCCGCATCGGAATCGTAGGGCAAGCCACAGGCCATCAGGAGCGCGCCCAAATTCGCATACCCCAGGCCCAGCGGACGATAGTCGTGCGAATTGCGGCCGATCGCTTCTGTGGGATATCCGGAGCTGTCGACGAGGATGTCCATTGCCGTGATCAGCACATCGACGGCATGGCGATACGCGGGAACATCAAATGTACCCGCAGAGGTTACAAATTTCATCAGATTGAAACTGGCGAGGTTGCAGGCCGAGTCGTCGAGGAACATGTACTCCGAGCACGGATTGGAGGCGTTGATCCGAGCCGTGTTCTTCGACGTGTGCCACCGGTTGATGGTGGTGTCGTACTGCATTCCAGGGTCGCCGCACAGCCAGGTGTTTTCCGCGATCTTGCGCATCAGATCGCGCGCTTTGTACTTGTTGAACGGAGCGCCATCCTTGACAGAACGAGTGGAGAATTCGGCATCGTTTTCCACGCCGCGCATAAATTCGTCGTTCACGCGGACGGAGTTGTTCGCATTCTGGAAGAAGATTGACGTAAATGCCTCGGAGTCCGGCCCGGAGCCGTCGTAGCCGGCGCGCATCAGCGTCCAGGCTTTGGCCTCTTCTTTCGATTTGCACTCAATGAAGTCGACGATATCGGGATGGTCGATATTCAGGATGACCATCTTGGCGGCGCGACGGGTCTTGCCGCCGGACTTGATGACGCCGGCAAAGGCATCGAAGCCGCGCATAAAGCTCAATGGACCGGAGGCCGTGCCGCCGCCCGACAAAACTTCTGTGGACCCGCGGATGGTCGAAAGATTCGTGCCTGTCCCAGATCCCCATTTGAACAACATGCCTTCGGTTTTCGCCAGCGTCAGGATGGAGTCCAGCGAGTCCTTGACGGAGTTGATGAAGCAGGCTGAGCACTGCGGATTCCGATAGCCGGTCACGGAAAACTCCACCGCGCAGGTGTGCGGGTTCCAATGCCAGTTCTGCGCGTCGGAGTCCGGCTCCAAGCGGTCGCAGCCCACGTTGAACCAAACGGGCGAATTGAATGCCACTTTCTGGGTCAGCAGCATGTGCGCCAGCTCATCGTGAAAAATGGCCGCATCTTCCGGGATCCGGAAATATCCGCCTTCCATGCCCCAGTCGCGAATGGTCTCGGCCACGCGGGAAATCAACTGGCGCACGCCGGTTTCCCGGCCGGAGGTACCGATCTGGCCATGCAGATACTTGCTCGCTACAATATTGGTCGCGGTCATCGACCAGTCGGCGGGAACTTCGACGTCTTTTTGCTCAAAGATGGAGTTGCCCTTTGAATCCACAATGGACGCGGTTCGGCGCTCCCACTGGATTTCATCGTAAGGCGAAACATCGGGGCGGCTAAAAAACCGCTTCCATTCCAGACCGGCGTGGAGTCCGGCTTTCCCGGAAGCAGCAGTAGAAATGTTGGGGGGCTGAACCGCTTTGCTCGTCCCTGAGATTGTTTGCGTTTTGCTGCTTTCGCCCATCGGGTCTCTCCTCGTTCCTGAAAGTCTGACTGCTGGTTGCGTCTGGCGGGCAGATGCGCACCGAAATGCTCGAAGTCCCGTCGAAACCGAATTTTTGAGGGGGTCCGGCGATCCGCCGGATCCGTTTTTGCTACTGGGTACTCCAAGTCGGCGTTTGAGCCGTAGAGGAAAAGTACCGCTGTTGGTTGTGCCTGTCAAGCACATACCACAACTTATTGTATTACTATTGGGAACTAGGTGCAGAATCAGGAACTTGCGAAGCGCCGCTGGTCCGGCCGAACAGGAAAAACTCGCTGGCTCGACGTTTCGTCGAAGGGAGCGAGTCCAATAGAGCCAGTTTAGGAGTGCGAATGGACGCCCGGCAAGGCGTGGCAGCGGTGGAGTTCCGGTTCGCAATGTGGAAGTGTGGATAACGCGGACGGATTGTCGTGCAATTGAGGTTTATTCGCTCGATTCAATCTGCTTCTCGAACGCTATTGCGCTGTTGGTTCCGGCGCTCGGAAATAGCCAGCGCAGCAGGAAGTATCCGATTAAGAGGAGCAGAAAGGCCAACAACAGGTCGGGGGCGCCGTCCTGCACGGCTATACCCGAGCGACCGATTTCACGCTGCACGATCCCAGAAAATTGCCTGTGAAATATGAAGTTCCTAAGAGGCGCCACAAATGCATCCGCAAGGTGCTGGATGGCTGCCGCAAATACCCACCCCAACGCGACGGTTGCAACAAAACTCTGTACCAAGGCATGTTTGAAGTTATGCATTTTCTCTCCCTTGAAGCTTGCTCCAATAGACGGCCAGGATGTCCAGCGGAGGTTTCCCGCACACCCAATGAGATATGAGCCATGCTGCGGAAATTAGGAGCAGGCAATGAAGCACGGGCGCGATCACACCGAGCGCTAGAAATCGATTCATCATGTCCCAGCGGAACCGACCGCCAGGTATACCCCATTGAAAGAAGGCGCTGTACGTGGTCCAAAATGCTTCTCGAATCACCAGCCAGACGGCGTGCAATGCCGATTCCAGCGACCAGAAGAGGAGCAGTACGATACAAACCGCTGCCACGTGGGAGTCGCCGAGGGTAACACGAAGGGAGTTGCGCATAATTGCCGCTTTTCAACGAGCGCGGCTGACGGGCTTTTTCTGCTTGGGCTTGATGCTCTTCTCGCGGGCCGGGGCGATCGCGCTTTGCTGTTCCATCCAGCTTTCCAGCAGAGAACGCTTGAAGCGCCAGCGATTGCCCAGCTTGAATGCGGGAATCACGTTCTCCGACGCATACTTATACAGGCTGTCCGGGCTGATGCCTAGATAGTCTGAAGCCTGGCGAATGTCCATGACTTCGCGCACTCCCCACGGCGCAGGGCGTGCCTCGGACAACTGCGCCGCGGAACGTGCGCCTGCGATTTTCGTGCGTGTCGAACCTGTCATGTCGCCTCCAGAGTTGCAATGCGCGTTTCTAAATTTTTCAATCCGAGCCGAATGGTACCGACGGAAAGGCCGGGACTCTGGTTATAGTTGGCTTTTCCTCGGATTTCAACTGTGTTTTCGGGGTTTTATGGCACATCGGAAAGCGTACGATGTCCAGCCGCGAAAGACGGCGCTCTGACGTGGTTTGGTATGCGAATACCCCCGACATACGGATTGCAACTCGCAAATGGATTTCGGCGTTTGATGCGGAAGAGTTTCGAGGATTCCAGACGGCCGGCGCGCCAACCTGCAAGAAATAGAACAGCCGGCCTCGAAAGGCTAGCCATTCTGCGATTGTTTCGGCTGACGGAACTATTTTTTCAATTCCGGCTGCAGGCCTTTGGCGAGTTCCAGCAGCTTTTTATCGATGGTGCGCGTCTTGGCGATAGCGTCTGCCAGCGGAATATCCGTGATCTCGGTTCCGCGCAGCACAACAAGGCGGCCGAACTTGCCCTGATGCACCAGGTCGATGGCGGCCGCGCCGTAGCGGGTCGCCAGCATACGGTCATAGGCTGTCGGTGTGCCGCCACGCTGGGTGTGGCCCAGGTTGACCGCACGAGTTTCATATCCGGTGCGCTTTTCAATCTCATCCGCAACGAACTGGCCGATGCCGAGCAGCCGTTCGTGACCGAATTCATCTACTTTCGAACCGTGGGTTGCTTTCGCGTCGCTGGCAGGCATTTTGGCGCCTTCTGCCGCGACAACGATGCTGAAGTTTTTCCCGCGCGCGCGCCGGGCATTGATCTGCGCAATGACCGAATCCAGATCGATCGGCACCTCCGGCACCAGGATGGCATCGGCGCCGCCGGCGATGCCGCTGTGGACGGCGATCCAGCCGGCATCCCGGCCCATCACTTCGCAGACAATGACGCGGCTGTGCGCCTCGGCTGTGGAATGCAGCCGGTCGATGGCCTCCGTCGCGATGCTGACCGCAGTGTCGAAGCCGAAGCAGACATCGGTTCCGCTCAGGTCATTGTCGATCGTCTTGGGCACGCCAACGCACTTCACGCCTTTCTGGATGAGCGCATTCGCTACGCCCTGGGTGTCGTCGCCGCCAATGGTAATCATGGCGTCCAGCTTGTTGCGCTGGATGGTAGCGATGCACTGCTCGATGCCGCCCTCCTTCTTGCGCGCATTGGTGCGCGAGGTGCGCAGGATGGTGCCGCCCAATTGCAGAATTCCGGAAACGGTGTCGATCGTGAGCGGCATGGTCTTGTCCTCCAGCACGCCGCGCCAGCCTTCCATGAAGCCGATAAATTCATCTCCGTGGTGAAAGATCCCGGTGCGCACTGCCGCGCGAATCACGGCGTTCAAGCCGGGACAATCCCCGCCTCCCGTCAAAATGCCAACCCGCATGATGCTTTTCTCCTTACGCTTAGTTTTATATTTGCAGTTGAATTTTCGTCACGTCCAGCGGGCCGTCCGGCTGCAGGTGGCCTTTCACGTCGACGTGCCAGTCGGCGTCGTGGGATGTCGCGGCGATCCACTTGTTGTGGCTTCATCACTGGCCGGGTTCAGCTTGTAGGCCTTGCCGCCCGGCGTCACGATGGCGTAACCGCTGCGCACACAATTCGGCATTTGCAGCCACGGTTTGGAGTGTTGCCGCAGCAGGGTGGCCGCGTCCTCGGTGCGGTCGTTCCAGCACAGGTTGTCGATCAACGTGCCGTGCAGATGGACTTTTTTGCCGTGAACACTTTTAGCCTCGATACTGTGGCCGGCACACAAAAATAGTCCAACTGCAAGCCAAGGAAGCAGACGCAATTTCATGGATCGATTCGCACTCTCCGCACTCTCTCACGATGATAGAGCATCTAGCGATGCGAGGTGGCCTCGTCGTTATAGAAGGCGGCAATCTCCGCGGCATAGCGCTGCTCGATGACGCGCCGCTTCAATTTCATGCTCGGAGTCATCTCGCCGGAGTCGAGCGTCCATTCATGGGGAACGACGCAGATGCGCTTCAGGGTTTCGAAGCTGGCGAGTGTGGCGTTCACGCGATCCACCAACTGTTGATACGCGGCGACGACAGCCGCGTGCGCGATCAGCTCCCTGCGATCTCCGGCGGGAATTCCCTGCCCGTGCGCCCAAGATTCCAGGGCCGGAAAATTCGGTGAAATCAGCGCACATACAAATTTGTGCCGATCGCCGACCACCGCGGCGTTGCCGACCAGCGCTTCGGCCTTCAGGCGGTTCTCAATTGGCTGCGGCGCGATCAATTTGCCGCCGGAGGTCTTCAGCAGGTCTTTCTTGCGGTCGGTGATGAAAAGGAACCCATCTTCATCGATGCGGGCGACATCGCCGGTGGCAAACCATCCCTCGGAATCGATCGCCTCTGCGGTCATCTCCGGCTTGTTCCAGTAGCCTTTGAAGATCGAAGGGCCACGCAGGAGCAGTTCTCCGTCAGCGGCGATCTTCGCCTCCACGTTCGGCACCAGCTTTCCGACGCTTCCCATGCAGCATGGAAGGCCACTGTTCAACGCGACAACAGGCGAAGTCTCGGTCAGGCCGTAGCCCTCCTGAATACGAATTCCCGCGTCGAGAAACCAGCTTGCGGTGTCGATGCCGAGCGGCGCGCCTCCGGAAATGAAGCAACCGACCCTTCCGCCGAAGCCCTGCTGGATTTTGCGGTAGACAAGCCGGTCCGCCAGCTTCCAGGTGGCGCTCTGCGGCGCGCGGCCAGCCAGGAGAGCGGTGCGCTGTTTTTTTCCGCGGCGCAGCGCCCATTGAAGCATAGGCTTTCGGATCTTCGACTCGCCCGCCTTGCGCAGCACCTCCTGACGCACTTTTTCATAGACGCGGGGCACGCCGACGAAGATGGTCGGACGCACCTCGCGCATGGCCTGCGGCAGTTGATCGAATTGCGAACAGTAGGCGACGGTTGCGCCGTGACAGAACAGCGCGTAGTCCACATGCCGCGCGGTAATGTGCGAGAGCGGCAGAAAAGAAATGCAGGAATCCTGCCGGCCCCAGGAATATGGCAGCGTAGAAACGTTCAGGTTCGACGCAAGATTGCCGTGCGTCAGCATCACGCCCTTCGATTCTCCAGTGGTGCCTGAGGTATAGATAATGGTCGCGAGGTCGTCCGGTTGTACGTCGTAGGCTCGGCGGTCGAACTCGGCGTCACGCTCCGCGCTGCCGTCCCTTGGCGCATCCGCCGGCACAAAATCGCCAAACCAGATAGCCTGTGTACCCTCTAGAACGCGATCCATCATGACGATTCTTTCGATCTGCGTTCGCTCGCGGATGGCCGCTACTTTTTCATACTGCGCGGCGGTGGAGACGACGATGACGCGCGCGCCGGAATCGGCCAGCATCGCGGCCACCTGCTGCGCCGTCAGCGTGGAGTAGAGCGGCACGTCGACCGCGCCCAGGGCGAGCGCGGCGAAGTCCACGACCGGCCACTCCCAGCGATTTTCCGCGAGCAGCGCAACCCGGTCGCCATCGCCGATTCCCCATCCGGACAACGCATGGGCAAAGGCGCGGACGCGCTGATAAAGTTGGCCGCCGGTAATGGGGTGCCACTTGCCGGCGGCATCGCGCCATTGCACCGCGCGTTCATCGCCGCCGCCGCAGGCGCGAAAAAAAACGTCGTTCACCGTTTTCAGGTCAAACTTCATGGGATGCTTTCTCAAATCGAGAGAAATGGAAAAGGCTTGCCCGTCAACATGGGCAAACCTCTTATACCAGATGGAAGTATCAGGCTTGCGGCAGCGGCGTGAGGCAGAGGAATTTCTCCGCGTGTGCGGGCCAGTCGGCGAGCAGGTTTTGCGCTTTGAGGCTGCCGGTTTTTTCGTGGTGAATTTCCACCAGCGACCGCAATTGCCGGCGCTGCTCTTCCGTCATGTCGGCAAAGCGATGCGGAGCGAGAAAGCTCGCGTGGTGGTTTCCGCCGGAGAAAAACCTACCATCTTCGTCTAGAACAAACGCGATGCCGCCCGTCATGCCGGCCCCGAAGTTGATTCCCGCCGGCCCCAGCACGAGGACCACGCCGCCGGTCATATATTCGCAGCCGTGATCGCCGATGCCTTCCACAACTGCGGTCGCGCCGGAGTTGCGCACCGCGAAGCGTTCCCCCGCGCCGCCCGAGGCGAAGAGCGTTCCGCTGGTCGCGCCGTAGAGAGCCACGTTGCCCAGAACAATGTGACGCGAACTGTCTCGTGCAGCCTGCCCGGTGGCGCGCAAAATCAGTTCGCCGCCCGACAATCCCTTACCGACGAAATCGTTGGCGTGGCCGTCCAGCAGCAGTTGCATACCAGTCGTGGCAAATGCACCGAACGATTGCCCAGCAGTGCCGGTGCAATGCAGGAGCACGGCGGCTTGTTTTGCATTCGTCTGGCCTGCCGTTCCATTGCCAGCTGCGTGCAGCGCCAGTTCTCCGGCAATCCGCGCGCCGAAAGAGCGGTCCTGATTGCGAATGATTGTCGCGACGGAGAAATTCTTTCCTTCGGCCATCGCTTGCTTCGCCGGTTCCACCCAGGCCTCATCGAGCGGCGGATGCTCTTCGGGACGGTCGTTGCGTTCGGTGACGCAGCGCATGGGACCTGCTCCATTGCGAGCCAGCATGGGCGCGAGGTCGAGCCAGTTCTTATCCTGGTGTGGTCTATCGCCGCGCACCTGCTTCAGCAGGTCGGTGCGGCCGATAGCTTGTTCGAGCGAAGGCAGACCGAATTCCGCCAGCAGCGCCTGCAGTTCGCCGGCAATCTGCTCGAAAAATTTGGCCACGTGCTCCGGCTTGCCGCGAAATTTGGCCCGTAATTCCGGCTTTTGCGTGGCGATGCCGGCCGGACAGGTATTCAGATGACATTGCCGCGCCATATCACAGCCCAACGCGACCAGGACGGACGTGCCGAAGGCAAATTCTTCCGCACCCAACAATGCTGCGATCAATACATCGCGAGCGGTACATAGACCGCCATCGACGCGCACGCGAATGCGACCGCGCAGGCCATTGCGCATCAGCACCTGCTGCGTTTCGGCCAAGCCCAACTCCCATGGATTGCCGGTGTGCTTGATACTCGAAAGCGGCGACGCGCCGGTGCCGCCCGAATGTCCCGCGATGATGACATAATCCGCGTACGCCTTCGCCACGCCTGCAGCGACTGTTCCCACGCCAAGCTCCGAAACCAGCTTGACACCCACGCGGGCACGCGGATTCACCCGCTTCAGGTCGTAGATGAGCTGCGCCAGGTCCTCAATGCTGTAGATGTCATGATGCGGCGGCGGAGAAATCAACGCGACTCCAGGCTGTGCGTGACGCAGGCGTGCAATCAGCTCCGTTACCTTGTGGCTGGGAAGCTGGCCGCCTTCGCCGGGCTTCGATCCCTGCGCGATCTTGATTTCCAGCTCGTCGGCGTGGGCCAGGTATTCCGCCGTGACGCCGAAACGGGCCGAGGCGACCTGCTTGATTTTGTTGTCGCGGCGAATGACGGGCGCACCGTTTCCGGCGGCCGCACCACCCACCGCGACCGCGCCGCCGGCCGATACCGCGCGCCAAGTCGCGGGATCTTCTCCACCTTCGCCGGAATTGGAGCGCGCGCCGATACTGTTCGCGCCCAGCGTGATCGTCTGGTGCGCTTCCGGCGAGAGCGAACCGAGCGACATGGCGCTGGCGATGAAGCGCTGTGCCAGTTGCGAGGGCGGCTCCACGGCGGCAAGCGGCAACGATGGGGCGGCAGCGTGAATCGTCAACAGATCGCGCAACGCGAGCGCGCGGCGGCTGCGAACTTCCTGCGTGAACTGCGTCCATGCCTGGGTAGAAATCTGCGCCTGCATTGTTGCCTGGCTGGCTTCCGGCGTTGGCTCTATGGTGGCAAGGGCCGTACCGCGGGGCGATACGGCACGGGCCGCGCCGGTAAAAGTTTGCAGCGCCTTTACGGTGGGCGGCTGCCAGGCGTGCGACTCCGCATCTTTCCGATAACGTACCCAGCCTGGATCGGGAAGATCGGTTGCGGTGTTGTCTTCCGTGCTCGGAGATGCGGCGTGGCGCACCATCGCTTCGATTCCATCAAAGCCGATTCCGGCCAGCGGCGACGCCGTGCCGGGAAAGCAGGCCGCAACCACTTCGGAATCGAGGCCGAGTGCGTCGAACAGTTGCGCGCCTCGATAGCTGTCGAGCACGGAAATGCCCATCTTCGACATGACCTTGGCGAGGCCGAGTTCGAAGGAGTGCAGCATGCGGCGCTCGCCGTGCTCGGGATTCATGCCGCGCGCGGTTTCGAGTGCCAGCCATGGGCACACCGCTCCGGCGCCGTATCCAATTAAGACTGCGGCGTGATGCACATCGCGGCAATCTCCCGTCTCCACTGCCAGGCCGACGCGCGTACGCAGGCCGGCCCGAACCAGCGCGTGATGCACCGCTCCCGTAGCCATCGCCATTGGAATCGGCAGTTCCCTTTCGCCGCCGATGCGACTCCCGATCTCTCCGTCGGGGCGCGCACGATCGGTCAGGAGCAAAATGCGTGCGCCGCCCTCGACCAGATGCTCAGCTTCCAGACACAGCGCCGCAATTGCGGAACGCAGAGATTTCTCCGGCGAGAAGGTGCATTCGACAGTCGCCAATGGCAGGCGGTCGCCCAGCGGATGCTGCCGCAGACGCAGCGCCTCCATCTGGCCGAGCGAAAGAAACGGCGACTCCAGCGACAGCCCGGGCAGCCGCGCGTGGCGATTCAGCAGGTCGGGCCATGGACCGAGACGCGTCCGCAGCGAGAACACGCAGGACTCCCGCAGCGGATCGATCGGAGGATTGGTGACTTGGGCGAAACGCTGTCGGAAATAAGCATAGAGAGACCGCGGCGTGGCGGACAGCGGCGCGATCGGCGTGTCATCGCCCATCGACCAGATGGCATCTTTGCCGTCGAGAGCCATCGGCGGCAGAACGATCTTGGTGTCTTCCCGCGTGTAGCCGAAGTTGCGCTGCAGATGTTGCAGTTGATCCGCCGCAATCATCGGCTGCGAGGCGGCGGGATCCAACGGGATATTTTCCAGCAGTTCCTCATAGGATTCCGCGCGGTCGAAGAGCGCGTGCAACTCCTTATCGTGATACAGGCGGTGCGCCTTTAGATCGACGACGAGCATTTGACCCGGACCCACGCGGCCGCTTTCGACCACCTCTTCCGGATCGAGATCGACCAGGCCGGCTTCTGAGCCGACAACGACCAAGCCTTGCATTGTGACCGCGTAGCGGCAAGGGCGCAGCCCGTTTCGGTCGAGTGCCGCCCCGACGAGGCTGCCGTCCGCAAAGGTCAAGCGCAGCGGGGCCATCCCACGGTTCGGTGCAGTCCGCGTGATAGCGGAGAAATGGCGTATGCATCTGCTGCATGGCCGGAGGGACCAGCATGCGGACGGATTCGGCCAGAGTACGTCCGTTTCGGGCGAGCAGTTCCACGGCCTCGTCCAGGCTGGTCGAATCGGAACCATTTTCCGACAGAACGGGATAATATTCCGGCGGCAGCATGGACATGCGTGCCGCCATCCGCGCACGGTTGCCCCAGATGGTGTTGATTTCGCCGTTGTGCGCCAGGGCGCGCAGGGGTTGGGCCAGATGCCAGGACGGCAGAACATTGGTGGCATACCGCTGATGAAATACCGCGAACGGTGAGAGGAACTCGGGCTGCCGCAAATCGGGATAGAACTGCGACAGAAGGCGTCCGGCGCAGAGCGCTTTGTAAACGATCGTCTCGCCGGAAAGAGAGCATACATATGCGCCGGTTTTGGCGCGTTCAAATTGCTTCCGGGCCAGATACAAGCGCCGCTCCAGATTGCCCCAGCCGGTGTCGCCGGCAATCGCGCTCACCTCGTGCGTGAGCAACGCCTGGCGAATGACGGGCAGGCTCTCCAGCGCGCTCGCACCCAATACAGAAGTCTCCAGCGGGACATCGCGCCAGGCCAGCAATTGCATTCCCTGCTCTGTCGCCGCGCGTTCAAATTGGTTCGCCGCCGAGCCCAGCGATTGCCGAGGCAGAAAAAACATGCCAACTGCGAGAGGCTGCTCCGAACTCAGCTTGACCCCGGCGGCGTGTAGCAGGAATGCACGTGGAATCGCGGTCAAAATGCCGACGCCGTCGCTGCTCTTGCCATCGGCGGCAACCGCGCCGCGATGGGCCAGACGTCCCAACGCAATCAACGCATCTTCCACAATTTTGTGACTGGATTGGCCCTGAATCGACGCGACGAACCCGGTTCCGCAAGAGTCGTGCTCGTAACGCGCATCGTAAAGGCCCGGATGTGGCATAACCGGGCGTGACCGGATGGATTCCATAACTTACCTTACGACGAGGCGAAGCGAATGCCGCGCAGGTTCTTGTTATTCCGCGAATCAATTTTTTTTATTCTGCGGGCCGGATACGCTTGACAAACCGGTGTGAATATTTATACATTTACATGTATTCTTATACATCCCGGTTCCCCCTGATTGCAAGCACGCCGATGAAAACTGAACGCCATACCGCAATTCGCACCCTGTTGGGCGACGGCCCAGTCCTGAGCCAGGATGAGCTGCGCCGCAAATTGCTGCGGCGCGGTTTCGACGTGACCCAGGCGACGCTGTCCCGCGACATTCACGACCTTAAACTTTTCAAAGGACCAAATGGATATGCGCTGCCGAACGGAGCGGCAGAAGAGGATGACCTTCCATCGCTCGACAGCGTGTTTGCAAATTTTGGACTGACGGTGCGCCAGGCGATGAATCAACTGGTGCTGCGCACGACCACCGGCAGCGCGCAGCCCGTCGCCGCAGCGCTCGACCATGAACACATTCCGGAGGTGCTGGGCACCATCGCGGGAGACGACACGGTGCTGATCATTTGCCAGGATCAAAAGCACGCGAGCCGGTTGCGCCATCGCCTGGAAAGCTTCCTCGAAGCATGACTCCCCCACCCCATCAAACGGCCGTGGCCGGCGTCAGCGGCTACGCCGGCGCAGAGTTGGCGCGCCTGCTGCTGCATCACCCGCGTCTGCGCGGAAGCGCGCCTGTCTTCTTCGGACGCCCGGGCGATGAGAATAGTGCTGCCATTCCGCTGACGGACGTGCATCCACAGCTTGCGGATCGCAATGGATCAGCCGGGCTGGTAATCGAGCCATTTCGCTGGGAAACGCTTGACGAGCGTGGCATCCGGGTAGTCTTTCTGGCGACGCCGCACGAGCAGTCCCGCGCATGGACGCCACAACTGTTGCAGCGTGGCGTGCGCGTGATCGATCTGAGCGGCGCGTGGCGGCTGGATGAGGAAAGCCATCGCGCGATCTACAAACTGGAAGACGCCGATTCGGTGGCTGCCGATGCAATCCAGAAAAAGGCGGTGTATGGATTGCCGGAGCTGCACCGGACTGAGATCGCTTCCGCCCGGCTAGTCGCGAACCCCGGCTGCTATGCCACGTCGATCATTCTGGCGCTCGCGCCGTTGCTGCGCGAAAATCGCGTCGATTTGCAACGGGGCATCATTTGCGATGCGAAATCGGGCGTGTCCGGAGCCGGCAAAGCGCCTACGGCAAAAACGCATTTCATGCACGCGGCGGACAATCTTTCGGCGTATTCGGTATTCAATCATCGCCACACCGGTGAATTGCTGGAGCAGCTTGAACTGAAGGAAAGCGACATAATTTTCACTCCACACCTGTTGCCGATTCCGCGCGGAATTTTTTCAACGATGTATGTGAACCTGCGTCAGCCGACTGAGCCGGAAACGATTGACGCTTGCTATCGAGCGTTCTATGCGAATTCTCCGATGGTGCGCTGGTTCGGCTCGAAGCTGCCGGAGATTCAGTACTCCGTTCGCACAAACTATTGCGATCTCGGTTTTGCGCTGGCGAAGGACAAGCGGCGTTTGATTCTCATCGCGTGCCTGGACAATCTGTTGAAAGGCGCGGCGGGACAGGCGGTGCAGAACATGAACCTATTATTCGGCTGGCCGGAGCAGGAGGGACTGGCATGAAATTTGTCGTCAAGCTTGGCGGGGCATCACTCGAAGATGTAGCGACGCTGCGCGGCAGCACGCAGGCGATTGTGGACCTGGTTCGCGATGGCCACCAAGTCGCCGTGGTCCACGGCGGCGGCGCGGCACTGACGCGGACGCTGGCACAACTGGGCAAGCAGAGCGAGTTTGTCGCGGGCCTGCGAATCACCGATGCGGAGACTCGCGACGCGGCCCTGATGGTGCTGGCCGGCCGGATCAACAAACAACTGGTCGCGTCGATTGGCAGGCATGGGCAGGCTGCGGTGGGATTTTCCGGCGGAGACGGGCTCGTGTTTCGCGCGCGGAAAAAGCGCACCGCGCCCGATCTTGGCTACGTGGGAGAAATCGTGGCGTCCGATCCGCGCTGGTTGACGGCGGTCTGGCAGATGGGAGCGGTCCCGGTGATTTCCAGCATGGCGCTGGGTTTCGACGGCGAATACTACAACGTGAACGCGGACGAGATGGCGGCGGCCTGCGCGATGGCCTGCCATGCCGATGTGCTGGTGTTTCTGACGGATGTTCCCGGCGTTCGCGGCGCGGACGGTGAAGTGCTGCGATGGTTGACGCTGAAAGAGATTCCAGAGTTGACGCGCAGCTCGATTGTCAGCGGCGGAATGCTGCCGAAGTTGAGCGCCTGCCGCGAGGCGCTGCTGGGCGGCGTGCAGCGGGTGCGCATTTTGCCCGCCGAGGCGGCCGCTCTCTTGCCCGATCTTTGTTCGGCACGAACTCCACAAGGCACGGAGGTGATGGTGGCATGAAGTTGAATGAGATTCGCGCAACAGAATCGCAATTGCTGGTTGGGACGTACGAGCGGACTCCGATTAATTTTGTTCGCGGCGAGGGCGTGTATCTGTTCGACGAGAACGGGACTGCTTACCTGGACATGTTGAGCGGCATCGGCGTCAGTGCGCTTGGTTACGGGCATCCTGCGATTCAGGCGGCTATCGACGAACAGAGCCGGAAACTGCTGCACATTTCCAATCTGTTCTTTCACGAGGGACAGGCGGAACTGGCGCTGCGGCTGACGGAAATCACCGGGCTCGATCGCGCCTTCTTCTGCAATAGCGGCACGGAGGCGTGGGAGGCGGCGCTGAAACTGGCGCGCGCGCATGCCACGTTGCTGCGGGCCGAAGGGGTGAGCATCGGAACGAAGATTCTTGCGCTTGAGCACAGTTTCCATGGGCGTACGAGCGGCTCCGTTTCCACCACCCACAAACACAAATACCGCGAGCCGTTTGAGCCGCTGCTTCCGGGCGTGGAGTTTGTCCGCTTCGACGATGTCGCCGACCTGGAAGCGAAATTCTCCGATGAAGTCTGCGCAATCGGCCTGGAGACGGTGCAGGGGGAAGGCGGGATTCGCCCGGTTTCGCAAGAATTTTTTGCGGCGGCGCGAGCGCTCACCAGCCGGACCGGAGCGTTGCTGCTGGCCGATGAAATTCAGTGTGGAATGGGCCGCACCGGTCAGTGGTGCGCGTATCAGCACTACGGCATTCTGCCCGATGTAACGACGCTGGCCAAACCGCTGGGCGGCGGAATTCCCATCGGAGCAATGCTCTGCACCAATGAAGCCGCGCGCGCGTTTTCGGCAGGCACGCATGGAACAACCTTTGGAGGCGGCCCGCTGGCCTGCGCAGTTGCGATTGCGGTGATCGACACGATGCGGCGCGACGATCTGCTCACTCACATTGAGAAGACCGGCGCATATTTTCTCGACCAGTTGAAGGTGCTCGCAGGCCGTCATGCTTCCATTGTCGATGTGCGCGGCATGGGACTCATGCTGGGAGTGGAACTTTCCGGCACCGAAGCGGCGAAACAGGTTGCCGCCGAAATGATGGAGCGGCACATCGTGATCAATCGCACCAGCGAGACCGTTCTTCGTTTTCTGCCGCCGTACGTTGTCGAGCGCCAGCATGTCGATCGGACGATCGAAGCGCTGGATGGAATTCTAACCAACTCTGCTACCGCGGCGTTCGCGCCGGCTGTAGCGCAAGGAGTACGCGAATGACTGCAAAAACTTATGCCTTGAAGGCACCCCCCTACGGACCTAGCGCGCGCATTCCCGGCAGCGCATCCACCGTGGAGAACACATTGGCTGGGCGCGATCTGTGTTCGATTCGCGACCTTAGCGCGGCGGATGTTCGGTTGATCCTGAACACTGCCCATGCCGTCAAAGCGCGGCCCGACCTGTATCGCCACGCTCTCGCTTCCAAACAATTAGTGATGTTCTTCGAAAAAGATTCGTTGCGGACCCGGCTCACTTTTGAAACCGGGATTAACACGCTGGGCGGTTCGGCGATTTTTGTCGATCAGACCGGCGCGCGCCTAGGCGCGCGCGAAACACTGGCGGACGTGGCCCACAACCTGGAACGCTGGGTGGACGTCATCGTGCTGCGCACCTACGCGCATGAAACCATCACGAAAATGGCGGAGTACGCGCGTGTTCCGGTCGTTAACGCCCTCAGCGACATCGAGCATCCATGCCAGGCGCTGACCGACATTTTTACACTGGAGGAGCACTTTGGCGATTTGCGTGGACTGAAACTGGCCTATGTCGGCGACGGCAACAATGTGGCGCATTCCTTGTTACTGGCAGCGACGCTGATGGGCGCAACGGTCACGCTCGCTTCACCGGAAGGCTACGGGCCGAAACCGGACTTTCTGTTTGCAGCTCAGTCAGCGGCGGAAATATCCGGCGGAAAAGTTGCTTGGGTCACCGATCCACACAAGGCAGTCTCAGGCGCTGACGCCGTCTACACGGATGCATGGACCAGCATGGGACAGGAGGCCGAAACGGACGTGCGGCAGAGCATTTTTGTTTCCTATCAAGTAAACCGGAATCTGATGTCGCGAGCCGCGCCTCATGCCGTGTTTATGCATTGCCTACCGGCGCATCGCGGGGAGGAAGTGACGGATGAGGTGATCGACAGCGCGCAGTCGATCGTCTTCGATCAGGCAGAGAATCGCATGCACGTGCAGAAGGCGATTCTTTTACTGCTGCTCGATGCCGTATAGCCTCGCGACTTAGCGGAAAATAACAGAAGGAGTTTTTATGGCGAAGAAAGTTGTTTTGGCATATTCCGGCGGTCTCGACACGTCGATCATCATTCCATGGCTGAATGAAAACTACGGCATGGATGTGATCGCAATGATCGCGGACGTGGGCCAGGGAGAAGATCTGGACGCGGTGGTGGCGAAGGCATACGCGACTGGCGCGAAGAAAGCGGTCGTGCTCGATTTGCGCGAGGAATTTCTGCGCGATTATGTGTTCCCCACAGTGCGTGCCGGCGCAGTGTACGAGGACAAGTATCTGCTGGGCACTTCGATGGCGCGGCCTGTTATCGCGAAGCATCAGGTTGAGGTCGCGCTTGCGGAAGACGCGGAGGCGGTCGCGCACGGCTGCACCGGAAAGGGCAACGATCAGGTACGGTTCGAGCACGCGTATCAGGCTCTTGCGCCGGAGTTGAAGATTCTGGCGCCGTGGCGCGAATGGGATTTGAAGTCGCGCGAGGATTGCCTCGATTACGCCGAGGCACACGGCATTCCGGTCGCAGCCAGCCGCACCAAAATTCATTCCCGCGATCGCAATCTCTGGCACATCAGCCATGAAGGCGGCGAACTGGAAGACGCGGGAAATGGTCCGCTGGACAGCACGTGGGTATGGACGCGCTCGCCGCAGCAGGCGCCGGACCGGACGGAAACGGCGGAGATTGGCTTCGAAAAAGGGACGCCGGTCTCGGTGAATGGGCAGCGGCTCGATCCGGTGCAATTGGTGGAATTGCTGAATGAAATCGCCGCGCGCAACGCGGTGGGCCGCATCGACCTGGTGGAGAATCGTTTCGTCGGCATCAAGAGCCGCGGCATCTACGAGACGCCGGGTGGCACGCTGATTCTTGCTGCGCACCGCGAGTTGGAAGCGATGACGCTGGAGCGCGAAGTGAAGCATTACAAGCAACAGATTGCGCTGAAGTATGCCGAGCTGGTCTATTACGGCCTGTGGTTCACACCGCTGCGCGAAGCGCTGGATGCTTTCGTCAACACCACTCAACAGCACGTGACGGGGACGGTGAGCCTGGCGCTTTACAAAGGTAATATCGGGATTGTCGGCCGGCAGAGTGAATTTGCGCTCTATTCTTCGGAACTGTCGTCGTTCACCATGGGTGCGAGCTACGACCAGAAGGATGCGGCCGGGTTCATCCGCATCCTTGGCCTGCCTGCACGGACGCTGTTGCATTTGAAGCAGAAGCAAAAGCAGGAGACGGTTCGGTGAAGATGTGGTCCGGCAGGTTTCGCGAGCCGCTCGATTCTGTCTTCGATAGCTGGCAACGTTCGCTGCGCTTTGACTGGCGGTTGCTTCCTTATGAAGTAGCGGCCAGCAAGGCACATGCGTTGGCTCTGGCGCGGCTTGGCATTCTGACAAAAAAAGAAACGGAATCGATTCGCGGCGGCCTCGACGACATTCGTGCGCAGTTTGACATGGCAGTGAGTTCGTCTCGGCGCGACCATCCCATCGCAAGCCATCCGGATGCTGAGGATATCCATCATTTTGTCGAACTGGAGCTGAAAACGTGCATCGGAAATACGGCGTTAAAGCTGCATACCGGACGCAGCCGCAATGAGCAGATTGCGACCGATCTGCGGCTGTACATGCGCGACGCCATCGACACGCTGAAGGATGATTTGCATCTGTGGCGAGAGGCTTTCCTGGCGCAGGCGCGCGGGGCAGGCGAGGCGGTCCTGCCGGCCTACACGCATCTGCAGCGAGCGGAACCGGTACTGATCGCGCACTGGCTGCTGGCCTATGTCTCCATGCTGCACCGCGATGCGACGCGTCTGGAAGATTGCGCGAAGCGCGCAAATTACTGCCCGCTTGGCTCGGGCGCGGTAGCCGGGGCGACCCTTGCAATTGACCGTGCGCTGATTGCGCGGGAGTTGGGATTCGACGGACCTACGACGAACAGCATGGACGCGACCAGCGACCGTGATTTTGTGCTGGAATTTTTGCAATCGCTGGCGCAGATTGCGATGCATGTCAGCCGGTTCGCGGAAGAGATCACGCTGTACGCGACTGCGGAATTCGGGTACATCGATTTGCCGGAGGCGTTCTCGACGGGATCGAGCGCCATGCCACAGAAGAAAAATCCGGACCTGACGGAACTGGCTCGATCGAAGGCCGGAAAAATTATTGCCGCCTCCCATGCTGTTGAGCTCCAATTGAAAGCTCTGCCGCTGGCCTACAACAAGGATTTACAGGAGACGCAGGAGGCGCTGTTTTCCGCAACGGAAGAGATGCACAGCTTGCTGGCGTTGCTGGCGCGCTTTACGGAAGCGCTCCAGTTTCGTACGGAGCGTATGCGTGAGGCTTGCAGCGCGGGATTTCTCAATGCAATGGCCGCAGCCACGTATCTCGTCCACAAGGGTGTTGCGTTCCGCACGGCTCATGAAGTAATCGGCAATGCGGTGCGTCATTGCCTGAGCAAGGGATGTGAATTGGATGGGCTGAGCCTCGACGAACTGCGCGAGTTCAGCCCCGCGTTTGAGCAGGACTTTTTCGCCGCCATCACGCTGGAGGCGACGCTAGATTGCCACGATGTTTCCGGCGGCACCGCGCGGACACGCGTGCGCGAGAGCCTGGCGGAAGCGGAGTTGCGGGAGTTGTTGTACAAAGCGAACCAATCCGCAAACGAGTTGGCGGAAACGCCTCCGCAGGAGGTGAACCGTGCGGACTCGTAAGGCGCGTTTGCCGGATGCGGGCGCGATCCATGACCTGATCCGCAGTCTGTCTTTTGACGGCACACTGCTGCCGCGCAGCCCGGCGGAGATTTACGAAAACGTCCGTGATTTCACGGTCGCGGAAACCGATGCTGGGGAATTTCTTGGCTGTGGAGCACTGCATCTTTACGGGCCGCACCTGGCGGAGATTCGGTCGATTGCCGTCGATAAGAAGTCGAAGAAACAGGGTGCGGGCGGACGGCTCGTCGAGGCATTGCTGGCCGAGGCGGAGAGTCACAGAGTTCCTTGCGTCTGTTTGTTTACGCGCATTCCTCGCTTTTTCCAGCGCTTCGGATTTGTCGAGGTCGAGCGTACCGCGCTGCCGGACAAAATCTACAAGGACTGCGCGAATTGCCCGCGCATCAATGCCTGCGATGAGATTGCCATGGCGCTCGGCGTGCTGCCGGAGATTGCAGTCCTCGGACCCGCACTCGTTGAAGAGCATCTGGTTCCATTGCAACTTTAGTGCTTTGCGATAGGGCGGGAGAAAAGCAGGTTCCTCGACTTCGCTTCGCTACGCTCGGAATGACAAAAGCTATCCCAGAAATCGAAGCTGGTTTTCTGTCCAGTAAATCACCGTGCATGGTAAAAACCATTTCGTTCGCCGAGTTCCACGTCCACTCCAAAGAGATCTCGCAGGCGGGGCGCGGTCAGCATCTCGGCCTTGCTTCCATCGGCAACGATCCGGCCATTCCGCATCATCACTACGCGATCGATCTCCGGGAGAATGTCGGACAGATGATGTGTGACCAGAAGAATGCCGGTTCCCTGTTGCGCCAACCGGCGCAATGTGTGCCGCAGCTCCCACTGCGCGGCGATATCGAGAGCATTGCTGGGTTCGTCGAGCAACAGAATCTGAGGCCGATGCACCAGTGCGCGACCGATGAGAATGCGCTTTGTCTCTCCGGCGGACATCTGCCCTACGGGCTTGCTGCGAAGATGCTCGATCTCCAGCAGATGAAGAATTTCCTCGGCACGCTCTTCCATTTGCGGCGTTACGTGGAGATGCGGCCACACGGTGGAACTGGAAAAAAATCCGGAGATCACGACATCCCGACCGGACGTATGCGGGGTCCGCTCGCCGGGAAGCTCCGAGGCGACAACTCCCAGGTGACGGCGCAGCTCGCTCACGTCCCATCGCTCGCGGCCAAAAATGCGAAGATGCGATTCTTCCCGAGCCAGCGGATAGGTTTGACAAGTAAGCGTTCGAATCAGGGTGGACTTTCCGCAACCGTTCGGCCCCAGGATGGCGATATGCTCCTGCGGCCCGATGCGCAGCGAAAGATCGTGCAGCACAATCGCTTCGCCGCGCGCGACGGAAACATTTTTCATTTCGATGAATGCCTGTGAAGCAAACTTCAATCTCCATACACCAGAGGATAATGGCAATGTCTCACGAATCTTTTCATGAAGCGACCCGGCCGATCGTGTTTCCGGACGCTCCAGCCGGTTTTCGTTTCGGCGCGGTGCGCGCGGGAATCAAGCCGAGCGGCAAACCGGATTTCGCCTGTGTAGAAGCGACGGAAACAGCCACAGCGGCAGCAGCTTTCACCAGCAATCGGCTGGTCGCTGCGCCGATCATTGTGGGGCGCGAACATCTGCGTCAATCCGGCGGCTGTGGTGCGTTTTGTGGCCGTCAATGCGGGCAACGCAAACTGCGCTACCGGAGAGCAAGGCATCGAGGCCTGCCGTCGTGTGTGCGCGGCCGCGGCAAAGCAGTTTGGCTGCCGCGAGCAGGAGGTATTTCCGTCTTCGACCGGCATCATCGGCGTGCCGCTGCCGGGGGAAAGGCTCGTCGCTGCAATGCCAAAGATTGCGTCCGAGCTGGGAGAAACGCCGGCACACGTGCAGGAGTTTGCCGAAGCAATCCTTACCACCGACACGCGCGCAAAGGTCGCCAACGCTGTGTTCGAGATGGATGGCAAGCCGGTGCGGATTTTCGGAGCCTCCAAGGGCGCAGGCATGATTGCGCCGCAGCTGGTTCCCCACGCCACCATGCTCGTGTATCTGTTCACCGACGCCAAAATCGCCGTCGGCGATCTACAGAGTTTTCTGAATACTGCCATCGAGCCGACGTTCAATTGCATTTCCATCGACGGCGACACTTCGACCAACGACACGGTGCTTCTGCTGGCGAGCGGAGCCAGCGGCGTGACTGTGACTGCCAACCAAGATAACTCCGGAACGAAGCTCTTTGCGGAGGGCTTACAGCAGGTTTGCGCGTCTCTTGCGCGGCAGATCATAGAAGACGGCGAAGGTGTAGGTCATGTTATCGAACTGGCCGTGGAGGGCGCCGCAAGCGAAGTGGATGCCCGGCGCGTGGCTCGCAGCATCGCCGAGCTCTCCGCTCGTGAAGACGGCATTTGCCGGGTGCGATCCCAACTGGGGACGCATTCTGGCGGCCGCAGGTTATTCCGGCGCGGCGCTCGATCCAGAAAAAACCTCCATCTGGATTGGCGGGCTGCCGGTCTGCCGCCATGGCCAGATCGCGCCGGAATTCGATAAAAACAGCGTGCACCGGGCCATGCTGGAAAGAACGGTGAGCCTGCGAGTCGACCTGGGAATGGGCACTGGGCGTTGCCGTTTTCTAACGTGCGATCTGACGGCAGAGTACGTGCGGGTGAACGCGGAGTATTCGACCTGATTGCCAGTGAAGCACGGTCTGGAAAGTGGTCGCGAATTTGGTGCAGAACGGTCAGGAGCCAGTAAAAATAAGCATTTGCGGTACACCAGCGACCCGATTTTCACAGACTATTGCACAGAGATGTTGAAATCTCCGTACCTGCGCGCGACATGCTGCCGAGCCGCTGCCAATGCGGGGATCGAGCAATCCGCTGAGATACAATAGATAAGCGAGGGAACGAATCGGAGATGGCCACCAAAGTGAAGGAGCCGGTCGCCGCCACGGCGGCCCACTTGAACAGCGCGAGCGCGAACAACGGCAGCGCAAGCCACGCAAAACCGCTGATTAGCGATGAAAAGCTGAAGCAACTATATAGCACGATGCTGAAATGCCGCCTTTTGGAAGAGCGGGCACGCATCCTGAAGAAACAGGCAAGATTCAAGGGCAACTACTATGCGGCAGTCGGCCAGGAGGCGACGGCGGTCGGCGCAGGCATCGACCTTCGGCCCGAGGACACCGTGGCGCCTTCGCATCGCGACTTCATCGTCAATTTCATCAAGGGCGTTCCTCTCACCGCATTGTTCAGCCAGCTTTATGGGCGCAGCACCAGCCCGGACAAGGGTCGCTCAGCGCCTGCGCACGCTGGATACGCGCCGCTGAACATCATTACTCCGGCTTCCACGATTGCCGCGCAGCTCAACATTGGCACAGGCGTTGCGCTGGCGAACCAGATGAAGAAGAACGACAACGTGGTGGTGGCATTCTCGGGCGAAGGCTCGACCTCGCTGGGCTTCTGGCACGAGGCGCTGAATTTTGCCGGTGTCCGCAACCTGCCAATTGTTTATGTCTGTCAGAACAATCTTTGGGCGGAGTCGGTTTCAGTTAAATTGCAGACCAAGGTGGACGACATTAGCGTGAAGGCCATCGGTTACGGATTTCCCGGCATCACAGTGGATGGAAACGATGCGGTCGCCATGTATCGCGTGGCCCAGGAAGCGATCGAGCGCGCTCGTTCCGGCGGCGGGCCGACATTGATCGAGGCGAAGACTTATCGCTGGTACGGCCATTCGGAAATCGATCCGGCGAAGTACCGCACGGCGGAAGAAGTCGAAGAATGGAAGGCGAAGGACCCGATCGCCGCAATGGAGCGCTATCTGACGGACAAGCGGCTTTTTTCGGCGGATTGGAAGCAGCAGATTTCCGATGAGTTTGCGAAGGAGCTCGATGCAGCCATTGATGTGGCGGAAAAAGCTCCACCGCCGGAACCGATCGAATGCCTGGATTACCTCTACTCCTTTGATATCCGCGATCGCGAGCTGAATCAGAAAACGTACTCGCCAAAGTTCTAAACAATCTACCTATCGAGATTAGAAAAAAATTATGTCGGTCAGCTATCTGGACGCAATCAATTCCGCGCTGAATGAAGAGATGCGGCGCGATCCCAATGTGTTCATTATTGGTGAGGATGTCGGGGTCATGGGCGGCGCCTTTGGCGTCACCAAGGGACTGTACGAAGAGTACGGACCGGACCGCGTCATCGATTCCCCGCTGGCGGAAGGCATTATAGTTAGCGCCTCGATCGGTGCGGCGATGGCGGGTTTGCGCCCGGTACCGGAAATCCAGTTCGTCGATTTCATCACACCGGCGATGGACGCGATCACCCAGCAGGCGGCGAAACTTCGCTATCGTTCCGGCGGTTCGCAGAGTTGCCCGTTGACGTTGCGTGTCTGCTACGGCGGCGGCACAGGCGGCGGCATGTATCATAGCCAGACCAACACCACATGGTTTGCGCATGAGCCGGGCTTGCTTGTCGTCGCGCCAGCGACGGCCAGCGATGCCAAAGGAATGCTGAAGGCGAGCATTCGCCAGGACGATCCGGTCATCTATTTCGAGCACAAGAAGCTGTACCGACTGCCAGCAGCAAAAGAAGATTTGCCGGAAGGCGACGATTTTCTTGCCGACCTGTTCCATTGCGCGGTGCGGCGGCCTGGCAAGGACGCGACCATCGTCACCTATGGCTACATGCTGCAACTGGCACTGCAGGCGGCGGATAAGGTGGCGGAAGAAAACGGCGCCAGCGTGGAGGTGATCGATCTGCGCGTGCTGAACCCGCTCGACCACGATACGATTCTGGAATCCGTATCGAGGACCGGCCGACTTTGCATCGTGCAGGAAGACCATCGCACGCTCGGCATCGGATCGGAGATTGCCGCGACTGTTGCGGAGCGTGCGTTCGACTGTCTGGATGCGCCGATCGTGCGCGTTTCGGCGCCCGATGTTCCTGCAATTCCCGCGGCAGAGGCGTTGGAGCAGTTCTACATGCCCAACGTCGGCAAGGTCGTGGATGCTCTGCATCGCGTGCTGCAATATTAGATTTTGACGAGGACGTAGATCGGCGCGATCACGTGCTTCGAATCAACAGGATTGCGGCGTGCCAGATAAATGTACGCATTTCTTCTGACGGATCGCTCTTCTTCCGTGCAGCATCTAAAATCCGAGTGCTGAAACTATTCTTTACCGGCAAGGACTGTCTCCCGATTGAAAGATAAACACGTCACCCGCCGGGACCTGCTCCGCCGCGTTGGGGCGTCCGCAGCCGCGGGCCTCGCGCTCGGGTTGCCGGGGGTAGCGCAGACAACGCCAGCTCCACAGACAGCGCAAGGTGCTCCGCAAAAGCCAGTCGCTCCTCCGACGGAAGAGAAAACGCCGAAACCGGAAAGCGAAGTCGCAAAGAAATATCCCCATCCTCCGGGTCAATTCATCAATCGTCCGCTGACGCAAATCTCGAGTGTCGTCGATCTGCTGCTGGACGACATGGAGGGCCGGGGCGTTGCCTATTTTTACGACCAGGCCCATCCGCAGACGGGGTTGGTGCGCGATCACGCGCCGGCAGTCGGCATCTCAGACAGCCGGGTTGCCAGCATTGCCGCCACGGGATTCGGCCTGAGCGCGCTCTGCATCGCCGCGAATCGGAAATATATGCCCGAGTCGATTTGCGAATCGACGGGTAGAAACCACGCTGGCGTTTCTGCTGGAACAATGCCCGCATGTTCACGGATTTCTGTACCACTTTCTGGACATCGAAAGCGGCGAGCGACTGTTCGGCTCGGAGCTTTCTTCGATCGACACCTCGCTGCTGCTCTCCGGCATTCTGCTGTGCCGGCAATATTTCGAGGGCAATCTTCGCATCAAGGCGTTGGCGACCACGCTGTACGAGCGAGTCGACTGGCAGTGGATGCTGAACGGCAGCGACACGCTTTCCATGGGCTGGCTGCCGGAATCGGGGTTCATCAAGTATCGCTGGGACGTTTATGCCGAGATGCTGACCATGCTGCTGATGGCCATCGGTGCGCCGCGCAACGCAATTCCGGCGAGTTCCTGGAATGCCGTGCATCGCCCAATTATCGAATTCGGCGGCATCGATTACATCAGCGGCATTGCTCCGCTGTTTATCCATCAATATGCGCATGCGTGGACGGATTTCCGCCACCTGCGCGACCAGCATGCCAACTATTTCGTCAATTCCATCGCCGCCACGCGCGCGCATCAGCTTTTTTGCCTGACGCTGGGACGCCAGTTTCCCTGGATGGACCAGAATCTGTGGGGCATCACGGCTTCCGAGTCTCCTACCGGTTATCGCGTGTGGGGCGGCCCGCCTGAGTTTGGCGGCGTCGACGGTACAATTGTTCCCTGCGCGACTGCCGGATCGCTGGTGTTTCTCCCCGCCGAGTGCGCCCATGTGCTGCTGTCGATTCGACAGAGCTATGGAGAAAAAGTCTGGACGCGATATGGATTCATCGACGCCTTTCAGCCGCAGACAGACTGGTATTCGGAAGACCAGCTTGGCATCAATCTGGGCATTTCGCGTGATGATGGCGGAAAATCTGCGCACCGGATTCGCGTGGAACTACTTCATGAGGAACACGGAAATCACCAATGCCATGCAGATGGTCGGATTCGAGCCGGACCTTGACCCTTCCTACGCGTTCTGAACCGGATCCACGAGGTCCTGATTTGTTGTTAGCCAAGCTGCGGGCAGGCCTTTCAGCACCTTACCTACTTGCAGCTTGTGCAGACCGCTCTCGCAAACGCACGAAAATTCTGCTCCAGTGACGATATTCGTCAGCTTCATGTTGCACTTCTCAGCCCCCTCTTGCATGCACGGAACCTCGACCCATGTATCCTTCAAACGTTCTCTAAGGTCTTCCAGCGATTCCGGCTGGGAGAGCAACGATGCGAACCAGCGTGCGGCGATTGTGAGCAACATTTTCCCTTGGTGTATGCGCGCAAAAGCCACGATGTGCTCGGCGCCGGGGCCATTTACCTGGAGTGGACGATAGCTTCCACGTGCGAGAAGCTCGGGCTGGCGTTCTCGGAAGCGAAGGCCAAGCGCCAGATAGAGCAATTTCAAATCGCCAGTCCACCATTTCGCGCGAAGATCGGCGACGATCTGCGCGCGCTTTCCCGAAACGACGCCTTGAGGCTCAACCATCTCCAGCAGAGACTGTAAATTCTGTCGGCGAATTTCAAAATTCACCGGGCGGCGATTGTCAGGATCGACAAGACTCAGGTCCCACAATTCGCCGCCCTGATATGTGTCGATCACTCCGGGACTCATCAACTTGAGCGCGATCTGCGAAATGGAACTCCAAGCGCCCAGAACCGCGATGCGTTCCGCGAAGGGAACGAACGAAGCGAGGAAAGCGGAAGAGCATTCGCCAGAAAGCGTCTGATCCACGAATTTTTCAACCGCCGCGTCATAGTCGTTCGAAGGATTAATCCAACTGGTGTGAACCTTTGCTTCCTTCAGCGCTTTGTTCATAAATGCTTTCATGCGGGTGACGATTTCGCTGTTCACCGTCGTCTGGCGCGGCGGCCACATTCCGAGCAGATTTTGGTAGTACAGATATTCATCCGCTCGATCCGGCGCCGGTCGGCCATTCACTACAGTCTTCGCTCCGGCGTTCACCTCCGCCCAACACAGCAGATGATCTCGCCACTCCTGCGGAATCTCCGTCAGCGCATGAATGCGGGTGCGAGCATCTTCGCCGTGCTTGGTGTCGTGCGTGGATGTGGTGAGCATGGCGTCCGGCCATCTCTCCATGCGGTGCACATTGGCCTCGTGGAACTCTTTGGGCGTGGTTGCGCGGCGTCCAGTTCCGCTACCGACCTCGTTCAGAGAGGCCACGGGGCTGTAGCGATAAAAGACCGTATCTTCCATTCCTTTGGCCTGCACGGGGCTGGTGTATTGCTGAAATTTCATGGCGAAACGCAGCCGCTGCGCAAACATTTCTTCCGGTTCCTCTGGCCCGCGCACCGGACAAATATGAATTCGGATGAACTCAAAGAATGAAGAATCGAGACTGGGATTGCGTCGCGTGGCCTGGCCGATCGCCTCATTGACTGCCATTTCGTCTACTGGGCTAAATCCCTGTGCAGAGATGTAGGTGCGGTACACGGGAAAGCATGCCACAACCTCCCGCAACGCTTCCTGCAACCCATCGAGCGTATTGTCGCGGCTTCTGCGGTTCTGTTCCGACAGGCTGTTCAGCTCGTGAGCCAACACGTTCAACTCGCTTGCCATGGAAGTGGCCGTGATCAATCGTTTCGCGCGGTATACGACGTCGCGGTCCGGCTCCATCTGTTCCCGAAAGCTCTGGTAAATACCCTCGACCTCCGCCAAGTTATCTTCTTTTACCCAAAGGCCGTTGAGCAGGGCCAGAAATTCGTAGCCGGTTGCCCCTTCCACCGGCCACTCGGGACTCAACCATTCCTGACGTGCCAGTATTTTCTCGACGACGACGTAGAGCGGACGGGCGGCGTTCGCGGTTGCCGTGCGCAATTGCAACAGATACTGTTGCGGATCCAGCAATCCGTCGATATGGTCCAGCCGTACTCCATCGATTGCTCCGCTTTCCGACAACTCAATCAACCGGGCGTGAGCAACGCGAAAGAGAGGCTCATACTCCATGCGAATCCCGATCAATTCGTTGATATCAAAAAATCTCCGATAATTGATCTCCTGCATTGCTGTACGCCAGTAAGACAAGCGATACGGCTGCTGCTCCAGCAGATCATGTAGCAGATCGAACGATTCCGGCTTGCCCGGCTGGCCATTGAATTCCTCGATTATGCCTTCGAGATGCCGTCGCAAAGCCGCACTCTCGCGAATTAATGCGATCAGCCGACGCGTGGCGATGTGCGTTTCTCTCTCACGGTCGACGCGGGCCTCGGAGCCGGCCTGCAGATAACCGGGGATATGATCCAGTTGAAAAAGGATGCTTTCGTATTCCTGCAGCGTCTCCGGTTCGACACCTTCCTCACTCGCCAGTTCCTCCAGTCGATGACGCAACAGCACCTTCATCTGCCGCGGATTCAGCGGCAGATTGTAATCGGCGTAGAGGAGGCAGAATTCGCCATTCTGATATTGAATGCGAAGTTCCCCGGACTCGAGCACTTCGCCGTATTGTTTGCCGAGGATGGGAAGCAGCACCTTACCATGAAGGTTGGAATTGGCGGGAAACCAATCGATGTCGAAATATTCCGAGTCGGGAGATGAAGGCCCATTGGCCAGAACATTGCGCCACCATAGGTTCCATTGCGGATGGGCGCTCATGTGGTTGGGAACAAAATCGATGACGAGTCCCATGCCGCGTTCATGCAGCGCGCGCACCAGGGACTGGAAGCCTTCTTCGCCACCGAGTTCCGGATTGATCCGGGAAAAATCGCAGGTGTCATACCCGTTGGTGCTGCCCGGACGAGCTTCAAACACGGGCGACGCGTAGATATGGCTGATTCCGAGCTGATGGAGATACGGTACTAGCGCTTCCGCGTCTGCGAAGCGAAAGGCCTTCGTGAATTGCAGGCGATAGGTTGCGCTTACTTTCCTTCTCTCCGTCATGCCGCACCGCTTCCCGCATCGAATCTCCAGCCGCCACCGGTAAGGAGGAGAGCGCCGGCGCGTTCAAAATGCAAATGACCGCTGCGCGGCAGGTAGGCGATATTCTTCGGATCAGGCATGTACGCCGGGTCTTCGCTATTAGAAAGGACCGTCTTTCCGATCCATGCAACGTTCTCGGCATCCGTCGGCCCGTCGAGCGCCACGACTGCGCAGAACTGGCCGCTGTGCAATGTCCATCGCACCTGGATGATTTTCTCGTTCAATGCGGTACTCGAGTGGAATTCGGCCCGCGCCAACAGGCACTTTCTAATCTGTAACAGTTGCCGATACCAATGCAGGCAATTTATGTGACCGGGAGCATCGCGTAACGCCCAGTCAAGCTTGCTCCGCAATAACGTGCTGTTTGCCTGTGGATCGGGAATCTTTTCGCGCTGCGCCTCGTTGGTGAACGCCGCGAAATGCTCGAACTCCTTGCGCCGGCCCTCCGTCACCAGGCGTCCCAATTGCTCTTTGTGATCCGTGAAATATAGGAATGGTTCCGGCGCCGCCCACTCCTGGCCCATAAAGAGCAGCGGAATTTCGGGCGCGAGCAACAATAAAGCACTGGCCGCGTAATAGGCTGCGCGGGAGACCTGGGTGGACAGCCGTTCGCCGAAGGCGCGATTGCCGATCTGATCGTGATTTTGAATGCAAAATACGCGCGATTCACGGGTCAAACCTTCGGGCGTGGTGCCGCGGCGATGGCCGGAATAACCGGCAAATTGGCCGCTGAAATACCATCCTTTGTCGATTGTTGTCGCGATGCTTTCCGTGGTTCCGTCAAAGTCGCGGTAGTAGCCGTCGCTATCGCCTGCGAGCCGGTGGCGCAGGTGGTGATGGAAATCATCCGACCAGACCGCATCGAAGCCGTTGCCGCGTTGCCTTGCCGGAAGCACCAGATTGCGCTCATTGCGTTCGTCCTCGGCAATGATGAAAATCCGGCGCTCCAAATCCTGTGCGGCCGCGTGGACGCGCTCTGTCAGCTCTGTCAGAAAAGGAGGATTGCTGTCGTCGAGGATTGCGTGAGTCGCGTCCGCGCGAAGGGCGTCGACTCCGTAATCGTAAATCCATGTCAACGCGCTCTCAATGAAATACGCACGGACCTTCTCGCGGCCCTCCCCATCGAAATTCAATCCGTCGCCCCAGGGAGTCTTATGCTCGCCGGAATAAAATCGTGGAGCAAATGTGGCGTGATATGCGCCATCCGGACCGAGATGATTGTAGACCACATCGAGGCACACCGCGATTCCACGACGGTGCGCTTCTTGCACCAGGGCGTGGAGATCTTCCGGCGTGCCGTAACTGTGGGCTGGAGCGTAAGGAGAGACCCCGTCGTAGCCCCAGTTATGTTCGCCAGCAAACTCGGCGATCGGCATCAACTCGATGGTATTGATGCCCAGTTTCCGCAGATTGTCCAGCTTGTCGACGGTTGCCAAGAATGTTCCCGCCGGAGTAAACGTCCCCACATGCAGTTCGTAAATAACCAACTCGCGCAGGGATGGAGGTTGGAAATCTTCGACGCTCAGCGAACGATCAACCGGCGCAATTACCTCCGATGGACCATGGACACCGAGCGGCTGAAAACGAGATGCCGGATCGGGAAATGGGCCTCTTCCATCGATCCTGAACCAGTAGCGCGCGCCCGCTGCCGCGCCTTCGACGCGAACTTCAAACATTCCGTTGGGCTGTCGTGGCATCGGAACGGAACGCGAGGAAGCGCCCGGCTCCAGAACAAGTTCGATCTTCGCATCCGGACGCGCCCAAAGGCGGAACATGACGCCATCGGCCTGGACAAGCGGACCAAAGGAGGACACAAACGGTTCAGGATTCCGCGATGGGAGCGTCTGAGAAATGGTCGTCACCTCCGCAGTTTTTCATCCAGATGCAACGCGGCGCTGATCAGGCCAAGATGCGTGAGCGCCTGGGGAAAGTTTCCCAGCGCGCCGCCGGTGGAACTGATCTCCTCGGAATAAAGTCCCAGATGATTGGCATACGTCAACATTTTTTCAAAGATGAAACGAGATTCCTCCAACCGCTCCGCGCGTGCAAGCGCGTCGACCAGCCAGAAGGTGCACATGCTGAAGGTGCCTTCGTGGCCGGTCAATCCATCTTTTGTTGCGAGATCGCCGTCCAACGAATAGCGATATACGAGACTGTCCGACACCAGCACCTCCATGGTGCGGTCAAGCGTACTGAGCATCCGCGGATCTTTAGGCGCGATGAACATGACGATCGGCAGCATCAGATTGCTTGCGTCCAGCGCCTTCGATTCGTAGGACTGGATGAAGCTCTGCTGCTTCTCGTCCCAGCCATCCTTCATAATCGAAGCGAAGATGCGGTCCCGTTCCGTAGCCAGCCGGGCGCGGTCGAGCGGCAGGCTTCTTGCGATTGCAAGCCGAACGCCACGGTCCAGCGCAACCCAGCATTGCAACCGGGAATATACAAAGTGCTGACGTTCGCTACGTATTTCCCATACCCCGTCGTCGGGCTGGCTCCAGTTGTCTGCGACCCACAATAATACGCCGTGGATGCGCCGCCATAGGTCGTAGGAAATGGGCGAGACGTGCTTGTCGTATAAATAAATGGCGTCCATCATCTCGCCGTAGATATCGAGCTGCAGCTGCGTGGATGCCGCGTTGCCGATGCGCACGGGTCGAGAATCCCGATACCCTGCAAGATTGTCGAGGGTATATTCGGTCAAGTCGCTGCCGCCGTCGATGCTGTACATGGTGTTCAACGGTCCTTGGGTGCCAGCCTCTTCATGGATGCGGTTGGCCAGCCATTCGATGAAGGCGGTTGCCTCTTCCGTGAATCCCAGGCGTATCAAGGAGTAGACAGTGAAGGCCGCATCGCGCACCCACGTGTAGCGATAATCCCAGTTGCGAACTCCGCCAATCTCCTCCGGCAGACTGCATGTTGGCGACGCCACGATCGCTCCGGTAGGAAGATGCGTCAATAGCTTGAGCGTCAGCGCGGAGCGGAGAACGGTTTCCCTCCAGCGGCCTTCATATTTGCAGTTTGAAAGCCATTTGCGCCAGAAGGCCAGCGCCTCCTTCATGAGACGGTCGCCATCCACCGGCGCTGTCATTCCGGGATCGTCGGGCGTCATCACGTAGCGCAGCGCGAACTCCGCCGTTTCGCCGGGCTGCAGCGTGAACTGTGCGATGGCCTTTCCATCCTGAATCTCCCAGGGACCGGGGCCGAGTAGAACCATCCGGTCCGCATCGGATTGAAACAACACCCCTCCCTCGACAAGCTGTGCGTTGTGCGGCGAACGCGCGTAGTTGAAGGCCGGAGCACACTCCAAACGAAAGCGAACCGCTCCGCGGACGGCACGCGCGATGCGCACAATTTCATGTATCACGGATTCACTTGGCAGTTCGCGATCGTTCTGGACCGGCATGAAATCGATGACTTCTCCGACTCCCTCCGCGCGCAAAAAGCGGGTGAGCAGGACGTTGGTCTCCGGCATGTACATCTGGCGATTGGTTCCTCCCTGTTCGGGAGCCAGTTTGAAATGGCCGCCTTTCACCGGATCAAGAAGCGCAGCAAATACGCTGGGAGAGTCGAATTGCGGGAGGCAACACCAGTCGATATCGCCATCCATGGCAACCAGGGCAACGGTGTGAAGGTCTCCAATCACGCCACAGGATTCAATCGGTCGTTGTGTCATAGTGATATTGCGCGTCTCAGGAGGAATGCAGGTCCAGATGATGCAAACAAAGCGATGAAACCGTCATCTACATAGTAGTATCTTGACCGGCACAAATTCAGAGTCCACGCGATCGGTCCAGCTCCTTGTCTGGCAATTTGACAGCCGGGTCGTTCGGCGGTACGTTCCAATTTTCTTTTAGATGCGGTGTCGGTCGTCAGTGACGGAAACCACAAACCCCAAATCGTACGGAGACACATGGCGTTCGCGACTTGCAGCCATGCGCAACATTCCGCCTGTGATGCGGATGGTGTGGGAGTGCGGGCCCAAGACTGTCGTCTGGTCGATGGCGCTGCGCGTCGCGCTCGCGTTGACACCGGTGGCGATTCTGAAGGTCTCCCGCTGGCTGGTCAACGAAGTCGTCATCTGCCTGAAGAACCGTACCGCTTTGCCGCCCCATTTCTGGTGGGTCGTGGGGTTGGAATTTGGACTGGCCTGCGTGGCCGCTCTGCTGACCCGCGCCGTCGGATTTTGCGACAGCCTGTTGGGCGATCTCTACATGCAGCACATCAGCATCCGAGTGATCGAACACGCGTCGCAACTCGACATCACTGCCTTTGAGAATCCCGATTACTACGATCGGCTGGAGCGGGCGAAGGCGCAGGCGACCGACCGCATCGCCATGATCCAGATGATGGGAACCCTGACGCAGCAGGTTCTGACCACGCTGACGTTGTCCTGGTACATTGCGACTTACTCGCCGCTTCTTCTTCTGCTCCTGATCGCCGGAACAATCCCGGCTTTGCTAGGAGAAAGCCATTTCGCATTTCTTGGATACGCGAAGAATTTCATGCAGACGCCGCTGCGCCGCAAGATGGATTATCTGCGCGACGTGGGTGGCAGCAAGGAAGCGGCGAAGGAGCTGAAGCTCTTCGGCTTACGTGATTTTCTAGTCGGCAGCTTCCGCGGAATGGCGGACACAATTTTCGCGCAGAACGTCGGTCTATCCAAGCGCCGCCTGGTTGCCGGCGTGCTGCTGTCGATCCTGGCGACCGCGGGATACTATACGGCTTATGCGCTCACGTTGTGGGACACGATTACGGGTAAGTTCAAAGTTGCGGATCTTTTTGTTTTGATCAATGCAATCCTGCAGGTCAGCGCGAATCTACAGCAGATTTTCGTCAATGCCTCGGGCGTCGCGGACCAGGCGTTATTCCTGACCGATCTGCTCGGTTTTTTCGCCATGGAGCCGACCGTCCGCTCAAAGCCGAATGCTCTGAAAATTCCCCGCCCCATTCAGCGGGGCGTTGAATTTCGCAACGTCTCATTTGCATATCCGGGAACGACGCGTCTGGTGCTGAAGGATTTCAATTTTTGCCTGCACCCCGGAGAGCGGGTGGCATTGATCGGCGAAAATGGCCAGGGGAAGACCACAATCGTCAAGCTGATCACCCGGTTGTACGATCCAACGGAAGGACAAATTCTGATCGACGGGATCGATCTGCGGGAATATGACATGGAAGATCTTTGCCACGAGATCGGCGTCATCTTCCAGGATTTCATGCGGTATGAGATGACGGCGAGAGACAACATTGCCGTGGGCCGTATTGAGGAGCGCGACCGCGTGGATCGCATTGAAGCCGCCGCCGGCATGAGCCTGGCCGATGAAGTGATTGCGCGGCTTCCCGGCGGCATCGAGCAACAGTTAGGGCGGCGCTTTGAAGGCGGCGTCGATCTTTCGGGCGGAGAATGGCAGCGGATGGCGTTGGCCCGTGCGTATCTGCGAGATGCACAACTGTTGATTCTGGACGAGCCGACAGCGGCCCTGGACGCGCGCAGCGAACAGGAAGTCTTCCAACGCTTCGCGGAGTTGACGCGAGGAAAAATGGCATTGCTGATCTCGCACCGTTTTTCGACGGTGAAGATGACGGACCGTATCGTCGTTCTTTCGCATGGAGTGCTGACCGAGGAAGGAACGCACGAGGAGCTTGTCCGGCGGGGCGGTTTGTACGCGGAAATGTTCGAAATGCAGGCGGCGAGTTATCGATGAATCCTCTGGAAGCGAATACGCAAGGGCTAGAAGCGGAAGGCCGCGCCTTCGCCGCGCGTCACCCTTTGCTGGCGCGGCCATCGCATCTGAACCAGTTTCGGGAACATATATTCACGACCGCGGGATCCGCCTTCGCCCTGGCCCGATACGCGGATGAACAAATGCGCGAGCGACAGCGAAAAACAGCCGACCAGCGGCCCGAAAATCCGATCCCGCCCGGCGTGCTGCGATTGGAGGAGAACACGCGTCTGCTTCGATCCGCCGCAATGGAGGTGCAGAATGCGCTGCGCATTATGGTGAAGTTGCCGTTCGCCCGCAGCGTGACCGGCCTTGAAATACCGCGAATCGTCAGCGTCGCGCATGCGTTCTTAAGCGCGGCGAAATATCTTTGGACGGTTCCGGCGATGTCCAGTTTTCTTCAAGGATTTCAAGCGGAAGAACCGCTCACACTGAAAGAGCTGTGGACTATTCCGGTTGCGCTGAAGCTGGTGCTGCTGGAAGAGATTCTGGCTCAGGCGTCCGGCGCCTTTAGCGGCGTTCCAGCCAGTGATGCCGCGCTGGGTGCCTCGCTTCGCTCTTTACATGAGGTGAGCTTGCCTCTCTGGGCAAATGTCCTGGAACCTCTCGTTCCATTCGAGCCGATCCTTCGACGAGACCCTTCGAGCACGTACGCCAACATGGATTTTGACAGCCGCGATATGTATCGGCTCGCTCTAGCGAAACTCGCCGCGCGATCCGCAATGACAGAGGTGGAAGTTGCACGGACGGCCCTGGACCTGGCACAGGAAGCGGCGCGGCAGCCGAACGTGAACGCGCGCATCACGGCCCGCACCTCTCATATCGGATACTATTTGATCGATGCCGGAGTAAAAGAGCTGCAATCTCGCTGCGGGTTCCGTCCGCGTCTGTTCGATCGTGTGCGGTCTCTGTTGCGTTCTTATCCCGACGATTTTTATCTGGTCGGAATTCAAATCGTCGCGTTGTTGGCGATGGCGGCCATCATTGCCCCGCTGGTTCCCCTCTACAGCCCGTTGGGTAAGCTGGCCATCGCCATTCTGCTTCTGCTGTTGCCTGCGTCGCAGGGCGCGGTCGAGCTGATGAATCACACCATCAGCGCTCTTCTAAAGCCGCAGGGGCTGCCCAAGCTGGATTTTTCCGACGGCGTTCCCGCAAACGATAAAACGCTGGTGGTAGTGCCAACACTCTTGTTGAACGAGCTGCAGGTGCGCGATCTGGTCGAAGAACTGGAAGTTCGCAGTCTAGCGAATCAGGATCCCAATATCCACTTCGGACTGCTCACCGACCTTCCGGACTCCGTGGAGCAGCCGCGGGACCGCGACACGGATCCGCTGGTACTGCTGGCCGGAGGGCTGATCGATGATTTGAACCGTCGCTATGCCGGAGCGCGCTGCGGAAAGTTCCTGATGCTGCACCGGCACAGAATCTTCAATCCCCGGCAGGGTGTGTGGATGGGCTGGGAGCGCAAACGCGGCAAATTGCTGGACCTGAATCGGCTAGTGATTGGAGGCATGGATTGTTTTCCGTATAAGGCGGGCGATACTTCCGTGCTGCACGGGACGCGTTACGTTCTGACGCTGGACTCCGACACCAAACTGCCCCGCGATTCGGCGCGCAAGATGATCGGTGCGATGGCGCACCCGCTCAATCGCGCGATTCTCGATCCGCGCCGCAGGATTGTCACGGAAGGTTACGGGATATTGCAGCCGCGTGTCGGCATCACGGTAAAATCCGTGGCGCGCTCGCGGCTGGCTTCTATTTATTCCGGCCAGACCGGGTTCGACATCTATACCCGAGCAATTTCCGATGTCTACCAGGACTTGTACGGCGAAGGCATATTTACCGGCAAAGGACTGTATGAAATCGAGATTCTGCAGACGGTGCTGGATCGCCGCTTTCCGCAAAACTATCTATTGAGCCACGACTTGATTGAAGGCGCATATGCCCGCGTTGGCCTGTTGACCGATGTCGAGGTGATGGATGACTATCCGTCGCACTACAGCGCGCAAAACCGGCGGAAGCACCGCTGGGTGCGCGGCGACTGGCAGATTCTGCGCTGGCTTCTTTCCCGGGTTCCCGACGATACGGGAAAGATGGTGCCAAACCCGACCTCCACCATCTCACGCTGGAAAATCTTCGACAACCTGCGCCGCAGCATGGTGGAACCGGCCACGCTGGTTCTGCTTGTTGTCGGCTGGCTGTGGCTGCCGGGAACGGCGCGCTATTGGACCATTGCGACGCTGTTGATCGTCTTTGTCCCGGTGCTGGTGCAGTTCCTTTTTTCGCTGGTTCGAGCCAGTGTGGCGGAACAGCGCGGTTATATACGACAGTCGGTGCGCGACTCCCTGGGACTGCTTTTTTCGACGGCACTCAATTTTGTTTTTCTGGCGCATCAGACACTGCTGATGGCCGACGCTATCTTCCGTTCACTGGTTCGCAGCTTCGTTACGGGCCGGCGATTGCTGGAGTGGGAAACTGCCGCGGAGGTGGAGCTTGGCATCAACAAACGGACGCCGGTCGAGATTACCATGCGCCTGGTTCCGTTTCTCTCACTCGCCCTGGCTTTGCTGGTCTGGCTGGTGCGACCGGCCGCGCTCCCATGGGCGCTGCCGATTCTGGTTCTGTGGGCGCTCGCGAAACCGATCACGCGATGGCTCAATCGCTCTCCTCACGATCTGCAAATCAAACTCTCCAGCGCCGAGGAGCGGTTGATGCGAAAAACAGCGTGGCGTACCTGGCTTTATTTTTCGCATTATGCCGGCGAGCACAATCACGGACTGGTGCCGGACAATGTGCAAGAGGAAGGTGATGTCCAGGCGTCGCGGATATCTCCAACGAACGCGGGGTTGCAGTTGAACGCGCGGCAGGCTGCCGTCACGCTGGGATTTTTGACGCTTCCTGAATACGCGGAGCAGACGCTCGCAAATCTTCAGACACTCGACCGGATTCCCAAGTGGAAAGGTCACCTGCTGAACTGGTACACCACGACGACGCTCGAGCCCATCTTCCCTTACTTCGCCTCGACCGTGGATAGCGGAAATTTTCTGGCCTCGCTGTGCAGCCTGCGCACGGGAACGCTGGAGTTGCTGAAGACACCGATGCTGCCTGCTCTGCGGCAAGCGCTGCTCGACGTTGTAGACGACACCGAGCAGCCTTCGTCATTTACCGCGAATATAAAGGCCGCATGCGAAATCGATTCGAAAGATGAGCCGCAGGCATGGCTGGATGCGCTATTGCTTCTCGAACCGAGGGCATCTTCCGATAGTGAACGCACAGCAGAGGTCCGGCTGGATGCCATCACAACCCTGGTGCGGCTCTATTTGCCCTGGATGCGGCCGAAGTTCCGAGAAGCGCTCAGCTCAGCCGGGATTGCACCGGCGGAAACTATCGATTCCTATACTCCGGAAAATTCACTGACAGATTGCCAGCGGATGCGCGCATCTCTGGCGAAATTGAGTGGTGCCTCCGGGGGAAAAAATACCGCGCTGCTCAACGAACTGGCTGGCGCGCTGGCTTCCGCGGAAGAACGACTGCACGGTCTGATCGCGGATCTTGGAATCATTGCCGGCGCGAGCGAACGGATGTTTCAGGCGACCGAGTATCGCCCGCTGCTCGATCCATACCGCCGTTTGCTGACCATTGGTTATGACACGGCGAAAAATGTCCGCCTGGATTCCTGCTACGACCTGCTGGCTTCCGAGGCGCGCACCGCAATGTTTCTTGCTATTGCCAAGGGCGACGTCTTGCAGGAGTCATGGTTCAAAGTAGGCCGCAAGACGACGATTATTGACGGCACTCCAACGCTGCTTTCATGGACCGGCACCATGTTTGAGTACATGATGCCATGCCTCTGGATGCAGACTTCCCCGGACACGCTGCTGGCGCAGTCTCTCCCCATGGCCGTGCAAGCACAGCGGGAGTACGTTGCACGCCGACGAATGCCCTGGGGTATCTCCGAAGCGGGCCATAGCGCGCGCGATCCGCAAGGAAATTACCAGTACCACGCCTTCGGTGTGCCGGCGCTCGCGATTAGTCCGCCGCCGGAGGGTGCGCTTGTGATCGCGCCCTATGCAACAGTGCTGGCGCTCGAAGCCGATCCGCGAGGTGCGCTGGCAAATCTGGTGAATATGGAGAAGCTCGGCTGGCTGGGACGATTCGGCTTTTACGAGTCCGCGGACTACTCCGCGGACCGGCGGCCCAAAGACGGATCGAAATATGTGCTGGTGCGTTCGTGGATGGCGCACCATCAGGGCATGTCACTTCTGGCGATTACAAATTTTCTCGCGGGAAAGCCATTTCAGCGCTGGTTTCATGCAGACGCGCGCGTGCGCGCCACGGAACTGCTGCTGCATGAGAAACCCATCCAGGTTGTTCCGCCGCTGGAGCAGCCACGGGCGGCGAACATGCGCTTTGAACTGGCACTGGGCAAAACAAAAAGACGCAGTTGACCGATCTAACTAGAAACGCCGGAGCCACTTATCGCGTGGCGATCCAGGGCGCGCTTCAGCACAACTTCCAGCGCCGCTTTTTGCCGCTCGTATTCTTCCGGAAGGAGGCGCCCTTCCAATCGCTCTGTTTCAAGCGCGAACAGTTCGTCTTTCAAAGTCGCCAGCAATGGAGCTGGATTGTGCGCAGAAGCCGCAGTTGCGCCGATGGGCAGGAGCGGGCCATCGACTGGCGGGACTGTGGAAGCGGCGCCAGCGGCCGCAAACGCCGGCTGGGGCCGCTTCATCGAAATGCCCGCTCCAATCGCCAACAAAACAACTGCAGCGGAAATAATCCACCACATATACTTATGCAGCGGATCGGGGGTGTCGATGGGAACTCCCAGCCCGATGCCGGGACGAGTGTTGTTCTCGGCTTGCGCCTGAGCCGCGGCTTCGGGATTTTGCGGAGTGCCTTCCGCGCCGTTTGCAGACGATCCATTCTGGCCGGCCTGGCTGGCCGCAGTCTGCTGCGGAAGCTGTCCGCTGCCGGTGATGCGAAACGACAGCTTGGTTGTCGGCGAAAGATTTTTCACCAGATAGGTCTGGACGTTTACATCCTCGTCGATGGGCTGGAACGCCGCCGCGGGAGTGGCATCAAAATGGATGCTCTTCGGCAGAATGATGGCGAAGTTATCGACCGAGGATGCTACACGCGGTTGAAATTGAAAAGTGCCGGAATACGGCAGGCGATAGCTGACCTGAAAACGCGTTTCTCCGGGACGCAGCGGAAAGATGAACGTGTACGCTCCCGGCGACCCCAGCGGGACGGGCGAAGATTGCACCGGCATACTGCCCGGTCCCAAAGCAGCGGCGGAGACGATCTGCGCGTCCTTCGGCAGGAATATGGGATAAGCGCGCGGGCCAAACTGCGTGCGCGGCGGAGAAGAGACATTCTTCACGAAGTAATTTTCGATGACACGCAGGCCGTTCTGGTCGGTCTCAATCCGCTGAACGTCGGCCTCTGTTGAGATGCCTGCCACTTTTTCGGCGGCGTTGTAGACATTTATGTTGACGGTCTGCGTGCCCGGAGGAGCCGGCTGGAAATAGTTCGCACCGTCATGTGTGACACGCACCAGATGCATGGGCGCGCTATCGGCCACGTTCAGCGTATAGCGGCCGCGGCTGTCGGTGGTGGTATTGGCCGCGACCTGCATTCCCTGCTGTAGCTGAATCAGAGCGACTTTGTCGCCGGCGGAGGGCTTGTTGGTAGTCAGGTTCGTGACGACACCGGTGATCGGCGCGGCAAAGGCGACAGCGGCGGCCAGCAACAAAACGGAAGCGGCGATGAGGCAAGAAATTTGCTTTGAAAATGGCGGCAGGAATTTCATCGAGGCTCTTTCTAGAGTACCAACAAGATTGAAGCCTCAGGCGGCATGGAAATTGCTTTCGAGGAACTCGATCTCGGCGACGATCTGTGCGGCCTCGTTTTCCATGCCTGCGCGCTGCGCCAGATAATCCTCTTCCGGATACTTACCTGCGCGATACTCAAAGTTCAGATCGCGCAGATTCTCGTAAATTGCGTCTTTGCGTTCTCGCAAAAATTCGAGCCGCGTCTTCTGGGTCTGCTCTTCCGTCTTTCGCCGCGGATAGAAAACATAAATAAAGATGCCGAGGAAAAGAGCGGCGCAGCCAAAGATCGTCATATTTCCGTCTCCCGGCGAATCTTTGCGCGAATCGCGTCGACGCGGGTATCTGCCACCGGCGCTTCCGGCATGGGAACCGTGTGCAATTTCCATTTGCGGATCAACAGCGCCGCTCCCAGCGTGGCCAGCAGAAACACAAGACCCGGCATGATCCACGCCACCAAATTGAATCCGCTTTCCGTGGGGGCAGCGAGCACCGGTGGACCATACTTCTGAACGAAGTTCTGCAGAATCAGATTATCGCTGTCGCCGCGGTCCAACGCCGCGCGCAACTCCGCTTCCTCTTGCGTCGAAACGGTGCAGCCGAGGTGATTGCATTCCAGCAATATCTGGTTGCAACCACAGGTACAGATCAGTTGATGTCCAAGGTAGTTGTAGCGCGCCGAATTGTCGGCCGCGCCCACGCTGAAAACCAGCAACAGACACAACGCTGAAAGCTGCATCCAGACGCACAGGGTAGACCGATCGAAACATTGGAGAAGGGGGCGCATGGATCAGTCCCCCGCCGCAGCGGGCTGCGGAACGCGTTCTTCCGGCTGTTCAACCGATGTTGCGACGGAGCGTGCCGCGGAATCCGCGCCGATATTCGGCGTCAGCGCGAGTAATGTTCCGAAAGCCATGACCACGACCCCGATCCAAATCCACGCCACTAATGGGTTGATGAAAACCTTGATGATGGGCTGATTGGTATCTGGATTTCTGCCCTCGTAGACAACGTAAAGATCGCGTTGCAGCGTGGAGTGATCGGCCACCATGGTCTCGGTCTGCTGGCTCGCATGGTAAAAACGGCGCTCCGGCGCCATCTGGATCAGGAATTTTCCGTCTTTATAGACGTTCAGCAGTTCGTATTCACTGTCGTAGTTCGCGTTGGAGTCTTGCGTGTAGCTCTGGCAAACCAGCCGGTAAGGGCCAATCGTCATTGAATCGTGGAAGCCCATCTCGGCTTCTCTCGACTGATTGAATGCCGAGCCGGCGAGTCCGATAAAAACAATGACGACGCCGATGTGAACGATGTAGCCGCCATAGCGTCGCGTGTTGCGCCGCGTTAGACGAACCATTGACAGCAGTATATTTTTTCCTGTGTGTCGTTGGATCACTCGCGCGCCGCGCCAGAATTCGCTGCCGACGGCGGTCACGACCAGTGCGGCCAGCGAAAATGCCATCAGCGAATACAACGTTCCCGCGTCGCGCCAGGGACGCATCCCGCCGATCAATAAAACAATCGCGGTGACAACGCCCGCTGTGACCGGCCAGATGAAATTGCGCCGAACGCTCTTGAAGGAAGTGCTGCGCCAGGCCAGCACCGGGCCAATACCGGTAAGAAACAAGAGGAAAATTCCGATTGGTACCGCGACGCGGTTGTAAAACGGCGGTCCCACCGTGACCTTCGATCCCTCCACGTATTCCGAGATGATGGGAAACAGCGTTCCCCACAAAATCGTAAAGCAGGCCGCGAGCAGAACCAGATTGTTGAATAGAAAACTCGACTCGCGGGAGACCAGCGACTCGATCTGATGCTCCGACTGGAGATGATCGCGCTGGCGCAGATAGGTGAAAATGCACACATTGAAAACGATGACGAGGAAGGTCCAGAACCACGATCCGATCGATGACTCGGCAAAAGCGTGAACGGAACTGACCAGACCGCTGCGCGTGAGCAGCGTACCCAAAATCGTCAACATGAACGTGACGAAGATGAGCCATACGTTCCAGGCCTTCATCATGCCGCGCTTTTCCTGCATCATGACGGAGTGCAAAAATGCGGTGCCGGTGAGCCAGGGCATCAGCGAGGCGTTTTCAACCGGGTCCCAGCCCCAGTAGCCGCCCCAGCCCAGCACCGAATACGCCCAGTGCGCGCCCAGAAAAATTCCACAGGTGAGAAACAGCCACGTCACCATGGTCCAGCGTCGGGTAATGTGTATCCATTTTTCGCCCGGATACCGCATCATCAGCGCACCGAGTGCGAAGGCGAACGGCACGCTGAACCCCACGTACCCGAGATACAGCATCGGCGGATGGATGACCATTTCCGGGTATTGCAGCAGCGGATTGAGGCCGAAGCCGTCGGCGGGAATGGCGCCCTGCACCATAGCGAACGGCGGCGCAGCAAACACGAGAAGCAGCGTGAAAAATAACTGTATGCCGGCCAGAATCGTTGAAGCATACGCGGTCAGCTTCACATCAACTCTGTGCCGAACGCGCAGCACAAAGCCGTAGGTGGAAAGCATCCACGCCCACAGCAGCAGCGAGCCTTCCTGCCCGGACCAAAGTGCCGCGAATTTGTACGGCAGCGGTAGTGCTCGATTGGAGTGATGCAGGATATAGGAAACGGAAAAATTGTTGGTGAACGAGCAGTAGACCAGTGCAAATGCCGCGGCCGTCAATGCAATAAAGCTGCCGATTCCCGCACGCCTCGCTGACTCCGCCATGCGTTCCGCGGCGCCCGCGCCCTGGGGATGAACCGCGATCCGCCGCAGGGAAACGGTCCCGGTGACCAGAGTGTAGGCGCAGAGCACGAGGCCAAGAAGAATTGCGAAGCTGCCAAATGCCGGCATAGGAGTCTAAGTTACGATTGTCGCAGAGCAGCGAACTGATCGCAATGCAGGTGCCGTTTGCTCGCACAATGGAACAGCCTGCAGTCTGGAACGATCGCTAAGTCTGGGATGCGATGGAGAGGATTTTTCAGTTCGCCTGGGACTTTGGTACGACCAACAATGTGGCCAGAGCGACCAGCTCGTCGGGAGGGATCGGCTTGGATCGAAATGTAACGTTCAGGCCGGCGTAGTCCGACTCCGCATCCGCCAATCCGCTCAAGACCATGATCGGCAGGCCGACGCGCCGCTGCCACAGCCGCTCAATGAAATGGCAGCCAGACTCGCCGGGCATGATGTGGTCAGTAATTATGAGACGAATGCCGTTGGTGCGATCCTGGTCGAGCGCGGCGAATGCCGCTTCCGCGGAGTGCGCTGTCTGAACGTCAAATCCGGCGCGCAGCAATATAGCTTTGCGCGTCAGCGCTTGCACGGCATTGTCATCAACTAGGAGGATCACTGGTTTATTCGTCGTCCTGCTACTGTAAGGATGATGTTTTTCATGAAAAGGTTGCCCTCGTCAAGAGCGCGGCCACTATTGCTCTGATCTTAAACGGTTTAGGCGCACCCGTGCAGCACCCATTTTGAAATGCGGAGCAGCTTTATCGCACGGAGGCTCGCCGCATGACCTTTCCCACGAGAGCGGTGATCCAGCTTCGCGGGATCATCGGGGTCAGCAAAACCGACAGGCGATTCGGCAGACCGGTCGTGACGGATGGTCTGCCACGATCGAACGCGCGCAGCGATTCGCCTACAACCTGGGCGGTCGTTTGCATCCGCGCGGGGTGAGCAAACGGACTCTTGCCTGCGACCTTGAAAAAATTCGTTGCCGTGCTGCCGGGATTCACCACCATGACGTGGACGTGGTGCTGCCGAGCCTCCTCATACAACGCGTGAGAGAAGCTGACGACAAAGGCCTTCGTCGCAGCGTAGACCGCGCTGTATGGAAGCGGAACGAATCCCGCAACAGACGCGATGTTGATGATGCCTCCAGCGCGCCGCACCGCCTCCGGCAGCAAGATCATCCGCGAAAGATAGAGATGCGTCAGTTCCACCAGGGCGGCGATGTTCAAATCAAGCATCTGGCGCTGGCGCTCGCGATCGATGATGTGGAATTCGCCAAACGCGCCAAAACCGGCGTTATTGACCAGCAGCGAAATTTCGATGTCGGACGCTTGGGTTTGCTGAAACAGATGCAAGGGCGCACCTGGTGACGACAAATCGAGCGCCATGCAGCGAACGTCGAGGAGTGGGTGGCGCTGCAGCAGGTCAGCCCGGAGGCGCTCGAGAAGATCCTGCGATCGAGCCGTGAGTACGAGTGACCATCCACGGTCAGCCAATTGACGCGCGTATTCTTCGCCTATACCAGAGCTGGCGCCCGTGACAAGAGCATACTTATTTATGTTCATCTTACAGATCTTCCCTCAAGTTACACGCGAAATATCACGATAGCGAACGGGCAAGCAGAAAAGCGCCGACGCCCAGGAAAAACAGCAGCCGATACCGGATGCCGTGGGCGCGATTGACCTCGGGTAAAAGGTCCGTGGCGGCGACATACACCGCGACGCCCGCGGAAAGCGGCAAACCGATCGTTGCAAGCCCAGGAAGGAAATGGATCGCCGCCACGCCCGCTACAGTCGCGGCGCCAAGTGCACTGGCGGCAGATAGTGCAACGCGGGCGCTGCGGCCACTGGCCAACATCACGCTGCCGACGGTGAACCCTTCCGGAAGTTTGTGCAGCAGCATGCCGGTAAAGATCAACCAGCCGAGCGCCGTTGAGAATGCAAATCCACTGGCAATGGCGATGCCGTCGAAAAACGTGTGGGCCGCCAAACCAAAGGTCACTGAGTATGCCGTGGAGCGATGAATGAACTCCTCGGCGTGGGTCTCTTCGCCGAAATGAAAGTGTGCGACCAGCGTATGCTCCAGGAGGTGCACGCCGCAGAAACCGGCAAGAATCCAGAGCGGCGCGGCCATGGGGGATGCGCTCACGCTCTCAGGCACCATTTCGACCAGTGCAACCGCAATTAGAAAGCCTGCGCCGAACGCGACAAAGCCGTGCAGAAATCGTTCCGCGCGCATGCGCAGAAGCAGCAGGCCGCCGACCACGTCGGCCAGACCCGCGATCAGCCCCAGCAGTAGCACGAGGTAAAACGGTGTTGAACTCGGGTTCGAGAATTGCACCGTAACGAACGAGTGGGGCGTCACTTTGCTTTACCCGCTGTGGCGGATGTGCATCACGTCGCCATCCTGCACGATGTAGTCCTTGCCTTCGAGGCGAAGCGTTCCCTGCGAGCGCGCCGCAGCTTCCGAACCTGCAGCCAGCAACGTGTCCCAGTGGATTGTCTCAGCGCGGATGAAATGCTTTTCCAGGTCAGAGTGAATCGCGCCGGCCGCCTGCTGGGCGCGGGATCCGGCTGGAATCGTCCACGCGCGGCACTCGTCTTCTCCGACCGTGAAAAATGAGATCAACCCCAGTAATTCATAGCTCTTTCGGATGAGCCGGCGCAGACCGCTTTCGACCAGTCCATAGCTCGACAGAAATTCTTCCGCCTCGTCGTCGGGCATCTCGGCCAGTTCCGCTTCGACCTTGCCGCAGATGGCGGTCGCGCCGGTGCCGGGCCGCGATGCGATTTTCGACAAGCCATATTTTTCGACGGCTGCTTCCAGATCCACACCGAGCGTCGTGCTCTCAGAAATATTCAGCACGTAGAGCACCGGCTTCTGGCTGAGAAACATGTATCCGCGGATCAGCTTCTTCTCGTCCGCCGTCATCTCCATGGCGCGCAGCGGCTGCTCCGCTTCCAGCTGCGGCTTGGCGCGCAACAAAAGAGCGTGCTCGGCCTCCAGTTCCGGCGTGCGCATCTTTTTCAAATCTTTTTCCAGTCGCTCCATGCGTTTTTCAATCTGCGTCAGATCGCTCAGCATCAGATCGAACTCGACATCCTGAATTTCTTTTAACGGATCGATGGGCGCGGCAAACCCGACTGAAGTCGTGTCTTCAAACACGCGCAGCACCTGAATCAACGCATCTACGTTGCGCAGGCTTGCCAGCAGGTTCGGCTCCTTCAATGCCTCTTGACCGATGGCGGCAACGTCCGCGTACTCCACCGTGGCATAAACGGTCTTCTTCGGATGATACAGTTCCGCCAGCTTGTCGAGCCGCTCGTCCGGCACCCGCGCCACTCCAAGGTGAACTTCTTTCGGGTTGGAGTAACCGCGATCTTCCAGCTTCGCTTTGGTCAAAATCTTGAACAACGATGTTTTGCCCACCCGCGGCAGGCCGATAATTCCGGTCTTCATGCTTGTCCTTAGAAACAAAGTTGCAGAGTAACCCTACTTGGGCCTCTAACAGTTATGCCAATCCTTGATAATACTGGCTGGAGGGCTGTCGACCAATCGCCGCTCAAAAGCGCGACTCCGCATTCCTGAAGAGGCACGGCGACAAATTCTTCCACTTGACGAGGCGCGTATATCGTGCAGAATTGGCTGAATGTGTTTCACGGCGGTCATGCCGCATTCCCGTTGACCGACATTGCTGTGAAGGTGACCATCGCGCTGATGACGGGCCTTGTGGTCGGTTTCGAGCGTGAGTGGTCGAACAAGGACATTGGGGTCCGCACCTTCGCGTTGACATCACTGCTGGGACTCCTGGCGTCGCTGACCGCGCAGCCTTTCAATATTGCAGCCGGGTTCGCCGTCCTGATCATTATTGTTTTCGTCAACCTGCATAGCCTGCAGATCACTCGTAAGCTGGAAGCAACCACATCCGTTGCGCTGGCCATCGTTTTTCTTCTCGGAGTGCTGGTCGGCGATGGGCACCTGTTTACGACAGTCGCATGCGGCATTGTGGTTACGATGCTGCTTTCGCTCAAACCGCAGTTACACGCCTTTGCCGGCGGTCTGCGTCAGGAAGAAGTACGTAGCGCGATACTTCTCGGCATGCTCGGATTTGTGATCTGGCCGCTTTTGCCGGACCGCTTTATCGACCGATGGAGCCTGCTGGAGCCCCGGGAAGCCTGGGTCATCGTCATCGTCGTGGCGTCACTGAGTTTTATCAATTACGTGTTGCTGCGTGTCTATGGATCGAGGGGTCTTTATCCCACAGCGATTCTGGGGGGACTCGTCAACTCGACGGCTACCGTTGCGGAGATGGTTTCCACACTGCCTGATGCCGGACTCAGCGCAGCCACGGTGTCCGTCGTCCTGCTGACGTCGCTGGCCATGTTTGCCAGAAATCTGTTGATCCTGGCGATCTTCTCGCCGCGCTCAGTACGAACTGCGTTTCTCCCGTTGCTGGTAATGGGCTTGGTCGCGGCATTCTGGGCGTATCGGGAACGCAAGAAGGCGGATAGCCCTCCTGCTGACAACAACCTGGCTCTGACCTCGCCGGTGTCGCTGAAAAAAGTATTGACGTTTGCCGCGCTATTTCTAGGAATCCAGATATTAGGGACGATCGCCCAACGAATCTTCGGTTCTTCCGGGTTACAGGCGATCAGCGTCTTGGGCGGATTGGTAAGCAGCGCCAGCACCACGGCCGCCGCTGCAAATCTTGCCATGCACGGAAAAATTATTCCGGCCCAAGCAGGAGTGGCGACGGTCCTTGCCTCAATCGCAAGCCTTCTTGTGAACCTGCCGATCGTTCAGAAAGAGATGCCGAATAAAGGAATTCTTCGGGACCTCTACATCACGTCGCTGTTGCAGGCGGCTGCCGGAATCGCCGTGCTCTTCGCACAGACGAAGCTGCTTTCGTGATTATGACGGGAATTCCGCTTCAGATTGCCAGCTCCGGTCGCGCGTACAAGATGATAAGGCCCAATCCGCACAGCAGCACCACCCCTTCCAGATTTGTAGAAAGGTGATGCAGCCGATTGAAGTCCACCTTGGCGGGATTTGTTGCCGCCGGATTGTCCAGTGCGGTTCCTACCTGCATGCGCAGCGTGTCCATGCGAGGGATGATGGAAAATTGCGAGTACGCCGTCAGGCCCAGCATCGCGGCAAGGAGCACCAGTTGCGGGCCAATGGAGCGCCGGGTCATGCGCGCCAGCCGCTCCACGATGCATAGCAGGACCAAAATCACGCCGCAGCACAGGCCGATATCATGCAGTCGCATCAGTGATACGCGCACAATGGTGCCAGCAATATGAATACCTGTGGCCGGATCCGGGAACATGGGCATAACGGAGCCGAATGCGACCGGGGCGACCACCGCGCCGAAGAACAGCAGGCCGCCAATCCAAATGACCAGGCCAAGCAGGATCAACGTGCGTATGAAGGTTCGCATTATTCCAGCCCCGTGATGGATTTGCGTCCGATCAGGCGCTCGATGCGTTTTGCCATCGGAGGATGCGTGGAGAAAAGGTTGGTGAGCATGCCGCCACCGACAAAAGGCTGCGCAATAAACAAGTGCGCGCTCGAGGGAGAAGCGACCATCGGCAGCCGTTTGGAATACGCGTCGATTTTTTCCAGCGCGCTGGCTAGCGCGTAGGGGTTCCCGGTCGTTCTTGCGCCGGTCGCGTCGGCTTCATATTCGCGGGAACGCGAAACCGCGAGTTGGATCAGCATGGCGGCAATGGGCGCGACAATCAGCATGAACAAGGAACTCAATCCACCGCCGCGCTCGCTGCTGCTTCCCTGTCCACCGCTGCCGTAACCGCCGAACAAAGAAGCCCAGTACCCCATGCGCGCAATCAATGTGATTGCACCGGCCAGGGTTGCAGCGATCGAGCTGGTCAGAATGTCGCGATTCTGCACATGGCCGAGTTCGTGCGCCAGAACGCCTTCCAGTTCTTCGTCATTCAGCAGCGCGAGAATCCCCTGCGTCATGGCGACGGAAGCATGTTTCGGATTTCTTCCGGTCGCGAAGGCGTTCGGCGAATCTGTCGGAATCACGTACATCTTCGGCATGGGAATGCCCATGCGCTGGGTCATGCGCTCGACGACGGCATAGGCGCGCGGCAACTGCTCCCTTGTCACTGGCTGCGCGTTATACATTTTCAGCGCCAGCTTGTCGGAGTAGAAGTAGGTAAAGAAATTCATTCCCGCGGCAAAGAGAAATCCAAGAATCAGTCCATTGCGACCACCGAAATGACCGCCGATCCAGATAAGAATCAGAGTAAGCAAAGTAAGTAGAAACGCAGTCTTAACAGTGTTTCCCATAATGCTTACATTTTAGTCCCGTTGCAAAAGGGGCGCTCACTTCGAAGAATCCGACGAAAGCTGTCGTCCTGGAGCAAGGGCTGTGTTTTCGTTCGTGAAGCGTTCGTAGAAGATTTACCATCTAAGCTGTACGGACATGTTGATCTGGCGATCTTATGGTTGAGCGCGGCGAAATCATCAAACTATGGCGCAGTCTGAGGGATTCCTCCGGCGTGCTGGTTTCCCTGGTAGGCGTGGAAGGTTCTTCCTATCGGCGACCGGGTGCGCGCATGTATGTGCAGGCCGGTGCCTACGTCGGCTCGATCAGCGGCGGCTGCCTGGAAGGCGAAATCGTTCGCAAAGCCCCGTGGCTGACGCGCGCGGGAGCCAGCATCGAGCGATATTCCACCCGATTTGACAATCCGTTCGACGAGTCGAACGGCAATGCCGATTCGAATGGCGGCATCAACGGTGAGTTCGCAGCGAGCGGAGATATTCCGTACGGGCTGGGTTGCGGCGGCGTGATGGACGTGCTGCTGGAGCCGATTGCGGCGCCGGAAACCGAGGCACTCTTGCTGGCACTGGAAGCGGCGCAAATTGGAAAAATGTTCGCCTGCGCCACTGTACTGCCAGATGGAGTTGGCCGAACATTTGCGCGGGTGATTTTCGATGAAAGTGACGAAATCTTTTTTGCCAGCGCTGGCCTCGATTCGGCAACTGTAACGCATCTGGCCAGGCTGGCACGCAAGGCCAATTTGGCGGAGACGGTCTCTATTTCTCGCGGCGGCGAAACCCGCGATGTGTTTCTGGAGACGATTCTGCCACCACAGAGATTGGTAATTTTCGGCGCAGGCGAGGACGCTCGCCCTCTGGCGCGAATGGCACATCTCATGGGTTGGCGCGTCACCATTGCCGATGGCAGAGGATGGCTAGCGCAACCGGCGCGATTTCCTGAGGCCGAGCAGGTGCTGGTGCTGGGTCGAGGAAAATGCGATCTCGACGCGTTACAGTTGAGCGGTCGCGACGCGGTAGCCATGCTCACGCACAGCTTTGATCAGGACAGAAATCTGCTTCCGCAGCTTCTGCCGCTCGATTTGCGTTATCTGGGATTGCTGGGAGCGCGTCATCGCAGTCAGCTTCTCTTGACACAAGTTGCCCAGCAGCTTGGCTGGACGCCGGAAGATTGTCTGCGCCGAATTCATGCCCCGATTGGGCTTGATCTCGGCGGCGACAGCCCGGAGGCGGTCGCCCTGACCATCATCGCGGAGATACAATCCGCGCTCCACGAGAAAGACGCTGTCTCACGGCGCATGTCCCAGGAGAGTTTTCAGGCTAGTCCGGCGCGGCTCTATCTCCCGGCACAATGTCCTCTCGATGACGTTCCCAGTTCCTCCGAAGCGGCACCATTGCTTGGCTGATTCGGCGCGCGTTCCGGCGGTGATCCTTGCGGCCGGCGGTTCCATGCGTCTCGGACAGCCAAAGCAATTGCTGCGCCTTCGCCAGCTCGATAAGGAAACCCTGCTGGATCGCGCAGTGACTCTCGCCGCGGAAGCGGGTGCGGATCCGATCTTTGTGGTGTTGGGTGCAAACGCGGATGAAATCGAGCGCGGCTGCCTGCTGGAGCACTGTACTGTGCTTCGAAATGCGGACTGGGCGGAGGGTATGGCGAGTTCCCTGCGGCTTGGAATCTCCGCGATCGCCGAACAGTTTCCGAACGCATCGGGAGCGCTGCTGATGGTCTGCGATCAGCCAGCTCTTTCCAGAGAACATTTGCGGCGATTGCTGGATATGCACGGTAGTGAGCCAGAGAGTGTCGCAGCGTCCCGGTACGCCGGGCGACCCGGAGTTCCAGCCATTGTGCCTCGCGCTTTGTTCCCCAGGCTGCTCACCCTGACGGGCGACCGGGGCGCGCGCGCGATTTTTGATCATGCTGGGTTGCGAATCAACGAAACTGAATTTCCCGGCGGCGAATGGGACATCGATTCGCCAAAGGACATTGAGCGGTTTCGCTTAGGATGACACCTCGATCGGTTTGTTAACGATCTGCCGAACAGTGGGAAGCGTAAAGAAGAACGTGCTTCCCTGATTCAAATTGCTTTCCGCTCGAATGGTTCCACCGTGCGCCAGAATGATGTGCTTGGCGATCGACAGGCCGAGGCCGGTGCCGCCCGATTCTCGTGAACGGCCTTTATCCACTCGGTAAAAGCGCTCGAAAATGCGACCGATGTGGTCTGAAGCAATGCCCGCCCCAAAGTCCTGCACATAGAATTCCACCGCATCGGCATACGCTCGGGACCCGATCAAGATGCGCGAACCTCCGCCGTACTTCACGGCATTTTCCAGCAGGTTCGAGAGAACTTGCAGAATGGCGTCGGAGTCTGCCAGCACAACTGCCTCGGCGCTTTCGCTTTTTTCCAGCACCACATCGCGATCCATCAGCAGGCCGGCTAGGATCGCCGCAGCTTCTTCCACCAGCAGGCGCGCTTCCACGGGCTTGCGGTTTAATTTGTACTCGCCGGATTCAATCCGCGCCAGAGCCAGCAGGTCGTCCGTGAGTCGCGTCATCCGCAGCGCATTGCGAGAGATGATGGAAAGGAAATCGCGCGCCTGCGAGGTCAATTCCGCGTCTTGCTCCAGCATGGTTTCCGCATATCCGGAAATCGAGGTGAGAGGCGTGCGCAGCTCGTGCGACACGTTTGCGATGAAGTCGCGGCGCGTCTTTTCCACGCGTTCGATTTCGGTGATGTCATGCAGCACCACGACGGCGCTGCCGCCCAACATGGGCGCGGCGCTGACCTCAAAGACACGTCCCGGAATGACGGCGCTTGCCCGCGCCTTTGCAGGCAGGCGCAGCCGTACGGACCGATCCACGCAATCCAGCAGATCGGGATCGCGCACCGTCCGCACCAGCGCGGACCCGGGACGTACACCTCCGCCAAGCAAACGCTCCAGAACCCGGTTGGTCCAGTGAATGCGGCTCTGCGCGTCTACCGCAATCACGGCCTCTTCCATGCTGTCGAGCACGGTTTCCATCTCTTTGCGGCTGTCGTCTAACTCGCGGAACACCGCTTCCACGCGGGTAGCCGTTTGATCGAGCGCCTGCGCGACCGCGGCAATTTCATCTCCGCCGGTTTCGCGGATGCGCACGGAAAAATCTCCGGCGGCCATGCGGTGGGCAAACTCAAGAATGTTCGCCAGACGGCGCGACACGGAGTGTGCCAGCACCGCCGCAACCAGGGTGGCCAGCAGTAGTGCAAGCAGGGTTGCCCAAAGAAGACTCTGCCGTGCGATGCGCAGGGTGTCGCTCATATCGCGCAGGGGATAGCCCATGCGAACGATATAAGATCCCGCCGGGACGCTGACGTACAACATGTTCTGCCCGATCCGCTCTCCCAACGCACGATGTTTTAGGAGAAGCGAGCGGACGTCAGAGGAATTGAACGGATTGGACGTAACGCTCTGTTGTGACTGGTTTCGGCCGGTGCCGGACTGCACAATCACCCTTCCATCGCGACTGAGGACGGAAACAAGGCCGGGCGCGGCGCTGGACTCTTCCTGCGCCAGCAAAGGAAGGGCGGCAGGATCGCTGGCGGCGACTCGAACCGCAAAAAACTGCGCCCTCTCTTGCAGGCTGCGCGCGATCTGATTTTGAAGAGAGGCCTGCAGAATGTTCTGCTGCGAAATATCCAGGATGCCTGCCGCCACAAGGATCAGCAGAAACATCGAAACCAGCAACTTGAAAAATACCCTCTGCCTCATGGGGAACTCTTATGGAGACGCGGCAGCTTCCGCGGCGAGGGATCAAATCTCCTTGGGCATCTCAAAGCGATAGCCGGCTCCGCGCACAGTTTTAAGATATCGCGGATCCTCCGGGTCGGACTCGATTTTTTCGCGGATGCGCCGCACGTATACGTCTACCGAGCGCGGAGTGACAAAACGCGCGTCGCCCCAGACCGCGTCCAGCAGATGATCGCGGCTGAAGACGCGGCCGGGATGGCGGGCGAGATATTCGAGCAGGCGAAACTCCGTGGCGGTGGTCGCGGTCAGCTCCCCGGCAACCTTCAACTGCATCGCGCCCGAGTCGATCTCGATCTGATCGAACTGCAACGTGGAAGCGGCGGCCGGGCGCTCGAACCGTCGCAATACCGCTTTCACACGCGCGATCAATTCCCGAGGAGAAAATGGCTTGGTGATGTAGTCGTCGGCTCCCAATTCGAGCCCCAGCACGCGATCGCTCTCACTGGTCCTGGCAGTGAGAAAAATTACCGGCGTAACGGCCAGCGGCGGACTCTTGCGGATCCGCCGGCATAAGTCCAGACCATCCCCGCCGGGAACCATGATATCGAGGAGAAATAAGTCGGGCGCCTTTCGCTCAGCCTCGGCGAGAACGGCGGCCGGGTTGATAAAGGTACGTACCGCGAAGCCCGCCACTTCCAGATTGTGCTGAATCAGCCTGGAAATATCCTGATCGTCCTCCAAAACAAAAATCGTTTGACTCAACCTGGGTTTCCCCTCTCGTTTTTCGGCGGCACAGCAAATCCGGGCAGACCTCGCCGAAAGCTCCGCCGAGCACAGAGTATCGCAGTCCGGAGAATTTTCGGTAAATGAACGATGAATGCAGGATCAGGGCGACGTGAATGGCCGCCGTCACAGTCGAATCCGACCCGCTATCCGCGCGATAACTCTTCGGCAATCCACGCTGCGGCGGCCTCGCACTGGGAGCGGTCCACATCCCGGTGGGTAACCAGGCGAATGGCATCGTAGCCGATGTTCGCAGCCAGAATCCCGCGGCGCTTCAATCCCGATACGACATCAACCGCGTTTCGGCCGCCGATCAGCCGAAAAATGAGGATATTTGTCTGAACGCTGGCCAAATCAAGTTGGATGCCCGGCGTTTCGGCCAGCGCTTCGGCCAGCAGTCGCGCATTGGCGTGGTCCTCCGCCAGGCGTTCGGTCATGGTATTGAGCGCCAGCAGGCCCGGCGCGGCCAGCACGCCCGCCTGACGCATTCCGCCGCCAAGAGCTTTGCGAAAGATGCGGGCGCGAGCGATGTGCTCGCGCCTTCCAACCAGTATGGACCCGACCGGGGCACAGAGGCCTTTCGAGAGGCAAAACATTACCGTATCGAATCCACGGGTCAGTTCCGCGACGGAAACGCCAAGATAAACCGCAGCATTGAAAATGCGTGCGCCATCCAGGTGCACGGGCAGACCCGCATCTTTTGCGCCAGCCCAGATTTCCTGCATCACCGCGAGCGGCGTGACGGTACCGCCTGCCATGTTGTGAGTGTTTTCGAGCGAAATCAAACCCGTCTGCGCACGGTAGTAAATGCCGGGCGCAATTGCGGCACCGATTTGTTTCCACGTCAGCACGCCGCCTTCACCCACGACGGTGCGCGGCAGGCACCCGGAAAACGCGGAGACCATCGCCATCTCCCAATCGACGATGTGGGAGCGAGCTTCGCAGATTACCTCCTGCCCATGCTGCGTGTGCAGGCGGATTGCGATCTGATTGCCCATGGTTCCGGTGGGAACGAAAATGGCCGCCTCACGCTCAAAAATTTCCGCAGCTCTTTGCTCCAGGCGCGCCACCGTGGGGTCTTCGCCGTACACATCGTCGCCGACTTCCGCGGCGGCCATGGCCGCGCGCATCGCGGCTGTCGGCTGCGTGACCGTATCGCTTCGCAGATCGATGATCGCTGTCCGCTTTTGTTGCGTCGCCTCGCCCTTGAGGGCTGTTTGGGTGCTCATGCCAACGCTCCTTGTTTGTTCATCTCCGGCTCTGAATCCAGTACGCCCAGAAACCCAGCGAAGACTTCATTCGCGAAAAGCCTGCCACGCTGGGTCAGGCACACATTTCCGCCGCGAACTTCGAGTAATTCCCGATCCTCACATTCGAGCAGCACGGGACGAAATGCGCTCATCGCCGCCGGTCCGATTTCCCGTTCCATTTCTGCCAAGGAAATGCCAGCGGATAATCGCAAACCGAGGAACCACGCCTCCTCAATGGCTTCCGCTGTGGAAACGCGCGTGATGGTTTCCTGTGCTCCGTGATTCAAGTAGGCAGTCAGATCGTCGGTCGTGCCGACGCGAATGGCAGTGCCATCCAGAGTGGGCAGAAAGGAATGCGCATCCAAGCCGAATCCGAGATACGGCTGGCGTTTCCAATATTTCAGGTTGTGAGACGACTTGTAACCCGGCTGGGCAAAGTTGGAAATTTCGTACTGGGCAATTCCAGCCGATGGAAATTGCTCGCAGGCTTCGTTGTACATGGCGGCAATGGTCTCGGCGTTCGGGACCATTCCGACGCCATACCGCGTTCCGCCAGCCAGCATTTCCCGGCCGAGGCGCGAATCTTCGTCCACATCCAGCATGTAGACACTGAGGTGCGGAACACCCGTGTCGATTGCCTGTTCCAACGACGCCTGCCAGCTTTCCGAGGTCTGGTGTGGTAGGCCCGCAATCAAGTCCACGTTGATGTTCTGAATGCCGACATTGCGCAGCCGCGCGATTTCCTGGAGCGCAATGGCGCGAGTATGCAATCTGCCTACCGCTTTGGCTTCGCGATCGACGAACGTTTGCACACCGAGGCTGACGCGGTTGAAGCCAAGCGCCGGGAGCGCTTCCAGCAATTCATCGCCCAATTGCCCCGGGGCGCATTCGAGCGTAATTTCGGCCGGACAGGAAAAAGAAAATTCCTCCTGTATCGCTTGAAGTATTTGCCGCATTTGCAATTGATTTAATAAGCTTGGAGTGCCACCTCCAAAGTAGATGCTATCGATCGTTTTCGACACTGATGCGGACCACTTCTCCGCACGCGGGCGAGTGGAGCGAATCTCGGTAGTGAGACGATCCACATATCGCAACATGCGCTCGCTGCCGAATACACCAGACGCAAAGTTGCAGTAGCTGCACTTGGCGCGACAGAACGGGATGGAAATGTATATTCCGAGACTGTCGGACGCAGAAAGTTCCTTAGATGGCCGCGCTGATGTATGTTTCAGAATCTTCATCGGTTTCGTCGCATCCATCCCAATAGCACTCTCGCCGAACCGCGAATCTCCAAAGAGAAACTTCGTACAATAGCAGTGTCGCATGGCAGACGCACAGCAGAACGCGCAACACCACGAAGACGATGTCATTGGCAAGGCATATGACGGCCGCCTGATGCGGCGGCTGCTCACCTATCTGCGCCCTTACCGCCTGCAGGTCGGAATTTCCTTCGTCGCCATCGCGCTGAAGGCGATCGCTGACATCCTCGGCCCCTTTCTGACCATGGTCGCCGTCGATCTCTACATGTATCCGACGCCGAAATCGAACGCTCACGGGACGTGGTTGGCGCCGCACCTTAGCCGGAATCCGCTGACTGGCATCACGCAGATTGCCAGCATCTATCTCGGGCTGCTGGTTTTCAGCTACCTGCTGGAATTTGTGCAGACCTACCTGATGCAGTGGACCGGGCAGAAGGTAATGTACGACCTGCGCAGCCAGATCTTCCGCAAAATACAGCAGATGCACGTCGCATTTTTTGATCGCAATCCGACGGGACGCCTGGTAACTCGCGTAACCAGCGACGTGGACGCGCTGAACGAGATGTTCACTTCCGGCGTGGTGTCGATTTTTGAAGACGTGCTGGTGCTCGCCGGAATCGTTTTCGTGATGCTGCAGATGAACTGGTGGCTGGCCCTGCTGGCCTTTTCGGTGATTCCGCTCATTCTGCTGGCGACCCAGCTTTTCCGGAAGTCGGTGCGGGAATCCTATCGACGCATTCGCACCGCCATCGCACGCATCAATGCCTTCCTGCAGGAGCACGTCAGCGGCATGAGCGTGGTGCAGCTCTTCAACCGTGAGGACCGCGCATTTCGGGATTTCGAAACGGTCAATCGCCAGCACTTGAAGGCTTTCAAGGACGCGATTTTCGCCTATGCGCTTTACTATCCGGCGGTGGAAATTCTCAGTTCCGTCGCGATCGCCATCATTCTGTGGCTGGGCGGCGGCGGAGTGCTGCGCCACACCATCCAGCTTGGCGTGCTGGTCGCGTTCATCCAATACGCGCAACGCTTCTTCCGTCCGATCCAAGACCTCAGCGACAAATACAACATCCTGCAAGCTGCGATGGCGGCGAGCGAGCGCGTCTTTCGGTTGCTGGACACGCCGCCGGAAGTGGTTTCTCCGGCCAATCCGCATACTGGCGATGGCTCGGGGCGCATCGAGTTTCGCCATGTCTGGTTTACGTATCAAAGACTGGATGACGACACAGCGGAGCGCCTGCGGCAGGGGAAGCCGTTAGAGAACGAAGACGTCGAATGGGTACTGCGCGATGTCAGCTTTGCAATCGAGCCGGGAGAAACGGCTGCAATCGTCGGACATACGGGCGCCGGTAAGACCACGCTTAGCAGCCTGATGATGCGCTTTTACGATGTGCAGCGCGGGGCAATTCTTGTGGAAGGAATCGATGTGCGCGACTGGGATCTGGCCGCGTTGCGCCGCCGCTTCGCTGTCGTGCTGCAGGACCCGGTTTTATTCACCGGAACCGTTACCAGCAACATCCGCCTCGGGTCGGACTGGATCACGGATGAGGAGGTCGCCATGGCCGCCGAGCAGGTAAATGTCGGCGACTTCATTCGCTCTCTGCCCGGCGGCTTTGAGGAGCCGGTGCGCGAGCGCGGCAGCACGCTTTCCACCGGACAGAAGCAGCTCATCAATTTCGCTCGGGCGCTGGCACACAATCCGCGCATTCTGATTCTCGATGAAGCGACTTCCAGCGTGGACACGGACACGGAGCAGCGTGTGCGTTCCGCGCTCACCCGCCTGGTCACTGGTCGCACTTCTGTCGTCGTCGCGCACCGGCTTTCCACCATTCAGAGCGCGAATCATATTCTGGTGATGCATAAAGGCCAACTGCGCGAGATGGGCACGCATCAGCAATTGCTGGCGCAGCACGGCCTGTATTGGAAGCTCTACAGACTGCAATATAAGGACCAGGAGATTCCGTTAGCGGCGAATGCGCGCGGCAGCGAACTGGCGGTTACGGGGGATTAGGGCGGCGCCACAAACGGTCTGTCATCATCCCGACCGACGCGTAGTGCAGTTGTCAACGAGCCCTACGGATTTCGTGCAATCTGATTTCTCGCTCTAAAATCAGACAGCCGATGTCCGATCCACTCATTTTCATTTCCGCGGGCGAAGCGAGCGGCGAGCGCTATGGCGCGTTGCTGATCGACGCGGTGCGCAAACGTCTGCCGGGCGCAAATTTTTTCGGCTTGGGCGGAACGGCCATGGAAGCGGCGGGCTGCGAGCGTGTAGTGCGCGCGGAAGACATCGCAGTCATGGGAATTACGGAAGTCCTGCTCCACATGCCGCGAATCTACAGCGAGTACCGCCGGCTGGTTCGTAGCATCCGCAGCCGCAAGCCGGATGTCGCAGTGTTGATCGATTTCCCCGATGTAAATTTTCGCCTGGCGCGCGAGTTGAAAAAGCTCGGCGTGCCTGTGATTTATTTCGTCAGCCCGCAACTATGGGCATGGAAGAAGCATCGCATCCGCTGGGTACGGGACCGCGTGACAAAGATGCTGGTCATTTTTCCATTCGAGGAGACATATTATCGGGAGCGGGGCGTGAATGCTGAGTTTGTCGGCCATCCGCTGGCCGATCTGCCACAGCCCTCGATCTCGCGCGCGGAATTTGCTCACCGGCATGGATTGAATCCGTCTAAAGAGTGGGTAGGCTTGCTGCCAGGCAGCCGCGCCAGAGAAATCAAACTTAACCTTCCGGCGATGGCCGCCGCCGCGAACCTACTGGGAAAGCAATATGATTACGTATTACCAGCCGCTGCCACGCTTGATCCCGAATGGATCCGGAAAGTGGTGGCAGAGAGCGTTGCAGCGCAGCGTGGAGTCCACGTTCCTGTTCACGTGGTTGAAGATGCGCGCGGAGTCTTCCGCCACGCCAGAGCCAGCATTGTTGCCAGCGGAACCGCCACCGTTGAAGCCGCGCTGATCGGCAATCCGTTTATCGCGGTCTACCGTCTTTCGCGACTTAGCTATGCTGTAGCCAGCAGGCTAGTGCGACTCCCCCATGTAGCGATGGTGAATCTGATCGCCGGGGCACGGATTGTTCCCGAGCTGATCCAGGAAGACTTCACGCCGGAAAATATTGCGCGCGTCCTGCGTCCTCTGCTGGAAGAAGGAGCGGCGCGAGAAAACATGATGGCTGCGCTGGCATCGGTGCGGAACGCTTTACGCGCCGATGAATCGAGCGCGGCGCAATCGGCGATCGACCGAGCGGCAGCGTGGGTTCTCCGGTTGATGCACTCTCCCGACTTAAACCCAAAGCCTGCGGAGATTCTGCCGCACTCGCGCGTATGAGTAGGCGGTGTATTCACTCGCGTCGTGACCACGTCAAGAGCCTGCTCGCCTGGGCTGCTCCCTTGCTGTTTGGCCTGCTCGCATTGCCGTTCGCTACGGCTCAAACCTCTCCAGGCGGATTCAACACAGCCCAGGCAAAACCCGAAACCCCGCCGGTTCGGGTTGAGAATTACAGCATCGATGTAGTTCTCGACCCGGCGCGCCACTCTCTGCAGGCGCACGCCACCGTCAACTTTGTCGCGCTGCAGCCACTTGCGACCGTCGCATTTCAGCTCAATCCCGCATTGCGCGTCACCAGTATTACGGATGCGGAGGGGCATCGCTTGAGCGCTGAACGCACATCCCTGGACGTTTTGAGTTCCTCTTCGAGCAGCGGCCAGATACAAGTCGCCGCCGCGACACCATTGACCGCCGGCCAGAGCGCGGCATGGACATTCACCTACACTGGCGTCTTCGCAAGCGATGAAGACGGCGCAGCGAATTCATCAAATTCGACCCAACTCGCTTTCATTGGCGACCCGGTCAGTTATCTGCTGTACCGAGCGCTGTGGTTTCCAATAGCTGGGGATGGGATGAAGCGCTTCACCGCGTCGATCCACGTGGATGTTCCAGGCGGCGAGCGAGCCTTCGGTAGCGGCCTGACCGGAACGCCGCACGCGGATGCGAATGGCCGAATGGATTTCGATTTTGAGTGGAAGCGTCCGGGATTTCCGGGGACGATCATCGCGGGCAAATTCCACGGTCCCTATATTGCAGACGGCGCATCGAATGTACGCGTGTTCCTGATCGAGAATCCGGCACAGGACGCCGCAACGGAAGATGCCAAAGGGCGGCAAATCGCCGCCATCGCGATGCGGCAGCTTGTTCAGTTCACGTCGCAATTCGGGGCGCTCGCCTCCGACATGCTGGATGTCATCGAACTGCCGAACGGCACGGTGCCTGCATATTCCGCGCCGGAAATCGCGGCGATTGCCGATCGGTATTTGCAGGGCGAAGATTCAGCACGTCTGCTGGCCAACACCATCGCTCATCAATGGTGGGGCGATGAGGTCACTGCACCCACGCGAAACGATATGTGGATCACCAACGGAATGTGCCGGTACGCGGAGCTGGAATATCTGAAATCGACGACTTCGGACGCCGTTTTTTCTGACGCCATCCTGAATGTGTCGGCGAGTGCAATTGCCTACGATACGATTCCGCTGGCCGATGCAGGCCGCTATGGAGATTCTTCGCCGGAATTTCAGGCGATGACGTACGACAAAGGCGCGATGATTTTTCGTATGTTGCAGTGGCAGATCGGAGATACGGCATTTCACGAGACTTTGCGCAAAATCATCGCCCAATCGTCGGAGAAGTCCGTTTCCACCGCCGACCTTGAACAGATCGCCGAGGGCGTGTCCGGGCAAAACCTGCGCCCATTCTTCACGCAATGGCTGGACAGCACTGGTGCGCCCACTCTGCGAGAAAAGTGGACGATTTATAGGTTGGGAAACAACAAAGGATTTCGCACCATTGGCGAAATCGATGACAATCTCGATCTGTTTCAAATGCCGGTCGATGTGCGTGTCCAGACGGGAACTAAGACGATTAATCAGCGCGTTCGTCTGGAGGGGCCGGCCTCACCGTTTGTCATCGATACCAGCGGAATGCCGAGCAAGATTTCTCTCGATCCGGAGCGCCGCCTGCTGCGAAGCGATCCGGACATGCAGGTGCGCGTCCATATATTGCGGGGAATGAATTTGGCCAGCGAGGGCGATGTCAACGGGGCCATTCAGGAGTATCGGCGGGCGCTGGCGATCGATCCTATCAGCTCCCTTGCCAGCTATCGCCTCGGCGAGGCTTACTTGACGCAGCGCAATTATCAGGCGGCAGACGATGCATTCCGTCATTCACTCGATGGTGACGGGGTTCCGAGGTGGACAGAGGTTTGGAGCGATGTGCAGCTTGGGAAAATCTTCGATCTTTCCGGACAGCGAGACCGCGCGGTCAGTCAATATCGCGAGGCGCTGCAAACCCAGGACAACACCGGCGGTGCGGTCGATCTCGCCCGCGCATACTTGGAGCACCCCTACGCCGAACCAAACGTCAGTACCCGCTAGTCCGCTCTGGCTGTGCTGCCTGAGCGAAATGAAGTAGAGCGAAGGATCTTGTGTATCTGCTGCAGAACGCGAGGTCCTTCGCGTTGCTCAGGATGACAGGTAGGCTCCTCCGGAAGCGTCGTGAGCGTATGGCGCGCAGACAGAAATTACTTCTTATCTTCAAGGGCGGCCAGAACTTCATCTAGGGTCGGCTCGACGCGCAGCATGTATTCGCGGACGCGCCTACGCTCTTCCGGCGCGAGTGAGGGCAGCACCACCAGCAAGCGGCGCAGCGTGGTGCCGATGTCGTCGGCATAATTCATCATGCGGATAGCTTCTCCAGAAAGGGGCATCGATTCTCCTCGCGTTGCTTGGGTCTAATCCATTTTGCGGTGCAACAGGCCAACCCGTAAAGTCTCCACTTGGGGGCTACAAGGGCGCGATCGTGCCTTCGACCGGTTCCACCCAGCCGTCGCGGTCGGTTACCGCAGTCAGTGCCGCGAGTTTTTCTGCAATCCAAGGCTGGAGCGCGTCCGGCTGGTATCGCCACGACCAGTTGCCTTGGGGCTGGGCTGGAGTGTTCATCCGCGCAGTGCCATCGAGCTGCAACACATCCTGCATGGGAAAAAGACATAGCCGCGCCACGGAAGCCGCAGCGCCGCGCATCATGGCCCACACGATGCCATCGTCGCCGGGATGCAGATAGGCGACAATGGCATCTCGCTCCGCTGCGTTGGTCTTGCGCCACCATCCCAGTGTCGTGTCGTTGTCGTGCGTGCCGGTATAGATCACCATATTTTCCTCGCAACGATGGGGCAGATGAATATGCGCGCCGCGATCGCTGAAGCCGAACTGCATCACCCGCATGCCTGGCAGTCCGAAGCTTTTTCGCATCCGTTCCACCTCCGGTGTGATCACGCCCAGGTCTTCGGCAATCAGTGGCAGATCGCCCAGTTCACGATGCAGATGCGCGAACAGTTCGGTGCCGAGCGCCTTCATCCACTTGCCGCGGACTGCCGTTTCCTCCTCTGCCGGAATGGACCAGTAGGATTCAAAGCCTCGAAAATGGTCCAGGCGCAAAAGATCGCACAGCGTCAATGCCCGCCGGATGCGCGCGTCGAACCAGTCGAAGTTTCGGCTCGCCAGCACGTCCCAGCGATAGAGTGGGTTGCCCCAGCGCTGGCCTGTCGGGCTGAAGTAATCCGGGGGCACGCCGGCGACCTGAATGGCTTTTCGATCGCCATCGAGGTCGAAGATTTCCGGATGCATCCAGACATCTGAGCTGTCGTAGTTGACGAAGATGGCCGCGTCGCCGATGAATCGAATCTTTCGCTCGGCACAGTAGCCGCGCAGCGCCTGCCATTGCTCCTGAAAGAAGAATTGAATCGCCTGCTGGACCATCCATCCCGATTCCCGCTCAGTTTTCAGCCGCTGCATCGCACCGGGCTCGCGAAGCCGGTATTCCGCCGGCCACGCCGACCAACTGGCGCCATGAAAATCTGTCCGCAAGACGCTGAAGATGGCATAGTCTTCCAGCCAATATGCGTTATCGACGCGGAACTTCTCAAATCTGGCGCGAACGTCATCCGGCGCACGCTCCTGAAAACGCCGGGCGGCCTGCTCCAGTAAGGGCAGTTTGAACTCTATTGCGCGATTGAAGTCTGCGGCGCCGCTGCTGTCCGGCAGCGAGTGAAGGCCAACTTCATCGAGCCATCCCTGAGAGATGAGGACTTCCAAACTGATAAAGAGAGGGTTGCCGGCAAACGCAGAGAGCGCGGAATACGGAGAGTTGCCGTAGCTAGTGGGACTCAACGGTAGAACCTGCCAATATTGCTGCTTGGCGGCGGCGAGGAAATCGGCGAACGCGTATGCGGCAGGGCCAAGGTCTCCGATGCCGCCGCGGGAAGGGAGCGAAGACACATGCAGCAGGACGCCGGAGGCGCGTTCAGTAAGCATCGATTCTCCGCGGAGCACTCTGGAACAATTGGCTTCGGCGCCGGCCGAAGCACGCTACTCAGTTAGACGCAATGCGGAGACATATCGGACCAGGAGGCATCTGGGTTTACACGCCAGATTGCGTGCCTGCCAGTGCCCTCTGGTTGTAGCGGATGAGACCGCGCTGCTGGTAATGCTGTTGGAGGGTTGTGACAAACACCGCGAATGCGGCGTCGCGCCGCTGCTGCACAAGCTGGTCCCGCGTCGAGTCCAGGTTCTGTTGAATCTGAGCTTCTGTGGGCGCCTGTTTGTCAAGAATCTTCATCACTACGCCGGTGCGCTGGGTCAGGATCGGGCCGCTGATCTGCCCCGGCTGCATGGTGAAGGCGACGGAACCCTGATCCGTCATGGCGCCAAGTTCGGGAACCTGCGCTGTGCTGTCCACCAGATCGCTGGTTTCGAGCGTCGCGCCCACTTCCTTGGCGGCCTGCGCCAGATTGTTGCTTTCCTTTGCTTTGATCGCCAGTTGCTGGGTGCGGCTGCGTAGCAGTCCGGCAATCTGCTCGTTGCGGAAGTCCTCCAGCAAATGCGATTTGTAGGCGTCAAACGTAGGCGCGTGCGCGGGAATTACGCTCAGAACCGTGAACACCGCATATCCTTCTCCGGTGGACGCGGTTCCCGGTGGAGAGCCTGGCTTCATGGTAAATGCGCGCGTCAGCAGTTGCGTACCATCGGCCAGACCGGGAATGACGCCGCCCTGCGGCACCGGATCGGTGGTTTCGACCTGCAAATGGTTCTGTGCGGCCATCTTCTGCAGTCCACCCTGCTGCGCTTCCATTTGTAATTGCGCCGCGTACTTCTGCGCCGCCTGGGAGCGGTCCTGCTGCATCAGGTTGGCCATGATCAGATCGTGAACCTCATCCACAGATTTCACATGGGCAGGCTGCTTGTCCTCCGCCTGCAGGATGTGGAAGCCGAACTGAGTGCGGATGACTCCGGAAATCTGTCCGGGCTGGAGTGAGAAAGCAGTCTTATCAAACTCCGGTACTGTCGTTCCATGCTGGATGAATCCCAATTCCCCGCCCTGGGTCTTGCTGCCGGGGTCGTCGGAATACTTCTTCGCCAGCTCGGCGAAGTTGCCGCCGTTGTGCAACTGCTTCAGAATATTTTCCGCTTTGGCCTCGGCAGCCGCCACGGTTTTCGCATCCGCCTTGGCTGGAACAGCGATCAGGATGTGGCGCACGCGAACTTGCTCCGGAACCTGAAACTGCTGGCGATGGGTGTTGTAGTACTGCTGAATATCAGCCCCGGAAATCTGCGGAGGGCCGCCCGGTATCTGATTCAGCGCGAACGCAACATACTGGATTTTGCGCGTCTCGGGGATGGCGCGCGCATAGCGCGCGGAATTGCGCTGGAAAAACGCCTTCAGTTCGGCATCCGTGGGATTGATCTGCTTACGCAGATCGGCGGCGGAAAGGACGGCGTATTGAAATTTAACCTTCGTCGCCTGCTTGATGTACGCTTCGCGCACATCCGCATTCGGTACCGTCAGACCGCCCGTGATAAACGATTCCAGGCGGTTGATCAAAATCTCTTCCTTCAATTGTTTCTCAAAGTCCGCGCGCGACATGTTGAAGCTGTTCTGTACAAAATCGTCGTAGCGATCTTCTCCGATAAACTTGCCGTCTGGAAAAAGCATGGGCGCAAAGGGACCATGCATCAATTCATTGCGCACATCTTCGTCCGTTACAGTCAGACCAAGCCGTCCTGCTTCCTCCACCAGCACTGCCCGCTGCACCAGCGCCTGGCCGGCGCGCTGCATCAGGAATGGCAGAACAAAATCCGGATAATGGTTCTGCTGCTGCATTCGCTGCGCTACCTGCTGCACCTGTGCAATGGGCACGTCCGTGGAACCGCCAAGAAAACGGCCGAACATATTGTCGCTATGCACAGTGGCAAAGTTGCTGCTTCCAGTCGCCTGGTCGGAAAATATGCCGGGGACCAACGTGATGACCATTAAAATGGCGACGACGGAGATGAGGGCAATGAAAATGCCTTTGACGATGCGGCTGTCCTGCTGCAGAAAACGAATCATGTGCGGGTGACGACCTTCAATCCGGCATGGGACGCCGGGCGGGAATTCGCTGTGCCTTCTCCAGCTTTAAGGAGAAGGCATAGCTGCAATCAGTATAAATGGATCGCCGATTTTCCCCTTAGGATATCCGCTAACCAGCGTTAGTACGGATACCCTCCTGGAGGAGCACCGGGCACGGGCTGAGGCGGCGGGTACCCATAGCGAGGAGGAGGCGGTCTGTATCCATAGCCGTACGGGATATTGTTCGCAAGTGAGCGAATCTCACCCGGCGTCGGCTCTCGAACCGTCAGCGGGGCGTTCAAGTAGAACGTGAGCACCGACTCGGCTGGAATGAAAAGACGTGGGCCGGAAGAAAGAGCCGAAAGCCCCGCACCACCAAGTCCGCCGAGTGCCGCGCCCAACAGTGCTGTCGGTCCACCGCCGACGATGCCTCCGGCAAATGCTCCGACTGCCGCGCTTCCAGCAACGTTCGCCGTTGTCTGCCCGCCCTTACCCGGACCTTCACGCGCCCAGACCGAGCTGTTCAATGCATAGTTTGTGTCGCCCATCACCACATTCGACAATTGCAGAGCCAGTTTGGGACGACCCTTCAAATGCCCCGCCGGCCGGGCGTCGATGACGACGCCGCTCAGGGTCGCACCCCGAGGAATGGCGATCGCCCCGTTCGAAAGAACGATGTCCTGTGCTAGCACTCCGTGGAACTGTTCTCCGGGCTTGGTGTGACGACTACCGAAGGACTGGAGCATTAGCGCATAGACCGGGGTTCCGGTCGGGACGGTTACCATTGCCGAACGATAGGGCTCACGACCGGACTGCGCGGTTGGATAGTTTTGTGGGCGTGTTAACGACGGCGCACCGGGTTGCTCTCCCGACTGCGTGGGAGGCGGGGGAGGGGCTTGGCCTGTCTCATTATTGGCGGGTGCCGGCGCAGCGCCAATGACCAGTTGATCGTCTACCGTTGTCACGCCAGGCACTTCGTGAACCAACGCTTCGGCTTTGGCGCGCTGCGCGGAATCGGGGATCATACCGCTCAATGTAACGGCGCCATCGTGAATCCCGACGCTGAAGGTCAATGGGCTGCCAAAGTATGCGGTAAGTTTGGTTTGAAGCGTCTCCGCAATCTGCTGGTCAGAATTCTGTTGCGAGGCTGCCGCCTTTTGCGCAACCACCTTCGCGCTGATCATCAAGACGGACGGCAACGCGACGCAGATCAATAGCTCGCGCACAATGCGTCGCGCCGCGCACCAAAATGTTGATGGAGGAATCCGTCGCACCTTCGATCGCCAGCAATACATAGGGAATTCTCCAATACAAATCTACATCGGTCTTACCCTATGGAGACGCGGGATTTGCCCAAAAGTTGCGAAAAGTGGCAAGCTTTTTTGCTGGAATCCCGGGTGTAAATCAGTGAATTGAAACATCGCAGCCGCAAGTAGCGGTTCGCGCAGCCTAGCAATAAAATTCTGGTTTCCTGCAAAGTCAGTTATAAAGGGGAGGTTCCTTCAGCGGAAAGCGTTCAAATTCAATCTCCCAACGCGGAGTTCGGATGTTATCGCACCATCCATTGCCCCTTCGAGGGAGTCTTCTGGCAATCGCTCTCGCCGGCTGCCTTCCCAGCGCGGCGCATGCCGGCGGCCAAACGGCTCGATCTGTGCGTCCGGTGATCGTGCATCGCGTCACCGCTAACCATAAAAATTTCCTCATCGACGGCAAGCGGTTCCAGATTATTTCCGGAGAAATGCACTACAGCCGCATCCCGAGAGAATATTGGCGCGACCGGCTGAAAAAAGCGCGTGCCATGGGATTGAATACCATTTCGACCTATGTGTTCTGGAACGTGCAGGAACCACGGCCGGGGGTTTACGATCTCAGCGGAAATAACGACGTCGCCGCATTCATCCGCATGGCGCAGGAAGAGGGGCTCTATGTGATTCTGCGGCCCGGTCCGTATGTCTGCGCGGAGTGGGACCTGGGCGGCTATCCCGCGTGGCTGCTGGCCGATCCCAACGTGGTCCTTCGCAGCAGCGATCCCAGCTTTATGGTTCCGGCAAAACGATGGCTGATGCGGCTGGGCAAAGAACTGGCTCCGTTGCAGGCATCGCGTGGCGGCCCTATCATAGCCGTGCAGATTGAGAATGAGTATGGATCGTTCGGCAAAGACCACAATTACATGCGGCAAATCCGCAACACGATCGTCCAGTCGGGTCTGGGAGAGGTGCTGCTCTATACGGCAGACGGTCCGGAGGAGTTGTCGAATGGCGCGTTGCCTGGCGTGCAGGCGGTGGTGAATTTTGGTCCCGGCGATGCACAGAAGGCATTCGCCGCTCTGAAGAACTTTCGTCCCCACGAACCTTTGATGGCTGGAGAATACTGGGACGGCTGGTTCGACCACTGGGGCCAGCCGCACCACGTGACCGACACGGCGCAGCAGGTAAAGGACCTTTCCTCGATGCTGTCTCAGGGCTACTCCGTGAACCTATATATGTTTGAGGGCGGCACGACGTTTGGATTCATGAATGGCGCCAATATCGACGGGAAATTCTACAATCCCGATACCACCAGTTATGATTACGACGCCGCGCTCGATGAGGCGGGGCGACCGACGGCGAAATACTTTGCATTCCGCAATGTGATTGCGCGACATGATGGAAACGCAGCGCTGCCTCCCGTTCCAGCCGCAATTCCGATCATCCAGGTACCGGAAATTTCTCTGGCGCAGGCAGTCTCGCTATGGGACGCGCTGCCGAAGCCTATTCTTTCCGAACAGCCGCAGCCGATGGAGCCGCTCGGCCAGTCGTATGGATACATTCTGTATCGCAAGCAAATTGTGGGACCAGCACAGGGAGATCTTGTTCTGCAGAATTTGCACGATTATGCCGTGATCTATTTGAATGGCCGACAAGCCGGCACTTTGGATCGACGGGCGTTGCAGGACCGGCTTGCGATAACTGTCCCCGCGGAAGGCGCGCAGCTGGATATTCTGGTTGAGAACACTGGGCGAGTGAACTACGGGCCGGCCATTCGAGGCGAGCGCTCCGGCATCACCAATTCGATTGCATTCGCCGGACATCCGCTGACAGGCTGGCAAATTTATCGGTTGCCGATGGAAGACCCCGCGACGCTGCGCTTCAGCTCTCTTGCGGTAAAAGGGCCGGCATTTTATCGCGGAACCTTCCAGCTTTCGCAGGTTGGAGATACCTTCCTCGACACGCGAGGTCTCGGCAAAGGAGCAGTTTGGGTTAACGGCCATGCGCTGGGCCGGTTCTGGAGCATCGGCCCGCAGCGCACACTCTATCTGCCTGGCGCGTGGCTGCGCAAGGGCGTCAACAATGTCGTTGTTTTCGATCTTTTCGGTCAGCCGGGACGAGAAATTCAAGCCATGGATCATCCGATTCTGAGCGATCTGGAGTAGTGTAGGGCAAGCGGATTGGTGTCAGTGTGTTGTTATTTGCAATAGAATTGGACATCCGGGAAGCCAAGCGAGTGAATCCGGTACCGGCTCAGCCTTCGTACCCATAAGGCAGCCTTCTGTTTCAATCGGCCAGTTGCGCGATCCGTTCGCGATATGAATAGATGATGACAAAGAGATAGCAAAGCAGACGAACGTGCTGATACTCTCAGTAGCAGTCATCGTTAGCCAGAACCGCAGGGAAAGTGAAACGCATCGAATGAGAATTGCAAGTGTTGCAAGCGCAATGCCTGACCAATATTACAGCCAGCAGGAAATCTTTGAAGCTCTCTGTGAACACTGGAAAGGCAAGCTTGACAAACCAGACGTACTGGAACGGCTGCATCAGCGGGTGAGCGTTGATGGCCGGCATCTGGCTTATCCGATCGAGGAATATGCCTCGATCGAAACCTGGGGCGATGCCAACGATCGCTGGATCAAGGCGGCTGTCGAGTTGGGACAGCGCTCGATCACGGCCGCTCTGGAGCGCGCCGGACGCAAGAAGGAAGAGATCGGCGCGATCATTACTGTATCCGTTACGGGCATCGCCGCTCCCTCGCTTGACGCGAAATTGAGCAACGTGATGGACCTGCCGCTGGGAATGCGGCGCACGCCAATCTTCGGCCTGGGCTGCGTGGCTGGCGCAGCAGGCATCGGCCAGGCGGCGGATTATGTGCGGGCGTATCCGGACCGAATCGCCGTTTTGCTCTCAGTCGAACTTTGCTCGCTGACCTGGCAGCGGATGGACCTGTCGGTCGCGAACATGATTGCTTCCGGCCTGTTCGCCGACGGCTCCGCCGCGGTGGTTGTTACCGGGGACATGGTCAAAGCCGATGGCCCTGAAATTCTGGATTATCGAGCGAGCTTCTATCGCAATACGGAACACCTGATGGGTTGGGACATTTCCGAAGAGGGCTTCCAGATCGTGTTGTCTCCTGACGTTCCGGAAGCCGTATATAAAAATTTTCCGCACGATGTCGATTCGTTTCTGGCGGACCACGGCATGAAGCGCAGCGACATCGGCACCTGGATCATGCACACGGGAGGGCCGAAGGTCCTCGATGCGTGCGCCGGAGCGCTCGGCTTGACTCGCGAGACGTTCGCGCCGTCGTGGGATTGCCTGCGCCGCAAAGGTAACATGTCCTCGGCATCCGTGCTGCTGGTGCTGGAAGACTTTATGATGAACCATCGCCCGGCCGCGGGAACCTACAGCATTCTGGCCGCAGTAGGACCAGGCTTCTGCTCAGAACTCGTATTGCTGCGCTGGTAAACCCCGCTTGGTGCCTGTTCAGTGTCTCCTTCGGTTTGAGAGGAAAAATTCTCCCGCACGAACCTATCTCTTCCGAATCGCAACATGCGTCGCCTTCTCTCCGTGCACAGTCTTGTAAGGAGCGAAACCGAGTTGGGGAAGATTCATTCCGGAAAATAGATGTTCCCCTTCGCCGAGCAACACTGGGGCCATGGCGAGGTGCATTTCATCGATCCTGCCTGCGGCCAGGTACTGCCGAATCACCGACACGCCGCCGCCGATCCGAACATCCTGCCCCGCGGCAGCTTCCCTGGCCCGCGCCAGAGCGGCCTCCAATCCCTCGGTGACGAAGTGAAACGTGGTACCACCCTGCATTTCAAGCGGAGCTCGCGCGTGATGCGTCAGCACGAATACCGGCGTGTGGTATGGCGGAGTATCGCCCCACCACCCCTTCCACGAATCGTCCTTCCACGGGCCGCGAACCGGCCCGAACATATTGCGTCCCAGAATCCACGCGCCGACATCGTCAAATGATTGCTGCGCCATATTGTTGTCGATACCCCGGCTCCCGCCGCTTTGCCGATGCATTTTTTTGAACACCTCGGTCTCCTGAAACCACCCGTGCAGCTCTAAGCCGCGAACCCCCAAAGGATTGTCCCGGTCCTGGCGAGGACCCGCGCCAAATCCATCCAGCGAAACCGAAAACGCAGCCACTCGCACTTTGCCCATAACCGGCTCCCTCTCACCGACAAACCATTGTATGGGTACTGGAGAAATTTGGGAGTGCCTTCAGCCATGGGCCGTGCGCCCCATTCCAGCCTTCTTTTGGCTTGAGCGACGCGCAATTTCCAGGTAGAGTGACATAACAAAAACTTTGATCGAACTTCTCCTTCCGGGTACGATTGCTGGCAGAGCGTATAACGTTCGCGCTAGAACATATTCACCCCAGCCCGTCAGGACACGCGTGCATGAAGAAGAAACTTTCTCTCTCCGGGATTTTCTCTGTAGCTCTAATTTGCTTCGCGCTGTCGCTTCCCGCGCAAAACACCGCGCCGGCAGCCTCTTCACACATGCAGGGCCCCATGCCTAAGCCGACGAATCTTCAGATCCTGCCAAAGAACATCTCGCATGAAGACCTGATGAAGGTCATGCACCGATTTAGCGGTTCGCTGGGTGTGAAGTGCAATTTCTGTCATGTCGTCGACATGCAGGCGCACCACGCCGACTTCGCCTCCGACGCCAAGCCGGAGAAGCGCATCGCGCGCACCATGATGCGCATGACGCATACGATCAACGCCACCTATCTCGCCAAGGTCAATGTCCCCGACGCCAAGCCCGACCAGACGCATGTCACCTGCGGAACGTGCCATCGCGGCCAGGCCATCCCTGCCGCATTCATTCCGCCGCCGGAGCCGGAACATCATGGAAGGTCTGGCGAAACACCGCCTAAAGCCGACTGAGCAAATATCGCAGCGCGTTTTCGCGAAGGTTCTTCGCTTTGCTCAGAATGACGACCCACACTCGCTAAGCAACCCTGAACGGGCTTCAGTGACGAATGGCCCTGCTATGCGCCTTTGGCGCAGGTTCGTACACGCCCTTCACAATTCCCTCACCTTCCTGAATCGTGAAGTAGCGATCGACGGACGGAATCGAGACCTTCTCAACCGTGCGGTCAGGCCAGTGGATCTCTAGCTGATCCACCTTAGTACTTCCGGCTAGTCCAAAATGGACGCGGGGATCGTTGTTGGAAGCGAAGCTGCCACCACTCAGAATATCGCCGCGCTGGCGAATACCGCCGGCCATCAGATACACGACCGCGCCGGTCGCGTCGCGCGGGCTCTTCGGACCGCCGATCAACTGAAAGCCGATCCAATGATTGTCATTGTGCGTCACATTTCGCAATAGCACGGGAACGCCATCTAATTGGTTGATCACGACGTCGATCTTGCCATTATTAAATAGATCGCCGAAGGCCACGCCACGCGCGGTGTAGGTCGCGGCGAGGCCAGTTCCCTTCACCGCCGGTACCAGTTCGAACTTCTTCCCGCCAATGTTGTGAAACAGCAGCGGGCGCTGCGCATAGCTGGTGCCCCAATTTTGCTGATCGACCTGTGGGTAGACGTGTCCGTTGCCTACGAAAATATCTTTCCAGCCGTCGTTGTCGTAATCCACAAAGCCGTCTCCCCAGCCGAGGAACGGGATCGTCACATCGGCAATCCCCATTTGGTAGCTAATGTCGGTAAAGTTCGCATCGCCGTCGTTCCGGTACAGCGGGTTGTAGTCGTCGGAGAACGTCGTGTTATAGATGTCGAGCAATCCGTTGTTGCGATAATCGCCGATGGCGATGCCCATCGACGCAGTTTCGCCCCCGCTCTCATTCAGCGCATAGCCGGAGCTGTAGCTGTCGTCCTCAAACGTGCCGTCGCCTTTGTTGATGTAGAGATAGTTGGGCGTGGAATCATCCGCAACGACAAGGTCCACCTTGCCATCGTTGTTTACGTCGGCGAAGACGGAACTCAGCCCATAATAATGATTCGGATCGTTCACGCCCGCCTTCACGCTGACATCAGTAAATGTGCCGTCGCCGTTATTGTGAAACAGATGGTCCGCCTCTCCCGACAGGCCCTTTGGGCCGCACATGACACGGACGCCGCGAAAGACGCACGAGTTCAAGTCGGTGGGATGGGCAATATCGTAGTGGATGTACCCTGGAACGAAAAGGTCGAGGCGACCGTCCCCGTCATAGTCGCCGAAGGTTGCGCCCGTGGACCAATTGCCGAGCGTCACGCCGGCCTTTTCTGCGACATCGGTAAACGTTCCATCGTGATTGTTGCGATAGAGGCGGTTCTTTCCGAAATTCGTGACGTAGATATCAGGCCAGCCATCGTTGTTGAAATCTCCAACCGCAACGCCTTCTCCCCAGCGGTCGTTGGTGACTCCCGCCTTCTCCGCCACGTCGGTAAAGGTCCCATCATGGTTGTTATGAAACAGCGCCGCATGTGGAGGAGTGGTTTTGCCGCTCATGGCGTCATACGTCGATCCGGTCACGAGATAAATATCGAGCCAGCCGTCGTGGTCGTAATCGAGCAGCGCAACGCCTGCTCCTACCGTGTCGAGAATGTATTTCTTCTGCGGCGTTCCTGTATGTTCGCGCCATTTGGTCAAACCGGCTTTTTCCGCGATGTTCTGGAAGACGATCGGCCCCGCATCCACATAGCCGCCCGCGGTGATCGGGCGTTTCTCGGCATCGAGCACCGGCGCGAACGTTCCGCCGGTCGACACACCGGCGCCTCCCATCTGCTGCTGTTGCTGGGGAGGTGGCGCGCCACCTTCGACGATTTGTGTTCCGAAGAAAATCAGCAGGAAAAGAACGCAGAAACGCGCAATGCGAAATGCTTTTTTTGGCATGAGAAAACGGCCAATCCGTGAATTGGCCCAAGTTTACTACAGGGCAAACTGTCGCCCGCCAGTTCAGTTGTCGTCCGAAACGCAGCAGAGGATCCGGCGTTTTTCTGCGAACCATGAGGTCCTGCACTGCGCTCAACACGTCAGCTATTCGGTGCGGGAGGTGTCGACGTTCATCACTTGAAAAAATTGGCGATCAAATAATCTCTGAGCTGGTAATCAAATCGCAGTGTGTTCTGCTTCGCATCCTGTGCGTCCGTGTTGTACGCGACGACATAGGCTTTCCCGGATGTAGGATCGAGATAGAACTGGCTGAGAAATCCGTTCTGCGATCCCGATTTGCCGATTAGGTGCACGCTACCGTCGGTGTGTACGAAAAAACCGGCAGTAACAAAATCGCGGCCCCTGGAATGCGGTGGATAGCTTGTGTTCGCGGGAGCCGGCAGTACCGGCTTCCACATCTCTTCGAGCGACGAACGTTTCAGAATCGCATCGTATTCGCGCTGATGCGCCGGATCGCCGAGCAGAAAGCGAAGATACCGCGCCATGTCCGGCATGGGCGCGTTCAATCCGCCGTTGGAGCGTGTGATGCCGGTATTGAAATTGAACGGGTCTTCGGTCAGCTTGCCGTCCTTCAGATCGTAGCTGTGCGACCGATATCGCAGCAGTGTGTACGGACTCTTGTCGAAGTAGGAGTGGTACATCCCCAGCGGCTCGAGGACGTTTTTATACATGTAGGCTTCGTATGGGTCACCGGAGACGCGCTGAATGATTTCGCCCAGGAAAACGATGCCGAGATTCGAGTAGCTGTAACGCGATCCCGGCGGAAACATCACCTGGGTATACGGCAGCATGGCGACGATCTGCGACCACTGCGTCGGCTCAAACGGCTGCCATGCCGCGTTTCTCCATGGCCAGGTCGGGTCGCGGAATCCAGCCGAGTGCGACATCAGTTGCCGAATCGTGATGGCCGAGATCGGACCGTAAGGGTCGTGCACCGCGGCAAGCTCCGGCACGTACTTCACGGCCGGATCGTCGAGTGAAAGCAGTCCGTGATCGCGCAGTTGCATGATCGCGATTGCTGTAAAGGTCTTGGTGATCGATGCCCAATGGTAGGTTGCGTTCGCATTTACTGGCTGCGCCGATTTGCGATCCTGCAGTCCATAGAAATCCTGAAACACTGTCTGATTTCGGTCGAGCAGAATGAAGCTGCTGCCCACAATTCCATTGCCATGGATGCCATTCTCATAAAAGGATTTCAACTCGGCAGATTTCGCAGTCGGCAGCGATTGGGCGACTAAACAACTCGCGATCATCCACAGGGAAATGGCAGACAGAATCAGGCGCGGCGTTCGCATCAGTGTACCTTCATCGGCGATTTTTTTTTGGAATCTTAACCGGCAATTGTATAGCGCTAGACCGGTTTTCCTATAGGTGTATGGCGTAGGAAAGAGGCCTACGCATCCGTTCCTTAAAGAACGGATGCATATAAAAGATTTCCTGCCACCCACAGCAATAGGAAAGCCGGTCTAATCCGCGCTTGCACCGGCGGCCGTGCTCTCCGGCAGTTGCTTCTTGCCGGCGCCGGTCACCTTTTCCAATATCGTCTTAGTAAGGACATACAAAACGGGAATAAAGAAAAGATTCAGGACGGTCGACACCAGCATCCCGCCGATGATCGTGGTTCCTATCGAATGCCGTCCCAACTGGCCAGCGCCACTGGCAAACGCAAGCGGCAATATCCCGAGAATAAATGCGAAGGAGGTCATCAGAATCGGGCGCAGGCGAAGCTCGGCGGCTTCGATCGCCGCATCGATGATGGAGCGGCCCTGCTTGCGGAGTTGCTCTGCGAACTCCACGATCAGGATCGCATTCTTCGCCGCCAGGCCGATTAGCATCACTAGGCCGATCTGGCAGTACACGTCGTCGGAAAGCCCGCGAAGAGAGACGGCGGCCAGTGCTCCCAGGACCGCCATCGGCACCGACAACAGAATGATGAAAGGAAGGACCCAGCTTTCATACAGCGCGGCCAGCGTGAGATACACCACAAGAATTCCGAGGCCGAAAATGGTCGCGGCCTTGCCACTGGATTCCAGTTCCTGGAGGGCCAATCCCGTCCAAGAATATTGCATGCCGTGGATCATGTATTTCTCAGCCAGTTTCTCCATCGCGGTCAGACTCTGGCTGGAACTGACGCCCGGCGCTGCGGAACCGTCGATCTCTGCGGAACGAAAAAGATCGTAGTGGCTGATGACCTGCGGGCCGGAAGTGCGCGTTATTGTGATCAGATTACCCAGCGGAATCATCTGATTGTTTCCGGAGCGCACATAAAACGAGCTTAGGTCCTGCGCGTTGCGGCGAAAATTTTGCTCCGCCTGCACGTACACCTGATAGGAGCGGTTGTTGAAGATGAAGTTGTTGACATACACCGATCCCATATAGACCTGCAGTGCGTTGCTGATCTCGCTCAGCGGCACGTTCAGCACCTGGGCCTTTTCCCGATCGATGCTGACTTGGACCAACGGATCGTTTGCGGTGAATGGCGTGAATAGACCGGTTAGCTGCTTGACCTGGTGGCCGCCGGCCACAATCTCGTTGGCGACGCGGGCGAGGTCGGTAAGCGTGTTTTGGCCCGTGTCCTGCAATTCAAACTGAAACCCGCCAAAGCTGCCCAGCCCCTGAATCGCCGGAGGCTCGAATGGAATAACGAGACCGCCGGGAATCGAGAAGAGTTTCGGGCGCAGACGCGCGACCAGCGCGCCGGCCGACTGGCTTGCCTTTTTGCGCTGAGAAAACGGCTTGAGCGCAGCGAAGATGATGGCGTAATTTGGGGCGGTTCCGGAGAAGCTGAATCCCGTCACCGCAAAGGCGCCCGCCACTTCCGGTTCTTTCGACAATACGGCCTGCGCCTGGTCGGCCAAATGGGCGGTATAGGAGAGCGACGCGCCGGGCGGAGCCTGCACCTGCAAGAAGATCAACCCCTGGTCTTCCTGTGGAACGAAAGAGGTGGGCACATGCAGATACATGAAGACCGTCGCGGCCAGACCCGCAACGAATAGCACGACCATCAAATAGCGCAACCGCAGCACGCCATGGATGCTGCGCGCATAACCGGTCGACATCGCTTTTATTCCACGCTCCACAGCGCCCAATATGCCACCATGCGCTCGCTCCCTGCGCAGCAGAATGGCGGACAGTGCAGGGGAAAGCGTCAGCGCGTTGAAAGCGGAAATTGCGATGGAAAACGCGATCGTCAGCGCGAACTGGCGATACAGGATACCTGTCGTTCCAGGGAAAAACGAGACTGGCACGAATACCGCGACCAGGACGAGAGAAGTCGCAATGACTGCGCTGGTCACTTCGCCCATTGCGGCGGAGGTCGCCTCGTGCGGGTCGATGGAAGCGCCGCCCTCAGTAATATGGCGCTGAACGTTTTCGATGACCACGATCGCGTCATCGACCACCAGTCCGGTAGCGAGCGTGATTCCAAACAGCGTCAGCGAATTGATGGAAAATCCAAAAATCTTGATGAAGGCGAACGTGCCCACCAGGGACACCGGAATGGTGGCCGCGGGGATAAGCGTCGCTCGCCAGTCCTGCAGAAAAAAGAAAATGACGACGATTACAATGACGACTGCTTCGGCCAGGGTCTTCAGCACTTCGCGAATCGAGTCGCCGACCACGGTGGTCGTATCGAAAGCGATTGCATATTTCAGCCCCGGCGGAAAGGATTTCGACAGCCGCGCCAGTTCAGCCTTGGCGTCGCGATCAACCGTCAGAGCGTTCGCGTTGCTCAACTGCTGCACCCCGATGCCGACCGCGCTGACGCCGTTATATTTCAGGTCGGTCGAATAGGTTTGCGCGCCCAGTTGCGCGTATCCCACATCTTTCAGCAAAACGATTCCATTCGGCGTGTTTTTCACGACGATATTGCTGAACTGCGCGGGAGTGGTCAAGCGGCCGATGACGTTCACCGCAATCTGATATTGCTGCTTCGGGTCCGCCGGCGGCTGACCCAGTTGGCCGGCCGGAATCTCCACATTCTGCTGCTGCAATGCGGTAATCACATCGGTCGCCGTCAGGCCCCGCGCCGCCATTTTTACCGGATCCAGCCATAGCCGCATCGCATATTGACGCTGGCCGAAAATGTTCGTATTACCGACGCCGTCGACCCGTTTCAGAGCGTCCGCAACGTACACATTCACGTAGTTGCTGATAAACAGATTGGAATACTGGCCGTTATCGGCGTAAAAACCGGCACCGAACACAAAGTTGCTGCTCGCTTTATTGATGGTGACGCCGAAGGTGTTCACTTCCGCCGGAAGCTGCCCCTGGGCGCTGGCAACGCGGTTCTGGACGTCTACTGCGGCGATATTCAGGTCATATCCCGTTTTGAAGGTGATCGTGATCGTGCTGCTTCCGTCGTTGCCGCTGCTGGAGGTCATGTAATCCATCCCCTCCACGCCGTTGATCGACTCTTCCAGCGGAATTGTTACTGCGGACTCAACGCCGTCTGCCGTCGCACCGATGTAGGTGGCCGAAACCGTCACTTGTGGCGGAGCCAGCTGCGGATAAAGTGAGATCGGCAGGGTCGGAATGACAACGGCGCCGGCGAGTATGATGAGCAGCGCGCAGACCGTTGCGAAGACCGGGCGCCGGATAAAGAAATCAACAAACACTGTTCGCTACCTCTGCCATCGTGGAGTAATCGTCTTACGCTGCCGCATAGTCGTGGCACAGGCGCGCACCGGCATCCAGTCGCCCGTAAATTTCATAATGATTTCAGGAAAGGGGCTTCACCGGCATACCGCTGACGAGAAGTTGCATGCCAGAAACGATGACTTTGTCTCCGACCTGCAATCCACTCTTCACCTGATACGCATTTCCGACGGTCTCACCTAATGTGATCGAGGTCTGCTGCGCCGTGTAATTTCCGTTTTCCTCTTTTACAACATAGACAAAGGGCTGCCCGCCGATCTGTGAAACAGCCAATACGGGGACTGTGATGGCTGGAGCCGTACTCCAGATGACGACGGCACGCACCATCTGCGCGTTGCGCAACACATCCAACGAAGTGTGGACCTTGGCTTTGGCCAGAATTGCCTGCAACGTATTGTCGACCTGCGGGGACACGAAATAAACCTTAGTCCGATCCAGCACCTTGCCCAAGGAATCTGTAATTTCCACGGGAAGTCCGACATGCACTTCCCCGGCGCGATCCGCGGGAATATAAATGTAGGCTTCCAGTTGCGTGTTGTCGTCCAAAGTTGTCAACGTGGTGCTCGGCGAAACATAATCGCCCACATGCACTGGAACATCGCCGATCACGCCCGTGAATGGCGCACGGATGTGATAGTAGGCAAGCTGCTGCTGTGCCGACTTGCGAGCCGCAACGTCGGCCTCATAGGTCGCCTGGGAACTACTGTAGGTCTGATCTGCCTGCTGGAACGCCTGCTTGCTGGTAATTCCTCCGGAAAAGAGCGCGCGCTGACGGGCGATGTCCTTCTGGTTGTACTGGTAAACCGCCAGCGCCTGCTGCTCCGTGGCCTCGGCCTGAGCCACCAGCGCCTGCTGCTGCGTCGGATCGATTTCCATCAGCCGCTGACCCTGGTGTACCAATTCCCCGGAATGCACGAAGATTTGCGTAAGCTGGCCGCTCACCTGGGGCATGATCGTCGCTGAACGGCGCGACTTGATCGTCGCAACGTAGCTGTCCATCACCGGCACCGGCTGCTTGGTCACGCTGTCCACCTTGACGGGCATTGCCTGCCGCGCGGGCGGCTTCGCCGGAGCGCGATTGCACGCTGAAAGGCAGATCGCGAGACTGAGCGATGCCCCTGAAAATAGACTTTGCGTCGTGCTCAGTTTCAATTCACTTGCCCCAATATGGAATGAGTCGGCGACATCTTGCGCGACCTGAATATCTGCCGTGCGGACATGTTAAACGGACAGCTCTCCCGCAGCTCGTGGGAAATCTCTCATGCAAAAACCATACGTACCTTGCAGCAGAACTGTTCCGCCATCAATTTTTACGATGCACGCAATCCATTGTATCTATACGAACGCTTTTCCTAAGCCAAGATGCTGCCGCGGCTGGCGCGGATGCAACATTTATGAGTTGGCCGAGGATATTTGCCGCCAGGAACGCACAAGCGGAGCAAATGGGTTGAAGCTGGCGCTGGAATCGAATGCATCGGACTGCTCACTTCGCTTCAGCCATCCCACGATAGCATATGTCAGGGGCGTAGCCAGTATTTCGTATATCACCTTGGCAATGTACGCGGAAAAAATGAGCGCGAGCAGCGTGCGCCCGGGCGCGTGGCCCCAGAATGCAATCAGCACGACCACCGTTGTATCGACCGCCTGACCGGAGATTGTCGAGCCGACCGTGCGCGTCCACAACCAGCGCCCCTGGGTCATCAGCTTCATCTTCGCCATCACATAGGAGTTGGTAAATTCGCCCGCCCAATACGCGATGAGGCTGGCCGCCACCAGGCGAGGAATGAATCCGAATACCGTGGCGAATGCCGCCTGGTTGCGCCATCCTGGCGCCGGCGGGAGCGCCACGATGATCGCACCCATGACCGACAATAATGCCGAAGCAAAAAAGCCGGTCCAGATGGCGCGCCGCGAAGCCGCATACCCATATACCTCCGTAAAAATGTCGCCGAAGATGTAGGTAATGGGAAACAGCAACTCAGCGCCACTCAACGTGAGCGGCCCGATCCTGCATATCTTCTGCGCCACCAGGTTGGACACCAGGAGCACAACGACAAAGATCAGAGTGAGAGTATCGAGATGTTTATATTTTTTCGCTGAGCCGCTCGGCATCCTGCAATGAAATTAACAGGTGCCGGGCCGCGCAGGTAAAAACGATTCTATCGTTCGATTGGGGGGCCGTACCTGCAAATAGCTTGTCATCCCAACCGAATCTTGAGCGAAATCGAAGGGACGGGGACCTGCTGTTTCCCGGCCTAGACCAGGCCGAAGGGCCAGGATCACACGCTGAATTCATTAGGCAGCCAGCTTCCAGCGATCGCCGGCATGCAAATCACATCTTCACTTCGACGGATACCTTTTTTTGACAGCGCACCAGCCCATTGGTAGGCTCATGGTTGGCAGGCAGCATGGCAGTTTCGCTCTGAGATGTATGCGCGCAACTCGTGTGCGGGATTTTTCTTCGGCGGCAGTCGGGAACAATCCTTCGAAGCACGGCCAAGTGAGCCAGCCAATCCGCACGCATGGATTTACTTCTACGTCCCCGTCGTCTAGCCCGGCCCAGGACACCGCCCTTTCACGGCGATAACACGGGTTCAAATCCCGTCGGGGACGCCAACATAACAAAGCACTTTGAGATATTCCGCTTCCGCGATTCATCCGAGCGTGACGCTATCGTGACATTCTGCGAGTCACGCCACCATTTTCCCCGTTTGATTTTCCTTTGAATCCAAGGTGCACGGTGGGAGAATCGGGCGCATGAACCCAACCCTTTTATTGATCTTTGGCATAGGCGTCTTGCTTTTGCTACTCGCGCTTGTGTTTATCGGCATTGAGATTCTTCGGGAGCTAATGGAAGTCCGCTCTGTCCTAGAGTCCATTGAATGCGAGTTTGCAGCGATTTCACCCAAAAAATAGAAAGCCCGGTTGCCAGGCCGGCCTTCGGCTTGTCTCACTCATAAATCAAGGCGTGCTTATGCTCCGGTCAAACGTGTTCTGCAATTTGGCTATGCCGCTTGTTCCTCTCCCCTTTGCGCCACAGGTCCGCGTGGCGCGGGCAGCATTCCTCCCATGATGCCGTCCAGCTTGCCCACCGCGCCCGCCATGTAGTCCGGGGACAGGTGCGCATACCGCTGCGTCATGCGCGGTGTCTTGTGGCCGAGAATCTGGCCCACCGCGTACAGGTCTACTCCCTGTTGCACCAGCCAGGATGCCGCCGTGTGGCGCAATGTGTGAAAGCTGGCGTCGAGGATGCCGAGCCGCGTGAATACCCGCTTGGTGTAGACGGAGAGATTGGCTGCGTCCACTCCCGCGAATACCGGATCGCCCGCCGCGCCGGACGGCAGACTGCCGAGCACCTGCAAGGCGGCAGATCGGAAAGCGGCAGGATTCGCAGCGCTCCGTTTTTCGTCTCCCGCAGATAGAGCCGCCGATTCTTCATGTCCACATCCATCCAGCGGAGCGAGAGCATTTCCCCGCGCCGGACTCCCGTGCAAGCGGCAAAGGCCATCGGCGCGCGCATCCATTCGGGAGCCGATTCGAGAGCCGCTTTCAATTCGCCCGGAGTGAGATAGCGCGTCTTGCCCGGCGGGAGTTTGGGCAGTCGCGCACCAGCCGCCGGGTTCTGATTCAACTCGCCCCATTCCACGGCCAGCTTGAGGCAATGCTTGAGCACGCTCATTTCCTTGCAGACTGTTCCGGGCTTCACGGATCTCGGCGCGCTTGTCGATGTACTCCGCAATGGTGCGCTTGGTAATGGCCTTCGCTTGCTCCGGTAGATTGGCCTTGAGCGTGTCCAGAATTCCGCCCAGGCGCGCGAACGTGGTTGGACGTATCCGCGCCTTCTGGTGCTTTTTGTAGCGGTCAAACAGGTCGGACAAGGTGATTGCAGTGGCGGGCCGGACTCCGAGAATGCGCGCCTTATCCTCTTGCGTGCGGATCGCGCCCAGCATCTCCAGCGCCTGAGTCCGCGTATGCGCTCCGGCCAGCTTGCGCCGCGCGCGCTTGCCGCTGGCATCTGTGTAAGAGCACCACCAGAACGGCGAATCTGGACGCCGATAGACTCCATCCCATTTCCTAGCCTTTGGCATTGCGCTTTTCCCCTTTCTTTGCGGCCTTGCGCTGTTTCTCCCGCCAGCGTTGAACGCCAGCCGCGTTAAAGCAGCGTTCCGAGCAATAGCTCTTTCTGTGCCGGGTTTCTTTCTCAAATACCGAGTGGCACCGTTTGCAGATTCCGAACTGTCTCTCTGCCAGGTGGTCAATCGTAATCGTGGTTTCGATGGCAGGGCTGCAAGAACTTCCCCGCACAAGAAAGAATGGCGGTTCATCCACCGTTTCGAGCCGTAGGGGATGAGAGCGAAGCCAGTTCCGCCTGTTACTTGGTAGGAGAGCCTTGCTGTATCTCTCTTGCTGCTCTCTGAGCAAATGAGGCATGACTAGCACAAAATCCGGCCTGTTTTGCTGTTGTGTGGGCCGTGAGGCTGAAGGAGCCAACATTCGGAGCGGATTTCGATATGATGCCCAATCTTCCGTGAATCCAGAATCAAGGCTCCAGAGTCCCCACTTGTTTAGAAATTGCCGCACACTCCAATCCCAACCCAACTCCGGGTCAGCTTCAAGACTTAGAAATTCATCCCGCATGAGCCATGCGTTTTTGGTGGTATCTCCAGGCTTCAGGCTCCAAATTCCATCCTTGAATTCAGGCTTCTGATAAATCAGCACTTGGAACGAACGGTCTGAAACATCCGGCGTGTTGCGGTAATTCTCATGCGGCTGGAGTACGTCCGGCGGGATGCTGGCGCGGTCCATCAGGACCGTGTGGGACGGTTCAAGTTCAAAAGCAAATCCGTAAAGGTCTGGAGCGCCAATGCGAACCCGCAGCGCAGTTTTCTCAGGCTCATCCGTTGATTCAGCCATGATTGGCCGGAGCTTTGATTCTTCCACCCACTCCACCATTTCCGCATTTGCATAGCGCCACTTCGCGGAATACGGCTGAAAGCTGAACCGTGCGGGAATCTCGAAAATGGATCGCTGTAAAACCATTGGTAATGTTTAGCCTTACATAGGAGGCATTAGGATGCAAGTAGAAAAGGAGTAAATCGCATGGCAGTCATTGCAAAAGTGGAAGCCGAATATGTGAGCGTTCAGGGAGCGGAAACCATGACAGGGCGAAGCCGCTGGAGCTGGCGGCGGGATGCCTATGAGGGCAAGATTGCCAGCGTCAAGTTAGGCGCAAAGCTATTGATTCCCGTCTCTGAGATTCGGCGCGTGATCGCAGAGAACACCCGCCCCCGGCTTGAGCGGCAACCATGACGGCGGAAGCCTTTGCCGGGCTGGTGGAGGCACGCCAAGAGCATAGGGGAAAGTGAGGGGCCGGAGAATGAACAGGCAAGCCGCGCCATTGCTATTTGAACTTGGCGAGATATTCCCGAAGCGCGACCCGCTGCCGGGCATCACAGCGGACGAAACCGGGCCGGAGATTGCCGCCGCGCTGAAGATTCCCTCGTCGTCGGATGACTGGCCGGAACCGGAACCCTTGGCGGAGACTCTGCCCGATGTAACGCAATTCGATCTTGAACTGATGCCGGAGTCTTTTCGCCCGCTGGTGAAAGACGTTGCCGAGCGTATGCAGGTGCCGATGGATTTTCCCGCCGTGGCCGCAATCGCAACGCTGGCCGGAGTGACAAACCGGCGAGCCTTAATTCAACCGAAACGGCGGGATGATTCATGGACCATAGTCCCGAACCTTTGGGGTGGGATCGTCGCAGAGCCGGGGATGCTCAAATCTCCCGTGATTTCTTCCATCACACAACCGGCGCGCGCTATCGAGAGTGAATGGCGAGAGGCACAGGGGCGCGAACAGCAAGCCTACGCTGCCGCTCGGGAATTGCGGGATGAGGAAGAGAAGGCATGGCGCGCGCAGTACCAGACGGCAGCTAAGAAGGGCAAGGAACGGCCAGCAAAGCCGGTCTCTTCACTGGTGGCACCCGTGCTCCGTCGTATGCTCACCAGCGATGCGACTTTCGAGAGCCTTCATTGCATTTTGCGTGAGAATCCGGCTGGCCTGTTTGTGCTTCGGGATGAACTGACTGGATGGCTGGCCGGGCTGGAGCGACAGGGGCGCGAACAGGAGCGGGCCTTTTACTTGGAGTGTTGGAACGGCGATTCATTCCACATCATCGACCGTATTGGGCGCGGTAGTGTTCATGTCCCTCATGCCTGCGTTTCACTCTTTGGCGGAATCCAGCCCGCCCGCTTGCGGGCCTATCTGGCGGACGCGCTAAGGGACGGCCCAAGCAATGATGGGCTAATTCAGCGGTTCCAATTGTTAGTGTGGCCAGATTCACCAGCAGGCTATCAGTACATGGATCGAAAGCCGGACAGGGATGCGCTGGAGCACGCCGCAGGGGTCTATCGCCAGATCGCAGCAATGGACGCCGCAAACCCGCTGCGTCTGCAATTTGACGATGAAGCCCAGGCCCTCTTTGAGCAATGGTTAATTGAAACGGAGCGGCGCATCCGGGAGGACGATCTTTCCCCTGCAATGCAGGCGCATCTTTCAAAGTACCGCAGCCTGATGCCATCCCTTGCCCTGCTCTTTGCCTTGGCCGATGGACATACAGATTGTGTGCCGCTCGATCATGCGAAGCTGGCCTGTGACTGGTGCGACTATCTGGAGACGCACGCGAGCCGCGTGTACGCTTCACAGGCACGGCCAGAGCATCATGCCGCAGTCGCACTAAGCAGGCGGCTGGCGAAGGGCTGGAAGCGCGAGGAAGCATCGTTTACCGTGCGGGACGTGTACCGGAATGGGTGGAACATGCTCGATTCCCCGGATGCAGCGCGCGGCGCATTACTGGTGCTCACGGAATACGGCTGGGTCCGAGAGGAAGCGGGCCGGAGTGACAAGAGTCCAGGACGGCCCAGCGAAACCTATCGCATCAATCCGAGGATAGGGAGGAATCATGCTGGCAAGTAGACGCTGGCGGGACTGGACTCCACCAGAAAGCAGCGATAAAGGCCCGGAGCATGAACCGCCAAAACCGCCAAAACCCATTTTGTCAGTTCTGTCAGTTCACACTCTGGCCATTTCTGAAAAAGCATCGGAGCCAGACCGCAGCCCGCTGCATGAATCGGCAGAGTGGCGGGAGACGTTCGCGCAATGGCTGGATTCCGTCTGTGCGCGACACCCGCGCGCATTTGGCGGCGTGGCCGCGCTGCATCTTGCGTACTGCGAATGGGAGATTGCCCGAAATGGCGTCCCATGCACCAGGGAAACATTCGAGCGGCTTTTGGGAGAGTTGGGCTTCTTGATTGGCGAAGTGGCCGGAGTTGTGCTGGTGTCCGGGCTGGCGTTCCGGGAGGATGTAACATCGGCTGGATTGTGACAAGCAAAGGCCCGCAGCGAATTTTGACACACCTAACGCGCGCGCGTGAGTCTGCATTGTGCTGGCGTTGCTCAGTGGTGATCCGCGTATCGACTTTCAGACCTCAGAGCGGAATTTCCGTACAATCTCGCACGCATGACAGTGTGGTTTTTCAGGAGCCAATCAAATAAGCCGGAACAATTCCCCGTTAATTAAATGGTAAATAGAGAAATGGATTTTGCGACCAATACGCGCGGGCGCGCGAGCGTGGGTTGTGACCGGCGGGCATGGATTCGCCTCGTGGAATGGATAGGCAGAACCGGCCAGAACCCATCCGATAGCACGCACTGCGTCCCATTATGACGTGGACCAGGGGCTATACTGTCCGGGCGCGGGGCTGGGCGCAAAGAGGACACGCCAGTGTGGTCGTTTACGGTATCCGTCATCAAAATCGGAATCGAGATTGTTGTTTGCCTGTTCCTTCTGGTCTTACTCCTTGCGGGGCCTGCCATGCTACTCGATAGATGGCGTTCCAAGCGGCGAGATGGGGAGATGGGGGAGTATCGTCACAAATGGGAAGAGGAGCAGCGGAAAGCGGGACTAACTCTATTCAAACGGCGGTACGGGCTGGACCCAGAGTACCGACAAGTAGCCGGGGACCCGCACCATCAGGACAAGCAATAGGCCGTGACGCTATCGTGACATTTGAGTCGCCAAACACCCGCAAATCGGGTCAAACCCTGCCAATGGCAAAATGGCCGATTCTCCGCTCCAGTGTTGGCGATTTCCGAATCTTGCTCCACGCGGCCAAAGCTTGCAATTTAGCCCCAGACCCGCTTTCACGGCGATAACACGGGTTCAAATCCCGTCGGGGACGCCAAATCTTATCAAGCACTTACAGAATTTGGCTCCGAATTTTCGGGTACACTCTCGGGTACACAATTTCTCTCACTTTTCGACCGAATCATGGCGATCACCTTGCTTTGCGCCTGACGCTTGGCTGAGGTCACCGCCTGCGTGTAGACATCCAATGTGATCCTCGTGGAAGCATGCCGCAGAAGTTCCTGCACCGTCTTCACGTCCTCCCCATTCGCTTTGAGCAGTGTGGAGAAGGTGTGCCGAAAGGTGTGCCAGGACAACTTCTTCGTGATGCCAGCCCGAAGGGCCGCTGGCTGGATGTAATAGCGCATCACCGAAGACAAGTAAAGAGGGTGTTGCCCACGATTTCTGCCCGCACGATTGCTGGTGCTGGCAAAAATCCAATCCTCCGGTCGAACACAGGGAGCATGTCGATACCATTCCAACAGGTCCTGTACCAAATACTCGTCGAGCGGAACCGGCTTCTTGGATGCTTCCGTCTTGCACTTGCCTACGACCAGATCAACGACCGAGCGTTCGACCCGCAGCAGAAGCTTTTGGAAATCCACATCCCTCCACTGAAGACCCGTGAGTTCTCCCCGACGCAGCCCTGTGGCCATATCGAGAAAAACCAGCACCCGCTCCCGCAGTGCAAGTTCCGCGAGCAAGGCACGCATTTCTTCGACCTCAAGGATCTCGGGAATGTGCTCCCGCTTACTGCTTTGCCGGACGCCGGAGCCACGCACCGGTCCAGTAATCGGGTTCCGATCCGTAAATTCCCAGCGAATGGCATGATTGAACAGAGCGCTCATCAAATTGCGGATTCGGGCTTTGGTGGCATTGGCACGCTCAATCTTCCGCAGCCATTGTTCGACCGCGATAGTCTTCACATCCCCCAGCCGATAGTTGCCCCACCGGGGTGTGATCCACCGGTTGAGACAACTGTCGTACCGATCCCGCGTCGAATAGGCTTTGCCCTCTTCGCCGTTATCGATCAGTTCCATCTCCCGGTAATGCTGGATCAGAGTCTCCATCGTGATCGCCTTGGTATTTCCTGGGCCGTCAGCGTTGATTGCCAGCCGAAATCCGGCCACCGCTTTTTCCGCAGCGACTTTCGACTTGTATTTTTCGACCGCGCCGATCTGCTTCTTGCGAGCTACGCGTCTGCCATCCGGCAACGTTTCTCGCCATCTGAAAATCCAAACTGGTTCTCCACTCCCGTTCATCGACAGCGAGACACAGCCTTTCTGATACCGCGCCTTTCTCATAACGCCTCCTTTGCGTGAGGCGCGGATCGCACTGGTGATCCAAATGTAACTCTAGGGGCGATGATCTGCCAGTGGTGACTCATCGAAACTGCCCTCGGCGGGCGCGGAGCCATGCATCCAGCTCGGAAATCAGGAACCGCCAACGCTTGCGTTCGTTTCCCTCTCCGACTGGATGTCCTGGAACGGTTCCCTTTCTTGCCAGCCGTTCCAGTGTTTTCGGATGCATGCCTATAAACTGCGCACCGGCTACAGAATCGACATACCTTTCTGGGAGATTGCCCGAAGGCGCTAGAGTTCGCTCGAACATAGAAGTGCTCATGTGTTGCCCCTGGTCGCGCATTTAATTTCTTCCCCTAAATGCACTCCGTCCTTGTGCCCAGAGTAGGCGGCTGCCAGCCAGTTCCCTCGGAAAATTTTTCCGCGCGGTTCCCTAAAAGGAAATCCGCACAATTTCTAGTGCAGGCGCTCGATGAACGTAAGAGGTGGCACTGCTCGCGGAATGCAGTGTTCATAGGAGCCTCAGCGAATTGTGGGTGTGGTGTTGCCCCGATCATGCCCTTCCCGTCTTTTGCGCTCTCAGGCACTGCTGCGGGTCTCAAACCGGCGCCCTGGCGGCACGGCAGGTCTCTGCTTTTCCGGTTCCTCCCAAAACAAATTTGCTGCACAGAACGACGGCCAATTTCTTTCGGTAGCCCTCCCGAAAAGCGACCTTTGGCCTGGGGAGCCGGGACCCTTGCATGGCTTCGCCCAGTGTGCCCTGAGAGCTTCAAAGACATGGGCAGAAATGGAGATCGAAACCATGACAACCACTACAACAATCCGTGAAGAACAAACCCGCTTCACCAACCGCATCTTGCACGGCGACTGCATCGAAATAATGCGCCGAATAGCCGCGCAAAGCGTCGATTTCATCCTCACCGATCCGCCGTATCTGGTGAACTATCACGACCGCTATGGCCGCACGCTCCAGAACGATACCGATGCGAACTGGCTCAAACCCGCCATGGCGGAGGCGTATCGCGTGCTGAAGCAGAATCGCTTGATGGTTTGCTTCTACGGCTGGCCGCGCGCGGATCATTTCCTCGATGCATGGCGTAATGCAGGGTTTCGGCCTGTGGGTCATTTCGTATTTCGCAAGAGCTACACGTCGAGTGCGAAGTTCATGAAATGCCAGCATGAGCAGGCGTATTTGCTGGCAAAAGGTAGGCCACCACTGCCAAAGAATCCCCTGCCGGATGTGCAGCGGCTGATCTACACCGGCAACACGCTGCATCCTACGCAGAAAGCGGTGGTTTCACTGGCACCTCTGATTCGCGCATTTACGCTACCGAGTGAGTTGGTGCTGGATTGCTTTTGCGGGTCGGCTTCGACATGCGCCGCAGCCTTGCTGACCGGCCGCCAATATCTTGGAATGGAAATGGATGAGACTTACCACGCGGCGGCCAGCGCACGCATGGAACGTGTACAGGGGAGGATTGCCGCGAGGCGGTTCTCCCCTGACATTCCCACCGCTGTGTGATTCTGGCCGGATGCCAGCCCGCGTCAAGACATACCGGAGTTCCACCCTGCGTGATCCTGTCTTGACTCGCGCTGGCATGCGGCTCTTTCGCTGATTATCGTGGGAATGCCATGCTGTGCGCTCTCCATGCCAAATACCCGGACAAAAGCTCGCAAAAGGTACCCGCATCGAGACATACCATTTCAACAATTCGGCGCTCAGCATTTATGTTGCCCGTCACTCAGCCTCAAGCTGCCATTGAGTATTCAATCGATTGTCATAGCTTGTCAGAAGATTAGTTTCTCTCTCAATGGAAGGGACAGCAAATGAGCTGCAGATGTATCTATTTAACTGCGATATTTGCCGAGAACGACTCGGCTAGAGTTCTTAGGAGAAAATCTTCGCGATGGTTGAAGTCATGCCCCACTCCAGTGCGTTCGGCAACGCGCGGAATTAGATCTTCAAGCCACGACTGCGCTTCTTGTGGACTCTCAGCACTACCCAAGTAGAACGCCACTGGCTCTTTCCACCAATCATCTCCTCGTAAGAACCAAGCCACAGCATTTTTAGCCTTGCGGTCGTTGGGGCTGGCCTGAAGCGCACGTCCTGCGAGGTATTCTTGAAAAGAAAGATGACTGAACATCAGCAGAGAACCGCAAGGGACAAGCAGCCCATCTTGTAAAATTTCATCTAAGAGAATATCTGCTGAACCGTTGAGCGCCCGCAAGCTGGAGTTTATGGCCGTTCGAAACATATGCTCGGTCGCGTCTCTCTTGCCGCCATACTGCATCTGGGCTGCGAGGGCCATCAGCACAAGGACCTTGACATCGGGTCCGAATCGACCGCCGCGATGGGTTTGCTTGATAGCGTCCCATCCACCTGACAGCAAGTCAACGAAAAGCCTATAAAGTCTGGTCTTTGTTGCGGGAAGAGTTCCAGTTTGGCGATATAGATTGACTATTAGCGTCGCTAGAAGTGGGACGGCCATCAGATTTGCTAAACTGGGCGTACTCTCCAGCTCGCGCTCGAACTTCTGCGCCTCCTCCATACAGTCAAACCATTTTCGGGTCAATTGACTGCTCTGTCCCTTTGTGAATGGAGCCAGTTGCAAACGTGGAAGCCACCCCAACCAAGGGCCGCGGACATGATCACGCGCAGTTACGATGATTTGCAAATGTGTGTACCGAGCCAATCCCTCGCGCGCAAGGGCCACAATCTCTTCTTGACGTTTCGAGTCGGGTATCTCATCGAGTCCATCAAGATACAGTCGAATCCTCCGAGGCTTTTCCGCAGAGTTCGATGAGAGCAAAGAGCGCAACTCACCCGCCGGCAAGAAGGTTTCCTCAAATGATCCAAGCTTCCCTTGTCCATGTTCATGGAGCCGCACATAGATCGGCAGGCATTTGCTTGGATCTTGCACATGGGTTCTTGCGTCGCGCAATGTGTGCCAGCGACAAAACCAGCTTTTGCCGAATCCGGCAGGCGCGGTTATCAGAAGCGGGCAGGATACTTCATCCATAAGCTTGGCGTCAGACGCGTGTCGGGCATGTATATCGCCCAGTTCGAACATATAGGGTAAAGCGCGCGACAGATCCTCAGTGCGGCAATAATCCCTGAATTGCGGTTTGGTTAATACATCACGGCAACTCGACAGCTTTAACATGGAGAACTGCTGTGCTGTCCGCGCGCAGCTTTCAAAGGCTTTATAAGCTTCCGATGATAGGCTGACAATTCTTTCGAAACGGCGATGCAAACCTTGTCCAGCCTCAAGCTCCAGTCGGACATCCCTCTTTCGAACCTTGGCGCGCTGTTCTCGACTTCGCGTTTGTTCATATAAGTGATATTGTGCTTCCCAAAGTTTGTCGATGGCTGTCGCAACGGCAACTGCGTCCTCACCGACCCCGATGTACTCCTGAATGAGGTTAGGATCGGTAGCCCACCAGTTTGCCAGCTTCAGACTTTCACCCCATCGCTTGAGCATGTCCTGGAACGTTTGCAATTCGGTCTTGGACATCAACCGTCTCAGGTGATCTAGGGCAAGCGGCGGAATGTCTCGACGGGCATGAACTGCCAATTCTGCGACGAGCTCTGGCTGAACATAATAGTTTTCGATCGTCCGCTCACCGGCGGGGATGCCTTGACGGGCAAGCAGTGTGGTCAGAGCCCGGTCATCCCCAACATCGCCGTTTAATGACGTGAGATAGCGCGCGAGGATACCTGTCTCAAAGCGCAAGAAGTCGGGCCAATGATCCTCGAACAACTTGAGAAATTCACGCCCGCATTTAAAAATTACCTGGTTGGCGCGGTCATCAAGTTGGGTTTGAATGGATTCAACTGCGGTACTCGCGCTGGTGTAAGGAGAGATGACATAGACCAGTCCAACCCGTTCACGCTCTCCAGTGCTTCGATTCACATATGGTTCGCGGAGTGCTTGTAGAGCTTGGTTGAGAATGGTGCTGGCACCGGAAGGCGAAGCCGCGTTACCAGTGATTCGATCGTTCTTCATAACGCACGCGCACAGCACCGCTTCCCCGAGGGGACCTGCCGTGTAAAAAACAATATCTTTCCCCTTTTCCGTCGAGCCGCCGTGGGTAACGACGACCCCAGAGAAGCCCATTCGTTCAAACAATTGAGCAGTGGTCTGGCGCAGGTGACCTTCGTCCCGGAACTCACGGGCAAAATCAAGCAGATGAGGAGTTTCCTCTGCGTTAGCCCGGCTCGGTTTACGCTTAGCTTGCATTCATCTCCGGCAAAGTTGTCATTGATTAAATCACGCTTAGTGAGATTGGATTTCTGCAACTCGACTAAAGAAACCAAGGTTGTCTCTGGCGTAATTCTTAGGATAATGTATGTTGCGAACTGCAATCGACAAGTTTTTACTTAATTCGCGATCCCATCGAGAATATGCTGTCAGCTGCAATCTGCTGATTGAGCGATTGTTTTAAAGCCTTTGAACGATTATTAGTGGCGCAGGAAGCCCAGTATCGAGCCACGAGGAAACTGCTCGCCTTAGATGGGTTCCTATACGCGATTTGATCCCAAACCAACCTCCTGCTAGCAACGTCCCATGATGGTCGATTGCCTGTAGCCTCTCCCCACTTTCAATACCTTCCTACGTGGAATCATGTATCGCTATATCACCAAATCTCCAATCTCCCATTTCCTTTTAGGAAATCTCGTGGAAAACTTTTCCGACCTGCCCCTATCCCTGCGGCCTTACGTTCACTTGAGACGCGGAGTTCACCTGACTGGACCCCGCAAACCATCAAGCGAAAGAAGGGAGAACCACCGTGTCCATTCGTATCAAGAAATTTTCTACCAACCCAAACCGCACTGGATTTGAAAGGGCCATTTCCATTGCCTCGGTCGCGCTGGCTGCGGCAACTCCCCTTTATGCCCAAAGCACGGGCAGCGATCCCTGGGATAACGCAGTCAACGTCCTGAAAACCGCTTTTACGGGTTCCATCGCCACCGGACTTTCTCTGGTCGCCATCGTGGTGGGCGGGCTGATGTTTGCTTACGGCGAAGGCCAGTCCAAACGCATGCTCGCTGGGATTGTCTTCGGCGTTGGCATGGCCATTGGAGCGGTGAACTTCATGGCTTGGCTCTTTCCGGGGTAAGGAATGCTTCACCCCTGGGAACGGGCTTTTGCAACACACACGATGAGCAGAAAGGAGGCGAGCAGATGGCAGCGGGCGATTCTCGGCACAACAAAGTTTATAAAGCGATGAATCGCCCACTGACCATTCTGGGTGCGGAACGAAGGCTGTTCTTCGTCGCGCTGATAACAGGCGGCGCGATCTTTTCGTTGCTGCACTCGCTGCTCGGCGGAATTGGCCTCTTCATCGTCGGCGTGATCGTTGCGCGCATTGCCACGAAGCATGATGTCGAAATCCTTCGCGTGCTTTTCAACTCTAGTAAATTTCGCAGACGTTACGACCCCATGAAGTGGGAGCCGACGCCGATCACTATCAGAAACCGTCATGCACAGAATTAGCGACATCACGAAGGACTTGAAGGAGGCAGGCTCATTCCCAGGGCAAATCAATCTCTACGGTTTCTGGGATGAGAATGCCTTTCTCACGAAATCGGGCGATCTTGGCGCGATGCTGAAGATCGGCGGGATCGACTACGAGAGTCTCGACCACGCTGGCCGCGATTACATGGTGAAGCGCCTCGAAGCGGCCTTCCGCTCACTCGACGATAAGACACGGCTGTACCAGATTCTTTTCAAGCGCAACCGCCCGGCGATTCCACACGCGGAGTATGAAAACCCGCTCGTCCGCGCTGCTGTAGAACAACGTTCGGCTTTTCTCGAATCGAAATCAGACCGCCTGTACAGCATAGAAATCTTCTGGGTCGTGATGATCGATGGCAGTTATGCCAAAACCGGCTTGTTGCACGCGCTGTCACAGTTGCCGAAACAGCCACGCTCGTCGCTCGGCGACTTGCGTGCGCTGTTCTCCGGGAGCAAGGAACGGACGCTGATCTATGAACAGATAGAGCGCGACCGGCTGCGCTTGCAGCAAAAGACACAGAGCTTGACTGGGCAGCTAAACGACCTGATGACGGTCGAGCTGCCAGGGGCGGAAGAGACGTTTCGCATACTGCGCCGTCTCGTAAATTTCCGCCCCTCGAAGATTCACAATGCGTGCCTGTACAGCGCGCTTCAACTCGACTGGCAAATATGCGATTCGGAGCTGGAAGCGCATCGCAGTCATCTTCGCCTGGATGACGATTACGTCCGCGTTCTCACGCTGAAAGAGCTTCCCTCGGAGACGCGGCCCCTGCTGTTGCAGGGTCTGTTCGACATTCCCGCCAACTTCCATGTGGTCACGGAATGGCATCCGATCGATAACACGAAATCACGGAAAGAGATCGCCTCCCGCCGCCGGCATCACCACAACTCGAAGACCAGCTTCGTCTCGAATCTACAGGACCGGCAGAACAGCGGCCCGCGTGATGAGTTGGTGGACGATTCCAAAGAAGCCGCTGTCGCCGAATTGGGCGCGGCACTGACCGCGCTGGGCATGGAGGGTAAGAACTTCGGCGAGTTCACGCTGTCGGTCGTCATTTATGACGAGAACCGCGCGAAAGCGGAGCACTCCGTCGCGGAGTTCCAGAAGCTGTTTACGCAGCATGACGGCTTGCTCTATGAAGAGCGCTATAACCTGCTCAATGCATTCTTCGCCACAGTTCCCGGGAACACGCAGTTCAACCTGCGCAAGCAGTGGGCGTTGAACTCCAACTATGCCGATTTGTCGTTCCAGTTTACCGTCGATAGCGGCGCACAGTGGAACCCGCACCTCGAACGCGAATACCTTGCTGTCCTTGAATCGACCCATGGCACGCCCCACTATTTGAACCTGCATTCGGGGGATGTCGCCCACACGCTGCTACTCGGCGCAACTGGCAGCGGCAAAAGTTTCTGTCTGTCCTTCACCCTTCAGTCAATCCAGAAGTATGACCCCCTGACCTTTATCTTTGACCTCGGCGGCAGCTACGAGACGCTGACGCGCGTTTTCGGCGGGACGTATCTCAACGTCGGCCTGAAAAATCCTGGCTTCAGCATCAACCCATTTTATATAACCCCAACGGCGGAGAGCCTGAACTTCCTCTACCTATTCACCAGAGTTCTGATCGAGGCCCAGGGCAAGTATGCTCTGACGCCGGAGGATGAAAAAGCGCTCTATACCGCCATCGAGCGAGTGTACCAATTGCCGCTGGAGATTCGGACGCTGACCAACTTTGCTTCGATTCTGGGGCCCTTGGGAGAGCGATTGCACCGATGGACACAGGCCGGACAGTTTGGTTACTTGTTTGACAACGTCGAGGACACACTCACCTTCTCGCACTTCCAGACCTTCAACTTCGATGGCTGGGGTGACGCTCCCGATGTTTTAGAGCCACTGCTGTTCTATGTGCTCCACCGGGCTTCAGCAGAGATCGAGAAACTAAAGAACACGGCCATCTTTAAGGTCTTTGTGATCGATGAGGCGTGGATTTTCCTGAAGAACCAAACGATCCGCGACTGGATCATTCGTGCCGAAAAAACGTGGCGAAAGAAAAACGCTGCGATGATCCTGGCCACGCAGTCCGTGGTGGAGCTGGCAGCGTCGGACATGCTGCACATCGTCAACGAGTCCTGCCCGACAAAAATCTTCTTGGCCAATCCCAACATCGATCGCAAGCTGTACGCCGACATCTTCCAGTTGAACGACACCCAGCTCGAATTGCTGGAGTCGCTGATTCCCAAGCGCGAGTTGCTACTCCTGCAGCCGCGTGGGACCAAGAAGCTGGTCCTCGAAGTCGATGCGCTGACGTATTGGATCGCCACCAACAACGCTCGCGACAATCTGCGCAAACAGGACTATTTCGCCCGCTTTGGGCCGGAGCAAGGACTCCTTCGCCTGGCCCATGACTATCCCAATCCCACACAACCCGAGGTGAATTGATGAACCGTGCTCCTATTTTCTCGTTGGTGCTGGGCCTGATTGCGACCGTCGCGCACGGCCAGCAATCGGCCCGCATCGTCCACTATCACTCGAACGACATCGTGAGCATTCGCGCGAAGATGCGCTACACCACCCTGATCCAGTTGCCACCCACGGAGAAAATTCTGGAAGTCGCCACCGGGGATAAGGACTTCTGGATCATCGACGCCGTGGGCAACTACTGTTTCCTGCATCCGGCAAAGGAAGGCATCCACAGCAACCTGAACCTGATCACCGACAAGGGCACAGTTTACTCCTTCACGCTCGACGATGATGAGTCTGCCCAACCCGATCTGAAGGTGGTCATCGACCCGTCCGACCCGTCTTCGATCGCTGCCGCCAACGGAGCCGACAAACTGGTATCGGCCAGTGATGTTGCTGCTGCGCATGCGCAGGCGCAACTTGCTAAGAGTCATGCAGCACAGGCCGTCGAGCAGTTCCGCGCCGATTACCCCATCCAGGCGTTGAAGTTCGATTACACCTTCCACAATGACAAGTCCTTCGATGTGTCGGCCATCTATCACGACGACAAGTTCACCTATATCAAGTCGGCGGCGGCGGAGAAGTTTGCCGTGTACGAGATCAAGGACGGCAAGCCCGACCTCATTACCTTCCAGTTGAAGGACGGCACGTACATCCTCCCCACTGTGGTCGATAAGGGCTACCTCGATTTCGGCAAGCGTCGGCTGGAATTTCAACGGAAAGGGCAATAGGTGGCGCCGATGGCAGAGGAAAAGCCCATCCAGGAAGTAGAAACGCAAAACGTTTCGCCGAGCGCGCAGGTTCGGGACAAGCGCGTCCGGCCGGAAGGTGTTGTGCCGAAGCAGGCACAGGGATATGTCGTGGCCGGTCTTGCGGTACTGATCCTGATGGCGGTGATGTTCTCGAAAAACCACGCCAAGCCTGCCGCAAAAAACGTAAAGGTGACTCCCCAGGCCATCTCCACCGACATGAACCAGCGGAAGATTCAGGAACTGGAACAGGACCTGAGCGCCGACCAGCACCAGAGTGAACAGGCCCAGGCACAGAAGACAGGAGCGGCAGAAACAGCGGGCAATGCGACCGGGTCGGCCAACACAACGCAAGTCGCCGCTTCCCAATTGCCGCAGGCGACAGAGCCGCCCCGCGATCCGATTGCGGACGCGGAGAAGGCGCTGGCCTTCAAAGCACGCTTCGCGTCGAATCTCGTCTCCGGCAACAACAATGTTCCTGGTATCTCATCTCCCGCAGCCACGCCCTCTGCTGCTGCTAACAACGAAACGGTAAATAACCCGATTGCTCCATCATCTGCATCTTTGCATCCGGGTGCTGCAAACGTGCAGAAGCGTGTGCCGGAGGTGAACGTCAACTCAGCGCATGGCCGGCCCTATGTGCTCTTCGAGGGAACCACTATAGACACCGCGCTCGTGAACCGTCTGGACGGTGAATTTGCCGGGCCGGTGAAAGTCATGGTGACGAGCCCTGTCTACAGCCAGGACCGCCAGCATGTGCTGATCCCGGAAGGCACCTTCGTTCTCGGCGATGTGCAGAAGGTTTCGAGTTTCGGCCAGAAGCGCCTCGCTGTCACCTTCCATCGTCTGTTGATGCCGGATGGATATTCCGTCGATCTCGACCAGTTTCACGGTCTCGATCAGGTAGGCGACACGGATCTCAAGGACAAAGTCAATAACCATTACTTGCAGATTTTCGGCACGTCGATCGCGTTGGGAGTTATCTCCGGCGCAGCCGAGGCAACCACCAACGGTGGTTACAACGAGAACGGCTCCGATATGTACCGGCAGGGGGTGGCTTCGAGCTTGTCGCAATCGAGCGCGAATGTTCTGGATCGTTTCATCAATATCCCGCCGACGATCACCATCCGCGAAGGCCATCGCATCAAGGTCTACATCACCCAGGACATGCTGCTGCCCGCGTATGAAAACCACGACATGCCGGGGGTGATGTGATCCGCGTCGCACTGCTTTGCATGATCGCTTGTCTTGGGATGACAGGATGTGATGTTCCCAAGCCGCCAAAGCCATCACCGTATCGCCATGCACACATCGCGCCGCTGCTCGCGCTCGGCGCTCACAGAAAGGAACTATCATGAAATCCAGCAAATCTCTATTTCCAATCCTTGCTCTCATCGCCGCGCTTGCGCCTGCAGCGCGCGCGCAGTTCGGATCAGGCATCGTCTTTGATCCCACCCAGAGCGCCCATGCCATCCAGCAGATCGAGCAGAATGTGCAGGGTCTCCAGACCGCGGAACAGATCTATACCTCCACCTACAAGACCATGACACAGGTCATCGCGGCCTACAACCTCGCCTATCAGATGTCACGGATGCCACAGAACCTCGCCGCGCGCTACCAGTCGGACTTCTCCATGTGGACCAACCTCACCAACCCAAGTCTCTCGGCGGCGAACACTTCCGGCATCACCTCGGCCTGGATCAATGCACTCGATCTCGGCAACCCCACGCGCGCCATGTCCGCCTACAACGGCGCCGTGATCCCATTGCAGAGCTATCCCTCCGGCAGCCTGTCGGCGCTCGACTCGACGACCCAGGCCACAGTCCAGAACCAGTATGCCAGCTCCGAGATTGGGCAGACCAATGTGACCAATATGCTGTCCACGCTGGGCACCATCCGGTCCGACTCGCAGACCTTCCAGCAGAAGCTGGCGAATCTCGAATCCGATACCTATTCGACCAACCCAGGCCAGCAGACACAGAACGCTTTGCTCGGCAAAATTAACTCGGCCACACTCCTGCAAATTCATTCGCAGCAGGACACCAATCAGATTCTTGCCGCCGCTGCCGCGCAGCAGGCGCTCGATGCAAAAGAAGAACTCGATGAGCGCAATCGCCTCATCAACCAGTCCATTTACTTCCAGCAAAACTTTCCCACTCTCATGCAGAAAGTGACCGGCGGCGTGAGCGACTCCATCCATGCCATCTCCCTCAGCACCACAGGACAGTGAGCCATGCAGCAAAATGCCTTTACGTTTCTCAACCAGGCCATTGGCCAGCTGTTGACGACAAAGAGCGCAATGCTTCAAGCCACAGGACTCGACATTTTCCGTGGCCTGGCCGTGATTCTGATTGCCTGGTTCGGGATCAAGTCGGCGCTCGCCGCCACCCAGGGATTTGGCGGGTTTCACTTTGCCAAATTCGCCGACCTGGTCCTGATGATCGCCTTCGGTCTCGGCATGCTGACCTATTACTCGACGCCGATTCCCGGCGTGGGCTACAGCTTCTGCGATCTCATCACCAAAGAGGCATTGAACCTGTCCGGCCAGATCGAATCCAACCAGACGCAGCAGATCGCCAACGCCGTGGTCAACGCGGAGCAACAATTAGGTACTCCTCCCGGCAAGTTCAGCATCCTGGAAGACCTGACCTATCTACTCATCGCCCTCATATTGGCGGCGATGCAGGCCGTGGCCTTTGCCGTGATCGCCTATGGCTACGTCGCCGCCGCCGTGTGCGTGCTGATCGGTCCCATCTTCATTCCCTGGTTCATCGTGCCCCAAATGGATTGGTTGTTCTGGGGATGGTTCAAGGCGTTCATCGGATTCAGCTTCTATCAGGTGATTGCATCGGCCTTCATCTATGTTTTCGCCCAAGTCCTCATCTCGATGTTCCAGGTCATCGGGAAGATCAGCATCTCGAACGCGTTTACGATTCTGCCCGCTCTGCTGCTTACGCTCTTTGTCTGCATCTACGGCCTGTTCAAGATACCGGAGTTGACTGGAGCCATCCTCAGCGGACGCAGCGGCACATGGGTCAACCCAATGGGGAACTAATCATGTCAGAGAAAAATGCATTTCCGATTACTGACGCCGGACACAAGTTTCTGGAATTGTATGCCGAGCCGGTCGTCACCAACACCTATCTCAAGGTAGTCATCCTTGTACTCTCGGTGGTCGCGCTAGCGTTGCTTGCTCTCCTTTATCGTGCTGAGACCGCCGCCCTGCGGCTCAAGCCGCTCATTATCTCGGTGTCCGATACCGGGCGCGGCCAGGTGATGCAGTACGACGACTTTGCAAAGATTCCAATCGACCGTGTCAGCAAGTATTACCTCGCCCGCTGGACAGAACTCTATTATGGCCGCAATCATGCCACCTTGCAGCGGGACTTTTCACAATCGCTCGACTTCCTCTCGAATGAGTTGCAGTCGGCAACGCTGCAGCGTGTGAACCAGCACAAAACGTTGCAGACCTTCCTGCTCGATCCAGGTGCGCCCGACGTGGACATCGAGATTGATGCGGTAGTGCTGGAGGACACCCGGCAAGCTCCCTATCGCGCGGACATCGAATTTGAAAAAGTCTTCCACTCACCGGGAGAAGGACAGGAGCAGCGCCGCGAACGCTGGACCGCGAATGTCATCTACAACTTCCGCGACGAAGTGCCGAACCAGATGCTGCTCACGAATCCGCTCGGCCTCATTATCAGCTACGTCCACGAAGACCAGGCATTCGGGAGCTGACAATCATGCGACCGATGATGCCGATCCTGCTCTACTGCGCGGATGAAAGCCTGTTGGCTTTAATCGCATTCGCGCTACGGCTCCATCGCTACGATGTTGCCGCCACCGGAGAAGCGAAGGACGCAATGAAGTTGGCTGGCGGTAAAGACACCGCCCTTGCCTGCGGCGTGCTCGTCCACGCGCAGCCTGGCGATCCCGCCGGGCGGCTGATCCACCTCCTGCTGGAACGCGGGTCGCGCATCCCGCTGCTGCTGGTCGATCGTGCCGGCGACTTTGCGACGGTGCGATACGCGGACGTGGTGCTCTATGGCCGTGACACAAAGATGGTGCATATCCTCGCCGCGCTCGATACGCTCCGCCGTCGCAAACGCGGACCGAAGCCAGGGAAAGTCGCATGAGATACCTTTCCGTGTGTTCGGGCATTGAAGCGGTTTCTGTGGCGTGGCAGCCGCTGGGCTGGCAGCCTGCGATGTTCGCGGAGATCGATCCTTTCTGTTCATGGCTGCTGCGCTCGCGCTATCGCGCATCACGGCCCATCTGCATGCCGAGTCCACATGACGCGCCCTCTCGGAAAGAAGCAAAGCAGCGCGCGGCAGCCATTCGCAACGTGGTTGCTCTGCCTGCCGATGGCGCCGTGATCAATGCCGGAGACTTCACCAGCATAGGAGCAGACGATGTGGAAACAATCGATCTTCTGGCCGGAGGAACACCTTGCCAGTCTTTCTCCGTCGCCGGGAAGCGAGCGGGACTGGATGACCCACGTGGCAACCTCACCATCGAGTTTGCTCGACTTGCTGATCGAATCAGGCCCTTATGGCTGGTATGGGAGAACGTCCCCGGCGTCCTGTCGATTGATGAAGGACGGACGTTTGGAGCCTTCCTCGGGATGCTGGTTGAACTCGGGTATGGGGTCTCTTACCGGGTTCTTAACGCTGAGTATTTCGGAGTACCCCAGCGACGCCGTCGCGTCTTCGTTGTCGGATATTTTGGAGACTGGCGAGTTGCCGCAGCAGTTTTACTTGAGCAGTCGTGCCTGTCGGGGCATCCTGCGCCGCGCCGAGAAACGCGGCAAGGAGCTTCCGGAGGAGTTGAAGTTGGCCCTGTTGGCGGTCGCTTCACAGATACCGCCCCAACCATTGATGCCGGATGTAAAGACGGATTCATCCGCAATCAATTAGGAATCGGCATCCTCGCAGGCAGCGGAGAAATCTCCCGCTGTCTGAACGCCGGTGGCATGGGCAGACAGGATGATGAAACAGAAACACTGATCGCGCACGCACTCTCCGCCCATGGATTTGACGCGAGCGAGGATGGCACCGGGCGTGGCAGTCCTCTCATCCCGATTGCGATTTGCACGGCCCACACGCAATCGAACGGGCATGGATTCTCGGACAACGTCGCGCACACATTGGAGCGGACCACCAGCCAAGCTGTGGCCTTCAACTTGCGTGGACGCGACGGTGGATCATGGCCGCATCTTTCCGATACCGCCAGTCTGTGCGCCGCATCCGGCGGCAGTACGAACAGCTATCTTGCCTTCTCTGCGAAAGATTTCGGAGCTGATGTTGGCGGTATTGCTCCGACGCTGCGTGGCATGTGCCATGACGCGAGTCATGCCAATGGTGGCGGTCAACTCGCCATCGCCGCTCCGCTGACCGCCTCCTATGGCAAACAGGTCGATAGCTCCGACACCAGCAACTGCCCACAGAATCTTTTGCAGAGAGAAATGGCCGTGCGGCGATTGACTCCGCGCGAATGCGAACGCCTGCAGGGATTCCCCGACGATTACACGCTGGTCGAGTATCGCGGCAGGCTGGCCGCCGATGGCCCGCGTTACCGGGCGCTCGGCAATTCGATGGCTGTCCCAGTCATGCGCTGGATCGGAGAACGCATCGCGGCGGTCCACGAGATCGTCATGCATCGGAATGAGGGTCCGCCATGCCAGCGATAACGAGCAAGATCGGCGGTATTCCCATGCGGTTTATTGCGGGGTCGCTTGCCATGCCGATAACAGATTCGAGCTGCTATATATCTTCGTCCGTGTCGCCTCGGTCAAGTCTTGTCGCGGGGCAGCTTGCAAAAGAAATGCGGGTTCGTGTGCGCATATTTCGCGCGCTGGTTATTTGTAGCTTTGGATGGCGGAGACGAAGAGCATTTGATCGTTCGTGGTTTCCTGAAGCGCGTCCTGAGCAGTCGTCCTGGTCTGCGGATATTTTCGGTACGAGCGCCATTCCTCCAGTTTTTTCCTGCTCTTCCTCGGTCACTCGCTCGGTGCTTTTCCCGCGCCCGGCGGGAACTGCACGGCTCTGCTTCGCTCTGCCACCCCAGCAGGTCAAGTGCGGACCTGCTGGGGACCCCGGCATTACGAGCGCCCTACGGGTTTCGGTTTCCAGAAAATCTTTTGTGCAAAGAACGCGCAAAACATTTTCCGGACCCTCCGAAAAAGCGCCGCTTGCCCTTGGGAGCGGGGCACCTCACGTCGCTTCGCGCAAGAGTGTCCCGAGGAAGTTCCGGGCAAAAACCAACATGGAGGAAATCATCATGGCACTCTACGAAAACACCATCCGCTTGAAGGGCTTCGTCGGCAACGACGCACAGGCCCAGTCCACCGCCCACGGCAAGTCCGTCGTCGTTGTCTCACTCGCCACCAAGTCCAGCTACAAGGACAAGAAGACCGGCGCGTGGGTCGCGCGCACGGAATGGCACCGCATCGTCTGCTTCGCCAAACCCGCCGAGTACGCGAAGGACCTCAAGAAAGGCGACTACATCGAGGTCGAAGGCGAACTGCGCAGCTCCGAGTTCAATGCGGAAGTCGGCCAGGGCAAGCAGAAATCCACCATCAAGCGCCGCAACTGGGAAATCCGGGCGAGCCTCGTGAAGAAACTGGCGCGGCCCCAGCACTCTGATTCAGATACCGAATCCATCTCTGAGGAGGACGCCGCGTAAGCGGCGTTCCTTCTCCGGAAGGAGGCGCAATCATGACACTCTTTGAAAACATCGTCACCCTGCGCGGGTTCCTTGGCAAGGACGCCGAGGTGCCCTCCTCGGACCACATCCAGCCTGATTCCTTCGCGGTTCTGCTGCTAGGAACCATGTCCGGTACTTGGGACGTTGCCACAAATGCTTGGACTCCACGCATTGAATGGCATCGCATTATCTGTCCTGGCCCTTACTTCTGCGGCTTTACGCGCGGCATGAGACGCGGCGATTATCTCGAAGTCGAAGGCGAGCTTCGTGCCTTGGAGCAGGATCGCACCGTTGTCGTTGTAGGCGAGCGCTACCCAGGGATGCACGCGACGTATGCCGTTCATGCGATCCATATCAACAGACTGGAGCGGCCACTGGTGGTTGTCGACACGGGCGATGGCGACTAACATCGGTCACCTTTTTGCGGAGAGGCGAAAGCCCCTCCGCTTTTCTCTGAAAATGCCGCAACCTTCGCGACGGAAAGGAACATCGTGATCGCAAATGCCGTCTTCGTCGCCACGCTTATTTTTCTTGCACTTGGCTTCGGGCTGATGAGCCAGATGCACTTCCTTGTGCCCTGGCGCAGCCTGATCTTGCATACGTACTTACAGCAGATTGCCCTGTATTGCGCGCTGCTCTTCGCCAACATCCTCGGCCTGACCATTTGGATCGAACGCAAGTTCTTCCTGCGCGATACAGGACGCAAGCTGAAACACCTCGACCAGGAAATCCACACCGGACAGAGTGAGCTGTCGGAAGAAATCCTCAACCGCTTTGGTGAGAAGGAGGAGGAATAAGACCATGCTCGACCATGACAGTCCGTATGAAGATCGTTCGCAAGACCTGATCGCCCGTGTCCGCAAGATGCGCGAAATGGCCCGCGAACAGATGGATAGGTTTGGCGATCCGGCGGAGTATGACGTGGAGATTCTGCACGGTAAAAAATCTCAGCCGGATGTGCTCCAGAAAACGGTTGTGGAGCGCACCGTGCATCCAGGCATGACGGAGCGAAACCATGAGGTTCGACCTGCCACGGGAGCCGGAGATTGCCGCGCGGCGGAAGGCGGAGGTCGCTCCAGATTCCGCAACGCACGCGCCGGATGTTCCCGTCTCTCCACTGACACGCCGGATCGGCGAGTTGCTGAAGAGAGCCCGCAACCATCCTGTCCATCACGATGCTCCGACATTGTCAGAGCCAAAGCGGGAGCGGTCACAGGGTCATTCCGTACAGCGCACCCATGTGCCAGAGCATCGTCCGCGCAGGACGCGCGCGGGCATTGCGGAGGAGATTCGCGGCCTGCGTCTGCGCCCCGAGGAACAAAAGCTCGTCGCGGAAGCCGGGCGCTTCCGTGTGCTTTCCATCGACGATGTTGCACACACCATTTATGGCGGCGACAAGCGGGCCTTAGTGTCCGACCTGCATTTTCTGCGGGAGAAAGGCGTCCTCTCCGTTGATTCCGTAGCAGCCCGAAACGACGGACGCCGGGCGCGTGCGCGGCAGATCGATGTCGTCTCCCTGACCCGGCAGGGTGAATATCTGGCGCGAGAGGTGGGTGCATTTCCACCGGAACAGAAGCTCTATCACGGCATGGTGAAGCCTCGCGAAATGGAACACGATACGCAGATTTATCGCGCGTACCTCAAAGAAGCGGAAAAGATTGAATGCGCCGGGGGCCGAAACCTCCGCGTGGAACTGGATTTCGAGCTGAAGGCGAAGGTGTACCGCGGCATCCATGAGATGCGCAAAGCAGACCCCGAACGCGATCTCGCCGAGATTCGCCGGGAAGCGGCGGCACAGTTTGAGTTGCCGTACATCTACAACCGTATCGAAATCCCCGATGCGCGGATTCATTACGAGACGGATCAGGGAGCACGCGCCGCATTCTCGGACATTGAGGTGGTCACTGCTGCCTATCGTCCCGGCCATCTGCGAGCGAAAGTCCAGGCCGGTTTTCGCTTGTATGCCACCTCCTCGGACCACACGCGGCTGGCGAAGGTGGAGGACGAACACCATGTGCTCGATTGGGTGATGGATCTATGAGTCAGGATGTCATCGACGCGCTGACGTTCTGGGGACACTCTGAGCGGGAGGCGGCCTACCTGTATCTCGTAGCGGTTCACTCCGGGTACTTTCTCCGGCGGCAGTTCTGTGAGTTTGTCGGGCGCGAGCGCGGCTCCATCGCCACACATTTCCTGCGAAAAGCAACCGTGCATGGTCTCATTCGTGCGATGGATTTGGATGGCCGCCATTTTGTGTATCACCTGCACGGCAAGGTCCTGTATCGCATGCTCGACGATCCCGATTCACAGAATCGGCGCGTGAAGAGCGGCGGCGAAATTTTGCGCCGCCTGATGGTACTGGATTATGTTCTCCGTCATCTTGCGACAGAGGAGTTTCTGGAAACCGAGGAGACCAAGCGCCGGTATTTCGCTCAAGCTAGAGTGGGCAGCGATGCCATTGCGTCAGCCTCGGGGTTTGGCGGCTCTGTGTCGGTCTCGATGCTGCGCAACGGTGAGAGCCAGACAATACGCTTCGCCTTTATCGATGAAGGCCAGAGGTCGCTCTCGAAGTTCGAGCGTTTTCTGACGGCGCACAAAGGCCTCCTCTGCGCACTTTTTCATGCAGAAGTCGTGTATGTTGCGCGGAGGCCGCAGCATTTCGACGACGCAAAGCGCCTGTTTACGCGTCGGTTTTCTACGCAGAACAACGTTCATCCGGCCTGCCCGCTGGGGGTCGATCACCTCATTCGCTGGCTGAACGTGAGCCGTAAATTTTATGGGCAGCGACGTTCCATTACGCCTGTGGAACACCAACTGCTGCAGGAGGGCGAGTGCATCTATCGCGATCCGGTTCATGCCGGCGTCATCGCCTCGTGGAACAACGGCTCAATGAACGCCGGGAAAGTCCGCGAACTTCTCCATACGAATACAACGCAGATCGGCTTTCAAACAGAGCTGCTCAAAGCCAGCTACCCCAGGTTGCTAAGTTTGGCTGCGGGCCATCGTATGGGCTACGAAGACAGCCAACGAAAGCGGCAAATCATGCTGTTTCACAACGAGATAGCGGAAACAAAGGGCCACGGATAAGTAGGGCTGAGGGCGGGAACGACCCCGGCTTGTCAGCCTGCCGCTTGCGCTCGGTCGTTCCCGTCCTCAGCAGGATGAAGTCCGAAGCGAGTACCAAATCCAGTGCGGAAGGAGAACATGTCATGGCCCGATTGAAGATCGAAAAAGGAGCGAGCAAAGTACGTCGCGTGGCCCTGAAGACAACCATCGACGGTGCAATCGCCGACGATCTTGCGCTGATGGGTCGGTGGTCGGAAAACGAAACCAGCTATCTCGTAAACCACCTGCTGCGCTTTGCGCTTAACCAGAGCGAAGAGTTCCAGCAGTACAAGGAGTCACTCGGAAAAAACGCGGAGGATGACCGATGAAGGGCCTCCGCAGCAGTCTCCAAAAGATGGTGAGCGTTCTGGTGGAAAATCGCTTAGTGCTTGCGTTGGGAATGGCTGTCGCCAGCGGGATTCCACTACGTGCGCTCTTTCCATGGCCTGTTTCCGATCCACTATTGCGCTACATCGCAATGGTACGGCCAACCTTATATAAGGTGGCTGCGGACAGCTACAACCTGTTTCTATTTACGACGCCGTTCCTTGCCTGCTCCATGTTGTTCTCGTTGCTCTATGTCCACGGGTATCGGGGCAACTCGGAAGCTGTGGTCGGAGTGCTGCCGCCGTTTCCTGATCCCCGGCAGCGGCGGGAACTCTGTTTGGTTCTCGGCGAAGTCCATCATGTGCTCCAACCCACTCCTTCGCGGACACCGCGCTGGCTCGCTGTGCCGGAGCGAGGCCTCTATACCGGCATCGCTGTTGTCGGCGCAACTGGTTCCGGCAAGACTCGTGCCGCCATTCTCCCGGCCATGCAACAGTTGTTCGCTTACCGCGCAACGGACGCGGAACGGAAACTCTCCGGCATCGTTCTCGAAGTGAAAGGCGATCTCTGCCGCCACGCACGGCGGATTCTCACAGGCTGCGGACGCGAACAGGATTATGTCGAAATCTCGCTCGACGGCCCGCTGCGTTACAACCCACTAAACAATTCGCTCGACCCCTACGCCCAGGCGTTCAACATCGCTTCGATCATCATTGCCATCTGGGGCGCCGGCAAGGAACCCTTCTGGCAGCAGTCCTACACCGACCTTGTCCGGTACGTTATCCTGCTGCACAGGGTGGGCGACAACTACGTCACTCTGCTCGATGTTTTTCGCACCGTAATCAGCGCGGGTGCGCTGGAAGCATTGCTGATCGAAGTCGGGGCTCGCTTCAGTGATGCCTCGTATCTTGCCATCAGTCCGGAAGCGTATCGGGCGCGTGCCGCGTTGCTGGCTCCCTTCAGCTTTGAACTGCACGCAGCAACGGGTTTGTACATGGCCCGGTGGAACGAAGCCCTCGAAAAGTTATTGATCGAACACACGGACGCGACGGTGACCCGGTATCAGCGGAAGCCTTGCAATCCAGAACAGCGGGAGCGCTGGCAGAGTGTCGATTACTGGTATTGGGAACACTGGAAGTTCTTTCGCTCCGAGGTCAAGACATCGATCATCCAGGGCATCGAGGTTTTCCTGTCGCTCTTCGAGACCGATCCACAAGTCCGCCGTGTCTTCTGTCCACCGAAAGAACTCTATGAGGTCAAGCCCTGCGCCGCCGATCCGGATGGTCGAGTATTGCCGCCGTTTGACGAACTAATCGAGCAGGGCAGGATCGTGGGACTGAACTTTCCAGTGGCCCTGAATCCGGCGCTGGCCAAGGTCATCGGCACCATGATGAAAGCCGACTACCAGCGGGCCGTGCTGTTGCGCATCCCGAAGATGGAAGCGGAACCACGGAGGCACTTCCGCCCCACCGTCTTTTTCTGCGACGAGTATCAGAATTTTGCCACCGTCGGCGGCAACAACCCCACTGGCGACGAGCGGTTCCTGTCCATCTCGCGCCAGCCCCGGTGTATCCCGATTGTCGCCACCCAGAGCATTTCGTCGCTCAAGGAAGCTCTGCCCAATGAAGGTGTCAAGACCCTCCTCCAGGCATTCCGCACCAAAGTCTTCCTAACCACGACCGACCCGGACACAGCGCGATACGCCTCGGAGTTGTGCGGCAAGACGGACAAGACGCACATCAGCTACACAGTTTCCGAGTCCAGTTCCAACGCCAATGTCGGCTGGCTGAGTGGCCGCACCTCGTCCAGCAAAGGCTCCGTCTCGGCCTCGAAACAATACCAGAAGCAGAAAGAGCCGCTGTTTGAAGAGAGGGTCTTCTTTGAGCTGAAAAACGCGCAGTCGGTCGTTGTCGCTTTCGATGGCGTGACACCCCTGCCACCGACCTATTGCTACTTGAAACCGGACTTCCTGCCCGTCGAGATGTCCTGGTTTGAACAGGAGAAGATTGGCTTCCAGCCCGAAAGGACACAACCGTGAGCTTCGAGGTGATTCTTCCATTTCTCAAACCCATCCGTCATCTGCTCGAAGCCGAAACCGTCAGCGAGATCATGGTCAACCCGGACTCCTCGGTCTGGATCGAGGAGGATGCCAGAATGCAACTCCTCTCTGGCATTCGTTTCGACGATGGCACTCTGCTCACTGGCCTCGAAGTGATCGCCAATAAATTCGGCAAGAAACTGGATGCGGATTCGCCGATCCTGAACCTGCGCCTGCCCGACGGAAGCCGCATGGCCGCCCTGATTCCGCCCGTCGTTCATCCCGCGCCGATGATGACCATCCGCAAATTTACCTCGCGCGGCTTTACGATGAGCGATCTGATTGAGAAAAAGATGCTGACCGATGTTCAGGCGGCCACCTTGACCGAGGCCGTGCAGCGCGGCGGCAATCTCCTGATCGCGGGCGGTACAAACACCGGCAAAACTACCTTGCTCAATGTGCTGGCCGACACCATTCCGAATACAGAACGCATTCTCGTCATCGAAGATACTGCCGAGTTGCACATCCGCAAGCCGCACGTCGTCTCCGCCGAGGCGCAACTCGACACCCACAAGAGCCTCCTGACCTTTGAAGACTTGTTGAAGGCCGTCCTGCGTCATCGTCCCGACCGCATCCTCATCGGGGAAGTTCGCGGGCCAGAGGCGCGCACCCTCCTCGACGCCATGAACACCGGCCATCGCGGGATGCTGGCGACCATTCACGCCAGCAGTGCGGAAGATGCTTTCTATCGGCTGGCGACGCTGGCGATGCGAGGCAACGGCAATCTGCAACTGCAAACCGTGTTCTTAGAAATCCAGAGATGCCTGGATCTGGTTGTGTACGTGGCCAGGCGCCACGGGTTGCGTTGCATCGAAGAAATCTACCCTACATCCAGTCAGACCGGAGGCGCGGACGAGTCCCGGAACTCCCGCAGCACTTCCAACTCACCGCCCCGGTCGCGGTAGTATTTCGCTTCTACCGCTGTGCTCGACGTCAACGCAACCGTAAAAGCCGTACCGTCGGTGAACTCGATATGTACTTCCCGCCCACAGGGCGGATCGTCATGGATGCGTAGTCCTTGAATAATTTTGTCGTCCAACTCCGGACATTCGATCACAGCTCGTTTCATGGCAACTTCCTCGCTGTATTTGCGGTTACCAAGGCGTGTCTAGTGTGGCCCTTATTAGGGGATTCGTCAACTCCTCCCGACACTGGAGTCTGTGAAGAAACGCAAGTCCTCAGAGACACGGAAATCCCGCAAGGCGCGGACAGCCCCCTACCAAGGGACCTACGACGTGTTTCTGGAGCGATTGATCCTGGCGCGGGAAGAGGCCGATCTGACCCAGCGTGAAGTATCGGCTCGCATGGGGATGGCGCATTCCTTCCTGTCCAAATGTGAGACGGGTGAGCGGCGGGTTGACGTGATGGAGTTTCTGCAATTGGCAAAGCTCTACGGCAAATCACTCGACTACTTTCTGGAATAATTCTAGGCATTCGGCTGCGGCTTACGTCGCAACGGTTCTGTCCTTTCGATCGCCATGCTGACAAACTTTTGCAGCAATGGACTGTGGTTGTCTTCACGCACAAACACTCCACTTTTGCGTACCAAAATGCTCGTGGCAATAGGTTTAATTACTATTCCTGAGCGCACTACGGCGGAGGAGCGCGCCAACAGGCAGATGCCGAGCTTGTGTTCGACATATGCCTGCGCCTCCCATGGCGAGTAAGCATCCGCAACGATCTTGAGTTGGACCCCATACCCATGTAGGCACCGCTCGATCTCTTCGTGGGCTGACGGCAAAGGCTCGCGAGCGACGGCAATCCATGGCGCGCGAAGCAGGTCCTGAATATGAACTATGTGCCGGGTGGCAAGCGGGTGGTTGGCCGGAATGCAGGCAACCAGGGGTTCCTCAGATAGCTGGCGAACGAGCAACTCCGGATGCGACAGTGGAAGGAATCCGAAGCCAGCGTGCAGCGTCCCGGCCAACACCTTCTGAACGAGTTCCATCGTCAAGCCGCCGTAATGGTGAATGTGGATGTCCGGGTCATCGTCGAAATGGATGGCTCCCAACAAGACGAGCAGTCTGGATGCCAGGCATGTGGAGTGACCGATAAGCAGATGCTTCCGCTCGATCGACATCTCCGCCTTCGTCTTCTCTTCCGCACGGCAGGCATGCTCCAGCGCCTGGATCGCCTCGACATAGAACGTCTGGCCGCGTTTGGTCAGAATCAGGCCGTTCTCGGTCATCTGAAAAATCTTTGTGCCGACGATCTGATCGGCGGCCCTAATACGCTTTGAAATTGCGGAGGGCGACAGACCAATCTCTTTCCCTGAGCGTCGCATCGACCCCTGCTCTGCGGTATTCACGACCGCTATCAACGTTTCCATGCTCATGTGAGGGAATCTCATCATAAAACCCTCTAACGTGTTACGACGCGAGTTTCGCTGCTCCATCTACATAAGAATTGCCGCGATGAGCGAAATTCTTCCCGCTAAGGCGTAGACAGAAATCTTTATCTAGAAAGAGAAGTGCTTACCGCGACCTTCTGGCTTGTTCGACAAATATTTTTGAGCGATTGGGAAGTTGTGTCGTCCATACAGTCAATACAAAGCATAAGGAAATCGATTGCTGCGGTTTCGCACTGGCAAGAGATCAAAGGGCTTAAATGACGATTCCGGTTCCGACGCCCAACTTGTTGAGCGTATGGTGCAGCGAGATGAGTGCGCTTTTTTGGACCTCTATGATCGTCATCAGCATGCGGTACATCGATTTCTAATCCACATGACCGGATCCATTGCTATTGCCGAAGAGCTAACGCAGGAAGTTTTTGTTATAGTCCTTGACGCATTATTCAGTGGCAAATTTGGGCGGTTCGATCCGGAAAAAGGAACGCTCGAAGGATATCTTCTCGGGATTGCCAGAAATCTGGCGCGGCGCGAGTATGGCAGGAATGTTCGTTTGGTTTCACTGGAAGGCATTTTGGAAGCACCTGAGGGGAAAGGGGCTGCCAGCGGCCTCGGTCAGGATGACGGATTCTGGGATGACCTGGCATTGCGTTCTGACGTGAGACACTTGCAGGCTGCAATTCTTGAACTTCCGCCGCATTATAGAGAAGTAGTGGTGCTGTGCAGTTTGCAGGAGCGGAGCTACCAAGATGCCGCCAGGATTTTGCAATGTTCTGAAGGGACGATTGCTTCTCGGATGAATCGGGCACGAGCATTGCTTGCAGCCAAGTTGAGGATATTGGGCCTGAATGCGGGGAGCACCTCGAAGACCTGATGAAGAAAGGAGTTGCCACAGTGAAGAACCGACGCCACGACTTGATTGAATCGAAGGAGCTTGTTCGCCTTGATCAACTCCTCGAATCGCTCAAGAAGGTTCCGTTGGAAGAACCACCGTCCGCCATCAAAAAACGGCTGAATGAGTTGTATATTCAGTGTCTGTGGAAAGAAGCTCGATCCGGTGTGCATCGTGGAAACCTGAGTCGGAAACTTCCGTTCTGGTTCAAGCCGGCAGCTGCGTTCGTCCTTTTGATTGCAGCGTCCGTCGGGGCGATGTTGCTGGTTCATTTCCACCAACGGGATCATCTGCGTGCAGGAAATAATCCGGGAACGAGGCGTTCTGAAAAGCCCCCTGTTTTTGGAAACCGCACTCAATCGGATATCGCGGCTTCTACTGCTAACGTGACTCCTGCACCATTGCCGCACCGGCATCGTTCGTGGTTCCCGTCGAAAGTTAGGCAAAGTTTAGCAGAAATGACTGTGCATCTTCCTTATTCCGATAACTCCATCGCAGAAGGAACAAGTACTACGATTCAAGTAGCGATGTCTCAATCTGAACTCGTCTCACTTGGATTTCCTTTAGCCGAGCCCCTTGAAAATCAGCGGGTTATTGCCGAGCTGACATTAGGCGATGATGGCTTGCCCCGCGCAATTACGCTGCCTCTACCGCTGGAAGTTGTTCAGGAAAAGAAATGAGTAGATTGTTTCCAGGAAACGTGCTGTTGAACTCCGTGGCTTTGTTATTTTGCTTGACCTCCAGTGTCTGCAGCCATGCTGTGGCCCAAGTAACGACCGTAGTAGCTCCAGTGCATTGTTCAGGAGATGGCACATCTGTTCACTGCGTAGGGGGACAAGGGCCGGGACTAGTTCATTGTTCAGCAGATGGTACATCTGTTCAATGCTCAGGTACACAAGGGCCGGGACCAGTTATAGCTATCGGACCTCCTTTTGGTCCAGAGATCGGTATGGGTTCACCTGGTGCCGTCGTTACAGGAATGCAGGATGAAGCGCAAATTGTCAAAAACGAGCCGTATCAAGCGTATGCCGTCACAGAATTGAAGCAGACGCTTGGCAACGGATCGCATATTGTGCAAACCACGACGGCGAAGGTCGCACGCGATCGCGAGGGCAGAACTGTTCGCATCCAAAAGCTGCAGACGATCGGGCCTTGGGTATCTTCGGCCACTGCTCAAGGGAAGAATCCTGTGCTCACCACTATCTTTGACCCGGTGTCGAGAACGCACATTGACTACACCTCGGAAAGGAAGGTTGCCACCGAGATGACTATCCCCTGGCCACCAAGAGCTATGACATTCGCATTCAAGGGAACCCCTCCCCAGATCCAGTCATTCGTCGCAGGGGTCGGTCCGTCGACTGTGCACGCAGACACAGCTGGGGGTGAATACTTTGCAACGGGTCACGGGGTCGCACCTCAAATAGACGGGGAGACTGACGAAAAGACTTTATCTCTTGGAACCAAGACCATCGAGGGTATCCACGTTATAGGAACACGCGTTACCACGACAATTCCGAAAGGCGCAATTGGGAATGACAGAGACCTTGTGATTACCCATGAAACCTGGTATTCGCCGGAGCTTAAACTGGTTGTTCGAAGTATCCACGATGACCCTCGTTTTGGACAAACAACATATTCGCTTACGAACATCCAGCGCCGTGAACCTGACGAGGCGCTTTTCCAAGTGCCAGCGGGTTATATGATCGAGAAACTTCCTCCTCCACAGACACGGAGAATAATGTCCCACCCCTAGACGATAAAAGGAGTTTGATGGTTGCGTATGAGAGCGAACTGTCGCGGCTCGTCGATGAATTGAACCGCTCAACGCCCGGAACAAGAACCGGCGAAAGCACGTCCCTCGATCAACTACTGGCGTTTGCCGTTCAACGGAATGCTTCCGACATCATTCTGGTGGCGGGCTCTGCAATGGCGTTGCGGGTGAATGGCACCCTCGCATCGGCAGTCGGCAAGCCATTGTCGTCTGAAGACCTTCGCGGTCTACTGCTGCCGCTGCTAACAGCCGACCAGTCACAGGAATTACAGGAAAACAAGTCCTTGGATCTCTGTTTCGTGCGCGGTTCGATCGCGAGGTTCCGAGCCAACATCCACTATCAGCGCGGCACTCTGGCGGCCAGTATTCGTCTGCTGCCTACGCAGATCCCGTCGCTCGAATCGCTGCATTTGCCGGCGATGCTGTCCCAGTTGACTGAACGGCGGCAAGGTCTTGTGCTGATAACAGGTTCGACTGGATGCGGCAAGACCTCCACGCTCGCCGCGTTGATTGACCTGATCAACGCCAGGCATCGCAATCACATCATAACGATTGAAGACCCAATCGAGTACCAGCATGCAAACCGCACCTCGATCGTGGAGCAAATCGAAATAGGCCACGACACGCCCAGCTTCGCTCAAGCCGTCCGCGCCGCATTGCGCCAGAATCCAGATGTCATCATGGTGGGAGAAATGCGCGACAGCGAAACCATGGCGGCAGCACTGACGGCGGCTGAAACCGGACACTTGGTCCTATCCTCTATGCACACCAACGATGCGGCCCAGACGATGTCGCGCATCCTCGATACTTTTCCCGCAGGACATCAGCCTCAGATACGGCAGCAATTGTCTCTGGCGCTCCTGGCAGTGAGTGCGCAACAACTTGTGCCAGCTGCCGATAAGATAAGCCGCTACCCGGCTGTCGAAATCATGATGGCTACGAGTGCAGTCCGCAATCTGATCCGGACCGGACAAGATCACCAGATCCGTTCGCATATTTCGACCGGGCGTGCAGAGGGTATGATGACAATGGAACAATCGCTTGCCGAACTGGTTCGAACTAGACGCATTTTGCGCGATACGGCTTTGGCCCACTGCTACCATCCGGACGATTTCAGCCTGCAACTCGATGAGCCGCTAAAACATTGAAACCTCGCGCTTCGTAGGATTTCGGCACAGCCGCCTGTCACAGAGACACAGCCAATGATCACGATCTCGGCAAAAAAAAATGGAAGTTTTATCTCGGTCGATGCAATTCATCATGAACTTCTATTTCTATACTGCGCATCGAGACCATGGTTGGGCTTGACTGCTCGCTGTCTTTGGCCTAGCCCGCATGTTGCGGATGAAAGCTTATGGCATATCAACATCGAGTCGGTGTTCGCGCCGAAATCTATTTCAGCCTAACGCTCGAAACGCCCAATCCTTCTTCAGACCAACTTCGTCTTGCCGTTATCACGGCCCTGAGCAAGGCGGCGGACGAGGAGAACGGGTTCGACCTGAAGGCGCTGCCCGACGGGCGCGTTCACCCTGCGTGGAACGATATAAATCGAAATCCGGATTCTGCTAATGTGGACGCCGTGATCAGCTATGAATGTTTTGAAATTCAGAGACCGCAATTGATACCTAGTAACAAGTAACGAATTTGTCTCTGTAACGTCTATTTGCATGGAGACATTAAAAAACAGGGTTCCGAAGCTTTACGCTCTCCCCTTGCCAACTCTGGAACTCTGTCGTCCAATACACCCACCTGCCGGCAGAAATATGCGGCGCGCGACAGTGTGGCCCTCCTGGCCTTGCCTGGTTTTTCTAAGCGGTGAAATTCTTCCTGAAAAAAAGTTCTTGCAATTGGAAGTTTCTGTCCTCCTCGGTGCAATCCCTGTTAGGGGTTGTTTTCCGCGGAAGGGCTCAATGGATGACAACGCAAATCATCGATGAAGATTTCACGGCGCCTGAGGATAGTGCTAGGGGTTGGTCTGCTGCTAGTTGCGACCAGCCCATGTCGAATGTACGCCAGCAAGGCCAGCAAGGAGGCGCGAGCATTTTTCAAACAGGGACAAACCGCTGAAGCTCGCGACGATTATGAGGCGGCCTTCAGCGCTTATCAGAAAGCAACAGCCGCAGATCCTGGTGATCTCCGGTACAAAACCTCATGCGAGAGAACTCGGTCACTCGCCGCCTTGGAGCATGTCAAACGCGGCAACGCGTTGCAGCAAAATGGCAAATTGACCGAGGCACTTACAGAATATTTTCGCGCTACGGATATCGATCCATCGAATATGGCCGCCGAACAAGCGATTGCGAATGTAGAAGAGCATTTGCATCCGGAGAAAGACACAAGCGACCTGCCTCAATTGGCAAGCGACCGGAACGCGCTAGCGTCCCTGGCCGCCCCAATTGAACTCAAGCCGCTCTCGACTGAGCCGATCAGCATCCACATGACGGCAGACAGCAAGGTGGTCTATGAGACTCTCGGAAAGATCGCCGGGATAAACGTTCTATTTGATCCCGATTACACATCCAAGCGGGTTTCCGTGGATATAGAGAACACCGGCCTGCTCGATGCGCTGCGCATCATCGCCGCCGTTTCAAATACCTTCTGGAAGCCCCTGACCCCAAATGCGGTTTTCGTGGCCGCCGATACCCGGCAGAAGCGCACAGAGCTGGAACAGCAGGCCGTACAAGTCTTTTATCTGACCAATGTCGCCACAGCCAATGACCTGAACGAAGTGCTGAATGCGGTCCGCAATCTGATGGACACCACCGTGAAGATGCAGGCAGTGCCCAGCCAGAACGTAATCGTGATGCGCGGCACTCCAGACCAACTGCTTCTGGCCGAGTACATCATCGACGACCTCGACAAAGCGAGGCCTGGAGTCGTGATTGACGTCAAGGTCATGGAGGTGAACAAGGACAAAGTGCGGAATCTCGGTTTGCAATGGCCGCAAACAGTGAGCGTAGCACTTCAAAGTGCCAGTAACTCATCCTCCTCTTCCTCATCCAGCACATCGTTAACACTCAACGATCTTGCCAACCTCACGGCCGAGAATTTCGCACTTACGGTCGGAACTGCGGCGGCACAGGCGCTGCTTACGGACAGCGATACCCAGATTATGCAAGACCCCAGTCTGCGTGCGACCGACGGGGAAAAAGCGGATTTGAAGATCGGCGAAAGAATTCCCATAGCGACGGGTTCATTCTCCACTCCGTCGGCGACCGCAGGCGTCAGCCCATTGGTCAATACACAGTTTCAGTACATCGATGTGGGCGTGAGCATGGATATACAACCGACGATCCACTACAACGGAGACGTCACCCTCAAGATCAAAGTTGGAGTCTCCTCGGAAGATGGCAACGTCACCATCAGCGGCGTCACCGAACCCATCATTGCGCAGCAAAATGTGGAAGAGACTGTCCGTCTCAAGAATGGAGAAAGCAATCTTCTGGGTGGCCTTGTTCAAGAGGGAAATCTCCTCACCGTCAGCGGCACTCCAGGGCTGGGAGAAATACCGGCGCTCAAATATCTCTTCAGCACGCAACAGCGGGAATTGCAGCATGAGGAGATCGTATTTCTGATCACGCCACACGTGGTTCGCGGTTTGCAGATCGATTCCCTCAACTTGAAAAGAATCGGGACCGGAACCAGCAGTTCCATTCAGTTGCGACAGGAGCAGGCAGATTCCCCCAAAATTGGTATCCCAATACTGGACGATAAAAAACAGATTCCCAAACATTAAATTTCATAGATTGCTTCTCTTTGTGAAGTTGCAAGGAGGGACAGGGCATGGAAAGCCGCTAGTGACAAACATTCGTACCGCTCGGATACCGTTTAGGAATCCGAAAACCCGGGAGTTTGCGATACCTGGGAACAATACAGGATGAAAAACCACGACAGGATGGCCGGGATGGAGAAGCTTGGAAGAGCAGAAATAAAAAGAAGCGATGCGCCAGCTGAGGTTGTGTTGTCGGTGCCGGGAATAATTTTCTTCTCCATTGTTATCGCGCTGGTTGTGACGGGATGCAAAGGGTTTTTTATCGGTCCTACCCTGACTTCAGTTGCTGTTGGGCCGTCGTCGCCTTCAGTAACGATCGGCAAAACACAGCAAATGTCAGCCACCGCGACCTACAACAACGGCAGTACAGACACCGTCACAACCTCCGCAAGCTGGTCGACGTCGGATGCGACTATTGCGACTGTGAGCTCAACCGGATTGGTGACAGGTGTGGCATCGGGGTCTGCGACGATCAGCGCCACCCTGGACGGGATCAGCGGTTCGACCACAGTAACCGTCACCGTCGCCGACCTGAAATCCATTTCGGTGACTCCAACCACTCAAACGATTTCTTCAGGTCAGACGGAGCAGTATGACGCGGTAGGACTGCTCGCGGATGGCACGACCACGGATTTGACAAGTTCCGTGACCTGGACGTCGTCGAACACCGCAGCCGCAACCATTGACAGTTCAGGACTGGCAACAGCGCTCACTGTCAGCAGCAATGCGTCGACGAACATCACAGCCAAATCCGGCAGTATCACTAGCAATACGGCGGTACTTACGGTCGACACTACGCAATGAAGTGCGGTGTCCGGATCATGATGTCTTGACTGGAGAGTCAGTTTTCTGGCAATACAACAATGATTAAGAAACAGAGTCTTTGCGTGATTCTAGCTGCAGTGGCTGCACTCGGAACGAATGTGCAAGCGCAGCGGACGGCTAGTGTACCGGTAAAAGACGTGATGACCGGCAGTCCTTCTTCGACTGTGGATTTAAATCTTTCAGCCAGCGACATAAAACAAAAGAAAATATCACGGCGAAACCGGCACAAAGCCAAAAAGGCATTCCTTGAGGGCACAAAGGCTATGCAGAAAGATGACCCACAAAGCGCAGAGAAAGATTTTTCGCGGGCGCAGAAACTCGACCCATACAATCGGCGCTATCTCCTTTCAGCGGATATTGCACATCAATATGTTGTGACTCGCCTAATCAAACGCGCGGAAACGGAAGAGTCGGCAGGGCGTGCCCACGATGCCATCGCAACCTTCGAGGAAGCAGTGCGTCTCGATCCAAAGAACTCCACGGTGATCGAACATCTGAACGCATTGGCAGCCAATGCTTTTGCCGTGCCACCGAAAATCCACACCAAGAGCGATGAGGCGGCTGGCCCCATCGAGCTTACTCCTCGAAACCTGCGCTGCACTTTCCACCTGAATGCGGATGAGCGGCTACTTATTCCGCAGGTCTTGAGTGCATACGGCGTTCATCCCACAGTGGATTCGTCCGTGAAAAGCCGGATAGTCCGTTTCGACGCCGATGACGTGGATTTCGCCGAAGCAGCCCGCATGTTGGGACTGACCACAGGCACCTTTTTTGCGCCGCTCGATCCGCTCCATGTGATCGTCACTGCCGACACAAAGGAAAACCGCGACAAGTATGCGCAACAAGCGATGGAAACAATTTACTTTCCCGGTCTCAACGCCAAGGAACTAGCCGTGATGGGGAGTATCGCGCGCAATATTTTTGGGGTAAAGCAGGATCAAATCGAACCCAATCAAGGAACCATGACAGTCCGTGCTCCCGATTCGGAACTCGATAGCTTGAACGGGACATATGCGAAATTGATGATGGGGCGAAGTGAACTGCAACTCGAAGTGCAATTGTATGAGATCGACAAGACCAAAATGACGAACGTCGGCGTAGTCTTGCCAACTACGGCGACGATATTCAACGTACCGTCGGAGGTCAATAGTATTCTTGGGAACAATTCCAGCCTGATACAGCAACTACTCGCAGCCGATCCGTCCCTTGCGGGCAATTATGCCGGGATAGTGGCGGCATTGATTGCTTCTGGCGCGCTGACCGGCACGGTTTTCAATAATCCATTCGCGGTCTTCGGCGGAGGATTGACCGAGACCGGCGTGGAGTGGAACGGCGCGAGCGCCAACATGCAATTGAACTCCTCGGACGTGCGATCGATCGATCAAGTACAACTGCGCGTGCTCGACCAAGAGCAGGCGACCATCCGCAGCGGCGAACAGTATCCGATCATGACTTCGAGTTATACGCTTGCGGCGTACGGTTCATCTTCAAGCTCCGAGACGATTCCACAGATACAGTATCAGGATCTGGGACTGACGCTGAAGATGCAACCGCATATCGATGGGCCGAACGAAATCTCGCTGAAACTCGACCTTCAGGTGACTTCGCTAGGTGGCTCCGGCATCGACAACATACCGATCCTTAACAACCGGCAGTATGCGGGTGTGGTCTTATTGCCTGCCGGCGACAGTGCGCTGGTGGTCAGCGCCATCTCCAGACAGGACTCGTTGGACATCACTGGGGTTCCCGGCCTGAACGATATTCCCGGCTTTCAGAATGGGACAAACCAGCAAGATACGCTGGATACGATGGAACTGGCCATCGTGATTACGCCGCATATTGTCAGGCTGGCGCATCAAGGGGCCGCCGGGCCGATGCTTTTGTTGCCGCAACACTAACGCGCATTCCTAAATGGTTCGCGTTATTTGCTTAAGGAACAACAATACTTCGGGAGTTTTTGTGACATATTCAGCCAGTACAACAATATCAAGCCGGTATAGTAGCAACGCGAGATCCATTGAAAAATGAGAGGCACGACCCCGAGAGCGTAAGTACAACTCAGTTCAAGCGAGCTGCAGAATATGTGCGCATGTCAACGGAGCACCAGCAGTATTCTACCGAGAACCAATCGGATGTCATTCGGCGTTACGCTGTTGCGCATGGGATGGAGATCGTGCGCACCTATGAAGATTCAGGCAGGAGCGGCTTGAATCTTTCGGGTCGAAGTTCTCTACAAGAATTGCTTAAAGATGTTGAGAGCGGTCGCGCGGATTTCAACTGTATTTTGGTTTACGACGTGAGCCGCTGGGGACGCTTCCAGGACACCGACGAAGGTGCTTTTTATGAGTACCTGTGCAAGCGTGCCAATATCAAAGTCCACTACTGCGCAGAACAGTTTGAAAATGACGGGAGTCTTCCTTCAAGCGTTCTCAAGACCATCAAAAGAGCCATGGCGGGCGAATATAGCCGCGAGCTTTCGGTCAAGGTCTTTGCCGGACAGTGCCGCCTGATCGAAATGGGGTTTCGCCAAGGCGGTCCGGCTGGATTCGGATTGCGCCGGCAGCTTGTGGACCAGAATGGCGCTCCTAAACAGACTCTGGTGCGGAGAGAGCAAAAGAGCCTGCAGACGGATCGCGTTATTCTGATCCGCGGCCCTGAATCTGAGGTGCAAATCGTTCGAGAGATTTATGATCTTTTCAATTCCGACGGCATTCCGGAAGTCGAGATCGCAGACCGCCTGAACGCTCGGGGAATTCACACCGATCTCGGCCGATTGTGGAGCCGTGGCACTGTCCACCAAGTGCTGACAAACCCCAAATATGCCGGGGCAAATGTCTATAATCGGCGCTCGTTCAAATTGAAAAGGAAGCGGGTCGTCAATCCGCCTGAGATGTGGATACGCCGAGACGACGCCTTTGAATCGATTATTAACCGCGAACAATTCGAGATTGCGCAACAAATAATTCAGGCCCGACACGAGCACTATACTGATGAGCAGCTTCTCGATAAATTGCGCCAGCTTTTGGCGAATGCTGGAACTTTATCTGGAATTCTGATCGATGAAACTCAATTCATGCCAAGCAGTTCTGCTTACAAGAGCCGCTTTAAAAGCCTTCTGCGTGCATATCAGCTAATTGGATACACTCCTGAGCGCGACTACAGCTATATCGAGACAAACCGAATTCTCAGGCGTTTCCATGAAAGCCTTTGCAACAAGATGATCTCTGATCTCGCAGCTCTGGGAGCAGACATTCGCCAGGATAGCTCCACAGACATTTTTGTTATCAATGAGAGTTGGACTGCATCCTTGATTCTCGCGCGATGCCAGGAAACACAAGCTTCCAATCTCCGCTGGCTTTTACGATTGGACCGCTCGCTTAATCCAGACATCACAATTGCTGCTCGCCTTGCGCCGGGAAATCAAGAGATTCTCGATTACTATCTTTTGCCCGGCCTCGACGAGCTTGAGAGCCGCATTCGGCTGGCGCCGAAGAACGGACTACTTCTTGACGTATACAGGTACGAAAATCTCGACTTCTTCTTCCGTTTAACGCGTCGGATCACAATCGAGGAGGCAGCATGAACCAGAACCACATCATCGAGATACCTATTTCTGAAATCTTTATCGCCAATCCTCGGCTCCGCGACAAGCTGACATTCGACAAGATCGTAAGCAATATCGATCAAGTTGGCCTCAAGAAGCCCATTACGATTTCTAAACGCAAGGTACCCACCGATGGGAAGCAATACGACCTTGTGTGTGGTCAGGGGCGCATCGAGGCATTTCTGGCACTGGGTGAAACAAAGATTCCGGCCATCATCGTGGACGCGCCCAAGGAAGAGCGTTTTCTAATGAGTTTGGTGGAGAACATTGCTCGACGCCCGCCGGGTGAAAACGATATTGTTCGTGAAATCCGAACATTGCGCGATCGCAAATACAGTTCCAGAGAGATAGCGGTGAAGCTCGGGTTACATTTCACGTATATTTGCGAAATTATTCGGCTTCTCGAGCATGGTGAACTCGACTTGATTCGCGCGGTCGAAGCAGGCCGCATACCCATCACTGTCGCTGCCACGATAGCGAAGGGCGACAGTGATGAAATCCAAAGAGTTCTTGCAGCAGGCTACGAATCGGGTGAAATCCGTGGCGAGAAACTGCTTCGAGTCCGGCGAATTATAAGCCAGCGGTATACGAAAGTACGCCGTACTCAATCCGGCAAACAATCTCAAAGAAAGCTGTCAGTGGACAGCCTGGTTCGTGAATATCAGAGACACACTCAGCAGCAAAGAGATTTGATCACCAGAGCAAGAGCTGTTCATGAGCGTTTTTTGGTTCTCCGTACCGGCATGAAAACCCTCTTGGCTGATGAGGATTTTGCGACGCTTTTGCGCGCCGAGAACCTGCATATTCTTCCCGAAATTCTCAACACCTCTGCGAAATAACTGGAGAGTTCATGATCGGACACCATGTCAAGGCAGCTTTTCAATCGACGATCGTTTCATTGCCGCTCAAAGACATAACCCCGCTTAAAGAACTGAACTCTCGCGTGCGAACCACGGCAAAGTATAAGCAGATCGCAGCATCATTGAAACACGTAGGTCTGATCGAGCCATTGGTTGTCTTTCGGGCAGGAAAAAACACCTATTGGCTCTTGGACGGGACCCTCCGCTTTGACATCATGAAGAGTGATAACCCGTCCACCGATGTGCGTTGCCTGCTTGCAAGCGACGACGAATCCTATAACTATAACAAACGTGTAAATTATTTACCGCCGATTGCCGAGCACGGCATGATCCTGAAGGCGCTTGCCAATGGGGTCTTGGAAGAGCGTATTGCGGAAGCGCTCGATATCAATGTAGCCGCAATACGGAAAAAGCGGCATTTATTAGACGGCATTTGTGAGGAAGCTGTGGAATTGCTGAAGGACAAACGCGTTACCTCCGACGGGTTTGGCGTGCTTCGAAAAATGAAGCCGGTCCGCCAAATCTATGCAGCGGAAATGATGATTGCGAGCAATAATTATTCAACACGCTTTGCTCGTGGATTATTGGCGGTAACAAAACCTGAATTCCTGGTGACTCCAGAGACATCGGCAAAGCCGCGTGTAACGACAGCCAGCCAGAAATCGATGATGGAGCAAGAGTCGAACTCGCTCATAGAGGATTTCAAGGAGGTAGAGAAAGGGTACACAAAAGATTTACTAAGCTTGACCGTCGCGGCTGGATATCTTCGTTGCATGCTGGCGAACCCAAAGATCGAAAGATTTTTGCTCAAAAGACACGCAGATATTTTGCAAGCGATGCACCAAGTCCTTTCAGTTGTGAACGAAGAAAAGAGTAAGGCTTCCTCAAAGAGAGCAAGTAAACTTGGCCGCTCCGCCGCAAAGATAAGGCAATGAGGAGTTCCGGTTACGGTATTTTGATCTGGTAGAGATAATCGTAATTCAGAACATAAGTGCTCGGCCGGATGTCAACGATGGTAATTCCGAAGTTCTCATCGTCTTACACGGGCGATGACATCGGCCTTAGATAAAGTGTTGCAATGTTGCCTCACGATGAACGAAAAACCGGAGTTTGCCTAAGAGCCTATGCGCTTCTGGAGTTCCAGTAGAAATGGAGATGGACCATTGTTATAGCGACTGCCGTACTTATTTTCCGTAAAACCTGAATACGTGAGATGAACCTCGCGCTTTGCTCGGGTCAGTCCAACATAGAAACGCCTTCTGGCCTCGGCAATCTTTTCAGTGGTGTTATCGCCCCAGGATGGAAGACGGCCTTGATCCATACCCAACAGGAAAACTACTTCGTATTCCAATCCTTTTGCCGAGTGCAGCGTGATCAGATTCAGGTGATCTGGCGAACCTGCCTTGCCTGAGAAGGTGGCGATTGTTGCCTTTTCAAGCTCGTTTCCTTCATCGGTCAGCTTCAGCAGTGTCGCTACATTGCCTTCTTCGTCCCTGAGCGTCCCTTCGCGAGCAAATGCTGAATGCAGTAATTTGCTTTGAAGACCATCCAGCCAGTGCCTTAGCGTTTCGTCTGGATTTCGGTTTGCAAAAAGGTATCTGACGAGATTACGCTGGGTCTCACGAAGATCGGAAGCCTTCCTGAGTGATAGATTGAAGCGGAGCCATGAGGTGATGAGCCCCCTTAGTTTGGGCTGCGAGCGCTGCCAGCCTCCAGCGCACCACTCAGCGCATTCTTGCAGCCATCGGATCATAGGGGTGGTTGGAATCGGCGCGCCGCTGTCTATGCGCACGAACTCTAAGCCCGCAGCTGCGGCAACTCCGGAGACAAGATTGCCATCATTGTAATCCGTATAAATTATCGCCATGTCACCCAGGCTTCGTTGGTCATCGCGTTCCAACGCGGCCGGGATCAGCTCGTCAATGATGGTGTTGACCTGCTCTTCAAGTCCGTTTTCAAAGTAATGGAAAGCGACCAGCCCTTTAGTGGTCTTTTGCGAGGAATACCCTCTGCGTTCGCCGAGTGCTGCCTCACCGGCTGCAACAATTTCTGGCGCGCTGCGATAGTTGAAAGGCAATGTGACGGCCGCAATGTCGGGGCGTTCCGATAGCTGCCTCAACAGCTCGGGTTTGGCTCCGGTGAAGCCGTAGATGGATTGATCGGCATCACCAACCGCTAACAGCCGCGCGCCCGCGCCAAAACATAGACTCACCACTATTCTGTGCAACGGCACTCCGAGATCCTGGTATTCGTCGACCGCCAGTATCGGAAATCGCGCCGCTATGGTACGCCTAATCCATTCGTGAGACTCCACAAGTTGCAAGCCAAGAAGCATCATGTCATCGAAATCGATTAAACCTGCGCGGCGCAGTCGCGCCTCATAGTCGGTTATCACCCCGGCGTAGTCCGGATATTCATTCCAGTCTGAGGCGCTTCTATCGAGATGGGTGCGGCGATACGCATCAATCGGAACTTTGAATTGACCGGCCCGGGCGCTCTGGCCTAATACCTGAGTTACAGCGGCATCGAATGCTTTTCTTTGTTCTTCCTGAGTCGCGACTTTGATGGGATTCGCTATTTTCATCCCCGCGGTCAGGGCATAGGGCGCGACGATGTGCTTTAGGGCGAATGAATGTACGGTGCCAATGAATACGCGTTTGCCGCGCTCCTCGACGCCGAGATCCTGAAGGCGACGGCGCAGCTCGCGAGCGCACTCGTTGTTGTAGGTAATGCAGGCGATGCCCCTGGGTGCCTTCACATCTTCCGCGAGCATACGGGCAAGCTTGATGGTGAGAGTCTTCGTTTTTCCGCTGCCGGGACCCGCGAGCACCACACAGTGACCGGTGGATTCATATGCCGCCCATTGTCCAGGGTTTTCTCGAAGCTCGTTTGATGCCTTGAGATATGCGCTGCTCATGGTTGCGACAGGCGGCTCTTCAGGTAAGCTGTGGCATCCCGAATATATTTCGGGCATATGTCTTTATCTATGCGCGTCGCAAGTCGTTGAGCGAATCTGCCTTTGCCTATTACTTTGATGTCGTTGATGAAGCGTTCCGCATCGAGTGTTGTCGGAGCTGCTTTCCATGCTTCCGCTCGCTTTTTCGCTGCTCCAGACCCGGTAAGCTCACCCAATGTCAAGCACATGGAGGTGTGTCTCCCGGAACGAAAGAGATCAACTTCGAAGGTATGATCTCCGACAAACAGGCCTTCGGCATTGGCGAGCGTGATAACCTCGCTCGGCTTTTTGTTGTCCGCGTCGTCAGTTCCAGTAATCACGGAGAAAAGATTCCGCATGCGCGCTACGCCTGCGCTGCCCCCGTTCTCATCCGGATCTCCATCGGTGACGACCGCAAATGGTACGTTGAGGCCCTCGGCGCTTAGCAGCTTTACATAAGGTTCGAAGTTCGTTCCCCCGACGGAGCATACGGTTATGCCCAATTGCTCAAAATCAACGCCCCCGAGTTTGGCGAGGGTCGGCACAAGATACAGCTCTGTATCGCCTTCAACGAGAATGACTGCGCGTCCGAACAGCATCTCTCCCCTGGTCACGTCCAGATAGCGCTCTAGATCAGCTATCTCCTGGGGCTCCAGGCCAAGTCCCGCCGTGGAGTATCCTTCCGTGCTGCCGTCGGAACGTTTGCGGAGCATCAACAGCGATCGCAAAGGGGTGATGCTGGCGACGTGAGGCGAATGCGTGGTCAGAATGACGGATAAGGGCCGGCCGGATTCGTTGTCTTGCTTCTTAGTCCTGCCGTGGTCATTGCGCGCGCGGAGGAAGTCGCGAAAAACTAGGCGTTGGAGATGAGGATGCAGGTGCGCTTCCGGCTCTTCGATCGCGACGAAAGTATGGGCGCGATCACCTTCGCTGGCAAGCGTCTCGAATTCAAGAGCCTTCAGGCTGAGATAAAGGAGATTTGCTGTGCCGAGGCTCGCGTCCGCGATGCTGCGCTTTCCGTCGTCAATGAAAACGCGTAACGCGCGAATGAGCCGGTCAGGATCGGACGGAGCGAGTCCCAGCAAAATATCGGAGGAGTGATACGCGCCTACCATGCGTTCCTGCCGCAAATTCACGGAACTGGCAGCATCCTTGATTTGCTTGATGCCGCCGAGTTTTGCCCCGGCTGAGGCTACCTCCTCGGCGACCTTTTTTAGTACGGTCCTGTCGATGCTTACCGTAGCTCTGTCCAGCAGTGGTCTCAGTGGCGATCTTCGCCAGTTCGCAATGTCATTTTCCGCATCGCGAAGCGCGGGAAGCAGAGCAAGGGGAATTTTCGAGCGGACGTCGTAACCAAACCCATTGTCGAATCTGTCTCCGCCAAAGCAGGTAAATTCGTAGTCCGCTTCTTTTTTTGGATCACCCTTAACCCTTTCCGCCTTTTGGAAAACATATGTCAGGCTAGCGGTGATCGGATTTGCGCTCACGATATGATCGCTGAGGATGGCCAGTTGGTCCTCATCATCATCAAAATCGATAAGCTCGACAGAAATAGTAATTTTATCTTCTGCTTTCAGCGGCCTGGGTAAGCCATCCCAGAAGTCTTCATCCTTCAACTGCCGGGAGGAATCCGGTAGCGTCGGATCGGCCAACAATCTAAGGGCATAGATGAGGTTGGATTTGCCAACCCCGTTCTCGCCCACAATTACAAGATCAAAACCAAGTTCCACATCGAGATTATGGAAATTCCTGAAATTGTTTATCTTCAGTCGAGAGAAACGCACCAATCCTCCATTGTGCTATAGCAGTCTTCAAGCAATCGATGGGTGTAGGGATCCAAAATCTACGCAAGGTCTGAGACCTCGGCAATATGGAATATTCGACGACGCTTTGGTAATTTCGCTCATACCTCGCCTCTTGAGAGGCTTTCTTTGGCACGCTTGGCGGGTTGCCTCTTTGGTCGGATTTCGTTCCGGGGGATCAGGGATTCTTTCGCAGGAAGTTGCGACGGACGACTGACAATCACCACTCCGACGATCCCCGGAATTTCCAGTAGCGCGCGCCGCGTTATGTCATGTTCCTGGACGCTGACGGAATCATCGTAGATGAAGACGACAAGCGAGTCGTAACGAAGATCGCGCAGATAAGGAATGCAGTCTTCCTGAACCTCCTTCTCGATTTTTTTGAAATCCTCTTTGCATGATGCGAATTTCGCCTCGATGATCAGTTTGAGGGAGCCGATGCCAAAGTCAGCCTTGTACGTGGAATGGCCGAGTCTTGGCAACGTGTCCTCATCGACGAGATCCGGGAAATATGAGCGGAGGATGAGCCAAAGAATGTCCTGCACTTCGCGTTCGTGTGCGACCGGCCAACGGATCGGTTTCTGCAGTTCGTCGCAATCCCAGCGCCATCTTTTCATAGCGGCTTCAAAATTTTCCAGAACCGCGACCACGTCCGTCGCCTGAAGCGAAGCCTCCCCCAGAGCGTGAAACAAGATCGAGGTCACACTGGACCAAATAAACGCCGCCTGGGACGCCGATTCGAAACGTAGGTCCGTTGCCGCCTGAAACAGAATGTTTTGCCGATCTTCTTGCAGCTGCTTCAGCGGGCGCTCGTTCTCGTGCATCTGAAGGCGCGATAGCCAATCCAGCAGCGTCAGTTCATACAGGCGGCCATTTGGGTTGGACGCGGCGTTTATCCTGGTTCCAAGTGCCCGATAGAAAAGATACAGCACCAGAGGATCGAAGTCCGTGTCGCCCTTTTGCTGCATCTTTTCGAGAACCGCGCGGCACCATGTCAAGGTGTCGGAGGCCGCGTCTCCCAGGGCGAGACAGCCGAGAATAACCCCGAGCAGCCGCGAGGGATTGTGGGCGAGACTAAGATGCTCTCCCTTGAAGGCGTCCCGTTCCCGCACCCGGCTGAGACCTTCCTGAAGCTGGGCCGTGAACTGCGAGGTCTGGTGCGCCCAGAGAAAATACCCCAGAGCTGCGACGTGATCGAGGTTGGTCGGCTTGAATTCCGTCTCCATCCACGCCGGTGTGCAGCCCACCTGCCATTCAATATTGATCCTGGGATTGTCTCTGAGAACATGATGGGCCAACAATCCCTCGACGGATCCTGGCCTGTTCTGTTCAAGCACCGCTACGCGAAGCCTGTCCAGGCTCGGCTGGAGATAGAGGTTCTGGTTTACAGGAACCATCGCCGTTCCTTCAGCGCCGTTGCCAGCGTTTCTGGGTTCCAGTTCTTGACGTGCCGCAAATGTCCGAGCAGATCGACGATCAGGTTGGAATACGAAATCGAGACGGGCAGTGTGGACGGATTGAATCCGCGCCAGGACATGAAGCTCAGATTGAATACCTGCCGTGCGAGATAGTCCAGGCTCTTGAATGTGGAATCCTCATGGATGTTAACGAGTACCGGATGTGGACATCCGTGGTGGCCCGCTTTGACCTGATGCGGACCGGATAGGGTCAGCAGCGCCGTGTGGGGTCCCAGCGGCACGCATTGCCCTCTTTGCGGCACCATCTTGCCTTTCGTGGAGCTGCCCCATTTCACGCCGTTAGACAAGGGGTCGAACAACATCCAGTTGTGCGTGTCGCTCACGTGCACGAAGGCGTACTGTACATCGAAGTCAGAGAGCGACGCGGCGAAGCATTTCACGGCCTCGGCCTCCACATCCTTATATTTCTTGTAGCTCTGATGAAAAATGAAGCGCACGCGATCTCTGGGCTTCCAGCCGAAGCGGCTTCGTAGCTCAGTGACGGTTTCATGAAGGGACGTGGTGAGGGCTTCGAGGTATTGCTCCGAAGAAACCTCCCGCGTGTTATTTGCCAGCAGATACTGGCCATCCCCGCTGAACACGGTGGTGATTCCGATGACTCTCTCGCCCGCGCCGCGTCGGCTGCCACTCAGTTTCGCACTCCCTATGCCCACGACGATTTCATGCGCGAGGTCCTGGTTAGGTGCGAGCGTCCACGGAATTCCCCCGAGCTTCGCGTAAATCGCCAGACCCACATTGTTGAGTGTGTAAGCGGCCCCTGGTTTGCGGACGGTTTCGATTTTCATCAGCTGGACAGGAACGCCTTGCGCCATCATCCGTGCTTTGGTGGCGTAGTAAGGATTTGAAGAATCCGGTAACTGTCTGTACTGCTCCCGGATGACGGCCACCGCGAGATGAGGCTTTTCCTTGAGAGCCTCAAGCGAGGCGGCTTTATAAGCCTCTTCCAGGGGCAGGGTCGCCGTCGTCCGTTTCACCTCATGGAACGTGAAATCGCACCCGTTCAGGTGGTACTTCCGAATGAAACCCTGCCGAAACGGCGCCTTGTCGTCGGTGGAGTGGACCCCGTCTTTGAACTGCCGGAGAAACTGTCCGACTTCGCCGACGAACTCCTGCGGGCAGATCACCGCGATCTTCACTCGTTTGTCCGGGAACGATTCAGCGTCATAGGGTCCATGTTGGTCGATCTGCTTATCAACGGGCCACGGCACGGTAATCGAGCCGCCTGGACGAAGAACGCAGTTGGGCGAGTTGAAGACGTGGGAGGTTCCTGCATCGGTGCCGCCCTGACATTCATGGGGTGTCTTGTGAACACGTATATTGAGCCCCGCGCAGCACGGTAGCGGGGACTTTTTTTCGAGCCACGCTCCAAGATCATTGAGTCGCTGGACCTGATGCTCCGCGCCCATGACCCGGTAGGTCTCCTCATGGATGGCATCAGAGAAAGCGTTATAGCTGTTGCCCAAAAGAGCCCTGCCGACGACCTCGATATTGCCTCGGCTGCCTTCGAGATAGCACTTGTCAAGCGCGACCTCCGGTACATCCGAATCGGAGAGGGATGCCATTCCATCGCGGACAGAGTCAATACGACCGAGGTATCGCCGCTCGAATGGGGTAGGAACTTCGGCATCCCCCTCAAGAATGCGAACGACATAGAGTCCCTCGAGGATAACTCCTGCCGTCAGCAGTTCGGCGGCGGTTTTCAGGAACACGTAGCGGATGCCGAATCCGATGAGAACGCCGCTCGAGATAGCGCCTTCGTGCGGGGCAAGAGGACGAACGTCCAGCGTGTACTCCGGAAAAACGCCAAACACATCCTGCCTGCCATTCGCGAGATTATGCTTTTCGAGCAGGACGGTTACGGGCCTGTGTGCAACCACAGTGTGGTTCGCATTCTTGAAAAACTCAAAGAGAGCGTTTCGAGCCAACGCGTTCGCGAGCTGAAAGTCGGTGATAGTAGTGAATTGCTTCTCTTCGCCAATCAGCGGCGCGTTCGGCGTTAGGGGCATGCACGCGATGGTATTCCCAGAGACATGGAACAAATGCGTCGCGTGATGCTTCTGGCGGAGTTCGCGGAGTTCTAGAGAGAGGGCACTCTCCTTTTGAGCAAGATCCTTCGGGTTTCCCGGAAAAGAGATGATCCCGCCATGAAAAGCATCGGATGTGAAGCGCAGCGGCAGATAATTCAAGTGCACAATAATACTCCCAGGCTGGTTGCCTTTCGCTCATCGGTCAGTACGTGGGCTTCCGCTTCTCCACATACACGCACGGTGATCATAGCAACATGAATCCTCTCAATATCCTACGCGCTAAGCCATGCCCACATAACGATCGCACCAGGCGCGGCATCCAGCCTCGTTTCCGGTTCCGGTTCCGGTAATACCTGCGCCGATGGCATCGTTTGAGTCCAAAGGGGAGCATTTACCGCAAGAACTGCGATAGGATTCTGCGCAGGCGCATCTGATCTTTTACTTCACATTCCCAAAGAACCGTAATCTTCCAACCCAATTCCGTCAAAGCAGCAATAGTTCCGTGATCGCGTTCTCGGTTACGGCCAATTTTCTCAAGCCAATACTCGCGATTCTGTACTGGAATACGTGAGCCACGAGCGCAGTTATGCCCATGCCAAAAGCATCCATGCACGAAGATCACTTTGCGCAATTTCGGGAATACGAGATCCGGCTTTCCGGGGAGATCTTTGCGATGCAACCGATACCGGTAGCCCATGGCGTAAGCTAAGTGGCGGACAACTAGCTCCGGCTTCGTATCCTTTCCCTTGACTGCCCTCATAATCCGGCTGCGAGTCTCGAGATTTTCCTTCATCTTCGCAGCTCTATCTTCAGGCTCGGGTCGGTCTCAAATTCATCGACGATATCGTTATATCTGGTCACGAGGTCTGTCACAGCAGTTTTGCGGCCTTCCGCCGCGAACTTAGCAAGCTCGTAGAGATTAAGCGCGACGAACTGCTCGATCTCAAAGATGTCGATTCTATCTGCAAGTCCAACGTTGATCGCCAATCCCTCGGCTACGCTGAGTCCCCGTTGAACCGTCACCAGAATGGGGCGATGACCATCGTTGAGGTTTTCGCGGCAACGCTCGATTACAGCTTCGCCAGGCGATGTGGTGACATGAATCGCTACGTCGCCCAGGAAAAAATCCCCAGCCCTTTCATTGGGCGCATCCGCCGTCGAAAAGCTATTGTGTTCAAGATGTCCCTGACCAAGCGCGCAGTCTAGCTTCGCGCCCACAAGATGTTGCAGCACGGCCCCAGCATAGTACACGCCATGCGCCGTTTTCTGCCGTTCTTCGGCCTGACCGATGACATCCCGCACCACGGTGCGGAGACTGCGCGAGGCATCGAGTCTGATCTTGAAGGGCTTGCCTGCGAAGAACTCGTGAACGCGGTCGATCCAGAAAGCTTCAATCGCTTCGAGGTTAACTTTCCCCTTTTGGCTTAGGCTATTAAGAAAAGCGACATACTCGCGCATGTTGTTAAGGCTGCCTCTGGAGGTTCGGCCTCCTTCGGCGGCGAGCACGCGGTCGATGCCATGCCGCTTAAGAATGGATTGCACGGCGCCTTTGCCAAGCCCCAGAACCTGGCCACCACCTTCAGTAATGAGAGTGGCGGGGTCGAGCGGCAAGCCCATCGTTTTTGCGTGTTGGGTAACGACCAACGCTACAGAGATTGGGCCTTTTCCACGAAAACTCTTTTCTGCGGTAAAGGCCGCAAGCTCCTCATGGTGCGCCCGCGCCATTATGCCGCCTGCCTTTTGCGCTTTTTCTCCGACGTAACAATCGGTTCCAGCAAATGCTCTGCTAGAAACCGAACAACGGGAACTACGACTCCATCTCCGGCCAGGTGATATGCCTCGTTGTAATTCTTGGGAAGGAGATAGGAGTCCGGCAGTCCCATCAGCCGCGCGGCCTCGCGTGGCGACAACAAGCGGGAACTCACTTCTTCGCCTTCAACAATCAAAATCGTCTGCCGGCTGGAACCTCCAACCGGTGTCCGCAGGCAACCGGAGATATCATCAAAGCGCACTTCAGCGCGCTGCACCCGATTTCCATTCTCATCCGCCCGCGTCCGCCGATAAATTCCGCCAATCACTCGATACCCAAGCCGCTTCGCCTGCTCGACTTTTCGGAGATTCAATGGACTCATCATGGACAACAGACGTTTCGTTTCCGCCGGAGTGTGCCAGGCGACGCCTTGCGGCTCGTCCTCAACCAAATCGGAGAACGTGGATCTACGTCGCGGCGGAACAGGAAGTCTCCACCAGAACCAAGCAGCCTTTACCTTCTGCGGCAATTTGTCATAGGCGTGGACAAGGTGAGGCGGATGCCAGATCGAATCCGGTTCCTGCATCGTGAGCAGGTTGGGGATGGTCACATCGTTTTTGACGCCGATAACGAAGAGGCGCGGACGAGATTGTGGCACGAAACGCACGGCATCGATGACCAGTGCGCCAAATCGATAGCCGCCCTTGACGAGCGCTGCGCCTATGGCCGCAAAATCCTTCCCATCATGCGACCAGAGCGCGCCGCAAACATTCTCCAGCACCACAATTTTCGGGGCGCGCTGTTCGTTATCCAAGCAGACCAAAAGGCTCCAGAAATTCCAGAACGTGCCCGAACGCTCGCCCTTCAGACCTGCTCCAGCGCCCGCCAAAGACAAGTCCTGGCAAGGGAAGGATGCCCATGCCAGATCCGCGCCTTCCGGAATGTCGCTCGCCGAAAGCGCTGCAACGTCACGGACGGCCAGTTCTTTCGTGCCCCAATTCGCGGTGTATGCCACGCCTTTCTTCGCGTCAAAGTCGTTCGCAAACAGGCACGACCATTGACGTCCGAGTCCTGCTCGGGCCATGCCCCCGCCGGCGAAAAATTCGTAAAATACGGGCACGTTACACCTTTCCTTTGAAAAGTGGCCACTTGTCCGACACATATTGCTCGGCGGCGTCTCGAACCACCCACGCCAGCGACACTTTCTTCTGACGAGCGATTTCCTCTAGCGTGCGGTATAGTTCGCCCGGAAAACTGATCGAGGCGCGCACGGATGTATCCTCGATCATTTCATTCTGCGGTTTTTCCTGAAATTTCTGCGCCATCCCTTGCCTCGTGCTCCATTACACCATAATTCACCACCACGGTGAAGCAATGTTTTGGACCGTTTTTACCGGCGCTCTCAATGTCACCATACTGGCTCTCGCGTGGCTTCGCTGAGGAAAACCGGGCCGAAATGAGCGACCGATTCAACCTGGCACAGAAATCCTTTAATGGGACTTCGCCATTCCATCGTGGATAGCGTCGCGTCTGCATCGTTGCGATTGTCGAGACCCGCCGCCGGGTACGCGACCTCTGTCGTGACAGTTATTCTAAGTTGTTGTAAACAAATGATTTCATGGGCATTGATGGCTATCGACAGCACCCTTGAGCATTCAAAAACACTGGGAAAAACGCGAATTTCGATTTTCAGCACCCTTAATGAAAAATCGCACTATGTTTTCATCAAGTTATACCTGCGCTTTCTGCCCAGGAGTGGAGGTCTACTGAATGTCAGCTCCTTTCAAAGCCGTGGACCCGATGCTCCCAACAGGAGTAGGATGGAGTAGGATTCAGTCCTATTCCAAACCGGAGGTTTCCATGCGCTCGACCCAACAACTGAGCATTACGCTGCCCAATGAGATGGCCGATCTTATTCGTGCGAAGGTAGCCACAGGCGAATACGCGACGGAAAGCGAAGTCATCCGTGACGGTCTGCGGACCCTTCTCGCCCGCGACCGTGCCGTCGAAGACTGGTTACGGGAAAAAGTAGCACCCGCATATGACGCGCTCAAGGCAGACCCCTCTCGCGCCTTGTCTGCCGCGCACGTCCGCTCTGCTCTTTCCAACGCACATAAGAAGGCGCTTGCCAAGAAGGGGTAATGTCCTACACTGTCGTCTTCACGCCCGAGGCCGAAGCGCAGCTCACTGAGCTGTACGGGTACATTGCTGCGGAAGCATCCCCTGAGATCGCTGCACGTTTTACCGACGGCATTGTGACGTACTGCGAGAGCCTGAGTACCTTCCCTGCCCGTGGAAACCGGCGCGATGACATTCGCCCTGGCCTCCGCGTGACCGGCTATCGAAAGCGCGTCGCCATCGCATTCCATGTGGATGAGGACCGGGTCAATATCATCGGAGTCTTCTATGGCGGCCAGGACTATGAAGCGACCTTGCTCGAAGAGGAATGAGACGACACGATTGACAACAAGAAGCGGCCATCTCTGGCCGCTTCTTGGTCTTTGCCCTGGGAATATGCCTTGCGGGAGGGATGCTCCCAGAAGCCTCAAATGGAGATTAGCACGCGGTAAAAGATACTCACAGCACAACTAGCAAAGAAAATTGTGCAACGGCTTGTTGCACAATTTCGGTGGGGGCCTCGGAATGCCCGAGACCCTCCACAATTACGAGCTATAAGGCCGCATCAATCCGGGGTCGTCATTCCAAAAAGGAATGACGCTTGCTCCAAAAGTCATTGGACGTTTCCGCGAACTGCTCTTAGCTTTGCGCCTAGCTGACAACACCGAGTCAGCGGAGGTGCAAAGATGCTCAGAATCCGCTGCGCAATCCGGTTGGGAAAGACTCTCAATCGGTCGTCCATTTCCCCCGCCAAACGGTGGGCTAACCCTCTCCAAGCAATCTCTCCGCCAAGCCCTTCATGCGATGGGACCGACGCTGGTTGCTCTCGCCTTTGCAGGCGTAAGCAGCGGCGTGGCTCATGCTCAGGGAACGATGGACTTCTCGGGCGCTCAAACCTTGATGTCAGCCTTCAAAACTTTCGCCATGTACGCCGGGGCTGTTATCTGCCTTGGCGGACTCATTTTTGCGGGCATCCGCATGATGAGCGGACGGTTTCAAGATGCGATCCCAGGGCTTTTCGGCGCTCTTTTCGGCGCTGGAGTGCTCGGTTGGGGAGCCGGTTGGATAGGCAGCCTGACCGGGCAGTCGATGTAGGAGGTGCATCGACATGACCAAGCGGGGAGAACCGTTGCGATCCCCACGCAAAAGCTTTCTTCGAAAGTCTCCTAGCTCGAAACAAAGCTCGTTTACAGGCACTCATTGCCGTGGCGAGGAAATTGCTCCATGCTATCTACGGGATCTTTCGCAACGGCTTGGAGTATGAGGGGGCGAGGTTGTTTCCGAAGATTACCGTGTCCTGAGCCTGGCGAGACAACGCAGAATCGATATAGTGGATCTACCAAGCCGCTCCCACGCGGGGAGATAGTGAACGGCTTCTGGAAGCTGATTGAGTCATAGTGAATCTTCAAGGAGTCATCTGAATGATGAGCTGGTCGTCCTCTTTGCTCTTAACGCTGGTTTGCTTAACGAACCTTAGTACAATTGCCCAGACCTCTGGCCTGAAAGAGCCGGAGCTTTCTGCGCCTCAAAAGGTAGTGGTGATCCGCAAGATTGCCACACTGAAGTCACCTGCTGACCGTCATGTCGCAGAAGGCTGGAGCAATGCCAAAAAGGTGGCGGAACTACTATGCCGTCCAGCAGCACTATCAGCTTTAAGAAGGCAAACGCCAGGCGTGGACCGCGTATTTCTGGGAACTGATGATCCGCACACATTGAATCTTGAAAGTAATCGGCGACTGACCGGGAGTGGAGAGTTCCGTACCGAGAAAGGGTGGCAGAACTTCACCTTTGCATGTGAACTGGATCCGGAGACGGGTGGAGTCGTGAGCTTTCGCCCCGTGCGGGCTTCGATGAAGCCATAACCTAAACACGCGCCCGACATCAACGCGAAGGTTTGATACTAAACCGACGTGCTGCCCAGAAAATTCGGTCAGGGACACTGGAGTTCCCGCCGCGATTGCCTGGCTCTGAAAAGCTGATACAAGCCTTGACAGCCGGCGTGTAACTGAATTTTCGAGCGCTGATCGAGGACGCGAAGTAGCAATGGATTGACTGCGATGTACTCGCTTCCAAACGAAGCCCTGCTTATGGCGGGTTGGGAGAAGCAGACAGCTCGGGATCGCGTTTAAAAAGAGTTACGGAATATGCGGGCTGCTTACCATGCGGTCCAAATAATTCTCCGGTGAACTTCACGCGTAAAGTAGTTCCTTCGACCGTCAAAGCTATAAAAGCCGGAGATATGCTGTTATTCCCTCCAAAGGCGTCGCTGGAAACCCAGCGCATCTCGCTGGTCACCTCGGCCCCTACTGGGATAACGACGGGCGGGATCACTGGACCTGGATGCATCCCCCGGGGAGACTCGAAGGAAATCGGCAATGGATGATGCGAGGCGTCTTCCATACTAAGGACAGGACGCGCAGGTATAGTGCAGGCGTTCGGGCCAAGATTCCGGACCACCAATAATGTTCCCGAATGGGACATCCCATCGAAGTAACCATTCTCATTATCGATAGCAAACGAGAGTTGCGCTGCCGGGCACCGCGGAGTTTCGTTTGCTGGTACCGGTGGCGATGCCCATAATTTCACGTGGAGCAGCAAGAGAGGTGCCATCAAGAGGAGGTGTTTTATGCGCATAACAGTACCTGACCAGATGTCCTTATTAAAGGATAACCCTTTATATATCCTAAGGACATCAACAGGCCACCCCTCATCGCGTTAATAAAAGCAAACTGAGCTCTTCCAACCAGACATCACGCATTAAGCCGGCTTCAATCGCTTGGGGCCAACCCTTCGCGCTTACCAGGAAATCGAATAATGCGCACGAATCCAGTTATTAAAAAGCTCTTCTTTCTTACTCGACAAACCACACCTACCGGGCAGTCAATCTGCTGCGTTCGTGGATCACGAAGATTGAGTATGCGGCATGGATTCATCCGCTTGACTACCGTCCGATCCGTGCAGCTTAACCAGCTTATTGTAGACGCCAAGGATCAGAAAGGGTGCCGCCCACTGGCCCACGAATAGAGACAAGTCCTTCTTCTTGGCAAGTTGAAAAGCTACGGACACGGCCATCGAACCTACCGCAAGGCCGAGATAGGCACTAGATGGAATCTGTGATGTGTGCTTCTCTATTGAGGCAGTAATTTGGTCTTCCTGCGCCTCACCCTTTGTCACCCTATGATCGGACATAAAAACGACTCCATGCGATAGTTATCGCCTCTGGTCAGATGCAAGAAACAGACATCACGCCACGGATGCGCAAGCGCATGTCGGCGACCCTTCACTTGCTTCGTACTCCGACCACGACTAGACCCACGCCTGCAATCAGAGAAATAGTGCTGAGAATCGGGGAGATGGGGAGGGTTTGCTTCTGCTCATGGGATACCTGGACTGGCCCCAAGTCTACGTCCTTTTTCTCGTGCGTAAAGCTGATGCCTCCCATCGCAAAGCCTGCGATACCGATAACAATAAGGATGATTCCTACAACTGTGGCTGCTTTCATAACGCCTCACTTTCCATCACTGACAGAGTTGGGATGACACGCAATGCTTCCGGAACTATGCACCGCCGACGAATCGTGAATACCTTTAGTTCTCGGCACCAACGAGAGAACCATTGGTGTCTGCTTCAATGAGTTTCCTGAAGCGAAGTCGCCGAGCAACCGGACGAAGCTCCGGAGGTGTCGCAAGGCACCGGCAAAAGAAACTTTAAGCAAGTTGGATGCACATTTTCGACATATGAGGATTCGGCACCTCATTTGATGTGTATGCGGCGATTTGGTGCTTGGTGAGCATCTCATTTAGGAACCCAATACTTACGCGCGTGATGCCTTCGGCTATCCGCCAACAAAGTGGGGGAGAGGAGATCACCCATGGCGGTCATGATGCAGGGATTCTATTGGGATTGCGCGATTAAAGAACAGAAGAAGGGCGAATGGTGGAATTTTCTGAACGCCGAAATTCCCAAGCTTGGCAAGCATGGTGTAGGTTTCGATTCGATTTGGCTGCCGCCCATATCAAAGGCTGCCGATTCGAGCTCGAACGGTTACGATCCATACGATTACTTTGATCTGGGCGACTATGACCAGAAAGGCTCAATTAAGACAGCCTTCGGTAATGGCGAAGAACTTCGTAGGCTGGTTGAAACCATCCATGGGAACGGTATGGGGGTGATCGCTGATATGGTCATCAACCATAACTCCGGCGCGGATGAGGAGGAAGTAAATCCCCTCGACGGAAAATCTCGCTGGACGAAATTCAGCCCCAAAAGCGGTAAATTTCCACGCGATTGGAATTCTTTTCATCCCAGTCGCTATGAACGGGTAATGATCGAAGGCGAGAAGTTCGCGGGTTTTCCTCACCTCTGTCATCGCAACCCCAGTGTTTATACTGCGATGTTCGAATACGCTCGATTCGTGATTGAAGACTTAGATTTCGATGGCTTTCGCTTCGATTTCGTAAAGGGTTTCGGTACTTGGATGATCGGCTTGCTGGCCAAGTATCAGTATCAGAAGAAAGATGGTCGGGGCTTCACACCCTTTGTCGTGGGAGAGTACTGGTCTGGCCCTGATGACATCGGAGGCTGGCTCGACGGAGTTGCTGAGATGACGGACAGCCAGATTGCTGCTTTCGACTTTCCCCTCCGCTACAAACTGAAGGACGTCTGCGATACCCCAAACTATGATCTACGCAACTTGACTGATGGGGGAGCTGTCTCCGCAGGCCGTCCCTTCAATGCCGTCACCTTTACTGAGAATCACGACATGGCCGGAAACGAAGTTATCAATGACAAGATGCTGGGATATTCCTTCATCTTGACGCAGGATGGCTATCCATGTGTCTTCTGGTGGGATTATTACAATTGTCAGCTTGCGCGCCCGGGTACTCCAAACGGTATAGACGCACTCATAGCAGCCCATCACGCCCATGCCGGTGGAGAAAGCTGTGTCCTTCATGCCGACCCCGATCTTTATATCTCGCAACGTGGCGGCACCGAATCGCAAAGCGGTCTCGTGTACGTTTTAAACAAACTCGGAAACCAGTGGAGTGGCACTTCGATCAAGACGAAGTGGCCAAATCAGAAATTCAAGCCGGTTGCGTGGGACGGCAAGGATGCGGCACATCCTGACGAACGCACTACCGATGCTGAGGGCAGAGCCGAGTTTCCTGCCCCGCCTCGTGGTTATTGTGTTTATGCTCCGGTGACCAGCTAGTATGCCTCCTTAATGCGTCGGCCAGCGTTGTATTGTGTCGTATCGCGCGGTAGAGAATGTTCAAGCCGACCTCTACCTCATTGGCGATTAGATGTGTCATGAAGCTGTCTTCTTCTGAACCGATCCTGCCATCGCTTCGGTGTTATCGGAGGGCAAGAGCACAGATACAGCTGTCCAGCTTTGTCCTGGAGTTGTCTTGCTTCGAATCTGTATTCTGCCTCTATGTCGATCCACAATATTCTTGCAGATCCACAATCCGAGCCCTGTACGTACAGCTTCCTTTGTGGTGAAGAATGGTTCGAAAATGTTTGCGTAATGGTGCCGAGCTATTCCAGGACCGGAATCAAAGAACGTAATTCTTACACCTGACACATCCCGATTCCAGAGATAATTTGCCGAGACGTGTATCCGAATACGACCGTTGTGGTTCACCGCATCAATCGCAATCGGAAAGGTATTTCTGAAGTGTTTCGGAATCCGTATCGGGGCTCTTCGCCAGATAGATAAGATTCGTGGCCGCTTCGAGGGGATTATTAACCTCATGAGCGATGGTTGAGGCCAGGCGGCCTACCGCCGCCAGCTTCTCTGTCGTACGCAGCGCTTCCTCTATCTTCTTCCGTTGCCGTATATCGCGGGAGATTTTGGCAGCGCCGATGATTCTACCGCTATCATCCTTTATTGGTGAGACAGTCAACGAAACTTCGAGCCGCTCCCCAGTCTTGGCTACGCGCACCGTTTCAAAGTGCTCGATGCGTTCTCCTCGTCGTATAGCGGAAAGGATCCGAGTCTCCTCTGCTTGAAGTTCAGGCGGGATGATCAGGGTGATAGAACGACCAATGATTTCATCTGCTTTATAACCGAACATTCGTTCGGCACTGGAGTTCCAACTGGTCACGATGCCGTCGAGATTCTTACTGATGATGGCATCCTCCGAAGACTTTACAATCGCCCCCAATCGCAATCGGGCTTCATCGCCTTCTTTCTGCTTCGTGATATCGATTGTGAAACAACGAATATAAATAAACTTGCCGTTCTGAAAGAACACATTGGAATGAAGTTGGACATACCGGATCGAGCCGTCTTTGTGACGCAGCCGTGTTTCGTAGCCCTGTAAATCCTCGAAACGCTTCAGGCGGTCAAGGATATGCTGAACCGCCGCGTCATCAATGTGGAACGCACTAATGGGCTTACCAACATATTCGTGACGCTCGTAGCCGAGGAGTCTCAACTCAGCTCGGTTCGCCCACGAAATCGTTCCGTCTGCGTCCGTCCAATGGATCGCAACTGGTGCATTGTCGAGAAACTCCCAAAGCTCAGCCTCGCGGCGCTGCAAACGTTGCTCTATTGTTTTTCGTTCTTTAATTTCATTTTCGAGGACCTGAGCTCGCTGCTGCAATGCAGCGATAGCGCGGTAGCGCTCTTGATCGGTGGTTAGAGAAAAGAAACTTTCCGCGGGGATAACAGCAGGATGTTCTGCGCAGATTTTTAAAAAAGGCTTGTAGTGTTCCGAATGATCGAACCCTGCCATTGGGTAAGCGCAGAGTAATGAGAATGAATGTGTCTCCGCCAGCGTATTCCAAAGTTCTTCAAGACGAATGGCGGCATCAATATTTCCGTCCGCCCATAAAAGCGAGACCATCTCACCGAAAATAGCCACGTTCTCAGAGGGTTTTTTAGCTCTCTCCCTTACGCCTTCGATGAGCTCGGCCATTAGCTCCGTGAAGCGAGTCTCGTCAGGCCAGTCATCCACGAGGAATCTGGAAAGGGCTTCCCGTGGTTCCAGGGTCAAAAATCTACCCTGCCTCAATGCAGGAGTAGGATCAAACCCCCGAATCTTCAATTCTTTGAAGATTCCATCGCGATGAGTGTTAGTGGCAATCAGGATTGCACTCCGCCCAGCCAGAAGTTCCTTTCCTATAAACTGGGCGACAGCGTCCACGAGGTATGTGTCGTCAGCATAGAACTGAACAGAATGCGAACATTCCTCCGGCAAACCACTCCTGGCCTGGACCGGTAAATGACTTGGTGCCATTGAGTCGTCCATAAATCTCCTGCTCACTCAACGTCTTCATCTATCGCAGCTCGTGATCCGTGTTGAAGTCGCGCTGAACTTCTTTATAGCGTATACAGTGGATATAGATGCCCATTGTGCACAGGGAGCGCATAAATCGGAGAGAATCAGAGCGACAGCGTCTAAGGCGAATCAATGAGCGTGCGTAAACGAAATAATGTCAACGTTTTAGGGAGTTCCGAGCGAACTTTGATGTTTGCCCACGGCTATGGATGTGACCAGAGCATGTGGAGGCAAATCACGCCATCCTTCCCCGACTATCAAATTGTGCTCTTCGATTACGTAGGATCCGGCGATTCTGACGCTTCGGCGTTTGATCAGACGCGATACAGCACTCTGAAGGGCTATGCAGCCGATGCACTTGAGATTATCGATGAGCTCGGCCTGCAGCGTGTGAATTTTGTCGGACACTCTGTCAGCTCGATGATCGGCGCTCTCGCTGTTATTGAGAGTCCGACTAGTTTCGAGGCGCTGACGATGATCGGACCGTCGCCTTGTTACATCAACGATGGAGAGTACATCGGGGGCTTTGAACGGTCTGACACCGAAGGTCTTTTGGAATCGCTCGAAAGCAATCATGTTGCATGGTCAGCGTCAATGGCCCCCGTCATTATGGGAAAGGAGAACGGTCCTGAAGTGTCTAGGGAATGCTAGCCACACTCGCACACGTTATTGCCCCTTATTCCAATCAAATCGCACACAACGATTCCACAATATGGCTTCACGCTCTCCAAGCATTACGCACGAGTCGAGAAGACGAGCTGAGCTACTTTTCTGCATTCGTGCTGGCGCTAGCATTGTGCAATGCTCCTCCCGCACCTCTTGATCTTGTATCAGAATCCTTTGAACGAGTGCATCAATTGGCTGGAAGAGAGCAGTTAAGAGACGACGCATGGTACATTCTCCAGCCACTTGTGAGTTGAATTGGCTCAAAAGCTGGGATAAGTGCGAACGAATGAGGCGGGCACTGATCTCGGCTTTTATTCGTTACGGCTGGCCCGGCAGCTAAGGGAAGGAATAAAAGATCAAGATATTTCGAGCAATTGTTAAAAGCGCCCACAAAATTGGTGCCGAATACTATTTCCGGAACTTGTGACTAGAACCACCCATCGAGAAATGGCTTTTGGGGTCCGACCCTAAAGGTCATGGGAAAAACAGTTGGAACTGCTGCTTTTTTCAAGCAGCCATATTCCTTAGTGTTCAGTCGTTTTCTGCCGGTCACGTGAATCACAGATTTTTCGAGAGCATCCGAAGCTCTTCCGAACGGTCACGCGCGCCGTTTCTTTTTAGGAGAGCCGCCGGTTTCTCCATAAAGTGAGAAGTGACGAGGACAACCGGCTCCTGATCGGGAAATGTCGCAATCATCGTTAGGTGGCCTCCCATCGCCGCGACCGTGCGCTGCATGGTGGAGAGTCGTGGGTCTTTTCGCTTCTCCAGACGCGAGATTTGCATCTGGCCGATCCCAAGCGCCTCGGCCATCTTCGCCTGGCTGATCTTCCGTCCCTTCCGTATCTCACTGAGAGTCATGCGCCGCTGGACCTTTGCCAGCAACTCGTTTCCCCGCGCCGCAATCTTCTTCTGCCGCTCCTTCGGTAAGGAGGCAATCACATCGTCCACTGCAATCATTCCACGCATCGTAGTCACTCCATTGACTAGAGATTGTCGAGGTGTTCCTTGTACCTCTTGTCGGCTTTTTCGATCAGCCGCTTGTAGAACTTCTTCTCGCTCACTCCCGATTTGTCTCCCGCGACCATCAGAATTGCGTTTCTCTGCGGATCGAAGGCAAAGGCGACGCGCCAAACGCCTCCGTCAGCCCTGAACCGAAGTTCCTTCATATTCGCGTACTTCGAGTCGTTGAGCGTGTCCACATCGGGTCTTCCGAGCGACGGTCCATACTCCCGCAAAGGAACGAGCGACGCGAGGAGTTCATCCTGGACCGCCGCGGACAACTCATCGAACTCGGCCTTGAATTTGGGATGGAAGTACGCGGCCCAGCTCATGAAGCTATTATGCCATATAGAGCATAATGTCTAAAAGAGCATGTTAAGTGTTTTTTGAGAAGAGTGATTCTATTAAGGCAGCTTTGCGGACTCCATATGCCTTCATCAACCCGCGCTTCATCACTTTTCCAGTGGATTGAGCTTTAGTGCTGCTATGCCGGACAACACAATGGCGATGAAGTCTCTCACCGACGTGCGCATCTGATTTTTGCGCGCGAAGAGCGCAGTTTCAATGCGAATCAACCCGTTGGTCAGGGGCTTGAAGAGCACGCCGGACCGCTCAAAACAAGATGAGGATTGCTGTACCAAAGCAACTCCAGCTCCGTGAGCTACGAAATCGAGAGCCTGTGCGATGGTGTGCGCTTCCTGAAAGCACCGGGGATCGAATTTTAATGCCAGCAAGTAGTTGACGCTCTGGTCGTAGAACAAGCGGTACACGCTTCGTGGTATCCAGACCCGAGTTTCGTTGGGATAGGCGCTTTTGCAATCGCCTCCGATCAGTTGAGTACATCTCGGGTACACAATTTTCTGTTCCTTACGGTTCTTCGGATTTCTACCAGTACGATCCAGCGCCTGTGGTTGCTTGTGATGCCGTTTTCAATGCCAACTTTCACGGCGATAACACGGGTTCAAATCCCGTCGGGGACGCCAACAATTCTTTTCCGTCCGATAGCGTTTCCAACATGCTGAAGAGAGACGATCTAGAGCGGTTCAAAATGCCTTGCTCTGCGGAGTAGGACAATCCATCCTCAAACAAAAGATTTTGAACCCGATGCCGTTGTTCCGTTGTAGCAAACTTCCAAACCCCCGCAACAATCCCATGGATCGCTCTCCTGCCCGGATGCTTCTACGCCACGGCTAGCCCTCATGGGGATCGGCGTCAACTGACGAGAAGGGGCCAACTTCTTCATTGAAGTTGGCATACGCGGCGAAGAATCGATTAGTACCGATGAACGCCGATATCGACTGGAATGTTCCTCGATTTACGTTTATCTCGGCCCAGGCACTCACTGAACGTTCCCCCCCCGGGCACGAGACGTACCTCGTCCCAACCCATAAAGTCGGCTATTTGAGCGATCGGCACTCAACTTCGGCCATCGTGGCTTTAATCTGAGGGTGAGAGAAGGGCTGAACCATGGCTGATTCAGCTACAACAAAAAAGTTGACGGGGCCGAGTGCGTCGTTCGTGCGCCGCTATGGACTGGCTTTCGCTTCGGTCGCCGGCGCTCTATTGCTGGATCTTCTGTTTCACCACTTCAATCTACCTCATCCGTTTGCTGCATTTGCACTGTCCGCAATCGCGATCACGTTTTGGTACGGCGGCACGAAGCCCGGTATTGTGGCAGTTTTGCTTTCGTCACTGATCCGCGGCTTCATCTTCGAGGGCAAAACCAGCAGCCTCTCTCGCGTTCTTTATGATCTGGTGTTCCTGCTCTTTGCAGTACTCATGATCTGGGTAAGACGGAGAAAGGAGGCTCTAGAGGTCGCGATCGTGGACCGAACTGCAAAGCTCACGGCAGCGAATGAGGACCTACACAGGCGGAAAGAGCAGCTCGATGGATTGTTTGAGCTATCACCCGACGCGGTGATCCTGACCGACGATGACTTTCACGTGTTGCGGGTCAACAAGGAATTCACGCGAATCTTCGGGTACACAGCAGACGAGGCCGCGGGACAGTGGCTTCCGGACTTAATAGTGCCCGAGGAGTTGCGCGCTGAGGCTCTCAAGTACAGGGCTTCGCTCACTTCGGGGAAGAGAGTTGAATTGGAGGTCATTCGACAACGCAAAGACGGTGTTCGCTTTGACGTTTCCGTTGTGGCAAAGGGCATTTCGCTTGGCTTCGACCAGGTAGCCGTCTACCTCATTTATCGAGATATTACCGAGCGCAAAAACGCAGAAAGACAACTCAGACGGAGTGAGGCGTACTTGGCGGAGGCTCAGAGACTCAGTCACACCGGTAGTTTCGGCTGGAGTATTCCGAGCGGAGAACTCTTCTGGTCAGAGGAAACCTTTCAAATCTTCCAATACGAGCAAACGACGAAACCGACCGTGGAGCTTTTTCTCGAACGGGTTTATCCGGAAGACGCGGCCCTCGTGAAACAGACCATCGAGCGCGCGTCGCAGGATGGGAAGGATTTTGAGCATGAATATCGTTTGCTGATGCCGGACGGTTCCCTCAAATATGTCCACGCTTTGGCTCATGCCTCGTGGGATAAATCAGGAGGCATTGAGTTTGTCGGGGCGGTGAGCGACGTTACCCCAAGAAAGCGGGCCGAAGAAGCCCTACGGAAAAGCGAGGAGCGGTGGAGATCCGTTTTTGAGAATTCTGCTGTAGGCGTTGCGCTGACTGACATGGACGGCCGCTTTCTGGCCACCAATCATGTCTACCAGACAATGTTGGGTTACACGGAGGAGGAGCTGCGTGCACTTCAGTTTCTGGACATAACCCATGAGGACTACCGCGAAGCGAACTGGGCGCTCATCGCCGAGTTAGTGGAGGGAAAACGACGACAGTTTCAGATCGAGAAAAAGTATAGGCGCAAGGACGGTAGTTCGATTTGGGTAAGCAACAACGTTTCGCTTGTGCCGGGCACCGAGAGGGTACCGCGATTCATAATGGCGCTGTCCGAGGACATCACACAGCGCAAACGTGCCGAAGAAGCTCTTCGGCGAAGCGAGGCGTATCTGGCGGAGGGGCAGAGACTAGCCAAAACGGGCAGTTGGGCCGTCGACCCTAAAACTGAGAAGTGCATTTACTGGTCCGAGGAAATGCGACAAATCTTTGGATTAGATCCTCAAAGAAGCAACCTCCCAGATCGGGAAGAGTTCCTTCGACTGGTACACCCGGAAGATCGCGACAGATTTAACGAACGAGTCGACAAGGCATTACGCGCGAAAGCTGATCTTGTGCAAGATTACAGGATCGTGCTGCCTGATGGCACGGTAAAGCACATCCACGCGATCGGACACCTGGTTCTCGATGAAACCGGAAATATTATCGAGTGCGTTGGTACCGACATGGACGTGACAGAGCGCAAGCAGGCCGAAGAAAAAATCCGGGAACAGGAAGTAGAACTCCGTCAGATTCTGGATGCCGCACCCCAACATTTGTCAGTGCTAAGGAGCGATGGAAGCCATCTGTATATCAACCAATCTAGCCTCGACTTCCTAGGTCTTACGCTTGAAGAGTGGCAGAAGCGCGATATTCGTGAGCTTGTTCATCCAGACGATGCGGAACGTGTGGCGCGTGAAAGGAAGCAATCCCTGTCAAGCGGATCTCCGCTCAAGATCGAAGCGCGGTTCCTTAGATATGACCGTGAGTATCGTTGGTTATTCCTCTATTACAAGCCACTCAGAGATCAGCTGGGGCGCATTACGCGCTGGGTTGTCCCGGCGATTGACATCGACGATCGCAAACGATCGGAAGAGAGACTGCGCCACGAGAACGTTGCGCTCCGCGAAGAGATCGTCAAAGCATCGATGTTCGAGGAAATTGTGGGCGCGTCACCGGCGCTGCAAACCGTGCTCTCCAGCATTGTGAAAGTGGCGCGCACCGATTCCACTGTGCTGATCACGGGCGAAACCGGCACAGGAAAAGAACTGATTGCTCGCGCCATACACAAGCACTCGCAACGTTCCGGCCAGGCGTTCATCAGCGTAAACTGTGCGTCGATTCCTTCCTCCTTGATTGCGTCGGAGCTGTTTGGCCACGAGAAAGGCGCCTTCACAGGCGCGGTGCAGCGCCGCCAGGGCCGCTTTGAGCTGGCGCACTCGGGTACGATCTTTCTAGACGAGGTCGGCGAGCTTCCCGCAGAGACCCAGATTGCGCTGCTGCGAGTACTTCAGGAGCGGCAGTTCGAACGAGTTGGAGGTAACCGAATTATTCCCACCGACGTTCGCGTCATAGCCGCAACCAACCGTGATTTAACGGCGGCCATTGCCGCGGGAACGTTTCGAGCCGACTTGTTTTACCGGCTCAACGTGTTCCCGATTGAGGTACCTCCTCTGCGCAAGCGGAAGGAGGATATTCCGATGTTGGTTGAGTACTTCGTCAAGCGATACGCCGAAAAAGCCGGTAAGCAAATTCGCAAAATCGACATGGAATACGCTTGAACTGTGCCAATCATATCCTTGGCCGGGAAATATCCGTGAGCTGCAAAACATTGTCGAGAGATCGGTGATCCTGAGCAGCGGCGATACCTTTTGGATCGAAAAAGCTTGGCTGGCCAGCCCGGAGCCAGCCCGGCAAGAATTGCCAAGTCCTTTGCCAGACACTCTCCAGAATCAGGAGAGAGAAATTATTGAAACCGCTTTAGCTGAATGCAAAGGGAAAGTCGCCGGCCCAGAAGGTGCGGCAGCGAAACTCGGAATTCCCCGATCGACGCTGGACTCGAAAATCAAGCAGCTGAAGATCAAGAAACACAAGTTCATCTCTGATTGATCGTAATACCTTCTTTTCAATTCCCGAAAATTCGGCACTTGCCGAAATCTCGTCATCCGACCGTTGTCTCTAACCGCCTGTTTTCAATATGTTGCATGTGGCCTCTGGATTGCACTTCCACTTGCGTCAGTGGCCGGGATGGCGGCAAGGCAGAGAGCATCGCGACCACGAGACCAAAACAACTGATGACCTTGAGAATCGAGAGATCAGCGCGGCAGAGATTCACGGTGTTTACCCTAAGTGGGCGTATGGAGGCGGAGCAGGTCGCGGAGCTGAAGAAGCTTTTCGATACGCGACTACCGAAACATCATTCTGGATTTGCGAGAGCTGAGGCTGGCGGATCGCGACGCGGTGAGGTTTCTAAGGGGTTGCGAGGTGGATGGCATGAAGCTTGAGAACTGTCCGGCGTACGTCCGCGAGTGGATGGACAGAGAAAAAGATTGAGAGAACGACGTACGGGCGCTGCGGTAAGGCTCCGGTTCGAGAGATGAGAAGTCGCGGAAATGCGATGAAAGCTGACAGGACCTCAATTAGCAGTTGATCGCTCTCGAGTGGACTAACGGACGACAGATAGCTAAGAGGACTGGATAATGTCTATGGCACAAGTAATTGAGTTTTATCCCCTAGAGAGCTTTACTCCGACCGTGAGGTGTATTGATACGGGCGTTGCTCTGGATCTGCGAAACGAACTGCAGCGGCGTGCACAAAGCCCACTGATAGAAGCAGAGAGGATGTCGGCAATCGGCAGGATGGCATGCTCGATATCCCACGATATGCGCCACTCGCTCACGGCGATCTATGCGAACGCCGAATTCCTCGAGCGCCACGATATATGTGCGAGCATGCGGGCCGATCTGCTGCTGGAAATTCAAGAAGCAGTGCTCGCGATGACGGAGCGCATTGATTCACTACTGCAATTCGGTAGTAGCGGACGGAAAAATCCGCTTGTTCATGAGCGCGTTTCCCTGATTGTTGAGAAAGCCATTGCGGCAGTGAAGTTTCATCCAGACGGACGGAACGTGTACATCACAGTCGGCAAGTTCCCGTCGGCGGAAGCAGACATCGATGCGAGGAATCTTGAAAGTGCCATATATAACTTGCTGCTCAATGCCTGCCAGGCTGCGACAAGCTCAACTCACGTGCCTGAGGTGAAGGTCCACCTTACGGAAGTCGATGAACGGATCTACGTCACAATCCTGGACAATGGTCCCGGCATACCTGCCTCTGTCCGGAGGACGTTGTTCGATCCGTTCGTGACCGCAGGAAAACCCAACGGAAGCAGGCCTGGGGCTCACCTTGGCTCGTCGAATAGCTGAAGAGCACGGTGGCAGCGTCTGCCTTGAGGAATCGAATCGAGAGAGGACCGTATTCACGCTGAGCCTGACGAAGCACCGATCTTTACCTTTAGAAGATCCTAAAGAGTGGTAGGCTGGCGTCGAGATCTGCGGCAATCGATCTGCGAACTGCTCATAAAAAATCAACAACCGAGATGGGCGCTCATGAAATGTCAAGTGCGATCGAGGAGAGAGAAATATGACCGGAGGACAGTCCGCCGCTCGCGTGAATGACCGCCATAGCTTTCCGTTGGGCGGTCCAATCTTGCAGTTGTCAAGTCGCTTAAATCGTGAAGGGTGGGGCCACTCATCTGACAGCGTGGGAAAATGATCCGACGATGCCGTGTTGACAAGTGCAATTGCGGCATCTTAACTTGATGGTGTATCGCGGTGAAGGAGTTCACCTTTAACCGCTGTCCTTCCGCGCAGGCCGGACAGATGATGACTCCTGACAGGGAATCCTGTCGCGGAGCCATGTCTACGGCGCGATCCCTGTTCAACCCTGAAACTGAGTTCGCCGGCCATCCGGTTTTATGGCTGGTGAGGCCCATTATGCAGGCCGCCGCGTTTATGACCGATGGAGGAAGTCTACGCAATCGAAAGACCGCGAAGGCCCCAATCGGAAGCAGAAAGTAAAGGTGTGAAAGTCCCACAAGGTGTTGGAGTCCGCCCTAACCGCTCAATTGGGCAAATGACTCCTCGAACGTCCTTACTCGCCTGAGGAAGTTATGCCGAACGAGACCGGAATAATCCGATGACACGACATGCCGGGGAATTGAACGAGAACCAGCAGCGAAGGCTCCTTATCTCGTGCCGCTATATCGACAAGCTGCTGTCCGATATTGACGATATTCTTCACGAGGCGACATCTCAGTCGCCCTTTCCGCGCCACATTGTAGATGTCAGCCCAGCACAGATCCGCGTGCTCGAAGACTATATCCGCCGCATTCGTTCTCAATTGGTTCGCACCATCGCTTGGCAGAACATGGAGCCTGAACCACCCGACATCCCGGCTACGCGAGCGGTGCTAACCAATCTCGCATTTGTCGACATTGCGATTGAAGAACTCAAACCGAAGTACATGCGAGGCTCTGGAGCCATCCCTGAAGATGCGATCAACGAGTTGAACGGGGTTGTCCATGAACTTCGGTCGCTGGTCGATGGGATGCAGGGCTACCTCAAGCAGGAACTTGGCACGAATCTTGAAAAGCGCCTCCAACAGCTTGAGAAAACAGGTTACGACGTAGGATTGCTTCGCCTGCTGGAGCAAATTGTCACCCGCAATGGCCTGGTTGAGTTCCGGGCTAGAATGGACGCGCTTGCCGCCCGAATGGAGGAGGATAGTTTCGAGGTGGCCCTCTTCGGGCGGGTCAGTTCCGGGAAATCTTCGCTCCTGAATGCGCTTCTCGGCATTGACATATTGCCAGTTGGCATCAATCCGATCACGGCGGTTTCGACGAAACTCCGCTACGGCGCGGCGCTCAAGGCGGCTGTGTCGTACGGAGATGGCCGCAGTGTACTGGTTTCGATCGAAGAATTGGGCCGTTTGGTCACGGAGCAGGGGAACCCTGGAAACTTGAAGAACGTTGTGCGCGCGATTGTGGAGATTCCTTCTTCGCGCCTCAAAGAAGGCATTCTTCTAGTGGATACGCCGGGATTGGGATCACTCGCGAAACGAGGGGCGAGAGAGACACTGGCCTACCTTCCCTCATGCGATCTTGCCCTTCTCTTAATCGACGCTGGAGCTACGCTTAACGAAGAAGACATTGGCACTCTGAGACTCCTCTACGAAGCCGGCATTCCCGCGCTGGTTCTACTCAGCAAATCAGACTTGCTTAACGAAGCCGACCTTTATCGGGTGATCGACTATATCCAGCAGCATATCAAGCATGAACTCGGATTGGATGTCGCGATCCATCCGGTGAGCGCGCTGCCAAATGACTCTAAACCGCTCGACGAGTTCTTCGAGCAAGAACTGCTACCGCGTTTCGATCAGGCACGGATTCTTCGAGAAGCTTCGGTAGCGCGAAAGATAGGCGCACTTCGTGAAGCCGTCAAAGCCGCTCTCGAAAGTAACCTCAATCGCGAGAAGCGGAGCACGGTCCAACAAAACAAGCTGGACACGTCTGAGATTGAATCAACTCTGAGACTTGTTACAGGAGAAGTAGGCGAGTTGAGCACTGCCCTGGATCGTACATTTCGTGAATTTGGCGAAACACCAGATATTGTTCTGGATGGCGCCGTCAACAAGGCGGTGGAGTGGTTACGCAGCAATCCAGGAAACCATCTGCCAGCCCTACAGTTATCCGAATGGATTCACGATGCGGTTTGGAGCTTCTTGCAATCGCCCATGGAACGCCTGCGCTCCGTCGGCGGACACGCCATAGAGAACCTCCAGAAAGCCGCCAAGGAAATGAATCGCGTGGATGCTCCATCGCAGGAGGACCTGGAGTTGCTTTTACGCGACATGCCGCGTTTTGAACTCGCTGTTCTTCCGCAGCCGATCCGTCCAGGTGCCTGGAAATTTCTGGGGGAAAGTATGGTGCGTTCCCGAATCAAGGCAAGCCTAAATGACTCAATCGGTCTTTTGTTGAAAGATGAACTTCACCTCTATAGCCTGGCTCTGTCGGAATGGAGCAGGCAAGTTGTAAGGAAGCTCGAACTCCTGGTGAACTCTTACGCGGACGCCTATCGCGTGCAGATCCATCGCATGGGTGGTACATCCGAGAAGGTGTTCAATGTTGACCAGCTTGAGAAAGATTTGGCATCGCTGACGAACTGGATCCCGAACAGCACGCCCGAGTTTGCAGAAAAACGAGCATAAGTAAGGAGAGATCAACCTTGCAGAAATATTTGTTTATTGCGATTGGTGGCTCTCTTGGAGCCATCGCCCGTTATTGGGTTGGCTCAACTGTAGTCGACCGGATGGGAACAAAATTTCCCTACGGAACACTCGTAATCAATATCACGGCTTGTCTCATCATTGGCTTTTCCATGGTGTTTCTGGGGCGGCGCACAGAATTAAATCCGGCATGGCGGTTCCTGATTCCGGTTGGTTTCATTGGTGCATACAGTACATTCTCTACCTTTGAATGGGAAACATTTGCGACTCTCCAGACGGGCGCGTTCTTCTTGGCGGCTCTTTACGTAGCGCTCAGTTTCTTTCTCGGACTTATCGCCGTATGGTGTGGCGTGTTGCTTGCGAGGACAGTTTCATGAGAGCGAACAAGATCATTTCCTACCATTCCATCTTGCAAGTGCTTCCAGAGTCCGGTTGCCCTTTCTGTCGGTTCATGAATAACTCTCAGGCAGCATTGCTCCAGGACCCTGTGACGAGGAGAGTAAAGCATCTATGCAACTTTCATGCCTGGGGCTTGGCGGCCCGCCCAGGACGCTTCGATCGCCGCCGAACTTTTCCTGGAATTGCTTCGAGAACCTTATGAATTATTCATCGGTTCGCCGTGCGAGATGTGCCATGCCCCTCCAAGAGGAAGAGGAAATGCGCATCCGCGAGTTTGTGAGTTGTCTAGACCGGAACCAAATTAAGGAGTGGCTGCGCTCTCACGCTGCATGCCGCATTGTGCATGGAACGAAACTAAAACAATCCGTTCCGCCGGTCACTGTCGCGACCATCGAGGCCATTATTGAGAATCACCGAAAGCAATTAACGGAACACCTTACCAAGCTTCTCGAAGGACGGGGATCGGATCGTTCGGGATGGGGGTTCTTAGGTCAAGCGGCAGACTTTCTTGTATCACAGCGTGGACTCCACGCGTAAAGGAGATGGCACATATGTTACAGGCTGGAAAGGCTGTGAAGGTTTCCATTTATCTGAGCGAAGGCGCAACCCACAATGGAGTGTCAACGTCTTCCAGTATTCTCGATTTTCTTTATTTTCGCGGTGTTTCCGGCGCGACTGTCCTGAAAGGCGTGGCCGGATTCGGCGCCGATCATCACCTGCACAGTTCCTCACTGGTGGCCATCTCCGACCATCTTCCAGTGAAGATCGAATTCATTGAGACCCGCGAGAAGGTGGACGAGCTTCTGGGAAAACTGGAGGATATGGCTGGGTCGGGAATGATCGAATTGCAGGAGACGACCATTGCAAAGCCAGCTCGAGTCTCGAAACCGAAGAAAGCTCCCTCTGCTGATCACGTCAAACTCGAAGGCAAGGCTCAACTGATGCGGATCTACATTGGCGAGCATGACCAATGGCGGGACAAGCCGCTTCATGAAGCTCTGGTCCACGCCATGCGTGCAAACGATCTCGCCGGAGTGACCGTCTACCGGGGCATTCTCGGTTACGGAGCCCACCGCAGGATGCATAAAGATGCTCCGCTGCACCTTTCGAACGACAGTTCGATCATGCTTTCTGTCATCGATACGGAGGAGAAACTAAGTGCCTTCTTGCCCATTGTGGAGCAGATGGTTGACGAAGGACTTGTGGTCCTTTCCAACGTTGAAATCATTAAATACGCTTATCGCGGGCATGGGAACGAGGAAGCGCAAGTACAAGAGAAGGAGGCCCAGTCATGAAAGAGGAATACGAAGCACGTATGTTGCGCATTCACTTTGGCGAAGACGATAAGTGGCATGGCAAGCCTCTCTATGAGGCGATTGTCAATCAGTGCAAGGAACTTGGAATCGCTGGCGCAACCGTCTATCGCGGGATTGAGGGCTTTGGTGCCAGCACGAAAATCCATCACAGCAGCAGATGGCTGCCCTCGAAGGATGCCCCAATCATGGTCAGCGTCATCGATAGGGAAAAAGCAATTCAGAAGCTGGTTCCATTCCTCGATGAAATGGTCGTCGAAGGCCTGGTCGCCATGTCACGGGTTCAGGTGATCCGGTATTCCAAATCACCATCCGACTCGACTCCAGCCGCTCGCTAAAACGGATTGGGAGACTTGCATGGCAGCAATGGACCACAAAACCGGAAGGATGTCGCTCGAAAGACATTCGATGGAGGATGCCATTGGCTCTTTGCTTACCCTCTGCGAATCGGAGGTCGGGAAAAGCGACATCCGCGGTAGACTGCTTGGCCTTCAAGGGAAACTCAGCTCGAATCGGTTTCATCTCGCTGTACTGGGCCAAATGAAACGGGGCAAGAGTTCCTTTATTAACGCCCTTCTGGGCGCCGAAGTTCTGCCAACGGGAGTTCTCCCCATAACAGCGGCGATCACAGAAATCAAATACAGCGCAAGCCCGGCAGCAACGATTCACTATTCGACCGGTCAAAGTGAAAGCATTCCCCTAGCGCAGCTAGCAAACTACATCACAGAAGCGGGAAATCCGGGAAATCGGAAACAAGTAGGCTCAATAGAAATAATTTACCCATCTTCTTTTCTCAAGGGCAACATCGTTCTTATCGATACGCCGGGCATCGGATCGACCCACGCTCACAATACCCGTACAACAGAAAGCTATCTTGAGAAGATCGATGCCGCCATTGTCGTACTTTCTGTCGATCCTCCGATCACCCAAGTTGAATCTGACTTTCTGGCTAGAATTAAAAGCGATATTCCCAAGTTCTTCTTCGTCCTGAATAAGATTGATCTCGCGACTCCAGTTGAACTTTCTTCGATCTCCACTTTTCTTCTTGAAGAGTTCAAAAACCGGCTTCAGTTTGAGTCGCCGGAACTCTTTTCGCTATCTGCTCGTCAAGCGCTTGCCGCCAAGCGAAATGCCGCCGACGTCTCTTTCGCCAATGGGCTTAAGGAATTCGAGGATCGATTGCTGCAATTCCTCTCGGAAGAAAAGGAGCAGGTGCTCATTCGATCCATAGCTTTGGAGGTAATCAGCACTGCCCGCGCCATGCATTTTGCTGCGAGCATCGGAATCCGCGCAAGAGCTCTAAGCTTTGAGGATTTAACCAACAAAAGCCAGACTCTCAATCAGCTCGTCGCGCAAGCTGAATTGGAGCTTCGCGAGATTCACGTCCTGCTGCGGCAACGGACGGCAGACATTGTGGCTCAAGTGGAAGGTGATCTGAAGTCCCATGTGGAGGCAATTATCCCTGGCCTTCGGCAGCGCATCAAGCTCTTTGCAACCCAGCATTCTGCGGAAACGGGCAGCGATTTGGGACGCATTCTTGAGGAGTTCCTCACTCAAGTGGTTGACGAATCATTTCGCAAGTGGAGAGTTCAGGAGGACGCACGGATTGGAGCCGAGCTTCATTCTCTCTCACATCGCTCTGTTGCGCAGGCCAATGGAATCCTGGATCGGCTGCAACAGGCGGCAAGCGCGCTTTTCGAAGTTCCAGTCGAGCAATTGACGATCGCTTGCGATCTTGACGTCGAGAGTCATCTCCTCTACAAGATAGATCCCATCTTTTATTCTCTCGACAACTTCCTTCTTTTTCTACCACGGTTCTTGTTGCGTCCAGTCGTATTCCGAAAAGTTTCTAGAAAGCTTTTCGGCACTCTGGATCGCAACGCAGGTCGAATCCGGTACGACTACATCGAACGCATCGAAAAAAGCATGAGCAGGTTCGACAAAGAACTGCATCTAGCGGTAAGCGCTGTAACGGAGAGTCTCAAGTCAGCACTCTGGATGTCGCCGGACAAAGCCCGGACCGAAACCGTTGCGCTCTGTTTAATGGATTCTGTGGTAGGCCAATGTGCGCAACTTTTGGAATCCGGTCTTACGGCCAGCAGTGAGGGACACTGTTAAAGCCATCCTGCTGGCTGCTAGGAGTTGGGTTTTTGGCTAGCTCGCGATGGAACCATCCAATACCGAATCCGAACTGACCGAAGATTATCTCCGGATTGTCGAGCGCAGAGTTGAGCTTGCGCGATTGATGGATCAGGCGCGACAGAAAAAATCTATTCTGGTGTATGGACCAGAGGGAGTTGGAAAGACTCGCCTGCTTCATGAATTCATTCGGACCCAGCCTCTCTCGCTGTATGTCTCGCAAGCTCGATCGCCCCACGACCTGCTGCTGTCGCTCGTCAACAGCTTGCGCCGAATACTAGGTGCAAGAAACCTTCCATCCGATACGTCAAAAATCAGCACGTCCTCCTTGAAAGGCGTAGTAAACAAAGCTTTGGATGTTAAGCCGTTTCTGGTGGTTTTGGACCACGTAGAAGGACCGTCCCGTATTGTTACGAAGTTCGTCAAAGAGCTCAACTACTACGGGCGCACACCGATCTTTATGGGCGCCCGCTCCCCGCACATGGAAGACATTGGAGCATTACAACCGCTATGCGCAGATAGGAGCGAGCGTTTGGAAGTGACGAACTGGCCTCCAGCAGTCGCGCTGGAATTCGCTCGCCATGAAGCGGAGCGAGCCGGCCTCTGGGCCTCCAACCTCGATGCCGCCCTCGAATCTATCGTGCAGTCAAGCGCCGGCAATCCAGGGAGTATTCTTCAAATGGTGAAAATGGCACATCAATCCCAGTACTGGAGGGATGATCAGCTCAAATTCCATGTTCTATATCTCGACTATCGAATGGGGCGCCGCTAAGGAGCGATACTGTGGATCTGAGCAAATATGAGCTCGCCCAAACCCTGCTCCCGGGGGACATAATCCGAGAACTTCACATCTTTCACGGCTCGCGTCAGCTCATTTGTAACTAGGTTTGCCCCTACAGCCCGTCACATCGAACTATTCGCTATCTGCAACTGTAGTGCTAGCCTGCGGCTGGCAGGTCATTGCTCTCACCCGAATCGAGATGGAAGGGCTTTTCGTAAGGCTCGACCGGAAAGCCTTTTGCTCTCCAGGCTTCCAGCCCACCCTCGAGGAATTTGATCCGGAAGTATCTCATAGCGAGAGCTCTACGCAGGATTGTGCGGCTGGTTTTATCAGATGGACACGTGCAATAAACGACCAGGTCTTTGTCTCGAGGAATGAGCGATGGGTTCTCATGCAGGTCCCGTGGGGCAAACCACTTTGCACCTGGGATGATCACAGATTCTGTTAACAAATCGAGAGGCTGGCGAACGTCAATGACGAGCACGTCCTGGTTTGAGGCCAGCAATGCATGCAGCGCTTCTGGGGTGATGCTGTATCGCTCCATTTCATGTCGGTCTTGACTACGTTTGAGCGATATCGCGGCCAACAGAACAAGGGTGCAAATGGTGGTGAAAATTACAACCATCCCCGTTTCTCCTTCGACAAGATTGAGATTCACCTGAGGCTCGACAGGATTCGCCACCGCATCGCGAAAAAAGATCAATCCAACGAGAGGAGTTATCGAAGGGTGTTTTTCTTGATGACAGAACCGAACTGCTGAACCTCCCGATATCGGAAACAGTCGACGAGGTGATCGTTCACCATGCCGATCGCCTGCATGTGTGCATAAACGACGGTCGATCCGACGAAACTGAACCCCCGGCGCTTGAGATCCTTGCTAAACGCGTCGGATTCGCGGGAGGTCGCTGGAATCTCTCCCATTGCCTTCCGCCGATTGAGTTTGGGTTGTCCATCAACGAACCGCCAGCAATAAGCGTCAAAACTTCCGAACTCTTCCTGAATTGCGAGAAATGCTTGCGCGTTGCGCACTGCGGCATTGATTTTCAACCGGTTTCGAATGATCCCTGGATCCAATGTGAGCTTCTGGATTCGGTTTTCGGTATATCGCGCCACTTTTTCGGGATCGAACTCGCTAAAAGCACGGCGATACCCTTCCCGCTTTTTGAGCACGATCGACCAGCTCAGCCCGGCCTGCGCCCCTTCGAGCAGCAAGAACTCGAAGTGTTTGAGGTCATCATGGACTGGGACACCCCATTCGCGATCGTGATACGCGAGCATCAGCGAATCGTTCGTGCTTACCCACGCACATCGTTTTTGTTCGATAACGCGAGGATGCCCCGGTTCTGAGACTTCGAGCGCCTGATGTGTTTTTGCCAACCGAGTTCCCCCTGTATGTCGAGATCCCGTCTTGCCATTTTGCATCTCCATCCAAGTGAGCCTACGCCGTAAGTGCTAGTTCCTGCAGCTTGTTTTCGTCGATCTTTAAACCGGCTGCCGCCACGTTCTCTTCGAGATGCGCAACGCTCGAAGTTCCTGGGATCGGCAGTATGACTGGAGATCGAGCCAGCAGCCATGCCAAGGCCACCTGGGATGAGGTAGCTTTCCATCGCGCCGCTATACGACCGATAGGGCTGTCCGGACCGGAAACACGACCGGCCCCCAGCGGAAACCACGGAATGAATCCGATCTTCTCTTTCTCGCAATATTCCACAACTTCTTCCGATCCGCGGTCGGCGATGCTGTAACGATTCTGAACGCTCACAATTGGAACAATCTTTTGCGCGCCCCGAATCTGCAGCACGCTCACTTCCGATAAACCGATGTGTTTGATTTTCCCTTGTGCTTGCAAATCCTTCAGAGTGCCGAGCTGATCTTCGGCCGGCACCTTGGGATCGATTCGGTGCAACTGATAAAGATCAATCCGGTCCAGGCGCAACCGCCGCAGGCTGCCTTCGCAGGCGGATCTCAGGTGTTCCGGCTTTCCATTTTCAACCCATTGATTGGGACCCGGTCGATCAAAGCCGCCCTTGGTGGCGATCACCAGCCCTGTGGGATACGGGTGCAGCGCTTCAGCTATGATTTCTTCGCTCACGCTAGGGCCATAGGAGTCCGCGGTATCGATGAAATTGATTCCCAATTCGACGGCGCGCCGCAAAACCCGAACGGCCTCGGCCCGATCTGCAGGCTCGCCCCAAATTCCATCTCCCGTGATTCGCATCGCGCCAAATCCCAGGCGCGCAACACGAAGATCGCCTCCAATCAGGAATTCGCCAGACTCTTCAGCGAGTGCCGTGTTTCGTTGTACTGCGGACGTGAGACTCTGCATTTGTTTTTCCCTTCCGTACTACGATGAAGATCGACCTGCCGAACAACTCGTCTTCTTTGGAGTGACGCGACGCCGGCGGCGTCGCAAAAAAAAACGCACCTCCATTTGCGCCTCTTGCAAATCACCAAAAATCGTGGCATTCCTGCGCCGACAGCGCGGATTCCCAGTCTTACACCCGCTGTGCGAACATGCCGGTAAATGCCCGGCGTACTCGGTAAAATACAACGCCCCAGAGCGCTGTTGCCAGCAAAGCCAGCGGCAGACCGGCCGGCGCCATCAGCGAATGGAACAAGAGAATGTTCACAAGGACGGGTCCTAGCAGGATCAGGGCCAGAGGAACGAAACGGTTCGCCAGCAGGAGCGCTCCACCGATTACCTGCACCAGAAAAACGACCACCAGGTAATGCGAAACAAACAACACGCCCATATACTGCCCCGCCAGACCGGACGGCGGAGGCATGGGGATGAAGTGAAGAAAACCGTTGAGTCCGAAGACCAGAAACAGCAGGCCCAGCAGAATCCGCGCGATTAAGGCTACGATCTTCATAAATATGTTGGTTCCTTTCCGTTTAATGTGTGGGTTTCTTTGTTCGATCTATGCTGCTACTGTGCGAACCAACTCCAGGGTTGACTTCAGGAAAGTCTCACGATCCACGGTGCCGGTCATCACCTGGGCTGCTCCTCCGGCGGTCACGAACTTCACATCGTTCACACCGATAAAACCGAGAATGGTCTTCAAATAAGGATCGATAAAGTTCAGTGCGCTCGCGGGAGTGCCCGCCTCATAAATTCCACCGCTGGCGACGAGGATTGTGGCCTTCTTACCGTGGAGCAGTCCCTGCGGTCCGCTTTCGGCGTAGGCAAACGTGCGCCCCCTGCGAACGACCTGGTCAATCCAGAGCTTTAGCACCGAGGGGATGGAGAAGTTGTGCATCGCAACGCCGAGCACATATTCGTCCGCGCGCTCCAACTCGGAAATAAGCTCGTCCGAGGGAGCCAAGGTCGCCTTCTGCTCCGGCGTCCGCGACGCCTCAGGCGTATAGGAGGAGTGAATCCATACGGAATTCACCGGTTTGGGAGGATGGGTGGCAAGGTTGCGATAGATCACCGTCCCGTCGGGGTGAGCGTTTTGCCAGGTCTTGACGAATTCGCGCGTCAACTCGCGGCTGATAGAGCTGTCCAGAGGACTTGTATCCAGATGGAAGAGGGTAGGCATAGTGAGTCTCCTTTAGACGACGCAAGATGTTTAGACAACTTGTGTCGTCTAATAAGACGACTTGCGTTGTTTTTCGGATTCTTTTTTCTCTTTGCTACCCTCTAATTGAGGGAAGCCATGCCCATCTCCGACTGCGAAGTACGCGATCCACGAATGCGGCGCACCAGACAGTTGCTCCAGGGCGCACTGCGTACTCTTATGCAGAGCAAGAGCTTCGACGAGATCGCCGTGCAGGACATCGCCGAGGTCGCCACAGTCAATCGCGCCACTTTCTACGATCACTACACGGACAAATATGCGCTGCTGGAAGCCATGGTCGCCGGCGGCTTCCATATGCTGCTCCAGGAACGCAACGTCAGCTATGACGGGACCTGCCCGTCTGCGGTGAGAGCCCTCATCCTGGCAGTCTGCGACTACCTGACCCAGACCCATGCCGGCAGCACGGAATGCCAGCGTCAAAGCGCCTTCGAACCGCTAACGGAGGCGGCCATGACCACAACAATTCGCAGGGTGTTGATGGCGGGCACGCCGAAATCGGGTTCTGCTTCGGGTCCATCGCCGGAGATGATTGCCACGGCTGCCAGTTGGGCCATGTATGGCGCCGTCAAGGAATGGTTCAACACGCCAGGTCATCCCCCGGCGGAAGAGGTCGTACCGCTGATCATGCAGGTCGTGATCCCCATTCTTGAATCTGCGGCCTCCAGAGATCCCCAGCCCGTCGCCACGCACCACTAAAACCCTTGTTGGCCGGAGGAATTATTCAGAAACCGACGAACTGACAATCGATCCAAATTGGAAGGTCACTCGCGCCTACATGCCAGTTCACTCGGCGAGTCACAGACCAATCTGAGCTCACCCGGGCTGGAAGGCTCAATCTTCGGACCGCTGACGATCTGGACCTGGATGCAAAGACAGGCGGCACTGCAGGCGCAATCGACGCCGAATGCTAATAAAGTCAAATACTCAGGACAGGAAACGGTGAGTCACGCACCATGGCGTAGGTCAAATCCCGCATGCGGCCATGAGCGCCGGACCTGGGGCTTCGTCCGATCATCAGCGCATCAGCATCCGACCGCCGGGCGGCCTCAAGCAGCGCCTCTTTGACAGAACCTACCGCGATGCGAACTGGGGCTTCCGTACCGACAACCCGCTGAAGATCCGCTATACGCCGGCTCGCTTCCCGACTTGCGGCGGAATCGACTTGCTCCTCCAGGTCCAGTTGAATCGGCAGCCCCGTATCTTCGGCTTGCACCGCGTGAATGATCGAGAGCTTACCGCGCGCTTGTATCGCCACTTGGCTGGCATAACGAAGCACTCTTTCCGCATCGGAATTCAAGCCAATCGCGCACAACCATTCCCGATGCTCCAAAGGCCTTGGAGCGATTGTTTGAGCGTGTATGCTCGTCAATACCGGGCAGTCAGCATCGTTAATTACCTTGGCTGTCGTTGAGCCAAGCAGCATTCGCCGGAAAAGGCCGGCGTGCGTGGGCATAATGATGAGATCGAATCCGCCGTCTCTCGCAATTTGCGCGATCTGAGTCGCTGCGTCCCCCGAAGCCAGAATTCTCGGACACTGGGCGATAGGAAAGTCCGTCGTGAGAAACGAATCGAGTCTGTGTCGCCCAATGCTTTGATGCTCTTCCGCAATCTCGGGAGTCGGCCTTAAATAGAGTTCGAAACCATTATGGCTGGCAAGATCGACGACATGGACCAACGACACATTGGCGCCAAGCAGGCTCGCCGCTCTTTTGACATAAGCCGCCATGGCAACGCAGGAGGGCGAGAAGTCCACCGGAAAGAGAATCTTTGCGATCAGGGCCATGTGTGTCTCCCCAAAACAGAGGATTCGCCGCGGCCGCGTTAGGTCGCAATTTCATCTCCCCAAAACGCCGCTCGAAAACTTTTCTCCGCCAGCCGATTCTGTCACTCGGATGGTCCGACTCGGGCAGGTGCTGAGCAATGTGCTTAGGAAATCACTTCGATTGCATCGACCCGTGAGGGATAAAACGCCAGATATTCTTTAATGTTGGCGACTGCCTCATACGGTTTTTCGTACGTCCAAACGGCGTATTCCGATTTCGCTCCGCCGAGGGGAATGCTGTAGTGCGTGCAATCGCCCTTGTACGGACAATAGGTGTAATGTTTGGTCCGAACGAGCAATGACATGTCGGCATCGTTGTGCGGCAAGTAGTAGACGGGCGGATATCCGTTTTCCTCCAACCGAAGTGCTCGGGTCGAATCGGCAACTATCTTTCCAGCGACCGTTACACGGACCTTGCCCCCAGCAGGTGAAATTGTGATGGGATGATCGGGGCCGGGAACCTTGACCTCTTTACCTTTGCTCGAAATTTTGTTCATTCCGTTCCTCACGCTGTCAGCTAAAGCTTCGAACCGCCATCGACGGGAATACTGGCGCCCGTAATCCAGCGAGCACCATCGGACGCCATAAAAGCGACTACGTCGGCGATGTCTTCGGGTTTGCCGATTCGCTTCAAGGCTTGCATTCCCAGCGTGACTTCGCGACCTGCTTCTGTCTTCGTAAAATTCGACATATCCGTCTCGATTACGCCTGGTGCGACAGCGTTTACGCGTATGCCCTGCGGCCCGAGAATAGCGGCCCAGTTCTTGACCAGAGTCTCAAGTGCGCCTTTGGTCGAGGTGTAAGCAAGAAGCGAAGGGTTTTCCAAACCGGGCTTCCCAACTACGGCGCGGGCCCCGATCGAAGAGATGACGATGATGTTTGATCCCTCACCAAGAAGCGGCACCAGTTGCTGCACCAGAAAGAACGGGCCTCGGACGTTGGTCGCGAAGAGGTTGTCAAAATCATCTACGGTGTAATCCACAATTCGCGCGGCCTTGCTGATTCCGGCGTTGAGCACAAGCACATCCAATCGATCGCCGACGATGGAGCGCACCTGTTTGGCGAGCAGCACAGCGCCGTCCGGAGTTCCAAGATCCGCCTGGATTGCATCTGCGCGTCCGCCTTTTGTTTGGATCGCGACGACGAGATTTTCCGCTTCCTGCGCAGAGCGGCCATAGTGAACCAGGACGTGTGCCCCGGCCTCAGCAAGCGCCAGTGCCGTCGCGTGGCCAATTCCTCTGGATGCGCCTGTCACAAGCGCAGTTTTATTTTGGAGTGTAGTCATTGTCTTCTCTATCGTCTGTCAACTAACGGATAAGACCAGTGTAGAGCCTACCGTCCATGGAGAGCCGACTCCGTTAGTTCGCCGGTTCTCCACTATGTTTCCGCGGATGTCTCTTTCTTCAGCCCCGTGGACTGCCTGCGTTGGTTCAGGCGTTCGTCCCGCCATCAACAGTAAGGTTCGCGCCGGTGATGTAGGAGGATTCGGGACCTGCGACAAAAGCTACCAGGGCGGCGACTTCATCAACATGCCCGTAACGGTTAAGCGCCGTATTGGCCTTCTGGGGAGCTGCCCAATCACCCGCGGCGGGATTCAAATCCGTGTCGATGGGGCCAGGCTGAATGTTGTTGACCGTGATGCCACGGCTCCCGACCTCTCGGGACAATCCCTGCGTAAACATCTTCACGGCTCCCTTTGTAGCTCCGTAGGCAGCCAGTCCGGGCGTCATGTTACGCTCGCCCACGCACGAGCCGACCATGATGATGCGGCCACCATCATTCATGTGCTTGAGCGCCGCCTGGGTCGCAACCAGAGTGCCACGGAAGTTGAGATCAATCATGTGGTCTATCTCCTCGAGCGTGGTTTCCTCGAAGAGTTTCGGAATGGCTGTGCCGGCGTTGTTTACTAGAACATCAAGCCGACCGAGGGTAGCGACGATTTTTCCGATGGCGGCATGAATTGCCTTAGGGTCGGCAGCGTCCGCCTGGATCGCGATAGCCTTTCCGCCACCGAGTTCAATTACTTTGACCACGGCGGAAGCCGCTTTGGCGTCCTTCGCATATGTGATGGCCACGCTTGCTCCATCGGCAGCCAGACGCTTTGCAATCGCTGCGCCGATGCCCCTGGAGCCACCGGTTACGAGTGCCACCTTATTGGTTAGTTTAGACATAGAATCTCCTTTGGTTTTCTGTGAACTATTCATTGCTTTACTGGACTCAGTTGACTGCGATCTTGCTCGGATCTGTCAGACCCCTATCTGATGTGTCGTTCTTACAATAGGTTTGGCACTATTGGGGAATACCATCTATTCCCAATGGGAATACATAGCTTCTGACCCAAGATTGTCAGATTGTGAGGATGACTCTGCCGAAAGGGCGGCCCTCTACAAGATAATGGAGAGCATCGGCCGCCTCGGCCAGAGGAAAGGTCTTAGCCACGATCGGTTTGATCGCACCGGATCGGAGTAGAGAGACGATAGCGTTCCAAGCGTCGGCAATGGTTGCCTGCGGCTGGTGGAACATATTGAGACTCCGGATGCTGGCTTGTGGCACGATGAGATCTGTCACGTCAATGGTCGCTGTACGGCTCGCGGAATATCCCAGTGTTGTCAGGCTTCCTCCCGGCGCGAGCGCTTTGAGCGCCTCGCTCAAGACTTCGCCACCGATTCCGTCGATAACGATATCTGCGCCGTAGCCGTCCGTGATACGACGCACGCCGTCACCCAACTTTTCCAGGGAAGTATCGATGACCTCATTGAATCCTAGCGCCTTCGCCTGCTCGGCTTTCGCATGGCTGGTCGTGCTCGATATGGCGTGTTTTGCTCCCAGAGCACGTGCCAATTGTGTCACCGCGTTGCCGACCGATCCCCCGATTGCCGGCGCCAGAACAGTCTTGCCTGTCCGAAAACCAGCCAGGGTAAGAGCCACTTGCGCGGTGAGGTACGCGACCGGAATGCCTGCTGCGCTCACGTCATCGACACCGTCAGGTATCAGGCAAAGATCTTCTTTCCGTACCGCGATCCACTCGCTGTAGGTTCCGTCTTCAAAAGCGCCATAGGTGCCCCAGAACATCACGCGTGAGCCGACGGGAAACTCCGCTCCGCCTCCCTCTTCCACCACGCCCGCCCCTTCGTTACCCAGGATTAGCGGCACCTTCGTGGTGTGAAAATTGCCGGAGAGAATGGTATGGTCGAGCGGCGTGACGCCGGCCGCAGTCATTCGCAGCAATACTCTTCCGTCCGAGACCGCTGGCTTTGGAAGCTCTATGAGCTTCAACGCTTCGTAACCACTAAATTGTTCCGCTCTCATTGCACGCATATTTGTTCTCCCTTTTCTCATGTCACTCCTGACCCGCGCCGCCAAGCCGCAACCCGGAGATTGTTAATGTCGATCGAGACCACCAGCAGGCGGCGAATTGGCTCAAGGTGGTGAAGCTGTTTTCGACTTGATTGATCACGAGGGGAAGCGGTCGCCAAACATAGGAAGGCCGCTCACAGATTCGGCCTTGGTCGCCTCGTCCTGCAGTACGTCCCAGTGCTCCTTAAGTAGTCCATCTTCGAACCGGACAACGTCGGCGGCGACCCAGGCTACAGGTCTTCCGGTTCCTGTGAAGCGGCCATGCGCCATGACGTAATCGCCTTCTGCGACGATGAGTTGATTCTCATAGCGCAATGTTTCCGGCGATGAGCGGATCAGGGAAAACAGCCCTTCGCGACCTGGCGCGATGTGCGCGCTATGCTGGATGTACTTCGGCGACCAGAAGCGCTCCGCTGCCGCGTAGTCGCGCTTGTTGAAAAGCGTGTCGAAGGCTTCAAGAACGAGTGCTTTGTTCTGTTCCGGTGTTGTCTTTGGCATAATCAGCTCCTTGTTGGATGTGATGGCCGGTAGGTTGGGTAGTCGGAATAGCCGCGTGGCCCCGAGGCGTACACGGTCTCCCAATCCACTTCGGCAAGAGGTGCATCCTCGGTGAACCTTTGTACGAGGTCGGGATTCGCGATGTAAGGACGGCCGAACGCGATCAGGTCAGCGAACCCTTCTGCGATAAGCCGATTGCCGCGCTCTCGATCCATATTCACGTTGGCGATCAACGTACCTTTGTAGAGAGGGCGGAAGTGCCGGAACATGCCATCGTCTGCCAGCTTTTCCAGGGGAGTGCCGGAAAAATCAGTGGAGCTTCCCATGAGCAAGAGGTGCGAAAGGTTGTATGTACTCAGCTTCCGGATGGCATGCTCGGTAATCGGCAGGGTCTCGTCATTGGCCGCGAACGCGCCGCCCTCGTGCATTGGGCTTATTTTGACTCCGACCCGCTTTGCATCGACTTCATTGAGGACCGCCTCCACCACCTCAAAGAGGAACCGCGAGCGGTTTTCCAAGCTTCCCCCGTATTCGTCTTTGCGGAGGTTTGTCGTGGCGTTAAGAAACTGCGAGATCAAATAGAGATAGTTGGCCAGTATTTGTACGCCGTCAAAGCCCGCTACTAATGCGTTCCGCGCGGCCCGGCCGAAGTCGGTCACCGTGATTTGGATTTCCCGCCTCGTTAGAGGCCGTGGCGTTACGGTCGGCTTTCGGCCGGTCCGTGTCACCGAGACTTGAAGCGGGTCAACATCCGATGCTGACACCGGTTGCAGGCCATTCCGGAGTTCGGGATGAGACATCGCTCCTGTATGCCATAACTGTGCGATGATGCGACCACCGACCGCGTGAACCGCATCGGTGACTCGTCTCCATCCGCGAATCTGTTCCCCGCTCCACAGGCCCGGCGTATCCGCCCAACCAAATGCCTCGGGGCTGATCGCTGTGGCCTCGGCGATAATCAGTCCCGCCGAGGCGCGTTGTGCGTAATACTCTGCCTGCAGAATTGTGGGCACGTGATCGTCGGGATTGGCCCGCATCCGAGTGAGAGGGGCCATGATTACGCGGTTCGGGAGATCGAGATCTCCCATCCGGTATGGACTAAGAAGCGGCTGAGAAGGCCTTCGCGTGCGCGTGACTTTCGGGCCGCCAACTTCACGGATAATTACATCCTGACTCATTCCTATGCTCGCATTCACTCACGATTACGATCGCAATTGTCGATTGGATGCAGGCCTGCGGAAAGACGATTCTTGTTGACATTGTCTTTTTTATCGTCGAGCGCTATGTTGGAACCAGACTCACCTGGGAGGAGCCGGGCCAATGGGTGTTACCAAGGAGCAGGCAGTCCAAAACCGAGAACGCATCCTCGCAGCAGCGGAGCGGCTTTTTCGACAAAAAGGTGTCGACGCTGTGGGCCTCGCGGAGCTGATGCAAGAAGCCGGGTTTACCCAGGGAGGCTTCTATAACCATTTCGCATCCAAAGAGGCGCTCGTTTCGGAGGTCATTGGCAAAGCCGTGGACAAGGGGCAGCGGCAACTCGGAACAGCGATCGCCCGATCGCGGCAAAGAGGGGTCGATCCACTGATCCGCCAGATTAAGTGGTATCTATCCCGGGCCCAGCGAGATGATATTGATTGTGGTTGCGCGATGGCGGGTTTCATCGGAGAGATTTCTCATCTTTCGAAGGACGCTCAGATCTCCTATGCGGAGGCGCTGGAGCAAGCTTTCGATCACATAACGGAAATGCTTCTTGAGCAGGACTCAAAACTTACCCGCGAGGAAGCTCACGCGCGCGCCATTGCGCTTTACAGCCACATGGTGGGGAGTGTCCTCTTATCGCGAGCAGTGTCTGCCAGCCAGCCAGCCCTGGCCGACGAAATTCTCAAACGTGGTCGATCAAGTATGCTCGCAGGTCTTTCACAGCAGTCTGCCAAAAACCCAAGTCTTGAACGGAGCGGTTTACCTCGGCCCGAGAAGTTGAAGCGCATCTCGAGAAAAAACATGCGCTAGAGCACGTCAAATCGCCACAACAGCAACTCGGGAAAAGGCAATGACTTGTTGGCGACAATGAAGTTGCGGCTCCTGTTCAAAAGAAGCCCCCAACTACCCTGATAGTGGCGCGGGCATCATCTGTGAGTGAAACGTGGCCCCGAATTAATGCTGTTCGCGATTCATTCCAGACATGAATAGTATGTATTCCGAAATCGATTATTTGGGCCAAACCCGCGCGACCTAGCTCCAACATGGTGCTCGTCGATAAAAAAAGACAATTTCGACCAGAATCGTCTTTCCACTTAGCTGCATCAAAGAGGCAAGTTGGAATGAGGAATGAGGAGAACTACATCCGATGGCCGAAAGTAAAAAATTGCAGGGAAAAGTGGCAGTCATCACCGGCGGCACTACGGGGATAGGATTGGCCACGGCAAAGCTCTTCGTCAAGGAGGGGGCTTACGTATTCATCACGGGCCGTCGTCAAAAGAAACTCGACGAGGCCGTGAAAGCAATCGGCAGCAACGTTACTGGCGTTCAGGGAGACATTGCCAAATTGACCGACCTTGATCGTCTCTACGAGACCGTTGCAAAGACGAAGGGGAGAATCGATATCGTTTTTGCCAACGCCGGCGTTGCTGAATTTGCTCCTTTGGGGAAGATCACGGAGGAGCATTTCGACAGACTATTCGACATCAACGTCAAAGGCACGCTGTTCACCGTGCAGAAGGCCTTACCGCTGCTGAAGGATGGTGGCTCTATCATCCTCAACGGCTCGGTCGCGAGCGTGAAAGGTACGCCCGCCTTTGGCGTCTACGGCGCGACCAAGGCCGCCGTCCGCTCTTTCGTCCGGACCTGGACCTCGGATCTCAAAGACCGCCATATCCGCTCAAACGTTGTTAGCCCGGGTCCGACCGATACGCCAGTTATAGATGGCCAGCCTGCAGACGCCATTGCACGGATTGTATCCACCATCCCGATGAGCCGCATGGGGGAACCCGATGAAATTGCCAAGGCGGCGTTGTTTCTGGCGTCGGATGATTCTAGTTTCGTCACGGGTATCGAACTGTTTGTCGACGGCGGCAGAGCGCAGGTCTGATCGAACGCCTATTGCGCAAGAGTGTTGATCGTAGGTAATCGAAGTAACGGCCCCGGAAGACCTGAGGCTCGAATAACCATCAACTTGGAGATTCTCATGTCACGCACTGTCAAGTTCGCAAATTCCACTATTAAAGGAGACAAGTGATGACCACGCACAACCATCAAGCCGCGCCGACGCAGGGCCGCAAAGAGTTCCCTGCACTCGCCGCAAAGATAGATGCTACGACATCGAAGTCTTCAGAAGACGATACGATCTCTGCTATCCCAGGTTTCCTGGATTGCGATTTCTTCGAGCTGTACTCATCGATGCAAGGAAAAAGTAGTTAGTGACTAAGCTCGTCAGTTGAGCGGTTACGGTGCCGCTTGTATCGCGCCTTCGAATGACACGGTGGAAAAGCGCCGGTATCCGATGAAAATAGACGCGCCCGTGAATGTCATGATCGAACGAAAGGACCCAATTCAGTATGATCTCAGACCAGTTGTTCATTGATTCAGCGATCCGGTCATTCCAACAGGTTGTGACCCGAATAGGCACTGTGTGTTCGAAACTTAGCGAGGATCGACAGTTGGCTGAGATCGCTCCACACAGAAACCGCGTTATCTATATCTGGGGGCACCTTACGGCAATACACGATGCGATGTTCCCCATTCTTCGGTTGGGGGAGAGGCTACATCCAGAGTTGGACCTTGTTTTCGTTTCCAATCCTGACCGGTCCATGCCCCTCCCGGCAGTCGCGGAAATCAAGAGAGATTGGGACGAAGTTCATGCTCAACTCTTGTCGAGACTCCCTGCATTGAGCCCGGCCAACTGGCTAGAAAAACATGGCAGCGTCTCCATCGAGGACTTTGATCGCGACCCCACTCGAAATCGATTGGCAGTCCTGCTGAATCGGACCAACCATGCGTCATACCACCTGGGACAATTGATGATTGGACAAACAAACGAGCGGTAACTTCGTCCTGTACCACGCGATTGAGATCGAGCGAATCGCGACCGCTTCGGTTCGTGCTGTTGCAATAAAGTGAGCAGTTACGAGGAAGACGAGAGATTCTCATTTGACCATTTCGTCCTTCTTCACCTCCAGTGACGAATTGACAAGGCGAAGTCGAATCGGCAGTCCGCCTATGGCAGGCGCGGCCTGGTGCACGATATTTTCGAAATCTGCAACGGCAGCGGGGTCGTTCCAGGCATTCTTTCCTACGACAAACGACATCATCGTGCCATCGCTATGCTTGGAAAGAAACACATCGGCGCCTCTTCCCTGGAAAAAGCCGGCGGCTTTCAATTTTTGGCCAAGCGCCTGGGCGTCGGATTCAGTTAGCGCACCGAGATAATAAACGGCATCGTCGCCTGCAAACGTCGCTTCGCCAACCGTGGATTTCTGTTTAACTTCTCGCATACGGGTTATCAAGCGCACCTGGATCGGAAACCCTCCGACTGCGGGAGCAATCTGCCGTCCTACCTCCTCAAAGGAAGCGAGAATTCCCGGCTGGTCCAGAAATTCCTTTTTCACGACAAAGGAGACAATGGTGCCGTCCTTTCCCTTCGACAGAAATACATCGGCGCCGCGATCGCTGAAAAATCCGTTGCCCTTCAGTGCGTTTCCCAATGCCTGGGCATCCTGTTTTGTTGCGGAGCCGGAATAATAGACCTCATCCTTCGACCCAATGACCACGCTGGTGCTTGCTGTTGCGTAAGTCGAGTCGAATATTGTAAAAAATGCGACGGCGAACAAAACTGCCATGAACCCGACGCCGGAGCCGAATGCCGTCCACCGCGATGCCAGTCGCCCGCCATGTTCCAGGTGGTATTTCACGGTGGCGCCCTGCAGAGACAGCGCCAACCGTTGGGTGCCGAAGAACAGCGCAAGCGCGAGCGGAAAGGTGACGCTTTTCGGAAGATTCCATCCGATCATTACGGCCAGCGCGGTGACGACAATTCCGATGAGCAGCGCAATTATTGCCGCGCCTTTCATTCCCAGGCGCCGATAGTTCAGAGCCATCAGAAAGGTTCCCGCAACCGGACCGCCGAAGAGAGTGGCGAGCCCTACTGAGCGGGCGTCGAAGAGAGTGTAGGGCGGAGTCGCCCCCGTGAGAGTTTGTTCTGCAGTCGATGACATGGCGTATCGCCTCCTGGAAGACTTGTCCTACATCCAGTACGCGTCATCTAGCGGCACTATGTGTCATGTTCTGCGGAGATCTGGCTCATTCAAGCGAACATCAGAGCAGGCGGCCGTTTAGACTCGCTTTTCTGATCTCTGTCTACTTCACAGCCAGCTTGGACTGCACGTCGAGAAGCACCTGATGCGCTTCGGAAGCTGCCTGCTTTGCGCCGACGGAAACTGCATTTCTTGCCAGCAGCGTATCGGCGATCTCAGCGTGCGGTAAGGCTTCCTGATAGAGATGCTGCCCGGCAAGCGCCCGCGCCCACATCAGGTGGGAGGTACCGATGCGCCGATCCGCAGGCGCGATTCTTCCCCCCTGGATATCTACCGCCTCTTTCGCTGCCCTCTCTGCTTCCGGGTAGCGCCCGAGTTCGAGATACCCCTGGGAGAGTAGGCACAAGGGACCGGAAAGTTGAGGGCCGGAACCAACGATTTTTCTCCAGGCGGGCACGGTGTTTTCGAGCATCGGCACGGCTTCCTGTGCACGACCGAGCTTTATCAGAGCGCCGGCTATATGGGCTTGCTGTTCCAGCGCTCCCAGGCTCTCTGGACCGGAACAGGTTTTGTATCCGTCATAGGCGCGCTGGTAGAGAGGAAGGCTCTCCTGGACGAAACCGCGGGCCTCATGGAGAACGGCCAGTCTCGAATAGACCGCTGATTGATCGCACACCGCCAGAGGGTCTTTCAGATACAACTGAAGTGCCTGGTTAAATATTGGCTCGGCTTCATCGAGACGCCCCCGCCACTCAAGATCCGTGCCAAGGTTGTACAGTACGTCAGCGATCTCATGGTTCGGCAAATTATGCTCGCGGCTCTCCTTCGCCGCAAATTCCAGCAGGCGGAGATTCTCGTCGGAACGAAAGCCCATTTCGTCGCGGTTGATTGCATAGTAGACAGCGCTCCACACGCGCACGGATGGAGAAATGCCCGACTTCCTGGATAGTTCGCAGGGCATGGGCTGTGAGTGCCTGGCCCAACTTTGCATCACCCTGCATGTATGCGATGCCGCCGGAGGTGGCCTCCGCCTCGGCTTCGCTCTCAATGTCTCCTGCCGCTTTTGCGCTCGCGATGATCTGCGTAAATACCTTCTGGGCATTGCCCAGATCTCCATTCTCAAACATCGATTCGGCCAGGCTCATCTGGGCTGCGCGCAAATCGCCAGGGTCCTTAATGTACTCGGGTAATAGCTTCACTCCAAGTTCCAGGAACTCTGGCACAGACACCGTAGGCTTACCGGTGTAGTTGGCGTTGGCCAAATAGAAAAGCCTATACAGGAACGTCTGCATGCGCACCGCGCGCCGTCCCTCTTCGACGGCCTGATGCTGACGCCATGCCGCATAGCTGAGACTCCCGACCAGGGCCAACGCTATCAGGCCGGTGACCGCTACACTGGCCCGGTTGCGGCGGACAAACTTGCTGATTCTGTAGATCGTGGTCTGGGGACGGGCAAGAACAGACCGGCCAGCGAGATAACGCCGAAGATCATCGCTTAACGCATCGACGGATACGTAGCGATCCTTCGGCCTGGGTCGAAGACACTTGGCCGTAATCGTCGCCAGGTCTCCCGTCAGCAATTGCCGTAGCTTTCCTTCGGGAACTCCGCGGACCTCGGCAGATTTCGCCGTAACGGTGTCGAACAGGGGATCGGGCTCCGTTTCGTTCATCGCCCGATCGAACATTGCCGCCGCCGACGATTGCTTAGTCGGGGGTCGGCCGGCAAGAAGATCGACAAGAATCGCTCCCAGGGAATAGATGTCGCACAAGGTGGTTACGGGTTCGTTGCGCAACTGTTCAGGACTCGCGTATGCGGGCGTTGCCAACACCGTAGTTGTCAGCAGGCTGTCGGGCTGAATGAGTTTGGAGGTTCCAAAATCGAGCAGTTTGACGACGCCTTCTTCGTTGACCAGCACGTTCGAGGGCTTCAGGTCCAGATGGACGATCAGGTTGCGATGCGCATAGGCGACCGCATCGCAGATTTGGAGAAAAAGCTCGATTCTCTCGCGAATGCCGAGTTGCAGCGCATCGCAGTACTTGTCGAGATGCAAACCTTGCACATATTCCATTACCAGGTACGGATACCCTGCGCCGCTCATGCCGGCATCCAGCATTCGCAAAATGTTCTTATGATCGAGAGAAGCGAGAATGTGTTGCTCGCGATGAAACCGTTCTACGAAAGACGGCCCTGCCGCGTGCGGGGAAAGCACTTTCAGCGCGACACGCTGCGGGATGCCGCCCAGAATTCTTTCCGCCAAATACACGGAACCGATGCCGCCTGCGCCCAAAAGCCGAATCAGTGAATAGGGGCCGATACGTCCGGCAAACGGCATATCGCTCGACGCATTCACGGGCTCGTCGAAATGGCTTGCACCATGAATCATCGCGATGACACGGCGGCGCACTTCGGGATCGGCGCAATGCTCCTCCAGGACGCGCTCCCGATCGTTGGGCGGAATCATCTCGGCCAGATCGAACAGCGTCTGCAGCAATGTCCAGTTTTGTGTGTCTTCAGGCATTGGCCACTCTAAAGGATGGCGCGAAATGAGACGAAACTGCCTCAGGCGCCGGCATCGTGAAGGCGCTCATACAGCCAGCCACGCGTAAATTTCAGCTCGCGGTCTACGGTGGCCTTGGAGAGGCCCAGCAGATCCGCAGTCTCGTCGGCTGTGAACCCAAGAAAGAAGCGCAGCTCCACCAGGCGGCATTTCCGCGGATCCAGTTCTTCCAGCTCATCCAGTACACGGTCGAGATCCATGATCTCCACCTGGCGGGCGTCGACCCATGCCAGTTTTTCATCCAGCGGCACGGAAATTCCGCCATCGCGCTTTTTTCTTCCCTGCTCGCGCGCATGGTCGAGGAGCACGCGGCGCATCAACCGCGCCGAAAGACTGTAGAAATGTTCGCGATCCTCAAATCGAAGGCTGCGCTGCCGAACGAGCTTCAGGAACAACTCGTTGACCACGCAAGTGGGTTGCAGAAGATTTTCCGGGCGCTCGCCGCGGAAAAGCGCGCCTGCAATTTGCCTCAACTGTGGATAAACGACATCAAAGAGCCGCTCAATGGCGTCGGGTCTGCCTTCACTCCACTCTCGTAGAAGCTCGGTAACTTCACCAGTGTGGCTCAAGCGGGCGGATCCTTCCCGGGGGAGTGTGGTAGCCCTTCATAACAGACCAACCACTTGCGGGCTTCACTCAGCGGGACCGAACCGGAGATTGCCGTAGGCGGCGGCTAATTTGCAACCGTCTGGAAATTTCCGGCGATCCGTCTCTGAATTGACCCTGATTTTAGCGGAAACGATGGAGCGCGTCACCGCATTTTTGCGACGCCGCCGCATGTGGGCAATTCTTCATGAGGCATTTTCTTCGCCGTTGTCGCCAACCTAGATGAATACATCGTTACGGCTTGCATGGCATCATGCAAGCCACTACTTCCCACAGTTTCACAGCGAGATCAATCTTATGAATACGTTCCGTACTCGCACCGCAGCGCCGGCCCTGTTCGCGGCACTCTGTTTCCTGGCAACTGTTGCCGGTTGCCAGTCGCACAATTCCGGGGCGGCGTCCGGTGGAGCGCAACAATCCGCGTCTGGAACGAATCTTGGTCAGGGACTGGCGACGGCCACGCTCACCGATGCTTCCCTCAACGGCATGCCTGCAACCCAGGTCGCGGTTCCAGGGGGCTGGCACGTGCAAGGCAGCATGGCCAGCCTCCCCTGCACCGTCATTCCGTCCGCCTCATGGGACGCAATCTCGCCCGATGGCCACAGCCAGATGAACGTGCTGCCCATCTTCGGCTGGAAATGGGGAATGGGGGCTCAGAACCGCAATGGCTGCATTCCGCTGAGCGGACCGCTTCATGCCGCGGATTTCCTGCAGAAATTCGCCGTCAGGCTCAAGGGAGTGCGGGTAGTCGGAACGATGCCGGTCAGCGACAAATTCCGGAGCCGTGAGGAGAATTTCACAAATAACGCCAATAGGAACAATGCCCGCCTGGTTGGCCCGTTACAGGCCCGCAATCTCGGCGACGTCGCGGCGATCGAGGCCGTCGATTCGACCGGGCACGAGATGCGATTCCGCGCCTGGGTGCAATGCATGGAGCGCCAGGGGCGCTTGCAGGGCGGTAGCTGCTTCGCCAGGATCGATGTCCTCCGTGCCCCGAAGGGCCAGCTCAATAGCCTGGTGTCATTTGTGGACAGCCACAATCTTGTGCAGGACCGGCCCACCCAGCAGTGGCAGACGGCCTACATGAATCGTCAACAGCAGATCGGGAACGGCCAGATGGATCAGTTGCGCCGCAATGCGGACGCCGGCAACGCGGCGCTAGCCCAGCAGCGCCGGAACGCCGACGCCAGCAGCCAGATGCTGCACAACCAATATCTCTCCAGCTCGCAAACATTAAAAGACGAACACGAAGCCGGTATGCAACAGCTGCAAAGCGCCACCAATAGCTCCATGCGTAATGCTCAGGTCAGCCAGGATGCGCGCTCCACCTCAGCCTCAGACATGCAGGACTACTCGTTGAACCAGCAGACGATGAGCGGAGCCAACGGCACGTACAAAACCTCCAGCCAGTATTCCAACGTCTGGTCTAGTCCGAACGGGCCGCCGAATTCGGATGGACGCACCTTTGGCTCGACTGACAACACAGCCAACCCCAACACCGCAACCGACAACACGTGGACCCAGGACACTAAGGTTCACGGCAATGGCAAACCCCAGTAATTTCACAGCGAGGTCACTCTGATGAACGTCCTATCTACCCGCACCGCAGCGCCGGCTATCATCGCGGCATTCTGTTTCCTGGCTACCGTCGCCGGTTGCCAATCGCAAAATCGCCAGGCGGCATCCGGTGGAACGCAGCAATCCGCCTCCAGCGTGCATCTCGGCCAAGGGCTGACGACAGTCACCCTCACCGACGCCTCTTTCAACAACATGCCGGCGGCCCAAGTCTTTGTCCCCAGAGGGTGGCAGGCACAGGGCCACGCGGCCCTTAGCACCTGTCCAGATCTCCCGTACTTTTCGTGGGACGCAACCTCACCCGATGGCCAGAGCCAGATCAACGTGCTGCCGCTCTTCGGCTGGAGATGGGGAAAGGGAGTCCAAAACGGAAATGGCTGTATTCCGCTCACCGGACCTCTGACAGCCGCCGACTTCCTGCAGAAATTTGCCGCAAGGCTCAAGGGAGTGCGGGTGGTCGGTTCCATGCCCGTTGGCGACGCATTCCGGAGCGCCGAGGAGAACTCCACGAACAACGCCAACAGCCAAAACAGCCGTATGCCCCCCACGTTCCGTCCCCATACCACGGGAGATGTGGCCGCAATCCGGGCCGTCGATTCGACCGGACATGAGATGCGGCTGCGCGCCGCGTTAAGTTGCCAGGAGCGCCAGGGACGCTGGCCAGGCGGCAACTGCTTCGCCAGGGTCGATATCCTACGCACCCCGAAAGGCCGCCTGAACGCGCTGGTGGCGCTGGAGGATAGCCAAAAGCTGCTGCAGGTCCATCCGACAGAGCAGTGGAAGGACGCCTTGATGAGCCGTTTGGCCCGCCGCGACCAGGAACAGGGCGACCAGAGGCTGGCCCAAGGGCGTCGTGATGCCGCCGCCACCAGCCAGATGATGAACAACGCAGCTCGCGCCGGCCAGCAAAGGCTGACAGACCAGCACAACGCCTTTATGGGACAGATGCAACAACAGCAAGCCAACCACGAAGCCAACCTGCAACAGATGCAGCGGTCCACCGACAGCTCCATGCGCAACACGCAGAACAGCATGAACGCCCGCTCCACTGCGGCCTCCGACATGCAGGACTACTCGTTGGACCAGCAGACGGTGAGCGGAGCCAACGGCACCTACAAAACCTCCAGCCAGTATTCCAATGTCTGGTCCAGTCCAGTTGGGCCGGCGAATTCGGATGGACGCACCTTTGGTTCCATGAACAATACTGTCGACCCCAACAGCGCCACCGACAACACCTGGACCAAGGACACCAAGGTCCACGGCAACGGTCAGCCCCAATAATTCCAGCGATAACTTGGAACGCCCGCTCTCGAGGTGCAGTAGACAGTGAGCGGGCGCTCCCAAACCGCATCGCCGGGCCAGTCAACGAGCGCCACCACGAACATGAGATCTTATCTGACCGTTGCGTGCATTCTCTTCAGCTCGTTGATATGCCCACGTGCCGGGAACGCGCAGGGGATCAATCCGAATACCAGTCTCCAGACAGAGATCATCAACGACCCATCGCTGGGGAACAGGAAGGCCTTCACCGTCACGATTCCCTCCGGATGGAAGTTCCAGGGAACCGTCATCGCGGCTGTAGGATGCAACCTGCCATCTCCAGTATTCCGCGCGTACTCGCCGGACGGCCTGACCGAGATACGGTTGCTTCCTTCCTTCAATTGGCAATTCCAGGAGAAAAACGCGTCGGGCCAGGAGGGATTAGACGTTGGGCACGAATGTATCTACTTGAATGACTCGATGACTGCGGCACAGTTCCTGGATCGTTATGTGCAGACGCTTGGGCCTGCGCACGTTGTCGGACCGATGAGCATCTCGACGCAGTACCGCCAGCAGCTCGATGAGTTGGTCGCAAAGATGAATGCCATTAAGTTGCAGGATCTAAAGTGGAGCATGCATACGACTGGCGATGCAGCAGCTTTGCGCATTGAAACGATCAACGGCACCTTCACGACTGAACAGCGGTTGCGGGCGCGGGTGGTTTGCAGCCTCTGGTCGAAAGCGATCGCAGGTAAGGCTGGAAATTGTTCCGTGCGCCTGGACGTCTTGCGCGCGCCGAAAGGTCAACTCCACGCTCTCGTGAACCTGGTCGACAGTCACAATCTGACCAATGCGAAGAATGACGATGAGTGGTTATCAATGATCGTCGCGCAAATCAGAGACCAGGGAAAACACTTCGATCCGTACATTCCAAACCGGGCTGCGGTGAGAATGCTGTACCTCCAGGCCCATGATTTCGGATTGAGCGACGAGGAAAGACGGCGCCTGATCGAAGAGTGGAACGAACCCGTGGTACGCCCCATGCACCAGGCCGAGATGGTGACGCTCAGCCCGTCAAACGGGACGTCGGACTGGGCCGACTTCGCTCTCGATCCAACACCAACAACAGACGGCCAGGGCGTTGTTCATTTGCCGGACACCATGCACGCCTGGTCGAGTTCGAGCGGCCAGCGATATCAGACGGACAATCCCGATGCAAATCCAAATGGTGTGTTCGGCGGCAGCTGGACCGAGGAAACAAAGTCCGTGGCCACCAAGCCACAATAGTTGGAACGATTCGAATCAGGAGGGGAAGAAATGTTCGAACTCTGCAAACTCTTATGGGATCTTGTCGTGCTGCGCGACCGTGCCCGCAAGGGTCAGTTGAACTGGCGCACCTGGGTCTACGGGTTCGGCTTCGTTCTGGTCGAGTACGGCATCGCATTGCCCGCCGTCCTGCTCTACGAGAAGCACCCGCAGTACAAACCGGTCTTCATCCTCGCTATGGCTCTGGTGGGTATCAACGCCGTCTGCTTCATGTGGTGGGCATGGCGCTGGCAATCGCGGCAAGCCGCAGCGCGGACGACAGCAGCCTCCGAACCGCACGACCATTAGACCAGCTTTCCTGCAGGTGTATATCGGCGAACTGACACCTCACGCATCCGTTCCTTAAAGAACGGATGCAGGTGACGGCTTATAGCCTACGGGAACAGGAAAACTGGTCTAATCGCGAGTTGGCGACAGCAGCGCGTTGACAATCGCCACCAGTTCGTTTGCATCGACTGGCTTTTCAAGATAGATGTCCGCCTGCGGCTCAGCGGCGCGAAAGGCTTCCGTGCAGTAACCAGAGACAACGACCACGGGAACCTGAGCGCCGGTCTTGGCAGCAAGCAGTATTTGCCGTCCGCTCTCCTCGCCGAGCTTCCAATCCGTCACGACCGCATCGAACGGCTCGCGCTTCAGCAGCGCGATGGCATCGTTCGCAGTCCAGCACGCGGTCACGACATGACCGGCACGTTCCAGAATCGTCTGCTTCAATGCCACTGCGGCGGGTTCGTCGTCAACGCATAGAATCTTAGCCACAACAGAATCCCTTTGCTCCCCGGCTCAAGAGGTCCTGGCAATCCCGTCTCAATTTACAGCAAGCCATATTGCTAACTCAATTTCTCGGCAACGGATTTCGCCTGCGTAAACAGGTAAAGGTAATCCGGGCCTCCCGCCTTGGAGTCCGTTCCCGACATATTAAACCCTCCAAAGGGGTGCGCTCCAACCATGGCGCCGGTGCATTTGCGATTGAAGTACAGGTTGCCAACATGGAAGTCACGGCGCGCCCTGTCGAGCTTGTCCCTCGCAGAGGAATAGATAGATCCAGTCAAGCCGTATTCTGTGTTGTTGGCAATTTCGAGGGCGTGCTCCAGGTTACGGGAACGTATCACGGCGAGAACAGGACCGAATATTTCTTCCTGCGCGAGTCGGGCGTTCGGCGCAATATCGGAAAAAATTGTGGGTGCAATGAAATAGCCGCCCGCCGGATTCTCGACTGCATTTCCGCCGGCGACCAGGCGACCCTCCTGTTTGCCTACCTCGATATACCGCAATATGGATTCATAGGCGGATTTGTTCACGACCGGGCCGATGTAGGCATTCGATGCAGGATCGCCAATCCGCAATTGGCTGGCGAGTTCCCGAAGCCGCTCGATGAAAACATCGTAAATATGGTCGTCGACGATGGCGCGCGAGCAGGCGGAGCACTTCTGTCCGCTGAAGCCGAACGCCGACTGCAGAACACTGGTGACGGCTGCATCCAAGTCACAGTCCGACTCGACTATGATGGAGTCCTTGCCGCCCATCTCCAGAATCGTTCGTTTTATCCAGATCTGCCCCGGCTGCGTTTGCGCGGCGCGAGCGTGAATGTCGAGGCCGACTTCCTTCGATCCGGTGAAGGCGATGAAGCGCGTCTTAGGATGCTCGACGATGGCGTTACCGAAGCTTGCACCCCAGCCAGGGCAGAAATTCACGACTCCCGGCGGCAGGCCGGCTTCTTCCAGCAAATTAAAAAAACGCGCGGCAATTGTCGGCGAATCGCTCGATGGTTTCAGCACGACGGTGTTGCCGGCGACGACGGCCGCAGAAGTCATGCCAGCCATAATCGCCAGTGGAAAATTCCACGGCGGAATCACGGCGCCTACACCAAGCGGAATGTAGTGCAGTTCATTGCGCTCTCCGGGATATTGGATTGGCGTCTTGGCCCCAGCCAGCCGAAGCGCTTCCCGTGCGTAGAACTCAAGAAAATCGATGGTCTCGCCGACGTCGGCATCCGCTTCGCCCCAGTTCTTGCCAACCTCATAGGTCAGCAACGCGCAGAAGTCGAACTTGCGCCGACGCAGCAGGTCCGCGGCGTTCAACAGCAGCGACGCGCGTTCTTCCGTGGAGGTGATGCGCCACCCTTCGAATGCATCGAGAGCGGCTTGCATGGCCATCTCGGCGTGTTCCGCACCGGCCTTTTGATGCACGCCTACGACCTGCGACGGACGGGCGGGATTCAGCGACTGGATCTTGCCTTCTGTGCGGATGCGTCTGCCGCCGATGACCAAGTCATATTCCTGGCCTAATTGGTCGGCGACGCGGGTCAATGCATCCCGCATCGAGCGCGCCGTTTCCTCACGGGTAAAGTCAAGAAAGGGTTCGTTGCGGAATTCGCCCACAGGAGAACGGAGGGCGATCGACGTGGATAATTCCATGGTAGCCATACTGCCCTAGTGTAAAACACCCGCGTATTTCCCGCCGCACCGCGGGTTTGCGCGAGTGGAGGATACGGCCTGCAAAAGCTGCGCGTTCCTAGCTTTGCACAGCTTCAGCATCGCAAAAAGTGGTAGTCTGCTGTCCGTGAATGAGAACGGTGGACGAAATGCCGCTGGGCGGGAACTCGCCTACCTCCTACTACGGCTAACGCTGGGCGTGAACATTCTGATGCACGGCTTGGCGCGCATCGTGTCGGGCCTGGCACCGTTCGCAGCGGGGATGATGAAGCAGTTTGTGTCCACTCCTTTGCCATCGCCGCTCGTCCATGCTTTTGCGTATGCGTTGCCCTGGTCGGAGCTATTTATCGGGATCGCCGTTCTTGCAGGCGTATGGACAAGATGGGCGTTAGTTCTCGGTGCGGCGGAGATCGTCGTGCTTACGTTTGGAATAGCACTGACGCAGAACTGGTCGGTCGCGGGGATCCAGATGATATACGCCGTCGTCTATGCTATTTTGCTGGCATTCGTAGAGTACAACCGCTGGTCCGTGGATGGATGGCGCGAAGCTGCGTGAGCGATCTCTCCACCACTTACTGGGAGACGGTCGAATAAAACGTATTGTTCCCCGATCGCAAGTCCTTGCCATAGCCCAGAACAAATTCAAAATTTCCCAGCACTTTTACGGTAACTTGCAACCCTGTGTCGGTGAGCCATTTCGGCGATCCAAAAAATTGAGAAGGATCGTAAATATCCCCGGTATCGAGGAACGGGCCGGCTTTTACAAGAAAAAGTCCATCGTGAAATACCACCTTTCCAAAATCGGAGTTGGAGAGGATGAAATCTCGTCCGAGCGGGGAGTTGCCCTTTTGTCCGTTCCGCAGATCGTTATGGCCACGCATCCACAGGTCATTGTCGCGATCGAAACCGAGCATGTAGAGGTCGTCCAGCGGAACCTGGCCGAAGGTGCCGCCCGCGCGCAGCCGGGTCTTCGTCTCATAATCCTCGCCGCGCGCCTGGGGAAGCCAATCCGCATTAACCGAACCTTCCAGGCGTCTGTACTTTCCGAGAGGGCTGGTGAAAAATTTTCCTGCTTCTCCAGTTATGTCTGCATCGAGTGAAAATCTTCTTTCCGGAAATTGGATCAGCGAGCGCTGGATGGTGGAGCGGAGCGCCAGTCCGGAACTGTTCGTGAAAAATGGCATGGCCTGCTGAGGAATGCCAGTAAGGGTGCGGAAGTTGCGCCAGGAATATTCCGTATCGATATTCCATTGCCAGCGCCAGTTCGGAATGGATTGCACACCGGCGCCGATCGCAATCCTTCGCAGATTGAAATACGACAGCGACGACAGGTACGGAAGAAGCCTGCCCGTGACGTTCCAGTTTTCGTTCCGATCTTGAAAATACAGGCGAAAGCGCTGACTTGGATTTTGTGCGATCGGTTCGGCAATCTCGCCGGAAAACCAGCGCTTTTCGTCATCCCAACGCACAAGCGATCGCCAGTTCAACCCGCTACCATTCAGGTTGTAAAACTCCGGATATACGGTTTGATACGGCAGACCGCGCAACGTGGACGCAATACTCGCCAGGTCCATTTTGTTCCACCTGTTTCTTTCGCTGTCATGCCAGACCAGTTTGAACGATCCATCTGGCCGCGCTTGCAGTTCGTAGAACGCATGAGGAAAAAGGTCAAGGGATTGGATCTCGGCTCTTGTGGTCAAAAACCGATTGCGAGTCCAGATACTGCCGGGAGAAAATCTGAACGCGCGATCCAGAATCAGCGGATCGAGTTTGGGTATGGGATCGTAAATCAGGTCGACGAGCTTCGGTTTGCCCACGCGGTTCCAGTACTTCAACGCGGCATCCAGATTGCCTTCCAGGTAATAAATGGAAGCGAGAAAATTATTGGAATACGCATCGCGCGGATCAAGGCCAAGAGCGCGGCGGAGATCGATTTTTGCAGTGGAAAATCGTTTCTCGATATACGCAACGCCCGCCATCTCGGTCAGGAAACGAGCGTCGCGCGGATGGCCCTTGTGTCCTGCTTGAAATGCGCGGTCCGCTTCGGGATACCGCCCAAGGTGCGCCAACGCAAGTCCACGATACAACTCCAGCTCGGAGGACTCAGTCGACGACTCCGGAACCATGCGCACCACTTCGTCCCAGCGACTGCCATCGTAAAGTCTCTTCACTTGTTGGACGCGCTTGGCTGTTGAGACACCTGCCTGGGAAAGCGCGTGACCCGATAGAAGAAAAATAGAAAGGAGAATCAATGCCCAGTTCGCGGGACGGCCAAGAGAGTCCAATTGCGCGTGTACCGCCATTCCGACTCGAATCCTGCGCGCGAGAGCCGAAGCATCTTTTGCTGGGCCGGATCGTTGACAAAGACATATCCGCGTTTGGGATCGATGCCCACCACGACGACATAGTGAAAAGGCCCAAGCGGTCCGCTTGCCTTGATGCCCACGATCATCGGACGGCCCAACGCAAGATGGTGTTCGAGATCGCTCCATTGGCCTTGAAATGCAAATGCCTCATAGCCGGACTGGCGAAGATACTTCTGCATGCTGCTGGCGAAAATGCCATCCGCCGCATGAGAGAAAAGCGATGACTGGATTTTGTGCGACTCTGCGGAAGCGGAGACCGGCAGGCCCTCTTTCCGATCCCAGTATTGCATCACCATGGAGATTGATGCTGAGCCACAGCCGTCTCTGGTTTGGGCCGCAAAGGGAACGTCAATCCAAATCGCAGACCCTGCTATCGTGCCGGATTGACTTGGGACCGGCTCAGCAATCGATAGACCGCCGAAAACGACCAGGACTGCGATGCATCGCAATTTCATTTTTAAGCGAAAACTGCAATCAAAATCGCGGCAACAACCACGATGCCAATCAGAGTGAATATGCCGAGGCCTATTCCGCCCCCGGCGAAATCTCGCTGTGCCTTCCGTGACTGCGCCGCCAGGCGGGCCAGGTCGGCGTCATTCAATTGACCGACGGCATTCGTTACCTGCTGAGGATTGACGCCCTTCGACTTCATCGCTTGCTGCATTTCCTTCATCGCCAAGAAACTCTTCAATTGCTCCTCATTCTGTTCGCGAACTGCGGAGGCGCTGGAAATGGAGTTCTGAATCTGGGAGGGGGCGACAACGTGATCCTGCGCCACAATGGTTTGAGGCGCAGCCATTACGGAGCCCATGAGCAACACCGCCGCGCATTGAATCTCGCGATTCGCAAATTTCTTCATCTTCTCTCTCCAAAATTAGCGATTTAAGCTACCTAGACTGCAGATCGTATCGACTTGCTCCCGTGCCCATCATGGAGAAAAGCGTCATTTCATGCAAAAACCACGATCAAAATGATAGCGACAATTGCAGCCCCAATGAGGAACAGGACAGGGCCGCTCATCCGACCCGCCGCAAAATCGCTTTGTGCTTTTGCTGAACGCGCAGAGAGGCGGGCGAGATCGGCGTCATTCAACCGGCTGACGGCGTTCGTCACCTGTTGAGGATTGACGCCTTCCGACTTCATCACCTGCTGCATTTCCTTTGTCGCCAGAAAACTTCTCAACTGTTTTTCATTGTTCTGCCGAACAGCGGAAGCACCTGCCACATCGCCCTGAATCTGCGCCGGAGAAACCACATGATTCTGGGCCGGCATGGGCTGAGGAACAGCCATCGCGACGCCCAGCAGCAACGCAGCGACACAATTGACTCTGCTACCTGGCAACTTGTTCATCCTTGTCTCCGCACCGATAAATTCAAATGTCAACAGCCACGCAGCCAAAGACGCACATCTGGCATGTCACCATCAAGTGGATGCCAAACGATACTGGCACGTTGCACCCACTCAAAGGGAGGACTTTCAATTGTTATTTGCGTGTGGATTTGACGCTGACAGCAGCACGAAGATTTCGTGTGGGTTGAGCCAATCTACGATCCGACTGTTGCCCGCTCGGTGCTGGCTGAGAGTTTGGCGGTACGTTCCTGACGCTCCCATGCAAAGGGACGACCATCGATGGCGCGCTTGATCGTCTTCAGCAGCACCAGAGAAAATACCTGACGATACGTGAAGCGCTGAATCCAGATGTGGAAGAGCAGCCATCCGTCGCCTTTGTTGCTGGCATGCCTCGGTTCCAGAAGAAAGGCGAGGGACGAGGCGAGGAAGTCCACGACCAGAAATGCCAAAAAATACACGATCAGCTTTTCGAAACTGCCGGTACTCGCCGCCTCTGGATGAAAATAGCGGTCTGCCGCATAATGTACGACGCCAGCGAGAAACATCAGATCAATAAATGGCGAGAACAGCGGCAGAATAATCTGGAATACGATCATGTTCGGCAGCGCGAACAGCGCCATGGCGCGGTGACGCAAGAAGGCGCCGCGATGCTTGACGACCGCCTGAAGAATTCCGAACGACCACCGAAAACGCTGCCGCATCAGGCAACGCATGTTATCTGGCGCCTCAGTAAATGCAAAAGCGCGGTCTTCGTACACCACCTTGCAGCCCTGCTGCAGCAGGTTCATCGTCAGATCGGCGTCTTCGGCAACAGTATTGGCGTGATAACCCTCCGCGGCTTTCACGGCAGCCGTACGCCAGGCGCCGATCGCGCCGGGAACAACGGTCACGACGTCGAATAGATCCAGCGCTCGCCGATCGAAGTTCTGGCTGGTGATGTATTCGAGCGCCTGCCAGCGCGTCCACAGATTGACGCGATTGCCAACTTTTGCGTTGCCGGCGACCGCTCCCACGCTCGGATCCGCCATGCGTGGAATCAGCTTCGAAATTGCATCCCTCGCGATCACGGTGTCCGCGTCGATGCCAATGTAGATTTCCTCATCCACAAATTGCAGCCCGAAGTTCAACGCTTCGGCTTTGCCGCCGTTGACTTTTGTCAACACAACCAATCGACCGGATTGAAGAGCCTGCGGCATGGCCGCTTTCGCAGCCTCCAGCGTGTTGTCGGTAGAACCATCATCGATGACAATCACGCGCAGGTGCGGATAGTCCGACCCAACCACCGATCGTATGGTCCGCGCAATGACCTTCGCTTCATTGAAAGCCGGAATCAACACGGCAACCTCCGGCCGATAGTTGTCCGCGCCCGGATATGGCTTACGCTTGCGCAGGCGGTCGAGCACCGCGAATAGACCTACGATAATCAGTCTGCCGGTCATCAGTACATCGCCGATGAAGAAGATCAGCACGACGGTGTGGTTAAAAAATGAAATCAGCCAGAATGCAATGGCATCAATGTGCGCCCGCCAGCGTTGATTCGGCGGAATGAGCGGCATGACCTGCGCGCGGGTCTTGCCGATCAATGCGGACACCGGAACGATTTTGTAGCCTTTGGCCCGAAGCGTGTCGATCAACAGCGGCAGAGTCGCCACCGTGACTGATCGATCTCCACCTCCGTCATGCATCAAGATGATGCTGCCGCGGAATTGCGGTTTGGTCTTCATCACCATCAGTTGGTTCAGCACGGCCTGCGTGATCTGCTGCGGGGTCTTGCGCGGATGCTCGTTCCAGTCGTTCGTGTCGATCTTGTCGCCGACGATGATGTAGCCCATCTGCTCGACATGATCCACCGGCGCGGCCTGATCGTTGGTGTCCGGCTCCTGATCGATGGAATATGGCGGACGGAAAAACAGGGGCTGAACTCCCAGCTCCGCGGCAAATAGCCGCTCCGTCCCATTTAGTTCCAAATTGAGCTGGCGCGTCGAAATCTGGCTGATGTCCGGATGGGTGAATGTGTGATTTCCAATCTCATGGCCTTCGCGATAATAGCGCTTCAGCAGGCCGACGTTGTCCAGCGCCTCCGCACCAATCACCATGAACGTGGCGTGGACGTGTTCGCGCTTCAGCACGTCAAGAATCTTCGGAGTCCACTTCGGATCGGGTCCATCGTCAAACGTGAGTGCCAGTTCCTTCGGACGATAGCCGTATTGCTGCAATGTATAAGGCTCCGGAAAGATCTGAATGTTCTGGCTTACCGCAAGGTTGGAATCTGGATCGATGCGCACGGTGCGCTTGCCGTCAGTAGGCCGGCCGATCACTTTCAGCACATCGCCATCGCCTTCCGTATTCACATCGGCTCCGGGATGAATCGTTGTCAAAAGCTGCGCGGCATCGGGGGTCAGCGGCTTGTTCCATATGTTCCAAAGCGTCGAGTCCTCACTGCCAAGCCGCCACATGGCGAATGTCTGAATTCCCAATTCCCGCGCGGCCCGCATCTCATTCAGGGCCGTTACCGCGTCGAGGTACCAGACCTCATGCCGAGTGTGGCTGTCTTCATCGTCGTAAGCGAAATGCATATTCAACGATTCGGAATCGAGGACCGGTGACGCTTCAGAGTCCGACGCCTCCTGCCATGCGTCCTGAATCTTAAGGTCCTGCGAGTCGAGGACCTTTGCCGGGATCAATCTGCCGTGCTTGCGCGACGGCATGGAAAGCGTCCAGTCGTATCCGTAGTTGCCGATGCTGCAAATCAGCTTGTTTCTCGGAACTACTTTAAGCGCCTGGCGAAGATTGCGCACGAACCATTCCTGGCCGGCGATTGGCCCCGGCGCGCTGTCGGACTCATGCTGATCGTAGTTCATCAGGCTGATGCCGTCGGTATGTGCGGAATAGAATTTCAAATCCCAATCGTCGTCGTCCACGGGAATGTTCACATACAGCCGCAGGTGCCGGGCGTGCATCCGCGCGTACAAATCCGCGACAAGCCGGCGGTATGCAGGCTGCACATCGGACGGAATGGCCTCAAAATCCAGCGACAATCCGTGGTAGCGCGGATAGGCGGCGAGAAATGTCATCGCCTGACTTTCAAACCTGGCGCGCGCGGTGCTGCTCCGGAGGAACTTCTCCATCACGTTTGAATCGAAGGTTCCGGAGAGAGGATTGGCGTTGTTCACCATGGGAAAAACTTCAGTATCGACATGCGCATCGGCAATGGCCCGCATCACTTTTCCCTGCTGGTCCACGTCATGCACTCCGCTCTTTTCGACCACAGCGTAGGGATGGTAGTCCACTGTGAACGCAGTCAGCCTGCCATCTGGCGTGATGACGTGTATCCAGTCGGGAAAAAGCAAGTCGATCTGATGGATGTGCCGCTTCAAAGACGTGAAACTGGCAGGATCGTCGTCCACATAATAAGCCGCGCGCAGGCCCTCGCCGGAATTGAAAGGAATATCCGACGGGCGGCGGTGCCGCTTGCGCCGCAAGGCTCTCTGATTCAGCTTCGATGTGCGGACGTAAGATGAGTCCCTCAGCGGCCGATAATTGCGCTTGGGAATTGGCAGCAGCAGTTCGGGAAGCTTTTCCCGTCGCAACACATTGATGCCGAAAGCGATCAGCACGATGGTGGACAGCACCGCAACGACATCGAAAATTCGCCGCAGACGCTTCCATCGCTTGCGTCCGGGATCGTAGAAAATTGGCTTCGTCATGCGACAGGGTATCTATAGATCATGGTACGGGCGCTCTCATTCCATTTCACAATCGATCAAAACCATGCGCCAAGCTTGTATCATCCATAGTCGATGCTTATTCTGCTGCGCAACGCCACCCGGCACGTTGTGGCTGCCCTTGTGGCCGGCTTACTGCTGCGCCTCTGGTTCATTCACTATTATCCCGTTATTGATGGCGATACGCTTGTCTACGGAGGAATTGCCCAAAACTGGTTTTGGCATGGTATCTACGGATTTACCCGGCCCGACGGTCTGCGTCCCACGCTGATCCGGTTGCCCGGCTATCCCCTCTTCCTCGGCATCTGTTTCTTCTTTTTTGGAGTGGATAGCTACGGAAAAATTCTGGTCCTCCAGGCCGTGATCGATCTGTGCAGTTGCCTACTGGTCGCCGGCTTCGCAGCGCGGACAATCTCTCGCAGAGCGGGCATCGCGACACTGTACCTGGCCGCACTGTGCCCCTTCACCGCCAACTACGTCGCTTCTCCGCTGACCGAAACTCCAAGCATATTCTGCGTCGCCCTCGGCCTATATGCGCTGGCGCGATACGTGGAACGGCCATCCTGGGAGAGCCCACTTAGGAGCATCTGGTTCTGGGCGCTCGCCTTCAGTATCAGTTACGCGACGCTGTTGCGGCCGGATGGCGCGCTGCTGGGCGTTGTGCTGGTTTCGGCGATGTTCTGGTACGGCCGAAAAATAATCCCCGCGGCGCGGAGCCTCAAGCTCGCGTTAATCTGCACCCTGGTTGCGCTCGTTCCGTTCGCTGCCTGGACGATCCGCAATGCGCGCACGTTTCATGTATTTCAGCCGCTTGCACCCCGATATGCAAACGATCCCGGCGAGTTTGTACCGCGTGGCTGGATCCGCTGGGTGCAGTCCTGGGCGGCGGATTATGCTTCGACCGCGGAAATCTTTTGGAGCGTGAACGGCTCTCCGCTGGACATCAGCCTTCTTCCGACGCGCGCCGTGGATACGGCAGCCGAAAAATCGGAAACAACAAAACTTTTCAACGAATACAACAAAGCGGACGTGATGACGCCCGCGCTGAGCGCCCAGTTTGGCAGACTCGCGCAGCAGCGAATCGCGCAGCACCCGTTTCGCTTCTATGTGACCCTGCCGCTGATGCGCCTGGCGAACATGTGGCTGCGGCCGCGCGTCGACCAGCTCTGGATTGAGCTGCGCTGGTGGCAATACGGGCATCATCCAGCCGAAACAATTTTCTCGTGGAGTTATGCCGCGCTGAATCTGGCTTATCTTCTGCTAGCGATTTGGGGTTTGAGGAAACGCGTTCCCTTCGCGTCGGTAATGGTCGCGTATGTGGTTCTTCGCTGTCTGCTGCTGTTGACGTTGGAGGCGCCGGAGGCCCGCTACACACTGGAATGCTTCCCCATAATCTTCATCCTCGCCGGTGCCGCGCTGGCGAACGAAAACAAAGTTGCTGAGGCTACTTCTGCACCACCTGCGTCTTTGAGTCCGTCTTGATCTTGAACACGCTGGATGAAAGTTTTTTGTTGTATTGAATGTCGCGATAGTACGCCGTGCGCGTATCGCCGGAAGGTTCGAACAATATCTGCTTCAGCGAAATGGCGCGGATGGGATCGACCCAGATTGTAACGTGAGAAAAATTATTCTGTACACTGGCGGACTTGCTGACCAGATCCAGCTTCGCGGTCTGCACGCCATCGATGGTTTCCACGCCTTGATAGGAGATGCTCCAGCTCTTCCGCAGATCGGTTCCGCTGCCCCCAAAGCCAAGGGTCAAATAACTTTCATATTGATCCTGTTTGTTGCCAGCATGTATGACGGTCAACTGATCGATTTCCGGTTGAAAAAACTTCAGTACCCCGTCGCTGAAGACAATGTATTTCTTCGAGGGCTGGCCGTCAGCGGTCTCAACATCGACGGCCATTTGGGTGTTCGCCCCGGAGCGCAAAAAATAAATGACACCAGCCTGCGTATCCGTGCTGCTGACCACGCGTTCAAACTGGTCCCACTGAAAATTCGCTTGCGCGGAATGGAATTTCGCCGATGCGGCGTCCATCTCGGCCAGCACTTTGTTGAGGGCGGCATCGGACAGAGACTGTGCCCGCGCCAATCCGCCGCACACAAAAACACCGAGTGCCAGCACCAGTATTTGCCTTGCACCTGTCCAAGATTTCGACAGAATGTTTCTCATTTTTTTCATGGATCGTATCACCTTGATCTATGCGCCCAGACGCGATAGGCAATAATTTTTCCGCCCGAAGCGCCCTTTACCGGCTCATATCGGTCGATCGTGACATCACCGGAGATGGGCGTGATGGCAGCGTAGAGTTGCGCCTTCAAGTCGCCTACGTCATGTAGCTTCTCGAGAGTTATCGTATCGACCTGATACATCAGACCGCTGTGCCCATCGCTTTTGACAAGCAGTTGGCTTGGCGGCAATGTTCGCTCCTCCGGCCGATCATGGAAGTTGATGACGCGCGGAGAAAGAAAAATGAACAGCAGGATCAGCGTCACCATTACGTCGTAATGCACACTGCCTCGCTGATAGGTCCAAAACACGTAATTGCGAACAACTCGCTTCATCGTTGGTCGTCTCAAGTCCGTCAGCGTGGTCTCGGGCGTATCGCCGTCTCGCCGCCCATATAGGACACCAGCGCTCTGGGAATTTGGATGCTGCCGTCCGCCTGCTGGTAATTTTCCAGGATGGCGAGCCAGGTACGTCCGACGGCAAGCCCGCTGCCGTTCAGCGTGTGGACGAATTCGGGCTTCTTTTGCCCCGCCGGGCGATAGCGGATGTTCGCGCGCCTCGCCTGGAATGCCTCGAAGTTCGAGCAGGAGGAAATCTCGCGATAGGTATTTTGGCCCGGTAGCCACACTTCGAGATCGTATGTCTTGGCCGCGGAAAATCCGAGATCTCCCGCGCATAGATTCATAACGCGGTACGGCAGCTCCAGCGCCTGCAAAATTGCCTCCGCGTGGCGGGTGAGCGACTCATGCTCCGCATAGGAATTTTCTGGAGTGGTGAATTTCACCAGTTCGACTTTTTGAAATTGATGTTGGCGGATCAGTCCGCGCACATCCTTGCCATGCGAGCCTGCTTCGGCGCGAAAACATGGCGTGTAAGCTGTGACAGAGATCGGCAACTGTTTCTCGTCCAGAATTTCATCGCGAAAAAGATTGGTGAGCGGCACTTCCGCCGTGGGAATCAACCAATGATCGCCTCCTTCGCAATGAAACAGATCGTCCTTGAATTTTGGTAGCTGTCCGGTACCGAACAGCGACGCCTCGTTCACCATAAACGGCGGCAGCACTTCGCGATATCCGTGCTCGCGCGTGTGCATATCGAGCATGAAATTCGCCAGCGCGCGTTCCAAGCGTGCGCCTTGATCCCAATAGACTGCGAACCGCGCGCCGGACATTCTCGCAGCCTGCTCGAAATTCAGGATGCCAAGCTGCTCGCCGAGTTCCCAGTGCGGCTTAGGAGCGAAATCGAAATCGCGGAGCGCGCCCCAGCGGCGAACTTCTACGTTATCTTCGGCGGACGTGCCATCAGGTACGCTGTCGGTCGGAAAATTGGGGATCTGATATAACAACGCGTGCATGGCCTTGTCTGCAGCCGCAGCCTCGGCTTCACACTCCGCTAATTTTTTCTTGGAGTGGACCTCCATAAACTCTAGCTTCGCCTCAGGCTCACCTAGCTCTTTGCCACGCTTCGCTAGGGCAAAGCGCTCAGAGATTTGATTCCGCTCTGCCTTCATTTGCTCAACACGCGTGATGGCCTCGCGCCGCCTCCGATCCAGTTCCTCAAATCCGGCGAGCGGCTCCGCAGCATCCGGTCCGCGACGCGCGAGCTTCTCCTTTACTTGCGCCAGGTTCGCGCGCACAAATCCCAAATCGAGCATAAGTGACCATTTTACTGGATAGATCCGAGTTGACCTGGGCTCCTACCGACCAGGTCAAGACTACTGCTCGAGCCGGCGCATCGATTTGAAATTTACAATGCGCCTTGCGATCGTTTCATCGGCGGATTTGTACGTGCCGCTTTGCGGATGATGCTCCAAAAAAACGCCATGCAGAACATAATACCCTTCGTCTTCGCGAACCTTCCCGTTACCGCGAACGATTGTGCCACGGAAGGAATACCAGAGGCCGTGAACCACGTGCGTCTGAAACTCTAGATGGCCGCCGTCCAGGGAAGTGTTGTCGAAGAAATACGTCACCGGCGTGCTGCTATCGGCTTCGGCATCGCCCAATCGAGTGATGTACCCGCTCAATCTGCCCCGATGAATATCGATCTCGATCGATTCGTTACGATGATCGAACTCATACTCGCCGGAGACATCATTGGGCAGCGTGGAGGGTTGGAGACTGGAGCTCCGGTCTGCGCGTTCCCCTGCATCATCATCCGGCGCATTCCGGTGATGCAGCGCAGGCGTGCTGGCCTGGCTCGGCCAAGCGAATGGACATGTCGAAACCATGCAAAGGAGCATTGCGCAAAGGATCGTTTTCGTTCGGAAGGATCGCATGGGCTCATCTCCTGAACCACATCCGGTTGAAAACTTCTCGGACTTGTCTCATCAAGCGCGGCGTCACGCTCGGCGAGCCAGGAATTTTGCGTTTGCCGGCAAACAGCAGGTTCCTCGACTTCGCTTCGCTCGGAATGACAAAACTTAATGAGACTGCTGCTAAAAGTATCCGCCTTCCATTCCAGGAAGTACTTTTCCCTGGCGCACCTGGGTTGGCCTGGCAAGAACATCCAAGCGCATGAGAATCTTTCTGGCAAGCCCCGTCAAGGGAACTTCTCCCAGCTTTCTGTCGGGAATCCAATCTTGCTGGATGAGGCGTTGCGGATTCCTCTGAGGCCACAACCCTTCCACGCCGTCAGCTTCCACAGAAAACACAGCCACATAATAGTTTGTGTTGGTGATGGAGTGCCGGATGCGCAGGACCGGTTCACTGCCCTGAATTGCGCTGCGCTGGTGTGACGAAAGCATCGGCAGTTCCCACATTCCGGGCATTTGGGAAGCGTCCGCCGGACGTTGCACCAACAGCACCTCGACTCGGCTTTGACTTCCGCTCATCTGCTTGCGGACCAGGGCGTAGTCGACCTTGCGGCTGACCATCTGTTTGCGTGGACGCGCGGTATGTTCTCCGCGGGTGCGGCACAACTCCTGTACCGGGCAACTGGCGCAGAGCGGAACGCGCGGCAGACAAACCATCGCCCCCAGTTCCATCATCGCCTGATTGAATATGCCGGGCTCTGACGGATCCAGCAGCAGATTCGCCGCCTCTTTCAGCCGAGTGGCGGAAAGCCTGCGACTGCCGGTCGCCGCCCCACCCAGGACGCGGAGGAGCACGCGCTCCACATTGCCATCCAGCACGGCGGCAGGCTCGCCATGCGCGATGCTGGCGACCGCGGCCGCGGTATAGTCCCCCACTCCGGGCAGGCGGCGAAGGTCGGCAGAGGATTTTGGCAGCGAGCCGCCGTGCTCATGCAGCAGCAACTGGGCCGCCCCATGGAGCATCCGCGCGCGTTTGTAATAGCCCAGTCCGCTCCAGAGGGCGAGCACGTCTTCTTCCCTAGCGAGCGCCAGCGACACCAGCGAGGGAAATCGCTGCATGAATTGCGTGTAGCGGTCGATGACAGTGGCAACGCGGGTCTGCTGCAGCATCACCTCTGAAACCCATATGCTGTAAGGGTCGCGCGTACGGCGCCACGGCAGGTCGCGCGCATTCAGACGAAACCACGGCAGTAGGTTTCCGCGAAAGGAACGTGTTTCCTCGTCCGAAAGCGTCTCGGTCGCCATGTCGTCCATTCTAACGATGGAAATGGAAACGGCGCGGTGATTCCGATCTGGGGGCACAAAAAAGCCACTCGCGAAAGAGTGGCTTTTCTTCACGCGATTGGTGGAGATCAGTCGCCCATGACCGGTTCCTCAGTCTTCTCTGCCTTGGCGACTTCGGAAGTCTTCGGAGCGGAAACGATCAACGAATCGATGGCGATAAAGTTCTCCTTCGGTTTTTCACCCAGAACATGCTCACGATAGAGCCGGGCCATCTGCGCATTTTCCGCGTCTTTCTTCATTTTGATATCGCGGGCGCGAATTTTTTCCTCGCGAGAGTTCTTGGCGATTCCGAGTTTGTCGAGCGTATCGTTGGCCGCCGCGTGAACATGCTCGTCGTTGAGAATTAGCGTGTTCTGCGCATCGCCCATGCCAACCTTGCGGCCGCCGGCGAAAATCTCATGCCGGCCATGCTCCTCATACCACTTGGTCAGGGTGGAGGTCATGTGCATCTTCTCGATAATGTTCCGCCAGCCCACGCCTGTGTTGTAGGCGCAGAAGCTGATTTCGCCTTCCTGGGTCGCGTAGGGAATAATGCATTGCTCGGTGCGCCGGAAATCGTAGTTGAAAAGATCCTGGAACCACATCCCGGCGATAAAGAGAAAGTTCCAGCGGTCGGCGCGGCGTTTCTTGATGTCTTCCATGGTGCGGTCGCCTTTGACGGAACCGTAGTTGTGCTTCGTCGTGCCGGAGAATTTATCGAACTTCTTCAGCAAGTCGAGAATCCGCATGTGGGTCGGCGACTTTGTCGGGTCGTAGTTGCGCAGCAGGGCCAGCGTCACCCCAAAGATGGACAAAAACTTTCCGCGGGCCGCGTCGTTCAGCTTGGCGATATCTTTTGCCAGCCGCTCTGCATTCAGGAATGCGGTCACAGGAACCGCTTCCTTGGTTTCCTTGTCGATCATCAATGCCATGCCGATGCCGCAATTGGGATGGCATCCGCAGGAAATCTGTCCCCACTCGCGCTCCGGCCCGTGTACGAGATCCGCGAAGTCAGAGAAGGTGCTCATAAAGCTGATCGGAAACCAGTCCCGAGCCGGTTCGCCCAGCCCCGTCTGCGATTTCACATCATGTGCGAGATGCGACAGCGTGTAACGCTGCGCGGTACGTCGCTCATCGCTAATGTCCTCATCCCGACCCGTAAACGACACTGGCTGGAAGCTTAGGAAATTGATGGTTTTCGGATTGTTGAGCGCGAACTCGATAATGTGTCCAACCTGTTCATTGTTAATGCCGTTGATGATGGTCGTGACCGGAACGATATCGACGCCCGCTTCATGCAGGTTGTGAATGGCCTGCAGCTTCACGTCAAACAGATTGCCGACCTTGCGATGGGAGTTGGCGGCGTTGCCGATGCCATCGAACTGCAGATAGGCGTAGCGCAGGCCCGCTTCCGCGGCAGCCCTGGAAAACTCCTTGCTCTTGGCGAACTCGATGCCATTCGTTGCGGCCTGCACGGATTCATACCCGACCTTGCGCGCATAGGCGACCGCGTCCAAAAAATAAGGCGAGAGCGTCGGCTCCCCGCCGGAGAACTGCACGGACATCTGACGCCGCGGCTTGATCGAGATCGCGTTGTCCAGCATCGTCTTGATCTCATCCCATGTCAGTTCATGCACAAACCCGACCTGATTGGCGTCCATGAAGCATGGATCGCACATCATATTGCAGCGGTTCGTCAGGTCGATGGTCAGCACCGACCCACGGCCATGGGTGATCGTCGATGTGCCGTGGTCGTGCAATTTCTCATCATTATGGGCGCGAATGTCGCGACCTGGAAACACCTGCTCCAGGTGGCGGAAGAAATCTGTATCGATGGCCATCACATCTTCAAAATGGCCATGGATCGGACAATCTTTCACCATCAAAATCCTGCCGTCACGCTCTATGATTTGCGCTTTGATTTCGCCGATTTTCTCATTCAGAAGGACTTCGTGGGGCAGCTTGCCATCCAGAATCTGTTGACGGATTTCTGGAACGCACCTGGGGCAAAGCGAGTCCGTGCTGCGCGGCCAACCTAGCGGCGGCTTTTCCTTTTGATAGGACTTCAGCAGCGGTTTGTCAGACCATTTGGGTGTGAAAGACGCATTAGGCCGAATGCTGTTGAACTTCTCAAATACCGCCCATGCGCCCTGGGCGGCCACTGTCACTGCTTTTTCGGCAAGTTTCACGGTCTTTGACATTGAAATCGTTCTCCTGAATTCCTGGGTGACCGGCGTTTTCGAGTTCTGCTGTAAGTTGACTGCTACAACTTGCCAAGCTCAGCGAACGTCGTCTGCTCGAGTCGACCGCTATCGAAAGGGCCTACATAAAATTGGATGCAACCCCGGTCTACTAAGTCACCCGCAGGCCGCGCCGGTTATCACTGAAACAGAGTACCTATCCTATAGAGCGCAATGGAATTGTCTTCCATTGAACGGTGTAATTCACGCATTCGATGGAGATTAGAACCGGTAAACGGCGCACGAGAAACAGGGCTATTGCACTCCGCTTTCTTCAAGGGAGACGGTGTTGAGAATGCGCTGGAAGATGACGACGCGCAAATTGATCCGGTGGGCAATGTCGGGAACGAACTCCTCAATCAGGTTGCCGGAAGGGCTGATTGCGAACGCGAGAGCGAGGCGGCTAGCTGTGCTTCCGAATCCCTGCCGCCCAGGACCCGGTACAAATGTGTTGCTTACGGCCGCCGTTGCAATGCCGCCGACCACGTTTCCGTAATTGAACATGGGCTGCCCGGTATAGCTCTGTGCCCAGACCACCTGGGTAATTGCGTGCAGGATTCTATGCCGTATCGGCATGAACGGTTCGCGGTGGTAATGGGGATCCTGATGTACCAGAGAGGGGATGAGGAATGTTCCGAAGAATTCTCCCGTCATGTCTTCAGTCAAGCTGACTCCGGCATATTTCGCGATGCCGTCCACACCCGGTCCGTATACCGAATGCGAATCCGAAGCAACGCCAATCGCGGCGTCGGCGGCAATCGTCATCAGATTGAATGGATCGATGATGTTCTTCACAGCAGAGCGCAAATTGTCGCGCGCGGTCAAAGGAACGGCGTCCGGACTTTTCAGATAGCGCGTGAACGGAGAAGGCGGGTTGCCGCAGCACATGATGCTCTGCGCCACCGAGCACGTGTTTGGCGGGCACGGGCTTTGCAGGGCCGGCGCCGCGCCGGGAACCGGATGTTGGGCCGCCGTTGCAACGGAAAAACCCGGCGCGAGCGACTGTTTGCCGGGCGTGCCCAACGACTGCTGCTGGCCGATTAGCGGCCCGCTGTTGAATACCAGTTCCCACGATGTGGCAGCCGAGGCGAAGCCGGAACGATACGTCGAGCCGGGCGCTGAGCTCGATGCGAATGCGCCGGCTTGGTCATCGCCAGAAATACTCCAGACGGGACCGGACTGGGCATCAGCGTCGCCGCTGGAAGTCGTCGGTGTGCGCTGCGACGGAAAATTCACCGGCTCGGGTGCGTCAGGCAATTGCGCCAGCATTGCGCGCGGCGCCCAGAAGACGAGGGCCGCCACGCCGAGTTTTGCAACCTGGATTCCGAATACCTTCGGTAACATTCCCTGCCTGTTCAATGAATCGGGAGTGCGACGGACTTCTGGGAGAAGCGCGCCATAGCTCGCCAATTTTCATCCCACAAGCAATGCGCCTGTTCCATGTAACTGCGTCTTCTTTACGATAGACCACAGTCGAAGAGAAAAAGTTGCATCCCGGAAGCGACACATCCCTTCAGGTTTGTGCTGCGGACAATTTGGAAGGCGGTTGGAGGTGCGAATAGATGGAAAATCCAAGGATTGTTTCGATGTTCTGCGGCTGCAAAAAATGCAGCGCCAATTCCCGGTCGTGCATTCGGTCGAACACCACGGTCACGTCTCGCGCATCGGCGCGAAGCGAACCGGCGAGATTGCTCAACACTCGTTCCATGACCGGCCTCTTAAACGGATTGAAGAAATAAATGAGCAACGGTCCCGGTGGAAACTGAAACTCGGCCGCATCCAGCAGCAGCACTTCAGAATTCCGGCATAACCGTGCGCCCCGGTAGTTCTGGAGATTAGTCTCGGCGATTCCGTGCAAGGTTCGAGAAAACTCCACCCCCATCACCTTCTGGAACCGATAGCGGCTGGCGACCAGCAGGGTCAGCCCCTTTCCGCAGCCAACATCAATGAACGTTGTGCCTCTATGACGCTCTTCCAAATGCCGGAATATCACCCCCATGCTCTTCGGCAACGTAGGGCAGTACATGGAAGCGAATGGCTTGTTTTCGCCCACCACCTCCAGAGAAGTCAGCGGCATTTCTTTGCAAGTGTCCACATTGTGGATAAAGTCGTACCAACTGGCGCGGAAATGATCCAGATATTCGGTCAGCATGCACACTCCAAGGTTGGTCTTGGGACGTTACTAACTTTGCACTCCCCAGCGGAAGTTCGAAATTCCTGCCTCAATCGCAATTTCAAATAGATGCAGCCATCCAATGAGGAGATATCCCTGCACGGTGACAACCGAGAAGCGGAACCCGGCGTGACTTGTAATCAAAATAGACGATCTGTGCGCGCTTTGGGCACCATTCTCGGGATGCTGTTGCTTTGCGTGGCAATGGCCGGATGCAGACATCGCCGCGTGCAGGCTCCCCCGCCGCCCGCGCCGCCGGCCGAGATGGAACAGCCCGCTCCGCAGCCCTATGCGGAGACGATTCCCCGTAGCCGCGGAAAAGTTCTCTACAGCGAAGTTGGAATCGCGAGCTGGTATGGCGCGCCCTATCACAACGCTCGCGGTGCGGATGGCCGGATTTACAACCAGAATGCGATGACGGCGGCGCATCGCACGCTGCCGCTCGGGTCCGTGGTGCGCGTCACCAACCTGGCGACGCGTCAATCGACCATCGTCACCATTACCGATCGCGGCCCCTTTGTTCGTGGGCGGATTCTGGATCTGTCGCGCGCGGCGGCCGTCAGAATCGGCGTCTGGCGGTCTGGGACAGCGCGGGTCCGCATCGACCTGCTGAGCAGCCCGCGTCCGTTTCCGTCAGAAGGCCGGTGGTGCGTGCAGATTGGCGCATTCCATCACGAGGGTTCCGCGAAAAAATTGCGAAACCGCCTGCAGCGGGAATATCCCGGAGCCAATGTCATCGATTTCAAGGGAGCCACCGGATACTGGGTGCGCATCAAGCCGGATGGAGAATCGCACAGTGACGCCGAGGAAATCGCCCGCGTCGTCGTGCCGCAGGAAGGCAACGCATATGTGGTTCGGCTGGACTAGCAGCCTGGTTCCGTAAGCACCTTGTCATCCCGACCGGCCCCTGAACGGAGTAAAGGGTAGTGGAGGGACCTGCTTTTCAGCGAGTGCCCCATCCAAGCCCTCTTCTGGCTTGAGTGGGGGAAACGAACCTTGCCCGACCAAAATTTACAACAAAAAAGCCGAGGGGCGAATCCTCTTGCGAGAAGTCGCCCCCAGCATTTCCGAATCTTCGAAGATCCGTTTTCGGCAACCGGATCACAACCTTGCCATTCCGAAACCACTCAGAATCCGCGAGCAGAACTCACACATCCCTTGCTATTCCGTCCCTGCATGTCGTAAAAGCTTTCTCTCTGCCTGCTGTCTTCAGTCGCCTGAAGTGAGTCTCGTTTCCGATCCTCAAGCTGACTTCGATTCCACTCTCTTCTCTGAAAGATTTCTCTTTCGTTGAAATGAGTATTGCACGAGAAACCCGCACATTTACAGCATTATTTCGGTGGAAATCGCGTCATTTCGGTGCAAAAAACGGCGCAATTTCATTGACGATCGTCGAACCCAAGATCCTCACGGAATCGCAATGTTAGGATGAAGCCGCAGCCGTTCCACAGGATGGAGTTTCACTATGCTGACTGAGCTTTTGCCGCGAACTGTATCCACGACCGATGGTCCAGCCTACTGGTTTCTGAATGGTCTCAATATCGTCCTGGCGACCACTGAGTCGACGGGCGGCGCATTTTCTCTGGTCCACCACACGGCGCCTCCCGGCAACGCCACGCCGTATCATCTCCACCACGTGGAGGACGAGGCGTTCTTTGTGCTTGACGGGGAGTTCACTTTTATTTGCGACGGGAAAAAGACGGTTGTCGGTCCGGGCGGATATATATTCCTGCCGCGCAACGTTCCGCATGGAATTCGATGCAGCGGCTCCGCTCCCTCCACCATGCTGATTCTCGCAATGCCGGGCACCGGATATGTGGGAATGATGACCGAGATGGCAGAACCCGCAAAGGAGCGCGTCTTACCTGTACCGACCGCGCCCGATCGTGAAAAGCTGGCGACGCTCTGCGCGAAATACCAGATCGATATTCTCGGACCGCTGCCCGACTGAACTGCAAGCTTTCTTCCGATGAGACCACGCGTGCCGGATCAGGCGCCTCAAACGTAGGAAAGTTTGCCCTATGTCTCGCCGGGTGCGACACCAACACCCTGCTCTGGTCCGGCATCGACGTCGACATCCCCACCGAGCCCACCCACAGCAAGTGCTCTCCCGACGGCGTCCGCGATGCCGTCCTCGCCGCCTTCCACGGCAATGCCGACGGCGTCATCCTCTCCCGCAAATATTCCCGGATGTAACTCACCGACCTCCAAGGCGCCCGCAACGCCCTCCAACAACTCCACCTTTCCTGATCAGTAATCTGGGTGCCCCATGTCTCGCCTCTGAGACATGGGATTTCTCGATGAGTGACCCAGCCCGTTGGCAGCAACTGACGATCTTGCCCAAACAGAACGGCGGAGACTAGCCGACTACGCGGGGACCGATTCCCTGATGGAGCTCCTACGACAGAATTCGGCGGAGCGTGGCAATCAGCGGTCCGGACACGTCGTACGGGCTTGGATGAATCCGGTTGCCCGTACAAGGTCAGGTCGATCACATCCGATTTGGGCAGAACTGCCGGACCTAGCGCATGGTCATTTCAAACCGTTCTTGTCCTTGAAATAGGAAATCAGATCTAGCACGCTGGCTTTCAGCCCATCAACCACAAGAACAAGCATAGTAACTACGAAAGCTAGCGTTATACGCTCCTCTGCCCGTCCGCTTGCTACCCAAAGTCCGAGACCTCGACCCGCTGACATCAGTAATATTGTCCCGGTAGCCAAGGCTCCCATTATCGCCATCAACCGAAGCATCCTAGCAGATGTGGCCTTTTCACTCGCACTGATCTTGGTAATTCGCTTGACGCCTATAACGCGCGCATCGACTGACAATTCGCCAACTTGATTGATCAAGGTCCTTATTCGGAGCCAATCGCCCGGATTCAACAATAGTGGGTCCACAACTATCTCGCTAACGCCAGCCTTAATCGTCGGTTGTAGCGTTTCAGGATTTACTTCTATCACTTCGGCCGCTAGGAGTTTTGCCGGCGCAGTCCAGCTAAACCGCAAAGGGCGCACGAAATCGTCCACTCGAATAGGCTCATTCCCCCAATTGTTGACTGTGATTATCACCAGGTGAACTTCTGTTACTGGCTCTCCATCAAACAGGATTTGCACTCGGCTCGGGTTGACCTCTTCATGGATACCAAGCACCCGCGTGTCCGAGAGCAAATAGCTCAAGCGTTTTCTGCGGCGCCCTATGAGAAAAAAGCTTACTGTTAGGCAAATTGCAGCAATGGCGAGAATCGTTCTCACCATTGGGTCACGAAGTATCGTCGCCAAATCCTGCAAGCTCTATCTCCAGCAGTGCTCAGTCATAACTTTGCTGCCGGGTGCCCCATCCTTCGCGAAGTCGCCGTGGCGTATGTGCGCGCCTAACCAACTTTGGCCGGCTCCTTATAGTCACCCGGAGGACGTTCACCAATAGCCTCGAACACAGATCGCGAAATCTCCGTTCCGCGTTTGATAACTTCCGACCCGTAGGCCAAGTAGTCGAGGCATCTGGCCGCCGCACGAAGTTGTGAGCTCCCGTGAAACACAGCCATGCAAGCAATAGAAAGAAGCGCCTCGGCCCTCGCAGAATCGCGTAACAGCTCAGAAATCGAAACCTCTGTTTCGCCAGGAACAGAAATCTTACTTGTCGGCGACAAACGGGCTGCAAGGACCCTTTGGTCGACGCCCTTTGAATTCTTAATCATTTCGCCGAACGAAAAATAGAAGTTTGGGGGCTGTGAGTAGTGTCCCCATTTCCGATCCCATTTAGCAAGCAACCAGGAACAGAAGTCGGCACCAAGAAGAATGGCCATCCGCATGAGCCAGTGAATCTGCGGGCTACGCGGAGCGAGATACAAGGTACCGACATTTTTCGCAATTGAACCGCCGTCCATCTGGCACGCCCAAAATAAGTTTGGGGCATAGAATTCGCAAGCTCCCGCGTGAAGAAGTTTTCCTATCTCACTCCCTCCTTGTTTCACATCAAGGCGCTCTGCGTAAACACGATAGTAAAGCTGGGGTCCAAGAAAGAATCTCGATTGCGACCTCGCTAGAACCCTATTCGCTTCGACAACATTATTGATTTCATCGAATAGTCCCTCGGAGACCTCCTCATGCACAAAAGTTCCGCCGGCAGTTCCGTCTCCCCTGGTCAGGTAGACGGGTGTAGCCGCCGGGTCATTAACAAACCGGACCGCTGCAGATTGAGTCATTCCAGTTTGGCTACTAGCCGAATCGATAATTACTTGAGAGCCGAGAGGAGCTCTCGACACTTTCCTTACCTGCTTAAGCCAAGATCGTCGGGTCGAATTAAGCTGCCGATCGAAAGCAGAACGAATGTCTCCGCTAGTCCCAGGTTCACTCTTAGCGCCATGCCGGAAGTACACCGTTCCGACTCCAAAAGCAGTTTTTTGTTTGCCTGGGCTAGACTCGTAGGTCCCCGGCCTGCCAAATGCGAGTGGCGAAAACACAGCCTCGATCACGAACGCGGGCAGAATACGCCCCTTCCGCTCCAAATCACGAATTTCGACGAGGGGATCAACCCAATCCGTATACGTATTAATCTTATTCGCGAGATCCGCATGGTCAATCTCGCCAATTGCCGCAACAGACGTCTCTGAAAATGTTCCGTTATTGTTTAGGCCGAAAACGATGATCCCGCCACCTGAATTTGCGATCGCAACAATGTCCTTGATGATCTCGCACCAATCGCCGCTGGACCTTGGGTCGAAAGTGCTCTTGAACTCGATCTGTCGCGACTCACGGGTCGCGTTAGCTGCTCTTTCGACGAGATCTGCCATTTCATGCTCGACGGAATGGTCTCATTGACCGCGGACGGATCTGCGGCCCTCGGACGTTCACCACCAGATGTATTGCTCTCCAGAATACTCTGCTCCCCACTCCGAGAGATCAATTTCGACCGCAGTTGGCACCCCGCTCCTCCCATTGCTCTATCCCTCCTACAGTTCGCTCTACCCATGCCTTCACCCACGCAAACACGGTTCCTGATTCCCCTCCTGGCCCTCCTCCCCGTCAGTGGAGCAGCCCCCGCCCGCGCCCGGCAACGCCAGCGCAGAGTATGCCCGTGCGGCCAGCACCGGCCAGCACGAGTGGCGCTTCAACGATTCCCAAGTTGATACAATAGAGGTCAGCACCCTCCGATTTCGACCGCCTTCCTCAAGGCAGTGTATGTTCCGGATCGCACGGAGTTGCTACCGACCGCTCTTTGTTTTTGCCTGAAATCCGCAGCGGAAGCCAAATTACATGAGGTTTCTCCCTCATTCCACTGCAGTCAAGGCACTTGCCCCACAAGACACGCTGCACAATCCTTCAACTATCCTGCACAATCCTTCAACTATTCCGCACAATCCTTCAACTTTGCACACCCTGCGAGCTCAACGCCGTCCAAGCCGCCAGCGCACCCGTGCACTATCCTCATCTGCAGATAGGAGAAGAGTGCCGATGCCGCGACGAGTGATGACATGCGTTCTGTTCCTCGCCTGCCTCCTCGCCCTCGCAACCCCCGCCCCCGCACAACAATCACCTCCGCCAACTCAACCAGCACCAGCCGCCACGCACCCTCAGCAGCCAGCACCTGAATACACATTGCCGCCCGCGCTGCTCGCCAAGGCCGTCGCGCTAACGCGGCTTCGCGCCATCCTGTCTTTTGGAGGAACGGCGTGGTCGATCTTCGTCCTCCTGCTGGTGCTGGCGTTGCGGTGGCCTGCGCATCTGCGCGATTGGGTGGAGCGCGTCACGCCGCAGCGATGGCTGCAAGGGCTGATCTTTCTGCCCATCGCCATTTTGTTCCTTGTTTTCGTCCCGCTGCCGTTTGCAATTTACGGCGAGCACATCGAGCGTGCCTATGGCATCTCGGTGCAGTCGTGGAGCAGTTGGACCGGCGACTTTGCGAAGAGCGCGGCGCTTTCCGTGCTTGTCTTCACGCCGCTGCTCCTGCTGCTTTTCTGGATCATCCGGCGCTCGCCGCGGCGATGGTGGCTCTGGTTCTGGGCTTGTCTCGTTCCTGTAATTGTCTTCGCAGTCTTCATCTCGCCCATGTGGATCGACCCGATCTTCAACCATTTTTCTTCGCTGGAGAAAAGCGATCCGCAACTCGTCGTGCAACTGGAAGGGCTGGCGCATCATGCCGGGCTCGATATCCCCCCCTCGCGAATGTTCCTGATGCAGGCGAGCACGAAGACGACCGGCTACAACGCCTATGTCACCGGCATCGGCGCGTCGAAACGCATCGTGGTCTGGGACACGACGGCGCGCAGACTGCCGCCGGATGAGATTCTGTTCATCGTCGGGCATGAGATGGGCCACTATGTGCTGGACCACATTTATAAAGGACTGGCCTTCACGGCGGCGACGTTGCTGGGGCTGCTGTGGCTGGCGTATCTCGCAACGCGATGGCTGATTCGCCGCTATCGCGCGCGCTGGGGCATTCGCGATGTGGACGACTGGGCGGCGCTGGCGGTGCTGGTGCTGGTCGCGACGTGTCTGAGCTTTTTGTTTTCTCCTGCTGCGAACGCCTTCAGCCGTTGGGAGGAGCACCAGGCCGATATCTACGGCCAGGAAGCGATTCACGGGCTGGTGGCAAATCCGCAGCAGACGGCGGTGCGAGCTTTTGTCGCGCTCGGCAGCACGTATCTGGAAGCGCCGAATCCGAATCCATGGATTGAGTTCTGGCTATATAGCCATCCGTCGATTTCGCAGCGAGCGAACTTCGCCGCGCATTACGATCCGTGGCTTCCGGGAAGACATCCGTGCTATTTTCGCAAGTGACAGTGTCGTATCCCACCCTAGCGCCAGCAGACGGCGCGAGGATGGGACACCCAGATGGAATTCTTCATCCGACGGCCAGTGCGGGTTCGGGTTCTGCCGGAGCGGTGATGGCGGCGCTGCGCACGATGCGGAGCACGGAGATGTCATCCTGCTGGCCGAACTTCTGTGCGGCGGCTGCGACTTGCGCGGCAGTCACGGGTTTTTGCAGCAGATCGCGAATGCGTTCGAAACCGAAAAGATGACCGTGTTCATCCTGCGCTTCGGCGATGCCGTCGGAGAGCAGCATCAGCGCGTCGCCGGGCGCGAGTTGGAAGCGCATCACGGAAAATTCCGTATTCTCAATCATGCCCAGCGGCAGCGCGCCTTGCACGGTCAATTCACTTCCGTTCAGATAGGGCGGGAGATGTCCGGCATTGGCAAGTGTTACAGCGCCGTTGGCTTCAATGCGTAGCACGAGGCAAGTCGCATGGGCATGGCCGCGCCCCAACAACCGCTGGTTCAGCGTGCGCAAAACGTACAGCGGATCGAACGTTGTGTCCGTCGCTGTGCGGATGGCGCCGACAATCAGCGCCACGAGCATACCGGCCTTCAATCCCTTGCCGGTCACATCGCCCACGACAATCAGCACGCTGCCATCCGATGGATGCGCAATAATCTGGAAGAAGTCCCCGCCCACTTGTTGTGCGGGACGGTACTCGCTTTCGAGCGAGAGGCCGGGGACGACCGGCAGCGCCTCCGGAACCAGCACCTGCTGCACCTGTTTCGCCTGCTCAATCTCCAGCTTCCACTGCTCGCGCTCCCGCTGGCCGTGGAGAAAGCGTCGTAGCAGGAGAACGGTAATGATGGTCAGCGACAGAACTGTGGCGACGGCTGTGAGAGATATGGCCATTCCGAACGGGAAATAGCTGGTTGGTAAATGTAATACCAATAATTCTTCCTGGTATTGGGAGAGAATCACCAACACGATGGGAAGCAGCGCCAGCCAGCCCTCAGTTTTGTCCTTTTGGATTCCGCGGACCATGATCCAGACCAGCAAGACGCCCAGCACGAGCTTGAGCGTCAGCGTAAGCGGCTGTAGCCAGACGATGGCCTGGACCGGAACGGCAGTGCCATAAAAGGGCGCCCGCAGCAGGGCCATGCCAATGCCCAGCAGCACGACCAGACTCCAGACCATGCGATGCCACCGCGCCATCCGATTCAGCCGGAACCAATAGGCCCAGAAGACGACCCAAAGTCCAATGGTGAGCGGCGTGAATACCGCATCCTCTATGAGAAAGAGCAGATTTCCATCGATCCAGGCGGTATAGTTTCCCATTACTATGAAACCAGAGCGTGCCATCATGACCGCGCAAGTCAAGCCGAGCCACAGAAAGGCAGGCTCTTTGCGGTCCAGCCAGAAAAGGCCAAAGGCTACCAGTAGAGCGAGCAGCAAGATCGCCATCTCCAAAAACTCGCCGTATAGAGAGCGATTGATGGCATACCAGTCCAAATCGAGCAGACTGCCTATCGCGGTTGCCTGACCCAGCACCGGAGGGCCATGCAATCCGCCGGCATCCTGATCCACGAGCGGCGTGAACGCTCCCATCCACATACGAATGGCAATGATTGCAAAGCCGCTGCGGAGATTTGTGGGGAGCGGAAAAGCGCGGGGCAGAGAAGTGTAGGCAATAACGCCATGCGCGGTAAAGCGGCCAAATTGGCCGATCCATTGACCGTTCACGTAGATTTGATAGGCGTCGTCGAAGTTGTCCGGCATCTTTAACGCGAGCGCCGTCTGTCCATTTTGGATGTTCAGCCGAAGCCGGTACCACGCATAGCCGGAGTAGCCCTTATATCCATGCGCGGTCCAGCCGGGAACATAGCCGCTGCTACCAATCAGTGGATCGTACGATCCCGGCGGAGGCGTCAGGTCCATCGCACCCCATGCCGAGTCGTCGAAGGTGGGGCTCGCCCACGCCACGTTGTCGCCGATATGAAACTTCCACGGCCCGGTCAGCGCGATCGTAGCGTTGCCCAGGATGACCTGCGTGGTCGCCGGGGTCGCAGAGGCAGGCGCATTCTGCGCGGGCGACAAGACGCCGAGGCACAGCAGGAGGACCGGAAGGGAACACCGAAAGTGTCGCATATACAGGCTGTTTCGCGGGGGCCACCAACAATAACAGCCTTCCCCATGTTTGGCAATTGAGAAATGAAGAGTCATTCTGAGCTATTCGGCGCTCAGGATGAACTCCGCGAGGAATCCAGGGAATGACTGTCTCGTTCGCGAAGCAAGTTTCCTCTGGGATCTTCATTTCGGTCGCCGCGGCGACCTTCCTTCAGAATGACTCCCATCTCATTACGAAGCCGCTCTAAAATCGAACCTATGGTGGATTGTCTATTTTGCAAGATTGCAAGCGGTGAGATTCCGGTGAAAAAGGTTTACGAGGACGAGTCGTGCATCGCGTTTACTGACATCCACCCGCAGGCCCCGGTGCATTTTCTGGTGATTCCGCGGCGGCACATCGCATCTCTGGCGCATGCGACGGCGGAGGATAAGGATTTGCTCGGCCATCTGCTGGCCCGCGCGACCGAGATCGCCGCGGCGCAAAAGCTAGCGAAGGGCTATCGTGTGGTGATGAATACCGGGCCGGACGGCGGGCAAACGGTAGACCATCTGCATCTTCATGTGCTGGGCGGACGCGCGATGCATTGGCCACCGGGGTAATGCGGGGTCGAGGTCAACATTGCGCCGGGAAAAAAAAGGCCCCTCAGCTACGCTCGGGATGACACATCTTTGGAAGACAGGAAAGGCGCGGCAGCTTAAGCCTCAATGACGTGCCGCTGATCGTCTTCCAGTTCCACTTCGATGCCGTAGCGCCGCAGTAGATTGGGTAGGGTCTGCGAAAATGCGGAGCGAGGCATCACTGTGTCGCAGCCCGCTTCGAGGGCCTTCACCTTCAACTCCCCTTGCAGGTGCGAGAGGAAGCCGACGATCGAAGTTGCCCGCTTCAGCTTCTGCTTCAACTTCGGAATCAGCGTGAGCGGCTTGGCGTTGGCGCTGTTGAGATCGAACACGATAAGCGCGGGCCGCTCTTCATCCGGCAGGGAGAGCAGGTCCGCCACAGTGTCCTTGTCGTTCTTGAGGAAGACCACCTTGATTCCCAGCTTGCGCGCTGTCTCCTGTATCTTCGCTATGAAAAACAGGTCGTCAATGAAGCAGTAGATGCGGACAGGAGACTTGTCGGTCATGGAGGAGTTGGCGGCGACTTCCATGCCGTCCTGACCAAGTCCCGATGGAGGCGCGGCTTGGTTACCGTTGTAGTTCCCGTTGCCGTTGCCGTTGTAGTGAACATTCGTCATCCCACGCTGCAGCTCGATGGTCGAAGGAGGCGCATCCGCGTAGTTGCCATTGGCGGCGCGATAACTGTGGTCCATGGGGCCGACAAACACCTTGGGGCGGCGCTGCTTGCCGCTGCGCCGCTGTTGCTGACCATTGCCCCGGGAATCTCCCCGCGGGCCACGGACATGGGATTGGCCCTGTCCCTGGGCCTGGCCTTGATTCTGATTTTTTTTGAAGAAGCGTTTCTTCTGCTTGCGCGGCTGGTTCTCGTTGCGAGGAGCGTTCCCTTGCGGGGCGCCGTTCGCCTGTTGCGCGTTCGGTGCGCCTTGAGCGGGATTGGCGCCTTGACCGCGGCGCTTGCGACGGCGGCGAAAACTCTGTTTCTGGCGCGGTTCGTTAGGTGCTGCGGAGTTCGAATTTGCCTGCGGAGGGGAAGAAGGATTCTCCGGCGGCGGAGTTATGTCTGTCATCAACGCACTTCCTTGGTGGTTACATCAATTTTCCAGCGCTTGTCTTTCGCCGCCGCATCGGGAATGCGGCTCTGCGGATTCGGCGCATGGCATAGCTGCTGGATGAACGATCCGTTGGACCATCGAGCACAATCGGGCATCAGTATGGAGTTTTTAATCTCTAAAAAAGTTCGCTTTGCCCACCCGGTTCGCTGCCGATCGATCGCTCGACAGCCTACGGACGTGAGAGTAAACGGAGCGTTACGCTGTCGGCACGCACACCTGCCGTGCATTCGGACTATGCCCTAAATTCCTGTCCGTAACATGTGATCGGCGAGCCACGAATCCCAGAAAGATGGCTGCGGCTACAGCCAAACGATGAGCAAGATTGATGCTACTCCGGGCGGAGAAAATCGGCAAGTACCCTCGATCAGGATTTCCTGAGGCGTAGGCATGCCTGGGGGCGGAGTGGCGTGAATCCCTACCGATCGGACGAAATACCTGCGCACGTCCGATCACACAGGAACAAAGGGGGAACGGGTCACTGGCCTCCCGGATTTCAGGTAGACCCGTTTACGACGCTAACTGTAACTCGCTTGGACTAATACTTGTTCCGCTGGAGCCGCCCGGTTTTCTGGACTTAATCCGAAAACTCTCGGTCACGGCTCTCGATGCGTGAACTTACTTCCGGTTCTGGCGTTTCCACCAGAGTGCGTCGTGCTGGCTCGATCAAGTGAAATGCATCTGAAGGGCCAAAAGCGCAATGAAGAAAACAAACGCCTTAAAAGATTTTTGCGGCGCGCACTTCTGAAATTCAATAGACTGAGGAGGCTGGAATCCGCAAAGTCATAGCCGATTCCGTCTAGCGTTGGCACTTGGGACAAAAGTGGGTGCTCCGTCCCCCGAGAACAATTCTCGCGATTTTCGTCTGGCAAACCACGCAAGGCTCACCGGTTCGGCGATAGACGTTGTGCCGAAACTGGAAAAACCCTGGGGTGCCGTCGGCACCCACATAATCAGAAACGGAGGAGCCGCCGGCCGCAATCGCTTCTCGCAGCACTGACTGAAGCGACGTCCGCAGCTGGGCCATTTCCCTGCCCGTGAGCCTGGCAGCTTGACGCCGGGGTCGAATGCCGGCGAGGAACAGGCTCTCATCCGCATAGATGTTACCGACTCCATGCAAAAGCGACTGATTGAGGAGGGCGGATTTGATCGGCGTTCGCCGACCCCGAAAAAGCGCCTGAAAAGCCTCATCTGAAATGTCGAGCGGTTCGCGCCCTGGGCCGATAAATCCCGCAGCCGGCGGCAGGTTCCCTCCGTCGCCCTGCTCCTTCCGATCGGAGAGATTGAGCACCGCTAGCCGCCCGAACCGCCGCGGATCGACGAAGCGAATTTCGCGGCCGTCATCCAGTTGGACGATTGCGTGTGTGTGCGGAGCGATCGGTGCATCCGGCTCGGCCACCAGAAGGCGGCCAGTCATTCCCAAATGAACCAGCCATTGGCCACGCCACGTTGTTTTTTTTGCAGCTCGGCTGGAAGAATTGGACGCTGTTGCGTCCCGATGACCGTGCTCCCGCACAAGGTCCACCACAATATGTTTTCCCACGCGGCGCGTGCGTTGAATCATGCTGCCGGTGAGAGCGTCAGCGATTTCCCGCGGAGCGGATCGGAAGGTCTCGGGCTTCGATCCCAACCAGACCGAAGCGATGGTGCGTCCGCGAACACGCGCATCCATGCCGCGCGCGATGGTTTCGACCTCTGGCAATTCAGGCATTTCCTGGCTGCTTACCGCTCCCTGCCGCGTAGCGGATCGAGTCCGCTTTCCGCTTTGATACAGCTACTCGGTAGTATAGGATTCTTACTTGTGAGCGGGCCACGAGTGTTGCTGTCCCGCGACCCTTCCGAATGAACCGCGGCACTCCTGTTTTTGCGATCCGGGAACCAAGAATGCCTTCGAGCCGCGCATTCGAGTGTTCAGCCTGTGGAAATTGGATGGAAACGAGTAGAAATGCAAGCTAAGACAGCGGTGGTCCTAGGCGCCCAGTGGGGTGACGAAGGCAAGGGCAAGATCGTCGATGTACTCTCCGGGCGATTCTCTGTGGTCGCGCGCTACGCTGGCGGCCACAATGCCGGCCACACCGTAATCATCGGTGGAAAAAGATTCGTCTTGCAGTTGGTCCCCTGCGGTGTGCTGCGGCCGGACTGTCGCGCCGTGATCGGAAACGGTGTCGTGCTCGATCCGATGGCGTTTCTTCAGGAAATCGACCGGCTGAAGGACTTGGGCGTGGACGTGACCGGGCAGTTGTTCGTCTCGGATCGAGCACACGTCATTTTGCCCTACCATCGCATGATCGAACTGGCGGCGGAGAACGCGCCGGGAAGGGTGAAGATCGGCACGACCAGCCGCGGAATCGGGCCGGCGTATGAAGACAAGATGAAGCGTAGCGGGCTGCGTGTCATCGATTTGCTGAACCCCAGTCTGCTGCGCGAACACATCCAGAATGCTTGTGAGGAGAAAAACACCATCGCGCACGCATTGTTCGGCACCGACCCGCTGGACCCCGGAAAATTGTACGAGGAGTATGCACGCGCTGCCGAGCGAATTGCGCCCTTTGTTGCCGATACCTCCCGGATGCTGAACCAGGCGTTGCGGAACGGGGAGAGCATCATGTTTGAAGGAGCGCAGGGCACGCTGCTCGACATCGATCATGGTACTTACCCATTCGTTACGTCCTCTTCCGCCACCGCGGGCGGCGCGGTGATCGGCACCGGGGTGGGTCCGACGAAGATCGGCACGGTCGTCGGCGTCACCAAAGCCTATGCGACGCGGGTAGGAGAAGGGCCATTTCCCACGGAAATTCTTGGAGAGCAGTGTGAGCTCATCCGAGCGCGCGGGCAGGAATATGGCGCTGTTACGGGTCGCCCGCGGCGCTGCGGATGGCTTGACCTGCCGCTGCTGCGCTATTCCACCGAGATCAACGGAACGGAATGGCTGGTGGTCACAAAGCTCGATGTGCTGGACACGCTTGAGGAAATTCCGGTTTGCACCGGATATCGAATCAACGGCAAAACGACCGACACCATTCCGGCGGACGTACGCGGATTGGAATCGATTGAGCCAATTCTCACGAATCTGCCAGGTTGGCGGACGCCAACGGAAAATATCCAGAGCTTGGAGGAACTTCCGGCGGCCGCGAAAGATTACCTGCACTTCCTTGAGAGGGAATCCGGCGCGAAAATCGGGATGATTTCTACCGGGCCAGATCGTCAGCAGACGATTCTGTTGCCGAAGTTTGCCGCAATGCTCGATGCCATGTCCTCCAATTAACCCAACCGGCCGCTGTCGTATTTGAAATACGAGAAGCAACCCGGTGGCCCTCAGCAAAGTTTCAACGGAGAAGTTTGCATGATTTCCTATGCCGTGCATATGCGATTTCCGCAGGAAGATCGCGCCAAAGTCATCGAAGCCGTGAAACGTCTGGCGGAAGCTTCCCGCCAGGAAGCGGGATGCATCAGTTTCATTCCCCATGAAGTCGCGGGCGATCCGAGCCTGATTATGCTCTACGAGCAGTATCGCGACGAAGCCGCGCTCGAAGCCCATCGTGCCTCGCCGCATTTTCACGAGTACGTCATCAGCGGCCTGTATCAATGGATGAAGGAGCGCAGCGTGGAGAATTTAAACGCACTCGCCTAAGAGTTTCCCGATGCGCCAGCCACCCGGCGGTCGTGCGATGCATCTCTTAAAGCCAAACGGGACATTGCGGTTCGGAATACCTGTGTGTGGGAGCGTGCGATTTTTTTTGACTCCTGTGCCCACGCGAACTACCATTCCCGATACAGCCATGCAAACCCGCCTTCGCCGATCGACAGCGGTTGCACTGCGAGGAACGGCCCTGCCAAGCGTCGTTTGCATTGCAGTGTGGATGCTCTGCGCCCCCGTTAGCGCAACATCTATCCCTCATCCCCACCGCCAGCCCAGACAGGTGGTTCATATCATCCAGAAGCTGGAACTGCGGCTCCAGCAGGCGGAGTTGACCGCGAACACGACGATCCTGGCCTCCATGCTTTCCGACGACTATCTGGGCATCTACGCAGATGGTACGCTGGCGACGAAGGCGGAAACCCTGGCGGATTTCAAAGCGGGAAAAATTCGCTTCACTTCGATCGACAACTTCGACCGCAAAATCCGCGTCTTCGGCAGAACCGCCGTGGTGACCTCCAAAGCACGGGTGACCGGTATCCGCGACGACAAGAACATGGGCGGCGAATACCGGTACACACGGGTCTATCACCGTCACGATCGAGTGTGGAAGATCGTCAGCTTTGAAGCCAGTTCCATTCATGGGCACAAGCCGGCGCATTGAACGATTGGCGCTCGATTGCAGGTTCCGGGAGAGGAGCGGACTAGTCCGAGGCGTCCTGGAAAGCCGCGTACAGCCGTTCCCATGTAAGGTCGAGCGTTTCAGGAAGCACGCGGGTTTCGCCGGTCACGGTCATGAAATTCGTATCGCCAAGCCAGCGCGGCAGCACGTGCAGATGCAGATGTCCTGTGACCCCCGCTCCAGCAGCTTTCCCCAGGTTCATGCCAAGATTAATTCCGTCGGGACGATAGATTTTCCGCAGCGCCCATTCCAGCCGCTGCATTAGCCGCATGAATTCGTGCGCCGCCGGAGTTTCCAATCTCGCCAACTCGTCGAGGTGCGCGTAAGGCAGGACCATCGCGTGGCCGGAGGTGTATGGGAACGCGTTCAGACAGATGAAACAATGTTCACCGCGATGTACGATATTCGCGGCGCGGTCTGCCTTTTCCGCCGAGAGTCCATTTTCAACTGCGTACGCGGAAGCCTCCAGCAGATTGCAGAACACGCAGCCGGTATCGCCGGTCCACGCCGACAATTCCGATGGCACGCCCTGGCGCGTCGCCGAATCCGCCGCCGTGACGTAGCGGTATCGCCAAGGGGTCCATAAGATGTCCATACGGGGAAGTATAGCCGCGGACGCATCGAGCTAATTGAGTCGTATGCACTGCCTCTATCACGCGGTCAGACATTCAGACTCGAATCACCAGCTTGCCGATATGAGCGTCACCGGAATGCAACAACGATATAAGCGCGGCGGGCGCCTGCTCGATGCCATTGACGATCGTTTCCTGGTGCAGCAGCTTCCCCGCCCGCAGCGCTGGGATCATCTCCGCAAGAAATTTCGGCATGCGGTGAAGATAATCCACCACGAGGAACCCCTCCATTCGCAGCCGTCGAACGACGGTCAGCGCCAGATTTTTCGGTCCGGGAACCGGAGTATTGTATCCGGAAATGGCCCCGCACAGGACGATGCGCCCGTGGTTGCGCATCGCGTAAAGCGCTGCTTCCAATTGCGGGCCTGCAGTGTTGTCGAAGTAGACGTGCAGCCCTTCCTGCGCGGCTTCCCGCAATTGTTCGCGCAGATCGGCATCGCGGTAGTTGAAGGCGCGGTCCACCTGGAGCTGATTTTTCAGAAAGGCGACTTTCGCAGCCGAGCCGGCGCTTGCGATCACACGGCAGCCGCGCAACTTCGCCAATTGGCAAGCGACGCTACCCACCGCGCCCGCTCCACCAGAGATGAAAATGGTCTCGCCTTCCTTGAGGCTGGCAATGTCATTCAGACCCACCCAGGCCGTCAGTCCAGTGGCGCCGAGAACGCCGAGATAGGCCGAAGCCGGGGCCGCTTTGGCGTCGATTGCGCGCAATTGCTGCGCTGGAACCACGTAGTAATCCCGCCAGCCACAGAGACTCATGACCCAGGTACTGACTGGAAATCCAGGGTCAAGCGACTGCACCACCTGTCCCACAGATGCTCCGTCGAGGGCTTTCCCCACAGCGAAAGGCGCCACGTAGGATTTTCCTTCGCTCATCCGCCCCCGCATGTATGGGTCCACGGAAAAAAAGGCGTTTCGAACGAGAACTTCTCCCGGCTTCAGCTCCGGCAAGTCCACGGAAACAAGCTGAAAGTTTTCCGCGGAGGGTTCGCCCTGCGGGCGGGATGCCAGACGAATTTCTTTTGCTTGGAGTTTCGCCAAGTGAATTCTCCAAGACTCATTTTCAATCAAAGAAGTTTGCAATGGAGAATATATTTATTTCGCTTTCCGCCGTTCTCGTCAGATGTTTCGTTGACACTGTTTTCCGCGGGTTGATATAGTTTTTACAGGAGTGAAGCGCTCCTGGACACATGCGCTTCGACTCCCATCGAGGGTTCCTCTCGTCCCCGGCTCAAAATCCCGTTCTGGCTAGTTCAGTTACGACTCAGGAATTTTCCCTTAAGTCCTCCGTCGGCAGCACTGCCAGCACCGGCCATTGAACAGCCACACGACCGGGATGCCGCGATTTCCCGCCCGGCTGAAGAGCTACGCACTTCGCAAGTTTTTCGCAATGGCGAGAATGGACGATCGGCAGCTTCCCCAAAGAGGTTGAAGATCGCCCGATACGGAGCGTCAACCGCGCCGTGATGTGTCCGGAGCCCGCTTGCCAATGGTAGACGTCCTCAATCCCGAGCATACTGAGAGCAAAACCCTGAACACCACCGAACTGGAACCCACCGAACTCGCTACAGCCGCGCCGGAACCTCACGCGCCTGAATCCAACCACAACTTTTCTGCCCCGACGGAGGACCATTCCGCGCCGAACCATGCGCAGAATGGCCTGGCCGAACGACAGAGACCCGACGCGCAAACGTCTGAATCGCGCCCCGAATCGCGCAATGAACCACCCCATCCGATCACCGGCATTTCCGCGGCCGAAGATGTTCCTCAGCATGAGGAAGAGATGGATTTCGCCGCGCTTCTCGAGTCGTTCGAGCACGAGCAGGCGGCGCAGGAGGCTGCCCAGGCGGTCGATGGCAACGTCGTCACCGGCACTGTGATCAAGCTGACCGACAAGCACGTCGTTGTCGATGTGGGCCTCAAGTCCGAAGGACTGATCCCTCTGGATCAGGTGCTCGATCACCACGGCCAGCCCAAGCTGCACCCTGGGCAGACGATCGAAGTAGTCGTAGAGCGCGAAGAGCCCGAAGGCGGCTATCTGCTCAGCTACGACAAAGCAGTGCGCCATCGTGTCTGGGACACCATCGAGAAAGCCGCAAACGACAAGACTGCCGTGAGCGGCCTGGTCGTCAGCCGAGTCAAGGGCGGCCTGACGGTGGACATTGGCATCAAAGCGTTTTTGCCCGGCTCGCAGGTGGAGATTCGTCCCGTCCGCAATCTGGAATCCTACATCGGTCAGACCATCGATGTCCGCGTGATCAAGCTGAATAAAAAGCGCGGCAATGTGGTCGTCTCCCGCAAGGAACTTTTGGAAGATGAAGTAAGCGTCAAGCGCACGCTGACTCTCGATCATCTGGAAGAAGGCACTGTCCTGACCGGCACGGTGAAAAACCTGACCGAATACGGCGCGTTTGTCGACCTGGGCGGCATTGACGGCCTGCTGCATGTCACCGACATGTCGTGGGGTCGCCTGACGCACCCGCGCGATCTGGTCAACGTTGGCGATGAGATTCAAGTCAAGGTGCTGAAGTTCGACAAGGAAAAGCAGCGCATCTCTCTGGGCTTTAAGCAGCTCACTCCCGATCCGTGGCTGGACGTAGCGGAGCGCTATCCGGTTGGAGCACGGGTTCGGGGCCGGGTCCTCAGCGTGACAGACTACGGCGCATTCGTGGAACTGGAGCAGGGCATTGAAGGTCTGGTCCACGTCTCGGAGATGACATGGTCGAAGCGCATGAAGCACCCAACCAAACTGGTCAAACCGGGCGATGAGATCGAGACCATCATCCTGAACGTGAATCCCGCCGGATCGCCGCATTTCGCTGGGCATGAAGCAGTTGATGGAGAATCCCTGGGAGCATCTATCGGAGCGCTACACGACCGGCAGCATCGTCGAGGGGCGCGTCCGCAACCTGACGGAATTTGGCGCTTTTATTGAAATCGAAGACGGCATCGACGGTCTGGTCCATGTCAGCAATATGAGCTGGACCAAGCGCATCAAGCATCCCTCCGAAGTCGTGAAGAAGGGCGACAAAGTGCGGGCCGTGGTGCTCGGAATCGAATCGGAACATCGGCGTCTTTCGCTCGGTATCAAGCAGTTGCAACCCGATGTATGGGAGTCCTTCTTCGCGCAGCATCGCGTCAACGACGTGGTGCATGGAAAGGTGCTCCGCATGGCCCAGTTCGGCGCATTTGTGGAACTGGCGGACGGAGTGGAAGGGCTTTGCCATATCTCTGAAGCCACGGACTCTCATGGAATTCCGGTGAAACTCGATGTCGGTCAGGAGCACGAGTTCAAGATCATAAAAATGAATGCGGAGGAAAAAAAGATCGGATTGAGCCTGCGGGCAGTGGGAGAAGAGGCGACGCGCGCGGATGTGGAAGCGTACAAAGCGCCGTCCGCCCCATCGGCGCCCTCTTCGCAATCTTCCTCTTCTTCTTCGTCGTCCACAACGCTAGGCGACCTGATCAACTGGAAACGCAGCGAACGCGAGTAGGATCTGGTGTCTTTCGCACAGAAGGGCCGTCCGCAACCCGGACGGCCCTTCTCTCTCAACAGCGTGGCGCCTGCGAAGGCAGCCTGATCCCGCAGCGGTTTTACTTCCCCGCTGCGATTTTAAGAATGACATGGAAGGTGCTGCGATCGTCGAACGAACTCAGGATCTTCGTCTTGCTCTTCTTTCCACCCAACTGCGCCCAGAGTTTGTAGTCATCGTTGGGCGAGAGCTGCTCGAAGCGGTAGGCGCCATCCTGCTGGGTGATGTAACTCTCGACGGTCAACGTTCGCGTGTCGCTCAGGTAAACAATCGCGCTCGGAACGGGAGTGTCGGTGCCCGTCACGACCCTTCCCTGCACGGAGCGCGGCGTGTTCGCAGCATCAGCGTGTACGGCGTTCTCCGGGATAACACCAAGCAATGCAAATCCACCAAAGGCGGCAGCCAAAGCCAGTATGCGCACGCTATGGGTGCGTGCGTTCTGCATCGATTTCATCGGGTCTGCACCTGTCTATTCCTCTTCTTCATCCGTGAAAGCGATAGCGCCTTCATCGAAACCATGTTCTTCCACTTTGCTCAATTCTATGGGATCGGTGTTGACCACTTCATATTCCGCACCGCATTCCTCGCAGAGGATGACCTCGCCCTCTTCCACTTCATCTTCGGCAAAGGTCAAGGTGTTTTCACATTCGGGACAAACTTGCATGACGGCTCCTTCAGCGTCCTTTCAGGATTGATATGATGATGTCTTCCTCGCAAAAGGTGCATCGAGGTTAGTGTAAGAGAATGGCGCGGCGCGTCAAGGCCAGATTTCCGCAGTCCGCGATTATTCTGTTGGCGTGGAGAAAGTCTATATGAAAAACGTCTGCCTTTGCTTTGTATCTTCCGTTATGTTGACGTGTCTGCTGGCCACCGGGTTAGCAACGGCACAAATAGACAGCCGCGTCTTCGGCAAGCCGATTCAGCCCGCGCCGGTCGACCCGCAAATCCAGGCCGCCATCCAGCGGATTTCTCCTCAGCGCATCCAGCAGGACATTGCGACTCTCGTCAGCTTTCACAATCGAAGCACGCTTTCCAGCAACGACAAAGACCTGCCTCCGGGCCAGGGCGTGCTGGCTGCCGCCGACTGGATTGAAGCCCAGTATCGCGCCGACTCTGCCGCCTGCGGAGGGTGCCTGGAGGTAAAGCGGGACACGTTCACGCAGCCGCCCGGCCCGCGGGTGACCCAGCCGATTGTCATCAACAATATCTATGCCGTGCTGCGCGGCAGCGATCCAGCACAGGCTAGCCGCATGTACCTGGTCACTGGGCATTACGATTCGCGAGACAGCAGCAACGAGGATACGCACCTTGAGGCTCCGGGCGCCAACGACGACGCCAGCGGCGTTGCCGTCAGCCTGGAATGCGCTCGGGTTCTCAGCAAGCTGCATTTGCCCGCGACGCTGATCTTTGTGGCCGTCGCTGGAGAAGAACAGGGACTTTATGGCAGCCGTCACCTGGCGGCGTACGCCAAGCAGCAGGGTTGGAATCTGGAAGGCGTCTTGAATAACGACATCGTAGGCGGCAACACCACGCCGGGCGACACGCTGCAAAACAAGCATCTAGTGCGGGTATTTTCCGAGGGCATTCCTGCGACCGCGACGGAGAAGCAACTTCGAATGATTCGGATGTTGGGCGGGGAAAACGATTCGCCGTCACGCGAACTGGCCCGTGCGATCGTCGATGTGAGCCGCACCTATTTCCCAAACGGCAGCCACACGATCGCGGGACCAGCTCACGCCTTCTCGTTTCGTCCCGTGCTCATCTTCCGCCTGGATCGCTATTTGCGCGGCGGCGACCATTATTCGTTCAACCTGCAGGGATTTCCCGCCGTGCGGTTCACGGAGTGGCAGGAGGACTTCCACCATCAGCACCAGAATGTCCGAGTTCAGAATGGCGTGCAATACGGCGACCTGCTGAAGTTTGTCGATTTTCACTACGTGGCGCGCGTTGCGGGACTGAATGCAGCAACGCTTGCAACACTCGCCTCCGCCCCCGGCACTCCGACCAATGCGCGCCTCATCATGGATAAAGTTGACAATAATACCGAGCTTGCCTGGGACGCTCCGGCGGGCGCACCCCCGGGCACCACCTATCAGGTGGTCTGGCGCGACACGACCGCTCCGGACTGGCAATTCTATGACGCGGTGGGCACAGCGACCCATGTCACGGTTCCGGTGTCAAAGGACAATGTTATCTTTGGCGTGCGGTCGGTAAACGCGAAAGGCCAGCGCAGCCCGGCGGCATTTCCGTTTCCGGCGCATTTCCGGACGCTGCCAATTCCCGGCCCAAAGAAGTAGCGCCGGAAACCATTAGGCCGTAGGCTGAAAGAGTATGCCGCGCTCCAGTTCCATGATGCTGTCCTTCCCGCCGTTTACTGGAATGATCCGTAAGATCATTCTGATTACGGTCGCGATCTTCTTCGCTCTTCTCGTATTGCACTGGGTTGCGCCAGCCATCGGCCTGGAGATCATCGCTCTTGGCGCGCTGACGCCGACGATGGTGATGCACGGTGCGATCTGGCAATTGATCACCTATAGCTTTTTGAACGGCGGAATTCTTCAAATCGCGTTTGACATGCTGTCGCTATGGTTTATCGGAGCGTATCTCGAAACCACCTATGGGACCCGCTGGGTCACGGAGCTTTACTTCATCTCGGTCGTCGGCGCCGGGATCACCACCGTCGCCATTTCCTACACGGGTATTTTTCACATGTCGCCCCATGGCGCCGTGTACGGCGCATTGGGCGGCATCTTCGGCCTACTAGTCGCATGGGCGGTGCTGATGGGCGATCAAAAATTTTTCCTCTTCCCGCTGCCGATTTCCATCCGCGCCAGATACATGGTGCTGATTTACATTTTGATCGCGCTTGCCAGTGTAATGGAAGGACCGAGCGGCTTTCTCAATCTCGCGTCGTTAGGCGGGGCGCTGTTTGGATATTTTTATGTGAAATATGCGCCCCGACGGGGCTTCGGATTTGCTGCAAGCGAGCGGGCATTCTCATTCCGCAATGCGTACTACCGCTGGAAGCGGCAGCGGGCCGCCAGGAAATTCCAGGTCTATATGCGCAAGCACGACCGTAACGTGCAGTTCGACAATCAGGGCCGCTATGTCGATCCAGACGACAAGAAAGACCCGAACGACCGCCGCTGGATGAACTGAAGATTTACCCGAAAAAGAAGCCGCTGCCGTCCGGTTTTCCCGGGAGCGGCGGCGCTGCTTGCATTTTGCAACCTGGAAAAATCAGGCGGCTTTGTTAGCACGCGAATTGGCGGTCTTTGAAATCTCCGTCAACAGATGGTCCGCGTGGCCTTCTTCCTTCAGTGTCGTGTCCAGCATCTGCGCGGCCTGCTGGTCTCCCAGAAGCTGCGCGAAGTGGCGCACGGCACCGTACGACGCCATTTCGTAATGTTCTACTCGCTGGCCGGCCAGAATCAGTCCGGCATCGCGAACGGCGTCGTCTTTCGCATCCTTAATGATTTCCTCGCCTTCCGCAATCAGGGCTGCGATTCCTTTGGATTTTTTGGAGTCGATGGACTGCTGCGTCTTCTGCAGGATTTCCTTGATCCTCGTGACGTGTTGACGGGTCTCCTGCAGGTGCGATGTGAAGGCCTGTTTCAATTGCGTGTCGGTCGCCGCATCGGCCATCTTCGGCAGTGCTTCGGTGAGTTGGGTTTCCACCGAATACAGGTGCTGGAGCTGGTCGATATACAGTTGCCGAAGATTTTCGAGATTTGCCGAGAACATTGCCATGATTGCCTCTTTCTGCTTGGGGATTCGCCCGGATAGGCGTCTACTTTAATAGGATTCGCTCATCACGCGGCGTGTTGCCGTCGTGCCGGCGGGAACGTCCACAGCCGGCAACGCCCCGTGGCTAAATCCAATGACACGATTGCGTGGCGCCAATTGTTCGGCGCATGAATAAAAAATTCTCCGCGCCGGATGCGAGCCTCTGTACGATCAATGCTCTTACTTCAGCTTGGGTACGATCGGCCATTCGATATAGTCGCCGTTCAACAGCGAAACGAAAGGCTCCATGCGCTGCGTGCCGTCATGCACCAGGAACTTGCGCCCATGGACGGATGCGGAACTCCAGAGGGACACGCCAGCATATTCGCCGTCGCGCCGCAAAATGTAATATTCCATATCGACGTAACGCAGCTTGTTCATATCGTTGTTGTAATTGCGTGCGACCCGGCGCAGCGTTTCCAATCCAGCTTCGCGTGGAGATCTTCCCTGCCGCATCAACTCCACGATGGAATGCGCGCCGACAACTTTGATGTTCTCTTCCCCGCTGCCGGTCGCGCCCGCCGAACCGACATCCTGATCGGTATAACAGCCTGCACCGATAATTGGTGAGTCGCCCACGCGGCCGGGAATTTTCCACTCCAAACCGGAGGTGGTGGTCGCACCGGAAATTTCTCCTTTGGTGTTCACCGCCGATACGTGAATCGTCCCGGTCGAAGGGAACAAAATTCGCTCAATTGCGTGCTGTCGGTCGCCGGGTGCGATGCCGATGTCCGCCGCCATGGCGTAGAGCCGTGCGGCTTTCTTCTGCAAGACCGGAACGTCCTGCGGTGGGACGCGCCGGGAAATCGTATGGCCGGCCAGTTCCGCCGGCGGTTTCCACTCCGGGCTATCGAGACCGGGCCCCCACCAGTCTTCATTCGACATGGTCTCTTTCCATAGCAGCCATATTTTCCGTGAGCGATCTGTCAGGAGATTTTCTCTGGGAAAGCCTTCGTCCACCGCAAAACGCTGCGCGCCATCGCCTGCAAGCATCACATGGCCGGTATGCTCCATCACGGCTTTTGCTACCAGGCAAACGTTCTTGATGTTCTGCACGGCCGCGACCGATCCCGCGCGCCGCGTTGGCCCATGCATGCAGCACGAGTCGAGTTCCACCACACCCTGTTCGTTGGGCAGACCGCCGAGGCCCACGGTGTCGTCGTTAGGGTCGTCTTCCTGGCCTTTGCAGATATGAAGTGCCGCGTCCAGCGTATCGCCGCCGTCCAGCAGCATCCGATAGGCTTCGCCAACCGTCGGCAGGTTGGTGTGGCGGGTAATGATGACCGGTTTCTTCGCGTTCGCAAACTTTGGAGTGGCGGCATTGTCAGCCAGCGCGGAGGATGGGTGGAGAGTGGCGCCCGCTGCTACAGTCATCGCGGAACGGGAGAGGAATTCACGGCGAGTGCTTGGCATCATGTTCTCCGGCAAATGAAATTCGCCGGAAGAATATCACAGGGGACGAAACAATACGCCGGAAGATTTTGAAGCGCGCAGCTTATCTGGTTCCAGCAGTTTCATTCCACAGGAACGCCAGCTCATCCGCGTAGTCATTTACGAGTTGCTGGATCGATACGCCGGAGCTGTGGCCGGCCTTCAGTTCATAATGCAGCAGGATGGGACGGTCGCTGCCGTTGGCGGCCTGCATCGCCGCGGTCATCTTACGCGCGTGTAGCGGAGCAACGCGCGTATCGCTGTCGCCGGTAAAGAACATAATGGCGGGATATTTCGTTCCCGCTCGCACATTCTGGTAGGGCGAGTATTTACGCAGGTAGGCGAACTGCGCCGGATTGTCGGAGGAGCCGTATTCCGTGGTCCAGAAACGGCCAATCAGAAAATGCTGATAGCGCAGCATGTCCAGCAATGGGTATCCGCACCAGATGGCGCCAAACAGATCGGGCCGCTGCGTCATCGCCGCGCCCATCAACAGACCGCCATTGGAACGGCCTCGAATGGCGAGGAGCTTCGACGTCGTGTAGTGATTGTCGATCAGATATTCCGCCGCGGCATAAAAATCGTCGAACACATTCTGCTTGTGTTGGAACATGCCGGCGCGATGCCAGTTCTCGCCATATTCGCTGCCGCCGCGCAGGTCGGGCAGCGCGAAATAGCCGCCCTGTTGCAGCCACCAGGCGTATTCCGGGTCCCACTCGGGCGTCATGCTGATCTGGAATCCGCCGTACGCTGTCATCAGAGCGGGAACACTGCCGTCGTGCGGCAGGCCTTTTTTGCCCACGATGAACATTGGTACGCGGGTCCCATCTTTCGACTGATAGAAGACCTGGTGCACCTGATATTGGCCGCTGTCGAATGGCGTCTTTTCCGCGAAGAAAATTTTCGATTGGCCGTTCGACGTGTCATAGGTGTAAATCGTCGGCGGCTGGTTGAAAGATTGGAAGGTGTAGAAGCCGATCTTTTCGTCGATGCGTCCCGTTACTGGCGAGCCGGTTCCTATGCCGGGATAGCGTAGTTCTCCCACCTGCTCGCCATCGAGGTCGTAGATTGCCGTCTCCGTTTTGACATCCACCAGTTTCGTTACAAACAGGCGCCTTCCCGCGACGGTGAAGCTGTCGATGACATGTGTACCTTCCGGCACGATGGTTTTCCACGCCGACTCCGCTGGGTTCGCGATATCGATTTTGACGATGCGACCATTGGGTGCTTTGTAATCCGTCTTGACATAAAGCGACTCGTCCACGACGCGGGGGCTGAACCGCGCATGGATGCCATAGATAATCTGCTGCCAGCCACTGTCGGGATGACGCAAATCTTTCACCAGCACATCCTCCTGAGTGGAGGGAACGCCGTGGGAAATTTGCAGCACGAGATAGCGTTCATTTTCCGAAACCCAGGCGCTGGTCAGATCGAGCGGGCCAAGCTTCCGGCCCTTATACTCGTCGCCGAAGATCATCTTGTCGGCGCTCGCCGGCGTGCCGAACTGGTGATCGTACACATGTGTGCCCGTGTCGCTGTAGACGGAATAATATAGGCCTTCATTTTTGGGCGCGAGGCTCACGCCAAAATACCGCGCGCGAGGCAACACGTCCGGCAGATCGCGTTGCGCCTTCACATCGCGCACATGGATTGTTTCCTGGTCCGCTCCGCCCACGCGCACGCCGTAGACGAGCAGCCTGGAATCCGCCGACGCGTCCAAAATGCCAACCGAGGTGTTCTGGTCCGCACTGAGCTTCGTTCCATCAATCAGCAACTCGTCCGCGCCATGCAATCCGCGCCGCATGTAGATGGAGCGCTGGTTCTGTCCGGCCATTCGTTTCTCAAAAAAATAGGCGCCTTTTTCAACCACCGGCACGGTTTGCGTGTCTACGTTCATCAACGCGATCAACTGACGCGCGATCTTCGGGCGGTCCTTTACCTGAGATAGGTAAAGCTGGGTGTAAGCCATCTGTGCTTTGATCCACTGGCGCACGCGAGGGCTATGATCATCTTCCAGCCATCGATAATTGTCGACGATAGTGACTTTCTCGGAAGCGACTTTTTCTTCCGCACACGGAAGCTCACTGCAGCCGCTTACCATTCGCACGTGATACTGATCGACAACGGGATCAATCGGTGTCTGCGGCGGCGAAGGCAACGTGATGCCCCCTCCTCCATGACTTGTTCCCGTTTGCTGCGCATGGAGCGGCTGACTCGTCATTAGCGAAAGAAAAAGAATTCCTAAAAATACCGTGCGCCCGGATGCGACTTTTCCGAAACGTAATCGAGAGCCCATAGTATTCCCTTCCTGCCGCATTGCAAACGACACATGCAACGTGGGTGAAAAACATCTGCATTCTTCCGGAACATGCAATGCGAATAAAAGAGCAAGAAAGGATTTTCCCGGCTAGACCGCGACCGTAAACGTATCGCCCGTCCGTTCCACGGCGCGATACAGAGTGTCGCGCTCGACCGGCACTCGTCCCGCCTCCGTGATGAGTCGCACAAGATCGGCGCGGCGCATGCCCTGCGGCGTTTCCGCCCCCGCATCGTGATAGATTTTTTCCTCGATGACGGTGCCATCAATGTCGTCTGCGCCAAACCGCAGTGCGATCTGCGCGATCTTTGCCGTCATCATTTGCCAGTACGCCTTGATGTGGGCGAAGTTGTCGAGCATGAGCCGGCCCACAGCAATCTGGCGGATGTCAGTCAGCCCACTGGTCTTTGGAAGATGGTCGAGCGCAGTGTTATCGGGATGAAAGGCCAGTGGAATGAACGTCTGAAAGCCGCCGGTTTCGTCCTGCAAAGCGCGAAGCCGCAAGAGATGATCGACTCGGTCTTCATCGTTTTCGACATGCCCATAGAGCATGGTCGCGTTGGAGCGCATCCCGAGCTGGTGTACCGTGCGCGCGGTCTCGATCCAGTCATCACCGTCGATTTTATGATCGCAAATGATGTGCCGCACGCGATCGGCAAAGATTTCCGCGCCGCCGCCGGGCATGGAATCGACGCCGGCGTCCTTGAGTTTTTGGATTGTCTCGCGGATGGTCAGTTTGGAGCGTTTCGCAAGATAGGCGATCTCAACCATGGTGAAGGCCTTGATGTGGACCTTCGGGAAGCGCTCTTTCAAGCCACGGATGAGATCGAGGAAATATTCCAGATGGAGGTCGGGATGCAGGCCGCCGACCAGATGGAATTCCGTCACCGCTTCCGAATAGCCTTGCGCGGCGCGCTCCCATGCCTCTTCCAGAGCCATCGTGTACGCACCAGGCGCGTCTTTCTTGCGTCCGAAGGCGCAGAGGCGGCACGCCGCGACACAGACATTTGTAGGATTGATATGGCGATTGACATTGAAGTACGTGGTGTCGCCATGCATCCGCTCCCGCACCGAGTTAGCCAGCCAGCCTACCGCGAGAATATCCGGCGAGCGATATAGAGCCACGCCATCATCAAAAGTAAGGCGTTCTTGCGCGTGTACTTTCTCTGAAATTGAGGTGAGTTTCGGATCGTCGGTCTGGAAAGAGTGCCGGGACTTGCCGCTTGCTTCCACGTGGGCCACCTCGTCTTATCATATTCGAGCAGATCGAGGCGCCACAACTGGCCCGAAAACCGGTGGCACGCCAGCCTCCGCTTGCATGATATCTTCTCTGAATGATTCGGCTCCGGCTGTTAGGCTTGAGGGAAATGCCCTTATGCGAATACGCCTGAATAATATTACGTCCGCAGTCCTGGTATTTTCACTGCTCGTGTTCTGCCTTTGCCGCGCTGATGCCGCGCAGTCAACAGTGGCGGTGCCGGCGCCCGATCTGGGCCGCTTCCCTACCATCCAAGCGACAAGCCTCGAAAAGACGCACATGAATCTGCCCCAGGATTTTGCCGGCCAATTGGATTTCGTCGTTATCTCCTTTGCCCGCGAGCAGCAGAAGGAAGTGGACACATGGATTCCGGTCGCGCGCCAGATTCAGTCTGCGCACAGCAATTTCGCATATTATGAACTGTTTACGATGTCGCGCGAGAACTTTCTTTCTCGCTGGTGGTTTGACGCCGCCCTGCGCAGCGACACCAGCGACAAGGATATGCGGAAGCGAATCCTGACGGCGTATTTGAACAAGCACAAATTTCAGCAATCACTTCACATTTCGAGCGAGAAGGAGATCGTCGCCATCCTGGTCGACAAAGCCGGGAAGATTTATTGGCGCGGGGATGGGGCTGCCAGCGATGCCTCGCGACTGTCTTTGCGATCTGCGCTCGCCGCGAATGGCATGTCGGTAAAAATCTGAGGCCGCCGCTAGATTAGTTTTCCTGCAGGCGTTCACCGGCAAAATGAGGGCTTACGTATCGTTTCCTCAAAGAACGGATGCAGGGAACGATTGCCGGCAGTCCATAACAACGGGAACGCTGGTCTAAAACAGCGCTTTCTCCATTCGCCATGCGTCGATTCTGCCGAGATAGTAGCGCGGAATGCGCGCGGTGGTGCGGTAACCCAGGCGTTGATAGAAATTGATCGCCGCGGTGTTCGCGATGGAGACGTGCAGATGAATGCTCGCCCCATCGCCCGCGCGCAGCCAGCGCTCAAGTTCTTCGTGGAGCTGCCAGCCCACCCCTTCGCGCCGGAATTGCGGCAGGATATCAATTGTGATCAGCTCGCCGTAACGCGCGCCCCGGCGCCTAGACCAGCCGAGCGCCGCAAATCCGGCGATCGCTCCGGCCTTCTCTGCAACGACCGTTAAGACGGAAGGGGCGACGAGCAGCGCCGCAATCTCTTCGCGTGGGTAAGCGATACCGGCCGGAAAACACTCGGCATCAATTTCGACCAACCTGTCCAAATCCTGCAGAACTGCCGGACGAATCGCGATTGGGGACTCGTCCGGCAGCGCCATTGTAGGCTCTCCTCCCTTTGCAGTTAGAAGCGGCCGGCGGGCGGTTGATTTTCCGGTTGCACGACGACACCATGCAGCAGGGTTGCGGCCACAAGCCGTCCCTTTGAAGAGACCACCGCATGCACGCGCCAGGCAGGATTCCACCACATCCAGTGTTTGGTCGTGTTGTCGATGCCGAAGACCAGATCCGAATCGTAGGAGGTCACAAGGATGCGTTTCATCTGCGCCTCATATTGCAACCCGCTGATGTCATTGATGGGCACGCCGGCGGTTTGCCAGGTCTGCCCGTGATCCTCGCTAAATGCGACTCCCAGGCGTCCGCCAACCCAGAGCCGGCCGTCGGCGTCCAGCGCGACGTAGCGAACGCGCCGCCAGCCGCTCGGAAGGCCAAGGGTGTGCCAGGTCTTGGCCCGATCTTCCGAGAGCGCGAGCAGAGAAGGACCGGCGGCTAACACGGTATCGCCTGAAACGGAGATTGCAGTGAAAGTGTTGCTCTTCTGAATGGGACCACCGCGCCACAGGAAACCGCTGTCGTCGCTCGAATAAACGCCGTCGGAAGTGGCGGCGTACCATTCGCCGTCGGAGAAAGCGACGCCGCGTACGCTGCCGTCAATTTTTCCGTCCGGCACATAGGTTGTTTCTATCGAAACATAGCGATGTCTCTTGCGGATGTGTGTAACTTTTCGTGTTCTGGCCTTCAGACGATTGCTGACGTTTTCCCACTTATCGGTGTTCCAGCGATAGATGCCGCGATTTGTTCCCGCCAGCAGGGCGCCCTGCGATGAATCGGCCAGAGCGAACACATCTCTTCCTTCCAGGCCAGTGCCGATCTGGTTCCAGGTTTCTCCGGCATCTTTAGAAGCGAATACCCCGCCAAAGCGCTTGTCGTTCACGACGCCGACGTAAATGGTGTCAGAATCGCGGGGATCGTTCACCATCGACGAAATCTGACGCTCGGAAAAGCCATCGTTGGAACTATGGAAGCTGGCGCGCCGTCTTCGCTATCCAGCACGCCGCTTCGATCCGTCGCCATCAGGACATGTTGCGAATTTCTAGGGTCGATATAAATATCGTTGATGATGATGTCGTTTGGCGTCATCAGCACCCACTTAGTGCCCGCATCCACAGTCTTGTACAGGCCTTCCGTAGTTCCGGCATACACGACGTTAGCATTCGACGGGTCCTGCTTCAGCACGCGAGTACGCCGCGCCGCGCTGGGGATCCCCTGGATTTTATGGAACTGCATCCCGGCGTCGGTGCTTTTGTAAATGCCGGAGCAGGCGCTGGCATATACGGTTTGCGGGGCATGCGGATCGATAATGATCGAGAACACATCTGAATCCACGATCATGCCCTGCTGGATGCTTTGCCAGCTCTTACCGCCGTCCTGTGTTTTCCAGGGCAAATGCCACGTTCCCGAATAAACGTCCTGAGGATTTACCGGATCGATGGCGATGGACTCGACCTCATGCAGCTCGGTGCTTCCGGGAGGGCTGATCAAAGACCAGTGCTCGCCGCCGTCTTCGCTGCGATAGACGCCTTTCAGCGTGCCGGCGACAAAAATCTTCGGGTCCGATGGGGCTTGCGCCAGGGCTCGGACAGATTGCCCTTGCATGTCCGGTACAGGCGTCCAGTGGTGGCCGTCATCGTCGCTGATGAAGACCCCGCCGTCCGGGCGGTCCAGCATCCAGGCGCCGACCAGCAGCCGTTTCGGATTCGCCTCGTCGAACAGGATATGGTCCACCACAAGCGCATCGGACTGCGCGATTTTACTTAAGCGGGTCCACTGGCTGCCGTTGCTTGTCTGATAAATCCAACCGTTTGTCGTACCCAGCAGGATATGGGAAGGCGCCGTGGAGCTGAAGGCAAAACTGCGCGCATCGCCGCCGAATGGGCCGACATTTTTCCACGACTGGCCGAAGACGCGCGGCACGAAGAGGAGACTCAGCAGGGCAAGAACTATCGATGCAAGCATGGGGGGAGTTCGCTTCATAGTTTGACACCATCCGGATTGTAAGGAATGAAATTATCTGCAAACACTGACAGAGACTGGCCGCAAAAACAAGTAACGATCACGATCCTCTCAAAAGATAGGGCCGGCCGGAATGTCCGGCCGGCCCTGAGAAGCAACGCCACTGCCCAACAGCCTACTGAGGAGTGGAGCTGGTGGTGGCTTTCTTCGCCCGATGGTGGCGGCGATGATGCGTCGTGGCTCCAGTGCGCGCGCGACCATACGGATTGCGCGATACCTTTACCGTTGAGGTATCGACCGGGGTCGTACCCTGCACATCGTTGTCGAAGGTAGCACCCGACGGAACCAGGTAATTCTGCACGCTATCGGTCCCTTCGGTACCAGTGCGAACATCGATGCGCGAAGGATCGATTCCCTTCTCGCTGACCAGGTACGCCTTCGTGTTGACCGCGCGCTCGGCAGCCGCTCGATTGGCGTGCCGTTCGTTCGGCATACTGTTGCCCACCAGGACAGCCTTGGCGTCGGCGCTGCGCTGGAGATTCAGGGCGACATCGTCCAGGCAAGCCTTCGCTTCGTTGTCCACGCGGGTCGGACGGCGCTTGTCACGACCAAAAGTGATCGAGCAGAGCGTTTCCGTCTTCGGCGCGGGTGGCGGCGCTGGCGCGTTGATTGTGACACTGGTCGTTCCGGATGCGGTCTGACCCTTGTCATCTGCAACGTTGCAGGTCACGGTGATGACACCAGGAGCGACGCCGGTGGTGTTCAACGTGGCGGTTGTGCCCGAGCCGCTGACCTGGCCCGACGACGCGCTATAGCTATAGGTCAAAGGCCGGTTCTGCGGGCTGACACCTTGCGCGGTGATCGTGGACGAATCGCCTGGATTGACCGTCGTGGGATTGGCCGAGCAGGAAACGGTAGGCGGTTCGAACTGCTTCACCGTGAACGTGGCGTTGCAATCCGCGGACTCGCCCGGCTTGTTGCCTTCCGTCACATGGCCAGTGACGGTATAGGTGCCCGGGTTCAGATCGGCAGTATCGACATTCGCTGTGGAGGAAGTTCCGCTGATCTTGCCACCGGTAACGGTCCAGTTATAAGTCGCCGTCTTCTTTGGATTCAGGTTCTGTGCATTGCCAGTGACCGTGATCGGGTCGCCGGGATAGACATCGGAAGGGCTGGCGGAGCAGGTGTAGGCAACCGGAGGCGGCGGAATGATGCTGCCGAAGTGGAAGATTAAACCGCTGCTGAGCTGCACCGCGTTGATGTTGGCGCGGCCGCCTTCAATATTGGTATAGGTCGGCGGGACCGAGCTTGCCGGGCCGAACGACGCATGTAGATACTGGTAATCGGCCTGAAAGAGACGAAGGCTGAGGTGATGATTGAAAAACGGCAGAGGATAATCCAGTCCGCCGCCGACGGTGAGTGCAACTCCCCAGCGATACGGATTGACAAAGTGTCCCGGATTTCCGTTTGCATAAAAGCCGTCATAATTCGGGCCGCCCATACGAGAGGATCCTACCGAGGCGTGAAAGAACGGCGTCATATCGGCCATCGGAAATCGGACAATGGGTCCGGCGCTGAGGGTAGTGAATCCGTCACCGGGGCCATCCGGATGCGAGGCTATGCTGACTTCTCCGCCGAAGTATTTGTTGAAGTAATACGCGCCGCTGCCGATAGCGCCAACGTTCACAGCGTTATATCGAATTCCTTGAATATTTCCATGAGGAGCCAGGTAGGAGTACCCGAGAAAAACATCTACTCGCGATGGGTTTACGCCCGGCGCTGGCTTTGCTGCATTGTTCTGTGTGGTGGGGCTCGGTGCATCAGTCGATGAGCTTGATGTCTGCTGCGCCATGAGAGTCGTCCCAAGCCCTAATACGCAGACAGCTGCGATCCAGCGTCCTTTTGAGCGTAACTTCAAAAATTCCATCCCTGTATCCTCCGCAACTTTTGTGAAGCAACTTCGTTTTGTAATGTTTGAATGCGCTTACCGGTTCCGGCAGCACTTGACGAGCGTGGTACTTCCCCTGAAACCTGGATTGTCCAGCGACCGTGTCGCGGCGCAATCTACCCACAATTAGAGCACAACAGAAAGCCAATGGTTATCCCCAGCCTTCACTGCTAATGCTAAGGTACCCCAAGAGATACCTCGTCGCAAGAATTAATATAGGCGCGAGTTACCAATTTGTCGAAACGACCCGATCCGGAATGGTTCCGGGTGGGCTGGGCGTCAGGCCCGATTTAGCACCTTTTTGACGGTGCCCCGCTCGCGCAGGATTTTCTCCTGCAGCAGGGTAAGCGCGTACATCAGTTGCTCGGGGCGGGGTGGGCAGCCCGGGACGTAGACATCGACAGGGATAATCTGGTTGACCCCCTGGACCAGCGCGTAATTGTTGAAAACTCCGCCGGATGTGGCGCAGGCGCCCATCGAAATCACCCATTTCGGCTCCGGCATTTGATCGTAGAGGCGTTTGATGACTGGGACCATCTTGACCGAAACCCGTCCCGCAATCACCATCAGGTCGGATTGCCGGGGTGAAGGCCGGAAGACTTCGGCGCCGAACCGCGCGACATCGAACCGCGCCGCTCCCATTGACATCATCTCGATCGCGCAGCAGGCCAGGCCGAAGGTCATCGGCCAGATGGAACTCTTGCGCACCCAGTTCAGGGCTGTATCCAGGGAAGTCAGAATGACTCCCTCATTCTGGTCGTAGCCAAAGTTGACCTCGCGCACCTTGCGCTGATTCAACGCGCTGCTTTCTAAGTGTCCAAATGCATAGCGATCTTTGAATGTTTCTGTCATATTCTTTTGTCCAATCCAACTCTCCAGTATCTCCCATTTTGGCCCAGCGAGAACCTGGCCTAGCGCTCCCAGGGAGGTTTCAAATCCTACACTTTTTCATTGACGCGCCACTTCCGCTCCTGTATGTTTTCTGCACAATCTATCAAGACTAAGAAACGTGCGGCAAAACAGATGCGTTCAGATGATCCACTTTACCTTGGTCAAGATTCGTCCGACCCTCGGATTCTTACCAATTCCGGCATGTGGCAGTCGGAACGTTGGAACCGTGCGGTCAAGAGAATTCCGGCCAGCGATAGCTTCGCAGAAGCCCTGAGGCTGGCGTTTCAGCTTGTCCGCCACCGCCGCCAGCACGACGTGGTATATACAGTCGGAGTTCGCGAGGCGCAGGCATATGGAGTGCTTTGCGCACTGGTTGGCACGGGCGCCAGACCACACGTGGCCACGGAGATCCTGTTGGATGAAACCCGGTCCAGTAGCCTAGCGTGGAGAATGAAGCGCGCTCTTCGACGTCTCGCCTTTGCCCAGACTGCAGCGGTCATTGTCTTCTCTAAAGGTGAGCGCGAACTCTATAGTCGAGAACTTCAACTGCCGCTCGATCGGGTGCGGTTTGTTCCATTTCATACCAACATTCAGCAGCCCAGGTTCACTGCTGCCGGAACCTATGGGTTCGCCGCCGGCCGCTCATTGCGTGACTATCGGACCTTCTTTGCAGCGGTAGAAACGATCAAATTTCCGTTTATTGTAGTAGCCGATCGTGACAGCGTCGCGCATTTGCGCATTCCAGACAATGTCGAGCTGCATTGCGACGTCCCACGATCAAAATACCTGGAATTGCTCGAAGGCTCCCTTTTTGTGACAGTCCCGCTCGAAGCAGAGTATCGATCTTCGGGACAGGTCGTCGTTCTAGAAGCTGCGGCTCTTGGCAAGCCGGTAATTGCCAGCAATGTAGTCGGAGTCCGGGACTATATTTCTCATGGAGTCGATGGATTGCTGGTGCCTCCCGGCGATCCGGAGGCGCTTCGGTCGTCGATTCAGAGTTTGATCGCGGATGATGCGATGGGGCAAAGGCTTGCCCGTTCCGCTATGCGACGAGTAAAGAGAGATCACACCTTTGATGTCTTTGTGGCGGAATGCATGAGTATCCTGTCCGAAGCCTGCCACCTGTCCGCCGGGTTCGATCTCAGCCAGCCGGCCATCCAGGATGTAGCCGATCCCAGCGCTCCAGCCCTTCAAGATCCAGTGCTCCTGAAAGAAGAACTGACCTGACACGCGAACGTCTCGGGCAGATCGACTTACGAGCATTTGGGAATGGCGGCGATTAACCCATCCGCGATCGCGCAAATCCCACCGCATGTGTTCTGCGTGGTAAAAACGGCTGAGGCTTGTTGCGCGTTCGAACCGATGCGGGACATCTCTGCGGGGTCGCCGAGCAATCCAACGAGGACTCGGCGCAACTCCCCGGCATCATTCGGTGGGACCAGCAGGCCAGTTTCTCCATTCACGATGTAGTCCGCCGCTCCGTCTGGATCGGTGACGACGACAGGTTTCCCGAGCCGCATCGCATTCAGGAACGTCTGCTGTCCCGCACTGCGTAGCAGTCCGCCTTTCATCGCCGCAACTACGACAGCCGCTCCCTTCAAAAGTTGGCGAAATTGGCGTGGGTTGGCCTCCAATCGATACACGTTGATCGGCAGATCGATTCCGTGAAGCGCCGCCGCCCCACACGCAATAAAGCACTGTGCATTAAGCGACCGCATCGCTTCGACTAATGGAGCATAGTCGCGGTCGCTGTTGCCGCCGGAGAAAATGTAAGTTCCCGGCGTTTCCATATAGCTGTACCGATGCGGATGGAGCGTGTTATGAAAAGGAACAAAATTAAATTTCGACTGTGGAAGCTTGTAATATTCAGCGAACCTGGAAATGTCCGCTCGCGCATACAGAACGCATCGATCCACCCGTTGCAGAATCCTGCGCATCAACGCGAATTTGATGGAGCCACGCAGAGAAGTCCCTTCGCGTGCCCACAAGCACTCCGTCACAATAACTTTCAGGCGGCATCCCGGAAGATAGGTTTGCAGCCACGCAACCCACATCTCTGGAATCACGCCGTTGATCAGTAGCACGTCCGCTGTGCTTCGGGCGCGCCATACTTCGCGGAGAAGACCCAGCGACGACAGAATCCCGGTCACTTCGCGCGTAACTTGTATGCGGCTAAGGTCCTCCGGGTTCGCGGTGAACCTCATCGTACTGAGCACTTGTGCGGGTAGAGTTTTGCTTTTTCTCATGTAAGAAATTTTCAATTTCTTTTCGTGAGGCGATCCAGTAAGTCAACGATCGAACGCCGGTATACTTCCGGAGAAAATTCTTCGAAAGCGCGCCTTTTCGCAGCTTCGCCCATACGCGCTCTCAGTTCAGGATTCTCCATCAACGCGACGATTCGCGCGCGGATGCATTCCGCATCTCCGTAGTCGCAAATATAGCCGCTTATACCCTGTTCCATGTAATCCTGTGCCCCATTCGGCTCCGTGACAACGACCGCTTTGCCAAGGCCCATAGCGCTGATCCAGGTGGTGGTTCCAGTAATGCGCATCGACTCAGGAACCAGCGGAACAACAACGCAGGACGCCTGCGCCATGGTGCGGTGGTACTCGTCGGAGGCAGTCGAATACAGCTCAACGTTAATCGGAACGATCGCGAATTTTATGGGCGTCAAAACCTTCACCTTATACGGAAGCCCTTCTATGGCGCGAAACAAGGTTTGGAAGTCGCGACTCTGACTACCTCCGGCGAAAATGAAGCCACGATCTTCCACCTTGCACTCCTCGGTTTCGACATATGGCATGAGAACAACGCGGAATTTTTCGCGCGGCAGTCCGGTCGCGGCCGCACATCGCAATGCTTCCTCGTGCGTATTGCAGACCACGGCAGCGGCGTGTTTTGAGACCAGTCTGTCGAGAAGTCCTGTGGCGCGGCGCCACTCCGTATCGATCAGCACGACCGGCTTCCGCAATCGCAACCAGCTCGCAAGCGGAGAAACCCAGTATCCATATCGTCCGACAGCGATGGCGTCGAACCCGCAGCTCCGCCAGATTGTACGGACGGCGAACTGGAATTCATACCAGGGCTGTCCGAGTTTGCGAAATACCTTCGGTAGTTTCGCAACACGCCGGTCGACGTACCCGGTCTCGTCCTGCAGCAAAACGTCCGCCCCCCAGGGCCGCATGTCCCGAAACATGAAGGTCCGGCTCACGAGATATTTCATTTGTTCCTCACAACGGTCCAGCGAACCTCTGAATGTACGTCGAATTCACTCTTACCCGCGTCAGATGCCAGGTTCGACCGGAAAGCTGGGCGTCGCCTGCGAACCGCGCGCCGAAATTCCCTGCAGCCGGTCGTGGAACGGAGCGCAAAATGGCAATAGATCAGTAGAAGCCGCGGTTCCGAATAGGCGACAATCTCGACCTTTTCTTTATGAAAACCAAGGGGAGTAATTTTGATGGGGCTTTTGTTCATTGCTTCCTGTCGGCCGAGCACACGCCCAGAACACGACGAGATGCCAAACATCTGACTGGACCTCGGCGAAGCACCTGCCTTCATAGCACGATTGCCGCCGCGTTCGCCTGCTCGTTCCATCGAAGAACGTTTACGCCGACGACGATGAGCCACAGAGTCAATGAAATCTCTGCGATCCCAGCAGGCAGCATGATGTAAGGAAAGAGATGAACTCGAATCGCTGGTGGAATGGCAGTCGTCAAGATGCTGGCCAGATAGCCCACTCCGCCGATTGCTAGCGCTATGCCGAGAACTCGCGGCAGGAAAGTTGATCTAAAGATGAGGTAGCCGACCAAGATGCAATGAAAGCCGAAGAATACCAATGCGATATCAAAACCGAACGTGCGCAGCCTTATGAATGCGAGCGCGAGCTCTGCCAGCTGATCGGGTGTGAAGGCACTCAGGAAATCGGCGCCGCTCAGGAGGACCAATGGCGCAAAATGGTTGAGCATGTTGGCACCGGCTATGGCCACAAACACGAGCCGGAAGAGCATCGCGAGCAAGGCGACGGTCTTGTTGACCGGCTTGAGCAACTCATAAAAGATCAGCGCAACGCCAACATCGCACGCATAAACTATCAGCTGGACAGCGCCGCCCAAAACGTACAACGATCTTGATGCCAGGATCTGGGCGATGGTCGGCAACGACGCGGCGCCGAGCATCATTCCAGAGGGTGCAACAGCAAACGGCGCAAACAGGCCTCCGAGAATGATAAGAAGGTAAAGGAAGCCACCAATTCGAGCCTGAACGCGCGGGGACTGTTCTGCCATCAAAACCTTCATCGAGATTTCTGTGGCCATATTCTTTCTCCCATTCAAAGCATCGAGCCACCGGTGTTCGAGAAAAAGACTGCGACCAGTTCTGCAGATGCATACGAGACCCGTAATCCAACGGGTCGTGACCTCGTCAGGCATGATTCCCGTCGTAATGCGTTCGCGATAGAGATTGTTCGGGATTCGAGCTAACCCACTACGCCGAAAAATGAGCCGCTTGCTCGCCCTCCACACCCATGCTAGACTCCATTCCCTTCAGGCATTGCTACTCGAATCCGTCTCCAATTTTCCTGTTGAGCGGCAACGTCTTTCAAGCAATGGGACATGGCCTCGCAGCTCGATCGTCCGTTCGCCGCTCTGACAACCGGCTGCGCGAATTTTCCGTCTGGCGGAGCTCGCGCTCGCCGTTTGCGACATCCTTGTCCCCACGCAACTCATCTCAATGTATTTCCCGTGGTGCTCCGGCATGAAAACCTATCTCAGCAAAGATATCCGCAATCTCGCCATTACTGGCCACTCTCACTGCGGAAAGACAACTTCGATTGAAGCGCTGCTCGTCACAGCCGGCGCCGTTCCAGCGATGGGACGCATGGAAGACGGCACCGCTGTCACGGCGTACGACGAAGAAGAAATCACCCGGAGAATGACGATCGCCAATGCCGTCGCTTTTTGCGAGTGGAACGGCGCCAAAATAAATCTCATCGATACGCCGGGATTCAATATGTTCATCCACGAGGCGCGCGCCGCCATGCTGCCGGTCGAAGCCGCTGTCATCCTTGTCGACGCCGCGGATGGCGTACAGCCGATGACGCAGCGCGTGTGGAACTACGCAGAGGAGTTCAACCTGCCCCGCATGTTTGTCATCAATCGCGTGGATCGCGACCATGCTGCGCCGATGACCGCGTTGGAAAGCCTGCGCTCCGCCTTTGGCCGCCAGGTGACTCCAGTCGAGCTGCCGATCGGCCAGGGCGGCAATTTTCGCGGCGTCGTGGATCTGATTTCCATGCAGGCGTATGAATACCCTGCGGACTCCAAGGGACGCGGCCACGCTATTCCGATGCCGGACGAAGTGAGCGATGATGCGCAGTCGGCCCATGAAGCACTGGTTGAACTAGTCGCCGAAGGGAAAGACGAGTTGATGGAGGAATTCTTCAACGAGGGCACTCTGGCAGAAGAACATCTGAGGGCGGCGCTGCATGAAGCAATTCGCGAAGACCGCATTTTTCCCGTGTTGTTTGCATCCGGTACGGAGATGAAGGGCACGGACCGTATTCTCGAGTTCTTCCGCATCTACGCCCCTGCTCCCAGCGAACGTGAACCCGTGGCCGCGGTCGCCAGCACTTCCGTGCGCGGCAACGGTGCCGCCAAGTCTGGCAATGGAGAAGCCGCGGCTGACTGGCCGGTCGAAATGGTGAATCGTCCCGTCGCCGACGATGAGCCGCTCTCGCTGTTCGTCTTCAAGACCATCTCCGATCCTTTCGCAGGGCAAATCTCCTTCTTCAAGGTCTTTGCCGGTTGCGTGCATAACAATGACGCCGTGCTGAACTACAAGCACCAGGCGCAGGAGAAACTTGCTCATTTGTCCATCATGCAGGGCAAACAACCTGTACCGGTCACGGAATTGCACGCCGGTGACATTGGCGCCATCGCGAAATTGAAAAATACACATACCGGTGACACGCTGGGAGACAGCGCGCACCCGGTCCTCTATGAACCGGCGCAGCAGCCGGAAGCGGCGATCGCCTTCGCCATCGAACCGAAGACCCGCGCGGACGAAGACAAACTGGCGAATGCCCTGCATCGCATTATGGAAGAGGACACGCTGATTCGCTTCTATCGGGATCCGCAGACCCATGAATTCCTGATCGCCGGGACAGGACAGCAACACATCGAAATCGTCGTTTCCAAGCTGCGTAGGCGCTATCACACGGAAGTAACGCTGAAAGCGCCGAAAATTCCCTATCGTGAAACGATTCGCGTGCGTGCGGAGGGTCACGGCCGGCACAAGAAGCAATCCGGCGGTCATGGTCAGTTTGGAGATTGCAAAATTCGCATCGAGCCGCTTGAGCGCGGCGCTGGATTTGAATTCGGCAACGAGATTTTTGGCGGTGCGATTCCGCGCAACTACGTTCCAGCCATTGAAAAGGGCATTCGCGAGGCCGCCGAGCGCGGATTTCTCGCCGGCCATCCCATGGTAGATTTTCGCGCAACGGTCTATGACGGCTCGTACCATGAAGTGGACTCGAATGAAATCAGCTTCCGCATCGCGGGACGGCTCGCATTTCGCGATTGCATGGAGCGGGCTCGCCCATCTTTATTGGAGCCGATTATGCGGGTCAGCATCCAAACGCCCGACGTGTTTGCCGGCGCTGTGATGGGCGACCTGCCCGGCCGGCATGGCCGCGTCCTCGGCATGGAGCCAACTTCCTCCGGACAGACGACCATTCAAGCTGAAGTGCCGATGGCTGAAATGCTCACCTATGGAGCGGACCTGACCGCCATGACGCAGGGCCAAGGCAGCTTCCACATGGAAATGGACCATTACGACTTTGTCCTGCCACAGACGCAGGAGAAGCTGATCGCCGCGGCCCGCGCACACCAGGCGGTCGCCGTTGAAGACGAAGGCTGAGAATGTGGATGCCTCGGAGCCCGCCCTGAGATTGTCCAGTGGTGCGCACCGCAAACCTGGTCTTTCTTACAAAGCGTAGAAGACGACAGACCTCGCGTTACAATCAGCCCATGCAATTGGCGGAAATGGCTCGTTTGTTGAATGCGCGCCTGGAAGGCAATCCGGAAAATCCCGATCCCGCAAGCATTGAGGTCACCGGAGTCGCCGGGATCGAGGAAGCAGGCGCGGGCCAGATTACTTTCGTCGCGAATCCGAAATATGCTCCCCTGGCACGCACCACAAAAGCCGCGGCGGTGCTGGTCACAGAGGACTTTCCTGCTATCCGGGCAGCGACTTTGCGAACCGCGAATCCCTATCTTTCCTTTGCCCGGGCAGTCGAGATTTTTTATAAATCCCCCACTTACGCCGACGGAATTCATTCCACCGCAATCATTCATCCCACCGCCGCGCTCGGTCGCAATTGCCATGTCGGCGCCTATTCGGTAATTGAGGCAAATGCGGCGATCGGCGACGACGCGGTTCTGCTGCCCCATGTTGTGATTTACCCCAACGTTCGCATTGGAAATAATTTCTTCGCACACGCGCACGCCGTGGTTCGGGAGGGCTGCCGTCTGGGCGATAACGTCGTTCTGCAAAATGGGGCAGTTGTCGGCGCAGATGGCTTCGGCTTTGCGAAAGACGATCAGGGTCGCTGGCACAAAATTCCGCAATCCGGGCCGGCAGTGCTAGAAGATGATGTCGAAGTGCAGGCCAATGCCTGCATCGATCGGGCCAGCGTGGGGGAAACGCGCATCGCCAAAGGTGCGAAGATCGATAACCTCGTCCAGGTGGGCCACGGCAGTACGGTGGGAGAAAATACGCTGCTCTGCGCGCAGGTGGGACTGGCCGGATCGTCGCATCTGGGAAACAATGTCATCCTGGCTGGGCAGTCAGCGGTGGCCGGGCACTGCTCCATCGGCGACGGCGCCATCCTGACGGCGCAGAGCGCCGTTTCGCATGACGTGCCGCCGGGCAAAGTGATGAGCGGCTCGCCCGGCATCGACAATAAACTGTGGCTGCGCTGCGTCGCGGCTTACAGCCGCTTGCCGGAGATCGTAAAACTGCTGCGCAAACAAGAAAAAGATTAAGTGCTGGGGATCACTGAATATGTATTGGGTTTACAACCTGCCGAATTGGCTGTTCGAACTGCTCACCATAATTTTCTTTGTAGGCTTCAGCCTCGCCGGATTGTTTGCCACCCGGAAGCCGATCCGCCGCATCCATACGGTGCGCTCTTACAATGACATTGTCGGCTTTTACCTCGCTGGAATCACGGTGCTCTATGGTGTCACGCTGGGTCTTTTGGCCATTGGAGCGTGGACAACATACACCGACACGGAGGCGAAGGTAGCCCGCGAGGCCGCGGCTCTTTCCAGCCTCTACCGCGGCGTTGCAAGCCTTCCGGAACCCGCGCGCAGCCGCCTGCAGGCCGATCTCCGCGAGTATACCCGTCACCTCGTCAACGTAGGCTGGCCCGAACAGCAGCGCGGAATTGTGCCCGTCGATGATCGACCGATTCTCGTACAATTCCAACAGGATTTTCAATCTCTGGAGCCCACGACCAGCCTTCAGAAAATCATGGAAGCGGAAATTTCCCGCCGCTTCGACCTTTTAGAGGAGTCGCGAAGTGTCCGCCTCGACAGCGTGTCGGATGAATTGCCTTCACCCTTATGGGTATTAATTCTGGCAGGAGCATTCGTCTGCATCGTTCTCACTTGGTTCTTTCAGATGGAAAGTATGAAAATGCATATCTGGATGACCATTCTGTTTGCGGGCCTGATTGGGCTGATGGTGTTCATGATCGCGGCGCTTGACAACCCCTACCGCGGAAAGATCAGCGTAAGCCCGGAGCCATTGCAGCGTGTGTATAGTCTAATGACCAAAGCAGCCAAGTGATCGACACGACCGAATTCCGTGCATCACGAATCAGCAGACACGCCCACCGAAGCTTCTTCCGTAAGCCTGACGACTGACATACGTGAGAACAGGCTAACCAGAATAACGACTGCAAAGTTGGCGCATAGAGCGAGAAGGCCCGCATTCAACCCGCTGAACGGGTCCCGGCCGGTGAGGACCAGAAACGCGGTTCCGGCAACGCCCACGATCATTCCGGCGAAGACGCCTGCCATGGTGACGTGCTTCCAAAACAGGCCAAGCACGACGCCGGGAAAGAACTGTGTGACACCGGCGAATCCGACCAGCAGGAGACCGACCAGGCTGGCGGAGCTGGACATCGCGAAATACAGACTGATCAGACTGAGCGCCACAACCGTCTTCCTTGCCAATTTCGCCACTTGCCGGTCCGTCATCCCAGGCGCGAAGATGGGCCGGTAAAGGTTCTTGGCGAACAATGTGGAAGCAGTCAGCAGGAGAATCGCCGCGGGCACCATCGCCGTGAGAGCGCCCGCTCCGCCGATGACGCCGAGCATCCATGCCGGAAAGGTCTGGCGGGCAACAGTCAACAGAGAAAGGTCTCCATTCGCAAGACCTGGCACGACTAGAAACGCGGTGAAGCCGGCGATGAACAGGAAGGCCAGCGAGAGCGCGTACAGCGGCATCACCACCGCATTGCGGCGCAGGGTGTCGGCGCTTTTCGCGGTAAAGCTTGCGCCGAAGAGGTGGGGCCACATGGTGCAGCCGATAGAACTCATCAGGACAGTCGAAATGAACCAGGTGTGACCAAGGTCGTGGGTGGCGCCGGGCATCACTAGGTGGCTCGGCCTGACCCGAGCCAGAGTGGCGAACATCCTGCCAACCCCACCGAAGTAGACGTGCGGCACCCAGACGCCGATCGACACCACGGCGAAGATCATCAGAACATCCTTCAGAACGCTGACCCAGGCCACCGCCCGTATGCCGCTGGCGAACACAAAGCCTGTCAGCAGAGCGACGGCGATCACCATGGCGTAGGTGCGGCCAACGCCGTCGAAACTCGCGATTCTTACGATGATGCCGAGTCCCACGAGCTGGACCTCGAGGTAGGGAACGATGAACACGACCCCGACCGCCGCCGCGAAGGCGGCAAGATAGCGGCTGCCGTACTGCATCAGAAAAAAATCGGGCAGTGTCTGCAGCCCATGTTTGCGGCCCAATTCCCAAATGGGGGGAAGAATGAAAAACGCCACCACGTTCCCCAGTACCATATAAGCCAGGTCGTAGAGCACCGGCCCCCCGCGCGAGTAGGCCCAGCCGCTGAGACCCAGAAATGAAAAAGCGGTATAGATTTCTCCCGCCATCAGCAGCCAGATGAGCAGCGTGCCGAAGGACCTGCCGCCTACGGTCCACTGTTCCAGGCTCATTTTGCGGTGCCTGCCGGAGTAGAAGCCGATGGCCGAGCCCAGCAAAACGATGGCGAAGATGATCGTCAATGCGATTTCGCTCGGAGTCATCGTGACCGCTCCTTGTCACGATTCGTAGAGCTGGTGGAATCTCGCGAGGTCTCCAATCGATACGCAACGCCCATGCATGCCGGGGTAAGCACGGTCCAGGAAAGCAGCCAGAACAGATTGAATGGGAGACCGAAAATCATGGGATGAATTCGGTCCCACAATGGCACAGAAAAGCAGATGGCGAGGAATGGAATCAACCCAAGACCGAGCGCGGCAATTCTAGGCGATCTCATGCGGAAATCTCCACATTCGACCTGGCGCTGGGAGTTTCGCCGGATGCGAGCGTTCCTGATTGTTACACAGGGTCGATTGCTTTCGATATCGACCGCTACATCCATCCATTCCTTAAGCCGTCTCGTCGCTTGATCTAGCGGCCACCTTGCGTGGTTTCACTTATGGAAGCCGGAGATTTCCCGGCGATCGCATCCAACTGCTCGGCCGCTTTCGTGACTCGGCCCGCGGCCTTGTCGATGAACGTACCGGTGATGTCGGCTTCCTTTTCCGCCAGCGGCCATTGGTGCTGTTCCAATGCCTCTCGCACGCCGGGGATGGTTTTCACTCCATACCCTGTATACATGCCGGGCGCATAGATCATGTGTTTGAAATACGGCCGGCCCGGCAAGCCATTCGGATTGAGAAACGCGCGCTCGACGGTGATCAACGTATCGTTGACAGAGTCGATCTGCGGACTGGTCAATTCAGCGCCGCCATTCGCCTCCATCTTCGTGAGGGCTTTTTGATATTCGTCCGCCGCGTGGGTAAACGTAGCCGCCGAATTTTCCAAGGGAGCGAAGTTTAGAAATGGAGCCGGCTTTTCATAGCTGGGCGGAACGATCGGCGCCTGCGGATCGGAGATGGCATTGAATACTCCTTCGGCAATCTCCTTGTTCTGCTCTTTGATCTGCGCGCGTTCGCTGATAAGTTCCGTGTTCAATTCACCGAGAAAATGGTGAATGGTCTCGGCATAGTCGGTGAAGTCGTATGGAATCAGATCGGCATCGGCCATGCGCATGACCGCCGTTCCCGCAACCTGCGCCAGCGCGCGCCCGTAGACGAATTTGCCGTCATCGAAGCGCGAATAATATGTGTAGTCATCGTAGATGGAATGGTAGGCGCTGCCCTTGCGCTCTTCTCCGCTGAAACCCAGGTTGAGGATCGGAATACCGGCATGGTGCAGAAATGTGGCGTAGTCGGAACCGTCGCCCGGGCCGTAAATGCGCAGATCTGAGCGCTGCCGCAACTCCGCGCGCTCCGCCGGGTCTTTCGCGCGTGCGATCCTCACCAGCTTTGCGCGCTCCCACACGGACATGTTCTTTTCCGGATCGGGAACGTCTTTCGCCACGCCATTGATGAAATGTTCCAGAGAATGCGACCCGCTGATGTGCAGAAATCCGCGGTCATTGGTATCTGAATTGACATACATCACGGCGTGCTTCTGCAGCTCCGCCATATGGGTTTCCACCCACTCGGTCGAGCCCAGCAGGCCCGGCTCCTCGCCGTCCCACGCGCAGTAAATAATGGTGCGGCGCGGCTTCCAGCCCTGTTTCAGCAACTCGCCGAATGCGCGCGCTTCTTCCAGCACGGGCGACATGCCGGCGATCGGATCTTGCGCGCCGTTCACCCAGCCGTCGTGATGATTGCCGCGAATCACCCATTCATCGGGTTCCGTACTGCCGGGAATCTTCGCGATGACATCGTAAATGGGTGTCATCGAATTCCAGTTGAATGCTAGCTTCAAATGCACCTTTGCCGGCCCGGGACCGATGTGATATGTGATGCCGAGGCCGCCGCGCCAGCTTGGCGGCGCAACCGGGCCGCCAATGGCAGCGAGCAGCGGCTGCGCGTCGCCATACGAGATGGGTAGCGTCGGAATTTTTGCGATGGTCTTCGCTTCGCGGATGGGAAGACGCTTCGCATCTTTCGTCGATCCCCATCCAGGCGTTAGTGGGTCGCCTTCGTACAGATCGTCGGTCACCGCGCCGCGCTGCACGCCTTGATCCGGGCGACCAGAGCCTTTGGGATATGCGTCATCGACGGAGAAGCCGTCGTCGTGCGGATCGGAATAAATGATGCAGCCGATCGCGCCGTGTTCCGCGGCGACCTTCGGCTTGATGCCGCGCCATCCGCCACCGTAGCGGGCAATGACGATTGCGCCTTTGACAGAGATGCCCAGCCGGTCAAGGACTTTGTAGTCGTCGCGATTGCCGTGGTTCACGTAGACCAGGCGCCCCGTAACGTCGCCGTCGGGAGAATACGCATTGTACGTTGGCAACTGCTCCGACTGCTGGCCGGAAGTCGGATCGCCCGGGACCGGCGGCTCATGCAGTTTCGCGGTGAACTGTGTCGGCTCGATCAATTGGAGCACGCGCTCTTTCGGCGTGGGAAAGAGAACGTAGAACGTTTCAATATGCGCATCCAGACCCCAGGACTTGAACTGCTGCAGCATCCACTCCGCATTGTCCTTATCGTAGGGAGAACCGACGTTATGCGGACGTGCGGCAAGCCTCTGCATGTTGGCCCGCAGGCGATCGGTCGATGGAATCCCCTGGAACTTCTTCTCCCATTGCAGTTCTGTCCGCGCACCCTGGGCGGTGTAGCCAACCAGCGATGGCGCGCCAGCCGTGGTTTGAGAAAAGGCCGCCAGCGACATGCAAAGCGGGAGCGCCACGCGCAGCGAACGAAGGCTAATCTGTTTCGGGAACAAGAACTTCATATAATTCGGACCTCGGAATTTGCCGCAGCTTTCTTTCGCGTCACAGCGGAGGGTGTGTTGGATGCCAATCGGAATTATAGCGGCTGGCGAATGGCGTTTCGCCAGATTCCCTCGGTAAATGCAACTTCCGTTGCAAGGGAGACACAAGCGCGCTCCATGGTAGATCAGTGAAAACATCTACACTGGAGCCATGACCGGAGTTCTTCGCAAATCTGTTCCCATAGCCGCAATCGCATTCATCCTGATTGCGGGCTGCCGATCTGCACATGTGCAAACTACCGTCGTAAACTCCGGCAGCACTGAGCTGCACAATATTGAAGTCGATTATCCGAGCGCTAGTTTCGGGATTTCCAGCCTCGCCCCCGGAGCGGAATTTCACTACAGGCTGAAACTGGAGGACGCCGGGCGCATGAAGGTCCAGTTTTTTGACAGCAAGGAGAAGGAGCACACCGGCAACGGTCCGTATGCCGCGCAAGGCCAGCATGGAACGGTAACAATCATGCTCGACGGAAGCGGCAGGAATGTGTGGACCACCAACCTCCAATCCGATGTGACGGTGCCAAAAGGGGAATGACCGCGAATCGGAATGATAGGATTCGCCTCGAAGAACCTGGTATTGTGGGCAAACAGCAGGTTCCTCGACTTCGCTGCGCTCCGCTCGGAATGACAGGTTTGTATGGCTCCCGTCTAAATCGACTGGACGGGAATCAGCGTCACATCTTCGACAAGTCCAACTTCCTTCTGCATGAATGGCTCGGCGTACTGCACACCGCCGAGCAGTCCATAGAAGCGGGCTAGAGCGAAGGTACGCTCGCGAATTTCTTCGCGCGGAACGAAAATGCCGCCGCCCGATGACTGGTTTTCATATTGCGAGCAATATGCCATCAATGATGCAAATCTCTGCTCGGCATATTCGGTAATGTCCACGACAAAGCTGGGCCGCACATCCGCATAGAGACTTGCGTAGATAATTTTGAAGGGCCGGTGCGGAGCTGCGCCGGTTTCCACTTTGGAAAGGCCCGCCGCGAAGCACGCGTCGTAGCCGAGCGTCGCAACAATCGCATGGTCCGGGTGCCGTGCCTGCCAATAGGGAAGAATGACCACGCGAGGCTGAAGTTCCCGCACCACATGGACAATTTTCAGCCGGTTTTCCCAGGTATTTTCGATGCGGCCGTCGGGAAGATCGATCGCCCGCCGCCATTCCACCCTGAGAATACGGGCCGCGTCGTCCGCTTCGGCGGCGCGTTCCGCGGCAGAGCCGCGCGTTCCGGCTTCGCCCTGTGTCAGGTCGAGAATCGCGGTTCGCAGGCCGAGCGCAGCGGATTTCAGCAAGGTTCCGCCGCAGGTCTGCTCCACGTCGTCGCGGTGCGCCGCAATCGCGAGAATGTCGATCGGCTGGCTCATGCAGCGTTGCAATCACGGGTGCAGCGTTACCGCTAGATTTGCTAATCAGCGGCGTTGGAAGGCGCATCCATATAAGCGACGTCAAATGCCGTCCCCTGCACCGTCACATTGGCGTTGCTTATTTCCGATCCCGCGGAGTAGCCGGGCGCCAGGGGACCGCCTGTGCTCGTGATTCCGGTATTCGTCGTCGCGTAAATGTGGAGTTGGCCGCCATACGCGGTATACATCTTGTGCCAGTCGATGATCGCGCAAAGCCCGGTGAGATCACCGTACCAGGGTTCTACGAGCACGGATTTCGTATTGATGTTGAAAAACGTCAGGCAGCCATTGACCAGGTTCATGGCAGTACGTTCCCCGGTCTGGCAAAGCTGGGAGCCGATCCATAAGGTGTTGTCATCTCCAAGCAGCATCTTGGTATGAGTGCCGTCCGAAATCGGATAAGTCGCAGTCACCGTGTTGCTGGTCAAATTGACGACAGACAGAAATCCCTCCAGCAGTCCATCCTTCTGCAACTGCTGACCGGAGACATACAAGATCCCATTGCCATAAACGGCCATCGTGGCCCCGCCGGGCACAGAAACCCTTCGTGTCTCCGTCGGCTGCGGCGTTGCGGGCGGGGGACTTGGATAGGTACTGCCCGGAAAGTTGTAGATGTTCAAAGGCCCAGGGTTCAGAAAGCTAACACTTGCCCCGGTTACGCCAGTGACAGGATCGACGGCGCTATTGCCGCACTCCACGCCGCAGTTCATCAACCAGGCGGTGGTGCCGTCGGAGGAGAAAATCGTGTTGTATGGGCGATTGAAGGCGATCGGATTGCCGTTCTGATCCAGAACCGGAACCACGCAGTAAATGGGCAGATTCACCGGCTGGCAATCGACCGGACTTACAGCCACCGGCCAGTTTGCTTCATTCGGAAAGGTGGGCACCGGCGCCACCGTGCCGTTCGGCTGCTGCAGATGAATCACGCGATAGGCGTAATTGCTGTTCTGAACGAATGCCAGGGCCACCGTTCCGCTGGGATTGACAGCGACTTTGTAAACGTTGGGAAGATTCAATTGCACAACGGCGGGCGTCACGTTGTCGATTACTGTCAAATACTGGGAACTCTGGTTCGCCGCGAAGGCATAGCGGCCGTCCTGGGTCACAAAGACACTGCTGGAAGTGCCGGCAAGACCGCTAATCGCTCCCGAAATCTGCTCGGTCCCATAGTTCACCGGGACAAGGCTGCCATCGCCGGAGCCATAGACGTATCCGGCTGATTGCTCCGGATAGTTCAGGATCAAACTCGGTAGACTGCCTTTGTATCCGCTAATGAAGAAAGTGGGAATCTTGCCGTTCTCGCTGTTCCGGATATCGTAACGGGCGTCTACGATCTGCAATGCGCCGGTTGCGATCGGAGAGGGATTTTGAATCGCCACGAGGACCCGCTGGCGTATTTGGCTCGGCGGCTGTGGGCGACCGGCAAGAATCGAATTCGAGCCGGTGCAACCCATGATCGAGAAGGCACTTGCGGCAGCCGCAACAGTCAGAACTGTGCGGATAAATCTACTACGGCTCATCAAAGCTGAATGCTCCAATTCCAGGGCACTTTAACGATCTTGGCTGAAAGGCTAGTGTATACCAAGCCTCCGCCGGTGGCGCTCGCGCGCCGCACCCACTACGATAAGGCCAACGGACGAAAAAAGATGGCCCAAACCCTAAATGAGATATTTTCGACGCGAAGCGTCCTCTGCGATGGAGCAATGGGCACCATGCTCTACAGCCGCGGTGTCTTTATTCATCATTGTTACGACGAATTGAACCTTTCACAACCCGGCCTGATCCGCGCGATTCACGAGGAATATCTGCAGGCGGGCGCCGAAATCCTGGAGACGAACACCTTCGGCGGCAACCGCTACAGGCTGCAACGCCATGGACTGCAGGACCGCGTCCACGCTGTGAATGTCGCCGGGGCTCAACTCGCCCGCCAGGCCGTAGAGCAACTGCGCGACAAGCAGGCGGCGCAAGCGTATGTAGCCGGCGCTGTGGGACCTATCGGAGTGCAGATTGAGCCGCTCGGCAAGATCGCGTTCGACGAGGCACGCGCTGCATTCGCGGAACAGATTCGCGCGCTTGCCGAAGGCGGCGTCGATCTCTTGACCATCGAGACGATGACCTCTCTCAGCGAGGTTCATCAGGCGATTCTCGCCGCGCGCGAGGCCGCGCCGCATCTGCCCATCATCGCAATGATGACGATCGATGAAGAGGGCAATACGCTCGACGGCTCGTCGCCGGAAACTGCGGCGGTGAGATTGACGGAATGGGGCGCGGACGCCGTCGGCTGCAACTGCAGCGCCGGGCCGGCCACTGTGTTGAGTGCAGTCGAACGGATGCGTTCCGCCACGACATTGCCGCTGGCCGCCATGCCGAATGCCGGAATGCCGCGCGCCGTCGATGGACGCAATATCTATCTCTGCTCTCCGGAGTACATGGCCAGCTTTGTGCGCAAATTCGCCGCGGCTGGAGTGCAGTTCATCGGCGGATGCTGTGGTACCACGCCCAACCATATCCGCGCGATGCGTTCCACTTTGCGTGCGCTGGATGCGCGCAAGAGCGCACCTGTTACGGCGACAGCAGCCAGCGTGCAGAATGCCGTGGAACCTCCCGTTCTGGCGGAGCGGTCCAAGCTCGGAGCCGATCTCGCCGCCGGAAGATTTGTCGCGATGGTCGAGATCGTTCCGCCGCGCGGCATCAGTTGCCAAAAGGAATTGGAAGCTGCGGCCATGCTCGCACAGCACGGCGTCGAGGCAATCAATGTGCCGGACTCGCCGCGCGCTTCGGCCCGCATGAGCGCATTGAGCCTCTGTCTGCAGATTCAGCAGCAGGTCGGAGTCGAAAGCCTTCTGCACTACACCTGCCGCGATCGCAATGTGCTCAGCATTCAGTCGGACCTGCTGGGCGCCGCGTCTCTGGGATTACGCAATATCCTGTGCCTCACCGGGGATCCGCCGAAGCTCGGCAATTATCCAGATGCAACCGCCGTGTTTGATGTGGACGCGATCGGCCTTGTGAACATCGTTCGCAATTTGAATCATGGTCTTGATATCGGCGGCAATTCGATCGGCGCTTCCACAGGGTTTGCCGTGGGCGTGGCTGCGAACCCCGGCGTGCCGGACATGGACAATGAAATCCGGCGCTTCGCTTACAAAGTCGAGGCGGGCGCGGAATATGCCATCACGCAGCCGGTGTTCGATCTGCGGCTGCTGGAAGCTTTCCTGAAACGCATCGAACAATTTCATATTCCGGTCATTGCGGGAATATGGCCGCTGGTCAGCCTCCGCAACGCGGAATTCATGCGCAATGATCTGCGCGTATTTGTGCCGGATGAAATCCTGACGCGGATGCAGCGCGCCGACACGCCGGAGTTGGCCCGCGCAGAGGGTGTAAAAATCGCGCAGGAGATGCTGACGGAAGCGCGCGGCATGGTGCAGGGCGTACAGGTCAGCGCGCCTTCGGGACGGTTTCACGCCGCACTCTCGGTGATGGAAAGCGTGCTTCGCAACCGCTCCAACACCGCCAAGACGGAAATCATTGTACCCACGCCGCATCCTGCAGAGGATTTAGGAGTCAACCTTGGCAAGCTTTGAAGAGTCGCTGAAACAATTGGAGACGATCATCGGCAAGTTAGAACGCGGCGATTTGCCCTTGGAAGATTCCGTGCGGCTGTTTGAAGAAGGCGTGCAGCTTTCCAATGCCTGCAAAGCAGAATTGGAAGCCGCTGAAGGCAAAGTGCAAATCCTGCTGAAGCAAAAAGACGGCAGCCGCACGCCAGAGCCGTTTCCAGCGACGGATGAGTCGGACTTATGAGACGACCAGCCTAAATCACCATCTTGGCAATCGTCGCGAGTTGCATGTTTGACGTGCCTTCGTAGATTTTTCCGATCTTCGAATCGCGGAAGTATTTCTCCACCGGATAATCCTTTACGAAGCCGTAGCCTCCGAAGACTTCCACAGCCTGGCTGGCAACACGTTCGGCGACTTGCGATGTGAAATATTTCGTCATCGCCGCTTCCTTCACAAAATCCAGCTTTGCATCCTTCAGGCGCGCGGCGTTGTAAACCATCAGCCGCGCCGCTTCGATTTCCACTGCCAACTCTGCGAGTTGAAACTGAACCGCCTGAAAATCCGCAATCGGTTTGCCGAATTGCTTGCGCTCCTTCGCGTAACGCGCGGCGTGATTCCATGCTCCCTGCGCAAGCCCCAGCATCTGCGCTCCGATTCCGATGCGGCCTTCATTCAACGTTTCAATGGCGATTTTGTATCCCTTCCCCGGCTCGCCCAGCAGATTTTCTGATGGGACTTTGCAGTCTTCCAGCACGATCTCACAGGTGCTCGATGCGCGAATGCCGAGCTTATCTTCCTTCTTCCCGAGCGTAAATCCTGGAAAGCTCTTCTCTACGAGAAATGCATGGATTCCTTTGTAGCCCGCCGTAGGATCGGTTGTTGCGAACACAATAAACAATTCCGCTTCCTTGCCGTTGGTGATCCAAAGCTTCTGTCCGTTCAGCAGGTAATGGTCATCTCTTTTTTCCGCACGTGCCTGCAATGCGAACGCATCGGATCCCGAAGCGGCCTCACTCAACGCATACGCGCCGATCCAGTCTTTCGTCATGCGTGGCAAATATCGCTGCTTCTGCCGTTCGCTCGCCCAACGCAGCAGCGCGTTGATGACGAGGGTGTTCTGCACATCGACCAGCACGCCAACGGAAGGATCGACTGCGGAGATTTCCTCAACCGCAAGAATGGCCTCAAAGAACGTGCCATTGGAGCCGCCGTAGCTTTCGGGAATCTCAATTCCCATCAACCCCAGCTCAAACAGTTGGCGGACCAGTGAAGCATCCATTTTTTGGTGCTCATCCATTTCGCGCACCAGCGGGCTGATTGTCTCGCGTGCAAACTGGCGCACCGTATCGCGGAAAAGCTGCTCGTCTTCCGTCAGATATTTTGTGCCCGTGCCTAGAGCGGCATTCATCGTCGCCATCGTTCTCCTCCACTGCCGATCGAAGTCCTTAAAAACTTCTGAGTGTAGCATCCCACGCGAACGACTGAAAAATCGCATCGCACCGAAAACGTCGCCAATTCGCTGCTACGATACTAGCGAGCAGCCGCGCCGGAGCCCCGGTATGACCCCGTTCCGCTTTCCCGTATGCGCATTCTGATTGCAGAAGATGAGGCGAATATGGCCAGCCTGCTGGAGCAGGGGCTGACCGAAGAGAACCATACTGTTTGCATCGCTCACGATGGCGTGGCAGCGGTCGAGCTGGCGCGCCTTTACGAATTCGATGCCATCGTACTCGATGTGATGCTGCCCGGTGCCGATGGGTTTGAAGTGGCACGCCGCCTGCGCGCTGCGCATTGCGAAGTGCCTATTCTGATGCTCACCGCGCGCGACGCAATCCCCGACATCACCCGCGGCCTCGATGCCGGCGCGGACGATTACCTGACGAAACCCTTCGCCTTTGCCGTCCTGCTCGCGCGGCTGCGGGCCATCACACGCCGTACGGCGCCACTTGCGCCCGTGGTGCTGTCGGTGGCCGATCTCGAACTCAATCCGGCTACACAGCGCGTCACTCGCGCGGGCTACACGATTTCGCTGACCGCCACCGAGTATCGCCTGCTCGAATACATGCTGCGCCGCGTGGGCCGCGTATTGACACGGACCGCGATTCTGGAAGCCGTATGGGGGTTCGATGACCCCGTGGAAGACAACACGCTCGATGCATTGATTTCCCTGCTCCGCAACAAGGTGGATCGCGGCTTCCGCCCTCGCCTGATCCACACCGCGCGGGGGGTGGGATATGTCATGGAAGCTCGCACGCCGGAAAGTGGAATCGCAACATGAGACCTCTTCCCATTCGGCTGCGGCTGACGCTGTGGTACTTCGCCGTGCTCGCCGTGGGTCTGTTAGCGTTCGCGTTTTTCACGCTCGCCATGCTCGAACACGCTATGCATCGTACTGTGGACGATCGCTTGCGCGCCCATATGACCGCAGTACAGCAGATCATTCGAGAAGATGAGAACACACAGCCCGCTGCGCTCCAACACGATCTGGACGAGGATGTGGAGTTAGCGCCGGATCTGACTTTGCTGGAAATCTGGGACGCAAGCGGCCATGTAGTCTATCGCTCCGCGGCGATGAACCGGATGCAGGTTACAGATCGGGTGCCAACAAGATTCGATCGGTCCGAAATAAGAGCTTACCACCGTCACAGGCTCCGCACACTGGTGCGCAGCGTGACCACGCCGCACGCGAAATACATCGTCATGGTGGCCATTCCTGTGCACGATTTCGTCGAGGCCAGCCATCGGCTTGAAAGCGTATTGTGGATCGCGATTCCTCTGCTGCTAATATTGGCCGGCGCAGGAGGATATTGGATCGCGGGGCGCGCGCTTTCTCCGATCCTCTCCATGATCGCGGCCGCGCAAGCCATTCACCCCAGCGATCTTTCCACCCGTTTGCAAGTGCCTTCGGCAAAAGACGAGTTGCAAAGGCTCTCACTCACATTGAACGGAATGCTGGACCGCCTGCAGGCCGGTTTCGAACGCATCACCCGATTTACCGCCGATGCGTCCCACGAATTGCGCACGCCGATTGCCCTGCTCCGCACGCGTACGGAAATCCTGCTGCGCCGTCCGCGCAGCGCGGAGGAATATCGCACGGCGCTCGAAGCGAACCTGGATGAACTGGAACGGACATCCGCGCTGCTGGAAGAACTGATGCTGCTGGCCCGCGCCGATGCCGGAGCGGAAACTTTGAGCTTCTCCGATGTGGACCTGACGGAACTTGTGCGTTCCACCGCTTCCCTTACACAGCCCCTCGCGGACGCGAAGGAGCTCACATGGTCCGTGGCACTGCCACCGGCGCCCGTCCATACGCACGGCGACGCGAGCGCACTGCGACGGCTTCTGGTGGTCCTTATCGATAACGCCGTTAAGTACACACCAAGACACGGCAGCGTGCGAATTGCGCTGGAAGCCTCGGGCGACGCGGCGACCCTGGCCGTCAGTGACACTGGAATCGGGATCGCGGAGGATGCGTTGCCGAACATTTTTGACCGCTTCTATCGTGCCGACCAGGCACGCGAACGCGCTGTCGGTAGCGCTGGGCTCGGACTTTCCATCGGCCAATGGATCGCCGAACGGCATGGGGCTGCTATCAGCGCGCAGAGTGTGCTAGCGGAAGGCTCGACGTTCACCTTGAAGCTCCCGACGATGAGGAAATAGCGGCGTTGTTGCTTCAGTTGCTGCTTCCCTGCCGACGGGATAACCTCTGCATTCCAGGATTACTGGACAGACTCAGCAGGTTAGCGAATATCCGGAATGCTCCGGGAACGCCTTCCGGCAGTTCCCGATAGAATGCGTAGCCCGCATAGACGTAAAAACCTTTTCCGTACGAAGCCACGAGCAGACCACCTTTCTGCGGCGCCTGCCCCGGGTCGTGGGTCTCTGTCAGTGCGGTGTAGCGTGGATCCCACTGCCGCATGAAATCGTGACCGCGCTCCTCCACCCATCCATCGAAATCATGCACCGTGATCTTATTGGGCCATGTGAGTGCCGGATAGTTCAGCTGAAGCAGAACTACTTTGGAATTTTCGTCAATTACCTTTTCCGGATTGCCGCCCAGCTGGTATGGATACGGTCCATAGTTATGATCGAACTCCGGCGTCTGATATTGCACGATTAACGTGCCACCTTGCTTGACGTACTCCAGTAACCTCGCGTTGAAGATTTTCAGTTCCGGGCGGGCCGCATAAGCGCGTACTCCGAGAACGATCGCGTTGAAACTAGACAAGTCGGCCGCTTCTATGTCCTGCGCAGATAGGAAAGTAGTTTTGATTCCTATATCTTCCAGTGAACCAGGAACGCTGTCTCCAGTTCCGGTGACATATCCGATCTTCATTCCAGGCGGCAGATGTATGTCCACACCTGTCGTTCGATAGGTCGCGTCCCTGTAATACGGATAGGGGCGAAGTCCCGGATAGCCGACGGAGATCGATCCGGAACTGTAGGTTGCACCTTGATATATCGCCGTCGCGGTAATGCGATACGGCTTGGCTTCTACTCCGTTCGGAGCCACGGTGAACTCAATGTTCTGCTCATCTCCATCCCGGCTCGTGCTGAACTGCGCCTGGCGCGGCGCGGAACTCCATCCCGCGGGCAGTTGCAGCGACACTGTTCCCATCGCCAGCCCTTTCACGTTGCTATGAATCAGAGCGGTAATCTTCAGCGATTTGCTGCTGAATGGCACAATCCCGGCCCGGGGCGACACCCATACAGAGATCGCCGGAGCCACGATCAAGGGATTTTCCACTGGCCCTCGCCCCGTCACACGATGCACCGTCTGCACCACTTGTTTCACGATCACGTCGACCCCGTCGTAGGTAAACGCTGCCCGTGCCGATAACGGATAAGGCATCAGAGGCAGGTTGAGATAAGCGGGATCCGAAATATCGTAATACGGCTGCTCTAAATTCGGACGAGTGAAGTATGGCTCCGTGATCGTGGCATCGGCAGGCACAGTAACCGCAAAAGAGAGGTCAGTGGCATCGCCCGCAGCGAGTGAATTTGGCCGCGCTCCTTGCGCGCTTAGCTTCCAATCCTTGTCGGGAGTCGTGACAAGGCGCACATCCTTCACAACGATCGGATCGCTTCCCTGGTCGGCCAAATGCAAATTCACATAGAAATTTTGCCGTGGAATCGCAGCTTGAAACGTCTCCGATGGGCCGCGATAAAATCCGCCGCGATCCGCCCCCGCGCCGTCAGAGACGGTCGCATCCAGACTGATTCCAAGCGCCTCCGCCAACGCGCCGTTGAACTGTACCTGCTTCACATTCAACTCATGCAGTATGTTGTAGCGCGCATCTTCCGGCAGCGGCTTCTGTTGTATCTCCTGAATTAACATTTCAGTCTGCAACAATCCTCGTGCCAGCGTTGGCGCAATTTTTTCCGGAGAATCCATGGAGAAGTTCCGCGTCGCCTGTTCCACAAGAGAGTTGATGGACGCGAGCCGCTCACGAATCCAGCCGCGTTGGGCAGCCGGAGCATAATCCGCGATTCCAGGCAGAGAAATATCGATGCCATCAAAGAAGGTGACTTCGTTCGCGGATGTAGGCACGCGTGATGCATAAATGTGATACGCGGAAGAATCCGGGCCGGCTGGAGGCATGCCAATGCCCCCGTTTTGCGACTTCTGCTCGTTCAGCCCAAGCCGACCAATCTGAGTGTAAGAGAGGCCCGCTGCGGGACTGTAGCGGCCTGCTGGAATTGCCAGCGTCGGCGACGGCCGTCCTTCAATCCACGTGTTGTCTATATAGTTGCGAAACCGCGCCGGCGCCCAATGCCCGGTCGCATAATCGTAAACGCCCTTGTCGGTAATGGGTGCAAACGGCAGCCGCACATACATTTTGAGCGGCGCCCATGGTCGAAGCCCGGCGCGAATCTGATCTGGGAACATTTTTGGATCGGCGGCTGCCTTGTACACTTCTTGCGCCATTTCACCCGAGACCTGGTGCTGACCGTGCCCGTCGGAAACGTTGCCGGCAAACACCGAAGTGACCACTAGCGGCCGTATCATCCGCACCACCCGTACGGAGTCATACAGGACGCGATCATAGCCCCATTTTTTGAGGGCCTCTTCCTTGGTTTTGGTGAATCCGAAATCCGCTACCCGCGAAAAATACTGATGGACGCCGTAATACCGGTCCGAGGCCAGTAGTTCCTGCGTGCGAACCAATCCAAGTTGGTCCCAGAAATCCGAGGACATCACATTCTGTCCGCCTTCGCCGCGATTCAACGTGAACAACGTGGTGTCCGCGCCCATATAGCGGCTCTCATATGAAAGGACGCCCCCGTCTTCGTCGTCGGGATGCGCGGTGAACATGATCAGGCTGGCTCTGGTATGCAGCTCGCGCAGAGTTTGCCATAGCTCCGCAGCACCGCGGTTGATCTGAATTTTGTGAGCGTTCGGATTCGCTTCGACTTTTGCTGGAGTCTGTGGGAAAGCTGGTATCGTGATCCATGCGATCAGCGCTATCAGAATGCACCCGAAATGTTTCCTGGTTTGGTTTCGATTCATCCCACGGCCTTGTATGGAATTAAGACATTATTTACGTAACTTAGATCATCGCAGAATTTGCGATTCGATCTGAATCGAATCTCTATGGATGCGAAATCCACCGCGACCGCAGCGACAGGTCCTACTCGCGAACCCTCATTGATCCGCGGGATCGGGCTCAAGACTGCGATCAATCTAAATGTGCTGAACATGGTTGGCGTGGGGCCATTCATCACGCTTCCGCTGATGGTGGCGGCCCTTGGAAATCGCGCCATTCTGGGATGGATTTTTGGCGCAATTCTCGCGCTGTGCGATGGGATGGTATGGGCCGAACTTGGGACACGCTTCCCGGAGTCGGGCGGAAGCTATCTGTATCTCAGCCGCATTTACGGAGTCGAAAAATGGGGGCGCCTGCTGTCGTTCCTTTTCATATGGCAGCTTACATTCAGTGCGCCGCTTTCTACCGCTTCCGGCGCGGTGGGTCTCGCGGACTACGCCGGGTATCTTTGGCCGAACCTGCATCGATTCTGGTTCGGGAACGGCCACTTCGCAGTCACCTTCGCATCCCTGGTCGCAATGGCTGCCTGCGCGCTCGCGACATTTCTCATCTACAGCGGCATTCAAACCGTAGGGCGCATCTCGCGCGTTCTGTCGATCGGCGTGGTTCTCGCCATTCTTTGGGTCATCGTCTCCGGGCTGACGCACATGCACGCCGCCGCCACGCCGCTCTTCCACGCGCTGACGCCGCAGCGTGGTTTGGGAGGCTTCAGCGCCGGACTACTGATTGCAATCTACAACTACGGCGGCTACTACAACATTTGCTTTCTGGCTGGAGAAGTGAAAGACCCGCGCCGCGTAATTCCCCGCGCTATCTTCTGGTCGATTCTCCTCGTTGCCACTCTCTATGTATTCATGAATGTGAGCGTACTGCGCGTGATCCCCGTGCGGGAATTCCTGCAGCCCGGCGCCGTTGCGACGCGCACCTCGGTCATTGCCGTGCTGATGGAGCGCCTGTATGGCCCCTGGGCCGGGAAGGCCATGGCGTTGCTGATCGTCTGGACCGCGTTCGCCTCAGTTTTTGCCGTTCTGCTCGGCTACTCCCGGGTGCCGTATGCCGCCGCGCTCGACAAAAATTATTTCGCAGGATTCGGCCAGGTTCATAAGGAGAAGCGATTCCCTACCGTCTCGCTTCTGGTACTGGGCGCCATCTCAGTTTTCTTCTGCCTCTTCCGGCTCGCCGATCTGATCGCCGCACTCATTGTGACGCGCATCGTGTTTCAATTTCTGTTGCAGGCGATTGGACTGATCGCGTTTCGCAAACGGCTGGGCGGCCAGCCGAATCCATTTCAAATGCCGTTCTATCCCGTGCCCGCATTACTCGCGATTGCAGGATTCCTGTTCGTCTTACTTCAGGGGGCGAATCTGTCGAAGGAGATCGAGTTCGCAGCGCTGCTGCTGGTGACCGGGCTAATCATTTTTCTACTGCGGGCCGGAATACGAAAGCAATGGCCGTTTCCCGAGCGCACAGCGAATGCAATACACAAATGATGCCACCATTGGCCGCCTAAGACACAGTGCCACTGTCCGCCGTCTTTGATGGATTGGCGCTGACCTGTTGAAACACCCGCTGCATCACCCAGTCCGGCGAGACCTGTTCGCCGGAGAGCAGCATGGCCGCCAATTCCCCTCCCAGCACCTGCGGCGCGATCACCACGTCCGGCTGGACCAGCTTCACGCGGCCGAGGTGTCGCGCGTCGTTTACGGCGGCAACGGTCTTTGCGGTACCCGCAAGTTCTTTCACCGCGAGCACGGCGAAGGCGTTCTCGGAGTCATCGGCCAGCATGGCCAGCACCGCCTCGGCGCGGTGCGCACCCGCCTCGCGCAGCGTATCCGTCATACTGGGATCACCAACTACAACATCGACATCCTTGGTTTCGCCCTCTTCCAGAGGTTCTCGGACGATCCGAGTGACCGGGCGGCCACGTTTCGCCAACTCCCGCCAGGTGTTGATTGCCAAAGGTGTGTTGCCGATGACGACGAAGTGATTTTCACGATTCATGCCGGTTCCTTTGCGATCGACGATGCGTTTGAGACTCTGTCCCACCAGAGGCGCGATAACAGCGGTCAACGAAGTGGCGAAAACAGCTACGCCGAGAATGATGACAGAAACCGTGAACAGCCTCGACTCTGCTGTGGTCGGTACGATGTCGCCGTAGCCAACCGTGCTCATCGTCACCATGGCGTAGTAGAGGGCGGTGATCAGGTCCCCGATCCGAGGTTTGAATTCCGCGCCGAGATAGTAGCTGCCGAATGTGGCGTACAGCAGCAGCATCGCCACAGAAGTGAGCGCGAAGATTGTGCTGGCGGCCACACTGGAGCGATCGAAATACCTCCACGAAACCAGCAACAGCACCAGAATGAACGCGAAATAGGCCAGCAGGACGTGTACATGGGTGTGGCCGGTCAACAACGTGTTGACCCCACCCGTGGCTACCAGCAGCACCGCCATTGCCCACGCCAGGCGCGATCGCCACAGCAGGCCAAGGGCCATCGTTAGCATGCCGCTGCCAATTAACAGAGAAGGCAGCAGCGTCAGCGGCAGGCGAAACTCGCCATGGATCAGTGATTGCTCATAGCTAAGCCAGTGCGAGCCGAAACTGGCTTTGAGCAGCCAAAAGCCACCCAGGCCAAGCAGCAGCGCGAGAGGTCCCTGAGGAAACCAGTAGCGCCCACGCATCGCGTGATGCACACGCTGGCCCCGTGCTCGAAGGTGCTGCATGAATCCATTTGTCATCGGCAGGTCTATTTCCCGATACAGCTTTGCTTCAACCTGATCGTTGGAAATGCGCGAGCGCGCCCGAGGGATACACCTAAATGGTCGGCCCTAGTGGACGATTTTAGAACTTTTATTGCTGCGATCATGGATTCGAGTCCATCTAGTTGATGACCGATTCAACAATCTGTGGACTTTATTCAGGTGACAACCGCCGATCATGTGAACAGGTATCGACGTTTTGCGGGCCAGGACATGGCCGAAATTCGCCTGACCGCGCCAGAAGCTGCGAAACATATGAACTTCATCCGGGGTTTGGCTCCAGCAGGTCTACCGTAATGATCCTCCATTCTATGGAGGAGATTTCGCTGTAGCCAGGATATAACCGGGCAGGTTGCTCCTTTATTTTCAGCAACCTGCGTTCGACCGGGGCATGTTGCTGCGCTAAAGTCAAAAAAATGGAATAAATGGACCTTGTAGCGCCACTTCATTTAAGAGCGGTTTCTGGAGATCATTGGCATCAGTGCAGGTCAGCGACCAAAACTTCGATGATTGAATACGGCAGTACCACCGGCTCCTCTATGGGATCGCCTACTGGTGGACCGGCTCGCGATCAGATGCGGAAGAACTAACGCAGGAAGCGTTCTTCCAGGCCTATCGGTCGCGGTCCGGTCTGCGCGATATAGAGGCGGTGAAGGGTTGGCTGGTTGGAATATTCAGACATTGCTATGCCCAGATGAATCGCAATAGACACAGCAAGGTGGAGGTTTCTCTCGACGAGATGATGGATGAATTCGGAGACTTGAATCAGACCGGCATCAATGCTCCTGAATGTGAGTCAGGCCCTCGCCCTTCATCAATCTCTGGACCGCCTGGATGAGCGGCATCGGTTGCCGATAGTGCTCTTCTATTTTCAGAACCTCTCCTATCGAGAAATCGCCGAGGCTCTGGAGTTGCCGATCGGAACTGTGATGTCCCGGCTGTCGCGAGCGCGCGAAATGCTGCACCAAAGTCTAAACACGCAGCCCAAGCTGGCAATTGTGAAGAAGGTGAAGGGATCATGAGTTGCGAATTGTATAAATCAGAGATTTACGCTTGGAGGCCCGGCAGCGATGCCGCCAGTTTTCAGCCTTTGTTCGATCACCTGGCGTGTTGTCCCGAATGTGCGCGACTCCTGGAGGAATTGACCGCATGCGACCGGAGTCTCCAACGCAACTTTCAAAGCTTTCCAGAAAGCCCGTATCTCGAAAACCGAATCCTTACAGGATTGGCTCATCAGCGTGCGCAGAAGGCAACGCGCAGGCCGCGATGGAAATCCTGGATGTTCGTGCCGGTTCTTGCCTCTCTCCTGCTTGTATTTCTTTGGGGAATCACGCCGCAATTGCAACAGGCCCGACTGAACAGAGAAGTGGCAACACTCCTGAGTACGCCCCCTGCGCTCCAGATCGCCAGCACGGATCGCAATCAACTCCTTGCATGGAGCGCGGCCAAACTAGAGAGTTCGTCCACCTTGCCCGCTGACTTAAGCAAAGTCGAATTCCGTGGAGCGGCTGCCGTCACTATAACCAACCACAAAGCCGTATATCTAAAGATGAAAAATGAGCAGCGCGCAAGCCTTCTGATCGTTGATGCCCTTTTGACGCAGCAGAGCGGATTTCATTCGATGCATGAGACCTCGGGTAGCGCGAGTCTTTGGTCGGATGGAAGGCGGACCTATGTTCTGTTGTTCAATGGTAGCGACCAGGAAATGCAAGCCTACATGGCGAAGATGGGCATCGATGCGTAGTCTCTGAAAAAAAATAGCTGTGCTGCCCGTCTCGGGCACGTTTGCGATGACGGCCCACCGCTAACGAGGCTCCGGTATCGCATGAATTCTGCGTTGCTCCGATTCATGAAGTTGACGTGATCGCTGCCCTTCAGGACGTATGGGCTGCATGCTCCGAGAGAAGATCGGAACAGAGCCTTCAAGAAAAATATGCAGCCGCACGGAATAATCCACGCCTTCTCCTCCACTTCATTATTGAGAGCCAATTCCGCAAGGTTTCAGGCAGCTCCACATTATGCAGGAGAAGGACATCTTAATGAAGCATCCGCTATTGCGCCTCCTATTCGTCTCTTTGTTAACAGCCCAGATTGGCCCGCACATGCTCAGTGCCCAGGTCAAAGCAACCCCGCCAATTTCCGGGGTCAAGGGGAAACTGCAGGCAGTTACCAACAACTCGCTCGACATCCTTTCACCATCAGGCCCGGTGCATGTGACGATCGAACGGCCCCTCATTACATATCGACAAATACCCTCGGATCTCAGCCACGTTATGCCCAGCTCTTTCGTCGGAGTCGCATCGGTAAAACAGGCCAACGGAATAGAGGTAGCGACACAGATCAAAATATTCCCAGCGGAATTGCGGGGAGCCGGGGAAGGCAGCCGCATGATGGGAGGGCCCATGGGGAATGTCAGCCACAGCAGAATGACCAATGGTTCCGTCTCTCGCCCTACGATATCGCACTCACGCATGACGAACGGCACCGTACAGAAGGGTAGCGGCACGACGCTGGTGGTTCATTACCAGAACGGCTCTCAGACAATCTCCGTACCTCCGAATGTTCCAGTGACAGAGGTGGCGCGGGGAAAGGTGACGCTGATGCCGGGCGATACACCATACGCGGCAACTACGAAGCAGCCAAACGGAACGCTCACGACGAGCAAGGTCTTCCTCATTGCCGAAGTGGCTCCCCCAAACACCTGAGTGTACCGGGACATGCGTTACGCTGTGGACCTGAGACATCCGTTACAAGCCCGTTGCGGTGGCGATGGTTCGAGTTGAGGGGGCACGAGAAGACATATATCTCCAGTCGTCGAGGCCGTGGGAATGTGGGAATCCCGAAGGGATTTCCAAAGAGTGTGGAAAGGGTGGAAAGCCGGCTTCATGGCTTTCCACCCTTTCCATACTCTGTCATTTCCATGGCCTGCTTTGCCCGGCGACCTTGATCAATCAGCCGCCCCACTTGGCCCAATACACCGCGCCCGCCACGACCGCTATCGTGCTCGGTTGTCAATGAGGACATCGGCGATCATGCACTCATCGACACCCTGTGGAAGATCGAAGGATCACACTTGAGCTTTACTTCTTGGGCCGCGACTCTGGCGGCACAAGACCTGCGAGACGGTAGTACACAACGAGCTGGCCGTAGTGTTCACCGCTATGCTCGATGATGCCGTATGCAATGTCGATAACGCGCGATTTCTGCTGAGGGAAATAAACAACCTCCGTCGTCAGGCCTTTTTCGCCTTTCGATTGGATGGCGGTTGCGCCATCGGCGAAGGATTTCTTGACGAACGCAATGATGTCGGCCTTTGACTTGTATTGGTCGCGCTTCGGATCTTCTCCCGCGGGAGGCTTCAGCCCCATCGCAGGATTCGTGAAGTAGTAGCATGAACCCGCCGCGTGCAGCAACTGCTCGGCGAAGCTGCGCTGCGCGGGTGTCGGCTTGAAGTCGTATTTGTCCTCGGGAAAATCTTCGGCCATCACCGTCAGCTTGCGGCCAATCTCATTCCAGGCATCGAGCACGACTTTCGATTCCGCCTCTGCAGGTTTAACGGCTGCATCTTTCTTCATCGCGTCCTGGGCATGGGCGGGAAATGCGAATGCCAGCAGGACGATAGCGAGAAACGGTGTTCTTTTCATTTCTTTCTCCAAGATTGAGTTTCGCGAATCAAACCTTCAACTTCTTATTTCGCCTGCGCCAGCTCTGCAACAACGGCCGCAATTTTATCGAGTGTCTCAACCCAGCCCTCGAATTGACCGCTCTCTTTTGCGCTCTCCATGGGTTCATTTCCAATCAAGGTGAGCTTCGTCTGGCCGTTCCCGAGATCCTCAAAGAGGGCCATGTCGTACGCGCCGTCGATGGACTCAGGTTCGATTCCTAACTCCTCAGGCTCAATCTTGTTTCCCTGCGGGTCGGAGAAGTACATGGAGTAAACAATCTTCTCGTGCAGAACAATCTCGTGGTATTCCCCGCCGTTCCAGCCCTCCTGGCCATCCGGCATTCTCATGCAGCAGCGAAATTTTCCTCCCACGCGAAAATCAATCTCGCAAACGGGGCAGCTAAAGCCTTTCGGCCCCCACCACTGCATCACGTATTTCGGGTCGGTCCACGCCTTCCAAACCAACTCGCGTGGGGCATCAAAAACTCTTGTAACGACCATCCGCTCAATTTCGTTATCCGTGTTTTTTGTCATCTCTGACCTCCTCTTTCTTCATTTGATTTACGACCACTTCCAGCTTGTCGAAACTCTCTTCCCAGAATCGGCGATAGCTAAACGCCCAGTCACTGACCGTCTTGATCGCCTCTGGCCGAAGCGTGCACACACTCTCTCGTCCACGCTTCGTCTTGATCACGATCCGTGCCTTCACAAGGTAGGCGATATGTTTTGAAATCATCTGCTGCGACAGTGCAAACGGTTCCGTCAATCCATGCACAGAGGCAGGCCCATGGGAGAGTCGTTCAATCATCGCCCGCCGGGTTGGGTCAGACAAAGCGGTAAATGTTGTATTTAAGGAATCCACAACTATATGGTAGTGGATGGCCGCTGATTGTCAATAGATATTGTCGCGCGCCGAATTTCCATTTCCCTGGTCCCTGGCCCCTTACTCCGACGCGTAATAGATGGCCCATTCAATCACTGAACAGGATGGCTAGCCTTAAGTCGGCCAGTGTTCGGCGACCTTTCCCAGGCGTGATCCCCGGTTGACGCCAACAGGCCAATGCACTCATCGACAGGCTCAGACCACTCTTCGCGCAGCTCTGAAACGAAGCTCTTCGGAATTGAGTTCTCCGATCTCCATGTCTCGAAAGAAGACTCTATAAAGCCTCGGTGTGATCATTTCGACTCCCAACTCTTCGAAGCGGAATACTTCGCTGATGAAGATTCTGTTCTTGTGCCAGCTAATGTCGCCGCTATTGTTGACTCGTCGCAACTGAAGCCCCGTCGGGTAAGTGAACTCCGGCAACTTGCGCGGCAGTCGTATCGCGCTGGGGATGTAAAGACTTGCGGGAACTTGGTTGTTCAGGCCCTCGTGCGGGCGTTCGTTGTTGAACACGTATCGGAAGTTATCGAAGCGTCTCTGCTGTGCGCGAAGGGATGCCGCAGGTGGTTTGGTCGTGTCCTCCTTCAAAGTGCGATGCATCCGCTCGTGGCGGCCGTTTTGTTGCGGTCGACCTGCTTGAATGCGCTCGTGCACAATCCCAAGCTTCATCCATCCGAGCGAGAGCTTTGACAGCCCTAAGAGCCCAGTGCCCGCAAACGGTGCGCCGTTGTCTGTTCTGATCCGCGCTGGCATCCCATACTCCCGCATCGCTGCTTCGCAGATCGCCCGGACTTGGCTTGGATCCATGCGCGAGACGATCTGGCAGCGAATCAGGTACCGGCTATGCGCGTCCGTGATTGTGAACGGATCGCAACGCTTGCCGTCGCCGGTGGCGAAGTAACCCTTGAAATCCATGCACCACAGCTGATTCGGACCCGTGACCAGAGAAAACGGCTCTGAGCATGGCGTGGTGCGTTTTCTTTTCCTCTGCGGGCTGGTTAATCCCGCGCGGTTCAAGATGTTGCCGAATGTACTGGCTGCGGGCCAAACCACGTCTGGCTGTAGCATTTCCAGCCTAGCCTTGAGCTTGCGCGCGCCCCAAGACGGGTGCTTAGCCCTGGGCACGAGAATGGAATTCTCGATTGGCTCCAGCGTCGCGTGAGAGCAGCTATGCGGGCGACTGCTTCGATCCACGAGGCCTTCTGGCCCAGTCTCGTTGTAGCGATTGATCCAGCGGTACGCTGTGGGTCGCGAGATCCCATACGCGCGGCAGAGGTCCGCTACCGACATCTCTTCCTTCTGATAACTCGACAAAAACTGCAAACGTTGATCCATGATCCGAAACTCTTTCCAGGGCATACAACATCGTCGTGCGTGCCCAAATGCTGAGTATTCGTAGCCGTCGCGCTCCGCTGTAAACCATGTCTCCGGTCTGTTTTGTAACGGAAGTGCTAAGTACGCTCACACCATGCGGTAGCTGTGGGGACTTCATCCATGCCCGAAGTGATAGAACTCAACGCTGAACCGATCGCTACAGGCACGCCGGAGGACCAGCCGCGCGTGCGTGTAGTTCGCAAACATCACCTGCTGGTGCGCTGGAGTCACTGGCTGAACGTGCCAATCCTCCTGGGCCTCATTCTGAGCGGCATGGCCATCTACTGGGCTTCGCCGGTTTACCAGCACAAACCAAATCCGCAGACCGGAAATTTCGACTACATGGCGAATATCGGTGTCTGGATATGCGCCCATGTGCCCGGCCTGCATCACTACAGCAGCCCGCCGGACTGGATTTACAACCACATGAGCCTTGGCCCCGGGATGCTTGCTGTGGCTCTGCGGCTTCATTGGTTGTGCGCCTATCTCTTCATGCTCAACGGACTGGTATACGTGGTCGGGCTGGTCCTGGGAGGCGGATGGCGTTCATTGCTGCCTCGCCGGACCGATCTCCTTGATGCGCCCAGAATGCTTCGGTACTACCTGGGCGTTCCCTTCGCCAAACTAGCACGCCGCAAATGGCTACATCCCCGTTACAACACAAAATACAACGCGCTCCAACGCGCAGCATATTTCTCTGTTCCGGTTGCGGGATGCCTTTCCGTCGCCACCGGCTGGGCGATTCACAAGCCAATGCAGATCTCTTGGCTAGCTGCGCTCTTCGGCGGCTTTAACAAGGCGCGCATCTGGCACTTCTGGTTGATGTGGATTTTCATTCTCTTTGTCGTGCCACATGTGGTCCTGGTTTTCGCTGACGGCTGGGGTACGCTGCGCAGCATGATCGTAGGTTGGTCGGCGAGGACAGAAAGATCGGAGGGCGTTGAAAATGAATCCTGAAGAGCGTCCTGAACCGGCAGAGCCACGCGATGCATCGTCCACTGGCGCGCAGGCGGAGCGAGAGGTGCCAGAGTTTGGTGCCGCCGAAGAAACGCCTTCTTCCCTGCCTCAAGTTGGGCCTTCCGAACCTGCAGTGGCCTTAGAGCCTGAGACAGAGACCGGTCACGAAGAGGAAAAACCTGTCGCGCTGGCACAAGCTGATGATCCTGAAACTGCCGAGATTGAAGAGCAGCAGACGAACCTTGACGCAATACCGTTGTCGCTAGTTGTTCACGAATCGGAATCCGTTGGTTCAACTCCATCCATCGCTACGGAGCCTGCCCTAGCCCCGAAAGCGAAAAGCTTCTTCCGGGAACAGCCTCCGCAGGTGATAGAAGTGGCTCCTCACGTTCTGCGTCATTGGACTCGTCGTGATGTTCTGCTCTTCGGGGTGGGAGCGATAGCAACGCTGGCAGGCGGCGGTTCTCTACTGCCGCAGGCTACGCTGGAACGTCTTGGAGTGACGCGTCGAAATAAGCCCTGGCCCGGGAAAGAGTGGCTTTTGAATAAAGCCCTGCGCATCGATGACGATGTTGCAGAGGCGCTCTACTCACAAAATCGCCTGGTACCCACCTATACAAAATCGCAGATCACACCACTCAAGAACAATTACAACGGCGCAACTCCCGACCCAGGCTACATTCCGGGGTGGCATTTGACTCTCGACGGTCTCGCATCTGGATTGAGCGTTTCGCTGAATATCCGAAACCTCCTCACGCGCTTCCAGGTGCATGAGCAGATTACGCGACTGGTTTGTGTTGAAGGATGGAGCGCGGTCGCTTGGTGGGCTGGTCTAAGATTCGACGATCTGATTCATGCCTACCCACCCGTATCGCAGGCGAAATGGGCCCGGGTGGAGTCATCGGTCAATCTCGATCCGTGGGGGAACCCCGATCCATATTTTGTTTCGCTGGACCTACCGACAGCACGCCATCCACAAACGCTGCTCGCAACCCACTTCAATGGTCAGCCTTTTACGGTAGACCACGGCGCTCCGCTTCGCTTACTCGTTCCGGTGAAGCTCGGACTGAAGAATGTGAAAGCTATCACCCGGATCACCTATATGGAGAAGGAGCCAAAAGACTACTGGGCAGAACGCGGATATTCCCGCTATGACGGTATATAGGTCGCGAAAGTATGCAGGATGACGTGACCATCTACGATCTGAAGTGCGCCATCGTCGTGGCGCAGGATGGAAGAATCGAGAGCGTCTGCGCGTCCGCACACGGCCCAGTCCGCTAGCGCGTTCTCTCCTATTGCGAATCGACAGTGATTCAGAGCTCTCCCGGATCTGGAAAGTGGCAAATTGCGCCGTTTCGCCATGGATTTTCCGGGCCATCGGGAGATCATCGAGCCGGAACATATATCAGAGTCCATTAAGCGCGTATTCCAGAGCGGCAAAGGTATTCATTACACCAGGGAGGAAATTGCGGACCCGATCGTCGCGACGAAGGGACTCCACTCGTTTTCCGGCTTGCCTCTTCGTAGTCGGGGACGCGTGCTCGGCATCCTGGGTGTTGCCAGTTCGCGGGAGAACGCCTTCACTGAAGAGGCACTGGAAAAGAATTGATCGCCCGGGCGGTACACAGGAGAATGGACACAGGGCGCATCCGATTACCAGAAATAGGTGTCTTCGATCTTAGGCGTTCCTGGGTCTCCTCCTATGATCTGAGTGCTCAATATTACTTCCATGTTTGTCTTGTTTCCGGCGGCCCGGGCCGCTCTGGCCAGTTGTGCAAGATTGCCGGGATCGGTTAGAAATTCGCCCGCGGCGATGGTTCCGCCTCTGCCGATGCCCGCTGCCACTACGGCCAGTTTCCCGGTATTCGGGTCCATGAAGCGGGCGACAATCGCGTAGTCCTGGTAGATATTTGTCGTTTGTTGCTGAACCCGATTCAGCACCCAAACCGGTTGCTTGGATGTGCTGCTGTCAACGATCCAGAATTTAGTCATTTCCGGATTGTTCGCAAAATGAAAACGCAAGGGCTTGGTCAGGCGAAGAGTCCAAGCATTGTCGAAGGCCCCCACGAAAACCGTGGGCCCATTTTGCAGATCGCTCAATGTAGTGGCGCCTTCGCCCTTGAGGCTGTATTTTTTCCCGTGCGATTGCAAGATTCCCGCGATTTTTGCAAGGGGATTCAGGTCATCCATCACCACTGCGCTGAGATTGTCTTTCAGTGCGGTTTGCCGGCTGGGATCGGCGGCGTCTCGAAGAACGATCACTGTGTATTGGTTCTGATCGGCGATGCAAACTAGCACAGGGTCGCTGGAATTGAGAACTGGTCCCCAGAAGAACTCGAATGCAGAACGATGCAGGGAGCGAAAGAGGAAAAATCCCGCGGACAAAACCACGATGAGAACGAAAATGCCGGCGGCGATCGATCGGGAACACCGGCGGGACTGCGATTCTTCCACAATCGGGACCTGCCCACCAGAGACAGCCGTTTTGGGCGAACTTGCAACAGATGGTACCGCGACGTGACTGGCGTGATTATTGACCGCCTCAGGCCAGTGAAATTGTGGAATATATGAGCCGGGAGGAAGCGAAACTCGAAGCTCTTCCCCGTGGCCGGGCTCCTGATAATACTGTGCGATTCGTTTGCGTATCTCGGCTGCGGTCACGCGGACAATGGGATCGGAAGCAGTGTCGTAGTCTGCGTTTTTCCCGAATATCTCAACGCCGAGAGTTCTTTCCTTCAGGGAATCGGCCTGGCCGGAGAGGGTATGCTCCACGACGAAGCGCAGGAAGGAAGGAAACCGCCGACTATGGCTGAAGTGAGGATCGCGAAGCAGTCGATCCAATTGTTTCTGGATCGCGATCTTTTCCTCTTCACTAAGACGTAAGAAATCTCCGGCAGTTGAGTCAGCCAGCATCAATTGTTTTCCACGACTGCAGATTATACAACTTGGAGTCAGCTTCCGGCCCGTCGAAGCTTTAGCCCTGCAACCATTTTATTTTCAGGAAGATGGCCGGAAAATTAACATGATAAGAACTGGGCTCTATGCCGCAAAGACCTTACCGGATTTGCCTCCATTCGCTATAAAGCTCGGGAACGATTGAAGCGGCAAAGAAAGCTCCCGGAAAAGTAGGCTGTAGGTTTTGATCAGCGGGCCCTGCGAGTCGAGACAGCGCTAATCCGGTCAGATTTCGTGACCGCTGCGCTATAGAAATGCACAGCAAGCAGCAAAATTCAGCGGAGGCAATCATGAAAACGGTCACTCAAGGAAACAGCAAAGACGGAACACCGGCGAACCGCCGAGGCGGCTACAGACGGTGGTTTTTTGCCCTGGCAGTCATACTTCTATTTGTGACCTGGATTCCACTCCGCGCCCAGGTCGGCACTGCCTCCTTAAATGGCACTGTGCTCGACCAAAGCGGCGCCGTTGTGCCGGCAGCGACGGTCGTTCTGCAGGATACGCTGAATAAGACGGAGCGGACGGTTTCCAGCAATGGTTCTGGAGCCTTTACCTTCGCCGGCATTCCCAGTGGCAACTATCAGCTCACGGTCACCAAGGCGGGATTTACCGAGGCGGTCCGCACCGGCATTCATCTCGATCCCGGCGATTCGCGCACCATCACCGATCTTCGCCTAGCCGTGGGCGGCGCCGCGACTACGGTCAACGTCTCGTCGGTGGCTTCCATGATTCCGCTGACCACCGGGCAACTCAGCTCGACCATTTCTGCGACCGATCTCACTCGCCTTTCGATTGAGGGTCGCGATGCGACGGAATTGTTCAAAATCCTGCCCGGCTTCGCCATCCGCAATCTGGGTCCAACCAACACGGCTCCGGACTTTTCGCAGGTCCAGATCGGCCAGGAAACCCCGTATGCTTCGAATGGCTCACCCATCGCCGGCACAACATTAAAGCTGGACGGCGCCAATCTCACAGATGCAGGAAATTTTGGAGCCAATCTGCAGAACATCAACGACTCCATGGTTTCCGAAGTTCAGGTGCAGACGTCGAACTTTGGCGCGGACCAATCGAACGGCCCGGTGGTGGTCACTGCGGTGACGAAGGCCGGCGGTTCCGCATATCACGGCTCGCTGTACACCTACGCCAGGACTTCTCAGCTCAATTCGAATGACTGGCTGGCCAAGTTCAATGGAATTCCGAGACCGGACGATCGCTATGTCTATCCCGGCGCGACCTTCGGCGGTCCGATTCCTCACAGCAAAAAACTGACGTTCTTCACCGGCGCCGAGTATGACGCGCAGAAGAACATTTATGCCTATGGCAGCTCCGGCAGTGCGATCATTCACGCGCTGGTACCCACCGCGAACATGCGCAAGGGCGACTTCAGCGCAAAGGAACTCCAGAACTACCTGGGACCGAATTTCGGCGGTGGCGCGTACGTCAATCTTGACACTGTCCCCACGTTTGCCAAGGACGGAACGCCGATTGTGAATGGCCAGCTCCCGGCGCTCGACCCAGGGGCCACGGCGCTGATCAACGCCATGCTGCCTTTGCCGAACACGCCGACCGGCACAGACGGCTATAACTACACCACGGAAAATCTTGTGGACAGCAACCTATGGACGGTAACCGGGCGGCTGGACGACGCCATCGACGAAAACAACCACGTTTTCGGCCGCTACACCGTGGAGAACAGCACCCAGGGCCAACCGCAGGTGCCGTATTATTCTCCGACCGCCGTCATGGGGTCGGTGAATACGCCGGGCGGCGGATTTCTAAACGACATCCGGGTGCACAGCGCGGCGGCGAACTACGTCAGGGTGTTTTCCTCCACCTTCACCAATGAGCTGTTCGGCACGCTTGTCTATTTCACACAGAAATTTGACGCCAAGACACCGTCCGCCTTGCAGAGTTCCGCCATCAACTACCCTTACCAGGGAGCTTTGAACAACGGGAGCAAGGACTTTCCACAGTTCCAGGACTACGGCTATGACGGCCTGCCTGTAGCAATCCAGCCGGACGTTTCCTTCGGCTCGCCCTCTCTCAAAAAGGTCCAGCCGAATGGTGGAGATAACGTCACTAAAGTCTGGGGACCGCACACCGTCAAGATTGGCGTGTTCGCCGGGCGCACGACGAACAATCAGACCATTACCAACGGTGAGACGAACGGCGCAATTTTCGACTATTACTACCCTCCCGCCGGTACCGCGTTCCACGACTATAACGGACTCAATCCCGACGGCACGCCGGCATTCGGGCCGCAATATTTCACCAGCGGAAATTCCCTTGCAAATTTCATGGAAGGAGAAATCCAGGATTTTCAGCAGCAGAACATTTTGCCGCGCACCAACCTCAATTTCTGGGACGTGGCTTTTTACGGACAGGACGCATGGAAAATACAGTCGAATCTGGTCGTGACCTACGGCGCGCGTCTGGAGCATCTGGGCGCATGGCAGGACGCGCACGGGCTGGGCGCGGCCGTGTGGGAGCCGAGCACAATCAATAATACCGGCGCTCCGCTGCCGGGTTTTCTATGGCACGCGATCGACAAATCCATTCCCAACTCTGGAACTGGATCGACGCCTCTCTTCTTTGAGCCGCGTGTCGGTTTTGCCTGGGACATCCGCGGTACCGGGCAGACGGTCCTTCGCGGCGGCTACGGTTCCTACCGCATGCACGACTCGGTGGTCGACGTGACCAATGCGTTCGCCAACTCGGAAGGCTTTCGGACCGCCGCGCTCTATGGTTTCGGAGGAACGACGCTGGCGGGAATCAGCAGTCTCCATCTGCCACCCAGCGCAGGCGCACTTAACACCAGCGCCTTCGGACTGTATCCGGGGGACGATACCGAGCCTGTCACCAATAACTACAGCATCAGCCTGGTGCAGACATTGCCTCGGGATAGCGTCTTTCAAATCACCTATGCGGGCAACAACAGCAACTCGCTCTTGGACAATGGCTCAACTTCGGCTGTCGTACTGGACAATGTCAATGCCATTCCCATCGGCACGCTATATAAACCGCATCCCGCCGACCTGACGCCAGGCAAATGCGCGGCCCCGATCTGCACGCCGATGGAGGTCCAGAACTTGACGGCCACCGACGTTCAACTGTTTCGCCCCTACCCGCAATATCAATCGATCACGGTGCCTCGGCATAACACATACGCAAACTACAACGCCATGCAACTTGTGTTGGAGCGCCGGAAAGGCCGCCTGAACTACAGCTTCAACTACACCTGGTCGAAGGCGATGGGCATTCTCGGCTCGGCAGCGAACTTCAACTGGACGGCAGCCATCACTCCATTCAATCTTCCCGCCAACTATGGCCCCATGAACTTCGACCATACCCAGATCTTCAATGCGACCTATTCCTACGCGGTTGGAGACGTGGTGCACAGCCGCTGGCTCGGTGAACTGGCAAACGGATGGCTGGTCTCAGGCATCACCAGCATTCAAAGCGGCGCGAACATGCAGACCGGGATCAGCGCCAATCCTGACTTCAGCTTGAACGGCTTCATCGGGCCCGCGGGCAGTCAACTCACCGTCAACAACCAGGTGTTTCTTGGAACTCCGGATGTAAGTTTGCAACCGGTGTTGAAGTGTAACCCGTCGGGTGGTCTGGGCAGCCACCAATACATCAACGGCGCCTGCTTTGGCCTGCCGAACATTGGTCACAATGGGCAAAATATCTTCCCCTACGCGCGCGGGCCGGCATACTTCAACACCGATCTGACAGGCGAAAAGAGTTTTGGGCTGGGCGGGGAGCGGAACCTTCACTTCCGCGTGGCGGCCTTCAACTTCCTCAACCATCCGCTCAACAGTTTCGGCACAGGATATGCTTCCCAGTCGAACCTGACTCTGTCCGATCTTTCTCCTGGCGCGACGCCAGCCAGTGCCAAGTACTCGCCTTCTTCCGGCTTCGGCTTTGCTCCGTACAAACTCGGACGGCGGCTGGTGGAGCTGTCGGCTAGATTCACATTCTGATTGCATGGTGGGGGAGTGCCAGTATCGCTCGGCACCCCCTGCGCGTTTTGAATCTCCGGTTTAGCGCCGCGCGTTCGACAATTTCGCAATCGCCGTCGCAGAATCCGGCTGGCCGCAAAGGAATGAGAATGTGCCGATTTTTTTTCAAATGGATGTTCACCCTCATCCTCTTATCGCCAGTGGCTTCCATTCCCGCGTTTGCGCAACCGGGGACGGTTGGAGAGCATGCTTGTGCACATATTCGCGCAGGGGGTTCTTCGTCCCTTCGAAATGGAATTGAGATTCAATCCGGCGAGATACGCGAGGAGATAATCGCTCTTCAGGAAAACGTTTTGCGAATCACAATCGCGCGGAACGGCGCGTTTCCAAAGGACGCATCCTGGGCGGTGCTCACAAAGGCGAGGAACCATACAGTCGCCGTCACACCGGACAATGGCAGCGAACGAGTCGGCTTCCGTACAAAATTGCTGCAAGTGCAGATCGATCGCAAGACGCTGGAGCTGACGGTTCGGGATGCCGATGGAACCATCGTTCAGCAGGACGCTCGTCCAATGGATTTCCATGAAAAGTCGTTCCGCATCTATAAAACGATGCCCGTCGATGAGCACTACTTTGGACTGGGCGATAAGCCCGGCCCGCTCGACCATCGGAACGAAGCCTTCACACTCTGGAACACGGACGCGTACCGCTTTCAAGAGTCTACCGATCCACTCTACAAGAGCATTCCATTCTTTATGACCTTCAGGGCAGGTCGCGCCGCCGGCGTTCTCCTTGACAATACCTGGCGCAGCAGTTTCGACTTTGGCAAGGAATCGCCGACGGTGTATTCCTTCGGTGCGGTCAACGGGCCGGTCGACTACTACATCATTTACGGGCCTTCGCCCAGGCGGGTGGTTGAATCCTATGCGTGGCTTACGGGAACGCCTCCACTGCCCCCCATGTGGGCGCTCGGCTATCAGCAATCGCGTTACAGTTACTATCCGCAATCGCGCGTGCTTGAAATTGCCGATCGTCTTCGCCACGACCGCATTCCTGCGGATGCCATCTATCTCGACATCGACTTTCAGGAGAAGAATCGACCCTTCACCGTAGACCGCCAACGCTTCCCGGATTTTTCCGGCATGATCGCAAAGCTGAATGCCGAAAATTTTCATGTAGTTGCCATCACCGATCCGCACATCGCGAATCTGCCCGCCCAGCACTACTTTCCCTATGACAGCGGCATAGCCGGAAGCCATTTCGTAAGAAATCCGGATGGGTCGATTTTCACCGGGATGGTGTGGCCGGGACCCAGTGTTTTTCCGGACTTCACGCGGCAGCAAACCCGCCAGTGGTGGGGCTCGCTCTACCGCGAGTTTTACCGCGAGGGAATTGCCGGTTTCTGGAACGACATGAATGAGCCCTCCGTCTTCAACACCGTTTCAAAGACAATTCCGCTCGATGTTATCGATCATATCGATGAACCCGGGTTTCAAACCCGAAGCACAACTCAAGCTGAAGTTCACAACATCTATGGCCTGGAGAATTCCCGTGCCACGTTTGACGGCCTCAAGCAGATCAAGCCCGATCTCCGGCCGTTTGTGCTCACACGCGCCACCTATGCCGGGGGCCAGAGATATGCCGTCACCTGGACGGGAGATAACAGTAGTACCTGGAACCATCTTCGCCTTTCTACTTTCATGATCGAGAACCTGGGACTGAGCGGGTTCGCCTTCAGCGGTGCCGATGTCGGCGGCTACGCTGGTACTCCGCCACCGGATTTACTGACGAAGTGGTTTGAGATTGCAACCTTCCAGCCGATCGATCGCGACCACACCGAAAAAGGCACAGAAAATCAGGAACCCTGGGTCGACGGCCCGGCTCAGGAGGCCATCCGCAGGCGATTTATCGAAGAACGCTATCGTCTGATGCTCTACCTGTACACGCTTGCCGAAGAGGCTTCGCGCACCGGAATGCCAATGGTGCGTCCGCTGTTTCTCGAGTTTCCGAATGCAGCCTCGGACCACCGTCCCATCGATGTCGATGTCGACGCCTCCGGGGAGTTTCTTCTCGGGCCGGATTTGCTCATTGCGCCCTCGCCATATCCCGAAGAGTTGGACGGCCACGCCGTCGAGTTTCCCTCTACCAACTGGTACGACTATTGGACCGGCAAACGGGTTCCGGGACCCGTGTCCCTCGCCGCCGCCAACGTAATCCGACCGTTAGTCCCACACGATGAGGTGCCGCTTTCGATTCAGGTCCACCACGATCTGGCCACACTTCCCGTCTTTGTTCGTGCGGGATCCATCCTGCCCACCGCTCCTCTGGTCGAATCCACGAACGAGACGCCGCAAGGTCCGCTCACTTTGCGCGTCTATGCGCCCAACCCGGCTGGAAACGATCCTTGCGGCGGGAAACTATACATTGACGACGGCAGGACATACGCTTACCGTCACGGCGCTTATCTGCGAATGAAGTTTACCTGCCATCTTACGAAGCATAAACTCACTCTAAACATCGCCGCGCACCGGGGATCCTATCCCGCGTGGTGGAAAGAAATTCGTCTCGAGATTTATGGATGGGAGCCAAGGGAACATACCGTCTTTTTGAACGGCAACCCGCTCCATTCTCCGCTGGTAGAGTCTTCAAATAGCGTGGCCTTCACAATTCCCGACGATGCCAACGGAGCGGACTTGCAGTTGAAATAGCGGGCGCCATTCGAGTATCGCAACAACAAAGCAGAGAGGACGATTGAAGTGGATCCGGACGATTCACCTGCGGTCATTCGAATGATGGAGCAATACGCGACTGGCGGCCATACGATCTCTACTCTTCAAAAAATGTTGAAGGCGGAGTTCGGAAAGACAATGAGCCGTCAGAACGTCAACAAGGTGCTTCGCAGTCGCTTTTACATCGGCGAATTTAAGTGGGGTAGCGAGACCTACCGGGGCAACCACGACCTCTTTGTTCCCATAAGGCTCTTCGACCAAGTGCAGGCAGTCCTCGATGGTCACAATCGTCCTAAATACGCAAAGCGCAATCTAGCGTTTAGAGAGCTGCGGAATTGCGCCTACGACGGCTGCACGGTGACAGGTGAACTCAAGAAGGAGAAGTACGTGTATTACCGCTGCACAGGTTATCGCGGCAAATGTGACCTGCCCCGGTTTCGCAAGGAGGATTTGGCCGCACGCTTGGGCGAACCGCTGAAGGGGCTGCAAGTACCGTCTGAAATCGTGACGCAGATCGTGGAGACCCTGGAAAGAGACCAACAGCAATCGAGCGACAAAATGAACGCCGAACGCTCACGATTGGAGGCACGAATATCCATGATCCGCAAGAGAGAATGGATACCGCCTATACGGATAAGCTCGACGGAAAAATCCCCGAGGGTTTTTGGAGCCGGAAAATGGATGAGTGGAGAACAGAAGAGCAACAAGAAGAGATGTTCCTCGATCGCATTGACAATGCCGAGAGCAGCGATCGAACATTGGACGCCCAGAGGATTTTAGAACTCGCTCAAAAGGCTTATTTTCTTTACATTACGCAGGATCCGGCGGAGCAGTCCAAATTGCTCAGAAAGCTATTTTCGAACTGTTCAGTTGACGCAGTAAGTGGAACGCCTACCTACAGATACCCGTTCGATGCCATCTACAAAAGGGCTAAAACGAACGAATGGTCGGCCCTAGTGGACGATTTTAGAACTTTTCTGGCCCTCGGCAGCCAAATTATCGATAGTTCTATTGAGATCGCTGAATCGTCCTGATGTTCCCCGGATATCACCCAGCTTGTAAAGCGCCCCGCCGGGTCGCACCACGAGGGCTTCGGCACTGATCATTGTGTCATGGGAGTGATTGTCATCGCTCCGCCAACTCTGTGGCGGATGTGACCGCAAGCGTTAAAGCACGAAGTTTTTTAACAAGTGCAACATGACTATGCGCTCGTCGAGTGCATAGTCATGTTCGAATGTGTACTCGCAACGCGGCTACTGTCCTGAGACTTGGGCACGCTCGGCCGTCAATTGTTGCGAACAGGCTGAATCACTCATTGACTCCTTTGGCGATGCGACTACTCTCCCCACGCCGAGCAGGAAAAGGTGAGCTTGCGGGTTACCCGCGGTAGTCAATGAAGATCCTGATTAATCGCTATAAGCATTCATTTCCAGTCACAGGAATGCTGCGGCTTCATCGGCTCGGAATCGTACTGATAAGTTAACGAAATATCTCTCCATGGTTACCTTCATGAGGAACGATGAGCTGAGTCGACATATCCGTTATGGCCGGATTCAGCCAGTGGAAGAGAGCTGTTACGACAGCGGCGCCTGCCAGTTGCGCACAAATAAACCATGGCGTGTCCTGGAAGCGAATTCCTGCGAAGGTGTTACTGAGCGACCTGGCGAGAGTTACTGCCGGATTTGCGAACGATGTCGATCCGGTGAACCAGTAAGCGGCAGTAATGTATGCTCCCACTGCATAAGGCACGCTTGCCATTTGCGTTCGAGAGCAGCCCCAGATCACAGCGAGTAAACCAAATGTCGCAATGAATTCGCTGAATATCTGCGCCGGCCCACTTCGAATGTGGGTCGATAGCGAAATAAGTGGCAGGCCGAACATGAGATTCGCCACCATGACCCCGACAACTGCACCACTGCATTGCGCGATCAGATAGGCCGGAACCTCTCGCCATGCAAGGCCTTTCTGCGTGGCATCTGCGAGCGTGACCGCGGGGTTGAAATGCGCTCCTGAGATTGGTCCAAATGCCAGGATCAATGCAACGAGTGCCGCTCCAGTCGCGATACTATTCGCCAGTAGCGCCATGGCAACATTTCCATTGGACAGACGTTGACCCATGATGCCCGATCCGACTACCGCTGCGAGCAGCATTGCCGTGCCGACCGCTTCAGCAGTCACACGTTTGGAGAGAGGGATCGTGGTACCACTTGGGGAATCTTGCCGCTCCATTGGACGTATCTGTGCTGGCTCTAACAAGTCATCGATCGGCATCTTCAGTGGACCTTCGTCATGCGGCGCTCGGGTTTAGGAGCAGCCGGATGAAAGCAATCGATATGCAGCCCGGTTAACCTACCATCGAACCGGTGAAGTTCCTGTTTTACGATTTCCTGCACTTGTGCACCTGCACCCACAGCCCGAAGGTTCAGCAGCAGATCGTGCTTCGAAGCTGGCGAAGCATCGAGTGCGCCTTCGACTACCGGTTCCTGGCCATTGGTGCACATCGCCGCTTTCAGGAATCCCGATCGGCGAATCAAGAATCGCCTTCAGGTGCACAATGGAAATATTGTTCGCCGTGAATTGCTTATCCAAATGGTCCAGCAGGGGCCCGAGCACCATGGCCGGCGAACATGGAATGCTGGGTTCAATGCATACCTGCAAATTCAGCCATGCCAATGCCGCTTCCGCACGGGCATACTGCTCATAGTCGATATCCAGAATTTCTTTTCCGGCCTTCAGATCGCCCGACAATATTTCATCCAGCCATGCCGCGACACCTTCTCCCGTCTTCGCGCTGATCTGGCGCACGTGCTGCGCGTCTATCGCTGGATAATCCGGATACAAATCGGATTTGGTAAAACATACCAGGTCCGCTTCCTGCAATTGATTGCGAAAAAGAAAGCTAAGGTTCGGGATCAGCATCGGCATCGAGCAATACATTCGCTCGCTCTGGATCCACTAAGACCGTGAAGGGGGCGAGCCGGTATTCCTCGCGATACTCCAGAAGCGGATGGAGTATCGTTGCTGAAATATCCGTGCAGCTACCGACCGGTTCAGCAAAAATAACGTCTGGTGACTATGCGCGGAGTTCTTCCATCACGCGCAACAGATCGGAAAGTTTGCAGCAAAAGCATCCACCAGTAACCTCGCCCGTTAGTCTTCCGTTCAGAGTCGCGTAGTCGGTATCCACCAGCGCATCCCCCTGGTCGTTCAGAATGATCGCGCTGCGAATGTCGCGGCGCTCAAGTTCCTCGGCCGCGGCCAGGATCAACGTGGTCTTTCCAGCGCCAAGAAAACCACCGACGATCACAACCCACGGTTTTTTCGAAATAATCACACTCATGCCTTCAGCTCAATCTGAAGGTCACGACCTTCCGTTAACAGGATTATCTCATCGAACTGCAGGATAGTATTTCCCTCACGTCGTTCCATCGAATGGGAATAGATCTTGCCGTTGCTTTGAACCGAAGCGGAGGACCCTGATCCTGAATTTCGCACGAGCGGCAATGAAGAGTGCCGCTCAATACCTGGATCGTGAAACGAGTGCCGCTTCCGGCAATGGGAGCGATAAGCGAATGTTCCCCAACCGGTCGCTGTTGCCCAGAAGCAATTGAACTTTCTATGCGGAGACTCGCGGCAGCGCAACGACCGATGCTTCCGCGCCATCATATTGAAATCCGCTGAGAGCCACGAAGCTCGTCCACGAAGCCATCGCTCGTGCGTAATGATGTCCGCACTCCGCTTCATCCCACGGACTACGTTTTTCACCGTCATATCGGGCGCGAATATTGTGGATGCATTCAATTCCTTCATTCACCATTCCCGAATAGATCATGAGTGCGGCAGTGGAGTGTTCAAATCCGGTCATGACCTCGGCGAAATATGGAAATGGAATGCGCGGACGCGGTGCTTTGCCATAGTCGCAGATGACCATGGCCGCTTCATCATTTAGGGCAAAGGTGCGCTCGACATTGTTGTGGTCCACCAGCGTTCGTTTGTAGTTGTACCGGTAAATGGATCGAAGCGTCGTTTGAATGGGCCGGAGACACCAACGGACCTAAGTTCGTTACATGCGCAAGATACTGGCCAAGCAACTGATCGATCAGGCATCCCTTCCCTACCTGGTACTGTGGATGTTCCGTATCTTCAGTGCCCATTCCGCCGCGCAGGTGTGCTGCGATCTTGTCCGCGGGAAGACCTTGAATTTCCTGGATATAGAATTCGCCGTTGAAAAGATTGGAGTCGATCCACTGGCTGCCTCGTTCGAATATCTGATGGTATTCCGTCGCGGACGATGTATCCCCGAGCGCACGGGCCATCTCTTCTCCGGCGCGCAGCGCGCCGAGATAGTAGATCCCACAAAGCGGATTCGGTCCGTAGAACTCGACGTCATAGGTATTGTGCTGCACGCCCGTTAACACGCCACTCTTATCTGGATCCCACCCGCCAGGCTCCCAGGCAAATGCAATGGCCTTCTTTATATGTGGCCAACGAGTCTGCAACCATACACTGTCGCCGGACAATTTCCAGTCCAGATATGCGTGCATGATCTGGCCCATCTGTCCGTCGGCTGCGACAAGGGAAAAGCGCGGATATCCTTCGGGAAGCAATTGCCGTGCACGTATCCCGCCGGCATTGTCCTCGGAATATCCAAAGGATACATTGCGCAAGGATCGTGCAAATGAGGGAAAGAGAAATGCGGTGGCTGTCTCGTAGTTCCACACATGCGTGCAATTTCCGAAGCAACAGCCGATGGAATCATTGCTACCTTCAAAGCCATGAAATTCGCCATCCGCCGTACGGAAGCAGGTGGTCGAGGCCAAGGTGGATAGATTGGCGCTCGCGGCTTCTTTGACTACGTCGGGCAGGGTGCTCGCACGGAACGCTCTGGCAAATGTCCGGGTGCGGGATTCGAGGCTTTCCAGATTGTTTGCGGTGTATTGTGCCACGTCCCATGCATCTTTGAAACGCTTCGAATAGTAATTGCCGATGATGGTTTTCCCCTTGCCGGGAGGTGCAGCCCATCCGCACCAATCCGGCGTGCGATTGGGAAAATGCCAGGCCAGCAAAAAGGTGAAGCTGTCAGATTGACCCGGCGGAATAGTCCTTTGCTGGCAAAGCGCGCCAACGGAGTTGTATGGGTTGGGTTCCGTTCCGAGTTGCCCTTGCTCCGAGAATGCGTCCCAGAACAACAATGGCGCTGTCCACCATGCTTCTTTGGGCCATCCGCGCCAGTGGGTTACCTGTGTCTGCCGGCCCGGCATGGCTGCCAATACGAAACTTCCGTACATGGGATCGTCGGACGGCAATTTGGGATTGCTCATTGCCAAGCCCTGCAACTGCTGTCCGGTTCGATATTCGTTGAGACGCGTATCCTGGCTGGAGGCTGGATTGCCCGGACCGGGGATCACCGGGTTGTCGATCGAGAACGCAATGCCAACCTTGGCTGCAGTGGAACTCGAATTGGTTACTCGATAACGCAGAATGGCCACAGGCAGTCCGGAATCGTCCGGATCATGAGGAATAAAAGGCGAGAACGCATCGAGTTCTACTTTCACCGGCAGTCTTCGATCCTCAAAATCGATATGTGCGAGCGGGTATTCTCCGGTGAATGTTGCTGCCTCAAGCCGGCTTAAACCTGGAGCGTTGTTGGACCCCAGCCCCGACTCTCCCTGATAGGGAGGAAGAATATGCGATTCGAGTACATGAGCGATCGGCTTCGAATTGCCGGATTGAATCCAGATTGCCGGAAACGCATAGGCTGGCGAGCTTCCCTGATTCGGGCGATTGAAGATTTCCCAGTCGCGAAGCTGTCCGCGTCCGCCTAGCCCAAGGCTACCCGCAGCTACTCCTCCCAGCGGGAACGAAATCATCTTAAGCTGCCGCCCCTCAAAAATGCGTGGGTAGGGGATGTCTGTGGGCGCAAGAGCTTGGTCGGAATGCGTTCGCCGCGTTTGCATTGCCTGCGCATCCGTTACCCCAGTCCACGGTCCTGCTTGCGTCGCAGCTCCGATGACGCCCGCAGCTTGTTTCAGAAAGTCCCGGCGTGGCAGCTTGTTCTTTTCACTCATACGGCGTTCTTTCTCTCCCAATGAATAACAACGGCACTATTGCTTTTCGCCTGTTGGCAATCTTAGATACTTGTTCACAACCCACACCGCTCATTTCACTGATCCAAAGCTTGGAGGAACGGATGCCCGATTCTTCATGGCATTTCGTAGCTTCTTTTCCGAAGCATCACTCCAATATTTACAATCCAGCCGAAGGAAAACCGACGTATAGGGAATCGTCAGCGTGGTCTTCAATATCAAAATGTGAAATGTGCCTCCTGACTGATTCATTTCATGAATCAGTTGTTCATGGAGTGCCAAATGTACCGGCAGAACTCCAAGCGCGGCTTTAACATGCTGACGGTATTGCGTTACTCCGGGAGCCTCCTGATTCGTGACGAACGGAAGTTCGGCATCCATGAACACAACAGGTCTGACGTGGTTGGACTGGTGTATAGCATTCAATACGTCTTGCACAACAGTTATTTGGTCTGTACCAGTTTCAATTGTCTCGACACCTGGAGATGTTTGCCATGGATACGCCGAATCTACAATCACAATCCAATTGCGATGCCCCAGCAATGGTAGTTCTTGCTGAATCTTGGTTCGCCACGCATTCGGCACTGTAGCGTTCAAAGGCAACCAGGAAATTATGAGTAACGGAAGAGCTAACAGAGACTTCATCGTATTTACCTCACCCAAAGATCTGGATCCCCGAATTATAGAGGGATCGGGAGAATAGTCATGCATCAACCCATTACCACGTGAATTATATATCCATATAAGTCCACTAAAGCTGATCGCGGTGTTAATGTCCCCACATTCTTGCGGAGTACTCCATGCGAATGTCCGTATGCCGGTCCACATGCGGATGCGGCGATACAATCGGAACTTGTAAAGGCCTCGCTTCATCACCAGCAGTGTTCCCGGCTGCTGCCGATGCTGTTGCGCGCCATTCAGGATGCCGATGATCTCCCGGAATGGGCTCTTCTTCATCTCTGGTCTACATGTGAGAGCCTAGAAGCGGTCTGATAAATGCCTGAGCATCATGTGGAGGCAGGCGAGTTGGACGAAGCCGAGGAAGTTTTCGATGTGGTATTCCCATCGGGTGACCACGAATTCAATGCTCAAATGTTTATGAGACCGGTTCTAGCCTACGTTGGTCCAGATCTCGGGGATGTTCACTCCATTCGGACTGGCAACCTGCCAAACTCCTGAAAGATATCAAGGGCATCTCATTCTATCTATACAACTTATGCCGATTGACCAATGATTCGAGAAATCGAAGTGCCAAATCATTCCGATCCATCTACGGTGCCCAGACGCGCCATAGAAATGTACTGTCCATCATAATAATCCACAAGTCTCTTGACAAGTTCTCTCATCGATCCATATAACATTGGTCGATAGCAAACGACGCAGAATCAGTTGTCTGATTTTAAGGAGAACAGCACAGATGAAACTCTTCCGAGGCCGCATATTTGCGAGTTTAATTGTTCTGTGGGGTCTTACCACAGCCTTTGCCTTAGGCCAAAACGCAACCGGCAATATCAATGGAACGGTACACGAACGCTCCGGAGCAGTTGTCCCCGCTGCAACCACAATATTGGAAAATGTTCAAACCGGAGTTGTACGCACCGTGCAAACGAACAATAACGGAATCTACGTATTTCCGTCGGTACTTCCGGGGACCTACAATCTATCGGTATCCAAGGCTGGCTTCCAAACCAGCGTGCGATCGGATATTCCGTTGACTGTCAACGCTTCGATCAGCTTCGATTTTACCTTGTCGGTCTCGAATGTAAAGACGAGCGTGGTCGTGCGAGCAAACGCCGAGACACTTAATACGCAAACTGCCGGTTTGAGTACAACGATAACTCAGTCTCAAGTTGTGGGTGAGCCTTTGAATGGCCGGAATTTTACTGCTTTGTTGATCACAGTACCGGGCGCCAGTCCAATCACCACATCTCCCAACCTTGGTTATGCGAATCAGCCAATCGGTGCGTATAGCTATCCATCCTTCAACGGGCAGGCCAATATTCAGACGCTTTTTTTCATTGACGGAGCCCTAGATTTCGGGACCCGCTATAACGGAGCCGTAATCAACCCGATTCCCGATGATATCTCACAACTTGGTGTCTTGAACCATACCGATGACGCGTCAGCCGGAGGAGTTCTCGGAGGCGTTGTGAACGTAGTTACCAAAGGCGGAACAAATGAATTTCATGGCGCTGCATGGGAGTTCATTCAGAACGATGCGCTCGATTCGAAGGGACCTTATGTAACCACTCCGAAGACACCGCTTCATCAGAATCAATTTGGCTTTAACGTGGGTGGACCTATAATACTTCCACATTACAATGGCAAGAGACGCACATTTTTCTTCGGTAGTCTCGAAGAGTACCGCCTGAGCACGGCGAGCCTCAGTTATTCTCTTGTGCCTACCCCCGCCCAGTTGGGCGGCGATTTCAGCGGCCTGCTCACGCAGAGTGTTCCCGCGCAACTATATAATCCGTTTTCGACGAGGCCTGACCCAAACAACCCGGGGGAATATCTCCGCGATCCTATCAAGGGAAATCAAATGCAAGGCCTTCTCGATGCCAAGGCGGCAGCTTTGGCAAAGTTGATGTATCCGGCCCCAGTGCCAACACCCTACCCATCAAACGTCGCCAACAGCATTGATACAGACCCAATCGTCAAAAATCAAACGCAATACACATACCGAATTGATGAGACGATTACAGATCAAGACAGTATATTCGTGCGATATACCAAACAGCGTATGGTAAACATATCGCCTTATTCGGCGGTTTCGGGCTCTGAAGCAGAGGTCGACCCGTTTGGTTATAACGCTGTGCTCAGTTATCAACACCTCTTCGGTAGTCGTGGGCTGATGCATCTCTTAGTTGGGCGAGACTTTATGGCTTTAAAACAGATAAACTACAACACCAGAGTAAATGGAAGTACGATGCCTAGCTATTTCAATCCGTCATTTGCGTGCGGATTTGCCTTGGGATATGGGCCGCAAAAATGTAATCTTCCTACACTGTCCATTCCGGATTATCCTACTGTAAGCGACTACAACGAGGTTCCTCAATCTGTTGACGCCTGGCAATATCAGGGAGATTTCTCATGGCTATTTGGTGCGCACGCCCTAAGGTGGGGCGCGAGTTTCATTCCCGGCGCACTTACTGACGTAATCGGTGGCGGTTCGGGGATGAATTACTCTGCTGTTCAGACTTCAAATTTGGAGAGCGCCGCCGGTACCGGATATGGCCTGGCATCTTACTTGATGGGAGTCCCAACTCTTGTGTCGACTACTGGGGCTGGCACCCCCACGCTTACGAGTACCTGGACGGCTTCGGGGTATGCACAAGATACATGGAAGGTCAAATCTAACTTCACTGTAAATCTCGGCTTGCGATATGACTTTTGGCACAATGGTTATTTAAAACAAAACGGCACTCTTGCTGCCACTGGAAATTGGGATTTAACTACAGGTAACTATGTGATGCAAGTAAATCCGGGTCTCTGCAGCGCAGTGGGCAAGGCCCCGTGCATTCCGGGAAGCGGACTTCCCGCACATGTCACAGTGTCCACGCAAAACCATGGAACCATACTCTTCAACAATCATCGCAATATCCAACCGCGCATCGGGCTAAATTATCAGATGTATCCCGGAACCGTGTTGCGTGCTGGCTATGGCAGGATCTACGATGTTTGGACTGATGCGATGGAAGCAACGATGCAGTTAGAAGAATTATGGCCTTCGGCTAGCACATATAACAACTCCACGAATCAGACAACGGTAGATACTCTCATGGAAAATGTGACGGGACCCACGTTCCTTCCTCCTGCAAATCCATATAATCAGCTGGATTGGTATACTGAGCCCCATGCGAAGACTCCCTATTCAGATCAGTGGAATTTTGGAGTTGAACAAAGAGTCACCCCAGATACTACAGTCACATTCGACTACGTCGGATCGCATGATGGGAACCTTGATATAGGTTTTTGGGACAATGTTGCAAAGACCCCAGGCCAAGGCGGAAATCCGAACGACAGACCGTTTCCGTATCTCACCCCGACGTTCGATACATCACACACGAACAGAAGCAGCTACAACGCGCTTCAGGTAACCGCAAAGCACCGCGTCGGTTACGGATTGACTTTTCTGGTCTCCTATGCCTGGTCTAAATCATTGGATATAGGTGCCGACGGCAACTATCTTGCCGACTACGCTGTGCGGAATCCATACAACATTGATGCTGACAAAGGCCCAGCGGGATTTAATTTGCCACAGAATCTAGTTGTTAGCGGAGTCTTTCAGCTTCCATTCCACCTTGAAAACCGATTCACCAATCAACTCGTGCATGGCTGGACCTTGGGCGGTATCATTTCCGCTCATTCAGGACAGAATTTCACAGTCATTCTGGGAGTGGACAATGCCGACATTGGGAACACATTTGCGCCGGAAGACCGCCCCAACCTCGTGGGAAATCCGAAACTTAGCCACCCAATACATGGTCTCGGCGGCGGGTCGGTGACTTGGTTTAACACGAGCGCATTCGTAGCGCCACCGCCTCTCTCTCATGGCGATGAGGGAAGGAATATACTGCTCGCAGATCCATATACAGACTTCGACCTTTCCTTGGCCCGCGATTTCCCTATTTTTTCGGACAAGCGCAGACTTCAATTCCACATCGATGCATTTAATGCGGGCAATTTTTATCAGTACGGCGTTCCCGATGCAACATATGGCACACCAAACTTCGGAACTGCCATTCCAGCAGGAAATCGAGTACTGCAAGTGGCTATGAAGTTCTTATTCTGATGCTAGCGGAACGTTGAATCGAGATAGTGCCTTTCAAAGTTCAGCCCAGAACGGGGATCGGAATGCACTTGAGCTGGAGTAAAGCCATGCTCGGTTCATCGGACAACGGAAATCTACAGGTTCAGATGGACGTCTTACTTTCATCGGCGGTTGCCAAGAACACCCTCGTGAATGGAATGCGAAGGTGTAAATTGCTACGAAAGCAAGCTTCATCGATCTCATTGTTTCTGCTGGGATCCTGCCTGCTGGTTCGCCCCGTCTTGGCCTCCGATGCTCTCAGTCAAACCTGCAATGCGTCTTTAGAAGGTTCGAGCCGTGCAGTTGAATTGCGACGCAATATCATGGTTAGCCCAAGCGTGGCGGCTTATGATGCGCTTGGTTCACTATACGCGAGCGTCCACCAAAATGAGTGTGCAATTTCAGAATTCCAATCCGCACTAAAGCTGGACCCAAATTCAAAGGAAGCAAAATACGACCTCGCCCTGGCGCTTCGACTTGAGGGCAAGCTGGAGGAGGCGCAGACGTTACTACAAGTTCTTGCCCGCGCTAATCCAGGCTTCGCACTTGCGCATGAAGCAAGAGGTGAGATCCTTTTGGAATTGAAAAGATCTGAGGACGCGCGGGAGGAATTCGAGGTGGCGTTGCATCTGGATGAGCGGCTAACTGCGGCATCCGAAGGACTGGTGCAGCTTTCGTTATCACAGCAGCGCCCTCAAGCAGCAATATATTGGGCGCGGCGCGCACTTTCGCTAAAACCAGATCCGGAGGCCGAGTATAGACTCAAGCTTTCTCTTGGAACGGCCCAAGGAGAAGCTGCCGACTATGATGGTGCAGCGCGCACGCTGGGCAATTTAGCTGCCGCGTACCCAGATAGGATCGATCCGCATTTAAATCTCGCGATTGTCGAGACGCATCTACAAAAATATTTGGAAGCTACGAAAGAATTTGGCAGGGTTCTTCAGCTTGACAGCAATTACGATGTCGCTCGGCTGGCGCTGGCGCAAGCCGATCTGATGGCGAATCGCCCTAACGATGCTCTTCAGTCTGCACTTGTTTACACGAGTCATGTACCGAAGGATGCGAAAGGTTTTTCAACGTTAGCTCAGGCCTATCAAATCGAAGGCCAATTTTCTCAGGCAGTTGCGGCATACAAACAGAGTATGGCCCTGAAGCCGGGAAATTATGAACTTTTGTTTGGTCTTGGTATGTGTCAGATGGAGGGTGGCCAAAAGGCGAATGCGCTCGAAAGCTTTGAGGCGGCTGAGCGGATCGACCCCTCCCAGCCAGCGGTGCATTACGAAGTCTTTAAGCTTCTTTCCGCCAATAAGTTCAAGGACAGTCAGGATCACGCACGGCAAGAGTTAGCTGTTTTCAAGCATCTGAATAGTGAGGATCGACAGTCCGCTAAGAGTTCCCTACTTGGCGCGCAAGCAAATACGGATATTGTCGGGGGCAATCCCCAGAAAGCGGTCGCGCTATACCGTCAGATACTTGATATAGATCCAAATGATGCGAAGAGTCATTATAATCTGTCTTTGGTTCTAGGGCATCTAGGAGATCGAAAGGGAGAAGTAAAAGAGCTTCGCGCCGCTATCGCCCTTGATCCTAAGATGGCCAGGGCATTCAATCGGCTGGGATTGTATGAATTACAGGCAGGAAACTACAAGGAGGCGATACAGGATTTCCAGACAGTGCTCGAAACCCATCCTGCCTCGACCGACGCGCAGATCAATCTCGCCACGGTCTACGCGAAAATGGGACGAAACTCAGAGGCAGAAATGCTATTCCGCGACGCGATTTCTGCGGCACCAGATTCTCTACCCGCGCAATTAGATCTGGGGTTGCTCCTGGCTGCAGAGGGGAAAATGCAAGAGGCGCTCGTTCCGCTAGAAGCCGCCGCGACCTCGGCGCCTTCCGATCCCAAACCTCTAACGCTCCTTGGAATTATTCACGGGAAGCTCGGACAATCTTCCCAATCCATCGAGTATCTAAAAAAGGCGCTTCTCTTGAGCCCAAACTCCGTAAATGCACATTTCAACCTTGGAGTCGCGCTGGCGGACGGCCTCGATCTGCACGGGGCGGCAGAGCAGTTCGCGGAAGCTGAAAAGCTGGCGCCCTCAGCAGCAATCGTTCATTACAATGCAGGGCGTGTTGCGTTCGACCAAGGCGATCCGGTGCGGGCACGACGCGAACTGGATCGTGCCTGTGCATTGCAGCAAGGCTATGCAGGCGCGCTCCAGCTACTGGCCCAACTTGATCTTAATGAAAATCATCCGGAACAAGCAGTTATCCGGCTTCGTCAAGTCCTCGCGTTGCAACCGCAAAGTGCGAATGCCGAGTACTTCTTGGGGCGAGCACTGGCGAATACCGGCAACAGGCAAGACGCAGTTGCACAATGGCAACTCGCACTGAACAATAATCCCGGCGATACGAGATTGTATTGGGCTCTCGCACATGAGCTGCCTCCTTCCGATCCACATCGCCGGCTCTATCTGGAACGCTTGCAAGCGATTCAAGGAGGCGAACGCGATGCGGATAAAGCCAAGGTTTTAGCTGACCTTGCAATTCGTGCGTCTGGCAGCCATGAGTGGACCGACGCGGTGGAGAAAATGGACGATGCTATTCGAACCTGCGGTATTTGCCCTCTACAGGCAAGTCTGGAGCAGAAACTAGGGCTTATCTACGGCCAGCAAGGGGAGATGAAGAAAGCAGAGCAAGCTTTGCGCCGTTCACTGGAAATTAATCCGAAGTCCCCTCAGGCGAAAGAAGAGTTGGTCACGGTGGAACGCCTTCAAATAAAACGCTAGGGGGACTAGATATTCGCAACCGAAGCGGAGTGGGCCACGCAGATGTCCGCATTGTCAGAGATACGACTGACGATGCTATTTGTGGTGGTGGTATCTCTGACGCTGCGGGGTATATGTCGGATCAGTGCATCTGTTGGCGACAGGCAGAGGGGGATAACCTCGCGGCATAAGTGAAAGACCGGTCGCGAACCCAGGGCCGCATCTTCGCCGAAAGTAAACAAGGATCGGACGATTTGCTGGATACATCGGTTTAAGTGATCTCTGAATAAGAATGGCAGGGATTCTCGTGAGAGAATCTACCACGTATTCGGGAGGAATTATGAGCATACTTGAAAACTAAAAAGATCTGAATTTATAGATAAGTTGCTGGTGTTGTGGATTCACCAACAGAACCGGCCATTGGCCCATACATCGTATATGAGGACAGGAACATGTAGACACCTAGAGAGAGGCAAAGAGTTGTCTCTTGCGAACATTTCAATCATCGTTCCTTTCTCAGGTGGCAACCCAAAATGATCGCCTTGAAGGAAGTTTGACATTTAGGAAGACCTGATGAGTGTGCGGAGTCTTTTGATGGTATTAGGTGCGACCGCAGTTTGGCTCTTCCTGGCGGCGATTATCAGTGTGAGCCTGGCCGACTCGCCGGGCCAATTGGCGAAGACTGCATCACCGACTGACTCGAACGACGACGCCAATCGATGTATCGAATGCCACTCTGCCGAGGTCACTGGATTCTTGGGATCGAAAATGGCCCATTCAATGCGAACTGGAGCACACGAGCCGGCAGGTCTTGTGCAGATCCCCGGCACGACAATTCGGATGTACACAGATAAAAATGGTTCGTGGCAGACCCTTGAGCATGGCGGCTACAAAATGACCTATCACGTTGACTATGTGATAGGGTCAGGAACGCACGCGACTGGTTATTTAATCAAACTTGGGGATCATTTATTCCAGTCACCTGTTTCCTATTATAGTCGCCTCGCGGCCTATGCGTTGGCCCCAGGATATGAACAGCAGGCATATCCGAACTTCAGTCGACCGGTCGGAGAAAGCTGCGTTTTCTGTCACGCAGGATCATTCAATGCAGTCGCTGGGACTCAGAATGAATACAGAGGGACGCCGTTTCCGCATCCTGCGATTAGCTGCAACCGGTGTCACGGAGACGTTACTGCCCATCTGGAAAATCCGAACGCAGCCAACATTGTCAATCCTGAAAACCTTAATACCGCTGCTCGCGATAGCGTGTGTGAACAGTGTCATCTGATTGGCGTGGCACGCGTTCTCAATCCCGGGAAACGATTCTCCGACTTCCAGGTAGGCCAACCTCTCGAAGAGACGTTTACCATCTATCGCAGTGAGGCGCCAAAGGGCACTATGGTGCCGTTTCGAGTAATCAGCCAGTCTGAACAGTTGGCACTGAGCAAGTGCAAAATCAAAAGCGGAGAGAAAATGTGGTGCGGTACCTGCCACGATCCGCACTATGAACCAATCGATCCCGTAACCTACTTTCGTGAGAAGTGCATGCAATGCCATGCCAAGACAGCTTTTAGCCCGGATCATCCGCCCAAAACGAGCAATTGTATTGGTTGTCATATGCCGACGCGAGATGCTAAAGATGGCCGACACACCGCGTTCACTGATCATCGAATTCAGCTTATATCTGAGAATGGGCCGGCAGAGGAAGCGGCGTTCCCGGGAAAAGAAGCAAGCTCCATTGTTCCGTGGCGAGCATCTCCGCCCAAACTGGCGAAACGTAACCTTGGCATTGCATTGGTCAATATCGGTATGGAGACCAATTCGTTAAAGCAAGTGGCAAGCGGGTATCAGATGTTGGCGGAAGTGCAACAAAAGTTCTCGCAGGATTGCGAGATGTACTACGCCATGGGAACTGCGCTTTATTTGGAAAAGCGATACGGCGGAGCTGTGCATGCGTTCGAGCAGGCGGTCCGATTTGACCCAATATCGTCGCCTAAGGAAGCGAGCTTAGGCCAGGCGTATGCAGCCATGGGGGATCAAAAGCAAGCGGAGCAGCACCTAGAAAAAGCAATGGAATTGGATTCGATGAATCTGACTGCTGCGGCTCTATTGATCAGTGTATATCAACGAACTGGCGAATCAAAGAAGGCAAGCGAGCTATCACGGAAAATAGCTCGTTTAGCCCACATAACTTTCATGGGCAAGTAGTTGGTCAGTTATGAATAGCTGAAAACACGGGCACTTGACCTGATGGAATGGATCCGGCCCGGCGAGCAAGTTTTGCATGACCGCGGCAGGAGGTGATTCATGCCCATACAGGTGAGTATCGTCAGTTGGATATTGGGAAGCATGTTTTCCATGGAGTAGACCGTCAGGGGTGAATGGTTCGACGCAAGTGGCGGCGGCCCCAGGTAAGCGGGTTCTTTGAGCAACTGGCGCAGTGTCCGATTGGTATGGAGGCCACACGAGACAATCAATATTGGGCGCGAGCATAGCCGTTCCTGCAATGGCTCTATCAATGTATCCAGCGCCGCCGCGGCGAAGGTAAACCAGCGTCGCCCTGGCACGCAAGTTCCTGGAGTCATCTGTCGTATCTTGAATAATAACTGGATATTCGAAGACTCCCCCCAACTTCGTCGTGGCCTCCTGAAAACAGGCCCCAACTAAAGCATGAGTGGTCAACTATTCATGGGAGAGATTATGGCTACAACAACAGCAATTCCTCTCGAACCTAGCATTGCCGCTTTCCTTCGCGGGCCAAAGAAGATGCTTATCGGCGGCGAGTGGGTGGAGGCCGCCTCCGGAAAGACCTTTACAACCTACAACCCGGCAGATGGAAGTATCCTGACCGCAATAGCAGAAGGCGATCGGGAGGACGTCGATCGCGCCGTACTCGCTGCGCGTCGAGCTTTTGAGAGTGGTCCGTGGCCTGCAATGTCTCCCTCGAAGCGCGGGCGACTCCTCTGGAAACTAGCGGAATTAGTTGAGGAACATTCAGAAGAGTTCGCCCAGCTAGAAACATTGGATAACGGCAAACCTGTCACTGTGGCACGCGTGGCCGACGTGCCGTTATCAGTGGATCATCTTCGATACATGGCGGGATGGGCAACGAAGCTCGAGGGGAGCACGATTCCAATTTCGGTGAAGAGTCATTTAGCGTGGACCTTGCGCGAACCCGTGGGCGTGGTAGGACAGATTGTTCCATGGAACTTTCCGTTGCTGATGGCGATCTGGAAGTTGGGTCCGGCACTCGCCTGCGGCTGCACTGTTGTGCTCAAGCCTGCGGAGCAGACGCCGCTCTCAGCTTTGTATCTGGGTGAACTTATTCTTGAAGCCGGATTCCCAGCCGGAGTAGTTAACATTGTCTCAGGATTCGGAGAGACAGCCGGCGCTGCGCTTGCAGTACATTCCAAGGTCGACAAGATTGCTTTTACCGGATCGACTGAAGTCGGCAAGATCATTCTCGGAAGCGCTGTCGGGAATCTCAAGAAGGTTTCCCTCGAACTTGGCGGCAAATCACCGAATATTATCTTTGCCGATACCGATCTGGGCGCTGCGGTGCAGGGCGGTAGCAATGCAATTTTTTTTAACCATGGGCAATGCTGCACTGCTGGTTCACGATTGTTTATCGAAAAGAAGATTTTCGACAACGTCGTGGCGGGCATCGCCGAAAGGGCCAACCTTATTAAGGTGGGAGCGGGACTAGATCCAAGCACAGAAATGGGTCCGCTGGTTTCGAAAGAGCAACTGACGCGGGTCTGCGGCTATCTCGAGTCCGGCTTCAAAGAAGGCGCGCGCGCTTTGGCTGGCGGCAGCAAGTGGGAGAGCAACGGCTACTTCATGCAACCCACGGTGCTGGTTGACACGCGCCCACAGATGAAGGTAGTGCGCGAAGAGATATTTGGCCCTGTTGTTGTGGCAACTCCTTTTAGCGATCCTGAAGAAGTGCTTGCCACCGCCAATGATTCTAACTATGGTCTTGCGGCCGGGGTGTGGACACGAGATATCAGCAAAGCGCACAAATTTGCTTCGTGTCTAAAAGCCGGCACAGTATGGATCAATTGTTACAACGTTTTCGACGCTGCTCTGCCTTTCGGCGGGTATAAGGAGTCGGGTTGGGGAAGAGAAATGGGACGAGAGGTCTTTAATCTCTATACCGAAACGAAGTCGGTGTGCTTGGCACTCTAGATATTTTCTGCTTATCTGGTTGTTTTAGCAAACCACCAATGGCTGTGCAGCACTTCCACGGAATGCCCCAATGTCTAGGGGCAAGCTGAACAACCAGATAAGCAGAAGATATTAATGGAATGGTCCGCCGCTTGATCGGACCTGCACCGAGAGAGATTGTGTGGATAGTCGTTATCACAGTAGGATCATTTCATTATCATCGGGCAGACCACTCTGCTCGGGGATACACGCCTTCCTGTAGATGGCAAATGCAAGCTCCGGAAGGATCCACCAGACATGCAGCAATAATGTCATCCGGCCGGGCGAAAATAGAGATTCGCATTGAGCCACCCCAAGCATAAGCGGACTAGAATCGGCAATCCCACAAGTTGAATTATTTGCATCGCACAATGAACAATATGGGCAGACTTGTGGGATAATGAGAAGTATTGTGAAGTTTAATAGCCCGATTCAGTCTCAAGAAATCATGGAGGAGAACCCATTTCAACGATGTTTTGAAACTGATTGGCTCTGTTGACATCCTCGATTCGAGGGATATCTGGGAAGCGAAGACGGGTTCAATCTATATCGCTTTCTGTTGCGGCTGGAGGAAGAGAATGTGGCGCGGGTGATGAATGAAATCGTGCGGCGTATGTCCGGGCGGCGGCGAAGTCCGGCCACGGTAGCCGTCGGTGCAACTGGGGTTGCGCCCGGCTCGGTCAGAAGCTATTTTATCCGCCGCGTGGAACACTTCGGCGACAAGCCGCGTACTTGGAAACACTGGCTGAAATGGTTGGCCGTGGTCGACGTGGACCGCCAGAGTATCCTTGCCCAGCATACCCGGCAAGCTCCCTGGAACGACTGCGCCACTCTGCCGCCGCTAGTAGTGCCCGCGCATCGCCAGGTCCCCATCGGCTGCGTGCTGGCCGAGGCCAAGTTCGATTCCAAGCGCAATCATCTCTTCTGCCGCGAACTGCTCCACACCAACAGCATCATCCCCGCCTTCCGCTTTACGAGCCGTCGCGCTACTGGCACCCGCGTCCAGATGCGCGAGAACTTCCCACCCCAGATCTATGGACAACGCTCTCTGATCGAAAGCGTCTTCTCTGCCATCAAACGCAAACTCTCCTGCCGCGCTCCCGGAAGACCGCCGCCGCTCAGTCCCGACAGGCCCTCCTGCTTGGCCTGTCTTCAATCTCTACCGTCTCTGGTTACCTGTTGTTTTCAGCTTTCAAATTTGGGATGTCAACAGAGCCAAACTGATCCAAGGGCGACATAATGCAGAAAGGACCGCCAGACGGATGGCTTCAGGTAGTTGCATGAGCAACTGCTGATAACAGGGGCGGGGCCCAATGCGGAGAGAGAATATTGAGAAGATCTGGACTCGGCACACTAGGATCAGAAAGAATCTCGGTACAGCCTGGAGTCCCGCCGCCGCCCCGAGTTGGCGAGTAGCACGATCGGAGATTTCCTGCGGGTTATTCCCGGCATTCCTGGTTGCACGCCATACCTTCATATGTCATTATTCTACGAATCCGAGGAGTACCTATGCTGACTAGGCGACAATTTGGTCTGATGTTAAGTGGAGCGCCACTATATTTCGGCGGTGCGGCCCATCCTGCGCCGCCAGAGGGCGGTCTAGTCACATCCGCTCCAGGTGGAAACGAGAAAAACAATCAAGCGGAAAATCTGAAAATTTCCACTCCGGATTATCCTTTCGGGGTCATGAATATCGGGCTGGGCACTCTGCCGCTTCTCACATCTGGGCAGACACGATCTATATCTGCGGAGAATCCTACGGGAGGTAAGGGGATGGCGACGAGGAAACCCCTTCTCCCGGGCGATCCTTACCACCTTAGTTCGGTGGAAGCAGCGGGGTGGAAAAAACATCCGTTTCTTGCTCCCAAGGCGCATCAAACAGTTACGCTGATGGACGTCGATGGTCCGGGAGTTATTCAGCAAATATGGATGGTCTCTGACGGCCCTGGATTTCTTTATCACGGTCGAGGGTGTGTCCTGCGCATCTATTGGGATGGAGAGACTTCGCCATCTATAGAAGTCCCGGTTACGGATTTTTTTGCCGTTGGGAATGATACGTTTGCATTGGTGAATTCGCTGCCCGTCGTGGATAATCCAAGCTCTGCGCTAAACAGCTTCTGGCCTATGCCGTTCCGAAAGCATGTGAGGATCACAGTCACCAACGACTCGGATCGCGATGAAGGTCTGTTGGCCTACCAAATCACGTATACAGAGGGTCCTGTGCCTTCGAATGCAGCATATTTCCACGCACAGTATCGGCAGGGGTCGTGGGCCACGCAGAACCCCTATGTGATCCTCGACGGAGTCAAAGGCAAAGGGCAGTATGTGGGTACAGTACTTCAGGTCCTGCAAACGGACGACGAGTGGTTTGGGGAGGGCGAAGTCCAATTCTATCTGGATGGCGACACGAATTACCCGACTATTTCAGGGACTGGAACAGAAGATTACTTCCTCTTCAGCTATGGCTTTCCGCAGGTGAGGAGTACTCTCTATTCCGGCGTGACACTCAAGGAAGGAGTTAGGGCAGGAGATGTTGGAGGGACCAAGGGCGCTAAATGGACGATGTACCGCTGGCATATCATGGATCCTATTAAGTTTCAGGAGGATTTCCGTATTACTATTCAGGGACTTGGTGGCTTGAAGCATCAAACTGTCCGAGGCTTTGTGAAACGGCACGATCTTCTCAGGTCGGTTGCTTACTGGTATCAGATAGAGCCGCATGCAGCATTTCCACATCTGCCCTCATACACGGACCGAATTCGAGATCCGTTCGGAAATTTTCCCATATCGATCTTTGACCTGAAGCAGGCTGCGATATCGAGCGCGAAGGAGGAATTTACCTGGCAGGACTGTGGTCGCCTCGACACAGATTTCCGCAAGCTCGATTTTGGCTACGTGTCAGCAGAAGGCGCGTTTGTCTGTAACGGCACGACGGCGGGAGTCACTCCCGGCGTGGCTCATCAGCAGCGCGGGTTCCTAATGCGTCCTGACAAACAAGAGGAAACTCTTGCGGCGGTTTGGAAGGTTTCGTTGCCGAACTCCGGCAAGCTTCATCTGGGTTATGCTCTTATCCCGGCATCTAACGCAAAGATTCGCTTTTCCGTCACAGCTCTATGCGCGGACGGCAAGTCAGAATCTGTGCTGGATGAAGAGCTTGACCCTCGGGAAGGGCCCCGCGATTCCGTTCTGCCATTGCCGAGCTGTACCGAGAAATTGCGCTTCGCCGCAACACAATCAGAAGGCAGTCAGTTATCCACCGTCTGGTTCCATCCAGAGGTCGATTAGCATGCGAGAGAAACCTTCATAAGGAGGCATCCATCGATAAGTTGCTGCCACCGACCGAGATATTGAGAGCAAGTTTTCGTTTCCTATCGGATTTTCGAATCGGTCTTACAAACGGGGCGAGATTAGCAGTATTTATGATTATGTGAGGGTAGTCACACGGTTATCAGAATTCTATCGATAACGTCGCGTCTGAGCGAAAATTCGCTGAACTGAGTGCATTGAATCCATTCATGTGATTATAACTCCATATCTTTTTAGAAAAGTCGACTTTGACTGGCGAAGTCACCAAATCAAATGGCACGAAACTAAAGCTCGATATCGAGCCGGAAGGTCTGAGAATTTTGTTGCGGCAAGCATGAGATCGGTTATCTGGAATAACGCCTATGAAATCTATTGTGAAGACCACATTTGTCTGTGCAATCCTCGCATGGCAATCGATGAATGCTAGCACTCCAGCTCCGAAGTCAAGCGCCTCAGGCAGTTTTGGCAACGATGTTCGGTTCGTCGATTCATTCACTCGGCTGATCGTTCTTTCCGAACCGCACAGTGAAGCGTTGATAGCTGTGTCGCCTTCGATGCAGGGCCGCGTGCTTACAAGCACCGCCAGCGGGTGGGATGGGCGCAGCTTCGGGTGGGTGAATCGAGAATTGATCGCCTCAGGAAAGATTCAGCAACATTTTAATGCCTACGGCGGTGAGGATCGTGTGTGGATAGGACCCGAAGGTGGGCAGTTTTCAGTTTTCTTTGCGGCACACCAGCCGTTCGATCTCGCTCATTGGTTCACGCCCGCCGCCCTCGATACGGAACCGTTTGACGTAGTGCATCGATCGCGATCATCTATAGATTTTCGAAAACTATTCACTCTCACGAACTATTCCGACACAAACTTCAGCGTTCAAATCGACCGCAAAGTGCGCCTTCTCTCAAGCAAGGAGATATGGAAATATCTCAACATGCCGCGCGTATCCAGCCTGAAGGTGGTGGGCTTTGAGTCAGTGAACAAGCTTACGAATGCCGGCACGCAAGCATGGAAGAAGCAAACAGGTTTGCTCTCAATCTGGATACTGGGTCAATTTCAGGCATCGCCAACGACGACAATTGCGATTCCCATCCATGCCGGCCCTGCATCGGAATTGGGAAAACGGGTAGATAGCGACTATTTTGGACAGATTCCTCCTGATCGACTTTTAGTCGATCCCAACATTATCTATTTCAAGGCGGACGCTCACTATCGAAGCAAGCTGGGTATAAATCCATTGCGGGCCACCGGCATTTTCGGCAGCTACGACGCGCAAAACCATGTATTGACGCTCGTGCAGTATACGTTTCCAAAAGAAAAATCGGATTACGTCAATTCTGCATGGAAAATTCAGGCTCATCCATATCATGGAGATTCCGAAAATGCCTACAACGATGGCCGGCAATCTCCCGGGGGACCACGGCTCGGAAATTTCTATGAATTGGAAACCTCCTCTCCCGCCGCTGCGATTGGTCCCGGTCAGTCCATTGAGCACATTCATAGAACCTTCCATTTCGAGGGAAACAGTGAAGAATTAGATGAAGTGGCGCGCAAGACACTCGGTGTCGGATTAGATGCAATCAGCAATGCTTTGCCAAGACGATGAGAAGCCCGATGCATGTTCATTTTCCACACTGATCAACTGAATTCAGAGGTGTAAATGCTCTCCATAATCCCGAATAGATTCTATTTCCTGATGCTCTGCGCTGTTACCTGCATTGCCGGCGCACTAACGTTGCCTGCCAGTTTTCTAAATGCGCAAACAGCGGCTTCTGGCGCTGGCATTGCTCCCAGTCTCGGATCGTTGCCGAATCTAACCCCAGACACGGAGTCGCGCATGGTCTCGCCCGAGAATCCCACAGGAGGCAAGGGCATGGGAGCAATGGCTGTTCCAAATCCATCGAATCCATTCTCAGCCCCCGCCGCCCACCTTGGGCAAGGATGGAAGGTCAGACCTTTCATTAACGTTCCGGCGCACAGCACAGTAACAATCATGGACGTGGCCGGTCCGGGCACCATCGAGCATATATGGATGGCTTCCAGTCCGAAATTTCGAGGCAATGGTCGAGCCACGGTGCTTCGCTTCTACTGGGATGGGGAAACAAGCCCATCGGTGGAGGTCCCGCTTACGGATTTCTTTGCCATCGGCAACGACAGGTTTGCTCCTGTAAACTCCCTCGCGGTGATCGATGTCCCGACGGCGTCGATGAATTGCTACTGGCCAATGCCATTCCGTAAACATGCCAAGATCACGGTAACAAACGATTCGGATAAGGTGCTCCCGCTTTTCACTTATCAGGTCGATTATCGGGTGAATCCTGTTCCCGCCGATGCCGGCTACTTCCACGCTCAGTGGCGAAGGGCCACTGTGAATCCGTCCGATCCTGTCTACACCATCTTGGACGGCGTGAACGGCGAGGGCCGCTATGTGGGCACATTCCTCGCCTGGACGCAATTATCCACCGGCTGGTTCGGCGAAGGAGAGGTCAAGTTCTATCTCGACGGCGATACGAAATTTCCGACCATCGTAGGTACTGGCACGGAGGATTATTTCGGCGCTGACTATGATTTCCCTGCGCGATATTCCACCGCTTACGTCGGCAATGTTTTGGACCCCAAGAGCAACTATCCAGATGGGGGGCCACCGCAGCATAGCTTATACCGTTGGCATATTATGGATCCGATCAGTTTCCATAACAATTTAAAAGTCACAATTCAAGATTTAGGGTGGTACCCGAATGCGACCTATCAGCCGGAGGGGGATGATATCGCCTCTGTCGCATACTGGTATCAAAAGGAGCCACATGCACCATTTCCCCCATTTCCGCCCATATCCAAACGATGGCCCCGGTAATGGTATTTGACTATAGACGCCCTCAGTTTTACGGATTGGCTTCTCTATCCCGGAGGCATATTACTCAATTCGACGCGACCACAGGGAGCGGCGACCTTGAACGAAACAAAATGGGTCCCTGGTTTGCTCTAGCTGATGCCGACTTTATACCGGGAACATAGCGATACCATTCCCCATGCATCGACGATGGGTTCGCCCTCACATTTCACTTCGACAGAGACAATGGGGAGTCCGGCGCTTCGACCGGCAGCCCCCTTCAGGTGCAGCGAAAAAGGTTCGTCTTGAGTTAACGGGACGTTCTGCCCTGTCTTCAGCAGGCGAGCCGATTTCACCTTGGTCTTGAGCCGCCGATCGCCACCACCACAACCCCAGGCTGAAAGAAAGACAACCACTGCGCTGCCGGCGTTACTCCCGGCCAGTACTTCTGAGCACATACAGCGTGTTGGCGCGACACGCAAATAACGTATTGGGTGTGTTCGGGGAAAGAGCCTCGCTCCGTCAGATAGATCGCCCGCCATTCATGTCCAACCACTTTCCGACAGTTTCCAGAATCTCCACCGATTCCGCCGCAACGGATCCATCGGGTCTGGGGCCGATGTTCAGCAGATAATTTCCCCCGCCGGACACGCAATCGGCCAGATTGATCGCAATCACTTTTGGAGTTTTCCAGGAATCATCGCCACGGTTGTAACCACAACTGTCGTTCAGGGTCATGCATGTTTCCCACGCCCGTCCCGCCTGCGCCGCCTCGACGTGCTATTCCGGGGTGGAAAAATCTCCTTCCAGTCCGTTGCGGTATTCACGATAATCTCGGGTTGCAGCTCGAACATCACCTGGTTCATACGCTCCGACTCCCATTGTTCCGGTGTCAGGGGCCAGTCCACGTTGTACCAGAGATATCGATCTTACCGTAGTTGGTCATCAACTCGCGGATTAGCCTGTGGTACGCGACGACGCGCTTGCACGCCGCCTCGTCGGTTTTGCAGCGCGCTCCATCTGGATGGTGCTGGTCCATCAGCGAATAATAAAAACCGACTCGAAGGCCCTCCGCGCGTGCCGCCTCCACATACTCCCGCACCAGGCCTCGTCCCTGCCCTTGCTGCGGCGCGCAATAATCAATGAGTTTCGTGTCAAACATGCAGAAGCCTTCGTGATGCTTGGTCGTCATGACCATATACTTCTGTCCGGCGCGGCGCGCCAGCCTCGCCCACTCATGCTGGCCAAGCACGCTGTACAGTCCTCAATGGATGAACATCCCGAATTTGGCCGCATGCCACCATGCCATCCTCTATGCTCGGTCGCCGCTTGCATGCTAGCTGTCGCTGAAAATGCATTGCTGCCTGTTTGCGGATGGTTCGCAGTCATGCCCAATGCCCCCGGCCCCGGTCGAACAGGCCATCACGCCCGCCGCGCCCAGATTTCTCAAAAATGACCGTCTGAAAATTGCATCCATGATTATCATCGTTTTCCCCTTTCTCACTATTTGCACAGGTTCTCGAAAAGCTATGATCGCTATTCAACCCGATAGATCATTGATGCGTGCGGCCTGAGCGTCACCTTCAGCCCACTCATACCGTCACTATTGTTATGCAGCCACAGATCGTGCGCACGATGCTTTCCGGCGGCAAGCCCTATGTCATGCCATGTGTACTCCATCGTGAGCGGGCGGTCGCTAACGTTGAACAATGCAACGTACTCGCCCTTTGCTGAAGTGGCCCGCGCGGTCCACACCCAACTCTCCGGAGTATGTATGACCGCCTTGTTATCCGTGGAGTGCTGGTCGACAGCAATCACTTCGCGATTGGTCAGCAGTGCTTCCGTCGCGCTATCCATTTTGGTGAGGTTTGCACCCAATATTAGCGGCGAACGAGCGATCGACCACAGCGTTATCATCGTGCGCTGCTCATCGGGTGTAAACATTGTTTGTCTCGGTTTGCTCGGCGGATACAGAGATCCGAGCGGAAGCATATCCGCATCTGGCCAGTGTCCGATTTCGACATAGGGCGCCCACTCCGCTAGCGTGGAGAACTGGCCCTTGAGTCCCGGAGACAAGCCTTTTGGACTCCAGGAGTCAATCAGGTCGTTCGAGATGCGCCAAATCTGTGCATATTTGCGAACCTCATAGGCTTCACTGATGGAAGTTGGTCCGGGGGAAAGGCTCAAAACAATGCGACGCCTCGTCTTCTTAAGAGCAAGATGAATCATGCGGATCTGTTCAGCTCTATACGGGCTTGCGATGCAGTCCACTTTGATAAAGTCGACGCCCCAACTGGCATAAAGTCGGACCAGCGAATCATAATAGGCCTGACCGGCGGCATTGTTTCTCACTCCGTAATTGTCAGAATTCCAATAATATTTCCGGCTAGGCTGCGTTGCGGAGCCCCCCGAACACCAGTAGCAAACATCCGAGGTATCGGCAGCATCCGCAGCATAATAGTTCGATCCTGCTATAAGCAGGTTGCGTTCAACGGCCTGCCTTGGAATTCCGCGGATAATGTGAATGCCGAATTTGAGCCCGAGCGAATGCACATAGGCCGCAAGTGGCTGAAATCCGCGTTCATTGGCGGCAGAAGGAAAGCGATCAATTGCGGGAGTGTACCGCCCGTACGCATCCATGGTGTAGCCTTGATCGGCGCCTTTAACGCCCGCGTTTTCCGGATGCGCCAGATACCACCCTTCGTCGATCACGACGTATTTCCAGCCATACGACTGCAAGTGCGCGTGCAACCAGTTCACATTCTGCTTAAACTGGGACCCGGTGATTGTCAGTCCATATGAGTCCCAGCTATTCCAGCCCATCGGAGGGGTAGTTGCAAGTTGAGCCTGAGAAACTGGCGAAATTGTCCCCAGAAAGACCAGAAGACAGAAAGCGCATCGCAGAATTCGCATATCTCTGGATAATGTTTTTATGGCACAAGAAGCATACCTCTGTGCGCGGATTGCCGCTTGCCTATTTCTCGTCGCCGAAAACGCTTTATTGCTGTCTGTCTGGCGTTGCTTGGCGACCATATCGGGTGCTCCCGCGCCGGTTGAGTACGCTAGGGCACTGGCTCCCACCCGCTTCAAAAATAAGCATCTGGAAATTGCATCCATTTTCATATGGTTCCCTCGTTGATGGTTCATGTATTGATATTTTCCGGTCATCGAACTTGCCAATAAAAGTGGGCGGATTGTCCGCAATTGAATGCCTATCGTGTATTTAAGACGATGTGTTTTATGGCGAACTCCGCAGTTCTTCCCGGCCGCAAATTCCGTTCTTGTCGCCGACGATGAGCACATCGAGAAAACGCGGCCCGTGGACTCCTTTAATGCGCGTCATTTCTATGTCCGCGGTGGCGGATGGGCCTGAGATAAACGTGGTGGGCAGCGTCGCAGTCGATGCGAGGCGGTCGAAGGCTTCCGGCACCGTCTCTACGATCTGCTCCGCAAAAACGACGCAGAGATGATAGTCTGGGATGAGAGAAAGCCGGCGCGTTCCTTGTCCAGCAACGCCCTGGAGCACGATGGAGCCTGTGAGCGCGATGGCCACCGTGGATCCGGTAAGGACACCGTCAAACCGATCCAGATCGTTCGCCGTCAGCTCGTCGCCGATGGTGAAAGCAAAACCTTCCGGCAGCCATGCTGCTGGAAGCCCAGCGGACACGACGATATTCTGCTTGTCGCGCGCGATGAGGATTTCCTTAACAGCGATTGCAATGTTTTCGGTGGCTGCATAGTAAACTCCGGCCTCATATTCCTTCAGACGATGGGCGAACAGATCGACGCACTCTGGGTGGTGGAGGGATCCGGAGCGTCGATAGCCGCGCGGAATCGCATCGTGGCGGGTGCCGCTATCATTCCCATCTGCCGCAGGCTTGAGCGCGTGCGCACTGCGGATGCGTTCGAAAATCGCTTGGCGCGCGGTGTCCATCATGCTTGTCCTCCATCCCCGGGGGGTCCTGAATTTCTCGATGTCTTCTCGCGCTCTGCCCACCACTGACGAAACGATTGTTCCGGCAAGGGCGCAAGATCTCTTGTTTGGGTCCACCCACCCAGCAGGAAGGGCAGGTGCTCGATGAAGCCGCTGCTCGAAATAAAAGGGGTCTGGCCGATCCGGCCCAGGTGCTGTGCCAGCGCCAGACGGTTTCCGTTGGCGAAGATTGCCGTCGCGACCTGCATACCCACGTTCCAGGGGCCAATCTTTCCGGCGAGTGTGGCTTGTTCTCGGCGCACAACCTGGCTCCGCAGGTGAATCAGAACCTCCGGTATGTTGATCTGGACCGGACATACTTCGTAGCAGGCGCCGCAGAGAGAGGATGCAAACGGCAGCGATGCGCTTTGCCGGAAGTGATCCAGTTGCGGCGTCAAGATGGCGCCGATCGGCCCTGCATACACGGACTCATAGGCATGGCCACCGGTCTGCCGATAGACAGGGCAGGCGTTTTGGCAAGCGCCGCAGCGGATGCATTTCAGCGTCTGTTGCGCTTCGGCGTCGCGCAGAATTTCGCTGCGGCCGTTGTCGAGCAGGATGACATGGAACTCCCGCGGGCCGTCGCCGGGACAGACGCCCGTCCAGACCGAGTTGTAAGGGTTCATGCGTTCGCCGGTCGCGCTTCGAGGCAATGTTTGGAGAAACACTTCGAGGTCTTCGAACCGTGGAATCACTTTCTCGATCCCGACGATGGCGATGAGCACCTTGGGCAATGTAAGGCACATGCGCCCGTTGCCTTCCGACTCGACAATGCAGACACTGCCGGTTTCCGCGACCAGAAAATTGGCCCCGCTGATGGCAACGGGAATGCGCAGGAACTTCTCGCGCAGAAAGACGCGAGCCGCGTCGGTCAGGTCTTCCGGCCTGTCGCCGAGATCGGGAAGATACATCTCCCGTTGGAAGAGTTCACGCACCTGCTGACGACTCTTATGAAGCGCTGGGACCACGATGTGCGAGGGCCTGTCGTTGCCTAGCTGGATGATGAGTTCCGCGAGATCGGTTTCATGCGCGCGGATACCAACCTGCGCCAGCGCGTCATTCAATCCGATCTCTTCGGTGGTCATCGATTTGATCTTGAGGACTTCTTCCGCCGCATGCGCATTTACCAACCCAATTGCAATGCGGTTGGCCTCGGCGGCATCGACGGCCCAGTGCACCTGACCGCCGCTGCGGGTGCATGCGTCTTCGAACTGCGTGAGATAGCGATCCAGATGATCCAGCGCGTTCTGGCGGATCGCGCTTCCCGCGCTGCGCAGTGCCTGCCAGTCTTCCATTTCATTTACAACGTGCTGGCGCTTGGCGGTTATGACGTCGGTCGCGTGACGCACGTTCTGGCGCAGTTGCGAGTCCTGCAGAAGCTCTTTTGCTGCGGCGGGAAAGTCAAGGTGGCGCTGGGTTGGGGAATTTCCCATACTTATCGGCCTGCTCCCGCGTTCGCCGCACACGCGAGGATCTCCGCAAGGTGCATGGTGCGGACCAGGGAACGCTGACGGTGGAGCGTGCCATAGAGATGCATGAGGCAGGAGTTGTCGACCGCCGTGCAAACTTCGGCTCCTGTGTTCAGCACATCGCCGATCTTGTTGGCGAGCATCGCGGAAGAGACATCCGCATTCTTAATGGCGAAGGTGCCTCCGAACCCGCAGCATTGGTCCGACCGCGGCAATTCGACCAAGTCAATCCCGCGGACCTGCCGCAGCAGGCGGATAGGTATGTCGCCCAATTGAAGGCTGCGCAACGAATGACAACTGGCGTGATAGGTCACTTTGCGGGGAAAGGTCGCGCCGACATCCTCGACGCCAAGCTTCTTTACCAGAAGCTCGGAAAATTCAAAGATACGAGGCAGCAGCAACTCGACATCCGCAACGAACCGGCTGTCCATCGATTCGCTCGCCGCCTTGAGATAATGCTCGCGAATCATCGCCACGCAGGAGGACGATGGAATACAGACCGCCTCCGCATCCCGATAGACATCCACAAAATGTCGAATGATCGGCACAGCTTCACGGATGTAGCCGGTGTTCCAATGCATCTGGCCGCAGCAGGTCTGTTCCTTGCGAAATTCAATTTGGTGGCCCAGCCGCTCCAAAACACGAACTACCGCGTTGCCGGTCCCGGGAAAGAGAGTGTCGTTGTAGCAGGTTATAAATAGCGAGATTCGCACGAAGCTACTTCCCCATCCGCCCCGGAATTATTGCCCTTCTTTGGCCCGCGGGCTAACTTACCTAGCAAAGTACAGAGTGCTTCCAATGACACGCCCTTCACGCCATATGGTTCGCCGGAATATTCGAGGGGCGTTGAATGCCAGTACAAAAAAATGAATACAGCGCCACGCCCACATAGCCAAGCAGTGGGACCAGGTAAGCGACTGCAATACTTCGCGACGCCTCCGAAAGCAATCCCATCGCCGGGGTCAGCACCGCGCCGCCGACGATCCCCATGACAATCAACGACCCGCCAATTTTGGTATTGCGGCCCAGGCCTCGGATGCCGAGGGCGAAGATCGTCGGATACATCACGGACATGAAAAAACTGGTGGTGAAAATCGCCCATAGACCAACCCAGCCGGGGAATTCAATGCCGACTGCAAGAAGCACGATATTCACGATGCCATAGACACCCATCAATCGATGGGGCTCGATATATTGCATCAGGGCCGCGGATACAAATCTTCCGACAGCAAAGGCCACCAGAGTTCCGGTCAGCAGATAGCCCGCGATCTTTTCCGGTTGATAGGTTGAGCTCTGGATGTATTGAATGAAATAACTCCAGGTGCCGACCTGCGCGCCGACATAAAGGAACTGCGCGACAATCGCTAGCAGAAAATGAGGATAGCGCAAAAGCTCCTTAAAGCTGCCGTGGTTTTCGTTTTGGTTCTCATGCTCATCGGCGAAGGCTGGAAATCTGGTGCGGGCGATCAAAATGGCCCAGAAGAATGCAATGGCGCCAATCACAATGTACGGCGCGACGACACGCATGGTTTCGTGTTGAAGATACGCATGGTACGTATGCGCGGCTTGCATCTGGGCGATTTGCTGCGGGTTCAGTTCGATACCGGAAAAGATGAATACAGTTCCGATCAGCACGCCGCAGATTGCTCCGAGCGGGTTGAACGCCTGCGCGAAGTTGAGCCGGCGGGCCGCGCTTCCCGGGTTCCCTAGCTGCGCGGCGAAGGGATTCGACGCTGTCTCCAGAAAGGAGAGCCCGCTGGCAATGACAAAAAGAGCGAACAGAAAAAAAGAATAGCGTCCGAGTAGCGCCGCAGGCCAGAACAGGAAACATCCGGCACTGAATAGAAGCAGGCCGGTGATAAAGCCCAGCTTATAGCCGAACCTGCGCATCAGGAGCGCGGCCGGGGTAGCCAGCAGGAAATAACCCATGTAGAAAGCGGACTGCACCAGGCCAGCCTGAAAGCGCGTGATCGCAAAGGACGTCATGAATTGACGTATCAGAACGTCGTTCAAATTGTTAGGAACACCCCACAAAAAGAACAGCCCCGTGACCAGAAAAAACTGCAGGCCCATCCCATTTGGAATGAGATGGTGGTCGGGTCGTGCGCTGTTCGTTGTCTTCTGGCTTTCTAAAGAAGGCACCAGCATTTTGGGGTGATTTCCTCTCGATATCGATTTGGCTGTTCTGGGCGGTATCGGCAATCTTAGCGTATGGGTGCCCGACACTGGCTGGCCTGCAGCCGATTTTCAGGAAGCTTTATAGTTCCGGTCATAGTTCATATAGACGACATGTGTCTGTAGAAATTCCTCCAGCCCATGTTTTCCATCCGCTCCTCCAATTCCAGACTTCCTCCATCCAGCATGGAACCCCTGCATGGCTTCAAAGTGTTCGCGGTTAATATACGTCTCTCCGAATTGCAGTTCGTTCGAAGCTCGCATGGCCGCATCGAGATTCTTCGTAAATATGGAAGACGTCAGACCGTAATCGCAATCGTTCGCCATGTCGACAGCCTCATCCAGATCCGTAAACGTCGCAATCGGCAACACCGGGCCAAAGATTTCTTTTCGCATAATGTCGGTTTCCTGGCGGCAGTGGATCAGCACAGTTGGCTGATAGTAGTACCCGGAATCAAACCTGGCTCGCTCTCCACCGAGCACAAGCTCTGCGCCATCCTTTAACGCTTGTTTCACTGCGCTCTCTACCCGATGCAGTTGCGCACGATTGATCAACGGCCCCATTTCGATTCCCGCTTCAAAAGGATTTCCAACCTTCGTTTGCTCCATTGCGGCGCTGATTCTATTTACAAATTCTTTTGCGATGGATTCCTGAACGTAGACCCGCTCCGCGCAGTTACAGACCTGTCCGGTGTTGATAATCCTCGAATCGCGAATGGCTCGTACAGCCAGGTCGAGGTCGGCATCTTGCATCACGATTGCCGGAGCTTTCCCACCAAGCTCCAGCGATACTTTTGTGATGTTCGCCGCGGCGGCACGCATGACCGATGTTCCCGCCGCAACGCTTCCGGTCAAACTCACCATGCCAACGCGAGGATGGCCTGCAAGCATGGAACCAACACCAGCACCGGAGCCTGTGACCAGATTGAATACGCCTTTGGGAAGAGAAGATTCAGCGACGATCTTCGCAAATTCACAAGCATTGTTGGGTGTCTCTTCGCTTGGCTTGATTACGATGGTATTTCCGGTAATCAGCGCTGGCGCAACCTTGCGAACGATCAAAAAGAACGGAAAATTCCATGGAAGAACTCCCACGATTACCCCAATGGGAGCCTTGAAAAGAAGTATGTTCTCTCCCGGTCTGTCGCTCTGAAGAATCTCGCCTTCATACCGGCGCGCAAATTCAGCCATGTAGTCCAAATAGTCCGCCGAAAAATCGACTTCAATTTCCGCCAGCGGAAGAATCTTTCCCTGTTCCTCCGAAATGATTCTGGCCAGGAAATTCTTCTTTGCGCGGATCGCCGCAGCGATCTCGTGCAGATGGGCAGCACGTTGAATTGCTGGCAGTCTGCTCCATGCAGGCTGCGCTTTCTCCGCCGCCTGGACTGCGGCATTGACCTGCTGCTCCGTGGCCTCGGGCATTTCGGAGATGACCTCCTCGGTGGCCGGATTGATGACCGGAATGAATCGCGAGCCGGTAACGAATTCCCCATCGATCAGCATTTCGTATTGTCGGATCGCTGTTTGTAGATTTCCCATACCATGCTCCTTAACGTTAGTCGTAATACTCCAGCCCAAGGTGAGTGATCAACTCTTCCCCCTGGATATGTCGCAGCGTGTTTTTCAGCTTCATCGATTGAATGAAGAGGTCGTGCTCGGGGTATAACCGCGGCGCTGTCATCGGGGATTTGAAATAGAAGCTGAGCCATTCCTGTAGACCTAAACTGGCCAGTTCCGGAGTTCGTTTTGCCAGATCGAGCAACATGACCAGATCGAGTGCGATCGGCGCAGCCAGAATGGAATCGCGGCAAAGAAAATCGATCTTGATCTGCATCGGATAGCCGAGCCAGCCGAAAATATCGATATTGTCCCAGCCCTCCTTGTTATCGCCGCGCGGAGGATAGTAATTGATACGGACCTTATGGAAGATGTCTTTGTAGAGGTCCGGGTAAAGCTCCGGCTGCAGGATCGAGTCCAAAACGCCGAGCTTCGACTCTTCCTTGGTCTTGAAGGAGTCGGGATCGTCCAGCACCTCGCCGTCGCGATTGTCGAGAATGTTGGTCGAGTACCATCCGCTGACGCCGAGCATTCGCGCTTTGAACGCTGGCGCGAGGACGGTTTTCATGAAGGTCTGGCCGGTCTTGAAATCCTTTCCGCAGATCGGCGCCGCATTCCTCTTTGAGAGCGTCTGCATTACCGGCAGATCGACAGTGAGGTTCGGTGAACCGTTCGCGAAGGGAACGCCTTCCATCAACGCCGCATAAGCATAGATCATCGAAGGTGCGATGTTGATGTCGTTTTCAGCCAGCCCCTTTTCGAATGCCTCGATGGAGCCATGAACCGCGCCGGCTTGCAAGAATATTTCGGTCGATCCGCACCATATCATTACCACGCGCTCGACCGTTTTCTTAAACGCCCGGATGTCAGCCATCAATTGCTCGGCGAGGTCACGCTTGTCCTTGCCTTTCTTTACATTGGTCCCGTTTATGCGTGTCACGTAATGTTGATCGAAGACAGCTGCCAACGGCTGAATCGATTCCAGATAAGGACGAATCTCATTCAGTAGGTCCTTATCGAGCACCTTCGCATGCGCGGCGGCATGGTACACGCTGTCGCTAAAGATGTCCCAACCGGTGAATACAATATCGCCCAGCGCGGCGAGCGGAACGAAATCCTTGATCAGCGGGGTGCGATTTTCCGGGCGTTTCCCCAACCGAATCGTTCCCATCTGCGCCAACGATCCGATCGGCTTTGCGATCCCTCTACGAACTGCCTCTACTCCGGCGATGAGCGTCGTGGCCACAGCGCCCATCCCAACGCTCATCACTCCCAATTTTCCATTTGCAGCCTGAATCATGTCTTCACTTCTCGCTGACTTGATATCGTCGAATATCTTCTTAAGGTTTCAAGGCAAAAAACCGGTTTAATCTCCGCACAGATGCACTTCAATTCCCATCTCCGCCATCATTGCGGCTTTGGTGGCGAGCGCCTGGTCCGCAATTTGCGACGTTGGCGCATAGGCAACGTTCAGGTGATTGGCGCGGTGCCTGGCCATGAACTGGTCGCGCGTGACGCCATGCAGCAGGACATGCATGATCGGCCATTGTGTCGTCACTGCCTTCCATCTCCGCTCCGTCTCCTCCGCAGGCAATTCGATGGCGGTCGCGCGGCCAAGGTCGACGTGCAATTTTCCACCTTCCACAAACACTCGGCTCCAAACGACGTGCCCGGGTTTGCAGATGCCTTTGAGGGTGCCACCTCCCAGGCGGAAATACATCGAGGGCTGGCGCTCGCTGATCGCTTTTTTGTATCCACCTGTGAAGTGCGAGGCGGGGGCGGCGCCCGAAATCTGAAACAACCAGACGAAGTCATCGATGCCATTGTCCGCGTAGTGCTCACCCCAGCGAACATCGTGCAGAGTGGTGGCCGGATCAAGTTGCATGGCCGTCCAGACGCGATTCGTTACGAGGGAGTCTACACCGGCGCATTCGTCCACTTCATTGAAGTGTGGCAGCGGCTTTCCGGCATAGAGTTCATTGCCGTGGGTATCGAAGACGGGCGGACGCTCGACATTGTTCAGCATTCCCTCCACCAGATCGGAGGCCGGAGCCATGTCCTTCAATCCCTGCTGATACTGGATTCCTATGGCGTCACATCCAAACTCGCTGGCAATTCGGACGGCGGCGATATACATCCTGCACTGCTCCAGGATTTGCCGATCTGTTAAGCCGGTCTCTTCATTCGTACCCGTGACGAAGGTGACGCCGTGCTGATCGAGCCATGTGCGGATGGCCTGCGCTTCAACGTCTGAAACCTGCCGCATGGCGGCGACCAGCGCCGACTGACTTAGCCGCTCCTTGTAGATGCCCGTCGGATTCAGCAAATAATCTTCGACGATTGCGTTGTACATTCCCATGCAGCCTTCATCGAAAACGCCGAGGATTGCTTTGTGCGATTTGAGTTCTTTCGCAAGCGCGGCGCCTAGTTCTTTTTCCGGTTCCGGCAATCGAGAGCTGTCTAGTTTGTGGATGTGGCTTTGGTCGGGATCGAGCTTCTTCTCTGTGAGCCATTGCCGCAAACCCTTGCGAAAGAAATCGTCATTGAAGTCCTTGCTCCAAAGCGTGCTGAACCTCACACCTGCCTTGTGCAGGCACCCATTCAAATTCAGCATTCCCACCAGGCCTGGCCATTGTCCCGACCAGTTTGCGATAGTCAGGATGGGACCGCGATGACTTTCCAAACCCGCTAAGATGTTGTTGCTGTATTGCCATACGGCCTCCGCGACGACCAGCGGCGCTTCGGGATCGATCTTTGTAAAAACATCCATGCCCATGCGTTGGTTGTAGATAAAGCCGTGCTCTAGGTCTTCGCTATACAGATGGGCACGCCGCAGTTTCATTCCTTCAGCCTCGAACGCTTCCGTAAGCTGCTTTTCCATCTGTGCCTGCGCCGGCCAGCAGACCTTGTTTGCCGACTGGCGCAGATCTCCGCTGGCAACGAGCAGAACTTCCTTGGCCGCCACGGGCTTTGGATTTTCCAAAATCGGCATTGCATACGTTGACATCGGTTCTCCCGTTTTTCAATTCATGCTCAAGCTATAAATTGCATCTGGCCAAGCCGCATGGAAGCCTCGTCCCAGGCATCATTTCTATGCGGATAGTACGTGGTGCATTGGATGGAATCCGCTATCGCTGCACGCCCCGCTCTCACATTTGGGAGATGTCCCGTCGCGACTGCCTGCAACATCACATTGCCAAACGCGGAGGCTTCCGCCGGCCCGCTCACAACCACTCGATTGCATGCATCGGCGGTCATCTGGCAAAGCAGCGCGTTCAGGCAACCTCCACCGACAATCCGTATCGTTTCGAGGCGTCGTCCCGTCAGGACTTCCAGCGACTCCAGCACGGAACGATACTTCAAACTCAAACTTTCAAAGCAACAGCGCGCGAAAGTAGCGATCGTCTGAGGCACGGATTGCGCCGTACGGCCGCAATATGCCGCGATAGCTCTGGGCATATTTCCCGGCATGCGGAAATCGTCCGCGTCGACATCGAGCACGCATTGAAACGCGTCCGCTGAAGAGGCGATGGTCATGATTTCCGTCCAGTTATAGCGGTGACCTTCGCTCATCCATTGGCGCAGGCACTCTTGTAGAATCCAAAGTCCGGTAATGTTCTTCAGCAGCAATACTGAGTCGTCGGCGCCGCCTTCGTTGGTGAAGTTCAGGGCGAATGCTGCGTCGGAGGTCACGGGCTGTCGCAGTTCGACCCCCATCAGACTCCATGTGCCGCTGCTGATAAAGGTGCTATTCGCGTCCATGTTGGGAATGGCGGCTACCGCACTGGCCGTATCGTGAGAAGCTGTGGCAACTACAGGAAAACTCTTCTGCAACCCTATGTTTCGCAAAACGTCCAGACTCACTACATCCAGCAGTGTTCCCGGAAATACGACGTTCGGCAGAATGCGGGCAGGAATCTTCAGATTTTCCAGCACATCCAGCGCCCAGCCATTCGGTGAGGCATACATCTGGGTGGTTGCAGCCGCAGAATATTCAACTGCCTGCGCGCCGCTGAGAAAATAGTGGAAGAGGTCGGGAATCATCAGCAGCATGTTGGCAATTTCTAACTGCGGATCGGCGCTACGCGCCATCGAGTACAACTGAAACAGCGTATTGATCTGCATCGTCTGGACACCCGTCCGGGAAAACAACTCCCGCTCGTCCATGTGCTTAAACACGAAGCCGGGAATGCCGTCCGTTCGAGAGTCGCGATAATGATATGGATTTCCGAGCAATCTTCCATGCTTATCCAGCAACGCGAAATCCACTCCCCAGGCATCCACGCCGATTGCGGCCGGTCCATTTTCAAAGCGAGTGCGGTATTTCGTCAGGCCATCTTGAATTTCGGCCCATATCCTCAAAACATCCCAATGCAGGCTGCCGGCCACGTGGACGCCGCCATTGGGAAAACGGTGCAGTTCGTCCAACGCAAAGGTGCGCCCGTCCCACTGTCCAACTACGAGCCGGCCGCTCGATGCGCCCAGATCCGCGGCAATGAAATTTGCCGGGTGCCTCATTGAGCGCCATTGAGAAAAGCTAAGACTTCTGAACTTAAACGGCTGACAAGCTCATCAATTTCATACTTGCCGGGACGTTTTTCGCTAAATTTCTTCTGCTGCAATTCGGCTGCGCAATCCGCGAAGGCTTCCACAATCTCCCTTGAATCAGAGCTGGTCGCCAATCGCGGGTCGGGTAAGCCCATCTTCTTTTTTATTGCAAGCAGGTCCGCAATTTTCTCGGGAGGGATCTCGTTCAGTTTCGGTCGAAGCTGCGAGGCGATCATAATGGTTTTGCAATAGGTATCCACGACCTCCACATACCATTCGGCATGTGTAACGGTATCGGCCCAGCAAACGATTCCGTGATTGGCCAACAGGATCGTGTTGTGATTTTTCACGTAAGGCAGGACCGTCTGAGCGAAAGCATGTGTGCCGGGAGTTTCGTAGGGCGCCAGCGCTACCGGCCCGACGAATACCTCCTGCTCCGGAATCAAGTTTCCCGGAGGAATCACTCCGGCGACAGCATGTGCGGTGGCATAGGGAGGGTGGCAGTGAATGACAGCTTTGGCGGCAGGCACAGCTTTATAAATCTCGAGATGAAGCAAAATTTCGCTGGTCTGCGGGCGATCGCCGCATATCTGATAATTGTCGAGATCGACCAGCGACAAATCCTCCACGCGAAGATCGCTCTTGCTGCATAGCGTGGGCGTGCAGAGCACGTAGTGAGGGGAAAGGCGAACCGAAATATTGCCGCCATTCCCGTCAACATATTGCCGCTCCCAGAGCTTTTTTCCCACGCGCACAATTTCTTCCTTCAGCGCAGTGGCTTCCGGCGAGGAAAAAACCTGGAGCGGTTCTTCTGGAGCGATCTGGCCGAAGCGATTGGCCGCAATACAATCCGATATAGCGCGACGAATGATGGTTGAGAGGAGGGTCGGATCAATCTTTTTCATGGCTTATCATGAAGACAACAATTAATATATCTCCATTCGTATGCATAATCAACCAAATAAAATCATTGTTGAACTCTTCTGCGGTGGTTATATGATGAGATGATGAGGCAAGCCCAGCGCCAACTTAGGGTTCAAGAACTTTTCGCGAACGAGGAGTTCGTGAATTTTGAAGACCTGTGTGAACGATTCAACGCCTCAAAATCGAGCATACGCCGGGATTTGATCGAACTGGAGCGAAAGGGCGTTCTGCGAAGGGTTCATGGCGGCGCCATTTCGCTTCAAACTCGCGATGAGATGCTGGATTTCAAGCGTCTCTCTATCAGTTCTCACGATGAAAAAGTCCGAATTGGGAAAGTCGCCGCTTCATTGGTCAAAGATGGGCAAACGGTTATCCTAGGCGGCGGCTCTAGCGTCGCGGAAGTAGCCAACAACCTCAGCGAAAGGCTCATTCAGATTGTCACCAACTCCATCCCTGTGGCGCAAATCTTTTGGGACAGCAGGCAAGCCGAAGTGACGCTCACGGGAGGATATCTCTATCCCAGACTAGGCGTGCAGATCGGTCCCATTTGCGAGAGGATGCTAAATAGTGTATCCGCCGACATTCTCATCATGGGCATCGGGGGCGTGACTGCAGCCGGAATCAGCGACTCGAACAGCCTGAACGTCGAATCGATTCGCGCTATGATCCGGGCGGCGCGTAAGGTGGTTATCGTAGCGGATCGATCGAAGTTTGGGCGCGACTCCATGATCCATGTGGCGCCATTAAGCGAGATCGACCAGATCGTTTCCGACAAAGAGCTCGATCCGGAATTCCAGGAGATGCTAAAAAGCAATGAGGTCGACTGCATCCTCGTCTAATGCCGATATCCATTAACCGTAAGCAGCGTCTCCTCAACAATATCTAATGTAGTGAAAATTTACGTCCTCCCAATACCGACGAGACCATCCTCGACTGCGTAGTCAACTCTTTCCGGTCCATTGCCTGCTGTGAAAGGTGTTTCCAAATCATATAAATTTTTCGTTCGGCAATGACGGAATATCCGACGGTGGCTTGGATAGGGGAATCATTGCGAGCGCAGACAGCTTCAGTATCTTGGCCTGCTCTCGGGCGCGTCTCTTCTTTTTGCCCCTTTTTTTCTGACATTTCACTGAGCAGTACACAGTATAGGAGCCTAACTCTAATGCCGCTATCCGCCGCTCCTCGAAATCGGATCCTTGCAATTAGGGCAAAGCTCAGGAAGCGAGGATAGATTTGGAGTCTTTCGGACTATCTTTTGCGATTTATCGGCATGGACGACGTGATAAAGGAGACAATCGTAGCACCGATACGCGATGATTAACTCGCCCGTTCTAAAGCTTGACGCTTGAGCAACTTTTTCTGCCGTCAGCATGGATCGATAGGTCCGTTTTCTTAGGCAGCGTGCAATGGCTGGATTTTTCCACTTTTCGTTGATCGGCATAGCTCTGATTTGTTACATCGTCGTCAAACAACCATTGGAACCAGCATAGCAATGCAAGGTGCGCGATAGGGCCATGATCACCTTATCCAAGGAATGAAGACGGTGCAAGATGGATTTTTCGGAGATGCGTTCGCGGCAAAAATGTCCGGGAGGGATTGCTTATCCGGTCTAAAGCACGTTTGAATTGAATCTGTTCCATGGGGCGTTCGCTCGCAGAACGTCCGATTTACACTGCAAGCCCTGTGGACATGCGGTTCGCATCCATCTTCTGCAACGTTTCACAATCACTGAGCAAGCCGCACGCGCCTATCGTTCCGAGCCGACCGTGGGGGGGATCCCTGCGCGATAGCTGCGAAAAGTCTCCGGCTCATGCGATATCGACAAGACGTTGAGGAAGGTCAAGCACCCGGTGTGGTGCTGAAATTCATCGATTACGTTATCGGACCTGAGGATCGCTCCCAGTCAGGAGCCACTCGATCGTCTTGCCGTATCGCATGGCGATCCGATGAAGGACACTGGCACTCGGCTCCTTCTTGCCTCTTTCGATCGCGGAAAGATGGCTTTGTCCAATCCCCACTTCCATGGCCATTTCCGCCTGATTCATGTCATAGCCCCGCAGTTCGCGGATTCTGCGGCCAACCGCCTGCCAGTCGATCGGAAAACTAACTTTAGATTTAGCCATTGACAGTTTAGGCCTATAGAACTAATATAGTTCTATAGGGATCTCCTTGGGATTCCGCTGAGTTCAATCGTAGTTGACAAGTGGCGAGGGTACCAATGAAGACAATCGATTCGGACCTGACCCTCATCGCAAATCGAACTGGCAGACAGGATGCCGGATTTCAGCCCCCAGATTCGGTCGCCTGATCCGAGGAGATGATGGTCCTGCAAGACTGGAAGATTGCCACGTACATATTTTGGATACCCAAAGATTGATGCAGTGATGCCACTTTGCGTATTCAGTTTTTTTTAGGTTTCGCATGGGGGCGGACGACTGTAAATTGCGCGTTCGCCTTTTATTTGTCGTATAGAGTGGGACCTTCGCCTCTGCAATTCGATTCTGGACCTTTTATGGCAAAATCGGGGAAAAACAAACGTTTGACGTGGCGGTTGGCAGCGCTGATACGCGCATTGGGAGCCGTTCCGATTCCGTATGATCACCCCAATGAGAAAGATTACGCCGTAGCGGTACAACGGCAATACGAACAGTTGAGACATGCAGTCGATCCTGCAACGGCGGCGCAGGCTCGAATTTTCGCGAGGGCCGCGATTCGGAGATTCTCCTTGCCAGTGGCTGCATCGGGCAGCATTCCACTCGCTCCCGGCGATCCTTCCAAGCGTTCTCCTCCAAAGAAACGCAAGAACCGCCGCAAGCTCGAAGCGTTCTTCCATGAATGGAGTTCTCTTATACCCAAGTGTCCCAAATGCCGAATGCGATGTGGCTTGCCAAAAAAATCTTGGCCTACTCTCGAAATGGCCGAAGAAGCGGTGAAGCGCAGCCCTAAACCCTCCGAATTGCACATCTACAAATGCCCGCACCAAACGAACTACTGGCATATTGGGCACAAACCAAACCTGATTCAAAAATGGTCAGAATTCATACTCAGCACTCAGAAAGCGGCTTCCACATGAAGACCCAGGGAAGATCTGAAGGAGAACTAGTTGCTCAGAAGGCCGAAACCGGGGCTACAGTAGACCGCGACATGCGTGGGGGCGGCAGCGGAAACGTAAATGCCCGTCGGGAAATGCCATCGTTCCCGGAAAGCTCAGTTCGAAAACAATACGACCCGAAACGCGAACCACGCCATCAGGAGGTTATTGACAGCGCAAGGAGCGAATGGATCATTCCGGCGTTGGTGAGGAGGTTTCTTGGCGAACGGCCTTCTCGACGATCGGACCCATCGTAAAGTCGACGCGATATTCGACTGCCACCATTGAATGTCGCCGATCGAACGCCCGAATATCAAGATCCATAGCGTGGGATCAGCGGTTTCCCTGAAGTCCGTTCTAAACAAACCGGAAATGGGCAGCCTAGGCATGTTCGCTCAGTGCATTACCTCGGAACGCAAATGCTTCGATTTGAAGTTAAATAAAAACCGACTTCCGGACCCCTATGCAAGGAGGTAGCGGGGAATTCATCCCGCACCAAGAGAATGCCCAAAAAAGATCAGTTCGCTTCAGCTCCAGAGTACGGTTCAAAAGATCCGGGCTTTGAATGCGCGATTTATGCCCGGTTTTCTGACGATAAACAGCGCGAATCTTCCATTGAGGATCAAGTACGCGAGTGCCGCGCCGATGCAAAGCGCTGGGGAGGTTTTATCCCGGACGCGAATATCTTTGCCGATCGGGACGTTCGGGGCGCCTTGGAGCACCGTCCTCAACTCGATCGTTTGTTAGATATCACTCGCTCAGGCCGCGCCACCTTCAGCGATCTTTTCAGCGCCGACACGTCGCGTCTGGCGCGTAACTCCGCCCTCGCGCCGAAACTTCGACAAATCTTTAAACATCACAACATCCGTCTACATTTTGTAGAAAATGGGATGAAATCCGGTACATCCGGGTTCGAACTGCAGCATACCTTCCAAGGCTATATAGATGAACAGTATTCCGAACAGCTCGGGGAGAAGGTGATGCGAGGTCAAGTGGGTTGTGTCCTCAAGGGCTATACCCCATCCGGAAAGTGCTACGGGTACCGAAACGCTAACGATGAACACCCAACTAACATAGCCATGTATGGTCGGCCGGAGATTCTAGGTGTCCGCAAGGTGATCTATGAAGTGGAGGCCGAAATCGTTCGGCAGATCTTCCAGATGTATGCGCGGGGAGAAGGGGGATATACCTACATCACACAGTGCCTAAATGAAAGAGGAGTCCTGTCTCCTCGCAAAGCTCAAAAAAACGTGGTGAGAGGTTGGAACCATGCTGCAGTCAGAAACATCCTCGACAACGAGCGGTATCGCGGCCGCGTAATCTTTGGCAGAATGAAAACCACGCGCGATCCCGAAACCGGGAAAATCAAGCATCGGAAGCGTCCGGAGAGCGAGTGGACGATCCACGATGACCCGTCTCTACAAATCATCTCCGACGAACTGTGGGAGGCCGTAAAAGCCCGGAGGGCGCTGGTCTGTGAAAAGGCCGGGTGGACGAAGACTGGAGGCATGTCGCGATCACGTGCAAGCAGAGCCTACCTGTTCAGCGGACTGCTCCGCTGCGGGACTTGTGGTGGCACCATGGTCATGGCCAACGGCCCCGGAGGCAGCTATCACTGCAGCAGCGCCCGTCGGAAGACCGGCTGTCAAAACAAGCAGAAGGTTCGCCGCGAATCCCTTGAACGTTACCTGATCGACCATATTGCGGTGACCATCCGGTCGGACGTGAACTTCGCGGAAATCAAGGACCTCTTTATGGCGGAGCTATCAGCGGAACTCAAGCGGCAGGAGCAGGCCGTCGAGGGTGCGACATGCCAGAAAGATGCTCTTCTGGACGAGCGTAATCGTCTGATGATTGAGCTTGAGAACCTGGCGGAGGAGATTGCAGCGTACGGCGGCTCGGAGACATTAAGATCAATGATCCGCCGGAAAGAAGATCGGATGAAGACAGTTACAGATCTCATTGGGCGAGGACAGGTCCCGGCGAGGCGTGTGTCGGGTGAAGAAGTGGATGCCTTCCTCCGCCAGGCGTTCGACGAACTATCATCGATACTTCTCGGAGAACCACTCCGGTCCAAACAGGAACTTCAAAAGCGAATTTCCTCCCTCATCCTGACTCCATACATGCATGAGGGTCAATCGGCATACCGAATCAGCGGTGATTTGGCTCTTTTTTCTGGGCAAGAAGCGGTGCTGCTGACTCATTCTGTCCACAATACGAGTGAGCAGCACAATCTCGCTATCAAGCTGGATGGAATATTGTTGATTCTGGACGCCCGGGGTGCTGTGGTCGAGGTCGCGCAGACGCGGCCCCAAGCCACCGAAGAGAAGGTGCTTCCCGAGGCGGCCTGATGGAAGTTGCCAAGATTGCACCTGCGGGAGCGCCTCTCTTGAGACATATCGGGCAGCCGACTGATGACCGATGGATTGCCGCGCAATGCCTATTTCTGTAGACAAGCGAGGGTGTTAGCCACCAGTACCGGAGGAGTGAGCAGACGAGTCAGAAAATAAAACGAGAAAATGAGTCCAAAACTCTTGGGCTTTAGCCATGAGGGGTATTACTCCTTATGGAATCGTTCCGACAGGACGGAAAGGGGGAGGCAGGTGATCTGCTCGACTGTAGCTGCCCCGTTACTCTATCGTGGACCGAAACAAGATCGGTCGATGTCCGTCCGCTCGTTGAGTTCTTCCTGTTGCTGGATAAATGGGATACTCTGCAGTCGATGCACAAGCAGGGCGAATCTCGACCATGTTCCGAGGATACAGCTGCATGAAAACCGCCATTATCTATACCAGGGTATCGAGCCGCGAGCAGCAACAGGAGGGTTTTTCCCTGGGGGCCCAGGCCAAGCTGCGGCGCGAGTACGCAGAACGGAATGGGTTCCAGATCACTAGGGCGTTCGAGGACGTCGAAACGGCTAAAGCATCCGGGAGGACTCAATTCTCCGAGATGGTTACTTGGTTTAGGCGGAACCGGTCTTGCCGCATTCTTCTAGTGGAGAAGACGGATCGGTTGTATCGAAACCTGCGTGATGCGGTAACGCTGGAAGATCTGGACATTGAGACGCATCTCGTCAAGGAAGGGCAAATCATTTCCAAAGACGCGAAGTCCCAGGCGAAGCTCATCCATGGCATTAACCTAGTTTTGGCTCGAAACTACTCTGAGAATCTCCGAGAGGAAGTCAAAAAGGGCATGAGGGAAAAGGCCTCGCAGGGCATATATCCCGGCCATGCGCCATTCGGCTACCGCAACAACAAAGCCGACCGTACCATTGAAATCGATCCGGTCGATTCACCCATCGTCATTCGACTGATGGACCTCTACGCAACCGGGGCGCATACACTGTCCACTCTTCGCAATGTGCTCAAGACTGAATACGGCAAGGTAATGAGTCGCACAAACATTCATAAGGTGCTGAAGAACCGTTTCTACATCGGATGTTTTCGGTGGGCAGGAGGGAGCTACGTCGGGACGCATGCTTTGTTTATCGACCCGAGGATTTTCGGGGAGGTCCAGGCTGTGCTGACCGGTCACAACAGGCCGAAGTACTCCAAGCGGGAGATCGCGTTTCGAGGGCTGATGAACTGCGCACATGACGGGTGCATGCTTACGGGGGAGGTGAAAAAGGAGAAGTACGTTTACAACCGGTGCACAGGCAATCGCGGCAAGTGCGAGCTTTCCCGTTTCCGCGAGGAAGACATCGCGGAAAAGCTGGGCGAACCGTTAAAAGGCCTTCAGGTGCCGCCCGAGATTGTCTCCGCATTGCGCGAAGATCAGAAACAATCTGAAGGCAAGTTGAGCGCCGAACGAACGCGGCTGGAATCCCGTCTCACTGTAATCCGCAATCGCATGGACGCAGCGTACATCGACAAGCTGGACGGCAAGATTCCGGGAGACTTCTGGCAACGAAAGATGAGCCAGTGGCAGATCGAAGAGCACCAGGTTAGAATGGCGATCGACGGACTCGCCGGTGCCGAAATCGGCGACAGAGCACTGGATGCGCAGAGAGTGTTGGAACTCGCGAATAAGGCCCATTTGCTGTACCTTGCGCAGAGTTCTGCTGAAAAGGCCAAACTGCTCAGATTGCTGTGTTTGAACTTTTCTGTAGATGATGCAAGCGCAATGCCTTCATACAGATATCCCTTTGATCTGATCTTCGAAAGGGCAAAATTGAAAGAATGGTCGGGGCGGAGGGATTCGAACCCCCGACCCTCTGCTCCCAAAGCAGATGCGCTACCAGACTGCGCTACGCCCCGACTTCTGTCGATTGTATCGCACGAAAAACAGCGGAATATCTCTGCGATTCCATGCAAACAACTGGTTCCCGTTCGACTCGCCCGCCGCGGCGGGCTTGCTCAGGGCAGGCTCTCGAGTCCGCTGCGCGGAGTTTATCCCGAGCAAAGCCGAAGGGCTCGGAATGACAAATCTATTTATGAGACCGCCTCTAGCTAATCAATTTAGCCAGTACCCATGCAAGTGCAATCAGCGGCAATGCAAACACCGCGAGAATCCCCGCGGCAAGCGATAGCAGAAATGCCCAATCCTTCCACGTATGGCTCCAGGGACGACGTCGCGGCTCTTCTGTGTGACGGATGAGAAGCTTGTAATTGCGGCGGTTCGCCTTCCACGCCACATCGAATGCATCGCCCAGCAATGGAATGGAACCCACGAGCACTTCAATGGCGACATTGACCGCCATTCGCGTCAGCGTAATGTAGGGAACACCACGCAGCCACGCAGCCAACAGCAAAATACACGACGCCAGGCCGCCTAGCACATCGCCGATCGCAGGCACCAGCCCGACAATTGCATCGAGACCGAAGCGAATGCGTGTGCCCGGAATACGCAGCCAGTCATCCAGAACATGAGAGATCAGATCGAGATTTTCATCGCTGAAAACGCGGCTTCCCTTCGCGCTGCGAGGCGGAAGAATTTCGGGTTGGCTGCGCAGTGGCATTTGATTCCAGGCTTCTGGCGCGCAATCGAACGCGCGCTGTGAATGCTACAATTTTATAGATTCATGGCGGCTATAGTTCAGTGGCAGAACGCCGGTCTGTGGCACCGGATGTCGTGGGTTCGACCCCCACTAGCCGCCCCAGCGAAACAGCCGATTCCTTGACCTCTCGCATAGCGTTCTCCGATATTTCCGGCACTTTCCAGGTCTCAGCCCCCGCGACAATTCTATTCGTTACACTTTGTGTACGATGCTATTTCCAGATGCGTTCTCTCTGAATGCGACAAAGAATTCAGAAGACGAAGGCCGTGTCCAACCGGTGCCGATCCAGCAGTTCATTCCGGGCCGCTGGATGCGCAACGGCGATGTGCAGACTCTGCTTGCTGCATTTCTTCCTCGAAACCTGCAATTGCCGGCTCCGGAAAACGTTATTGTTGAAGTTGATGCGGCAACGGGAAGCCGGGTTCTTTGCCACTGCAACTGGCAACCAGAACCGATTCGTGCCGAGCGCATAACCCTGCTGTTGGTGCACGGGTTGGAAGGCTCGTCTGAATCACAGTACATGCTGGGGAATGCCACGAAAGCATGGCGCGCTGGATGGAACGTCATCCGCATGAACATGCGCAACTGCGGCGGCACAGAGACGCTGTCGCCGACGCTCTATCATTCCGGACTTTCCGGCGACGTGCAGGCTGTCTCGCAATTTTTTATCGCACAATATGGGCTGACAGAGATGGCCTGGGCCGGCTACTCCATGGGCGGCAACCTGGTGCTGAAAGCCGCCGGCGAGTACGGCCAAAATGCGCCCGAGTGGCTTCGCGCCGCAGTTGGTGTTTCGCCCGTGATCGACATGCAACCCTCCGCAGACGCCCTGCACGAACCCCGAAATCGAGCCTACGAATGGAATTTCCTGCGCAACATGCTCAGCCGGTATCGCCGGAAAGCGAACCTGATGCCAGGGCAATTCTCACATGCAAATTGCAAGTTAGTTCACAGTATTCGAAGCTACGATGAATACATCGTCGCGCCGAATTGCGGTTTCACCGGCGCCGACGATTATTACCATCGTGCGGCTTCGGCGCGTGTGATTGATCAAATCGCAGTGCCGACGCTGATTCTTCACTCCCTCGACGATCCTTTCATTCGCTTGCTGCCCGAGACGCGCGCGCAAGTTCTCGCAAATCCTCACATTATGCTGATGGAAAGCAGACATGGCGGCCACTGCGGATTTCTCTCAGCCGCTTCCGCAATGGACGACGGTTATTGGGCCGAATCCACGCTGGTCCGGTTCGTTCAATCGGCTTCCGGGCCGGCGGCGCAGCAAGCGGGCTAATATGGAATCCGACTGGACAGTAGCGTGCGGCGCAGACGATCCCATGGTCGTGGTGCCCTGGCGCAATGCGCACAATTCGCTGCGCTATCTTGATCTGCGCGTCGTGCCGGAAGCGATCAACCACGTTCCTGAAGCGCGGCAGTATCCGTGCGTCGCGGCTGCGCTGCGCCGCTGGAATCAACTGGACGGACCGCTGTCCACCGTCAAATGCGACGTGTGGAACTATCGCTCGGACCTTTTCGATGCGGAAGACCTTCCCGGCTTTGCGCACGCCCAGGGCAGCTACATCGATCTACTACCGTCGGAGCGGGAGCTATTCTGCAATTTTTCCCATTGCGAAAAGCTGCTGCGCGCCAGCTCAGAAATGGCGCAAGGCATTGCTCTTCCAGCAGCGCGATGCGAGTGGACGCTGCGGCCGGCACGCATTTTTCTTGCTGCGGAAAACAATCTTTCTTTGCTTGACTCGCACGTGGATGGCTTCGCAATCACGCTATACGTCTGGGGATACGGCGCATCTCGAGAGGCCGCGGAGGACGCCTGGTCCTCCACAATTTCGGCACTTATCGACCCGGTGATTTTTGCGATAGGACGGCGCTCAAGACCCTTCGCCGCTCCTGGATTTCAACTCTAGGATGGCAGAACAAAAAGCTACAATAGGAGGCGGCATCCCGCGCGCGGGCGAGTAGCTCAATCGGATAGAGCACCGGCCTTCTAAGCCGGGGGTTGTGGGTTCGATTCCCGCCTCGCCCACCATTCCTTTCACCACAACTTTCCATTGGCCGCCCGGAGAATATTGCGCGCTTAACAGGAGATTTCTATTGGGAGTTTATATTGCGTGTACTCGAATTTCATGTTGCGAGGTGACGTAAACATGCATAAATTGCTTATCGCAGTATCGACACTGCTCTTAGCCGCGCCACTTGCTCTGGCGGGGCCACGCGCAACGAATAATAGCAATAGCACAGTCACAAAGAAGGCCACACCAGCTGCTCAGGTTCGGATTGTTACGCAAGTGCCATCTGAAATATCATTTGCCTTTCTCCACAACGCGCCAATGAGTGATGTCAAACTTGTTTTATCTGCCAGTCCCGACGCATGCAATGGTGGTGGAAGACTATGTTGTACCGCGCAATTGGGATGTTTCTGCGTTGGACGCGGCCAAGGCTGTGCTCCGCAATAATGAAATCGCCGCAGAAAAAGAGGAAGCCGGAAATCCATCAGGATTTCCGGCTTCTTGCTGTGTCCCTGTGAGTGATTAGAAATCGTAGCGCAGCGAGAATTGCTGTTTGCGGGTCTGAACCAGCGACGAGCTATAAATTCCGAAACTGGCGCCGCCCGTAACAGCCGTATTCAATCCGCCGAAGGTACTGATTGGGCTGGTGTCGAAGCGCGAGGTATTCGTGACGTTGAACACTTCCCAATCAAATCGCAGAGTCTGGGCATGAAAAGTCTTCCATACTTTCGATAGGCTGCCGTCCTGTTCCAGATATCCATCGCCGCGGAAGGCGTTGCGATTGCCGCCCTCGCCAGGATATGGATACCGCAACAGATGGCCGGTTGCGATGCCGTTGTTCAGCGCATTGGGATCGGCGAAGACCTCCGGCAACCCCTGAGCGGTGAGATGCTTATGGACATCGATATGACCTGTGATCACGGCGGCTGCGACGTTCTGGTAATCCGTATTGTAGGCATACGGTGGCAATATGCTGAATGGCAGCCCGCTGGAAATACGGGTGATGCCCGAAAGGGTCCATCCGCCGACTAATGCATTCACGGCCCAATTCGACTGCGAGCCATATTTCTGTCCGCGACCGAATGGAAGCTGATAGATGAAGTCTCCGGTCAGCAGGTGGCGCACGTCATAATCGGAAACCGCGCGATTGGATTTGGGATTGAAGGCATTCGAGATGAAACTGAAGCTATTGGTCGTGAATTCGCTGGCGCGTTCTGTGTCCGACCCCATGTCGATCGCGTTCGAATAGGTATAGCTGAAATTGAAAGCAAGACCGTTGTTGGTCACCTTGCGCGCGGTCAACTGCAGGGCGTTATAGCTGCTGGTTCCGATCGAGGACCAGGCATACAAGGAGGAAAACTGACGCTGATAGTATCGCGTCTTGATGTTGCCATTCGGTTGCAAATATGGACCACAACCCAAACCACCTTCACTCGGCAGGCAATACGCGTCCAACTGCACCAAGGCATAAGAGTCGTTGCCGTAGGAAGCCTGGGGCGCGTAGATGTTGGTATAGATATTCTGGGTCGCACTCATCGTCGCGGTTTTCAGGTAAGGGAACATATCTTCCCAGTAGGCGATCGGTTGTACGTTGGCTTGTCCCGCGTAGGTCGCCTTCGCTAGCAGTTTGCCAGCCTCAAAATAATCCATGCCGGATTTCGGATCGACCAGATCAAGCGGGGTAGCGATGTCATTCTGCTGAAGCAAGTGCCGCCCGAACGTGCCGACGTAGTCCGCTTCGACGGTGAACCCGTGCGGCAACTCCCGCTGAACCGAAACGTCCGCCGCAATCGTATACGGTGTCTTCATGTCGTTGTCGATGCCCCAGTCGATGCCCAGCCCGGTGTTCACGTTGTTAGGCGGAGTATACGGATACTGGATAACTGAAGGGATAGTGACCCCCTGCAGCGGCGGAATTGCGGTGAGACTGGTGAAACGCGGCGAATTGTCCACTGTGTATTGACCGGCTGGATTGCTGATCGCGGTGGTTAGACCGAAGGAGCCTTGACTGGCAAACGTGTCGACGATCCCTTCCCCAAAATGGTCGTAGTACATGCCCGCGCCGAGCCGAACCGTGGTTTTGGGATCGGGCGCGATCACCAACGCCGCGCGTGGCGCAATGTTGGTGTATTGCATATTCCAGTAGGAAGGCTTCCCGTTCGCCTTACCGGACGGAGCAAAGAGAAGGTCAGGCTGGTCGGTAATTCCCTTATACATTCCGGCAACGCGATTCTCAAACCATTGATGGGTGTCGACAGTCGGCTGGACCTGCTGGCCATGGGTTTCATATGGAGGCTGCAGGAACACTTGCCGCAGTCCCAGGGTCAACGTTACATTCGGCTTCAGCTTCCACTGGTCTTGGACGTAATATTCAAACTCCTTGGAAAAATAATTCAAGCTAACAGGAGCTCCTACCGCGTTCGTCTTTCCGATTTTGCCGCCGGGTTGGACGCTGAAGTTGTACTGATTTTGAATATTAGGAACCAGGCCCACCAAGTTCCCCACATACTGGCTGTAGAGGGTGGCGTCGCCGGCATCGACCGGCGGTTGGCCAAATGCGCCTGGGTCGAGACTGCCTCCCGTGCCTGCAATCGCTCCTCCTCCGGACAGCCATTGAATGTTCCCGTCGGCGAAGCCGTAGGAGTGTGAGTTGGAGCTGGAATAGTTAGTGATAACACGCAGATCGCCGCCGAAGGAAAGCGTGTGGTTCCCATGTGTCCAGTTCACGTTGTCGATAAAGTTCTGCACCGGCACATGAACAATGGTGCTGCAAGACTCCGCAGTCGGGGTGGCCAAGGTACGAAAGAACTGCACGTAGGCGCCGCAATCCGTCCCGGACAGGCTATAACCCTGCCGGATGTACCCGTAGCGAAAATCGTTGACCAGGTTATTCGTGATCTCCCAGGTATCACCCGCCGCCAGACCCTTGGAATTGTCGCGCAGCACGTAGCTCGGCGGCTGACCGGGGAACCAGACTGGGTCATCGGTTGTGTCGTCCTGCAGGTTGCCCCGGAAGAAAAGCTGGTGACGCGACACCGGATCCCAATCCAGGCGTGCAATGGACGTATTCAAGTTTTGCGGGTTGGGCGAGGAGAAGCTATAGGAACCAGTGTTCAGTCCATCGCCTAATGCCGCTCCATTTGCGGTGGGATATCCGGCCAACATCGTCAATATATTCGGATCGACTCCCGGTCCCCAGGGACAGGTTCCGTTGGCGGAGCATTTCGGGTCCGTCACGGCAATTTCTGCTGGAGTCTGCGTAACGTTCACGCCGCCGCTTGTGTAAATAATGTTGCCCGCCTTGAACGAATTTGTGGGGGTCTGTTGCTGCACCTGTGCATTCTCGCGGATGTGCGATGCTTCGTAATTGCCAAAGAAGAATAGCTTGTTCTTCTTGATCGGTCCGCCCAAGTCTGCGCCGTAGGTGTTGCGAATGTACTTGCCAGGAATGTTCGGCAACCTGGTGGACAATTCCGCATTCTTGTTGAACCAGTCGTTGGCGGCGGTAGTGGTGTTGCGGTTGTACTCATAGGCCGCGCCGTGGAATTGGTTGGTGCCGCTCTTTGTGACAAGGTTGACCTGCGCGCCGGCCGAACGGCCCTGGTCGGAGTTCGCCATCCCTGTGGTGACACGGAATTCATCGATGGAATCCAGTGTCTCCCGCAATATACCCGTGAATGCAGTGCCTAATTTCTGGTTATTATCGTCCAGACCGTCCATCGTAATGTTGTCTTGATCCGATCGAACGCCGTTAACCGTACCGGACCGGCTGTCGCTACCGGCCGTTTGGTTGTCGCCGACATCGGCCTGATGGCCCAAGTACAAAACGCCTGGCTGGAGACTCAGCAAATCCGGAACGTTGCGATCGATCATGGGCAGATTCTGAATCGTGCGATTGGCAATCGCGTTGCCCAATGTCGCGTCCGTGGTGTTGAGAGTTTCCGTCTCGGCGGAGACGTTTACGGTTTGCGTGACGGCATTGATGCCCATCTTGAAGTCGATAGTCGCCGGCTTGCTGACTAGCAGGTTGCCGACCTTGCTCTGATCGCCGAATCCAGTGGCGCTGACCTTCACGGTCCAAGTTCCAGGGACTAATTGCTGAAACTGATAGCTGCCGTGCGCGTTGCTGGTGGTCTGATGGGTCTCGCCAGTGGCGGTGCGCGTGATACTCACTGTAGCGCCGGGTACCACGGCGCCGCTGGTATCAGTGACGACTCCATTCAGCGATGTGGTCGCCTGCTGCGCCTGCAATGCGGTAGACAAAACGAGAAATAGTCCTGCGATTGCGGCGACAAGCGCCGTCATGGCTTGGCGTTTCATTGATCTGTCCTCCCAAAATATCCATCTCGGATTCCTGCTTGCGGAAAGCGGGGTTTCCTCGACGTGGCTCGCTTGAACTGCGCGATCTTTTGTCTAATATGTCTCTGTTATGTCTCTGTTTCTCTGGAGCAATCGATTGGCAACGATTGCTCTATACTACGCAAAACCGTTCCGTACAATTTTGATTGGTTTCAACGATTCACAGAAGTATGCACTGCGGCTCGCGCAGAGTCAAGAAAAACGGAACTGGGAAGAAAACGAACGAATGGAGACATCCGTGTGCGTCATGTGATCGATTGTGCGCGGCAGGAACGGGAATCGTGCGAAAAAAAATGGCCGAGTGCCGGGCGGCACTCAGCGTGCTATTGCTTCAATGACACTCTATGCCTTTGCCACTTTGCCGGACTTAATGCATCCGGTGCAGACGCGAATGCGCTTGTTCGCCGTGTTTACCTTCGCCCTCACCGTTTGCAAATTGATGTTCCAACGGCGACGCGAAACGTTGTGCGCGTGCGAGATGTTGTTTCCGAATTGCGGCTTCTTGCCGCAGATTTCACATACCTGTGCCATGGCTCATGTCCTGATGCTGAAAAATTTGTGAGGTGAATCTCATCGGATTCTGCGCGTCCAGTTACCGGATAAGCGCGATACTTCCCTGTCGGCCCAAACTCTAAGTGTACTGAAAAGATGACAAACGGGCAATGTCCCGGTTGGGTCCCACCGCGGGCGAACGCCCCTCCAGCGTAAAATGCGGATGAGTCACCATTCGTGAGAGCCTTCGTCTCATTATTCGTTGCCGTTTCCAACAGCAGACTGTGAAGCTCACCCCATTTCACCATTCCGAGAACTCTGCTGCTGCGGCGCCGGATTTTCCGAGCAAGCGGGCTTTTCAGACCACATGGACCGTCTTTTGGATCGCTTTTGTCGTGCGGGTCGCGTACATAACACTCGCGCATACGTTTCGCCTTCGGGTGACGGACGACCATTTCCCATTTGGCTATGAAATGGGCCGCATCGCGCGAGCGCTGGTGACTGGGCGCGGCTACGCCGATCCGTTTTACGGCCACACCGGACCCACGACCTGGATTGCGCCGCTCTATCCCCTGCTTCTCGAAGGCGTATTCAAGCTATTCGGCGTGTATACGCTGCGATCAGCTTGGGTGATCCTCACCATCAACAGCTTGTTTTCCGCGCTGACCGCGCTCACCACGTATGAGATTGCCGCCCGCTGCTTCAATCGCCGCGTCGCGATTTGGTCGGCGTGGATCTGGGCGCTTTATCCCGCCGCAATGCAGTATGCGGTTCGCTGGGTCTGGGAAATGACCCTGAGCACCTGGCTTCTGAGCTGCATATTTGTGCTGGCTTTAAGAATGCGGCAAATTGGTGAAACGAGCGGTGTCGGCGTCGACAACGCCATAGCTCCGGCGAGCGATGGCCGCACCCTGCGCCACTGGATGATTTTTGGCCTTCTCTGGGGACTGCTTGCGCTCTGCAATCCTTCGTTGCTTCTGTTTCTTCCGGCCGCCGGCTTGTGGGTAATGTTAGGCGCGCGCAATTCTCGCCGGCAGATTGGATTCGCGTCCGTCTCGGCGCTGGTTTTTGTTCTTTGCATTTCGCCATGGGTGGTGCGGAACGCGATCGTTTTTCATCGATTCATTCCGATGCGGGCAAATTTTGGCGCGGAATTCTATCTGGGCAATGGGCCGGGCGCGCGTGGCTTTTTGATGGAGTACGACCACCCGTATGAAGATCCGGACCAGATGCGCCTCTATAAGAAAATGGGCGAGGTTGCCTACGCGCAGATGCGAGGGCGGGCGGCTTGGAGATTTGTGGCCAGCGATCCAGGACTGTTTGTGCGCAATACCCTCAAGCGAATTTACTTTTTCTGGATCAGTGTGCCGCACCCTACCGGAAAGCACTGGTACACGGAGGCAGGCCGGGTGTTGAATTACGCATTCGCCAGTATCGCGGGGCTGCTCGGCCTATTCCTGGCGCTGCAGCGCCGCGTGCCCGGGGCGTGGCTGTTCGCGTGGGCATTTCTGCTGACTCCGCTCGTCTACTACTTCGTCACCGTGCATGCCCGCTTCCGCGATCCGATCGAGCCGCTGATCGCAATTCTCGCGGTTTACCTTTTTCAATCCGCGGAGAAGCGTCACTCCTTTTCGGTCCCGACCGGTTGACGCATCGGTCCAAAAATCAGTATTCTTGAAAGGTTAGGCGATCTGCATCCATCTTGCGTCCTGCAAGGTCTGGATTCAACTTTAAGAGTACCCGCCTGAGAGTTCGCACCCGGCATGCCCGACGGTGCTGGAGGACATATGTACGCTGTAATTCGCACAGGCGGCAAGCAGTACCGCGTGGCTCCCGGAGATGTTTTGCGAGTGGAGAAGCTCGCACAGGAAGACGGCTCCATCGAGTTCACCGAGGTTCTCGCATTTTCCGCGGGCGGCAACGACGCCGGAAATGGCTCCAGCCTTGCCAAGCCGGATTCCGCCAAGGTGCTGGCAACAGTCGTCAACGATGGTCGCGCCAAAAAGGTCCTCGTATTTCATTTCAAACGCAAAAAACAATACAAGAAGCTCCAGGGGCATCGCCAGTCTTACACTCAGGTCCGCATTAACGAGATCCAAGTGAACGGCGAAAGCTACACTGCCGCGCGGTAATGACAAAGGATTAGGATATGGCACATAAAAAGGGACTCGGCAGTTCGCGCAACGGACGCGACTCCAATTCGCAGCGGCTCGGTGTGAAGGTTTTTGGTGGCCAGGTGGTCACTGGCGGCTCCATCATCGTGCGCCAGCGCGGCACCCGACTGAAGGCAGGCGTCAACGTGGGCGTCGGCAGCGACGACACGCTGTTTGCCAAGATCGACGGACGGGTGCGTTTCATTGATCGCGGCAGAACCGGCCGTTTTGTCGCCGTCGAGCCATTGGCCGCAGAAGCTTAAGAAATTTCCATTTCCTTGCGCGATTGCGCTGGGGTTCTCCTTGTCCAGTGAGCCAGTAATCGGTCGGGGACGGGGATGAGAATATAGAGACAAAAGAAATCGGCTGAACCCAGGGGGTCAGCCGATTTTTTGATGCTCGCCAGGTTTTAGCTCGCGATTGGCCCAGGCGGACGACTGACTGCTGTCGCCTCGTTCGGCCAACCGGCTGGTCCCATCACCCTGTTGACAAGCTCCTGCACGTCCCTCATGAAGGATGGAGGATAGGCGACCGCAACCTGTCCCGCAGGATTGCCCAGCGTCTGTGCGATGTCGTTCCAGCGCATCAGCGGCGAGGTGACCGGCATCGCAGCGAGACGGCGTGCTGGTTCGGGTTTGAGGAAGTAGCCGGCCCAGATCGCGATACCGACGAAATTTACGCCCATCAGGACGACACTGGCAACGCTGGATAAGGTGGTATGGGTCAGGATAGCCGAGTTCACAAGGGTCGCAGTCGCCATGACTCCGAAACCAAAGATCACACCAAAGATACGGCTGCCGTAGCTGACGCCCAATGTGCGCGAAGCAAAGGCCAGGAATGTCAGCATACACAGCGCGAGAACAGCCTGCGAACGCATCAGCACCTGCGCACAAGCGAGCAGCAGGCTCATGCCAGCGGTGTGGGGAGTCAAACTGGCCGCAAAGGCCAAAATGACAGAAACAGCGATCGCCCAGAAGAAAATGGGGCGACCGAGCTTTTGCACGCCTGGGATAGAACGAACAGCGTGGCGGAACATCTCATGCATCACACGGAGCATTAAGATCGCACTAATGGCGAAGCTGGGCCAGTAGGTGAAACGATACGCGTCGTACGCGTGAATGCCGGTGATGACGTGCAAATGTGCGAGTAGGCCCTCGCCGAACATGATGGAGTCCGAGGCGGCCCAGAAGATCAGGAATTGCCAGAAGCCGGGATAAATACGACTTTTCTGGGCGCGATAGACGCAAACCATTGTTGCCAGCAGCAGGCAAATCTCAAAAGAAAGAGGGACTGCAAAACGTAGCCACGTAGACATAGGCGAACTCCGGCGGTTCCTGAGGACAACTCAAGATACCCCACCCGGAGATCGCTGACAACAGAAACTTTCGCCCAAACGGCGGGTCTCAATACTGAAGCGGGAAATTTAGATTAAAAGTGATCCATACCGCAGGCCTTGCCGCCAGGGCAACCCGGAGCCGGAGCCGCGCTGTTGCTGGCAACCATGGTCGCAGTGGCCGTCGGGGCAGTCTTGTTAGCGAGCATGTGGTCAGCGGCGAAGCCAGTGATGAGCATTCCGAGAACGAGGGCACGGATAGCGATTTTCATGGTATTAATCCTTTAGTAACCGGGGAATCTGTTTTAGCGCTTGGTGCGCTAGACAATTTCGAGTATACTGCCGATATGCTCTAAGTCCAGCCGTATCAACAATATACCGCCACATTCAATATTTCAATTACCGAAGTAACCTATGACGACTTAATTACTGCAAACCCTTGCACATCCATCGTTTTCTTAATGCTTATTTGATGGGCCAACCATCCGGAAATCCAGCCTCCCGGCATCGCTCTCCATTGCCGAATCTGCAAACCCACCGTTCGGAGGTTCCCGCCGTTCTGTTCGACGGCAACCGTGGAAACCTCTCTCATCTTGTCCGCCTCAGATGTCAGCTTGAGATTTCCAGTTGCTCGCGGCGTAGTAACTAACTGAATACCCATTCGCCTGCCGGTGCCCCTTCGTAACGTTTACAGTTCGGCGCTCGAAGTGGCGTGCATATCTATCGAGTAGCCGGCAACGCTGAGATGCCGGGGCCGAGGCGAAGCGCGGGACAGCACGGTTTTCGTGATAAAATAGGTGTAGGTCATCGCGGATAAGTCCTTTCTGAATCAGTCTTTTGCCCGGTTCCACCGGAAACGGCGCCAGAAGGAGCACCGCACGGAATAAGAGTCGCACAGCTTAAGAATTTCCCGGAGTGTCATGTCAGAGAAAGCAGTCGTAGAAACCATTGGAATCCCGGCGGAGGCTGTCGCAAATCTTGCCGCAGTCGCGAAGAATTCCGCCTCCGCAAGCCGCCAGCGCGCCAGCGACGCTTACACCGGGGAAAACATCAAGGTGCTCGAGGGTCTGGAGGCGGTCCGTTTGCGGCCTGCGATGTACATCGGCTCGACCGGTGAAATGGGCCTGCATCACCTGGTATATGAGGTCGTCGATAATTCCGTCGACGAAGCCATGGACGGCCACGCAACGCGCGTCGATGTCACCATTCATGTAGACAACTCCATTACGGTGGTCGATGACGGCCGCGGCATTCCCGTCGATGAAATGGCTTTGCCGAATGGAGAAAGGCTTCCGGCCGTTCAGGTCGTGCTGACCAAGCTGCATGCCGGCGGCAAATTCGACGCCTCCACGTATAAAGTTTCCGGCGGACTGCATGGCGTCGGTGTGTCCTGCGTCAACGGATTGAGCGAGGAGTTTGAAGTCGAAATCTGGCGCGACGGCCATACATATGAACAGGAATACGCGCGCGGCATTCCAACCACGAAATTGCAGACCACAGGTACCAGCAAAAAGCGCGGCACCAAAATTCATTTTCTGCCGGACAAGACAATCTTCACGGCGACCGAATTCAATTACGACACGCTGGCGCAGCGTCTGCGCGAACTCGCCTTCCTGAACAAAGGCCTGGAAATTTCGCTGACCGATGAGCGCACCACCGATCCGAAGACCGGCGAAGCCAAGCGCACCGATTTCAAATACACCGGCGGCATTGCAGAGTTCATCAAGCATCTGAACCGGGGCAAGCAGGTGCTTCACGACAAGCCGATCTACATGGAAGCCGACCGCGACAACGTAGTGATGGAGATCGCGCTGCAATATAACGATGGCTATTCAGAGACGGTGTTCACCTTCGCCAACAACATCAACACCGTCGATGGCGGTACGCATCTTTCCGGCTTCCGCACCGCGCTGACGCGCACCATCAACGCGGCGGGCCAGCAGATGGGATTGTTCAAAGATCTAAAAGAGAATCTTTCCGGCGATGACGTGCGCGAGGGTCTCGTCGCCGTCATCAGTGTGAAGCTGCCGCAGCCGCAGTTTGAAGGCCAGACCAAGGGCAAGCTAAATTCCGACATCAGCGGAACGGTGCAGCAATTTTTGAATGAGCGTCTGGGGATGTTTTTGGAGCAAAATCCACCCATCACCAAGCGCATCATCAACAAGGCGATTGAAGCGGCGCGCGCGCGCGAAGCGGCCCGCAAGGCACGCGACCTGACCCGGCGCAAAGGCGCGCTCGACGGCGGCGGCCTGCCCGGCAAGTTGGCCGATTGCAGCGAGCGCCGGCCCGAGCGATGCGAGCTATATCTTGTCGAAGGCGAATCGGCGGGTGGGACCGCCAAGCAGGGGCGCGACCGCCGCTATCAGGCGATCCTTCCGCTGAAGGGCAAAATCCTGAACGTCGAAAAGGCCCGCTACGACAAGATGCTGGGCCATGAGGAAATTCGCGCCATGATCACGGCGCTCGGCTGCGGCATTGGCAAGGACGATTTCGACGCCAGCAAGCTGCGCTACGGCAAACTGATCCTGATGACCGATGCCGACGTGGACGGTTCGCACATCCGCACGCTGCTGCTGACTTTTTTCTTCCGCCACATGATGGAGCTGATCAAGCGCGGCCACGTTTATATCGCACAGCCGCCGCTCTATCGCATCAAGAAAGGCAAATTCGAGCAGTACATCAAAGACGATCGTGAGTTTGTCACGGTCATGGTGAAGCGCGCCTCCGATGGAATGATCGTGCGCTACGGCGAAGGCGGGAATACGCTCGAAGGCGCGGCGCTCACGCGGTTCATGGGCCACCTGAACGAATATCTTGGCTTCTTCGAAAAAGTAGACAAGCGGTTGCGCAACGAGGAAGTGACGGCACTACTGGCGAAGCTGGAACTCGTAAAGCGCGCGGACTTTGAAGGCGCGCCGGATGCCCCGCCGCAAAAAGTCGTGAAGCTGCATAAAGCGCTGAGCGGGCTGGCGAAAAAATATCAATTCAAGGCAGTCGGCGAGCCCGTCTATGACGAAGAACATCAGAATTTCTCGCTGCGCTTCACTGACGCGCAGGGAGCGGAGCGCCGCATCGACTGGACTCTTGCGACATCGCCGGAATATCGGCAGATGATGGCAAAGCACGCGCAGATCAAAGACCAGCTCGAAGGGCCGTTTCTGATTGAGTTCGCAAAGAAAGCCGCGGCTGCGGAAGAGTCGGAAACGGAACAGGCAGAAGCGGCAGCTGAGACTGCGGTAGACGCGGCTCCAAAGGCAACGACCAAGCGCATCGTCAAGGCCGCTCTCGATCCGGTGGAAAAACAATCGCCGCGCGAGCTGTTCGAGTATGTCATCGAGCAAGGCCGCAAGGATTATCAGGTCCAGCGCTACAAGGGTCTCGGGGAAATGTCCGATGCGCAGCTATGGGAAACCACGATGGATCCTGAGCGGCGCACGCTGCTGCAGGTCAAGCTCGAAGACCTGGCCGAATCCGAGCAGATCTTCTCGACGCTGATGGGCGAAGACGTCGAGTCCCGCCGCAAGTTCATCGAAGACAACGCGCTGGATGTGAAGAACCTGGACATCTGAGAAGCAAAACTCACTGAATCCGCCTGTTCGCGCTCAGTCAAGATCGACCTGAATGCGCGTCCGTAGCGTTATCCACTCTCCTCGGTAGCCGTACAGCTCTTTTGTACAAAGCCGTGGCCCTGTGTAGAGCGCGTCGCGGAGCTTAAGCTCTTTTTTGTACGCCATCCTTTACTTCGGGCAGCCGGAAAATGGTCAAGATAGTGAAACAAAGCAACACGGCGGTCGCCACCTCAAAGATGCGCAGGGTTTTGCTCCTTTCCGCGGACGGCTGGAAAGAATATATCTAATCGCCTCGCTTCTCACTCATTGCAAATATAGGGCTTTGGCTGATCTAACGGGTTGGCCGTGCGCTTGCATTCCCTCTTCTGTTGCGCGTCAGTGGCGCGCTGAACGGGGGCCGCATGGTCGCATTTCGCGTGGATCGCGGCGGATTGGTCATGGTGGGAGCGGTTTTGCTGGCTGGACTTGGCCCAATGGATGAGCATCTTGCAGCAGGGCTGCTGCTGGGCGCTCTGACGGTAGTGAGCCTGCTGCTGCACGAATGCGGGCATCTGCTGGCTGCGCGAGCTTTGAGAGTGAAGGTCCGCGAGATCGGCTTCTGCCTGCGCGGATCGTATATCCGACGCGAACCGGCGCGAATGCCGCTGGATGACGCGTTCATCGCGTTGAGCGGGCCATTGGCCAATGCACTGGTTGCGGCGGCCCTTTGGACGCTTCCCGGCGTGGGGCATTGGCTGGCGATCTACAATCTCGTCCTGATGGCAAGCAACCTTGTGCCGTTGCCGGGATCCGATGGCTGGAGAGCCTTTCATGGTTTGACGCGGAAGCCGGCAGTCGCCCGCGTTCCGGCGACTATCGCCAAAAGGAAATGACCGCAATTGGCCGCCTTCTTCTGAATTGCGCAAGGCTCTATTGCGACGGCGCTTTCCTACTTAGCTCTCTTTACAAGATGGCTCGAGAGACGGCGGGCGGTGTAGTCGGAGCCGTAGGCGAAGCGCATCATCGGGCCGAAGTCATTGGCTGCCGCAATTCCTACGAAGTAAAGCCCGGGAACGGACGCCTGAAAATCACGCGACAGCACGGGCGCGTTTCCGGCTGTCTGGATCTGCCGGCGAATATCTTCTCCTAGAAAGCTCAGGCGGCGAATGTCGGGCCTATATCCGGTTGCGGCGACGACGTGATCCGTGTGATGCTCCTCGGTCGTCCCATCCTGGCTGCGCAGCGCCAGGCGCACGCCACCGTTCGACCGCTCCGCAAGGGCGACGGAGTGGCCCAGGATCATCGGTACCTTGCCGACAACGCGCGTCTTCATGGGCCAGCCCGGCGCCGGCCCCAGATGACGGCTCACAATGCGGAGGCGAAGGTCCTCCGGAAAATATCGAAACACTCCTGGCGCATCGGTAAAGAACCGAGACTTCCAGCCCGGCCCGAGCCCGGAGGATGGATTTCGCATCCGTTCCCATAAGGATCGGCCGTTCGGACCAGGCATATTATGAAAGCGAATGAAGGGCGCCCGGGCGACGATAGTGACCTCCGCGCCGCTCTCATGCATCAGGGCTGCCAAGTCGATTGCGGACGCGCCGGCCCCGATGACAGTCACCTTTCTGCCGCTGAAGCTGGAGCAATCGTTGTGCGCTGAGCTATGCGACAGCAGATTGGCTGGAAGGCCGCCGAGGCATGGCGGCACATAGGAAAAGTGGCTGATGCCGACCGCGAGCACAACTCGACGCGCAGGGACAGACTCTCCATCCTCCAGCCGGATCACGAAGCCGTCTCCTTCCCGCTCGACAGCGGATACGCGGCGGGCGTCCAGATCAGGTACGAATTTCTGTTGGAAGGCGAGTGCGTATTCTATGAACGTCTCGATCGCTACGGGAATTTTGGTGTCGCTGTAGGGAATGCCGCGGGTAAGGCAGAACTCTTTCAGGGTGAACGAGGATGTGGGGTCGGAAAGGTTCGAAGCGAAGCCGTCGGATTTGAGGAGCATGCCTTTCGGCATATGCTCGCGCCACACTTCCATGGACGGCCCAAACACTCCGCAGGAGACGCCCTGCGCACGCAGATGCGCGGCGACGGACAACCCATACGGTCCGGCACCTATTACCGCGACGTCTAAGGCAGAGGTCATAAAGTCCCGTGGCTTCAGCCGACGGCCCGTGTCAACCCGCTGGATCGTCGGAACGGAAGCCGACAGCATTCAATCGCAAGATTGTGCTCTTCCCGAGAACAAGGCGCGACCGCGGCGACCGCTTTCTGCGAATCGCAATCCTGCAACTGACGCGCTGGATGCAAGTGCAGATCGGGGGAGCACTCTCAGGCAATTATCTTGTAATGATACATTGACTTCGGTAGGTTTGTGCTTTCCGATAGGGACGTAAAGACGCATACGATGGCCCCCAGAATCCTGATTGCAACTACCTGCCGGTGGTTTTCCGCTGCCCGAATCGCGATGGCCTTCGTTCGTGCCGGATGCACGGTGGAAGCCGTTTGCCCGTCGGACCACCCTATCCTCACTACGCAGTCGAGCAGAAAAAACCACAGATATGTTGCGCTCACGCCTCTGCGCTCCTTGCGAAACGCGATCCTTTTCTTTCTGCCGGACTGCATAATTCCCTGCGACGATCTGGCGATGAAGCATCTGCATCGGCTTTACGACATTGCCTTGCAAGCAGATGACGACGGTTCAAGAAAATTGCGCGACATTCTTCAGTTTTCGCTCGGCGACCCGGCCAGTTATCCCATCACCGAATCCAGAGACAGATTTATGGCCATGGTGGGGGAAGAGGGCATCTGCGCGCCGGAGACAAAGACGGTCGCCTCCGCCGAAGAGGTCGAAGAATGGCTGTCTCAGTTCGGATTTCCGGCCGTACTGAAAGCGGACGGAACCTCCGGCGGAGAAGGAGTCAAGATCGTTCATACGATGGAGGAGGCGCTGCGGGCCTATCGGATATTGCACGCGCCGGTTGAGGCCCTGGTCGTTGCCAAACGCGCTGCTCTGGATCGCGACTGGACGGCAGTCCCGCCCTGGCTGGTAGGCCGGAAGAGAGACGTCAGCATCCAATCCTTCATCGACGGTCCGGACGCAAACATGGCGATCGCTTGCTGGCAAGGCCGGATTTTATCCAGCATCAGCGTGGATGTGCTGCAGACGTGGCAGCCAAAAGGACCCGCGACCATCGTTCGCGTTATGGAAAATACAGAGATGTACCGCGTGGCAGAAAAAATTTTGCTTCGATTGAAATTTTCGGGCCTGTGCGGTTTCGATTTCCTGATCGACCAGGCTTCCGGCCAGCCGCATCTGATCGAGATGAATGCCAGAGCGACACAGACCTGCACTTTGGCACGCGGCCAAGGACGCGATTTGGTCGCCGCAATGTGTTCGGTCATCAGCGGCAAACCGGTAACCGATACCTCGATCGACATGACGGGCGACACCGTCGCCCTGTTCCCGCTCGCGTGGCAGGGAGATGCATCCAGTGAATTGTTTCGTACTGCATACCAGGATGTTCCGTGGGGAGAGCCGGACTTGGTGCGCGCAGGATTCGAGCAGCCTACGCATGCGTCGCGCGAAAAATGGAAGCGGCTGTTCACAAAGTTAGGGTTGCACAAGTCATGATGCGAATCGCTAGGAAGATGGAAGGCGCATGAGCTACAACGTACTGCACTTGATTGGCTGCAATCTGGTGGGTGGTCCGGAGAAGCAAATTCTTCACCACGCGCAGGACATGCAGAACTCCGAGTTCCGGATCGCCGTCGGGACGTTCCACGACGGTAAGGAGAGACCGGAGATTCTGGTCGCCGCCGAGGAAAGACAAATTCCCACCCTGTGCCTTCCCGGCGGAGTGCGCCCCGATCTGGTCTCCCACCTGTCTCGCGAGTTGCGCGAGCGCAAGGGTTGGCTTCTTTGCACGCATGGATTCAAGGCGAACGTGGTCGGCTATCTGGCTTCGCAACGCACAGGCACGCCGCACATTGCCTTTGTGCGGGGATTTACAGCGGAAAACACACGCGTCCGCTTTTACGAAATGTTGGAAAGGCAGGCGCTACGACGCGCCCAGAGAGTCGTATGCGTATCGAAAAAACAGGCGGAGGAGATTGCGAAAATGCGGGGCAATCGCAAACCGCCTGTGGTTGTAAAGAATGCGATGCTGCCGCCCTATGCGCGACCGCGCGACGGCGAGCCTGTATCGAGAAGCAGCCTGGGCATTGCAAGCGATGCCTTCGTATTCGGATCTGTCGGCAGGCTAAGCCCCGAAAAGGGACATCGCTTCATGATTTCCGCCTTCCACATGCTATGCAGCGAAGGGGATGCCGGCCGAAAGCTCTATTTGATCGTGGTGGGCGATGGAGTCGAGCAAGGGCCGCTGGAGCGACAGGCAGCGCAACTCGGCATTCGCGAGAAAGTCCATTTCGCCGGATACCAGGGCAATCCCGCCGAGTGGATGCGCCTCTTCGATTGCCTGGTCCAGCCTTCGCTTACTGAAGGCACACCGAACTCTGTATTGGAAGCCCTTTGCCTGCGCGTGCCGGTTGTTGCCACAGCGGTCGGCGGGGTACCGGACCTGATCGTGGACGGTCAGAACGGGCTGCTCACTCCTCCCGCAGACGCAGCCGAACTCGCGGGTGCCATGCGGCGAATGCGCGACTCCCCGGAATTGCGCAGCCGTCTGATTGCCGGAGCCGAAGAATTAACGCAGGAATATAGTCCCGCCTATCAACGGCAAAGATTAATTGAGGTCTATGAGGAAGCGTTCCAACTAAGCGGCAAGCGCGCTACTGTTTCGTAGGACCCAGCAGACGTTTCAGCGCTTGCATGGCCTTCCCAAAGTCCTCCCAATTCCCTTCCTGCATCGCTTTCTGCGCTGCCGCCAGTTGCTTCCGCGCTTCATCCAATTGTGGCTGACTCTGCGGCTGCTTCGGCGAAATAGAAGTCACCGCGGTCGCCGTGATTCTCGGCTGTTGCGCGCCGAAGAGATCGGCAAGAGCGCCGTCCAGGGTAGGTTCCATCGCAACCCGGTCCGCCGTGATCGCGATAATGCGCTTCAACTGCGGAAAGTTTGTGCCCTGCGCCTTGAGATAGAGCGGCACCACGTACAAGAAGGAATTTTCAATCGGAATCACAACCAGCTTGCCGCGGATGACCTGGGAGCCTTTCTGGTCCCACAATGTCAACTGCTGAGAAATCGTCGTGTTCTGGTCAATCATGGCCTCAATCTGGTTCGGTCCGTAGATCAGCTTCTCCTTCGGCAGCTCGTAAAAGATCATCTTTCCGTATTCCGGAAAATCGCAGCGCGCCGCCACCCAGGCAATCATGTTGTCCCGGTTCTGCGGAGTAAATGGCGTCATCAACAGATATTCCAGCCGATCACTGCCTGGCAGCTTCATCAGGATGTAATACGGCTCCATCGAGAGAACCTGTCCGCCATACTCTTCCTTTGGCGAATCCCACAAATCTTCGCGGTTGTAGAAAACCTGTGGGTCGGTCATATGAAATGTCTTGTATTCATGGGTCTGGATGGCGAACAGATCTTCCGGATAGCGCAGATGACGTTTCAAATCCGGAGATAACTGGCTGAGATTTTTGAAGACGCCTGGAAACGCGCGCCGATACGCCGCAAGAATCGGGTCGTTCGGGTCCATCACGTAAAACGAAACGGTTCCGTCGTACATGTCGACGACGATCTTCACCGAATTGCGAATGTAGTTCAGGTCGGAGGTCGAATCCGTCGAATACGGGCTGGAGTAGGGAAATTTATCGGTGGAGGTGTAGGCGTCCTGAATCCAATAGAGTTTGCCGTCGCTCAAGACGGCGTAGGGATCATGGTCCAGGCTTAGAAAGGGCGCGATTTTCGAGACTCGCTCCTGCACGCTTCGCCAAATCTGTATCCTGCTCTCCGGTCGGAGATAGGAAGTGAACAGAATGTTGGCGTCTCCCTGCGTCCAGGCAAAGAGCAGTCGTTTCCAAATGCTGTCGAGCGGAATGCCGCCCGTTCCCGCATAGCTGGTGTAGACGTTTTGATTCCCCTTGGGATAGTCGAACTCTTTGATTCCAGTCGCCACGATCCTGTATCCGGGCATGGCTTCGCCATAGTAAATGCCGGGCTGCGCAATCTTCAGTCCGTAGTCGGATTCAGGAGGGATATTCTGCAGCAGGTACTTTGGGAAACCACCTTCGGTTGTCTGTGTGGCGAAGCTCATCACCAGGCCGTAGCCATGCGTGAATTGCAGATACTGATTGACCCAAGTCTGCGCCTGTTGCGGAAGATGCGGAGAGAGCTCACGCGTCGAAAGCATCACCTGATGGTAGCCGTCGGAAAGATGATAACGGCCCACATCCACGTTATAGAACTGATAGTAGAGCCGGATCGCCTGAGTTTGCTGATATGTCTGCAGGAGCGGCCGCGGGTCCCACAGCCGAATGTTCTGGATCGTGTCCTGATTTCTGGCGATCACTTCCGGAGTAAGATCGGGCAGCGCTGGATAGGACGTTTCCTGAATCGCATCCAGCCCGTACGCTTTGCGCGTGAATTGAATGTAATCCTTCAGATAAGGAGTTTCCATGCTCAACTCGCTCGGCTGCACCACGAACTTCTGAAACAACTGCGGCAGGGCCACCACCCCGATGACATAGAGCACAACATACACAGCAGCGCCAATCAACACGGCGCGGAATCGCGGGCGGAAGAAATTGAGCGCCAGCAGAACGCACGCGATCGCGGACATTGCGATCATTCCCCACAAAACGCTGATGGTGATATGCGACGCGGTATATCCCGCGCCATAGACCACGCCCAGAGTGGAATAAACCAGATCGTAACGATCGAGATGAAAGCCCCACCCGAAGTTGGCGACCAGTAGAAAGAGAAGCACGGTCAACTGCTGGCCGATATTTCCACGCACCACCAGTCTCGCTCCGGGGCTGAGCCGCATCAGGCCGAATCCCATGTACGCGAGAAGAACCAGGGCCAGGGCGATCAGGATCAGATAAACAAAGCTGCCCTGTAGCAGCTCATAGAACGGCAAACGGAAAACGTAGAACCCGACGTCTGTCTTGAAGAGAGGATCGATCAGTCCGAAATGTCCGCCATAGCGGAACCGAAGATACGTGTCCCACTGAGAAGACACCCCCAGCGCGAACAGCATCGAAACAAACGCCGTGCCTGCCGCGATCAACCAGGACACAATTTTCGAGTGGATATCGATATCGATTTTGCCGGTAATTCGAGGGGCGTCGACAAATGTGACACGATCCAGCGGATTGTTTCGATACAGGGCGCGAATCGCATTAGCAGCAAATCGAAAATTGAACCAGAGAAACGCGAATGCACAGGCGAACGCGACAGCAAACATGACCCACTGCACGGAAAGGAGGGTCCAAAAGATGCCGGCGTAATGCAGTTGCCGCATCCAGAGCCATTTCTGGATCATGCCGGCCAGCACGGTGAGGAGGACGATCGCGGCGATCGCCACGAACCAAATACCCGCGAATATTCTGCTGCGACGGGAGGGCGGACCCTTGACGGGTGGGCCCTGGTGCTGGTCCAGTTCGCGCCGCAGTCGCTGGATAAGTTTCTCGTTCAGCGGATCGTCATCGATGGGCATAATCAGCTTGGATCATTATATGGTTCGAGGCCTCCTGCTCGCGGCGATTTCACCACGCTTCAGGGTAATCTATCGGGATGGATGTGCAATCCGGCAGTTCCAATTCTGCGCCTTTGACAGCCGGCATTGCGCGGCTGAAGGTTCTGGTTCTGGATGAGGAGATTCCCTTTCCATTGAATTCCGGCAAGCGGATTCGCACCTGGAACCTATTGCGAAACCTGGCGGAGAAGCACAGCATTACGTTCGTTTGCTATGGGACCCGCGACGATCCTGCCTTCGCAGCCATGGAACGCCTCGGCATTCAAGTGGTGCCCATTGCCGGCCTGCCTGCGGCAAACTCCAGCAGTTTTTATGCGGGCGCAGCGGCCAATCTGTTCTCCTTTTGGCCGTATTCCGTTGCACGCCACTATACGCGAAGGTATCGCAACGCGGTCCGCCAATTGATGGCTTCCGAGCGCTACGATCTGGTGCATTGCGAATGGACTCCGTACGCAAGCTACGTGGGCGCAACCGGTGGCGTCCCCATCGTGATCATGGCCCACAACATTGAAGCAACGGTATGGCGCCGTCGCGCCGAACACGCACCCAGTATCGCGGAGCGCCTGTACATGAAATTGCAGGCGGCAAAAATGGCGCGCTTTGAGAAGAACTCCTTTGCCCTGGCGACGCGTGTCGTCACCGTGACCGAAGAAGAACGGCAGACTGCAAATGCCTGGGGCGCGCGGGCGACTTCACTGGTATCGAACGGAGTCGATACGGAATATCTGCAGCTGATACCCGAAGCGACCGAGCCAAACTCTCTTCTGTTCCTCGGGTCGCTGGACTGGCAGCCAAATCGGGATGCGCTCCAGTACCTGCTGCGCGAAATCCTGCCGCGGATTCAGACAGTCAAGCCGGACGCGAAGTTGCGCATCGTGGGACGCCAGCCGGCAACGAAATTGCGCGAACAGGTGGGAGGCATGCATGGGGTGGACTGGGTGGGTGAGGTGCCGGACATCCGGCCGTGGTTTGCGCAGGCGGCGGCGGTGTTAGTACCGTTGCGCATCGGCGGCGGCAGCAGAATCAAAATTCTGGAATCCCTGTCGATGGCCAAAGCGGTCGTCACGACGACGATTGGCGCGGAAGGTTTGGACGTAGTTTCAGGAGAACATTGCCTGATTGCGGACACGCCCGCGGAGTTTGCCGAATGCGTCGCGCACCTTCTGCATCATCCGGAGCGCGCCGACGAATTGGGCCGCAATGGGCGCAATCTGGTCGTGCGGCAGTACGACTGGAGCCGTCTCGCGCAAAATCTGGAAGATGCCTGGCGGGAGACAACACGAATGCCGCCCATAGGGGCCTGACCGATACCGATACAGACAGAGCGATCTGGCCAACCTTATTTTCGGAGCAGCTTCTCCTTCATGGCAACGGCCCGCTTGGCCAGGCTGACTGGAATCTGCATCCCTTGCCCCTTGATGCGGTCGCGCAGGGCGGACTGTCCTGGCGGCGTGGGATGCATTCCGGCCTTGCGCAGGTAATAGTTGGCTCGGTAAATATTGGCGAGCCGGTCGTTGCGGTATTGGAAATTCTGGTTCACGGAGACTGAAATATCGTCCCCGTTTTCCAACCAGTGCGGAGCATTGATCGGAATATGGACTGCCTTCCCCGGCTCCAGCAGAAACGATTTTGCGCGGTCCTGTAAATGCGGTTTGTAAGTCGCCGCATTGTTGTCGTTGGTCCAGAAGCGCTCCAGCTCGTCTTCCGTCAACACATCTCTGTCGGTTTGATCGAACACATGAATGGTCTTCTTCCCATAGATCTGAAGCAGCATGCTGCATTCGCGGTCGATGTGGTATTCCGTGACGCGATGTGGCGAGGTGATGAAGATGATGCTTTGCGAGTTTTTCATTTCGCGATCAAGCTGGATGCCCGTGATCTCCTGCACTTCGGCGAGACCCTCCTCCAGCAGGTCGTGAATTTCGGGATCGCGATCGGCGCCGAAAATAATGATCCAGGCGTCGCACTCACGGATGCGGCGAAACGCCTCTTCGATCGGGAAGTCGCGGCCGGGGCGGTCGCTCCAACGCTGGCCGATGTCCTTCTTGCCCGCGTTCCAATAGACCTTGTCCTTGATCGGCAGGCTGCGCTCCAGCAAATCGTGCAGCCGCTCCATGGTAAACGCGGAATGGCTGCTGAGCGAATGGTCCACCATGAATGGGCGCTTGTCGTAATCGCGGACGAACTGTTCCCGGTCCACGGAGTAGATGCGGTTTGGCACTGTAGAAACCGGCGCTGCATTCGACGGCGCCGCGGCTGCTATTGTCGACATGGTGTTATCCCCTCGCCACGGAAATGTATCCGCAGCCTTCCACAAACCTGTAACTTCGTCTAGCCTTGGACTGGCGGACCTCACTCCAGTCGCATCTGCGATGAATATTGCGATGAATCCACAGATCTTTCACTGGCCCGGTTCCAGCCGAATCCCTCAACTCGATTCCGGTGAGATCCACGTCTGGGCGCTGGATCTCGATAGGTCGCCGATGCCATCCGACTGGGGCGTTCTCGGCCATGATGAAACGGTGCACGCCCACCGTTTCGTTTTCCCGCGAGACCGCGACCGTTACGTGCGCGCTCATGCTGCGATGCGCATTCTGCTTGGCGCCTATACCGGCAGGCCTGCAGCAGAGATTTTCTTTTCGCACACCGCTTATGGCAAGCCGGAAATCGCGCCCGGACAGAACTCGCCGCACGTCCGCTTCAATCTTTCCCACAGCGGCGGAGTTGGCGTATTCGCCGCGTCTTGCGGGCACGAACTCGGCGTCGATATTGAGATGGTGCGAGCGATTGACCGAGATGTCGCGGAACATCACTTTTCGGCCCGGGAACTCCTCACCCTGAGTAGCCTCCCGCCAGAAGACTGGCGACACGGATTCTTCCGCTGCTGGACGAGCAAAGAGGCGCTGCTGAAAGGGGCGGGCATGGGGTTGAACCTGCCTCTGGATGCCTTCGATGTCGAAGCCGACCCGAAGCGTTCCCCGGCCCTTCTGGATTTTCGCGGACCGGCATCTCTGGCGTCCGGCTGGAGGCTGACGGAATTGAATCCGGCTCCGAATGTCGTCGGCACACTCGCCGCTCGCGGCGAGGGACGAGGCGAGACCGCGCATTTCAATTTTCCCGAGGTGCGGCTTTTCGCATTTAACGGGTAAGCGCATCGTGTCGATACCAGTTTTCAAACTGCACCTCCTTATATGGACTTTGTATCGCGGCCAGCAGCGGTGCCGGTTTGCCCTTCAAGTAATGGGAAAAAAATTGAAGCGTGTAATTTTCGACAATGGCTTGGGCGCGCTGCGGAGAAATTTTGCCCGAGTCCGTCAGGCGGCGCAACGGCGAATAGAGCGACCGGTCCGCAAAATTGAAATGCCTGGTGCCAAGGATGGTCACCATATACCCGCCAAATTGACGCAGACCGCGGTGAACATTGCTCGCGTCGATAGAATCTAGCGTGGATTCCCGGCGGCCCTCGGACGCGCTATTCGAAGGATCTTCATACATCACCAGGAAGGGCTTATCCAGCCCATGCGTGGCAACATCGCCGAACATCCAGCCGTCTTCATTGATGGCAGCCTTGACGCGAGAGTCCTGGTAGCAGGTCTGCCCGGCAACGGCACCGCCGAACGAGTGCCCGAATGCGCCCGCGTCGTCTGCATCCACGCGACGAAACCACGGACTGGACGGGTTGGAAGCCGCCGCCGAAAGATAGTCGAGCGCCAGAATGTCGTCTCCGGCTTCGATCCGGACTTCGTGATCGCCGATCGCAATCTGTTGCGCGACCGTTGTATGGTCAAAATCGGTGATGTCGTGGATTCCATCGGTCCAGATGACCCGCCCGTCGGGAAACGCCACGGGACCGGAGTTGTACGTATGGTCGATCCCGGCCACGATGAATCCATGGCTGGCCAGGTCCTCCGTCTGATACGTGTTCTGCGTGCGCTGTCCCTGCCAGGCAGGATTGAAGATCAGCACGGGAAATGGATTTGTACTCGCGGCGACCGGCGCGTCCTTATAGGAGTGGGTCCAGAGAACATCCATGTAGCTGGATAGCAGCGTGGTCTCTCTGCGCCTGCGATAGCTGGCGAGGCGCTGACCGTCGGGGCTGGCCGGATACCATATTTGCACCATGATTTGGCGGACCTGCGGCGGCCCGGATACATGGGTCTCTATTCGCGCAGGATCCACCAAATGGACGATACACGTGCCGACTTTATACGGGCCTGTCGGCTTTGGGAGTCGAAACATGGGGAGGATATAGGCAAATGCCGTCGTGGAGACCAATAGACACAGGATGGCGGCAGCGAGCGTGCCACGCATCCAGGCGCGCGGTCCGGAGAGCCAAAGCAGGCCTATCATCCCGATTGCGGTCGCTGCATAGAGAGGAACCAACTGCCAATAGGCTCCTAGCCACATGGCAGCGGCTACCAAAACGGCACAGGAGATTGCCGCTGCTGCGATTCCCGCCCATCGGGGAATAACCGAGAGCAGCGCAAGCGCGGGCAAAATCGCCAAGACAAATCCGGCAAACTCAAGCGGCCGCATCAGGCCTCCACCATCGGGGTGGAATGTGTTTCCAACCGGGGCTGTTGCAGATCGGTTGATCTTTCCGAAATCTGAGCCGGCGGCGGCGCGATACCTAGAATCTTGCTGGCGGCGGCCGCCATCATTCGTGCTCCGGGCAGGTCGAAGATCTGTTGGTGATCTCCCGGCAAAACCTGTACCTCGACCTCCCGCCCAACCACTTCGCTCCATCCCATGTCCGGCGCAAGCAATGGGCCCAACGGCTGCTCGTCGCTGCGGAACAGCAGCACGTTGCCCCGCAATGGACCCGCTTCATACGAGCGGCTGGCGGTGTACTCCAGTTGTTCGCTGAGGCGCATCTCCTCCGTCAAACGAACCTGCACCGGAAGGTGCAGACGGCGGTGCAGCCACGCGGTCATGTTCTTGCCGAAGGCGGCGGCCATTCCGTGAAGGCTTCCGCGGACATATGCGTTTCGCTGGGCCATTGTGCATCCACGCAGCCTGCGCGCGATCCAGCGGAAGCGCTGCCCCCGATACACAGACTGCATCAGCAGTCGGCGAATATGCGGCTGCTTTCGCCAGTACGCCGGCGCCCAGGCATCCATCACCATCAACAACTGAATTTCCTCTCCCTGCATTTCCAACTGGCGCGCCACCGCATACGCAATCCATCCCGATACACACCAGCCGGCCAGCCGATACGGGCCGCGCGGCTGCACTCCGCGGATCAGGCGCACATAGAAAGCCGCCAGCTGTTCGAAGCTGTCCGAGTCCACCTCGGAGACCACGTCCTCATCCAGCATCTGAAGGGCGTACACGGGCTGCTCCACGCCGAGTTCTGCGGCCAGTGTGCGGAAGATCATGCTCTGCGAAATAACGAATACGGGCCGCCCGCTTCCCAGCGGCTGAATCGGAATCACTCGTGGATTCTGGGAAAAAGGCTGCGACACCGCCTCGATGGCGAGTGCCCGCTCCAGCCAACCGGTCAGCGTGGCCAGCGTCGGATGGCGGAATACGTCGGCAACCGTCAATGTAACATTGAACGTTTTCTTCACCAGTATCTGGAGCCTTGCCAACAGCAGCGAATGGCCGCCCAGATCGAAGAAGTTCGACTCGGTATTCAACGCGTCGGTTTTGAACAGCTGTCGCCATATGCGCAACATCTCGCGTTCCGGCCGCGATCCCGCGAACGGCTGCGATGGCTCCACAGGGCTCGCTGCGACGGCTGCAACAGGAGAATGGATTTCGCGGTTCGGCAGCATGCTTGCCGTCACCGGCAACAGTGGCTGTCCCGAGGACTGAAGCGCCATCTCCTCTGGGGTGGCAATTTGCAACTGCGAGATTGGCGCGTCCGGCTCAATGATGGCGAGAGACAGCAAGCGGGCGTAGTGCCGCGAAACCTGCGACATGGTCTGCGGAGAATATAAGGCAGCATCGTACAAGAACTCCGCCGTGACGCCTGCGCTCCGCTCCACTACACCCAATTGCCATTCGCTCCCTCCGGCCGAGGGCACCTGGGGCAGGTTCTTGACCTCCAGCGTTCCCCAGTGCATGTCGTGAACAAAGGCCCGCTGATGAAAAAAGCTGACTTGATTCAGCGCATGATGGCCGTCAACTACTCTCATGTCCAGAAGCGGAGCGACCAGGCTGAAAGGCAGGACATTTTCCGTGGCGTCCATGGAAAGCGCGCTGAGATTGCCGACGAGTTCGCGGAAGGTGGTCTCGGGCGCGATGTGGGCTGTGATGCAAACGGGAATCGCCAAGGGCCCCAGAATGTCTTCCGTCTCTTCCGTGCGGTTCGCAAAGGGGGTCAGGAAAAGGACATCGCCCTGTCCGCTGTAGCGCGCCAGCAACGCCTGAAATGCCGCGCCGAAGACCGCGAACAATGTGCTGTTGCACTCTCGCGCCAGACGGCGCGCCGAAAGAACTGCACCGGAAGCCAGTGCGACCGACTCCAGCGCCGCCTCCGCGCTTTCCTTTGCGATGGAGCGATCTGCAGCTGGCGTAAGGTCGCGGGGCAGCGCCAGCGGCAGCCATGTGCCTTCCAGGTGCTTTTCCCACCACGCCAGCCGCCGGTTTTTTTCTGGGCCGGCCAGCAAGCTGCGCTCATTCGCGGCATACATCGAAAACTGCCCGGGCGCCTTGCGACTTTCATCGTGAACGCCAGAGAGAAATTCCTGATAGGCGTGCCCAAGCTGCTCGAGATACGCACCGCTCGACCACCCATCGGCAATCGCATGAGAAAGCGTGATGGTGAGCCAGTGGCGCTCTTCTGCAAGCTGCACCAGGCGAATGCGAAACAGCGGCCCGTGAGAGAGGGAAAACGCCGCCTGGTCCTGCACCGGATCGGAAATAGAGAGATCCCTGCCGGCAATCTGAAAACTGAAGTCCAGTTCACAGCGGGGATGAACGACCTGCCAGACCTTGTCATCCTGTTCCTCAAGCGTGGTCCGCAGAATTTCATTCCGCTCGACAAGTTTCTCCGCGGCGGATCGCAGAGCGTCCGGACTCAAACGCCCGTTTAGCTCCAGACGGATGGTCAGATCGAACGATGTATCGCCTGGATGGAGGCGGTCGAGCATCCAGAACCGCATCTGGGCTTCGGTCGCCGGAATTCTTTCCGGATGCCGCTCTCCGCCCATCTCCACAACATGCGCGGCGGCGGCGGCCTCGATCACCGCTTCATCGACGCTCGATCGAGATACTTCCGAGGTCGGCATCAGTCCGGCGCGCGCGGCGAGTTGCGTGATCAGCTCGCCTGGATGGTCGGCGACGGCAACCATCAGGCGCTCAAAATCCTCCAATAGCGCCGCACCCGCGGCGGTCGATACCGCGCGATTGTCCACCTCGCAGGAGAGACGCCATCCATCGGCCCGCTCCACCATAAACACTGTCAAAGGACGGAGCGCTCCGGGACTGACAGACGGAACCGCTGTCAGCGCGAGACCTCCCGCATCAATGGGGCGGACAAAGTCCTGCTGCACGATGAGCGCCACGGAAAACAGACTGTCCTCCGACGCGATCGGCGTTTCATCGTTCTGCGCGTCTGCCAGCATGTCTTCATATCGATATTGCGAATGATCAAAGCAATCAGTCACCAATTCCCGCGCGGCACGTAACAGCTCGTTGTAGCGTGTATTACCCTGCACCTGCAACCGCAGCGGCAGATAATTGACGAAAGCTCCGACAATACCTTCCAGTTCCGCCTGATCGCGCCCATTCAATGGCGTGCCCACGACGACTTCCGGCGATTGCCTATACGACCGCATAAGGGCCGCGAAGGCCGCGAGTACACCGTGGAAAAACGTGGACTGATTGTTCTGCGCGATCGTCGTTATGCGATCGGTGAGACTGCGCGGCAGCAGCGTGGAATGAATGACAGGCGGCGCCGCACCCGGATCAAGATTTCGCCAGGAACGCGGCAGCTCGGGCGCCTTCAACCCGCGAAGTTGCTGTTTCCAATAGTTCCTGTGCGCCCCGTATTCTGGCGTTCGCCGCTGCGCGGCGAGCCACACCGCATAATCCGCGTACTCCAGGGAGATCCTCGGCTCCGGCTCCCGGCCGGCCAGCAGCTCTCCGTAGCAATGCATCCAGTCGCTGGCCAAGAGCCCCACTGACGACCCGTCAAAGATGGTGTGATGCGCGTTCCATAACAGCAAGTGTTCGTCGTCCCGCAACCGAAGGACCCGCACTCGCAGAAGCGGAGCGCGATCGAGCGCCAGCGTCTGTATCGCATGGGTCAAAGAAAGGTGCAGGACTTCCTCCGTTTGCTCTTGCGAGGCAAGTCCACGGAGATCGCACCATTCCACCGGCAAAATCACGTGCGGCGCGATCCGCTCGACCACGTGGCCGTCGTGCATTTCCAGAGAGGTCCGCAAGGCCTCGTGCCGCGTCGTGAGAAATTGAAGCGAACGCTCCAGGTTCTCCCGATCGAGGACGCCAGACAACCGGAAGCGCACCGCCACGTTCCAGGCAGGATCCGGGCCGCAGCTTTGATTGAGATGCCACAGGCGCACCTGCAGCGGCGTCGCCGGCATGGCGTAGACGCTGCCGGTCGTCGGTTGTTCCTTTTCCGAGTTCGGAAAATCTACCAAGGTCGTCACACGGTTACCCACTTACTATAAAATTTCGACTTTCACAGGCCGGCAGTATCTCTATACCTCTACGTACTGATCCGGTAATTCTCCCGTGAAACCCGCTGCAATGGAACAGCGCTCGACAGCGATACCTCTGCCGCATCCAATCCCGAATCCGATCCAGGATCGAGCACCTCGGCCACTGCCTTTACAGTATGCAACTGCATCAACTGCCTCACCGTAACCGCAAGACCGCGACGGTGTGCGCGCGAGGCAATCTGGAACATCCGCAAGGAATCCGCGCCGGCATCGAGCAAGCTAGTGCGAATGCTGATTTGCGAACATCCTAGCACTTCACAAAAAATATCGGCGAGCATTATTTCGGTCGGCGTAGACGGCTCAACAAATTCCTCTTCAGAAGCCGCTGTCGCCGCGCAAATATCGGGCAGAGCGCGTCGGTCCAACTTTCCATTTGGAGTCAGCGGCAAGGCGGAGAGCGGCTGGAGGACCGACGGAACCATATACAACGGAAGGTGCGCGCGCAATGCCTGCCGCAGCTCTGCCGGGGTATGTTCTTCTTCTCCCGTGTAATAGGCGGCCAGGATCGGTTCGCCGCTTTCATCCTGGCGCAGAATCACGACCGCATCGCATACGCCCGGAAGCGCCCGCAGTGCCGTCTCAATCTCGCCCAGCTCAATACGGAACCCGCGCAGCTTGACCTGGTGGTCCATGCGGCCCAAAAATTCAATCCGACCGTCGGCCAACTGCCGCACTTCGTCTCCAGTGCGATACATTCGACCCTGACCAAACGAGTCCGGCAGAAATCTTTCTGCGGTAAGTTCCGGCTGATGGAAATATCCGCGCGCCACGCCCGCTCCAGCGATAAACAACTCTCCCGGTACACCGAGCGGCCGGAGCTGCAATCGCGCGTCCAGAACATAGAAGCGAGTATTCGCAATCGGCGGTCCAATGGTCATGCGGGGCGCGCCAAACTTCACCTCGGTTACCGAGGACCAGACGGTCGTTTCGGTCGGTCCATACATGTTCCACAGGCGGCCGCCGGGAAGTCCATCATTGCCGAGCAGTTGATCCGCAAGGGCGGTGGTCCAGGACTCTCCGCCGCACAGCATCTTGAATCCGGGCTGCGGATGAAAGCCCTGCTCCACGAGCATCCGCCAGGTGATCGGAGTGGCCTGCAGCACCGTGGCGCGAGTGGCGCGGAGCAATTCCATTAATTGCAAGCCGTCCGCGACGTCATCGCGATGCGCAATCACAACCGTCCCACCGGAGACGAGCGGCAACAGCATCTCCAGCACCGCGATGTCGAACGACAGCGTCGTAACCGCCAACAGCCGGTCCGTGGGCTTCATTTCAAGCCGCCGCGTCAAATCCATCAGAAGGTTGACGACCGCGCTGTGTTTCACTTCCACGCCTTTCGGCCGTCCAGTCGAACCGGAGGTGAAAATCACATAGGCGCGAGAATCGGCGGCAATTTCCGGCAAGCTCATACCGGGTTCTTTGGCCAGTGCTGCGGATTCCGCATCCAGAGCTATCACGACTGCGTTCGAGTTCGGCAGCGCGTCCAGGTGGCGGGACAGGGTAAGCATAACCGGGACATCGGTCTCGGCCAGAATCTGCTCAATGCGCGATACGGGGAACATTGGATCGAGCGGCACATACGCGGCGCCAGCCTTCATCACGCCCAGCATGGCGACCAGCATTTCCAGCGAGCGATCCATATAAATTCCCACCAGCGTTCCGGAACCTGCGCCGTGCCGGATCAGCCATGCGGCGAGCCGGTCGCTCTGCTCCGCGAGTTCGCCGCGTGTCAGATCCAGGCCGTAAAACTCCACGGCCATTTGCGACGGCATCGCCGCAAACGCGGCATCGATCAACTCCGGAACGGTTTCGACGGGCATGGGCCCGGTTGCCGTTGCATTGCATGCTTCCAGAAGGTATTGGCGCAACTCAGGTGACAGAACCGGGAGAGTCGCAACGCTCTGCATCGGGTCGGCGACCATGCCAGCCAGCAACGCGCGATAGCAGTCGATCCATCGGGCAATGGTGGCCTCGTGATACAGCCCGGTGTTGTAGTCGCACTCCAGCCGCAGCCCGTTGCCCGTATCAACAATGTTCAGGAATAGATCGAAATTGACGGCCTTCTTTCCGTTCGCCCGAATCTCGGTTTTTAATCCGGCGAATCCGGCAGTCCTTCCAACTTGTTCCAGGTTGAACTGAATTTCGCTGAATGGCAGTCGGCCCGGTACGCGCACCGGCGCCAGTTCGCGCACAATCGTGCCGTAGGTCGCATTCTGGTGATCATAGGCATCCAGAACGACGGGTTTCAGCGCGCGAAGGTAATCCGCCGCAGACATGTTCGGATCGAGCGCCGCGCGGATCGGCAGCAGATGGACACAGTGGCCGACGAGAACTTTGTCTTCAATCTGAGACTGCGCGGCAGCCGGAATCATGGTTACAGGATCGCTGTTTTCACTCAAGCGCCAGAGCAGGATTTGCCAGCCTGCCAGCAGCGTGGTGAAAAGCGTGCACCCCGCCGTCGCGCCTGTTTTGCGTAGAGCAGTCGAGAATTCCTTGGGAAATTCGGCGAAAAACGTGGAGCCCGCATACCCGCGAACGTCCGGGCGGCTGCTATCCGCGGGAAGCGTCAGCAATTCCGGTTGCGGAGTAAGTTTCTTTCGCCAGTACGCGATATCGCGGCTTCCCTGCTCCACGTGTTCGGCGCTGCGGGTGTCATTCGCGTATCGCGAAAACGATAGGGCGGGGGGCAATTCCGCGGCCTTGCCCGCGACAGAGGCGGAATACATCGTGCCGAGTTCGTCCACGATGATGTTGACGGACCATCCATCGCAGATCAGATGGTGCGCCGTCACCAGCAACACGTGCCGCTCTGAGGCGAGCTTCACCAGCCGTGCGCGTAGCAGCGGGCCACGCGTCAGATCGAATGGCTCCGTACCTTCTCCGGCAACCAATACGTCCAATGCCTGCCGCTGCGCTTCCTGTGCGTTCCTGGAGAGATCAATCCGTTCGATTGCAATACCCCGGTCGCGCTCAACGCGCATTCGGTCTCCGGCAGGAACCGGAGACATGCGCAGCGCATCGTGACGATCCAGCAGGGATTGCCATGCGGAATCCAATGCGGCTTCGTTCAGCGGGCCATCGAAATCCAATCGGAACGATTCGTTGAAGGCGCAGTTCGCCTGGTCGGAAACCTGTGCTGCAAGCATGATCTCCATTTGCGGTTCCGTGAGCGGCACTTCTGTAACTCGTTCTGTGACATTTAACAGGTTCACGCCGGACGACTTCTGAAGCGTGCGCGCAAGCAGTCCGCAGCTCTGCAATTCCACGACACTTTCGCGGAATGCGTTGACGACGCGATCCAGGTCTGCTTCGCTGTGCTCGGTTGTCAGATACAGCGGAAACCCCTCCAGAATGAACACGCCCTTTTCGCGCAGCAGATAGAAGAGCAATCCGCCGAAGCGCTCGTCCAGCGGCACTCCAAAGAACATGACGCTGCCGCAGTGATTCAAATGCAGATGCGCTCCGCAGCTTGAGAAGACTTCATTCACCCGCGCGACAAATCCGGTCGCGCGTTCGTTCAGGCGCTCATACAGCGCTGGCCCCGCATCGCGGATATGTTCCAGCGTGGCGCAAAGCGCGGCCATCGTCAGCGGATGGCGAACGAAGGTTCCGGCAAAGAACGTGACTCCCGCTTCGGGGACTGAGTGATCTCCAAACTGCCATTGGCCGCCGTCCAGCGCATCCATAAATGCTGCTTTGCCGGCGAGAATTCCGATCGGCATTCCGCCGCCGACCACTTTTCCGTACGTCACCAGATCGGCTTCGATGCCGTAATATCCCTGGGCTCCTCGCGGGTGAATGCGGAACCCGGTGACCACTTCGTCGAAAATGAACGCTGTTCCCGACTGGCGGGTAATTTCCCGCACCCGCGATAAAAATTCTTTGGGCTGCAGGTCGGGATGCCGGCTCTGCACCGGCTCGATCAAAACAGCGGCCAGTTCGCTCGCGTGCTGCTCAATCCAGCGCAGCGACTCGTCCGCTCCATAGTCGAGCACAGTGATGTTGCCCAGATTCGCGCGCGGAATTCCAGGCGCCGCCGGCTGCGCGGAAATTTCTCCCTTGCGCTTCAATTGTTTGGCTAAAACTTCATCGAACTGGCCGTGATAATCGCCGGTAAAGAAGACCACGCGATCTCTTCCGGTCACCGTGCGGGCGATCCGCATGGCGGCCATCACCGCTTCCGAACCGGTATTGCAGAAGGTCACGCGCTCGGCGCCCGTCAACTGCGTCAACAGGTCCGCCGCGTCCCCGGCCAGCGGAGTCTGTGGTCCAATCGCGAAGCCCTGATCCAATTGCCGCTGGACCGCGCGGGTCACGAAATCCGGGGAATGCCCGAACATGGTCGGGCCGAACCCATTGAGCAGGTCCACGTACTCGTTGCCGTCGATGTCCCACAACTTCGATCCCTTGCTGCGGGAAGACACAATGCTGTAGACCATCTCCTTCCACTCCGGACGAAAGCCGCTGACCACTCGCGGGTCCGCAAGCGTGCGGCGGTGCTGCTGTGTGAAGGACTTGGAACCGGCGGTCTTCGCACAGTAGCGTGCGATCAACCCCGCCAAAAATTTTTCCTGCTCCGGCGTCATCACAGAATGCGTGGTCTGGATCGGCTTTTTGTGGAGGACATGTTCTTCTGCAGGCGCGGTAGCGGCGCTTTCCGTGGTCCGGTCGGCATTCGAGCTTAAGCGAACGGCCGGAGCAGGCTGACTCACAGACGTCCCCGCGCCTGCAACTCCGAGGATCTGTAACTGATTCTGTATCAATTGCGCCATCGCCAGAAGCTGCTGCTGTATCAAAGTGGTCGAAGCGTCTCCAGCGGCAGGGATGGCGAGGGGCTGCGTGGGCAGCGGCGACGGCAAAACAGACACTGTAGCCGCCGGAGATTCCGCATGGCTTTCCGGCGGAAGCTGCTCGTCCAGGTAGCCGGCGACGAGGCGAATCGAATTGAGATTGTCGAGCAACTGCCGGAACGCGACCTTAACGCCATAGCTCGCCTGCAGTTTCTGCGCCGCCTGTGTGAGGAAAAGCGAGTCGAAGCCGAGTTCCAGAAAGGTGGCCTCATATTGGTCCGCCGTCAATTCCAGACCGGAAAGATCTTCGAGCAGAGCGGCAACCTCCTTGCAGATGCGCGGCGCGCGATCGGGCGCGGAGTTCGAGGTACTCGCCGCCGGCGAATTGTCGATAGCGTTCATGGGGATCTCCAAGGGATTGGAAGCAAACAGTGTGGTATTGGCTCCGCTCTGTGGCGGAATGCCTGCAGAAATTTCCGGCGATTGCGCGTTCAACGCGAGGAGAGACGAATTGGGCGAGAGAGGCGCTTCCATCTTGCTTTCCACCCAGTAACGCTTCCGTTCGAACGGATACGTCGGCAGCGGAACCCGGCGGCGGGTTTCATTGGAATAATATGCGCGCCAGTCGACCGCAACACCTCGAGTCCACAGATGTCCCGCCGTCGAGGCGAGCACAGACCAATCCGGGTTCCGCGCAGCAGGCGCAGCCGGTGGGTCCGATGGAAGAGAAGAATACGCGAGTGCCTTCGTTCCGCGCGGAAGATGTTGGCGAACCAGAGTCGTCAATGTCTGGCCGGCGCCCACTTCCAGAAAAATTTCATGCCCTTCGCGGACCAGCGCGCTGGCGGCCGCGCTGAAATTTACCGGAACCCGGCAGTGACGCGTCCAGTATTCCGCCGAAGTTGCGTCGGCAGATGTGAGGACTTCGCCGCTGACAGTGGAGACGATCGAGATTGTCGGCTCCCGCAGCATCGTCTTCTCCAGTAATTGGCGAAGCGGCGCGATCACCGGCTCGATCATGGAGGAATGGAATGCGTGCGACGTATGAAGACGCCGGGAAACAACCTTGTCCCGCTGCAGCCGCGCCGCCAGCGATTCGATTTCCTCCGCAGGTCCGGATACGACTGCGAGGGACGGCGCATTGATGGCGGCAATCGAGAGTGTCGGCGGCAAGATATTTTGTAACTGTTCCGGTTGCATACGTACCGCCAGCATTTGCCCCGGTGGCATTTCCTGCATCCACTCGCCCCGGCGCGCAACGAACAGAAGCGCGTCTTCGAGCGAAAAGACACCGGCCACGCACGCGGCCACCAGTTCGCCCACGCTGTGTCCGACCAGAACCGAGGGCTGCACACCCCACTGCATCCACAACCGCGCCAGCGCGTAGCTGGTCACGAACAGCGCCGGCTGTGCGTAGCGGGTCTGTTCCAATATCTGCGCGGCCTCATCTGCATCGACTGCACCGGGAAAAAGCACAGGCAGCAAGTCCAGTCCGGTAAGCGATTGCAGCTTGCTGCAACAATCGTCCACAATCTGTCGATAGAACGGTACCGTACCGTAGAGATCTTTCCCCATCCCGGGATACTGCGAACCCTGGCCGGGGAATAGCATGGCCAGCCGTGCCGGCGTAGTGGGCACAATCGCGCGGCTGCGAACCTCCTGCGGCTTGCGAAGCTGTGCGATCGCGTCCTCTATATTTGCTGCGCTCACAGCCAGTCGATGAGAAAATCCTCGACGGCCGGTTGCCAGCGTATACGCGGCATCCGCTAAAGAGAAACTCTTCTCGTCGGCCTGTTCCAGATACTGCGCCAGACGGAGGCACTGAGCATCGAGCGCCGCTTCCGTGCGGGCAGACACGCACAGCACCTGCCGGGAACGACCGCTCGGCTCCATTGTGACGGGGGGGGCTTCCTCCAGCACGAGGTGCACATTGGTCCCGCCGACGCCGAAGGCGCTGACGCCCGCCCGGCGAGCTCCGCTACTGCGCGGCCATTCGGTCGATCGCCCAGCGATGGCAAACGGCGTTTTGTGCAGTTCCAGCCGTTCGTTCGGCGTGCTGTAATGCAGCGTGCCGGGAATCTTCTCGCGATCGAGCGCGAGCGCGGCTTTAATGAGGCCTGTCACGCCAGCCGCGACATCGAGATGCCCTACGTTTCCCTTTACCGAGCTGATCAGACAGCGCGATGTGCGCGCTTCGCCGGGCGAAAAGGCTTGCGCCAGTGCGCCGATCTCAATGGGATCGCCCAGCGGAGTGCCGGTACCGTGGCATTCGACGTACCCGACGGAGGACGGATCGACGTCCGCCACTGCATACGCCATCGCGACCGCGTCCGCCTGTCCCTTGCTGCTGGGAGCCGCATAGCCAATCTTGTCAGAGCCGTCGTTGTTGATTCCCGCGCCCAAAACCAGCGCGTAAATGTGATCGCCATCGGCGATGGCTTCCTCGGCGCGCTTCAGCAGAACCATCCCGGCGCCCGCACCGAAGACCGTTCCAGAGGCGGCCTTATCGAACGGCCGGCAATGGCCATCCGGCGAAACCATGCCGCCTTCCTGATAAAAATATCCGCGCCGCTGCGGGAATGAGATCGAGACGCCGCCTGCAAGCGCGAGATCGCATTGATAATTCACCAGACTTTGCCAAGCCTGCGCCACGGTCAGCAAAGAGGTCGAACACGCGGACTGCACCGTCATTGCCGGCCCACGCAGGTTCAACTTGTAGCTGATGCGTGTGGCCAGAAAATCCTGCCCATTGCCAACCAGCGCCGGAAAAGACCCTACCTGATACGACCGCGTGAATTCCTCGCGAAACTTCGGATCGGAGGCCAAATGCAACAGCAGATACGTGTTGACGCTGGAGCCGGCAAAAACTCCGACGTTGCCGGCAATATCGGCAGGATCGTAGCCCGCATCCTCGAAAGCGTTCCAAGCGCATTCGATCAGCACGCGCTGCTGTGGATCGGTCAGCTCGGCCTCACGCGGAAGGAAATGAAAAAACTCCGCATCGAACAGATCGACATCCCGGAGCAGCGCGCGAGCCGCCACGTAGCGTCCCTGGCTGCGCTGTTCGAGGGTCAGCCGGTCCTCCAGTTCCTCCACTGGGATGGGCTGAATGGATTCTCGCCCATCGCATAGGTTCTGCCAGAACTGTTCCACGTTCTCCGCGCCCGGAAAGCGTCCGGCCATGCCGATGATGGCGACCGCATTTTGCAAGCGGGCGTTCATGATGCACCGTCTTTTCTTGCACTCGCCGAGGCTTTTCCGCCTCGGCTCGTCTCTTTCGATGCAGCCGCTGCCATACGTCTGGCCAGCATCGCCGCGCGCTGCCGCTGGCCGCGCTCTTCGACCGCCGTTGCTTCAGTGTTGGTTTGGATCGTCTTCGGTTGCTCGCGGTTCAGACGCGCCGCCAGGGTCTGCGGCGTGGGAAAATCGAACATTTCCACCAGAGAAGGCACCTCGGTAAACTGTGCCTTCAACCGTGCATGCATTTCGATCAACAGCAGCGACGTCCCGCCCAGATCGAAGAAGTTTTCATCTGCTGCGATCGATTCCCGTCCCAGCAGACGCCCCCACAACTCGCGAAGATAGTTCAAAGTCCCCGCCGCGTCCAACCCTCCCGATCGATTGCCGCTGGCGGCATGTGGTTGCTCCTGCAGATCGAGGCTGGATCGCAGAAAATGATCTTCGCATAGAGCCTGCAGCGCCGCCCGATCCACTTTGCCATTAGCGTTGATCGGAAGCTGCTCCACAAAAAGCCAGTGCGACGGAATTGAGGCACTCGAAAGCCGCTCCCGGAGCCATTCACGCAAAGACGTTTCCGCGTTTCCCTGCGGTTTTCGCAATACAACACATGCTGCCAGCTGCTTCTCCCCGGAAGCGGGCGTAAGGACGACAACTACGGCATCGGCGACCAGTGGAAAATCGGCAATGGCACTCTCGATTGCAGCCACTTCGACGCGGTGGCCGGCAATCTTGATCTGGCGATCGATTCGACCTAAAAATTCAATCGCCCCATCCTTCCGCAAGCGGACGCGATCTCCTGTTCGATACATCCGCGCCCCCGGATCGCTCGAGAAAGGATCGCGAACAAATCGCTCCGCCGTGGCATCGGGCTGGGCCAGATAGCCGAGCGCCACGCCTTCGCCGCCCGTAACCAGCTCACCCTCTTCGCCTTCCGGCACGGGCTGAAGCTGGGCGTCGAGGATATGAACAGTGGTGTGAGCGATAGGCGACCCGATCGGCAGCGACCCTTCCGCGCGGTAATGCTCCGGCACGACATAGCAGCAGGTAAATGTCGTGTTTTCCGTCGGCCCGTAGCCGTTGACCATGTGCAGGGCTGGGTAGAGGTCGCGCACGCGTTTCACATGCCGCGGAGACACTACGTCCCCGCCAACCACAAGCTGGCGGAGCGGAGCGAACATCTCCGGCGCATGCTCGGCAGCCAGATGAAAGATCGCCGCAGTGAGCCAGAGCGTGGTCACACTCTGATCGCGCAGAAGTTGACCATAATCGTCCAACCCCAGTTTGCCCTTTGGCGCAACCACGAGCCGGCCACCATGCAACAGGCTACCCCACAATTCCAGCGTGGAGGCGTCGAATGACAGAGGCGAATGCAATAGGAAAGTGTGCTGGGGTCCAAACTCCAAGAAAGTCTGCCCGGTTACCAGCCGAGCCACGGCCCGGTGCGGTACTACGACGCCCTTCGGCACGCCAGTCGAGCCGGAGGTGAACATGATATAGAGCGGACTGTCGCCGCAAACCGGTACAGAAGGTATCTCGGCCAGCTCGCTATCGCCGGGGCAGGAGACCTCTTCCAGAGGAAGAACGGAGCAAGCCTTCCAAAGCGCGCCATGGCTTTGTCGTGCATCGGCGTCCACGATCCAATGGCGCAGACTATGTTCTTCCACCAGTCTTCCAGCAAGCGCGATCGGAAGGTCTTCCAGATCCATTGGCACATAACAGCCGCCCGCCATGACCACACCGAGAATTGCGGCCACCGTTGCCACAGAGCGGCCTGTGGCGATCCCAACCATGTCTCCGGGCTGAACGCCCTGGGCAACCAGGCGCCGGCGAAAGCCATCCGCAAAATTCCACAGTTGCGCATACGTCAAGGGGCCGCCAGCGTCCAAGGTGGCAATTGCACCGGAGTTGCGATGCACCGTATTTCGCAGGCGGTCAATGACCGCAGAACGCAGTCGCCGATCGGAACTCGGCAGGGCGAAACCCTCGGTCTCCCGAGGGACGTGGGCGCAAGCCTCATCTCGATTTGCCTGACTCAATACGCTCGCTTGCACCATATCCAGGTCGTTCAAGAGAACTCACTTGTAGTGGCGAATCTATACTCGAATAGGACTGCACGTTGAATGCCAACATCCCTCCAGCCGAATGCGCCAGCGAAGTCTAACAATCATCGTGTCTGCCGATGACTTCGCCCGCGCCCGCGGATGCTCAATTCGCAAATTTTCGGAGAAAGGAGTTCCCATTAAGGTACCTTATGTGAAAAACATTTCATATCTCCAATGCCAATGGAATCCAAAGTGTACTGGGCATGAAAGCTGCCAAAAACAACGAGCCTCCCCGTCTTGCCCTGCCTGGGCCTGCCGAGGAGGCGACATTCTGTCAGTCCGCGGATGACTTCCCCACGGGGCGGATCGCGATTTCCAGCTAACAACGAATGATTTTTCCCTCCAGAGCGGGATCGGCGATCCGGCGAGTCGCATTGCGTGTGTCTACAATAAGTTGCGCTTCTCTGGCGATCTGTTCATAGTCGTAGTCAGAGTGGTCTGTGGCAATTAAGACACAGTCGTACTCTCCGATTGTGTCCAGCGAGACGGAGGTCATGTTCAGGTCATAATGCCGTCCGTGGCCGACCGTCGGGAAATAAGGATCGTTATAGTCGACCAGCGCCCCACGGCGGCGAAGCTGTTCAATCAACGTCAGCGATGGAGATTCGCGCAGATCGTCGATATCTTTCTTATAGGAAAGACCAAGAACCAGGATGCGGCTTCCTTTCAGCGGTTTGGTGCGATCATTCAGCGCCGCGGAAACCGCCTCGACCACGTGGTAGGGCATGGAAGTATTCACTTCGCCCGCCAGTTCAATAAAACGAGTGCTGAAGTCGAGTTCCTTGGCCTTCCACGAAAGATAAAACGGATCAATCGGAATACAGTGGCCGCCAAGACCCGGACCTGGGTAGAACGGCTGGAATCCGAAAGGCTTGGTGGCCGCTGCGTCGATAATCTCCCAGATATCGAGGTTCATCCGCAGGCACAACAGCTTGAGTTCATTCACCAAGGCGATGTTGACGCAGCGGTAGATGTTCTCCAGCAGCTTGGTCATCTCCGCCGCCGCCGGACTTGACACCCGAATGATGCGATTGAAGATACTGCCGTAAAAAGCCGCCGCCAGATCCGCAGACTCTTTGGTCGAGGCACCGACAACCTTGGGAATATCGCTGCGTTCCACGGTGACGTTGCCCGGATCTTCGCGCTCCGGCGAATAGGCGACATAGAAACATTTCGCCGGATCGCGGCCCTCACGGAAGCACTGAAGCCCCGCCGGATTGCCGGCTTCCAGCAATGGAATCAGGACTTCTTCCGTCGTGCCGGGGTATGTGGTGCTTTCGAGGATCACCAGTTGGCCCGCCCGCAGGTGTGGAGAGAGGGAGCGCGCGGTGTCCTCGATGAAGCGAAGATCCGGCCCCTGATGCTCGTCGAGCGGGGTGGGCACACAGATGATGATCGCCTGCATCTTGCGGATGTTGGCGTACTCCGCAGTGGCGCTAAAGCCGGTCTCCCGAAGCTGGGCAATTTCCTCTGGCAAAATGCGCTGGATGTAGGAAGATCCCGCGTTCAGCTTGGTCACTTTTGTACGGTCCACATCGAAACCAGTTACAGGAAAACCAGCGCGCGCAAAGAGCATGGCGAGCGGCAGACCGACATACCCAAGCCCGACCACTCCAACCGCGGCAGTGCGATCATGAATGGGCTGCATTTGCGGACTTTCTTCGGAGGAGATGTTGCCGGCTGCGTGGCCGGACTTGAAATTCGCATCCGCAGTGGCTGCGCCTGAAGACTCCCTCCGCGCCGCGCCGACTGCGTTGCTGTTGCTTGGCTGTGCCATTCCTGTGATTTCTCCTTCAGTTTGTGCGCTGCAAATGTCCCTTTGCAGTCAGCAACTCGCTATAAATCTCTTCCATCCGGCGTTCCGCCTGTTCCAGGCTGAAACGCTCCACCCGGCGGCGCGCCGCACGGCCCAGTTGCCGCCGCAATTCCGGCGATCGCAATTCCAGGATCGCCTCCGCCAAAGCGACTGGATCTCGGGGCGGCACCAGGATGCCGGTCTCTTCCAGCGCCTCGCGGTTGCCGCCCACATCGGTCGCCACACTGGCCAGCCCGCTTGCCATATATTCCAGCAGCGAGTTCGAAAACCCTTCCGCCAATGAACTAAGCACGCCAATATCCATTGCCGCAAGGTATGGCAGAACGTTTTCCTGCGCTCCCGCCAGATGAATCTGTTCTTCGAGGCCGTGGCGGCGAATCTGTTCGGTTATGGCAGGCCGTTCCACGCCATCCCCGACGATCATGAACTGCAAATTTCGGTCCTTTTCGAGAGCGATCCGGGCCGCTTCGACAAATTGATCGAGACCTTTTACCAGCCGCATGCAGGAGATATTGCCGACCAATATCCGATCGTCGTCCACTCCGAGCACGCGCCTGGCCCGAGCACGCTGGTGCTCGACTCCGGAAAATTTCTTGAGATCGATCCCATTGTACGCAATGCGCATTTTGTGCGGCGCGACGCCCTCCACGTGGGTCATCGCTTCGGTCACCACCTGGCTGTTGCCAATAATGCAATCCGTGGGAAGATTGGCAAGCCGCTGGAACTGGCGGAAAAAGGGGCGCATCCAGCTCGGCCGCTCCTGCCATTGGTTCAGGTTCCGTCTGGATCCAATCACGATGGGAACACCCGCCATTCGTGCCAACAACGGGCCCACGATATTCGACTCCATAAAGAAAGTCTGCACCACAGTAATCTGTTCGCGGCGCATCCACAGGGCCAGTTCCTTGCACGCGCGCCAACCGGAGGGATGCAACAGACTGCGCGCTCCGGCCAGATACACCGGACATCCAGCCCGCTCTTCGCGCAGCCATTCCGAGCCGCGCAATATGGCCAGACGCGGCTCATAACCAAGACGCCGCGCCAACTGGATCAACTGCAGAATCTGGCGCTCGGTGCCGCCTTCGGTGATGCCCTCAATTTCATCGATCAGAAAAAGAATACGCAGCTTCTTCGCGACGGAGACTTGCTCCGCGCGCTCGCATGTTCCCGAAACCTGCCCAACTGCCGTCAAATTCCTTCTCCCAATGTTGCAATTCCGCCCGAAGCGAACACTTGATCGATCCGCCGATTCAGCCACGACGGCAAGTTCTATCCCTTGTGGTCGTTCGCGGAGCGGTAACGTCGCAAGCCAATTGTTTGGATGCCGCCTCCGAGGGCGAGTCGTGGGTCTTCCATGTTATTTTTTGGGTACTTTCCTCGTCGCGGCGACAATCGAAGCAATACAGTGGAGCAGCATTCTAAATCGAAAAATTCTGAGGCGGACTGGTTTCGCCCACCTCAGATGTTAGTGCATATGCAGCGATATTTGAACCGCACAGGTTCTTGCGGTTCCCAGTTTGAACTCACCAGTCTCGACGGACTCGTTGGATAACCGTGCAGATAAGTAGTACACCGACCGCCGCGGCGGAAGGAATCATCATGAGTGAAAGTAACGTCATTTGGTATTGTCCTTTCTTCCGCACGCTCTGGTTTTGAGCGAACGATTGCGAGTCACCGATACGTTTGCGGTTCGACAGTCTTCAGATCGCCGCTGCCCGGAACATGTCCAGACGGCGGTTCGGACTATCTTCCCGGAAGGCGTAGTCAAGGCGCTCCGTGAAGCCACAACGTGTTGCACTGGCGATACAGCAATTGAGTGGCCGTTGCGTTTCTCGCTGAAAAGGCGGTACTTTCGGATGCCGACCGCCCAAAAGATGCGATTCTGACGGCCTCCGCGGGCAGAACCGTTGCAATCCATGCGCACTGGATTGCACACAACTCTCAGCGTTTTCTTCCTTTTTCGCTCTTCCTGCTCTTGACAGTAGAAACGCACCGCAAATCATAGGAATTGCGGTGCAACCCATTGCTTTTCCGGTTTGGCATAAAACGTGCATCTCTCTTCTCAGCGGAGTGTGCGTCTGCCCCATCAGGTGGGGCTTATCGGAAAACTATGCGAGAAGAAATTAAGCTCATCGGCAGCGATTTGCTCGATCGAATCGGATTGGTCAGCCTGCTGCGCCGCGTCACGGCTTCGCGAGGGGGATTGGTCCTCGCACTGCACCGGGTGCTTCCGATCGAGGAGCGCAGCACTTGCTATGATCCGCATCTCGTTTTAAGCGAGCCTGCTTTCGTTTCCCTGCTGCATCTGCTGCAGCGGGATTACAGCGTGGTTCCTCTCGAACACTTGCTGGCAGATCCGCGCGGAAGCGGCGGCCGCCCCAAGGTTGCCATCACATTCGACGACGGCTGGGAAGACAACTACCGCGTCGCTTTTCCGCATCTTATTGCGAATCAGTTACCTGCGACCATTTTTGCCTGCACCGACCTCGTCGGCTCCTGCGGTGTGCTGCCGGAGGAGCGCTTTGCTCGTTTGTGGGAAGAATGCGCATTGCGTTCGCGCCTTAAGGAACTCCTGGCCGACCTGGACCATTGGGGAATGGGTCGAAGGGCGAATCATTTGCAGGCTTCCCGGCGGCACTGGTCGCAGGCTTTGAAGCGCATGCCGCTGACCGCGAGGCTATTGCTGCTCGACCATTTCGAGCAGCGCTACGAAGTGCCTCCAATAGCAACCCCCCGCTTTATGAGCTGGGGAGAGGTGCGGATCATGATGAATACTGGGCTGATCGAGTTCGGGTCGCATACCAGCCGTCATGCGACTCTGACCTCCGAAACGGACCGCGATGTTCGCCTGGAACTGGAAAATTCCCAGACCACGCTTCTGGAGCAGACCGGACAGGTCGTCAAAATGTTTGCGTATCCCAATGGAATGTACAGCCCAAGGGTCGTCGAGATTGTGCGCTCTACCGGGTATGAAACAGCCGTTTCAACCAATTTCGCCGCCACTACCCGCAGATCCAATCCGCTGGCGATTCCTCGCATCGCCGTAGACGACACCACAGTTGCCGATGCCGGTGCGCAGCTCTCCACTTCCCGGACATCGGTTTATCTCGTGCGACCCGGCCTTCGGCCTGCTTTTTCTTTTTAATTTGCACCCCGGCCAGAGCCGAGAGCTCGCTGTCCGCGCGGAATTCCCTTCAACGCTACCAGCCTGCCGCCTTTTCGCCGTGCAGAATCCGGCGAATTCGTTGTTGCCAGGTTTGCGGCAGACGATGCATTACCGCTCGGGCCGAGTCTCCGGCAAAATCCCGCAGGTCATGCCGGCGAAGTACAGTTCGGTCCGCGCGATAGCGGTCGATCGGCGTGATCTCGCCCCCGAAGCCGCGAAGAAACTTGTGGTGAGCGCCGAGCGAAATGCGCTGGAATCCATGCGCGCATCCCCATTCGATCGTGTGGGCAATCAGCAGGTCGTTGGGTTTCAGATTGCGAAACTCCGGCAGAGAACTGTTTCGCGAGCACTCGATCAGGCCGCCCGGATAAAAACGTATGACGCTCCCGGCGATTGACTTGCCTTCGTGCATGGCGAGAAAATATGCGCGATTGGCACGTGTGTTCTGAAAAGCGGCCCATTCGACTGCCTTCGAGAACTGGGCTGTCTGTTTGACGCCGCACCATTTTTCGTAAATCGCGTAAAACTCCTCGAATTGTTCCCTGGACGTCGCTTCGACAATTTCGACACCGCTCTTTTTTGCCAGTCGGACATTGTGGCGCTGCGATTTGCCGAAACGCTTGATCAATGCTTCTGCGCCAAGGGAAAGGTCGAAGACCGGATTGCCGGGGAATTCGCGCTTGCGGTAACCTGCCTGCACAAAGGGGTCGAGGGGCAACCGCCGCCAACTGTAAATCTGAACCAGCTTGGCCCCGCGCGATTCCAGTTCCACGCCTTCCACCAGCCGGCGCAGTGCCTCCTGCGGATCGCGCCGCTGATCCACCGCGATATGGACCCGGGTCTCCAACCCGGAAACAACTGTTTTGCGGTCGTGCAGGCCGGTCAGGATTCCGGTCACGTCGCCGTCCTCCAGCGCGAGAACGGCGAAGGGCTTTTTCTCCGCGAAGTAGGGCTCCAGAAAAAACGCCGGAGACGCGAAGTGCTGCGGAGCGTCAGCGTGTGCCAGGCACTCCAGCCATTTGGCTTCGATCTCCGGATCGGGATACGCATGCAGAACAGCAAACCTATTGGAGGGTTGCGTGCGTGCATCTGTCGGGGCAGCTCGTTCCGTGGCAAATGTCTGGGGCATATTCCTGCCTTCTCTGATCGTTTGTGGCGACGTGTTTTTCTTATTGCCTGACCGATGCCGGCTGAGGAGCATATCGTGCGGATTTGACGCCGGGCCGCAGCATCTCCCGCCACATGCCATAGCCGAGACCAATATAAACGGCGCAATAGGCAACGGGTCCGAGTACCGCGTGGCTCCAGCCGTTTCGTCTGCCGAGATCGAGTGACGCGGCGAGCGTCAGCAGCAGAAACAGTGCCGATGGCGCGGCCAGGATGGCAATCCACCAGTTTCCTGCCAACACGGCGACCGCGAAGGACAGAATACCGACTCCCAACACGGCCAGCAGGACCGCGGGCGCCCACATGGAGAGGGCGGCCGATTCCGGGTGCTTGCGCGCCAGCCGCACGCGGCCGATTCCGTAACGCATCATCTGCCGAAATAGCCCGGCGAAGCTCCGCCGCGGTTCGTAATACACAGCCAGCCGGGGATCGGTGTATGCCCTGTGGCCTGCGGCGGCAACCCGGGTGTTGAACTCCACATCTTCGCAGGCGTCAAAGTTCTCGTCATACCCGCCAAGCTGGTCGAATATAGACCGCCGATAGGTTGCCCCTGAGCTTGCGGGGTGGACGAAACCTTTGTGGCTCATGTCGTAAATCAGCGAATCGCGCCCGTGACCGAATGTAGACGCGCGCGCGTTGGCGATAATCCTGCCCACTCCCGCCGGGCCAAAAGCGATCAGAGGCTGCGGACGGCACAGGCACGCTGCACCGGTTTCTTCCATCAGGTGAACCGTATCTTCGAGGAGACGCGGCGAAGGAATCTCGCAATGGCCGTCGATGAACAAAATGATGTCGCCGGTCGCCGCCGCGACTCCAGCATTACGGCCGGGACCGGACCGGATTCCTGGATTTTCGACCACGCGAATCGAAACAGGAGAACCGGCCGCCCTGGCGCGAACGACGTCTCGCGTCGTGTCGGTCGAGCGCCCATCGGCGACAAGAATTTCGTAGCGGTCGGCGGGATAGGTCTGTTGCACCAATTGGTCCAATAGACTTCCAATGCAGCGGGCCTCGTTCCTTACCGGAAGGATGACCGAAATTTTAGGCGACGACATGCTCGACTTCCTCGACGGCGGCGGAAAATGCCGGCCCCAGCATGGTCTCATAGAGCGATTCGAGCAACGCCTTTTGTCTGTCTGGCGAGAAATTGCGGCGGATGTGGCGTTGCGCGCTTGATGTCAGTTGCTTCCGCAGGCTCGCGGAGCCGAACATCCTCTTCATCGCTTCTGCCAGCGCGGCGGACGATTCCGGATCGACGAGCAGACCTGTCTCTCCATTTTGGACGATGTCCGCCACGCTGCCCACTGCGGTCGCAATAACTGGAACGCCCAGCAGCATCGCCTCCAGCACGGAATTTTGCGCTCCGTCGGCAATTGAGGAGTGCACTAGGCAATCCATCTCCTTCATCCACGAGGCCGGCTTGGCTTGCAGACCCGCGAAGCACACGAGAGACTCCAACCCCGATCTTCGGACCTGCGCGCGTAGCGCCGCTTCTTCTGGACCTTCTCCCAGCAAGAGGAGCTCGATCGGTTGATCAGGAAGCATCTTTTTCACCTGCGCGAAAGCCTCGACGAGGAAGCGATGCCCTTTGTCGCGGCTAAGCCGAGCCGTCGAGCCGAAGACGAAAGCGCGGTCCGCGACTCCCGATTCTCCGCGGCCGCGTGTCCACTGTTGCGCTATGCTCGTTTCCTTCGGAGCCAATACGGCGTTTGGGATGACAATCGGCGCGGGACGGCCACGGCGCATGCGGGCCAATTCCCGCGCCGGTGCAGCGGAGGTGCATACCACCCAGGGACTGCGCACCAACAAGCTGCGTTCCAGCCGTTCGTACAGAGTCACCTGCCAGGTCTCGTCTGTGAAACCGCGAACAAACGGAACCCACGGAACCTGTGCATGTTTCGCGGCAAAATGGCCCACGACATTCGCCTTGTAGCCGTGCGTGCAGATCAGATCAATGTGATGGCGGCGGAGATAATTGGCAAGATCATCGACCAGGCCCGGCCGAACGCCTCCGGGAATGGATACCGTTTCAATGCCGCAGCGGCTGGCCAACGACAGCACCTCGGGCAGTTCAGATTCCTCCTGAAAACTCCCGAGGACCACTTCATAGCTGGCATAGCGCGTGTGCCGCGCATGATGCACCAACTGCTTTTCCGTGCCGCCCATCGAATTGCTCGCCACCAGATGCAAGATACGAGACAAGAGGTTTCTCCTTGTAATTTCTATGTGCAGAACTGCGGTGCAAGCTCCCATGCCAGCAATAAGAGAGAGTTCAGCGGGACCCTCGTCCGCACAAGGCAATCTTTACGGTCTTGAACAGGATTAGCGCGTCGAACAGTAAGGACGCATTCTTGACGTAGAAAAGGTCGTACTCCAGCTTGGTCCGCGACTCCTCAACGTTCGATCCGTAGTCGGCACAGACCTGCGCCCAGCCGGTGATGCCGGGAGGAATGCAATGACGCAAATCGTAATACGTAATCTTTTCCTCCAGCATTTGGACAAAATGCGGGCGCTCCGGACGCGGACCGACGAGGCACATCTCCCCGCGGAGCACATTGATGACCTGCGGCAGCTCGTCGAGACGCAGCTTCCGCAATACGGCGCCCACACGAGTGACGCGGGAATCCTTGGTCGTGGCCCACACGGGGCCCGAAACGCTCTCGGCGTCCTGCCGCATGGAACGGAATTTTATGACGCGAAAGGTTCGTCCGCCCAATCCGACGCGTTCCTGCGTATAGAAGATCGGGCCCTGCGATTCCAGCTTGACCGCGATCGCAACTAGAAGACAGATCGGAGTGAGGAGAATTGTAAGAATCAGCGCCGAGATGAAACTGACCGTGCGATGAAAAGCGCGTTCGACCGGCGTCGGAATCAAGGCCTCGCCGAAGGCCAGGCCGTTCGCCCGCACAGATTCCACGGGAACGCGGCCGGTAACCGACTCGTACAATTCACCGGCATCCTGCACTCGGATTCCCACCCGGCGCAGCGCAAGCAGGTCTGCGGCCGGAACGGTGGAAACTCCAATCTCTGAGCTGATCACGATCCGGTCCGGCCGGAAAGACCGCACCAGATCGTGCAGGCGGTCCACCGTTCCCACTACCGCGAATCGCAGATCCCGCGGCAGTGGACGGGAATGATCGAGCACAACCCCGGCGAGCTTGAAGGGCAGGCCGCATTTTCCCGAGAGTTCCTCAGCAAGGCGATGCACGGTAGCGCCGGAGCCTACGAGCAGCACGCGCTGTCCATTGCTGATTCTGCGTAGCCACCAATCGGACAACCACCGTTGTACGCACAGACAGAGCAGGATCAACGCAAGGAACGGCTCCATCAGATGGTAATGGGTGCGATGATCGCGCAGCAGGAGCCATGCCAGCGGACTTAACAGAAGCGCGCTCATGCCCAATCCGCGCAGTCCAGACATCAGCACCATCTGTTTGCTGCGCAGCGTTTCATTTTCGTAAAGATCAGAAAAATAAAAGGACCAGATGCCGATGACGGCAGCGAGCAGAACCAGGCCATAAAACTGGATCCTTTCCAGCGTGTCCAGTCGAACATGAGGCTCCAGCAGGAGAAAAAATCCCGCCGCCAGCAGGAACGCATCCCCGGCGACCAGCAGCAGCTTGCGCGACGGAACATACAAGTTGAACATGCGAATCATGTCAGTTCTCCGTCCGTTTCGATCCGTAGCCGTAACCGTACCCATAGCCGGAATTGCGGTAATAGTCTTCCGTCTTAAGGTGGGTCACGCGGTTCACCACGCATCCTGCGACCTTGTCGCGCAACATGGACAGCGCCTCTTTTGCGGCGCCAATCGGCGTGCTGTCCGCATTGATCACAAAAAGCCCGCAATCCACCAGGGGCACCAGAGAATGCGTATCGGCCACAGCCAGCATGGGCGCGGAGTCGAGAATCACCACGTCGTATTCGGCTTTCACTTCTTCGATCAGCTTCTCGAGACGAGCGCCTTGCAGCAACCGGTCCGGCTCTTCCAACTGGTGAAAGCCGAACAGCACGTCGAGGCCTTGGTTGAGCCGATAGATGGCATCCTGCCAGGGCACGTCTCCTTCCAGTGCGGAGGGCGTCCGCGAACCCGCTTCGACGCCGAATATCGTGTGCAGGCTCGGATGGCGCAGATCGAAGTCGACCAGCAGAACACGGAGACCTTCGATCCGGCTCAAGGAGCCTGCCAGGTTGGCGGCAACGGTCGTCTTCCCCTCGCCCGGCAAAGCGCTGGTGATCAAAATCGTGCGAAGCTTAAAGTCCTTGCTCAGCGCCTTCACCCGTGTGCGAAGCAGCCGAAACTGCTCGGCCAGCACCTGTTGTTTGGGGTCAAGCTCGGTGCCTCTCGGCGCCAAAGTTACGAGCGAATCGCTGACCCTCGACGGGTCGAGCTGCCGCACACTGTGCCCCTTGTCGCCGAGCGACCGCGGGTAAACAGCGGGGCCATCCTCGGCCGAATCCACTTCCTTCATCGCGGTCCTTTCCAGTCTGATATTCGCAATCTTCATCGTTTTCTCCCTGCCATGTATATCGGCGGCTTTTGCGCGTAGGCGCGGTGAAGTCAGGGTACAAATTTCGGCAGAGCGACCATTACCGGCAACTTAAGATAGGTAGCGACCTCGTCCGCATCGTGCATGGTATCGTCGCGCATCTCCACGATGCCGGCACATACGCATCCCACCAGAAGCCCCAACAGAACCGAGGCCATGTATAACAGAATCGGATTGGGCCGATACGGTACCGACGGAAAATTGGCGGGCTGAATGACGACTAACTGTTCGCTGTCATCGGAACGATACAACGCCGCGGCCATGTTGGCTTCCTGCTGCTTTTCCAGGAGGGCGTTATAAGCCTTCTGCATTTCCTGATATTGACTGTCGAGAGCGGTATATTCCGTTTGCACAGCGGGTACTGTCGCCACTTGCCCCTGTAATTCGGCCAGCTTCGCCTCTATCATCTTTTCGTGCACATACCGCTGTTTGATTTCGGTATTCAGGCCGACTAGCTGCCCGCGCAGCAGGTCAGTTTCCGAGGGACCGGTCGCCTGCGGAATTTCCGAAACGACCGGAGCCGCATTCGCCTTCGGCGCCTCATGAATCTGAACCTTCAGCGCCGCGATGTCGTGCTTGAGACGAACGACGTCGGGGTGCTCCGGCGTGTACTTCAGCAGGTCTGCCCGAAGCTGCGCCTGGTCCTGAGCCAGCTCGATCTGCAACGGGGTCGGCGGGGCGGCCGCCTTTCCTGCTGGACCGCTCTTCGGATTTACATTCAGCACGGACTGTAGATAGACAAGCTGCCGATTGTCCTGATCTACAGCGGCGTTGTTGGTCTGCAGATCGTTCTCGTACTGGCCGATCAACTGAAGATTTACCTGCGCCTGCTCCGGCAAGCTGCCAAGATGTGCGTTCTTGAATGCCTGAATCTTGGCTTGCTGCGCCGCCAGCTGTTGACCGGCCTGCGCCACCTGGGAATTGAGAAAGGCCACTGCTCCCAATGCCCGCTGATGGCCTTCCTTTAGATTTTCCTGGATAAAGAGGTTCGCCAGTGCATTCGTGACCTGCTGGGCCTCCTGCGGCGTGTGTCCGATGTAGGAAATCGTGAAAGCGGTAATCCGGCCATCGTCTCCACTGGAATCCGGCGCGGCACCGAGGCTAATGTCCTTTCCCATGGTGGCGACGACCGTGCTCATTTTGGCCCGCTGCCGCAGGTGAGGATAGAGATCAATTTTGCGGATGAGCTGGACCAGTTCCGGGCCGCTCATCACATCCAGTTGGATCTTGTGAATCCGATTTATCATTTCGCCGGCGGAAGGAGGGCGCACGTATGGCCCCGGCAGGTTTTGCGGTTGAACCATAATGGTCGTGGTTGATTTGTAGGTGCGCGGGACAAATGGCGTGAGCGCCACGCCGAGCGCAACAACAATCACGAACGGGATGAGGATCCAGTACTTGCGGCGTTTCAGCACGCCGGCAAAATCGCCGAGAGAAGAGGGAGCGTTCCGTTCCATTAGTGCACACCTCCGAAGGTGTTAGGGGTGGTGGGATTGCCAAGGCTAAACCGGATACCGCCGCCAAACTGGTTGCGGACAAAGCTGTAGGATTGCTGCCCTGTCAGTTGGTCAAAAGATTGTGATAGGACGGAATAGCGGCCGAAAATCTGCACTTTCGACGCCAGCTGATACGCGAGTTCTCCCTCGCCGCCGTAAATCGTCCCAGCCCCATACGTGGCGGTTCCGGAGTCGTGAACCCACGTGGCGTCGCCGATCGCAATCCAGTTTCTCCCCATCGGCACGTACGCAGTAAATCCAACAGAATTGGCAGCGGTTGCTGGGGAGAGCAAACTCACAATGAATGCCCGCGAATACGTCAATGAAAACTGCGACTGGCGAAGCGACCGTGACAGCGCGGCATTCACGGCGTAACTGGTGTCCTGGAGGCTGCCATAAATCGAACTCGAGGACTGAATGAAGAGTGGGCCCGCCGCAACTCTTGCGCTCAATGTCGGTGTCAACTGGCGCTGATACACTCCCTCCAGCGTTTCCGCCGTTTCGTGACCGCTGGGCAGCAGCCCGTAGGTATAGATCGGAGTTAGTTCTCCGCCGACGATGTCGCGATCGCTCAATTGATAATTGAGTTGGATATCGCCCCCACTAGTCACAAATCGCTGTGTTGCGTTTGGAGTCGCGGTTGCTTCATCGGTCGGAACCAGAAGAAAAAAGCCGCCGGTGACAGTCGCGTCCAGCGTCCAGCGAGCGCTCAACAAAGAGCGCAGATGGACAGTGGTGGCTGCGTTGGTGATCTCATAGCTGTCTTCCAGCAATTGCTGCCCAATCGTTGGTACGATGATGCCAATGCCGCCGATTTCAAGTGTTTGGGGCAGAAATTGATTCAGGCTCAAATAACGGGCGCCTGTTAAGTCCCATTCAATGCCCGTACGCTCCGTAATCTGGTGCGTGAGCGTCTGGAAAGCGCTTTGAGCGAAGCTGTTGACCTGGGTGAATTGCGGATACAGATTGTATTGCGGCTGATAGAACGCAAAATAGCGTGTCCGCTCGTTCTGTAACAACACTCCGAAATTTCCGGTAAATTGGGCGAATCCTGCGGTCTGCGGATTGGTCGACGAGCCGAAGAAGTTCGTAATCGCGCCGCCGGACGCCTGCAGGCCGACGGCGAACTTATTGAAGGACTCGTTCTCCGCCGCAATTGCAGTCGCTCCCTGGTTCAACGTCAGGTCCGATCCCAGCACCTGGCCCGGCAACGGCTGTTCCGCCGGATTTCCGTTGCCGCCCGGCCATGTGGCCGGCGGGACCGCCTGCGCCATTGCCGGGCTGGACAGCAATGCCGGCAATCCGATTGCGAGGCACAGCGCCAGAACACAGAAGGGCAGGGACGAAAATCGAGTGCGAATTCGCGTGAGGGCCATCATGGTACCACCACCGTGTCACGGGTCTGAAGCTGAATGTCTGTGCTGCCGCGCTTGCCTTTCAGCACGTTGTTGTACTGAAACTTGATCCGCTCCCGCTGGCCATTGGACAGCGTGCGCAAGACGTATGTCTTGTTCGGTTTCGCAAATTCCCTCAACCCGCCGGCTGCCGCGATCGCATCGAGCACGCTCATAGGAGGAATCAGCGGATAAGTACCGGGGCGCAGCACTTGGCCGAGAACGTTGATCCTCTGGCTGCGAATTTCAGCGACAATCACGCTGACTTCGGGATTGGTCAGAAATTTTGCGAAGCGCGCCTCCAGTTCATTTTGCAACTCCATCGGCGTCAGTCCGGCTGCCCGTACGTCGCCGATTAAAGGAAGAGAAATCCTCCCGTCGGGCCGAACCGGGACGTTACGCGAGACTTCCGGCTCGTGCCAGACATTGATTGTGAGCACGTCATCGGCGCCAATCCGGTAGCCGGCGCCCACGTTCTGCACGACCCGGGTGTCCGGGCGCTGCAGTGCGCCGTCGGCCGGGTTGAAACTGGTACCTACCGGCGTGGCAGGATAACTGCCCGCCGTGATGGGGCCAGGCTTGGAATTGGCGCTTGATTGGGCCGGCAGCGGGCGGCACATCCAACCGGCGAGCGCAATAAAAAAGGCAAATTGGAAAAGCCGATGCATCATTCTTTTTCTTCTCACTTTCAGTTCTCCTCAGAGGAAACCGGCACCGCATTTCCGGTGCGCAAACGGGGCAACCCTGCATCTTTAATCTTGTAAAGCAGCGCCCGATAGCTGATATCGAGCGATTGGGCCGTCTTTCGCCGGTTCCAGCGATGCTCATTCAGAGCGCGCAGGATGATCTGCCGCTCCAATATGCGAACCGCACGCTGAGTTTGCAGGCGAAGTGGTGTATGTCCGTCGGGAATGAAGGGCGATGCCGTCGCGGCCGTCTCCTTGTCGCTCAACGCTTCCACAATGGCCTGTTCATTGCCCAGCACTACATAGCGCTTGATCAGGTTCTCCAGTTCCCGCACGTTCCCGGGCCAGTGATACGCCTCCAGAAGCCGAAGCACGGAGCTGGAGAGCGGCTCCAGGGAACGCCCAAACTTCAACTCGTAGTAGTTCAGGAAGTGATTGAGGAGCATGGGCACGTCGGAACGATGGTCCCGAAGTGCGGGCAATTCGATGGAGACGACATTGATCCGGTAATAGAGATCGGAGCGAAAGCGTCCCGCTTCCATATCTGCATGAAGGTTTCGATGCGTGGCGCAGATCAGCCAGATGTCCACGGCGCGTTCTTCGCTGCCGCCCAGCCGGCTGAAACGGAAATCCTGGAGCACCTGGAGCAGTTTGGCCTGCACGGTAACATCCAGATCGCCGATTTCGTCGAGAAACAGGGTGCCGTTCTGCGCCTGATCCACCTTGCCGCTGCGCGACTGATTGGCGCCCGTAAATGCGCCCTGCTCGTAACCGAAAAGCTCGCTTTCGATCAATGTGTGCGGCAGTGAAGGGCAATTCACTTGAACGAACGCCCGATTGCGACGCGCCGAGAGCAGATGCAGATTCTGCGCGACTACATTCTTACCGGTCCCGCTCTCTCCGGTAATGAGGACGGGCATGCCCGCCGCAGCTGCCTGTTCGACCTGACGGCGCACGGCGGCCATTGCCGGAGAGTCCCCGAGCAGCACTGGCATGGATATAAGAGGTGGCGAAATTAGTTGCATAGATTTTCCAACTTGCACTGACCTATTGCACGTGGGCCGCCAAACGACCCTTCCACTTGGATGCCTTGGTCATTCCTCGGGTCCGCTAAGCCCAATCCGCTGAGAAATCAAGGGTCAGAGGCGGTTGAGATTTTTCTCGTTTCTATCGGAACGGGTATGCGGTAGGAATGAGGCAAATGCGATCCAGAGGGTTTTTGCCGTCGATCAGCGAGGGAAAATGATAGGAAGCCTGCTTCGCAGTGGGTAAAAGTTTTCACACTCGATGGGAGGTGCACAAGCAGTTAACTTGCTCGCTCAGACGGTACTCCGCAGGCGGTTACCAAAAGGTAGTTGTCAAGCCTCTCATAAAAAGGCAGAATCATTGCTGAAACGGGCCGCGCCGACCCCGCTTCATCTGGAAAAAATATTTGGCTGATTTAGACAAGCGCCGGGCGACGCTCACATGGGAATTGATTTCCGGTGGCACTTCGTTGCAGAAATGTGGAAATTGTTTGCAACTTTTTTATTGGAACAACACTTTTCGAATCGGATCCCATCTAAAATCGCATTGAGGACGTTCGAATGATTGGAATCAAAGTAGTCATCGGAGAGTTTCCTGCTGACCGACTGAGAACGATTTAAATTTTGCCTCTTGTTTCATTTGCAGGATTTTTGTCTGGGTTTGGGCTGAATGCTGGTCACTACTGACGCAGCCTATATCGACGTGTTGATCACACCCCGGGCGACAACTTGGGCGATGCATTTTTTGATCGCTTGAAAATATCGGAAACCTAGGCGGTGTTTGTGAATCAACATCAACTTCGCGTCGCGCTTGTCGAAGACGAGATTCAAGTACGGGGTTACATCAAAAGTCTGCTGGAGTCCTTCGGCTGTATCGTGGACTCTCTGGAGGCGATTGATGCGGAGGGGACCTGGCGAGCAGCCTCCGCCGCCGACCTGCTGCTGATCGATTCGACGCTTCCGGAAATTGACGTTGCGAGCGTATTGCTGAAGCTTCGCAAGGAACGCCCGCATCTCAGCGTCGCGCTTTTGCTCGCCGCCAGCAACCACTCGGGATTTCTCGCTGCCGCCAGAGACGGCGTACATGACGTTCTGCCCAAGCCATTTCTGAAGCACCAGTTGGATGCCATTCTGCGCCGCGTTCGTGATCGTGTGCTAAGCACATTGGCCCAGACTTCGAGCGCCGCAATCATTCGCGAGGATCTTGGCAACGGCACGTTCTTCCTGGCGGCCACGCCGGCGATGAAAAAGATCTACGACCAGGCAGCCGCGATCGCGCATGCCGACATTCCCGTTTTGATCACGGGAGAAAGCGGAGTCGGCAAGGAAGTTGTTGCCAAGCTGATCCATCGCCTGTCGCGCCGCTCCAATGAAGAGTGGCTCAAGATAAACTGCGCTGCGCTGCCGCTCGATTTGCTGGAAAGCGAACTGTTTGGTTATGAGGCCGGAGCCTTTACCGGCGCGACAAAGTCGAAGCCCGGCAAATTTGAAATGTGCGACAAGGGCACGCTGCTGTTGGACGAGATCGGCGAAATGAGTCCGCAGTTGCAGGCCAAGCTTCTCCATGTCCTGCAGGATGGAACGTTTTCAAGGCTCGGAGGACGGAGCGAAAAACAGACCAACGCCCGGATTCTCGCGGCGACGAACATCGACATCCAGAAGGCGCTGACGGAGAAGACCTTCCGCGAGGACCTTTACTATCGCCTCAGCACATTTGTTTTGCACATCCCGCCATTACGAGAGCGCCGTGAAGAAATTCCCTACGTGTTGAGCCAGATGTCCCAACAGTTGGCGGCCATGCACGATCTGGAACCGGTAAATTTTTCACCTCAGATGATCGCCGCCTGCGTGGCGTATCACTGGCCGGGAAATTTGCGTGAGCTGGGCAACTTCGTGAAGCGTTATCTCGTCATACGCGATGAACCGGCAGCGCTGGCCGATTTGGAGTCGAAGATTCCGGGCTATTTCCTGCCGGCTCCGACGCCGATCAGCGCGGTCACGGCAACAACCAGTCCCGATCTGAAGTCGATGGTGCGGGGACTCAAGGATCAGGCCGAGATGCAGGCAATTCGTGAAACGCTGGCGGAAACCAAGTGGAACCGCCGCATCGCCGCGACGCGGCTCAACATCAGCTATAAGGCGCTGCTGTATAAGATTCGCCAGTACAATCTGTCAGCGCCGGCGCAGTCCGCCTAAAGTTAAAACTGAAGAATTTTGCCACGAGAGGACAGTAATGCTCTACACGGTTGTTGTACATCTGAAGAATCGGCCAATGCTTCGCGGCTACTACCGGACGGACGATTCGGCGATCCTTCCCACGGCATTGCCGGGCGATTTACCCACCAGCATGGAAATTGAGCCGGAGGATGGCAGTGCCACGGTAGCGATCAATTTGAAGGACGCCAAGGCGGTTTTTTTCGTACGTAGCTTCGCCGGCAGTCCTGCGCAGAAGGACGTCCGTTTCTTCGATTCTCTTTCCATTCATCCCTACCTGTGGGTAAGGATGACATTTCAAGATGGAGAGGTGATGGAAGGGCGCGTTGCCAATAGCATTGATTTGCTGACGAAGAACGCATTCCGCCTGTTTCCCGTCGATGAGTTGACCAACAATCGCTGTCTGTTCGTTCCCAAGGAATCCGTTAGCAACTTCCAGATCATCGGGCTGTTGGAAGAGCAAGTGCTGCAACTCGAAGTCGCATAATTTTCCGGCTCTAGAATCTCGATACCCGCGCGCACACCCTTCGCGCGCGGGTCGGCATTTCGTCCGCATCCCCCCGCATTTTCTTTCGCCCAACGTTTCCCCTTCCTTCAAGAACTCCTGCTCACGCATTGCGAGGCGTCTGCTTTTCGTGCCGAAGTGGGTAAACTGCATACCCTGTGTATCGTGACAGATGCAAAACCGTGCGCATAAATTCTTCCGCAAATCGCCTCTCATTTCTCCGACAGCATCCCATGTAAGAGATTGATCGCATTGCATCGGCCAAATGGGTTTGGCCCCGCACTTGCAATGGATACGGCAGAGCAGGAATCTTGCTCGTTGCAACGAGAGGAATTCGAATTCCATGGATCACGAAGCGTCATCTTCGCTGGGCAAGTCCGCTGTAGTCCTGGTTGTCGTCGCGGCCGCGGCCGCAATTCTGAACCTGGTTTTTGCCCATACGCTGCATTTCGAGCCGCTGGGTCTGTTGAGCTTTGGCCTATTTTGCATTGGTTATGGATTTCTTTTGAATCTGCTATCACGAAGAGCAGAGGGCCAGGAGCAGGCGGTAGAAGCATCGGATTTTTCCACCGCTCCGCTGTCGGAAACGGCACGGCCGGTAATTGTGCGGGATGAACCCGTGCGAAACATCAGGCCCACAGAATTGGAGATCCGTCCCTGCCACGCATTGACCATCGATCTGGAAGATTACTTCCATACGGAAGTCGCTTCCCAGGGCGTTTGCTTCGAGCAGTGGGAACAGCAGCCCTCGCGGATTGAGGCCAGTACCCATCGGCTTTTGGAATTGCTGGACCGCAATCAGACGCATGCGACGTTTTTCGTTCTGGGGTGGGTCGCAAAACGGTATCCCCGCCTCGTACGTGAAATCCATCGGCGCGGCCATGAGATCGGTTGCCACAGCCTGAACCATCAACTGGTATCGAGGATGGCTCCGGCGGAATTTTATGAGAGCACGCGAATTGCGAAGAACCTGATCGAGTCCATCATCCGCGAGCCGGTTCTCGGTTATCGGGCGCCCTGCTTTTCAATCACGCCCGGGTGCGAGTGGGCGTTCGACACCCTCGTGGACCTCGGATTCGCATACGATTCCAGCGTTCACCCGGTGCATCATCCGGTTTACGGCAATCCGGCAGCCCCTCGGGCTGCGTACGCAGTCAGCGATGGCCAACTCATGGAATTTCCCATCGCAACATGGAAAGTGGGGAACCGCAACCTGCCCGTGGGTGGCGGCGCGTATCTGCGTTTGTTGCCGTATCAGTATATCTACCGCGGATTGGCCGCTTGGGAGAGAGACATGAAAGCTCCGGCCATGCTGTACCTGCACCCCTGGGAGATCGATCCGTATCAGCCGTACATCCCTCTCTCCTTTCAATCCACGGTTCGACAGACATGGGGAACCGCAACCATGGAAGAGAAACTGGAGCGACTTCTCGGCCAGTTCCGATTCGGGCCAGTGCGTGAAGTTCACCAGAATCTGCTCGCAGGCAAAGGTCAGATGGTGCGCAAAGCAATCGAATTCCAACACGAGGACACTGTGGAGCAGGTGGCGGGATAATGGCAAACTCCAAAGCGGTTTCTCCCTCGTCCAAACACAATCTATCCGCTGCACTGGTCCGCAACGTGGTGCATCCTCTATGGGCGAGGCTTACCCATCCGACCTATGCCTCCTATCTGCGCGAGTTTGAACGGAACCAGTACCTTCACCCGGACGAGCTGCGAACCCTGCAGATACGGCGCCTGCGGCAGCAGCTGGTCGCCGCATACCGATACGTTCCTTTTTACCGGCATCGGATGAATGAGGCGGGACTCACGCCGCTCGACATCCAGACCCATGAGGACCTGCAACTGCTGCCGGTCCTGACCAAGCGCGATATCCAGGACCACCAGGATCTTCTGGTCGCGAGCAATGTTCCAGTGAAGGACCGGACGCCCAATCAAACCGGCGGATCGACCGGCAGCCCGCTCCAGTTTTGGGTCGATAACGAGCGCTTCGACTCGCGGATGGCAAGCACGGACCGCCACGACAGCTGGACAGGACGGCGCCCAGGAGACTGGCTGGCTTCCTTATGGGGTGCGACGCTTGATCTGGAGAACACCGCGCCCGCAGCGAAGGGTTGGCGACAGAACCTCCTTTATCGTGAGCTGACGCTCAACACTTCGGCAGTCAGCGATGAAGCCATGTCGCAATTCGTCGAACTGCTGCGCCGTCATCGCCCCAGACATCTGCTGGCGTATGCCCAGGCAGCCGTGATTTTCGCCAATTTCTGCCGCAGAGAAAAAATTGAGGATATTCATTTCGATTCCATGACCCTGAGCGCGGAAATGCTGCTGCCGGGGCAGCGTGCAGAGATCGAGGAAGTTTTTGGCGGTAAAGTGTTCAACCGTTACGGCTGCAGAGAAGTCAGCGTCATCGCCAGCGAGTGCGAACACCACACTGGCCTGCACATCAATGCGGACGCGCTGCTGGTTGAAGTAGAGCCGATGCCGAACCTGCCCGCGGGAATGGGGCGAATCCTTGTTACCGATCTGTTGAATCGATCGATGCCGCTGATCCGATATGAAATTGGTGACCTGGCGAGCTTCAATCCGAACCCGTGCCCCTGCGGACGAACGCTTCCCATGCTGGGACCGATTGAAGGCCGGTTAACCGACTTCCTGAAACTTCCCAGCGAGCGGCTGGTCTCCGGCGTCGCGCTGATGACATTTGTTGTGGCGCATTTGCGCGAGGTGCGCCAGGTCCAGTTTCTGCAACGCGATCCGCACCATGTGACCCTTAAGGTTGTAGCGGGTCACGGCTACGGCGCGCACACCGAGGAAGAGTTGCGCCGCCGGCTGCGACCGTATCTCGGCGAACAGGTTGAACTCACCATCGCACTGACCGACCACATCGCATCGGAGCCGTCGGGGAAATTCAGATACGTCAAAAGATGGGACGAAAACGCTGTACCCACACTGGTTGCAAATTGAGGAAATTGCCCATGACCTGGTTTCATACTCATGTTGTCATGCCGTTCACAGAGCCGGACCGCTATTTTGGCCTTCCGGGGAGATTGCGAACAATTCGGCGCTTTGAACACCTGCCGGAAAAAGAGCAGCGCAAGGAACAGGAGATTCGCCTGCGCCGCCTGCTGCAGCACGCTTACGATACCGTGCCGTATTATCGGCAGGTCTTCGATCACGCCGGTTTCCGCGCAACGGATGCGCGCGTGGACCGAGCGCTGCCCTTGCCGGTGCTGACTCGCAATCACCTGCGCACTCACGCGAAATCCCTTCTCTCCACCGCCTGCAGGCCAGAGAATCTGCGGCAGGCCATCAGCAGCGGCGGCTCCAGCCCGGTGCGGTTTCGCCGCGACATCGATGGCATCCGCGACAAAGTGGCGCTCAAGATCAAGCTCGACGCCCTGTGCGGGTTCAATCCCGGCGATTCCGTCATGATGCTTTGGGGCGGCCATCGCGATCTCGCGATGGAACCGAACTGGAGATGGCGCATGTATGAAGAAGTGCTGATGCGCCGCGCGCTGACTCCGAGCGGGACTGTCGCGCCACAGATTCTGGAGCGGTTTCGACTTCGTTTCGAGAAAGAGCGCCCGAAGGTTCTCTACGGCTACTCGTCGGTCCTGGCTGCCTTTGCCGCGTACTTGCGTGAGCATGGCAGAAAACATCGTCCGCAAGTGATCATTGCTACCGCGGAGCCGTTGAGCGATAAGAGCCGCCATCTCATCGCCTCCGTTTTTGGAGTCACGCCATCGGTCGCCTACGGAAGCCGCGACATTGGAATCATCGGCGCGGAGTGCGCGGAGCATGAAGGACTGCACTTCCATCCCTGGGGATCCTATGTTGAGTTCGATCCTATTTGTGAGTCGCCGGACGGAACCGTGTATCGCCTGCTGGCCACCGATCTGCTGAATTACGGGCAGCCGTTCATCCGCTACGACACCGGGGATTGCGTCACCCTTGCCCACCAAAGCTGTAGCTGCGGCCGCTGGTTCCCGCTGATTTCCAAAGTTGTCGGTCGTGTTCCGGAAGGATCCGCATTGCCCAGCAGCAGCTCCGCGCAGGTCGTGGTCATTGGACGAAGAATGACGAAGAGCGCGCACGACACCTGGCCCCTTCCCGAAGGTCAGATCCTGAGGCAGCGCCCGAGGCTTCTGGCGATGCGTTCGGAAACTAAGAGAGACGGATTGTCGGCCTAAACGCGCGCGATCGCCGGAGCGGCTCAAATTTTGAGCCTATGCTTTAAATGCGGCATCGCCTTCCTGGAGAATTGGATGAGTTGGTTCCACAATCGTTTTGTCTTGCCACTGGCCGAACGAGAACGCCACGCCGGACTGGTACGCCGCATGCGCGCCATTCGACGCTTCGAACGATTGACGGAAAAAGAACAACGCGACGAGCAGCAGCAGCGCCTGCGGCGTCTCTTGCAACATGCGTATGACACCGTACCCTATCAGCGCAAACGATTCGACGATGCCGGATTTCAGCCCCGAGACGCCCGTGTCGATCGCCCGTTACCGTTGCCGGCGCTCTGTCGGGACGATTTGCGCGACACTGGGCATTCCCTGCTCTCCACTGCGTACAAGGTGGAAGATTTGCGCCGGGCTAGCAGCAGCGGCACCACGAGTACACCGGTCCAGTTTTATCGGGACATTGAAGGCCTGCGGAATAAAAGCGCTCTTCAACTGCAACTGCATTCCTCCGTAGGCTATGACACTGGCGATTCGGTGTTGACGCTCTGGGGTGCGCATCGCGATCTGGTGCTTCAGCCAAACTGGCGCTGGCGATTGTATGAAGAAGGGATCATACGACGCTTTTCGGCGCCAAGTGGCGTTCTTAGCGAAGAGATCCTGGAGCGGTTTCGCATCCGCTACGAAAAGCATCGACCGAAGGTGTTGTATTGTTACGCCAGCGTGCTGGCGGCGTTCGCAACCTATTTGCGGCAGCACGGATTCCAGCATCGCCCGGAGATTTTAGTCACCACAGCGGAAGTTTTGAGCGATTCCAATCGAGCGTTGATCGAGTCGGTTTTTGGCGTTCCTGTCCATAATTTCTATGGAAGCCGGGACATTGGGATGATCGGCGCGGAGTGTTCCGCGCATTCAGGCACACATTTTCATGCCTGGGGATCCTACGTCGAATTCGAACCGATAGGCGACACTCCGGACGGCTCGACCTACCGCCTTCTGGTCACCGATCTGCTCAATTATGGGCAGCCTTTCATCCGCTACGACACCGGAGATTGCGTCACGCTGGCACAGGGAACGTGCGCGTGCGGCCGTTGGTTTCCGCGCGCGAGCAAGATTCTGGGACGCATCGGCGATGGCATCGTTCTGGCCGATGGCAGCATGGTTCCGGCGGTGAGCGTCGGGAATCATATTTCCCAGATAGGACAAAGTTTCCGCGCGATCGCGAAGATGCAATTCGTGCAAAAAACGCACGATCATCTCCACCTCCGCTATGTCGTGAAAGACAATCATCCGTCCGCGGAGAATGAACTGCAGACAATCCGCGATGCCATCGATTCTCTGGCCGCTCGGCAAATGCACTGGACCATGGAAAAAGTCCTCGATATTCCCCGGGAACAATCAGGTAAAGTGCGCCTCTGCGTTTCGGAACTATCCCCACCTGTCTGAAATCCTGCGGGTGATTCCAGCTTTGAGATCTGCGGAGGGCCGAGCCGTCTTGGTTTGGAGCTACGAAGTTCGCCCGGTCACGGAATCGGATAGTCCGCCACCTCTGAATATTTTCCCGACTGTAGCGCATAACAAGAAATAAAGCGGAATCAGGGACTTCTTCCGCAGGTTCCTCGCACGGTTCAGCTTGGCGATTGCGCGTTCGTGATCGCCATTGGCAAGGTCGTATTTGCCGCGGCCGACGCAGATTCTATACTCAGCCTCGCGGATCAATTCCGGCTTCCGCTGAAACTGCGGAAACCCCTCGATTTTCTTGAGGCAGCGCATGAGGGACAGAAATTGTTCCTCTCTCTGATACAGGGTCAAGCGCCCCGGATGATATCGATAGGAAACGAGCGATTCCGGCATAAAGTAGATGGGAAATCTGGCAGCCGCCCGCATCCACATTAGCCAGTCTTCGCCGAATTGCCCAATGTCCTCATCGAACCAACCGGCCTCGTCTAGGCACTCCCGCCGCACCATCACGGTAGAAGTCTGAATCCAATTGCCGCGAAGCAACTGTTCGACCACCAAACCATTTCGTATGTCGTACATGGCAGATTTTTTTTGGCCGACCGGTTTGCCGCTCGTATCAAATCCCTGGAGTTCGGTCGCGAGCAATCCATACTCTGGATGTGCATCGGCAAAGGAAATTTGCCGTTGCAGCTTGACAGGTTCCCAGAGGTCGTCGGAATCCAGAAAGCAGATGAACTCGCCCTTCGCGAGCCGAATGCCCGCATTTCGCGCGACGGCCACGCCCCGGTTCTCTTGTTTCGTATAGGTCAGACGATCCAGATACGGTTGGATGCGCGTGTTCGTACCGTCCGTGGAACCGTCATCGACGACGATGATTTCAAAATCGGTGAAGGTCTGCGAGAGGACGCTTTCGATCGCTTCGACGACATGATCTTGCCGATTGTAGCTCGGGATTACAACAGAGACGCGGGGAGTTGTTGACACACTTACTTAGATGCGATGGACGCCTCGACGACGTCCATCGCATCCGTCAGTTATTGTCCAGGCTTACACTGCGTTACTTGCCCTCCAATGGTTACCGTGGCCGAACTCGCCGTCCCGCAATTTACCTTGTTCGGCAGCGTGTCGGTAAAGGTGAAGTTCGATGGGCACACGTTGACGCCGCTTTCGTTGAGAGCGCAACTGCCGTCCTGGGCATCAAAGGTGTACTGCGGAGTTCCGAGCCATGTGTTGTGCCCGACCGTAGTGTTGTCGTAGCTGTCCCATCCTCCGTCCACATAGGCGTATTGCGAATTGAACGTGTTGCCCTGAATGACGATGCCGGCATCATCGACTCCATCCACGCTGATGGCGAAATCCTGCCCCGCGCCGCCCGTGTTCGTCGTAGTGAAGGTGTTGCCGCTCAGTGTGGCCGTCTCCGTAGGCGGCAGTCCGGAAAGTCGCAGCCCGTTCGCCTGGCAGTCTCCCGCAACAGCCGTTACCGTGTTGCCGGTCACCTGCACATTCGTCCCCAGGCCCAGGGTGCCGTCGTCCTCGATTTGCACCCCATACGAGCCGCCCTCCTCGCAGCCGTCGTACTCCGCATTCTGCTTCAGCTCGATGACCGCAATGGTGTTGCCGGAGAGGGTTATGTTGAGGCCGCCCACATGAAACCCGCGCCCGCTTTTCGGATGGCAATTGTTCCCGCTGACGGTCGTGTAATCCGCCGGCACGTCCGCACAGAAATCGTTCGAGTAGGTTGCATTCATGCTGACATCATTGCCGCTGATCGTCGAGTGCTGATTGACCGTCCGCACCCCACCCTGCGGCGAACCGACGATCTTGTTGCCGGAAATGGTGTCTCCCGCTCCCGGATTATCGTCACTCTGACCGATGTAAATGGCCTGTCCCTGAAAGGCCGAACGCGCCGACAGATCGCCTTGGCCGGGCTTGTTGATATTCGTCACGTTGTCGTAAATGACGTTGTTCTCGACCTTCGCACCGGGCGGCAAATAGTTGGAGTTGTAGAACTGCGCGCCCGTGTTTTGGAAAGTCGCTGTGATGTCGTGGACATACGGTGCGGTACTGAACGTACCCTGCCCGAAGCTGAACACGTCGCTAAAAGTAGCGGAGTTCGGCGACTGAACGATTGTCCCGCCGTAGACCTCCAGGCCGCCGTGGGCGCTGCCGCAAGGACCGCTGTCCGCAGGGTTGTCCGTCGACCAGCAATCGTGACCCTCGATCGCCGGTGTCGGGGATGAACCTCCGGCCGTTCCGTAGGTGATCGTGTGGCCGTTCAAATTCAGGGTAATGTTGTTCGCATCGACACCGAAACAAGTGCCGGCGCTCGAAACGTCCTGGGACAGGTAGTATGTTCCACTCGCCGTGATATCACCGCATGCAGTGAGCGCCGTGCCCGTGGGCGGACTAGTCGGCGGCGGCTGCGTCGGAGGTGGTTGGGTCGGCGGCGGCTGCGTCGGAGGTGGTTGGGTCGGCGGCGGCTGCGTCGGAGGTGGTTGGGTCGGCGGCGGCTGTGTTGGCGGCGGCTGCGTCGGCGGCGGTTGTGTCGGCGGCGGCTGTGTCGGCGGCGGCTGCGTTGGTGGTGGCTGCGTTGGTGGTGGCTGCGTCGAGGTGCCTCCTTCGACGTTCAGCATCAACCGCCCGGTCACGCTGTTTTTGAGCGAGTCGGAGACGACCACATTAAATGCGTAGCTTCCCGCAGCCGACGGCGTGCCGGTCAGATTTCCGCTCGAATTGATCGAGAAGCCGGATGGCAGCGAAGATTGCCCGAAACTCCAACTGTAGGGCGGCTGTCCTCCATTCGCAGTCAGAGTGACGGAGTAACTGATTCCAACCGTTCCGGAGGGAATGATGGTGGATCCCAGGCTGAGAGCCGGATAACAGCTGCTCGGGGTGGAACTAGCATTGGACGCAGGACTGGCGGCCATTTCCAATGCCGCAACCGTGTAGAAATCCCCACGCCGGGGACCCGCATTCCGAGTCGCCGGAAGATTTACCCGCTTCGCATCAATGCGGATTTTTGTGACCTGGCTGGAGATGCCGCCGATAACGCTGGTCGCAAGGTAATCGCGAGAAATCAGCCCAGCGTCTTGCGCGGAACCGAGACAATTTGACCCGCTTACCGGCGTCTCTGGCTTGTTTTTCGTTGTGTTGGATGCTGCTGCTGTGGCCAAAAAGGCCATGATCGTCAGAGGGAGTACGAGCCTATTTAACATTCACGCTCCATGTAATTCCTGCGGATGGCCATCTACTGCGTTTAGGACAGGCGATGGCAAGAAAAAATTTGCGATTTGGCAGGTTTCTAAAAACGACGCCAAACCCAGGACTGCAAAAGATGCAGGCAGGAAACAAATAGACAAAGCCGCCGGACATGCCCGTCTTCGTGCATTGCAGGCGTCTGAGTGACGCCCGAGCCGAGGCCGGGAAATGGCTGACGAGCCGAATCGGAGGAAAAATTCCCTCCCTCAAGTCGGCTATGAAAATGAATGTTTGATCTGTCGGAGATGATACTGCCAGAGGGGGTGGCTTGCCAAATCCTCTATGCCGGCGGATTTTCCAGAGGTACCCGAGTGCGCAACGCCGGCAGCAAGGCCGGAGACCACTCTCCCTCGTCCCCGGGTGGCTCGATTGCCCCCGGCGGCGCGATTTCGGCCGCCGGCACCCTCTGCAAAACTGGCAGAAAGGCGATGGATGCCGACATCGCGCCTACGACAAACCACATGCTCCGATAGAGATCGTGAGAGGCATACCCGGCGAACAGCAACTGCAGGAGCATGATATTAAACGTTCCGGGAAGCACCTTCAGGAACTTGGAAACGTCGCGGTCCGCCAATTCTCTTCGCAATCGAAGATTCAAGCGGAACACGCAGATCAAATATCCGCCGAATGTAATCACCCCAAGCAGGCCCAACTCCCCTATAAGCTTGAAATATAAGGAGTGTGCATCCAGATAAACCTTGTGCGTATCGCTCGGCCAGAATTTTACGCCATTCGCGTCTGTGTAATTTCCGGCTCCGACTCCGGTGAGAGGATTGCTCTCAAACATGGCGATGCCGCCTTCCCAGCTCCTTATGCGATTCTGGTAAGAGGCGTCATTCTTCAAATTGTCCACGGTCTCATACCGCGCCTTGTATTGTTGGGGGATCGCCAGCCAGACCACAGGGCCCAAGAGGAGAAGAATCGGCAGATAGATGAGATTCTTTGGTCGTCGGGCCAGCAGCAGCACGATGAGGAAGACGACGCCCGCAGCCGCGCCGCGGGAGCCGGTGTCGACAATGGTCACGAGGGCGAGCGCTATGGAACCGAGGCCGACCAACCGCATCCAGACCGGATTGGTGCGGGTCGTGAGCGCAATGGATAGAGGTATGGAGAACAGCAGGGTCGCCGCCATTGTGTTGGGGTCGCCCGCGGAACTGGTAATGCCGATGGCGCGTTCTATGTGCATTCTGACCTGCCAAATGCCATGGGCATAGTTCCACAGAGCACTGCCGCCGAGCCAGTCCACCAGCAACACATCGGTCAAAATGAACCAGCGGATTCTAGCTTCCGTGGTCAGCAAAGCAGTTGCAAACAGGACGTAAACGACGATTTCCAGGAACTGGAAACACGACCCGGCCGCATTTCCACGCCAGAAGGCCAGCGGAATGGAAAGAACCATGGCGCCATAAAAGGCCAGAAACCATCGGGTGGGCGCGGGAAATCGCCATTTCGCTCCATGAATAATGAAGCCGGCCAGAAGCATTCCCGCTATGATCCGTTCCAGGTGTAGGGGAGCCAGATAGGGATATAGCTCGCCGGGCTGCAATTCCATGACAATAACGAGAGCCAGCAATCCGATGTAAGGACGCGCCAGCCCTATCATTGCCAGGATGAACAAAACCGCAGCTACAATCAACCCCATCCGCAACTCACCTCATCGACCCAGTTATGCCAGTAGAACATTATGCACGCATCGTGCCATCCAACATAGTTAGAGCTGAAGAGCCGGAGATCCGATGTCACAAGCTGGCAAGTCTCGCCGCGGAATTCGCTTCAAGCGATATGGCCTCCGATTGCTGACCACACTTTAAAAAGGCGATCAATGACACCATACGCCTCAGATGTCCCTCTTTGCCGTCGCGGTATGCAAAGTCTTGCACATTCGGGTTGAAATTCCTATTTTCAGTGCCGATGAAATGGTGAAATGGGCTAACTTCAAGTAAGCGTTCCCCTTTATATTTTGGCCTGTCAAATGCAGCTTTCTATGACATTCTTATTCCTGCGTCGCGTCGGGAGTTTCTGATCTGTGGCATCGACCCTTTCCAATCAAGAGCCGCGTAAGTTTTATTCGCTAAAAAAGCTGGCTCGCGGCTCCGGCAGCCGTGTGCTGCGGCTGGTGATACTGGCTGTGATCGGCTTTTTCATCATGCCGTTCACGATTCACCATTTAGGCCCGGAGCAATACGGAATCTGGGCCATCGCGCTGGCCTTCATCGGTTACTACAGCTTTTTAGATCTCGGGCTCTCCGGCGCAGTATTCACCCACATGGCCTATGCCTTCGGCCAGGAAGACCACGAGGAGGCGCGAAATATCTGGGGCGCCGCACTGCGGATCTTTGGAGCAGTCGGCCTGATCTTGATGGCGGTCACCGTCGTTCTTGCCGCCGGCATTTATCTCCTGCACTACACGCATGGGCGCCTGCTCGCTGTTGTCCTGTTGATCGTAGGAGTCAGTACCGCGATGAACTTCGGAATGCGAGTACCGTTCGGGGTGCTGAACGCGGGGCAGCATTTCGACATTACCGCCTGGGTGCTGATTCTCACTGGCGTTCTTCGGGCTGCCGGAATCGTGGTTCTCCTCGACGCGCATTTCGGCGTAGTGGCGCTGGCGTGGCTCAGCGTGTTTACCGCCCTCCCCGCCAATCTCATCATCATCTGGACGGTCCATCGCAAGTTTCCGTTCCTCCACGTTTTCTCGTGGCCGCGATGGAACAAGAAAACCGCGCGCAAGCTTTTCCATTTCGGAGGACCTGTGCTGATCGGCCAGATTGCCGATCGCATCCGTTTCCAGACCGACACGTTGACCGTCTCGTTTTTTATCGGATTGGTCGCCGTTACGCATTACAGTGTCGGGAGCACGTTGGTCCTGTATTACGTCGACATCATCGGGGACCTGATCGGAGTATTGATGCCGGTCCTGAGCATGCAGCAGAGCGTCAATGACCAGGCCGGCTTCAAGCGCAGCTTTTTGTCCGGCTCGCGGGTCGCGCTCGCCAGCTCGGCATTCATCGCCTTTGGCATGATCGCCTGGTCGAAGGATTTCGTCATCCGCTGGATGGGGCACTCCTTCACGGACATATATCCCGTCATTGTGGTACTTTCGCTGGCGGTCTTCCTTGAGACTTCGCAAGCGACCTCCGTCAATGCTCTTTATGCCAGCCTTCATCAGAAGGCCTATGCCGCCCTCAACATTTGCGAGGCGCTTTCGAACCTCGTTCTGAGCATCCTGCTTGTCCACCCGTTCGGTATGCTTGGCGTCGCCATGGGTACGTTGATTCCCAGCATCGTTTTTCGCGGAGTCATCCAGCCAATCGTGGTGGAACGTGTCCTGCATATCAGCGTCCGCGAGACCGCACTGCTCAATCTGCGGACAGGAGTGCGCTGTGCAGGCTTTCTAATCGCGCCGTGGCTGATCACACATTTCCTTATCGCGCCGGATTATCCTCACCTCCTCTTAGTCGGAGTTCTGTCGGCGATTGCGTATGCCGTGCCAGTGTGGTGGCTGGAATTCAATGGCATCGGTCAGGACCGAATCCTGGCTCCCATTCGCAATGCCCGGCGCATCTTGTTCGCGCGGTAATTTCGCGCCTCCCATCAGCACCTCTTCAACTGTGATACAGTTCGGCATCATGCTGGATCGCCGCCGATTCCTCGCCGTTTGTTCGCAATTGGGATTCGCCTCTACGCTTCTGCCCGGTACTCTTTACGCGCTTGCATCGCAGGCAAACGCAGCACCTGCCGACACCGCGCAGCAAGGGCCAGAGCATCCCACGCATTTGCCAAAGATCACGCCGGAAATGGTCGAACAGGCCGCCGCGCTTGCCGGAGTTCCTATCGCTCCGGACCAGATCGCCATGATGCTGGGCGAATTGAACCAGCAGCGCGAAGGCTACACCGCGATTCGAGTGCTGCATCTGCCCAACAGCGTGGCGCCGGCTTATATCTTCGATCCGCTGCCGGCGGGAGCAAGCCTTGACACGAAACGCAAGCCTCCGGTCTTCGGAACGGCGCCAGCCGTGGCACGGGCGCCGAAGAATCTGGAGAACATCGCATTCGACACCGTTCCCGAGCTGGCCGAATATATTCGGACACGGAAAGTGTCTTCTCTCGCATTGACGCAGATGTATATCGAGCGCCTGCGCCGTTACGATCCGGAACTGCATTTCCTGATTACGCTGACCGAAGAACGCGCAATCGCTCAGGCAAAAGCCGCTGATCGAGAAATCGCGGCCGGAAGATATCGTGGGCCGCTACATGGTTTGCCATGGGGCGCGAAGGATCTGCTGGCGGTGAAGGGCTACCCGACGACCTGGGGCGCCGGCGGTTTTCAACACCAGATAGTCGACCAGGATGCAACAGTCGTGCAACGGCTGGACGCGGCGGGCGCGGTATTGATAGCGAAGTTGACACTGGGCGCTCTGGCGATGGGAGACAAGTGGTTCGGCGGACGCACGCGCAATCCCTGGAACCCGAAGCAGGGATCGAGCGGCTCCTCTGCGGGCCCAGCATCGGCGACCGCTGCCGGATGCGTGGCCTTTTCCATCGGCTCGGAGACGCTCGGCTCCATCTCGTCGCCTTCCACGCGCTGCGGCGTGACCGGCCTGCGTCCCACGTTTGGATTTGTGCCGCGCACCGGAGCCATGGCGCTGTCGTGGACTATGGATAAGCTCGGCCCGATCTGCCGCGCGGTTCCAGATTGCGCCATCGTAATGAGCGAAATCTACGGCCCCGATGGAAAAGACCTGAGCGTCCAGAATGCAGCCTTCAATTGGGACACAAATTTTGACTGGCGAAATTTGCGCGTCGGCTATCTGAAAACTGCATTTGAATCGCCGAAGCCGCTCGATGAAACCGCGCCTCCAGGAGCGACGACGCCGGAGGCCCGCAAAAAATGGGAGCAAAGAATGGCGCGCCGCCGGGCTTCGCGTGCGCGGGCTGTATATGATCGCAAGTTCGATCTGGCCACGCTCGATAAATTGAAAAGCATGGGTGTCAACCTGATTGCGGTCGAGCTACCGAAACTTCCCTATGACGCGATGGCGAACCTGTTAAGCGCCGAAGCTGCTGCTGCATTCGACGATCTGACCATGACCGGCCGCGACAAATTGTTAACCGAGCAAGGGCCGGAAGACTGGCCGAACACATTTCGCATCGCGCGTTTCTATCCGGCGGTCGAATACATTCAGGCAAACCGCGCCCGCTCGCTCGCAATCCGTGGAATGGCGGAGATTTTCAAGACGGTGGATGTGATTGTCACGCCCAGCGGCGGCGAACAGTTGACGGTCACCAATCTCACGGGACACCCGGCGGCGATTCAGCCGAATGGCATCCGCGGCGACGATGCGCCCATGCCGCCCGCCGTCGACACAGGAGATGAAGATAATATCGGAGGGCCCGGAACGCCTGTGAGTATTACGTTTCTCGGCAATCTATATCAAGATGCCAAACTCTGCGCCTTCGCCAGCGCATACCAGCGAGCAGCAGGCTTTTACAAGCTGCATCCCAAATTGTAAGCAGCCCCGTTCGGGAATTACGTCACAGTCAACTGAATCGACGCCGACGCAGTGGTGCCGCCGGAAGTGCCGGTCACGGTCACGCTCTGCGTCGTCGAGGATGAGCCGGTGCCGGTCGTTCCGGTCGAGGAATTCGAGTTGCTGCCGGTGCCCCCTCCGCCACATGCCGTCAAAGCTGTTGCCGCCAACAAGCCGCCGAGCAGCAACAACACCGCCATCCAGCGAGATGGAAAGAAGCGGCGTTTGCGTCCCAGGCCAAGCAGCGACAGCCCCAGAATGCCCGCAAGCGCGGTCTGCACGGGCCAACCGCCGCGCAGCGGTTTCGGAGTCGAGCGGTTGGATGTCGAGGTTGCAGCCGCGGAACTGGTGGCGGAAATAGTGAGGCTGACGGTCTGCTGTTTTCCGGAAGTCAGACTGACCGAAGAATTGGGAGAAAAGCTACATGTCACGCCTGATGGAAGGTTCGAACAAGTGAGATTCACCGTTCCGCTGAACCCTGCACTGTTGGTTCCCGCGCCACTCGGATTCAGCACCACAGAAGTCATGACGGAACTGCCGGGATTGACGGAAATTGCGCTCGGGTTCAGCAACAAACTGAAAGTCGGCTGGGGTGTTGTCGTTGTTACGCTGACTTTGGGCCAGACGGCTCCCATAGCGGTCGCATCGACCGAGCCGAGGCCGGTCGCCTCGTCATACCCCGCGCCCGCGTTGCAACAGGACATCACATAGCCGCCAGCGCCGTTCGAGACGCAGTTCGGGCTGCCCTGCTCGCAAACCACGGCATTGCTCCCTGTCGTCACATCGTGGATTGCGGAAGCTGTGTTTTGCGCGGTGAGATAGAAGATCGGGTTGGCGTTGCCCACGCCTGTCGTATTTCCCGCTTCCTGATTCCACAGCGTGATCATCGCCGCGATCTGCGGCGCGGCAATCGACGTTCCCCCGTACACATAGCCGCTCCCACTCGTGTCGAAGTACGGCACTTCATTGCCGGTTACAGGATAGGCACAGCTTGAAGTGCCAGTCAGCGCACCGGAGTTAGTCGTCTCGTCCGTGCAGAGCACATAACCGTCGTGGTTCGGATCTGCGGCAAGGGCCATGTCCGGAACGTCGCGCTTGCCGTCTGAGGGAACGCCAGGACCAACCTGCCAAGAGGGCTTGGCGAAAAGCATGCTGGCGCCGCCGCCGCCAGCGCTCAATGTGAGGGTTCCATTCGGTGGGGCCAGTGCCGCCAGTGTCGGCGTATCGTTCCATGTAGTTTCGGGGATATAGCTGATCGCCGAACCGTTATCCGCATTGTTGCTCTGGTTCCAGTATTTTGCTTCGTCGCTTAAATCGCCGCTGAATGAGGTGCCCCCGACCGCAGTCACGTATTGGCTGCTCGACGGGTAGTCGACTGCCAATCCATGCGTTGCACCCACGTAAGTTCCGCTGGCGTTCTGCCCGGATACATCGCAGGCAGCGGACCCACTATCGCCAGATGCGGCCACGATGGTTTGTCCCTGCGCATTCGCCTGTTCCAGAGATCCTTCGAGTACCTGAATATAACTCTGCGAAATATCGTTTATTTCACAGCCGCCATAGCTGATGCTGATGACAGGAACGAACTGGGTGTCGTTATTGACGAGGGGATTTTGAATGGCATATTGCAGCGCATCGAAAACGGAATAATTCTGATTGCTTCCGACCGTGACATACAGAATCGTCGCGTCTTTTGCGACCGCGCCGGACCATTCCACGTCGATGTCGGCTTCCTCAAGGTCACCTGCAGATGGGGTTGCCGGGCCTGTGTTGGGGTTTTGCACCAGAATCTGCGTCGGCAGATTGCTCGCATTCAGGCCGCTAAGAGTGCGGAAGTTCTTAATGTCGCTGTCATATTGGAGGATGTCGGTTTGCCCGACGATTGCCATCGTCTGGCCCGTACCCGTGATGCTGGCGTTATACAGGCCAGTGAGATCGTAGATCGTCTGGATGTCCGACGGAGCAACGAAATTAACGATGTCATTGGCGGGGCAAGGAGATGCGTTGGAGGCGCACAAAGTGTAATGAGGATTCAGCGGAGCGCTTGCACTGTGCTGAACCGCATATACCGGTCGCTTCACGGAGTGAGGCAGCGGACGAAACGTGCTGAGATGCGCCACTCGCAAGGTCATGCCGGCAATCGCCTGCGGCACACTCACCTCCGTGGCGTTGGCCCATTGCGATTGGCCACGAAAGGTATAGCGATGCATCTGCGTTTGAAAAGCCGCATTCACCCGCGCCGCAGTGCCGCTGAACATGATCCGGTCGGCACTGGCTGGAATGCCCGTAACCGCAAAGCCCCGCGATTGGAGCCACGCAGACACCTTTGCCAGGTCCTGCTGGCTGACTCCATAGCGAGCGGCAAACTGCCCGGGCCCAAGCCACTGGTGATACATGGGAGAGCCTTTTGTCTGCTGCTCCTGCAGCAGGTTCTTCAGGTCCGCCTCTTGCGCAGCCGAACGGCGAAAAATCAGCGACATGCCGCTGATCATCGTCGAGCCACCCAGCGCCCCTTGGTCCTGCGCCATTGCAAGGATCGGGGGAACGGTTCCATGAACCGCCTGCATCTGGTCCGACCGAATGGGTGCCGTGATCCTGTTCTGAACCAGCGATTGTCCGTGCGCGGCAACCGTACCGATTCCGCCAAGAATGACGAGCGCTGCAATCATTCGCCGCACAGCAGCGGCTCTAGTGGCCGCGGAACCGAGGCCATCGCTTGAAATATTTTTATCCTTCGCTGCTTCGACATGCGGCATGCGACGTTTGCCTTTGAGTGGTTCAAAATTTCCAAGCTGCGCCAGTTCTTTCCACCATCTTATGGGAGTTATTGGAAATTTCTTATGGGAGTTATTGGAAATTTCCGAACCGCGAGGCTGCGCATCTCCGTATGGACGTTCCAGTCTGCCAATTGTTGCGGGTTATTTTCCTGAATTCGTTCATTGCTGAACGCCTGAGAAATTCAATCGCCCCAGGCCATAAACGCTCTCACCGTTCAAAAACAAGATGATAGAGTTTGGCAATGACTGAATTGGCATTCTCCCTGATAGTTCTGGGGGGCTCTCTGCTTGCCGGACTGCTCGGCTCCATGACCGGTTTGGGCGGCGGTGTGGTAATCGTTCCCATGCTGGCCCTCCTGTTCAAAGTGGACCTGCACTACGCGATTGGAGCCTCGCTGATCTCGGTGATCGCGACCTCCTCCGGATCGGCGGCGGCCTACGTGCGGGAAGGTTTCTCCAATATTCGCATCGGGATGTTTCTGGAAATCGCCACCACTGCCGGCGCCGTAATGGGAGCATGGCTGGCGACGCGAACTCCGACGCGAGGCATCGCCATCGTGTTTGGGTTGGTCCTGCTGTACTCCGTCTACATTTCCTTCAAGCGGCACCAGGACGAGATCGTTCCCAGGAACAAATGGTCGGACCGCCTCAAAATGAACGGCACATTCCCCGGACCGGACGGCAAGCAACAGGAGTACGCCGTAAAGCACATCTCCGGCGGCTTCGGGACCATGGTCGGCGCGGGCGTACTGTCGGGGCTGTTGGGAATCGGATCCGGCGCAGTGAAGGTGCTGGCAATGGATCACGTGATGCGAATTCCGTTCAAAGTCTCCACCACCACCAGTAATTTCATGATCGGCGTCACCGCGGCGGCCAGCGCCGGCATCTACCTGCGTCGCGGCTACATCGATCCCGCGCTGGCGGCTCCGGTGATGATCGGAGTGCTGATTGGCTCTTTAATCGGAGCGAAGCTGCTGGTCAAAGCCGACGTCAAATCATTGCGCCTGATTTTTTCCGTAGTGATCTTCGCGCTTGCCATCGAGATGATCTACAACGGCTGCAAAGGCACCGTATGAGCCTGTTGAGACTGAGCGACAAACAGGTCGAGGAGTTTATCGGCCAGGTACTGCGGGCTGGCGTGTTGCTTGCCTCGGCGGTCACAGTAATTGGGATCGGCCTCTATCTGATCCAATTTCACTCCGCGTCTCCGACGTATCGCGTGTTTCATTCCGCCAATGGAAAACTGCTGCCGAACTTTTTTCTCGCCGCATTTCACGGCAACCCCATTGCAATTATTCAAGTCGGCATTCTGCTGCTGATTGCCACTCCCGTCACCCGGGTGGCCTTTCTGGTTGGGGCGTTCGCCCTGGAACGAGACCGGCTGTATGTTGCGGTCAGCGGCCTGGTGCTGGCGATCCTTCTCTACTCGCTTGTATTCGCCAGGTAAATGCCCGCGCGACTACTTTAGTGGTCTCATAGACCAAAGGTGTCATCCTGACCCTGACTTTGCCGAAGCGGAAGGAACTCGCGTTCTGACGGCAAACAGCAGGCTCCTCGACTCAGCTCTGAATGACAACTCCATCTATGAAACGCCCCTAGTCCTATCAAAGAGCGCGCTGTTATCGTTCCACCCGTCGTTTTGATTTATAATCAACGAATCCCCGCCGCCGGGATGGCGGAACTGGCAGACGCAGCGGACTCAAAATCCGCCGACCTTCGGGTCATGGGGGTTCGACCCCCCCTCCCGGCACCAACCTGAAATAAATAATTCGCAATCATATATTTATATAAGCTTCTTAGATTTAGCTACCGCTATAGCTACCGGTTTAGCCATAATTTGCCCGCAGATGCAACGTGGCTAATCTCAGAGTGAATATCGTCCAGCACGTGAAAAACAATGCTGGACGTTGGGTATATGTCAGCGCGAAAGTAGCGCCCGACGCCAAACAATCGATTAGAAACAGATATTCTGGCGAGCGGGAATCAAGAGTTTTTAGCTCAGCTTCCCACCCCACTCGTAGCAGGATTTGACCCCGGATATCGTGAAGCTTCTATGCTTCTCATCGTGCGATGAAACTCAAAACCAATTCGACGCGCCCATTCTCCGATAAGACAGGTATCGCGACTGTGGGCTTCTGCTTGTGGTGCAACAAGAATTTCTACAACCAGCTTGAGATTTCAGCGCACAACGGAGACGGCGCTGAAGCATGTCCGATTCTCGAAGAGCTTCTGAGTCAAAAAGATGCTAAGTCCCGGGTCATGGAGCGGAAGCGGAGAACAGCGAGGATAAATGAAAAGTCATAGCGCAGACAATATCGTAAGGAAGATAAACCCTGAACCTATGGTGGAAATTTTCTGGCTATTTAATGGAGAGCTCATTTTTGACGTCACGCCCGTCTCATCTGCAGAGCCCTACGGTGACTGCGCAGGACACCCCAAGAGCCACATCGCATTTTGGACCGACCTTCAGCGTGCCGGAGTGATTCCTCTAGATGTCGAGTATGAAGAACCGCCGCGTGGAGGGGTCGTTTTCAATCTGAAGACAAAACAGTTCATCGTCTATGCTGACAAATGTATTCGCGTACAATCGGCCGTCATGCGCAAGGTTTTCCGAGACTTTTCCTTGCCCACGGGCAGCGCTGTAATAACTAGTGACGGGCACTATCGATGCCGAATGTGCTTGTACGAAAATACTTCCGAGGTTATTTATTTCAGCCGTATGTGCGGGTCAATTGCTGAGTCAGATATCTGGAGGTCGCCGCATGACCAGCATTGGATATCGAGGCCCTTCGGCACATCATCTTGAGGATAACAGGTACGGCGGCATTAGCCGGCAGACACCGCGAGAGCGTCGTCGCTACTCGCGAATGCAACCGCGTAGCACTCCGGGGCATTCACCTTGTCCCCATCTTGATTCCGGTCTTGCGCGACCCATGGATTGCCAGCGGTTCGGGAACTTACATGGAGTCCCTGCTCTCCGAGTGCGGCTTCCGCAACGTCATGGCCGCGACAGATAGGAAATGGATCAAGGTTGATTTGCAGCGCTCTCAGAAAACAGGAACATGCTCACTGCGAGAACGTCCCCAAGTGATCCTGCTCCCAAGCGAGCCATACCACTTCAGCGAGCTTGATCGTAATGATTTCGTATGCCTCGGAATCCCGCGCGAAAACGTGCGGCTCGTCGACGGAGTACTCCTTTCCTGGCGGCTTTCACGCACCGTCGAAGCCTTAGAATATTTCCGGTTACTCCGTCTCATGCTGAACCCGATTCCGGTGAGAGCGATGTAAGGTTCACGCTGCGGCCCACACTCTATCTGCTGGATCGAGATGCGGCGATCAGTTCGGCGGCGTGGCCCATGATGCTTATCGCGTCGAGGCCATCGACAATCGGATACATGAGCCCAGAGGGAGTTTCATTGTCATTACTTGAGAATCCGCGGCGCATCGCAATGAGACCGAGCAGATGCATGGCGAGAAGCTCGGTGTTCTAACTCGCGGAACTGATCCTGGTTCGCGCCGTGGCAAGAGGCACAACGACAAGAAGTTTCATGAGCTTCTTCAGCTGACGAAGCTCTATACCGTCTTCGATAGCTACGACAACGAAACCGATGCCGTTGCGTCATTCGAATCGGCAGTAGTGTGCGTGGTGTCCGAACTTTGAGCCAATGGCTTCTTCGATCTGCTCGCAGAGATTTCTGCTCCGGAAACGGGCTCGCCTGCCAGGACAACCAAGTCCTAGCTAACTCTTAAAGGTGAACTGTGTCCGCTCCGACGAGAGTCAGAGTGAGTACAGTAATGTCGTCGTTCTGGCCGAACTGCTGTGCCGCTTCTGCGATTATTTGCGCTGATTGCCCGCTGATCTCACGCGTCCGGTCGAAGCCGAAAAGTTCGCCACCAGTATTCATGGCTTCTACCACGCCGTCCGAGAGGAAGGTCAGGCGGTCGCCGGGCGCAAGCAGAAGGGTCGACTCCACGTATGCGCCATCCGCAATCAGGCCGAGAGGGAGAACAGGCTCGCATTCGATCTCATTACCATTCCGATAGGGAGCAAGATGGCCGGCGTTCGCGATAATCAATTCGTTGTCGGCGCCGATCAAAGCTGCGCAACACGTGACAAACCCGCTGATCTGGCCGTAGAGCAGCCGATTCAAATTCGCAAGTACTCGTGATGGTTGGCGCGAGGATTCGTTTCGTAGAGCGCCGACAATGGTGCTCACAGTCATTGCTGCCTTGAGTCCTTTTCCGCTGACATCGCCCACCACGATCAGAAGCGAACCATCGCAGGCAGGCAGAACCTGAAAGAAGTCTCCTCCCACCTCGCTCGCGGGAACATAGACGCTCTCCACGGCAAAGCCAGGCGTGCTCGATGGCTTCGTCGGGACCAAGAGCGACTGCATGTTGCGTCCAGCTTCCAGTTCGGCCGCAGACCGTGCCTGCTCGCGAGTCACCCGCGTGAACCGAAAGAACATCACCACTCCGATCGACAGCACAAACAACAAATCCCCGAGGTCTGCAATCTGCAGCGGAATGGACCCAAATTGGATTGGGTTGGCCAGGAAGTCCGCATGTCCCCAGCCGGTGAAGATCGACACTGTTCCTATATCCGAAATCGCCGTGGTCGCCGCCGGCAGAAGGCTCGGCAGGATCAGCCATCCCGCCTCGCGATTTCCCCCATGGTACCAGGCGAATAGCAGCGCAGGCAGAAGCAGAGCCGCGGGAAGAATCGCCAACGCCTCCATCAGAACGTACAGGCTGCTGGATAACGCTGCGAACGTCGTCAGCGTTGCTGGAATCAGCATCGCGAGCAGCAGTATTTCGTAAGCCCGCCAGGTTTTTCCCACCCGTTTTCCCGCGAAGCTGAACGTGAACTGGATTTGCATGATCGTGAAAATGTAAATCAATGGATCGCCCAGCAGATTGTTCCACGCCAGCGAGATAACACCTGTGGCCGAGCAGAACACCAGCAGATTCGACACACCCAACATATATAGGTACAGCCCAAGCCACAGGTATTCCCTGCGGCTGCGCTCGCTCCAGTACAGAGCGAAAGCCCAGATCCCCGTCAGTATCAACAAGAGGTTGATGGCGATGGATGGTAATGCCGCGTACAGACGCTGGCTCCCCAGGGCTGCTCGCAGATAGCCGATCTCTCTCGGCGTGCCAAGCTCCACGGTCAAAAAAAGCGGCAGATGCCACTCCGTGTACTCGTTCCCCGCGAAAGTCCGAAGAGCAAGCTCCATTTCCGGACTCGGATTTG
>CAWIZS010000010.1:0-9623 GCA_963840655.1 uncultured Acidobacteriota bacterium | reverse complement strand
TTCTATGCGCCTGTGAGGCGTGTGCGCTGTTGTTCTGCGATCGGGCAGACGCACATTATTTGCGCATTCCGCGGCGAATTCTATCGCTCGTCGACTTTCAAATGACGGAAATGCAGTGGGAAAGCTTGATGATTCCGATCAACCTCGCTTTCTTTTATCTCGACAGCACCGCGGGAAAGATGAAGGCCATGTATCCGAGTCCTGCGGGAGCTACGGAATCTGCACTCAGTCTGGAGTCGTGGGAGGAGATCCGATCGCAAAATCTTCCATTGCAAACCATGCAGCCGGATGTGGAAGCATTCCTGGTGAATCGTGTGGGCTCCGCCCCGGAATATTTCCTAGTTCCCATCGACGAATGCTTTCGTCTGGTCGGATTGATCCGCATGCATTGGAAGGGACTTTCTGGCGGTACAGAAGTATGGCAACAGATCGAACAATTTTTTGCCGGACTGCGTTCTCGTTCCACGAAATCAAGCAGTGTCAGCGAGGGTTTGCGTGCCTGACCTACAGTTCCAAATCGAGGGAGCGGAGTCTGTTCCACATTCGGCTGCGCCCTTGCTCGCATTGAAACTGCGAATTACGAATACGCCTGCCGACCAGGCCATCCATACGCTGTCGCTGCGATGCCAGGTACAAATTGAGCCCGCACGGCGTCGATACTCCAATGTCGAACAGGAAAAACTTCGCGACCTATTTGGCGAGCCTGAGCGCTGGAGCAGAACTGTCCGCTCACTTTTGTGGATGAACATCAGCGTAGCCGTTCCCGGCTTTACCGGGACAACTCTGATCGATCTACAACTGCCGTGCACATTCGACTTTACGGTTGCCAGCACGAAATATTTTCATGCGCTGGAGGCAGCGGAGATTCCGCTATGTGTGTTGTTCAGCGGAACGGCATTTTATCGCGGCGAAGACGAGGCGCTTCAAGTGGCTCAGATTCCATGGGACCGCGAAGCCAATTATCGCTTGCCTGTGGAAGTGTGGCGACAGACCATCGACCAGCATTATCCGAACTCCGCATGGCTACGCCTGGAGCGGGACTCATTCAATCGGCTGTACGAATATAAGGTGCGGAACGGAATTCCAACGTGGGAACAGGTCGTCGATAGGCTGGTCGCCAGCCAAGAGGCGGATGAGGTGCCGGTATGAATTTCGCGGCTGCAGAGAAAATTGCCGCTGCCGTCCTGTATGAGGGCTACATCCTCTATCCGTATCGGGCGACGTCCACGAAAAATGTACAGCGCTGGAATTTCGGCACCCTGTACCCGCAGCAGTATGCCGAGGCGCAGCGTCCAACAGAAAGTTTTCGCCTGATCACAGAATGCTTGATCGAAGCGGAGGCGGTGACGAAGCTAAATCTTCGTGTGCGCTTCCTGCAGCTTGTGCGCCGCCGAGCCGGAACGGAGCAGGAGTGGGAAGAAGGCATCGAACGTTTGGTAGAAATCAACGATTTAGAACTTAAGGAGTTACAATCCGAGCCCGTTCGCTATCCTTTTGCATTTGATGTAACTGACACAGTGACAAATAGCGACAAAACTCCGACCGGTCTAAGAAAGATTTCGGGAAGGCTGGAGATTCAGGTCGCGCAAGTGCGTGATGGGCTCTTCAAGTTGTCACTTGAGGTGATCAACACGACGCCAGTGACAAATGCTTCCCAGGTCAGTCGGAAAGATGCGATGCTGTGCGCGTTCGTCAGCGCTCACGTGCTTCTTGGAGTGACCGGCGGCGCGTTCGTCTCCTTGTTGGATACTCCGGAAGCTTTGCGCGCCGCCGCCGCAGAATGCAAAAACATTGGCGTGTTCCCGGTGCTGGTCGGGGAGCCGGGGCGACGTGACATGATGCTGTGTTCTCCGATCATCCTGTACGATTACCCGCAAATTGCTGCGGAAAGTGCGGGCGACTTTTTTGACGGCACCGAGATGGATGAAATGCTGGCGCTTCGCGTGTTGACGCTGACCGAAGAAGAAAAGGCGGAGATGCGGAATGTGGACGACCGCGCACGCAAGATTCTAGAGCGGACGGAGACGCTTCCGCAGGAATTTCTGATGAAGGTGCATGGCGTGATCCGCGGGCTTCGCCCTGTGGCAGAAAACTCCGCAGCTGCGCAGCCCGAGATCGACATGGTGCCGCTTGGCGAATGGGATCCGCTGGCTGAAAAAGCTGCGCCGGAAAGTGTTCGCGCGTTTGGCGCTGAATTGAAGGTGGGTAGTCGAGTGCGTCTTTGGCCGCAAAAGACGGCAGACATTATGGACATGGCGCTCGAAGGGAAAGCGGCGGTGATTGAAGCCATCGAGCAGGATTTTGAAGACAATATTCAATTGGCCGTCGTTGTCGATGACGATCCTGGGCGAGAGTTTGGAATGATGCGCCAACCGGGCCACCGATTTTTCTTCTCCGTGGAAGAGGTTGAGCCGATTGACGATGCTTCGGTGAGGGAGCCGGCATGACTCCGTCGATCCTGATCGCGGGCGTGGGAAATATTTTCCTCGGAGACGATGCCTTCGGGGTTGAAGTGGTGCGCGCCCTGGGCACGCGAGCCATTGCCGGATGGCGTTACTGTGGTGGACTACGGCATTCGTGGATTTGATCTGGCCTATGCGCTGCTGGATCCATGGGACGCAGTGGTGATCGTCGATGCGCTGTCGCGCGGTGGTGCTCCAGGAACGCTCTATACGATCGAGCCCGACCTGGAGCGCCTGAAAGATGCGTCGCCCGGGGAAACGATGATCAACCCTCACGGAATGGATCCGATGCGCGTGCTGCAACTGGCATTCTCGATGGGAACCGTCAGCGCTCGTGTCGTGGTCGTTGGATGCGAACCGAAAGACTTTGGCGATGAGTTGGAAGGACGAATGGGGCTGTCGGACATTGTGCAATCTTCGATTGAAGGCGCTGTCGAGATGGTAGAGAGCGTTGTCCGGCAGATTGTTGCTCCGTCCGGAATGTGCGCAGGTGTAACAATTCTTTGTACGAGGTGATGCTATGGTCTGGAAAATTGTATGTTCCGCAATCGGAGTTATCGTCGTCATCGGTATTGCTGCAGTCGGCCCCGACCTGAGACGGTATATGCGGATGCGGTCGATGTAATTTAGGAGAGGTTCGCCGTCGGATGTGCGTAACTTGTGCGACGCAGCTCAGATCGTGGGCCCGTGATCGGCGCGCCCCTTAGTCATGGCGCGGATTCTCGCTTTGTTCTGTGGGAACGTGCGAACCGGGAAGAACTCTCAAAATCAACGGAAACACCAGCGCGACGATGAAGTACGCGACAGTGGCAGCTACGGCCAGCCATGGCAGGCCGGCGCCACATGCCATGCCAATTCCAGTGACAAGCCAGACAGTCGCAGCAGTTGTGAGTCCAGCAACTCGATCGCCGCGTACAAAAATCAATCCAGCGCCAATAAACCCGATGCCGGTGACAATCTGTGCCGCGACTCGGGAAGGATCCAGAACAATGCGATCGGCCACCAGGACGTCGCTGAAGCCGTATTTTGAAATCAGCAGGAAGAGAGCCGCCGCCGTGCCGACCACGGTATAGGTTCGAAGCCCGGCGCTCTTGTGGCGAATCTCGCGTTCCAGTCCAATTGCTGCTGACAGCAAGAAAGCAATTCCAAGCTCAGCAAATTGGCTGATACCTTGTCCCGTGGGCTCGGAAATTGGCATGCAGCCATTCTATTCAGTTCCGGTAGGAGTGGAAGCGAAACTTTACAATTTCCTAGGATCAAGGATTGAACGGCAGTTCGTTGAAACGGCCATTCGGTGTTAGCCTGCACGATAAGAAGAGTGGACAAGAAATCGCACGATATCTGCTCGCATGCAGGCAGTGAGCGGAGCGAAAAGCGCTGTCTGCGCGATCCATCACTCTGGAGAGAGATTCATGAAGGCACTGGTGAAGAATCGCGATGAGCGTGGGCTGTGGGTTGACGATGTGCCCAAGCCGACGATTGGCATCAACGATGTGTTGATCAAAGTTCAGATGACCGGCATTTGCGGAACTGACCTGCACATCTACGAATGGGACAGTTGGGCGAGATCAACGGTTCAGGTCCCGACCGTGATTGGGCACGAATTTGTCGGCGAGATCGTCGAAGTCGGGTCGAACGTCACCGATTTTCGTCCGGGAATGATCGTGAGCGGAGAAGGCCACGTGGTGTGCGGACGCTGTAGAAATTGTCTGGCGGGACGTCGTCACTTATGCGCGCAAATTCGCGGTGTGGGCGTCAATCGGCCGGGTGCTTTTGCAGAGTACATCTCTCTACCGATGAGCAATATTTGGCGCCATCATCCGAATGTGTCGCTGGAGATTGCTTCGATCTTCGATCCTTTCGGCAATGCGGTCCACACGGCATTATCCTTTCCAGTTCTCGGCGAGGATGTCCTGATCACAGGGGCTGGACCGATTGGGCTGATGGCCGCAGCTGTCGCGCGCCATGCGGGAGCGAGACATATTGTCATCACAGATCTGAACCCATTTCGCCTGGAACTGGCCAAAACCATGGGCGTCACGTTGGCCGTTGATCCAACAAAGAAGACTCTCGCAGAAGCTCAAAAGGAACTGGGCATGGTGGAGGGTTTTGATGTTGGTCTTGAAATGTCAGGCAATCCGACAGCCTTTCGCGACATGCTGGCGAACATGAGTCACGGCAGCAAGGTTGCGATGCTGGGTATTCCCAGCCAGGAAATTGCGATTGACTGGCATCGCGTGATTTTCAACATGCTGACATTGAAAGGTATTTATGGCCGCGAGATGTATGAAACCTGGTACAAGATGACGGTCATGCTGGAGTCGGGTCTCGATATTCGTCCGGTGATTACGCATCGCTTTCCATGGCAGGAATTTGAAAAAGGATTTGCGGTGATGAAGACCGGGGATTGCGGCAAGGTGATTCTGGACTGGAGGAATTAATATCCTGCGATTTTTGCGAGCGCGTGACAAAAACGATGGTTCGAAGGTGAAATCTCAAAGCTGCTATCAGTAGATGGATTGTAAGACTTGTCAATCACCCCTTCTAGCTTGTGGAATATGGAAATATCATGACCGATTTTCAATCCCTGCGAGTACGCCTCCGTCACTTTCTGCGTTGGATCTCTATCGTCTGCATGTTTGCGTTTGCACTTCGCGCGCCGGCACAAACCGATCCGATGAAGGATAAAAATGTGCAGCGTGGGCAAGCGGACTTCCGGCAATCCTGTGCGGCCTGTCATGGCACTGACGCTTTGGGAGGCATGGGTCCGAACCTGGTCGAGTCTACACTTGTGCGCCACGATGAGAACGGCAATCTGATTGCGCCGGTAATTCAGGAGGGTCGCGCGGATAAAGGAATGCCGGCATTTCCAATGATGGATTCGGCACAAATTTCCGACATTGTCGCCTTCCTGCATGCCCGTGTCGCGGTCGCCAGTGTGGTGTCGTCAGAAGGCCTTGCCGGCGGCTATTCGCTGAAGCAGTTGCTCACCGGGAATGCCGAAGCAGGGAAGCGATATTTTTATGGAGCCGGGAAGTGCGCGACGTGTCACTCGCCCACCGGAGACCTGGCAGGGATTGCGAAGAAATATTCGCCCGCCGATCTGGAAGCGGAGTTTCTATATCCGTCACACGATTCCGTTACTGCTACCGTCACGTTGACTTCCGGCAAACAGTTTCATGGCAAGCTACTGCATCTCGACGCGTTCTATGTGGCGATTCTGGATCAAGATGGGTGGTATCGTTCCTGGTCACTGCAGCAGGCGAAGGTGCAGGTGCACGATCCGCTGGCAGAGCATCTGGAGTTACTCAGCAAATATACAGACAAGGACATACATGACGTTTTTGCCTATCTTGAAACGCTCAAGTAGCGCATGGGTCCCAGCCCTTCTGCTATTGGCCAGTGCGAGTTGCCTGCCGGCGCAGAACGCCACCCTCACGGATTCCATTCCGTCCGTGAAGGGCTCGTGGCCTACGTTCAATGGCGATTATTCCGGCCGGCGGTTCAGCCCGTTGACGCAGATCAACCAGAGCAACGTCAAATCGCTGAAGCTGGCATGGGCCTTCCAGACCCACGCAGCCGCGTTGAAGTCAACACCGCTGGAGGTTGATGGAATTCTTTATTTCGCCGTGCCGAATCGCGTATGGGCGATCGATGCGAAAACCGGAGAACAAATTTGGCAATTTCATCGCCCAGCGGAAGGCGACCACCTTGGGCAACGCGGCGTTGCGTATTACAAGGGCCGAGTTTATTTCGGGACGACCGATGCGCATTTCTTCTGTCTCGACGCACGCAATGGGAAGAAGATCTGGGAGGACACGGTCGCGGACGTCAAGTTCGGCTACTACCTCAGTGTCGCTCCATTGATTGTTAAAGGGCTGGTTGTGCTCGGCACCTCCGGGGATTCAGCGAACGTGCCGCACTTTGTTGAAGCGCTCGATTGGGAAACTGGAAAGATTGTTTGGAAGACTTCGACGGTTCCGAAGGCAGGCACGCCGGCAGCGCGAACCTGGCCGAACGAACAGGCCATGCTTCACGGTGGCGGGCCGGCGTGGTTTACGGGTACCTATGATCCGGAGCTGAACCTGATCTACTGGGGAACGGGCAATCCGCATCCGGTGTTGGCAGGCGCGGGTCGGGCAGGAGCCAATCTATATACCTGTTCGATTCTGGCGCTCAACGCGGATACGGGAAAAATCGTCTGGTACTTTCAGGCATCTCCGCATGATACGCATGATTGGGACGCGGTCGAGACGCCGGTTCTCATCGATGCAGATTTCGATGGCAAGCCACGCAAGTTGCTGGCGCAGGCAAGCCGAAATGGCTACTTCTTTGTGCTTGATCGTGTGACTGGAAAAAATCTGCTGACCATCCCGTTCGGCGCCGTGAACTGGGCCAAGGGCGTGGATGCGAATGGAAGCCCCATTCCGAATCCAGCGAAGGAACCACAGTTGGATGGCACGTTGATCACACTTGCGGAGGACGGTGGAACAAGTTGGATGTCGCCCAGTTTCGATCCGCAGACAGGCCTGTTCTACTTCAACGCGTGGCGCGGCGACAGCATGTGGTATCTCAGCCCCGGCGTGCGTCCAACCGATCATCAAGGTGGCGGCACGGTTCCGCTGGTGGCAAGCTCCATGCTGCTGGCCCTCGACTATCAGACGGGGAAAATGCGCTGGCAAAGAGACAGCGGCAAGGGCCGTGGAGATGCGAGCGTGTTGACCACGGCAGGACATCTACTGTTTACCGCGGATGCTTCCGGCAACCTGTTGGCGCTCGACCCTGCAAACGGCCACGTGCTATGGCACACGCGGCCAGGGGGCCTGGACGACTTTGCCGCGCCCATGACGTATGAGCTCGATGGAACGCAATACGTCGTCACTGGCGTCGATGGCGTGTTGTATGCCTGGACCCTGACGGGCAGCTTGTAACTCGCAATGCAGGAATCGAGTCCGATGATGCAAGTAAAACGAATCAGCGGCGAGTCGATCGATCCAGCGCGAGTGCCGCATCGTACCCTCGCAAGTGGCGCTCAGATTCCCGTGATCGGTTTGGGTACGTTTGGCTCAGACAGGGTCAGTGCAACTGAGATCGCTGCTGCTGTGCTGGATGCGGCGAAGCTCGGATATCGCCAGTTCGACTGCGCCTCGGTCTATGGCAATGAAGCTCGCATCGGCGAAGCACTCGAATCAGTATGCGGTGTGATTGCGCCGCGCAAGGATTTCTGGATCACTTCCAAACTATGGAATGACAAACATGCTCCGCGGGACGTAGAGACCTCATGCAAGCAGTCGCTTCGCGATCTAGGGATCGAGTATCTCGATCTTTACCTTGTTCACTGGCCATTTCCCAACTATCACCCGCCTGGATGCGATGTCGATATGCGAAGTCCAGGTGCTCGTCCGTACATCCACTCGGAGTTCATGCAAACATGGGGTGCAATGGAGAAACTGGTGGATCAGGGATTGGTTCGCCATATCGGAACTTCGAATCTGACGATTCCCAAACTTGAATTGCTGCTGAAGGATGCGCGCATTCTTCCTGCATGTAATGAAATGGAATTGCATCCGCACTTTCAGCAGACTGAATTTGTGCAGTACCTCCTCAGGGAACAGATTCAGCCGATCGGATACTGCCCGCTGGGGTCGCCCGGCCGCCCGGAACGAGATCGAACGCCGTCGGATACATCTCCGCTTGACGATCCGATCATTCGAGCCATTGCGGACGATCACAATATTCATGCCGCTGAAGTATGTCTCAAATGGGCAGTACAGCGAGGCGAGGTGGTGATTCCGTTTTCCGTCAACCCGCGCAACTACGCGGCGAATCTGCGCGCGGTTGTGGAAGACCCGCTATCTCCAAATGAAATGGAGCGAGTTGCCGCTGCCGACAGAAAGTGCAGGTTAATCAAAGGACAGGTTTTTCTATGGAAGCAAGACCAATCGTGGCACGATCTTTGGGACGAAAATGGAATCATTACGCCGGCTTGACGGTGATGAAAGGGATGTGTGAGAAGCGAGATCAACGTGAAGGCCGGAGATGAAATGCAAGGCGCGGTGTTGCCCGGCAACAGTTCCGCGGAACTTCGCTCATACGCGATACCGGAGCCAGGCTGGGGGCAGGTGTTGTTGCGCATGAAGGCTTCGACTATCTGCGGATCGGACATTCGCGCCATTTATCGCGAGCATTTAGGTAAGGGGCCCGAGGGATACCAGGGAGTGATTGCAGGTCACGAGCCTTGCGGACAGATTGTCCAGACGGGGCCGGGTTGTCGACGTTTTACGATTGGCGATCGCGCGATTGTCTATCACATTTCCGGATGCGGTTTATGCAATGATTGCCGCCGCGGTTATATGATCTCCTGCACCAGCGAGACGTACCGCCGAGCCTACGGTTGGCAGCGAGACGGTGGCATGGCGGATTACCTGCTTGCAGACGAGAAGGATTTGGTGTCGCTGCCGGATGCGCTTTCATTTACGGATGGGGCGCAGGTTGCTTGCGGGTTCGGCACAGCGTATGAGGGTCTGCAAAAAATTGGCGTCAGTGGAAATGATGCGGTGCTAATCACGGGGCTGGGTCCGGTTGGCATGGCAACAGCCGCGCTCTGCCGCAAGCTGGGCGCAAACCGCATCTTCGGAATCGATGTGTTGCCGGAACGGTTACAGCTGGCTCGCGAACTTGGGCTCTGCGACGAAGTGATTCCGTCCGGGCCGAACAATGTTGCAGAAGTGTCAGCGCTGACTTCGGGTCGCGGAGTCGAGCGCGCTGTCGAATGTTCAGGTCATCCAGATGCACGAGCGACTGCAATCCGCGCGACTCGACGAAGGGGGCGAATCGTTTTTCTTGGCGAGGGCGGAACGGTTCAATTTCAGCCATCTCCCGACTTGATGCATGACCAGAAAACCATTTACGGCTCCTGGGTCACATCCATCTGGAGAATGGAGGAACTGGTGGAACGTTTGGTGCGTTGGCAGCTTTTTCCGTCGAGCCTCGTCACGCATCGTTTTCCGCTTGCTCGCGTCGGCGACGCTTATGCCTTGATGGCTTCCGGCCGCTGCGGCAAGGTAGCCGTGTGCTTCGATGAAGAGGCTGGCTGACGGCAAGGAAGAATACGCCTCATGCCTGGATTGCATCGAGGTGTTGTGGAGTCACATACGCGAA
>CAWIZS010000009.1:0-493579 GCA_963840655.1 uncultured Acidobacteriota bacterium | reverse complement strand
CGGCGTGATCACAGCACGCAATGTCGACATCGGCTCTCTGATCCAGGCCGGGGACAGCAACTCGCCGAATGCAGAGCTATTTCACATGGACTCGATCGGCAAGCTGCGTCTATTTGTTCCCGTTCCCGAAGTGTATGCAAGCACGGTGCACAACGGCGAACGGATTGAGGTCACTTCGGACGCAGCTCCGAACCAAAAATTCTTTGGAACGATCGTTCGCGACGCAGATGCCATTAACATTTCCACTCGAACCTTGAACGTGGAAGTGGACGTGCCGAATCCGGAACACAAGCTGCTGCCGGGCCAGTATGCATTCTGTCCATCTTCCGCTTCCGCCTTCTCGCGCATCGATGACGCTGCCTTCGAACGTCCTGCTATTTCGCTCCGAGGGGCTCCGAGTCGGCGTGGTGCGCAACGGACATGTGCAGCTTGTGCCTGTACAGATCGGCCACGATTATGGAGCGACGGTTGAAATCACCTCGGGCCTCACTCCGCAGGACCAGGTAATTCTCAATCCTTCCGATTCGCTCGCCCAGGGTGAGCCGGTACAGATTGAGAAAGGCGATGGCGTATGAGAAGAACCGTAGCCTTGACGATCCTCAGCGCAGCTCTGTTGTCGCTTTCCGGCTGCATGGTCGGACCGAAATACAAGACGCCGGCGGCAATCATGGCTCCAAGTTTTAAGGAAGCGCCGCCTGCATCTTTCGCCGAGCAAGATGGATGGACACCGGGCCGGCCAAGCGACACCCAACTGAAGGGCGATTGGTGGACCATGTTCGGCGATACACGATTGAATGCGCTGGAAGCTCAGGTCAATACCGCGAATCAGACGCTGAAATCGGCTGAAGCCAATTTTCGCGCCGCGCGTGCACAGATCGGTTATGCCCGGTCGAATGAAGCCCCCACCATCGGTGTAGGTCCGGAAGCAGGCACGGTGCGTGACTCGGCCAACCAGCCGTATTTCCCCAGTAATCTTGCAAACAATGGTTCCGGCGATTTTGTTCTGCCTGTGGATCTCAGTTATGAAATCGATTTATGGGGACGCGTGCGGCGTGGCGTGACCTCCGCTCGCGAACAAGCGCAGGCCAGCGATGCAGACATGGAAACTGCGCGGCTCAGCCTGCATGCGGAGCTCGCGATGGACTACTTCGGACTTCGCTCGTCGGATGCGCAGACAAAGCTGCTGAATGACACCGTGACGGCGTACCAAAGCGCGTTGCAACTTACTCAGGACCGTTTTGAAGGCGGCGCTGCGCCGAAGTCGGATGTGACCCAGGCCCAGACTCAGTTGGATCAAGCAATTGTGCAGCGGACGGACCTGATGGTCCAGCGTGCGCAATACGAGCATGCCATTGCCGTGCTGATCGGCAAGCCGCCCGCGGAGTTGACATTGCCGCCACTGCCGCTTAGCCTGAAGGCCCAAACCCTGCCGCAGATTCCCGGCGTAGTGCCGGCGGTCCTGCTGCAACGTCGCCCAGACATTGCGGCGGACGAGCGCAGAATGGCTTCCGCCAATGAACAGATCGGCATCGCGCAAGCGGCCTATTACCCAACGCTTTCATTAACCGGAACTGCGGGCTTTCAGGGGACCTCTATACTGAACTGGTTTACCTGGCCCAGCCGATTCTGGGCGGTCGGCCCTTCCTTTTCCGAAACAATCTTCGACGCGGGTCGACGCCGCTCTGTAAAGAACACTACTGTGGCCCAGTATGACGGTACGGTAGCCAATTACCGGCAAACGGTCCTGACAGCGTTCCAACAGGTGGAAGACAATCTCGCGGCCTTGCGGGTGCTTTCCGATGAAGCCCGGCAACAGCAAGCTGCCACTGCCTCCGCGGAGCAGTCCTTAGATTTATTTCAGACACGTTATGAAGGCGGAGTGGACACATATCTGCAGGTGGTCACCTGGCAGACAGCCGCGCTGAACAACGAACGAAATGATTTGTATATTCTGCAGCGTCGTCTGGACGCGAGCGTGCTGCTGATCAAAGCTCTAGGGGGCGGATGGACCACCGCAAATATTCCGAAGGTGTGAACTGCTGCCTGACCACGAAAGCAATCCTTCAGATTTCCGCTACTTAGAAACTTTTTTGAAAAAGGCGTCTGATACTCGTTCGTTAAAAAGCACGTGGCATTTCAAACTGTTCCGTAATAATGTTAAGAAATGCTGCCCCCCCAAGAGCAGTCGAATGATTTCGCACTCGTCATCCACGATCTTCGCAAGTCATACGGTGACGTTACTGCTGTCAATGGCCTGGATCTTGAGGTCAAACACGGAGAGTGCTTCGGTCTGCTAGGCCCCAATGGTGCCGGCAAGACCACGACCATCGAAATCTGCGAAGGCCTGACATCCCCGGACAGCGGCACAGTTCAGATGCTTGGACTTATCTGGAGCGACCATGCGGCAGAACTCCGACAGCGCATCGGTGTTCAGCTTCAGGAGACACAATTTCCGGAGAAACTGACAGTTGAAGAGACGCTAAGACTCTTCCGCAGTTTTTTTCATCGAGGCCTAACGATTGAGCATTCGATTCAGATGGCGCAGCTCGAGGAGAAGCAGAAAGCACGCGTGGGCGGTCTTTCGGGCGGTCAAAAGCAGAGGCTTGCCATGGCTTGCGCCCTGGTTGGTGACCCGGAACTGCTATTTCTTGACGAACCTACTACTGGACTCGATCCGCAATCGCGAAGAAATCTGTGGGATCTTGTCGACCAATTCAGAATAGCTGGGCGCACGATTGTCCTGACGACTCATTACATGGATGAAGCCGAAAGGCTCTGCGACCGGGTGGCTGTCATGGATCAAGGACGCGTCATCGCGCTGGGAACTCCCGGCGAACTTATAACCTCGGTTGGCGGTGAGCAAATCGTGGAATTTGCAATTTCCGCAGGCGCGCCCTTCAACGCTGCTTCGTTGACGGAGATATCCGGAGTCCAATCGCACCGTCTGGATGGGGGGCTGCATCAGCTTTCTGTCTCCGAATTGCATACGGCGGTGCCACGCATCTTTGAGTGTCTTGCGGCTGAAGGGTTGGAACTGAGCGAGTTCCGTACACATTCGGCCACTTTGGAAGATGTCTTCGTCGCCCTTACTGGGAGGAACCTGCGCGATGAGTAGGTTATCGGAAAGCTCTCTGTACCAACTTACAATTTCCCGGTTCCGTATTTTTTTTCGCGAGCCAGAGGCCGTGTTCTGGATCTTCGCCTTTCCTATCCTGCTTTCGATCGGTCTTAGTATTGCGTTTCGCAATCGCCCACCGGACGTGCTGCCGGTCGCCGGGACCACAGTGCAGATAACTGAGGCTCTCAACGCTAATAAGGCCTTGAGAGCTATTACACTCGACAAGCTAGAGGGAAGCCGTGCGCTTGCGACAGGAAAGATTCTTCTGCTGGCCGTTCAGGAGCCCGGCGGTATTGCGTTCGACTACGACAACACCAATCCAGATGCACGCACGGCGCGACTGATCGCTGACGGCGCAGTTCAGCGAGCCGCGGGTCAGCTAGAGCCAGTGTTAATTCGGAACGTGTGGATTCATGAAGCGGGTTCACGATATATAGATTTTGTTATTCCTGGCCTGCTCGGAATGAGTCTGATGAGTTCGGCAATATGGGCGCTAGGTTTCTCAATTGTAGAGGCGCGGCAGAAAAACCTTTTAAAGCGGTTAGTTGCGTCTCCCATGCCTCGCTCACAGTATCTTGCTTCGTTTCTGCTGTCGAGACTCTTCCTGCTGGTGATCGAAGTCGGGGTATTCCTGGGATTCTCGCATTTTGCTTTTGGCGTGCCGCTCAAAGGTTCCTTGTGGCAACTTGGTCTATTGTGCGTTCTTGTATCCTTAACTTTCTCCGCCCTCGGCCTACTGATTGCATCGCGCGCAAGAACGATGCAAGCCGCTTCAGGCCTGATGAATCTTGCCGATGCTGCCCATGTGGATTCTTTCAGGAGTCTTTTTCCCAGCCAACCGTTTCCCAAGTATTGTTCAACCTTTCATACGTGCTTTGCCGTTGACTGCGGCGGTAGACGCCCTGCGCGGCAACATGCTTCAGGGAACCCCACTTACACATCTATTTGTTCCTGTCGCGATCCTGCTCACCTGGTTGCTCATAACTTTTCCGCTCTCTTTGGGAATTTTTCGCTGGAGATAGGCGGACTATAGTTTCAACGACAGGCGGGGCAAAACGCCGCCCGGCACCGCTTCCATATATTCTCTATAGCCGGCCAGATTAATGTTTCAGAAAACTGTCCTCCTTGCGTGCTCTCCAGACGGTAAATGCGCAGCAGACCGCTGCCGGGATCAAGGCTATCCAGGAACCAATGGCGAGCGCGCTGGCTGGAACGGCAACCAGATTGGCGAAATAGGCGGGATGTCTGAGGATGCGATACGGTCCGAGAGTGACGACGCTATGTCCGCGGTCGGCCTGAATGTGGATGAGTGGCGAGTAAAACGAATTCACTCGCATAGCCCAGGCTCTTTGACCTGCCTTTTGCTGGCCGGTCGAGGCAGCACAATGAATTCGACAGTGTCCTGACAAAGGATGACGAAGTAGAAATCCTTTTACACATGATTGAGCGCTTCAACGTGAATTACCTTATAGGCGCTTCTTGGGGAGGCGTGGCCTCACTCCTATCGTTGAGTAAAAATCCACCTGGCATAGAAAAGGCGGTAATCCTGTCATTTTCCCTGGTCATCAATGAGGCCATGTGCAGTTACATGACCGATGCTGTCCGTTTCCTGCGCGATCAGGACATTCCGGGAGGGGCACACTTGCTCAACAATACGGTAGGGAAGTATTTACCGCGCTTACTTAAAGCCCATAACCATCAATATCTGTTATCGATGGTGCAAGGCAACGAGAAGCAGATCATGTTCCACATCAATCAGATTTTTGAGCTTGTTCAAAGTCAATATGTGGCCCAGTTTGCAGCTATCGAGGTTCCAGTGTTATTTATTAACGGCGATTTGGACGAGTACACGACGACCGAAGACGTCCGGTCCCTTGCCCAGCATATCCGGAACAGCAAATTTGCTGTGGTACCGAATGCCGGTCACTTTCTTGAACTGGAAAGTACGCATGCACGACGCGCAGCCGGGGAGTTTCAGAGAAACTTTTTGTTGGGCGGCAATTTCGATGCCAACGCCATAAGCAACTAGGACCTTTCCTAGCGATGTGAGCAGCTTGTAATTGTGTCAAGCGGATCCACGGATTCACATCCTTTAACCCTGAAGACACGGAGGAACATTGCACATCATTATTATTGCGGTTGGTTCATCTGGCGATGTGCATCCACTTCTCGGATTAGGCCGCACCTTCACAAAGGAAGGGCACCGAGTATCGTTCTGCACAAGCCCGGCATTTTCCAAGGTGGTCGAACGTTGTGGTCTCAGATTTCTGCCATTTGGAACTGAAGAGGAATACTACGCTGCGATCAACAATCCCGCGCTCTGGAACCCACGCACCTCGCTGACAACCCTGTGGAAGGCAGTCGCTGGTAGGATACGGCCTTTGTACGACCTGCTGTGTTCCGAGGTCGATAACGACACAATTATGGCTGCCCACCCGTGGGCGTTTGGTGCAAGATTGCTGCACGAGAAGCACGGTGTACCGCTGGTTTCATTGCAGATATCTCCATCGACTTTCCTGTCCGCGAAGAGACCTCCAATCCATAAGCAGTTCACAATTCCAATGTCGCTGCCATATCCTGTAAGGGCGGGTCTTCTATGGGCTTTCGATCGCGGCGTGCTGGATCGTATATGTGCGCCGGACATTAACCGCATTCGGGCTGAACTTGGACTGCCGTCTGTCACACGCATCATGGGTCGCTGGATGCATTCACCTCAAAGTGTACTTGGACTTTTTCCTGAATGGTTTGCTCCGCCGCAAACCGATTGGCCTCGCAACGTTACCCTGACAGGATTTCCGTTGTTCGACGAAGCGCAGTTTCGGAGCATGGATCCGGAACTGGAAGACTTCCTGGCGAAAGGTTCAGCGCCGGTTGTATTTACACCTGGTTCCACGTTGGTAGACGGGCTGTCCTACTACTCTAAAGCAGCGGATACTTTGAATGCGCTTGGCTGCAGAGGAATCTTCCTGGCAAGCCAAAATACAAAATTGCCGCCGCTATCTCCAAATATTCTGGCCCGCACCTACATCCCCTTAAGTAAATTGCTACCGCAAGCTAAGGCGTTGGTGCACCATGGCGGCATTGGCACGGCATCCCAGGCTCTTGCAGCAGGTATACCTCAACTCATAACGCCGTTCGCCCATGATCAGTTCGACAATGCCGCGCGTGTGGAGAGCCTGAATTGCGGGCTGCAGATGTCTTTGCATGCGAGAGGCGCGTCCATGCTCGAGCCGCTGAAGCGGCTTTTGGAAGATGAGAATATTTAGCGAAATTGCGCAACCTTCCAGTCCAGGGTTGTTCCTGGCGAATCAGCCTGCATGAAAGCCTTGTCTGAAATTGAGGGCGTCGCTAGAAACGTATTATGGAAAAAGCGAAATGAGGCACAGTCGAAATACCGGCAAGGAGTAGAAGCTGTCTCATAAACCGGAAATCATTCAAAACGTCTGGTGTGAGACCCGCCATTGAAGCGGGTCTCGGGTCGTGCACCGAAATCACAAAAACATATTATGAGACAGCTTCTAGCGGTATCGTGAATAGAACAAATGAACAATTGCGGTGCTGTGGAATCGAGGGCTAAAAATGCTCCTGGGAACACTGGTGGTCTTATTTAACCCGTCCGAAGCGCACGTCCAGCATTTGTTCCGCCATAGGCGGCTGTGCGACAACGTCGTCGCCGTCGATAATTCTCCACAATTGGACGTACTTCTACAAGATCGCATTCGAGCCGAAGGAATCGATTTGCTGTCGAATTTCAATGTCGGTAGCGTTGCTGGAGCTTATAACATAGGCATTGAACGTCTTATTAAGAAAAAGTGCGAGTTACTTTTCTTGTTTGACCAGGATTCGGAAGCCCCCGAGGATTATTTCCTGAACATGTCGGACAGTTGCCTCACACTGGGGAGCCGACACTTCCTGATAGGTCCAAAGGTTTTCTACATCAACGTCAAGCGCTATCTTCCCGTACATATCCTCAACGGGTTTAGGGTGAGTGCTGTACAAATAACGGATAGAAACGATGGCCTCTTGCCATGTTCGTCGATCATCACCTCAGGATCGGTACTATCGGCAGAAACATATCGAACGCTAGGTCCATTTAGAGCAGACTACTTCATCGACCATGTCGATACCGAATATAGTTTCCGGGCGGCCAGCAAAGGAGTTCCGGTTTATGTCAACACTTCCTTGGCATTGAAGCATGAGGTCGGAAGGCGGATCGATCACAAGTTGTTGTCTTTGAAAATAATCCAATGGAATACGAGTCCGCTGCGACAGTACTATTCGGCCCGTAATTGTATCCATGTGTCGCGTCTTTATGGCACGCAATTTCCGATATTAGCTCTGATCAATGTGATAACCATTCAGCAGCTATTGTCGGTGATTCTCTATGAAACAGATAAAAGGAAAAAGATAATGGCGATGGCGGCGGGGATTATCGACGGCTTTCGAGGCCGCTATGGATCGTTCGATGCTTGCCAGCCGCGAAGGTCTGCGCTCTGTGAATTATGAAAAGAAAAATGTTGTTTTTCGAAAGGCTCATGTACGTCGATGGCAAAACACCTGTAAACTGCGTAATAACAGCGAGAATACGAGGAAAGATTGCCGCCGAAAATATTGAAATTGCGCTGGAAAACATACAGCGCAAACATCCTCTTCTGCGCGCCCATGCTATTGAGGAGAATGGACGGCCATGTTTCGTATTCAGTAGCTCTCCAGCGAAAATTCCCATGCAGGTTGTCAAGCGCCTTAGCGATGAAGACTGGCGAAGCATAACAATATTGGAATGGAAGACCCCATTCAATATGGGCCGGGCGCCATTAATCCGCGTTGTCTGGATAAAGTCGGAAATTGTTTCCGAACTGATGATAACTGCACATCACTGCATATGTGACGGGGCCTCGCTTGTCGCCATTATCCGAGAGCTTTTAGGGATTATCGACCAGCCGGATTTACAGTTGACCCCGTATTTGCCGTTTCGGTCATTGCAGGACCTAATTCCTAAAGAGGTATTGTCTGATGTGAAGCTGGCCGTGATGGTCAGAATAAAGGCCACGTTGTTTAAGCTATTCGCTTTAACTATTAGGCGGGTGGAATCAAATCCCGCAGGCGACCACTACCTAATCTATTGGAGAGCGAATGCGGAGGAGTCGTTGGCGCTGACCCAACAATGCAAAGCAGAGGGCACCACGCCATACGCCGCTTTTTGCGTCGCTTTTTTACTGGCATTTCGCCGGGTAAGTCGGGCCAAGTTTAAGAATAAGATGATGTGCCCCGTCAACATTCGCAGATTTGTTGCAAATATTCAGGCCGACATGATGTTCAACTACGCTCCTACCGTTCCCCTTAGATTGATCGGGGATGGAGGGGATGAGTTTTGGAGCTTAGCAAGAAAACTGAAGCAGTCGATGTCGAAAAAGATAGATAGAGTAAACGCTTATGAGCATTTGATGGCAGCTGAACAGCTTCATTCATCCATTTCTAAGCTCATTAGTCTTCTGCGAAGGAGTAAAGGAAGCTACGATTTCGCTTTTTCCAATGTCGGAAGAATCGACATTTCGGACAACTACAAAACATTTCAGGTTGAGAGCTTTTTGGGTGTAACCGTCGCAGTGCCATGGAGAAACGCTACTACATTGATAACCACTCACTTTCGCGGCCTGACCGATCTGGCGATTGTATCGAATGACGGGTTTTTGCCGTATGCGGAAGCGCTTGCGATCAAAGAAGAGGCCATTGCCATGCTGGTGAGGCACTGAGCCGCATTTCTCGCAGCGGTAGGCGCGGAATGAGGGACACTTGTCTGGTAAACTGTTGAAAAATTGAGGCGGCAACTTCACGCTTATGGCTAACCCACACTAATCGAGTGGCTGATGCAATCGCGGTCGCTGTGGCACGCTGCTTGCGATCGATGAAATGTCCGAACTAAACCGCTCAGGAGGCGGATCGCTTTTGAAATATGCCTTTTCCCGCGCCCGTCTGGCGCGTCCTACGTTGGCCGGTTTGGCCTTTATTTGCGCCGCCTCCCTGAATTCCTGGGGGCGGAACCCGTCCACGGAAGCAAAGCCCCACACCGTGGCGGCTCAGCCGGCATCGCGTAGCACCCCGTGGTGGAAGCACGCTGTCATCTATGAGGTGTATCCTCGCAGCTTCCAGGACTCGACCGGAGATGGCATCGGCGATCTCAATGGCATCACGGACCGCCTGGACTATCTGCAAAATCTGGGAATCAACGCCATCTGGCTCACGCCGATCTATCCCTCGCCGCAGCACGATTTCGGCTACGACATTTCCAACTACGAAGCCATCGATCCAATGTACGGTACGCTGGCGCAGTTCGATACGCTCTTAGCCGAGGCGAAGAAGCGCCACATTCGCGTCATCATGGATTTGGTCCTGAACCATACTTCCGACCAGCATCCCTGGTTTCAGGAGAGCCGCAGTTCCCGCAACAATCCCAAGCGCGACTGGTACATCTGGCGCGATGGAAAGGGCCCTGGCATTCCGCCGAACAATTGGCAAAGCGACTTCGGGCATTCCGCATGGACCTACGACGCCAAAACGCAGCAGTGGTACTACCACAAATTTTTGGCGCAGCAGCCAGACCTGAACTGGAGAAATCCCGAGGTCCGAAAGGCGATGTACGATGTCGAGCGCTTCTGGCTCAACCGTGGAGTAGCGGGATTTCGGCTGGACGCCATCACCACGCTGTTCGAGGACCCCCAGCTTCGCGATGAAAAGGTGCTCGGCGGAAAAAACGAGTACGGCGACCCGAACATCAGTGACGACAGGACCAACAATTTGCCTGAAGTGCACGATGTCTTGCGGGAGCTACGAAAAATTGCCGACAGTTATCCCGAAAATCGCGTGCTGATCGGCGAAACGTACCTGCCCGATGTGCAGGAGCTTGCGAAAACGTACGGCGCCCACGACGATGAGCTCCAACTACCCATGGACACGCAGGTGGGGTTCATCGACAAGTTGAGCGCCGATGCACTTCGCCAAAAGATCAGCGAAGCGGAAAACGATCTGCACGGAAACCAGCCGCTTTTTGTTTTCGACAACCACGACAATCCGCGCAGTTGGAACCGCTATGGTGATGGCGTACATGACGCTGCGATCGCCCGCATTGCCGCCGCCATTCTGCTCACCACGCGTTCTACGGCCTTGATGTATTACGGCCAGGAGATCGGCATGGTGACCACTCAGCCGAAAACAAAGTCCGAGGTGCGGGATCCCGCAGGTCTCGTCGGCTGGCCGAAATACAAAGGCCGCGATGGAGAGCGGACGCCGATGCAATGGAACGCTGGGAAGGACGCCGGCTTCAGCACTGCGGCCGAAACATGGCTGCCCGTTGCGCCCGACTACAAAACGGTCAACGTCCAGGTGGAATCGGAAAACTCCCGCTCCTTGTACGCATGGTATAAAACTCTGATTGCCATGCGGCGCGACAATCCGGCTTTGCGCGATGGCGACAATATTATGCTGAACCGATCCGACCCGAATGTTCTGTCGTATCTCCGGAAAAATCCAGGCAATGGACCCTCCGTCCTCGTTGCGATGAACTTCACCGCGGAGCCACGTACTGTGTCCTTCGATTTGAAAGATAACGGAATTCTCAGCCCTCAGGCGAAAACTTTGCTGCAGGACGGTTCTGTTCCCGCAAGCGTTTCTCTGGACCATGTGAAACTGGCGCCCTTTGCCGTCTACATCGGGCAGGTGCAGTAAGGACCGAAAGATTTTACGGCTGGAATTGCAAACGATCAACGGCGCGAGAACAGCGACCGCAGCCCGCGTTTTTTCGGCGCAGGGTCTTCTTCTGTGAAGACATTCACCGGCTCCGGCTGCTCCGGCAGCGCTTCTCCAAAGAAGATCGCCCTGGGATTTTGCACGCACAACCGCTGCGCTTCTTCCTCGCCGTATTCGCTGGATAGAAAGTCGCGAGCCTCGCTCATCACCGGCGGCCGCGACCCCGTATTGTGCGCGTCCGTCGCAATCACGTGGACCCAACGCCGGTCCACCAGCAGTCGCGCGATGCGCTGCGGGCCTCTGCCAAAGCGTCCCATCAAAGATCCGGCGGTCACCTGCACCAAACAGCCCGTGCGAATCCACTCCGCCAGCTTCTCCGGTTTCTGCATCAGCGTCAGGTTCCGCTCCGGATGGGTGACGATCGGCACCATGCCCGCGACAGACATTTCGTAAAAATTTGAGGCAATGTTCTGCGGGATCGCAAAGTCCGGGAACTCCACCAGCAGGTACCGCTTGCCGTTGATCGTGTATTTCACCGGGTGGGTCAGCGCGTCCTCGATATTGTCGTAGCTCAAATGAAAATCGCAGCCCAGGCCGAGCGTCAGCCGGTCGCCGATTTGCTCGCGCAGCCGCGCAACCCGGGCCGCATTCTCATCCGGACGAAAAGGATATTCGCTGTTTGCATGGGGCGTGCACGCGATATGAGTGATCCCATCGTCGATGGCCATCTGCGCCATCTTGAGCGACGTGTCCAGGTCCGTCGCGCCGTCGTCCAGGCCATACAGCAGATGATGATGAATGTCGATCATTTCAATTTCGCGCAGCCGGCGCCGCAACCCCGAGAGCCGCGATCCCGAGAGCCGCGACCATCGATTGAAAAATGCGCAGCCCATCCGCCGAACCCAGCATTGCCTCGCTCGATCTGTCCGGGTGCGGCATCATCCCCAGCACATTGCGCCCTTCATTTAAGATGCCGGCAATGTTCGCCAGCGATCCGTTTGGATTTGCCTCCGGTGTGATTTCTCCTTCGGCGGTTGAGTAACGAAACGCGATCCGGCCCTCGCGCTCCAGTTTCTGCAGGTTCGCATCGTCGCAGAAATAATTGCCTTCCATGTGGCCGATCGGGATTTTCAACACCTCTCGGTTGCGCAATTGATTCGTGAAGGGAGAATCCGCGGTTTCGACACGCATATACACGTGCTTGCAGATGTATTTCAGTCCGGCATTGCGCATCAGCGCGCCCGGAAGCAGTCCGCTCTCCGCCAGAATCTGGAATCCGTTGCAAATGCCCAGCACCAGCCCGCCGGAAGCCGCGAATTTCTTTACCGATTGCATGATCGGAGCGAAATGCGCGATGGCGCCCGTACGCAGATAATCTCCATAGGCGAAACCTCCGGGCGCCAGAATTGCATCGCAATTTTCCAGATCGGAGCTTTCATGCCACAGAAACGTGACCGGCTGCCCGACGATATTGGAGACGACATGGTACGTGTCCTGATCGCAATTGGAGCCGGGAAAAACAAGCACGCCGAATTTCATTTGCCTGTAGTTTAGCAGCCACCTGGGAACGAAACAGCATGAACGGTCCGGAAGAAGTGCCTTCTAAAATCAGCGCGCCGTGCCGTGACCCCCATCCCGTCGCGAAAGCAGGCAGAGCGCTGCTGAACTGGTGGCGCGCTGCCACGCTGGACGCTCTGCTGGTGGGCTTCCTCTGGTTTATCGGATTGGAACTGCTGCATGTTCCGCTCGCCCCCGCCTGGGCGGTCCTGGCAGCACTGACGCAATTCGTTCCGAATATCGGCGGCATGCTCGCGCTGATCGGCCCCGCGCTCAGCCTGCTGTTTGCCGGCCGCCACTGGGAGCAGTTCGGCCTCCTCCTATGCCTCTACGCGGTCATCGTGCTGATCGACCAGCTTGCCATTCAGCCGTTGTTGCTGAGAAAAATTACGCGCGTGCCCATCTGGGCCTCAATCTTTGGGCCAATATTGCTCGGCATTCTCATCCCATTCTGGGGAGTTTTGCTGGCCCCGCCGCTGCTCGCCGTAGTCTTCGCCTTCCGCAAACCAAAGCCGCCGCGGCACACGTTCTAGAACCGGTGTTATCAGTAGAATTGTCATTCCGAGCGCGGTCCGCCGCGGCGGACGAAGTCCAGGAACCTGCTGTTTGACGGTGAACGCGAGGTCGTTCGCTCCCATTCAGAATGGCTCTCCTGACAGATCGCACATCGCTATGGATGCGCTTCAAGGCGCCTGACGCCAAGTCATGTCCACCTGCACTGGAATTTCATTCTTAATCGGCACGGTCAGAAACGACGGCGGCGGAATCTTGAAATCGGAACACGTTGCCGGAATCGTGCCAGTGATTTCGACATCGTTTCCTTTGGCGGCCCGCTGAAAGGGAACCCGCGAATAGTGCGCGGTCACCCCGGCAAACTGTACATCGAGATTGGCATAAATCGTCGGCGACGCAGTAGCGGCCTGCGGAAACCGCGTTCGCACGATCACCATGGGAAACTGCGCGCCGCGCGTCACTTCCAGCATGTGCAGGTCGCGGTTGCTGTCTCCGGAATCGAATGACTTGACCGGCACGTCAATCAGGAAATCGCATTCGCCGGCGTGGCAAACGCCCTTGCCTTTCGCCGCATGGCTGGTGCCGTAAACCTGATGAATCGGATGTGTCATATGGTACGTCAGAGCAGATTGCTCCAGAATCCATTGCGTGTCGGCCTGCGCGAAAACGGGCGGCGCGAACAGGAAGGGCAGCACCGCGACAAGCAAAGCACCAATTAGCAACTTCCTCATCGTCCCTCCCAGAACTTCCAGTGAATGGGCCACGAGACCGCCACAATCGACGCGCCGTATGCCGCCGCCGTTACGTATGCAGCCGTGCCGTGATACGAGGCGATGCCGTGCACCTTTTCTCCAGCGTTCTCCTGCTTGTAGGCCATAATGCCTAGGAGCGGCGTGATGAGCATGCCCGGCCCATGCACCCACTCCAGGTCGCGGTGCAGGCGGATCGCGCCTTTCGGTTTCACCCCCGGAACCTTCGGCGCAAAGATGGCGTAGTATGCCGTCGTCCAATACAGCCCGGTCGTCAGGCCGCCCAGCGCAATATGAAAGTCAAGGTTCGCATCAGTCGGCTCCGTAATAGTCTGCCCATTTTTTCCCTTGGACTTGGCCTGCGGCCCCGTGATTAGCGTCGCCACCATCGGAATCACGGTGATCAAGCACGAGCGTCTGATGCACCTTCAGCATGTGCGTCCGCTTGTTCAACAGCGCCTGTTCCTGCGCGCCGCCCTGCGTCTGGCTTTGCGAAAAGCCAAGATCGCTCAACGATGGCGCATTGTTCGCCGGCGGCGTCTTCTGGTTTTGAGGCTTTTGCTGGGCAGAATCGGCTTGTGTCTCGCTTGGAACCGGTGGCAGTCCGAGATCGTCCAGAGAAGGCACAGTGGAGTCGCTGGAAGAGACCGGCGTCGTGCTCTTGCCGGTTGGCGCGGACCCAGGAGCGGCCTCGGCGAAAGTGACGACGCCGGCCGCGAGCAGAGAGAAAGAAATAAGCACGCATACCGCCGGTCGGGTTGTTCTCGATTTCCAGGCAACGGAAGTGTTCATGGTTCTCACGTCAGAACAGTCGCCGGGGTCGCGGTGCGTCTGAAGGCTGGATTGGGGTCGAAAGGTTGAGCGGCGTGAAAACCGCACTTCCAAACTGTATTCCCGCGAGAGCGAATTCAGAGAGAACGGATATTTCCTTAGACGCACGCGCCGGAATTCCGTGATGCAGCCTACGATAAAAATTTAGGCACGTGCGCGGAGACTGGAAAGAAATGCGGCGGTTCTGTTTCTTTGTCCTTCCGATTTTCATCCTTGTTGGCCTTGCGCGGTCCGCGCGTGCAGCCGACCACGCGGCAGCGCCCTTGCGAGTCGGAGATGTGCTTCCGGCATTCTCCGGAAAGACGCTCACCGGCAGACATGTGTGAGTTTTCCCTTACCCGCCAGCCACCAGCCGACAGTCCTGGTCTTCTCCTTCAGCCGCGCGGCGGCCACTGACGCCCGCCAATGGAATGAGCATCTGTCGAAAGATTTCTCCGGCAATCTCCCGATTTACGGAGTCATCCTGTTGCAAGACGCGCCGACGCTCTTTCGTCCAATGGCCGTCGCCGGAATGAGAACCAGTATGCCGCAATCCATGCAGGATCGGACCCTCGTGTCGTATCGGGATGAGAATCTCTGGAAGGAGCGTCTCCATGTCTCCGACGATAGCCGCGCATACGTGATCGTCCTCGGCCCCCACGGGCACATTCGCTGGAGGAACTCCGGCAGGTTCACCAACGCGGAATATGCGTATTTGAAAGGCTAAATCTCCGCGCTCTTTTCGCCACAACAGTAGTCCCACCGGCCCAAACCACTCCGCCGGTCCGCGTGATAAAATTCGAATTTGTGCGGGTTGTTTTTCCGCAATGAATCCGTCCGATTTTTCCATTCATCCGCGAGGTTTCTGCAATGTCCGGCCATTCCAAATGGGCGACAATCAAACACAAGAAGGGCGCAACTGACGCCAAGCGCGGCAAGACATTCACGCGTCTCATCAAGGAAATCACCATGGCAGCCCGTTCCGGCGGTGGCGATCCCGATAGCAATCCGCGCCTGCGCGGCGCTATCGCCGCCGCCAAGGCCGAGAACATGCCTGCGGATAATATCAAGCGGGCTATTCAGCGCGGCACGGGCGAGCTGGAAGGCGCGGCATACGAAGAAATCACGTTTGAAGGCTACGGTCCCGGCGGCGTCGCCATTATCGTCGAAGCGACGACCGACAACCGCAACCGCACGGTAAGCGAAATTCGCCACGGATTTTCCAAGAACGGCGGAAACCTCGGCGAGTCCAATTCCGTCTCGTGGATGTTCCACAAGAAGGGTCTGATCTCGATCGCCAAATCCGCCGCTCCGGAAGAAAAGCTGATGGATCTGGTGCTCGAAGCCGGCGGCGACGACCTCCGCGACGAAGGCGATTCATGGGAGATTGTCACCGAGCCTGCGGCCTTCGATGCTGTTGCAACGGCGATCAAAAACGCCGGCATTCCCACGCAGATGGCCGAAGTGACGATGGTAGCCTCCACCTATACCAAGCTGGAGGGCGCACCGGCCGCCCAAATGATTCGATTGCTGGAAGCGCTGGAAGATCAGGACGACGTGCAGAACGTTTACTCCAACTTCGACATGGACGCCAAGCAACTGGAAGAAGTCGCCGGTTGAACGTTGGAGCGCCTTTGAAAAAATCAGTCCTTTATTTGTTCGGGATGCTGTTTTGCCTTGCAACTGCTTCTTTCCCTCAAGCCAGTCAGCCTGCGCAGAGTTCCAGCGCGCTTTCCAGTTCCACTCCTGTTGCCCAAACGCATGCACAAGCGATGGACGGCGGCGATTTCGTCCATCCCTTGATGCAGCACGATCCATGGGACCGCGCCGTCTTTGTCGACGGCGGCCTGGGGACCTCCGGCGAGACCGATGACCATTTCCTCAACGCCGGTGTGCGCCTCGGCAAGGTGCTGACGGACGCGTCCGGTCCCAGTCTCCTGCGCGGCCAGTTTGAATACGCGATCGAGTTGATCCCATACTGGCAGGCGTTTACGCCGAAAGAGCAATACACGCTGACCACGGTTTCTCCTCCGCGCCTGGTCACCACCGGCGGCACCTACACCGGACTCAGCATCACGCCCATCATCCTGCGCTGGAATCTCGTTCACTGGAAGCGCATCATGCCGTGGGTGCAGGGTGCCGGCGGCCTGATCTGGACCAACCATAAATTTCCGCCGAACGGCTCGCGCGGAACCAGCGTGTGGAATTTTGAACCACAGTTCGGTTTAGGTATCCATTATTTCGTGAGGCCGACTCAGTCCATCACCTTCGCCGCAAACGCCGTCCATATTTCCAATGCCAGTCTTGGAGACTCCAATCCCGGCGTCAACGCCACGGTTCGCTTCCAGATCGGCTATACATGGTGGAAATGACAGGCGAGTCGGCATGAATACCAGAGAAGCCGTCATCGAATGCGTTCCCAACTTTTCCGAGGGGACCCATCCCGAAGTGGTGCGGGAGATTGTCCGCGCCATGAGCATGGATGGCGTTTCTCTGCTCGATTATTCTTTGGACCCGGACCACAACCGCTCCGTTGTAACCATCGCGGGCGCTCCCGAACCGGTTCTGGAATCCGTTCTCCGCGGCGTGGGCAAGGCTGTCGAAAAAATCGACCTCACCGCGCAGAAGGGGGTGCATCCGCGTATCGGGGCGGCGGACGTCATTCCACTGGTGCCGATTCGCGGCATCTCTCTTCCGGAGTGCGCGGTTCTGGCCCACCAACTGGGCCAGGAGATCTGGAAGCGCTATCAGGTTCCGGTGTATTTCTATGAGGCCGCCGCGCTTCGCCCCGACCGCCGGCTACTGGAAGATGTGCGCAACGGCCAGTTCGAGGGGCTGCGGAAACACGTCAAGCAGGACGCGGCGCGGCGCCCCGACGTCGGCGGCCCTTCTTTGCACCCGACCGCCGGGGCCAGCGCCGTCGGCGCGAGACAACTTTTGATTGCCTGCAACGTCTATCTCAACACGGCCAATGTTGGAATCGCGCGCAGCATTGCCCGCGATATTCGGGCCTCGAACGGCGGCCTTGCGGGGTTGAAGGCCATCGGAGTTCTGGTCCGCGGGCGCGCTCAGGTATCGATGAACATTACAGATTTTCGCGCCACGCCCCTAAGCGGGGTATACGATGCCGTAAAGAAAGCCGCACAGAAGCAGGGCGCCCGCCCGGAACTGGTCGAACTGATCGGTCTTTTGCCGGAAGAGGCGGTCGAGTCCGGCAGTGAATGGATGGGTCTGGCGTCAGGATTTTCCGCCATGCGTACGTTGGAGCGTAAACTGGAAGCACCGCTCATTTGGCCGTGAAACTGAAATAGCTGATCCATACGCACGGAAAAATGGCGGACCGCCGGCGCGAGTTTCACCCGCCGTTGTGGCAATCCGTGGGTGCGGTCCACGCGTAACAGATTAAGAGGAGCTTGCATGAATTGTTGGAAACGAACTCCGTGGGCGATGTGCGGATGGCTGGGCGCATCCGCTCTGGCCGCTTTGATGATGGCTGTTCTCACCCTGCCGGCGCAGGCCTCTCCGCTCGCCACCGAATCGCAGGCCGCGGTTCCCAGGGACGTGCAGCAGCTCATCGTCGTCGATTACCAGGAGATGGAGAACTCCGACATTGCCATGAAGCTCCGCGCCAAGGTCCTGCCGCCGGAGTTGAAGCGCCTGCAGGATGCGCTGCAAAGCTCCGGCATGAACGTGAATCAGGCCGTGGCGCAGTTGGCCTTCGTCTCCTATCGCGTACCGGGCGAGGTCGCTTCCCGCATGGTCGGCATCGCCTCCGGCCAGTTCCCGGTGCAAACGTTCCTCGATAATTTCAAAAAGCACCACGTGAAAGGAACGCAGGTTCGCAACGAAATGATCTACCCGATGGGGAGCACAGGCCTCAGCGTTGCCTTTCTCGATCAGACCACGATGGTCTTCGGCTCGCTGCCCGCCGTTAAGGATTCGCTGGATGCCCGCGACGGCAAAGTGCCCAGCTTCCTGACCAACACAGCCATGCAGAGCCTGATCCCCACGCTCCAGGACGACGCAGTATGGAGCATTCTCGATCAGAAGGGCACACAGGAAATGATGAAGTCCGCTCTGGGGCAGGCTTCGCAGGTGGCCGAGTACAGCACGGTGAAAAACAGCTTCGTCGGTTCGCGCTACACCATGGATTTCAATCAGGGAGTGCGCTTCTCGCTCGATGTCATTACGCCCGATACGATTACCGCGGCGACGATGTCGTCTCTGATGGGTGCTGCTGCCCTGTATGAAAAGATGAACGCAACAGCGGTGGAAAAGCAGGCTATCGACGCCACCAACATCACATCGAGCGGCAACATTCTCGAAGTGCGTTTCTCCACCTCGGACGACGACTTCGCCACGCTGCTGAACTCGCAACTGTTCCGCACCGTTACGCAGTAGTTTCTTAGAGCATTTTCGGGGATGTTATAGAGAGATTTGGGAGGAGGACCTTCCCCTACAGCAACTATGAAAATGCTCTATTTGCTGTTTCCATCCGCCAGCGTCGTAAGAATTTTGTATGCGACCGTCACCCTCGCATCAATTGGATAATTCTTGTTGGCCAGGATGACGATTCCGAGCCCCTTTTCTGGCACAAATGCTACATACGCCGCGAAGCCGTTGGTTGAGCCGGTTTTATTGATCCAGACGTCTCCACGCGGACGCTCCGGCGGTCTGATCGCGGTGACCGGTATGGCATGGAAGGCCATCGCCGAAGAATTTCCTTCCAGTAGCGTCTTCAACGCCGCCGGATACGGATACTGTTCCCAGATCAGGTCCTGAGTCATCGGCCCCGCCTGGAAGTAACCAGTATGCGTATCTGTAATCGCACGCTGGAAATTCTTGTCCAGTGGAATCAAATTCATGTTGGCTTCCACAAAGCGGACCATATCGGCCGCCGTCGTCTTGACTCCATACGCTTCAGAGGACAGCACCCCGCTCGCCATTCGGATCGGAGCATTTTCCGTCGTATAGCCCTGCGCGTAATCAACCATTTTGGCTTGGGGAACGTGGATGTAACTGCTCTTCATACCGAGTGCCGGAAACAGGCGCTGTTCTATCAGGAAAGAAAAATCCTGTCCCATGCTCTTCGCCGTGATCATGCCGAGTGTCCCAATGCCGATATTGGAATATGTTCGATACGTTCCCGGTTCGTAAGCAGGCCTCCAGTTCTTGAAATACCGCATCAATGCATCGTTATTTTGGACGTTATCCGGTACCTGCAATGGAAGCCCTCCGGGCGTATGCGTACCCAGATTGAGAAGGCTCACGTCGCCGAACTTGCTGCCTCGCAGGTCCGGCAGGTACTTGCTCGTCTTTTCGGACAGGGAAAGATCGCCGATCACTTGCGCATAAGACGCCAGCGTCGCAGTGAATGTTTTGCTTACCGATCCGATTTCGAACAATGTATCGTCCGTGACAGGCTGACGAGTTTCAGTCGATGCCACGCCATAGCGGAACACGTAGGGCTTACCCGCAACCACAACGCCGATTGCCACGCCCGGAATCTTGTATTTCGCCATCACCGGCCGTATCGCCCCGTCCACTGTACTTTTGACCCTGTGTTGCAGATCATCGGATGCACGTCTCACGCCTGCGGCGGCCGCATGGCTGACAGCTGCGCAAAAGACAAGAAGAACTGCGGCCGCGAGGCTTTTGACTCTCGTCTTCATCTCTTGAGTTCTCTCCAACTTCAGTCAAATGTCGACAGACGCACCTAGCTATGGAACAACCGGCGCTACATCCTGATCCGCAGACGTTCTGTGTTCGCGCACCACATGCCCGTGCTGTAACTCCACGATGCGCTCCGCCATCTGCGCCATCTCCGGATCATGCGTAACCATCAGGATTGTGTGGCCAAGCTGGTTCAGAGAACGCAGCAGTCCGCTGACAATCTCCTGATTCGCCGCGTCCAGATTGCCGGTCGGCTCATCCGCCAGCAGCACCGGCGGTTGATTGATCAGCGCGCGCGCGATGCAGACGCGCTGCTGCTCTCCCCCGGAAAGCTCGCTCGGCAGATGCGTCGCACGATCTGCCAGGCCCACCCGTTCCAGTGCCGCGAGCGCCTCCGCTTTGTCCGTCATGCTGTGAAAATATTGCGCCAGCATCACGTTTTCCAGCGCCGTCAGATAGGGAATCAGGTGAAATTGCTGGAAGATGAAGCCGACCGTCTCCGCACGAAACTGATCCAGTTCTTTGCGCGAGAGCGTGTTCACATCCCTGCCCGCAATGCGCACCGTACCGGCGTCCGCGCGATCCAGGCAGCCAAGAATGTTGACCAGCGTCGATTTGCCCGATCCCGACGGCCCCATGATCGCGAGCCATTCACCGCGCCTCACGGAAAGCGAAATGGAATCCAGCGCGCGCACCGTTCCCGCGCGGCCGCGATACTCCCGCGTCGCATCGCGCAGTTCGATGATCGTCTCGGAATGAATGCCTTCGCCGCCCATAAATATTCAATCAGCCGAAGTACGGGTGCCCCACGTCTCGCATCTGAGACGCGGGTTTATCACTCCCCTCGCAGCAGCGCCGCCGGTTCCAGCCGACGCAAAATCCGCATGGGAATCGCGGCGGCCAGCACGGCGACCACGAGATTCAGAAATGCGACCTGGGGAACGATTCGCCACACCGGAAAAATCGTCGTGTGAAAGTTCCATTCTCCGATGAGATACGCGATTCCACAACCAAGAACGTAACCGCAAACCAGGCCCGCCAAAGCCAGCACGACCGCTTCGAAGAGAAACATCAGTCCGACACTCTGCTGCGTGGCGCCCAGTGCCTTCATCACTGCAAAGTCGCGCCGCCGTTCGAACACGGAAGCCGTCAGCGTGGCTAGCACGCAGATAGCGACCGTCAGCGAAATCAGCAGCAGGGAACTGAGCATCAGAGAGCGCGTGCGCGAGACGACATTCGCCTCCGCTTCCACCAGTTGGTGCACGGCATGAACGTCGGTCCCGGGCAGAGCCTGCCGCAGCCGCGTCAATATTGCCTGAATCTGCTGCGTATTTCCTGCCGCCTGAATTTCCAGCGTCGTCGGCGAAACTCCTGTCCATGCCTCGAATGCATCGAGCGGCAGATAAATTCGGCTGTCCGCGGCATCGCCGGTGCGCAGTGTCCCCGCGGTGTGCAGTTGGATCGTTTTGCCGTCATACGTCAGCGGAAAATTTTTGCTGCCCAGCGCCTGCTGAGCGCGAACTCCGGTTAGGGCTTGGAGCCGATCGTTTTTTCCCTCATGGACAATAGACTGCACCCCCGGCCAGCTACTCACCTGCCACCACGTGTTCATAGCGCGGACGCCCTCCATTTCCGTGCCGGCTACAACAATCGAGCGTCCGTCCTGCGTCTGCGCAACTGCGTACGCAAACGGAACGATGCGGCCGTCATTGCCGACGACGCTCCGCGCCGCCGCAAGAGCGCCACGCGGCAGGGCGCCACGTGTGGAATTCTGCGATGTAACCACAATATTCGCGCCGAACGCGCGGAATTGATGATGCAGTTTCAGATCGAGCGAAGCATAGAGAGTCAGCAATGCCGTGGCGACAGCAGCGCTGACCGTCAGCGCGATCAACTCGGCAAGCGTGCGCGAACGCCGATGCAAAAGCGATCGGCGCAGCAGAAGCAGCAGGGAAAGGCTAACGTTCCGGCGCTGCCTCACGTCTCCTCCCGCAATATCGTTGCCGGCTCCATCTGCATCGCCTTCCATACCGAAGGTGCGCCGCCGCCCAGCGAGACCACGATCGCCAGCAGCAGCGTCGCAGGCAAGATCGTGGGATTCCATGCGATTCCACTTCCGAAGACCTGTGCGCCGACGCGGTTTGCCAGCAGCGATCCCAGAAAATATCCGAGCAGTCCGCCGGCAATCGCAAGCAGCGTGATCTCCGAAAAGAAAAGTCCGGCGATGGCGATGCGTGTCGCACCCAGCGCCCGCATCAGGCCGATCTCCTGGCGTCGCTCCACAATGGCCGTTGTCATCGATGCGGCGACCGCCAATCCCGCGGCGAACAGCGATGCCAGAGCCACCAGCCACATCAGCCCGGAAATGCGCGACAGGATAGCGCTCTCACCCTGGGCGATGCGACGAATCTGCTCGGCGCGTGTCTGCGGCAGGACCTCTTGGATTTGATAAGCGATGGAATTTGCGTATGGAGAGCAGTACCAGCGGTCGCGCAGTTTCGGAGAGAGCGTGTCGGGATTTTTCCTCGCCAGCGCGTCCTCTGGCTTGGTCAGTGCGCTGACATATACGCGCCGCACCGCACCTGGATGCCCGATCCATTGCTGCGCCAGCGCCAGTGGAACGAGCAGCGTGCGCGCAACGGTATCGCCGCTCGAAACGATGCCCGCGATTCGCACCGGCGTCTCGTTTACCTGAATAGCATCGCCCACGCGCACGCGCAATTGCCGCGCCAACTCGCTTCCAACCGCAATCTCCGGAACAGCTCCCTGCGCGGCATCGCTCGGCCACGCGCCCTGAATCTTCCACCACGGATGCAGTTTCACCGCGCCCATTGTCCATGAAGTTTGCGAGGGGCCGCTGCCGGAGCGCATCACGTGATGAAACCAGTAGCCGGTCGCAGGAACTGTTTGCGTTCCGCCGGATGTTCCTATGGTCACAGTCAGCGGAAGCTCCGGCGAGATGTCCGTAACATTGTTACGCCAGAAAATCGTCTTGATCTTTTTCAGGTCTGCCTCTTGCAGATAGCTGCCTGCGGTTGCCGGCTGGATGTTGATGCCGCCCACCTGAACATCCAGCGTATCGGCGGCGGGATATACAACGATGTTCGCGCCATAAGATTCCAGCGCGCGGTTCATTTTGTCGCCGACGCTCGCTCCAATGGTCAGCATCGCCGTCACAGCGGTCGCGCCAAGCAGGATCGCCAGACCCGCCAGCAGCTTGCGCCGCCGCTGCCGCAGAAAGCTCTCGAGGATCAGGCGTGTCAGCATGGAGTTTTATTGATCCCACCCTCGCGATGAGGTCGCAAAGGATTGGGCACTCTTATTTAGAAAACACCGGCACCAGCGCTTCCAGTGCCTTAGCCTGAATGATCACCAGTCCGCCGGCAGTGGTCGAGGCCAATGGAATCGGATTGCAGCCGCCGCTCTGCCCCAGCGATTCCGCATTGATCGGCGAAGCGCACAGCTTGCAGATGACCATGTTGCCGCTCTTGTAATAACCGACCGGACCGCAGATGGTGCAGGCATCGGCCACCGTCGCAATTTTTCCGTCGGATTTGCGATAGAGCAGGAATCGCACCTTCGTCGCGCCATGCGCTCCAGGCACACTGACTACATAGCGATGAAGCGTGTCCCCCGTCACCTGAGATACGGGCACCGTGACCTGAGAGCCGGTCAACGTCACTGGAGCCGCGGGCGACAAGGCCGTCGAACTCATCGCGTAGACAAACTGCGCCGTCACCAGAAAAATGAACACAAAGCTGCAACTGAAGACCGCCGACATCCACACCCGCTCGCGGCGCGCAACAGAAGCAGCCTTGCGGCGTTCGGCGGCGTTCGCATCGGGCGATAAAGTCTGCTGCCCCATCCGCTTGCGATATTCAAACAGCACCATCAATCCGGTCAGCGCCAGAATCGTGATGAAGAAAAAGACTTCATTGCTCACGATCGGCCCGACGATGCGCATCTCCATCCGGCTCGAAGGCAGAATGCCGAATTCCGACAGCTCATGCAGCCCCGAGACAATCAACTGGAATGCAACAAAGTAGAGAATGACCGACGTGACGCGGAAGAAGCGCTGAATGTCGATTCGCACGCTGCCCTTGACAAACATAAATCCAAAAACGACTGCCAGCGTGACGCCGGCGAGCGTGCCAAAAAAACTCATCAGGTCGCTGGAGTTCAGCGAAACCGCGGAAAGAATCAGCACCGTTTCGGCGCCTTCGCGCAGCACCATCAAAAACACGAAAAGGAACAGGCCGGTTCGCGAACTGTTGGTTACCAGCGCCCCGACTTTGCTTTCAATCTTGCCCCGCATCGCCTTGGCGGTGCGCTGCATGAACCAGATCATGCTGATGACGAAGAAAGCCGCCACCAGCATGATGATGCCTTCGAAGAAGTCTTCATTGAACTGAGTGCGAGCCAGCAGAACCGCAACCCCTACGCTGCAAATCACCGCCGCGACAACGGCCTGGATCACGGTCCGCTTCAACTCCGGGCGATTGATCTTGTTCAGGTAGGCGAAGACGATGCCGACGATCAACGCGGCCTCGACGCCCTCCCGCAGCGTAATGACAAATGCCTGCAACATAAGTGGAACTCGGCTCTTTCAGATGCGGCGAGCTGGCTTGCATCGCGCCAAAAACGAACGGGACGCAAACTCCGACCACATCAGTCCTGATTCTAATTCGGACCAATTAGGTCGTCAATTGACGGAGCTCCCGGCTGCTGCCGTCCCGTTCCACCGGTTGGGTCGATTAGAAAGGAGGGAGGGGAGTTCTGGTAGGCAAATCGACACGCGGATTCAGGATGGTGCGCCCCGAGAGATTCGAACTCCCGACCTTCTGGTTCGTAGCCAGACGCTCTATCCAACTGAGCTAGGGGCGCGCGTTTGGAAAGCAGGGAAATCCTGCTTGCAAGCAGCAGTTTTTAAGTTAGCAGGAGGCGGGTTCCGGCGCAAATCTTTCAAGCCGCCGGCGATTTATTTTCTTCCGGCGGCGCTGGCGGTGGGAACGCCGAGATTTGTTCCGTCACCGACAAGCCCGCTCGGCGCAATAGCTGAAAGACATTGGCGACGCCAAGCCGTGTCGCATCGTACTCCACCAGAACCGATCGTTCTGCGCGATTCAGGCGAACACGGCGAATGCCATAGACATCGTAGAGATCGGCCACGGCCCGCATCGTATCCTCGCTGGGGTGTTGCGTGTAACGAAACTGCACGTCCACATTCGTCGTCATAGAGAAATCATAACCGCTCCAACGCATTAGCCTCATGGAACAATTTGTCATTCCGAGCGAAGCGTAGCGAAGTCGAGGAACCTGGTGTTTGCTTACGAACCGCGAGGTCCTCCGCGTCGCCCAGGACGAACGATCAGAACAAGCGCTATTTCTTCGCGTTCAGCACCGACGACAAAGCATCCACAATCTCCGGGCTGGTCCAATCCTGCGCGCTCACATATTTGCGAACAATATGCCCGCTCCGATCGATGAGATAGCTTTCCGGAATCTGTACCGTTCCGTAGCGATGCATCACCGCTTGTGAAGGATCGCGGATCGTCGGAAAGTCAATGCGATTCTCGGCCAGAAAACTATGGTAAGCCCGCGGATCGGCATCAATGCTGACGCCAAGAATCACCAGACCAGGCAGCCGATGGTGCAGCGCCAGCAGCGAAGGCAGCTCGTCAATGCAGGGCGGACACCAGCTTGCCCAAAAATTCACCAGCACCACCTGGCCGCGATATTGGCTCAGGCTCACCGTCTGCGTGCCGTCGCGGATCGTGAACGCCGGGGCCGCTTTTCCCAGCTCGCGCGGACCCGCTCCGCGGTCGCATCCAGCGGCCGCGACAAGGCAAAAAAGCACAAGTATTGCGATCGAGCCAAATCGCCTGCGTCTCAAGTTTCCCCTCTCCGCTTCTTTCTATGATACGAATTTGTGTCATGGGTCAGGAAATTCCATCGGCAGTCGAGCCGGAAAGCATCGCGCTATCCGTGATTGTGCCGGCGCGGAATGAGGCCGAATCCATCCGCGCCTGCCTGGCTTCTCTTGTGCAACAGAGCGAAGACGATTTTCTCCTGGGGCGCGACTGGGAGCTTTTCGTCGTCGATGATAAATCGACAGACGCGACTCGCTCCATCGCGGCGGAATTCGCCAACATCACTTTACTGGACGCTCCGCCATTGCCGAAGGGCTGGACAGGGAAATCGAATGCTCTGTGGTTTGCCGCTCAGCGTGCGCGTGGCAAATGGCTCCTCTTCACAGACGCCGATACCATCCACGAACCCTGCAATCTCCGCCGCGCCATTCATGAGGTCGAGCGTCACCACGTCGCTATGCTCTCCTACTCCCCGCGGCAATTGGTGCATGGTCTTTGGCAGCGCGCCTTGATGCCGCTGATCTTCGCCGATCTCGCGCAGAAATATCCGCCGCGGCTGGTGAACGCGCCGGAGTCGCCGGTCGCAGCGGCCAACGGACAGTTTCTCCTGATCGGCAACGGCATGTACCGGCGCATCGGCGGCCACGCGGCTGTTCACGGCTCCATGATCGAGGACATCGACCTGGCGCGGCTGTGCAAACACGCCAAGGGAGGGCTGCGTTTCCGCCACGCGCCAGACGCCGTCAGCACGCGCATGTATCGCTCATTTGGCGCTATGCGCGACGGCTGGGGAAAAAATCTGGCGCTGCTTTTTCCGGATGCCCTGTCTCGCGGACTTTGGAAGCTGGTCCAGGCGGCATTGTTTTTCGGCCTGCCCCTGCTCGCTATCTGGCTTTATTTGATCGCGGCCCATGCCGGCCTCATCTGGGCAGTGGCGCTGTGGTGGCTCTGGCGCGTCCGGGTACATTACGCCCACGTTGCGAAGTCCCATTTTGCCGCTCGCGATATCCTGCTCTCGCCCCTGGCGCTGCCGCTCTTCGGTTGGTTGCTGCTGGATAGCTGGCTGCGAAACAAACTGCATCAGCCGGTCGAGTGGAAGGGGCGCAGCTATCCAGCTTAGGTCTTCTGCCCAGTTCGGCCGCGCTGAGAACAAGTTGTCACCATACAGAGACCAGATGAATCCAATATGCTAGACCTATGGTGCTTCTGACACGCAGAGCAGAGTTTTCCTCGGCCCACTACTATTACAACGAAACCTGGTCGCAGAAAAAAAACGAGCAGGTCTTCGGCAAATGCGCCAACCGCAACGGCCATGGGCATAACTACACGCTGGAGGTCACCGTTGCCGGAGAGATCGACCCGGTTTCCGGTTTCGTCGTTGACCTGAAGGCGTTGAAAGATGTCATGGAGCGCGAAGTGATTCAAGTCTACGATCATCGGCACTTGAATCTTGAAGTTCCGGAGTTTCGCTCGACCATTCCGACCACGGAGAACATTGCGATTGCAATCTGGAAGCGCCTGGAAGGAAAAATCGCCGGCGCGCGACTCGAGCGGGTGCGCGTATATGAGATGCCGGATTTATTTGCCGACTATTGCGGGGAATGATGAAAGCCTACTTATCGCGACGCTACCGCATCAGCGCCTCTCACCGGCTGCACAGCGACAGTTATTCGCCGGAGCAGAATCGAGCTGTGTACGGGAAATGCAATCACCCCCACGGGCACGGCCACAACTATGTCGTGGAGGTGATGATGAGCGGCCCCGTCGATCCAATCACAGGTATGGTCTGCAATCTGGGCGATCTGGATGGATTCATGCACCGCGAAATCGTAAATCGCTTCGATCGAAAAAATTTGAATCTCGATCGTGCGTTCGCAACTCTTGTTCCTACCACGGAAAATTTTTGCGTGGAGATTTACCGGGTCATACTGTCGGGCTTTTCTCATGCGAAGCTGGAAAAGGTACGCGTGGAGGAGACCAGTAACAATTTTTTTGAATATTCAGAACGACCGGCGCTCGAACCAGGAAAAGAGCTACGATGACGCCGCCACTCAGGAAAGGATTTTCAATGGCGCAGCCGACTTTAGTTGAAGAGACAGCAGAGACTTCGTTGGCCGGGGTTTCTACAGAGGACATGGTTCGCGAACTGATTGCCCGTCTCGGCGAAGATCCTTCGCGCGACGGCCTGGTGCGCACGCCGGAACGCGTCGAAAAAGCGATGACATTCCTGACCAAAGGCTACCGGGAAAATGCCGCTGAGATCCTTCACGGAGCTATGTTCGATGTGGACTACGACGAGATGGTGATCGTAAAGGACGTCGAAGTTTTCTCGCTCTGCGAGCATCACATGCTGCCATTCTTCGGCAAGGTGCACGTCGCCTATATTCCCAACGGCAAGGTGATCGGATTGAGCAAGATTCCGCGCCTGATCGACGTGTTTGCCCGCCGCTTGCAGGTGCAGGAACGGCTGACGCGCGAGATTGCGGATGCAATTCAGGACGCCATCCAACCGCAGGGGGTTGGAGTTGTAATCGAAGCGCGCCATCTCTGCATGATGATGCGCGGTGTGGAAAAGCAGCACTCCTCCACGGTCACCTCCGCCATGCTCGGCGCATTTCGCGACAACCAGCAGACCCGCCACGAATTCCTGTCCCTGGTCCGCGGCCGCGAGAACGGAATATAAAAAGGCGCCTCGACTTGCAGAAACCTGGGTGCCCCACGTCTCGCTCCTGAGACGTGGGTTTACCACGCAGCACACCTTTAAACTTCATGAACGGCCTTCTCATCATCAACAAACCGGCGGGCATCACCTCGCACGATGTGGTGGCGCGCCTCCGTAAATTGACCGGGGAATCGTCCATCGGACATCTGGGCACGCTCGATCCCATGGCGACTGGCGTGCTGCCACTGTTGCTCGGCCGCTTCACCCGGCTGGCGCAGTTCTTCAAGCAGGATAGGAAGGTCTACACCGGCACCATCCGCTTCGGAGTGGCGACCGATACCTACGACGCCGACGGCGATCCCGTCGGCTCGTCCATCGATCCGCGCTTGTCCCTCACGAACGTCCGCAGGCTGGCGGAAAAATTCACCGGTAAAATCGAGCAGTTTCCGCCGCCGTTTTCCGCCAAAAAGCTGCATGGCGTCCCGGCCTATAAGCTGGCGCGCGAAGGCAAGACAGTTCCGCTGCGGGCCGTCGCCATCGAAGTTCATCGCTTGGACATTTCCGCCTACGTATCGCCGGACGCGTCGTTTGAAATCGAAATCTCCGCCGGCGGCTACATCCGCTCGATCGCGCACGATCTCGGTCAGCAGGCGGAATGCGGCGCCCATCTTGCCGGCCTTTGCCGCACCCAGGCCGGAGACTTTACGCTGCGCGAGGCCAGCACGCTGGAAGAAATCGCGGCGCGGATGCAGGAAGGTTCTCTGCTCGATCACATGCCGCATCCGCGTCTGATCCTGCCTCACATGCCCGCGGTGACAGCGGACGAGGGAATCGCCGTGCACCTGCGGAATGGCATGGCATGCAACCTGCCGGAATACTCCGCCGCTCCTTACGTCAGAATATTTACCAGCCAGCGCGATCTGTTCGCCATTGGCCGCCGTCTTGCCGGTACATGGATGCAGCCCATGGTGGTGCTCGGTTAGTTGCCCTGCGATGCGCCATTTTATAAGTTTGTCATCCCGAGCGCAGTCCGCGATGGCGGACGCAGCCGAGGGACCTGCTTTTTGCCGGGCGCCCCATCCTTTGTGCGTCCGTTGCACAAAGGGTGGGATTGGAAGCGCGGCTCAATTCGCCAACGGCGGAAAGTTACTTCGGACCCTTATGCAGCAGCGGCAATAACAACGGCAGAAAATTCTTCGCGACCTGTTCGTTTCCCTTGGCCGTGGCGTGGATGCCATCGGCCTGCATATCTCCCGGTACGCCGTAGACATCCTTCAGCATGAACGGCAGCAGGGGGACATGATAGGCGTGCGATTGCTTCCGATAGATGGCATCGAACTTCGCGATGTAATCGCCGCCGTAGTTTGGCGGCAGCGTAATTCCTCCCAGAATCACCTTTACATGCGCGTCCTGCAGCGTGGCGATCATCGTTCGCAGGTTCATTTCCGTATCCAGAATCGGAACCCCGCGCAGTCCGTCGTTGCCGCCGAATGCAATGATCGCCACCGTGGGAAGCCGCGCCACAATTTCCGGAAGCCGCGCCACACCATCTTTCGAAGTGTTGCCGCTGATGCCGGCGTTGACTACACGATATCGATATCCAAGCGCGTTCAAGTCCTGTTGGAGATAATCAGGGTAGCTCTGTCCGGCGTTGGTGCCGTACCCTGCGGTCAGGCTGTCGCCGAAGGCAACAATCACCGGGCGCGTGTCTCTGACTGGCGGGGAAGACTTGGGCGGGGCAGAGTTGTCGACGCCACCGGCAGGCGATTTGCCGTCTTGGGAACTTGTGGGTACGTTGTTGGAATTTGCGGGCGAACTCTGCAGCGTCGAGTGACCGCAGCCTGCCAGCAGCGTCAACAGCAGCGCGCAAGATGAAACAAGCATCGAAATTGGCTTTACGATCATCACTTAGACTCTAGCAAAATGCCGAATAATCATAGCGCCATCATTGAAGTGCGCGGACTGAAGAAGACGCTGCGCAGCGGCTCGACCTCATTGGAAATTCTGAAAGGTATCGATCTCAGCATTCCCGCCCGCCAGTTCGCCGTCATCATGGGCGCATCGGGCAGCGGAAAAAGTACGCTGCTCGGTCTCCTCGCCGGTCTCGACACGCCAACCAGCGGCACCGTCGCGATCGATGGCGAAGAAATCAGCGGCTACAGTGAAGATGCTCTTGCCCGGATTCGCGCCGCCAAGCTGGGATTTGTGTTTCAGTCCTACCAACTGATTCCGACGCTCACCGCGCTGGAAAACGTCTTGCTTCCGCACGAACTGCACGCGCCAGATGATGGTCGCGCACGCGCGCGGGATTTGCTGGCGAGCGTCGGCCTGGCGGAGCGGCTGGACCATTACCCGGTGCAGCTTTCCGGCGGCGAACAGCAGCGCGTGGCGCTCGCTCGCGCGTTCATGCTGCGGCCTCCAGTGATCCTCGCCGACGAGCCGACTGGCAATCTCGACTCCGCCACCGGCGCTCGTGTCATGGAACTATTGCTCGAACTCAATCGGCGCGAAGGCACGACGCTGGTCCTGGTGACGCATGATGCGAGCCTCGCCGCGCATGCCGAACGCAAAATTCTCCTGCGCGATGGAATCATCGCGTCCGATGAACTCTGCCGTCCAGCGGAATCAACGTCCGGCATCGGGACTCACGCATGAACTCGAATTCCGGAACCCTCGCGTGGGGAACGGCGTGGAAGATCGCATGGCGAGATCTGCACGCGTCCTGGGCGAAGTTCACGTTTGTCATCGTGGCTGTCGCGCTCGGTGTCGGTTCTCTCACGGGAATGCGCAGTTTCAGCGTGGTCTTTCAACGCACGCTGCTTGAACAGGCGCGCACGATCATGGCCGCCGATCTTTCCGCTCGAGACTTCCATTTATTTTCACCGGATCAACTCGCGCAGTTGCAAAAGCTCCGCGCCGACGGCGTCGAGTCCACGCTCGTCACAGAGACCGTCTCGATGGCATCGACCTCTGCCAATCCGGACCCGTTGCTAGTCTCGTTGAAAGTCGTCGATCCGGCGCAATATCCGTACTACGGTCATGTCCAGTTGGCTTCCGGCCGCTCGCTGCGCGATGTGGTCAAGAACAATACCGCAATTGTCAGCGAAGAATTTCTCCTCCGCGAGCGCTCTCACGTAGGCGACACACTGCATCTCGGCAACTCGCAGTTTCGCATCGTCGATGTCGTCCGCTCGGAGCCGGATCGCATCTCCTCTTCATTCGGCATCGGCCCGCGCGTAATGATCACGCAGGCCGCATTGCCCGCGACCGGACTCGTTCGTCCGGGCAGCCGCGCCAGTGAGCGAATGCTTTTCCGCCTGTCGCCTGCAGTAAGCGCATCCTCCAGTGGCATGGACATCGACGAGCTACGCAAGCGCGTCGAGCACATATTGCCGGAAGCGCAGGTGACAGATTTCCGCGAGGCTAACCCCGCGCTGGTCAATGGCCTGAATCGCGCGACCGCGATGTTGACCCTTGTCAGCCTGGTCACCATGGTGCTCAGCGCAATCGGCGTGGCGATGGCCATGCACGCCCACCTGCAGCAGCGCCTGGAAACCATCGCCGTCATGAAAGCGCTGGGTGCCCGCTCGTCGCAGGTGATGCGGATTTATTTGTTACAGACGCTCTTTCTGGGCACTGCCGGCGCGCTGCTCGGAATCGCCGCGGGTTCCGCTGTCGCGCGCGCATTTCCTGTCTTATTGGAGCGGCTCATCTCTCTGCCCGTCGAAGGTCATCTCGCGTTCGCGCCCGTTCTTATCGGCTTGCTTACGGGAGTTTTGACCACCCTGCTCTTCACACTGCCGCCGCTGCTCGAAATTCGCGGCTTTCGTCCGTTACATATTCTTCGCCGCAATGTGGAAGAAGGCCAAATGCCCGGTCTTGGCCGCCTGCTTCCGCGCGATCGCGTACAAGTCATCGCCATCGTCATCATTCTGGTGGGCTTGGCTGTGGTCGCCAGCACCCTCACCCAATCGGCAATGGTTGGCGAATGGTTCGCTGGAGGCTTGCTGGCTGTCCTCGTATTTCTGCTGCTCGCTGCTTCCGGCGTGCTGCTTGTATTGCGCTGGGCGATGCAACGCTTTCGCGCGCGCTTTTCGCCGACTGCGCGGCAAGGGCTTGCCAACCTCTATCGGCCGGGCAATCAATCCGCGGCGGTGCTCACCGCTCTAGGCGTCGGCGTCATGCTGATTATGACGGTCTATTCCATGCAGCACGCCATCGTCCGCGATCTGAATCAAACCGGCTCCCGCAAAATTCCCAACGTGTTTCTCGTCGACATCACTACAGAAGAAATGCCCGGCCTACAAAAACTGGTCGAAGCGCAACCGGCAGTGCATGGCGGCTTTGAGAGTATTCCCATCGTCTCCGCACGCATCGCATCGATCAACGGCGTGCCCACGGACAAATTAAAAATCCAGCATTATCCCAAACGAATGCTGCGCTCCACTTCCGTGACCTGGGCGGACGCTCTGCCAATCGGAGAGAAAGTGGTTAGCGGCCATTGGTGGACAACCAACAGCGCAACCCCGCAAGTGGCCGTCTCCGAAGGAACCGCTCGTCGGCTGCATCTGTCGCCCGGCTCAACGATCGTCTTTCAGTCCGGCGGCGAAAACATCGCGGCCACCGTCGCTGCTCTCTATCGTTCTGACGGCCAGCATGCCTATTCGCGCAGCCGCTTCATCTTGCCCAGCCGCGTGCTCGCCGGACTGCCCGTGGTTTGGTACGGAGCGTTTCACGCCGACCCGTCGCGCGTCGGCGATGTCGAACGGGCATTATTCGCCGCCTATCCCACGGTGACCGTCATCAACGTCGCCGATGTTTTGGAAGTCGTCCGCAAAGTCGTCGATCAGATTGCGCTGATCATTCGTTTCCTGGCCGGATTCGCCATGCTCGCCGGAGGCATCATCCTCGCTTCCAGCGTGACGGCGACGCGCTTTCAGAGGGTCAGGGAAGTGGCGATTCTAAAATCGCTCGGCGCGCTCCGCAGGCAGATCGTCTCCGTCCTCAGCATTGAATTCCTAATGCTCGGCGGAATCGCGGGCGCGGCCGGCGTGATATTTTCGCTCGCACTCTCCAGCATTCTCCTGCACAAGCTCGATGTCGGATTTCATCCCGGCTGGGGCATGGCCGTCGCAGCCGTCTTCGCCACCGCAATTCTCTCCGCCGCCACCGGCTGGATGGCCTCTCTGCGCATCCTCCAACAAAAGCCCCTCGAAGTTCTGCGCGAAGAATAATCAACAATTTGTGAACTGTTTGCACTCCCACTGCCTGGGATAATTTCCGGATTTGCCGGTATATCGGTGCCTATCTGCTAGTCATAACGGCCAGCGTTTGATCGCGGTAGCCGGCCTTTCCACTACTCCGATTGGCCACCCTGAATATTTCATACAATATTTGTCTTCCTTATCCGTTTACACTTATAGACCATTTTTTTTGGATTAGGGGTTATGGTCGATTTCGTAGAGGAGCAGAATGCCCAGCCCGGATTGGACGATCGCCGAGCAAGACCAGTTCATTGCTGAAGCATTGCAGCAAGACGAGCTGCGGCTCCGGAGCTTTATTCGCAAGCGCGTCTTCAATAACGAAGATGCGGAGGACATTCTTCAGGACGTCTTTTATGAACTTATCGAGACGTATCGGCTCATAAAACCTGTGGAGCACGTGACTGCGTGGCTGTTTCGCGTTGCACGGAATCGCATTACAGATCTCTTCCGTAGGCAGAAATCCACATCCCTCAGCGAACCCATTGCGGAAGGCGGAGAGTTGTCACTCGAAGACCTGCTCCCTTCGGCGGATGCTGGTCCGGAGGCAGCCTACGCCAGAAACCTGCTGCTCGATTTGCTGGACGATGCTCTGGATGAACTACCTGAAAATCAGCGTGAGGTCTTTATCGCTCATGAATGGATGGGCCGCAGCTTCAAGGAGCTAGCAGAGGAAACCGGCCTTGGCGTAAATACGTTGCTTTCGCGAAAGCGTTATGCCGTTCTGCATTTGCGGAGAAGACTGCAGGCGATGGATGAAAATTTCAGAAAGCAGTGAGGTTACAACACAATGAACTATCGATTTTTGAAGGGCTTAAAGATTGCCGGGTTCGTCATTGTTGCCAGCTTTATATTTGGCTTCGTCATCATGCAACTATGGAACTGGCTGATGCCCGCGATCCTCGGATTGCACCGGATCACATTCTGGCAGGGACTGGGCCTATTTGTACTGAGCAAGATTCTTTTTGGCGGTTTTCATCGCCACCATGGCGGTCACCGGCCTTGGAAGCGGCATATGGCAGAGCGGTGGGAACAAATGAGCACGGAGGAGCGCGAGAGATTCCGTGCTGGCATGCGTGGACGCCGCGGCTGCAGGTTTGTGCCGCCTGAAGAATCCACTTCGGAGCACGATCCGGCGCGGCGAGAACGTTCCGAAAGTACGAGAGGACTGTGAAAACCATGGCCGAGCCAGGCGTCGACCGTTGTGCGCAGTCTTCGGGAATATTTCAGCCCGTGATCGACAGAAATCGCTGTGAGGGCAAGCAGGACTGTGTTGCTGTCTGCCCATACGATGTATTTGCCATGCAGCCGCTGAGCGCCGGCGACAAAGGTGCAATGTCATTCGCCTCGCGGATTAAGGCTCGCGTGCATGGTAATGTGCAGGCCTTCGCGGTGCACGCGCATGCTTGCCATGCCTGTGGTCTCTGCGTAACCGCTTGCCCGGAACACGCGATAAAACTTGTGAGGGTCTGATGGACAGCGTGGAAAAACAGAATGTGGGAGAAACCGGGCGAACATCGGTATTTCAGCGCGCCTCTTCCTGGGATATTGAGAAATTGTCCCGGCGAGACAGAAACAAAGATGCGCTCTCGTCGGTGGATACTCAAACCTACGATTCTTCAACTGCGGACGAAGAAATTAAGGCTAGCCATGGAATCGACATACAATCTGCTCATTACCAACTTATCGAGTTAGAAACTGAGAACTTCCGTTTGCAGCGTCTTGTTGCGGAGTTGCTGATTAAGAATCAAGAGCTGCGTGACTTGAATTGCGGAGGCGCAGCCTAGCAGCATAGTACGGATCTGAATTTTATAGATAGATAAGAGCTCGATTCTATGGTGGAGGCGTGTTTCCTCAACGTTTGCTTCCCGGCAAAGGTCGTGTTGATTGCAATCGGTTAATTTCCGATTGGCCATCAATTCAGAAATGAACCCACGACAGTATCGCCCAACGATTGACCGAAAACCGCCCTGCCAATATATTCAGTAAGGACGCTGTTTCATCCCGCGCGTCTCCGCACTGCCCCTTCGTTCAATGGTAGGACAGCTGGCTCTGAACCAGCATATCGAGGTTCGAATCCTTGAGGGGCAGCCAAATCCTCGCATCGAAGCACAATTCTCTCCCCAACGCACTGATTTGCGGGCATATCATGTGCAGTATGCGAATCCTGTCCGCGTGTAAGCGCTGCATTCCATTGCTCGTTCTCGCGTGCCTTCCTGGTCTGCTGACAGTGCCTCTGATCCGCGCCCAGGCGAGTGCGCAAACCTCCATCCTGACCCCTGCGGATGTCGCCAAAATGATGCCGGCTACGGTTTTCTTTCGCGGCCAGATCGCCTCTGTGCAGATTCGCAACACCTACGGCGTGCGGTTTCCCGGCGGCGCGCTGGTGCTGGCCGGCCTGGTCGACAGTTCCGGTTATTCCAGCGGCCTCAAGACCAAATACCAGGGCTATCTTCTCAGCGAATTGCCACTAGTCATCGATGGAAAAACTCTGCTGGCGGGCGCATACGGCTTCGGTTTTCTCGCGAAGAACGATTTTGTCGTGATGGATCTTGGCGGACACGACCTTCTGCGTGTCGCGTCGCAGACGGACGCGGCCTTAAAACGCCCGCGGCCGTTGCGGATCGCACCCGGCAAGGATTCCGGCACGTTTCGTCTCTACGAGGGGCGCAGCTTCGTTTCCCTTCGCCGGAAGTGATCGCGACTCGCAGGGCATGATGGCTCAATTCTCCGCGCGAACCAACTGGGACCTGCGCGCCACACCGTATGCCGCCGCGCTCGCTCGATTGTATTCGAGGGGCGTCGAGTTTTTCGACCTTACCGCATCGAACCCGACCGCCTGTCGCTTTGAGTACGACACCGCAGGCATTCTCCGCGCGCTGAGCCAGCCCGAATCGTTGCAGTACGAGCCCAATCCGCGCGGGCTCTCTATTGCCCGGCAGGCCGTAGCGCGCCACTACGCGCAAACAGCGGGCGCGCAGGTTGACCCGGAAAACATTTTTCTCACCACCAGCACCAGCGAAGCCTACAGCTATCTCTTCCGCCTGCACTGCGATCCCGGCTCGGAAATCCTGATCGCGCAGCCCAGCTATCCCCTCTTTGAATTTCTCGCCGACCTGGACGACGTCCGCCTCGTGCCCTATCCGCTCTTCTACGATCACGGTTGGCATCTTGACGTGGCCGCACTCCAGGCCCGCATCACTCCGCGCACTCGCGGGATTGTCGTCGTGCATCCCAACAATCCCACCGGCCATTTCACCTCCGTCAATGAACGCAGAGCGATCGAGCAAGTCTGCGAGACCCACACACTCGCGCTGATTGTGGATGAGGTCTTCCTCGACTATGCGCTAGGAGCCGCGGCACACGGCCCGGCGCGCGGCAGCTTTGCGCACGGCGATCATCCGGCGTTGACATACGTCCTCAGCGGCTTGAGCAAAATCGCCGGCCTGCCGCAGATGAAGGCCGCGTGGATCGCGTCCTTCGGGCCAGAGCCTTTGCTGCACGAAGCGAATGCTCGATTGGAAGTCGTCGCGGACACATTTCTATCGATGAACGCACCGGTGCAACATGCGCTGCCGTATTTACTGGCGAACCGCCGGAACATCCAGCAGCAAATCCTGGCACGCGTCGAAAAAAATCTCGCCGCCCTGGATGCCCGCCTGGCCAATGCGCCTGCACTTTCCCGACTGCACGTCGAAGGCGGTTGGTATGCGGTCCTGCGAGTTCCCGCGCTGATGAGTGGGGAACAACTGGCGATTCGCCTGATGGAAAATCAACAGGTAGTCATCCATCCCGGCTATTTCTACGGATTCGAAGGCGACGGCTGGATCGTTCTCAGCTTGCTCACTACAAGCGAAGCGTTTGCCGAAGGAATTGATCGCGTGGTTCAATCCTTTACTTAGCGCGAACCGACCACCGCCCTCACTGAAATAGACTTGTCATCTCGAGCGAAGTCCGCCACAGGCGGACGCAGCCGAGGGACCTGCTTTTTGTCCGCAGGCACGACAATCGAACTCGACCGTCCACTAAGATTTCGTCAAAAAAGGATTCGTCTCGCGTTCCTGCCCAATGGTCGTCTCAGCTCCGTGGCCAGGAATGACTCGCGTGGCATCCGGCAGCGGCAGCAGCCGTTCCTTCAACGACCGCAGAATCTTCTTGAGATCGCCGCCGGGCAGATCGGTCCGCCCGATCGAGCCCGCAAACAGCGTATCGCCGGCGAGCAGCAGCTTCGCCGCAGGAAGATGCAGGCAGATACTTCCTTCCGTGTGCCCCGGCGTATGCAGTACCTGCGCAGGCTGCTCGGCAATCTGCAACGCCAGCAGATCGCTAGCATCGACGTCGGGCGCTGCAACTTCCGGCGCGACCACGCCCAGCCACCCGGCCTGCATGTCCATCATCTTCAACAGCGGCAGGTCGTGCTGGTTCATGTAAATCGGAGCGTCAGTCAGCCGTTTCAGTTGGAGCGCGCCTCCCACATGATCGATATGCGCATGCGTCACGACGATCTGCTCCACTGTGAGATGGTGCCGGGCGAGAATCGCGAGAATCGTCTGCACATCCTCGCCGGGATCGACGACCGTCGCGCGCCGCGTGGCCTCATCCGCGAGGATGCTGCAATTGCAGGCGAGCGGCCCGACGGGAAAGATTTCATGAATCATAAGCGATGGCGATTCAGAGGGTAGAGGAGATTGCACGTGCCCCATTCTTGCCGTGTTCTGCGCGGCTAGGGTGGGAGTCGGTGGAATTCCCAAACGATTTGGCTATTTTCGCGGAGTTGCCGGAGCCGAATGGGTCTGCACCGGTGCCGACTGCATGCCGTGCAACACAGAGTGCGAATTGCCGCTGCGCGCCACCAGGACCGTCAATGAGATCGAGGTGATGGCGAAGATGATCGCACACCACGTGGTCACCTTCGTCAGAATGCTCACCGTTCCGCGCGGACCGAAGGCCGTCTGCGAGCCCTGGCCGCCAAACGCGCCAGCCAGATCCGCGCCCGTGCCGGGCTGCAGCAGGATAATGCCGATCAGAACGAAACAAACAACGACGTGCAGCACTGTAAAAAGATAGATCATCGGGTCACTTTCGATAATAAACGATGGGACGGAGCGAGGGAAATCTTAACATGGTGCGGAAGGGGGGACTTGAACCCCCATGCCTTTCGGCGCCACCCCCTCAAGATGGTGTGTCTGCCATTTCACCACTTCCGCATGAATGCGCCCAACGCCTAATATTACCATCGGCCTTCCGCGCTTTACCTTCCGCGCAACGCGTGCGGCAGCATCATTCGTTGCTGCATTCAGTACAACGTAGATTCGACGGTTGCCATCTGAATTCCATTGAGGTGACGTCTACGTGTCCAATAACGAGAATGCAATACGAGTCGTGCGCTCTGTGATTCAGGTGTTGCACGATGGCCAGCGCGGCCTCGCCGCAATCGGCAGCGAATTGAAGGATGAATCCGCCAAGCACTACTTCCTGGAAGAGACTCAGGTCCGCGCTAACTATGCCGCGGAATTGGAGAATGAACTCCACCGGCTCGGCGTGCACGATGTGAATGAAGGCGGCACCGCCGCCGGTACAGTCCATCGCGTCTGGGGCGACTTGAAGGCGATTCTCGGCGGCAGCGATCATACATTGCTGGCAACCGCCGAGCAGGGAGAAGACGAGGCCAAAGCGAAATACGCCGAGGCGCTGAAGGAAACGCTGCCCGGCACGCTGGAAGAAATGCTGCGCCAGCAGCAGACACATATCGTCGCATCGCACAACAAAATTCGCAGCCTGCGGGACAGCAAAGCAAAGTGAAATGTGTGGAACGACCGCGCCGCGGCTGACTTCCTGACCTTAAAAAGCGAATGTGCCATCCAGGCGTCGTGCGCATTGGAATCTCCGGCTGGACCTACCCTCCCTGGCGCGGCGTTTTCTTTCCCGCAAAATTGCCGCACAAACGCGAGCTGGAATTCGCCGCAAGCACGTTTCGCACAATCGAAATCAACGGCACTTTTTACTCCTTGCAGCGGCCTTCCAGCTATCAGGCATGGGCAGAGCGCACGCCGGACGATTTCGTCTTCTCTCTGAAGGGTTCCCGCTACATCACGCACATGCGCCGGCTGCGCGATATTGAAACGCCGCTGGCCAACTTCTTTGCTTCTGGACTGCTCAAGCTCGGGCCCAAGCTGGGTCCCATCCTCTGGCAATTTCCTCCAAACTTCGGCTACTCCCGCGATCTCATGGAAGAGTTTTTCGTGCTGCTTCCCAAAGACACCAAGGCCGCGAAAACATTGGCGGAGGGGCACGATGCAAGGATGGAAAGCCGCTCTTTTTTCGAAGTAGATCGGAATCGGCCTCTGCGTCACGCCGTGGAAATCCGCCACCACAGTTTCGTTACTCCGGAATTCATCCGCTTGCTGCGCAAATACAAAGTCGCCCTCGTTTGCGCGGATGCCGTAGAGTGGCCGCGATTGATGGACGTGACGTCGGACTTTCTTTACTGCCGACTCCACGGCTCGAAGGAGCTCTACGCCAGCGGCTACGGCAAAAGGGCGCTGGAAAGGTGGGCGGATCGCATCGTGAAGTGGGCCGCCGGAGGCGAATCCCCGGACGGCGATTTCGCGGGCAATACGCTGGCTGTCCGCCGCGCCCGGCGCGATGTGTATGTTTATTTTGACAATGACGCGAAAGTACGCGCCCCGCGCGACGCGCGAACGCTCGACCGTATAGTCTCGGCCCTCCTGTCCAACCGCTAGAACATTTCTCCGGTTGGTTTAGAGTGCGGACTCAGAAGGTTCGTCATCCTGACCCTGCGCAACGCGAAGAGGAAGGACATAGGAAGCAGGTGCGGAAGTCGCATTTACGGAGCGCGCTGGAGCCGTTTGCTATGTTCCCAAGAGCCGGCGCTACAAGCCAAGCCGTTTCTGGAAAGCCTCCAATACTTTGCTAGAGTGGAATGTACGGTATGCACACCCGTATCATTCCCTCCATACTCCGCCTGTTTGAGTTCTTTACCATCGCCTTCAGCGCGTTGCTCCCGGTGAACAATCCCGTCGGGTCAGCCATCATTTTTCTCGGTTTGGTCGGTCCAGCGGACGGAGTTGTGTACCGGCATCTGGCACGGCGCATCGCAATTTTCAGCGTATTGTTCCTGATGGCAGTGGATCTGGTCGGCGCTCTGCTGCTTGCTTTCTTCGGCATATCTCTGCCGGTGGTCCAGGTTGCCGGCGGCCTCGTGCTGGCATCCATGGGTTGGAAGTTGCTGAACAACCCGGATCCGCCGGACTCCTCGGATTCGGTCTCCGCAACCCGGCCTCTGAAGGCACTTGATTCCGAAATTTTCTATCCCTTCACGTTCCCTTTGACGGCCGGTCCTGGCACGATTGTGGTGACCCTGGCCCTTGCCGCGCATGCAGAGCGGCGTGCGTCTATAGAGAGCGTGATCGATCAATTTGGACTCTTTCTGGCGATCCTCGTTCTCGGCGTGTTGATCTATTTCGCCTATGGGTATGCTCCGGCACTGACACGTAAAATCTCTCCCCAGACCAGCCATGGAATTCTGAGGATTATCTCCTTCATTCTGCTGGCGATCGGCGTACAGATTTTCTGGCGGGGCGCGGAAGAGCTACTCCATCAGGCATTTCCTCATTAAATATCAGCAGCTTAGCTGAGAAATCGAATCCAGTTCTAGAGGTTTTTGGTGGTGCGAAACGCCTGGCCTGAGGTCGTTCAATATGGCGCAAGCGCTGGGTTTCCTATTGATTTTTGGATGAAAATTCCGTAAACTTGTAGCTGAGTCACGCTCTGGCAAGCTACTCCCTCCGCCGAGCGTCGTGGCTCCTCTTTTGACCGTCTCTGCACGCCACTCTTGCAGGTAAAGGAAAAGCAAAAACAATGGCAAAACGTCGCGGGAATCCAAACTGGGGCAAGCCTGAACCCATCGGTCCGGTTGTCCCCACCGTCACCTCATTTGAACAGGTTGTCAAGGAATACAAATTGACCCCGGATCAGTACCTTCGCTCCACCCGGCTGCGGGAATGGGCGCGCAGGAATAAGAATTCCAAGTACATTCCGGAAGCGCTCCTGGAAGCCTGGGGCTTCGAGATTGAGTCTTCTTTGTGATGAATTTGTTATAAACCAGCTTGTTCGTTCACGGAAACTGACGCCACTCCTATTCGGAGTGGCGTTTTCGCGTTCACTTGCAAGTTAGTTTTCCACAATGGGTACAATTGTGACATGACGGTTTCCAGCGCATTTGTCGATGTTCCGGCCGCGCTTGAAGACATTCGTGCCGGACGGATGATCGTGGTCGTCGACGATGAAGACCGCGAAAATGAAGGCGACCTCACCCTGGCTGCCGAATTTGTCACTCCCGAAGCGATCAACTTCATGGCGCGATTCGGCAGGGGACTGATCTGCCTGGCGCTGACGGAAGACCGCGCCGATCATCTGCGCCTGCGTCCGATGACCGAGGACAATACTTCACGCTTCGGAACTGCGTTTACTGAGAGTATTGAGGCACGCGAGGGCGTCACCACCGGAATCTCCGCGCACGATCGCGCGCGAACCGTCCAGGTCGCCATCGACTCCGGATCGAGCGCGGCGGATCTCGCCCGGCCCGGCCATGTCTTTCCACTGCGCGCTCGTCGTGGAGGAGTACTCGTGCGCGCCGGCCAAACAGAAGCGGCCGTCGATCTGGCCCGCATGGCTGGACTGATTCCCGCCGGCGTGATCTGCGAAATCATGAAGGACGACGGCACCATGGCCCGCGTGCCGGACCTGACGGAGTTCTGCCACACACACGGCCTGAAAATGCTCACCGTAGCCGAGCTGATCCGCTATCGCCTGCAAAACGAGCGTTACATCCACCGCGTTGCGGAATCCATGCTGCCCACGCCCTTCGGGGAATTCCGCATGATCGCGTATGAGAGTGAAGTGGACGGCGGCGAAAGCCATATCGCGCTCGTCTACGGCGATGTTGCGGACTCGAAAGAGCCGGTCCTCGTGCGCGTTCACACTCACTGCCTTGCCGGCGATGTGTTCGACACGCCATTGTGCGATTGCCAGCAGGTGGTGCGCCGCTCTTTACAGATGATTGCGGAGGCTGGCCGCGGCGCGCTGGTCTACCTCCACAACAACACCAAAGGCTTCGGCATTGACCGCAGCGCTCCGCAGCCTCAACTTACATTTCATCGCGATCTGCGTGCGCGGGAACAGAGTAAAGACCGGCAGCAGCGAACCCTGCGCCAAGTCGGCCTCGGCGGCCAGATTCTTTCCGACCTGAAGATTCACAAGATTCGCCTGTTGACGAACACGCCCACCCACGTACCCGCGCTCCAGGGCTTCAACGTCGAGATCGTCGAGCAGGTTCCGATTCCGCTGGAACGGTCGCTCGCTAAGTAGAAGCCTCAGCAAATTCAGCTCCAGCGATTAGTGTTACGGCTTGATCCCGCACGATGCGCAAGACAGTAAGGTCGTCCTGCTGGCCGAACGATTGCACGGCGGCGGCGACTTCGGCGGCGGATTTTTCCTGTTGCATCAGCTCGTTGGTGCGGTCGAAGCCAAAGAGTTCCTTTTTCTTGTTCTGGGCTTCGATGACACCATCGGTCAGCAAGGTGAGGCGGTCGCCGGGCCGCAGTTGGAATTGCATGACGGAGAAATCAGTGTGCTCCATCAGGCCAAGCGGCAGCGCGCCTTCCATGGGAATTTCTTTGCCGTTCCGATACGGCGGCAGATGACCGGCGTTAGCGAGTGTGACTGCTCCATCCGGTGTCAGGCGCAGTGCGAGGCAGGTGGCCTGTGCGTGGCTGCGGCCGAGCAGGCGGCGGTTCAACGACTGCAACATGGAGAGCGGATCGAAGTTCGTTTCGATCTGGTTGCGGACCGCGCCGACCAGCAACGAGACGAGCATGGCGGCCTTGAGGCCGTGGCCGGTAACGTCGCCCAGGACGATGAGCACACTGCCATCGCTTGGGTGACGGATGATCTGGAAGAAGTCGCCGCCGACCTGGCTGGCCGGGAGATACACGCTGTCTACCGCGAATCCTGGCGCGCTGAGCGGCGGCGGGAACCATCAGGGACTGAATGCCGCGGGCAGCCTCCAGCTCGCTTGTCATTTGCGCATTCTCCCGCTGCTGCTGCGTGAAGCGGGCCAGGAAAACGAACAGGATCGCCAGCGGGAAGCAATACCAGCAAACCAGCCAGCCCGCACCGAACGAGGACCCATGGCCCGCAATCATGCTGATCAGCGCCGATGCGAACGCGCCCACCACAAACAGACCGGGCGTCAGCGGCAGCCACGCCCGCCTTCCCAACGTACGTAGGCCATCGACGACAATGCCCAGCAAAAGCAGACCGATGGCAATGAAGGCAACGATCTGGATCACGCCCCCGGCGCGCTCGCTGCCGATGGTCGGCGGCAGTACTCCCAGGCCGAGCAGCGCCGCCGCGATAAGATACGCAGCCAATAGCCCAGAGAACACATATGTGCAACGCCGCCACAGATCCTTCGGTATCTGCAGCAGGTACATCACCGCCATCGGGGCTGACGACCCTGCCGCCCAGCCACACAGAGAATATAAGAGATAATCAAACACCAGGCTAAGCGAGCCGGTTGTCACCCCGATCGACACCGCCGCGTCCGCCGCAATCCCCAACAGGGTGACAGCGGTCCACAGGTACTCGCGCTGGCTACGGCTGAAGAGAAACAGGAAAAGGCAGATCAGCCCGACGGACCCATGCAGCGACAGCATGATCCATAATTTCGTTATGAGGGTGCCGTACATCTGCGAAGGCAGATACCTTTGCAAAGCGTCCAGAGCGGGTTCTGGTCCGGCGATCGGCGCGGCGCGCAGCCCGCCACTCAGGTTGTGTCCGCTCGGCAATGCCTCGGTGCGGTTGTTCCAAAAACGAATGGCCAGCGTGACCGGCTGCTCGCTTCGCAGCAAGTCTTCGGGAATGTGGAATATGACCGGATGGCTCGTGTAGACACCGAGGATGCTGCCCATTGTTCCGTATGAGCCGATCTCCCGGCCGTCGGCGTACAACTGAAACGTGTCGTCGAAGAGATAGAACAGCAGCGACAGGGACTTGCTCTCACGCGGCGGCTGCATGCGGATGCGATACCACGCATACCCGGTATAACCGGGATGACCATGCTGCTGCCACCCGGGCTCCATGGACTCGACCGCCTGCAGTGCAGTCAAATCCCGATGCGCCGGATCGACGACATAGTTTTGCCAGGCGGAATCATCGTAGTCGGGCTGGGCCCAGGCGGGATTGTCGCCGATGTGGAACTTCCACGGGCCGGTCAGCGGCACAGGTGTGTTGCCGAGGGTGACGGTCCGTTCTCCCGGCGTGGGGACGGGCGCGGCTGCGATCCCACTCAAGCTAAAGGCAGGCATGAATGGGGCACCGAACAGTAGAAGCAGCGCAAGAGTGCGAAGCTGGAGCATGAATGTTTTCGGTCGGGGAAATCGCTATTTTGACCGTCGCCGCTTTATATCACGCGCGAGATATGGAATGCGTAGATTCTTCGATCGTCCGTTGGACTTCCTCAGAATGACTCTGCTCTTATTGGGTTGCAGGCGGTTCTTCCGGTATCGCCGTACCGTCGGCGCGCGGATCAGACGCGCCGAAGTTCACTCCTGAACTGCTGTCGTGAAGCACTGCATTGCCGCGCCCCATCACTTGCGAGTAGCGCGGCGTGACGTGCAGCAACTGTCCTTTGGACGACAGGCCCACCAGAACCGACTCCGGATATCCCGCCTCGATCGCTACCGCGCACCCGGAGCCAATGCCTCCGCGGAAGCGCGCCGCGCTCAAGGCATCTTGAATGTTCATGTCGAAATCGACGACGTTCGCGACGAACTGCGCATGCGCCTGCGCCTGATTGAATCCGCCCATGATTCCGAACGCCATGGTGAGATCGCCCTTTTCCATGAAGCCGGGAATGATCGTGTGCAGCGGGCGCTTGTGCGGACCGAGCGAATTCGGCTGGCCGGGATGCAAGCTAAATCCGGCCATTCTGTTCTGCAGCGCGAATCCCGTTCCCGGCGCGACCAGGCCGCTGCCGAAACCGCCGGAGTCGCTCTGGATCAGCGAAACTTCGTTGCCGTCCTTGTCCACGACGGCCAAGTAAGTTGTGTCGCTCGACAGCCGCGCAAGCTGCTTCTTCAAATCGGACGGAAGAACCTTGCAGTGTGCGCGCTCCATATCGATCAGTTTGGCGCGTTCCGCGGCAAGGCTTTTCGAAATCAACTCCTGTGTCGGAATGTCGCTTGTCCTGGGATCGCCGACGTAATGCAGCATGTCCGCATAGGCGAGCTTCTTGGCTTCCATTTCCACGTGTAGCGTGTTCACGCTGTCGTGGCCCCATTGCCGCAGCGGAAAATTCTCCATGATGTTCAGCATGGAAAGCGCGGCGACGCCCTGCGTATTCGGCGGAATCTCATAGACAGTCCAGCCGTGATAGGTAGTCGAAATCGGCGTGACCCACTGCGGCTGAAAATCCGCAAGGTCGGCGGCATCCATGAATCCGCCGCGCTCTTTCGACAATTTCACAATCGCGCCGGCAATCTGCCCGCGATAAAAACCGTCGCGGCCTTTTTGCCCCACCAGGCGAAGCGATGAAGCCAGATCGGGATTGCGAAACACCTGCCCGACCGCGGGAGCATGACCGCCCGGCAAAAAGACTGGCGCGAACGTCGGTTCACTTGCAAATGACGAACTCAGCTCTTTCCAGTTGTCCGCGTCCGTTTCGGGAATCGGCACGCCGTGTTCCGCATAGAAAATCGCGGGCTGCAGATCGTCGGCGAGCGTCAGCTTGCCAAAACGGCGGTGCAGCGCGTCCCATCCGGCGACCGCGCCCGGAACGGAGACGGACTGGATGCCGGCCACTGGCATCGCGCCGGAAATTCCTTTGGCCTGGAGCGCGGCAATCGTCATTCCCGCAGGAGACCATCCGCTGGAATTCAAGCCGTAAAGCTTCTTCGTCTTCGCGTCGTAAACAATGGCGAACAGATCGCCGCCCATGCCGTTCATCATCGGCTCAATTACGCCGAGGGCGGCATTGGCGGCAATGGCCGCGTCGACGGCGCTGCCGCCGCGCGCCAGCACAGCCGCACCGGCCTGCGACGCCAGCGTCTGGCTGGTCGCGACAATTCCAAAGCGCGTGACTGTCATCGAACCGGCATATTTCCGGCCGGGATCGGCAGAAGCAAGTTCACAGCTAAGAAGCAGGGCAACAAAGGCGATCATCGCGGCGCGTCGAACCGCGTTCCCAGTCAACATTCTGAAGGACCTCCCGAACGCCTCAGCCTATCACGGGCGGCAGCCCGGCAAGCGCCTTATCTTTTCGCAGATCGGCTTCCAGCGTGCACGGATCGCGAAACAGCAATGCGCGCATTCCCAACGCGCGCGCGCCTTCCACATTTTCAATTTTGTCGTCCAGAAAAAGAGCCTCGTCTGCGTTCACTCCGAGCCGCTCCAGCGTGTGCCGGTAAATCTCAGGCTCAGGTTTGACGGTGTCCAGCTCGCAGGACCAGGTAAGGTGGTGGAAGCTGTCGAGCCACTGAAAATTCCGCCGCATGTGCGCCAGCAAATCTTCGCCCATGTTAGACAGAATGGCGGTCTTGAATCCTGCCGCTTGCACACGGCCTACCCAGTCCAGCATGACCGGATTGATGCTTGCCCACAACAAAATATCCTGCTCGATCAGGGCGTCAATCTGTTCTGAAGTCAGCGGCAGCCCCGCGTCACGCGCAATCGTCTGCCAGTACGTGCGCCCATTCAACGTGCCGCGATCGTAGTCGAGACGATACTTCCAGTAATGCGTGTCGAAAGTCTCTGGCGAAAGACCGGTAATTTCGAGCAGACGCGCCCGCGCCGCCGGAACTGCGGGACCGGAGAGAACGAGACCATAGTCGAAGATGACAGCGCGAAGGGGCATAATTCTTAGTTGGTTCTTAATACGATGTTGCTGCCGCTCATTTCGCAGCCGCGAAGCAGCGTGGCCGCTATCTCCATACGACGTGCAGGCCTTTGTAATTTCGAAACTGCTTGTCGCGTGAAATTAGGGAAAGATTATCGGCGAGGGCTGTCGAGATAATCAGGCGGTCGAATGGATCGTTGTGATGCGGCGGCAGCTCGAAGAGGCGATCGACGTGGTGCCTGCGAAGCGGATAGGAGACGATCGATGCGACGGCGCAGATGCTTTCCAGGTCCGATCTAGTCAAATGGAGTTTGCCGATCCTGCTCTTGATCGCGATTTCAGTTGCCGACGCCACGCTGAGCAGCAGTTCCGCGTCGGGATTTTCCAGGATTCGCCGCACGCCGGCGGGAATCGTTTCCAATCCGGCCTCTGTGGCGATGTCGACGACGACATGGGTATCGAGCAGAAATCTTCCGGCCATCAGACGTCGCCCGCAAGCCACGCGTCCACGTTTTCTTGCGGGCGCGCCCAGTCGGGATCGATGACGACCTTTTTATTGCCGAGAATGCCGAAGACGCGTTTGCGCGGCGGATCCTCCGCTTTGCGTACGATTTCAACCACAGGGATGCCGCGTTTCGTGATCGTCACGCGCATCCCGGACTCTGCCTGCTTGATAAGCTCGGGCAGCTTGTTTTTCGCTTCCGCCACCGTGTAGATCATTAGTTTATTATAGCTATCCAAATAGCCATCTGCAATACCGCTCTATGGAATGAATAAACTGTCACCGCGCCGAAGGCGAACTATAGTTCACAATCTTTGCGAAGGACTGCGCATCGAGGCTGGCGCCGCCAACCAACGCGCCGTCAATCTCCGGCTGCCCCATCAGCGCGGTGGCGTTCTCCGGCTTGACGCTGCCGCCGTACAGAATGCGCATCCCGTCTGCAATCTCCTGGCCGAGCAAGCGGGCGACTTCATGGCGGATGATCGCGTGAGCCTCCGCCGCCATTTCGGGCGTAGCGGTTTTGCCTGTGCCGATCGCCCACACCGGTTCGTATGCGATAACAATGGCGCGCGCAGCCTCGGCCGCGACATCGGCCAGTCCTCGCGAAATTTGCCGGACCAGAACTTTTTCCGTCTGCTCCGCTTCGCGTTCCGCCAGCAGCTCGCCGACGCAGACGATCGGCGTCAGCTTGTATTTCAGCGCGGTGTGCAGTTTCTTGTTCACCGTTTCGTCGGTCTCGCCGAAGAACTGACGGCGCTCCGAGTGGCCCAGGATGACGTGCGAACATCCGGCAGCGACCAACATTCCGGCGGAAATTTCTCCAGTGAACGCGCCTTCCTCCTGCCAGTGCATGTTCTGCCCGCCGACCTTAATTGTCGTATTCCGCGTGGCCGATACGACCGTATCGATGTCCACAAATGGCGGACAAAGAACAATCTCATCGCGCGTGTAATCCTCGACCAGCGGCAAAAACGCGGCGACAAATTCCTTTGCCTGCGCGGGCGTCTTGTACATCTTCCAGTTGGCGGCAATCAGCGGTTTACGTAGGCTCAAGTGGTTTTCTCCGTCAGGGCTTCGACGCCCGGCAGTTGTTTTCCTTCCAGAAATTCGAGCGATGCGCCACCTCCGGTTGAGATGTGCGTGATTTTATCGGCAACTCCCGCAGCTTGCACCGCGGCGACCGAATCTCCGCCGCCGACAATCGAGGTCGCGAGACCATTGTCCGCCACAGCCCGTGCGATTTGCATCGTTCCACGCGCGAAAGCGGGCATCTCAAAGACGCCCATCGGCCCGTTCCAAACGATCGTCCGCGCCTTTGCGATCTCATCGACGAAGAGCGCAATGGTCTTTGGCCCGATATCGAGCGCCATCCAGTCGGCGGGAAAATCTCCATCGCCGGAAAAGACCTGTGTCCGAGCGTCGCCGGCAAATTTGTCTGCCAGAATATGGTCGACCGGCAGCAGAAAACGGACGCCGCGCTTCTCCGCCGTTTCCATCGCGGCGCGTGCCACATCCAGCTTGTCTGCCTCCAGCAGGGACTTGCCGACTTCCTGACCATTCGCTTTCAGAAATGTGTAGGCCATTCCCCCGCCGATCAGCAGAGCATCGACCTTGCCTAAGAGATTCTTGATCACATCGATCTTGTCGGAAACCTTGGCGCCTCCCAGTATGGCGACGAACGGTTTGTCCGGCTCGCGCAGCGCTTTTCCCAGATAAGTCAGCTCCTTCTCCATCAGCAAGCCGGCGGCAGACTGCGCCACGAAATGCGTGATTCCCTCCGTGGAGGCGTGCGCGCGATGGGCGCTGCCGAAAGCATCGTTCACATACAGATCGCACAGCTTCGCCAACTGTTTTGCAAACTGCGGATCGTTCTTTTCTTCGCCCGCGTGAAACCGCAGATTTTCCAGCAACAGAACCTGCCCGGATTCGAGCTGCCGCGCCGTCTCCTCCGCCGTTTCGCCGACGCAATCGGGGGAAAAGCCGACATTCACGGACTCGCCAAGATGATGGTCCAAAAGCTGCCGCAGCCGGTCTACCAGCCGCCGCAGGCTCATCGCTGGATTGGGCTTTCCTTTCGGGCGTCCCAGGTGCGAGGCGAGGATCACTTTCGCGCGATGACGCAGGGCATACTCCAGCGTCGGAAGCGTCTCGCGAATGCGTGTGTCCTCCATAATCTGCGTGCCGTCCTCGGAAAGCGGAACGTTGAAGTCCACGCGGATTAGGACATGTTTGTGTTCCAGAGATAAATCGCGAATCGAAAGTTTTGCCATTAGGATTGTCGCTCAGGAAGCTGGATTCTGAATGCAGGCCGTCGTAACCAGTCTATCGGAATATTCGTATCCATCCGTTCGGCACGGGACGCCGTGGAAACGCACGAGTGCAACTCGCCTCGCGAGGAGCAGAGCCTAAATTTCAGTCCGCAGATTTTTTCCGGGAAATCGCAATCCAAATTGAATGCGTCGACGTACCCGACATGGAGGACTATGGCCTGCGTACGGCGCAGCCAGTGACCTGCTCCAAGTTCCGAGTCTCATGGCGTTCCAGCCTTCCCCCAGGCTCGATGCATCCACGGCAAATCTGCGGTCGAATGCTGGCATGTCGCGTTCGGGCCGGTCCATTGCCTTCCAACCAGCAATGTAAGAGGGAAATCCATGAAAACGGACAAGCAAGATTACGCAACCGACCTAATTGAATCCACTATCAACCGCCGCTCCTTCGTAAAACGCGCAGGATTCACCGGACTTGGCCTCGCAGGGGCCGCGCTGGTGGCCGGCAAAATAGGCGTCATGGACAATATGCCCGGCGCCAAAGCACTCGGCATGAATGTTGACGAAGTCCACGCCGCGGGCATCACCGACGTAGATATTTTGAATTTTGCCTTGAATCTGGAGTACTTGGAAGCCGAATTCTACACGATGGCGTATTACGGCAAGCGAATTTCAGCCTTCGGGATCGGCGAAACCGGGACCGGAGATTATGGTCCAACCACCGGCGGACAGAAGGTAAACTTCGCCAACACGGATCTCATGAAGGGCTCCGCGAACCTGGGGGCGATTGCCGAGGAAATTACCTCGGACGAACAGGAGCATGTCAAGCTACTGCGTTCCGCATTGGGAAACAGCGCGGTGGCGAAACCGGCCATCAATCTGGATGCGTTGGGAATTGGCTTTGCCAACTACGGGCAATTTGTCCAATTGTCGCGGGCATTTGAGGACACAGGAGTTTCCGCTTATGGCGGTGCCGCGCCCTTGATCACCAGCAAAGCCTATCTAGGCGTTGCAGTGCAGATTGGATTGCTGGAGGCCTATCACGCTTCCAATATCCGATTGATTTGCGCCGGCCTAAACCTTCCCACCTTCGCATTGGACAGCACGGACTTCCCGCCTCCGCCGACCGGCAAGCAATACTTCGACGCCAACAACGCGTTGACCGTGGTACGGACAACCAGCGAAGTCCTCGCGATTGTCTATCACAACAGCGCGCCTGGAACGAAGAAAGGCGGCTTCTTCCCGTACGGCGTCAACGGCACGATCAACACCGTTTAGGCAAACGGTCTTGCAGCATTCAAAGAGCGGCGCGGGTTTCGGATCGAAACTCGCGCCATTTGGTTGCGCGTATGCCTGTTTCGGAAGATTCGCCGCGCAATGGCTATTGCTTCGTGTCGAGCGGATGCTGGGACTCTTCGTAAAACTGATTCTGTAGCCCGAGACTCGTCTGGTCCGCGCGCACTGCGCGAATCACCCGGGCGATATCGCCGGCCCAGTTTTTCATGTCCATCTGGCCCAGCTTCAGGGTGGCGTAGCTCGCGTTGCCGGCGTAGTGGTTGGGAAATTTCGCATACCACCAGATTCCCGTATAAACGCCGCGCGGCAGGTGCAGCCGGTTCTGGTCAGCGCCCGATTCTTCGTTGGCGCGATCCATGTGCACCAGGTCCGGATTCGCCACCATCATGTGCGATGTCTCCGCTTCGCCGGCGTGCATGTCCACCTTGTCTTTCTCGATTGGGCGTCCGGGTTCATCATGCTCCCACCAATAAACGTAGACGACATAATCGTGCGGCCGGTCCAGTTGCGACTGCGCGAAATAGGGAAGAAAATCTTCATTTCCTCCGTGGCCATTTACGATGACGATTTTTTTGCAGCCATTGCGGCCCATTTCGTCGGTCGTGGCCTGCAGCAGTTCCATCTGCAAATGCGCGGGATAAGCCACGGTTCCGGGCTGATGACGCGCTTCCGCAATCTGGCCGAAGTAATACGGCGGAAAAACGACGGCGTACTCCTGCGCCGCGGCATGAAGAGAGGCATAGCGGACGTTGATCAAATCCGTGCCAAGCGGAAGCTGCGCGCCGTGCTTTTCGATAATGCCAAAAGGCAGCAGACACACGCCCTGCGCCTCATGGATGGCGCGGATGAAATCCGGGCCGGTCAATTCTTCCCATTTGGGCGATAGTTTCGTGCCGTCGGGCGCAGCGCTGGAGGGTTGGCTCCAGCCGATCCGGCATGTAGCCAAGATCAGCAGCATGATGGTCAAATACCGCAACGTGCGGATTGCAGCAGGGAAGCTTTGCCGAAATTGCGATTCTCCTAAACCGTGCCATCGTGCTCTCTTCATGACATTCCCCTTTGTCTGGATCGTATTAACTTGAAAGCACTGCGTCCGCTTCAATCTCAATGCGCCATTTTGGGTTGAGAAGTTGCGCGACAACGACCATGGTTGCCGCGGGACGAATGGCGCCGAAAACCTCGCCATGCACGCGGCCAACTTCCTCCCAATCTTCCGCCCGAGTGAGATACATGCGCGTCCGCACAACATCCTTGAGCGTGGCGCCGGCCCGCACCAGCACATTTTCAATCAAGCCGAGTACGTGGCGTGTTTGCGTGGCTGCGTCACCATCATCCGCGCCAACCGGTCCGGTTCCGGAGATGTAAATTGTGCTGCCGATGCGCACGGCGCGGGAGAATCCGATGATGGGTTCATATGGAGACGAGCCGGCAATGTTTTGTCGCACGCGATCACCTCAGAATGGGTATGGGTATAAGCGTGGGGGATAGGTGCCCCATTCAAGCCTTCTTTTGGCTTGAGTGGGGCGAGATCGAACGTTGCTAAAGCCCCTTCTTCACCAGGAAGAGAATCAAATCGCGGACGCGATTGGAGTAACCCCACTCGTTGTCGTACCAACTGATGACCTTGGCCATATTGCCGCCGATCACCTTCGTGCATTCAGAGTCGACAATTGAGGAAAGGGGATTGCCCTTGAAATCCATCGAGACCAGTGGCTGCGTTTCGTAGCCCAGGATGCCTTTGAGCGGTCCTTCCGCGGCGGCCTTGAATGCAGCATTTACCGATTCCACCGTAATCGGCTTTTCTGTCACCACCGTCAGATCGACGACCGAAACCACCGGCGTCGGCACGCGCAGCGAGAAGCCGTCGAGCTTGCCCTTCAACTCGGGCAGCACCAGGTGCAGCGCCTTGGCCGCCCCCGTCGAAGTCGGAATGATATTGAGCGATGCAGCGCGGGCGCGGCGCAAATCTTTATGCGGAAAATCAAGCGTGACCTGATCGTTGGTAAAGCTGTGGATGGTGTTCATCAGGCCGGAAACGATTCCGAAATTTTCCAGCAGCACCTTCGCCAGCGGCGCGAGGCAGTTCGTCGTGCAGGAGGCGTTGGAGATGACGTTATGCTTCGCCGGATCGTACTTGTTCTCATTCACGCCGAGCACAATCGTGATGTCTTCGTTCGACGCTGGCGCGGAGATGATCACCTTCTTCACTGTGCCCTGCAGGTGCGCCTTGGCCTTCGTCGCATCGGTAAAATGGCCGGTCGATTCGACAACAACCTGCGCGCCGACGGAGCTCCAGTCCAGCTTGGCGGGATCGCGTTCGGCAAAAACCTTAACCTGTTTGCCGTCGATGGAAATATAGTCCGGGCCTGCTTCCACCTTGTGGTGCAGGTTGCCGAGAATCGAATCGTACTTCAGCAGATGCGCCAATGTCTTCGGATCGGTCAGGTCGTTGACCGCGACAAACTCCAGTTCCGGATTGCCGAGCGACGCCCGCAGAACATTCCGCCCGATGCGGCCAAATCCGTTAATACCAACCTTTACTGCCATCGTGATTTTTCTCCTGTGACGAAATTTTCAATGAGGGATTCATCTTTATTGTACGTTCCCTTGCGCCGGGACCGTGAAAACGGCGCTGAGAGGGAATGATGGTGCCCCATTCAAGCCCACCCACCCTGAGCCTGCCGAAGGGTTGCCTTGAATGGGGTAAATTCAAATTCCTGGCAATCGGTTGATTTCCGATTTGCCGGCCAGCCGCCGCAACCCGGAGGGAACCACTGCGGCGCGTTGTCAATAAGTGAAAATGGCCTATTATCACCAATTGACAAATGAACTTGCCGGAAATCCGCCCGGCAGACGATCATGATACCGAAGTCGCCCCGGGAGGATTCCATGCAAGAGGAACAAATACGTGAAGCTCTTAACGCGCATTGGCGCGCGTCTGCAGCCGGCGATGCAAACGCTGAACACGAGATTTACGATGACGATGCCATCTGTGATTATCCCCAGTCAGCCGAGCGAATTTTCGGGCGAAGGAATTTGCAGGCCTTGCGGAGTCATCATCCTGGCAAGCCGTCAGGCTTCAACGTCAGGCGAATTCTCGGAAAAGATGATCTCTGGATCACGGAATACACCATCACCTACCAGGGGCGACCGGTATACGCCGTGAGCATTATGGAGTTCCGCAAGGGTAAGGTCGTGCACGAGACACAGTATTTCGCGGATCCCTTCGAAGCGCCGGCCTGGAGGAGTCAATGGGTTCAGCGGATCGCGTGACGCCGCATCGAGCTTGCAACCGGTGTGCCTGATTCAAGCCTTCTTTTGGCGCGAATGGGTGAATTCACGCTGAGACAGGAATTCCGATTGACACGCGAGAGTGCGGGTGCAGCCGCGCGCCACATTTTGTTCCTAGATGTGCGCCCTTCAGATGCCCGCGTACCAGGCGTAGCCGCCTTCCGGCGATGCCGACCCCAGGCCTTTGCCGAACTTTTTCATGCTGTCCGTCGCTGTCAGGTGCGTGATGTACTTCACGCTTTTATAGCCAAGCTGTCGCGGCACGCGCATTCGCAGCGGACCGCCAAAGGGCACCGGCAGATCGCCGTCATTCATGCCCCAGGTTAAGAATGTCTGCGGATGCAGCGCGTCGCCCATGCCGAGGCTGTCCCACCAGTCGGGGTAGAGCGAGAAATACGCCACATAGCGCGCCTGTGGCAGAATCCCCACCTCATGCAGCACCTCCACCAGCGGCGTCCCGATCCACTCGGCGATGTAGGACCAGCCCTCCTCGCACGCCACCTCGGTAATCTGATGATGCGCGGGCAGGCTCTTCAGGTCGGCCAGCGAAAACGTCGTCGGCCGCGCCACCATCCCATCCACCGACAGCCGCCAGTTCGCGAACCCGTTCGCCTCCAGCCGCTTAAACGCCGCATTCGGCGGTGCAACTTCATTCGCAAAAGGCTTCTTCGAAATCATGCTGCGCGGAAACTGCCGCGCCGGCACGTGCCACGTCAGCAGCCGCTGCGCCGCATAGGTCAACGTCTCGCCCGGCCCGTAGATTCCGCCATGGTCCGGCGGAATCAGCCCATACCGGTGCGCCAGCCGGTCCGCCGTAGCACCACCAGCCACGCCGCCTGAAAGTGGAGCGCGCGGCTCCAGCCATTCTGGTCCGGCATCACATAGCCGTAGCCTGTCGGAACCGTGTCTCGCGAGGAAGGAATCGGCAGCGTGAACAGCGGACGAGTATTCACGTTGCCCACCTCGCCCCAGTAGAACCGCGGATGCGAGATCACAATCTCGGCGCCGGTAATCAGCAGCGCAAAAAATGCCAGCACGGTCAGCCAGTGTGTTACGCGCACAACTGCGCTATGTCGGGGAGTGTCCGGATTCCTGGATACACCAGCGTCCGCCACATGCGGAGAATAGCATAGGCGCGGTCAGGCGATGAGAAGCCGAAACGGGAAGAGGAGCGTCGTCAACAGAAGCGCGTTTCTCGGGACTAATCCGCAAGTCGGATACTAACCGGTTTCAATGAGCACCATGCTATGTCGCGGCCATCTGACGCTCGCACAGCGGAAATCAGGCGTTACGTGCGGTTTGGTTGCAGCCCACGCCGCCAATGTGTTACAAGCGCATCATGCGCGAGTGGGTGCGCGAAAAACTAATGAGACGTCGTAAGAAGCCGGCGACAAACGATTCTGAGTCAACCGGCAAGATTGGTCACGAGATTCCGCAGGGCCAGCCAACGCCATTGCAACCGTCCTATCCTCAATCGCCGGAAGCGGAGGGGGTGGGGAATGTTCGCGCCCGCGATCGCGAATCTTCCGAAGACACGCATTCTCCTTCCGGAGAGCGCGGCGCGCCGAAGACCGGGGCTGAAACCAGAAATCGGCACACCGGCCGTGGCGGCGGAAAGGCCGAAAGCCGGCAGGAACCTGTGCTGGAGCAGCGCGGCAGAGAATCCTCGGCCACTTTATCCTCTGGCAGGGAAGACGCTTCCGGCGCAACCGAGCCGCAACTGGTGATCGAGACCCAGCCGGAATCGCTGGCGCAGCCGCCCGCCGCTCCGGAAACCGCAAAGACCCCGAAGGGCTATGTGGTGCTCGCCATCGGCCTGCCGGGTTCAGGCAAGACGACCTGGTTCAAGCGCCGCGGCGTCACGCCATTGTCGAGCGACATGCTGCGCGGCATTCTGTTCGACGATATCAGCGAGCAGCGCTATCAGGGGCTGGTCTTTTCCACGCTTCGCTCATTGCTGCGCGCGCGGCTGATCGCCAAAATGCCGTGGAACTATGTGGACGCCACCAATCTTTCTCCGCATGAAAGACGGCAATGGATCAAGATGGCGCGGAGCTTCGGATATGAAGTGCAGGCGGTCTTCTTCGATGTTCCTTTCGAGGTCTGCATGGAGCGCAACTCGCGTCGCGACCGCATGTTGAATGAGGAATCGATGCGCAAAATGGCCGAGCGGCTGCGTCCGCCATCCTTCAAGGAAGGCTTTCACAAAATTACCGTAGTGCGTGTAAAAAATAGCCCTGGACTTGCGACGGAAGATTTCGACCCGCAAGGCTAGAAGGTTCGATTCATAAGTACGTTTGTCATTCCGAGCGGAGTCCGCCGCGGCGGATGCAGTCGAGGAACCTGCTGTTTGCCGGCGTAACGCGAGGCCGGGCGAAGCGACCTACGGTGAAAACGGTGCAATCTCAAAACCTAGTTTCGCCCTCCGCTTTTTCCGTGCGCCGCGCGGCCTTCCGCAAGCTGCACGAGAGCGGCTGTTTCGTCATTCCCAATCCGTGGGACGCGGGTACGGCCCGCTATCTCCGCCATCTTGGATTCCCGGCGCTGGCGACCACCAGCGGCGGCTTCGCGTTCTCGCAAGGCTTGCCGGATGGCGAACAGGTCACGCGCGATATGGTTCTTGCACACATCGCAGCCATTGTCGCGGCTACGGATTTACCAGTGAACGCCGATTTTGAATCCGGCTATGCGAAGGACCCGGACGGCGTTGCCGCCAGCATGAAACTCTGCGTTGAAACCGGCGTTGCGGGGCTTTCCATTGAGGACGCCACGGGAGATCGAGCAAAGCCGCTCTTTGATCTGCCGGTCGCGGTGGAAAGAATCCAAGCGGCCCGCGCCGCGATCGACGATTCCGGTTCCGGCGTGTTGCTGACGGGCCGTGCGGAGTGCTTTCTGGTCGACCATCCGGATCCGCTGCGCGAGTCCATTCGCCGTTTGCAGGCATACGCCGAAGCCGGAGCCGATGTTCTCTACGCTCCCGGACCGACGAAGCGCGAGGATATTCAGGCCATCGTCCAAGCCTGCCATCCCAAGCCGGTCAACGTTCTGATGAGCTCCAACGTCGGGTTGAAAATTTCAGATTTCGCGGAGATGGGAGTTCGTCGAGTCAGCACTGGCTCCTCGCTGGCGCGCGCCGCATGGACAGGCTTCATTCACGCAGCGAAAAAGATCGCGGAGGAAGGCAGCCCCGAGGGATTTGACGGGATGGTTCCATACTCCGAACTGAACCAGTTCTTCCTCAAAGATTTCAGGAAACGGTAACAACATCATGCCGCCGACTTCGAATAATCCGCCGCAAAGTACGCCGCAACCTGAACCCTGGCTGCGCGGAACATTACACGAACTGCCGCCGGCGCAGCGCGCCGTTCTCCACGCCTTGCAATTGGCGCGGGAGGACGCTGGCCGCTGGTGTGCTTCGCTCACGCCAACGGAATTCTGCTCCCGCCCCCACAATCTTCCTCCAGTCGGTTTTCATCTACGCCATATCGTCGGCAGTCTGGACCGCCTGCTGACCTATGCCGAAGGCCGCGAACTGACCGAAGAACAAGGGATCGCGATGCGCTCCGAAATGGAGACGCCGCAGGAATCCGACGAATCGGAATGGCGCGAGGAGGTGCTCGCGGAGTTCGACCTCGGCCTGGCGCGTGCCGAAAAAAGAATCCGCCTCATCGATTTCTCAAGCTGGCCGGAGCCTCGCAGCGTCGGCCGCCAGCAATTGCCAACCACGGTGGCCGGCCTGCTGATTCACTGCGCCGACCACACGCAGCGCCACGTCGGCCAAGCCGTCACCACCGCGAAAGTACTGCTCGACTTGCGAGAGCCGTCTTGATCTTAGAAGACGTCTCATCAATAGATTTGTCATTCCGAGCGGAGTCCGCCGCGGCGGACGCAGTCGAGGAACCTGCTGTTTGCCGGCAAAACGCGAGGTCCCTCGCTTCGCTCAGGATGACTCCATCTCTTTTGGGCAGCGATCAAGGCGCGGTCGGCCCCGTTTTCTCTTCGTCCCCCAGATGCCCCATCTTTTCGCGCTTCACTTGAAGATATTTCTCAAAGCTTTCCTGCGATTCGACCACCGCTGAAATTCGCTCAACCACGCGAATTCCCGCCGCTTCCAGTGCGGCCACCTTGGCCGGATTATTCGTTATCAGGCGAACCTGCATGATCCCCATCAGCTTCAAAACTTCCGCGGGCAACTCGAATTCGCGGCAATCGGCTTTGTATCCGAGCTGCTCATTCGCCTCGACGGTATCCAGCCCCTTGTCCTGCAACCCGTATGCCTGCAACTTCGGCATCAGTCCGATGCCGCGGCCTTCCTGCTGCTCGTAGAGCAGAATCCCCGCGCCTTCTTCGGCGATCGTGCGCAGCGCAAGCTCCAGTTGCAGCCGGCAATCGCAGCGCAGCGAACCGAAGACGTCTCCCGTTAAACATTGCGAATGAATCCGAACGATGGGCGGCACGCTGGAAACATCACCCATCACCAGCGCGACAATTTCCTCCGGCTGTCCGTTCTGCGACGGCACGGTTTCGCAGCCCGGCTGCGGAGCTTCGTCGGCGCGCTCCCCGGCGAATCCGAATATGCGGAAATGGCCCCAGCGGGTGGGGAAGTCCGCCTCGGCAACTTTACGAACGTTTGCAAATGCCATACATCGGATTATAGGGAATCGCGCCGCCACTCCCGGCGTCGTCCGTGCACGGAGTAAAGTGAAATCGTGATTCATTCTGAACTGATACTGATCACGCTGTTGATCAAGCTGGGCGTTGCCGCCGCGGTTTCCAGCGCACTTGTGCGGTCCAGCGAGTTCAAAAATCTGCTCTTTGCGCGGCGCCGCAGCGTGACGCAGATGCTGGGACTGGTCGCGTTTATCTGCGTTCCGCTCACATTGGGAGTGTGGGTGCGGGTCGTTGTGCCCAATTTCTACGCTGCGGACATTTCTTTTGAAGCCGTCATCATTATCGCGCTGCTGCTGGGCACCACGCCCGCGGCGATTGCCGGTGCATTCTTATCGATTCCCGCCATGCTGCACGGCGAATATTTCACTCTGCCATTCAACCTCGCAATCGCGCTGATCTTCGGCACCTATCGCGCGTTTGTCTCGGAAGAAGATGTCTGGTCGTTCTCGCCGTTTGTGGATTTGAGCATGTACCGCTGGATTCGGCGGAATCTATCACGCCCGCGCGTCGATCGGCAGTTCGTCCTGTTGCTGCTGATCTTCAGCGCGCAAATGATGCGCGAATGGATCACGAGTCTTCATCCGCGGCGGCTCTTCACCCTGCGATCCGATAGCTGGCCGGTCTTGCTGGCGATCTACATCTGCGTGCCGATGGTGGTTGGCATTCCGCTCAAGATCTGGGACGCGATTCGCATCGAGCGCAAGCTGGAAGAACAGGAACGCCTGTTGCTGGAAGCGCGTCTCGATGCGCTGCAGCGCCAGATCAATCCGCATTTTTTGTTCAACACCCTCAATTCCATTGCATCGCTGGTGCGGTTTCGCCCGGAGCAGGCGAGGGAACTGATCGTCAAGCTGGCCAGTATTCTGCGCGTTCTGTTGCAGGATCGCGACGACCTGATGCCGCTGCGCGACGAACTCGAATTCGCCGACGACTACCTCGACATTGAAGTAGCTCGCTTCGGCGCGGAAAAATTGCGCATCGTGAAGGACATTCCCCCGGAGACGCTGGAAGTCCTGGTGCCGAGCATGCTGCTCCAGCCGCTGATTGAGAACAGCATCAAGCACGGGCTGGAGCCGCGCATCCAGGGAGGCACCGTCACCCTGCGCAGCCGTCTGCAACAGAACAAGCTGGTCATCACAGTGGAAGACGACGGCATTGGAATGTCGCCGGAGTCGGCCTCCGCGTCCAACCAATCCGGGCGGCGCAGCGGCCTGCTGCAATCGGGGACAGGCGTCGGAATGCGCAATGTCCGCGAGCGCATGAAAGTTTTGTGCGGACCGGATGCGGGTTTTGAAATTCTCAGCCGTCCGGGAAGGGGAACCCGGGTCGTGTTGACGATCCCGCTCAACTCCGCGCAAGTCGCGATGACTCAATTGCCGGAAACGCGCAGTATCGACTCGTAAAATTCTTCGTATTTCGGGATTACTTTGGAGGCGCAATACGTTCGCTGCGCCTCGCAGCGCGCGGCTTTGGCCATTTTGCCGAGACGCTCGCGGTCGCGCAGCAAATCGATGGCTCCCTGTGCCATCGAATCCACATCGCCGACGGGAAAAAGCAAGCCGGTGACACCGTTCTGGATCAGCTCCGGCACGCCGCCGACGAGTGTTCCTATGGTGGGCACCTCGCAGGCCATCGCTTCCAGCGCGGCTAGGCCGAAGGACTCCAACTCGCTCGGCAGCAGCATCAAATCGGCTGCCGGCAGCAGCTCATTGACGTGGTCATGCTTTCCCAGGAAACAAACGCGATCACTGATTTTCAGGCTCTTCGCCAGCCACTCGGCGGAAGATCGCTCCGGGCCGTCGCCGATCATTAACAGCCGGGCGGGCATTTCTCCGGCAACACGGGCAAATATCTCGATCACATCATGAATTCTCTTTACCGGGCGAAAGTTCGACAGATGAACCAGTACCGCCTCATCGGGCCGGGCATATTGCTCGCGTATTTTTTGCGTCGCAATCGGGTCGCGCACATAAATGTCGCAATTGACGAAATTAGAAATCACCTCGATGTGGCGTTTCGTTCCAAAGGTCGCGATCGTTTCGCCACGCAGATAGTCGGAGATGGAAGTCACCCCATCGCTCTCGTCGATGGCGTAGCTCGTGATCGGCAGATACGCGCGGTCCGCGCCGACCAGAGTGATGTCCGTTCCGTGCAGCGTGGTCACAAAGGGAAGCCTCCGCCCCTGTCGCGCCAGCATCTGCCGCGCCAGCAGCGCGCTGACGGAATGGGGAATTGCGTAGTGAACATGGAGTAGATCGAGGTGGTAATAATCCGCCACTTCCGCCATGCGCGAGGCCAGCGCAAGAGAGTAAGGGGGAAATTCAAAGAGTGGATAGTTGGAAACCGAAACCTCGTGGAAATGAATCCGCTCCTCGTGCCCGCTCAGGCGAAAGGGCTGCGCGTAGGAAATGAAGTGAATCTCATGCCCGCGCGCGGCCAGCTCGATGCCGAGCTCCGTGGCAACCACGCCGCTGCCGCCATACGTGGGATAACAGGTGATGCCGATCTTCATCTGCGCCGCCTCCGGCTGATTCGCTGCTGTAAACGATGCTTCGACAGCGCCACAAGTTGCAAAGCTCGTTCAGACATTTCGGGCATGGGTGCCCCAGGTCTCGCGTTTGAGACCTGGGTGTCCCGCGCGACTCATTCCATCAGTTGCCTGAAGTCGACCAGCGCAACGGCGCCATCCAACCGGGCAACAATATTGGGCAATTCTTGCAACGCCGATAGTTCCACCGCGCGCGATTCTTTGAGCCGCGTGCGCGTCCCGCGAAGCTCGTCATCCACGTATGCCGGATGACAGACCAGTTCCCAGGTGCCTTCCCTCATGCTATGCAAGATCGATTGCAGCGTCGCGTCATTCAGCGTTCCCGTAGCCAGCACACCTAGACAGCCGTCGGTCGTGGCGAGTCCTCGCTCGCGAACCCGCCGCAAGAAATTTCCGCGAAAGCTGCCCAGCGCCCGCACCTGCAATCTGCGGGTGACCGATGCGCCCGGGGTTGCGCGCGGACACCATGCAGGTTCGAAAGGATTGCGTATTGCCTGGATTCCGCACGCAGCGGCGGCGCGCAAAACGCTCTCCAACACCAGCGGGAAAATGTGTGTGTGCTTATGAGTGTCGATGTGCGTTACCGCGATGCCCGCCTGCTGTAACTTTCGAATCTGCGCGGTCGCCTCTCGCTCGATTTCCGCGGACCGGATGCGCCCGAGCGCCAGATCGCGGACGAATTCTCCCAGCGTGAGGCGAAACTTCGCCGCAGCCTCAGTAGGTCGCGGAGACGCAAGCAGGCTAGGTATCGAAGCGGGATCGGCGACCGGAGATCCGTCGACCAGCACAATATGGCAGCCGACGCCAAGCGCGGATTCCTGCGCCGCCAGCGCAACGGCTTCGTCAAAACGCGAAGACGCCGCCATCAGCGTTGCCGAGGTCAGCGCGGCCGCCCGATGCAGATCGACGACCGCGCGGTTCACGCCGCAAGTCAGTCCAAAATCGTCTGCATTCACAATCAACCGGCGCACCCGATGAGTCTATCAACCCCGACGGTCTACCAGCCCCGATGAGTCTATCAACCCTGATACGTCTATCAACCTTGACCCGCAGGATTAGCTTCCATAGACTGAGGAGACGCCGCAACACCACTCTATGGGCGGCTAGCTCAGTTGGTTAGAGCGCCTGCCTTACAAGCAGGATGTCGGGGGTTCGAGTCCCTCGCTGCCCACCAATCTTTTAATCGCCGCGGGAATGCGCCGCTATTTTCCGGAGCTGAGGCAGAACATTTCCCAAAGGCACGGCCTTGGCGTTTGGTTGTCCCAACGCGAAATACAAGCTGCGATAAAGAGGAAGTAGCTGTTCGTACGTCGCAACTGCCGCGGGCTGCGGCGTGAACGTCTTATGCGGCAGGCACAACGCTTGCTGCGCGGCTTCGATCGAGGGAAACGCGCCCGCCGCCAGCAGCGCCACGATACCCGATCCCAGGCTGGTCGGTACGCCATCCGGAACCAGCACCGGTTTGCCCAGCACGTTGGCGTAAACCTGGTTCAGCACGGGATTGTTCTGCGGCACGCCGCCGGCACTCACGATGCGGTCGATGCGGATTCCATATTCGGCCATGCGCTCCAGGATAATGCGGGTGTGCATGGCCGTGCCTTCGATGGCGGCGAAGAGTTCATCCTGCGCGGTGTGCATCAGATTCCAGCCCAGTGTGACGCCTCCCAGATCGGCATTCACCAGCACAGTGCGGTCGCCGTTGTCCCACGTCAGGCGCAGCAGGCCAGTCTGTCCGGCGCGATAATTTTCGAGGCCCATCGACAGCTCTTTCACGCCGGTTCCGGCGCGGCGCGCAATGGCGTGGAAGATATCGCCAGTCGCCGAGAGGCCGGCTTCAATCCCGGTAAACGCCGGATGCACGCTGCCCGGAACGATGCCGCACACGCCGGGAACCAGAGTCGTTTCCGAAGAGATGGCAATGATGCACGTCGAGGTGCCGACGACATTCACGACATCGCCCTCACGAATGCCCGCGCCGATCGCGTCCCAGTGCGCATCGAACGCGCCGACGGGAATCGGTATGCCCGGCGTTAGTCCGAGCTGGTCGGCCCAGTACGCGCTCAGGTGTCCAGCCAAATGATCGGAGGTCTGGACGGGACTCTGAAGTTTTTCGCGGATGCCATCGAACAGCGGATCAACTGCGGAAAGAAATGCCTGCGGGGGAAATCCGCCCCAGCGTGGATTCCACATCCATTTATGACCGAGGGCGCACACGCTGCGCACCGCTTGCGACGGATGGGTGACACCAGCGAGGGTCGCGGCGACCATATCGCAATGCTCGAAGGCGCTGGCAAATTGCGCGCGCTTTTCGGGAGTGTGGCGCAGCCAGTGCAGCAGCTTGGCGAAGCCCCACTCGTGCGAGTAAACGCCGCCGCACCACTCAATCGCTTCAAGTTTTTCCCGGTGCGCCAGCGCGGTGATCTCCTGCGCTTCGGATTTGGCGCGATGATCGCACCACAGATAATATTCGCCGAGCGGCTGCATCGCGGCGTCGACCGGGATCACGCTGGAGCCGGTGGTGTCGAGTGCGATGGCCGCGATCGCCGAGCCGGGAATGCCAGCCTCCGCGATCGCCTGCCGGCACGCTTTCGCCAGCGCCTGCATCTGGTCGGAGTGCGATTGCGTGGCGTAGTCCGGATCTTCGCGTTTGCGATGCAGCGGATACTCCGCCGTGGCCGTCGATAGCCGGCCGCGCGCGCTGTCGAATATCGAAACGCGCACATTGAGGGTTCCAAAATCAACACCGGCAACTACAGTCATGGGAACGGTTCTGATGCCTCGCAGAAGGATATGCTCCAGTGTAATGGCTGGAACGCCGATGGGTCTGCCTGAGTCGCTGAAGTCGCAGCAAGGCGAACAAATACAGAGCGGCGAAGCATCACGCTTCGCCGCTCTGTATTTCGGGAATGACTAGTTTCAGCAGCTAGCCGTTAGTGCGGGCGGTTGCTGCCGCCGCCATGTGGTTGCCCGCCACCGTGTGACCCGCCACCGTGTGACCCGCCGCCGCTAGGCCTGCCACCGCCGTGAGGCTGACCGCCGCCGCTAGGTCTGCCACCGCCGTGAGGTTGCCCGCCCGGTCGGCCGCCGCCGTGGGGTTGCCCGCCAGGTCTCCCGCCCCCATGCGGATAACCGCCGGGCCTGCCGCCGCCAGGCCTGCCGCCGCCGCCGCGATAGGCAGGCCCGTAATGATACCGTCCTCCACCTGGGCCGCGGTAGCGATGGCCACCCCAGCCATGCCGGTAACCCCAGTACGCCCAGGGGCCGACGCCCAAAAAGATTCCATTGTAAAAATAACCTGACCCGTAGTAACCGGCCGGCGCGCAGCCATAGGGAGCATAACCGTAGTAGCCATAGGGGCACACCGGTGGTGGCCCACCAATGGTGACGGAAACCTGCGCATTCGCTCCCGGCACCAGAGCCAGCGGGACGAGCAATGCCGTTGCACATAATAGAGACTTGAATCCGCGCATCTTTGACCTCTCTGTTAGGAAATCTGCGGGTCCGAAACACATCACGGATTTCGCAGTCGTTCTTTACTTCAGGTTGAGACTACCCCCTGAGAACGTCATCCGCAATGCTGAATTTACGAAAACTAACCGCTTGGATCGGCGCGGAGAAGCTTGCGTCCTCCCGTTCGGCGGGACTTTTCGCGTCTCGGGGCGTATTTTTATAAGGAAGGCACTCTGTGAAGAGCCACAAAAATCAATTCGCTATTTCCCCGTCGCGGCGCAAGGGAGAGCAGGGCTATTTGCTGCTCGGGCTGCTGTTTCTCGTGGCCATCCTCATGGTTGGCCTGGCCATCGCCGCGCCTAAAATCGGCAAGGAGATTCAGCGCGAAAAAGAAATCGAGACCGTCCATCGCGGCGAGCAATATAAACGAGCCATTCAACTCTACTACCGCAAATTCGGCTCCTATCCCATGTCCCTGGACCAGTTGAAGGAGACCAATCATATTCGCTTTCTGCGTCAGGAATATATTGATCCAATGACGGGAAAAAGGATTGGAAGCTGCTCCACCTGGGACAGGTTCAGATGCAGGCGATGGGGCTGTTCGGTCAGCCTTCGGCGCCCACCGGCGGCGCGCCTGTCCCTGGGTTGCCTGGATCGGGACTGCCTGGCACGAGTGGAACGCCCGCCGGCAACACCGGTTTCGGCGGCAGCAGCAGTGTTGGGGGCGGCGGGCTTTCGGGTGGATCGAGCCTCACTTCCACCAACGGCCTGGGATCCAACTCATTGGGTTCATCGAGCAATGATGACAGTTTTTTTAACGACTCTTCCAGTTCCAGCTCGAGCAGTGCTACATCGCCCAGCGCGGGCTCGAATGGAACCGCTTCTCCGGGCGCAGCTTCCGCGGACGCGCAGAGCGATCAGGACACGGCGGACGACAGCTCCGACTCCGGCTTCGGATCATCCGGGTCGGGCTTCGGTTCGACGGGCAGCACGCCGTTCGGCGGCGCCGGTCAGAGTACAGTCTCTTCCACCAGCGGCGGTGTGGGCGGCGGCTTAGCAGGTGCAGCGGGGACATTTGGCGGCAGCAGCGCTCTCGCCGGAACGCCCGGCGCTACAGGAAGCCCCAACGGCGGCGGCATCTTTGGCGGCTCGGCAACCGGAGCGCCCATCGTTGGAGTCACCGTGCCACTCAAGAAAAAATCCATGCTGTCGTACCGGAAGAAGACCATCTACGATCAATGGCAATTTGTCTACAATCCGCAAGAGGACGTGAGCAATTCCGCAGGTCTTGGCGGTGGAACTCCGGGCACACCGGCAGGCGCCCCAGGCGCCAGTGGCACCACTGGCAGCGGCACCGATGGATCGGGCAGCGGCATTGGCGGCTCGGGAATCGGCGGCTCAGGAACAGGCAGCTCCGGCTTCGGCGGCTCGGGAACAGGCAGCTCCGGCTTCGGCGGTTCCGGATTTGGCGGATCTTCCTCAGGCTCCGGCGGATTCGGCAGCAGCGTGGGTTCCAGCCCAATGTCCAGCTCGCCTCAATGAGCCATTGAACTGCAAGAACGCGACCCAAAACAAAAGACCCTCGCGCGGCGAGGGCCCTTTGCGAAATACTTCCATCGAAAATTATGCGCTGAATGACGAGCCGCAGCCGCAAGTGCTCTTCACGTTGGGATTCTCGAACTTGAAGCCCGCCGCTTCCAGGGTCTCGACATAATCCACTACGCAGCCGCCCAGGTACATCAGCGACGTGGAGTCGACGAAAACCTTCAGGCCGTCGAAGTTGAGGACTTTGTCCATCATTCCCGACTGGTTTTCAAACGACATGGAGTATTGGAAGCCGGAGCAGCCGCCGCCCACAACGCCCAGGCGCAGGCCTGCAGGAACCGGGTCCTGCGTCGCCATAATCTCGCGCACCTTACCGATCGCCTGAGGTGTCAGCGTGACGGGCGGAGCCTTCGCAGGCTCGGTTGCGGGATTATTGATCTCGGTTTCTGGAGCGGGGGTCATCGTTGCCATTGGGTTATCCTCGTGTCCTGTCTACCACCTACCATGATACGGCGAAAATGCCGGCGAAACAACCGGCAAACGTTCGCCCATAACACTTAGATTCGCAGGGGCTCGCCAGGTCGCATAGTATTAGCGGGCCTCGCGCTTTCGCCGAAAGGAAATGCCGCAAATCAAATGCGCCGCTCCGCCGGATTGGGAGTACGATACTGCCGGAACGTCCTTTGGCGCGGAATCCGTCGAGTTCAGGCGCAGGCCGCGCCCCGACGCAATCTCAACCGGACTGAGAGGTCACCGTATGAGCTTTCTGATCGTCATTTGGACTGTGTGGGCCGTGCTGGCTGTGGCGTTGCTGGCCCTGCTTCTCTATCGAATCAGCGTCACTCAATACGAAGAGGACCAGTTGTTTCTGGAGGGCGGCAACGAAATCCAACAGCACGCGCAGGAAGAGATTTTCATGAAACTGAAACGAATTCAGCCCGCCATTAGAATCGTGGGCGGCGTCGAGGGATTCGTGACACTGGGCATCGCCGTATTCTATGTCATGGATGCGCTGCGCCAGTTTTGAACGTAAGCCAGTTACGCCAACCGCCGTTCCGAGCGCACTGCGTCGGGTCGGATTGTGTCCCGATCTCTTGTATGATCGCGGCAAGAATCAAACACAGACAAGAGACAAATCAGGGCGGACTCTATGGCTTGGGTAGAACGCTTTACCTGCGATGTTTGCGGCAAATTGATGGGCGACGCCGAGAATTCCTGGGTCGCAGTCAACGAATGCGCCTCCTACACCGACGGTGGCCGGAATCAGCCTGTGCTGAAATTGATGCCCTGGGACAATCTGCTAGGCCATCACGCGGAGAGCAAGCACCTTTGCGGCGCCGGATGCGCGCACACCTTTCTCGATCGATGGATGGCCGAGCGCAAGGCCGGCATCGAAAGCTGTCCGCAGTAAGCGCCGACTCCTCTCGGCGCAACGGTGCCCATTCAAGTCTTCTGGCGATTTAAGTGGAGAAGCCCCGTTCCAGCAAAAGCCCCATCGTCCCAACGCGAAATGGAATCTCTGGAGTTACGATAAGTCAGGCTGCGAGGAGGAGATTTGGCATACGACGATCTGCGCGAATGGATAAATGCGCTCGATAAGCATAAAGAACTCAAGCACATCAAGCATGAAGTGGATCCCATACTTGAGATTGCAGAAATCGCCGATCGCGTGTCGAAATCCGGCGCGCCGGGAGGCGGACCCGCCCGAAACCCCGGTGGTCCCGCGTTGCTGTTTGAAAATGTCAAAGGCTATCCCGGCGCAAAAGTTTTGATGAATCAATTCGGCAGCGAGCGCAGGATGTGCATGGCGCTCGGCGTTGATTCATTGGACGAAGTCGCGAATCGCATTCAGGAATTAATGAACCTCCGCTCGCCGGAAGGCTTCCTCGACAAAATCAAAATGCTCCCGATGCTGGCCGATGTCGGAAAATTTTTCCCCAAAGTTGTCGCTGCCAAGGACGCGTCCTGCAAGCAAGTAATTCTCCGCGAAAATTTCAACGTCCTCGACTTTCCTATCCTGCAATGCTGGCCGCAGGATGGCGGCCGCTTCATCACGCTGCCCTGCGTCATCACCCGCGACCCGCGCGTGGCAGATGGAAAAGGCAAGCGCAATGTCGGCATGTATCGCATGCAGGTCTACGACGGCCAGACCACCGGCATGCACTGGCAGCGGCAGAAAGTTGCGGCGGAACATTACCGCGAGCGGCTGCGCCAGGCCGCCGAGGCGAATTCTGGTGCTGCCGCAAATTCCGAAGACGCGGCCGCCGCGCATGTGGCAATCATGGCCGAAACTGCGGGTGGCGCCACGCTGCCTGCTTCTTTCAGTGCCTTCTCAAGCGCCGGAAACATGACGGTGCACACAAAATCTTCTGCGGAAATCTTGCAGGTCGCCGTCGCCATCGGCACCGATCCCGCGACCACATTTTCCGCCATCGTTCCCGCGCCGCCGGAGGTTGAAGAATTCGTCATCGCCGGCTTCCTCCGCCAGCAGCCCGTCGAGCTCGTCCAGTGCGAGACCGTCGATCTCCAGGTGCCCGCCTCGTCAGAAATTGTTCTCGAAGGTTACGTCCGCCTCGACGAGCTGCGCTCCGAAGGTCCCTTCGGCGACCACACCGGCTTCTACACCCTGCCCGACGACTACCCCGTCTTCCACATCACCTGCATCACCCATCGCCGCGATCCCATCTATGCCACCACCATCGTCGGCAGGCCGCCCATGGAAGACGCCTGGATGGGCAAGGCCGTCGAGCGCATCTTTCTCCCGCTCATGAAGCTGACCATCCCCGAAATCGTCGATATCAATCTTCCCGTCGAGGCGTGCTTCCACCACCTGATGATCGTGTCGATCCGCAAGAGCTATCCCGGCCAGGCGCGCAAAGTGATGCACGGCATCTGGTCGCTCGGCCAGGCCATGTTCACCAAGTGCGTCATCGTAGTGGATGAGGACTGCGACGTGCAGGACCTGCGCGAAGTCGTGCTGCGCGTGACCAACAACATCGATCCCGAGCGTGACATTCAATTCACCCTGGGCCCCATCGATTCGCTCGACCACGCCGCGCGCCTGCCCAACTACGGCAGCAAAATGGGCATCGATGCCACCCGCAAATGGGCGGCCGAAGGCTTTACGAGACCCTGGCCAGAAATGCTCCGCATGGACCCCACCACCAAAGCCAAAGTAGACGCCATGTGGTCCAAGTTGGGGCTGTAGGGAACGTTCTCCCTTAAACAAAAAGAAGTTTCGAATGGGCCAACGCTGCCCATCGTATGTTGGAAATCAGGTATTAGAATTCGCGAGTGAGCGCATCGGCGTTCTTTGAGCTACCAAGAGGAGTGCTATGTCTGACGATGAGTGGAAAGAGCGCGAAAAACTAGCCGAACAACAAGAGGCCATCTTGGCAGCCATTGCCGGAATTAGGGAACGTCTTGATGCCGGCGAAGAGCGTCGCAAATGCCTGTGGTTACTTGAGAGCACCACCCGCTCCGCTGAAAATCTACGCAAGCGGTTCCCAGATTGGGAGCAGAACTTCAACAAGATCGTAGAGACTTTGGAAACTGATGCGAGCCTTGTCTTCAAATCGGCACAAGACCTCAACGCTGTCTATAGGTGCTGCGCTCTGATCGCTGGAATGCTAAGTGAAGCGGAGCAGGATGAAATGCCATCGATCATGGATCTATTCCGGTCAATTCGCCCGCTGATCGAAGATCTGGAGACGCTCGATAGCGGCGATCCTCCAAGACTCTCCGTAGCAGAACTGGCGATACGTTTCTATCAGCCAGAATTACAGGAAGCCGAGAGAGCGGCTGTGAGAGAGCGCTTTCAGCAGCGCGTAGATGCAAGTATCCATAAAATGTTTGAACGCCGCGAGGCTGAGACCGAGGAATATTAATGGCAGCGGCGAGGACGCCGCTGGAATGCAGTCCGTTATTGCCACCCAAAATTTCCATGCAAAATGCTTTGTGATTTCATCGGCTTATCCTAGCCTGTCTTGTGGGAGGATAACCTAATGTCCACAGTTCAAGAATTGGTGCACAGGGAGAGTGTATGGCGAAATTCCTGAAAGTGAAGATTGAATATCAAGACCAAATCGAGAAGATTGAAGCAACAAGGGCTGAGGAAAAGGGCGGCCAACTGCGTGGATATAACGGAACAGAGAAAGTGGCTGACTTCAAGCTCGACAAGATAGAGAATTGGTGGCTGGCCGAGGAGTGACGCCGGTGCCCCATTCAAGCCCTCCGCTGGCTTGAGCGGGCGCGTAAATCCATTACGGATGTATAACCCGAAGCCCAAGATGATTCTCAAATGGGTTGAAATCATGGTCGCGGTGGAGAAGGGAATGCCCCTCCGTCAGGCAGAAGGTCGCGATGAGGCAGTCGATAGTCTTGCGGACCGTATGGCCGCGCGATCGAAGGGAGCGATAATTCCGTGCGGCTGCCACGGCTAGCGCTTCTCCTCCCGTGTCAAACACCTCGAACCGGGATAGGTCGCGCCGCACTCGCGTGAACGTTGAGTCTGCGACGATTCCCTGCAAAATCTCGCACAGAATAAGATCGGTCAAACCGAGACGCTGCCGATTCAATTCCCGGTCGAGCCAATCCGTATGTGGATTTTCGGTCCCTCGGAAGTAATCGATCCACACCGTCGTATCCACAATCGTCATGCCTCGAAACTACTCCCGCACCCGGCCTAAGCGTGACTCATTCAGGTTTCCTTCCCACAATACCTTGCCGCGAAGCTTGCGGATTGCGGTTTGAGAGTGCGTCTTCACCAGCAACTGCAGGGCGGCTTCCACTACCGCCCGCTTGGTGCGAGCGCCGCTGCTGCGCATCGCACGCTCGACCAACTGGTCGTCAATTTCGATATTTGTCCGCATGGCAATCTCCTATGTGTAAGAATCTCACATTTATGTGTATATCTTCAAATGTGAAAATATTATTCTAGTGCCGGGTGCCGGGTGCCCCATGTCTCGATTCTGAGACATGGGATTTGAACTCTTCTCGCGCTCATCACGCGGCCTGGTGCCCCATTCAAGCTTCCTTTTGGCTTGAGTGGGGTATCAGGCACCCGGCTATATATGGAGATCGAGAGTGTCACGCGCAAGGCTAAAGCTCTACAATTTGGACTGGTGACTGAAATGACGAGACAGGCAACCGTCGTACTTTATGTAGTGCTGTTGGTAGCCGTCGTAGTCGGTGTGGATTTGCTGTTCTTCAGAAACCGGTTCTGGGAACGGCTGACGGCGAATATAGGAATCGTCTTGGTGTTCGCAGCCTTCTACTCGAGATTTCTGAAGCATCCATAAGCACAGCCGGGTGCCCCATGTCTCGCCTCTGAGACATGGGATGTAACTTCTCTCATCCCCATCTAAGCAGCGAGAGACTTGAATTTCCAGCGCTTCCGCCGCGAAGCTTCCCATAAACCCCGCCGCAATTGCGCCTTCGAGAAGAAGTCGGGTAACAGGGAAAAAGCCTCACCCAGCCATGCAACTTCTTCTTCACTCAAGCCAGAGGGTGGGCTTGAACGGGCACCCGTTAGACCACGCCGGCCTGTTATGCCGGGTGCCCCATTCAAGCCTTCTTTTGGCTTGAGTGGGGAGAATAGTCCTGGCGAGCCTATCCGTTCGTGATCGGAACGCCATCATTTTTTCTTTGGAGTGAATCCGTGCAGATATGTGGGGGAGGTGTGGCGCGATCCTATTTCCATTCCCACATCTTCGAAACTGTGTTGCCAGAGCTATCCACGTCGTATTCAAACGCCCCGCATGCATTGTTCAGCCGCGCCAGCTTCACCGACGTCGTCTTAAAGAACAGCATCCCACGATAGCTGATCGCGCCGTCCGCTCCGAACTTGCCAATGCCCGTTCCCTTCCAGGCAATCCCCTCGCCCTCCTGCGTCGTACTGATTCCCTGGCCCTCGCCGAAGATCCCGCCATCCGCCGCGATCACCGAGGTATAAGTGCCCAGCCCAGTCGTCGCAACACCCAGCATCTGGCCGCTGTCTTCAAACGTTACTTCTACTGTAGGTGGTTCCGTGGAAATTACCCGTCTCACCAGTCGTTTCCCTTTGGTTTCGCCGATCTTTTCTCCAATCATCCATCGTCCTCTTTCGCCGGGCCTCAACGTGCGGGTCCCGGGCTGGCCAATTGTACGCTTCACCTCTCCTGTGCAATTCGACCTTCCCGACACCCGTACCCAGCACCGGTCAGATCACTTCCATCCTCTTATGCCGGGCAGCCTGCGTCCATCCACTTCTTGAACAGTGCAACGCGATCCGGCGGCCAGGGCGCATCTGGAGGCATGTGGCCACTCGACACCTGATCGTAAACATTTTGCGCGTTGGCGGGCACACACATCCAGGCGGGGTCGTCGAGCTTCACCCCAGCGCGTCCCATGCATTTTATGTCTCCGTCTCGGAAACAAGGGCGAATATCCGTGGAAAAACTGAGAGCCATGTTTAGCCTCCTAAGCTGATTCGAGTTCAATGTTAGTGCGGCGGAATGCTGCGCGGCAAAGAAAACCGTGCCTTCATGATAAAAGCCTGTGCCCCATTCAAGCCATCTATTGGCCTGATTCGGAAATTCTTCACGAAACTATTCGCTTCCACCTCACGTCCATACCAGCATTAGGGGAGGTGGCCCAGTGTCTCTTACCCGTTTCTGCTTAGTCGTTCTCGTTCTCTCCGCCGCGTCCGGCACAGCTTGCTTCGCCCAGGATGCCGCAATGCAGGCAGCACAGCAGGCGAATGACGCCGCGATGCAGGCAGCGCAGCAGGCGAATGACGCCGCGATGCAGGCAGCGCAGCAGGCAAACCAACAGATGATGCAAGCCTCGCAGCAGGCAAACCAGGACGCGATGAATGCCATGCAGCAGGCGCAGATGAACGCCCAGTCATCCGGAAACGACTGCTGCGCCCAGACCAACAAGCCCAAATTTACGGTGAAGCCCGGCAAATATTCCTCCGCAAGAACAGTGCGGATCGAAGACGGGACGCCGCACGCGATTATTTTTTACACCACCGACGGATGGACACCGACCCAGCGCTCGCCGCGATACAGCGGCCCGATTTCGATTGCATCGACGACCATGCTGCAGGCGATCGCCGTCGCTCCCGGCCTGCCGCAGAGCCCAATTGTCACCGGCATTTATACGATCAAGGGCGCGCCGCTAGAGCCCTGCGGCGCGCAGACTATGCGTGGCCCGGCGGATGGACCGGCGAATGTAACGGCGGACACAATAGCCGCCCAGCGCGTACCGGTTCCTCTGGCCTTCACTTCCGAGATCGACACGGCCAAGGCGGAGGTTGGAGACAGCATCCCTCTTACGCTGGCGCGCGATGTGCAGGTGAATGGCGCCGTGATCGTCCCCAAAGGAACGCCTGCCGTGGCGACGGTTACGCAGGTGACCCGCGCCGGGCTGAACGCAAGCCCCGGGACCATCAGCTTCCGCGTACAGTCGCTCGACCTGAACGGCAAGAGCATCCGGCTGCATGGAGGCGACACGATGGAAGCATCGAAGAAGAATCGAGCGCCTTTCTATGCGCTGATGTTTGTGCCTTTCGCCGGCCCCTTTATCGGAGCTTCCAGCCTTTTGGTTCACGGCAACAATGCGGTCATCGAGCCGGGCGCGTGCGTGACGGCGTTTCTCGACGCAAATCTCCCAGCATCGCAGCAGATGCGGATTGTCCCGTAACTTTCAGTTGACAGCAGAGCCAGAACATTCGACACTCAGGCACGATGCGATCCGTAATTGTCTGTCTTCTTGCCTTCCTCTTGCTGCCGCGGGCGAGTCACGCGCAGACACCGGTTTTGGCCGTCATTCCTGCCGAAAGCAGCGTTCGGTTTTCTGTGAAATCCTCCATCGCGTTGGCCGGGAGATTCGACAAATGGAACGCCACACTGATATTTCCGTCTGATGACGTAACCAGCGGAGCTCTGCACATCTTTATCGAGGCCGCCACGGTCGATACCGGCAGCGGCATGAAGAACAGCAAGCTGAAGGGCAAAGATTTCTTCGATGTCGAGCACTATCCGTCGATCACGTTTCGATCCACGAAAGTTGTCCAAACCAGCCCTACCACCTTCGACGTAGACGGCAATTTTTCCATCCGCGGAGTCACGAGGCTGGAGAAGCTGAAGCTGACCGTCCCCGAGAACCGAGCCAGCGAAGATGCCATCCAGGGCGTGCTGATTTTCAATCGCAAGGATTACGGAATGCGCAAAGGCATCCCCTTCGTCCGCATCGAGGACCATGTGGAAGTCAAGATCCGCCTGAAGCTGCACCAGGTCAGCGGACCCGCGCTTGTTGAGGAGTAGCGCATTCTTTCCCTATTCAAGCCAACCCTTCGATTACGCTCAGGGCCGGCTTGAACGACGCACCCAGCTTCTCAGCAAAGGTTGCGGCTTAGGAATAAGATGGCTTCCATCATGGCCTTCGTCCTGGAACAGCTCGACCATTTGGTGCTGACCGTTGCGAATATCGACGCGACAGTGGATTTCTACACGGAGGCTCTCGGCATGGATGTCGCGACCTTCGACGGACGCAAAGCGTTGGCATTCGGCATTCAGCGAATCAATCTCCATCAGCGCGGGCATGAGTTCAATCCGAAAGCCGCGCATCCCACGCCTGGATCCGCGGACCTTTGCTTCCTCACCACTACGCCTCTGGAAACCGTGGTTGAATATCTGACCGATCAGAAGATTCACATAGAAGAAGGTCCGGTAGAGCGCAAGGGAGCGATCGGAAAGCTGAACTCTATCTACATCCGCGATCCCGATCGTAACCTGATCGAAATCTCCAACATCCTCTGATCGTCCCAAAGCTGGAGTTGTCATCCCGGCCGAGCATAGCGACTGGGGGGACCTGCTGTTCTCATCTTTCGATGGGACGAATATCTACAAGTAAAATCGCCGGGTGCCGGGTGCCGGGTGCCCCATGTCTCGCTTCTGAGACATGGGTTTATTCTGCGCGGTTAAAATCGTTTCATGTCCGAGAAATTGTCCACTCCAACCCCACTGCTCGAACGCGCCAAGAAAATCAAACTCTTCCTGATGGATGTGGACGGCACCCTGACCGATGGCGGCGTGTGCCTGATGGCGTTCCCCAACGACGGCGGCATCGCGGAGATGAAAATTTTCAATTCGCTTGACGGCGTCGGGCTGAAGCTTGCGCACATCATGGGCATCAAAACCGGCTTCATCACCGGGCGAAAATCGCCCGCCGTTCTCCAGCGCGCGAAAGAGAATCTGATCGATTATGTCTATCTCGGTCAGCAGACAAAGATGGCAGCTTTTGACAAATGCCTGCGCAAAGCCGGCGTTGTCGAAGAGGAAGTTGCCTACATGGGAGACGATCTGCCGGACATGCCGCTGGCGGCACGCGCCGGACTGGCGGTTGCGGTCGCCAATGCTGCCGCGGAGCTAAAGGCCATCAGCCATTATGTAACCAACGCTCGCGGCGGGCAGGGAAGCGCGCGCGAGGTCGTCGAGCTGATTCTGAAAGCCCAAGGAAGATGGGAAGAAGCCGTTCCCAAAGCACTGGCGTAATGATTCGACTTTGCTCCGCTACTCCAGTTGAAGCGTGTAATGGCCGGGTTGACGCAGCACCACAGCCGCCCGCGCGCCGTTCTCGGCAGGCGTGATTTTCTGCGCAGTTTTTCCATTGACGAGCACTGTTTGGCCGGCGTGACTCGTGGGCACAAGCACGGTCGCTTCCACGCCGGATGGAAGATCGATTGTTGTTTCTAAATTCGCGCTCTTTCGCAGACTCACTTTCAGCAGACCGCGCGGCGTGGGTTCCGCGCCCTTCGCCCACGACAGTCCTGCCAGGTCAGGGCGAATCGTGACCTTCGCAAAACCGGCGGCCGTCGGCTGGATGCCGAGAATCTGCTCCATCATCCATGCTGTCGGTCCAGTCGACCATCCGTGCGCCAGGCTGACGTAATAGCCGGTGCCGTCGTCGGCTTGCAGGGACGCATGGAAATCCTGCTTCGGCCAGCTTGGATAATAGCCCTCCCAGAAACTCGTCGCGCCCTCGGCAATCATCCCACCCCAGTATTTGCGAATCCAGTCGAGCGCCTCGACGCGATGGCCAGTCTCCGCCATGGCGGAAATAATGTAGTAGTTGTAATACGGCGTCATCACCAATGCGGTGTACTCGGTGTTTGCCGCGCTCGAAAGCACATGGTCCCAGATCGGCGCATATTGCGAGCGGTTCGCGACGCCGGAATAGATCGCGATCGCGTTGGTCTGCCAGCGAGAGCCGAACGTGTCCGTTGAACTATCCAGAAGATATTTCTGGGCGGCCTGTCGTAGGGCCTGCGCGCGCTGGTCAAAGTGGTTGGCATTGGCTGTGTCCCCCATCTGTCGCAGGAGAAAAGCACCATCGCGATAGCCCAGGTAAAACTCGAATTGCGTGGCGCGCAGCGCCTCTGGATGATCGCCGTCCAATTCCGGCGACCAGTCGACAAAAGGCCAGGAATGTGTCTTGTTGGCAAAAAGGTTTTTGGTATCGATCTCCGTGTCCATGTAGGTCAGAAGCTGCACCAGCCGATCATGCAGGCTTTGCAGATATTGCGTCGATCCACTATGGAGATAGTACTGATCGAGTTCGCTGACCCACCACGCAGAGTAGCCGGCAATGTCATTGACATGCTTTTTGACAGGCGCTGGGCCGATCAGGCGAGTCATCGTGTCCTGCATCAGGAAATGATCCGCGAAGACATCGTCAATGACGCGGCCGCTTACGTCCAGATCGCCGGCCCAGCGCGCCCGGTCGCGCTTCGGCGCATCCCAGATATCGTCTTGCATGCACAAATGATCGGTGTACGCGCCGACCTCCCAAATCTTATTCAGCAGCGGATCGGAGGACTCGAAATAGCCGCGATAGGTGACGGGATAGTAGATGTCATCGAGAGCGATGGAGCGGAAGCGAAGATTCCGGCCTCCTCCGACAAAACGAATCTTCGCGTAGCGGAATGCTGATTTCGGACCGTAAGCCGTCGCGTTCGACGGGATAGTGAGCGGGTCCACTCCAAGGTACGGTTGCTTGAGCGCTTCCTCGCGCGACTCGCCATATTGCACGGTCACTTCTATCGAATGGTTCGACGCAGATACGAACTGCACGCGTCCGGTGACTTCTCTGCCAAAATCCAGCAAAACGCTTGGCGCCTGCTGCTCCGGCACATTTGCGGAGGCAAGCTGAACGGTAAATTCCGGGCCATTTGCACCCGGTTCCGGCGCGGTCAGCGTCTCCAGATTGCTGAAGCTGCTGCGTCCGCGAAAAACCTGCTCCACTTTCTGCGCGGGTAAAACCGTGTGCACCAGAAATGGCGAAACGCCGACATATCCAGGCCAGCGATAAAGACCGGCATCATCGTTCGCCTGATAAAACTCGATGGAACTCTCAATCGAGCCGAATGCGTGCACGCCCGGCCAGGATCGATCGTCGAAGGCAGGATTCTGCCATCCTGTCTCGCCATTCAGCGTGGCTTTCCAGTCGGAGCCGCTGATCACCAATGCCGGTGCGTATATGCCTTTGGCGCGTGGCACGATCTTCGCGACAAGATAACCATCGCCGCGGCCCGGCGTTACTCTCAGAGCCAGAACATTATTTCCGGCACGTAAGAGCTTCGTGACGTCCGTCTCAAAGACCGGCATTTGCAGCGGCGATGCCGGATTGTCCTGCACGCTGTCCGCGAGCCGCCCATTGATGTAGACATCCTCGCTCTCCACTCCGGCAACGTAGAAGGTCGCATGTTGCGGCACGGTTTCTACGCGAAACGCCGCACGGAAATACCGCGGCGCGGTATCCTTCCCATGCAAGCCAGTCGGCTTTTTCGCTGTCCAGACATATTGCTCCGGCAGTGGAGTGTGCCCCTGATCGACAAGTTGAGGAGAGGCGATGTTCCGAGTAGGGTCGAGCGTGCCGGATGGAAAGGTCATCTGCGCCGGCAATGCGTAGGAAGCAATGAGCGCAAACCAGACGACGCATACGCCCGCACGGACCGAAATTTTCATCGCTTGTCCTTGGGTGGAATCGTGATTCCGCAAAGTATAGGTCATGGAAGCCGCAATTCCAACGAGGGCTGCTGGCTGCCGCAGGAGACGACAAATTGATTGCTAATTCGCTCGCCCGATTCCACATCCAAGACGGGATGGAGCCGGAACAATCCAAAAGGCTGCAGTCTCCGCTTCGCAAGCTGCGAAAGTCTCTGAAGAAGATCGCGAAGAAAGTAACGCCCAAGCGGACGCACGATCTTCGGACGCACGTCCGGCAATCGGAGACGGTGGTCAGCGTAGCGCTCGATGGCACGCGCGAAGGCAAGCGGCTTCTTAAGGCTGTCAAACCTCTTTACAAAATGGCGGGCAAGGTGCGCGACATGGACGTACTGACGACGCTTGCCGCCACAGTTGAATCGGACGGAGAAGAGGAGTGCATGGCGCAGTTGCTGGAAGCGCTGGTCTCATGGCGCGAGCGCGCTGTCCGGAAGCTGCAGAGTGCCGTAACCCACGATCGGCGAAAAATCGACCGTCACTTGCGCCAGTGCGGCGCTCGAATCGAAAAAGAATTTGCTGCGGCGGGCGGTCAATCGCAGAATGGCGGCGGCCCGCCGGGCGCAAATCCAGTCGCGCTGCGGCTTGCGGCAAAGCTCGGCGCATCGCCAAGCCTGGGGCCTCAAAATCTCCATCCCTATCGCCGCAAAGTGAAAGAACTGCGCTACCTGCTGACGCTTGCCGGGGATGAAGACGCAAAGCTCACGGAAACCCTCGGCGACGTAAAGGATGCCATCGGCACATGGCACGATTGGGCGGAACTGGACGACATTGCCGCAAAAGTTCTGGACCATGGTCCCCAATGTAAGCTGCGAAAGCAAATCGAATCCGCAGCAAAATCGCATTTCGATCAGGCGCTTTCGCAGGCCAGCGCGCTGCAGAAAAAATCCTTCCGCCGCGCGGCGGCGGCCAGACGCAGTCGTTGAGCGGCCGCGACACGAAACAACTCCGCGGCAGAGCTTCCCGGAGACAGATGCCTACATCGACCCGAGAATTTGACGTGATCGTTGCCGGGGCCGGTGTTGCCGGCCTGTCGGCCGCGCGCAAGATCGCCGAATCAGGTCTGTCTACGCTTGTGCTGGAGGCGCGGAACCGCGTAGGCGGACGCATCTTTACCGCGCATCGAAGCGGCGAAGTAGTCGAGCTGGGCGCGGAATTCGTCCACGGTAAACCGCCCGAGCTGTGGAAGGTATTGAAGGAAGCAAAGCTGGACACATACGAACTGGAAGGTACGGACGCCTGCGTGGAAGGCGGCAAATTGCGTCGCTGCGGGGACCTCGGAAGGGATGGCGCGTCAATTTTAGACAAGCTGGAAAACTGGAAGGGAGAAGATATTTCGTTTGCGGAATTTCTGGCGCGTCATCCCATGCCCGATGCTGCCCGGCAGCGAATCATCGGATACGTGGAGGGCTTCAACGCAGCCGACCATACCGTGATTGGCGTTGCGTCGCTGGGCAGGCAGCAAGCCGCGGAAGAAAGTATCGAAGGCGATCGCGCCTTTCGCATTCGTGGCGGCTACAGTTTGCTTCCGCAATTTCTTGCACAAAAAGTTCGCGACGCCGGGGGCGAAATTATTCTCGGCGCAACCGTTCGTCACATCGAATGGCAACACCGACGGATCACAATGGAATGCACCTCGGCGGAATCGTCGTCGACTTACGTCGCGCGCCAGGCTGTCATCGCGCTTCCACTTGGCGTGCTGCAAAGCGGCGCCGTGCACTTCACTCCAGTGCCGCAGGCGGTGCACGAAGCGGCGCGACTTCGGATGGGCAACGTCCGCCGGTTAACTTTGATTTTTCACGAAAAGTTCTGGGCCGATCTGCCGCAGCACCCATTTGCCGATCTCAGCTTTCTTTTCTCCCCGGCTTCGATGCCGCCCGTCTGGTGGACCGCGCATCCAGCACAAAGCTGCACTCTCACGGGATGGGTCGGCGGCCCCAGATCACAGGCGCTGGCAAAACTCACGGAAGCCGAACTGGAAGAAAAAGCCTGCGAGGAACTGGCCGCGATCTTCTCCCTGAAATCCGCTTCGATCCGAAGCCTCCTCATCCGTTGCAGCACCCACTCGTGGCAAGACGATCCATTTTCGTTGGGCGCCTACAGCTATGTTCCCGCCGGCGCAATCGACGCCAGCAGCAAGATGACAATTCCCGCCGAAGACACTCTCTTTTTCGCTGGAGAACACACGGACACAACCGGCCACTGGGGAACGGTTCACGCAGCATTGCGCTCCGGTGATCGCGCTGCCAGCCAGGTTCTGGAGGCGCAAAGAGCTGATTCCATGTAAACTACTTCTTTGGCTTTCATCGCCTATTTTCATTCAGGAACAGGGACATCCCATGTCGATTCACCCCGTGATGCAGCGTCTGGCTGCGAAACTTCAACGCACCGACCTGCCCGATTTTGGTCCCGGCGATACCGTCCGGGTTCAGGTCAAGATTAAAGAAGGCGAAAAAGAGCGCGTCCAGGCGTTTGAGGGCATCGTCATTGCCCGCAAGAATGGCGCGGAAGGCAGCTTCACCGTCCGTAAAATGAGCTTTGGGCAGGGCGTCGAGCGCATTTTTCCGCTCCATTGCAAAGTGGTGGAGAAGGTAGAAAAAATCCGGTCCGCCAAGGTTCGCCGCTCCAAACTCTTCTATCTGCGCGAACTGCGCGGCAAGGCCGCCCGCCTGCGCGAAGCCGACTAGATCCGCTTCTACATTAAGAAAAAAGAGCCGCGTTCCCTCGGGTATGCGGCTTTTCCATTGCAGCCCTATTTGGGAACCAGCCCAGGATCCAGCATCGTCTCGTGCGCCCGCACAAACGCAATGGGGCTGACGGTTACCGATCCCTGAAAAGGACGGTCGATGTCCCCGACCGCAATTAGAGCCAGCGAGATCAACAGGCTGAGCGCAAAAAGCAGAACGAAATGGAGCCTAATATTCTCCGTGCCGATCAACCCGCAGGATCCGACCGTGATGATGCCGCCGACAACCAGCACCGTCCATAGAATCGTCGGCATCTGCGTTATGCTTTCTAAAACGCGAAGTCGCCGATGCTCCGTCAGCGTGCTCAATTCGTGCATCGCCTGTGCCAGGCTGGCCTGTTGTGAGTAGTTCTCGGTCGGCGTGTTGCTCAGCGTGCTCCACAACTGGATGATGAAGGGTTGTCCCGCATGGGGCGGCTCGGCGCGATGCATCATCGGCCACTCTTCTGTAACCACGGCGTGGCTGTAGTTGACGGTAGCGATCTCGATTGCGCTGCGTTGCGCCGGCGGAAGCCCCTCCGCGGTGCGAAACAGATTGACCAGCGCGTTGGCTTCAGCATGGGCGTTGCTCTCCGCCGTCTGAAAATTCGACCACACTGCGTACAGCATGAAACCGATCATCACCGCATAGATTGTGCCCAGAATGGAAATCTGCCATCCGATCACGTCGTTGTGAACTCTGCGTTTGGCGGGCGCCCAAAGCCGATTCAACACGACCAGATACAACATGGAGAGTACGACCCACAGGATCACCAGCAATAGGTTTTGGTTTGTATCCAGCACTTGCGCTCCTCAGATGCTTCCGATATCAGATGAATCCTAACGCGAAGCGCTTCCGTTGGGAATTGTTTCCGGAGTAAACATGGTCGCCTCAGCCCGGACAAACGCGTTTGGAGTGATATGGACTCCGCCCTGGAAGGAGCGATCGATGTCCGCAATGGCAACCAGGGCGAGCGAAATCAGCAGACTGACCGCGACCAGCAGAGTGAAATGAAGCGCGATGTTTTCCGTGCCGATCAAGCCGCAGGACCCAATTGTGATGATGCCGCCGAAGACGAGCACGGTCCAGAGGATGGCCGGCATGCCAGTTTCGCTATCGAGGATCCGCATTCTTCGGTGCCGCGTGAGCGTGCTCATTTCCTGCATCGCCTGTTGCAGGCTGACCTGCTCGGAATAAGTTTGCGCGGGAGTCTGGCTCATGATGGCCCACATCTGGATAATGAAGGGCCTTCCGGCGCTGGGCACTTGGTCACGGCGCATGGTCGGCCATTCTTTCGTGACCACCGCGTTGCTGTAATTCACCGCGGCAATTTCAATCGCGCTTCGCTGCGCGGCCGGCAGGCCCTCCGCGCTGCGAAACAGGTTGACCAGCGCGTTCGCTTCGCCGTTCACGTTGGTATCGGCCGTCTGAAAGTTCGCCCACACGGCGTACAACATAAATCCGATCATCACTGCATAAATCGTCCCGATAATCGAAATCTGCCATCCGATCACATCGTTATGGACCCTTCTGCGCGCGGGAGACCAAAGAAAATTCAGCAGCACCAGATAGGTGATCGATAAAACGACCCAGACGACAACGAGAAATACGTCTTGCGCTGTGTTTAACACCGGCACTCCTCAATTTTTTGGCTCAGGTGAAATCCTATCGCGAAGCTCGCAATTCCTCCACGCAAATTTCCGCGCCGGTATGGGCTCTGCGCCTGCGCGGGCCACCTGGGGTCTGGCAAATTTCCAGCTTATCGATCCGCACTGCAATTTCCGCGAGGCAATCCATTTCTCCACAACCGGCTTCGCGGTAGACTCGTGGTGAAATGCCTGAAGAATTGTCGAATCCTGTTCCCTGCGAGAAGACGCTGTCAAAGCAGGCGGAGAAGATGCGGCGTCTGCGCGCTCTCGTCTGCGGCGACAAGCATGAGCGTGCCGCGCGCGAGCAGGGAGCCATCGCAGTCGCCGGCGTGGACGAAGTCGGCCGCGGATCGTTGTTCGGTCCCGTGGTTGCGGCTGCGGTGATTCTGCCGCCAAGAGTCCGGCTGCGCGGCGTGCGCGATTCCAAACAGTTGGAGCCGGAAGAGCGCGAGCGGCTCGACGTCCGTATTCGCAAGGTTGCTGTGGCCATCGCCATCGGTTTCGCCGACGCCGCCACCATCGACGCAATCAACATTCGCCGCGCGTCGCACTTGGCGATGTTGTCGGCCATCGCGCAACTTTGCCCGGAGCCGGATTTTCTATTGATCGACGCCGAACGCCTCGACACACCCTGCCAGCAAAAAGGAATTATTTACGGCGATTCGATCAGCGTATCCATTGCCGCCGCTTCCATTGTCGCGAAAGTCTATCGCGACGCGTGGATGTGCCGTTATCACGACAAATATCCGCAGTATGGGTTGGCCTCCCACAAAGGCTACGGCACCCCGGAGCATCTCCGCGCACTGCACCAGCACGGCCCCACCCCACTCCACCGCATGACCTACGAGCCGGTACGCAACGCAATCGAGCTGCGGTCTGCTAATTAAGCGGCGGCGGAATTTGAAGCGGGTGCCAAAATTGAAGCGGGTGCGCGGGTGCTCCACATCTCGATTTTGAGATGTGGGTCTATTCGTAAACAAATAATAACTATGCGTCGACCGCGATCTTGCGCTTCCGCGCCGCCTGCCGCACCGTCCATACCACCCGCGCCAGCAGAAGCGCTGCAAGCACCGCCGTTACCTTCCACGGCGTCAGCACGCCCGACTTCACAATCCACCAATAGTGGATGACACCCGCAATCGCCGCTACATACGCCAGCCGATGCAGCAGCAGCCAGCGCCTGCCGCCCAGCTCGCGGATCGACCACGCGGTAGAAGTCGCCGCCAGCGGCAGCAGGCAAACCCACGCCAGCATGCCCATGGTGATGAATGGACGCTTGGCGATGTCATGCACCATCGCATGCACGTTGAAGTCGGAAAACAACCACACGTATGTAAACAAATGCAGGGTTCCGTAAAAAAATGCGTAAAGTCCCAGCATCCTGCGGAAGCGGGTCAGCCATGCCAGGCGAGGACTCAAGCGGCGCACCGGCGTGATTGCCAGCGAGATCAGCAGAAAGTACAGCGTCCAGTAGCCGGTCGTGTGGGTGATCGTCGCGATCGGGTCCGGCCCCAGCGTGTTGCTGAAACCTTCATACACCAGCACGCCCAGCGGGATGAGACACGCCGGAAACGCGAGAGATTTCAAAATTACGATGGAACGATTGTTCATGCTGGAGAAGTGCCAGTTATCTCGTATCCCGAAGTGCCGGGCTTATAAATTAGGTTGTCATCCCGACCGAAGTTCTCGCCGGCAGGCGAGAACGCAGTGGGGGGACCTGCTTCCCAAATTGGCTCTCAAAAATTTTTGCGCAGGTCCATTCCTTTATATAAGTATGCGACCTGATCGCCGTAGCCGTTGAACATCAGCGTCGGCTGCCGCGCTTTCCAGAACGGCGCTCCGATGACGCGCTCATATTTCTGGCTCCAGCGCGGATGGTCCACATTCGGATTCACATTGGAGTAGAACCCGTATTCGTCCGGCGCCGACTCATTCCAGGTGGTGTGGGGCTGGTCCTTCACAAACTTAATTTCCACCAGCGACTTCGCCGATTTGAATCCATACTTCCACGGCAGCACAATGCGCACCGGCGCGCCGTCCTGGTTCGGCAGCTCCTGCCCATACAGGCCAAAGGTAAACAGCGTCAGCGGATTCATCGCTTCATCCATGCGCAATCCTTCAGAATACGGCCAGTCCAGTTGAACGGAATTGATCTCCGGTTCCTCCTTCGGATTGTCGAGCGAAAGAAACTGCACGTAGCGCGCAGAGCTCAGCGGATCGCACTGCTTGATGAACTCCGAAAGCGAATAGCCGGCCCACGGAATCACCATACTCCACGCCTCCACGCAGCGATGCCGGTAAACGCGCTCCTCCATCGGCCGCAGCTTCAGCAATGTGTCAATATCGAAGGTCTGCTTCTTGTTCACCAGCCCGGTCACCTTCACGCTCCAGGGCCGCGTCTTCAGCCGCCACGCATTATGGCTAGGATCGGACTTTCCCGTGCCGAACTCGTAGAAGTTGTTATAGGTCGTGATGTCCTGATAGGAAGTCTCCGTCAATCCAGTCGACGAATATTTGCTGGGAACCGTCGTCAGCTTGGTCGCCGCATTCACCTGCTGGCGGGGCGCAGTCATGTTCGCCAGCCGATCGGCGCCGAGCGCGGCAACACCCAAGGCCGCCGCACCGGCCATAAATTTCCGGCGGTTCATGTAGTCGGACTTCGACGTAATCTCGGAAGACGGAATATCGGACGGTTTGCGAATCAGCACGATCGTTGCCACCTCACGAACATTAGACAAACGCAGGCGGGTTTGGTTACGCCGTAATAAGAACCTTTTCCACTTCGCTTGCGGATGGTGAAAACCCATTCTTCTTGCATATTCCTGGAAGCTGTCTCATAAATCGATTTGTCATTCCGAGCGGAGCGTAGCGAAGTCGAGGAACCTGCTGTTTGCCCGCTATACACGAGGCCCTTCGCGGAGTTTACCCTGAGCGCTGTCGAACGGGCTCCGGATGGCGCCTTTGGTTTATGAGACTGCTCCCAAGCTTTCCCTCAGCGCGGGACTGATACAGGCCCGACGTTCGGATTGTCTGCGATCAGCCGCATCCAGTAATAATGTCCGGCGATTCGCCGGAAACGACGACCACCACCACAGCCACTTCTCCGGTACGACCGCGAGCGGTGACGTGGTGAACTTCGCCTGCATTGGGTGCTGATGCAACTGTCATGCGCTACAGGCGAGTTGGAAGAACTCCCGATGAAGTCTTTTCGGCACCAGAAACAGCATTTTGGTTTGCGCCGGGTCGTCCGGAACGATTTCCCGGAACGAGAACCTCTTTGCGCCTGCTGTCTTAACAAAGGCGTAGACCGAGTAGCCCGCAGGGAGCAGATCGAACAGCGCCGCATTCGGCTCGCTTTCCGCGAGGACCAGGAGAGATTGCGAGGTCAGAGTTTGAAGCGCTCCTTGAATGACCGCGCAGTCCGCACCTTCGACATCGATCTTGATTCCAGTAACAGGGAGGCGATGGTCGCGCACGAAGTCGTCAACGGTGGTGATATCCGTAGGAGCAACGGGGAGGTCTGGGACGAAATCATCGACCGAGCCGGACAGGTGCGACACTTCCGAGCTGCTGGTTTCAATGAATGTTCCGTGCCCACTTCGATCCGCAACTGCGACGCCGTGAACATGCGCGTTCTGGTAAAGACCGAGATTCTTTCGCAGTGTAGGTTGCGCCCTTGAGTCCGGTTCAAAGGCGTGGACGCAAGAAACGCGCGGCAACATGTACAGCGAGTAGTAGCCGACGTTGGCTCCGATATCGAGGAACGCGCCGCGAGGATCGAGGAACCCGGCGAAGAGTTCCTCGCTGCCCCAATCCACGTTGCATCGAGTGATGAAGGCTTCCGAAGAGAATTTGCTAGCGCGCGGCAGCGTCATTTTCAGGCCCGTCGGGAGAATGATGCTGTTGTCGCGCCGCAGGACGCGTTTGGTGAACTGACGCAGAAACGTTCTCCATGCCCATTGCCACGGGCCTACTTCGCGGACGAATTCACGATTGAAGAACATGGCCCTTTGTACCACGCCGAGGCCGCATGAAGACCATCCGCCAATTCGTTTACCTTGCTTTGATTCTGGGCCTTTGTTCGTCCCTTGGACTGGTGCAGGTGGCTATCGTCGGCACGGCCGTTTTACGGCCAATCTCGCTCAGTAGGCTCCGGTATTGCAGGCGCGGAAGCACGAAACCGACCTTCCCAGGGTGATGCCTGCTTACCGAGCGCCAGCAGCGCCGGATAGCCGGGATTCCACAAGCCGTTGACAGTCTCGTGCCATCTTCCATGCAGGATTGCGCTGCCAATATCCATATAGGAAACAGCGTCCCTGTCAATCTGAAAGGGATCATAGTAGACATATCCCAGCATGACGACGGCCATCGACATGATGTATGCGGCCGGTAGCCATTTCCAAAAATTCCGTGTCATGGAATAAGACTCATTGTAGATGCATCAAAGGCATATTCCGCGCGGTTAGCCGTGTTGCCTGGATGGTTCTCTATCGTGGAAGGGAATCGGTTTGTACCAGTTGTGGAAATACCGCATTAGCGGCCGCTCCACCAGCAAATAGCAAACTACCCCCACCAGTGTGCAGATGATCGCGCAAAACACGATACCCAGATCGCCGCCCCAGTACGCAATGTGCCGCCAGAAGTGCTCCACCAGACTACGCGCGGGAATCGTGCATAAATAAATCGAGTACGATGCATCGCCGAGAAACACCAGCAGCTTTCCCGGCAGCGATTGCATGGCTGGACTCCACAACACTGCTCCCAGGACGAGCAATCCCGACGGCACGCCCCACACACCGACCCGCAGCCAACTGCTTTCGCCGTTTAGAACCATGCCCTGAAAATTCGCAGTGCCGTAGCCGGTGAATAGAGTCGTCATCATTGCGCCCGCGCCCAGCGCCGTCAGCCAGCGCCCGGTTGCGGAAATGTTGAGACGGCTCGCCGCTCGCGCCCCTGTTCCGAACTGGCGCGAGTACATCAGACCGGCGGCGCAGCCAAATAGAAATTCCAACAGAATCGGGTTCGACCACAGAATCAACAATGGACGGCGAAATCCGACGAGGGCCCCAAGCGCGACCATTCCGGCAAGAAAAACGATCGTATTCCGCACCAGATGGCGCGGCATCAGCGCCATCGACGCAGCCAGAACAAAGTAAAAATACATCTCGAAGACAAGGCTCCATCCCAGGGAAAGGATGGGAGACGCCACAGGATATGTGAGCGATGGAAGCAGCAGCGCAGTTGGCAGCCAGGAAACGCTGTGCCACGCCACCGGATGGCGGCCCAGTTCTGCCTCCAGGATCACGACGAGCGTCAAAATCCAGTACAGCGGATAGATGCGAGTGAATCGGCGCGAGAGAAACTGGCCTGCGGACTGCTCGCCTTTCTCGACCGCTCGGGCGGCCACCAGCGACACGATGAATCCGCTGATGACAAAAAAAATGTCCAGCCCGCAGGCGCCGAAGCCCGCAAGATGAAAAAAGCTCGCCTGCCGCGTGGAAGAATATGCTTCTGCCGCGTCGATCGAATGCGTCCAGACCACCAGCAGCGCGGCCGCGGCGCGCAATCCCTGTACCGAGGCAAGTTTTTCGCGCTGTCGCCGGGGTGCGCCGGCACGCGCTGCGTTTTCAAAAGGAATGGAGGTCGCCTTCATCTCAACCTGTGAACAGGCCTTCCTGCTCCCCCGCTCTGGGCGTGCGTTTTCTGCTGGGATGGATGACCGCCACGATTTCCATCGATTGCAATGCATCGCGCGGAACAAAAATTCGCTGCGTGTTGGAGCGCATATCCGGCGGTGCGAATTGAATTCCCTCCGGCTCCAGCAGGGAAGCATCGTTGCTCGCGAGACCCTCGATCTCTTCGCCGTCGCGCAGGCGCATCCGCAGCCAAAGACCCGGCGTGCGAGGCCGCGAGGTAAATGTCCGCCGGATCAGCCGCTCTGGATCGTCGCCGGTCAGAAAATCGCGCACAAAGCAGACCATCTTAATTTCCGTCAGGGACGTTTTGATCACCTTGCCGGTCATATCGAGCAGTTCGAGCCTGCCGTCGTAGGCAAACCCCTGCGGATCGACGTAGCCGGACTGCCAGTCGCGGCTGAACTTGCGGACGACGACCTTTTTGCGGCTCGATCCCGAAACTGCCACTCTCTGCTCCAGACGGCGGCTGGCTCTGTTGATGTCCATCGCCGTCCCCCATAAAAAACTGTCATCCCGAGCGGAGTCCGCCGTGACGGACGCAGTCGAGGGACCTGCTTTTTGCCGACCAACTGCAAAATCTCACGGTCGTGTGTAGCTTACCGGCCCGGAAGTCGAGCATGTCAACAGAGCCACAACGGCTCGAAACTCATCGCGCGAGATTCAACCAGGCGCCTCGACTGCTTGCAACCATACCGCAAAGGGTGGCAGCCCGATCGACACCTGCTCGACATGTAGGGTAACCCGTCGACCCGTGCCGCATCGGAAAAAATGGCTGGCACGGGCGCACGACCGAGCCATCGGTGCTCCGGATTTTGGGCAATGGAATGGAAAATAGCCGTCCGATGTGATATTGTAGAGCATTGTGCGTGCGCGATCGCGACCCGCATCTACTTGAAAGTAATGGTTTTAGCGGCGACCGTAAGGAGCTGCTGGCCGAGGCGCAAAACTGGGCATGCCCGATTATATCCAACTGCTGGAATCCAAGCTTTCTCCGACCCAGAAACAAGCATTGAACGCCATGACCGACGTGGCACGGGCGCGGGGCATTACCGTCTTTCTGACCGGCGGTGCGGTCCGCGATCTTGTCAGTGGCGCTTCCGTGCGCGATCTCGACATCACTGTTCAGTCGAATCCGCTCAAGTTTAAGAAAGATCTGGAAAAGGCCGGATTTGCCATCACGGGCCTGCACGAGCCGTCGCAGACGATTTATCTGCGGTTCGGCAAGCAGGCGCGCCTGGAGATCTCCGCTTCCCGCTCGGAGATTTTCCCCAAAGCGGCCCGGCCGGAGGTTCACCCCGCCGCCATTCTGGACGACCTGCGCCGCCGCGATTTCACCGCCAACGCCATGGCCTTGTCGCTGAATGAGGGTTCCTGGGGACTGCTGCTCGATCCGCTGAACGGCATGGCCGACATTTCCGCGCGCAACCTGCGCCTGGTCAGCAACTATGGCTTTTTGGAAGATCCCATCCGCATGGTCCGCGCTACCCGGCTGAACTCCCGCACCGGTTGGGACATGGAGCAGCGGACCAAAGCTCGCTACGACAATGCCAAGGCCGAAGGTGTCATCACCGCGATTACCGCTGTGCAGCGCGGCTATGAACTGGAAGAGATTGCCTATGAGGAAGAGCCGCTCCAGGTTTTGAAAGCTTTGGAAGCCGAGGGTTGGATGGAACATCTGTCCCCCGTGTGGAGCAGCCGCTCCGCGGATTCGGCCGGACTGGATCGCCTGCACGAGCGGCTGGTGCAGTTGCTGATGGCCGGTCTGCATCCCGATCCCTCGGCAGCGCAATTTCGCCTGTTGACGGCAAAACTTTCCTCCAGCCACATGTCCGCGCTCAAGCGCCTCTTCGTGCGCACGGACTTGATTGAGGAAGCGGAAGCGCTGGACTCCGAGGCGAAAAAGGTTTTGCAGCAGATGACCGCGAAGGATGCGGCGAAGCCGTCGCAACTCTGGAAACTGCTCCATAGCGTCAGGCCGGGGGCCGTGCTGTGGCTCTTCTTTACCGGAAAAGGCGCGGCGATTCAGAACCGTTTCGAAAGCTTCTTTACCAAATGGCCGGAAGCCCGCCAGAAGATTCCAAATGCAATTTTGCAGGACATGCGGATTCTGCCCGACGTCAAAGGATACGATGAGCTGCTCGACAAGCTGACCTTCGCGTTTATGGATGAAGAATTGCCGAATGAGGAGGCCATCCGGAAATTCGCGGAGCCCTATTCTCCGCCCGCGCCGCCGCCGCCCGTCATTGTGCGCCGCAGCCGCGCGGTAAAGCGGGTTGTGGAACCGAAGGGATCGAAGAAAGCAAAGAAGGCGGCGAAGCAGGCTGCGGCGGCGACCGCTGGCGCGAGCGCTGCCAGCGGAGAACAGGGTGTTTCCGTTGCCGCGGCCGCTGTTCCCGCCGCCGCTCCGGCCAAGGCACCCGCCGCAAAGGGCGTCGCTGCCAAAGGCGCAGCCGTCAAGGCAGTAACGGCGGCCGCGGCCGCGTTGCCGAAACCGGCGCCTAAGGCTGCGAAAACGGCAAAAGGTGCAATCGCCGCAAAAGCAACCCCGGTAAAATCCGAGCCTAAGGAAAAGGCAGTTGCGAAAAAAGCGCAGCCCGCCCCGACCGGTAAGGGAAGCGTCAAGCCAGTCGCCAAGGCCGGCTCCACGTCCGGCGTCAAGGCCGGCGTCAAGGCCGGCTCCAAGTCGACCCAATCGGCTCCTGTATCGTCGGGGAAAAGACCCGCGAAGGCGCAGCCGAAACCGGCGCGCAAGTCCAGCCATAAGAGTGCCAGGCCGCCGGTCAAGAAGGCCCACACTGTCCATAAGCCGACGGCAAAAAAGGCAATTGCCCATCCGGCGAAAAAATCCGCAAAGGCTGTTTCGAAGCCTGCGGCGAAATCCTCACCCAAGGCAAAAGCTAAATCAGCGGCAAAATCTGCCTCGAAGTCCAGGCCGAAGCCGCAAGCAGCGAAGCCGAAGCCTAAAGCAAAGAAAAAATCCGGCAGATAATACCGGAAAACCGGGAAGCGTCGGCTCGCAGCGTAGTTCCACCAAAAAAAGCTGTCATCCCGACCGAGCGTAGCGAGCGGAAGGACCTGCTTTTCTGTCCGCATTGCAAGTCATTCGGATCAATCGCCGCCGCCGTCCGCTATCACTGCGACTACCTCTGGCGGCAGAATCCCCAATTGCCGGTAAACGGGCCGGATGTGAATGCGGATATTCGGCAGCTGCGTGGTGAACCAGATCGCACCCGCGATACAAAACGATCCGGTAATCATCATCGTTACCGGAGCGCCGACGAGATGCGCCAGCCCTCCAGCCAGCAGGCTGCCAAAGGGCGCCATCCCAACGAAAGCCATGGTGTAGTAGCTCATCACACGGCCCCGCTTGTCCTCCGGAACGATGGTCTGGATGATGGTGTTGCTGGCCGCCATCCCCTGCATCATGCCGTATCCGGTGATCAGCATCAGCAGCAGCGATAGCCACAGAAACTTTGAGAAGCCAAACGCGATCAGCCCGACGCCAAACACGGCGGCGGAAATGGCAATCACACGCCCCAGGCCCAGCACCGTTTTCCGGAAGGCCAGTGAAATGGCGGAGATCAGCGCGCCCGTGCCCACCGCGCCCATCAGAAAACCCAGCGTGTGCGGGCCGCCGTGCAACACCTTGGCGGCGAAGATCGGCATCAGCACCGTAAAAGGCATCCCCATCAGGCTGACCATGGCAAAGAGCAGCAGAATGGTCCGTATTGGCACAAACTTCGAAACATAGGCCCAGCCCTCCCGCAATTGATCGATCATCGACACAACCACAGGCTTGGCCACGAACTGAGGCAGCCGCATCAGAAGCAGCGACAAAATCACGGCAAGATAACTGAGGCCGTCGATCAGGAAGCAATAGCCTTCGCCAAAGCCCGCAATCACAATTCCCGCCAGCGACGGGCCGACAAGCCGCGCCATATTCACCATGGAAGAGTTCAGCGCAATTGCATTGCCCAGGTCCTGCCGGTCTTCCACCATCTGCACCAAGAAGGCCTGACGGCCCGGCATGTCGAAGGCATTGATCAAACCCTGAAAGATGCTGAGCCACAAAATTTCTGCGATGGTGACTCGATGACTCAGGGTGAGCGCGGCCAACACCAGCGACTGCACCATCGCCAGCGTCTGCGTCACGACCAGCACCTGCCGCCGGTTCAGCCGGTCCACCCAGACCCCGGCGAATGGCGCCAGCAGAAAGGTCGGAATCTGTCCGGCAAATCCGACGATGCCCAGAAGCCACGCCGATCCGGTGAGCCGGTACACCAGCCACGCCGTTGCAATGCGCGTCATCCAGGTGCCGATCAGCGAGATGCTCTGGCCGCTGAAAAACAGCCGAAAATTGCGATGCCGCAGCGCCCGCCATACCAGCGGCAGGCCACCCTTCAGCGGCGCAGGACCGGACTCATCATTCTCATTTGGCATGAAGTCTCAAAATTAAAAATGCGGGAAAAGAAAAGTGGTATTCCATCATTTTAGATGCCACGCGCTTTCCTCCGATGCAGAGCAACCGGACTCCACCCAATTGGATGAAGATGAAGTGTTGTCTCGAACAGCGAATTGTCATCCCGAAAAAAGAACTGTCATCCCGACCGGAGTCCGCTCAGCGGACGCAGTGGAGGGACCTGCTGTTCCGCCAGCATCTTCGTTGGGTGCCGGGTGCCCCATTCTAGCCGCGCAGTTTGCGGCTAGAGTGGGAAGACGAAACCCTGGGTGCCCCATATCTGCCCGCGTTCTTCGCGGGGAGATGTGGGGGGTCGATGACGCGAATTCATCCGCGATTTCCTCAGAGCCCGCGCCCTAGCGTTCCCCATCCGACTAAAATTGAAGAAAGATCATGGCGGAATTTACTCATCTGCATCTGCATACGGACTATTCGCTGCTCGACGGCGCCTGCGACGTAGACAAACTGCTGCAACACGTCAAGAAAATGGGCCAGAAGGCGGTCGCCATGACCGACCACGGCAACATTTATGGCGCGGTCCAATTCTCCGACGCGGCGAAAAAGTTCGACATCAATCCGATCCTAGGCTGCGAACTGTACATCTGCCAGAAAGAAGATCATCGCGCCGATCCGCAGGGCGATCAATACCATCACCTGCTGGTGATCGCGGAAAACGACGAAGGCTATCGCAATCTAGTCCGCATCACTTCGGAAGCTTCCGTGCACGGCTTTTATCGCAAGCCGCGCGTCAGCAAAAAGTTTCTCGCTGAACATGCCAAAGGGCTCATCGGATTTTCCGGCTGCCTCGCCGGCGAACTCTGCGGCCATCTGATGAAGGACAATTACGACGCCGCGCGCGCAACCGCAACGCAGTATCAGGACATCTTCGGACGCGGCAACTTCTTTCTCGAAATCCAGGACCAGGGTCTGGAACTGGAAAAGAAAATCCATGCCGACCTTTTTCGCCTGGAAAAAGAGCTCGACATTCCGCTGATCGCCACCAACGACAGCCATTACATCGGCCACGACGATCACCACGCCCACGATGTCCTGCTCTGCGTACAAACAGGCAGCACCATTCACGATCCCAAGCGCTTTCGCTTCGACGGCGATCAGTTCTACGTCAAATCCGCCGAGGAAATGCTGAACGTCTTCTCCCAAACGCCGGAAGTCGTCGCGCGCACCATGCAGTTTGCCGAGCGCTGCCACGTGAAAATCGGCAAGATCGAAAATCCATTCCCGCAGTTCGATGTTCCGCCGGGATTCACCATCGACAGCTATTTTGAAAAAATTTGCCGCGAAGGCTTTCGTCATCGTTTAGACACGTCCATACAAGTCCTGCGTGATCGTGGCCATCTCCGTCACACGACGGAAGAATACGAACAGCGCCTGCAACGGGAGATCGACTGCATCCAGCAGATGAAATTCTCCGGCTATTTCCTCATCGTGTGGGATTTCATCCGCTACGCGAAAGAGCAGGACATTCCCGTAGGCCCAGGCCGCGGCTCGGCAACCGGTTCGCTGGTTTCCTATGCCATGGGCATCACCGACATCGATCCGTTGCAGGCGAGTCTCCTGTTTGAGCGCTTCCTGAATCCCGAACGCGTTTCCATGCCGGACATCGACATCGACTTCTGCATGAACCGCCGCGGAGAAGTGATCGATTACGTCACCCGCAAATACGGACGCGAGCAGGTCGCGCAGATCATCACCTTCAACACCATGGCGGCGAAGGCGTCGATTAAAGACGTAGGCCGCGCGCTCGATATGCCCTATGGCGAGGTCGATAAGATCGCGAAGCTGATTCCCGCCACCATCGGTATGACCATCGACGCCGCGCTCGCGGAATCGGAACCGCTGCGGCAGATTTACGAAAACGACAAGCAGATTCGCGAACTGATTGACATTGCACGGCGGCTGGAAGGCCTGGCGCGCGGCGCCGGGGTCCATGCAGCAGGCGTGGTCATTGCGCCGGAACCGCTGACCAACCTGGTTCCGTTGAGCCGCAATAAAAACGACGAAATCGTCACCGCATACGACATGAAGGCCGTCGAGAAAATCGGCCTGTTGAAGATGGATTTTCTCGGTCTGACTGCGCTGACCGTAATTCATGAAGCGCTGCGGCTGATTCGCGTCAACCACGGAGTGGAAGTCGATATGGATACGATTCCGCTCGACGACAAGCAGACCTACGAACAGGTTTTTCATCGCGCGTTGACCTCCGGCATATTTCAGTTTGAATCCGGTGGAATGCGTGACGTGCTTCGCCGCTACAAACCGGAGAGCGTCGCAGACCTCACCGCGCTGAACGCACTCTATCGCCCCGGACCGATGCAGATGATCGACGATTTTGTCGAACGCAAGTGGGGCCGCAAGCAGGTCCAGTACGATCTTCCGGAGTTGGAAGAGTTATTGAAAGAGACCCTCGGCGTCATCGTTTACCAGGAACAGGTGATGCAGATCGCCAACTTGCTTGCCGGTTACTCGCTCGGCGAAGCCGACCTGCTGCGCCGCGCCATGGGCAAGAAGGACCCGGCGGAAATGGCGCGCCAGCGGAACCGCTTTGTCCAGGGAGCGCTGGACAAAAAATTTCCGCAGAAGAAAGTCGAACACATCTTCGATCTGATGGAGCGTTTCGCGGGATATGGATTCAACAAGTCTCACTCCGCCGCCTACGCTCTGCTGGCCTATCACACAGCCTGGCTCAAGACGCATTACGCGAAAGAATTTATGGCCGCGCTCCTGACGTCAGAAGTCAGCAAGCCGGACAACGTCGTCAAGTACATCAAAGAGTGCCGCGAAATGGGCATCGCCATCGAGCCACCCGACGTGCTTTCCAGCGGCGCCGACTTCACCCCGCATGGCGATGCCATCCGCTTCGGTCTGGCCGGTGTCAAAAACGTAGGCCGCAACGCCATCGATTCCATTCTGCAGGTCCGCGCCGCGATGGCGCAGGAAGGCACTTCGTTCACATCGTTCTGGAATTTTTGCGAACGCATCGACCTCCGTGTCATGAACAAGCGCGTTCTGGAGTCGCTCATCAAGAGCGGCGCACTCGATTGCTTCGGCCCCCGCGCAGCCCTGATCGCGGCCATCGATAAGGCGATTGAGCGCGCGCAGAAATCGCAACGCGACGTGGCCGCCGGTCAGCACGGACTCTTCGGGTTATTTAACGACGCACCCGCCGCGGGTTCCACTTCGTCCCAGGATGAACTGCCGAAGATCGCGGACTGGGACGAGGTCCAGCGCCTGCAAAATGAAAAAGATGTTCTCGGCTTTTATGTCTCCGGCCATCCGCTTGGGAAATACGCAGAAAAATTGCGCAACCTGACCGGAGTGGTGGATACGCAGACTGCGCTCGAAATGACGCCTGTGGCCAGCACCGGCCGCCGCGACGACCAGAGCGAAAATGAAATTTCCGTTGCCGGCATACTGACCGGCGTGCGTGTCGCCAAGTCGCGCAAGGGCGATCTCTATGCGCAGGGCGCGCTGGAAGACCTGACTGGCAAGATCGAACTCATCTGTTTTCCGGAAGCGTATAAAAAGCTGTCGGAAAAATTGAAGATCGACGTTCCCGTTCTGGTGCGCGGGCTGCTGCGCGGAGAAGAAGACGCCGCGCCAAAACTTGCAATTTCCAGCATCACCGCGCTCGAAGATGTGAAAGTCAAGCTGCCCTCCAGCATGAGGATCCGCATCGCGCTCGATCGCACCAGCGAAGCCGCGCTTTCGCAGTTGCACGGCATGATTCTTGCCACGCCCGGAACCGGAAAAATCCTGCTCGACTTCGAGCAGAAGGACGAATATCTCGTCGTGCTGGAGCCGGAAGGCATGGGCGTCGCCGCCGACAAAGGCTTCGTTGAGCGCGTGGAAGAACTCGTCGGGCGCGGCGCCGTCCGCATCATCGAATGACTGCGATAAATCTGTCATCCCGAGCGAAGTTCTTGCGCAGCAAGGACGTAGTCGAGGGACCTGCTTTTCTCTCCGCTATAGGCGCACAATACGCACGAAAAATGCACCGACCTGGGTGCCTGGGTGCCCCACATCTCGATTTTGAGATGTGGGTTCTTTCGCGGGGCAGTTAAGCTTTCTGCGCCGGCGTCCCTTCGCTCCCGCTCATCTTCCGCACAATGTTCGTGGTGCTGAACCCCGCTACAGTCGGCACAATCGCCACGCGTCCGCCCCAGCTCCGCACCAGATCCGCGCCCACCACCGTCGCTTCCGTGTAATCTCCACCCTTGACCAGAACGTCTGGTCGAAGCGCCTCAATCGTCGCCAGCGGCGTGTCTTCATCAAAAATTACGATTGCGTCCGTCGATGCTAATGCGGCCAGAATCCGTGCTCGTTCATTTTCGCCGACAATAGGCCGCGTCGGGCCTTTCAGCCGCCGCGCCGAAGCATCGCTATTCAAACCGATGACAAGGCGGTCGCCCATTCGGTGCGCGTCTTCGAGCAGCGTGATGTGCCCAATGTGCAGCAGGTCGAAACATCCGTTGGTGAACACAATGCTCTCGCCGCGGGCGCGCCATTGTGCGGCGCGTGCAATCAAACCATCGCGGTCCACTACCTTTTCCTGCGTGCTCAACGTAACTTCCGCGGACAGCGTCGCCAGAAGATTTGCGCGATCTACCGGCACCGTACCAACCCGGCCAACAACAATTCCCGCTGCGACATTCGCCAGTTGAATCGCGCTTTCCAGATCGAGCTTCGCCGCTGCCGAAGCCGCAAGCGTGGCAATCACGGTGTCGCCCGCTCCCGAAACGTCGTACACTTCGCGCGCCTGCGCGGCGGCATGCAAATCCTGCTCCGCATCCGTTCGAAGCACGCGAATGCCGCGGTCGCTCATCGTCACCGTCAGGTACTCCAGCGCAAGCGGCGCGATCAATTTGCGCGCGGATGCCATCAGAGCGCCGGGTTCGCCGGCCGGCAAGCCCGTAGCCACAGAGAGTTCCTGCAGATTGGGGCAGATGGTCGTCGCGTACCGGTACTTCGAAAAATCGCTGCCTTTAGGATCGACCAGCACAGGAATCCCGCGCTTTCTCGCCTGCGCAATTGCACTGCGGCAAACATTTTCCGGCAGCGCGCCTTTGGCATAGTCGGAAAGAACAACACTGTCGGCTCGCGCAATTTGCTCCGATAGCGCCCGCACCAGCGACTCGATCTCCGCATCGTACGGCGGCTCGGTCGTCTCCACGTCGAGCCGCATCATCTGCTGTCGTCCGGCCATCACGCGCGTCTTTGAAATCGTGGGGCGTTGCCAGACGCAGAGCGCATCGGTCGCAACGCCCGTGCCTGACAGGAGTCCGCGCAGCGTTTCCGCAGCCTCATCCGTGCCGACGAATCCGGCCAGGGAAACCTGCGTGCCCAGTCCGACCAGATTCATCGCGACGTTGGCCGCACCGCCGGCAACATGCGTGCGGCGAACGGAACGCAACACCGGTACCGGCGCCTCGGGAGAGATGCGGCTCACGTCGCCCCACAAATACTGGTCCAGCATCACATCGCCAATCACCAGCACGCGATGCTGTTGAAAGCCGGACTCAACCAGATCGAGAACACGATGCAGATCGCGAATCATATGCGTTCCAGTATAGAAGTGGCCTCACAAACAGGTCTGTCACTCCGAGCGGAGTCCGCCGCGGCGGACGAAGTCGAGGAACCTACCGGGTGCCCTATTCAAGCCGCATTTTGGCTTGAGTGGATGAAACTCTCCCGCGCCTTCACGCGTCTCGCCGCAGCAATCCATGGGCAGCGGCGATCCGCGCCAATACGCGATGCACCACTCCCAGCACTTCCGCCGGCACAATGGAAGTCAGGCATTTCTTCTTCTCTTCGATGCAGGTTTCCAGATCGCATCCCCAGCAGTCGGTCTGGTGATACACGATCTCATGCTGCTCGCCCCAGGGAAACCATGTCCGCGGCCGGTTGCGCGCGGAAAAAACTGCAACGCATGGCGTGCCCACAGCGGCGGCAAGGTGCATCGGCCCGCTGTCATGGCCGACAAAAATTCTCGCGCGCGCCAGCACCGCGGCGGACTCGCGCGGCGACAGTTCGCCGCATAGATTCACCAGCCGTCCTTTCCACGCTGCCGACGCCGATTCGCTGACCGTCGCCTCTTCCCCCGCGCCGACCAGCACGAGTCCGTACTGCTGCAACTCCGCCGCCAGCGCATCCAATACGATGCGCCAGTTCTCCGCGCCCCAGTCCTTCGCCTGCACTTTGGTTCCTACGCAGCACGCGAGCAGCAGCCGCTCCTGCACCGGCTCCAGCGCTTCCACCGCGCGCTTATGTTCATCGACGGTTAGACGAAGGTCCCAATTCGCCCGATCATTCAGGTCGATATTCCCCAGGCTTCCCAGCAACCGTGCCAGCCGCGCTGCTTCCGGCTCGTACGTCCCCGTCACCGGGTCCAGTCGATGGATGCGGGATTCCCGCGCCAGCGGCAGCCCGATCATGCGGGAAATTCCGCACAGCCGAAAGAAGGCGGCATCGCGAAAAACCTCTCCCGCAGCGCGGCGAGGTGTCAAATAAACCAGCACCTGCGGGTGAAACGCGCGAATCTGCCGCTGCAAGTCGACCAGTTCCCAAAGATTGCGCGTGGCAATCGGATAGCGCAGGAAACCATGAACCAACCCTGAGCCCTCAAGCACCGCGTACGCCGCCGGCGCTTTGCTATGAACCGGAACGTTTGTCAGCAAACAGCGTTCGGCGTCGGGATAGGCACGCGCGATCTGGTGAAAGCAGGGAAGCGCAACCACCGTATCGCCCAGGCTGCCCAGCCGGTAAATCAAAACGCGCTCGACGGGGGATTGCATCTACTTTGCCGTATTGACCTGGATACGTGCGAGGTTTCGAACCGCTTGCAGAGACCCATTCTTATCGGAGAAGATCAATACCAATGGCCCGCTGGAAGCATCCAGCCGTTTTCCGTTCATGGCGTCTGCTACGATGATACGGTTTTCATCGTGGAAGATTGCCTCTGTTTCCGCGCTAGACAAAGGGACCCTATTGCCGTCCTTACCGACGGCAACAAAAGTGAGCGATTCGGCCGTTCCAACGCCGGCCCTGGCCAGCAGATCCTTAAGTGGAACCCCGGCATAGGTTTCGCTCTTGTTGTTGGCGCTGTTTGTCCCTCTGACATGGAGTTGCGGCAGTGTCTCAATCACTCCAACATCGATCGCAATGGCATGGGCTGCGCTGCCGTAAATGAACAGTACGTTTGCTGGCGGGTTGTGGACCCGATCCGTTCCGAACTGAGCTAAGGATGTTTCTGAGAGCATCAAAACCGAACAAAAGATCAGAAGCAACGCAAAGTGACAAACAGCTTTTGCTCTATCCATATCGCGATCTCCAAAGGCCGTATAATTTAAGTATGTCCATAGTGCGCGATATCGCGGGCGTTGCCAAGGGGATGAGCGTCACCTTTGGGGAGATTTTCCAGCCGACCGAGGTAGAAAATTACCCGGACGGTCCCGGACCCACGCGCGGTGCGAAATTTGAAGAACGCTACCGTGGCGGGCACGTGCTGCAGCGGGATGAAAATGGCCTCGAAAAATGCGTCGCCTGCTTTCTGTGTGCCGCGGCGTGTCCATCGAACTGCATCTATATCGAAGCCGCGGAGAACACCGCGGAGCAGCGGATTTCCAGCGCCGAACGCTACGCCAAGGTCTACAACATCGACTACAACCGCTGCATCTTCTGCGGCTACTGCGTGGAAGCCTGCCCGACCGACGCCATTACGCACGGCCACGGCTTTGAGTCTTCCTCTCTGAACGCGACGAACCTCGTCATGCGCAAGGAAGACATGCTGGCGCCAATGCCGGGCTCCCCGGCCATGACAGCTTCTAATACTCGCTAAATTAGAGTTTTCAATCACTAAGATAGATCAGGCAGCGTCATGCCTGTGGTTTCTGCTGCCGATCAGCGGCGCGATACCAGCTTGTTCCTCAGCCCACGGAGTGTTCGCATCATGATTCGATCCAGAATTCTTCATTTCGCTTTAGCCCTCGTTTGCGTATCGGCCTCTTCGATGCGCGCACAGTCCTCTGCGAAACCGGAGAAAAACCCTGCGCCGCACATGAAGGTCCAGGTCCTCAATCGAGGCCCACAGGAAACCACATACGCCGTCATCTTCGGGAAGGGAGACGAAGTCATGGCTGGCCTCACTGAGTTCGCCATGGAAAAACATCTCAGCTCGAGCCGCATCACTGGCATCGGCGGAATCGAAGACGCCATCGTCGGCTACCTGCATAAAGGCGACAAGGCGCACACTCCGATTCCCATCAACCAGCAGTGTGAAGTGCTTTCCATGCTCGGCGATATCGCGCTGTTTCGCGGCAAACCCGTCGTCCACATCCACATGGTCGTCGGCCTTCCGGATGGAAGCACGCGCGGAGGACATCTGCTGAAGGCGCATGTCTGGCCCACTATGGAGATCATCGTGACGGAATATCCAAACGCGATGCACAAGAAACTGGATGCGGAGACCGGAATGGCGTTTATCGATCCTTCCGAAAAACAATAAGGGTGCCCCACTCAAGCCATCCTCTGGCTTGAGTGGGAGGGGAAGCTAGAGGAGTCACATGAAAAGCTTTTTAGAGGTCCTGAAAAAACGCGTCATCGTCTATGACGGCGCCATGGGCACCAGCGTCCAGAAGCACGCGCTCACCGTCGACGATTTCTGGGGCAAGGAAGGCTGCAATGAGCTGCTCGTGCTCAGCCGGCCCGATGTAATTCGCGGAATTCACGCTAGCTTTCTCGAAGTCGGCTGCGATGTCATCGAGACCGACACCTTCGGTTCCTCGCGCATCGTGCTGGCGGAATATCAACTGGAAGACAAGACCCGCGAGCTGAATGTCGTCGCGGCGCAACTGGCTAAAGAAGTGGCGGCACAATTTTCCACGCCCGAAAAGCCGCGCTTCGTTGCCGGATCCATCGGCCCCACCACCAAGCTGCCATCCCTCGGCCATATTTCCTACGATGCCATGGCCGAGACCTACCGCGAGCAGATCGAAGCGCTGATTGAAGGCGGCGTGGACATTCTGCTGATCGAAACCAGCCAGGACCTGCTGCAGGCGAAGATCGCACTGGCTGCCTGTGAAGATGCAATGCGCGCAACTGGCAAGCGTCTTCCCGTTCAGATGCAGGTGACGCTCGAGGCCACAGGGACCATGCTGCTGGGCAGCGAAATCGGCGCCGCACTGGCCGTGCTCGAATGTTTTCAGCCGGACATTGTCGGTCTGAACTGCGCCACCGGGCCGAAAGAGATGAACGATGCCGTGCGTTTCCTGTGCCAGAACGCGACCCGGCCGGTCAGCGTGCTGCCCAATGCCGGGCTGCCGCAGAATGTCGGTGGCCACGCCGTTTATGCACTCACGCCGGAGGAACTGGCGCGCTATCACAAACAGTTCGTCGAGGAATACGGTGTGCGCGTCGTCGGCGGATGTTGCGGGACGACACCCGAGCACTTGAAAGCTGTGGTAGCGGCCGTCGCAACTGCAACTCCAGCGGTTACAAATGCCGTGCCGCAGAGCGTAGCCGCCAGCGCGTTCTCCGCGATTCCGTTGGAAATCGACGGCCAGCCGGTCGTCGTCGCCGAGGAGATGAACACCACTACGCGCAGCCCGGTGTTCCGCGAAATGGTCCGCGCCGGCGACTACGACGGAATTCTCGCGTTGTCGAAGCGCCTCGCCACCGAGGGCTCGCAGATGCTCGACATCTGCTGCGCCATCGTCGGCGAAGATGAAACGGCGTACATGAACGGAGTGATGGAAAAGATCGCGACGCGCGTGCCTGCGCCGGTGCTCGTCGATTCGACTGAGTCGAATGTGATTGAAGAGGCGCTAAAGCGCGTTCCCGGCAAGCCGCTCATCAATTCCATCAATCTGGAAGACGGCGAAAAGCGCACATCGAAAGTGTTGCCCATGGCCCGCCGCTACGGTGCAGCGGTAATTGCACTCACCATCGACGAAGATGGCATGGCTCTGACGGCGCAGAAAAAACTCGCGGTCGCAAAGCGTATTTTCGATCTCGCGACCAACAAATATGGATTGCGTCCGCAGGACCTCATCTTCGATTCGCTCACTCTGCCCATCTCGACCGGACAGGAGGACTACCGTACAGCGGGCATCGAAACGCTCGAAGCCGTACGGTTGCTAAAGCAGGAGCTGCCGCAGTGCAAAACCATTCTCGGCGTCAGCAATATCTCCTTCGGACTTTCAACATATTCGCGGCGCGTCTTGAACAGCGTGTTTTTGAAAGAAGCCGTGGATCGCGGTCTCGATATGGCGATTGTGAACTATTCGAAAATCTATCCGCTCTACAAAATTCCTGAAAGGGAAGTGGAACTGGCGCGCAAATTAATATTCCGGGACACCTCGGAAGGCGACCCATTGCAGGTTTATATGGCCTACTTTGTCGCCCTGCAACAAGATCCCAACGCCGAGCCTGAAGCAGAAGCGGTTGAAGCGCTCACCATCGAAGACAAGTTGAAGCAGTTGATTATTCGCGGAGAGCGCAGCGTCGGAGCCGGCGCGGAGAAGAAATCATTGGAGGGCCTGCTGGAGTCCGCTCTCGCAACCTACACGCCTCTGGAATTGATCAACACTGTCCTGCTCGACGGCATGAAGACCGTAGGCGAACTCTTCGGTGCGCGCAAAATGCAGCTTCCGTCCGTGCTCGATTCGGCCTCGGTAATGAAGGCCGCCGTCGCGTATCTGGAACCGAAGATGGAGCGTGTCGAAGGCTCGCAGCGCGGCACCATCGTGCTCGCCACGGTGAAGGGCGATGTGCACGACATCGGGAAAAATCTTGTGGACATTATTCTCTCCAACAATGGCTACAAAGTGGTGAACCTCGGCATCAAGCAGCCATCGGACGTCATCATCCAGGCGGCGCACCAGCACAAAGCGGATGCGATCGGCCTGAGCGGCCTGCTGGTAAAGAGCACGCTGGAAATGAAGTACGTCATCCAGGATTTGCAGCATCAGTCCAGCCAGATTCCTGTCATCTGCGGCGGCGCGGCGCTGACGCGAAAATATGTCGAAGACGATTTGCGTCGCGAATACAAAGGCCCGGTCTATTACGCGGAGGACGCCTTTGCCGGCCTCCACGTTATCGGAGATTTGACGGCCGAGGATGCCAGCGTGCGCGATGGACGCATCGAAGATGGCCGTACGGTGAAGGCATTCGAGCGCAAGAATCTATTGCCAGAGGAGCAGGCCGGGCCGCTGCAGCCAGTCTCGACGAAGCGGTCTCACGTAATTCAGGATGCGCTCGACATCCCAAAGCCGCCGTTTTATGGAGTACGCGTCCGCAAGGATTTTTCTCTGGATACATTGTCCGGCTACATCAACGAAACGGCGCTCTTCAAAAACCAGTGGCAACTGAAGACCGCCTCGGCAACGGATTACGTTCGATTGGTGGAAGAAAAGTATCGTCCCATCCTGCGCGAACTGCTGGCGGAAGCAAAACAGAGCGGCTGGCTGGAGCCGAAGGTCGTTTATGGCTACTTTCCCTGCAACACTGAAGGCAATGACGTCATCGTTTATTCGCCGGAATCGGCGAATCCGGGCAATCCGCAACAGGAACTGTTACGAATTAATTTCCCTCGCCAGCGCGAAGGCCGCCAGCTCTCGATTGCCGACTTTTTCCTGTCAAAAGATTCCGGAAAGCTCGATGTCATCGGCTTTTCTGTAGTCACCGTCGGTCAGCGCGCCAGCGATTTGACGAAGGAATTATTCGAGCGCGGCGACTTCACGAAATATCTATACACGCATGGTCTTAGCGTCGAGGCCGCTGAGGCGCTGGCGGAATTTCTGCACAAAGAAATGCGGGCCGAACTCGGCATCGGCGGAGAGGATTCCCCGGAAGTGCGCGATCTCTTTCATCAAAAGTATCGCGGATCGCGTTATTCCTTCGGCTATCCCGCGTGCCCGAACCTGGAGGACCAGGCAAAAATGTTCGCGCTGCTGAAACCGGAGGAAAATATCGGCGTGCGCCTGACCGAAAGCTTCCATCTCGAACCGGAACAGAGCACAGACGCCCTTATCGTCCACCACCCCCAGGCGAAATATTTCGTCGTCTGAACGGCAATTGTGGCTGCCCATCGCGTCGCGGCCACGATGCTGTGCTACAAAAGAACCTCCGCTTTTTCGTCAGGGATCGTGTCGATCTCTTCGTCCGTCAGGTTAAGGTGATCCCTAACGACCTGCTTCGGAAGATTTCGCAACCACTGATTCAGCGACACGTCCAAAAGTTCGGGCGCCGCGAACATTTCCAGAAATACCAGGTCGTCGTCGCCTGTGTTTTCAATGTAGTGAGGGGCAACTCTGGGAACGTAGCCAACGTCTTTGGCATGAAAGTCCATCGTACGGGCATTGTCGACGGGCATAAGGATCGTCATGCGGGCGCTGCCTTGCAGATAAAATTGCCACTCGCTGGCATTGGAATGCCAATGAAGCTCGCGCATGCCGCCCGGCTTCACCCGTACAAGCGCAGCTGCGAAATTTATCGAGGCCGGAAAATTGCGCGAGTCCACCACCCGCACCTCACCGCCGTTCGTCACTTTCGTGGGCGGCATCTGCGACAGGCGGAAAATGTACTGCGATGTTGCATCTGCGGACGCCCCTACCTCCTTGCGATCCGCTTCCAGGCTGCCGGGCATGGCCCCTGGAAAGATATACAGGTCCTTCGTCGGCAATTTGGCGATTGCCTTGTCGTTTAGCCGCAGGTTCTTGGCAAGCACCTCTTTCGGTGCGTGAGCAAGCCACTCGGAAAGCAGAAAAGTGCCGTCTTCGGAAAAATCGCCCTCGTTGAAGACAAGCAGGAACTCGCAGCCATCCGGTCCCAGGCCTTGAATGGAATGCGGAAAGCCAGCCGGAAATAACCAGAGGTCTCCTTCATTGACGTCCTCGATGAACATGGTTCCGTCGGGCTGCATCAGCGTCAGGCGAGCTTTGCCATACATCATGTAGGCCCATTCATCGGCGGTGTGCCAATGCAGTTCCCGGTATGCGCCCGCGTCCAGACGCATATTGACGCCCGCCAGATCCTTTGAATTCGGCAGTTCACGCTGGGTGACCTCGTGCGTCCATCCGCCCGGCTGGATGCGCTTATGAACGAGATCGAAGGAATACCAGATCGCTCCTACGTTCCCCTTATCGCGCGGGGGTGGATAGTTGGAGTTGGGGTTCTGCTTCAAAAGGCCTCTGTTCTCAGGAGTTGGACTCTTACCCGCGTGTTGCGGCCGACTAGGCGGTACATTTGCCGATTGAGGCGACATACGGTTTACCCCCTTCTTATCTGAATGTGACGGTGCAGTTTTTCGTTCAATTCAGCCCATACAATCCGATCGCTATCTAACCTACCCCGCCGAATTCCGGGCACGTTGGCACATTTAATGGATCGACCCGCGAATACTTAACTTAGGACATTTTTCTAAGGAGCATTCGTGTCAATTCAATCTTTATTTTTATCGCGCGCATATCGCGCCGCGCAAGCCGCACATCATGTCTTCCCGGCATATGCTGCGTGCGAAGCCGCACTCGAATCCGGTTGGGGACGCTCGTTGCTGGCAGTCGACGCCAACAATTTATTCGGACAAAAGCAGAGCCATCCGCCGTTTGCCGGAACAGAGACCATCTCCATGCCCACTCGCGAATATCTCCACGATCATTGGACGACGGTCTCGGCGAATTGGGCGAAGTTTCCCGATTGGAGCACGTGCTTCGCAGCGCGCATGGATTTGCTGCGACGGCTCGCTCCAGCGTATCCGCACTATCAGGCGGCGCTTGAATCCACCAGCGGCGAACAATACGTCATCGCCGTGTCGCAAAGCTGGTCGACCGATCCCGATCGCGCCGGCAAAGTCCTCGCCATCTACGACGCCCACACAGATGCCTTTCTACCGCCGCGCCTCGCGGCCTGACATTAGCGGGTGCCCCATGTCTCGCTTTTGAGACATGGGATCGATGCCGCCGGGTGCACCATCCTCGCCGCGTGTCGGGGTCCCCTGCGGGCGATTTGTGTCCGCTGGGGTGACTGGGCGGCCAGGGTGGGATCGAAACCGCTCCGCACAATCCTTCAACTATCGTCCACAATCCTTCAACTATTCCGTACAATCCTTCAACTATTCCGCACAATCCTTCAACTTTTCCGTACAATCCTTCAACTATTCCGTACAATCCTTCAACTTCTCCGAACATCTGTTTCATGCTTATTTATCCCGCGGCAAGAACGCAGCAAGATCGATCCCACAATCGCCGCCAGCGCGGACGCAGATAGAATTCCCACTTTCGCCAGCATGTCCTCCTCGCCGGTGCCAAATGCCAGAGCGGAAATAAACAGCGACATCGTAAATCCGATGCCGCCCAGCCACCCCACCGCGTGCATATGTTTCCAGGTGACCCCCTCCGGCAAATGTGCAATCCCAAACCGCACTGTAAGCCACGAGAACAGCAAAATTCCCAATGGCTTGCCGAACAGCAGTCCCAGAAAAATGCCGTGCATCGCCGGATCGGCAAAGTCGCTTCCGTGAATTCCGCTGAGCCGGATGCCGGCATTGGTCAGCGCGAATAGCGGCATGATAAAAAAACTGACCCAGGGCTCCAGTGCGCTCTCCAGCCGAAGCAGCGGCGCTTCCACCAGGTGCGCCTGCATCTGCAGGTGCAGAAATGCCGCGCGGCCGGTTTGTGTCGAGTAGCCAGGACGCGCCGATGCAGCTTGCTCCAGAGAAAGCAAATCCTCGCGGGCACGCTGCAGAAATTCCGGAATTTCCAGATACCGGCTGGAGGGCACGATCAGGGCGACCAGCACGCCGGCAATTGTGGCGTGAACGCCGGAGCGCAACATGCAGTACCAGACCCCAAGCCCGATCAGCAGATAAACGCTCACATAGGTCACTCCGACGCGGTTTGCGACGACTCCGATTGCAAGAAAACCAAACGCGGCAAGTAGCATGTGCCAATGGACTGCGCTGGAATAGAAAAACGCGATCACCAGCACCGCGGCGATATCATCCACAATGGCGAGCGCCGTTAGAAACACCTTCAGCCCGACCGGCGCGCGGCTGCCCGATATAGCAAGAATCCCCAGCGCGAACGCAATGTCCGTCGCCATAGGAATGCCCCAGCCTCCGGCTGTGGGACGGCCATGATTCAGCGCAATGTAAATACCCGCCGGAAATACCACGCCGCCGATCGCGGCGAAAACCGGCAGCGCCGCCAGTTTGAACGACGACAGCTCACCGACCAGCATTTCGTGCTTGATTTCCAGGCCGGCAAACAGGAAGAAAACGGCCATCAGGCCGTCATTAATCCAGAAATGCAAATCTTCTGCTACGTAAAAGTGGCTGATGCCGATCGTAATGGGGAGATGCAACAGACCGGCATAAAAGTCCGCAGCCGAGGAGTTCGCCCACACCAGCGCGATCACCGTGCACGCCAGCAGCACCAGGCCGCCGGCACTTTCAATCTCCGCAAAACGGAGAAATGGCCGTGTCCATCGGACCATCGGGCGACGCGCGACCGGAATTCTTTTCCTGCTCACCGTCCGCCTTCCATGGTTTTTATCGGGGAAAAACCGGGTGCCCCATTCAAGCCTTCTTTCGGCTTGAGTGGGAAAAATATCAAGTCACCAACCCGTGGGGCTCGCGCTTACCAGCACAACGCGCGCAGACGCTGGCACGCCTCGGTCAGTGGCTCGGATCGCTTGGCATAGCAGAAGCGCAAAAGATCTTCGCCGCGACCCTCCGTGAAGAATGCGGTACCCGCGACAGCCGCCACCCCGCAGCGCGCCAGCACCGCACGAGCCTTTCTCCTTCGCGGTTTTCCCTGGCACTGCGACGCGTCGGCCAGAATGTAATATGCGCCATCGGGAATCGCCGGCGTCAGTCCCGCCGCTGTCAGCGCGTCCACCAGTTGATCGCGCTTCTGTTCGTATTCCACCGCCAGCTCGCGATAGAAGTCGTCTCGCAGCTCCAGCAGCCCCGCCGCCGCCCCATGCTGCAAAGGCGACGGCGCGCACACATACGTCAAGATCGTGGAAATAACCGATGGAAGGAATCCACTTCGGATCGGCCGCCAGATAGCCGAGCCGCCAACCCGTCACGCTGAAGGTCTTGGAGAATCCGGACATGGTAATCGTCCGCTCCGCCATACCTGGCAGAGAGGCGAAGCTGACGTGTTTCGCGTTCCCGCAGAGAAAATATTCGTAAATTTCGTCGGTGATGACGAACAGATCGTGCTGCTCAGCCAGCGCAGCAATCGCTTCCAATTCCGCGCGCGTAAAAACCTTGCCGGAAGGATTGCACGGCGTGTTGATGACAATCGCGCGCGTCCGCGGCGTAATCGCCTTCTTCAATCGCTCCACGTCGAGTTCCCAGCGCGGCGCATCCAGCAGCACCGTCACCGCCTTCGCCCGCATCGACAGCAAAGTGTTGCGGTGATAGCCGTAGAACGGCTCAAACAGCAGCACCTCATCTCCCGGATTCAGCAGCGCCATGCAAGCCGCATGGAAAGCCCCGGTGGCTCCCGAAGTGACCAGTATGCCGGCATCCGGATCGCACGCCAGCCCGTTATAGTGCGCCAGCTTTCGCGCAATCGCCGCGCGCAGCGGGGCGATCCCATCCAGCCGGGTATAGATGTTGTTTCCGTCGCGAATGGCCGTGATTGCGGCTTCGGCAACCGGCGGCGGCAGTTCCGTATCGCACACGCCCTGTGCCAGGTTGATGCCACGCACCCGGTCGCACTCGACCGACATGGCGCGAATCTCCGACTGCGTGATATCGGCGGAAAGTTCGCTCAGGCCCAACCTGGCAGCTTCCACGGAATGGGGAACGTGATGTCGTCGGCATTGCTAGGCAGTCTATCGTGTTCGTGTCGTCCAGGCCAAGCTCTGCCGCCTCCGGCAGAGCAGATTGACGGCAGCGCACGTGCCGCCCGTAAGTGCAGAGATTTCCTCGCGTTTCTCCCCCGTGCCGACCCATTATTCATCGTATTTTCACGCGCATCCCTTACAAAAGTAGACGTGCCCCACGGGCGCGAGGAGGCGGCGCACTCTGCTCCGCGCTTCTTTCGTTCAAATCTCGATATGAAGAGGGATTCTCCATGATTCGTCGCCTTCTGGCGTTGTCACTCATCGTTGGCGCAACATTCTGCACTGTCCTGGCCGCTGCAAGCGTCAATATTCTCGAAACCGGCTCAAGCCTTCTCTATCCGCTCTTCAACCTGTGGGTTCCAGCCTTCACAAAGCTCGATCCGAACGTCAGGCTCACAACCCAGTCGACCGGTAGCGGCACGGGTATTTCGCAGTCGGTGGAGGGCCTCGCGCAGATCGGAGCATCCGACGCGTACCTGAGCGATGCGCTGCAGAAACATGCACGCGGGCATGTTGAACATTCCGCTCGCTATCTCGATGCAGATGGTGAACTACAACCTGCCCGGACTGAACAGTCAGCACCTGAAGCTGAGCGGCCCAGTGCTGGCCGGAATCTATCAGGGCAAGATTCAGAAATGGAACGACCGTCAGATCGCCGCGATGAATCCCGGCGTCAAGCTGCCCGACCACGCCATTATTCCAGTGCATCGTAGCGACGGCAGCGGCGATACCTTCATCTTCACCCAATACCTGTCATTCAGCAGTCCCGAATGGAAGAACAGCCTCAGCTACGGGACCACGGTGAGCTGGCCGGCCGTGTCGGGAGGACTGGGAGCCGTGGGAAATCCGGGAATGCTGACCGCGATCAAGGGCAACCCCTATTCCATCGCTTACATTGGCACCAGCTATCAGGACGCGATCCAGCAGAACGGACTGGGCATTGCCAGGCTGAAAAACCACGACGGCAACTTCGTTCTACCGACCGAGGAAACGGCGAAGGCGGCGGCGGCGGTGATGGTGCCGAAGACTCCCGCGAACGAGCGCATCAGCCTGATCTTCGCGCCGGGAGCACAGTCCTATCCCATCATCAATTACGAGTATGCGATCGTGAACCGGAAACAGCCCAATGCGGACGTTGCGTCGACATTGCGCAAGTTCTTTCACCTGGGCGATCAGCAGGAACGGTGGCAGCGCGCCCCATTTCATGCAGGCAGTTCACTTCGTGGCGCTTCCAGGGGAAGTGGTCAAGCTCAGCGCAGCTCAAATCGCGCAGATACAGTAACGCCAACCTGTCGTACAGTGCAACACATGCGTGTTGGAAACCCCATCCAAGCCGCCCTGAGCGAACCAAAGCGAGTCGAACGGGTTGGCTTGCGTGGGTTTCCAACTTGATCAAATTGGGACAGACATCGTGAAATCCGCCGTACTGAGCCTCCGCACGTTCACCGTTCTGCTCGGCAGCCTGGTGCCGTTAAGTCTCTTCGCCATCGTCGCGTTTCTCGTGCTGTATGCGTGGCCGGCCGTGCGCTTGAACGGCTTCGGTTTTCTCATCCACAACACCTGGAACCTCGGCAGCCAATACGGCGAACCGATCATGGTCCACGGCCAGTCGATTCTGCCGGGAGCACAATACGGCATCCTGTTCCTGATCGTCGGCACCCTGCTCAGCACCGCCATTGCGCTGTTGATCGCCGTGCCGCTCGGAGTAGGCGCGGCGATATTTCTGGCAGAGGCGGTCTCGCCGATCGCGCGGCCCTGGATATCGTTTTTCGTCGAGCTGCTGGCGGCGATTCCAAGCGTTGTCTTCGGCCTCTGGGGCTACGTGGTGGTGATCCCGTTCCTGGGCCGCCATCTCTTTCCGTTCATGGCCCAGCACCTCGGATTCATCCCCTTTTTCGGAGGTCCGACGGGTAGTGGCTACGGGCTCCTTACCGCCAGCTTGGTGCTCACGCTGATGATTGTGCCGTTAATCACATCGACGGTGCGCGATGCGCTCGTCACCCAGCCGAGAGGGTTTCGCGAGGGCGCGCTGGCGCTGGGCGCGACCCGTTTTGAGGCGCTCTGGGGAGTATTGCTGCCGAACGTTCGCCGCGTGGTGATTGGTTCCAGCATTCTCGCCACTGGTCGCGCGCTCGGCGAAACCATGGCCGTTCTCATGGTCAGCGGCAATGCCCTGAATTATCTCCCTGGCAACGTCTATACGCCGATCTCCACCATGGCTTCTTTCATCGTTTCCCAGCTCGACAGTGCGATGCAGGACCCGACCGGGATGGCGGTGCGCTCGCTTGCCGAGGTAGCCCTCGTGCTCTGCGTGATTTCCGTGATTGTGAACAGTTTAGCCAGCGTCCTGATCTTCTATCAAGACCGCAAAAGAATGGTGTTCATCTAATGGCTGCCACGGCCAGTGAGTCCCGCCCGTTGATCGTTCCGCCGGTACGCGGCGGTATGATCCGGCGCCACATCATCGATTTTATTGGCTGGGGTCTGTGCACGCTTGCCTTTCTCCTGCTGGGCAGCGGAATGGTCTGGATCCTGGTGATCGTCTTTCAACGCGGCATTGGCGCGCTCAATCTTACGGTCTTGACCCATGTGACCGAGGGAACCGGGGGCGGCCTGCTCAACGCCATCGAGGGCACTGCGGTGCTTGCTTTCGGCGGCATCCTGTTGGCGATTCCACCGGGAATGGCGGCTGGCATCTATCTCTCCGAGTTCGATGACGGGTTCATGGTCCCCATCATCCGCTTCTTTTCCGATGTCCTGGTCGGAGTGCCTTCGATTGTGATCGGCTACTTCGGCTATGTCACCATGGTTACGTGGCTGGGATGGGGATTTTCCGTCGCGGCCGGCGCCATTGCGCTCGCCATCATTTCGCTTCCCTATATCACGCGCACGACCGAGATGGCTCTTCGCCAGGTGCCGCGTACGTTGCGTGAGGCTGGTCTTGCCCTGGGCGTCACGGAGGGCAGGGTGATCATGAGCATCACCGTGCCGATGGCCATGCCCGGAATTCTCACCGGCATTTTGCTCGCGTTTGCCATCTCCATGGGTGAGACGGCGCCGCTGCTCTATACCGCCGGCTGGTCCAGCTATATGTGGAACGGTCATTTCACCCAGGCTCCGATCGGTTATCTTACCTACGCGATTTGGGCCTTTATCACCGAGCCATTTGCCAGCGCCCACGCTCTCGCTTATGCGGCCGCATTGCTGGTCACATTGTTCGTGCTGATCATAAGCGTCGTCTCGCGCATGGTGCTGCAGAGACGCCTGGGGGCTTGATGTCGGCCACGGCTGTGACGCTCAAACACGAAATTCCACCGAAGGCGGCCATGCTCGCGCATCAGGTCGGGCGCTCGCAAGCATGGACGACTGGCTTCGTGCTACTCTCAGAATTATGGGTGATCGACGTTACAATTCGCCTGATTTTGGCGCACGGTAAAGGGCTGTCCCATGGGTGATCAAGCATGTCAGCGATGAAGACTTTAATGCAGCCATTCAATTTCGGTCAGTTGTCCCAGGCCCATGAGGCGCGGTTTGGAGGCGAGGAAGGGGTGGAGGAACAGTTGCCCTGGCCGCAGTTCACCGTCTCCAATATGAATTTCTTCTACGGCGCGCATCGGGCGCTCAAAGATATCAATCTCATCGTTCCCAACAAACGCGTCACTGCATTTATCGGCCCTTCCGGCTGCGGCAAAACGACGCTTCTGCGCACGCTCAATCGCATGAATGAGACCATCCCCGGAACCCGCGTGGAGGGAAGCATTCGCCTGGACAAGAAGGACCTCTTCAGCATTCCCGCAACCACGCTGCGCCGCATGGTCGGCATGGTCTTCCAAAAGCCGGCGCCATTTCCCAAGTCTATTTTCGACAATGTCGCGTACGGCTTGCGCCTGGAAGGCAGGCTGAAGCGCCGTCAAATCGCGGACAAGGTGGAGCAGAGCCTGCGCCGCACCGCGCTTTGGGACGAGGTGAAAGACAAGCTGCATCAGTCCGCCAACGGCCTCTCCGGCGGCCAGCAGCAGCGCCTCTGCATCGCCCGCGCCCTCGCTGTCGATCCCGAAGTTCTTCTGCTCGATGAGCCTTGCTCGGCCCTCGATCCCATCTCCACTGCCAAGATTGAGGACCTGCTGTTTGAGATTAAGAACTCCTGCACCATCGTCATCGTGACCCACAATATGCTCCAGGCCGCCCGTGTGGCCGATTACGTCGGCTTCTTCCTCAACGGCGAGCTGATCGAGTTGAACCGCGCCAAACAGATTTTCCAGAACCCGGAAAAACAGGCGACCCAGGATTACATCACCGGCCGCTTTGGTTGATTTCGCACTCGCCTACTGATGAGTGCCCAATTTAAGCCTGGACCGGGGTTCCCGGCGAACGACTTCTGTTTGCTGGGGTGGTTTGGCTTGAGTGGGATGGATGAATTCGCTCCGCTCGTCGAGGCGACCGAATATCGGCTCGGAGATTGCTAAAATCGATCTAGCCTCTCGCCCATGTCTTCCGCTCCCGCACAACTCCATCGACAACGTTACGGCCCGGATGGCGCGGCTTTTCAAGCGCCGGGCCGGGTCAACCTGATCGGCGAGCACACCGATACCAGCGAAGGCTTCGTCATGCCCGCCGCGCTCGACCTGCGCACCGTCTCCACGATTAGTCCGCGGAGCGACACGATCGCCAACATCTACTCCGCCAATTTTGACGAACAGGTCTGCTTTGATCTGCGCCGGCTTCCAGCCGCGCCCAGAAAGCACTGGAGCGACTATCCCGGCGGCGTCCTTTGCGCACTCGAGCAGCGCGGCATGAACTTCAACGGCTTTGATATGACCCTCAGCGGCAACGTGCCGCTCGGCGCTGGCCTCAGCTCCTCTGCATCGGTCGAAGTTGCGGTCGCTATCGCCGTCCTTGCCCACGCGGGAGTCGCAATGCCGAAGACCGAAATCGCAAAGCTCTGCCAGTCCACGGAAAACAACTTCATCGGCGCGCAGAGCGGCATCATGGACCCGCTCGCCTCGATTTGCGGCGTGGAAGGCCACGCGCTCCTGCTCGACTGCCGCTCGCTCCGATACGAACCCTTGCCGCTGTCGCCGGATGTGATGCTGATCATCTGCAACACCATGGTGAAACATGCGCTCTCCGACGGCGGCGACTACAACCGGCGTCGCGCGGAGGTGCAGGAGGGCGTGCGCATTTTGCAGTCGCATCGCCCGGAAATCCGCACCCTGCGCGATGTCACCGAGGAAGAACTGCGCGCATGCGAATCGGAGATGCCGCGGCATATCTTTCTGCGCTGCTTACATGTCGTCACGGAAGATGCCCGCGTGATCGAGGCCGCGGAAGCCTTGCGCCGGCAGGATTTTGCTCGTTTCGGCGTGTTGATGCACGAGGCCCACGTCAGCATGCGCGACAACTACGCCGCCAGTTGCGCCGAGGCGGACACAATGGTCGAACTGGCCGCAAAGGAGCACGGCTGCTACGGCGCGCGCATTACCGGCGGCGGCTTCGGTGGCTGCACAGTCAACCTCGTTGCCGCGGATCATGCCAAAAAATTCGTGGAAAATGTCCGCGCGGGATATGAAAAAGCCACTGGCATCCGCGCGGAGATTTATCTTAGCCGCGCCTCCAACGGCGCCGGCCCGATGTTGGTGAGTGAATAGATTAAATCGATCAGCTTTTACCTGATTTTCTTCGCGGCGTTGGCGCTGATGAGTTCAGCGGTGGGACTCAATTCGAGCCGAATTGGTGGTCGGCGCGCTCGGTTTCGGGGCAACTCGCCGGCGTGCGATGATGAAGAAAGCGATGCGGGGTATTTCGCTTACAGTCCGACGGTTACTGGCTGTTTAAGCAACGGCGCGTCGCCTTCGAAGAGACGTCTCCGCCACATCTTTTTTCTTCGCCGCGATTCCGGAGCCCAAATGACCGCCACGAGTACGCCTCTCATTCCACGCGAAGCGCTCTTCGGGAGCGCTGAGAGAAGCAACGCCGTCGTCTCGCCGGATGGGCAGCTTCTTGCATATCTTGCCCCGTACGAAGAGAAAATGAGCGTGTGGGTTTGCACCCTGGGCAAAGACGACGCTCGCATCATCGCGCACGACCCCGCCCGCCCGATACCGTGGCTCGCATGGCAAGGAGACAGCCGTCATGTGCTCTACCTGCAAGATCGTGCGGGCAACGAAAATTACCACCTGTTTCAAGCGGGCCTGGATGGTTCGCCTGTGCGTGAACTGACGCCGGGAGAACATGTCAGATGCATGCCGCTCGCTGCCGATCATTGGTATCCCGACGAGGCCCTGGTTACGCTCAATGAGCGCAATCCTGCGCTCTTCGACGTAATACGCATCGACCTGCGTAGCGGCGTCGCGACGCTCGACACGGAGAATCCCGGCGACGTCAGCGACTGGCTCGCTGACAACAATCATGTCGTTCGGGCGGCGCTCGCGCAGAGCGAGGATGGCGCGGCGATCATTCGCGTACGCGACGATGCGACTTCGCCGTGGAGAGAGCTCGACCGCATCCCAGCGCAGGATGGTGTTCCGTCCCTTGTCTCGTTTTCGCCGAACAATCGTGCACTCTATGCGATCACGGCGAAAGACGGCAACGCTGCGCGACTGGTTTACTACGATCTTGCATCCATCGGGTACGATGTCGTGCTCGATGGCACGCACTATGACGTGAGCGGCGCATACATCGATCGTGCGACGAACGAACTTGTCGCCGCGAGCATCCTGCGCGAACGCCTCGAATGGAAGGCGCTCGACGATCGCTTTGAGGCCACTTTCTCACGACTCCGCGCGATCATGGACGGTGATATTGCGATCCCGAGCGCGTCAGCCGACGGAAACGTGCTGGTCGTACGCGTTACATCCGATGCCGGACCAAACCGTTACTATGTCTTCGACCGGCGGACGGGAGAGGCCGCGTTACTCTTCGCCGATCGCCCAGCGCTACTCGAGTACGCGCTTGCGCCGATGACCCCGATTCAGTTTCAAGCGCACGACGGCCTGACGATTCATGGCTATCTCACACTCCCGGTCGCCGTCGAGCCGAAACGATTACCGACGGTGCTCTTCGTGCATGGTGGTCCCTGGCATCGCGACCGCTGGGGTTACGATGATATGGTGCAGTGGCTGGCGAATCGCGGCTATGCCGTGCTGCAAGTGAATTTCCGCGGCTCAACCGGCTACGGCAAGGCGTTTCTGAACGCCGGGAATCGCCAGTTCGCCGGCGCGATGCGCACCGATCTCTTGGACGCGCGCGATTGGGCGATCGCGCAGGGAATCGCCGACCCCTCGCGCTTTGCGATCTTCGGCGGAAGTTACGGGGGGTATGCCGTGCTGACGGCCCTTACATTCACGCCGGATGCGTTTACATGCGGTGTGGACATTGTTGGACCCTCGAACCTCAATACCTTGCTCTCATCGATCCCGCCGTACTGGAAACCGCTTGTGAAGATTTTCCATGATCGCATGGGCGAAGATCCGGAATTTCTCGCGTCGCAGTCGCCGCTTTTCAAAGCCGACCGGATTCGCGTTCCACTGCTCGTGGCGCAGGGCGCGAACGATCCTCGCGTCAAACAGCAGGAAAGCGATCAGATCGTCAACGCACTGCGGACGAACGGCGTTCCGGTGACATATATCGTCTTCCCGGACGAAGGCCATGGCTTCGCCAATCCGCAGAACTCGAAACGCTTCACGGCGCTTGCCGAGGCTTTTCTCGCTCAGCACATCGGCGGGCGCCTTGAGCCGCGTCATCCAGAAGAAGACTACGAGCCATTCCTCGTTGAGCGTGCGTAAAGCTCCGAGTAGCCGGGCGGCGGCTGCATGTCCGGGATTGCGGCGCTTCCCATACGCTCAATTACCATTTACCGGTTCTCGTATTTTCTGTTCTTGACTTTCTCACGCCTTGCCAGATGAATATTACACAGGCCAAAATGCACAGTTCTCCGAGCAGCGTTCTATTTTTCCGCCTGCCAGAAACTCGCGCCGCGATTTGCATAGTCCACGCGAACGGTATTGATCGAATACGGTCCGACGGGAACTGTAACCTGATCTCCGGAAACGGTTAGCGGCGAGCCCTCCGCATTTTCCATCAAGCTCGCTGCCGTCGCTGCCGACCCGCCCGGCGGCATGGTCAGCTCCGCCGTGGTTTTCTTTCCCGCCCACTCGTAAAAGCGGAAGATCAAAGCGTTGCCATCTTCGCTCTTCTTCATCGCCGTCAACACCAGATTGTGCGGTGTGACGGTTACGAAGGAATGGGTTGGCGGCAGCTCGCCGGTGTGCGCGTCCACCTGCATCGCGCGAAGCTGATAGTTAAACGCAAAGCCACGCAGCACCGTGTCGGCCTGCCGCCATGTGCCGGAATGCGGGTACAGCGAATAACGAAAATGCTGCCTGCCGCGGTCCGCATCCGGGTCCGGCCATACCGGAGAACGCAGCAGCGAGAGCCGCAGCACGTTGCCCTTTACGTCATAGCCGTATTTGGAATCGTTAATCAGGCTGAAGCCATGCTGACCATCGCCCAGATCGGCCCAGCGTTGCGCGGGAACTTCAAACTTCGCGTCTTCGACGGAGTTGTTGCGCGTCGTCGGCCGCTCGACCGTCCCATAGGGAATTTCAAACGTGGCCTTCGGTCCGCTTGCAGCCAGCGTGAAGCCGGCTTTTAGCAGGATGTGCGTCTCGTGCCAGTCCACATCGTTGACCAGATCGACGCGGTCCATTCCGGCATAGAGAATCACGTTCTGCACGAAAGTCGATTTGTCCCAGTGCCGGGTGATACGGACCACGCTGCGCACCGGCCCATGTTCGACAAGCTGCACGCTGTCCGCCATGGTCAGATTCGTGCCATGCTGGGCGAAGTTCGGATTGATGTTCCAGGCATCGTAATTCTTCGGCGTATCGACAAAGCCCTGCAAGAGGTTGCCGCAGCTTCCGCCGGCCAGGCTCTCGAATTGCGATCGCTTGTCGTACAGGCTGGTGATGCAGCCGTTCTTGGGATCGACGGCGACGCGCAGCAGCGAATTTTCCATTGTGGTGCCGTCCGTTTTCAAATCGCTCGCTGCCTTACCAGGACCCGGCACCGCGTGCAACACGGTATAGCCAACGGATGGAACGCCCTTCAGCTCCAGCAGCAAATCGTAACTGTGCGTGGCCGAATCCTGCGAAACCACCTGCATCAGCACGGGCCTGCCGTCCGCATCGACCACGGAAATTCCATTCGGCTCGGCGTGCGGCATCTGCACTTTCACCTTCGCGATATCGGTGCGATTCCAACTGAGAGAATTCCAGACCAGGATGGGAACGCCCGCACGCGCACTGGTATTGATGTGGCTGTCGACGTCCGCAAGCGCTTTGTGCGTTGCGTCCTTGGCGGTCCAATGCACCACCTTGAATTGTTTGGCCGCATCTTTGTAAATTATGCCGATGCCCGAACCGGCGGCGAGGTCGTGGTTCTCGTTGAATAGAACCAGATGCCACGCGCTGGTCAGATTGGCGTCAGGATAGTTCAACCCGCCCAGCCATGCCAGCGATGAATATTTTTCTGCGTTCATCAGCCATTCTGAGCTATGCCGGATGTACCACTTCTGCCTGGCTTGGGTTGTGTAGGTGCCGCGGTGGTATTCCAGATATAGTTCGTCGTTCCAAACCGGCAGGCTGATCTCGCCTGCCGGCGCGGGTTTCAACTGCGTGTCGTGCGCGGCCAGCGTTTCATAATTCCACACCGGAGCGTCGGCTGTATCCACGAGCTTCTTCTGGCTGTCGAGGAAGGTTGTCGCTACGCCAAATTCCAGGTGTGGGAAAACTTTGTTCGGCTCCATCCAGCGCATTCCACTGTCCAGCATGTCGCGCGTGGGGCCCCCGCCATGATCGCCGATGCCATAGAGATGCATCATTGCGTGCTGACCGGGATTCAGATCGACAGCCGTCGCCAAATCGCTGGCCATCTTTACCGGCTGAATCTGGTTGACGTAATCATGCGGAAAATACGTTAGCACGCGGCTGCCGTCCGGCGACTGCCACCAGAACAGTTTCAGCGGCAGCTTGTTCGTATCGTTCCACGCCATCTTCTGCGTCACGAAATAATCCACGCCGGCCTTTTTATAGATTTGCGGCAATTGCCAGTTATATCCGAAGGAATCCGGGTTCCAGCCCACGCGAACATTCACTCCGAAATTCTTCTCGAAGTAGCGCTTGCCGTATAAAAGTTCGCGGACATTGGACTCGCCGTCCGGCAGATTGAAGTCCGGCTCGGCCCACATGCCGCCGACGATTTCCCAGCGGCCCTCCTTCACGCGCTGCTGAATCTGCTGAAAGATGCTGGGATATTTCTGCTGCATCCAGTTGTAATACTGCGCCGCGGACTGCGAGTAGGTGTAGTCGGGATATTCGTTCATCAATTGCAGCGCGGTGGAAAATGTGCGCCGCACCACATCCACCGTTTCCGTCCACGGCCACAGCCACGCCGCGTCGATGTGGGCATTGCCGGTCATGTGGATGTTGTATTGCTGCAGCGCCGGGCGCAGTGGATCGAGTTCCGACTGCGCCTTTTGCAGCGACGCGTCGAAGGCAGACTGATTGCCGTTGTCGAGCGCCGCGAGATCAACCGTGGTCGCTGCACTATCCAGTGTTTTTTCCCGCGCGGCCAGAGTCGCCGCGTCTGGCGTGATGGCCGGCAGCAAATCCGCAGCAGAAATTAACTCCTTGCGCAAATCGTCGGGATTGGGGCGGTCGCTTGGAAAGACGACACTCAGGTTCGCGGCGCGAACGGTCTTGTCGTCCTCGGTCACCATCATCTTGACGGCGACCAGTATCTTCTCTCCCGGCTTCGTATCGCTGAAGAGCAGTTGCTTTTCGAGATCGTCTCCGAGCGCGATGCGGCTACCGTTGTAGTAGAGAATCGTCGGCACCGGGCCATTGGCATCGACCTGCAGTTTGAACCATATCTGCGATCCGCTCAGGTCATAGCCATGCAGCGTCTTTGGCACGGTGACCAGGCGTCGGAACCAGACCGCCTGATGCGGTGCGCTGAAGGGAAGCTTGACTGTCTGCCAGCCGCTGGTGTCCAGATCGGGCCGCTCGCCATGCGCCACATCACCCAGATGATATTGCCAGGTGTTGGCGGGAATGCTGTCGAACGTGCCCAGCCGCTGAACGGCGACCTGTGCCTGTGGCGAAAACTCATATGGCTTAGGAGAACCGACCTGCGCGATCGCCGAAACACAAGCGCCGGTAAGAGCGGCGCCCAGAAAGAGAGATGGAAGACTGGTGCGGAGGGTAAGTCGATTCAAGGGAGGCTCCATTGCGGAAAGTTTCATCGTTTTCAAAATACCACTATGTCGAAGTAAACTAAATCGCTACCGGGAAAGGGCACCGCGATGAGCGAGGATTTCGATCAGGCGAAAGAGCGTCTGGAACACGTGGCAGAGGGCAGAAAGACGAGAAAAAGTACCAGGCGCACTGCCGTCATCATTGCGGTGATGGCAGCGGTCCTCGCGCTAACGGAGTTTGCAGAGAAAGATGCGCAGGCAAATTTTCTTTCCGGCCAAATCACAGTGAGCAACATCTGGGCACAGTACCAGGCGAAGTCCGTCCGCCGCGTGGTTCTGTCCGCGGAAGCAGATTTGCTGGAGGAGCTGCCCGGTGGCTCCTCGCCGGCGGCGCAAAAGAAGATTGCCGCGGCGCGCGCGAACGCGGCCCGCATGCGCTCCGAGCCGGGAGCTGATGGCATGGAGCAACTGATGGCGCGAGCGCGAGCGCAGGAGCATCTACGCGACCATGAGGAGCGCCGCAAAACTGTTCTCGAGACGGCGAGCGGCGGCTTGCAAATCGCAATTGTGCTGGCTTCGATCTCCGTCGTCGTCGAGATGCCGGGTTTTATGCTCGCCAGCGTGCTTCTCGGCCTCGCGTCCACAATTTACGCGCTCGTGGGAGCATTCACTCCGCGGTAGCCGAATTTGGGGATTATCCCAAAGATTGCTTGCTTTTCCAAAGGAGGCAGTAATCCGCTGTCAGCAGCACCAGGCAAATCCAGAACACATCCGCGCCCAGCAGATGCAGCACCTGCAGCCACGTCGGCGCAAGCAGCAGCACATCGGAAACGCCCAGCAGGTATTGCGCAAACAGCGTGCATAGAACGGCAACGCCGAGCGCGCGGGTACGCGAAGATGCCGTCCGACGGAAGGCCTGCACCAGCAGCCACGCGATCAACGCACCCGCAATCAGCGCGCTGAGCGGATGAATCCAGCGCAGCCGCAACAGCAGGGAAGCCTTCCCGGAAAAATCCTGCTGAAACGCTCCGGCCAAAGTTGTCGACGGAAACAGCGTGTCTCCCAGCGCGGCCAGCGAGCCGGACACGCCGACGATCAGCGTCGCCAGAATTCCCAGCGCCGGGAAGAACAGCTTGCCGTGGCGCAGTCGCGTGTCGGCACGAGTACGAGGACGCGACAAAAACTCCGCCGAAAGCGCCAGTGCTGCCAGCAAGAGCAGCGTGTTCGCGAAATGAAAGGAAAGATAAACGCCGCGCGCGGCAGAGGCATTGTGTGCGACCAGTTGCAGCAGAACCAGCAACGCTCCAAGCACCGCTTCGTTCAACACGAGAATCATGGCCGCACCGGTCGCCCAGCGCGCCAACTGTCCGCGGCGCATCGTTCGCCAGGTCCAGACCAACAGCACAGCGATCAGCGCCAGCGATGCGCCGCTCATCACGCGATGCGTAAATTCGACCAGAGTATGGAAGCGCGCGAGTTGCGGCAGTACCATGCCATTGCATAGCGGCCAGTGGTCGCCGCAGCCGCCGCCCGAGCCCGTGGCGCGCACCACCGCACCCCACAACACCACCAGCACGTTGTAGCCGAGCACAAACCAGGCAAAACGCCGCAGCGCGGGCGAAGCAGGCGCATTCCGCTCGCCCGCATTCAAAGGTAGGACGTCTGGCGCCAGCGCTGTGGGATTCATCGCATCACTCTAACATTCTTATTGTAGGACGCGTGGCATCCTCAAGCTCCCGGCGCAAGCGGCCGGTCGGTCAGCAATTCCTTGTCCGACAGCTCCTCCACCAGATAGGCGCGGTTGCCGAGCAATGCCTGCACTTGCGGACGAAATGGCCTTGGAACAAAAAGAAATTTGCGCGGACCCTTCCCCCACATCGCCAGCAACTGCGCATCATCCAGACAAACGTGCGGCGCATCGGGATAGTCGGATCCCCAAAGCAGGGAAGTTCCGCAACCATTCACCAGATAGCCACGACGCTGTGTATAAAAAATAATCGACGACCCGTAAGATTGATCGCCGTAGAGAACCAGCACATCGTCCGGCGCGGCCATTCGATTGATTGTCTCGGCGATCGCATGAGAAGACATCATCGGCGCGAATCGTGCGTAGGCGATGTGCGCCGCGACTAAAAACATCGCCGCCGTCATCGCGGTGGTAAATGTGGCGCTCAGATGTTGCTTGCGAACGCGCATCCGCCAGGCCACGCTCGGCCCGACGAGAAACGTAATCGTGGCCAGCGCGGCGGGCAAACGCAATGCCGCGAACGCTGCCCCGGTCAGGTCGAAAAAATGCGACATGGAAAGCGAATAGCCGCCCACGTCGCGCCGCGCCATCAGCGCACCAATGTCGGCGACATACGGCAGATGCCGCGAACTCCACAATCCGTATGCCAGCGCAGCGGCAGCGGCCAGACCAACCAGCGCGAATAATGCTTGGGCGATCTCCAGCCAGCGCATGTCGACGCGCTGTTCTCCGGCGGACTCGTGGACGACGTCCGTCTCAATCTTAGCCAGTCCCATCGCCGTGAGAAACAGCAGCGGAAAGTACGCAGGGTATGTGTAGTACTCCTGATTCGTGGAGATGGAAAAGAACACCAGAATCAGCCCTGCATACAGTGCCACCAGCAACGTAGTCTTGCCGGTGAAATCCAGTTGCTTGCGAGCTGCCCACGCCAACCGCGCAGCACCGGATTGCCGCTTGCGCCACGCGGCATAGAGAGTGGCCGGCCAGTACATGCTCCACGGAAAGAGCCAGACCAGATGCAGGCTCCAGAACAGGTACCACGGCAGCTTGTTGTAATCGTGCGGATAACGCTTGCCCAGGAAGCGCAGAATGTGCTCGTTGACAAAGTAGAAGTAAAAAAATCCGTGGACATTTCCCGGAGAGGGAATGGTGCCGACGGGATGACCCTGGTCCGGATTATGCAACCCGGCGAGAATGTGCCAAGGCGCGCCGATCGCCAGGAAGAGCAGAATGCCGGTGAACAGACGAAACTCCCGCCATCGCCGCCACTCGCCGGTGATCAGCAGATAGGGAATAACGGCGCCGACAAAAAATACCGGTGCAATCAATCCCTTGGCCAGCAGCGCCAGCGCCAGCAGGGCGTAGGTGCCATAGAAGCGCGCGGGTTCGCGATCTTCCAGACCAGTAAGAAAGAGATACAGCGCCAGCGCGATGAATAACGTGAGGATGACTTCTGGAATAAAGATGCGCGTGAACAGAAAGACGCCGATGGAAGTGAGAAACGCAAGCGCCGCGTAGAAGCCGGTTCGCTCGTCGCGCGCGCGCCGACCCCAAAGCAGCCCCAGGATCGCGCATCCCAGAACGGCGAGCGCCTCCGGCAGATGCGTTGCAAAAGCATTGAAACCGAATAGTCGGTAATCGATAGCGACCAGCCAGTACGGCAGCGGCGGTTTTTCGAGATACCGGATGCCATCCACCATCAGCGTCACGACATGACCGGTCAGCGCCATGTGCTGCGCCGCCTGTGCGTGGGTTGCGTCCGCGTCGTCAATCAGCGGCGGAGTAAACAGCGCGGCAAAGTATACGGCGAAAAAAATAGTCAGGATCAGCACCCACTCTGCCCGGCGAGAGAGCGGGAAGCCATTGCTTGGCTGCGGCGTGGAGCGTGAGCGATCGATGCGGATGGGTGCGGCGCGTTTGGGTGATTTCACAGGGCCCATGCGGAAAATGGCGATCCAAATCAGAATAACAGCCCGTTCTTCGCATCCACTGTCGCCGACCGCCGCCAATTTCGCAATTTATAATCGGCATTCGTGGGCACAATTCGAGTTCCAGAGAAGACGACATACGCGGCAGTCGATATCGGGTCGAATTCCGTGCGCCTGAAGATTGCCGCGGCGCGCAATCATCGCCTAAGGACATTGCACGAAGATCGCGAAGTCACCCGGCTGGGCGAAAGCGTCTTCGAAAGCGGATTGGTTTCACCGGAATCGATGGCCAGCACGATTCGTGCACTGCGCCGTTTTCATCGCGCAGTGCAGTCGCACGCGGTGGATCGCCTGCGCGTGGTCGCCACCAGCGCGCTGCGCGATGCGCGCAATCAGCAGGCATTCCTGGCATGGGTGCATTCCGCCACGGGATGGAAGGTGGAAATTATTTCCGGGCTGGAGGAAGGCCGGCTCATTCATCTCGGAGTTGTCTCGAACGAGCCGGCGGCGCGCGGGCGCTGCCTGCTGATCGATCTCGGCGGCGGCAGTTGCGAAATCATTCTGTCGGAACATTCCGCTATCCGCGAGATGGTCAGTCTCCCGCTGGGCGCGGTTCGTTTGACCAGAGACTTTTTGCGGCACGATCCGGCAAAGCCGGAGGAAGTGACGCGCATGCAGGACTGGATTCGCCGCGAACTGCATCGCGCGGAAGAAAAGATCGGCGGCGAGCGAGTCTCCACCGTGTTCGCCACCTCCGGAACTGCCGCTGCCCTGGCATCGGCAACGTTTGCCGGCATCAAGATCAGCGCCAAGTCCGGGGTGAAAAAGGCCGTAGCCAAAATTGCCTCCAGGGTTGCTCCGCCGGCCGGTGTGCGAGCGTGGGAGCGGTCATCGACTGCCGATATTGCCAAGCTCGCCGAGAAACTCAAGCGAATGTCTTTGGCGCAGCGGAACACTGTTCCCGGCATCGGGCCAAAACGTTCGGAGATCATCGTTGCCGGCGCGCAGGTGTATGCAGCCTTGCTCGAACGCTTCCACCTGCCCGGATTCCGCTATTCGCCGATGGGGCTGCGCGATGGCATTCTGGCGCGCATGCTGGCGGAAGGCGACACCCACACCTCTGCGCACCAGCACTTTGAGCAGGAACGCTGGGCCAGCGTGCTGGAATTGTGCCGCCATTACGGTGTCGACCCCAAGCGGCAACAGCCGGTTGTGCAGCATGCGGTACAGTTCTTCAACGATCTGAAAATTGTCCACCAGTTGCCGCCGGAGTACGGGACGTGGCTGGAGGCCGCGGCCATGATGCACTCCGTCGGCAAATTCATGAACTATCTTGGGCACCATCGCCACACGCAATACATCATCGCCAACTCCGAACTGTACGGGTTTACGCCGGACCAGCGCCTGATCGTTTCCGCCATCGCTCGCTATCTCGGCAAATCGCAACCCATGCCCGGCGATCGTGTCTTTCGCCAGATTCCAGTGGAGCAGCACGAGCATGTGCGCCGCGCCGCAATTCTTCTTCGGCTGGCTGTCGCTCTGCATCAGGAGCAGTCGAGCGCGCATCTTGCTTTTCGCACCCGCGTCGCCGGAAAGAGAGTAACCGTTGAGCTGATGCCGGGACGCAGGCGCGCCGATCTGGAACTGTGGTCGCTGCGCAAGGAAGCCGGCTATTTTCGCGAGGTCTTCGCGCGCGATTTTTTCGTTGTGCTCGATTGAGCTGCACGCAACACGCGGGGATCGACCAGCCATTGCAGCTTGGCTTCTCCGCGTTGAAAATCCAGCAATGCGACAGCGCCTTTGCGAAGGCGCAGCGTCAAATCCGTCGCATTGGGACAGAGCAGCCGGTTGAGAAACTCCGGCAAGTTGGGGTTGTGTCCAACCAGCAGCACATCATCATGCATTGCTACTCCGTCAAGTAACCGCAAAAAGTCTTTCCATGCGCCGTCGGGCGCAAGCGCCTGCGATAGTTGAATTTTTTTCTCGTAGCCGGTTTCCGTTCCCACCAGCGCGGCTGTTTGCAGCGCACGTTTGAGAGGACTGGAAATTACAAAATCGAATTGCACATTCAACGTGTTCAGCACGCCGCCAAGCACAATACATTGGCGCTTGCCTTCCTTATCGAGCGGCCGCTTGAAATCCAGCACCGGGCTGGATTTTCGCTGACCGGCGCTGCCATGGCGCAAAATATACAGATTCATGCTTCGATTTTCCTTAAGTTCGTCTTTCTGGCCGTGAATGCTTGGCCATGCCGGCACTTGGCCTCCGGCGTCAGGTCTTCATGACGACAAAGGATCGGCGTTTGGCCCAGTTGTTTCTCCAGCTAATGGATTGGATGCGGGGGATTCAGGCCAGGGTTCGACAGGAGCGCTCGGCGCTGCAGGCACAGGCCGCACTGGCTCGCTAGGCGCAATGACGGGTTCTGCTGCGAGAACAAGAGCAGTCGCCAGGCCGCGCTGCCAGATGCGCGCCGTCAAAAGGCACAACACTCCAAGCTGGCCGATGACCCAGGCCAGGAAGACAGCGCGTGGCGGCAGGACGGCGATCCATAACCAGACAAAGAAGGCGAGCCCGACAGCACCCAGAACGGCGATCAGCAGATATCCAAAATATGCGGCGCCAAATCGATGCCACAGAATCCGCATGGACGGGCCGAGCGTGCGCCGGATGTGCCGCACACCGCTTTGCTGTCCGAGTTGAATCACGCTGGCTTCCGCAATATCGAACCATAGCCGGAGAAAGAGGCCAACCAACAGCAGGATGATCAAGGTGACCAGCGAAATGAAGAAGAACGAGCGTCCGACATAGACGTTGTCGGCGTGGGTCAGGATCACGCCGCGCAACGCTATCAGCGCCGCCATGATTGGACCGATGATGACGATGGCAAACAGCATCAGACGGAAAAATCGCCAGAAGTACTCGATGCCGGAGCGGACGACAATGGAAAGCCGCGAAAGCTCACCCGTGCCGAAGACGTAGTAAATTCCCGCAGCCAGAATGTTCGCGATCAATCCATAAACAAGAATCGCGTGGAAGGCCTGCACATGCAGGCTGTTTCCACGCTTGCCCAGGTTCATCATCAGCATGCCGAAGGCGGAAACATCGAAGCGCCCGGCAATCCTTTCCGCCGCCAGGCTGTGATCGAGAATGGGGCTGATGCGCGCGTGAAAGGGAAGCCCGACGTACAGGCCCACGGCCAGATTCGTGAGATACACCCAAAGCAGCAGGCGTTTGTTGGCGAGCAGAAGGCGAAGCCCCGTGCCAAAAGGCGAATGGTTCCGGTATTCCAGCATTTGATTCATTTTGCTCCGCTATTCCTGCCGGTATTGTTGTGGCAACGCAGTCGCTAAACTCAATTCACAAACTTGTCATCCCAACCCCTTCGGCTGCGCTCGGGGTAAACTCCGTCCGCCGAAGCGGACGAAGTGCAGGGACCTGCTGCGCCAATTCGGACCCAACCACACAAACCGCTAGACAAACCAGGACCCCAGCTGCGTCATGCACTGCTCGACGAACATTAAATAATTGGTGAGCTTCCAACTGGCCGTGCCGTTCCCGGCGACGCGATAGCTGTTATTGAAGAAATTCTTGTCCAGCAATATCTGGTGGTCCGGGTCGATCTCCGCCGAGACGACCTTCGCATTCTTTATATAGGTGTAGCGAATCCAGCGGTCCACTCCATCCCACTGCTCGCGCGTTTTCGAGCCATCGCTGAAGCGAACTTCCAGCGTGACCGGAAACACGAAATCTCCTTTGCGATGCACGGCGACAACGGTGCGCCATGGACCCTTGTAGTGTTTCGGTGAAGACTTCCACCACTGCGCAGGTTCCGAAGCGGCATCGACGACTTCGTAATCCAGTATCTGCGTGCCGTAAACCGCTGCCTGGAAATACGGCTGCAGATCGGTTCGCCCGGAGACTTCCTGAATCGTGTTCAGGAAATCCGTTCCGGTTGGATGCTTGAATTTATAGCGATCAAAATAAACCCGCAGCGCCTTCTGCATCGTCGGCTCGCCAACGATGGCTTCCAGCGTCGTTAGTACCGTGGCCGTTTTGCCGTACGTGATTGCACCGTAGCTTTGCGCGTTATAAAACTTCCACGCCCAACGCGTCATGGGGTCGTAATCCGGCATGCTGAGATAGCCAAGCCGCTGCGTTTCCAGATCGCTCATTGCGGCAAACGGCAGATTGATCGCGGAGGTCTTCTTGCCGAAGAGCGCAGCCATCACCTTCGCCTCTGTGTAGGAGTTGATCCCTTCATCGAGCCACGCTTCTTCAAATTCATTTGTGGCGACCATGCCATACCAGTACTGATGGCCGTATTCGTGTTCCGTGGTAGTTTCCAGACCGATCGGCGCCGATTGTGGCTCCCACCATGAAGTGCCCGCCGTAAATAGAGTCGGATACTCCATGCCCCACATTTGCGATCCCGGCTCGGGGTCGATCAGTGTGATTTGTTTATATGGATAAGGGCCGTACCATTTGTCGAAGTAGTCCATGGTGCGCTTCAGCACGGACATGTAGCGGTGCGCCTGATTCGCATGCTCTTTCAAAACCAGACCGTGCAGCCGGACTGTTCCCATGGCGTTGGTCAGCGTCACGTTATAGACCTGAAAATGCGGCGACGCGGCCCAGGCAAAATCGTGAATGTCCTCGCCGTAGAAGTGCAGCGTCTTGGTGCCGTTGCCGTTGTTCTGTTCGCCGATCTGCACGCCGCTGGTGCCCACGATGTAACGGTTCGGCACCGTCAGCTTGACGTCGAACGTGCCGAAGTCCGCGAAGAATTCCGTCGTCGCATGATACTGGTGGCAGTTCCATGCCCCATGCCAGAAGACGCCGACCTTGGGAAACCATTGGCCGCCCATCAGAAAGTCGCGCTTGTAGCCGTTGCGCGCCACCGACAGCGGAAACTTGTCGTGAAATTTCAGGTGGAAATGAATCGTGTCGCCCGGGGCCAGCGGCTTCGCCAGGTGAATCTGCATGACGGTGTGGTCATTCCTGTTGCCGTCATCCGGCGCGGTGAACTGCATTTGCTGCGTCAGGTCGCCGTAGCCGTCGGCCGAAATCTGCTCAATCGTAATGCCGCCGATCTCGTCCTTTGGATAATCGTGCGCCGATCCGCGAATCCCGCCTTCCAGGTGCGTTTCATAGGCGAAGGTCGACTGCGGACGGAAGGCATTCAGATAGAGATGAAAGGGAAATGTATCGAGCGGCTGACCGGTCAGGTTTTTGTAGTCCAGGGATTCCGTCGCCTCGACGGTTTTCTTGTCGGTGTTGATTTTCGCGTCGATGGTATAAGCCACCACCCGCACGGAGAGCGGCTGCCCCGCCGGAGCATTCGTCGCAATCGCAGTCTGCCCGGAGGCGGGAGCGGCGCCAACGCAGATCGTTGCGACAAGGAACAACGGACAAAGCAGACCAGAGATGCCCGGAAGAACTACCGCCTGACGGAACCCGAGTCGGAACATGCGCGCAATTGTAGCAAGCATTGATGTCGGCAGCGAGAGAAAAAGGTCGTCGGAGCGGCCAGTCAGCGTGGGATAGAATGGCCGGTTGCGGCGGGCCGATGTTCCGCGCCCAAATTGTCCGTTCGCACATGGAGATGGAATGCGCCTACGAAACCTGTTTCTCGCACTGCTGCTCACCGCAATTCCGGCGATGGCCCAACCGCAGCCCGCGGCATCACACAGCGCGCCGCTGCTTGCGCCCGGTCCCAAACCGGCGTCCGCGCCGGCTCGCTGGCTCGGACTCATCGGCGAATATGGCACCGCAGACAACAAGGTGTACGTGCTGGAAAGCGGCGGGAGCCTCGTCTTTCGCGCGCATGACGCCGACGAGCACTTCGTCCCGAAGAGCGGCGGTCAATTTCGACTCGGCTCCGCGGACGCGACCTTCCAGCGCGCCGCGAAAGGCAACGCGACTTCTCTGCGTGTTGGCGACACCATCTATCCGCGCCTACCCTTTAGCCAGGTTTCGGGCGGGGTCTTTCACATCCATCCGCAGCGGCCCGTGGCGGAATTGACTGCGCTCGCCTTAAAGGACCACCCGCCTGTCGAGCACGGCAATTTCCTGCCCTCCGATCTCGTCGAAGTGGCGAAGCTGGACCCCTCCATTCACCTGGATATCCGTTACGCCACTACCCATAACTTCCTCGGCACTCCCGTCTATTCGCAGGCGCGCGCATTTCTCCAGCGGCCTGCGGCAGAGGCGGTTGTGCGGGCCAATCGTAGCTTGAAACCGTTCGGCTACGGTCTGCTCATCCACGACGCCTATCGGCCGTGGTATGTCACCAAAGTTTTCTGGGACGCCACGCCGGAGCCGCTGAAAAAATTCGTGGCCGATCCCGCGGAAGGCTCCCGTCATAACCGCGGATGCGCCGTAGACATCACGCTGTACAACCTGCGCACCGGGAAAGAAGTTCAGATGACCGGCGTCTATGACGAGATGTCCGATCGCTCCTACGCCAACTATCCCGGTGGCACTTCGCTCCAGCGCTGGCGTCGCGATCTGCTGCGCCGCGCTATGGAAGACCAGGGCTTCAAAGTTTACGAATATGAATGGTGGCACTTCGACTACAATGGCTGGCAGCGCTACCCGATCCTGAATGTCCGCTTCGACCAGATCGGTTCGCCGGCCAAGAATGTCGCACGGAGTCGATGAGCTACTGCTTTCGACTGCTCCAGGTTTCTGTAATCAGCAGTCCACCGAGAAAGGTCACCCGCTCCTTGCAGTAGAAGCCGTAGCGCGCCATCGCTGCCGCGTAATCGGGAAGTTCGCTGACGCGCAGACGCGTCATCGCGGCAAAAGCGAAATATAGAAATCGAATCAGCAGGCGCGCCAGCGCTCCTCGCACGCGGCCGTCCGGAACGGCAAATTCTGAGATGAGCCAGGTAGCGTCGTCGGTGAGATGCGGAAGCGTTCGCGCGATCAAGGCGTCCAACTCATCCTCGGTCAGGCAATCCAGAAAGAAATGCGAAACGACGAGATCGTAATCGTCACCGCTCGGAGTCCAGCGGCGCAAGTCGGCGTGAGCCGTTCGCAGCCGCGTTTCCGCTTGCGGGTCCGCGCCGCGCGCGCGCCAGTGAAGCGCAGATAGCATGGCTGCACTGGCATCGACGGCATCGGCTTGCGCGGTTCGGTTCGTAGCGAGAAAGCGAGCCGTGAAGCGGCCATCGCCATCGCCCAGAATCAAAGCATGGCGCGCGTTCACGCACCGCGGCAGAAAATAAAAGCGGCAGCGCTCCAGCATCGGGCCGAAGCTGAGATATTCCATCCATCGGTAAATACCGGCCAATGCGTCGAAGTTCGCCGGCGCGTCTTGAGAAACAGTGCTGCTTGCGCTGCGGTGGAGAAATCCTGTAGCTTGATCGCTCAGCATTTATCTCCCGCCAAACAAAAATAGAAGTGGCGTCAGCAGCGCGGCATCGGCGGCGATTCGCATCACAAGCGTGCTGAAGCGCTGGCGATTGCGAATCAGGAGAAGAAAAAGCACTCCGCTCAGAGCCACGGATGCAAACAACGGCCACAGCCGATCGTGCGCTGTGGCAAAGGCGAGCGCCACACCGAGCGCGGCGACGATTGCGGCGAAAGCGGAAAGATGGCGGCCCAGAAACTCCGTCATGCCGAATGCCGGGGCAGTCCGACAACGCGGGCCGCCGGAAAGAATCGTGTGGATCACTTCCTGCGACGCGTCCTCGTCTTCCCATGTCTGAATCGCGACGCAGTTCAGCCAGCACACCGCGCCGAAGGTCACAACCGCGGCCGCTAGCCAATCGTGCCGCGCGGTTAGGCGCGTCCAGGTGGGTATCGCCGTCGCGATCGGAAAAAGGAAGCCGACGGCCAGCTCCTTAGTCAGCCATTTCGACACACTGCTGACCCAACCGGATGTCGAAGGTTGCCCATGAATCAGCAGAAAATACGCCACTCCGATCAGGCAGAGAACGACATCGTCCACTCGAATCGCCTGCGACACCCGGAAGAAGATCAGCCACGCGAGCGGAACGGCGGCAATGGTCCACGCGATGACAAACAGTTTCCGATGCCGCAGGTAGAACCAGTGCCGGTCGCGCAACGCAATCGTGTCCGCTGAACGCCAGCCGTCCAGCAAACGGTCCGCAACATACACGCACCAGGTTCCCAATGCGAGCGTCGGCAGCGCGACCCACGGAAGTGACACGCCGAAAACCGCGGCAAAGAACCAGCACCAGACCACGGCCACGGTCGGTGCATCCAGGCTGAGCAGGTGCCACCAGATCCAGGGGGAGCGAACCCCGCGCCACTCTGCACCAGCGCGTTCCGGCGCAACGGGGGGCCGGCCAATTCGATCTGATATCCCAATCGGCGGACTGCCTGGAACGTTCACCTTGTCCTCAGATTATTTTCAAGGGAGCTTCCGTTCAAACTGGAAGCTGAATATTGGATGCAGCCGGGGATTGCGGCTTGGTCCCAGCCGCTTTGCCTTGCGTTCTGGGGCGCTTCGCTTTGGACGACGCAGCGGAGTGCGAGTTGCCATCGGAACTTCCGGAAGCGGCTGTCTTCGGGCCAACCGTCGGTCTCGGCATTTCCACGAGCGGTGCCGGAATATCGGCGCGCGTGGCTTTCCCTTCGGCAAGCTGGATGAAAAACTGCTGGGCATCGAACGGGACCGCCTTCGCGTTGCGGAGTGCTTCCAGGTCCCGGGCATCCACATAGGCGCCCGTCGGCAGCAGGAAACTGGATCCGGAATTGTCCGCCAGATAGGCGGCCAGAATCTCATCGCGCACACGCTCCCGCAACGAAGCATCTAGAATCGGGAAGACCACTTCGCAGCGTTCGAATAAATTGCGCGGCATCCAGTCGGCGCTGCCGCAGTAGACTTCCTGCTCGCCGCCGTTTTCAAAATAGAAAATCCGGCTGTGCTCTAGAAATCTGCCGACAATCGAGCGCACGCGGATGTTCTCGCTCAGCCCTTTCACTCCGGGCCGCAGCGCGCAAATGCCGCGAACGATCAGGTCGATGGAAACGCCCGCCTGCGAAGCCGCATACAGCGCGTCGATGATGCTCTGATCGAGCAGCGAATTCATTTTGGCGATAATGCGCGCCGGACGGCCTTCGGCGGCGTGCTGCGCCTCGCGGTGAATCATTTGCGCGAAGCCTTCGGCCAGATTCAACGGCGCCAACCAGCAGCGGCAGCGTAATCGTCCGATTCCGCATGGGCGGTCAGGTAATTGAATACATTGTGGACGGCGCTGGTAATGACCGGATTCGCCGTCAGCAGACTGGCATCCGTATAAAAAGCGCTGTCTCGGCGTTGTAATTGCCCGTTCCCAGATGGGCGAACTGCCGCACGATGCCGTCTTCCGGGCTGCGCCGCACCAGCAGCGCCAGCTTGCAGTGGGTCTTCAGTCCGACGATGCCGTAGAAAACCTGCACTCCAGCATCTTCCAGATCGCGGGCCCAGCGGATATTCGATGCTTCATCGAAGCGGGCCATCAGTTCGACGACGACCGTCACTTCTTTCGTTTGCGCGGCCTCCCTGAGCGCCTGAAAGATGGGAGAATTCGCGCTGGTTCGGTAGAGCGTCTGCTTGATCGACAATACATTGGGATCTTCGGCTGCCGCGCGAATAAAATCGACCACGCTGCTGTACGAGTCGTAGGGATGGTGCAGAAGAATGTCGCGGCGGCGAATCTCGTCAAACAAATTGGTCGATTCGCGATGCAGACCCGGTTCTCGCGCGTTGAACGGAGGATATTTCAATTCCGGCCGATCCGTTTTCGTGTACAGGTTCATAAGGCGCGACAGGTTCACAGGCCCGTCGGTGTGGTAAACCTGAGAATCGTCCAGCTCGAAATTTGCCCGCAGCTCTTCGACAATCTCCGGAGCTGCATCGCTTTCGATCTCCAGCCGGACCGCATCGCCTTTGCGGCGGTTGTGCAGTTCGGTCCGCACGCTTTCCAGCAGGCTGCGCGCCTCTTCCTCCTGCAGATATAGATTGCTGTTGCGGGTGACGCGAAAGGCGGCGCGCGACAGAAATTCGTATCCGCGATACATGGCCGCCGCCTGCGATTCGATCAGCTCATGCAGAAAGATGTAATCCAGTCCGCCGTTGGAAGGCGGCAGGGCGATCAAGCGCGGCAGCGCGCGCGGCACCGTCACTACGCCGAGCACCGGATCGGAGCCGTTCTTGCGCTTCCGATGCAGCAGCAGCGCCAGGCAGAGCGCCTTGTTCAACACGCGAGGAAACGGATGCGCCGGATCGATGGTGATCGGCGTCAGCAGCGGGTCGACTTCGTTTTGATAGAAGCGGACTGCGAACTCGCGCTGAGTGTCATCAAGCTGGCTCCACGCCCGCATGTGGATTCCGGCATCTGCCAGTGCCGGCAGGAGCTGCCGGTTCCAGCATGCATACTGCTCCGCTACGAAGGCATGGGTCTTCGCGGTCAGCGAGTCCAGCGTCTCCTGCGGAGTCATCAGGTCCGGCCCAGGCTCGTTGTAGCCGTCCTCAATTCGCTGCAGAATGCCAGCTACTCGAATCTCGAAGAATTCATCCAGATTGCTGGCGGTAATGGCGAGAAATTTCACCCGTTCCAGCAGCGGGTTGGAATCGTCTTTCGCCTCGTCCAGCACCCGCCAGTTGAAATCGAGCCACGATTCATCCCGACTGAAATACCGCTTTTGGACCGGTGAGGTCGTAATAGTACTTTGTTGCGCCATGCGCCAGCTCGTTTCCGTACTCCGTACCTGTTTTCAGGCATCTGTGAAAAATTGAAACTATCTCAGTGTCTCAAATTCGCGGCGCTGCGTGTAGTCTCTCCGAGCAGCAGGAAAGACGGTGCAGGAAGCGCCGTGAGAATCCGGTATCATAGGCGGGTGTTTGCATCGCTCTCCGGTCCGCACGGAAATGCCTGCCGGAAACGCGAAACCAGCGAGGTAAGCTATAAAGACCCGCCCGGCAAACTTTTTTCAACTCTTTGCTCCGGTTCGTCATCTATTCTCTAGTATCTATCACTCAGGCAAGCGGTTAAGCCGTTGTCAGTTCCTGGAAAGAGCCGCAGTTTGGAAAGAAAAACAATGCTGTTGAAGAAAATTCTGCGCCGCGGTCCGCTCCTGTTTGCGCTGGCTGCATTGCTGGCGGTATCGGGCGAAAAAGCCGCGCGGGCGCAGACATCTTTCAGCAACTCGTATCAGGGAAGCGTATCGACGCAAAAAGCCGCGCCGGGCGTGCTGCCGCTGTCTCTCGACGACGCCGTCGGCATGGGCCTGAAAAACAATCTCGGCGCAATCTTGCAGAGCATCAACGTAAAAACCGCCGGCGGACAGAAGTTACAGCAATTGCAGGCGCTGCTTCCCGACATCACGGGCACGGCCCAGGACAGCGTGTCCCAGGTGAATCTGCAGGCGGAAGGTTTGAACATTCCGGGCTTTCCGGCGGTGATCGGCCCCTATGGATACACGGACTTTCGCGTACACCTGAATCAGGCGCTGCTCAATGTTTCCTCGCTCGACAATTATCTGGCATCTCGGCACAACTTCGCCGGCAACAAGCTTTCCGCCGAAGATTCCGCGGAGCTAGTCGTCCTGACGGTCGGCGATGCTTATTTGCTGGTTCTCGCGGATGCCGCGCGGGTTGCAGCGGTGCAGGCCCAGGTGGATACATCGCGAGTGTCTCTGAACCAGGCGATCCTGAACCACAAGAACGGCGTTTCTCCGCGGCTCGACGAGCTGCGCGCGCGCGTCGACTACCAGACGCAGGAACAGTCGCTGATCTCGACGCAGGACTCCTATCAAAAGGACCAGATTGCTCTGGCGCGCGTCATCGGTCTGCCGCTCGCTCAAAAATTCCGATTGACGGACCAGACGCCGTTCGCGCAATTCGACACTCCGAATATGGAGGACGCGATGGCGGAAGCGCTCAAGAATCGCAACGACCTGAAAGCCGCCGAGCAGCAGGTACAGGCCGACGAACGGTCGCTCGCCGGGGCACATGCGGAGCGCTTGCCGAAACTGACGGCGAACGTGGATTACGGCGAGATCGGCGTGAATCCGGCGAGCTCCTACGCGACGTTGAACGCAACCGCCGAGGCGAGCGGTCCCATCTTTGAAGAAGGCAAGCTCCGCGGGGACGCGCGGGTCGCGGACGCTCAGTTGGATCAGGCGCGCGCGCAGTTGAACAATCTGGAAGGTCAGATTCGCGCTGACGTGAAAGACGCGATCCTCGACATTCAGGCGGCACAGAAGCTGGTCTCGGTCTCCCGCAGCAACGTCGCGCTGGCGAACGAGACATTGCAGGAGGCGCAGGAGCGCTTCCAGGCCGGCGTTTCGGACAACCTGGAGGTGTCGCAGGCGCAGTCTTCCGTGGCCCAGGCCAACGACCAATACGTCAGCAGCCTGTATCAGTTCAATGTCGCGAAACTTTCATTGGCGCGCGCGGTCGGCGTGGCGCGAACACAATACAAGTCATATCTGGGAGGTCGGTAATCGTGGCAGAGTCGACAACCGAAGAAACGAAGCAGCCCGCGAATCAGGGCGACAGGAATGCGCAGGGCAGCAATGCGCCGAACCCGAATGTGCAAAGTCAGGAGGAGACCGAGCTCCGCTCCCCACGCAGGTCCAATCGCAGGCGCATTTTTATTATTGGCGGCGTGGTTCTTGCGCTGATTATCGGCGGACTGTACTGGTGGCACTCGACGTATTACGAGACTACAGACGATGCGCAGATCGACGGCAATCTTGTACAGATCAGCGCCCGCATCAGCGGAAACATCATTGGCGTGAATGTCGAAGACAACCAGCAGGTGCAAAAAGGACAGGTGCTGGTCACCATCGATCCGCGCGACGCACAGGCGGCGCTCGATAAAGGAGAAGCAAACCTGGCCACCGCGAAAGCGAATTACGAGGCCGCGCTGGCCAACGTGCCGATCACTGTCCGATCGACCGGAGCAACATTGAGCGGAGCGGCGGCCGGCGTGCAGGGGGCATTATCCACCATCGCGCAATCGGAAAAGCAGTTGGATGCAGCGCAGGCACAGGTCCTGTCCGCGGAAGCGGAGAACACCAAGGCGCAGCTCGATCTGGAGCGCTACACGCCGCTGGTCAAGCGTGATGTGGTTTCCAAACAGCAATACGATGCCGTGGTGGCGACTGCCGCCAGCGCCAACGCGCAGCTCGCCGGAGCACAGGCCAACCTGCAAGGCGCGCAGGACCAGGTGCGGGTGGCGAACGATCGTCTGGGCACGGAGCGGGCCAACTACAATTCAGCGGAAACCGGCCCGAAGCAGATAGCTGCGCAGCGCGCCAGAGCAGATGCCGCCGCGGCCGAGGTGCAGCAGGCGGAGGCATCTCTTGAAACCGATCGCCTGAACTTGAGTTACACCAAGATCCTCGCGCCCGACGATGGCATCGTGAACCAGAAGACCGCGCAGGTCGGGCAGAACGTCAGCGCAGGCCAGACACTGATGACATTAATTCCGCTGAATAACCTTTGGATCACAGCGAACTTTAAGGAGACCCAGCTGAACAGAATGCGTCCCGGCCAGCCGGTTACGTTGAGTGTCGATGCCTACGGCGGCCGCACCTATCACGCCAAAGTGACCCAGATCGGCGGCGCCACCGGCTCCATGCTGAGCCTGTTTCCGCCCGAGAACGCGACCGGCAATTACGTGAAGGTGGTGCAGCGCATCCCGGTGCGCCTGGACTTCACGAATCCAAATGAGAACAAGGATCACTTGCTGCGCCCCGGCATGTCCGTAACGCCCAAGGTGCGGGTGAAGAACTGATTGCTTCAAGTAAAGCCGGTCTGCGTCGGGACCTGTCCGAACGCGGCAACATTCCAAGGTCTGTCATTCTGAGCGCAGCGAAGGACATCGCGTTTATCTTCGTTTCGCCCAGGATGACAAACATCGTTTTCTATCTTCGCGCTCGAAAAAATCCGCGCAGCATCCCGCCGCATTCCTCCGCCAGTACTTCTCCGCGAACTGCCATCTGATGATTGAGCTGCGGATGATTCACCACGCGTAGCACGCTGCCGCACGCGCCGGCCTTTGGATCGTATGCGCCAAAGACCAGTCGCGCGATGCGCGCATGGATCATAGCTCCGGCGCACATGGCGCACGGCTCCAGCGTCACGAAGATCGCGCACCCTTCCAAACGATAGTTTCCCAGTGCCCGACCGGCGGCGCGCAGGGCCACCATCTCCGCGTGGGCGGTTGGATCGTGGTCGCGAATCACGCGGTTCTGGCCGCAGGCGAGCACCGCGCCGTCCGCGCCGACGATGCATGCGCCAACCGGCACTTCGCCCTCCTGCTCTGCGAGGCGCGCCTGATCGAGCGCCATCCGCATCCACGTTTCGTCCGACGTTGCTTCCGGGGCCGCCGACTGGAAAGGTGTCATGAAAGCCAGTGTAAGCAATCGAAGAGAGGAAGAAAATCAGTCGCGCGGCGGATGAGCATTGAGCGCGGCTTGAAACAATTCCTCCTCATACAGCGCGCGGGCGGACTTGAAATCGGCGGGATCGACCGGGCCGCCGGACTTGATCGACAGGGATGCGATCGTGGCATGCCAGGCCCGATGGGCGGCGGCGGCGCGAGACGCGATGGGACCCAGCTCGCTCATATTGCTTCCGATCTCGCATCCCTTGTCCGGATCGCAGGCCTGCATGTATTGCAGATAGCCGGGGCGCTGCGGCAAGATTCTCGCCGTTGCATCCAGGCCGCACAACTGGCGGGCAACCGCGCCCAGGACGGTGGTAGGCCGTTCCCACGGGACCGGCTTATGCTTGCGCAGCCACCGCAGCAGGTCATCCAGCGGCATGGGCCGCGCGATCGCATAGCCTTGGCCGTGGCGTACGTCCAGCGCCGCCAGTGCGTCTCTGGCGGCATCGGATTCAATGCCTTCCGCCACCATGCCCAGCCCGAGCCCCAGCACGAGATGCACAAGGCTCATGACAAATCGCAGTTCCTTCGGCTGCCGTTCCAGTCCGACCAGGAAGCTGCGATCGAGCTTGATAATATCGACTGGCAACTCCTTCACCCGTAGCAGGGAGGAATAGGCGCTTCCCACATCGTCCAGAGCGATGCGCGCTCCGGCTGCCTTCAAATCGCGAAGCGCCCTCTGTGAGCCCGCCACGGAAAGCGTGTCGGCCCGCTCCAGCAGTTCCAGCACGATCCGGCCAGGACCCAGGCCGCTGGCTTCGATCTGAGCGCAGAGGTCCTGCATTGCCTTCGCATCGGCCAGCATGGCCGGTTCCAGGTTGATCCCGACGTTCAGGCGAAAGCCGGCCTGCGTCGCGTGGTGCATATCTTTAACGCTGCGCGCCAGCACCTGCTGCGTCAGCGCCACCAGGTCCGCCGCGCCAAGCTGCGGAATAAAGTCGGCGGGAGCGAGCAGGGAATCGTCGCTGTCGGCCAGCCGGGCCAGCGCTTCCACCCCCCAAACCCTGCCGTTCTGCAGGTCGATGACTGGCTGATAATGCACTCGCACGTTGCCCGCGCGGAACAACGAAAGAATGGTCTTCTGCCGCACAAATTTCTTTTCATCCGCCTCGGCATGAAACAACATCCAGCGCTGGTCCGGTTCTTCCTTGCTTTCTTTCAACGCGTACAGAGCGCGATCCGCGTGCCGCAGCAGTCGGTCTGGACCCGAGTTGTCGCAGGGAAACAGGGTAACGCCGATGCTGCTGCGCACCGCAGCCGCGTGCCCGCTGGAAAGGAGAATCGGGCGCTCCACCGCATCCTGAACCCGCGCGAAGGTAACGGCCAAGTCCGATTCGTGCTCCAGGTCCTCCAGAATCAGAACGAATTCGTCACCGCCCAGCCGTCCCACTGCATCGCTCTGCCGCAGCGTGGCCTGCAGGCGCTCGCCAATGGTGCGCAGAATCAGATCGCCGGCCGGGTGCCCGTGCAGATCGTTCACCCCTTTGAATCCGTCCAGATCGAGAATCGCGACGCCCAACAGCTTTTTATGCCGGCGCGTGCGGGAGACGGCCTCTTCCAGGCGTTCCGTGATTCCCCGGCGGTTCAGAATGTCGGTCAAAGGGTCGTGCCGCGCCAGCCACGACTGATGCTGACGTTCCTCCTCTAATATTTGACGCAGGTCGAGAGAATCCAGTCCGTGGCCCAGCAGCCGCCCGATCCTTTCCAGCAGCTCCAGCAACTCTGGCTCGAATATATTCGCTTCCTGCGAAATCAAGGTAAGCAGCGCCCATAATTCTCCATCGCGGTAGAGTGGGACCACGGCCGTTCCACGCAATCCATGTTTGCGATAGAAGTCCTGGATCACGGGAAAGTCCGGATCGTTGAGCCGGTCGTTGGTGTATTGCATCTTGGCGCGCCGCCAGGCCCGCACCGTCATGATTCGGTTCTCGTCGTCGGTGTGTACGTTGGGGCGGTACCAGTATTCGTCCGATGCAATGGTGCTGAAAATCGACAGGACCTCAATGTCGCCGGCGGTGTTGGGGCGGCCGATCCAGACATGCGGGAACAGCTTGCTTTCCACCAGCAGCCGGCAGAGATCGTCCAGCATTTCGCGCTCCGACTGCGCCCGAATCACCAGCTCCGCTGTGCTCATCAGCGCGCGATAGAGGGCATTGGCGCGCCCATTTTCGCCGAGCGCTGACTTCAGGTCCGTGATGTCGTTCTGAATGCCGATAAAGTGGGTGATGAGGCCAGTCTCGTCCCGCACCGGCGCGGTGCTCAGGGAAGTCCAGAACATCGAGCCGTCCTTGCGGTGATTCTTCAATTCGACATTGCACGGCTCGCCGTCGCGCAGGGCGTTGCGCAGAGTTTCAAGCTGCGGCTGCGCAATGTCCGTTGCCGGAAGAAAGCTGCCGTCCGTACCGATCGTCTCCGCGACACTGTAGCCGCTCATACGCTCGAATGCGGCGTTCGCATAGCGGATTGGCTGGCCCTTGACGGTTGCGTCGGAGATGAGAATGCCGTTAGGAGAAGCATCCATCGCGGTCTTGTAGAGTGCCAGCGTCTGCTGGTTTCGCTTCAACTCGTCCATCAGCCGCAGCCGCTCCAGCGCTAGGCCCAGCAGCCCGTGCAGGTGCGTGACAAATCGATGGATCGACTCCTGCGCGAAAAAATGAGAACGCCTGCTGTAAAGGACGAGGACGTCGCGTTCCCCGCGATAGCCGCTGATGGGAATGGTGCAGGAGGATCGCCAGCCGAATTTCAGCCCGCGTTCGCGCCAGAAGGAACTCGGCACAAGACCGTCCTCGTCTGTCCAATCGACGGCAAACTGCGGCTCGCCGGTACGCCACGCGAGGGAAAGAGGACTGTCGTGGGTACGGATTCGGACGGTTCCCCCGGCCAGAAATTCCTCGACGCCTTCCCCCGCTGCAAAATGACACTGCACCTGTCCCTGCACATCCGGAACGCCGAGCCAGACTCCATCCACCTCGACGCTTTGCAACAGAAATTCGGCCAGCCGAGGATAGAGCGCGTCGAGCGAAGGCACGGTCAGCAAAAGGTGATCCAACTGCGTGGGGAGCTCGCGCAGGCTCCAGTTCTCTACCGGATTTGGGGAAATTGCCATAAGTGCGCCGCGACAGCAAATTCAGGAACTTTGTAGCGTGCAGATTTCCCAGGCGATCTCCGAAACTGCCGGACCATCGTCTGCCGTTCCATTTGCGATAGGAGAATCAGTGGTTTGCGGCAAGTTTAGCGAGATATAAACCCAGAAAGCAATCTAAATCGGAATGGCCGGTACCGGCCAGTTACCTCCGTACCGGCAGGCTGCACGGTATTCCTGAATAGGAAAGCTTACGATTTCGATTCCGTCGAAACTGCGAGACCGGTAGCGGCCCGGAATTCTTGACTTCCAATCCGCCCGCGCGCCATAGTATTTGTACACGGGAAAGGAGGGCGATCCAGACGAATGAAAAACATTGAAGGTAGTTGTAGTTGTAGCAGATTACGTGAGGTGACTGGGGCTTAGGCGTCCTTTCGCCAGTCCTGACGGTCGCAACACCATCGTCGAGGCCCACCTGCGGGGATGCCTCCAGTCAATCCAACCAATCACTGGCCAGCGGCCTGTTTGTCTCTTTGAAGACGACAGGCCGTCGGTTTTTTCGGCGCTTCGGGGGACCGCTTCCCGCAGCTATCGCTTGGACGGCTTATAGCCGTTCTTTTTGGCGTCCGCCAACGTCATGAATTGGCCATGCCGAGTCTTTCCGTAGTACCGTCCGCCGGTGTGATACACCCTGGATTTTGTATTTACCCACACCATGCCTTTCGCCTTAGCGTCGGCAATCTGGCTGGCCGTGGCGTTGGAAGCGGTTACTCCTCGATGGGACGTCTTCGCCGGCGCCGTTTGCAGCGGAGACGCGAATCCCGTGCCACTCAAAATCGAAAATGCGAAGATCGCCGTTAAGCAATAGGACAGCATCTTCCTGGAACGCATCATATTTCTCCTAAGTTTTATTGATTATTTCGCGTGCTGAGCCAGCAGCGCATTGGTCATCGTAGTCTGGAAATTCTGCAAACTCTCCGGACCCGAAGGCATGAACACCATGGTGGAATTGGGAGAGCTTCCCACCTTGGCCATCATGTCGGTCCAGTTGGTGAACAGCAGAAGAAATGCAGCAGCCTCATCGTTCAGATCGGTGTTCTGCTTGACGGCTGTAATGGCCTTTTCCCATCCCTCAGCAATCGCTTCCCGCTCCTGGGCGACGCCCACGCCTTCCAGGCGTTTCACTTCCGCATCGGCTTCGGCCTGACGCACCTTCAAGATGTACTCCGCATCGCCCTGCGCCTTGTTGGCGACCGCCAGCCGCGTCTGCTCGTTGATGCGGTTCATCGCCGTCTTCACCCCTTCATCGGGAATGATGTCGGTAATCAGGACCTTCACAATCTCGTAGCCGAAATCCTTCATCTCCGCCGATAGTTCCATCGTGGCGCGCTGGGCGATGGCAGGTTGAGTCGTGAATACATCGTCCAATGTTGTTTCTGGAATGTGCCCCAGCAAGATGTTGTACAGGTAGGATTCAATCTGCTTTTGGGGACTGGCTAGCTTGTAGTAGGCATCCCGAATCGCTTGGGGGTTGTCGATGACGCGGTACTGTACCTTCACCGGCAATTGCACAAAGACATTGTCTTTTGTCTTGGTTTCAATCGAACCTTCCAGTTGGAAGGTAACTAGACTGATTGGGTGCTGGGTTTCGATATACGGAGTTTTGAAATTGAGCCCTGGCTCCGCCACCCGGCTAAATTTCCCGAAGCGTTCAATCACCGCGGCCGACTGGGTGCGTACCGTGAAGAACGATCCCAGGAAGGTAGCCAGCACGATGATTCCGATAAATGCCAGCAGTATAAAGACGATCCAATTCAGCATTTCATTTTCCCCCGGGATTTCGATTCCAGCAGGCCGCTCGCGTTAGGTGGCATTGACTTCCCGCATGCGAACTCCACCCATATTCACGCCGCAGCATACATGGGCGTTGGCGTTGTGGCAACGGATATTTACGCCCTCCCGCGGCCTCTGCGGTTTTTGGAGTTTTCGATCGGCAAATGGGGTTGCCGAAGCTGAAACCTGGGTGCACCACGTCTCGCTTCTGAGACGTGGGTTGGTTTCCTTCCTCGTCTAACGTCTTCTGTGCAGGGATTGACGAGGCATTCCAGGAATCGCCCGCTGGCGGAAACCATGCGCCGAGTTCCGACTCACTGACCTTGCCGACGGCGACCGATTCCATCGCCAGCACGGCATCGGCTGGATCGAAGCGCAGACCGTATCTATTGTCCGCCAGAAATAAACGCGCGATCACCCAACCACTACGTTTGCTGCCGTCGGCAAATCCAGGTTCGGCCGCACTACAATAAAAGACATGGAACCACTGGTTATTGCCGGAAGAGCCTTTCAGTCGCGGCTGATCGTCGGAACGGGCAAATATAAGGACGGCGAGGAGACTCAGCGCGCAATCGAGGCTTCCGGCGCGGAAATGGTGACGGTCGCGGTTCGCCGGGTGAACCTAGATCGCAGCAAGGAGAGCCTGCTCGATTTCATCGATCCCCAGCGCTATTTTCTGCTGCCCAATACCGCAGGATGTTACACCGCGGAAGAAGCGATCCGCGCTGCGCGGCTGGGAAGGGAAGTCGGCCTGTCGGACTGGGTCAAGATTGAGGTCATCGGCGATCAGAAAACTCTGTATCCGGACGTATTGGCGACTGTGGAAGCGACGCGTGTCCTGGTGAGAGAAGGCTTTACTGTTTTGCCGTATACCTCGGATGACATCGTAGTTGCGCGGCGACTGATCGACGCTGGTGCGGCTGCGGTGATGCCGCTCGGCGCGCCCATCGGCAGCGGTCTTGGTATTCAGAATGCGACCACGCTGCGCATCCTGCGCGAGATGATTACCGAGGTGCCGTTGATCGTCGATGCGGGCGTGGGAACTGCTTCGGACGCGGCGCTGGCGATGGAGCTAGGCGCGGACGCGGTGCTGATGAATTCTGGAATCGCCCATGCCGCGGACCCGGTATTGATGGCCGAGGCCATGCAGCACGCTGTGCTTGCCGGCCGGCAGGCGTATTTGGCGGGCCGCATGGCGCGAAAATTGTATGCCACAGCATCCTCGCCGCTGGAAGGAATCTCTCGATAGCTCCGTTGAATTCACAAACCAGGTTTCAGAATCGAAGCGTGGGATACTCCAGATAATTTCCACAGCAAGTTGCTTTATTCAGGCATATGCTGGCGCTGCATTACAAAACCCGAAAAGGAGACTGGAAATGAGCGCTGAAGCCAACACGCCGTTAGGTATTTTTCATGCTGGATTGCACGAGTTGCGCGGAAATTGGGGATGGCTTCTGGTATGGGGGATTGTGCTGATTGTTCTGGGCGCGATCGCGTTGGTGGACTCGGTGTATGTCACCGTGGTCTCCATGCTTCTGTTTGGCTGGGTGCTGCTCATTGCGGGCATTGTCGAGGCGGTGCAGGCGATCCGGCATCGCAAGGGCGGCCACCTCTTTCTGCACGCGATGAACGCAGTTCTCGCCATCGTGATCGGCGTTATGCTGCTGCGGAACTCGCTGGTGGGAGCGCTGGTGGCGACGCTGCTTTTGTCGGTATATTTCGTGGTCGCGGGCATCTTCCGGATTGTCTCCGCGCTGGCGGTGCGGGTCCCGGGAAGCGGTTGGGCGCTCACAAACGGCATCGTCACGCTGATCCTGGGAATTCTGGTATGGGCGCAGTGGCCTATTTCGGGGTTGTGGGTCATCGGCATGTTTATCGGAATCGACTTGATTCTTTTTGGATGGTCGCAGGTGGCGTTGGCCATCGCCGTTCGAAGAATTCCCGTTTAGAAATCCTGAGTCTCAAGAGTGAGACGCGCGGTACCCGATGGAGAGCAGACGCACAAGACGATGCGGGTATTCGGAATCGACTGCGGCACGGAATGGACCGGCTACGGAGTGGTCGAAACCGATGGCGCCGGTGAATTGCGCCATGTTGCCCACGGCGTTATCCATCTCCTGAAGCGCGATAGCCTGCCGCATCGGCTGACGGTCGTATTTCATCGGCTGACGGAATTGATCGCGGAGCATGAACCGGACACGGTCGCGATTGAAGAGGTTTTTCATGCTGCCAACTCCAAAACCGCATTGAAGCTGGGTCAGGTGCGCGGTGTGGCCCTGCTGGCCGCCGCGAGCACTGAACGGCCCATCGCGGAACATGCGCCGTTGGCGGTGAAATCCGCTGTCTGCGGCTACGGCATGGCGGACAAGCAGCAGGTGCAATTCATGGTGACGCGGTTATTGCATCTACCCGCGCCGCCGGAGTCGACAGACGCCTGCGACGCGCTGGCGCTAGCCATCTGCCACATTCACCACGCACAGACGGCGCTGGCTCAGGGACCGGCCGCAAAACGTTCGTCCCCCGGAAAAAAGACTCCAGCAATACCGTAACTAAAGTGCACATGCCGTGTTCCAATCTGTGTAGGAGTTTGCCATGCGGAAATTCTGGACTGGAAACACCCCCCTGCCGAGCCCAACGGAGCGGCTTTCTCAATCCCCACAATTATGGAAACGGACCGCCGGAATTGCCGTGCTGATCACGGCTGCCGCGTTTTTGATGCTAGCTTCGAGCGGAAACGCGCAGACACCGGCTGCCAATGGTGCGACGGCTTCGACGACCCAGTCTGGTACGGATCAGTCTGTTACGAATCAGCCAGCGCCCCCGCCGCCAGATCAAGGTGAACAGCAGGCGTCGGCTCCACCAGTTCAGGATGCCGGCAGCCCGGCACGCACGGACATTCGTGTGGTACGCCTGAGCGATGTCGAAGGCAGCGTGCAGATCATGCGCGGAGAGCACACGCAGTTCTCCCAGGCTGTGATGAATATGCCGTTGCTGCAGGGTTCCCGCATTGTGACCGGCGCGGACGGCCGCGCTGAGATCGAGTTTGAGGATGGCAGCGTCGCCCGAATCACGCCGAACAGTTCATTGAGCCTGAAACAGTTGCAGGTCGCCCCCGGGGACACCTTGAACACGAGGGTGGAGCAGGATACCGGGTTGATTTATTACGAACTGCGCAGCGATCCAGGGTCCCGTTACACGGTCATGGTTGGGGACCGCGCGGTTATGCCGACGGTGAACAGCACCTTTCGCGTCAACCTTGGCGCAACCCCGCCGGAGGTCGCTGTGCTCGACGGCAGCGTACAGGTGGAAGGCGCAGCGCACAGTTATCAGGCGGATGTAAAGCAAGGCCAGACGATTCAGTTCGGGTCATCCAATGGCCAGCAATACAAGGTCGCCGAGGGCATCATGCCCAACGGCTTCGATGAATGGAACGATCAGCGCGATCAGGAAGCGGCGCAGCAGGCGCAAAACCAGACGCCGGCGCGCGTGCAGCAGGGCGGTGGCAGCATTCTCGACAGCGGTTACGGCTGGAGCGATCTGGACAACGCGGGCGGCTGGTACCCGCTCCCCGGCTATGGGACGGTCTGGCAGCCTTACGGTGTCGGACCGGGATTTAATCCCTACGGTTATGGAATGTGGGCGAACTACGGCGGCCTCGGCTACACCTGGATTTCCGGCTATTCCTGGGGATGGCTGCCGTTTAATTGCGGTCTCTGGTCCGACATCGACGGCTTTGGCTGGGGCTGGATGCCTGGACCATACGGGTGCGGCGGCTTCGGGATTGGGTTTGGATATTATGGCGGCTATGGCCGATATGGCCGCCGCTGGCATGGCCGCTATTCGCATACGAATATCGCTCATGCTCCCGCCGGCTATCGCGTGCCGGTCCCTCCGTCTCTAGCGAGAGGCCAAACAGCGCCCAGTCTGGTGCGCGTGGGCAGTCCGGCCGCCTCGGGCGCAGGAGTTCATGGAAGCAGCCTGCATGGTTCGCGTTCGGTGAACTTGACGGCCCGCACATTGCGTTTCAACGGCACAAAAATCGCGCCGCTTCATTCCATGATGACCGGCGTCCACGTGCCCGTCCGCAATGCAGCGCTTTTCAACAACTATCCGGCTCACACATTTCCCGGCGGCATCCGCAACGCAGTGCTGAATAGCGGAAGCTCCGTGGGCCATGGTGGCTTGGTTACTACCAAGGGAGCCGGTCGTGCGCCGGCGCGGCTCGGCAATTTGCAGGGCCGTCCGACAGGCATGTCTCGTGGATTCGTCGCTCACGGATCTGTTGCTCATGGATCCATGAGCGGGAATCACGCTACGGCTTTCAGCGTACCGCACGGGGAGCCATTCGCGGAGTCAGCGGCGTTCGGCGGGGATCATGCGGCTTTCGGACAGCATGCTTCCTTCGGACCGCGCGGCGCCTTCGGGGGAGCCCATTCGGCATTCTCTAGTGGCGGCAGTTTTCGCGGCGGTTTCGGCAGCAGCGGCGGTTTCCACGGTAGTACCGGCGGATTTCACGGCGGCGGAGGATTTAGCAGCGGCGGTCATGGAGGCGGCTTCGGCGGTGGCGGCTTCAGTGGCGGTGGTGGACATGGCGGCGGAGGCGGTGGAGGAGGCCACGCGCATTGAGTCGCGCAGGCACAGCTCCAGAGAAAAGGCCGGCGGATGCGTCCATCAGCTTTTCCTTTGGTGCGATAGCATTTCTCCCGTTGCTGCAAAGAGAAGAAATGTTCTAAGGAGAAGTGTGTGACGTCGAATCCGCGTTATGCGGGCAAATCCGATCAGTAAACCTGGCGAAACAGGCGCGCCATTGCCGGCAGCGAGACGGCCTCGGCCCGGACCGCGGGTTCCAGGCCTGCGCCTTCGATTGCGGCCGCGATCTTCTCAGATTTCGCGATTCCGGCGCTCTTAAGATTGTTCGCCAGCGTCTTTCTTTTTTGCTGAAAGCACGATTGCAGGAAGCGCAAAAATGCGGCGCGCTCGACGTGCAATTCTTCAAATCGCGGGTGCATGTCGAGCCGAACCACTGCGGAGTGGACCTTCGGCGGGGGTGAAAATGCCTCCGGCGGCAGCACGAACAGCTTCTCTACGCGCGCATGCATCTGCGCGGTCGCCGAGAGCAGCCCATAAGCGCTGACACCGCAAGGCGCGGCGAGGCGATCGGCCACTTCGTTCTGCACCATGACCACCGCCCGGCTGATATGAGCAGCGTGAGAAAACAGATGCAGCAGAATATCCGAGGTGATGTAGTAGGGAAGATTCCCTACTACAACGAGCGTTTCGCCCGGCGTCTCCGCGACAGTGGCCAAATCCAGTTCCACGATGTCCTGTTGCAGAATGCGAACGTGGCTGGCGTGCTTCCAGGATTCCGTTAAGCGGGGCGCGAGTGCGCGATCTAATTCAACCGCAATCAGGCGGTGCGCGCGCGAAGCCAGCAGGTTTGTCAGGGCACCGCGTCCAGGGCCAATCTCCAGCACGGTACTTCCGGAAATGTCGCCCAGCGCTTCTACAATGCGCTGGCGTGCTTGCGGGTCGTTCAGAAAGTTCTGGCCGAGCTTGGGCTTCCTGTCTGGCATTGTGTAAACAAGCGATCGCGCGCGGCCAGGTTTGCCGCGCTTACGGGCAGTGACTAGAATAGCGCTTCATCGATTCTGCAAGATTCCCCCGGAGAAGACCATTGCGAGTTGGACTGATTACGCGCGAGTATCCGCCGAACGTGTATGGCGGCGCAGGCGTGCACGTGGAATATCTGAGCCGCGAGCTGGCCAAAAAGATGGAAGTGGAAGTCCACTGCTGGGGCGAGCAGTCGCTCGATGCAGGCAATCTGCATGTGCGCGGAAACGAGCCGTGGGCGAAGCTCTCCGAGGGAAACGAGAAATTCAAAATGGCGCTGGAAGCATTGAGCCTGAATCTTTTGCAAATGAAAACGCTGGCCGCGATCGACATTGTGCAAACGCACACCTGGTATGCATCGATGGCCGGCTTTCTCGCGAAGAAGCTCTACAACGTTCCATTTGTGCTCACCACGCACAGTTTGGAACCTTTGCGTGCGTGGAAGGCGGAGCAGCTTGGCAGCGGGTACGCGATGAGTTCCTGGATGGAGCGCACGGCCATCCTCGACGCGGATGCGGTGATTGCGGTATCGCATGGCACGAAGCAGGACATCTTGCGGGTCTATCCGGAAATATCGCCCGAGCGAGTACATGTGATTTACAACGGGATCGATCTCGCAGAATACAAAAAGACCAGCGACGCGACGGCCTTAACCAAATATGGTGTCGATCCAGCGCAGCCGTATGTGCTGTTTGTCGGGCGCATCACGCGGCAGAAGGGCGTGACGCACCTGGTGGATGCCATCCGCTATTTGCCGCCGGAAACGCAGGTGGTGTTGTGCGCGGGCGCTCCGGACACGCCGGAGATCGCTGCGGAGATGCGGCAGAAGGTCGAGGAAGCGTGCGCGCATCATTCGCATATTGTGTGGATTGAAAAGATGGCTGCGAAGCCGGAGATCATTCAGCTTTACAGCCACGCGCGGGTTTTCTGTTGTCCGTCGGTGTATGAGCCGTTCGGCATCATCAATCTGGAGGCGATGGCGTGCCGCGCTCCTGTGGTCGCGAGCGCGACCGGTGGGATTCTCGAAGTCGTGGTCGATGGCGAAACGGGTTATCTGGTGCCGTTCGAGCCGGACCCCACGACAGGATTTCCCGTGCATCCGGACAAGTTTGCACGCGACCTCGCGGCGAAAATTTCTGAATTGTTAGCTGACCCGGAAAAGTGCAGGCGGTTTGGCCAGGCAGGGCGCCGCCGAGTGGAAGAAAACTTCGCCTGGTCGAAAATCGCCGATCAGACGATCGCGCTATATCGGGAACTGATTACGGCGCATGGACGATTGGCCAATCGGCAGTAAAATTCAGAAGACGGTGTGGAATGCAGACCGTCCGAAGCGAACCGGGACGGGAGGACTACCGATGGCGAAAAGCCTCTTCTCTAAACTTCTTGAAACCATCCGCCGGTTGCTTGGCAAAAATCCCCGAGCCACAGGATCCTTACGCCGGCGTTCGCGTTCCGCTACGTAGGGGACCGAACGGGCGGCATGCTGCCGTCGCAATGCAAGAACCCGACGAATAGATTCGCGCTGCCTATAACTACTTCAAACTGCTTCACGCTGCGGAATCGCCCCGGTTGGCGTGTCGAATCCAGATATAGAGCGGGAAGCCCAGCAGCATGATGGCCATGCCGGCCAGCGAGTTGCGCAGGTTGTTCGCGACGGTGTAGACGAGCACGGCGGCCGCGGCCAGCACGAAAAAGGCCGGCAATATCGGATATCCGGGCGTGCGGTAGGGACGCGGCGCGTTCGGTTCGCGATGCCGGAAGGTGAAGACGGCGGTCGCGGTGATCATGTAGAAAAGCCACTCGGCAAAAAGAGCCAGCTCAAAAAGCTGTTGAAATTTCCCAATGCACAGCAGCAGCAACGTCGAAACCCACGCCTGCACCACGAGGGAAGTCGACGGGCTTTGAAAGCGCGGGTGAATGCGCGCCAAGGGCCGGAAGAAGAGACCATCCTTCGCAGCGGCGAAGGGAACGCGCGCGCCGGACAAGATGGTTCCGTTCAACGCGACCACAATGCTGACGGACATTCCGGCGGAGACCAATGCCGCTCCCCAGCCGCCGGTGACCATGCGCATGGCCAGTGTCGCCGGGCGGCCGGAACCGGCGATGGCCGCTGCGGGCAGCACGTATTGAATGGCCGCGTTGGTTGCCATGTACAAAATGGCGACGATGCCGACTCCAAAGGTGAGCGCGATCGGCACGTTGCGCTCCGGCTGGCGGATTTCTCCCGCGACCATGTTGAGATTGTTCCAGCCATCGTAGGCCCACAGTGCGGCGACCAGCGCAATCATGAATCCGGTGATCGCGCCATGCGAAACGGGAAAGAAGGTGGAGTAGTTAAGGCGTTGGCCGAGAGGGCTGGCAAAGCAAAAAACCACAATTGCTACGATCAGGAGAACCTTGAGCCAAGTAAATACAAGCTGAAATTCTCCGGCTTTTTTGACGCCGAGATAATTCAATCCGGTGACGAGCCACGTAACTGCGATGGCGAAAAACTGACTCCACGCAATCGACCAGGGCCAATGGATGGCAACGACATTCAACCAGGACAGAATAGAGTACGTGCCGAGGATGCGCGTCAGGCCGATGGTCATGGTCGCAATCGAGGCGGGCTTTGCCAACGTGAACAGAGTCCACATGTAGAAGAAGGCCGTCAGGTTGCCGTATGCGTCGCGCAGGTAGACATACTCGCCGCCGGCGTAGGGGCGCATCGCGCCGAGTTCGGAGTAGATCATGGCGCCGAACAGCGAGAGCAGGCCGCCGGCGATCCAGGCCAGATAGACCAGCGAAGAGCGTCCCACGGCCTGCATCATTTCCTGGGGGACAAGGAAGATGCCGCTGCCAATGATGGTGCCGACGACGATGGCCGTCGCCTGCCACGGGCCGAGGGCGCGGACGAGGTGAGAGCTGGAGGATTGTTCAGTCGACAATTGGCTGCTCAAAGGGTTGCAATCAGACTCGCACGAATCCGGCGTTCGCGTCTATCGGGCCGAGCTCTAGTACCAAGTTTTTACGGTCGGCCAGACCTTCGCCAGCGGCTCCTTCAGTCCTCGGCAGAGATAAATGGGCTTGTGCTCGAAAGGCATGGAGAGCGGGTTGTACACCTGGCCGACGATCTGCACGGATGGAAAGAATCGATCGAGATCGCGGCGATTGGCGCCGACAATGATCATCTCGCTGCCGGAGTAGCCACGCGGACCCCAGAAAAAATAATTCTGATGGCCGCTGATGGCATGGGGAAGGCCATCCTTCGGGCCCAGCACATCGATCGCGCCCGCCTCGCCGTAGTTCTCGCAGAAGATCGCCGTCTGGGCGCGGTCGGCTGGCGAGAGGGAATTGTAAATGCGCGCGACTTCTGCAACCATCTGCTGCCAACCGAAGCGGTCGGCGTAGAACTGCGGCAGCGGACCGGTTGCGGCGGTTTCCGTTTTTCCGCTGGTCAGATGCAGAGCTTTCGTATAACGAATCCAGGTATAAGGCGGAAGCACTGGAATTCCCATCGGCAGACTGATTGCGCCCGTAATTACGAGCACCCGGCACCACGCTGGCAGCAGCCACGCCGTTTTGCTGGAGCGCGAAAACGCAGTCTGCCAGGCGAGCGCGCCCGCGGCAAACAGCACGGGATAGACCGGCGCGACGTAGTAATCCTTGGCGTAAAGATCGATCATGATTGCCAGCAGCACGACGTACATGATTCCAATCCAGTGGAACCCGCGCGCCGACTTGGCCGCGAACAGCCATATCAAGCCCGGCAGCAGCAGAAAAATGCTGACCGGGTTCAGCATCATGATTTGCGCGCCGAGGAAGGCGAGCGGGCCGAGCTTTACGTTCTTGTGGCTATGGTTGACATTGTGCAGCCACTCCAGCGTGGGAAAGTGATGATGAATCTGCCATAGCGCATAGGGCAGCGAGATGAGGATGATCAGCGCGACCGCCGCCAGCGCCCAGCGGCTCCAGAGCAGACGGCGCTGCGGCGTGAGGAGTAGTCCAATCAACAGCGCAACTAGAAAGAACGCGATCGAAGGTTTGTTCAGCAATCCCAGTCCGCCGAGGACGCCGAAGGCAATCCACAAGCGAAGACTCGCGCCGCGCGCCATCAGAACCACCGCCAGCATGCAGCCCATCCAGAAGACGGGCTCAAACGAATTCATGGAAAGAAAGCCGTCGATGGCGAGATAGACCGGCGCGATCAGCACGGCGATCATCGCCAGCACCTGCGCCGTGCGCCGGCCGCCCAGCGACCACGCCAGCAGTCCCGTAAGCAGCAGCTTCAGGCCTCCGGCGACAGCGGAGATCAGACGAAAGAGTGCGAGATTATGGAAGCCGAACAGCAATTCGGCAACGCGTGCCTGCAGCGCGACCATGGGCGCTTGATCGACATAACCCCAGGCGAGATGGCGCCCGCAGACGATGTAATACAGCTCGTCGCGAAAGATTCCATAGCCGAAGTGCTGCGCCAGCAAGTTGCCGATGAACTCGATAGCGATCTTGATTGCTGCGAAGATCAATCCAAGTTGGAACGCCTGCCGCCAGCCGTCGTTCTGCGATGGCACGGCGATTTCGGTCGAGATGGGAGGCGCGGTTTGCAGCATACCGGAATATTACGGAATTCTCGGCTCTGATGTTCCCGTCAAGCTTCACCCATCCTTTTTAAAAGCAGTCTCATTGCCGCCCGTTCCAGTCATTGCTCCTCCTCACGGATGGTCTCGAAGTTCAAAGGTGGATTGGAACGTGCCGGTATGATAGGTCGCGGAACTCCAGGGCGCGGTGACAACAAACTTCGCAACTGGACCGCAAGTGGAGAAGTCGACGGTGAACGCCGCGCTTGCCGAGCCGCTCGTCGGAATATCTCCCAGAGATACTGGATAGGCGCTGGGTGGCGTGACGACCGGGCTGCATGGCTTACCTTCGATCTGCCGGAGGGTGAATCCATCGACGAGCGTAGTGTATGCGGGACCGGCATTTCCATTGGTCGCGGTCAGCGTCAAAACGCGCACGTCCTTCGTCGCGGTCTCGCTCGACATACTGAAAGACAATCCATAGCCGGGCAGATGGGTCGGATCGACGATGCCCCAATATGCGGGCTTGGCCTGCAACTGCATATTGAATGGCAACGGATAATCGGTGCGTGTGACGGGATAGCTGTCGAGCCAGGTATCGTCATCCGCCATGCCCCACAATGTGACGGCGCTGATTTTGCCGCTTAATTTCCGGAACAGATCGAAATAGTTCTTATACAGCCATCCCTGTTCCGCCAGAACCGAGGGCGGAATATTGTTGCCGTAGTTGGAGGTCGTGTCTCCCGCGTTGTAGACGCTGACATCCAGCTCCGTGATTTGCTGGTCGAGGTCCGGAAATCTTCGAGCGATGGTATCGATGGTGTGAAGCATCGCCTGTGTGGACGGGTAGTTGATCGCGTTATGCATCTCGTGCCCGATGCCGTCGATGGGAATGCCGCGGGCCTGCAACTCGCCGACGACACGCACCAGACACGCCAGACGGTTGGGATCGTAGGTGCTGTAGTCATTGAGGAACAGCTTGGTGCCAGGCGGCGCATACTTCCGCGCCGCCTTGAATGCGATGTCGATATAGCTTGGGCCGAGCACCTGATAGAACGGACCGTGTTGCAGGCAATCCGGCTGGCTTGGGTCGAGCGGTTCGTTGACCACGTCCCACGCATACACCTCTTTGCCGAAGTGCTGCACCTCGTTCTGGATGTGCTCCTGAATATTGGCGGTCACGATGGCCTGGTTCGCGGGCGAATTTGTTCCGTCGCCGAAGGCGTACGAAGGTGTCTGCTCACCGGTGGCCCACACCAGGTTCTGGCCGCGTACGCGCATCTGGTGGCACACGGCGAGCCCGACTTCGCTATCCGCATTCGTATAGTCGAAATTTCCCAGCGAAGATTCTACCGAGCTCCACTTCATGTCGTTGCCCGATGTAATACTGTCGAAATGCTTCGTCAGCAACTGTGCATGCGGGCCGGAAAGGTCGGTCAGGTCGACCGCCGCGCCGACGGGGAAGTAATCCGCCAGCGTTTTATAGATCGAAGGTATGTCGGTCTGGATGGTTGGCGGCGGAACATAACTCAGTTGGAAGTCGTCGATATAAAACGACACCAGGTCATTGCCGGAAGGGGGAACGGTCTGTATGTACAGGAACGCCTGGCCGGGGTCGTAGCTGTTGACCATGTTGTATCCCAGCACGTTGATCTGGTGCCAATTGCCGTCCGCGGGAATCGTCACGCCGGGATAGCTGGTCACGCTGGGATAGCTCGTATTGCCGTTGAGCGTGGTCTGCAGGCTGATGTTGAGGATGTGGTTCGAGCCATCGGTCGGCAGCAGCTTGACCCACACGCTGATGTTGTAGGTGGAACCCGCATACATTTTGTTGTCGACGCTGATCTGCGGCCCGTCGTAGTTGGCAGTGCGCCCGGTCGTGAGCAGGCTATGCGTGCCGCTGTGCGCCGTCGCGGTGCTGTTCGTCACAGTAGAGTTTCCCGTGCGCGAACTCCATCCATCCACGCCGCCATCTTCAAACGTGCTGGTGATGCCGGTGTTGTCCTGCTGGCTGGGAGATGGGCGGCGGCGGAGAAATTTCGCTGATGGTCACGTCGCCGATGTAGAAGGAATCGGTCGCGCTGCTGGACTGGATGTAGAGGACCAGACTGGTTGGCGGTCCGGGAAGATCGCTGAAGCTGAACGTGCCCTGCACTTTTGTCCACGCTGTGTTCGATAGCGGGCCGGAGGTTCGCGGAGTTGCCGTACACTCCGGACGTGCTGGCGCAGTCCGTCGTCTTGGTCGAAATGGTCGCGGTGGGATTGGTGCTGTCGGGAGCGGCTAGCAGGACGTATGCGCTCACCTGATAGGTTGCGCCGGCGACAATCTTGCTTACGCTCAGAAGATTCAGGCTCGGCCCCATGTAGCCGGCCGTGCGATTGGTCGTCAGCAGGCTGTGCGTGTCTCCGTTTGGATCGACGATAGGCGGTGCAGTGTTGGTCAGAGTCGCGGAACCGAATGGCGCCCAGCCGTCCAGCCCGCCATCCTGAAATGTGTACGTCGCAATCGGCGTTCCGCCGGGAGGCGGCGCAGTTTCGGTGATCACGACCTCATCGAGATAAAAGGATTGCGCGCTGGTTGCGCCCACGAGTTGCGCGTAAAGGGTGAGTGCCGTTTCCGTGGTGCTGACGGTGTACGTCCCACCAATCTGCACCCAGCCGGAGGACGATACTGGCACCTGGTAAATGCCGACGGTGTCGTAGCACGTGCCGCCGGAGCAACTGGGGTCCGTGCGCTTGATGGTGAAATTGGCGTTGCTGGCGCTCTCGCCGTTCGCCAGCTCGACGTAGCCGGTAATCGTGTACGTCGCTCCCGGCAGAAGCACGCTGCCTACGTCGATGGAAGGGCCGCCCGCACCGGTAGAACTTGTCGTTGTGAGCAGGCTGTAGGAACCGGAGTAGGCGGCGGCATTGGTCGCGGTCGGTGTGCTCGCGCCGTTGAAGGAGGTCCATCCGTCCGCCGTTCCGTCTTCAAAGCTGTAGGTCGCAATTGTTTGTGCGCGCAAGTGCCCGGCGCAAAACAGCGTAAGTGCGAGAATCGCGCACCAGAAAGGAAGGGTCGGAACGGTGATGGCGTGGGTTCTGCGGGAATCGGCCAAACGAGACATAGTACTTTCCTCCTGCGCGCAGAGGTCTGGCTCCTCTGGCGCACCCGGTGCGGTCGCGGTGGATCAAACGTGCTCAACTAATTCGATTTAGTTGAGCGGGAAAAGTATAGTCACAACTTTCAAGAACCGTCAAGCCGATTTTTTATTGCATTGCAGGGCGGAGACTTGGCACGATCTCAGGAATGGATTTGTCATTTGGAGCGGAGCATAGCGAAGTCGAGGAACCTGCTGTTTGCCGGTCGAACGCGAGGTCCTTGACTTCGATCAGGAGGGCACATCTGGTTTACGAGACTACTTCTAGCCGGTACGCTTTACGATTTTGAATTGCGGTTCGCGAAACACGGTTTCTATCGGATTATTCGATCCGCTCCGGTTCTGTCTCAATGTTCACCAGTGGCGGCGCCGCGGGATGAAAATAGGCGGAGATTGCTTCCGCGGTTTTTCGAGAGACGACGGACTGCAGCGCTTCGAGCGAAGCGGATTGAATCGCGCGCAGGCTGCCGAAGTGCGTAATGAGGCGCGTGCGGGTCTGCGCGCCGACTCCGGGGATATGCAGCAGCTCGGAGTCGCGGTCGCGCATTTCGCGACGTTTGCGATGGTACGTGACCGCGAAGCGATGGGACTCGTCGCGGATGCGCTGGATTAAATGCAGCACCGGTGAGCGGCGGTCGAGCACGACCGGCTCGTCCTCCTGTCCATAGATGTAGATCACTTCCTCGCGCTTGGCGATGGCCGCCAGCGGTTGGCTGGTGAAGCTCAATTCTTCCAGCGCGGATGCAGCGGCGTGCAACTGGCCCAGTCCGCCATCGATCAGAATCAGGCTGGGCATCGCTTTATGATCGTCCTGAAGCCGGCGGTAGCGGCGGAGAACTACTTCGCGCATGCTGGCGAAATCGTCGACGCCTTCGACCGTCTTCACCTGGAATTTGCGATATTGCGACTTGTTCATCGCGCCTTTTTCCCAGACCACCATGGAGGCGACGGTTTCCGCGCCCTGGATGTGGGAGATGTCGAAGCACTCGATGCGCTCCGGCAGGTTGGGCAGATTCAGCGCGTCCTGCAGCGATTCCTGAATGGCGCGGATGCTCGGCTGCAACACCCGGAAGCGCTGGTCATACGACTGCTTCGCGTTTTGACCGGCCAGGTCGAGCAGGGAACGCTTCTCCCCGCGCTGTGGCACGGCAATTTCGACTTTGTGCCCGGTGCGTTCGCACAGCAGCTCGGCGAGCGTTGCTCGATCAGGAAAGTCTACCGGGATATAGATGTTGCGCGGGACATACTGCTGATCGATGTAAAGCTGCTTGAGCAGGGCGGAGAAGAAGGCCGCGGGATGGAAAGCCTGTTCGTTTGTCGAGGCGTCGAGCGAAATGCGAGATCCTTCGCTCCCCACCTCAACGCGCAAAGATCGCTCGTCGGGAACCCCGGTCCGCTCAGGACGACAATCCTCTTGCTCGTCAGACGCGGATGCCTCCGCGATTTGCGCTTCCGGAAATTCCGGCAAATCTTCCCAGAAGAATTCGCGCCGGTCGACGATTTTTCCGGTGCGGATGTGGAACAGATTTACGGCCAGCATTCCGTTTTCGAAATGGAAGCCAAAGACGTCGGCATCGTCGTCGGAAGCGCCGGCGATGCGCTGTTTCTCCTGCAACTGGTGTAGGGTGACGATCAGATCGCGATAGCGTCCGGCCAGCTCAAACTGCTCGGCGGCGGCGACGGCCTGCATGCGCTGTTGCAGCGATTTTTCCAGCTCCGCTGCGTGGCCTTCGAGCATCATCCGAACATCGCGAATCGCTTGGGAGTAAATGTCCGGCGTAGTCAGTCCTTCCACGCACGGGCCAAGGCAGCGATGGATGTAGTACTGCAGGCACGGCCGGGGATGATAGCGGGAAAGATCGACCTTGCAACTGGGGATGAGAAACGTGCGATGAATGAGATCGACGATGCGATAGGCCAGGTTGCCGGGGAAATACGGGCCGTAATAGAGGCTGCCGTCTTTGCGAACGCGCCGCGTGACCATCACCTTGGGAAAGCGGTCGCCGAGCGTGAGCTTCACGTAAGGATAGGTCTTGTCGTCCCGCAGCAATACGTTGAACCGCGGCTTGCGCTGCTTGATCAGGTTGTTTTCCAGCGCCAGCGCTTCGTGTTCATTGGCGACCGTAATGTATTCGACATCGACGGCCTCGCGCATCAGCGAGCCGGTCTTTGCGTTGGCCTGCGCCGCATCTAAGAAATAGGAGCGCACCCGCGAGCGCAGGTTCTTCGCCTTGCCGACGTAAATGACATCTCCCTCGGCATTGCGATAGAGGTAAACGCCGGGGCCGGTCGGCAAAGTTCGGATTTTTTCGTGGAGATCCATGAAGAAAGGGGGTCCTGCTGTTATTTTATGCCGCTGTTGGCGATCGCTTGTTTCGCATTGCAGTCGTGTAAAAAATGCCCCTTTGCGGGCGTGTACCGGGCCAGTGGGAGGAGGTTAACAAATTGATAAATAAGGGTGGAAAGCCCAGCGGCGAAAATGGCTGCTGAATTGCTGGAAATAACTTAAGCGGACAGGTGTTTCCGCGCCAGGGGTGAGGGAAAAACAATGAAAACAATGAGAGCAAGTGCACGAACTTTGCTGGGAGGCGCGTCGGTTTTGCTGATGATGACCGCCGGTTGCGCCACCAAGAACTATGTCCGCAATCAAACGACGCCTCTGATTCAGCACACCAATGAGCTGGAAGACCAGACGGCGGCAAATCATCGCAACCTGCAGGACGTCGATCAGCGGGCGACTCAGGGAATCCAGCAGGCGCAGACGGCGGCTAACAGCGCGGACCAGAAGGCGGTCAGCGCGGGACAGGCGGCGGACCAGGCGCAACAGTCCGCGCAGGATGCATTGAATCATGCCGACTCGCTGGCCAGCGTGGTCAGCAACCTGGACACTTACCACCAAGTTGCCGACGCCGATGTGCATTTCGCCTTCAACAAGGCAACGCTGACGCGACGTGACAAGGCGGACTTGGATAACTTTGCCGGCCAGCTTGCCAACACCAAGTCTTACATTCTGGAGATTACCGGGGGAACAGATTCGACGGGCGACAAGCAATACAACTATCAGTTGAGCGAACGGCGCGCCGAGACCGTTGCGCAATATCTAGCGGCGAAGTACAACGTGCCGCCGCATAAGTTCTACCTGATCGGAATCGGCAAGGACGTGGAAGTGGCGAGCAATCGCACGGCGAGTGGCCGCGCCAAGAATCGCCGCGTGCAGATTCAATTGCTGTCCAACAGCCAGGCTGCCGGCGCCACTCCCACCACGGCACAGCAGGGAACCAGCGCGCAGCCCGGCGGAATGAATACGGGTGCCAGTACACCGGAACCGGCGCCAGCCTCGAACACCCAGGCCAACGCTCAACCTCAGCCATAACGGTGAGACAATCTTGCATTTCTTTGGGCCGGAAGCTATAAGTGCTTCCGGCCTTTTCCTTTGTCTACATTTCGATCCTCTCGCAAGCAGTTGTAGGCGGCTTCGGAATTCACGTTGTGAGCTATAATTTCTCAGATTACGAGATAATTTTCTACGAGTCGCGTTTCGATGAGTTATATTGTTGTATGAACCGGCCTGATATCGTATCTGGTTCTACCGAAGCGCGCATGAAAACCACCAATCCGCGGAAAGCTAAGATCGGGCTACTGGAAATCGCGGCGGCCGCGCATGTCAGCGTGGCGACGGTCTCGCGTGTTCTGAATGGGAACAATCGCGTGGATCCGGCGATCCAGAAAGCCGTACTGGACGCTGCGGCTGCGCTGAATGTGGACCTTTCTCAGCGCAACAAGACGAAAGCGCTCGCGTTTCTTCTCAGCAATCGAGCGCCGTTGCACGCGTTCCATTCCAGGATTCTGGTGGGGGCGGAAGAATTTTGCTCTGCCCATGGATGGGACATTTTATTTTTGTCTTATAACTATTCGCCGAACGTCCACTGGAAAGAGCTGCATTTGCCGAAAGTGGTGCAGCGACGGGACGTGGTGCGGGCCGTCATTCTGGCCGGGACAAATTCGAGCAATCTTATAGAGCTGCTCGATCACAAAGGCATCCCTTCGGTGGTGTTGGGGAACAATGTGCTCGGCGGCGTGCGAGAGTTCAAGAGCAACGACGTGATCTTTTCCGACGACATCCAGGGAGGAAAAGATGTGACTCGTTACCTGCTCAGCCTAGGCCATCGCGACATATGGTTTGTCGGGAACACACGGCTGCCGTGGTTTGCGCGGTGCTTCGAGGGCTATCGGCGCGCGATGGAAGCGAGCGGACTTCCAGCGCGGCAAAGCAGCGTCGAGTCGGAAGATGACGCGGAGATCGGCTATCTGGGCGCCAAGTCGCTGATGAGCCGCGGAGAGCCGGTCACCGCTATTTTTGCAGGCAACGACTTGACGGCGCGCGGCGTTTACAAGGCGTACCGCGACGGCGGACTGCGCATTCCGGAGGACATCAGCATCGCCGGCTGCGATGACACGGTTGGGGCGCTGCTCTACCCGGCGCTGACTACGATCCGCGAATTTCCCGAACAAATGGGAAAGAAGATGGTGGAGATGATTCTCAGTCGCATTGCAAAACCCGGACAACCGCCGCAGACGGTAACGATTCCGACGGAATTTGTTCGCCGGGATTCGTGCCGCTCGATTGGCGCGACGAAACTGATAATGCCCGAAGCAGTCCTGCACGGCTCGGTGATTGAACGGTAATGGCCGAATGGTCGAACGTAGCTCCGCAATTCCGTGCTAAATTTTTCGATCGCTTTCCACATATCCCGTGCGGTTCAGTCCGTACCAGGCGAACTATGAAAACTCTCGCTTTTTCGCTGGCATTATTTTTTGCGGCAACGAGCTGCGGTAAGCAGGGAACGCACTCCACATCCGCGATCGCATCCCAGGAAAGTTCTTCAGCTTCTCCCGTGAGTGGGCCATTTTCCAGCCAGGAACTGCGCCACTTTGTGGCGCTGAATCCGCTGGATACCCATACGCATGTCTACCGTGGGACGCCGGCATTCTATGCCATGCTGAAGAAACTCAACCTGCATATTTTGGACATCACCCTTGCCGATGACACTATCTCGGTATTTAAGGATCTGCCCAAAGAAATTCAGGAAGCGTGGCAGGTAGTCGATGATAGCGACGGCTATGTGGCATTGTGCACAAGCTTCGATTCTTACAAATTCAGTCAGCCAGGATTTTCCCAGGACGCCATTCGAAAGATCAACCGGGACTTCGCGCGCGGCGCCGTTGCCGTCAAGTTCTATAAAAATGTAGGCATGGAGATCAAGGATGCGAAGGGGAACTATCTTATGCCGGACAATCCCGTCTTTGAACCTATCTTCCGAGACATTGCCGCGCACAATAAGACATTAATTACGCATCTGGCGGACCCTGACTCGGTATGGAAAGCGCCGAATCCGGCGGCGCCAGACTATGACTATCTTATGCAGGACCCGCGGCGATTTATGTACGGAAAACCGGGTGCCCCGACGAAGCAGGCAATTCTGCAGGCGCGCGATCGAATATTAGATAGAAATCCCAATTTGCGGATGGTAGGTGCGCATCTGGGCAGCATGGAAGGGAATTTCGACGAACTCGGCCAGCACCTCGATAAGTATCCCAATTTTGCTGTGGATATGGCTGCACGGATCGCCTTCTTTGAGATGCAGCCTCGTGGAAAGATGATCGCGTTTATTACCAAGTATCAGGACCGGCTAATCTATGGGACGGACAATGAGTTTTATCCTTCCAGTTCCATCACGGTTCAGGATTGGGAAGATACCTATGCGAAGGACTGGAGATATCTTGCCACGAACGACACCATCCTATATCGGAAGCAAAAGGTGCAAGGGCTGGATTTGCCGCCTTCCATTCTGCGCAAGCTCTATCACGACAACGCGGTGAAGTGGTTTCCCGACATTCTGCGCAAAGAGCATTGATTTCCGTCAGTAGCGCTCATTGAGCGACGTTGATTGTTTTTTCCAGCCGCAGATCGCGGGACGAGGCGCCAACCTGAACCTTGCGCAGCCCGGTTGCGAGCATCCAGCGATTGCTTGCGGTCGACCAATACTGAAGGGAGCGAAATGGAACATGCAGTGTGATTTCGCGGCTCTGACCCGCGTCGAGATGAATCCGATCGAACGCGGCGAGAGCGCGGACTGCGAATTGAGCGCCGCCGGGCGGGTGTTCCGGTGCATCCAGATAGACCTGGGGAACTTCGTCGCTTGCTGTGTGCCCGGTGTTCCGTAGCTGAAAGCTCACGTCCAGGACGCCGTCCGCGGCACGCCCGACTTTGATCGCGGAATACTGGAAGTGCGTGTACGACAACCCATAGCCGAATGGAAATAGCGGCGTAAGTTTCTGCTGGTCGTACCAGCGATAGCCCATAAAAATACCTTCGGAATAGATGGTTTTTCCTTGCCCCTCAGGGTGAGATTCGCGCTCCGGATGCGCCGGGTCATTGGCGACGCCCTGATCCAGACGCTGCGGCCAGGTGAAGGGAAGCCTGCCTGCGGGACTAATTTTTCCAAGAAGCACATTCGCCGTTGCCCAACCGCCTTCATCTCCGGGGAACCACATTTGCAGAACGCCTTTTACTTTTGACAGCCACGGCATTGCGACTGGCTGGGTTACGTTGAGAACGACAATGGTGTTGGGATTGACCGCTGCAATGTCGGCGATGAGCTTGTCCTGGTTGCCAGCCAGATGAAAGACCGGATCATCGGCGCTCCAGGCAAACACGACGGCCGTGCGCGCGTGTCTGGCTGCGGCAATTGCCGCATCGTAATTTTTCTTCTGCTGCGCTGGAGTCACCCAACTGAGGCGTACCTGCGTTGGATGATTGGACGTGTCCGGCCGAACGGAGACGTGGAGCGCGTGAGGTCCAGCGTCTAAATGAATCTTCACGCGTAGATCGTCAAGGCCGTCGGTGGTGGGCAAAACATTGTCCTGACCCGCCTGCGTAATATCTCCGTGGATCACCATTTGGTGGTTGGAGGCAAGCTTTTTTCCATCAAGAATTAGCGATGCATAGCAGCCGAGGTTCTGCAGGTAAAGCATGTAAGTCCCGGTTTCTGGCACTTTCAGTGTTCCTGTCCAGCCGTAGGTCGAGTTAGCCGGGAGAGCATGGCCGTTGAAAATGGTGAAGCTAACTTGCGCATCGACGCCTTGAAATTGTCCTGTAGCTGATGCGCGTTCTAAGCCATCTTTTCCATCGTGAGACAGAAATTCCGCGGGAATAAGAGCGCCGGTCATGTCATCGGCAACAGCATAAGTTATATGAACGTTTGGCTGATCGGCCAGGTCTTTCTTGAGCGCGTATAGCGTTCCAACTTCTCGTGCGGGAAGCCCCACGGCTTTCTCGTCGGCGATGCCGATCGCCATTGTCTGTCCGGCTCCAGGGCCGATCAGAGCGAGGGAGCCGAGATCCTCTTTCGTCAGAGGAAGTGCATCGCCGCTGTTCTTCAAGAGAACTGCGGCATCCTCGGCGGTCTTTTGGACGATGGGAGCATCGAACGCGGTGTCGATCGGCGTAATGTTGTGTTTCGACTTGCCATCCAGCAATCCAAAGCGGTCCATCTGCAGAAGAATGCGGCCCACCGCGTGCGTGATGGTCGCCTCGCTTACTTGACCGGACTGCACTGCGTCGCGCATCGTCTTTGCCGTATCGCGGGCAGGCATGTCCGCGGCGAAATAGGAAGGCGTGTCTTTGAGGATTGGTCCCGGCATCTCGAGATCGAGGCCGTTGTTGATGAAATTAGTTCCATGATTCGCTCCCCAATCCGAGGTCACGAAGCCTTTGAACTCCACCTGATGGCGCAGAATTGTGATGAGCGTGTCTGGATTTCCGCAGGCATATAGGCCGTTGATTTTGTTGTACGAGCACATGATGGAAGACACGCCGGCATTCGATGCGGCGGCGAATGGCGCAACGTAAATCTCATGCAGCGCTTGCTGGCCGATGACGACATCCATTCCGCCGTCGTATCCCACGTAGTGCTTCGCCTGCGATAGGATGCCCTGGCTCTGTATGCCGCGGATTTCCGCAGCGCCGATTTGACCGGTGAGCAAAGGATCTTCGCCAAACGTGTTGTAGCCGCGCTCCCATGTCAGATCGCGGTCCATGTTGATGAACGGCTGCAGCACAACGTCGATGCCGAGCGATCTGGCGTCGCGCGCGATCACAATTCCATTCTGGCGCGCATCGTCGCGGCTGAAGGTCGCGGCGACGCCCATCGTCGCTGTTAGAGCAGTGGATGGTACGCGAGTCAGGACGCCAGGCGGTCCATCCGCAAGGCGCAGCGACGGAATTCCAAGACGTGGAATTCCGGGCAGATATCCCGCTTGCCCCTGAAACGTCGCCGGGTTTTCATGCATGCCGTGGATCATGCCGATCTTCTCGTCGAGTGTCATCTCGTCGAGGAGTTTGTCGACGCGGGCGTTTCCCGTCACAACAGCGGGAGCATCGGCCGGAGTTGGTCGATGGTGCTTGGCCGGACCCTGCGCGAAGGTAAGGGCGCCGCATACTAGCAAGCCGATTGTTATGAATTGCGCGATGCTGGATCGGCGACAAGTCTTCGCTATGATTCGCGGATTCACTCTGGATCTCCTATGAATTGTCTACTAGTTATCTCATAAGCCAAGGATGTGGTCCTGCGCAAGCGAAGGACCCTCGAACATTGCCGTCAAATAGCAGGTTCCCATTCGATTCGCCTGCGGCTCACTCAGGGCAGGCTCTTGACTTCGCTGCGCTCCGGTCGGGATGAGAAAACTGTTTATGAGATCGCTTCTACGTCAAGTCGAGCGCCGCAATGCTGTAGATTTCGACGGAAGGCATGGCAAATCGGATTACTTTTTCTCCACTCCAATCGAGCGCACGCTTTTCGCTGGGCAGATCTGGAGTCAGCATCTGGACGCGTTTCACTTTTTGATTGACCGGTATCGTCAGTTCCAATGGAATTTCTGATGTTGGAGAATTCCGAGCATGATTGTAGTTCAGCACATGAAGAATCAACCTGTTTTCAGGTAACTGGTGGATCAGTTCCATGGTGATGTAAGGAGAAAGATTTTCCGGCGTTTGCAGAGTAGGTCGATCGTTCATGGCCCATCGGACAGCGTCTCGAAGCGTGGCCTGATTGGTCGCGGCGGTCCAATACCGGCTACTCATGGGTTCGCCGGGCGGCTTGTGAGTTGCAGGTAGGATCGCCGGAATATAGACCACCTTGCCTTTGCCGAAGCTACGTTTCACAACTCCGCCGGGAACTTCCGCTTCGAGCGCCTCTGGGCCATTCCATCGAGGAGCGGAAACCCCGAAACATTGTTTCAGGCCGAAGTCAGGACGCCTTCGCCGCCATTCTGTATATAAGGAGGTGTGCCCGGTAGCAACCAATCCTCCGCCTTGTTCTACAAAGCTCTGAATATGCTCCATTTGATGGTCGCTGAGGCATTCCTGATCGGCGAGGAAGAGAACTTTATAATTCGATAAGTCATTTAAGTGCTCGTCGAAAATAATGTCGAACAATAACCTGTTCTGAATCAGCATCTGGCTGGCGAGCATGAATCCGACCCACGGGCCGTTGTTGTTGAATCCCATGGAAGCATAGGAATAGAGAAGAGCGACATCGGCGATTGGCTGAGGCTGTCTGTAATATTGGAAGTTACTTCGAAAAAACCGGACATATTGCAGCGGTTTTGAGGGAAGATGCTGGAGATCGTGAAAACCGCCGATCAAGCCGATGCCTTGGTTGTTATAGGCCATCGATTCGGCCATTTGCAGAGGACCACCTCCTTCCACTTCGTGTCCCCAAGCACCGACCGCGCCATAGGTGGAGCAGAAGATTCTCCGATTCATTGTCGCAGCTACTTTGTAGGTGCGAATTTTGGACACGAGTATGCCCTCCGGAGTGACAGTGGCGTTATTGCCTTCTTCCGTCCAAGCAATATCGATCGAGCGCAACAGGCGTGAGTAATCAATCCCCTGGTCCCAGATGGTATTGCGCCCAGCCAGACCAGAGGAGGGATTGTTGTCGACTGCGACGGATGGGTTGACCGAGCGAATGAAGGAAGTCATTTCCGCGTAATACGCGCTTAGTTGATGGCAGCGAAAATCTGCCCACTCCTGAAACAATGGATCGTCAATCGTATTGAGCCGGACATCTATCTTGGGCGCGATGACGTAGCGCACATCTGAAAATCCGAGCCGGTCTTTCAATTCATTCGGTTTGTATTTCGCAACCAGATAGGTTCGAAAATCCTGAATTGCCATGGGGTGTTGGAAGATTTCCGGCGCGGCCTGCAGAGACGGATTGTCAAAATGAATCCAGTCCGCATGGAGGTTTTCGATGCCTAGCCGAACGACGCGTTTTATATAGGCTCGATATGCGGGATGCATGAAATACACCCGCTTGCGGAATGTTTGGTCGAAGTAGTACACAGGTTTCCCCATGTAGTCTGGGACAAACCATTCCTCGGCATCCGGCTGCTCCAACAGAAATGTCTCATAGGCGATGGTGCTGCCGACGTACAAACCGACGCGAATTTCATTTTGTTTGAGCAGTCGCGAAAGCGCGCGAGCGTCGGCGATGTGTTCGCGCTCTGCATCCAGGCCGAACCCTTTGAAGAAATGGATTTGAGCCAGCGTCACACCGATTTGCTTCAGTTTTGCTACCGTCTGCTCGCTGCCCTGTTCTTTATAGAGAGCTTCCATCCATGTTGGGCCGCCGCCTGCGCGGCGCTGGAAGAGGGGAAAATCGTCCCAGCAACCTGCCATAACAACCGGCTCAGTCAGCAGCCATTCCGGTGTAGATGGAATCTTGCTGCGTTCATCGAGCGTAGTTTCGGACTGGCCAAAAGGGAACAGCCGGTCGGTTCCGGCGTAGACGCCGGCAGCGAGACCAGCGCCGAGAAATTCTCTACGATTCATCGCGTTCATAGCTCAGTCTCCATGCGACCACAACTGCCGCAGATTCGAAGCTTGCAGTCGGGAATCAGGTGGATTCTACAGCGGTGTTTAGCTGTGATCCAGCCAGTCGATCAACGGCATGGGCGTACCGGATGCTGTCGTAATTATCTTTATAGAGTTGGAAGCGGGCGAGCTGGACGGAATTCGTTGGGAGTAGGATTCGCGCACGTCCGTTTCGGGAAGAGGATTCCCCGGAGCACCTTGAGCATTCACGATCCAGACGGGGCGCGGGTAGACCGCGGCAGAAAGGTCAGGGATATCGAAGTGGCGCAGAATGCCTGGCACGAACCAGTCGAGCGCCAGGGAGTAGTTTGTCGATTCCACAACGGACATATAACTGACGAGCGGCCGAGTCAGCAGGACGGACCGGGCACGCTGGTCGAGGACGGCCGCCATCAGCGCGGCCAAGCCGGCTTCTTCCTGTCCAATCAATCGAATCTGAGAGGCGTTCACGTCAGGTCGTGAAACCAGGTAATCCAGCGTTCGCAAAACGTCCCATACTCTTTGCCCGATCACGCATTTGCCTAACACCAGATTGGCCCAGGCGAACCTTTCCTCCAGACTGATCGCCTGGTGGTAGAAGACGGGCCCTCCTTTGGGAGGGCGAGGAGTTGAGACGCCGGTTCCACGCACAGCGATTGCGCATACAGCGTAGCCTCGGCTAACGATCGCATCGAATGGACTGGGCTCCGCCACTGCCTCATCCGCATAGCCGTTGCTGATATAGAGGACGCAAGGATGAGTCGCCGCACCATCCTGTGGCGCGACGAACCAGCCTAGAATGCGAACTCCCGGTTCCGATTCAAATTGAATTTCTTCGATTTTTCGCTTTCTTTCTATGTTGGAGGAAAGGGTTTGCGCATTGAGCGGGGGTTTCTGAGATGGCAGCGCGAGTAAGTCTGTTAGCTGGCTGCGGACCTGTTCTCTCGCTCCCGAAGAATCGGCGGCATTGCCGCTGAAATAGCTTGCCGGGAGAAGCTGCTTTGCCCGATCGCTGTTCAACTGGACGACGGACCTGCCGTTGGGGAATGAACTGGAGACTTGTCCGGTCGTGGTCGCGTTGAGCGCTTCATCCGGAGCGGCGTCATACGGCGCCTCATCTACTCCCGCATCCATCTTGCCAAACCATCGATTGAACCAACCATACGTAGCTCGCCGGGAAAAGAAGTCCATTCCGTGGGGCAGGTCTCCTTGAAATAGCGCGACCTTCTCTTTCACTCCAGCGATTCCATAGATTCGGACTAGCTCGTCGTAGTTTTCGACGGTTGCTTCGGTATTTACCGGGCCATAGGTTTGCCCTTCATCATTCTTCGTGTAGCAAACCAGCAGGGGCTTGGGCGCGAAGGCCGCGAGAAGATCACCGCGATCCATGCGCAAGGGGAGACTGCCTACGATGTCCGTCTCCGGGTCGGAGATCGATCCGGGTGGGTCGTAGAAAGGGCCGGCGACATTCGCGAAATTGCCTTCAATGGCGACCGCCGCATGGATACGCGGCTCCAGCGCACCGAGAAACATAGTCATGGTTCCCCCGCCGGACTGGCCGGTGCATCCGATTCGATCCGCATCGACCTCGCTGCGGGTCAGAAGATAATCGAGCGCTCGAATTCCATCCCATGCGAGATACAAAGCAAATGTATCGCCGAACAAAACCATGGGTCTTCCCGCCTGGGTATGCTCCTGGGAAATGGCGTGGAAACGGGTATGGTTCGTTCCAGGTTGGAGATATTGGATTCTTTCTCCCTGGCCGAATGGGTCCCAGGTGAGAACTACATAGCCTTTTCTGGCGAGCGTCTGATAGGTGTACTGATAGCGCATTGCCGCTTTGCCGTTGGGAGTATGTCCGAGCGGCGCGAGGATCGCTGGGAACGGAGGCTTGCCCGTTGTGGGAACGTATAGATTCGCCGTAACAAAAATTCCGGGCATGCTTTCAAAGATCAATTTGTCGACCCGATAGCCGTCCCGGTGAATCGTTCCGGTGACATTCGGATGGAGTGGCGTTTTTTCCGGCCGACCGCCGATGAGTTTCCACAATTGCGAACGCACGGTATCGGTGCGGTCTGCGACCTGTTGCCTGGATTGAATCTGGGCGAGCAACGCACGTCTGGTGGCTCTGGCCTGATTCATATTGTCGGTGATGTAGTTGGGCCAGTCGTTCCAGAACTCTCGATGGGACCGGGGAAGCTGGCTTTCCGGAACCAGCGTAGCCGATGCAGCGGGGGCTTCCTGGCCCATTTCGCCCAGAGCCGGCAGGCGGAATCCAAGAGCGGATGCCGCAGCAGCGGCCATGTTCGCGGACAGGAACCTCCGACGAGTCACCATGCAGGTCCAAACCTCCACTTTCGAAAATTCTTTCTCATCCGTGGTGCCTTGTACAAAGCACAGGCAGCCGGAGATTCGAGCAGATCGCGGGGCTTCATTCGCTGCCAGGGCGCAAAAACCTGTGTCTGTTCCCCCACAACGATATGGTCGATTTTAGACGCTGTCAAGCAAGTTATCTCGCAAAGAGCGAAATCTTACCTAACACCAAGCGGAGCGACACATGGCGCAGCGATTGCGAGAAGATGTTCACAGAATTCCAGAGAAATCACAAGTAATGCGTCAAACCTTGATTGACAGTGAAATCTTTCTGGACTATTGTGTTCCCAGTTCTTAGATATAAGAAAAACTTTCCGGATTTGCCAGAGGCGGTCCATCGTACCGCAATTGCTGCGCATGCGGTTCAAGGGCTGTGCCGATGGCTGGAGAGAGCCGGTCATTACAAGTACACGAATCAAATATTGCTTGAATTGGGAGGACGGTGAGTATGAAAGCATTCATGCGGGCTGGATTGGCCATTGCCATTCTCGGAGCTTCGACGGCGGTATGGGCACAGACCACGGGCAGTATCGTCGGAACCGTCAAAGACCCATCGGGAGGGGTGGTGCCGAGCTGCCAGGTGCAGGCGACCGCGACGGACACAAAGGAGACGCAGCACGCGGTCTGCAACTCCTCCGGCTACTACGTTTTTCCCGTCCTGCGTCCTGCGCCGTATTCGATCACCATCAGCGCGTCAGGATTTGGCGACTATATAAACAATGCGGCGGTGCTGCAGGCGAATCAGGCCCTGACGGTAAACGCAACTTTGGCGGTAGCCTCCGTCAGCCAGCAGGTGACGGTGAGTTCAGCGCCGACACAGGTGAACACCACCAACGGAACCATCAGCACGGTCATCGATCGCGCGCAGATTCTGGATTTGCCGTTGAACGGCAGAAACGTCGCGCAGTTGACTACCCTGGTCGCCGGTGCGGTAAGCGCTCCGGACGCGCGAGCCACGCAAGGGCTGACCATCCCCGACGACGTGACGATTTCCACCAATGGCACGCGTGGAAATCAGATCAGCTATCGACTGGACGGAGCGAACAACACAGACGAACTGACCAACGTGAATGCTCCGTTTCCGTTCCCGGACGCATTGCAGGAGTACAGCGTTCAGACCAGCAATTACAGCGCGCAATATGGAGACAGCTCGGGTGCGGCGGTCAACATCGTCACAAAATCGGGGACAAACCAGTTCCATGGGGACCTTTTTGAATACGTAAGAAACAGCGCTTTCAATGCGCGGAACTATTTCGCGACCTCTGTCGACAACCTGCACCGCAATCAGTTTGGCGGCACGCTGGGCGGCCCGGTGATATTTCCGCATTACAACGGACGCAAGAGGACCTTCTTCTTTGTCGGGTATCAGGCCACTCGGCTTGCGAACACGTCGCACGGCAATGTGGCGTTTGTGCCGACAACGCTGGAAAGAATCGGCAATTTTTCAGCCTCACCGGTCAAGCCTATCAATCCAAGCACGGGTCAGCTGTATCCCGGCGACCAGCTTCCGTATATCGATCCGGTTACGAAAAACTTTTACAAATACGTCCCCAATGGCGGTGCGACCGGTAGGATCGTTTACTCGCTCCCGGACAATGAAAATACGAACGAGGTCGTCGCTCGAGGCGATCAGATGCTGGGCGCGAAGGATCAACTGACTGCCCGATATTTCTATTACGGCTACTCCAAGCAGGCGGCATTTCCGGACAACAACCTCTTCGCGCTGACGACTGGGCGTTCCATCCCTTCGACAAACGCCATTCTCGAAGAAACGCATACCTTCTCGGCCAATCTACTCAATGAAGCGCGGTTCGATTATCAGCGCATCGCCGGTCTGGACACTACACCGTCCGGTGTGCCGAATGCCAAAAGCCTCGGTGAACAGGTCAATCAGGATCCGCTACCCAGCACAATCGACGGAATAAGCACGAACGAATGGAGCCTGGGCGCCGCGTGGCCTGTGGCCTGGGTGCGCAACCAGTTCGAAGGGAGCGACGACCTGCAATGGGTGCATGGGCATAACAACTTCGCTTTTGGCATACGGGTCGAGCGAGACCGGTATGACAACACCAACACTTTTGGCGAGCGTCCCGCATCGAATTTTTATGGCGATTTTACGGGAAACGATTATGCCGATCTGGACCTGGGGCTGGAAAACAATTTCAATCAATCGACCGGTCAGTTCATCCACAATCGCACCACGCACGTGAGCTTCTATGGACAGGACGACATCCATCTCGCGTCAAATTTCACTTTGAATGTCGGAGTGCGGTATGAGCCATTTTTCCCGTGGGATGAAACGCAAAACGAAATTCAGGCGTTCAACCTCAAGAATTTTCAAGCCGGTATCCGATCGACGGTTTTTCCGAACGCGCCGCCGGGAATGATCTTTCCCGGAGACAAGGGCTTCCTGAACGATGGAGTGGGAGACGATCTTACCAACGTTTCTCCACGAGTGGGCTTTGCGTGGGATGTACACGGAAATGGAAAAACGAGTATCCACGGAGGCGGGGGTGCATTTTATGAGGCGCGCCAGGTCATGGTTGCCAACCAGGTCCTGATTCCAGCTCCTTTCAGCAACTCCATCACACTTATCGACCAGGGAACCTTCTCGAATCCATATCTCGGCACGACGGACCCGTTCCCGTATACCAACTTAGGATATAAAGACAAAAACTTCGTATTTCAAAATCCGCTGGCGGTGTATACGTACGATCAGGGTCCCGGTAAGTTCCAGACTCCAGTGACCTATAACTGGAATCTGACTCTGGAACAACAACTGACGAACAACAATCTGCTTCGCATATCCTATGTCGGCTCCCGCAGCAATCATGAAATGGAGACATTTAATGTAGATCCGGCGCGTTATATTCCTGGATCGACTCTCTCTCTCAATGCTCGGAGAATCATTCAAGGCTATTCCGCCATCGATGAGATCCGTCACGACGTCAATGCAAGCTATAACTCACTCCAGGTAAGCTTTATCCGCCGAGCTACAAAGAATTTGACGTTTTCCGCGAACTACACCTGGTCGAAAAGTCTCGATGATTTGCCGTACAGTGCCGCTGTGAACAGTGCGGCCATCAACCCTGTGCTTCCGATCTACGTGGGAAGAGGTTTCCATGCCTTGGATTACGGTCCATCGGACTGGGACCGCACCAACGTTTTTTCCGCATCGTACGTCTGGATACTGCCGAAATTGACATCAGGCCAGCGCGTTGTTCGAGCTGTGGTAAATGGCTGGGAGACGACCGGCATTGTCTCTGCCGAATCTGGAGATCCGATCACAGTGACTGCCAGCGGGAACGTATCGCAAACTGGACAGAATTCCGACCGTGCTGTTATCGTCGGTCCGGCATACGGAACCGAGGCGTGCATTGGCCAACCATTGCCATGCGTCGGTTATTTGAATCCGGCCGGTTTTGCCTCGCCGGCGACTGGTAGATTTGGCGACGTCGTCAAAGGTTCCTTCCGCGGGCCTCGCTATTTCGATTGGGATACCGGTGTGTTCCGGAACTTTCCTATTGCGAACAAGGCGACGCTTCAGTTTCGGGCGGAATACTTTAACGTTCTGAACCATACCAATCTCGACGATGTGGATGGCTTGAATAACGATGTCAACGGCGGTGGCTTCGGGCAAATCAATACTGCGGACGATCCGCGGATCGGGCAAATGGCGCTGACGCTTACATTCTAGATAGCGCTTACGTTCTAACTGTGGTCTTATTCAACCGAAGGGCTCGGAATGACAAACCTATTTATGAATTATGTGCTTTATCGTAGGACATAGCGCGGGAACGATGAAGCTGATGCCCACATGCAAAAACCAAGAGAGGAATTATGGCGGGGTGCGACACGGAGACTCAGCATCTTGAGGCGGGAAGTCTCAAGCTGGAGATTTATCCCACTCAGGAGGCAGCTGGAGCGGCGGCGGCAAACGCCGCGGCGAAGGCATTGCAGGAACTGGGGGAACGGAACGAAACCTTCGGCGTGATCTTTGCAACCGGCGCATCGCAGATCGATACTTTGCGCACTTTGATCGCAATTCCGGACCTGCCGTGGGATCGGGTCCGGGGCTTTCATATGGATGAATACATCGGTATGGCGGCCGATCATCCCGCATCTTTCCGACACTATCTGCGGGAAAAGCTGACAGGCAAGGTGCGGATGCGGGAATTTTCCGAGGTCGATGGAACAGCGCCGAATCTGGAACAGGAATGCCGGGAGTATGCGGCAAAATTGCGTGCGGCGAATCCACAGCTCTGCCTGCTGGGGATTGGGGAGAACGGACATCTTGCCTTCAACGACCCCGGAATCGCCGACTTTAACGATCCCGTCGACATGAAGATTGTTCAATTGGATCGGGTGTGCCGGCAGCAACAGGCCGCGGAGGGGTGGTTTGAGAGCTTCGAGGACGTGCCGAAGCAGGCGATGACACTCACCATTCCAACTCTGTTGCGAGTGCCGAAGCTGATTGTGTCTGTTCCCGGAAGCCGCAAGGCGCATATTGTGCGGCGGACGATTGAGGAATCGATTTCCACGGAATGCCCAGCCACCATTCTGCGCATTCATCCAGATGCAACGATTTACCTGGACAGTGAGTCGGCGGCAGAATTACCTGGAATGACGCGATCGAGTTAGGGAAGTACGCAGGGGAACTGCTGGAATGCGGGCAGTGAAGGAGAGAAGCGGAGATGGAGAACAAGTCCGGCGAGGGAATCGACCGCCGTACATTCGTGAAGCAGGCCGGCTTGGCGACGCTTGCGGTGGGAATGGACGCTCGCTCTTACGCTCGGGTTCTGGGGGCGAACGATCGCATCCGCCTGGGGCAGCTTGGCTGCGGGTCGCGGAGCGAAGGCCACGTGCACATGACGCAGCTTGCTTCGAAACACATGCCTGTCGAAACGGTCGCAGTCTGCGACATCTGGAGTCATGCGCGGGAGCGGCGCGCGGCCCAGGTGAAGAAGGCGTTCAATCTCGATCCGCAATCCTACAAATATTCCGAAGACATGCTGGCCCGCAAGGACATTGACGGCGTGATGATTGCGACCGGCGATTTTCAACATGCGAAGTTATGTATCGAAGTGGTGCAGGCGGGTAAGGATTGCTATGTGGAGAAGCCGTTTGCCAACGTGCTGTCGGAAGCCATCGCCGCACGCAATGCGGTGAAAGCGTCGAAGCAGATAGTGCAGATGGGATCGCAGCATCGCAGCCAGCCGTATCAGCTCGCAGTGCGCGATATTGTGCGTTCCGGACGCATCGGCCAGGTAGTGCACATCGAGCAGGAGTGGAACGTCAACGAAGAGCGATGGAGATTTGTGGACCATGACACCGGCAACTCCGATGCGATGGAGCAGGACCGGAACATGGACTGGAAGAAGTGGCTGTATGGTCGCAAATCCGAGCTTCGCGAAGAAGATACGGACTGGCATCGCTGGCTGCTGGGCAAGCCCTATCGGCCATTCGATCCGCATGTCTATCTGGAGTTCCGGTTATATAAGGAATATTCCTCTGGAATTTTCGATCAGTGGATGAGCCACGGCAGCGACCTGGTGCATCTCTGGACGGACGAAAAATATCCGGAAAGTGTCGTCGCGAATGGCGGAATTTTTGTCTGGAAGGATGGACGGCAGAACCCCGACACGTGCGTCGCGGCGGTGACTTATCCAAAGGGATTTCTGTACACCTATAAAACGAATTTCGGAAACAGCTATCGAAGTTTTTCGCGCATTCAGGGACGCGATGGGACAATCGCGAATTATGGCGGCGAAGGAGCGTCGCTTGTTTACCGTCAGCAAGGAAGGCGGACGGGATGAGTTCGACCCCTCCGCTTCGGGCCCTGTGTATCGTAGCGTTCCGATTGTGGCTCCGGCGAAAGATGGGGAAGAACTGGTTCAGGTTGCAGGTGCGGAGGCGCCGAATTCTCTTGGTCCTGACGATGACGATGCGCATCATTTGATGAACTGGCTGACGGCGATGCAGGCCCGTAAAGAGCCGAACGCGACCGTCGACCATGGGTTCTCGCATTCTATCGTTGTCATCATGGCAGCGCAGTCCTACTGGAGCGGAAAGAAGCTCTACTGGGAGCCAAAGAAAGAAGAAATTCTCGACCATCCGGTTGTTTAGGCCGCTTCCGTGTTCCCAAACGCAATGCGCGATGCCGCTCTATTCGAGGTGAGGATTGAACAATCCGCAGTCCGGCGGCTCATCTCTCAAGCCATCTGCCAAAGTGGGCAAAATGCGCTGGTGGATTGTCTGGACGCTTATTCTTTTCCACCGTTACCAACTACATCAGCCGCCAAAGTTTCTCTGTGTTGTCGCCGATGATCACGGCGCAGTACCACCTGACGCACACTGACCTCGCGAAAATTATCGGATCGTTTCAGATTTCCTATGCGATCACATGGCTGATCGGCGGCATTATTCTCGATGCGGTCGGCAGCCGGATTGGGCTGGCACTGGCGGCCGTCTGGTGGTCCGTGATGAACATTCTTACCGGTCTCGCCAGTTCGGTTTTCGGATTCGCATTTTTTCGATTCATGCTCGGCATTGGAGAGGGATTCAACTGGCCAGGAGCGAGCAAAGTTGTCGCCGAATGGTTTCCGCGCGAGGAACGAAGCCTCGCAGTGGCGATCTTCGATAGTGGTTCCAGTGTCGGCGGAGCGTTGGCCGCATTGGCGATTCCGCTGATTGCGCTTGCCGCGGGCTGGCGCTGGGCCTTCGCGGCTTCCGGAATGCTGGGCTTCGTCTGGCTGGCGGTGTGGCTGCGCGTGTACCATCCGCTCGACCGTCATCCTCGTGTGACGCGGGCAGAAGTTGCTCTTATCGAGGCCGGGCGTGATGCGCAGCCGGTATCTTCCGATCGAGGCGTTGCCCGGTGGCTGCGCCTGGCAAGGAATCGCAATCTTTGGGGCATCGTGTTGGGTCGCTCGCTGACCGACCCCATCTGGTGGTTTTATGTTTTCTGGCTGCCGCAGTATCTGAGTGATGCACGCGGTTTCAGCCTGCGGCGCATCGCTTTATTCGCGTGGATACCGTTTGTTGCCGCCGATATCGGAAACTTCACGGGTGGCTGGATTTCCGGCTACTGCATTCGGCGCGGAATGCCGGTAATTCGTGCGCGGAAGTGGATATGCCTTGTCAGTTGCGTCCCGATCCTGGCTGGCATACCCGCAGCCCGCGTGCAGAATGTCTACCTTGCGCTGGCCCTGATTTGCATCGCGTTGTGGGGCTACGCAAGCTGGTCCACGATGGGGCTGACGTTGCCGTCCGATCTTTTTCCAGAAGATGTGGTGGGTTCCGTTACCGGATTAAGCGGCCTGGCGGCGGGATTGGTCGGCGCGGGATTTACTTTTCTGGTGGGAATTCTGGTCGATCGATTTTCCTATCGGCCGGCGTTTGTTGCGGCTGGGCTTCTGCCGGTGCTGGCGACGATATTCTTGTTCCTGCTGATCCAGCCCGCGAGGAAAGTGGAAGCGTGATCGGTGCGCGTATTATGCATGCGGCGAATCCCAGTGGAGCGCCGGATGCGGCGGCCCGAAGAGAAGCACAAAGTAGTGCGTCCACTCCCGGCTGGTGTTGCGGATAGCGTAGACCGTATTCGACGCGATGTAGGCCGCCGAGCCGGGTTGCAGCTCGGAACGCTTGCCTTCGATCTCCACCTCCAGCGTGCCCTGACGGACCATAAACATCTCGTCGCCTGCGTGGTGGTACGGCTGATGGGCAACAGCGCCGGGTGCGAGACCGGTTTCATGCAGTTTGATATGCAGGCCGCCGTGCGTGTCGCCTTCGAAGATCGGAACGTACGATTCGCCGTGGTTGTTGTCGGCGTGCAATTTTTTGAAATCGTAAATTGCCGACGGCAGCGGCTGGTTGCCGCTGCTCTCTTTGTTCTCGGCGGAGGCTGTCGAGGCGGCCATAAGTGCCGGCAGGAGCACACAAAGGTCTCTTCTTGTCAGTGCCATGTGGGAACTCCTCGTTCTATCGGATATCGTGTTGCTCTGGAATGTTGACCGAGATGCGCGCAATTAGAGGCCGCGATAGACGCCGCCGTCCACCAGAAGCGTCTGCCCGGTGACGTAGGCGGCCCGTTCCGAGGCGAGCCAGACGATTGCGTCCGCGATCTCTTGCGGTTGGGCAAGCCGGTGGAGCGGGATGTTCTTCACCATATCCTCTTCATATTCGGCGACTGTCCGGCCGCTTTTTCGCGCTTTCATTTCCGTCAATTCCTTGATGCGATCGGTCGCGGTGTAGCCGGGCGCCACATTGTTGACGGTTATATTGTCGGGGCCATACTGGGTCGCAAGCGAGCGCACGAGTCCCAGCACGCCGGTGCGGATGGAATTGGACAACACCAGTTCCGGCACGGGCTGCCGGACGGAGATAGAGGTAATCGTGATAAATCTTCCCCAGTGCCGCTGCTGCATTGCAGGTAATGCAGCCTGAGCGAAGGAAACGATGCTCCGCAGGTTCAGATGATACGCGCGGTCCCACTCGGGCATGGTGGTCTCCGCGAATGGTTTTGCAGGCGGCCCGCCGGCATTGGTCACGCAAACGTCCACGCGGCCAAATCGCTGCTGAACCGATGCAACAAACCGGCGCACGCGATCGTCGTCGGAAACGTCGAAGGGTTCGGTGTAAACTTCGATGCCGTGGGCACGCCGCGCTTCCTCAGCGACCTGTTCCAGGGCATCTGCATTCCGGGCGCAGAGCGCGAGATGCGCGCCCTCGGCCGCAAACGTGAGAGCCGTGGAGCGGCCCATTCCCTGGCTCGATGCGGCGATGATTGCAACTCGATTGCGAAGACCTGTATCCATGAAACGAGTATAAATATCGAGATGGTCTTGAGTCCCCGCAAACGGGAAAATTTTGCGCGCGAAAGGAAAACTATGAGTACACCTGCAACAGAGAAAACAAGTGGCTTGCAGCACGTTCGCCTGGCGGACATGCCGGTGGAGCGACTGAATCCGTTCATTGACCGCCAGTTCGTCCATGGCGAACGAGGGATGCTGGCACGGCTGATTCTGCGCAAGGGATGCGTTGTGCCGCTGCACAGCCATGAGAACGAGCAGATCACATACATTCTGGAAGGCGCGCTGAAGTTCAATTTTCCGGAAAAAGAAATTGTGGTGCGCGCCGGAGAAGTCCTGGTGATCCCCTCGCACCTGCCACATAGCGCGGAGGCGCTGGAAGATACCATCGATCTGGACATCTTCTCTCCCCCGCGCGCAGATTGGATCAGCGGCACCGATGCGTATCTTCGCAAGTGAGCGCGATGACGAGAAAATTGTTGGTGAGGGAATCGTTTCTCAGCTACGCAGCAGAGGGGGGACGGATTTGGCCGGATTCCAGAACGGATACGGTACCCCTGCCAGTCGATTGATCGCCAGCGCCTGGAGGACCAGCAGCACGACCGCGGCTTCAATAATCAAAAGATCGATTGGGTGATAGATGATGCCGAGCGAAACGATGAGTGTTGTTGCGCCAGCCGGCGGATGGCTAACCCGCAGAAGAATCATGATCGCCCCTGTGACAGAAAGCGACAACGCTGCCGAGAGAATCAGTTGCCAATGGAAGCCAACGTGTGCGCTGAAAGGGAAGGCTGCGGCCCCGGTAACCATCAGCGCAAGGTAGCCGCAGATCAGGCCGATCCCGTGCCCGAGAATGGCATGGCGGGGACTCGCCGATTTCGCCATGGGAGTGAAGAAAAACAGATAGGCCGATGGGCCGACCGAGGGGAAAATGAACGGACTGCCGGTTGCAAACGCGAGCACAGCAAGAATGCCGACTGTAAGGAATCCATTGATGAGTACGTATAGAGCGTGAACGGCGCGACGAGGGAAGTGGCGCAGCAGCCATGTCAGCCGCATGTGTTCCAGCAGAACAACGACGTGCTCAAACTCCTCGTGTTCGATGTTGCGAAGACGATCTACGGTGGAGTCCGGGGATGCCATACCCAGGTTCGGTTCTACGCCCAGGCTTCGGGCGTGACAAACTCGCAGGTTTCGCCGCGCTGGGCGAACTCATTTTTCCAGTAGGTAATCAGGCGGTCTGTCGCCGCGACAGTATGGCTGCGATCCTGGCCATGGTCTGCCTGCCCGCCATCGTGCAGCAGAGCATTCGTTGCCTGGCCTCGCCGCTGGTTTTTCCTGAAGCTGCGCAGCACATGGTGCTGGACCGCTTCCGGCGTGGTCGGTCTCCAGTCGAACCCCATCGCATTCCACATTACGGTGGTGAGGCCCAACTCGCGGGCGGAGCGCAGGATGTCCGGCCTGCGGCTGCCATGGGGAGGCCGGAACCATCGTACCGGCGCTCCCAAGGCGTCTTCCAGGGCCGCGTTACAGTCGCGCAATTGCTGGCGAACGGAATGGGCGGACCGGAACAGCAGCAATGGATGAGTCATGGTATGGTTGCCGATCAGGTGACCTGCAGCTGCCACGGCTCGCGCGATTTCCGGCCGCTGACGGACGAACCTGCCAATCATAAAGAAGGTGGCGCGCACGTTGTGTTTGGCCAGAACATCCAGCAGATGGAACGTGTCGGGATCGGCGGGGCCGTCGTCGTAGGTCAGCGCGATCTGAGCCGGTCGCTTGGCGGCGACGACGCAAGGGCCGAATAGTTGAGATCCCGGCCACATTCCCGCGTAGGCGTAGCTGCCGGCGGCCAGCGCGGTCGCCGCGCGAACACCGGCGCCCATGGTGAACTCGGGAATCCACGTGGCCGGCAGGCCGAAATCGAGGCCTGACGCCAGTTTAGAAACCAAATCGTTGCCGAGCGAGATAGATAACATTCCCTATTGAGTGTAACGGACTGGTTGCGTCGCAGAGACGGCATAGCTCGGATGCCAAGTATCCGCGAAGTACCGTTTTCCTCTAGTTTAGATTCGGCTCGATTGTTGCGGATGCATCGGCCTCGTGATATCTTCGTTTTTTATTCGCCTTTCCTTGGCGAGAAGAGAGGAGAATTCCGATGGCCAATTTATTCGAGAATCCACGATCGATCGCAATTGAAGGGCCGATCCGCGCCGGCAAATCCACGCTCGCGGAACTGCTGGCGCAAAAGATCGGCGGTCGCCGAATTGCCGAGCCGCAAGCAAATCCGTTCCTCGGGCGATTCTATCGAGGCGACAAGACCGCAACCTTCCCGGCGCAGATGTGGTTTCTGATGAGCCGTTATGAGCAACTCTGCGCCGCGGAAGAAGAGGATGCAAGATCGACGCGGCGCACGCCATGCGTTGCGGACTACATCTTCGAAAAAGATAAAATCTTTGCCTGTTTGAACCTGAGCGACGATGAACTCGCCTTGTATAACCGGCAGTACCTGTATTTTCGCGACCAACTGCCGACGCCGGATCTGGTGATCTATCTGCAGGCCTCGCCGCAGGTCTTGCGCACACGAATCAAACGCAAGGGCCTGGTAGATGAGCAGACGATTTCGAAGGCGTATGTGGAACAGGTCGTTCAGGCCTACGAGCACTTTTTCTTTCATTACACGGCCAGCGATCTGCTCGTCGTTAATACCGATGACATCGATTTTGTGCACAACAATCAGGACCTTCAGACATTGCTGCAGCGCATGACCGAACCGGTACACGGCACGCAATATTTCCTGCCGCTTGGCAGCGAAACCGCAGCCAGGTCCCGCCGTCTGTTCCGATTGGGCAGAAGTCGAATGCCGGCGGCAATGTTACGCGCCCTAAGCGCGTAAATCTTAAGTTGACGCAGTCCTGTGAAAGCATGTCGAGCATCCCGATGAGCCGATTGAGGAGATTCGTCGCGATAGCTAGACTACCGCTTATTTTCGGAATCTAAGCGGAATATGGAAGCCAACTATTCGCCGGTATCGCGAGGGAATATAGAGCGGCTCTGGGCAACCGTTGCCGGCAGCGTTTCCGATGCAAAGAGCGGAATTTTCGGGCCTTCCTCGATCAGCTGGAAGATCAATCGAGAATCCGCGCTATTCCTTGGAGCAGGCCGCGCCTCCCTGTTGCAGTTGGCGCATCCCTGGGTAGCAGCGGCGCTCGATCAGCACTCCAATCTCAGGTCCGATCCGCTGGCTCGGTTTCACAACACATTCCGCGTCGTCTTCACGATGATCTTCGGAACGGTCGATCAGGCGCTCTCGGCGGCCCGTTCTCTCTATCAATTGCATACCAGAATTCAAGGTGAACTCCCCGCGTCGGCCGGAGCCTTCGCGCGTGGTTCGCATTATCAGGCCAACGAAATCGATGCGCTTCGCTGGGTGTTTGCAACGCTGGTGGAAAGTGCCGTGGTTGCATACGAAAGCGTATTGCCGCCGATCCCGTCCGCCGAGAAGGAGTCGTATTTCGCGGAAAGCAAAACGCTGGCAATGCTGTTCGGAATTCCGCGCAGCGCGTTGGCGGTAAACTGGGCTGCGTTCGAGGCATACAACCGCGCGATGTGGGCATCGGACAAACTGGGCGTGAACGAACTTTCGCGTGAGATGGCGCACCGCGTGCTCCACGGACGCGGGTCATGGGTGCCGGTTCCAGGGTGGTATCGCGCGCTCACTGCCGGCTGGATGCCTGATCGCTTGCGCGACGACTTTGCATTGCCATACGGTCTGCGCGAACAGAACGCCGCGGCACGGGCCGTGCGCTGGCTTCCCCGTGTTTACCGGCGAATGCCCGGCGCGCTTCGGTACGTGGGGCCGTATCACGAGGCGCTAGCGCGTCTCCAGAACCGCGGCGTAGGTCCTTTTACGCGCGCCAGCAATCGCTTCTGGATGGGGCAATCGAAAATGCTGTTTCAAAATGCGAGCGCCAAATCTCCCGACATGTGCGATCCATCGTGACGGGAGATGGCTTGCCGTTCCGATCAAGTTTTCGAGTGAGCGAAATTATTTGAAATGGAGGCGCTGGTGGGCGTATGCTGAATGTCGTTGCAGGCGGTATCCCTTGCGATAGGGAACTGCACTGGAGATGACGATGAGTTTAACCGAAGCGCGCAGCACCCACCCTGTTTTTTCTTCCTCGTCCCTGAAAGTCACAATCCCCACACTGCAGGAGAAGAAGCGCAATCATGCGCCTATTTCCGCGCTGACCGCGTACGACTATGCAATGGCGCGGCTGGTGGACGAGGCAAGCGTCGATCTTGTCCTCGTCGGCGATTCGCTGGGCATGGTGATGCTGGGATACGAGAGCACGCTTGCCGTCACCATGGACGAGATGCTGATCTTCACGCGGGCGGTGCGGCGAGGTGTGCGCCGGGCGCTGGTAGCGGTCGATATGCCCTATGCGTCGTATCAGGTGGATGTTGCCGACGGCGTGCGCAATGCCCTGCGCTTTGTGAAGGAAGCCGGAGCGGAAGCGGTCAAGGTAGAGGGTGGCCGCAATCGCACGGAACTGGTGTCGCGCTTGACGGATGCGGAGATTCCCGTGATCGGTCACATCGGGCTGACGCCGCAATCGCTGCATCGCATGGGCGGGTATCGCGTGCAGGGCAAATCCCTGTCCGCCGCGGAGGAACTGATCGCGGACGCGTCGGCGCTCGAAGCCGCCGGAGCCGCGTTGCTGGTGCTGGAAGGAGTACCGCGCGAAGTCGCCGCCAAGATTACGGCGGAGCTGTCGATTCCTACGATCGGGATTGGTGCGGGGCCGGAATGCGACGGGCAAATTCTGGTGCTGCATGATTTGCTGAATCTCACATTTGCTCCCGCGGCAAAGTTCGTGCGCCGCTACGCGGATGCGGCTTCGCTGGTGCGCGATGCGGTGGAACATTATCGCGAGGATGTGGAGGCGCGAAATTTCCCCGCCGACGCGGAAAGTTATCATTTGTCTGCGGAGACGCGTGACAGCTTCGCACGCGCAATCTCTGTGCAGCGTCGCAAAGCGTAAGACTTTTCTTCGATGCAAATCATTTCCGGCATTCCAGAAATCAGCGCGGCGCTGCGAGAACTGCGGCGCAACGGCAGTGTCGGCCTGGTGCCCACCATGGGAGCGCTGCATGAGGGACATCGTTCGCTAGTGAGGGCCGCGCGACAACGATGTGCCATTGTTGTCGTATCCATCTTTGTCAACCCCACGCAGTTTGCGCCGAACGAAGACTTCAACCGGTATCCGCGCACGCTCGAGGACGATTGCAAAATGCTGAGGGCGGAGAGTGTGGACCTCGTCTTTACTCCCACAGCGGAGGCGATGTATCCGCCCGGCGCATCGACATTTATAGAGGTTGCGGGCGTGGGCGATCGGCTGGATGGCGCTTCTCGCCCTGGCCATTTTCGCGGAGTTGCCACAGTGGTCGCGAAACTCTTCCACGTCATTCAGCCCGATCTTGCTTTTTTCGGCCAAAAGGACGCCGCACAAGTTGCGGTGCTGCGGCAGATGGTGCGTGACCTCAATTTTCCCGTCGAGTTGGCAATCTGTCCCATCGTTCGGGAGCCGGATGGTCTGGCGATGAGTTCCCGCAATCGCTATCTTTCCGCCGAGGAGCGCCAGCAGGCTTTGTCTTTGCATCGCGCACTGGAGATCGCCGAATCACTTGCGAAACGGGGTGAACGCCGGGCGGAGAAATTGCTGGACGCAATGAACGCAACCTTGCTGCAGGAACCGGGCGTGCGAGTGGACTATCTCGCGGTCGTCGATCCGGACACGCTGTTGCCGCTGGAAGATGTTGCCGCAGGCGCAGTGCTTGCGGTTGCCGCCCATGTTGGCAACACGCGATTGATCGACAATATTCTGCTACCGCCCGCGCGCTGAAACGCAGGCGTGATTGGTAAGAAAAAACCGCAACGGAAGATCGGCTGCCTTGCGGATGCCGATGCGCGGCGTCACTGCAATTTCTTCCGCAAAAAATCCATCATCCGACAATGCAAGCGGCCCGTTCGCGTTGGTCAGATCGAGCCCGTTGTCCGCCGCGCGAGTAATGCCGAGCGCCTGACAAAGCTTTCCCGGCCCGGAAGCGAGTTTGTGTGGCGCCGCATTCGCGTCCAATCCGCGATTGAGACGCATTCGAGAGACACCCTGCAGGGGTTCCAGCGCGCGCAGCAAAACGCCGCCGGGGACGTTTTCGGGAAGGCAGCTCACATTCATGCAGTAATGCATCCCGTAGATGCTGTAGACGTACGCGTGGCCTGGAGGTCCATACAGAATTGCATTGCGCGCGGTTCGGCCGCTTGCAGCATGCGCCGCCGCATCGTGCTCTCCCAGATACGCTTCCGTTTCGACGATGCGGCCGGCCAGCAATCCCTCCTCCGAATTGCGGACCAGAATTTTGCCGAGCAGAGCGCGCGCCACCTGCTCCGGCGGCGCGTCGAAAAAGCGGCGGGGCAGAGCTTTCCACTCTTCCGGTCTCAGCCCGAGATCGTGCCGCCGCCGCCTCACTAGCTATTTTCACGGATCGCTTCCAGAACCTCCTCGGCATGGCCTTCGGGTTTGACCTTCCGAAAGACCTTCAACAGGCGCTGGTCGGGTCCGATCAAGAACGTCGTGCGCTCAATGCCGATCACCTTCTTGCCGTACATATTTTTTTCGCGCAGCACGTCAAACTGATTGCAGACCTTCTCGTCCACGTCAGCGAGCAGAGGATAGGGCAGGTCATATTTTTCCTGAAATTTCTTCTGCGCCTTCGGCGTATCGCGGGAGATGCCAAGCACGACGGCGCCGGCTTTTTGCAGCTTGGCGAACGTGTCGCGAAAGCCGCACGCCTCAATCGTGCAGCCGGGTGTGTCGGCTTTGGGATAGAAAAAAAGGACGACCGGTTTACCGGCGAAATCTTTCAATTGGACCGTTTGCTCGTCCTGATTCTGTAGGCTGAAATTGGCGACTTTGTCGTGGACTTCCATGCGTGGTCCTTGTGATAAAGAGAATGGAGGTTGCGGACAGTGCGGCAGACCACAATCCTGAAACAATTATTCCGCATGTGGCAGGGAGCTGTCTCGCGAGGGCCTACCGTGCGTTGGAGAAAAATAGTGCCGGTTGTGGTCGCTCTGTGCATGCCGCTCTGCGCTGCGACGATGCCCGTGCAAGATGGAATGGTTACGCAAGGCTCGGCTGCCGCACAAAAGAAAAAGCCTCTGGATATGATGTTACGGTCGATAGCGGTCCTCGAATGGACGGGGCCAGAGGGCAAGCCCACAGCGTCGTGGCTGGTCCCGGTCGCGGTCTATACCAACGGTCAATATCTGGACGGAGACGGATATCTCGCACAGCCGGTTCCGCTCGCCGTGCAAAAGGGAACACAGTACATCCTGGAAAAAAGCGGCGTGCCGCAGGGCGACTACAATCTGGACGCGTCTCGGAAACTCAATGAAATCTGGATTGGCTCTGGAATGTGGGAGCCGCTGCAGCCGATTCCATCCAACGGCAAAACCGTTGGGTCCGGGAGCACTGCTGGCGGCCAGCGGCTGCCAACGCTGCACCTGCGGCCTCCGGATCCAGATCGGCCGCACCTGAGCTACGGTAAGCCGCCGACCACTTCGCCGCCGGCTCCGTCAGATCTGCAAGCGCTCGCGGCCGCGCCGCACCAGCAGATGATCGCGATTTCCGACGCTGTGCAAAGAAATGGGCGGCCCCTCGTGTACACATGGCGCGACGAAGATCAGAAGAAATCGATGCAGCAGAAATTCCAGACCATCGCAGCGGAATTTCTACATCAGGCTTTGCAGCTAAAGGAAAAGCTCGAGGAGGGTCCGAACGTGCTTGCGTTGCCATTCCGCGACGTCGATTTTCGTTGCTTCAATTTGACGGCGGAGAAGAAGGCAAACGAGGGAACGCCGACCTGCATTTTCAGCGCCGAGAACGATCCGAAATCCGGCCCGGCGCGATATGTGACCGTGATTGCGCGGCCCGACATTTACGGCAGTCCCAAGCCAATTTCCCACGCCATCACCGACGCGACGCAGTTAGACGCTCATCCGCGCGTTCGTCTTGTCGATGCAGTGAACGCGACCGGGCGTGCCGCCGGCGGAATTGCTATTTGAGCTCGACGGTCAGACAGCGCGGCGGTTCGCCCTCTATCGGATTACGGGGACGAAAATTGAGCTGATGTATGTGACCGGCAAACTGCCACGGTAGAGACATGTGGCGCGACGACCGCTAACACACCTTCTGCGGAGTCAGCGCGTACAGCCATTCGCGGAACTCTTCGCCTAGATCGTCGCGCTTCAGGGCGAACTCGACAGTCGCTTTCAGAAACCCGAGCTTGTCGCCGGCGTCATAGCGAATGCCTTCAAAGCAGTAGCCATAGACCTTTTCGTGTTCCAGCAGACTGCGGATTGCATCCGTCAATTGCAATTCTCCGCCGGCGCCGAGAGGAGTTTTTTCCAGCAGCTCGAAAATTCGCGGGGTCAGAATATAGCGCCCGATAATGGCATTCTTCGATGGCGCATCTGCCAATTTCGGCTTTTCCACCAGACCCTTCACTTCCAGCACGCGCGGATTTCTTGGTATCGGCTTGCCTTTGATGACGCCGTACGCGGAAATGGCCGGTCCCTCCACCGCCTGCGTGGCAATAATCGACGATTGCACCTCGTCGAAGACGTCGATCATTTGCTTGAGGCACGGCGTTTCCGCATCAATCACATCGTCGGGAAGAATCACGGCAAAAGGCTCGTCGCCGACCAAGTCGCGGGCCATCAGCACAGCGTGTCCCAGGCCCATTGCTTCTTTTTGTCGGATGTATGCAACGCGGCCGAGATTGGAAATGTGGCGTGCCATGGCGAGCAGGTCGTGTTTGCCGCGCGATTCCAGTTGGCTTTCCAATTCCACGCTGATATCAAAATGATCTTCGATAACGGTCTTGCCGCGACCGGTGACAATGATGATCTGATCGCAACCCGCGGCAATGGCTTCCTCGACGCCATACTGAATGATCGGCTTGTCGACGACCGGAAGCATTTCCTTGGGGATGGCTTTGGTTGCGGGCAGGAAACGCGTACCCAACCCGGCTGCAGGGAAGACGGCTTTGCGGATTCTGGTTCTGGACATCTTCAAACAGGTCTCTCCAATCGAACGTGGTTCCAGCGGCGCTGGCAATCTGCGACTGCGCAGTGTTCCAGAGTATCAACACGCGCAAGCATGTCAACGGTTACCCGGATGACAACAATGGGATGGCAGTTGGCAAGCCATTGTTGTATCGCCCAAAAAAGCTGCGGATGTTGAGCAGAAAATCGAGGAGGGCTGCTGAGGGACAACCGGCCCTGTACGGAGAGGCATCCCATCACTATGACCGACATTTACACTGGAAGGAATTAAAGCTATGAATGAAGTAGGGCAGAAGATCAGTCTTGGCGTAGGGTCCGCTGCAGCAGCGGCGGCTATTTTCGCGCCACTCAGCTACAGGTGGAAGGGCGTATTAAGCGCCGTGGCCGCCGGAACCATCCTGTCAGGTATCTACGGAACATCCAAGAAGGAAAAAGCCCGCGAACTCGTCTCCCAGTTCACTTGATGTTTCGATTCTTCGGCGCTGAAAACGCCAAATCAAATCAATATTTGCGCCGCTCAGTTACAAGTGGAAAGGCGTTTTGAGCGCCGTCGCTGCGGACGCGATCTTGACGGGTGTTTACGGGGCCTCGCCGGTAAGAAGGCTCTTCAGGTTCTAGCGGCTTCCGCGCACACGGTGGCTCGTCTCCTACCGGGCCGCCGTCGCGCTTTCTCCAACGTGCCCTTTCTCCACTGTGGATGGTTTCAGTCTCGGCTCAGTCAAGCCTTCAATCAATTGATATAGCTCAATCAAAATATCCGCCGAAAGTGTCGCCTTCAGCGGAAAGCGCAAGACGCTCTGAGGAGTGAACTGTGCGCCACGCTTCGCGTTGCGGGCGACCATGTGCATCAGCTTTTCCGCATCCACAGGCGCCGTTTCTGTGAAGCGAATGCTGACGGTCTGCCCCTTGCGGTCCAGTTGAGCCACTCCGCTTTGCTCGCACAAAAGCCGCAAGCGTCCGGCGGCGACGAGAAGCTGGACCGGCTCCGGCATTGGGCCGTAGCGATCCTGCATTTCAGCGGCAATGTCCTCGATGGCGCTTTCACTTTCCGCGCTCGCAACGCGTTTGTACATGCGAAGCCGCTGATTTTCTTCTTCAATGTAGCTGGAATCGATTCGCAGCGAAATGCCGAGGTTTATCTGCACCGACGGGCGCTCCACCTGATCTTCGCCCTTCAGTTCTCGTACCGCCTGCTCCAGCATCGTGGTGTAGAGTTCAAATCCGACTGCCTCGATATGTCCGCTCTGCTCGCCGCCCAGCATGTTTCCGGCGCCGCGCAATTCCAGGTCGAGCGCGGCTATTTTGAATCCTGCGCCGAGATCAGAAAATTCCTTCAATGCCGCCAGCCTGCGCCGTGCGATTTCCGTGAGCTCTCTGTCCGGCGGAATCAGTAAATAGGAGTAAGCGCGGCGATTGGAACGGCCCACCCGACCGCGCAGTTGATACAGTTCCGACAGACCATGCCGTTCGGCGCGGTTGATCAGGATCGTATTCGCCAGCGGAATATCAAGGCCGTTTTCGATAATCGTCGTCGCGACCAGCACATCGTATTCGTGATGCATGAAGGCGAGCATCACCCGCTCCAGTTCGCTTTCGGCCATTTGCCCATGACCAACGACGATGCGGGCCTGCGGAACCAGTTCCTGCAGCCGTGCGGCGGTTTCGTAGATGTTGTCCACGCGGTTGTGCACAAAATAAATCTGGCCGCCACGTTCCAGTTCCACTTCAATCGCGGAGCGAATAAGTTTCTCATCGTACTTGGCGACCACGGTCTGGATCGCCATACGATCTTTCGGCGGCGTTTCAATGACGCTCATATCGCGCAGGCCCATCAGCGACATATGCAGTGTGCGTGGAATCGGTGTCGCCGACATGGCGAGCACGTCGATTTCGCGGCGCATCTGCTTCAGACGCTCTTTGTGGCGCACGCCGAATCGTTGTTCTTCATCGACGACGAGCAGACCGAGGTCCTGAAACTTCAGATCTTTCGAGAGCAGGCGGTGCGTGCCGATCAGAATGTCCACCTTGCCTTGCTCGACTTTTTCCAGCACCTGCTTTTGTTCCTTCGGAGTGCGGAATCGCGAAATCATTTCCACATTGACAGGAAAGGAAGAAAAACGCCGCTTGAAGGTTTCAAAATGCTGGAAGCACAGAACCGTAGTCGGCGTCAGTACCGCAACCTGCTTGCTGTCCTGCACAGCTTTGAACGCCGCGCGCATGGCGACTTCAGTTTTTCCGTAGCCCACGTCTCCCACCAGCAGCCGATCCATCGGCATGGTGGACTCCATATCGCGCTTGATGTCTGCGATCGATGTAATTTGATCTTCGGTCTCGTTGAAGTCAAAGGCATCTTCAAATTCGCGCTGAAACTGGTTGTCCGCGGAAAACGCATTGCCCTGCGCAGCCTTTCGCAACGCATACAGCTTCAAGAGTTCATCGGCCATGTCGGCCATTGCCTTCTTGACGCGAGCTTTGGTGCGCGTCCACTGCGCGGTGCCCAGCCGGTGCAGTATCGGAGCGGGGCCGCTGTCAGTGGAGCGATATTTCTGGATCAGGTCCAGGCGCGTCAGCGGAACGTAGAGCCGCGCGCCCTCAGCAAATTCCAGGATCATGAACTCAACATGCATTCCGTCCTGGTCGATTTCTTTCAGGCCGAGATATCGTGCGATTCCGTGGTCTACATGCACAACGTAGTCGCCGACGGCGAGATCGCGAAAATCCGAGATGAACGCCGCTGTTTTAGACTTGCCCTGAGATTTCCGCTGTACCGGCCGCGCTGTTACGTCGGCTTCATCGGAAAGATCGTTGGCGCCGAAGATCACCAGCCGCGCTTCCTCTAGAACAACGCCGTTGGAAATCTCCGTGCGTACGATGACCGGTGCGCGCATGTCGCCGCGCAGATAGCTGGTCTCGTCGTACATCGTCTCGCTGCCGGTGTGCGCTCCACGGCTGCCGATGCGATAGGAGATCCCGTACTCCTGCAAAATGCCGGCCAGCCGCTCCACATCGCCTTGATTGGCGGCGGCAAGCACGGTGCGCATTTCCTGCGCAGCCAGCGAGCGAAGCTGTTCGACGAGCGCGGGAATCGAACCATGCAGCCGCAGCGTGGGATGCGTGGGAATCTCGACTTCGTTCAACGAAGTGGTGTCGGTATCGAGCACATCGACAGCGCCGAGTTGATCGAGATCGAGCCCCGGCGATTCGGCAACGCGCGTTTGCCACTCCCAGGGAGTCAGGTACAAATCGGCCGGGGTAAACAGCGTGTCGATACCGCTGCGTCCATGACGCTGCTCGACTTTGTTCCACCAGCGATCGAGCTGGTTCTGCACCATGGCCGGTTCTTCGACAAAGATGCGGCACCTGGAAACAAGATCGAATACCGGCTGGCGTGGACCGGACGTCGTGCTCGCAGCCGCGGCAAAAAATTCCCACCCCGGAAAGACGTTTGTTCCCTCTGCGGCAATGGCCGAATCGAGTGCTTCACTCTCGCCTTGCGGCCGTTCGCCGCTGAGACGAGCGTGGACTCGGGCCAGCAATGCCTCCGTCATTGGAGTTTCCGTCAGCGGCAATAAAACTGCTTCATCAACCGGCGCGGAAGAGCGCTGTGTTTCCGGATCGAATTTTCGCATCGACTCAATCTCATCGCCAAGAAACTCAATCCGCACCGGGCCATCCATCTCCGGGGGATACACGTCGAAGATGCCGCCGCGCAGCGCATATTGGCCGCGCATCTCCACCATGTCCACCGCCTGATAGCCCACGTTTGCAAGGTGAGCAACCAGCATTTCCGGGTCGGTCTCTTCTCCGCGCCGCAATGCGACGGCCAGATTTGCATAATGCTCCGCCGAAAAAATGCGATAGCAGGCGGACTCGATCGGCAGGATGATAAGCCGGGCGGCGCCACGCGCAATCTTCCACAACGTGACCGCGCGCTGCTCCTGGATATCTGGGTGTGGAGAGAGGTTCTCGAAAGGAAGAACATCATGCGCGGGCAGGCGCACCACAGCGCTTCGATCCATTTCTCCGGTCAGGTCGCATGCCGCCTGCACGGCGAGATGCAATTCCTCTGCGGCACGATTGTCGGAGACGACAACGAAGACCGGGACCTTCGCCGTGCGGGCCAGCAGAGGCAGATAGATCGCGCGCGCAGTTGCTGTCAGTCCGGAAATGCGTCGGCGCCCCATGCCGCTGACCAGCGGCTGGCGGATTCGGTCCATGGAGGGAGACTTGTCGAGATCGGCAAAGAACTCCCGGACAAAAGGAAGAATCATGAGAAATGGCCTAGCGGATTTCCAGCACGTTTGTTTCCTTCGACGCGTGCTCTGAGGCGCGTTCGGCAACCTCGCGGGCGATTTTGTAGAACGGCGCCGCACGCTCCGAAAGTTCGCCGGCGAGCGATACAGGCAGACCGCGATCGCCGCCATAGCGGATTTCCGGATCAAGCGGCGCAGCCCCAAGATATGCGATCTGAAATTCCCTGGCAGTCCGCTCCACACCGCCTTTGGAGAAAACATCGATCTCCTGATTGCAGTGCGGGCAGGTGAGGAAGCTCATATTTTCCACAATGCCCAGCACATCCACATTCACCTGACGAAACATTTCAATCGCCTTGCGAGCGTCCTGCAGGGCAACATCGGATGGCGTCGAAACGACGATCGCTCCAGTCAAGGGAACCGTCTGCACCAGCGAGATGACAACATCTCCGGTGCCGGGCGGCAGATCGACGACGAGAAAATCCAGTTCGCCCCACGCAACCTGCTGCAGGAACTGGCGAATGATCTGGTGCAGCATGGGACCGCGCATCACCATCGGCTTGTCGCCGGGCGAGATGGAGCCGACCGAGATCAGCTTCACGCCATGAGCTTCGATCGGCTCGATCCAATTGCCTTCCAGCACGCGCGGCTGACTGCGGCTGCCCATCATCAGCGGTACATTCGGCCCGTAGACATCGGCATCCATCAGGCCTACGCGATGGCCCAGGCGCGACAGAGCGATCGCGAGATTCACTGCGACGGTGGTCTTTCCCACGCCGCCTTTTCCCGAGCCGACGGCAACGACATGACGAATCCCCGGCAGCGGCTGCGGCCCTTCAACGGGTTTCCCGGCGGGATGTTCCATTGGGCTTCACTCCTTATGCATGTTGCGCTATGCGCCGCAATTTTCGGCGAACTGAATTTGCCTGATCGTGCCAGCGAAATTGCTTTTATCGCACGGCACCGGCGTGGGCTTCGCGCGCGGCGCGGTTGTGCCGTTTTCGCTCGTGCTCCTGCTCACGGCGTTCGCGCCGTCGTCCAGCGTCCTCATAGCGCCGCACCTCTTCCGCGCATTCGGTCTTGATCGGCGGGACCGGGAGGCGGCGGCCATTTTCATCGATGGCCACAAAGGTTAGATACGCGGAAGAGACGTGACGACGCGTTCCCGCGATCGCATTCTCCACCCACGCCTTGACACCAACTTCCATAGAGGTCTGAAATGCGCGGTTCACGGACGCCTTCAGAATGACCAGATCGCCGACATGCACCGGCGCGATAAAGTCGATGTGCTCCATCGAAGCAGTGACGACGTGAGCGCGCGAATGCCGATAGGCGGCCATGGCGCCAACCAGATCGATGAAATGCATCAGTCTTCCGCCCAGCAGATTTCCCAAAGTGTTGGTATCGTTGGGCAGCACCAGCTCGGTCATCTCCGACTGCGACTCTGCAACCGTTCTCGGTTGGAGGGAACTCGAAGTTTCTTTCATGGATGTCTTCCTGTTCCAGTATTGTTTGTGCGTGTCCGAAATTGTTGTCCGTTCATTGTCGATGACATGATCGCGCGGGAATCTTTATTTTACGCTGCGAAAGTTTTTCCGCTTTCTTAACAGCCTGCCGCTTGAGATGACCCGTGTGAGGCCGTAAGGTGGAGTGTGGACCGTGAGTAAGCAGGATTGAGGATAATGCACGTGGATAAAGTGGTGGCATTCACCGGAATTTTGGCGCAAAATCCAGACGACGCATTTGCGCGCTATGGGTTGGCGGTGGAATACGGTCAACGCGGCGAGACCGCGCTGGCGTTGCAGCAATTCGATGAGTTGCATCGCAGACACCCCGACTACACGCCGGGATACCAGATGGCCGCACAAACGCTGATTTCGATGGGGAATGCTTCGGAGGCGGAGATGCGCCTGCACGCCGGTATCGCTTCGGCACGGCGCTCGGGAAACCGGCACGCACTGGCGGAGATGGAAGACATGCTGGATGAACTACAAGGTCATGCATCCCCGAATTTCGGAGATGGGAGCTTGGAGCAGGAATGAAGATCCCGTTGTTTCCGCTCGACCTGGTGCTCCTCCCTGGTGCGCCTCTCCAACTGCATATCTTCGAAGAACGCTATAAGGAAATGATTGCCGAGTGCCTGCACGGGGAGCATGAATTCGGCATCGTGCGGGCTCGCCGGGACGGGTTGGCGATTGTAGGATGCACGGCCGCAATTCTTACGGTTTTGCGCCGTTACGCCGATGGAAGAATGGACATCCTCTGCCGCGGCCAGCATCGCTTCGAAATTGAATCGCTCCATGATGGCCGCAATGATGGCCGCAGTTTCTTTCAGGCCGAGGTCGATTTTTTGCGCGACAATGGACCGGCTTCTACGCGGCAGCAACGGGAGCAATGCGTGGCGCTCCACATGGAAATGATCGAGTTGTCCGGAGGAGATTTGCGGGAATTTCCGCAACTGGATCTCGACCGGCCGGTGGCCTTTCTGCTGGCCTCCACCATTCCCGCGGACATTGAATTCAAGCAGGAGTTGTTGCAAATTCCATCCGAAGGCAAACGCACGCAGTGCCTGATTGAATTCTATGAGGCGATCCTGCCAAAACTGCGGCGCGGCTCCATGTGCGCCATGGCGGCCGCGCACAACGGACATGTGATGTAACCTCCCGTGTTCGCGCGACTTTGGCGTTGCTCACTAACGATGTCGAGATGCATCCAATGAAGAGCTAGGATGAATGCAGTCCCGGCGAGGGTTTACATCCGTTTCGCCGGACGGTCCGTTAGACCCGAGGAGGGTATTGGATGTCGAAACGCACAGCGCTCCCCATTACAATCGGCGAACTTCGCGGAGACTCCCGCTACTCCCATGCGCGGTTCACGAAACGCAGCGTGAAAGACGAGATGCGCGAGCATCTTGTGGAGCGGCTGCGCACGAAAGAGGTTCTGTTTCCCGGCATCGTGGGTTACGACGATACGGTGATTCCGCAGTTGGTGAATGCCGTTCTGTCGCGGCACAATTTCATCTTGCTCGGGCTGCGTGGCCAGGCGAAGAGCCGAATCCTGCGCGCCCTGACCACGCTGCTCGATGAATCCATTCCATACATTGCCGGCTGCGAAATTCGCGACAATCCCTACGCGCCGCTGTGCAAACCGTGCCGCGAGAGGATTGCGGCGGAGGGAGATGCCACGCCGATTGCGTGGCTGCCACGCGAGGAGCGCTACGTCGAAAAGCTGGCGACTCCCGATGTCACCGTGGCGGATTTGATTGGCGATCTCGATCCCATCAAAGCCGCGCGCAGCGGCCAGCAGCTTTCCAGCGAGATGAACATCCACTATGGCCTGCTGCCGCGCGCCAACCGCGGCATCTTCGCTCTAAACGAGTTGCCCGATCTCGCCGGAAAGATTCAGGTTGCCCTATTCAACATCATGCAGGAGGGCGATGTGCAGATTAAGGGCTATCCCGTGCGGCTGGCTTTGGATGTCGTGCTCATCTTCAGCGCGAATCCAGAGGACTACACAGCGCGGGGCAAGATCGTCACGCCGCTCAAAGACCGTATCGGCTCCGAGATTCGCACCCATTATCCTATGACGATTGGAGAAGGCATCGCCATCACAACGCAGGAGGCCTGGACGGAGCGCGGCTTGATGAAAACGGAGATTCCGGGCTACATCCGATCCATCGTCGAGCAGATTGCGTTCACAGCACGCGAAGACAAGAAAGTGGATCGGCGCAGCGGCGTGAGCCAGCGGCTGCCGATCAGCACTATGGAACTCGTGGTGTCCAACGCCGAACGCCGCGCGTTGCAGCACGGCGAAATGCTCGCCGTACCGCGCGCAGGCGATCTCTATAGCGCGCTGCCGGGAATTACCGGCAAGATTGAGCTTGAATACGAGGGAGAAATGCGCGGCTCCGAGACGGTGGTGCGCGAGCTGGTGCGCGGCGCCATTGCGACGGTCTTCAACCAGTATTTTGCGGACACCAACACGCAGCAGATTGAGCAGTGGTTCAACCTGGGCGGCACGGTGAAGGTAGAGGACGATCAGCCAGCAGCCGCGATGCTGAAGGAGTTGCGTCAGATCCAGGGACTGATCGAAAAATTGGCGCCGCTCGGAATCGAAGCCAAAGATTCCCCGGAGAGAATCGTCTCAGCGGCGGAGTTTCTTCTGGAAGGCATGGTTGCGCATCGCCGAATCAGCCGCAACGAGGAGCGGACCTTCACGGCATCCGACAAGAATACGCGCCGTGCGGAAAGTTTCGAGCGTGGAGAAAGAAACCCAGCGACCAGAGAGGAGTTGGACGACTGGCCGCCGCGCCGTTCGCGGAAGGTCTACAACTAGCGATCTTATATGTAGAACTGTCATTCCGAGCGGACCCTGAGCGTAGTCGAAGAGGGAAGTCGAGGAACCTGCTGTTCGCCGGCAAACCGCGAGATACTTCGCGCTGCTCAGGACGACAGAGAGATTGGCCGGATAATGAAGCGCGTTCGATACACAAAATACACGGGAAATCTGGCGGACGATCTCGATCTGGAGTCGCTGCTCGACGCCCTGTCGGATTATCTGCTGGACTCGGGCTATCGTTCCCCGCTCAGCCGGTTTCAGGCACTGGAAGGGGACCAGACGCTGGAGAGCTTGCGCGAAGCCCTTCGGCAGGCCCTTGAATCCGGCGATCTTTTCGATGCGGCCACACAGGAGCGGATCGATCAGATGCTTCGCGACGGCGGAATGGAAGAGCTGATCCAGCAGTTGCTCGATCGCATGGAGCGGGAAAATTACGTTTCCATCGAGCAGCCCGGCGAGCGGCAGCCGACGGGCCAAATTGCAAGCGCCGCCGGCCAGATCGGGCAGGCGCAGAACGATGCCCGCTTCGAAGTCACCGACAAGGGCCTGGATTTTCTCGGCTACCGAAGCCTGCGCGACCTATTAGGATCTCTGGGCAAATCGTCTTTCGGACGACACGACACCCGCGAAATGGCGACTGGCGTCGAGACCAGCGGCGGCTCGCGGCAATATGAGTTTGGCGACACGATGAACCTCGATGTGACGGCCACGTTGAGCTCGGCAATCGCTCGCGAAGGTCTGGGGCTGCCCTTGAATTTCGAGTACAGCGATCTGCACGTGCATCAGTGCGAGTATCAAAGCTCCTGTGCCACGGTGGTAATGCTCGACTGCTCGCATTCCATGATTCTGTATGGCGAGGACCGCTTCACGCCGGCCAAGCGCGTGGCCATGGCGCTGTCTCATCTGGTGCGCACGCAATATCCGGGTGACACGCTTTCGCTCGTTTTGTTTCACGATTCCGCCGAGGAGTTGCCGCTGTCGCAACTGGCGCGGGCGCAGGTCGGCCCCTATTACACCAACACGCGCGAGGGCTTGCGATTGTCACAGCGCATTCTCGCTCGGCAGCGCAAGGACATGAAGCAGATCGTGATGATCACCGATGGCAAGCCTTCGGCGCTGACGCTGCCCGACGGCCGCATTTACAAAAACGCCTTCGGGCTTGATCCGCTGGTGGTCGGCGAAACACTGGAAGAAGTCGCGCGGTGCAAACGATCGAACATCCTGATCAACACCTTCATGCTGGCATCCGACCCGGGTCTGGTCGCGTTCGTTCAGCGCGTATCCGCCATGTGCCGAGGCAAGGCATACTTCACCACGCCGGAAACACTCGGCCAATATCTGCTGATGGATTTTCTCTCCCGCAAGATGAAGACGATTCATTGACCGGAGGTATCCGCGTCAATATCCGACGCACGGGGCAAGCGTGATCAATTGCAGGGCGATCAGAGCGACGCAGGAGGCGGCGATCACCTTCCCTGGCAAATGGCGGCGGGCGCCGATTGCATAAACTGCCAGGAAGAACAGCAGAACGAAAAGCTGAAGCCACCAGTCGTTGTTCCAGCCAAGCCAGCCGTTTCGCGATCCCCACGCAATCCAGGCATCCGATCCCAGGCGCAGGTGGGCGAGCGGATACGCGGCAATGCGTTTGGGGTGGACAGGGAAATCCAGCACAAAGTGAGAGCACACAACCAGCCAGATTGCAAGGACTGCGGCGCGTCCGCTGCGCCAGAACAATAAGGAAAAAACAGTGGCAAGAACAATGACCGACAGAAGAGAATGCGACCAGTCGTCGAAAAAATGCACGGCATCCGCAGGCTCCACTCCGGCCCGTGCGAGCACGATCCAGACCAGGTCCGGCAGAAAGGCACCGGTCAGCAGCGCCCACAACGGCGCGCGTCTCGCATAGGGGCTGGCCGCCAGCGCCACGCTATAGTGCGGCACATACATTATCTGTTCTCCCGGCTATCTCCACGGCAGGCTGTATTGATCAGCCACAGCAAAAGCGCTGGAACAAAAAACAGCAGAAACTCCACAATCGCGTCGTGAGTATTCATCGCAGACCATACTGACAGACCGGGTGGAATGCCGCAAGAAAAAAGCTGTCAGTCTTCAGGTTCGGCCGAGCGGCCGTCAATCACGTCGGGTATAGAGCGCCCACGCGCTGGCCAGGTCCTGCACGACATGGCCGAGAGATTTATAGACAGTGATCTCCTCCGCCGACCGGCGTCCCTCGATTTCGCCGGACAACACCTGGCCAATCTCAGCGACAATGTGCTCGTCGCCGATCCGGCCGGCCGCTTTGGCTCGGAGAAACTCCGCGCCCTGGTTGAGAACACCCTCGCGGCTATCGGCAATGAAACGCGAGCGGACGACGAGATCGCTGTCTACCTCAGCGGGTCCCGCAAAACTTGATCCCACGAGATTCAGGTGTGTGCCGGGCCGCACCCACTCTCCCTTCAAGATCGGATCGGGTGCCGAAGTCACGGTACAGATGATGTCGGCGTCGGCGACTGCTTCCGGGACGGTTCGCGCCGCGACAACCGGCACGGCAAGCTCGGCTTGCATCCGCATCGCGAAGTCCTCGGCGCGATCGTGCGATCGTCCCCAGACTGTGATGGATTCGAGAGGGCGAACTTTCCGGATCGCCCGCGCGTGGGTTTTCGCCTGCTCGCCGTAACCGAGCAGAGCCATGCGCCGCGCGTCCTTACGCGCCAGGGCGTCGGTTGCCACCGCGCTTGCTGCCGCGGTGCGGATGGCTGTAATCTCGCCGGCATGGACCGCGCATACGGGCGCGCCCGACTCCGGATCGAAGAGGACGACCAAACCCTGGTGCGATTGTTTTCCGAGTGCGAAATTTTCCGGGAAAATGCTGATCAGTTTCGCGCCGAACGCGCCATCGGCGGCCAATGCACCCGGCATGATGCCGAAGAGCCGGCCATTGGACAATGGAAGAATCGAGCGCAAAAGCTGCTTTGTTTTGCCCTTGGAGAAGGCGATCATCGCATCCCGCATGAGCGGGATGCACATTTCGTAGGTGAGCCGGTGCGCAACCTCTTCGCGGTCGATGAGTCGCATGGGACTTTCTTGTCGCTCCGCCAAGCGTACATCAGGAAAGCCGGTCTAGAGTAAGAGCACGGAAGGTGTAAGGTGGCAGATTCGTCTCAACGCCGCCGTTCCGCGAAGAACGGCTGCACATTCTTCCAATTCGCCACATGACAGTATCTGTGCTCTTGCTCTAGCTCACCGCCTCCGGAGGGTTGCGGAGCTGGTTGCGCAGCGCGCCCGCCAGCTCAACCACCTGCTGCAGCTTGGTCGCGACATGGGCTGGCAGGGTGGGTTCGGCCAGCGCCAACTGGGTTTGCAACAGCAGCCCGGTAAGGGTGGTGTTCATTTCGCCTTCCATCAATTGCGCCGCCGCGCGCATGGCCAACGACAACTCCCGCTCCCGCCGCTGCAACGCAGAGCGGACCTCGCGCAGCACACGGTTGCAACCGGAGATGCCGAGGTTCACCTGGATCGGAATCGCCAGTCCGGCCTGCTGCCAGAGCACCTCAGCGCCGGCCGGGTCGGCGTCCGCCAGTCCTTCGTCCAGAACAATGACGGAATATTCTCGCCGCCGCAGCGCCGCCAGCGCCGCGCGGCGATTCTGCGCCAGTTCGACCGATACTCCCAATTGGCGGCCGATCGCGGATGCACAGTTCTCTGCTCCGGCCATCGTGGTTACCAGCAATACAGTCTGTGTCATTTGGCTCTCGTATGCCTCGGTTCGTATTCCTTGATCCTTGATCCCTGATCTCTGTCCTCTGGGGTCCGGTTTTCTTAGAACTCCGGCCCGTCGGAAATGCCGTATTCCTTCAGCTTGCGATAGAGTGTCGTCTTCCCGATGCCCAGCAGCCGCGCCGCCGTCAGTTTGTCGCCATTCAATTGCCGCAATGTATTCAGGATGGCCTGCTTCTCCATCTCCGCGATGGTGAGGATTGCGGAGTCGGCCTCGGTGTCCTCCGCGGCCGTCGCTTCGGCCGGATGTTCCGATTGCATCCGATACTCCTGCAACTGGGTGGGCATGTCGCCCAGGTGAATCACCGGTCCGGAGGAGAGGGCGCACGCGCGCTCGATGGTATTTTCCAGTTCGCGCACGTTGCCCGGCCAGTCGTAGCCGCCCAGCACACGCAACACGTCGTCGCTCAATGTATAGAGCACGCCGGTTTCGCGGTGGCGCCGATCCAGAAAATGCGCGGCCAGCAAAGGGATATCCTGGCGCCGCTCCCGCAGCGAAGGTACCTTCACGTTCACGACATTCAGGCGAAAATACAGGTCCTTGCGGAACTTGCCCTGTTCTACCATGGCCGCAAGATCGCGGTTGGTTGCCGCCAGAATGCGCACGTGGATGGCGACGCGCTGGTTCGAGCCGACCGGTCGAATTTCCTTCTCCTGCAAGGCGCGGAGAAGTTTTGCCTGCAGGTCGAGCGGCAGCTCGCCGATTTCGTCCAGAAAAACCGTGCCCCCTTCCGCCGCGGTCAGCAGGCCTTCTTTGGAGCGATTCGCGCCGGTGAAGGCGCCCTTGGCGTAGCCGAAAAGTTCGCTCTCGATCAAGGTTGGCACCAGAGAGCCGCAATCGACCGGGATAAAGGGTTGGTTCGCGTTCGGTCCGTTGTAGTGAATGGTGCGGGCGACAATTTCCTTTCCCGTCCCGCTTTCCCCCAGGATCAGCACCGGATGGTTCGTGTGCGCCACCTTGGAGAGAATGCGGTAAATGCGCTCCATCTCCGGGCTGCGGCCGATCAATGTGCCGAACCCGTCCGGAGTACGCAGCTTCTCCCGCAGCCGCCGGCTTTCCGTGTCGAAGTGGCGGCGCTCCGAAGCGCGCTCCAGGACGTCAGACAATTCATCGAGGCTGAACGGCTTGGTCAGGTACTCGCTGGCGCCGGTGCGCATCGCTTCCACCGCCGACGTCACGGTCGCATAGGCGGTCATCACCACGACGACGGTTTCCGGATATAAAGTGCGGATTTCCTCGAGCAGCGTCAGTCCGCCGCCGCCCGGCAGCTTCAGGTCGAGCAGGACAATGTCGGCCATGTGGGCCTTCAGCGCCGCGCGCGCCGCCGCGGTGTTGTCTACGCTGGAGACGGCAAAGCCGTGGCCACGCGCGATATCGGAAACGGCCGTGCGGATGGCGCGGTCGTCATCGACCACCAGCACATGCATCATGCCGGCACGCTCCGCCGGAGGGGGAAGAGGAGAGGTAGGGGAGAACATGCGTGTTGTAGTTAGCATAGTACGCGGATTCCTTTTTGGGACGAAGCCGTTCGTCTTTCGAGCGGGCTACCTTTTCGCGATGTCTTGCCGGTTCCGTACTGGAGATCGTCACATCATGGGCAACTCCACTTCAAACCGGCTGCCACGTCCGCGATGCGAGTAGACCCGGACAGCTCCCCCGGCGCATTCCGTCAGGTCGCGCACGATGGCGAGACCGAAGCCATGCCGCTCCGGATGGCCGGCCCGCTCCTTTTTCCCCGATACCCCGGCGTCGAAGATGTAAGGGAGGCGGGCGGGATCGATGCCGGTTCCGGTATCGGCCACGCGCAGCAGCAGAATTCTCCGGTGCTTGCCGCCGTTGCCCGGAAGGGAATGCGGGTACGCCTTGCTGCTGTGCCCGACACACAATTCGATGGTGAGTTTTCCACCGATGGGCATGGCTTCAATCGCATTGCCGACCAGGTTGTACAGGATGCGGTCGAACGTGCTCTCCGCGAGCCGCACTCTGGCGGCATGAACCGGAGCGTGGATCTCCACGCGAATTTTGCTGCCTGCCATGCGCCGCAACAGCGGCAGCCGGCGGCGGAGCGTGGCGGCCAGATCCATGGAGGAATCGGCTTTGGATCGGACGATCGCGGAAAGGCCGTTCGGCGTCTCCTGTTTCTTCCCGGTCGTCCGGTCGACGCGGATCGGAATTGCGTCTTCCGTCGCTTCCACGGAATGCAAAAGGGAATCCACGAGACCATGACCCCGCTCGACCGCTCCGGAAAGTTCGTCGATCCACGTTTCGTATCCGCTCGCGACAGCGCCGGAGGTCCGCAGCAGGTCGCAGTACACTTGCAGGATTGTCAGCCAGTTCCGCGTGTCGTGAGCCAGGCGATTGGCGTCCCCGTTTCCCGGTCGGCGAGGAATTGCAGCCGAAGGCGGCGTCTCGACCGCCGTGTCGGAACCCCTTGGGAACATTAACGCCATGCTTTGCCTCTCCATTTCCTGCGAGCTGCGGTTCATTCGTCCACCGCCGAGCAATGCCTACCAATCGCCCATCGAGTCGGCCATCAGTCGTCGCCCGTCAGTCGCCCATCAATCGCCCAGGCCGTTCCGATTTCGCACTGGCTGCCCCTCTATATTCACGTTGCGTACCAAACCGGGCCTATTTGCTAACCTACTGATTTGACAGGGGAAGCGGCATACATCACGGAGATCGCCAGTTACTAAAGAAACATGGACAGGCCCAAAACGGGACGAGCCTCAACGAATACGGACTGAAAAGCCGCCGCTAAACCTCTCAATCGAAATGGATTGCGTCCATTCCCGGCAATCGTTCATTTTTGGGAATGGCATTCCCGTGCTGGAACAAGCTGGAATTCCACCCGCGCGGAGCCGTTTCGGGAGTCGCTACAATGAAGCAATATGGCAATCTCTTCGGTTCCGTACTTCCGCTCCGATGGGCGACCGGTTGATCAGCTCCGGCCGATACGCCTGCTCGTGGATTTTGTGCCCACCGCGGAAGGTTCGGTCCTGATCGAGATCGGACATACCCGCGTGCTTTGCAATGCCACGGTGGAAAACGGCGTCCCCGGCTGGCTGCGCAATCGCGGGCAGGGGTGGGTGACCGCCGAGTACGGGATGCTCCCGCGCGCCACCCTGACTCGCAGTCCCAGAGAAAGCGAACGCGGCAAGGTGGGCGGCCGCACCCATGAGATTCAGCGCCTGATCGGCAGGTCGCTGCGCGCCGCCGTCGATCTGAAAGCGCTCGGCGAACGCACCGTGATTCTGGACTGCGATGTGCTGCAGGCGGACGGGGGCACTCGTACCGCCGCAATCACTGGCGCGGCGGTTGCCCTGGCCATCGCCCTCGACCGGCTGGTTGCGGCCAAGGTCCTCGCCGCCTCGCCTATTCGCTTTCGCATTGCCGCGACCAGCGTCGGCATTGTCGAGGGCACCCCGTTGCTCGATCTGGCTTATGAAGAGGATGCGCGCGCCGATGTGGACATGAACGTGGTGATGACCGGCAGCGGCGATTTTGTTGAGGTGCAGGCGACGGCGGAACACCATCCCTTTTCCCGCGAGCAGCATCAGAGTCTGCTCGACCTGGCCGCACGCGGAATTCAGCAATTGATCGCCGCCCAGGAAGAAGCGCTGGCCCGAGCAGCCGCCAGCCAGGGCAGGCCCTAGTTTTGTGCTTCTGAAAATAGGCGAATAGCAGATCTTCCCTTCGGGAATAGATTATTCAACTCAAGGTAGAGCCGGTTGAAAAGGTCCGCTTTGGTCTCGAAGTAGGTAAAGAGAGAACCGTTGGCCCAGGCCATGCTTGCACAATCGAGACCTCCTGTGCCGACGACGAGCAATATCGTATGGCTTCAGCCGTGCCTGCCGCCGCGGAAATTGGAAGTCATCCCCTGAACTAAGTTGGCCTGCCGCCTGCTATGGCAAACATAACGAGGCCCCGGAACGACCGGGGGCCTCGCATTCCGCCCATCATAATAGTTCAGCGGAAATCGTCAGTACTTCATATTCGCCAAATCCTCGATCAGCCCTGGCCCGGTCGGGTCCCACCCCAGCGTCTTGCGCGTCCACTCGCTCGAAGCCGGCATATCCAGCGTCGCAAAGTGCCCGAAAAACATCCCGAAGTGCTCGACGGCTTTTTCGGGCGGGATAGAAACCACCGGTACCTTCAGCCCTTTACCGATCGTCTCCGCGATCTTCCGCAGCGACACGCCTTCTTCCTGCACCGCGTGATACGTGGTCACGCCCGGGCCAGTCTTCTCGACCGCCAGCCGGTACAGGTGCGCCACATCCTTCAGCGGTGCAGCAGCCCAGCGGTTCGCTCCATCGCCCACATATACCGACACGCCCTTCTCGCGCGCGATCTGAATCACCATCGTCACCAGCCCCTGCTTGCGCGTGTCATGCACCTGCGGCAGACGCACAATCGCCACATGCACACCCTTTGCCGCCACCGCCTGTGCCGCCTGTTCCGGCCTGCGCGGAATCGCCGGCGATTCTCGCCGGGGGATCGCTCTCCATGCGCACGTGGCCCGGCGCGCCGCTCGTCATCCCGATCCCCGAGGTGACCACCAGCAGCTTGCCCGGCTCGAGCACCGATCCCAGCGCCTCAATCGCCTTGATCTCGTCCTCCGCGTTCTGCGCAAATTTCGACCAGTCGTGGCTGAACGCCAGGTTCACCACGGCATCCATCCCCGTCGCTCCGCTGCGCAGACTGTCGAGGTCCTGCAGGTCGCCGCGATGAACCTCCGCACCTGCAGCCTTCAACTGCTCCACGCCGGCATCGCTGCGCGTAAGGCCGCGCACCTGGTGCCCCGCCGCAATCAGTTCCTTCACCAGTTCCGTTCCAATGAAACCCGTTGCTCCCGTCACAAATACACGCATCGTCGTCCTCCTGCTGTTATGACGCTACCCGTGAAGATCGCGCCAGAATTTGACATCCGCGTCCCCGTCGAATAAAACGGAGACAGTCTCCGAATATAAAGATAACCGGAGGCAGTCTCCGGTTGCAAAAACTTTTCTGTAAACTTGCGTATGCCGAAAAAGAAGCTCCTGCCACCTCCGCCCGCCCGCAAGCCCCGCGCCGATGCCCAGCGCAACCGCGAGCGCATCCTTGAGGTCGCCAAGGAGGTCTTCACCCGCGACGGCGCCGCCGCCAGCCTCGACGATATCGCCCGCCAGGCCGGCATCGGCCCGGGCACGCTCTATCGCCACTTTCCTACCCGCGACACCCTTATCGAAGCCGTCTACCGCAGCGAAGTTGAAAAACTCGCCGCCGCCGAGCAGCGCTTCGCCGCCACCATGCCGCCGCTCGAAGCCCTCCGCGCCTGGATGCTGCTCTTCATCGACCACGTCTCCGCCAAAAAGCTCATCATTCCCGCGATGGACACCGTCGCCGGCGGTTCCATGCGCCTCATCGAAGGCTCCCGCTCGCTCATCCACACCGCCTTCGTAGCCTCCGTCAAGCGCGCCATCGCCAGCGGCGATCTCCGCTCCGACACCGACCCCAACGACTTCGTCCGTGCCCTCGTCGGCATCTTCCACACCACTGCTCTACCCGGCTGGGAGCCGAGCGCCCGCCGCCTCGTCGACATCCTCATCGCCGGTTCGCGCTCAACGCTTAAGCGCCCTTCCAGCCCACCCCGCACCCGGCAAAATTAGCGAGGCCCCGGAACACACCGGGGCCTGCCCCTCCTACAACCGCATCGCCATATCCAGATCGCCAGCCAGACATCTAGGCGATGGTGCCCGTAGCATGAGCTGCTACTATTACCCGTGTTCAACTTTGGAAGACCGAAAACGCCAGGCCAATGGATTGTCCATATCGCGGGAGCGATCGTGGCAGTATTTCTCGTCTGTTGGATGCTGTGGACGTTCGTTCTTTGACCTATCTGGACATCTCCATCCATAGCAGCAAGAGCCCGCCTGCCACGCGGGCGGCGGGGTCGTTCTTGAACATTGAGCCGAGATCGTGTGGGTCTGCAGAGATGGCAAGCACGGGGCACTTGATCTCTGTACATTTTTGTTGACCGGCCAAAATCGCAACAGGAATGGGAGGGAGATTGCCCGAGTTTGCAGGCAGCGCAGGCGCGAGCGCCGCCTGCTTCGTGGGCGCGCCCTATTTAACGGGCTTCCATTCTTTCAGAAAGTCAGTGACGGAGGATTCCTCCATGTGGCGCATCTTATTAAATTGACCCTGCTTCTGCGAATAGAGCACGGTGCCATTGGCTTTCAGTACGGCAAGTGCGGGCACGCCTTTGGCTATCGGCACACCGTATTTTGCTGCGATGTCGGTGTTCGCGTCCATGTGACCGATGTTCACGAAGACGAGGACGTAGTTCTCATCGAGCAACTTCTGGTTCTCTGGCTTGTGGTAGTAAATATTGAGTACCTGGCAATCAGGACACCAGTCGCCGCCAAAGTCCAGAATGACGCGCTTGTGTTCTTGTTTGGCTTGCACCAGGGCTTTGGCAATGTCGGTTTTTGCTGAGGACACATCAGGATAGATGTGTGCTGCTTGCGCAAGGGCAGTAAGCGGCGTGAGTGAGATGACAGCGAGTAAGACCAGAATTTTCTTCATTTTTACTCCTTTAGAAGTTAGATTACGTCTGTTGTAGTCGCAGTCCGAAGATGCTGAAACACTGTTTTTCCGAATTCCCCATGAACCGCTGAAACTGCGGAGTTGTACCCGCACACCCATGTACATCATCCCCCTTGGAGGAGTGACCGCCAAATACAGATAAACCCCGCATTGCGGAACTCCTTACTGCTTCGACTCCATTCGCTTCAGAGCGTCGAAAACAAGACCCGACGTCAGCACCTCCGGCAGCAGGGTGGGCGGGGAATCCGGACTCCCGGAATAGAGTGCGTACGTCGGCACGCCGCTGCGTCCGAGTTGTGTTAGCGCTTCGGTGATGGTGTTGTCATGGTTCGTCCAGTCGGCGCGCATCGTCGTCACGCCACGCTTGCCGAAAGCCTCTTCAACATCGGGCCGGTCGAGCACAAGGTGCTCGTTTACCTGACAGCTCAAACACCATGCGGCGGAAAAATCCACAAATACGGCTTTGCCTTGCGCGCGTGCGTCGGCCAGCTTTTTCGGACTGAAAGCCTGCCATGCAAGATTGCTGCCCGACATTTCATTCTTTATGTTTGCAGTTGCGAGGAATTCTTTTGCCGCGACACTAGGCAGCGCAACAGCGAGCATCAGCAGAAAAACCGCGACGGTAGTTGCGGCCCGCTTCGCCGGCCAATGCCCCAGCACCCATCCGGCAATCGCGGTCACAAGCATTCCGCCCAACAATGCAGCCACCCCATTGCTGCCGACTGCATGCGCGAACACCCAGGCCATCCAGATGACAGCGAGAAAAATCGGAATTGATACTACCTGTTTCAAGTATTCCATCCACACGCCGGGTTTTGGCAGCAGGCGAATCCACGCCGGATGAACCGTCAGCAGAACATAAGGCGCGGCCAGCCCCAATGCCAACAAGGTGAAGACGGCCAACGTCACCGCAACGCTTTGCGAGAGCGCGAAGCCGATCGCCGCGCCCATAAAAGGCGCGGTGCAGGGAGTCGCGACGACAGTGGCTAACACACCGGTAAAAAAGCTTCCGCTGTAACCGCCGCGCTGGACTAGTTCACCGCCGACGCTGGTTGCCGATAAGCCAATCTCAAACTGCCCTGCAAGGCTGAGTCCCAAAAAGAAAAACAGCAACGCCATGATCGCGACAAAATAGGGAGATTGGAACTGGAATCCCCAGCCGAGCTCGCTGCCTCCCGCGCGCAGCAGCAACAGCACCGCGACGACGATCCAGAAGGAGACCAGAATCCCCAGCGTGTACATGGCCCCGTGCGCGCGCAGCCGCTTACGCTCCTCGCCCGAGGACTGCACCAACGACAATCCTTTAATAAACAGCACCGGAAAAACACACGGCATCAGGTTCAGGATCAATCCGCCAAGAAAGGCCAGACCCAGCATCCCCAGAAGCGAATGCTTTATTGAACGATTTCCAATCGATGTTGTTACGATGCGCGCGGCGGCGATCGCAGAGGTAATTTGATACGACGTGCCGTCCGGCAGTTTAATCAGCCCATGCAGTTTTGCCGGAACCTGCCGTAACCCTTGCACTTTTGGAACAACAATGCGAATACCACCGGCGAACGTTGTAAGCATCTGCGGCGCGGCATTCGCAATCACGTTTTTATCGAAGGGATAGAATTCGGCGGACGCGATCCGTTGTCCCGTGTGCAGACCGATGGCGAAGTCATTCTTCGTCTGCACGACGTTTACAAACGCGCCCGCGGGCAAACTCCGCGGCAGATGACGCTCGGCTGCGACAAACAATGGCTCTATCTTTGGATCGGGTGCGGCGGGTTGCGCGACAACCGAAACAGTGTGCTGCACCTCCGCCTGATCGGGAATGCACACATCGCTGCACACTAGAAAATGCAGATGGCCGCGCAGAGTCTCCTTCGAACCGGGCTTCACGTTGCCATCGGCGTGCATGGGAACGGGCAGCAACACCTCATTCTCGTATCCGAAATCCATCAGGGGCCCCAGTGGCAGGCGCTGCGGCGCGGGAAACTGCAATGCGCCCGCGGCAATTCCGGCGGGTAGCTGCCAGTCCACGCGCGGCGGCTCTCCCGCGTCGCCGGCATTGATCCAATAGATGTGCCAGCCTTTGTCCAGGACGAAATGCAGACCGGCAAGAAAATCATGATTGGACGAGATCGTTCCGGTTTCCGTCACCAGCTCAACGGTCAGGTGCTGTGTGCGCACAGGCTGGGCATAGAAATGCGAGCCGAAAAAAAGCACGCACACCAGAACCCCGAATATCCAGATGAAAACTCCGTGCCAGCGAGAGATGGCCTTCGCCCTAACTTTTCGACTCATAAAAGACCCCCGAAGGGTAAAATCTCTGCTGGACAGACGGAGGCGGACGCGCTGGCGAGGCCACGCGGTTTCTCTGAGTTCGTACAGACCTGGCACGATGCGGCGATGGTTCGGATCGTCACAAGCTCCACCTCGCAGCTGAGGTGGCCGTCACAAACAGGTTCGTCTCGGAGCAGGTCAGTGCTCAGGTATTTCTTGTTGTCATCGGCAAACACGGTCGCAACGACTGCGTCCAGACCGAGCCGCTCCTTGACCCGAAGCGCCGCGAGCAGGTTGCAGCCGGAAGAAATTCCAACGGCCAGCCCCAGGCCAGCAGCCAGTTTCTGGGCCATGCGGATCGCGTCGCCGTCCGATATGGCGATGATGTCGTTCAATTCCGACAGATTCACAATCCGGGGGATAAACTCATCCGAGATGCCTTGAATGCGGTGTCTGCCGCATTTTGAACCTGTCGAGAGCGTCGGCGACTCCGCAGCCTCAACGGGATGGACCTTAATGGCGGTGTTCTGGCCGCGAAGGAACCTGCCCACTCCCATTACGGTCCCGCCCGTGCCCACCCCAGCAACAAATGCATCCGGCATAAGATCCACGGACGCGAGCTGGTGCCAGATTTCCGGTCCGGTTGTTGAGGCATGTGCTTCTACGTTTGCGGCATTCGAGAATTGCCGCGGCAGAAACACATCATCGTTTTTGGCAGCCAGGTCCTCCGCCATTGCAATGCTGCCGAGAAATCCTCCTTGCTCCCGGGATACAGACACCAGGTCAGCACCGTAACCGCGAAGAAGGTTCTTTCTCTCTTCGCTCATCCAATCGGGCATGAAAATCGTCACCGGATGTCCCAAAGCGCGGCCCAAAGCCGCAAAGGAAATGCCCGTATTGCCGCTGGTCGCCTCGACGATTCGTTGCCCGCGGTGCAGCGTCCCTTGGGCGTATGCGCTTTCCAGAATATGAAGGGCCATCCGGTCCTTGATACTTCCGGTCAGATTTACCTGTTCGTATTTGGCGTAGACCGTCGTTGCGCGGCCTCTGAACTTCATGTCGATGCCGATCAGGGGAGTGTTGCCGATCATGCGAGATAGCGCGTCGACTTTTTCTCTCAACGCAAGATCGATTCGCGTGCCGTGCTCGGCGGCCGGGACGGAAGTTCGGCGTCCTACCGCGTTTACGCGGCTCTTGCCTTCCCATTCGCTCGCAAGTTGAATTACGGATGGTTCCAACATATCAAGATCGTAGCGATGGCAAGCGATAACTGGAAGACACGAGATCAGGAATTAATCGCTTTTCTCGGAATATTCTAAGGTAAACTGCCATGCAGGCGGAAGATTTGCTACAAATCAAAATGGACAACAATGCGATTCGCAATGTTGCGGTCGTAGCTACCGAGAGGAGAACGGAGTGAAGAACACAACCGCGAAATTCCTGGACAGTATTGGCTGGAAAATCCTCGTCCACCTGCAACAAAATGCCCGTATTCCTTTTGCGGAACTAGGACGCCGCGTCGGACTTTCCACTCCCGCCGTCATGGAGCGGATCCGGCGCATGGAAGAGGCCGGGATCATTAGCGGCTACCAGGCTGAAATCGATCTTTCAAAGATCGGCTACAACATCCTGGCGTTTATCCGGGTGAGCGTCGTGGGAAACTTTATGCCGCGCATCATGAAGGTGGCCCGCGACATGCCGGAGGTGCTCGAATGCCACCGTGTGACTGGCGCCGATTCCTTCATTATGAAGGCCGCCGTCGAATCGATCGACGAACTTGAAAAGCTCCTGGACCGATTGACTCCATATGTCGCCACCACGACTTCGATCGTCTTATCCTCCGTTGTGACCCGCCGTGTGATTGAACCAAGAAAATCTCGCCGCAACGAGCCCCTTCGTTGACCCGAGCTGACGTTCTGTACTCACTTACGCAGCTATTTCGTCGGTAAGCCTTCACATCGTAAGCCGAAGTGCGAACTGGAGCTGACGGCCGGTATTGTCGATCGTGCTGGTAATCTGACCGAAACCAGGCAATCCCGCCGTGCTATTTGGCGCTGAAAAAATCGGCGTGTTGAACACTTTGAAGCCTTCGGCACGGAACTGTAGGTTCTTGTCTGGCCCCCAGAAAGTCAATGGAAAAGTCTTGGCCAACGCCATGTCCCACCGCGTTTGGAACGGGTTGAAAAACGCGCCGCGTGTAGATCGTCCTTGCAGATAGCCGACGGCTCCTGGATTGTTTGGGTCGACCTGATAGAACTGATTGCCGCCCGGCACTTCCTGCGGCGTGAATGGGCCGAATACTTGGCCACTCGTCAATGCTGTCGTGGTCGTCGCGCAGTTCGGGTTCAGGTATTGGGTGTGCGTACTCACATTGCCGTGATTGACCAGTTTGCAGTCGGGGATGACCACTCCGTAACCATCCGTCCCGGAAAACGAATTTCCACCTGTGTACTGATCGATTTCATTGGCGAAACCGTTCTGTAGAGTGGTGATCCCAGACCATGTCCAGCCGCCCAAGACTTGACGCGCCAAACCCACCTTTGGCCCCGGCAGGTTATAGACGTACGTGAGCACAAGCCGGTTTGGTATATCAAAGTTCGACAGTCCATAATTCAGGCTTGGATCGAATTGATTGCCTGTGGGGCCAACGCTCGATTCGAAACCTGTCGTGTTCTGCTGGTTATCCAATGATTTCGAGTGCGTATATGCAGCCTTGAAATACAGACCGCGTGAAAACTGATGGGATACTGTCAGCAACAGGGCGTTGTAGTTGGACTTGACGTAGTTGCTCTCAAAAAACAACCCGCCGGAGTTAATGCCAATAATCGGTACGCGCGATTCGCGGTTGGCCGAGGAATTGGTGTCGATGCCGAACGTGCCGGGATTGCTACCGTTTCTCAGCAGCGCGTTGTTCATCGACTGTGCACCTTCCAGCTTCACCCCATGCGTGCCCATATACCCAACTTCCACCGTCCATCCGGGCAGAAATTCATATTGTGTCGTCAGGTTGTACTGCTGCGTATACGGGTCTGTCTCGTGCCGATCAATCCCAGTCACAAATAGTTGTGGCGCGGTGAAGTTCGGTGAACCATCCGGATTCAGCGAGGTCAGCTTCGGAAATGGCGCGAATATCGGAAATTGACTAGGAAACGGAAGCGTGGGAAACGGATTGTGCAGCAACTGAGTTTTCGTAGTGTTGATTGTGAGCGTGCTAAGAGCGAACGGCGGATTTGATACCGTTTGCAGCGATTGAAAACCTCCCATTCGGATCCAGTACACGCCGAAGCCGCCGCGAACCGCCAGCTTGCCATTGCCGAGCACGTCGTCGGCGAAGCCAAGTCGCGGTGAGAAGTCGCCGAGCGGTTGATGCAGGAGTGTCGATTTCGAAACTCCCGGAGTGCCGAAACCCTTGGGCGCGCCCGCCGGCAATACGAATCCAGCCTGCAAGCCGGGGCCACCAAGCAGCGCGGTTTGTGGCGAAATCAGCGATGGATCGAAATTCGAGATCAAGTCGTGTTTCTCGGTGATGTTGCCGAGGTAATCCCAGCGGAGCCCAAGATTTAATGTGAGCCGCGGCGTCATGCGATAGTCATCCTGCGCGAACGCACCAAAGTCATGCGCACGGAATTGGAAGTCCGTCAGGCCGCTGCCAATCGAAATTTCATATGGCGCACCGATCAGAAAATCACGGACGGACAGGTCCTTGTTCGGATCGGCCGGAGGGCCATAGATTGAATTCGCGAGCCCGCCGATAAATACGAGCGTACCGGGATCCAATGGCGCCCCATAGTTAAACTGCTGCGGCCGGGCCTCAAAACCAAAGCGGAATGTCTGCGAACTGTGCACCCAGGAGAGGATGTCGCGATAATTCTGGGATTCGCTGCGCTGCCTCTCGTTCACGCTGGCCGACGCCCCGCAGCAGGACAACTGGTCGGAGAAGTCGAAATTCGGCCCTAAAGGATAGATGGAGGTGTTGTATCGAATGATGCCGAGCTGCGCCGCGGTGACCGGATTGATAGCATTGATGTCGCGCCGGGCATACGTGAAGCCGGCAGTGATCTCGTTTACTAGATTCGCGCGCAGAATCTGCGTGTCCTGGATCGATAGCGTCTGATTTCCAAGGTCGTAGTCGTACGCCTGACCCAACGTACCGCTATTGGCTCCGCCGTTGTTTGTGAACGTGTCGGGATTATCGAAATATGCCACGTAGAGATGATTCGCGACGCTCCCGGTATTGAAATCATGGTCCACGCGCGCGTTGTACTGATTGCTGTCTAGGTGGACGGGTGCTGAAAACGCGAAGGTCCCCAAATCACCCGCAGGCGCGTTGACACCGCTCGGAAATAACCGGCCGCCGTATGGTCCAGGTGTGTTCAGTATGTTGACGGCCACTGGATCAATCGCGCTAATCGGAAGATCGTACAGCGCCGCCAGGGTCGCAGCTGTGCGCTGCGCCGGAAGCACCGGCAGCGGCCCAGAGATGCCACCCGCGATGCCGTTCGCCTGTCGCTGGCCTTCATAGTTGAAAAAGAAGAACGTGTTGTGGAACTTCGGCACAGGACCGCCGATCGATCCACCAAACTGATTTTGAATCAGGGTCGGTCGAGGGGTGCCGGTCTCGTTGAAAAAGTAATCGTTGGCATTAAAGATTGTGTTCCGTAGAAATTCGTACACCGTACCGTGATACTGTGCCGTTCCTGAACGCGTCACCAGCGCGATGCTACCGCCGCCGCTGAATCCAATGGACGCGTCGTAAAGGCTCGTTTGCGTGCGGAATTCCTGCACCGCGTCGGGATTAGGTACCGGAATGATGCCGTTTGACAAAGTGTGGAACTCGAAGTTGTTTGCGTCCACGCCATTAATTACGTAGTCGTTGGCTGTGTCCCTGCCTCCTCCGACAAAGATCGCCGTCCCGCCCTGGAGAATTGTGGATGCGGGGGAGCTGATCGTCGCGGCGACTCCGGCGTCGGTACCCAGCAGATCGATCACGCTACGCGATGCCAGCGGAATGGAAGTGATCACTTGCGCGGTCAATGTCGTTCCCAACGTCGCGTTCGCGGTTTGGATCGCAGTTTGCGTTCCGGATACAGTAACCTGCTGGTTCACCGATCCGAGCTTCAGTTGCACTTTGTCATTTGTGACTTCCGTTACTCGGACCACCAAACCCGTGGTCTGCGCCTTGTCAAAGCCCTTGTGCTCGACGTCCACTTCATAACCGCTACCGGGCTGAATCAGCGGAAACACGAAAGTTCCGTCGGCCGCGGAAATGATCTGTCGTCGAATGTCGAGTCTGGTGTTGATGAGTGTGACAGTGGCGCCGGAAACGGCAGCTCCGCTCGGATCCTGTACGACGCCCTGCAATGCACCGGTCGACGAGCTGGTCTGGGCCCAGACTCCGGTTGCGACCGACACAAATAACGCCAGTAACAATTTGGCCATCCCTATCCTGCGCATCGCTTTTGTCGCCTTTCATCTGGTTAGTTTAATATATATTTACGTAATAATACGGTATAATGCCTGAAGGGAACTTAGTGGTCAAGGAGTATTTTTAATGAAATATTTAGCGATTTGCCTCTGCATGGGCATATTCCTCGCCCCCACAATCCATGCCCAGGATCACGGGACTGGAACCACAGCGAAAGCGCAGCATGCCCGGGCATCGCAAGCCGCTCCTACCGTGGCCCAGGTAGCAGACATGCAAATCGCGATTTTCGAAAAGCAATTTGTTCCGCTCGTCGAGGCAATGCCTGCGGACAAATATAGTTTTGCGCCCACAGACGCCATGATTAAAGGCGGAAACTTCAAGACCGTGCGCACATTTGCGGAGCAGATCAAACATGTCGCCGGAGTGAATTACCGACTATGGGCGGCGTCACTAGGAGAAAAACCGCCTGCCGCCGCAACGCAAGGAGAAAATGGCCCTGCCTCGATGCAAAGCAAGGCGGAAATCCTTGCCTACCTGAAAGGTTCGTTCGAAATGGGCCATCGCGCTGCCAAGGCGCTGACCAAAGAAAATATGCTCGACTCGATTTCCATGGGCCACGGCAACGCACCACGCCTGTTCCTGGTCACATATCCGGTCGAACATGATTTCGACCACTATGGCCAACTAGTGGAGTATCTGCGGATGAATGGAATCGTTCCGCCGGCCAGTCGTTGACATTGATTCCGGCGCTATGTGGCAATCGATGCAAAAAGAAGTTCCATGCCGAACGCATGGTTCCTTTGTTTTTTGGTTCGCACGCGCAAATCAACGGTCGTTCGAAAATTCGTTGATCCAGTGGTAACCCGTGCTGTAGAGCCGGTATTTCGATGCGTCGATTTTGCGCAGTTCAAGGTGTGCCGCCTGGCCGTTGAATGTTCCCTGCAAAATCAAATGGTCCGCATCCGGTTGTGAGTACGTCAATACACCGATGGGTGTGCTGCTCTGATACAGAGCGATTGTGTGCTTGGCGGTATCAAATTTCGTGCTGTATCGAGGCATGGAATCGTCAGCCATGACGACTGCCATGAAACTGCGATACTCAAACGCCACCCGTCTCCAATTGCCGGCGGTAACTTCGTAAACCAAGCTTCCGGCAGCGTCTGAGCCTGTGCCCTCCACGTTGTAGATTCCGTACAGCGGCGATTTCATCTTCGCCACCCTTAATGGATAACTTCGCATGGAGAGGAAGCTCTGCACCAGAGTTCCGTAAAGCGCCAGCGCGATGATGATCGTTTTCGCTACTGCTCTGGCAGGTGCCATCCATCGCCGACTCCTCCATGGGAATGCAAGAACGCGTGATGCGGTGGGCCGATCGAGGACAAAAAAATGGATGAGCCGGCGCATGTCCGGCATTAAAAGGAAAATGGCCAGTAAGAGCAGGCTAGTGGAATATATCTTCACCGGAACGTCGTAGCAATAGTTCAGCATCGCAACGTTGAGCATGTCTGCGATCACCACCAGAGCACCCAGCGTAGTAGTGCGGCGGAAAAGCAGCAAAAAGCCGCCTGTCACCTCCGCGATTCCTCCGAACATCGCATAGGCCTTCGAGACGCCGATGAAATACCACAATGTTCCCATCGGCGTGAAAGATCCGTACGGCTCGATCAGCCGATCGAGGCCGGGTGTTCTGAACTGTCCATATGGCAGTTTCGCGAATCCATACAGGAACATCGCGAACGCAAGAAAATAACGTATATAGATTCTCAGGCCTTCATGCAGCTGCCGATACTGCGTCCGCCTTCGATCGAGCAATGTCCAGATCAGAGTGGCGATGGCAGCGAACACGACAAAACAAAGAATCTGAACGTAACTTCCGAGGCCATCGCCGCCATCCGGAACAAATACCACAGGCTTGCTGAGATGAAGAATGTGTGCGCTGAACCAGGGAATGAAGACCTGCCAGAGCTTGAAATAGGCCATCGCCACAAAGTCGGTTCCAGGAACCAGGCTTCGGGCTACCCAGTTGACCAGACTAATAGGAAAAGGAAGGCAATAGAGGACGACATAGGAAAACACAAACCGGAACACAATCCGCAGCCACAGCGGCCACGGAGCCGAGAGATGTCCGGGCGCGCCCATCGAATTCTCTGAGACTGCCATAGTTCGGGCATCGGATCCGAGTGCTGTATCAATAGTTGTCATGGTCCTCTTCCAGACAGTGATTTCCAATAAAAAATACCTTCCCGATAATCAGCGGTTGTCGGAATATTCGTTGGTCCAGTGGAACCCAGAGCTGAAAAGCCGATACTTCGAATCGTCCATCTTCCGGAGATTCAGGTCGACCGGCTTGCCGTTGAATGTTCCCTGCAATATCAAATGGTCCGCATCCGGGCGCGAGTACGTCAACACGCCTATCGGAATCCGGGCGAGCGTGTCGTACGTGCTCAACGCGATGGTGTGTTTCGCAGTGTCGAATTTGGCGAAGTATCGAGGCATCGAATCGTCCGCCATCACCACCGCTATGAACGGTCCGTACTTATTGTCAAATGCCACCTTCCGCCAATTCGTGGCCACAACATCGGAAATCGCGTTTCCCGGCGTGTCCTGGCCAACACCCTCCACGTTGTAGATCCCATACAGCGGCGTCCTCGTTTTGGCCGCCATCGCGGAATAGTGGAGCATCATGCTGGTGTACGACCCAAGCGTGCCATACACGGCTACCCCAATAATCAGGGTCTTCACCGCGATTCTTGCGGGACGCATCCATGGTTCTCTCCACGGAAACCGGATCGTGGACGGCGCCGTGGACCGGTCGAGAAGAAAGAACCGGACCAGCCTGCGCAATTCCGGAACCAGCAGGAAAACAGCCATCAGCAGCAAAGCGGTCGAGTAGAGCTTCACCGAAACGTCATAGGAATAATTCAACATCACCACGTTGAGCATATCGGCGAACACGATCAACGCCCCCAATGTCGCAGTGCGGCGAAACAGCAGCAGGAACCCGCCCGTCACTTCGGCAATTCCCGCAAAGATCGTATAGACCCACGAAACGCCCATGAAATACCACAATGTTCCCATCGGCGTGAAAGACCCGTAGGGTTCAATCAGGCGGTCGAGGCTGGGGGGTCGAAATTGCCCATACGGCAGCTTCGCGAACCCATATCCAAACATGGTGAACGCGAGCGCATAGCGCACGTAAATTCTTAGCCCTTCATGCAGGGTCCGATATTGCTTGCGCCTCCGGTCGAACAGCATCCATATCGCCGTGGCGACTACGGCAATCACGGTAAAGCACAACAGTTGAACATAGTCGGAAGTCTTATCTCCGCTGCCCGCTGGGTAATAGGTAATGGGCTTGCTGAGGTGGAGAATGTGCGCCCCCGCCCATGGCACCAACGCATGCCACATCTGGTGGTACCAGCGGACCAGATACGATGTCCCAGGAACCGCCTCCGAGATAGTCGACAGCGGAAACGGCAGGTCGTAAAGGACCAGAAAAGAAAAAACGAACCGGAAAACGATCCGTAGCCACAGTGGCCATGGAGCTGCTGAAAATTCGGACGCGTTCGCCTGAAGTTGTGTTGTTTGCGGAAGCTCTCCAGATGCTTCGCCAACAGTTGTCATCTTCGACTCCACAGGAAGAGTAGCCGTCCAAAACGGAATCACCGATTAAAAGATATTTCTGTAATCCAGTGATAGCCGCGGTTCAGCAGCAGATATTTCGTTGCATCGACCTTGCGCAACCGAAGGTCGACCGGCTCATTCATCAGCGTCCCCTGCAGGCGCAGGTGGTCCGCGTCTGGCCGGTCGTACGTTAGCGTGCCCACGACTGTTGGCTTCTTTCGGGAAGCGCCGGGGCGCTGATCCAACGCGACGTCGCGGCCGGAAAGCACGACGATTTGTTTCTTCGCTTCATCAAAGCGCGTAGGGAAGTACCAGTGCGAGTCGTCCATCGTGAAGACCGACGCGAACGTCGAGTACTCGAATACTACTGTCCGCCAGCGCAGGGCGTCATCGCCGGGCCGCGCGGTACTCTGCGCCGACGCCTCCACGTTGTAGATGCCATAAAGAGGAGAATGCTTGAGCGCCCCGCGGTACTTGCTCGTCATGCGGATCATTGCAAAGGTGCTGCCATAAAGCGCCATCGCGATGACGAAAATCTTTATCACGATTCGGGTGGGCCGCATCCATTTTCGCCTCCATGGAAACGCGATGTTCGCCGGCGTAGCCGTCCGGTTCAGGAGGAACACGTTGATCAGTCGGCGCACATCGGGAACCAGCAGGAACACGGCCATCAAGAGCAAGTTCGTCGAGTAAAGTTTGACCGGGGTATCGTAAAAATAATTCAGAATAACGACGTCGGTCATAGCGATGATTGACACCAATGCGCCCAGTGTCATGGTGCGGCGAAACAGCAGTAACGCTCCGCCCGATATTTCTACTGCTCCGGTGAACCACATATAGGGATAGGACACTCCCATAAACGCCCAAAGGACACCCATGGGCGAAAAATCTCCATACGGTTCAGCAAGTCTACTGAGGCCAGGCGGCGCGAATTGCCCATGAAACCACTTCGAGAACCCATACACAAACAACGTGAATGCGAGCGCATACCGCACGTAAATTCTCAGTCCTTCATAAAGCGGGCGGTATTCTTTGCGCTTCCGGTCCAGCAATGTCCATACCAAGGTGGCAATCGCGGCCAGCACAACGATGCAGAGAAGCCGCATGTAGTCGGAACTCGTGTCGCCGCTTCCTGTCATGAAGTAGGTGATGGGCCCGCTTAGATGGAGAATGTGCGCTCCAACCCAGGGTACGAACGCTTGCCACAGGCGCTCATATCCATTGACCAGATACGACGCGCCGGAGAACAGACCGCCACCAACGCCCGCGCTCACGTTCAGCGGAAAAGGGAGATTGTAGAGGACCCAATATGAAAACACGAACCGGAAAACGATCCGCAACCAGAGCGGCCACGGCGCGGATGAAAATCCAGACGTGTCCATCGCGTTTTCCGGCATAGCCGCAGTCCGCGCGGGCGATTCGAACGTTCCGTCAACAGTTGCCATATTTTCCGCGGCCTCCTGGTACATCTGGACGAATGCGGGCTAAGGCTGCTCCTCATAAATTCAGGAGTCGGCCCGAGTCGGCCCTTGTTCGCTGGTCACTTTCCCGTGATCCGGCCAGCCGCGAATCACGGTTTCACATACTATCTCCTCCATCCGATGGCCCGTTTCCAGAAGGGCTTGCGGTTAAAGATTGTTGAATTCGCGCGAAAATGCCGTTATCCCAATCTGAGGTTTGGCTTGCTTCAAAAAATTGTTCTGACCGCTTATTGTTATATTCCATTATATTTATAGCATGTCCGAATATATATATTAATATCATTTAGTTTACAGGGGGCCCTGACACATGAAAACCGATCGGTTCGTCCAATATGTTCTGCTGCTTCTGATTGTCCTGGGCTGCACGCGTTTGGCTCGCGCGCAATCTGATTCCGCCTCATTGAGCGGGCGCGTGACAGACGCGACCGGGGCCGTGATTCCCGGCGCGTCTGTAGTTGTAACCAATACCGCGACAGGCATCGTCAGCACCGCGACGGCCAATAGCGCAGGGCACTACGCGTTTCCGGCGTTGAAGGCGGGCACGTATGCGTTGAACGTTAGCGCGTCCGGCTTCAAGCAAATCACGGCTACAGGCCTGGTGCTCACTGTCCAGGCTGTGTTGTCGCGTAATGTCGTACTGCCCGTTGGTGCGACGAATCAAACCGTTACTGTCACTGCGGGCAGCGGTGCTGATATCACAACTGCGTCGTCGGTCAGTACATTGATCAATCGGCAGTTCATCTCCAACATTCCGCTGAATGGTCGCACAATTCAGAATCTGATTAACCTGACGCCTGGCGTGGTTGTCACTCCCTCGGTATACGGTGACGCCGGGCAATTCAGCGTGAACGGACAGCGTGCAGATTCGAACTACTTCACAGTGGATGGCGTCAGTGCCAACTTCGGCATCGAAATGACGACCACAACGCGCGAATCGGGAGGCGCGGTTCCCGGCTTCAGTGCCAACGGAACGACGAGCGGTTTGGTTTCGGTGGACGCCATCCAAGAGTTCCGTGTACAGACTTCATCGTTTGCTCCCGAATACGGGCGCACTCCCGGTGCGCAAGTCGCTATCACCACTCGGTCCGGAACGAATCAGTTCCACGGCACGGCATTTGAGTATTTCCGCAACAGTGTGCTGGACGCTTCCAATTGGTTTAACGGATTTTTGAGTCTGCCCAAAGGTGTTGAGCGTCAAAACGACTTCGGCGGAGTGCTTGGCGGCCCGATTTATCGGGACAAGGCATTCTTCTTTTTCTCCTATGAAGGTGCTCGACTCGCTCAGCCCTCTCCTCAGGAGACTCTGACTCCGGATGCCGCCAGCCGTAGGCTTGTGCCCACCCAGATTCAGCCCTTGCTCAATGCTTATCCCCTGCCCAACGTGCCAGAGACTCCTGATCAAATCGTTTCGGGAATCGCTCAGTTCAACGCCACGGCTGCGAACAATTCGACACTGAATGCGACCAGCCTGCGATTGGACGACAACCTGACGAAAACCTGGTCGGTGTTCGCGCGCTACAACTACGCGCCTTCTTCCCTTGTAAATCAGCCTGGTGGCGGCGAATCTCTTAGCAGCACGAGCATCACCCATCTGAAGACGCAGACCGGAACGGCAGGCTCGACGAAGACTTTTGGCGCCAACATCGCCAATGAAACCCTTTTCAATTGGACTCGCTACAACGCCTACAATGCTTTCCAACTCACGAACTTCGGCGGTGCGACGGTACCGACGACGGATCAACTGTATCCGCCGTCTGAGGGAGTCACATCGCTACTGCCGCGGATCAACCCTCCATACGAACAGGTCATGCTCGGTGTAAGCGAGATCGACTCGGGGTTGGACGCAAACAACTTACAGCGCCAGATCAATCTGGTGGACAATTTTTCCTATCAGGCCGGTACCCACCAGTTGAAATTCGGCGGCGACTGGCGCCGCCTGACACCGTTGACTCGAAGTGCTCCATATAGCCAGATTCCCGTGTTTTGCGGGGTGTTGACCTGTCCGTATGGCCCTTTGCCAACTCCGCTTTCGGGTACGACGTATGAAACTATCGTAGTATCCTCCCAGCCAGTCAGCCTGATTTTCGACAACTATTCGTTTTATGCCCAGGATACCTGGCAGACGACGCCGCGCTTGACTTTGACGTATGGCCTACGCTGGGACATTAATCCAGCACCGACCGGACAGAATGTCCAATTGCGCGGTTTTGTCGATCCCTACGATGTCGATAACCTTACTCTCACGCGAGCGGGCACGCCCCTTTATCCAACGAAGTATGGTAGCTTCGCACCGCGTTTTGGCTTCTCCTACCGCGTGCATGACGCCCCGAATCATGCCACAATTGTCCGCGGAGCAGTCGGCACATTTTACGATCTTGGTAATAACATTGCCGGAGGCGCGGCGACAAACTGGCCTTTCATTCGTACCCCCACGACATTCTTTGCGCCATTTCCGCTTCCTCCTGCCATCGCCGCCCCGAGCCCGTTTTCTCTGAATCCGCCCTACGGAGAAATCACCACAACAGATCCCAATATCCAGATTCCTCGGACCTACGAGTGGAATGCGGCAGTGGAACAGGGAATTGGCAACAGTCAGGCAATCACTTTCACCTATGTCGGCTCGCTGGGCCACCAACTGCAGCGGGCGGTGGAGCTGTTACCAAACAGCGTTCCTTTAGGAGAGACGATTGAAGCCAGTGGAGGGACGTCGAATTACAATGCGCTCCAGGTGCAATATCAGAGGCAGTTATACAAGCGATTCCAAGCGCTGGCCTCCTACACCTGGTCGCACTCCATCGATACTCAATCGACGAACAGCGGGTTCAATGCCTCGCCGGCGTCCACTTTCAACCAGGATATTGATCGGGCATCTTCCGATTTCGACGTTCGCCATGCGTTCAGCCTGGCACTCACCTACCAACCACTGGGGAGCAATTTCAACAGTCTGGCCAACTACGTGACGCACGGCTGGTCGATCGATGCCATCTACGTCGCGCAAACTGCAAAACCAGTAGACCTGAGCGCCACAACATTTCTAAGCCCAGGGGGGGCGCAAGTGGCGGTGCGCCCGGACTTCGTTCCTGGAGTTCCGCAATTCCTTCACGGGTCCACAACCAAGTATCCCGGTGGAAGGGCTCTGAACCCGGCCGCCTTTACCTATCCTCCTGCATTCCCCGCGCCCGGGTATCTGGGCGATGTACCGCGTAATTATTTCCGGGGGTTCAACCTCTCACAATTGGATATTGCACTGCATCGGCAGTTTCCGATTCGTGGCAGCCTGAACCTCCAATTCCGTGCTGAAGCGTTTAACGCGCTGAACGAGCCGAACTTCTCCGGTTTCGTTGGGAGCCTTTCCAGCCAGTTCTTTGGACAATCCACAAGCACGCTCAATAATGCGCTCTCCGGTGGAGCAGGTTCAGCAGGGCTGTCCCCGCTTTATCAGATTGGGGGCCCACGCTCCCTGCAGCTGGCGCTGAAGCTGATCTTTTAGTCTTGTTTCTTTTGATTTCTCCTGGGCCGGCAAATTGTCCGGCCCATTTCTCTTTGCCGGAGCGTGGCGGATCATACGCGTTGAAAAACCCTACATTCTTTGTTTGATCACGCTGTTCGGTATTCTGTGCAGCCGGCGTTGGCTGGCCACGCATACGAATGTGTGCGCCCGCTCACCAGGCGGCCGATGCAATGCATGTCACACTGGGATCGCCAGTCGGCACGCGCAATGTGCTGCGGTGCTCGGCATCGTGCAGCACCTGGATGTGCGCAACTCTGGCATCGGCTCCAGACTGTTCGGCAACCGGCTTGATAGAGTTCCAATTTTTTTCGTAGTCGGGTACGTTCAGCGCCTCAATTACCAATCGAAGCCGGCTGCCCGCTGGAGCGCGATGAGAAAACCACTGGCTATGAGGGAAAACAAACTCCTCTGGTTGGTTCGGTCTCAGAGGTTCGGGATGCTCCTTGCCATTGCGGTACCGAGCGCGCAGCACATCGCTTGTAAGTTCGCGCGCAGTGCCGTTTGGGGCCACCAAATATAGGGCATACTGCAGATCGGTGTCTGGAGCGTCCACTTTGAGCCAGAGCCGAAGATCGGTGAATCCGTCCACCTCTGTCGTTTTGTCAAATGGAGCGGTCGTGTAAACGACGCCGTTGCCGTGCAGGTCCGCGCCCTCATTCGCTGCCGACGGCTTAGCCGCGCTCAGATCGTTCGGATCAGAGATGAATGTGTCCGGTGCCCCGTCACTCGGAGCAGTCGCCAGCATTCCGGAATGAAAGACATCTTTCGCATTCCCAGAACCAGTGTCTGAACCCAGGTAGAACAGATCGGAACCGGTAGGAAGTGTCTCGAGAGACTCGGCATACTTCCAGCATTCGGCGTCCGGGCCTTCCACATAATAGGCAACGTGCTCTTTTAGAAAGCCAGGCTTGCTGCCTCTCTTCATCGTCCAGTCGTACCATTCTTTCTGCAGCCGAAGTACATCCAGCAAACTGGCTGGCCCAAACTCAATATTTCCAAGTTTTCTCTCGGGTTTGCGCGTGCCTCCATGGTTCCATGGACCGATCACCAGATAGTACATATCGAGTGTTTTCGGATCATGCGAAGTGCGGTGGTCCGCGTAGTAGCTTAGAGTCCCTCCTTGATCTCCATCCGCTTGTCCAGTGATAGCAAGTACCGGCATGTTGATATTGGCCACCTGCTCGCGCGTGAGAGCCATCTGTCGCCAGTAAGAATCAAAATCCGGGTGCTCGATCCAGGTCTGAAAAACGGTGGTCTTATTTCCCGCCAGATCGTCGAGTTTCGCGAAGGGAACCTTTCCATTGAACATACGGAGGTTTACATCGTTCCAATATTCGAAATTCGCGAAGATATCCGTGAACAGCGGTTTGCCGCTGGTAAACGTGAGCCACTGCATCGCATACGATTCCATGATTCCGTTGCGCATTGGAAAATCCACGGACGGCCGCACGCTGGCAACGGGGACGATCGTTTTCAGGTGCGGAGGATGCGTGCTCGCTGTTGCCCATTGGTCGTAGCCGTTGTAGGAACCGCCCCACATCGCGACCTCACCATCACACCAGGGCTGTTTGGCAAGCCACTCCACCACGTCGTAGCCGTCGTTGGCTTCTTGCGCCATGGGATCAAACTTGCCTTGCGAGTCGCCGCGCCCACGCACGTCAACATGCGCGTAGATGTAACCGCGCCTGGCGTAATAGGTGCCGCTAGGATGCTCCGGGTCTCCTGGATAAGGCGACAGGTAAAGAACCACGGGCAGCGGCTTGTCCATACGCAAGGGTTTGTAGATGGTTGCGCCGAGTTTCACGCCATCCCGCAAAGGAATTTGCACGCCAAACTGCATTTGAATCTCGCCGGGTTTTTGTTGGGTCGTTTCTTCCCCCGCCTGCTGTGCCATGCCGCAGCATGGCGCCACTAGATCCGCGATCAACAACACGTACATGAGAAATCGGCGCATAAGTGTGTTTTCCTTTCCTGGAAATATTAACTATACGTATGAGTTCAGTTCGTTTGCCTTGAATCGAGCGAATCAACAAGCATATTCGGTTACATGCAAAGAGGACGCTGCAAAAATTGCTTTGCTACTTATCAGGCCCTATTGTGACAATCATGCGTATGCATCATCTTCTGCTGCTACTGCCGCAGGTGGCGAAGGGCCAGCGTGGCGGCGTTGAATCCGCACATGCCGTGCACTCCACCGCCAGGAGGCGTGGACGACGAACATAGGTAGATGTCGGGCGCCGACGTACGATAACCTCGCCATGTCGGACGAAACAAAAATTGACGGAGATCCATTGCGCCACCAACGATATCGCCGCCGATCAGGTTCGCGTCCATCGCTTCCAGATTTGCCGGCGAAAAAATGCGCCGCGCTAGGACGCAGTCGCGAAAGCCCGGCGCAAATCGCTCAATCTGACTCTCGAGCTGGGGCAGCATGTCCTCGCAACAGCCATTCGGCACGTGGCAATACGCCCAGGCAATGTGGCGGCCTGTCGGCGCTCGCGTAGGGTCGAACAGGGTTGGCTGCGCCACCAGCACAAACGGCCGCTCGGCAATGCGGCCGCTCGCCATTGCCGTTTCGGAGGCGGCGATCTCGGCCATGCTGCCGCCCAGGTGGACAGTTGCCGCGCGCAGGCACTCCTTCGCACGCCATGGAACCGGCGCATTCAGCGCGTAGTCCACTTTGAAGACTCCGGGGCCGTACCGGTACCGCGCCAACGCCTTGCGATAGCTCGAGGAAAATCGCCGGTCGCTCAAATGCAATAGTTGTCGCGGCGTTACATCGCACAGTGTTAGATCGCTGGTCGAAATCTGATGAAGATTCTCAATGCGCGTGGAAGTTACGATCCGTCCACCCATTTGAGCAAGATGCCGGGCCAGGGCATTCGCGATCGATTGCGACCCGCCGCGTGGAATGGGCCAGCCGACAGCATGCGCGGCCGCCCCCAGGACCATCCCAAACGAAGCGCTGAGCGGCGCGTCCAGGCTAAGGAAGGAATGGGCGGCGAGGCCGGCGAACAATGCACGCACTCGTTCGCTCTGAAATCGCCGCCGCGCGAGAAACGTCGCCGGCAGGACTGCGTCCTTGCCAAACCGAGCCAGCAGGAACGGATGGTGCGGAACTGTCAATAGAGGCCCGAGAATGTCTTTCGTCAACCCATCCCAATGCTCGACGAACGGCTCGATCAGCGCCCGCCACGTCGGGCCGTCGCATCCTAATTCGATCTGCGCGTCGGAAAGCTTACGCTCCAGCGTAACCGCCGTCCCATCGTCGAATGGATGCGCTAGCGGTGCCGGCGAATGGATCCATTCGAGGCCGTAGTCGCACAGCGGCAAGGAGGAAAAGAACGGCGAGGCTGCGGCCATGGGATGAACGGCGGATCCGAAGTCGTGATGGAAGCCGGGAAGAGTGAGCGCCATTGTGCGCGCGCCGCCGCCGAATTGCAGCTCAGCCTCAAATACCTGGACTGAAAGCCCGGCTTGCGCCAGCACAATGGCCGCGGCCAGGCCGTTTGGTCCCGAGCCGATCACGGAAGCTCGTCGGTGATTGCTATCGTGAGTCATTGTTTCCCGAGTGACCAGGTGAAGAATTCGGAAGTCGTTGCTTGAGCCGCTCTAGAAAATTGGAGAATATCTCCCTGGTCGTACGCCCGCATCGGCGAACGAACGAGTTGAAAGCTATCAGCATCATGGCCGCGTGGCATCCAGGATTTGGCGAAGACGACCTGAGCTGGAATGCAATCCATTCTCCTTGAATGCTGGAATGTAGTTGCGATTGCCTCACTGGCGATCAATCCGTATACAAATTGGCGCCGCCGGGAATTTCTTGTTTGTGAGATTGAGGTGCCGTGTATCGGACAGCGACACGCTAATGCGCCACCTCGCTGACAAATGAAAGGAACTTCCTCGTTTGGACCATGTCCTTGCCGACAAACTTTATGGTGGACCCGTTTTCCCGTTCCACTCCGGGAAGGTAGGAGAACAACTCGGCATTGCCGATGTTCTTGAATGTGAGCTCCAAGCTCACGGGGGTCGGAATTCGATACGGCCGCACTGCGCTTAAATGTTCCAGCGCATTCGTTGTCGCCGCGCGAATATTCGTTTGCGCCTCCTGGGGCGACAGACTTTCAGCGGAATGGAAGCCGATGTCCCGCTTGACAACTACACCGATTATGGCTGGGTCGATAGTTCGATGAACCTCGGCGACCATTTCATTGCCGCCACTGACGAGCACCACCGGGACGCCGAACTCGCCCGCATCCGCCGCGCTGATCATGGCTTCGCTCGCGTGTTCGCCATTCAGCCGAACGTCGAAAAAGACCGACGATGAGATCGTGTGCGCCAGCAGTCCGCCCGGCGTTCCAACCGAAGGATGATATCCGATCAGCAGTGCAGCATCGAATCCTCGGTCGATGCCGTCCATCATTCCAAGCGGCCTCGGCCACGCGCGGATGAGTTGAGCCTTCGGATTGAGTTCCTCCGGGAGGATTGACAAGCCGTTGCCGTGGCCATCGGAAACGACAATCTCGGTCGCACCCGCGTCCAACGCTCCCGCTACGGCGGCATTCGCTTCGCCGGTCATCAGATGGCGTGCACGTTCATACTCGAATCCACTGGGGCCTAACTGTACCGGATCGACAACCCCGGCAACGCCTTCTAGGTCTACCGAAATGAAGACGCGAAGCGGCTTGTGCGACTGCGCCGGGCAGCATCCGCAGACGAGCGCTAGACAAATCGCCACTGCCCCCATTCCGTGTCTCATCAAAAAACCTCCAACATTTGCATCGCGATTGCGCGCATCGCTCATTCCACCGCAGTCGAATTTTTCAAAACACCTTCCTTATACGCAAACAGCGCCGGCAATCCACCGGTATGCAGAAACAACACGTTCTCTCCCGGCCGGAAATACCCCTTCCGAATGAGGTCGAGCATCCCAGCAAACGCCCTGCCGCTATATACCGGGTCCAGCATCAGGCCTTCGGTTCTGGCTACCATTTCTACCGCGTCCACCGTCTCGGTGTTCAGGATTCCGTAACCTTGATCGATGTAGTCGTCGAAGACGATGATGTCATCGGCGGCAATAGTCGCAGACCGGCGCAACTCCGGCGGCATCTCCTCCAGCATTTCCCTGCTAATTATCTCCACTGCGCGAGACATGTTTGCGCCTGGGTCGCTTACGCTGATTCCGATATTTCGCGCTTTAGGCCGCAGGAGTTTGGTTCCGGCGATCAAGCCGGCCTGCATACTCCCGGAACCTGTGGCAAATACAATCGAGTCGACGGAAAAGTTCCGCGCTTCAGCTTGCTCCAGCAGTTCCGCTGCCGCATTAAAAAAGCCGATGGCGCCCAGTGGACGTGTCATCGATCCGCCGGTCATGGAAGCACCGATCGGCGCAACATAACATCTGCGACCCGCCTCGTGCTCGCGCTCGACAATTGTATCGATCAATTCCCGAACGCTTTCGAACTCCATCATCGAGCGATCGCCCAAGTCGATTCGATGGATTTCGGCACCGTAAATTGTGTCTAGCAGAGCATTGCCGTCCAGAGCGGATGGCAAACCGGGCCGCTTAAAGAGAACCAAAATCGGTTGGATGTGGCATTTCCGCGCCGCCGCCGCCAACTGGCAACACCAGTTGGATTGAACTCCGGCCCAGCTGATGATCGAGTTCGCGTTTTTTGCGATGGCGTCGGCTATTACAAACTCAAGCTTGCGACCCTTGTTTCCCCCCATGGCCAGCCCGGTGAGATCGTCCCGTTTCACCCACAAGTTGATTCCCAATTGCGCCGATAGCGCCTTCATCTCCTGCAGCGGCGTAGGTAGGTGAATCAAATGGCGTCGCGGAAATCCGCTGACAATGTTTTCCACCGCATCCCGCAGTACACTTTTTCCAGGCATCGCTCTCAACCATCTCAAATGTTTCTCGGTCCGCCGCGCTTCATGTGCCGACGAATCTCGACTCCCAAACTCTGCGTTACCCGACCCTCCGGACCAATCTTGCATAGAGATCGCGGCCAGTTTGTTCGAGTTCGCGCGGAATTCCGGTTAGTTATAAGTATATAACAATAAAAATATAACAATAAATACCATCTGACGATAACATATTTTGAAATCTCAACCATTTGCCAGTGATTGCTTTGTTATATACCTATATAGAAGGCGATTCGCAAGGCTAGAGGCAGCCGTCAATGAAATGGTTTGTGAACAAAGAAGACAAAACCCCGCTATATCTGCAGCTCAAAGACCTAATCAAATATCACATCTCCACTGGAACCCTGCAGCCCGAACAGAAGCTGCCGACGGTTCACGGGCTTGCCAAAGAGCTTGAGGTCAACTTCGAGACCGTTCGAAAAGCGTACAAGGAATTGGAACGGCAAGGACTTGTGACGATGGCGCGCGGATTCGGCACGTACGTGAACGCCGGTGTCGCTGTCACCATTCAACCTGCCTTTCCGGTGGATGGGGACCGATCGTCATCGTCAGAGGCAACCAGTCTGGTTGTGCGTGGAGTGAGGGAACTGATTCAAGCAGGTCTGGCCCCTCGTGAAATTCAGGACATCATCCAGCGAACCATTGATTCCGCACAAGCTGCGAACCGACCATCGATTCTTTTTGTCGAATGCAATTCACTCCAGGCCAACAGCATCTCCGAAACGTTAGAAAAAGAATTGGGAATTTCCGTTCGGCCGGTACTCGTAAATGAGCTGAACAAGGAAATGGCCGAACTGTCAAGATCGGGAATTGCACTGGACGCAGTCATCACCACTGGGTTTCATGTCGATGAGGTGCGTAAGCTGCTGGGGGACAAGCCCATCGCAATCGATTACGTCATCGCCAACATGTCGCCGGAGACCCGCCGCAAGCTGGATCCGTATCACGCGAATTCAAAGTTCGGATTCGTATGCCGCGATCAGGAATCGAAATACTATAAAGACATCCTCCAGGCGGAGCTGGAAATCCGATCGGAAATCTTATGCTGCGCAATCGATGAACGTCGGCAGTTGAACGAGATGCTGGGCTCGGTCGATGTTCTGTTGTCCAGCCCCTCGGCTTACGAAGCGGTTATAAAAATGGCCCGGCCTGGATTACCTGTATTCAATGTCCAAGATCGGGTGGATCCGTTATCTTTGAAAATGCTGAAGGATCGCATGGCAAAAGCCGCCACCCCCAGCCTCCACATTAGTACGAATACTCATTGATCCGGTGGAAGTCTCTGGTCATCAACCTCCAATCGGTTTCATGCAGGGGCAGATCCGCTGGTTCTCTGTTCATAAGGCGTGCGCGATGCGGTTTTTCCGTTTCTGCGGAAAGAGCGCCTATACGCAGCCACTCCGGGGGCGATTGAAAAGGAACGCATTGGGGGAGACGCGCGGTTTCCGGAACAACCAGAAAAAATCGCCGTTAACTCGCCGCTGTGATTGCCAACGTGTTCCACGCCAATTCGGACCAAATCCTGTTGAGCGAAAGAAAAATGTGCCTCTAGGCACATGCCCTATGTTATGTATTAATACATAATTGAAAACTCCGATATGGCCGCGCCTAATCAATCAAACTGGTTTCAGAACACGGCTGATCGTTGTGAATCATGATGAGCTCGACAGGAACTCTTCGCAATTAAACAGCTTCACCCAGGACTTCCCCGCGTTCAGAACCACACTTCAGCTTTGAAGGAAACAGACTGATATGAACCGACGCAACTGGAACCGCCTGATCCAGACAATGGTCTTCACGTTACTAGGCTTGGGTCTGTGCTACGCTCAGCAGCCGGAAAAGCCCCTTTTGCTGCAGACGCCGACAATCAGCGCACGGCAAATCGTGTTTGCCTACGGCGGCGACCTTTGGATCGTCGGCCGCGAGGGTGGCCCAGCCCACCGTTTAGTTACTGGTACTGACCTGCTCAGCGGCCCCATTTTCTCTCCGGATGGCGCGATCATCGCTTACACCGGCAACTATAACGGGAACGCGGATGTGTACGTCGTGCCCGCCACGGGAGGAGAGCCGCGGCGGCTTACCTATCATCCCGATCCCGATTACGCCCAGGGCTGGACACCGGACAGCAAGGAGGTTCTCTTCAGGTCCAAGCGTTCGAGTCCTCTCGACTCCGACCATCTTTTCACGATTTCCATCCAAGGGGGATTTGCGAAGCAGTTGCCATTGCCGATGGCGGAAAACGGCTCGTACTCGCCCGATGCGACACATATTGCCTATCAGCCGATCTATCAATGGGAGCCCTTTTGGCAGGTCTATCACGGCGGGCAGACCCTGAAAATCTGGATCGCAAACCTAGCCGACTCCAGCGTGGTGGAGATTCCGCGGCCGGCCAACACGAACGACAAAAATCCAATGTGGATCGGAGACAAGATTTATTTCCTCTCCAACCGCAACGGTCCGGTCACGCTATTCGTCTACGACCCGGCGACCAAAAAAGTCAGCCAACTCATCAAGAACACTGACGGCTACGACATCAGTTCTGCTTCGACCGGCGCGGGCGTCATCGTCTATTCCCAGTTCGGCACTTTGCACGTATACGACCCGAAATCCGGCAAGAACACTGTGGTCCACGTGACCGTGTCCGGCGACATGCCGCAGCTCCGTCCGCATTTTGTCAAGGTTGCAAAGCAAATCCTGAATTCAAATATTTCGCCGACTGGCAAGCGCGCTGTTTTTGAGGCGCACGGAGAAATTCTCACGGTCCCTAGCGAAAAAGGAGATGTTCGCAACCTGACGCAAAGCCCCAGCGTCGCCGATCGCAACCCGGCCTGGTCGCCCGACGGTCAATCCATCGCCTATTTCTCCGATAAATCAGGGGAGTACGCCCTTTACGTTGGCAGTCAAAATGGGCTAGGGCCGGTGAAAAAAATTGATCTGGGTGATCCGCCGTCATTTTTCTACGATCCAGTCTGGTCGCCGGACAGCAAAATGATCGCGTACACGGACAAGCGGCTGAACCTTTGGTATATCGATCTGGCCAATCCCACACCAGTCAAGGTTGATACGGACAAGTATCTGGACGCGCTTCTTACCGGCGGCATGCGATCCGCGCCCCGTTGGTCTCCCGACAGCAAATGGCTGACCTACGACAAAGTGCTTCCGAATTACCTGCATGCAGTCTTCGTCTATTCACTGGACGCTCATAAGGTCTCGCAAGTGACCGATGGAATGAGCGATGCGCGGTATCCCGCATTCGACAAAGACGGCAAGTATCTCTACTTTACGGCCAGCACGAACGTGGGGTTGAGCGCGAACAACTTCGACATGACCAGCGACGGTCACGAAGTGACACGCAGCGTGTACGTCGCGGTGCTGCGCAAGGATCTGCCTTCACCCCTGGCGCCGGAAAGCGACGATGAAAAAGCAAAGTCCAACGATGCCTCCAGCGCCACCAAGAAGCCGGAAGCGAAAAAGCCCGTTACCGTCACAATCGACTTCGACGGCCTCGACCAACGAGTGCTGGCACTGCCTCTCCCCGCAAGAAATTATGTGGATCTGCAAGCCGGCAAGAAAAATATCCTGTATCTTTCTCAGGCCAGCGGAATCGTTGACTTGGGTGCCATGCCGACCTTGACCATTCAACAGTTCGATTTGAAGAAACGGAAGACCACACAGTTGCTTGCCGGCCTATCGCTCTTTCAAATCTCCGCTGATGGCGGCTCCATGCTCTACAGAATAGGGCCCTCTTGGTTTATCAACCCTTCCGCGGCGCCGCCTGCGGCGGGGAAAGGCATGTTGAAGACTGCGGGAATGGAAGTCAAAGTGGATCCGCGCGCGGAATGGAATCAAATGTACAACGAGGTGTGGCGCATTGAGCGCGACTTCTTCTACGCGCCCAACTATCACGGCCTCAGTTTGCCGGAGGCCAAGGAGCACTTTCGGCCATATCTGGCAGGTATCGCCAGCCGCAACGACTTGAACTATTTGTTCCAGGAAATGCTCAGCTATCTATCTGTCGGCCATATGTTCGTTAGCGGAGGAGAACAGCCCACGACGTCCCACATCAATGTTGGCCTACTGGGTGCCGACTATACAGTGGAAAATGACCGCTATCGTTTCGCCAAGGTCTACAACGGTGAGAATTGGAACCCTGGCCTCGAGGCGCCTCTAACGCAGCCGGGCGTCAATGTAAAGGCGGGCGAATACCTGCTGGCCGTCAATGGTCATGAAGTTCACGGGACAGACAACATCTACAGCTTTTTCCAGGAGAGCGCGGGTCAACAGACTGCCCTCAAAGTCGGACCAAATTCAGACGGCTCCGGATCGCGTGAGGTCACTGTTATTCCAATCGCAAGCGAGGGGCAGCTCCGTCATTTGGACTGGATCAACCACAACCGCGAAATGGTGGACAAGTTAAGCGGCGGGAAACTTGCGTACGTGTATCTGCCCAACACTGCTGGAGGAGGGTTCACAAATTTCAACCGTTACTACTTCGCGCAAATTAATAAACAGGGCGCGATCATCGACGAACGCAACAATCACGGCGGCCAGATTGCCGATTACATCATCGACTACCTGAAGCGGCAGCCGCTAGTGATGGAAGTCACGCGCGAGAACCAGCACTTCATTCATCCGTCGGAGGCCATCTTCGGTCCGAAAGTGATGATCATTAATCAATTCGCCGGGTCGGGTGGCGACGCCATGCCATTCCTCTTCCGTGAGGCCAAAGTTGGACCGCTGGTCGGCGTGAGGACTTGGGGCGGGCTGGTCGGAATCGGCGGCTATCCACGCTTGATCGACGGTGGTGGCGTGACCGCGCCGCGCGATGCGCTCTATGGCCTGAACGGCCATTGGGTGGTTGAAAACCATGGCATCCCTCCGGATTATGAAGTGCAACAGGATCCAAAGCTGGTTCGCGAGGGCCATGACCCGCAATTGGAAAAAGCTGTCGAGGTTGACCTGGAACTGCTGAAGCAGCATCCGCCGCAACAGTATCAGCAGCCGCCATACCCGAATTACCATCCCCAGCTACCTTCAAGACAGTAGACTGCCGCTGGAATGGGAAACACTCGGTCTGCGTGGCCCGAGCCCGAGCAGGCGCTCCGCGTTGAGGTGCGCGAAGTCTTTGAGGGCTCTGTCCTCTGGAGACAGGTGTCAGGGAACCGACTTTCCCTGATACCTGGGTGATTGCCGTTGAAGAACCCCATGGATCGTCGACGACATCGCGGTATTAGAAAGCGATCTGAAGTGAGGTCGATATCGTGCGTGGCGGACCTAGATGAGCGGTATTGCTACTGGCGTTGGTTCCGGTAATGTCGCCGGCCGCAATGGTGGAGTAGAAGAAAGTATTGGTGAGATTGTCGGTCGTGAACCTCAAAGTTGCTACTTTGCTGAAGACGAGATGAGAGTAGCGAAAGCCGAGATCGAACGTGTTGAATCCACCGGTGGAGTGCAGGTTTTCGTCATCCTGTGGGCGAATCCCGGTGAACTCCCAGTTTCCGGTCACGGTTAGATTGGCAATGCCGGGCACCTGATACTCACTGTACAGGTTGGAATGATAGGGCGGGATGCCGACGAAGCGCTTGCCGTCGGTGGCCGCGATTCCGGTATCGTTCAGCCGTGCATTCAGGGCGGTGAAGCCGCCATCGATAAGAAGTCGGTGGAACAGCGTGCCCTGCACAGAGGTTTCGGCGCCGTAGTTCACCTGCTGGCCAACGATCTCAAATATTGTCTGGCCGGTATTGCCGTAGGCGACAGTATTGGCGAACGGCCGCTCGATACGGAACAATGCGGTGGTAAAGTTGAGCGGCCGAGCAACCGATTTGAAACCCAACTCCCACTCTTTGCTGCGATACGGAGCCAGCGCCTGATTGGCGTTCACCGTTCCTCCGGGAGCGATGTCTCCCTGCTGCAGGCTGCTGGCATAGGTTGCATAAGCGGTCATCGAGTTATCTGGCTTATAGAGCAAGCTGACGGAGGGACTGATGCCATTCTTGTTTGATCCGTTACTGTAAGCGGTAGCTGAACTATAGTTGTCGACTCCGACCCAGTCCTGGCTGCCTGCCAGGCGGACGCCGAAGTGCTTGCGAAAGGTGAGGAAGTCTCCCAGATTGAAGCCCTGCTGTCGGGCTACTGATGAGATATAAATACCCAGGTTTTTTGGCAGACCTGTAGCCGGTGGCGCAAAGACCTGCGGATCGGCGACGTTGGCCACGCCGAGAAAAACGCTGGCGGCCGAGGGTTTCATATAGGAGTACTGGTTGAACCGGAACCCCTCACTGCCGACGACTACGTCCTGGTGGAGGCCCCATTTCGACAACGTGCCAGTGATATAGCCCAGATCGCTGAGCACGCCGAAGCGAGGGGCAAATCCGGTGGCAAGTGATGTGCTGTATTCTCCGGTATTGTTAGTCAGGTTGTTGACAGGAGTGTCGATGAAGCGATCCAGCCGCTGCGCCAGCGCTCCGGCCATCGCGTGCCAATTCGAAGAGAAATCGTGCAGCAGGCGAACGCCAGTGCTTTGCGTGGTGAGGTTCACACCTGCATATGCTTGACCGAAGCCGACGCGAGTGGGATCCGGTGCGCTCGGCAATAGAAGCGTGGGAGCTGGATCTTGCGGTGTGCCTTTGACACTCTTGTCCGGGCCGTAAGTAAACCAACCCGGATAGCCGCGCTGCACGATATCATATGCGCTGTAATGTGCGTAGACGGTAGTGCGATTCGTGGGCCGCACGTCGAAGGCAAACTCGGTCAGCCGACGGCGCAATCGGCTTTTATCGACGTAGGCCGTGCCATCACCGTAGAGCAGGTTGGCGCGGTAGCCGAAGATCTTGTGCGCACCCAGGCGACCGCCTGCATCGCCATAAATCGTGCCGATGGACCGGCTGTCCTGCTCAAGATATAGGTTAAATGTCTGCTTCTCTGTCGGCTCTTTCAGGACAAAATTGAACATGCCGGAAGGATTGGCGGGGCCATACATGGAGGCTCCAAGCCCGTTCTCTACCTGTAATTCCTGATATTGCTCCATCGCATTGGCGCCGGTAATCGCCATGGCCAGGCCATCCATGCGGGTATTCTGCGCGATGCTGCCCTGCATGCCCCGTGTCGCCGGACGAAGAATCTCCGAGCCCTGCTGCTCAGTGAACGAGACCAGAGGAAGATATTTGAGCGCGTCGCGAAGGCTTTTCACCTGGGTGTTCTGGATCAGCGTGTCCGGCAGAACCGTAATCGTGAATGGCTGATTCACAATCGGTGCTGTTCCCATCACCCCTTCGGTAACATTGCTAACATAATATCCGTCTGCCGGCGTGCCGGAGAGACCGCCGCTCACGATCACGGATGTGCTGGCGCCAGCCAGGGAAAACGAAAGATCCTGCACTACATCCTGGCCAGCCGAAACGCTTAGAGTGGGAATGCGTATGGACGCGAAACCTGTCTTCTGTGCTTCCAGTTTGTAGGTCCCTGGAAGCACTGCGGCGAATGCATAGTGCCCCGCCTGGTCGGTGGTTGTCTGCAGCGTACCGGAAGTTTGAAGGTTCACCAGCGTCACCGCGGCATTGGCAACCACCGATTGGTTCGGATCTTTGACCGTGCCGCTTACCTGGGCCGACTGGGTAAACGCCGACGGCGATACCAGCAGCAGAAGCCATGCGCAGAACGCAAATCGAAACTGCATGTTTTTGGGAAAGAACCGGCGTACGACTGCGTGGCGAGGCATTGCGCTCCTTAAAAAAAGAGGTTCTCCTGGTCCTGGTGTTTTGGAAGACCGGCATGGAGAAGCTGGTGAATGCAGATGGTTTGCGGCAGTGATACGGTACCCACACGCTCTGAGGACCGTGTTTGGTTACATGTGATGAGAAGAGAAGCTTCTCATCTAACGAATCTATATGAATGGAAACGTATGGTCAATTTCATCGCTTCCCATCTTGCCGCTTGTGCAGGGTGATTGCCCGACTATCGATTCAGAATTCCGCTCGTTACGCCTATAGGAAAAGAACATCCCAAGATTTGGTCCTGCAATGCATCACCTGCGGAATGATGGTAACTCTATAGTCCATGGCAAAACTCGATCCCATGTTGACGCCCCGTGAAGCAGCTCGTCTGCTCGGCATTAGCTATCCCACTATCAAACAATGGATTCTTGCCGGCAAATTGAAAACAAAGAAGACGCTGGGCGGCCACCATCGTATCGCCGAATCGGCGCTTCAGCCCTTTCTGGCCAAAGACCGCAAGAAGACTTCCGCTGAGTCGCGGGAGCGGTATCGTCGCGTGAGCGGCCGCAATCAAATAGCCGGAAAGATCATCAGTATTCGCATTGAGGGTCTTCTCGCTGAAGTGGTGATTGGCACGGGATACGCCCACCTTACCGCTATCATTACAGCGAGTGCAGTCCGTGAGCTTCGCCTCAAAAAGGGCGAATCCGCAGCCGCTCTCATCAAGTCCACGGATGTGATGATCGAGCGACTCGACGAACCTACATGAGTTCTTACATTGAACAATACGAGGTACCCAAAGTTTGCAATCCGCATTTCTGAGACCTTCAGTCTGTTGTGCAATACCTCATCATGTGTGATCTCGCGGAAAGCCCGGTTTCCATCGCTTTGCTCGAGTCCTTCTACAATTCCGGCAAGCCGATTGCTCTGGTCTGCCACTCGCCCGGCCTGCTTCGTCACGTCACCTGTCAGGCCGCGCCTCTTGTGAAAGGAAAACACGTGACCGGTTTTACCAATGGTGAGGAGGAAGAGATGCATCTCACTCACGTTGTGCCTTTTCTCGTCGAGGATGAGTTGATGCGGCTGGGTGCCATCTTCGAGAAACGCGCCGACTGGCAACGGTTTTCAGTCGTTCATGGCCGTCTCATTACCGGACAGAATCCTGCGTCCTCGACCGTCGCAGCTCAAAATCTTATCAACGTACTCGCTGCTGCCGAGAAAGCCGCTTAGGCTCCTAGTTCGATCGACGTCGGCATCGGTTGGTCCTCGCTGTCGGTCATGCCGGCGTTTCTGCAGGAGGTGCAATGCTTGCCAAGCGTCCAGCCTTCACCGAAGGGAGATCGATGCCGACCATCTGAATATTGGTTAAACAAAAGCTGGCCCGGTGCATCTAGATAGAAGGATGCTAACCACACGCTTGAACTCGACAAGGTACGTATGGCCCGATTGCTTTCAGTAAATGTCGGCCTTTCGTGCGACGTTCCGGTCAGATGGTCGTGCCGGATTGGAGTCTGCCACACTTGCATGACCGATCTGATTGACGGATCGATTACTTATAACCCAGAGCCGCTGGAGAGGCCTGCTGCCGGGAACGTGCTCATATGCTGTTCCCAACCAAGCGCGGGTGTCACTCTGGATCTTTGAGAGAAATGGGAGGAGCCCAATCATGCGTTCTGATATTGTGCCCGGAGGCATTTTTCCCGACTACGCACTGCCCGATCACACGGGCAACGTGCGCAAGCTCAGCGAGCTACAGGGCGACGATCCGCTCATCCTCACGCTCGCGCGCGGTCACTATTGCCCAAAGGAACACCAGCAGCATTTGGAACTCGCCGCGTTCTACCCGAAGATCGCGGTGGCCTACACTCAGATTGCCACCATCGCCACCGACGATCACCATACTCTTCAGGAATTCCGTGCGTCAGTCGGAGCCGCGTGGACATTCCTTTCGGACCCCGAACGGACGATTCAGAAGGATCTCGACATCCAGGAGTACACCGACCCCGAACATAATCCGATGATCCCGCACACGCTCGTGCTCAAGCCGGGGCTCGTGATTTACAGCATCTATAACGGCTATTGGTTCTGGGGCCGTCCGTCGGTCATCGATCTTTGGCACGATCTGCGTACCGTGACGAGTGAAATCCGCCCAGACTGGGATCTGAGCACGCCTGGACTCCGTGAGGCGTGGAATGCGGGTGACCTCTCGCAGTTTCACGGGTGGAACAAGCATGCTGGTATGGAAGATGTCTAGAGTGTGGGGAAGAAATAGCACAGCCGCCAACTTCGATCTACTGCGGAGCGAAACTTCTGAGAGTTGACACGTGAGGATGGAAAGCTATGCCAATGACTGAATCAGCGACAGAGCGGAATCTGGCGACCAGTTTTGCAGCACCATCTGAGGTGAGCGAGATTCGGGCGGGAAATCCGGTCCCGATTGGAGGCGCCCACCAACAGGGAAGGGGAGTCAATTTTGTTTTGTTCAGCCGTCACGCAACCGGTGTTCGTCTGGAGTTCTATCAAAATTCTGACGATTCTTCTCCGCACAGAATCATTGACCTAGATCCGGTGCGCAACCGGACAGGCGACGTCTGGCAGGTGTGGGTGCGAGGCATTCCCGCAGGTCAACTCTACGGATATCGGGTCGAGGGGCCGTATCTACCCGAAGAGGGCCATCGCTTCAACCCACACAAGCTGCTTCTGGATCCCTATGCAAGAGCAATTACCGGGGTTGAGAATTGGGATTTTCTAGCCGCCCGTGGCTACGATTCCTCCAGCAAACTAACTGACTTGAGCATTTCGACTGTAGATAATGCGGGTACCAGTCCGAAATGCATCTTTATCCAGGACTCTTTCGACTGGGAAATGGATTCGCCTCCGAAGCATTCCGCCTCTGATACGGTCATCTACGAGACACACGTTCGCGGTTTCACAATCCATCCGAGTTCGGGTGCGGTGAATCCTGGAACCTTCGCCGGCTTGACCGAAAAGATACCGTATCTCCAAAACCTGGGAGTGACCGCCATTGAGTTGATGCCCGTTTTCGAGTTTAACGAAAATGAATCGCAGCTCCTCAATCCAATAACAGGAGAGAAACTCAAGAACTACTGGGGCTACGATCCCGTCGCCTTTTTTGCTCCGAAGCGGTCCTACTGCATTGGAGGACGGCACGGTCAGCAGATTCAGGAGTTCCAAGAGATGGTCAAGGCTTTTCACCGCGCAGACATTGAAGTGATCCTGGACATAGTCTTGAACCACACAGCTGAGAACGATGAACTGGGACCCACGATCTGCCTGCGCGGCATTGAGAACTCGATCTTCTATATGTTGCAAGAGAACGATCGCCGATACTACAAGAACTTTTCCGGCGTTGGCAATACGCTTAATGCCAACCATCCTGTCGTAAGAGAGTTCGTGAGGAATGTGCTTCGTTACTGGGTCATGCGCATGCATGTGGATGGTTTTCGCTTCGACCTTGCTTCGATCCTGGGCCGAGATGAGCATGGAAACATTCTGCGCAACGCTCCTCTTCTCGAAGGCATTGCCGAAGATCCCATCCTGCGTGACGTAAAGATTATCGCGGAAGCCTGGGACGCAGGCGGTGCCTATCAAGTGGGAAGTTTTTCCACCAAGCGTTGGACGGAATGGAACGGCCGTTTCCGTGACGATGTGCGCCGCTTCTGGGTTGGCGACGCGGGCATGATCGGACCTGTTCGCAAGCCGAATCTGTGGAAGCTCGGATTTGTACGAAAGATCATGCAAGGGCCCCGCAAGCAGCCTCAACTTTGTCACTTGTCATGATGGTTTCACGCTGAATGACCTGGTCAGCTACAAGCAGAAACACAATACCGAGAATGGCGAGTTCAATCGCGATGGAAGCGATGCGAACTACAGCTACAATTGCGGGGTGGAAGGGCCAAGCCAGGATCCCGGTGTTGAGGGCATGCGTAAACGCCTGATCAAGAATTTCTGTTAACCCTGCTTTATCTCTCGAGGGGTTCCCATGTTGCTCGGTGGCGACGAGTTTCGACGAACGCAGCGTGGCAATAACAATGCCTACTGCCAGGATAACGAGGTGAGCTGGTTTGACTGGGGCCTGCTCGAAAAGCACCAAGAGATCCACCGCTTCACTCGGGGAATGATCGCCTTTCGTCGTGCCCATCCTGTTTTACGAAGAGAAAAGTTCTACACGCCTGAAGACATAAAGTGGTTCGCGCCAAACGGTGCCACGCCCGACTGGGCGGACCAGCGGCAGAAATCCTTTGCGTGTCTGATTCTGGGACAGACAGAACCCGACTTGTTCCTGATGTTTAACGCCGACACCACATCAGTTGATTTTTCCATTCCTGCGTTGCCGGCCGGGAAGATCTGGCGTTTGGCGGTCGATACTTCCCGAGCCGCCCCTGACGATCTCTTCGACTCTGGGAAAGAGCCTCTCCATTCAAGGCCAAATCAGCTTTCGGGCTGAACCCGATCGAGTGCAATTCTTTTGACGGACGCCGGCGAGGTGCTCCGTGACAATTAACCCGCTGCCGGCAAGCCGGCTGATCCCTCCATGCTGGTCAACGTCCCGAAGCTCGTCACCGACTATTACGAGTTACGGCCCGATCCGAGTGATCCCAGACAGCGGGTTGTCTTTGGTACGTCCGGTCATCGCGGATCTGCGTTCGACGTGGCGTTCAACGAGTGGCACATCCTGGCCATCACTCAGGCGATTTGTGATTACCGCAAAGCTCCAGAAAATCGACGGGCCGCTTTTCCTCGGGATGGATACCCACGCTCTGTCCGAACCTGCATTTGCAAGCGCGACTGGAAGTGCTTGCGGCAAATGACGATCGAAGTAATGATCTCCGATGGCACACCCTATACCCCAACCCCAGCCGTCTCCCACGCGATTCTGCTTTACAACCGCGCACGAAAGTCAGGGCTCGCCGACGGTATCGTGATCACGCCGTCTCACAATCCTCCTGATGACGGGGGCTTTAAGTACGACCCCCCGCATGGAGGACCGGCCGATTCGAGCGTGACTTCGTGGATTGAATCGAAAGCCAATGTCTATCTTGAGCGCGGCCTCGAACGGTGTTAAGCGCATGCAGTTTGCCAAAGCGCTGCGTGCACCCACAACGCACAAACACGACTTTTTGAGCCTCTATGTCAACGATCTCAATCATGTCGTCGACATGAATTTGGTGCGCGACTCCAAGATTAAGCTTGGCGTGGATCCCCTCGGGAGGAGCGGGCATCGATTATTGGCCGCGAATTGCCGAACAGTACGGTCTCGACCTCACGATCGTGAACAAATCGGTTGATCCAACATTTCGCTTCATGACCGTGGATTGGGATGGCAAGATTCGCATGGATCCTTCCTCGCCTTATGCCATGCAGCGACTCATCGGCCTGAAAGATAAGTTTGACATTGCATTTGCCAGCGATACCGATCACGACCGCCATGGCATCGTGACCAAAGGAAGCGGCTTGCTTCCTCCGAATCACTATCTTTCAGTGTGCGTCAACTATTTGTTCGCGAACCGGCCCAATTGGACGAAGGACGTCGCCGTCGGCAAGACCGTAGTGAGCAGCAGCATGATCGATCGTGTCAGCGCTCGCTTGGGTCGGCGGCTTTATGAAGTTCCGGTGGGCTTTAAGTGGTTTGTCGAAGGATTGCTCGCCGGCTGGTTGGGTTTTGGGGGCGAAGAAAGTGCCGGTTCTTCTTTTCTCCGGCGGGACGGCAGCGTCTGGACCACGGATAAGGACGGAATCATTCCTTGTCTGCTCTCAGCAGAAATTACGGCGCGTATGGGCAAAGATCCGGGTGAGATTTATCGTGAGCTCACCCGCGAGCTGGGAGATCCCGTCTACGAACGCATCGATGCTCCCGCTACGCCCGAACAAAAAGCCGTTCTGGCAAAATTGTCCCCGTCCGACATTCACGCTACTGAAGTTGCTGGTCAGCCGATCCAGAAGATTCTGACCACCGCTCCGGGAGACGGCAATCCAATTGGAGGAATCAAAGTGATCGCCAAGGACGGCTGGTTTGCAGCACGTCCTTCGGGCACGGAGGAAATCTACAAGATTTACGCCGAGAGTTTCCTCGGTCAGGACCATCTACGACAGATCGAGGAAGAAGCCCAGACCATCGTTTCGGAAACGCTGGCTCGCAGTGCCTACGCGCGACCTGAGCCAGCAAGCCGTGAGAGGAGTTTGTTTATGAGTAGCTCGACAATCGTTGATCGTCCACTCGACACAGCCATTTCAGATGCTCTCACCGACTTGGCCTTGGACCTTAGATGGTCGTTCAATCACTCGGCGGACCAACTTTGGGAGCAACTCGATCCCGAACTCTGGGAACTGACCCACAATCCCTGGGTTCTGCTGCAAACCGTATCCCGGGAAAAACTGCAAACTGTTACCTCCGACCCAAGATTTCAAAAACTCTTGGCTGATCTCCACCGCGAGAAAACGTTTGTTGAAGAGTCGGAAGCGTGGTTTCAAAAGGCGCATCCGCGTTCGGGCGTGTCGACAATTGCATATTTCTCGATGGAGTTCATGTTGAGCGAAGCGCTGCCGATTTATTCCGGCGGACTCGGCAACGTTGCCGGCGATCAGCTCAAAGCCGCAAGTAACCTGGGCGTCCCGGTGACCGCAATTGGTTTGCTCTACCAACAAGGCTATTTTCGGCAGGAAATTGATGCACAAGGCCACCAGCAAGCCTTGTACCCATTCAACGATCCCGGCCAGCTTCCGATTCGACCAGTGCGCGAGCCAAACGGCGAATGGCTGCGCCTGGCCATCGCTTTGCCTGGCTTTAAGTTGTGGATCAGAATCTGGCAAGTACAGGTGGGCCGGGCCAAATTGTATTTGCTCGATACCAACGATCCCGCGAACCCTCCGGCTTACCGCGGCATTACGACTGAACTGTACGGAGGTGGTCCGGAGTTGCGTTTGAGACAAGAGTTAGTCCTCGGTATTGGAGGCTGGCGGCTCCTGCGAGCCTTGGGATTGCAGCCCGAGGTCTGCCATCTCAATGAAGGTCACGCCGCATTCGCGGTGCTGGAACGGGCGCGTTCCTACATGGAAGACAATGGCAAGCCATTCGACGTCGCGCTTACCGTCACCCGTGCCGGCAACCTTTTTACGACCCATACTCCCGTGGAGGCGGGCTTTGACCGCTTTGCTCCCAGCCTGATTGAGCGATATCTCAGCAAGTATGCCGAGGAGAAACTGTCGATTTCGGTCGACGAGCTTCTGGCGTTGGGGCGACGCAATCGCCAAGACTCGTCCGAACCGTTCAATATGGCCTATTTGGCGATCCGCGGCAGCGGCGCCATCAACGGCGTCAGCAAATTGCACGGTCAAGTGAGCCGACGACTCTTCCAGCCCCTCTTTCCCAGGTGGCCTGAAACAGAGGTGCCGGTAACGCACGTGACCAACGGAGTGCACACTCCTACCTGGGACTCTGCTGAAGCAGACCGCTTGTGGGAACTTTCCTGCGGAAAACAATGCTGGCACGGAACACTGGCAGACACAGAAAAAGATATTCGCGCAGCCAGCGATTCCAACCTCTGGCAACTCCGCGCAGATAGCCGCAAGGCTCTCGTTGCGTACGTCCGAAGACTTTACGGCCGTCAATTAGCAGCTCGGGGAGCGTCGCCGGAAGACCTCGCGCAGGCCGCACTGATACTCGATGACAATATTTTGACTTTGGGATTTGCCCGTCGCTTTGCCACCTACAAACGCCCGAACCTTCTGCTGCACGATCCGGCGCGGCTTCTCAACATTCTGACGAATCGAGAGCGCCCTGTTCAACTCGTGCTTGCAGGCAAGGCTCATCCCCAGGATGTCGAGGGGCAAGAAATGATCCGGCAGTGGTTTGAGTTTGCTCGCCGCCCTGAAGTTCGATCCCGCGTGGTCTTCCTTTCGGATTACGACGTTCTCATGGCGGAGCATCTGGTTCAGGGCGTGGACGTCTGGGTGAACACTCCGCGCCGGCCTTGGGAAGCAAGCGGCACAAGCGGCATGAAGGTGCTGGTGAACGGCGGGTTGAATCTTTCGGAACTCGATGGCTGGTGGGCGGAGGCGTATTCCCCGGAAGTAGGCTGGGCGATCGGAGATGGGCGCGAACATGGCGATGACCCTTCCTGGGACGCAGCTGACGCTGAAAGTCTCTATGCGGTGCTCGAAAAAGAGGTTATCCCAGAGTTCTATGCCCGCGACGAGCATGGAATTCCACGCGGCTGGGTTGCCCGCATGCGCGAAAGTATGGCCCGCTTAACTCCGACCTTTTCGACCAATCGCGCAGTCCGCCAATATACCGAAGAACACTATCTCTCGGCGGCAGCAGCTTTTCGCCAGCGCGCCGAGAATCGAGGTTCAGTGGGAGCCGATCTCGTCGCCTGGCAGGCCGAACTGGCGAAACATTGGTCAGCGCTGCGATTCGGCCCCGCGACCGTCGAGCAACAGGGCGAGCAATATCTATTTCACGTTCAGGTTTTTCTTGATGATATCGATCCCGATGCCGTGAGGGTCGAACTCTACGCGGAGGCGCAGAAAGATGAGGACCCAATCACGCTACGCTATGAATCGTGGCGAACGCCTGGTCGGAGCGACAAGTGCCTTCACCTACAGTGCTTCTGTTCCGACAGGTCGCCCGGTTGCTGACTACACGCCGCGCCTCGTTCCGCAGCACGCAGGAGCGTTCGTGCCGCTTGAGGCTCCTTTTATTCTGTGGCACGAAGCACCGTCCTGGCGATGAACTTTGAGATTGGCTGCGACGCCGTTGGGAGGACATTGCATTCGCAGGATCGTAACGATAGATCAGACAGGGGAGCGAGGCTGGGGTCACTCCCGCAGATCCAAAATTGGAGGAACCACGATGCCCGAAGAATCTCGACCGCTCGATAAGCAACAACCGCTGGAGCTCATCCCTGATTTTCCGTATGAGAGTCGGCATGAGTTCGTAACAAAACTGGCGTACAAGCTCTGGGAACAAAGGGGACGCCCTCTCGGTTCACCGGACGTCGACTGGTTCGCAGCGGAACAAGCCGTGTACGCGTCGTTAGTATCGTCGGGAATGATTACCCCATCTCCGAATGACTCGCAGAACGTGAGAGCAAAGATCTACGGGATGCCCGTTGATTAGGACATATTCAACGATGTTTGTGCCTGCACTCTGTGTTCTGCTAATCAGGAGTTTGTTGTCCAGCCTGGGCACCTCGCATCCAATCTCATTCCGAGCATCGATACTGGACGTGAAATAGCCTGGAAATCTATTCGTGATTGAATCTTCTGATATTCGGCTGACGAATATGCCGCTCAACAACGGAGCCCGGTACTTGCCTGCTCTGACGAAAACTGCGACCAGGGACACGCTGTAGGCCGGATTTCGGTGCTTTGATGGCGCTGAATTCTAGCGGAACGATTGTGAAGTAGGAAAGGCTGTTGGTTTTTTTGTCCGACTCGTCAGCCCGCTAGCCAATGCCAATTCCACGCGCCTAACTCAGCCTGCTCTCACCAGTTGAAGTTTCGCGCCGCCCGCGATGCGGACTACAGGCAGGCTCCGCGGGGTGGCGGTTAGCCGCGCAAGATGACGGTGAGGTAGGCGGTAAGGATGCCCTTGTAATCGGCGACGATGGTGGGCTGGTCTTGCGGATCGGATTCGGCGAAGAGCCTGGTCATGCCGCCGACGGTCTGAACCACTACGTTAGCGCTTAGGAAGGCACGCTCTTTGGTAAGAGCCGGATTCTTGGCGCAGAAGGCATCGGCGATGGCGAGACGGAGTGCGCGGCGGCTGGCAGGATCGCGCCGGAGGCGTATAGGAGCTGCCTGCAGAGCAAGGTAAGAGGGATGTTGTCGAACGAGCCGGAGCATGGTTTCGATGAAGATGTGGGCGAACTTCTGCGGGGTGAGGCCAGGGGCTTGCGCGAGGACCGGCTTCCATTCGGTTTCAAAGGCCCTGTCAGATTGCTGGAGGAGCGCGAGGACAATCGAATTCTTGTCAGGAAAGTAATGGTACAGGCCACCGATCGACGTATTACTTCGAGCGGCGATGGCCGTCATGGTCGTGGTTTCGAAGCCGACTTCGCCAAAGAGGCAGGAGGCGACGTCGAGAATGGCAGCAAGGGTGCGCTCGGAGCGCTCCTGCTGAGGGGGTCGCCGGATGACCTTACCGAGCTTGGCCTTTTTCGAGTTTGACGAAACCGAAGGCATCCTCGTATTCTAAGCGAGGAGCAAAACCGAGGGCAAATTCGGTTTACCGAAGAAGGAAGGCGATCATGCAATGAATGTTGCTCTGTGGGTCTTGCAAATTCTGTTTGCCGCGCTCTTCATGCTGCATGCGGTGCTGCATCTGTTCCCGTCTCCCCGATTGAAGGAGATACTCGCCGAGCAGAACATTCCGGTCAAACGGACGATCGCCATGTGGGCGGAGGTCGTAGCATCGCTCGGACTAATCCTCCCGGGCGCGGTCGGCATCGCCACATGGCTCACGCCGCTGGCTGCGCTCGGTCTCGCTGTGGTGATGGTCGGGGCGACAGCGTTCCATGTGTCCCGGAAAGAGACTCTCGCCACGGTCGCCGCCGCATCCCTCGCGTTGATCATGATCTTCCACGCCTACGCCCGCGCCTTCGTGGTTCTGCTCCACTAGATGACCAATTCCAACGGGTCACCCGTGGTCATAGGCGGCGCGACAAGCGCCGAGCAAGTCGTGCAAAACGCGGTGGCGGGTGGTATCACGCTAAGCGCCGCCGACTGCGCGGAAATCGAGGTGATTGCGCCCGGCCCGTCCAAGGGTGACGGCATGTCCTAGAGGAGTGTGGGCGATACAAGCGGCGCGGTAGAATAAAGCATTCCTGCCAGTTACCGTCCGTACGTGCCAGAACAGGGTTTGCTGCGACCGATGACGCTGTCGGAGTGGCTGGAGCCTCTTCGGTGACTCGAATGGACCCGAGCCTCGGCTTTTAGATCAAGCTTTGGTGCCGACTGCCTACGCAGGGGGCGTGGGCAGGTGGCCAACTCCTCAGTAGACGCGGCCGACTCTTACTTCGCTAGCACCGCGTGCTCGGACAATACGCTTCCCAGATACAACGTCAACACCTTTTTGAATTCAGCCACAACCAGGACTTTCCCTTTGGGATCTGCTTCCCCATAGAGTGTCATCATGCCTCGGACTATCTGGAGAGATACGTTTGCAGCAAGTAGAGAGTGTTCCTTTGAAAGCGACGGATTCTTGGCCTGAAAGGCATTTGCGATTGCGATTCGTGAAGCCTTCCGAGCGGCAGGGTCGCGGCGAAAGCGGATTGGCGCGGCCAGCAGACTCAGATAAGCGGGACGCTCCTGTGCGAACCGCGTGATGCGCTCAATGAACAGATCGGCGAATTCCGCGTGGGTCAGTATCTTTGCCTGCTCCATCAACGGCTTCCAATGCGCCTCCACCTCTTGGGAATATTGATTCACCAGCGTGAACGCGATGGACTGTTTATCCGGAAAGTAGTTGTAAAGCGCGCCGATAGAAGACCCGCTCCGCTCCGCGACCGCCGTCATCGTTGCTGCTTCGTAGCCGACTTCGACAAAGAGCTCCGCGGCTGCGTGCAGAAAACCGGCCAGCCGGCGCGTCGAGCGTTCCTGCTGCGGTGCGACCCGAACGGGATTTGACGAAATCGAGGGAATCCTCATATTATAAATTCAGGAAAATCGAGGATGACCTCGATTTTCAAATATTTTCAACAAAGAGGACCCATGGCAGAACTTCAGCTCGCCCCCCAAAAGACCGCACTCGTCCTCATCGACCTGCAGAATGCCATCGTCGGCATGAACCCCGTGCCGCATACGGCCGCACAGGTCGTCGAAAACTCCAGGAAACTTGCCGACGCCTTCCGCGTTCACGGCGCTCCCGTCGTCTACGTCCGCGTCGATCTCAACGACTTCATGAACCTTCCTGTCGACCGGCCGCACAATCTGGGCGACAAGCCACTGCCCGCCGCAGCATCGGAGATCACTCCTTCCGCTGGTTTCCAGCATGGCGACATCCTCGTCACTAAGCGCCATTGGGGCGCCTTCGCCGGAACCGACCTCGAGCAGCAGCTTAAATCCCGCGGCATCGACACCGTCGTCCTCACCGGTATCTCCACAAACCACGGCGTCGAGTCCACCGCACGCCAGGGTACCGGCCTCGGCTTTGCCTTTGTACTCGTCGAAGACGCCTGCTCCGCCCAAAGCGCCGAACACCATCGCTTCGCCTTTGAAAATATCTTCCCGCGTCTCACTCGCGTTCGCTCCACCGATGAGGTCCTCGCCTCCCTTGCCTAAGATCTCTGCCGAATCCGGCGGACTCGACCCATTGGTCTGGAAGATCACGGCCGTCGCGGTGCTCGGCTCTTTTCTCTCGCAGCTCGACGCAACCATCGTCAACGTATCCCTCTCCAGTCTCGCCGTGGATCTGCACAGCAGCCTCACGGCGATTCAATGGGTCACCAGCGGCTATCTTCTGGCACTCGCTCTTATGCTCCCGCTCAACGGCTGGCTGGTGGAGCGCATTGGAGCCAAATCTCTCTACCTTTGGTGCTTCTCAGTCTTCACGCTCTCCTCAGCTTTATGCGGGCTGGCCTGGTCAGCGAACTCCCTGATCTCATTTCGCATTCTCCAGGGCATGAGCGGCGGCCTGATGGCTCCGATGACACAGATGATGATGGCGCGTGCTGCCGGAAAGCATATGGCGCGCATCATCGGGTATGCCGCTGTGCCCGTGATGCTGGGACCGATCCTTGGCCCGGTCATCGCCGGTGCCATTCTGCAACACGCCTCCTGGCGCTGGCTCTTCCTGGTCAACCTGCCGGTCGGTGTATTGGCAATCGTCCTGGCGGTTCTCTTTCTGCCCAACGATCGCGAAGAGACCAAATCAAGAGAACTCGATCTTCCTGGCTTCGCCCTGCTCTCTCCTGGACTCGTGCTCTTCCTGTACGGATCGGATCATCTGGGCGAGCGCATCGGTCTTATGACTCTTCTGATTTCCATCCTTCTGCTTGCGGCCTTCTTCAGGATGGCCATTCGAAAAGGGGACAAGGCGCTCATCGATCTTCAGCTATTCAAGAGCAAAACCTTCTCTGCGTCCGCCACCACGCAGTTCATGACAAACGGAATCTCGTTCGCGGGCCAAATGCTGATTCCGATCTATCTCATCCGCGCCTGTGGCCAATCACCGAGTGCGACGGGTTAGCTGCTGGCTCCGCTTGGAGTGGGGATGATCTGTACCTATCCATGGATGGGAGCCCTGACGCAGCGGCTCGGGATACGAAAGGTATCAGCTGGAGGCGCATTTCTGGCCTTCGCAGCCACGCTGCCATTTATCTGGCTGGCCAGTCGCGGACTTGTACTCACCGTGCTCGCATGTGCTCTCTTTGTGCGTGGGATAGGCCTCAGCGCGGTCGGCATTCCCTCCATCTCGGCTGCATACGCTTCGGTGAGGAAACAAGACCTGCCAATGGCGACAACATCGCTCAACATTGTGCAACGTCTCGGCGGACCGACTTTGACTACGCTCTGCGCGACCTTCCTGGGATGGAGGTTGGGAATGGCACAGTCTAGCGCCAGCCTCTCCAGCGCATTTACCGCTGCCTTTCTTCTACTCTGCGGATTACACGCTTTCCTGTTTGCTGCCGCCCTGAGATTACCTCTTTCCCTGGACAAGGCGACAGAACAACCTCTTGCAGAAGAATCGCCTGCCTTATTGGAGATGATGTCCGAGTAATTGAACTTGTGGAAGCCATTCACTCATTCGACGAGTCTAGGCAACGTCGATGTGTCAGTCAAAGTAGCGGTCGAGTAGCTTCCGCGCGGTCAGGGTGAAATACAAACTTACCGATCTCGGTCTAAGCCTAGGAGCTGCATTCTGCGGAGTCTGGTTGTGGGCAGAAGGACACCTAGCGGAGATTGAGAGCGCGCGCCGCTTTCGATCAAAGATCCGCGCTCTGAAACCAGGTCATAGGTCTGCCGCAACGCGCTTCTCATCAGTGAGCCACTCAGTATTCTCAATTGACGCAAAATCGCCACTGCACACAACGACAAGCGACGAGTAAGGATGAACATCTCGTGGCGAGTGCGGAACATTGCACTGGGTGGCGGCATATCGGTATAGCCAGCATTTGTCGCGCGAAAAGCAGGCCATGGAAATGACAGAGTGTGGAAAGGCAAATGGCATCAACAAGAACATCGGCTGGCATACATTCCGGCATTCCTTTGGTACTTTGCTGAAGGCGAACGGAGAGGATGTCAAAAGGTTCAGGAGCTCTTACGGCACGCTAATAGCAGGATCACGCTGGATGTTTACACACAGACCGTGAACTCGACCAAGCGCGCCGCGCAGAGCAAGGTTGTAAGGATGATGGTGTCAGACATGGGTCAGAAGGTAGAGGAAAAATACCCGCAAACTCAGCAGTAGCGGGCTTGTTGGACCTTTATCGGACCCTGATTTGATTGTCACTGTAGGTGCCAATTGATTCTAAGATCTTTGGAATCAATGGCGGGGACGACGGGGCTCGAACCCGCGACCTCTGCCGTGACAGGGCAGCGCTCTGACCAACTGAGCTACGTCCCCACATTGCTTTTGCAGCAATGGGATACATGTCACCTAAGAACAGGCATCGTTCGCTTTATCGCGACGCCCGCTCTGTTTCACCGCGCATGGCCGTTCGATTCTTGAGGCCTTCCCGAATACACACAGAGACTGCTGCGGCGATGCGTGGAGCGATGACAGAAACAAGTCTAACAGATGGTTTCGGATGCCTAAAGGGTCGCTGAGGAAACGCTGCCGGCATGCGCCGTTTCATTCGCTGCAAAACTTCATTCCCGGATGCAGCCTTGATCAGCGGTTGCGATGGATCCTTCTTGGTGCTGTCTCTATTGTCGTCCTGAATGCAGTGAAGGACCTTGCGTTCTACCAAGCAACAGCAAGGTCCGTAGCGTTGCTCAGGATGACAACTTCAGGAGATCGGGCTTAAGTTGCGAGAAGGAAAACCGGATTCCCTCAGCTTCCTTTGGTGCGGTACCAGGGGACCGGCGATTTTTCCCGCTCGCTTGGCCTGCGCACCTGCCGCAGGCCTTCCTGTGTGGCCGGTTTGGCATCGGGAAAGATGCTGGAGACAATAGACTCGTGGCGCTCTCTTAAGTCATAGCCGGGAAGCAGAAACTGAATCGTTCGCAGCAAATCCCCCGGATTGCTTTCGCCTTTGATCAGCAGCGCGTCCACACACGTCCGCGCGCTGTCGGGGATATCGGGATCGCCGGTCAACATAATCAATGGAACGTTCGGTAAACAGGCGTGCAGGTCCTTCGCAACGTCCTCACCGTTTGTCTCCTTCCCCCCCAGGTGATAGTCAAGCAGAACCAGATCGAACGCGCTGCCGGTAGCCGCGCGAAGGCACTCCTGAGCGCTGGTGACCGGAGTGACGTCGCAACCGAACTGCTCAAGAAGCATTTTCCGAATGCGAAGGTTGTGCTCGTGATCGTCCAGACACAGAATTCTGGGGTTTTTCTCAGCCATGTCATTACCCCTGCATCTCGCTTGGATGCAGAATCGACGCGGTATCGGTTATGGCGGGGGATTACTGCGCAAGCAATCCTATACCCATTTCTGAAGGCCGCGACGTTAAATTTAGGTTTTTCTGGCGATTGGAGAAAGAATGTTCAACCCATCCTTCATAGAGGTTCCATCGTCACGCGGAGAAGGCGGATGGAAAGAGTTTGTCGTCCTGAGCCGCGGGCGAAGGACCTTGCGTTTTCCCCGCAAAACACAAGGTCCTTCGCTCCACTTCCTGCCGCTCAGAACGACAATCTTGTTTCATCTGGCAGATCAACAGAGCCAGATCACTTCTATGGCCGAGATGTCATCGATCAATGATCGTGATCATCGCTGTCGCAGCCTTGCCCTGTCGCGTCGGAGGTCAGCTTCTGCATCTCCGCCTGCAACGTGCGGCTATAGCAGTCGCCCAAGAAGTTCTTGTAGCGATAGATCTGCTTCGTCTTGCTGTTGGTGTTTCCGAGCACGTTGAAGTTCAAATCGAAGTTGAGCGTGTCCGCCGCATTGACTTCATTGTGGAGATGGCTCTTGAACCAGGTAAACCCGGTGGTGTTCTTCGCCGTGTGGACCAGGTCCTTTTGATGGGCAGTAGTCGTCTGGGTGTACCCAGTGTTGTTTGCATTCAGGCCGAAGGAATAGTTGATATCCAGCGGATAGGAGAAGTGCTGTTCGGTTGTATTGACGAACCAGCCGTTGCGTGTCGTCGTGGTGGAATCCACGGTATTCGTCTGCTGCGCGTCCTGATCGTCGGGCGAGCTCGTTGCGGGATTGACGTCGAATTCCTCCACGCTCAGAAATCTTACGTTCTGCTGAACAGTCGTTTCCACGTGGCCATGCGACGTATTGACGTAGCCGCTGATGACGAAGCTACGGTTCGACGCAACGGAAACGCTGCCGGTGTACGTCGGGCCGGCACCGGTGGCAATGTTTTCCTTCACCACCGGATTTGGCGCTGCCGAAAGAGTGTTGCTGAGAATACCACCGGTGACGCGCTGCGTGCCGTGATCGGTATAGACCAGCACGTTCGCGGTGGCGAGGAAGTAGCTATCGGCGTTGAAGACGCTGACGCCGATCGTATGCGGGCTGCCATCGGCCAGAACCCCGGCGAAGGGAGTCAGATCGACGCGATACGGTTTGAAGTCCAGAGTCTGCACGCCGGGGATCGGCTCCCACAAATACGGGTCGATGCCTCCGGTATAAATCCACGGATAGACCGGTGCGACCCCAGCGGGCTTGCCGTCGATCGTCACCTCCGTTTCGCGGAAGGCCGTATTGCCGCAGCTTTCCAGGTTCGCGGTCTGATCGTTGGGCACGCAGAAGTACCAGAATTCATCGTTCGACTGGCTCTGCGCGATCACGTCGAGATACGCACGCTCCACATTTGTGGGCAGGTTGAGAACCTGCGTGATCTGGTCCGTCGTCGTGTTGAGCGTACCGGCATCGCCGCCCGTTCCGTTTACCGGAACGACGATATCGGGAGCGTCCGCGGCCGGATCGCGCCAGTCGGCCGGATAAAATTCCAGCGCTGCATTGGCATAAATAATGCCGTTATAGGTGACGCCGCCAGACACTCCGACGAAATTGCCGATGTTAGCCTCGCCGGTTTGCGAGGATTTGAAGATGGCCGACAGGTCCGTCACGTCGCGCTCCACGTGCCAGGATGGACTGAGAGTGCTGCGCGGCTCGGCCGTCGTGCCGTAATAGATGTTGGCGTGACCCAGGTAAAACGCCGCCGTGCGATCGTATTGGCGGCCTGCGGTCACCGTGAAGTCCGCCGTGAAAACGACTTTCGCCCACGGTCCATGACAGGCGGAGGGCGGCGCGTAGCTGAATGTGTTCGGAGTGTAGTCCGCGAACTCCAGATTTTTAAAGAGCTGAACGACGCAGGGCTTGGTGTCGGGCCGAGGCACGGGCGGTGCGGCGGTGATTGGGTTAGAAGAGTCGATCTGCGGAGTAGGCGGCACAATCACAACCTGCGCCGACACCATGCCCGCCGGTATGAACAACAACACGGCTGCGACAACTACCAACCGCCGCGCGTGGATTGAAGGAGACACTGTCACTGGCATAACGTATTCCTTTCGAGCCTGCGAGGATGCGCACCCAACAAATCACTGTTGCATTCACGTGAGCATCGGCAGGTTTGTGCAATTTTGTTCTGTGGGGATGGGCAGAGTGAGCTTCGTCGGTTTAGGGAATGGGAGCATCCTGCCGTGCCCGCCAAAGCGCGCCGAGCAAAGGATCGGTGGCCTGAGACTGAAACATAGCCGAGGGCTGCTCGCAAAGAACGGCTGCGATCATGCTTTCTCGTAACGCAAAGATTTTTTCGATCACGCTGCCGGTATAGGCGACCGTCCAAGGTTCGGGTCGCGACTCAGACGGGGTGGGGAAGTCGCTGCCCTCGCCCCGCGCTTCCAGCGCCGATCCTTTGCGCATCGCCAGCAGCAGCAAGTCCGCAATTTCCTCGCCGGACTGTTGCAGCACGCGACGGGCAGACGGGTCGCCATTCTTGGCGCAATCTGCGACAATCGGCGCTAGCCGGGAAAAATCGGGACCAGGCATGCGATTGCCGAGATCGATCAATTCATCCAGCGTGCGCGTGCCCCACGCAGCATGAACCGCAGGCAGCAGGGAAGTCTGCTCACCCGCGTCGATGGAGTGAAAAATCGCGCGCACGGCTAGCAGCCCGATTCTGCTTCCCGCGCCTTGATCGCTCAGCACCGGACCCCAGCCGCCAGTGCGAAAAATTTCGCCCGCGCATGTCCGGCCCATGATGTGAGAGCCGGTTCCCGCAATCGCCAGAATGCCCCGGCCGCCGTGAAAGGCTGCGTCCAGCGCAATCTCTTCGTCTCCGCGAATGACGATCGGCCCACCCACTCGCGCGGCAAGCGCTATGCGCACCCAATCGGCGACGCTGACAATGGCGTTGCCCGACAATCCGACGCAGGTGCCCGTGACGGACTGGAGTTGCACGCCGCATTGCCGGACCAGCGTAGCAAGCATTGCGCGCAGGTTTTCTCGCGCGGCTTCCTCTCCCACGCGCCGGATTTGGATCGAGCCGCCCTGCACCCGCGCCAGAACATCTGCGTCTTGGGCCACGGCGCATTGCGTCTTCGTTGCTCCCGCATCAATTCCCAGAAAGTAACTCATTGTGCCTGCGCTCCTGGTTGTTGCCGCACCTGCTGGGTGCTCGTGTCGTGAAAACGAAGAAATCAATCAAATATTTTTGTTTACAGGAAGACAGATTGACGAATATGATCAGTTTAGTGAAAAGTACAATCATCTGTTCCTAACATAAATATCAAATATTCGCAACTATCACACGCATTGTTCAGGGGGCTCAAGCCGATGAAACTCGTTCGATTGATCCGCAACACCATGGTGTTTCTAACCGTCGCGTTTGTCTGCGCGGCGTGGATGAACCAGTCTGTGACATTTGCGCAGACGGTCACCGGCGGCATCACCGGCGAGGTCACAGATCCTAGCGGTGCGGTAGTTCCGGGCGCTCAAGTCGTTGCCCACAACATCGACACTGGCGTGGACACGCCAACCACGACGAACAAGGATGGGTTGTACCGGATCACGTCGCTGCCCATCGGTCATTACACCCTGACGGTGCAGGCGCCCGGCTTCAATAAAGAAACGGTCCCGCCTTTTACGCTGGAAGTTTTGCAGATTCCGACCTTCAACGTCGCCCTGCACGTGGGAAACGCATCCTCTACCGTCAAAGTCTCTGCCGCCGCGCCGATTTTGAATACCAGCAACGCGACCCTCGGCGCCACGATTACCGCCAATACGATTCGGAACTTCCCCCTGAACGGCCTGGATTTTTCCGCGCTGACGCTATATATACCCGGTTCGATCGATACCGCCGGCACATCCGGTACAACGGTCTTCGAACGGCCTGCAGGCGGAGGCTATGTCGATACGCCCAACATGAACGGAAACCGCGCCCAGGCGAACAACTACACCCTGGACGGTATCGACACGAACGAGACGTTCAACAATCTCATCTCCTATAGCCCGGCGCCGGCGTCGTTGCAGGAGGTACACGTATTGACCGCGAATGCGCCCGCCGATTATGGCAACGTAAATGGCGGAGACGTGGTCAGCGTGCTGAAGAGCGGCACCAACCAGTTTCACGGCTCGGCCTACGGTTACGTCCAGGACTACCGGTTCAATGCGAATTCCTGGACCAACGATCAGGCGTCGCCGAAGATACCGGTCCAGCCATTTTCCCAGTCGCAGTTCGGCGGCACTTTAGGCGGTCCCATCAAGCGCGACAAGCTTTTTTTCTTTGTCGATTATCTGGCTGCCCGCTACCACACCGGAGGACTCGGGCAGACGAGCGTGTTCAGCCATCCCATGCGGACCGGAGATTTTTCGGTTCTTCTTGCCCAGCCTACGCCAATTCAGCTCTACGATCCCGAGAACGGATTTGCGCCGTATAAAGGCGACAAGGGAGTTCCGGTCATCAATCCCGTTGCAAAGTTTCTCTTCGCAAATCCTTCTTTCTACCCACTGCCGAACGCAAAGCCGACCGACGGCATTGTGAAGAACAATTATCAAGCACCCACGCGCACCTATAAAGCAAACAATCAGGGGGATGTAAAGATCGAGTACGATCCGAGCGCGGCCGATAAAATTACCGGCTTTTATTCCATGGGCACGGCATACGACGGATCGACTCCAGTGCTGGCCATTACCTTTCCCGGTGTGAATCTTTATCCGACCAAATTGGGCGGCGCAACCTGGGTGCATGTCTTTTCCCCATCGCTGGTCAACTCCGCGCGTGTCGGCTTCACTCGTACCGTATGGGCGCAGAATTTTCCGATCGATACAACCGGTCAGTTCGGGGACAGTGGAAACGCCAAGGTGGGAATCCCATTTCCCAACCAGTCCTTCGCCGGCTTCACCTATCAAAACGTCGGCGATGGCGCCATCACTGCGGGCGGTAACCCGGTCTATGGTGGCGGCCTGATCGATAACACCTTCAGCTATATTGACGACGTGACCTGGCAGCGCGGCCTGCACGCCATTCGGATGGGCATCGAAGCTCTGCGCTATCAAAACAACTATCCCACGGCAAATAACTACGGGTATCTTGGATCGCTGGCATACACTGGCGCCTTCAGCAGCAATCCCTCCGTAGCCAACGCCGTAGGATACGGCGGCGCGGACTTCCTGCTGGATCGGGTAGCGCAAGCAGCCGCCACTCTCCACAGTGTCAACGTGGGGCAGCGCCAATGGCGCGTGGCCGGATATGTGCAGGACGACTATAAAATTCGCCCGAATCTGACGCTCAACCTCGGCGTTCGCTATGAGTACGATGAGCCCTGGGTGGAGCAGAACAACAAAACAGGAAACATCGACCTGACCACCGGCCAGGTGATCTATGCGCACAGCGTGCCGGTCGGCGCACCGGCTGGGTCAGGCGTCTGCAACAACAGAGGGTGCTATCAGCCGAACTTCCGGCAGATTATGCCGCGCCTGGGATTTGCCTGGCAGCCTACCAACCGTTTTGTGGTTCGCGGCGGATATGGCGCGACCAGCTTCTTTGAGGGCAATTCGTCGAACCAGCGTCTCACTTCGATCACGCCATTTATCCAGGCGGTAAATGTGACGGCTGTTACTCCTACGCCCGGCCATCCCGGAACGCCGCGCACCGCGCAGCAGGGATTTGCCGGAGGCACAGTCGCCTATGGCGGTACGTTCAATGTCTACCCGCAGAACATTCAGCCGGCCTACATCCAGGAATGGAGTCTGACGACGGAGTACGCGTTGACTCACTCGACCTCGCTACAAATCGGATATGTCGGCGAGCAGGGCCAGCACATTGAGGATTACGGCAACGTCAATCAATACCTGGTGAACGGAGATCCAACTTCCGCTCCGTTCTATAACAACAAATATCTGGGCATCAACGCGATCGATCCCAGTGTCAGCATCGGTCCCAATCCTCTGCTGATCACGGAATCGCGCGCCATGATGAACTACAACGCCCTCCAGTCAATCCTGCGCCAGCGGTTGAATAATGGGTTGGAGTTTACGGTCAACTACACCTACAGCAAGGCCATGACAAACAGCCTGGGCAACTATGCGCTGAACGTGAACGGCTACAGCGGAGCATTTCAGAACTACTACAACAGCGCGGCCGACTACGGCCCGGCGGGATATGACGCGACGCACAACTTGTCGTTTACCGCCGTCTATCAACTTCCGGTGGGTCACGGCCAGATGATTTTGCCGAACGCCAATCGCGTGATGGATGATTTAATTGGCGGCTGGAGACTCTCAGTCGTTGGCGTCGTGTGGTCGGGGTTTCCGGAGACAGTTTACGGTCCCGGCAACAACTCCAACAGCTTCGGCGAATCGCGCGCCAATCAGTACCGCAAACTGAAGATTGTCCATCGTTCTCTATCTCCGACGAACCCTCTCGCCAATTGGTTCGGCACCGATCCCTCCGCGACGCCGTGCACGACTCCCGGTGTGGATAACGGAGTTTGCGCCTTCGGCGTTCCCGCTCCCAATACGTTTGGCAGCTCCCACAACGGCGCGGTACGGGCCCCTGGTTACCATAATGTCGACCTGTCCATCTTCAAGGAGGTTCAAACGTACAAGCAGCAGACGATCGGCTTCCAATTTGACGCGTTCAACGTCTTCAACCTCGTCAGCTACGGCAATCCCGATACCAACATTTCGGACACCACATTTGGTCAGATCACCCAGCTCGGGCAGATTCGATCGGTGGAGAGGCACCTGCAATTCTCATTACGGTACACGTTCTAGCTGTTGTCTATTTGATAGATTTGTCACTCCGAGTAAAGTCCGCCGCAGCGGACGAAGTCGAGGAACCTGCTGTTTGCCTCGTGACCACAGTATCCTTTGCCTTGCATTGTCAGGATGACAGCGTTGCGGCGTCTGAAGAATGGGATTTAGTCATCATGGTTCTCGAGATTTGCGTTGACTCAGTAGAATCGGCCATTGCTGCGGAAGCGGGCGGCGCGCAGCGCGTGGAGCTATGCAGCGATCTGCTGGAAGGAGGAATCACTCCCAGCGCGGGCCTGATCGAAATCGTGCGAGGAAATGTAAACATTGAAATCTTCGCGATGGTTCGTCCCAGAGGGGGCGACTCCTTCTACACGAGTTTTGAATTCGACGCGATGAAGCGCGACGTAATCCATGCGAAGAATCTCGGCGCGGATGGTGTGGTTTTTGGCCTGCTTGACGGCAGTGGACATGTCGATGTGGCGCGCACGCGGGAACTGGTCGAATTAGCGCATCCCATGCAGGTCACCTTTCATCGTGCATTCGATATGTCGGCGGATTTGGAGGATTCGCTGGAGCGCATTGTGGAAGCAGGCGCGCATCGCATCCTGACCTCTGGCGGCAGGCAGAGCGTTGCCGAAGGAGCGGAGTGCGTCGCGCGCCTGATCCAGCGAGCGAACGGCAGAGTTCGCATCATGGCCGGCGGAAGCATCCGCCAGGAGAACATCGAAAAGATCGCGTCGCTCACTGGCGCAACAGAGTTCCACTGCTCCTTGAGAACGCAAATGGAGAGTCCGGTGAAATTCCGCAATCCGGAAGTCCAACTGGGGACAGCCGCCAACGATGAGTTCGCGCGGTTCGCCGTGCTGGAAGAGGACGTTCGCAGCTTGCGCATGGCGCTGGACCGAATCGAAAGCGCAGCGGGTCAGAGAGTTTCCGGCCGATAGGACCTCTGAATTAAGATCATCCCAGTCTTTCAAACCGCTATGCCGTCCAAACCTGACAAACGCGCCAAGGAAATTCTGCGGCTGCTGCTGCGTCACGGAAAAACTCCGGTCGATGATTTAACGGTGCTGCTGCAAGCCTCGCCGGCCAGCGTGCGGCGCGATCTGGTGCGGCTGGAACAACGAGGCCTCGTGCATCGAACGCATGGCGGAGCAATGCTTGCCGGTCAGGCAGTCTATGAGCCGTTTCGGTTCGACGCTTCATTCCAAATCCGAGAGGAACGATTTGCGAAAGAGAAGCAGCGCATCGCGCATGCCGCCGCGGAACTGGTGGTCGAGAATGAAACCATCGGATTTACCGCAGGTACCACTACCACCCAGGTTGCGCATTGTCTTCGGCATCGCAGCAATCTCCACATCCTGACCAATGCCGTCAATATCGCCATGGAATTGAGCGGCAGCGCGGGTCTCGATACCACTCTGACCGGCGGCAGGATGCGCTGGCAGGGCGCATTTTCGCTGACCGGGCCGACCGCGGTAGAATCGTTGAGCGTCGTCGTGATGGACCGCGCATTCGTGGGGGTCTGCGGCGTGGATGCCGAACGAGGCGCAACCATTATTGAAGCTGATGAGGCTGCGGTGTTCCGCGCCATGGCTCGTCAGGCGAAGCAAGTGGTCGTCGTGGCCGATTCCAGTAAAGTCGGAATGGTCAGCCCTGTCATCATCTGTCCCGCGGCGGAAATCGATTTGCTGATCACCGACGACGGCATCACCGAAGAAGCGACGGCTGCGTTTACGCGGGCCGGCGTCCAGGTCCTGACCGTATGACGCCGGTTTCCCACATAAGAATTCATGCCGCCTGAATCCACTTCAATCGCAACCAATATTGAGCAACGCACGCGCGGCTGGGGGTTTGCGGTTTCCTCCGGCATTCTCGGCTGGGTGCTGGATGCGTACGATTTTTTCGTCCTCGTCTTCCTCGTCGATGTGCTCGCGCGCCATTTCCACGTCGACAAGCGCGCCATTGTCTGGACCATCTCGATCACGCTCGCAATGCGGCCTCTTGGCGCTCTGTTGCTGGGCAGTCTCGCGGACCGATTTGGCAGGCGACGCCCGCTGCTGCTTTGCGTCATTTACTTTTCCGTCGTCACCGCGCTGACACCGTTTGCGCCGAACTATACCGTCTTCCTTTTACTGCGCGCGTTGTATGGCATCGGCATGGGCGGCTATTGGGGAATCGGCGCATCGCTCGTGATGGAGAGCACGCCGCGGCACTGGCGCGGACTGCTTTCCGGAATCATGCAGGCCGGCTATCCGTTCGGCTATCTTCTGGCGGCTGTCGCTTTGCGAACGGTTGCGCCGCCATTCGGCTGGCAGGCGATGTTTTTGAGCGGTCTGGCGCTGGCCGCAGTCATCGTGGTGTTGACGCTCCTCGCTCCGGAATCGAAGGCCTGGCAACTGCACCGGCTGCCCAGCGTGGTTCACATCTTCCGCACCCTGTTCCAGCACAAAAAGATTTTCGGATATTTGTTACTGGTCATGACTGCCATGACCTGCCTTTCCCACGGCACGCAGGATTTATATCCAGACTTCCTCAAATCCGTTCATCATTTTTCCGATAGCTCCATTTCTACGCTGGCGATTCTCTACAACATCGGCGCCATCGTGGGCGCGCTGGCAATTGGCCATCTTTCTGAACGCGTGGGCCGCCGGTACAGCATCATGTTCGCGCTGGTCCTGTCGCTGATTGCCATTCCGGCGTGGGTGTTTGGAGCGACCATGCCTATATTGATTGCAGGATCGATCGTGATGCAATTTGGCGTGCAGGGCGCATTCGGCGTGATTCCGGCGCATCTCAATGAACTCTCGCCCGACACAGTGCGAAGTCTGTTCCCCGGATTTGTCTATCAGCTTGGCGTCCTGGTCGGTTCACCCGCCGTCAGCATCGAATATGCGCTCCGCAGCCATCTCGGCTATCGCTGGTCCCTGGCGCTGTTCGAGTGCTGTGTCATTGCCGCGCTTTTCTGCATCTTCGCTCTCGGTCCGGAGCGCCGCGGGCATGACTTCTTCGCGCCCTCGGCTGATTAGATCATCGCAACGCGGCATTCCGTGGTCGAAGAATATCGCGCGAGGTCGGCTACACTGAGAAAATGTGCGCTATGCCGCAGCCATCCCTCCAGCAAATGGTGCGTGAATCCGCCGCGCGTCTTGGCTTTCATCTGGGCGGAATTGCGCCGATCAGCCTGACGCCGGATTCTGCGCGCAGCGCAAACGAAGACCCGCCCACTCTTCCAGAGTTGGGCTCTTTTCCGCAGTGGATTGCCGAAGGCCGCGCGGGAGAAATGCAATACCTCAAGCGCCAGGACGCGAATGGCCGCTTTCTGCGCTCTTCCGCGCAGGTGCCGTTTCCCTGGGCGCGCTCCGTGATCGTCTGCGCCGTGACCTACAACAGCGATCAGCCGTATTCCATCCATGTCAATGACGAAGTGACAGCGCAGAACGCAGTCTGGATCGCGCGTTACGCGTGGTCGGGCCAAATGCCGCAAGCGCGATCCGATCGCAATTCTATCTCCAGCGACGACGTCGACGCCGTGACTCCGCGCTTGGAGCCGAGCGATTATCACACCGTTATCCGCAGCCGATTGGAACAGCTGAAATCCGATTTACAGGCGCAAGTCGGAGAGTTTCAGGCCCGGTGTTTCGTCGACACCGGTCCGCTGGTGGAGCGCATTTACGCGAAATATGCCGGGCTGGGCTGGCAGGGAAAGAACACCTGTCTGATTCACGAGTCGCTCGGATCCTGGCTGTTTCTGGGAGTGATCGTCACTTCGCTGGAACTGCCGTCCCAGGATTGGGCGCAGCCGATGCCGGACCGCTGCGGCAATTGCACGCGCTGCATCGATGCCTGCCCAACCGATGCGCTGGAGCCATATCGAATGGACGCTTCTCGCTGCATCGCGTATCTCACCATTGAAAAGCGCGGCGCTATTCCTGACGAGCTTAGAGACAAAATTGGGCGAAATGTCTTCGGCTGCGACATCTGCCAGGAGGTGTGTCCCTGGAATAATCGAGGCAACACTCAAGGCAGTAATCGCACGCAGCGTTGCACACCGGTCACCGATTGGCCGGAGTTGCAGCCAAGACCGGAACTGGTGAATCCGGCACTGGATTGGCTCGCTGGATTGAACGAAGAAGAGTACCGCCGCGAATTTCGAGGGTCGCCGGTCGAGCGCGCGAAGTTCGCCGACTTTAGGCGCAACGTTGCAATCGCGCAAAAATATTACGAGAACTGGGGATAGCGCGTCCGAGCTGCCGAACCTGTCGAGTTCTATTGATTTCGAACGACGTTGGTCGCGTTCAGACCTTTCGGTCCCTGCTGGCACTCAAAATCTACCGCATCGCCTTCGTTCAGCGTTTTGAAGCCGCTTTCCTGAATCGCGGAAAAATGAACAAAGACATCTTCGCCTGTGGACCGCTGGATAAATCCATAACCCTTGGCACCATTAAACCATTTCACTACACCACGTTCCGTCACAATATTCCTTTCATGCTTTATCTTTATCCGGAGTTCTGGATAAAGACGGTTCGACGAAATACTACAAAACGGCCTTCCCATCAACTTCGATTCCGTGCCGGCTTCCTGGATGCGACAAATTGGCAGCCCGCCTAAATCTGGCATTGTTATGGCACGAATTTCCAGCGAACGCAAGCAAAATCTTCTCGCCGCTGAGGCAGAACCCAAAATCAGGGAATGCAAAAGCGCGCCGGCACGGTATAGTCAATCCAGAATCCACATCACAAAAGCGCACCAGCCGGGCCGCGTCCCGGTATGGACGAACGTATGCTGACCCTGATGCAAGAGACCGACGCCCCCGAATCGGTTGCGATTGCCGCCGGACCGGCTTTCAGCCAGGAATCGCCGCTGCTCGCGCTCGTCCGTTACCTGTTGAGAACATCGGTCCACACCTACGCATTCAGCGTGGCGGCCAACGCCATTTTTTCGTTGTTTCCGTTCATTTTGTTGATGCTGACCATCGCGCATCGCCTGCTGCACTCGCCGCAGATGGTAGACGTAATCCGCACCATGCTGCACGCGCTGCTGCCAACCGGGCAGGATTTTGTGGTCCGCAATATGGTCCTTCTGGCGTACTCCCAAAAACGCGTGGCGCTGGTTTCCATCTTTATGCTGCTGGTCTCTTCCACTGGCGTTTTCCTTCCGCTGGAGGTTGCATTGAACCAGGTATGGGACGTGAAGGAAAACCGCTCGTATTGGCGAAATCAGCTCATTTCCCTCGGCCTGGCTTTCCTCGTCGGAATTCTGGCGTTGCTCTCGATCGCCGTTTCCGCATCGCATGAGAAGCTGCTGCGGCTGCTGTTCTTTGGCCACACCGGCAGCCCCGCATTCCATTTTCTGGAGCGTATCGCCTTGAATGTGGTCGGCGTCGGCGCAAGCATCTTAATTTTCTTTCTCATCTACTGGATCCTGCCCAATCGGCGTATTCGCGCAATGTCGGTGCTCCCGGCAGCAGTCATCACGGGGGTGCTGTGGGAAGCTGCAAAAATTGCTTACATCGCGGTCCTTCCCTGGCTCGACCTTGGTTCTGTGTACGGCCCTTTCTCAATTTCCGTTGGCTTGATGTTGTGGGCCTTCCTATCGGGATTGATTCTGCTGGCTGGCGCACATTTTTCCGCCAGCCGATGTCTGCGCGAAGACGCGGCGATATTCGCCAAAGCGCTGACGAAGGAATGAGCCGGTCCCGCCTGCACGCTCTCAAGAATCCTTTCCCTTGCCCGCAGCCCTGTTGGTAAACTCTGGCTAGGAACTTGTTGAAAAACGCGCCGAAGCAACAAGCGAAGCGCAAGATGCTGTGGGACTGTCCGTTTATCTTCGTCAGGGATTGTATGCTGATGCTGCGTAAAATCTGTTTTTCAACAAGTTCCTAGAATCGGTTTGCCTCAGCTTCCTGACTCGCGACCGACTTGAGCGCTGCGCGATCTTTCCATGGGCCGGCGGCTCAGGAAGATCGCTCCGATTATGAGCCAATTCACCCGATCTTTGGAAAGATTGAAGTCCGCGCTGCGGCTCGGCAGACGCCGTCCCGGCGTGTGGGGCGGCATCGCGTACTGGTCGCTGGTCACCGCTGTCGTTCTGTTTCTATTGAAGCTGGTTCCCGGCATCGGTCCACACATCAGTCTCTCGCCGTGGGTGGCGACCCTGGTGTGGATTGTGGTGAGCCTGCCGGCGTTCTTCCGCTGGATGCGCTGGCGGCTCTTGTGGAAGCTACGCAATCGGCTGTTTGTGACCTACCTGCTGATCGGTGTGACGCCGGTGGTTCTGTTCGGTATCCTGGCCGCCACGGCGGCGTATGTTTTGTTCGGCCAGTTTGCAAATTTCGCAGCCACTTCAGAGATCAACTCGCAATTGCTCACGCTGGCTGCAAACAATGAAGGTCTTGCGCTCCACCTGCAGCACGAATTGCTGGCGCAGAGTCCATCCCGTGCCGCGGAAACCGCTCACCTGCCCGCAGACGTTCCGTCCGAGGCAAAGGCGATGATCGCTATGCCGGAGTTGCGCCTTGGTGTGTATCTAGACGGAAAGTTGCAGCCGATGGAATTGCCGCCGAACCACGCGCTGACCGACGTTCCCAGTCCTCCAGCGTGGCTCAAGGGAAACTTCAGTGGCCTGGTTCTGAGCCACGACCACGTCTTTTTTCGCGCAATCACCAGCAAGCCCGCAGGCATCCACTCAGTCTCCGTCATCACCAGCCTGCCGCTGGATGCGAATTTTCTGAGCCGCGTGGCAAACGGGCTGGGCCGCGTGACGCTATTGTCGAAGGTCCAAATTCCAGCGACGGACGTGAAGGAAGTACAGACGATCGGAGCACCCGGCGAGAGCGAAAACGGGCCGGGAAATCGATCGGCGATCGTAGGCGAGGTGAAAGGGAACGAGGGAAGGTCCTCCGATCTCGGCACCGTAGCCGGTGGAGTTCTCCCCAAACCGACGAACTTCCTCGATATCCAGGTCAACGTTCCGGCGACGCTACAGATGTTCCAGTGGTCGACCGGAAACAGGATTGCTGTCGTTGCCCTGGTTACATCGCGGCCGTCTCTCTTGTACCAGCGTCTGTTCCGGGAATCGCTCGTGATCGGCGGCGGAATTCGCGCAGTATTTATCCTTACTGCAGTCATATTTGCCGGGCTGGAATTGCTTGCCATTTTTCTGGCCAGCCGCCTCAGCCGAACCATCACGCGCTCTGTCTCGGATCTGTATCATGCCACCGGCGAAGTGGATCAGGGACGTCTGAATTACAGGATTCCAGTGTCGCGGCAGGACCAGCTTGCTGCGTTGAGCCGCTCGTTCAACACGATGTCGGAATCTCTATCGCGCCTGCTGGATGAGCAGAAAGAAAAGGAGCGTCTGCAAAGCGAACTGGCAATTGCCCAGGAGGTGCAGTCGAACCTTTTTCCCGCCTGCGACGTGCGGCTTGGCGAACTGGATCTGCATGGAGTTTGTCGTCCCGCGCGCACGGTAAGCGGCGACTATTACGATTTTCTGGTCCTCGGCAACGACGCTCTTTTCATGGCAATCGGAGATATCAGCGGAAAGGGAATTTCCGCCGCGCTGCTGATGGCGGGGCTGCATTCCGCCGTGCGCGCCTATCGTTTCGCCAGCGAAGAAGTGTTCGCTGGCAGCCCGACCGGTTCGATTCATGATGGGAACGGCCACGCGATTTCAGCGGAAGTGTTTCGCTCTCCGGGCAATCTGATGCGCCTGTTGAATTTGCATTTGTACCGCAGCACGCAGTCGGAAAAATACGCCACGCTGTTCCTTGCGCACTATGAAGCCGACGACTGCACGCTGCGCTACTCGAATGGCGGCCAATTGCCGCCGCTGGTCCTGCGGGCCGACGGATCCATCCTGCGCCTTGACCGGGGAGGCACAGTTATCGGTCTGCTGGACAACATGGAATACGAAGAAGGCGCGGTTGTGATGGAACCGGGAGATCTGCTGATTGCCTACAGCGATGGCGTGACCGAGCCGGAAAATGAGTTCGGCGATTTCGGCGAAGCGCGCATGGTGGAACTGGTGCGCCGCAGCCGGCATCTGCCCTTGCAGGAAATCACCGACCGTGTGATGCAGGCGTTGCAGGACTGGATCGGCGCGGAAGAGCAGCCCGACGACATCACCATGGTCCTGGCGCGCCAGCGCTGATCGCCGGAACGGTCCGAAGCCGCGTTTACATGCGCCCGCCGCGGCGGCGCGGCTCCGGTGGCGCCATTCGGGCGAGGAGCGTATCAAACGCGAATAGGCCCGGCCCAAATATCAGGATCAACAAAGACGCGGCCATGAAGGTGAACGGAGCGGCTGCGTAGAAGGTCCCAGGGTCGCTGAAAAATGAAACGAGGGCGGCGTGATCGCCAACGATATAGGCGATCAGCATATCGATGAAAAGGGCCAGCGATGTAATGCGGGAAAACAGTCCGGCGATCAAAAGAATGCCGCCAATGAATTCCAACCACGCGATGAAGATAGCGGTTGCGTGCGGCGCCGGTACCCCCAGTTCCGTAAAGTATCCGGTCACGTGTGTGATGTTGTGAATTTTTCCAGATCCCGTCTGGATAAATTGCCAGCCCCAATACAGACGAACCAGCAGCAGCAAGGGCGATTGCAGGCTGGAGACCGCTCTCCGGAATCCGCGATGACAAGCCAAGATTCCATTCATGCGCGTTTGTAACCTCGTTTGACCGAGATGTCCGCGATGGACGCGACCGCATCTGGCGGCTTGCAGAACCAGCCCATCTCCGCCCATTCCGTAAACCATTCACGAATTTTTCCCGCAATCTCACTCTCGGAGACGCGGCTGCCGCGCATCGCATCCTCAAGAGCAGCACCCAATGGATTGCCCCGTCGCAGAGAACGCAGGGTGCGAAACGCTTCCCGCGTCAACCGGCGATAGCAGACGATATATTCTCTGCGATGGACAGCGAGATAAATGCGCTCCGGTTTCAGCCGCTGCACCTGCTCCACCGCCGGATGTTTCCTGCGCTCATGCGAGCCGGAGTTGCTTGCAATATCGCTCTGCGGGCTGGAATCGTTCTTGAGAGCGATCAGCAGGTCATCCACTGGATACGCGAGTTCGAGCAATTGAATATAGGGCTGGATTCCGAAACGTGTGGCGGGCGTGACTTCCAGCAGATCTTCCGGACCCACCGCGGGCGCTTCCGCGGCATCGAAGGCGTCGATGTCCGCAATCTCCAGGCGCACCATGTCGAGCGCCAATCTTTCCTGTGGCTCGATCCATTCCGGATGCTTGCGCAGCCAGCCAAGCATCCGGCTGCCAAGATTGCGCAGCGTGAAGGAGCGGGAAGGGAAGTCCGTTAGATAGGCGAGCGACAGTTGATCGAAGCCGCGCGCGCCCACTACGGCGGCGAGGCCGGGAAAGTCCGCGGCAAAGGCGTCGAGCACGCGGAACCAGTACTGCTGGTTGTAAATCTCCAGGCGCTCGAACGATGTGAGGCGATCGTTAGGACGAATAAATTCCTTCGCTTCGGCGCGCATGGATCGGCCATCCGGCGACTTTGCTCGCATTCCGTCGTTGCGGGTCAGCGGAGTCATCACGGCGGCAGCCATGCGACGCTGAATCTGCTTCAGTTCACTCATCGCACGCTTTCTTCGAGAAGAGCGCCGGATTCAGTGGTCGATTCAACCTGCCCTAGGAAGCGGTTCGCTTTGAGCGCCTCCGCGTGGACCTCTTCAAAGGAAGGAATGCTGTCGTCCCATTCCAGCAGCGTCGCCGTAGGGCCGCAGCGCCGGATCGCCCGCGCGTACAGTTCCCACACGGGGTCGATGACCGGATGATCGTGCGTGTCGAGAATGTACTTCTCGAATTTCGAATGGCCCGCAATGTGAATCTGCGCAACCCGCTCGGCCGGAACGAAATCCACGTACTCGCGAGGGTCGAAGCTGTGATTCCTGGAACTGACGTAGATGTTGTTCACGTCCAGCAGAATGCCGCAGTCCGCGCGTTCCACCACCTCGGTAAGAAACTGCCACTCCGTCATCTCGGAGATGTGGAATTCGGCATAGCTGCTCACGTTTTCTACGGCAACAGGAATCTCAAGATAGTCCTGAACGTGGCGCACGTTTTCCGCCGTTTTTTTCACGGCTTCCCAGGTGTAGGGCATCGGCAGCAGATCGTGCGTGTAGCGGCCATCCACGCTGCCCCAGCAGAGATGGTCGGTCAGCCAGGGAGTTTTGGTGCGCCGCGTAAGCGCCTTGAGCCGTCGGAGATGCTCTTTGTTCAAGCGATCGGCGGAGCCGAAATACATGGATACGCCGTGCTGAACGACGCGGTATTGCTCCAGAATCTTGTCGAGGATGGCCAGCGGACGGCCTCCATCCACCATGTAATTTTCCGAGATGATCTCAAACCAATCGACCACAGGATGCTGCGTCAAAATGTGCTGGTAATGCGGCAGGCGAAGGCCAATTCCGATGCCATAATCCTGATATCCGTTGAAGCGATTTGCTGCCATTCCTGTCCCTCGGCAAAATGGCGAAACAGCGGCGCATGGCCCGTCGGGACGTTGCCATGCGACCGCCCGATTCCGCTTGTCAAGAAAAAACTACGACGGCATGGGGTGTCTGGTGTTGCAGCCGCCCTTGCCTTTGCAGGAGTTCTTGCCTTTGCAGCCATTATCGCCGGACTTGCAGCCGCCCTTGCCTTTGCAGGAGTTCTTGCCCTTGCACGAGTGCTTGTCGCCATGGAAGGCTGTGCTCAGCAAGTTGGTGGAAGTCGCCGACGTCTGCGCGATGGGTGCGTTGACTCCGGCTCCCGTTCCTTCGGCCGCTGTTGCTGCATGGGCGCATACAGCAGTTCCCGTCAGTAGACCGGAGACTGCCGCCGTAAATAGGAGAGTCTTGAAGTTGCTGGTCATTCGGTTGATACCTTCCCTCGTTCAAGATGAGCCATATCGCAGTCCTGGCCCTATAGAGCAGTATGATTCAGGAAACGTTCAAAGAGTCTTATCGGATTGGTTTATTTTTACGAACCTGAAATTGCGCTCAAGGGGTTGACATTTGCGGCGGCAGGAGTACCATCCGGCTTGCCACATCCGAATGCGTCACGCCGACAATATGCGGGTTGATGACAATCAGCAGCCTGCCGGTTATCACCTCTGTCGTCGGGCTTGCCGTCCAGCCGAATCCCGGCAGTTCGCTCAGTCCGGGAATGCCGGAAAGCGAACGCGATTCCGACCGGCTCACCGCGCTGGTGACCAGCGCGCTGCCGCCATCGTGCACGTCGATCGCCGTGGTGAACGACTGGTTGTTGATGATCGGGGAGCCGTTAACCGTCCCCCCGGACAAAGCCGCAATCTTGATCTGTAGTTCCATCCGCACATTGTTGCCCTGCAGCACATGGGTTTTCGCCTTCAGCGTCAGACCGAGATCGATGTATTGGACGGTGGGCGCGACGGCCAGCGGATTGATGGTGGAAAGATTGCTTGTCGTCGATCCCGATAGAAGGGCGGCCAGGCTGGTAGAGCTTGTGGGGGTCTGGGTGCCGGCGGAATAGCTCTGCGTGACCACGGGAAAGCGGGACCCCACAAGAAAAGACTGTGCTTGCAAATCTCCCGTGCGCAACTGCACATGGTCCAGTTCGCGCGTATTGGAAATGTTCAGCGAGGCATTGCCGGTTGTCGCGCCGAAAGAAAGGCCGCTCAGCGTAAGGCCGTTGCCAAACAGGGCAAACGGCTGGTTGAGGACAGTCCCGTTTACAAGGCCGAGGCCGACTAGTAGCGCGGCTATGCCAGCCAGATCGCCGGGATTGACCAGACCGCTCGCAATCAGTTGCGCGATGGTGCTTTGATTGGCGCTGATAATGCTGTCCAATTGAGAGCTCACATTGAACACGCTGAGCGACTGCGGAAAAGCCACGCCCAGCGTTTGCTGGTGCGAGTCGTTCACCTGGTAGATGCGGACATCCAGAACAACATCGGGTTTGTCCAGGTAGAGTCGCGACAGTATCGCGTTCACCGCCCGCAAAGTAGCCTCCGGAGCACGGATAGTGAGCGTTCCCTTTGTCCCATCGACGGAAACCTGTTTGACACCAAACGCCGTCTTGATCATGTTGGCGGAACTCGTCATTTCCTTTGGGTCCACTCCGGGCAGGAACACCGTTTCCAGCAGCAGACGCTCAAACTTCGAACGATTTTGTTTGGTGTCCTTTGCCACCAGCGCGTGCTGCGCGTCGAGAGGAACAATGAAGGTGCCTGTGGCGAGTTCTAGAGCGGTAGATGCTTCCGCAAAAGAAGCGTTGTCGAGATCGAACCGGTCCTGCTTGGCCGGAACGGAGTCGTCGAGGAGTGCCGTGACGCCGTAGGCAAGCAACACCCGCTGAACAATCTGCTGGGCGCTGGCGCGAAGATGAAACGTGGCGCGCGCGGAAGTGGGAGCTAGTTCGATGAGAGTCCGAGAGAACTGCGGCATCGGCGCCGATTCAATGACCCCAGGCTCTTCCTCTGTGTTCAGCGATTGCAGATGTTCCTGCACATACGGGTTGTCGGGATCGACCTGCAGCGCGCTCAACAAATGTTGCTTGGCGGAAGCAGACCGGCCGTTTTCCTGATCGTCGCTGGCAAGCTGCAGCATTCCGCCGATCCGTTGTTGCCGCGCAATCTCATAAGCGGCGAGATAGACGCCATTCCCGGGGTCCAGACGATGCGCTTCACTGAAGAGCTTGGCCGCGCGCGCGGATTTCCGGTTTTGCAGAGCGTGCGTGCCTTTACCAAACAGCTCGCGCGCCTTCATGGCCTGTTTCGGGCTCGGGCGACGCACGCTGGGCGTTTCTGTGGAATTGGCGATCACGGCCGCGGGAGCGAGAGCAGCAAACGAACTTTGCTGGGCGACCGCTTGCGGCAGGCATGTGAGAATCGTTACCGAACACGCCAGTCCGAAAGCGGCGAATTTCCTCAGCCATTGGCCAGAATTACGGAACCAGAGGTGAATACCGTGCAGTTCCGCAGTCGATTTGCCAATCCGAAATGGAGCGCAATTCAACGCCTGGTTAACGCGGCCGCGCCACAGGTTCCATCGTTGGTTTGCAGGCTGAAGATCCTGCGTGGAATGCTTTTCTGCCACTCTAAGCCACTCGGAAGAAACTGCCTTGCATCAACAAGACGTTATTTCGAGCGTACCATCTGCACCGGCGGAAAAACAGCGTGTTCGCCGCGTGCCGGGCGCTTCAGCCCCAGCTTGATCTGCGCGGGATCCAGTTCCAGATCCGCCATAATGCGGCTCAACGTGTTGCGGTGCACGCCCAGTTCGCGAGCGGCCTTGCACTGATTGCCTTTGTTGCGGGCCAGAACTTCCTGGATATAACGGCGGCGAAATTCGCGGATGGCTTCTTCATACGTGATACCGCTGGCGTACATCTGCACCACCAGGTTGTCCAATTCGCGTTTCACTCTGACCTCGCTTGCGTGGCAAGTTTTTTGTTGCGGAATTTGACCGGTTTTGAAATCGGTGCGACGGTCGGCACGGAAATGCCGTTCACAATGTTCTAACGTGTCGCGGGGTGCGGATGCAAGTTTAATTCTATCCAGGCCGGCTGAACGTTCTCGATTGCAGCAATTCCGTGCCGGATCTTCAGCCGGAGTTCGTCCGGCGCTCCCGCCGAAAACTGGTTGGCGGTGGAAAGGAAGTACGGCGCCAGCTTCGATCCGCGCAGCCATCTTTGCTGTGGCATGAACGCCGCGATAACGATGATGGCGATCACGACCAGGACGCAGCCGCGGACGATTCCAAAAATCGCGCCGAGCAGGCTGTCGAGGCCGCCCAGCCCGACATAATGCGCCAGCCGGGAAATGGAGCGGCCGATCAGCCCGGCAATGATCATGATGCCGAGCGCAATCAGCAGAAATCCCAAGGCGTCGGCGACGTGTTCGGAATGAATGTGTCGGGCCAGCGGAACCGACAGCACCCGGTAATTCCACAGCGCCAGCCACAGGCCCAAGATCAGGCCCGCCAGCGAAATGACTTCCAGCAGAAATCCCTGCGACGCCGCTATGATCGCGGACAAAAAGATGATGAGAATAGCAATCCAGTCGAAAAGTGTCATTCAGTGGCCAGTGCGGTCATTGCGGAGCTGTGCGGCCGGTAATACGGCAGAACGCTTCCAGATATTTTTCCTGCGTTCGCGCCACCACTTCCGGCGGCAGGTTCGGCGCGGGAGCTTGCTGGTTCCAGCGGCTCTCTACTAAATAGTCGCGCACAAACTGCTTGTCAAAGGAAATCTGCGGACCGCCCGGACGATAGTCATTCTGCGGCCAATATCGAGAAGAATCCGGCGTCAGCACCTCGTCCGCGAGCACAACTCCATGCGCCGTCGCGCCGAACTCAAATTTGGTGTCTGCGAGGATCAGCCCCTGGCCGGCCGAATGCTGGGCTGCGCGCTCATAGATCATCAAGCTCAGGTCGCGTAGCAGATCGGCCTTCTCCGCGCCAATCCGTCTCCGCATCTCTGTCATGGGGATATTCATATCGTGCCCGCCGGACGGCGCTTTGGTTGCCGGGGTGAAAAGCGGTTCCGGCAACTGCTGCGATTCGACCAGTCCAGGCTTCAGCGCGATGCCGCAGACGCTGCCGGATTTTTGATACTCCTTCCATGCCGATCCGGTCAGATAGCCGCGCACCACGCATTCGATCGGAAATACCTCGGCGCGTTTGACCAGCATGGACCGAAGATGCAATTGCTCTCGATACGGCTGAAGAGAAGGCGGGTATTGATCGACCTTCGCGGTGATCAGGTGATTTGGCACCAGATCGGAAAGCAGTTCAAACCAGAAGAGAGAAATCTGGGTGAGGATTTTTCCCTTGCCCGGAATGCCCGTGGGCAGAACGTGGTCGAAGGCGGAAAGGCGGTCTGTGGCGACCAGCAGAAGATCGTCGCCGACAATGTAAATGTCTCGGACTTTCCCGCGTGCGCGCAGTTTTAGAGTGGGGAAGTCGGTTTGCAGAAGAGTTTCCGCCATGCCGTTGAACCTTTCATCGTCAGGATGCAAATCGTCAGAATGCGAATCGAAGGACGCCGGTCAATTTTTGGGATGCGCCGGAAACAGGGCTTGTTGCATAATCGCCGTTCGCGACGATCAGGCGGACGCTCTGTCAAGCGCCCGGTGGTCCGTGCCGAGGCGCACGGAAACAATCTTCGAAACGCCTGGCTCCTGCATGGTTACGCCGAAAATCGCATCGGCAGCCTGCATCATGCGCTTGCTGTGGGTGATGACGATGAAATGGGTGCGGTCGCTCATCTTGCGCAACATATTCGCCAGGCGGCCCACGTTCGCCTCATCCAGCGCGGCATCGACTTCATCCAGTACGCAGAAGGGGCTTGGCTGATATTGGAAGATCGCCATAAGCAGCGACAGCGCGGTCAGCGCCTTCTCGCCACCGGAGAGCAACAGAACATTTTGCAATTTTTTTCCGGGAGGAGAAGCAATGATGTCGATGCCGCTTTCGTCGGAATTTTCCTCGTCCGTCAGCCTCATAAATGCCTGTCCGCCTCCGAACAAATGGGCAAACGTAGCGGAGAAGTTTTCATTGATCGCGGTGAAGGCCTCTTCAAACTTGCTGCGCAGTACCGTTTCGATTTCCCGAATGCTGCTCTGCGTGTTTTCGATGGAATCGATCAGGTCTCTGCGCTGCGTTTCTAGGAATTCGTGGCGATCCGACGCTTCCTTGTATTCATCGAGAGCCATCATGTTCACCGGACCCATCGATTCGAGCTTCTGTTTGATTGCGCGGCAATCGTCCTCTTCCGTTGCCAGAGGCTCGCTCTCCAGCCGGACCATGGATTCGTCGGCCCGCAAGTCCGCGGCTGGCAGGGAGAGCTCCTGCACGCAGGTCTCTTCCAGATGCGCCAGGTCGGAGGATAGACGCGCTGCGCGGGCGGCCTCGTCGCTTCGACGGTCGCGCAGCGCTTCCAATTCGACTCGAAGCGTCCGCACCTGCTGCTCGATCTCTGTCGCTTGCGCGCGCAAGGCGGCGGTTTGCTGCGCCAATTCCTCGGCTTGTTGACGCGCTGTAGTGCGGGTCACTTCCACTTCCTGGCTGCGGAGTTGCAGCCGCTCCTGCTCCAATGCGCGCTGCTGCTGTTCCGCAATGCCGGAGGCAAGCTGCTGCTCCAACTGACGCACACGCTGCTGTAGGCCTTGCACCATCCGATCCAGCCGTTCCGCGGAGATGGCGCGCCCCGCGCTGCCGTTCTTCCAGGCCGGCCAGCGCAACCGATGCCTCGGACATCTGCTGCTGCGCCGCATCGCGCGCGTGACGCAGCGCTTCCAGCGAACCTTGCGCTTCGTTCAACTGTTGCTCGAATGCCAATCCGTTCCCGGTCGTGGCGCTCCACTTCCTCGCGTCGCTCCGCCACCCACGCGGTCTTCTCCGCGTGTGCCTGCTCGGTTGCGTTCCGCCTGCAGCGTCCACTCGCTCAACCGCCGCTCCAGGCGGCTCACTTCGCCTTCAAGCTGGCGCAAAGCGGCGCCGGTATTTGCGGATTCCTGCTCAGCCTGCCGCCGTTCCGCAGACTTGATCTCAATGCGCCCTGCAAGCTCGGCGACAGCATGGGCCAGTTGCGCGGTGTGCATATCGGTCGTCGCCAGAGTTTCTTCCGCGCCCGCCAGCGCCTGCTGCGCGCTGCGCAATTCGCGCTTCAGCACCAGCGGCCCTTCCACGCTCGGCTTGCCACCGGTGACGGTGACGTTATGGAAGCACTCCCCGTTCGGCGCCAGAAAAAATGCCTCCGGATTTTCCAGCGCCAGCGAACGGGCGACTTCGGAGTCCGGTACAACGTAGCCGTTGCGCAGCTTGGGCAGAATCACTTCGAGCGAGCTGCCGAATCCATCCAGCACCCGAACGCAGTCCTTCAGCCGCACCACGCCATCGCGCGACTCGCTCAACGGGTGCCATATCACCCGGCGCGAAAGAAAATTTCGCCTGCGAATCGTCCGGATGGACAAGAAATGTCGCGCGGCCATCTACGTCTGTTTTCAAAACGCGCATGCCTTCCTGCGCGTCGTTCCAGCTCTTCACGACGATGAAGTTCAACTCGTCGCGCAGAAATTCATCGACGACATTCTCGTACTGGCCCGAAACTTCGAGAAAATCCGCCAGCACGCCGACAGGAGCATGGCCGCCCTCCATCGTATTCGTCCGCAGCAGCTTGCGTACGGTGTCGGTCGAGTAGCTATGTTCTCGGATCAGCGCTTCCAGGGAATTGTGCCGGCCTTGCAGTGTGGCCTGTTCCGCGCGAAGCTGATCGGCCTGGCGGCGCGAAGCAGGTCTCTTCCGCGCGCTGGGCTTCGAGCTGGGCGCGCAGCGTATTCAGTTCGGCTTCGGTGGATTCGAGCGAGCTGCTGGCGGACTGAAAATCAAGCGAGACCTGGCCACGCTCGATGCCCAGCTTCTTCAACTCCTCGTGGACACTCTCTCGCTCCGTCGCCAGACGCTCGGCTTCCCTCTGCAATCCCTCCAGGCTGGCCTCGCCCTGCGTGATCTGGTTACGGACCTGGTTCGCCTGATCCATCCAATGCAGCATCTGCCGCCGGGCGGTTTCAATTCGCTCATCGGCATCGGCCAGATCGCGATCGGCCTTCTGCGCGGCGCTCTGACGCGCCCGCATGTCCTGCCGCGCCGCATCGACGGCTTCCTGCGCCTGCGCCAGAAAAGTCTGCTGCTGTGTACGTTCGCTTTCTAGCGCCGCAAGCTGCTGCTGCGTCTGGTCCAGTTCCGCCTGGGCCGCTTGCAGTCGAATCGCAAGATCCGCGATTCGATCCTCATTGGCCTGCAACTGCGCCAGCGTCCGTTCCAGCTCCACCGAAGCGCTGTTTGCCTGGGCTGCCGCGTCGCGTGCCTGCTGTTCGCGGTTGTAGCCGTCCGCAACCACTGCGGCGCGCTGTTGATCGACGGTCGCCACCCTCTGCGTCAATTCGTCGATTTGAGCGGTCAGTTGCGCCAATTCGTTCGCGGAGGCAACAGAGGCAGCATCCATCAGCGAAAGCCGAGTCGCTATCACAACGCGCAGACGCTGGCGAAGCTCATCGCGCAGCGCTCCGTAGCGTTCCGCCTTGGCCGCCTGGCGCTTTAGGGAATTCATCTGTCGCGCAACTTCATCGAAGATATCGTTGACGCGAGCAAGATTTTGCTTCGCCTGCTCCAGCCGCAACTCTGCCAGATGCTTTTTGGTCTTGAAGCGGGTGATTCCCGCTGCCTCTTCGATAATCGTGCGGCGGTCGTGCGGCTTGCTGCTGAGTAATTGTCCGATCCGTTCCTGTTCGATGATGCCGTAGGATTCCACGCCCAGGCCCGTTCCCATCAGCACATCGTGGATGTCGCGCAGCCGGCAGAGCTTTCCGTTCAACAGATATTCGCTGTCCCCGGTGCGGAACAGCCGGCGCGAAATGATCACTTCACCATCTCGTGCGTGATTGCGTAGAAACTTGCGGCGGCGAACCTTCAGCACGACCGCATCGGCATCAGACTCAATCCCGGGGTGCCCCACATCTCGCTTCTGAGATGTGGGTTCGCCATCCACTTCTTCCTCGATCGCCTGCCCCGGCTGTAGTTCGGCGATGATTTCTTCGGTTTCCTGCGCGGCCTGGCTGCGCGCCGCGGCTTCATCCCAGTCATCCTCGACAATCTCCGGACCGCGCGGGCTTTCGGCGGCCCGGTAGATTTCCGGATCGGTCAGGACCAGCGTCACTTCCGCCATGCCCGTGGGCTTGCGCTCGCGCGTGCCAGAGAAGATGACATCCTCCATCTTCACGCCTCGCAGGCTCTTTGCAGACTGCTCTCCCAGCACCCAGCTCACGGCGTCGGAGATGTTCGACTTGCCGCACCCGTTCGGGCCGACAATGGCCGTCACCCCTCGGCTGTCGAGAGAAACCTCCGTGCGGTCGCAGAAGGACTTGAACCCGAGAATGTGAATGCGCTTGAGTTCGAGCAAGCTGGGGGACTCCATTTCTTATGGCGGAAGACCAGACAAAAATCCGCCGCCAATGGCTACACTTTAGCCCGGCAAAGGGTCATGGTCAACATACTTGCTACAAGGACTTGTGGATAAGAAGGTCGGAACCCCACACGTGGGGTTATTCCTTCAAATCCCTTTTATTTCTTCAGAGTTGGCCGTACCAGCACTTCGCTGATAAAACACTGGTCGGCCTGCGTCGCCAGCAGCGCGACAATCTCCGCAATATCGTCCGGCTGAATGGCCCCAAGCGGCGATTTTTTCCCGGCCAGACCGGAGCCGAATTCGGTCTGAACCGACCCGGGCTCGATGAGCGAAACACGCACTTGGAACTGCCGCAGTTCTTCCGCCGCCGAGATCATCATCCCGTTCAGGCCCCACTTCGACCCGGCATACGCAGCCGCGTTCGGAACGGGATTCCTGCCGGCCAGCGACGAAATGTTGATAATGTGGCCGCGCCGCGCCTCGATCATCGACGGCGCAAAGGCCTTCAACAGCAGGTACGGCGCTCGCAGATTGATTGCCACCGTTCGATCGAAATTATCCAGCGATAAAGTGTGGAGCGGGCCATCGAACGATCCAATACCCGCGTTGTTTACGAGGACGTCGCAGCGGCGATGTTTCGCCAGCACGGTTTGCGAAAACGTCCCAATCTGATTGGGATCGGCAAGATCGCAGGGATGCGCTTCCACGCTGCCGCCGGCAGCGGCGATCTCATCGGCAACCGCGCTCAGCCGCCGCAAATCGCGCGCCGTAAGAACAACGTGCGCGCCGAGGGAAGCCAGCTTCCGCGCAATGGCAGCGCCGATGCCGCGGCTCGCGCCGGTGACAACCGCGATTTGTCCGGCAAGAGGGGAGGTTTCCGTCATGTTCCATCCGTGTCGTGCGGTTCCGGCAACAGCCGCGCGGCGATCCCGACCAGCTCGAAATGGTCCGGCTCTGTTGACACTTTCAAATTCCTCTTGAAACTGTCATCCCGAGCGAAGTCCGCGAAGCGGGCGCAGTCGAGGGACCTGCTTTTCTTCGTGCCGCGGCGCATATCTAACGAACTTGGCCCAGCTTAGCGAGCTAGCGAATCATTTCCCGAATCAGCCACATCGCAGCCAGCAGCATCAGCACGATTCCGAACACCATGAACCGCACATTGCCCAGCTTGTCGTTCCAGCTTTTCATCCCGGGTATCCTACAACGGATCGTACTACGGATGTCTCTATTGCATCCTATTGACGCATGGTGGAATACTGGCTTGTAATTGACGAAATGGGTTCTATAATCCGACTAACCAAATGAATGCCGCATGACCTGCCTGGTTCCATCCCATCAGCCAGAACTTCCCCGCCGCGCTGCCGGGGCTGGAGCGGAGCTCGACGCATACGGACAAGCGGTTGGCCAATCTAGATTTCTATAGCCACTCGTTCGCGAGGAGTGATTGACGATGAAGAAGGTTGTGTATATTACGGTGCTGGCGTTGGCTAGTTCCGCTCTCGGTGCCGCCCCCATGATGCTGGCGCAAAGCTCCAATTCCACGATCACAATTAAGAACCCCGCGGAATACAACGCTTACAATGCTGCGATCGGCCAGCCCACGCCGCAGGCAAAGGCCGCGGCCATTGAAGGCTTTCTGCAACAGTACCCGGACAGCGTGGTCAAGAAACAATTGCTGGAAGTTTTGATGGACGCCTATACTCAGACCGGCAACACGCAGAAAGCGCTCGCCGCGGCCCGCAAAGTGCTGCAGGAAGATCCGACCGACATGCGCGCGCTTGCGCTGAGCGCATACGTTCTGCGCGCTGAGGCGGGTCAAAAGACCAATCCCGCCGATGCCCAGCCGCTGCTCGATGAAGCCTCCGCAGACGCGCAAAAGGGCCTGACGGCGCCCGCTCCGGAGGGTGCGGATTCAGCCAACTTCGACAAGATGAAGACAGCCGTCACTCCACTGTTTGATGGCGCGATTGCCGCCGACGATCTGGAGAAGAAGGACTACGCCGACGCCATTTCGAAGTTTAAGGCTGAACTGGAAGCCATGCCGCCTCAGCAGCAGACGGCCGGCCAGGGCATTCAGGACACCTACCTGCTCGGCACCGCTTTCACCCAGGAGAAGCCGCAGGACCTGGTGAACGCGGTCTGGTATCTTGCCCGCGCTGCCGCGTACGCTCCGGAGCCATTCAAGGATGAAATTCAAAAAGCCGCCCAGTATTGGTACAAGAAATATCACGGTGGCACGGACGGTTTCGACCAGGTGCAGGCGCAGGCCAAGGCTTCCTTGAATCCTCCTTCCGGATTCTCCATTACTCCCGCGCCGCCGCCGCCTTCTCCGCAGCAATTGGCGCACAACGCCGTGACCTCCACGCCGGACCTGAAAACGATGGCGCTGACGGACAAGGAATTCGTCCTTGCCAACGGAACGACGGACGACGCCAGCAAGGTCTGGGACACCATGAAGGGCCTGACGACGAAGGTGCCCGGCAAAGTGATCGCGGCCACGCCGGATTCAGTGCAGCTTGCCGTTTCCGACGATGCGCAGCAATCGAACAAGGCGGACTTCACCATCAACATGAAGGCCCCGCTGAAAACTCCGCCCACCATCGGCTCCACGGTGAATATGATTGCGACGTTCGACTCGTACACGCAGAACCCGCCCATGATCATCATGAAGGACGGAATCGCACCGCCCACGACGAAACCGCGCGCGACGCACCGCAGGCGCCGCACCACACCGCAGTAGTTTTTCGCAGGCGAACCGACAAGGGCGTCCAACTGGACGCCCTTGATCTTTGTTCCATTGTGCCTAGAAGCCTATTCACCCAGCATGATGTGACGGATGGATTGCGCGCGCCCTGTGGTCGCATCGCAGTCGATCAGCGCAGCGCACATTTTCGGGTTCTTGCGCGCGGCGTCGAACTTAGCGGGCATGCCTGTTAAGAATCTGTCGAGCACCTGCTCCACCTCGACTCCGATCACGCTGTCAAACGGTCCGCTCATTCCCACATCCGTCTGAAATGCGGTGCCGTTCGGCAAGATGCGCGCATCGGCGGTCGGAACATGAGTGTGGGTTCCCAGAACCGCAGTGACGCGGCCATCGAGATACCACCCCATCGCGACTTTTTCCGAGGTCGCCTCGGCATGAAAATCCACCAGGATGATCTTCGCCCGCAATTTTTCAAGAATCGTATCCGCGGCGCGAAAGGGATCGTCGCTCGCTCCCATGAAGACGCGCCCCTGCAGGTTGATCACAGCATAGGGCGCCCCATCGGGCAGCGTGCCTTCGTATATGCCGTGGCCGGGAACTCCTGGAACGTAGTTGGCCGGCCGCAGCAGGCGGCGCGGACGCTCGTGGCTGTTCGCCGGCGCCGATTGCATCCAGTCGACAATCTCGCGCTTGTCCCAGATGTGATTTCCGGTGGTCAGAACGTGCGCGCCGAGATCGAAAAATTCGTCCGCGATGGCTGGCGTGACGCCGAAGCCGCCGGCCGCATTTTCCACGTTGATAACAACCAGATCGACGGCGTTGCTTTCGATGACATGGTGCAGATGGGCGTGGACAATCCTTCGTCCCGCCCCGCCGAAGACATCGCCAACAAAAAGTATTCGCAAAGGGATCGTGCTCCAAAAAAGGCGAATCGTTAAAGCGCAAGTTGGATTTCAGGATAACGGGATGCGAAAAGTCCGGTTTACAAATCTTTCGGCTTCTCACCGGAGAGCAGTTCAACTGGGATGGAGAATAGACGCGCGACGTGTTCAGGATCCAGGCCCGCTGCAATTAGCTTCTCAATCATCGCTTTCTGCTGGACCTGGTAGCGCTCATTCGGCAAGAAAGGTTCAGATATAGGGTCGCTCTCCGCGCCCATTCCCCGGCGGTCGGGATAACCCCTGCGTTTCGCCATGCCCACCTCGCTTGCAAATTATACGACCCACCCCAGCCGGCTGAACCAGGCTCAACGAAACTGTGATATTTTGGGCCACAGACCGGTTCTCCTGATGTTGTCTGTTGCCGAGATACCGTTCGTGCGGCCTTTTTTTAAGGAAAGGCTGCGTGCAGTTCATTTTTCCTATGTGCATCTTCAGGAGAACCGGTCAATGGCAGCGAATCTGCGATTTTCAACTGGAATTGAAGCGCTCGCGCTGATGGCGATCGAGCCCGGGAAGTTTCATACTTCGCAAGCGCTGGCTGAGGCCCTTGGAACGAATGCGGTTGTGGTCCGGCGTCTGCTGTCGGCTCTCAGCCGGGCCGGCCTGGTCACCAGCGCCAAAGGACCCGCCGGCGGCTCGCGCCTTGCGAAGGGGCCGAAACAAATCACTCTGCGAGACGTTTACCGCGCGCTCGATACCGGCGATCTACTTCACCAGACGAAGCGGGAATCTGCCCATACGAAGGACCTGCAAAAGGCCATGCACAGCACCTTCCGCAAGGCACAGAAATGTCTGGAGGAAGAACTCGATTCCACTACGCTGAATCAGTTGATTAAGAGGTCAGGCCAAAAGGCTGCGAAGGCAGGAAACCAAACATCGTCCGCGGCCCCGCAGTCAGGCGCGGTTCCCAGTGCAGCAAAACCCGGTGCAGCAAAACAAGCATGAATCTCAGGAAACGCCGACTAACTCCGGCGAGCGCGCCGCGCCGTAACGCGTCTGTACATATTCGTCCAGAATCTTCGTGAATTCCTGGACGATGTGGTCTCCGCGAAGAGTCAACAGCAGGCGGCCATCGACATAAACGGGCGCGACCGGCTCTTCAAACGTTCCGGGCAGGGAAATGCCGATGTTGGCGTGCTTCGATTCTCCCGGCCCGTTGACGACGCAGCCCATCACTGCCAGCTTCAATTCTTCGACACCGGGATATTTCTCGCGCCAGACCGGCATCGATTCGCGCACGTAACCTTGAATCTGCTGCGCCAGTTCCTGAAAGAATGTGCTGGTGGTGCGCCCACAGCCGGGGCACGCGGTCACCTGCGGGGTAAAGCTGCGAATGCTGAGCGATTGAAGAATCTGCTGCGCGGTCAAGACTTCTTCCGTGCGATCGCCGCCAGGTTTGGGAGTCAGACTGACTCGAATCGTATCGCCGATTCCGGCCAGCAGCAGCGGCGTCAATCCCGCCGTGGAGGCGACGATGCCTTTCATTCCCATGCCGGCTTCCGTCAGGCCCAGATGCAGCGCGTAGTCGCAGCGCGCGGCCAGCATTTGATAGACATCGATCAGGTCATGCACGCCGCTGACTTTGGCGCTCAAAATAATCTGATCGTGGCGCAGACCGTACCGCTCGGCCATCGCAGCCGAATCCAGCGCGCTCGCGAGCATCGCCTCCATCGTCACATCACGCGCATCCCGCGGCTTAGCCAGCTTCGCATTTTCATCCATCATGCGTGTCAGCAGCGCCTGATCGAGCGATCCCCAGTTCACGCCAATGCGCACCGGCTTCTGGTTTTCGACCGCGCACTCGATCATGGTGCGAAAATTCTCGTCGTCCTTGCGTCCGATGGAGCAGTTTCCCGGGTTGATGCGATACTTGGCCAGCGCGCGGGCACATGCCGGATATTTCTTCAGCAATTGGTGTCCGTTGTAATGAAAATCGCCCACGATCGGCACGAAAACATCTTGTTTCGCCAGCGCTTCCACGATATGCGGAACGGCTTTTGCGGCCTCGTCGTTGTTTACGGTGACGCGCACAATCTCCGAGCCGGCTTTGTGCAGCGCCGCGACTTGCTGCACTGTGGATGCAACATCCGCTGTGTCGGTATTGGTCATCGATTGCACCACAACCGGTGCACTGGAGCCGACGCGGACGTTCCCGATCAGAACCGTGGGGGTCTTTCTGCGATGGGTAGCTGGCATAGATCGATCCGCTGTCATTTTAACATTTTCGCGCTGGCGGCAAGCGAAACACACGCTGCGATGGAAGGGTCGCGCGCGCTCGAATGCCGCGAAGGTCTAACTCGCGAGACGGTCCCGCCACGGGCGATGAATTTCGGTTCCCCGCTCCTCGATTGCAGAGGACATCGTTTCCTGTTAGGTTTACGAAGGTTGGGGTCGTTCGGCGCGATTATGCCGGAAGAACACATAAGGCGAGTGTGTCCGCAATGAAGCAAGCGCAACCGAAGAAGAAAACCGCACAGATGCCGCGCGTCCTTGCGGGCAAGCCTGTTGCCAGCCCGGATCCAGCGCGCAAACAGCGCATTCAGCAATATGAAACGGCAGTTCGGCTCATGCGCGAAGGCAAGTATGAGAAGGCCAAAGCGGCCCTCGAAGCCCTGCTCTCGAACGATGCCGGAGAGATGGTGGATCGCGCGCGCGTGCATCTGGCTGCGTGCCAGCGGCAACTGCAAAAGAACAGCGTCAGTTTCCAGAATCCCGAGGAGCAGTACGACTATGCCATTTCGCTGCTCAACACCGGATATTATGAAGACGCGCGCGAACACCTGGAAGCGATTCTGAAAAAGCATCCATCCGCGGATTACGCGCATTACGGGCTTGCCATCATGAACAGCCTGACAGGCCGCGCGGAAGACTGCCTGGAGCAACTGGGCCGCGCCATTGAACTGAACCCGCGAAACCGCATTCAGGCCCGCCTCGATTCGGACTTCCAGGAGATGGCCGACGATCCGCGATTCACAGAATTGTTGTACCCCGAAGTTCTCTAAAAGAGCTGGTCTTAGATTGGCAAAAACACACCCATCCGGGCACACGGCCCTTCGAGAATCGTTCACCCCAAGGCAATTGCCGGATGTAACCAGTCTGCGGGTGGCCGCCATCGGCGGAGGCACCGGCCTTTCTACTTTGCTGCGCGGGCTCAAGCGCCACACCCAATCGCCGGTTCATCCGGCCGCGCCTGAGGCACAGTCCGTTGAATCAAGCGGCGAAATCTCTTCCATCATTTCCGAACTCGCGGCCATTGTGACGGTGTCGGACGACGGCGGCTCCAGCGGCCGGTTGCGCAAGGACATGAATATGTTGCCGCCCGGCGATCTGCGCAACTGCATGGTCGCGCTGTCAGAAGACGAACATCTCCTCTCGCGCCTGTTTCAATATCGATTTGAGAGCGGCGAGGGACTGGAAGGCCACAGCTTCGGCAACCTGTTTCTCGCCGGACTGACGGCCGTCACTGGCGACTTTGCACTGGCCGTAAAAATGTCGTCGCAGATCCTGGCGACACGCGGGCATCTTTATCCTGCGACCAACTCCAACGTGACCCTTACCGCCCTCATGGACGATGGATCGACAGTGCATGGAGAAACCAACATTACCGCCAGCAAGAAGCGCATTGCCCGTCTGATGCTGGAGCCGGAGCGCGTGCCCGCTTTGCCGGAAGCGATCGAAGCCATTCTCGGCGCGGATATGGTCACGCTGGGACCCGGTTCGCTTTACACAAGCCTGATCACAAATTTACTGGTGGAAGGTATTGCTGACGCGCTCGCTGCTGCCCACGGGCTGCGCGTCTTCGTATGCAATCTGATGACGCAGGCGAATGAAAGCGTCCACCTGACCGCCTCTCAGCACATCGAGCGCATTTACGAGCATGCCGGAGGCGCAATTTTCGACTGCGCGCTGGTGAACGTCGCTCCCGTGCCGGAAGCTGCGCGCGAACGTTATGCGGCCGAGGGCGCGGAGCAGATCGTCGCCGATGTAGAACGGATTGAAGAGTTGGGTGTCCGCTGCATTACGGGAGATTTTCTTCACGCCGAAGGTGTGCTCCGGCACGATTATGAGCGTGTCACCCAAGCCTTGCTGGAACTGGGAATCCAGCATCGCCTGGAGCAGAGCTAGTTGCTAGCCAGATAGACTTGTCATTCCGAGCGGCTACCCAACGGAATTGTCATCCCGAGCGAAGTCCGCCGCAGGCAGATAGATAACTCTGTCAAGATAACTCTGTCATCCCGAGCGGAGCGCAGCGCAGTCGAGAAACCTGCTTCTCTCGCTGGCCGCCGAGCAAACAACAGGCCCCTCGACTCCGTCTGGATCGCGTCAGATTTTTCGGAAGAGAACTTTCTATCTCCTGCGATCCAGTGGCAGAAAGATGGAAAACACCGTGCCGCTATGCCCGGGCCGCCGGCGGCTCTTCATCCGAATCGCACCGCCGTGCTGCTGGATAATTCCCGCGCTCAGCCATAACCCCAAACCGATGCCGACACCCGCCTTCGTGGTAAAGAACGGTTCAAACATACGTCTTTTGGTTGCGTGATCCATGCCGTGGCCGGTGTCGGCGATGGTCAGTCGCACGCCTTTGCGTCCGGTCCGCCGGTTGCTCGTCCCTTTGGTTCGCACCTGGAGCTTGCCGCCGTGCGGCATCGCCTCCATGGCATTGCGGACCAGGTTCACAATCACCTGGCGCAATTCCTCACGGGCGCCGAGAACGCTGGCCCGCTCGTCGAAACGGCGTTCGATCTGGATATGCGAGGAAGTAATCCGGGCGCCGAAAAATGTCAGGACAGACTCGATGACCTCGGTGAGGTTACATACTTTGGGAGGGCTCGGATCGCGATAGAAGCGAAGCGTCTGAGTGGCAATATCGACGACGCGTGCCAGTTCCTGCTGCGCCAGTCGTAGGTATTTGCGTTGCTCCTCCGGCAGGGAGCCGTCTTCCAGCAGGTAGAGAAGATTTGTAATCGCTTCCAGCGGATTGTTGATCTCATGCGCGATGGTTGCAGCCAATCGTCCGGTGGCCGCGAGCTTTTCATTCTGCCGCAGCGACGCGTCCGTCTGGCGAAGATTCGTGATATCAAGCGCGGTGCCGATCAGTCGAGTTGCCTGGCGCCGGCCATTGATGATGGTAGAGAACGCGCGGCCTTTGGCAGCGATCCATCGGACCTCTCCCTCCGGACACAACAGGCGATAATCGCAGCCGAATTCGCCGTTTCCCTCCGGATCGAAACTCTGCTGTACCGCACGGTCCGTTCGCGCGCGGTCTTCCGGATGCAGCAGGTTTAGAAAAGCGGCATAATCGAGCTCGCCGTTCCAGCTCAATCCAAAGATTTCATTGCATCGCCTGGAGCATCGCAGTTTTCCAGTCGCCGGCTCGTAGTCCCAGGTGCCGATCTGGGCTGCGTCGATGGCCAGGCGCAACTGTTCTTCGGCTTCCGACCGCTGTTGCTCCGCTGCCACCGATGCTGTGACATCCTGGAAGGTGAGTTGTGTTCCGTTGCCGCCGGCCAGCGGAATCTCCCAGGCCTGAACTTCTACCACGATCGTTCCGCCGTCGCGTTGTATCCATTTGCCTTCCCGGGAAATCCATCTCTTTTGCAAAATGGATACAGTTTCTCCGCGATCCATCAGGGAATGAATTCGTTTTCTGCGCGCTTCTTCGCTTTGCCCCGAATCTGAAAATCCCAGGATGGATCGATAGAGGATATTTTCGGCCTCTTCATCTCCCAGCAGCCTGCTTCCGGCAGGATTGATGTAGAGGATGCGGTCCCACCTCAGGATCGCCGTCGGAACGGGAGAAGCGTCAAGAATAGTGCGAATCTGTTCCAGCGTTGTGCCGCGGGACGGTCCGGGTTGGTGGCGTGGCGTGACCATAACGTTCGTGAAACCGCGATCCGCGAATAAGTCAAAGATCGATCAGGCAGAATACGTTTGCAGCCAATGCAACCGCCAACTTAGAGTGGAGCGCCCGACTCTATCTCCACTGAAACAGAGCTACAGATAATCTAAGGGTCAAAATAGGACTTGGGAAGATAACTCCGCGTAACAGCAATGAGTTACCCGCGATTGATTTAGTAACCTTGCGGTCATCTTTTCGCCTATTTCGACGGGAAATCGAAACCAGGGATGCAGGCTGAAAGCCAGAGGGCGAGATTTGCCATCAGGCAGCTTGTCGGGACTTCAGTCGCGAGGCGCAGAAGTGCGGAGATTGACAGACTTCACTTGAGAATTGCGGCGGCCCGGCGAGCAGTCAGCCGGGCAGTTGAAGGCTAAATGCCCACGCCAAATTCGACGCTGTTGCCGTTATCGCCTGCGTGGGAATAGAAATCGTAGGGATTGCGATGGTTCAGCAGATAGCGCGCACGGATATTGCGACCCACAAAGAACCCGACCGCCAGCGCGCCGGTGGCGACCGATACCCAGCCAACGATGCGAATCAGCGGCTTCTTGGTCGAAAAGAGATTGTGTTTGGTCACGTCTAGCATCTCGACTTTCTTTTGAAGCTTATGCCCGGCAAATCGTAAGCTTAGACTCTTCATGCCAGCATCTTATCGCAAATCGGAACCTGTGTCGCAGCTTGAATTTGAACAGACAAAGAAAAAATTCCACCCGGTTCTTTCGCGGTCACGACGGTGCTGCATTATTCATCGGCAGGTTCGGAATAATGTTCAATCTGGCCCAGCAATTGCAGCTTGCGAGCCGGCGGTAAAAAGCTGGCCTCAATGGAGTTGCCCGCGAGTTCGCGCAGATGCTCCAGCGTAAAGCCGAAATGCCGATGCGCCAGCACGTATTCCAAGCAGAGATTGCTGCCAAATAGCGTCGGATCGTCGGAGTTCAATGTGATCATCAGCCCGTGATCGAAGTATTCGCGCACAGGATGGTCAGACAATGACGCGCAACAACCGGTCCGCAGATTGCTGGTGATGCAGATTTCCAGCGGCACCTGCTTCTTCGACAAGACCTCGATCAATTCTCCGTCATCCCGCGCACTTAGCGCATGGCCAAGCCTCTCCGCGCCGATGTTGAGCGCCGACCAGATGCCCTCCGGACCCACCGCTTCGCCGGCATGGACGGTCAAATGCAGGCCCTGCTCGCGAGCTTCCGCATACAGCTCGCGAAACGGTTCGGCCCCCGTCTGCCGTTCGTCGCCGCCAATGCCGATCCCAACGATCGACGCATGGTTCTGCTTCATCTCTGCGGCTTTGCGGAAGACGCGTGCCGCCTCTTCCACGCCGAAATGCCGCACCGCATCAAAAATCCAGTAAAGCGAGAGACCGAAGTCGCGCTCCCCGCGCAGCCGTCCGCGCTCCATTCCGCCGAAGAGCGGCTCGAATTCTACTTTCTTCCAGTAATAAACCACACCAACCGAAACATAGACCTCGGCATGAACTACGCCTTGTGCCGCCAGCGCCTGCATCATGCGATAGGTGATCAACTCGTAATCTTCCGGCGTGCGTAAACGCTCCGTAATGGCTTTGAATGCCATTAGAAAGCCTGTGAAATCCTTGTACTCATAGAGGGCAGTAGCCTCCGCCAGAGTGAGCGGTTGAGCATCTTTGGACTGGCTCATTTCGACCAGAGTTTTGGGAGCGATCGTGCCTTCCAGATGGAGATGGAGTTCCGCCTTCGGAAGCCCGAAAATCCACGGGAGCGTTTCGAAATTCGGCGAAGATTTTGGTCGAGACGGCATTACGAACCTTGCCGATTGCGGGAAGCAAACTCGCTGCGATGACGGCTGTAGAAAAAGTAGATCAACAGGCCGATCGCCAGCCAGATGAAAAAGCTGACCCACGTAAGGATGGGCAGTCCGAGCATGAGCAGCAGGCAAAAGAACACGCTCAACACCGGGATCACGGGGCCGCCGGGACAACGGAACACGCGATGACGGTCCGGGTCCTTGTAGCGCAGAACGATCACTCCAGCCGAGACCAGCACGAACGCGAACAGCGTGCCGATGTTCGAGAGATTGGCGAACGTGCCGATGTCCAGCAGCCCGGACGGCAACGCGACAAAGAATCCGGCAATCCATGTCGCCGCCGCTGGCGTGCGGAAGCGCGGATGCACCCTGCTGAATAGCGCCGGCAAAAGGCCATCCCGCGACATGGCGAACCAGACCCGCGCCTGGCCAATCTGGAAAACCAGAATGGAAGAAATCATTCCCAGCAGCGCGCCGAAGATGACTACCAGCTCCACCCAGTGCAATGTCGAGCTGTGGTTCTCGACATACAACCGGCGCAGCGTGTTCACCACCGGCGCGGCATCTTCCGTCAGCAGTTGCCAATGCACCAGGCCGGTCAGCACCAGGGCAACCGCGACGTAAAGCGTGGTGGCGACGATCAGCGTCGCGATGATGCCGATCGGAACATCCCGCTGCGGATTCCTGCATTCTTCCGCCGCAGTCGAAACCGAATCGAAGCCGATATAAGTAAAGAAAATGATGGAGCCGCCGGTCAGCACGCCGGCCCAGCCATTGGGATAAAACGGATGCCAGTTGGACGTATGAATGAAATGCGCCCCGAAGCTGACGAACAGGAGCACCGCGCCAATCTTGAGCAGCACCATGATGTTGTTCGTCTCCGCCGATTCGCGGATGCCGCGAACCAGGACCACGGTCAACAGCATGACGATCAAGAACGCGGGAACATTGAATCCGAAATGCCAGCCAGGCGCGTAGAGTGGCGCGCCACTCAGGCTCTGCAAACCACTGGGAAGATACGCCGGAGAGATCCATCGCAATCCCGGATGGATGCCGAACCAATCCATCAGGGCAACAACGTGCGCGGCGAACCCAACCGAAACCGCCATGTTCGAAAAGGCGTATTCCAGGATCAGGTCCCAGCCGATGATCCACGCGATCAACTCGCCCATGATCACGTAGGTGTAGGTATAGGCGCTGCCCGCGATCGGGATCATCGATGCCAGTTCTGCGTAGCAAAGGCCGGTAAAAGCGCAGACAACCGCCACTAGCAGCAGGGAAACGGCCAGCGCCGGCCCGGCGCCGGGACGTCCCAGCATCGCCGTGTGACGCACCAGATAATCCAGAACAGGCGTGTTCAGGATGGAGGAAGTAGTGAAGGGTTCGCCCGCAATCGCCGTGCCGATCACGGTAAAAATGCCGGAGCCGATCACCGCACCGATTCCCAGCGCCGTAAGCGACACCGGGCCCAGCGTCTTCTTCAGTCTCGTCTCGGGGGCTTCCGATTCGGAGATCAGCTTGTCGATGGATTTTGTGGCGAAGATCTGTTTTCGCAGGACAATCGCTCCTGAAAGTTCACTTCACTTCGCTTTGTCATTCCGAGCGGAGCGCAGCGAAGTCGAGGAACCTGTTGTTCTCCGGCCAGCTACGAAATCCCTCGTTTCCATCCCGACGCACCAAAATCGCGCGTCGGGGATTCAGCTTCGCTGAGGAAGACACGATTCGGTCAACGAATACCGTCTATCGCTTCGACGCCCCGCGCACAAGCTTCTTGACCTTCTTTTTATTCGAACCGCGCGGCGTCGTGCGTTTCGCTTTCGGAGCTGCCTTCTTGCGCGCAGTCCGCTTTAATTTTTTGCGCTCGGCCGTGTCAGTAATCGCTGTCGTGTTTGCCATGGGGTATCAAAACTCTCTCTCTTGATGGGTGAATGTCGCCGAGTGTCGTTTGCCCATTGCCGGTGCGGCTCTCAGGCGCGCTCCAGTTGAGCAAACTTTTCTACCAGCTTTTTTATGCCGAATCGTTGAAATTGTACCGTAATCTTCGCGTCTTCCCCGTCTCCTTCTCGCCGAAACACGACGCCTTCTCCGTATTTCGGGTGCCGAACCCGTTGTCCGGTGCGAAATCCAGTCTTTCCCGTGGGCTCCGCAACCGGCAGTTTGGGCCGCGAAAATTTCTGTCCCCGCGCGGCAAAAAACTGCGCGACATTGTCGATCGATCCAGCAGCCCCGCGATTGGCGGCGGCAGATTGTTCGCGCGTCTGTGGGTGACCGGCTGCATAACGAACCGCGCTTTGGTTCTCGTCTTCATAGCTCCAGTGGGACTCGCTGGTCTCGTTCCGACCGCTCCGGCGGCTTCGCGTCTCCGTCGATTGCGCCGCGTAGCCGCCCCACGTATTGGCTGGTACCGGGGCGCTCAGGTCTTCAATCAAGTGTCCGGGAATCTCGCCTAAAAATCGCGATGGCGTCGAATGCTCCGGCGAATCGTTGCCGTAACGGCGCCGGAAACGCGCCCGCGTCACCAGCAGCGCATCCATGGCCCGCGTGATGCCGACGTAGCAAAGGCGGCGCTCTTCTTCCAGGCCGTCGCGCTCATTCATCGTCCGGGAACTCGGAAACAGACCCTCTTCCATGCCGGCCAAAAAGACCAGCGGAAACTCCAGTCCCTTGGCCGCGTGCAGCGTCATCAGCGTCACCCGCGATTCAGGATCGTACTTATCCGTATCGCTGACCAGCGCCGCATGATCCAGAAATTCCGTCAACGATTCGCCGCGCTCGTGCGCATCCTGCGCGGCATTCACGAGTTCGCGAAGGTTTTCAATGCGCGACTGCGACTCGGGTGTCGCTTCTTCCTCAAGCACGCGAATATATCCACTGCGGTCAATAAGAAACTTGATCAGCTCGGGCAATGTCGCTGCATCGCCCGGTTTGCGAAACGCAGCTTCCTCTGAAGCGGGCATTGCAGCCGGGGCAGATTTCATCTCCAGCGGAGAAAGTTTCTGCCCCTTGGATTTCACGTCGAACGGCGAAAATTCCGCCGGATCGAACGACGCCGCAATATCTTCCACTCCGTGCTCGATCTCTTCTGTCGCCGCGTCCTCCAGCGGCGCGTCCACGCCGAAATCAAACCGAATCGCGGCATCGTTTTGCGGAAAGGCATTCTGCTCACCTCCCTCAGCGAGGTCCTCCGCAAGTTTTTCCACGAAGCCAGCCGACAGCATCGCGCGCGCATCTTCGATCATCCGCCGGAATTCCTGCAGCGACGTAATAGCGCGCGACGACACCAGCCGCTGCTTGATCGCTTCCCGAATCGCATCCCAGGTGCTTGTTCCCGTTTCCAGCGCCAGCCGCTCGATCGTTTCCAGCGTGGTTTTTCCGATGCCGCGTGGCGGCGTGTTAATGCAACGCTGCAGCGCAATCGAATCGCTGGGATTCAGGACCAGTTTCAGATAGCTCAGCAGGTCCTTGATCTCCGCGCGCTCGTAAAACGAAAATCCGCCTACCATCGTGTACTGGATTCCATATCGGCGCAGTGCTTCTTCCACCAGACGCGATTGCGAATTTGTGCGGTAGAGCACAGCGATACGCGGCGGCTCGGGATCGTTGCCCGTCTGCCGCATGTATTTCTGGATGTAATCGGCGATAAAGAGCGCTTCGCCCTCGCCGTCCAGCGCCTCGTAGTAGCCAATCTGCGCGCCGCCGTCGCGCGAAGTCCAAAGCGTCTTTCCCTTGCGCTGAATATTATTTGCGACGACTGCGCCCGCGGCTTCGAGAATCACCCCAGTCGAGCGATAGTTCTGTTCCAGGCGGATGATCTTCGTATTGGGAAAATCCTTTTCAAACTCCAGAATGTTGCGGATGTCCGCGCCCCGCCAAGAATAGATGCTTTGGTCCTCATCGCCGACCACGCAGATATTCTTTTCGTCACCCGCCAGCATCTTCATCAATTCGTATTGCGGGCGGTTTGTGTCCTGGTATTCGTCGATCAGGATGTAGCGAAATCGGCGATTGTAGTAAGCGCGAACTTCCGGAGCGGCACGCAGTAGCCGCACCGCTTCCAGCAATAGATCATCGAAATCGAGCGCGTTCGCCCGCTCCAGTTCCTTACTGTATATGTCGTACAGATGCGCGATTCGCTCCGTCTTCGGGTCCTGCGATTGCAGATAAATCTCCTGCGGGTCGAGCATATGATTCTTCGCCCAGGAGATGCGCGATAGCACCGCGCGCGGCGTCAACTGCTTGTCATCCAGTCCCAGCCGTCGCATCGCCTGCTTCACGATTGCCTGCTGCTCGCTTTCGTCGTAAATAACAAAAGCTTTCGTCCGCCCCTTGTCGCCGATGCGCAGCGCTTCAATATCCCGTCGCAGAACGCGCACACAAAAAGAGTGGAACGTCGCCAGCAGAGGCCGCGCCAAGCCGCGATGCTGCATCAACCGCTCCACGCGCTCCGACATTTCCGCGGCCGCTTTATTTGTAAAGGTCACCGCAAGAATGGCATCGGCGGGAACGCCACGCTCCTCCACCAGATACGCAATGCGATGGGTGATGACGCGGGTTTTTCCCGAGCCGGCGCCGGCCAGAATCAGCAGCGGCCCATCCACCGCTTCAATCGCAGCGCGCTGCTGCGGGTTCATGTTTTCCAGCAATCGTGACACGAAAAGGGAGGACTCCTGCTTTGTTTTCGTTTCAGAGTACAAGTGAAGACTTCGTATCTAACGTAGTCGCCACCAGCAGCTCCTCTGAGTTATTTGGCGGACGGAGGCTATCCGTCCGGCCTGCGAAATAGCGCTGGCCAAGAGTGGCTGCCGACACGTGCCGGACGTCTTTAAAGCCTGCTTCGCGTGCCAGGGCTAGCATCTCTTCCGGCGTGAAAAAGCTGATGAAGGGTGTCCCGCTTGCGCGCGCTGCTTTCTCCGCTCGCTCCAACCCAGGACGCGCCTCAGGTTCTGCAAGCTCCAGCGGCAGCAGGAATGTCATGACGAAAGTGGACCCCGATGCGAGCACGGCAGCCTGGCGTAGCATGGTCGCGATTGCGTCCCTCGTGAGATACATGCTGACTCCGGTTGAGGTCACGATTGCCTGTTGTCCAGCATTGAAACCGGCAGCGATCAGCAGTTTCCACCAATCATCACCTGTCTCGAAGTCGACCGGCACAAACCGCAGCCACTGTGGAATGCCGAAGCCGAGCTCGATCAGCCGCTGCCGCTTCCACTCCTGAGAGCCAGGTCGGTCAACCTCAAATATCCGCAGACGAGGAGCAACCTCGGGTCTGCGCTGAGCGAACGTGTCCAATCCGGCTCCAAGGATGACGTACTGGTGGACGCCAAATTCAAGCTGTTCAATCACGAGATCTTCGATAAATCGAGCGCGCGCCACAATGGATGCACGGAAGAGGCGTGTTGCTTGTGGGTCCATGTCGGGACGCTGGCGCCAGCTATCGTCCGGAGCAGCCAGTTGCAGGCCGATTTCGTCTTCAATCACATGCGGCGGCGGATCGATCTGGACATGCATGGCCCGCCACAGGGCAACACGGACTGCCGTGCTATCTGCCGCTGCAGTTTGCTCGTCATGCGCGATGCTTTCACTCATTCAATTCTCTTCTCCGCGATACTCCAGTGTATCGCGCTGCATTGGCGATGATTCAGCGCGATATTCTGAACGGAAGATGGAAAAAAAGAAAACTGTATGCGTCTACTGCGGCTCGGCAAGCGGCGCGCGGGAAGAGTATCGTGCGGCGGCACGCGAGCTCGGCAGCGCGCTTGCCGAATTCAATTACAGATTGGTCTACGGCGGCGGCCACGTCGGTTTGATGGGAGTCATCGCCGATGCGGTTCTTGCGGCCGGCGGAGAAGCGGTCGGCGTGATCCCGCAATGGCTGGTCGATCGCGAGGTAGCGCACCGCGGCCTGACCAGGCTACACGTCGTCGAGACCATGCACCAGCGCAAGCAAATGATGGCGGAAATGGCGGATGCTTTTATCGCGCTTCCCGGCGGTTACGGTACGCTCGATGAATTATGCGAGGTGCTCGGCTGGGCGCAGTTAGGGCTGCATAGCAAACCCATCATGTTGTTGGATGTCGCGAATTACTGGCAGCCATTGTTTGCGACGCTCGACCACGCGGTGAGCGAAGGCTTTCTCCGGCAACACAATCGCGAGTTTGCCATGCGCGCGACCAGCGTTGCAGAAATCCTTACAATTTTGCAGCGGGAGTGGCAGCTTCGCTAACGCACGCGGCGCACTGGCACATGGAACGCAGATAGTGCCAGGAAAATATGCCGCTGGTATGGCCGTCGTTCCAATCGAAGCTGATCGCGTATCGTCCCACCGCGCGCACCTCTTTGGGCCGCACTGGCTCTCTAAACATGGGCAGCGCAGTTTTCGGCTGTGGTTTCGGCTGACCCGGTTCTCTTCCACTGGCCTCGCGCTCTTCTACGCAAGTGGCGCAGGGGCAGGCGTCGCGTAGCCATTGAAAGGTCCAATGACTGGTGTGCCCGTCCTTCCAATCGATCTCTACTCCAGTCCCTTCCGTTTTGTGGACGCGCACACGCTTCGGAGTAACGGCGTCTTGTGGCAGCTCGCGCTGTTCGGCGGCCTTGCGGGCGGCATTTTCCGGCCCAATTCGGATACCTTCATGGCTCATAAAGCTTTCCTACGCCTGTCGCACTTTGGAGACGTTGCGAGCGAGCCCCACGTTGCTTTGCATGATCTCAATAAACGCCTGGGCGGCGCGGCTCAGCGATTTGTCCTTGCGATAGACGAGTACCAGATCGCGCGCGATCCGCACATCTTCCAACTCCACCACGCCCAGCAGCCCGGCGGCAGATTCCGCAACCGTGTTGGAGCGGGCAAGGAACCCGACCCCCACACCGGCGGCGGCAAATCGTTTGATCAGCTCGCTCGAATCCAGCTCCATGGAAATTTCCGGTTTCAGCTCGCGTTCCGAGAACAATTGATCGATCGCATCCCGGCTGCGGCCCTCTCGCGGCAGGATCAGGGAAAACGCGGCGATATCCGCCAATTGCGCAGCGCGGCGCGCTGTGAGCGGATGTCCGACCGGAGTGACCACAACCATCTCATCCTGATGGACCGGCACAATGGACAGCCTTGGATCGTTGATCGGCCGAGTCGTCACCCCAAAATCGACCTCCTGCGCCAGTACTGCTTCCAAAGTTCGCGAACGTTTGTTGCGCGCAATGGAGACGGACACCCGAGGATATTTACGTTTGAACTGGGCGAAGACCTGCGGCAGGATATACAGGTATGTGGCCTCGTTCGCGCTGACCACCAGTTCTCCCCGAGGCGTGCGCGACATTTCCGCCAGGGCGCGAACGATATTGCGCCGCGCCTGCAATGTCTCTTCGGCGTATTCCAGGAACAGCTTGCCGCCGGCCGTCAAGGTAACGCGGCCGCCGGTGCGATCGAACAGGCGCGCTCCGATGTCTTCCTCCAGCGCGCGAATTTGCGAGGAGATCGCCGGCTGCGTGCGGAACAGCTTTTCCGCCGCCCGCGAAAAGCTCGCGTTTCGGGCCACCTCGACGAACGCCTTGAGTTGCTCGAAATCCATAGGTTATGTTGGTGTGAAGAGCGAGGGCCGTTATAAGAAAATGCTATTCGTAGAATAAAGGAATTCTATTCCAGTTTACCTGCGCAGCGGCATCGCGTAAGGTTTGAAGCAGCGGCTCAATTCCCAATCCAAGACATGCCTGTGCAGGGCAGCTTCGAAAAGCCATTTGGCGAAGCGGTGTATCAAATTCAAAAGGAGACTCATGCCCAACGAACTTCGCGAATTCCTGACGCTTTCTTATGAAGAGCTGGAGCAGTTGAACCTGGAGGCAAAAGAACAGCGGAAGAACCGCGTCGCCGCCCATAAGATCCAGGAGCAGCGGCTGAAATACTTGGCGGACGAGAAGCGGATCAAGGCCGTCACCGTCCTGTTCAGCGACCTGGAAGGCCGCCTGCACATGCTCGACTATGACAAAAAATTCCTGGTGAAGAGCTTCGACAATCTCACCTTTGACGGCTCGTCCATCCGCGGATTTACCGCGCAGCGGGAGAGCGACCTGCGCCTCGGCATCGATTGGAGCGCGTTCTACTGGGCGCCGGCGGACATTTTCGGCGGCGGCAAAGTTTTGGTGTTCGGCGAAGTCATCGACAAGAACGGCAAACTGTATTCCGCCGACATTCGCGGCGTGCTGAAGCAGTTTGCGCAGGAGCAGTTCGATAAAGAAGGCTACACGCTGAACGCAGCCAATGAAATTGAAGGATTTCTCTTCGAGGGAACCGACGCGGAACAGCGCTATCACGAAACAGGGAAGTTCGAGTACGTCAACACCGGCGGCTATTACCACTCGCTGCCCGGCGATCCGCTGCGTACCTTCATCGACACCACGGCAGAAGTACAGCGGGCGATGGGCTTTGAAAATGAAAAGGACCATCCCGAAGTGGCGCCGTCGCAGTTCGAGATCAACTACAGCTACAGCGAGGTCGTTGCCGCCGCCGACCAGATTCAGATCTATAAGCTCGTTTGCCGCCAGGTAGCCACGCGAATGGGAATGACCGCGTCTTTCCTGCCGAAGCCTGTTGTTGGAGTAAACGGCAGCGGCATGCACACTAACATTTCCGTCAGCAGGAAAGGGAAAAATCTATTCTGGGACCCCAAAGGAGAAGAAAAGCTGAGCCCGTTTGCATGGGCCTTCAGCGATCGAATCCTGACACACGGCAACGACATTTGTCTCCTGTTGAACGCCAGCGTGAATGCCTATCGCCGCCTCGATCCGCACTTTGAAGCGCCCAACCAGATTAAGACTTCTGCCACCGACCGCGGCTCGATGGTGCGCGTGCCGATCGGAAATGAAAAAAGTTCCCGCGTTGAGGTCCGTTCCGTTAGCCCAGACGCGAACCCTTATCTGGTGCTCCACTCCATCTTCAAGTCCGGTCTGCTCGGATCGACTGCAAAAATCAAGAACCTGCGCCAGGCCGAGCGCTATCTCCCGGATAACGTCTACACGGCGCTGGAAAATTTCCGTGCCTCCGAATGGACCACAACGTTGTTAGGCTCCGATGTGAAAGCCCGTTACGCCGAATTGAAGCAGGGCTCTGCCGACAGATGTCCGCGATTGCTGGGCACGTTCGTCAAAACTCCCGAAGTACAGTATCACCACGATGTCTACAATCAGTTCCTCTGGAATAAATTCTAGGTTTGCGGCTTCGTGGCGGAAAAGGGCATGGCTCTGGCCATGCCTTTTTCTGTAAGCTATGACAGGGCTTCCGAGATCGCCGTCGGTGCCTGCGCTGTTCACGGCCGCGTCCCACGGAGTGCGGAAACAATTCGCAACTATTTCGCTCTTCTGCGCGTCTTAATTTAAGTTTCATGAATAGAACAGCTTTCCGGCAATTTCTTATCCAGGATTTTTCTGCAGTTAATCTCGGCTTGTGAAGGATTCTTTTTGACTCGATTCAGTCTGCGATGTTCCCGTATTTTTCCGATCGCGCTCGCAATCCTCTGCCTGGGCGGGCAATTGCTGGCCCAGGCTTCCTCCAGCGTCGTTCCGGGTTCAACGGCCTCCTACGCGGAGAATGCCTTGCCGGCGGCGCCGCAGCCGCAAAACACCAGCGCCGCAGGAAGTCAGCAATCGACCCCGCCTGCAACGCCGCAATCGCAGAACAATACGGCAGAGCAGCAACTGCAGCAGGAGGAACATCAGCACATTCTCGGCATCATTCCGAATTTCAACACGACGGACATCCAGAACGCCGCGCCGTTATCCAGGAAACAGAAATTTCGACTCATGGCCCGCAGCGTCGTCGATCCGTTTGAGTTTGTTGCGGCGGGCGCGGTCTCCGGCTATGGACAAGCCACCGACAATCACGCCGCCTACGGCCAGGGCGCGGAAGGATATGCCAAACGATACGGCGCGTCCTATGCCGACAGCGCCGACGGAGCGCTCTGGGGCAACGCGATTTTCCCCAGCCTGTTTCATCAGGATCCGCGCTATTTCCGCCGGGGAACGGGGCCTTTCTGGAGCCGCTTCAAATATTCCGTTTCGACGGCAGTGTGGAGCAAGAACGATAACGGAACCTGGGGACCGAACTATTCCAACGTGCTCGGCAATATCGTTTCCGGCGGAATTTCCAATGTCTACTATCCCTCCGCGGATCGCGGCGTGGGCCTGACGTTTGAGGGCGCAGCCATCGTGACCTTAGAAGGGGTTGCAGGTTCTCTCGGCGTGGAGTTCTGGCCGGATGTATCGCACAAGCTTTTCCACACGCCGCTTCCCACTCACGCCGAGCCCGCTCCGAAATAGATTGCCGGTTGCAAAGCTGTCAACCGGCAAGCGCCTTGCCGGCACAAAATCCTGACGCCCATGCCCATTGGAAATTGAAGCCGCCCAGGTGTCCCGTTACATCGACAACTTCGCCGATGAAGAACAATCCCGGCACCCTGCGGCATTCCATCGTCTTGGCAGAAAGCTCGTCAGTGTCAATGCCGCCCGCGGTGACCTCGGCTTTTTCATAGCCCTCCGTTCCGGTCGGGCGAATTTCCCAATGGTGAAGCTCCCGTTCCCATACGCCGATGGAATGGGTCGTCCAGCCTGCGGGTGGGTGCAACGCCAGCCAGCGCTCCGCCAGTCGCTGCGGTAGAACGCCGCGTAGAAGTGTTTTTCCTGTGCTCTTATCGCGCGCCATGCGTGGGTCGCGCAGCGGAGCCGTCCATTCGATCCCCGGAGCAAGATCGATATCGATCGGCTCACCCGATTGCCAATATGAAGAGATTTGCAGGATCGCCGGGCCGCTCAGACCGCGATGGGTAAACAGCAGCTTCTCTCGAAAGCTCTGACCCGCGCACCGCGCGACCACTTCAGTGGAAACACCCGCCAGGTCGCCATAGCAAGACAAATCGCCGGCATCAAAAAGCAGCGGTACCAACGCGGGTCGGCAATCGCGGACCGCCATGCCAAATTGCGCTGCCAATTTGTAGCCGAATGGTGTCGCGCCCATCTTCGGAATCGAAAGGCCGCCGGTCGCCACCACCAGCGCAGCACTGGAAAATTCCGCGTCGCCGGTAAACACGCGAAAACCAGACGTGAATTGAACCCTTTCCACCTTTGCGTTCAGAAAAATTTGCGCGCCCGCAACCCGGCATTCCTCCTCAAGCATCGCCACGATGTCTTTCGCGGAGCGATCGCAAAACATCTGTCCCAGAGTTTTCTCGTGATATGGAATTGCATGTCTGTCCACCAGAGCAAGAAAATCCGCCGGGGTATAACGGGCCAGTGCGGACTTGCAGAAGTGCGGATTCCCGGAAAGAAAATTGTCTGGCCGGCAATGCAGATTGGTGAAGTTGCAGCGGCCGCCGCCGGAGATCAGAATTTTCTTGCCGATGCGTTCGGCGTGCTCGAGGACAGCCACCCGTTTTCCGCCCCTTGCCGCTTCCACGGCGCACATCAGCCCCGCAGCGCCCGCGCCGAGGATGAGGACATCAAAGTTTTGGGGCAAAGGTTCAGTCACAAGTCAGAGGGCGCTCGCCGCTTCATTATTATGTCCCGCAGGTGGGGATCAATCTTAGATCAAAAAACACGAATCCGCTTTAGATTGAGAGCAGGATGAAAGAAGGAAAGCCACAAACGATCATCGGCTTTCATCAGGATGAGCGCGCCGATTGGGTTGCGGATCTGTTCTGCGGACATACCCAGCATGTGCGGCATCGGCCCCCGTGGACGGTGCGACCGTGGGTCGCGACCGAAGAAGGCCGCGCGGCGCATATCGGCGCGGTGCGGATGTGCAAGAAATGCCTCCAAGAGGAGTAAAGCGGCCAAGTCGAATTTCAACTATGCCGCTGTGGGCGAGGATGGCGGGAAATTCCTTCCCTTCGGCTTGCGCGTAAGCAGGAAAAGCAATCCGGCAAGAATGAAGATCGTAACGATCGCCGCGAAGCCCAGCACCCGCAAAATGGAGACTGTGTACCGCCCCGACGACGGGTTGTAACTACAGCAGTAGAGCAGGAACAGGTCTGCCGCGCTTCCTATCTTGTGGTCGGATGCCTCGACCATCGCCAGGCGAAGATCGCGCGAAGCGTACTGAATGCCGGCGAAATATTTTGACAGCCTGCCGTCCGGCGTCGCAACCATAATCACACTGGAGTGCGCGAACTGATCCATTTTCCCGTCCGGTCCCTGCACCCGCACGTAGTGAAAGCCGGTGGCGTCGGTCAGCGCGTCGATGGAAGGTTGGGCTGCCGTGAGAAAGTGCACGCCGGCGGCAGCCGATGGCTCGTCCAGCCAGTTCAGGAAACGCTGTTTCTCGCCCGCGGCTTCCTGCGGCGTATCCTTCGGATCGAAACTCGCAACCACAACTTCGTAATCTTTTCCGGCCTTGAAGCCGGTCTGCTTGAGCGAAGCGGCAGCGCCATGCATCACCTGCGGGCACAGCATCCCGCAACTGAAATAGACCTGCGCCAGCACCACCGGCCGCTTACCGAAATATTGGCCCAGAGAAACCGTCTTGCCGGATGAGTCGACGAATTTCGCGCTCAGCGGCAGCTCGTGATTCAGGTTCTGAGAGATGCCCGCGTGCTGTAGATACGTCGGCAATCCTCGCTGTACGTTGCCCATGGAGGCGTTCCGGGCGCCTCCGTATTGTGCCCGGCACTGCGGAGTGTACGCGGCGAGCAGCAGTGCGCTCAAAATCGCGGATGAGAGGCACAGATGAGAGATGAAATTGCGAAACGCGACGCGCGGTCGAACGCGGGATTTTTTCAGAAACATTACATCTCCATGTTAGACGAGCATCGCCTTATGCGCGACCGAATCGAATCGGCAATGCGCACAATCGCCCGGTTTTGTCGCTCGCCGAAATGAGGTGTTAGCCTGTTAAGGTCAATCCATTCGCATTGGAGAACGCAAGTCGATGCAGGCAAGTTATAGCGGCGTCGCCCTTCCGAAAGACGGCGCGCCGATTCAATACTCTAACGGCACCTATCAGGTGCCGGACAATCCCATCATTCCTTACATTGAAGGCGACGGCACGGGCCGCGACATCTGGCGCGCGTCTCAGCGTGTTTTTGATGCGGCGGTTGCCAAGGCGTATGGCGGCAAGCGCGCGGTAAAGTGGTTTGAAATCTTCGCCGGCGAGAAGGCTTTTGCGCGTTTCCAGAACTGGCTGCCGGACGATACTATTCAGGCCGCGCGCGATCTGCGCGTCTCCATCAAAGGTCCGCTGACCACGCCGGTGGGCGGCGGCATCCGTTCGCTGAACGTGACGCTGCGACAGACACTGGACCTCTATTCCTGCATTCGCCCGGTGCGTTACTACCAGGGCGTGCCCAGCCCGGTGAAGCATCCGGAAAAGCTTGACATCGTCATCTTTCGAGAGAACACGGAGGATGTGTACGCGGGCATCGAGTTCAAGCAGGGAACTCCCGAAGCGAAGAAAGTCATCGACTTTCTGAACCACGACATGCTGGCCGGCGCCAAGAAAAAAGTTCGCGAGGATTCCGGCGTCGGCATCAAGCCGATTTCGATTACCGGAACCAAGCGCCTGGTGCGGGTAGCCATCGAATTCGCACTGAAGAATGGGCGCAAGTCGGTCACCCTGATGCATAAAGGGAACATCCAGAAATTTACCGAAGGCGCGTTCCGCGAATGGGGATATGAAGTGGCTGTTGATGAGTTCCGCGATGCCGTCGTGACGGAGCGCGAGAGCTGGATACTTGGAAATCTCGAATCGAAGCCGGGCCTGTCGGTCGAAGAGAATGCGGCGTTGATCGAGCCGGGCCTGGAACACGCGCCGCAGAAATTCCGCGACGAAATTTACGCGGAAGTAAAGCGCGTAATCGAGAGCATCGGCGCCAGCCATGGGAACGGCAAATGGAAGCAGAAGCTGCTCATCAACGATCGCATTGCCGATTCCATTTTTCAGCAAGTGATTGTTCGCCCCGACGAATACAGCGTGCTCGCGACCTCAAACCTGAATGGCGATTACATCTCCGATGCGTGCGCGGCGCAGGTCGGCGGCCTGGGAATCGCGCCCGGCGCGAACGTCGGCGACGGCTATGCCGTGTTCGAAGCAACCCACGGAACCGCGCCGAAATACGCGGATAAGGACGTGATCAATCCCGGCTCCGTCATGTTATCGGGCGTCATGCTTTTCGATTTCATCGGCTGGAGCGAAGCGGCGCGCCTGATTGAAAAATCGATGGCGACGACCATCCAGCAAAAGTTTGTCACGTACGATTTTGAGCGGCAGATGCACGGCGCCACTAAAGTCGGCACCAGCGAGTTCGCCACTCGCATGATCGAAAACATGGATTCACCCGTAAAAAAATTGTCATCTTAAAAAAATTGTCATCCCGACCGGGTCGAACGGGAACCTAGTGTTTTGCTGGCGATCGCAGGAATTGGTGAAGGAGAAAAGTGATGAGAAGGAAAGTATCGATAGTAGGCGCGGGCAACGTCGGAGCCACCACCGCGCATTGGATTGCGGCCAAAGAACTGGCGGATATCGTGCTGGTGGACGTGGTGGAGGGCGTGCCGCAGGGCAAAGCGCTCGACCTGATGTCGGCCATGCCGATTGAAGGCAACGATGTGCATGCGGTGGGTTCGAATGACTATGCGGCGACCGCGAATTCGGACATTGTTGTGATTACCGCGGGAATTCCGCGCAAACCGGGCATGAGCCGCGACGATCTGCTGCACACCAACTACAAGATCATGTCGGATGTTGTCAGCAAAGTGGTGGCCGCGTCGCCCGACAGCTTTTTGATCATTGTTTCCAATCCGCTGGATGCGATGGCACAGGCCGCTTACAAACTGTCGAAGTTCAATCGCGAGCGCGTGATCGGCATGGCCGGAGTGCTCGATTCCGCGCGCTTCCGCACCTTTATCGCACATGAACTGAACGTGAGCGTGGAGAACGTCACGGCATTCGTTCTGGGCGGCCACGGCGACACAATGGTGCCGCTGCCGCGTTATTCCACCGTCGCCGGAATTCCTATCACCGAGCTGATGGACAAAGCCACCATCGATCGTTTAGTCCAGCGCACACGCGACGGCGGAGCGGAGATCGTAAAGCATCTCAAAACCGGCAGCGCCTACTATGCTCCTTCTTCGGCCGCGGTCGAGATGGTGGAGGCGATCTTGAAGGACAAGAAAAAAATCCTTCCATGCGCCGCTTATCTCGAAGGCGAGTACGGAATCCACGGGTTGTTTATCGGCGTGCCGTGCAAACTGGGCGCGCGCGGCCTGGAAGAAATCATTCAGATCAAACTGACGCCGGAAGAACAGGCCGGCTTGCAAAAAAGTGCGGATTCGGTAAAGGAGCTTTGCGCCGTCATCGGCGTCTAAGTGAACGTCAAAAGTGCGACAACATGTTGTCATGATGAGGGCGAACATGACAACATGTTGTCATGTTTGCAGACGCGCTCAAGCTGAAAATGCAAATTACCAGGGCAGCGTTTTGCCCATGTGCACATAGGCTCCGGTAGGACCGTCCTCTGGCAGCGTCGCGAGCGCCACGGAAGTCTTCGCGCCATCGACAACATTCATGGGAGCGGCATCGGTGCCCATGTCCGTCTTGACCCATCCGGGATGGGCGGAGTTCACTTTGATCTTGGTGTCGCGCAGTTCATGCGCCAGATGAACGGTGAACGCGTTTAGGGCGGCTTTCGATGCGTCGTAGGCGAATGGTTTGCTGTTGTAGATAGGTGAACTCGGATCGCTGTGCAGCGTCAGTGAACCCAGAATGCTGGACAGGTTCACGATGCGTGCCGCGGCGCCCTTGCGCAGCAATGGCAATAACTCCTGCGTCAGCGCGACGGGAGCAAACACGTTCGTCTCGAACGTGTCGCGCAGCGTCTTTTCGCTCGTGGAACTTGTTTTATTGACGCCCCAGGTCTCAGAAGCGACTCCGGCGTTGTTCACCAGGATGTCCAGTTTGCCGAAATTCTCTTCGATAAATTTGACAGCCGCCGCGCGGTCCTGAGATTTCGTTACGTCCAGCTTCAGCGGGCGAGCATCGACGCCCTCTTGTTGCAGCTTGTTTGCGGCCTGTTCGCTTTTGGCCTTGTCCCGCGCGCCAACAATCACCGTGATCCCTTGCTTGCCGAGCTGACGCGCGGTTTCGAGGCCGATTCCTTTATTCGCGCCAGTAATCAGCGCCACTCGATTGCTTTGAGCCATATATTTCCCCCGTGGTGTTTTCCGCTGTTTCGTTCTGTGTTGTTGGATTCAGCACGGCCGGGGAAAGATTCCAGAGATGACAATTCAACCGTCGCAACAGCTTCGAACAGATGAAACGCCGCTTCGCTACGGAACCCGGTGAATCACGATGCTCTCGATGACCACGTTCTTGCGCGGCTTGTCGGAGCGGTCACGGTCCACCTCGGAAATCTTGGTGACGACGTCTTGGCCCTCGACGACTTCGCCAAAAATCGTGTGATTTCCGTTCAGCCAGGGTGTCGGCGCAACGGAAATAAAAAATTGCGAGCCGTTCGTGTTGGGCCCGGAATTCGCCATCGCCAGCTTGCCCGGCTTGTCAAAGGAATGCGGGGAACCTTTGGTCTCATCTTCGAACTTATAGCCCGGGCCGCCGAAGCCGGTACCGGCGGGGTCGCCGCCCTGAATCATGAACTTCGGGATGACGCGGTGCAGGATGGTGCCGTCGTACAGCTTGTCCGTGGATTTCCTGTTGTTTGTGGGGTGCGTCCACTCGCGCTTGCCTTCGGCAAGCTCCACAAAATTGGTCACGGTCTTTGGCGCGTCTTTTTCAAAGAGGCGGCAGGTGATATCGCCTTCCGACGTTTGGAAAACGGCGTACGTTCCGGATGTGCGGCTCATAAATTTTCAGGCTCCTTGATAAGAGAGATCGGGATGAAGACGTCTGCGATGAATCAGTGTTGGGTTGAGCCTGGTGAAGCCGGCTGCGGCGCCGCAGGCGGAAGCGGGGCCGGCAATGGCTGACCGGGCTGCACGATGGTTACTTTGTTCAGATAAACCGGATCCAGAGGCTTGTCGTGAGGATCGCGGGGAACCTGCGTAATCGTTTCGGCGACCAGGACGCTGTTGGGATCGCATTGTCCGAAAATGGAGTAGTGCTGATCGAGAGATGGCTGTGGTGCGACGGTGATAAAGAACTGGGAGCCGTTGGTGTTGGGGCCTGCGTTGGCCATTGCGAGGCGCCCCGCCACATCGAAGTTGAGCGCGGGCGTCACCTCGTCATTGAAGTAATATCCGGCGTCTCCGGAACCGGTGCCCAGACGATCGCCGCCCTGAATCATGAACCCCGGAATGACGCGGTGAAATGTGGTGCCATCGTAGAACGGCTTCCCATGGACCTTTTCGTGGGCCGCCGGATCGGTCCAGGTTTTCGTGCCGGTTGCCAGGCCAACAAAGTTGGCGGTGGTCAGCGGCGCTTCTTTGGAATATAGGCGGCAGACCATCCTGCCCATGGAAGTATCGAAAACGGCGGTGGGGCCGGTGGGTGCCAGCGGCGCTTCCACGTGGGCGGTAACTCCAGGCTCGTCCGGCAGAGCCTGAGATTGACCGGAGTTCTGAGAAGACGCCGAGCCTTGTGTCTGCGGTTGGGTACTTTGTGCAGCGGCGGAGGGGGAATTCGTCCCCTGTTGCGGGTATGCGGCAACCGTAAACATTGCCACGGACAAGAACAGCGAGAGACGGCAGGTCGCGCAGAGCATCGCCTTCCATTGTAACGGCAGGCGCGGGCCCGGGAAGGAATGGAGCGCTCCTCTTGAGTTTCGAGCCGACAATTACTCAGACTCGAGCCACCTACTAAGATTTGGCCTGTACAGACACTGCGATGCTGGCGCGGAGCTTTCCACAGGTTCGATTTTTTCTAAGCGAAGGACGTCAACAGACGCGATTTCCGATCCACTCACTTGCAGATTGCAAGTGAATTGTCCCTGTGGATCGGTTTTACAATGTAAAAAATACCTTGACATTCGCGCATGTTTTTCAAGGTTACCTCCCGTTCACTTTTAGATTCCATCTCGAAAGTAACCATCCGGTAACCATTTTTCGTAAATTCTGCCCTGATTGCAGTGTAGTTTACCGAATAACAATCTTCTTTCATCCGATCGGCAACTGAGTGGCGTCCTTTGGCAACGTGCTTGCACTTGCATTGGCACATCCATTTTTCGCCTGTCTCAAGTTGCACGACCTATTGGAGATCTACATGCGCCCTACGCTGCCCCCCGCATGCGCGGCATTGATCGTCTGCGTCTTTTGTATTCTTTCCTCCGGTTGTAGCGGAGGAGGGCCCTTCGGCTCCGGGCTGCAAGTGAGCACGGGTCCAGTACCCACTCCGGTAACCGACCCGGTAACCACTCCCGTTACTCCAGTAACCACAAATTCGGGTTCCACTTCCTCAGTTTCAGTCATGATCAGCGATCCCGCGGCATGTAAAGCGCCCAATGGGCCGCTGGCTCACGTCTATATTTCTATCTCCGACATAAAGGCGAGCACCAATCCCGATGCCGCGCCGGGAGATTCCAGTTTTGTCGATCTGACTCCTGGCCTCGCGAAGGCGCCGCAGCAGGTCGATCTGCTTGGACAGGCGAGCAGCAAATGCTTTCTCGCCTCCCTGAGTGCCGGCACGCAGATTGCGGCAGGCAACTATCAGCAGGTCCGCATATTTCTGGCGCCGGATTCCGCAGCGTCCAGCGTGGCGAATAATGCGTGCGGCGCGTCCTATGCCAATTGCCTGGTGCGCACGGACAATAGCCTGCACGATCTGACACTGGCGCCCGCTACCGCGCAGGGAATTGAAATTTCGCAAAGCCAGATTGCAAACGCTGGCCTGGCCGTCGATTCCGGACAGACCCCAGCCATTGACGTGGATTTCGATACATGTTCTTCCATCCTGACGACAGCAAGTGGCGGTTACGAGTTCAACCCGGTGGTCCACGCTGGTCTGGTTCCAACCACAGGCGGATCGATCAGTGGAACAGTGGTCAGCTCCAAAACCGGGCAGCCGCTCAACGGAGGCCAGGTCGTGGTGGCGCTGGAGCAGAAGGACGCGAAGACAGGCGTGGACCGCATTCTGATGCGGACGGACGCCAGCGCCAACGGCGCTTTCGTGCTGTGCCCGGTTCCTCAGGGAACATATGATCTGGTTGCCATCGGCGTGGATGGGGCCAATGTGGCATATTCCGCCGGCGTGGAACAGGGAATACAGTCCGGTCAGCTTGCGGGGAAGATTCCGCTGGTGCCCGGCTCCGCGCAAGGAACACTGCAGGGGACGGTGAGCACGCAGAATGCGGGTCGTCCGCCGGCTGGCGTCGATGTCGCAATCCAGGCGAGCGCTCTGCAGCAGATCGGCAATGATGCCACTATCACCGTGCCCTTGCTGCCAGCGCAAAGTCCATTCAACGACGCAATGCTGACCCAGACGGCGTCCAACTGCCCGGCGGGCGCGGACTGCTCCACATTTGCGATGCAACTGCCGGCAATCACGCCCAACGTTGTTACCTGCTCGCAGGAGACGGCGCAATTCCACCAGCCAAATGGAGCGCCGCTTTATACGGCCGCATCCATCGCGCAGATCACCGGCTCCGGCGGGACACCGGATTGCGCATCGAGCGACCTAAGCGAGACAGAGACGGCGCAGGGAAGTTCGATCGTGCTGAATCCGGACCAGAGTACGACGGCGAAAAGCATGACCTATACCCAGTGTCGGTAAAATTTGTCCCTCCCCCCAACTCGCGGGCCCGGCTCACGTCGGGCCTGTTTTTCATCGGCTAACTGGCTCACGGCGGACAACCGCACATCAATCCAGACCATCTTTAACCCGCAGAGGTGAACGCACTATGGCGGGAGTACCCGATCTGAACAAGAATGCCCCAGGACAACGGCCCACGGAAGAGCAGCCGGAAGTTACGGATCTCGGAGGTGCGGGGTCCGAACATCGCCGTGTGGAACGCGACGCAATGGATGCCGCGAAGCGCGCGAAAGAACGGATGCACGAGGATGAAGCAGGGAACGACGAGTTCAGCAACATCGGGCCCGTGTAGAGCGCAGCGAAAGTGTCAACTGGAGCGCCTGGGGACATTGTTCCTCGGGCGTTCTTGTTTTCTGAAGGGAACACTGCCAGAGCGCTTTGCGTTCCTTGACTCTGCCCTTGCTGTGAACCAATAATGAATGTTGATCCTTCCACAGAATCAACCACGCGGCGAATTTCATACGGGTGCGTCTTGTCCCGGAGATCTGTCGAATTTCGACAGGGCTTCGATTCACAAATCCGCACGACGCACGAAAAACTTGTGAATCGCGGCGGATTGCAACACCATCACAGCGGCAGAAGACGGAGATTCAGACAGGAATGAGTCACGCGAACGAGGCTGGAAAAAGATGAGCACAACCGCGGTTCGCCCGCGCCACAGAAGTTCGGTGAGTTTCTGGCAATCGACGAACGGCAAAAAAGTCGTGATGGCGATTACCGGCGCGATCCTGTTTTTATTTGTTCTGGGCCATTTGGCCGGAAATCTGTTGGTGTTCGGCGGCCGTTCAGCGCTCAATGCCTATTCGCAGTTTCTTCACTTCGACACCGGTTTGCTGTGGTGTATCCGTGTCGTTCTGATCGTCGCCGTACTGCTGCACATTACCGCGACCGTACAACTGGCGTTGCGCAATAAAGCGGCTCGCCCGATCGGCTATTCGCGCAAGGAGGCGATCAATTCCTCCTACGCTTCGCGCACGATGTACTGGAGCGGGCCGATCGTTCTGGCGTTCATCATCTTTCATCTGCTTCAGTTCACCGCCGGCACGATTCATCCGGACGCGACCTTTATTCCCGGAGATGTGTACCACAATGTGACGGCGGGCTTTCGCGTGTGGTGGGTTTCGGCCTGGTATATTTTTGCACTCATTCTGCTGGGACTGCACCTGCGTCACGGTTTGTGGAGCGCGTTTCAATCGGTGGGGCTGGCGCATCCGCGCCATACGCAGACGTTGAAGAAAGCAGCGCTGTGGATCGCCGTTTTCATCGTGATTGGATATATTTCCATTCCCATCAGCATCCTGGCGGGGTTCATTCGATAAATGATGCTCGATGCAAAGATTCCTTCCGGCCCGATAGAACTGGCATGGGACAAGGCCCGCTTCGACATGAAGCTGGTCAACCCGGCGAACAAGCGCAAACATCACCTGATTGTTGTTGGCTCTGGTCTTGCCGGCGCCTCGGCCGCGGCGTCGCTGGGCGAGCTGGGCTATCACGTGAAGTGCTTCTGTTTTCAGGACTCGCCGCGGCGCGCGCACTCTATTGCGGCGCAGGGCGGCATCAACGCGGCCAAAAATTATCCGAACGACGGCGACAGCATCTATCGCCTTTTTTATGACACGGTAAAGGGCGGAGACTTCCGCTCTCGCGAAGCGAACGTGTACCGGCTGGCGCAGATCAGCGTGGACATTATCGATCAATGTGTCGCGCAAGGCGTTCCCTTCGCGCGTGAGTACGGCGGCACGCTGGCCAACCGCTCCTTTGGCGGCGCGCAGGTTTCGCGGACGTTTTATGCCCGCGGGCAGACCGGCCAGCAGCTTCTGCTGGGCGCTTATCAGGCGCTGGAGCGGCAGGTGCAGGCCCGCACCGTCACGATGATTGCGCGCACGGAAATGCTGGACCTGATTGTGATCGATGGGCAGGCGCGCGGCATCGTGGCGCGTCATCTGGTCACGGGAAAGCTGAGCGTGCACATCGCGGATGCGGTGATCCTGGCCACCGGCGGATATGGGAACGTTTATTATCTTTCGACCAACGCGAAGGGATCGAACGTTACCGCCAGTTGGCGCGCGCATAAACGGGGCGCACTGTTCGCCAATCCGTGCTTCACGCAGATTCATCCCACTTGCATTCCGGTATCCGGCGAGTACCAGTCGAAGCTGACATTGATGAGCGAATCGCTGCGCAACGATGGGCGCATCTGGGTCCCGAAGATGAAAGGCGATCAGCGTCCGCCGAACGAGATTCCGCCCGACGAACGCGACTATTATCTGGAACGGCGCTATCCCAGTTTCGGCAATCTGGTTCCGCGCGATGTGGCTTCACGCAACGCCAAGCAGGTTTGCGATGAGGGCCGTGGCGTGGGGCCGAACGGACTTGGCGTCTACCTGGATTTTGCCGATGCCATCAAAAGGCTCGGCGAAAATATCATTCGCGAGCGCTATGGAAATTTATTTGAGATGTACCAGCGCATCACAGACGAAAATCCTTACAAAGTTCCGATGCGCATCTATCCCGCGATTCACTACACCATGGGCGGCCTGTGGGTGGATTATCAGTTGCAGAGCACGATCCCCGGTTTGTTTGTGCTGGGCGAAGCGAATTTCTCCGATCACGGGGCGAATCGCCTGGGTGCAAGTGCTTTGATGCAAGGGCTTTCCGACGGATACTTCATCATTCCCTATACGGTTGGAAACTATGTCGCGACCCATAAGTTCGCGAAGGTGGATGAAAACAACGCCGAAGTGCGAAGCACGCTGCATTGCGTGAAGCACACCATCGACAAGCTGCTCGCGATTCATGGCAAGCGCACGGTCGATTCTTTTCATCGCGAGCTTGGAAAGATTGTGTGGGACTACTGCGGCATGGCGCGCACGGCGGAGGGACTGGAATTCGCCATCGGCAAGATTCGCGAACTGCGTGAGGAATTCTGGCGGAACGTCACCGTCCCCGGCAGCGGCGACGATCTGAATCAGAGCCTGGAAAAAGCGGGCCGGGTGGCAGACTTTTTTGAATTGGCAGAGCTGATGTGCATCGATGCGCGCGAACGGAATGAGTCCTGCGGCGGCCATTTCCGCGAGGAGTATCAGACGCCGGACGGCGAAGCGCAGCGCGACGATGAACATTATTCTTATGTCGCGGCATGGGGTTATGCCGGGCCAGGGAATCCTCCGCAGCCGACCAAGGAGCCGCTGGAATTTCACTACGTCCATCCCAGCCAGAGGAGCTACAAGTAATGAAGCTGACGTTGAAAATCTGGCGGCAGAAGACGCACAAGGATAAGGGCGCATTCGTCAGCTATAAGGTCGACAACGTCGACCCGGAGATGTCGATTCTCGAATGCCTCGACGTGCTGAACGAGACGCTGATGGCGCGCGGCGAGGAGCCGGTGGCCTTTGAACACGATTGTCGGGAAGGCATCTGCGGCTCCTGCGGATTCATGATCAACGGCGTGGCCCATGGGCCGGAGCGCGCAACCACGGTTTGCCAGTTGACGATGCGGCACTTCAAAGACGGGCAGGAGCTGGTGCTGGAGCCGTGGCGCGCCGCCGCGTTTGCGCCGATCAAAGATCTGGTCGTCGATCGCCGCTCGCTCGATCGCATCATCGAGTCTGGCGGATATATTTCGGTTTCAACGGGTCAGGCTCCGGATGGGAACGCAATTCTGGTCGGCAAAGAAGAGGCCGACCGCGCGATGGATGCTGCGGCGTGCATCGGCTGCGGGGCCTGCGTCGCCGCTTGCCCGAATGCATCCGCGGCCCTGTTTACCGGCGCGAAGATTGCGCATCTCGGGATTCTTCCGCAGGGTAAAATCGAACGCGATCGCCGCGCGCTGCATATGGTCGCGCAGATGAACGCGGAGAATTTCGGCAACTGCACCAGCATCGGCGAATGCACCGGCGTTTGCCCAAAGGAAATTCCTCTGGAAGTGATCGCAATCATGAACCGTGATTATCTGCGCGGCAGTTGGCGGAATCGCGGCGACGTAAGAAATACCGTGGAACCGGCCACGGAGTGGAGCACAGGCTCGACGCTGCAGGTTGATCCTATATCGAGGGATTAACGCCGCAGTGCGTGCAGCAGTGCACGCAGCGCGTGGCCCCGATGGCTGATGCGCAGCTTGGTTTCGAGATCGATCTCGGCCATGGTTCGCTGCAATTCCGGTAAAAAGAAAAGCGGGTCGTAGCCGAAGCCTCCGCTGCCGCGCGGCGCGTCCAGAATTAGCCCTTCCACTGTGCCGTGCCCGACGGCGATGCATTCTCCGTCACGCGCCGCGGCCAGAACGCAGCGATATCGCGCGGCGCGCAAATTGGCAGGAATGCCGCGCAGATTTTCGAGCAAAAATAAATTGTTCCCTTCATCCGCTGAAAGCCCGGCGCGCACGAATCCGGCATCGGCCGCGTAACGTGCGGATCGAACGCCGGGCGCGCCGTGCAGCGCGTCGACTTCCAGACCGGAGTCATCCGCGAGCACGATGGAACCGGGAGCGCGGCGGCTGTAGGCTTCCGCTTTGGTGCGGGCGTTCTCTTCAAAGGTAGCGGCATCTTCCGGCGGCGGCGGAATGGATTCCAAGCCTGGCAGCGGCAAAAAACGAACGTCGTCCCGACATTCTTTGCCCGCGATATCAAAATCGCGCAGCTTCCCGGGACTTCCGGTTGCGACATAGAGGGTGAGAGGCATTCCTATTCTTTCTACCAGCGTTTAGGCAGAAAGGGGCGAAGAGGGCAATCTTCGCAGCGCGGCGTGGTGCCGCAGTGCCGTTTGCCGACCTCGACAATCAGGGCGTGCAGTTCGTTGGCGTGGCGTGCGGTTTCTTCCGACGTGGCGCTGGAAATCGCGGCATCTCCCAGCGATTGCAGTTCTGCGTAGCGCGCGTTTGGCTCAACCAGCTCGTGGCGGATGGCAACCCGGCGCATGTATTCGTCCACAACGAAGACGGGATGGCCGAGCGCATAGAGCAGAATCGCGTCGGCGGTTTCCGGGCCGACTCCGGCAAGCGCGAGCAATTGCAGTCGCAGCTTCGCTGTGGGCTGCTTCGCCATTTGCTGCAACGAGCCGGCGTATTGCTCATCAAGAAATTGCACAAATGTTTTGATGGATGCGGCTTTGCGCATGACAAAGCCGGATGGTCGAATCGCTTCGCGCAGATCTTCTTCGGAAACATTGCGGATGCCTTCGACGGTCAGCAGCCCGGCGTCGCGAAGATTGGCGATGGAGCGCTCGACGCTGCGCCACGCCGTTGCCTGGGTAAGAAACGCGCCAAGGATGATCTCAAACGCAGTTTCGGCGGGCCACCAGTTCCGCGGGCCATAGGCCGTGAGAAGAGCGGAATACATCTCTTGCAGCCGCGGCACAGGGCTCGCAGATTTTCCGGATGCGCGGGAGATTGTATTGCGAGGGGCCATGAGACGGACAGCACGCCGGGCAGCGCGTGCGCCATCTTCAGTATCCTACGTTCCATGAAGGTACATACGGAATACCTGCATATGCAGACGAAGAACAGGCGTGAGATTATTCACATCACCCCGCAGGTGGAGGAGATCGTTCGCCGCAGCGGAGTTCAGGACGGGCTGTGTTTTGTTTCGCCGATGCATATTACGGCAGCGGTGTATGTGAACGATTTGGAAGAGGGTTTGATCGAGGACATCATGGAGTGGCTGGAGAAGCTGGCGCCGGCGCGCCCGAATTATCGGCATCATCAGACCGGCGAGGACAATGGAGACGCGCATCTCAAATCGCTGCTGCTGCACCATGAGACGACGCTGCCGATCACTGGCGGCAAACTCGATCTGGGCACGTGGCAGCGCGTGTTCTATGCGGAGTTCGACGGGCAGCGGCGGAAGCGGGTGATCGTGAAAGCGATGGGAACCGTGGACAGGAAATAGAGTGCCTGTTCAGCCGACTACGGCGAGCTCTTCTTCCAGCATTTGTTTCTCGTGCAGGTCGGTATAGTAGCCGTTGCGTGCGACGAGTTCATCGTGCGTGCCTTGTTCGACGATGCGGCCATTTACCAGCACGGCGATCTGGTCGGCGTGGCGAACAGTCGACACGCGATGAGAAATGAAAATCGTGGTGCGTCCGCGCATCGCCTCCGCCAGTTCATGCAGGATGCGCTCCTCTGTATAGGTGTCGACGCTGGATAGCGCGTCGTCCAGTATCAGAATGCGCGGATCGCGGACCAGAGCGCGCGCGATGGCGGTGCGCTGCTTCTGGCCGCCGGACAACGTGACGCCGCGTTCTCCGACGAGCGTGTCGAAGCCTTTGGGGAATTCCAGAATTTCATCGCGAATATGCGCAGTGCGGGCAGCAGAGAGAATCTCTTCTTCAGACGCGTCGGGCGCTCCGAAGGCGACGTTCTCGCGAATCGACTCGCTGAAGAGAAACGTTTCCTGCGGGACGAATCCGACCGCGCTGCGCAGTTGTGCCAGTGGATAATCCATCACGGAACGGCCGTCGAGACAGAGCATGTCGCGTTGCGCTTCAAACAGGCGGGGAATCAGACTGACGAGGGTCGTTTTGCCCGACCCGGTTGGTCCCACGATCGCGAGACTGCTGCCTGCGGGAATTCGCAGATTGATGTCATGCAGCACTGGCGGCGTGCCCGTTTCATAGGCAAAGGTCAGATTTCTGAATTCGATTTCTCCACGAATCTCTTTCGGCGGAGGCTGCGTGGTCAAAATGGTCGCGTCGGATATGGACGGCTCGGCGATAAGAATTTCATGCAGCCGTCGCAAGGACGCCGTGCCTCGCTGCACCAGGTTCACGACCCACCCGAGCGCGATTACAGGGAAGGTGAGCATGACCATGTAAGTGTTGAACGCGACAAAATCGCCGACGCGAATTTGGTGCGTGACCACTTCATGGCCGCCGACCAGCAGCACGACGACTAACGAGATGCCGAGCATAAATTCCAGCGTCGGCCACAGCATTCCCATCAGGCGCACAAGCATCAGCGCGCGGCGAATGTACTCCTTATTGGCGCGCTCGAAGGAGCGGATCTCCGCATCTTCCTGCGCGAAGGCGCGGACGAGGCGTGCGCCCGCGACATTTTCCTGGACCTGCGCGGAAATTTCCGAATACATGGCCTGGATGCGCTCGAAACGCTCGTGGATTCCGCGGCCAAAGTACTGCACCAGAATGCTGGCGGCCGGCAATGGCACGAAGGCGAGCAAGGTGAGCCATGGGCTGATGCGGATCATAAAGATCAGCGCGCCGACGGTGAACAGCAGGGTATTCGCGCTGTACATGATCGCGGGCCCGAGCAGCATGCGGACCGCGCTCAGATCGTTGGTGGCGCGAGCCATGATGTCGCCGGTGCGGTTCTCCTGAAAATACGATTGCGACTGGTGTTCGAGCACGCGAAACAGATCGTTGCGGATGTCATATTCGATATCGCGCGAGATGCCGATCAGGACCCAGCGCGTGAGAAAAAGGAACACGCTTTTCGATAGGGCCACCACCAGGATCAGGCCGGCGTAAAACACGACGCCGCGATAGCTGATGTGGTACGTCATATCGTTGAACGCGCGGCGGATTACCTCCGGGAAAAGCACCCAGATGGCGTTGCTGCAGATGACGAAGAAGGCGCCGGCCGCAAAGCCGCGGCGATAGCGCCACATGTATGGAAATAAAGGACGCAGGTTTTCGAGCATGGACAAATAGATGCCCCTCGCCTTCCATTGTATTCAAGCTGCGACAGAGTTTTTTATGTGGGCGTGCGAAGCAGCAAATAGCCGCCAATCAGGCCAAAAAGCAAATCGGGCGACCACGCGGCCAGAATTGCCGGCAATGTATTCATGTTCCCCATCGTTTCAAACAGAGAGGCCATCAAAAAGTATGCGACGGCGACAAGAATCGCGATAGCAATTCCGGTGAGTGAGCCGCGCCTTCCCATGGAAAGCGCAAAGGGTACGGCGAGGATCGCCATCACGAGCGTGATCAGCGGATACGCGATCTTCTTGTTCAACTGCACGCGCAGCGGGAGTGTGTCGAAGCCGCTCTGGCTCAGGTCGTGAATATAGTGCGCCAACTCTGAAAATGTCATCTCGGAGGATTGCAGGTCTTCTTTTTTGAAGTAACCCGGCGGCTCGACGATCTCCGGAAATATCTGCGTGTCGAAGGTCTTGTACTCGGCGACGGTGCCGTTCTGAAATTTGCGTTCCCATCCGCGATCGAATATCCACTGATGCTGCTGTGGGTCCCAGAAAACATCCTGCGCGAAAATGCGACTTGCCAACGCAAAGCTGTTGGGCTGGAACTCCAGCACGGTCAGGTTGGCGAAGCGATTGTTGGCCGAATCGAAAAACTCGTAATAGAAAATCCGCGCGGGCTCGCCGGGTTTGTTTTCGCCGAAGACCCACTGGCGATCGGGCCGCAGAAAAGTGCGCGGCGGTTTGCCCTTGATCTCACTGCGTAGCGATTCCTGCTTGCGGTTCGCTGTCGGAAGGTAGACCTGATCGAATGTGAACATCACGACGGACAACATGCCCGCAACCAGGAATATTGGCAGGATGACACGATAGAGGCTGATTCCCGTGGCCTTCATTGCGGTCAATTCGCTCGATCGATTCAATACGCCGATGGTCGCCAGGACCGCAATTAAGACGCTGAGCGGGGTAATGCTGTAGATCATGCTGGGCGTAAGATTCAGCAGGTATTCGCCGACGACCGGCAGCGAGGCGTGGTTGCGAAGGATGTCGCTCAGCAACTCGAACAGGGAAAAAATCAGCGAGAGCAGCACGAAGCTGATTTCCACCAGCAGGAAGGTTCCCAGGAACGATCGCAGCACATAGTCGTCGAGAATCAGGGGAAAGCCTTCGTACAACTTGCGGCGAGGCAGCGCGACGAAAACCGCTTCCATCGCGGGTTCTATGTCGCCGCGCGACCGCTTGCGAAATTTTTCCATCAGGCGAGGAACGGGGAAGCGTACCGTGCCGCGCGTCATCTGGCGCAGCAGTAACAGTCCAGCCGCGGAAAACAGGATATTGGCGCCCCATACCCCGAGTACGACCGGAATTTTCTCCTGTTTCGCCAGCGCCGTTCCGGTCGTTGAGAGGAAGTAGTAGACGAAGACGAGAAAGATGGTGAGCACAAATCCCATACTTTTGCCGCCGCGTCGAGAGGACAGGCCCAGCGGAATGCCGACCAGCATCAGAACCAGGCAGGCGGTCGGATAGGCGAAGCGCTTCTGCATTTCAATTTGATACGACCGGCCGCCAGGTTGTTGTGAATGAGTGAACAACTGGCGATTCGACATGGCCAGAATCGGCACGTCGCTGTGGCCGATACGGACGGTGTCCGGTCCGGCGCTGACGATCTGTATGGGAAGGTCAGTCTGGGAGAATGAAGAAATGTTGTAGGCTCCGGCGTCGGTTGGCGACATCTCATGCTGCTCGCCGTTGCGGAGGCGCATGCGGAGTTCATGGTGTTTGCCGGCGACGACTGTCGCCTGATCCGCGAGAATGATCTTCGGCGGCCCAGAATGGCTGGAGTCGGCAAGAAATACATGCGACCAGACCGAGGCATGGCGGCCATTGCGCACGTCCTGCACATAGAGAACATAGTTGCGGAAATCTTCATAGAAGACGCGCGGTTGTACCTGGAATGACGCCTGCGAGTCGCGCAATGCATTCTCCACGCGCAGCATGGATGTGGTTGCCTTGGGCGCGAGATAGAGCGAGTTGAATAGACCGAGCAGCCACGCGCCTACGCCGACAATGGCTACGATGCGAACGAACTGAAAAACGCCGAATCCGCATGCCCGCATCGCCGTCACTTCGCTGTCGGCGGCAAGGCGGCTGAGGCCCAGCAGAACACCGACCAGCACGGCCATCGGAATAGTCACGGTAAATGCGTTCGGCAGGGTGAAGGCAATCAGCTTCAGTACGCTCAGCGGTGAAGCGCCATCCTGCACCACCAGCTCCAGAATCTGGACGAGGTTGGGCATGAAGAGCACAAACGTGAAGAGAATCATCCCCAGAGCGGAGTGAGAGAGAACTTCACCGAGGATGTAGCGTGTGAAAATGCGCACAAATCGTTCCGTTGACGGACACAAACTTGTCCGTGTCGCTTGCCTCATGATGACATTTCAGTGTATCGCCTGCGATGCGATGGCCCGGAGATGCTTCCTTCCGCATTAAAGCTGGCGAACCAGGAGTGCGAACTGCTGAATATTCGCCCGTGCTACCCTGTTTGCTGGTTTCGTAGCCAGTCGCCGTATGGTCCCGGAGCGTCCAACATGAAATTGTTTTCCCATTCCATTTGTTTCGCCGCATTCATTGCGGGCGCCATCGCTTTATTGCTTGTTCCTGCGAATGCGCAGAACGCGCCGCAGCCGGCAATCCACGGAATCGTCATCGCGAACATGGATCGCTCGGTGGTTCCCGGGGACAATTTTTATCTGTACGCCAACGGCGACTGGATCAAACGCACGGTGATTCCGCCGGACCGGGCCGGTGTGGGTGTCTTCAGCGTGCTGGACGATCTGAGCAACAAACGCACGGCGGCGCTGATTCAGGACGCCGCAAAATCGAGCGCAGCGGCTGGGTCGAATCCGCGCAAGATCGCGGATCTCTATCGCTCCTATATGGACGAGGCTGCGATTGAGGCCAGGGGGATGGCGCCGCTGCGCCCGCATCTCGCTGCCATCGCCGCAATCCAAAATAAACGCGAGTTGGCGCGCGCGCTCGGCGAGACGCTGCGCGCCGACGTAGACCCGCTAAACAATACGAACTTTCATACGGCGAACCTGTTTGGATTGTGGGTCGCTCCCGGCTTCCACGACTCCGCGCATTACAACGCGTACCTGCTGCAGGGCGGTCTGGTTCTGCCTACTCGCGCCTACTATCTCGACAACGGTCCGCGTATGGCGAAGGTGCGCAGCGAATACCAGGCATATGTTTCCACGATGCTGAAGCTGGCTGGATTTACCGATACGGATGCACGTGCGGCGCGAATCGTCGCGCTAGAGCATGACATTGCGGAGAAGCACATCAGCCTTGCGGAGAATGAAGACATTCACAAGGCCGACAATATTTGGAAGCGGTCCGACTTTGCCGCGAAGGCTCCAGGGTTGGATTGGGCGCAGTATTTTGAGGGAGCCGGTCTTGCCGGGCAGTCCAGCTTCGATGTGTGGCAGCCCACGGCGTTTGTGGGCGAGTCGGCGCTGGTGGCTTCCGTCCCACTGGATACCTGGAAAGAATGGCTCGCGTTCCATCTGATCAGTGCGCACGCCGGCGTGCTTCCGAAATCTTTCGCCGATGCAAGCTTCGACTTTTTCGGCAAGACCCTCTACGGTGTGCCGCAGCAGCGGCCACGCTGGCAACGCGGTGTCGCCGTGGTGAACGGACTGCTTGGAGACGCAGTCGGGCAAATCTACGCGCAGAAGTACTTCCCGCCGCAGGCGAAGGCAGAAGCGCAGGCGATGGTGGCGAACATCATCGCAGCCTACAAAGTGCGTCTGCGCGGGTTGACGTGGATGGCTGCTTCCACAAAAGCCGAAGCGGAGGCAAAGCTCAACGCTCTGTATGTAGGAGTCGGCTATCCGGAAACGTGGAGGGACTATACGGGCTATGAGGTCAAGCCCGATGACATCTTTGGGAATGTTTGGCGCGGCAGCTTGTTCCGTTACCATCGCCAGGTGGGGCGGCTCGGCGGAAACGTAGATCGCAAAGAGTGGTCGATGGAGCCGCAGACGGTGAATGCGGTCAACCTTCCATTGCAGAACGCGCTCAGTTTTCCAGCGGCGATTTTGCAGCCGCCGTTCTTCGATCCAAAAGCTCCGGCAGCTTCCAATTACGGCGCTATCGGCTCCATCATCGGACATGAAATCAGCCACACGTTCGACACGGAAGGAAGCACCTTCGATTCCAAAGGACGGCTGCGCAACTGGTGGACGCCGGCCGATCTGGCTCATTTCGATGCGGCGACGGCAAAACTTGCCGCGCAGTACGACGCCTACATGCCGTTTCCCGATCTGCATGTGAACGGCAAGCAGACGCTGGCGGAAGACATCGCCGATGTCGCCGGAATTTCTGCTGCTTACGACGGCTATCGAGCTTCACTGAAAGGCGCGACTGCGCCATCGCTGGATGGGTTCTCCGGCGATCAGCAGTTCTTTATTGCGTTCGGGCAGAATTGGGGATCGAAGGCCAGGCCGGCGGCGCTGCGCCAGCAGGTGCTGACCGATCCGCATGCCCCGGCGGAATATCGCGCGGACACGGTGCGCAACATTGACACCTGGTATAAAGCCTTCGATGTGAAACCGGGACAGACACTGTATTTGACGCCTGCGAATCGCGTGCGCATCTGGTAGAGGCGTTGATCGGTCGCAAGGGGAGGCTGTAGCCTCGCACGCTTGCTACAGGATTGCCGCGCGGCACGGGACGGTTTATTCGGTGACCGTCACCGTGGCGGTCTGCACGATTGCGGGATCACCGGAAGCGGCGGCAGCCGTCGCGGTCACGGTTACGGTGCTGGTTTGAAGACTGTTTCCGCCGGTCGATGGAGTGCTTCCGCCGCATCCAAGCGATATTCCACTGATGCACAAAAACAGCGCCACGCTGAAAAGTGCAGGCAGGCGTTTTCTTTTTCTGAAGAAGAGACAGCCGAGTGCCAGAGTGAGTCCGCCACCGGTGAACGGCCATCCGGGACCGTGTTTATCGGACGAACTCGGACTGCCTCTTGATGCTGTCGTCACGCCGCTAATCGCCATGGTTGTACTGGCGGAAGACGCGCCGTCAAGTGTCACAGTTGACGGAGTGAACGTACAAGCCTCACCGCTCGGCAATCCCGAGCAGGCAAACGATATCTGGCGATTGAGGCCATTGACCGGCGTCACCGTAAGGGTGACCGTGCCGGATTGCCCGGGCAAGACGGTCAGCATGGTCGGGTTTGCGCCGAGCGTGAAACTTGCTGCCGTCGCAGCCGTGCCGGTTTCGTAAAACTGCGCCGATGTGCTGACGCCAGCCGCACTTGCCGTGATCGTTAGCGAGCCTGCCACGGTCGGTTGCGCCGTCACTCCCGCCTCGCCCTTGCTGCCGGTGACTGCAGTCGCGCCAGCGGGAAAGCTGACGCCAGTTCCAGAAAATGTAACGACTACGCCGGAAACTGGGTTGTTCGACGCATCTTTCACAATGGCAACTAGCGGATTTGGGAAGTCGTTTCCTACCGATGCACTCTGGCCAGACCCGGAATAGCTAGCGATACTTGCTGTGGTCGCGGCAGTTCCGGTTTCAGTGAAGGTGGCCGGCGTACTCACTCCCGCGACGGTGGCTGTGACAGTGAGTGCGCCGGTTGCCGTCGGCTCGGCCGTCACCTGCGCCTCGCCGTTACTGCCGGTAGTCGCCGTAGCTCCCGCTGGGAAACTGACACCCGTTCCGGCAAAGGTGACCGTCGCGCCCGAAACGGGGTTGCTGTTGGCATCCTTCACGATGACAACCAGCGGATTAGCAAAGCTGCTTCCCACAGCCGTGCTCTGTCCGCTGCCGGAAACAGCAGCAATGCTCGGGGCTCCGGCGGTGTCGGAACGCAGGGCAGCATCAATAACAAAGCCGCTCTGATTGTCTTGCGTGCTCCAGGTGGGACCGGTTTGTGAGCCGGTGGTTCCGGGCGCATCATCCGCGATCGCCAGATCGTTCGGTACACGCAACGTATATGGCGAACTGACGCTGGTCGTTCCTCCATTGCCTGCCGCCAAAGCAGAGATCAGTAGATCGGTGGTCTGCGTTGTTGTCAGAGTCGGTCCCGTGAAAGGCTGGCTCGGTTCGAACGCACTGCAAGCCGGAGCCACGTCGAAAGGACTCGAATGATTGACTCCGGAATACTCCGCCAGGCTCATATATAAGTCCGCTGACTGATACATGCTGGTGTAGGTAACAGTAACGGTATCGGAACCCGCGGCAGTATTGACCACGTAAAGGAAACTAGCCTGCGCGTCGTTGGCGGTGTAGCACAGCACGCCCGGTGTCCACTTCCCATTCACGGTATCGGAAGCCGACACGCCGAACGGCGCCGTCCCCGGTGACAGAAGCGGCATGGTGGTCAGGATCAATGTATCGCCGGCAGTGACCGGTTTGGCGAAGGTGCAGGTAAGAGAGGTCGCGGCGCTCTGGCTGACACAGGACGCCGGCGCCTGAACAAAAGCGATGGGACTGGATGTCCCTCCCGCCGGAGTGCCCGTTTCCGAAAAGTTGGCGGAGGGGCTGATGCCGGCAACAGTGGCGGTTACAGTATGGGCCCCGGCAGTTGTGGGCCGCGCTGTGACCTGCGCCTCCCCGTTGCTGCCGGTGATTGCGGTAGCGCCGGAAGGGAAGCTGACGCCGCTGCCGGCAAAGGTGACGGTCGTGCCGGAAACGGGATTGCCGTTCGCATCCTTGACGAGGACCACCAGCGGGTTGGCGAAATTGCTTCCAACGACCGCGCTCTGGCCCGAGCCGGAGATAGCGGCGATCGTCGGCGACCCGGCAGTTCCCGCGGCACGCAGCGCGGCGTCGATCACGAAGCCGTCATTGTTATATTGCGTGGACCATGTGGGGCCCTGTTGCGGTCCGGCATTTCCTGACGTGGTGTCTGCAATCGCAACGTCCGTGGGAACGCGCAACGTGTATGGGGAAGTGATGGAGGTGTTTCCGCCGTTGCCGATCTCCAGGATGGAGATCAGCATGTCCGCGGCGTCCGTAGTTGTGAGACCAGGACCCGTAAAAGATGTGGAGTCTTCGAAAGAACTACAGGTCGGAGCTACATCGAAAGGACTGGATGTGTCGACCCCGGAATACTCGGCCAGGCTTATATATAACTCGACCGGATTGAAGAGGCCGGCATAGGTCACCGTGACTGTGTCGGAACCAGCCGCGGTATTCGCCACATAAAAAAGACTGGCTTGCGCTTCATAGGCGGAATAGCAAAGCACACCGGGCGTCCAATTTCCATTCACGGTATCGGAAACCGAGACGCCAAAGGCCGATGCGCCTGGAGTCAGCAGCGGCATGGTGCCGAGAATCAAAGTGTCGCCGGCGGCGACCGGTTTGTTGAATGTGCAGGTAAAGGAGGTACTAACAGTAGAACTTACGCAAGCGCCGGGCGCTTGGACGAAATTCACGGACGCACGCAAGGGCGCCGTCAGCAGGATTAGAAAGAAGATCAATTTTTTCATGTTAGGTACGTCAAGCTTCTTGCGAAAATTCCGGGGAGGCATTTTCAAATGCAAGAACAGAAAACGGGAGCTATCGCATGACTAATCGTACAGAATTCTCGTTGCAGAATGAATTCCGTCCACTACTTTTTTTGCGGTTACTCTGCGATTACTTCTGTGCACGAATCCGTCGTTTCGGGGAGACAAGAACGGGGAGGAATCGAAATTAAGCATTGTACAGTGCGGTTGGATGCGTGGTTGCACAAGCGGGTGGCCAATGTTACCGGGTCAGTTCCATTTTGGGAATGAATCGGTAGCCCACGCCCCGCACTGTCTGCAGATGGACCGGGTGTGCCGGATCGTCTTCCAGATAACGGCGCAGGCGAACGATAAAATTGTCGATTGCCCGCGTGTCGGTGTCCTCGTGCAGATGCCAGACGTGTTCAAGAATTTCGCTGCGGGAAACTGCGCGGCCGGAATTGCGCACCAGGTGACGCAGCAATTCCGTTTCCATCAATGTCAGGCGAATGTGCTTGTCGGTGGTGCGCAGCTCCAGCAGGGAAAAGTCGATGGTCTTGCCGGAAAAGGTATATACATCCGGCGAAGCCGGTTGCGGCTCCGCAGGCGCTGGACGAAGCCATTGGGTGCGACGCAGCAGACCTTTCAGGCGCGCCAGCAGGATGGATAGCTCAAACGGTTTTGTCAGATAGTCGTCCGTCCCGGCGGCAAAACCTTCGAGCATATCCTCCGGGCGTCCGCGGGCGGTCAACATCAAGGACAGGTGTATAGTTTTGCGCTTCGCGCATGGCGCGGGCGACCGCGAATCCGTCGATGCCGGGGAGCATCACATCGAGAACGACGGCATCGAAAGTCTCACGCTTTGCGAGCAGCAAATCCAGCGCGGACTCACCATCGGCTGCGACTGCGGCGTCATGGCCTTCGGCTTTCAGATTGAATAGCAGCCCCTGGGCCAGATGAGCTTCATCCTCGACAATGAGGATGCGACTGGCAGGCTTATTGGCGTCAATGTCCGTGCTGGGGTTGGCGGATCCGTTCATTGCGAGAATCTCAATTTCCTTATGGGTGGAGCATGCGCGGCAGTTGCAAAGTGATGGTTGCGCCGCGGCCTTCGCCCTCACTGCTGGCAACGGCGTCGCCGCCGTGCTGCCGCGCGATGGTGCGAACGAGAAAAAGTCCCAGTCCTGTGCCCTTGGTGCGGAGAATTGCCATGCTGGGAGCGCGGTAGAACCGTTTGAAGATGCGCTTGAGATGGACGCTGGAAATTCCGATTCCATTGTCGGTCACGCGAATCACGACCCAGGCATCGTGTTCCACGCTGAGATGGACGCGAATTTGCGGATCCTTCGGCGAATATTTCACCGCGTTGTCGAGTACGTTCATCATCGCGGTCGCGCAGGTCTTCCGGATTGCCGAGGACAACCGTAGATAGCTTGCCGGTTTCGACGGAAAGAACAAGCGCTTCCGGCGGAAGATGGTTGCGCAATGCGACGGTCGCGATGCACTCCTTCACCATGGTTTCGAATGTCCACGCGAACGCTGATATCGTCGGCGCCGCGCTGCCCGACTTCGCCGGCCTTCAGCACCTGCTCGACAGTGGCCAGCAGACGCTCGCTGTCGTCGATCATGATGCCGTAAAATTCCTGGCGTTTTTCCTCGCTGAGGTCGCGGCGCTGCAGCGTTTCCAGATACAGCCGAATGGAGGCGATGGGCGTTTTCAGTTCATGCGTGACGGCGTTCAGGAAGCTGTCATGCCGTTCGTTGCGGCGGATTTCGCGCACCAGAAAGATTGTGTTCAGGACCACGCCGGCAATCAGAATTCCGAAGAAGAAGATGCCAAGAACAAGCGGAACGATTTCGTGCCAGTTAAGAATGACCCAGCCGACGTTCAGCGCAATGGCCAGCGCCACCAGGCAGGCGCCCAGCGTGATGAAGAAGGCGATCGTTCCGCGGCGGCGAGTGATTTGCATAGCAGTCGATGTCGCAAAGCTCGCAGAGCAATAAAAAAGCCTGACGGCAGTATAGCCGTCAGGCTCAAGGGCAGGAGAGGGACCTTCGCGGCTTAGCCGACGCGCGCGCCAGCCGGTCGAGGATCGTTGGGATCGAACTGCGCGACCTTCACGTGTCGAGCGAGCCCCAAGTTTTTTCAACAGCCAGATGCCGTAGTAATTGACATCGAATTCATACCAGGCAAGCCCGTGCCGCGCGGAAACCGGATGCGCGTGATGGTTGTTGTGCCATCCCTCGCCGCCTGTGAGCAGCGCGACCCACCAACTGTTGCGGGAGTCGTCGCGGGTCTGAAAGCGGCGCGAACCCCATTTGTGCGTCGCTGAATTGACCAGCCAGGTTGCATGCAGGCCGACGGTGACGCGAAGGAATACGCCCCATAGCACCCATTTCCATCCGCCAATCGCGAGCAGCAGCAAACCTTCCACAGTCAAAGGAACCCAGTGGTATTTGCTTAACAGAACATAAAAGCGATCTTTGGCGAGATCCGGAGCGTAGCGGGCCAGCATGGCGGTTTCCGTGTGCAGCGCCTTGCCTTTCAAAATCCAGCCGGCGTGCGCCCACCACGTGCCTTCGGTTGGCGTGTGCGGGTCGCCGACGTGATCGCTATGCTGGTGATGTACGCGGTGCGTGGCCACCCAGAACATGGGGCCGCCTTCGAGCGCAGTGGTCGCGAAAATCGGCAAGAGTGTATTCCAGCCATTTGGGAACTTTGTAGCCGCGATGCGTCAGCAGGCGGTGATAGCACATGCCGATGCCGACATTAATTGCCAGAAAGTACGTGACGGCGAAGACGGCCAGCGCGCTCCAGCTAAAAAAGAAAAGGCTGCAATGGCTCCGACGTGAAAGATGGCCAGAAAGATGGCCGTCGTCCAGGTAATGCCATGGTCCTGCGTGGCGCGTCCGAGCACCGGAAGCGATGATTTTGGATGAACGGGAGCCGACGAGATGGGGCGGGGCAGGGCAGCGGGCACTGGAACGGCCATAGTCGTCGCGATCAAGGGCGATTCCGCGGCTGCTTTCATTTGAGTGTCGATCGTTGCAGTCGCGACAGCGTCCGTCTCGATTGCTTCGCTGGATATGGGGGTCACAAAAATTACCTCAGGGGAGAATTAGCTTCTGGGCTGCTAAATCAAGGCTAGCAGGGTGTGTCGGCGGCGAATGTAAGAGTTTTGTAACGGAAGACCCTGCACGGGCAGCGCTTATGTTGCACGAGAACTTATTGACCTACGTGCCACCAGGAAAGTGCCAAATTCCGCGCAACGCGCAAGTCCTTATTGATGGAGGTTCTTACTCGGCAAAATCCACGCGGACCGGATGAGGAATGATGCCGCGTTCATGTCCCATGTTCAGAAGGAGGCGGATGGCTTCTTTACCGTCTTCGCCGTAATTCAGCGTGCGCTCGTTGACGTACATGCCGACGAAGCGATTGGCGGAAGGCGCGTCCAGATCGCGCGCGTACTGCATGGCATGGGCGAGCGCCTCTTCACGATGATCGAGCGCATATCCGATGCTGTCGCGCAGCGCCTGGTTCATCATGCGATGCACCGGCGCGCCCAGGCTGCGGCGAATTGCGTTTCCGCCCAAAGGCAACGGCAGGCCTGTCTGTTCGCGCCACCACGTACCTAAATCGAGCACGCAGGTCAGGCCGTCGCGTGCATAGGTCAGTTGCCCTTCATGGATGATCAGTCCGGCGTCGAATTTTCCGGCAAGCACCTGAGGAATGATCTGATCGAAGGGAACAAACTCCGTCGCGACGCCGGGCAGCGCCATCTGCAAAACCAGATTGGCGGTGGTCAGCGGGCCGGGAATTGCGATGCGTAGGCGGCGCGCTTCGTCGAGAGAATACGCGCGCCTGGAGACGATCATCGGACCGTAGCCTTCGCCAACGCTGCCGCCGCACGGCATCAGGGCGTAGTTCTCCTGTACGTATGGATAGGCATGGAACGAGATGGCGGTTACGTCGTAGAAGGCTTCCCGCATCGCCTTCTGATTCAGAGTTTCGATATCCGTCAACGTGTGCGTGAAGCGATAGCCAGGGACCGAGACCTTGTCCTTGGCCAATGCGTAAAACATGAATGCATCGTCCGAATCCGGACTGTGCGCGATGCTGATTTCCCGAACTGCCGCTTGCGTGCCCGTTGCCATGATTGCTCCCAGCAATAGAGTAAAGCAGCGGACAGGAGCAATTCACTCGCAAGCGGAGATTTTCGGACACAACTCCGCGCCATCTTTCAGGTGCGCCGGGTTTACGCGACGCGATGTTGAGAAGAATGCGACGAGCGGTTCCGCATGCTGCTGCGCTGGGTTGTGACCAGAACCAGAACGGAAATTCCCAGCAGCAAACACTCCAATGCGTAGCCGTATCCCGCCGGCAATGGCTTGCGGGAGCGCTTTTTCTTTCCCGGAGTTTCTTCCACGATTTTTTCCGACGAGTCTGTTACCGTCGAATCCACAAACGCATGAATTGATTGCTCCGCTAGAGCATCGGCCATGTGGCTTTCCGTAGCGAGCGGTTCAGGTTCGATCGCATTTGCGTGAATCTTTCCAAGCGGGATTCGTTCCGACACAAACGAGTTCAACTTGTCCAGTTCATCCTGCTCTTCATCGACGACATCGACAACAGGCTCGGACATGCGGACCGTAGTCTTCAGCGACGAAGCCACCCAGCTCGCCATGACCGGTTCGCTTTCCACATGCTCTTGCGTGGTTGCGCGCGATACGACCGAATCCAGCCGGTCGCGGACGGATTGTTTGAACGTTGCGGGTTCGTTGGTTTCCACCGGCTCTTCCACAGTATCTACCGGCATTTGGGTTTCATAGATGCCGGAGAGTGCAAGTTCGCCGCTGGACAGAGGAGAGGACCGCAGGATGCGGCGCGCCGTAAAGAGCAACGCGAGGCACAGGACAAAAATGGCAGCCATCGTGGTCACATAAAGGATTTCCATCGCAATCACCTGGAAAACGGGGGAATTAAAAGGCTAAAGTGCAGCCATCATAGCAAGATTGTTCCGTTTTGGAATTAAATTGTGCGGAAAAACCTTTGGATAAGGGAGCGAGTTTGGCAACAGTTTTGCTGACCGGGGGCTCCGGCTATTCGCTGCGGCTGGAAGCGAGGACCCACGACAGGTAGGCATCCGTGCCGTCTATTACTTCTAAAACAATAAGTTCCGGCAATTCGTAGGTGTGAAGCTGGAGGATTTTCTCCTTCAATGCTGGGACGCGTTCGGCAGAGGTTTTGACGATTAACAGGATCTCGTCGGCGGTTTCCACCTGGCCTTTCCAGCGATAGACCGAATGAACCCGGTCGACGATGTTGACGCAGGCAGCCAGCTTCAGTTCGACAAGTCGATGAGCAAGCTCGTCCGCTAGCTTGCGATTGTCCACAGTGGTTAGAACCAGCCGCGCTTCCGTCATGGAAACCATTATCCGCGATCGCGATGTGGCGCGCCGCGCTGCAAATTCGACGGCAGCTTTTTTCGATCCATCCAACATCCCGTACCCCTATTTTTCAGATCAGACGAGGAAAATATGGCGACGCAGTTAGAGGCCCTTTTTGGCGAAGTGGGTTCCTATTTTCCGGTTCGCGAAAACTTTCACTTGACGGCGGAGGCCAAAGACAAATTCACTGAAAGGTTGAAGGTTGATCCGAAGGAACTGGCAGGCCGCAAGGTCGCGAGCGTGGTGCGCACAGGCGGGCTGAAGCTGATCTTTGAAGATGGCTCCTGGGTTTGCTATCGGCTTTCTGGAACGGAGCTGGTGGTGTGCGTGTACACGGAAGCGCGGACGAAAGAGGATTCGGCGAAGCTGACGGAAGCCGCCAAGCAGTGGGTGATGGAACAACGATGACGGAGGCCGGTGGCTTGAACAACGGGAATTCGGTTGCGGGTGGGCGGAGATGAATTCAGATTCAAAAAACAATTTGCAGCGGGAGTTGATCCCCGGCCATTCGCAAGGGAATGCGGCGGAAGAGCCGCAGGGCACCCGGATGCAGCGGATTTCTGCGCGCATCGTCGGCATGCGCCGCAAAGCCGCGACGGTGGTACTGTTTGCGCTTTCTGTATCGCTCGGTTTGTACGCGATCTTCGGGCACGATGGCCTCGTCGCCTATCAGCATAAGCAGCACCAGGCGGAGCAACTGCACCAACAGATATTGACGATGCAAAAGGAAAACCAGCGCATGGCGCTGCACGATCAGCGTCTAAAAAGCGATCGCGACACCATTGAATATGAGGCGCGCCATCAGATGCACTATACCCGCCCGGGGGAAGTGATCTACACCTTGCCGGAAGCGCCCAAGGACGCAAAATCGAAGTAACGAAAAAGCGCATCCGTCCTTTCTCGGCTTGCTCAAGCCGGCTTGGATGTCGGCTGCCCGAATCATAAGAATGTCATTCCGAGCGGAGCGCAGCGAAGTCGAGGAACCTGCTGTTTGCCGCGCACCCCGAAGAACTTCGGCCTCTAAAACTCCAGGTGCATGCGGACGGTTTGGACGTCGACAGGCCCGCGGTCCTGGTTGTAGCCGGGGTGGGCGATGAAAGTATTTCCGATGGCGTAATAAAGCCCGCGCCAGGCGTGCACGTTGTAATACGCCTCGAGGATGTCTTCTCTGGCATAGTTCAGCCGGCCATCTCCCAGCAGGAAACCCAGGCCGCCGTATTTTAAATAGTTCTGGTGGTCCTTCTTAATCGCGTTGGTGTTGAACGCGATGCCGACCTTATCCTGCTTGCGATGCCACGCCGATCCCGCGTAATCTGCCCCGAACAGAAAGGTCTGATCGTCTTCGGTATAGGCGAAAGACTCGTGCTGGCCTTCATTCCAACCAAAGCGCCCCGCAATGCGTAGATTGCCAGTGATGTTTTGTTCCAAGTTGATGCCGAAACCGTATTTCAACACACCGAACTGCTCGACGGAGGTAATCTCCGGCCGCCGCGTGATGCCTTCCAGATAATGAATCACCGCCTCGCGATAATCGCCCATGTGCGCATTGTTGCCGTACGCCAGGAAACGGATGCTGCCGTCGCGGCCGGGAAGAAATCCCTTGCGAATTTCCAGCTCTCCGTTTTGCGCGCGCGCTCGCCGCAAAGCCCAATCCAGGGTAATTCCGTTTGCTACAGTCGGCATGAGTGCCAGCACATAGCGCGCGCCCCAGTTGCGGTCCTGATATTCGAAATCCGCTCCATAGGTGTAGCCGCGGGTGTCTGCCGCGTAGTCCCACGCGCCGTTGTTATCGACGGTCCAGTCCATGAACTGCTGATGGCTGTCGCTTAGAACGGCGTTCTGGTCGAGAATGTCGGGCAGCCCAAGTTTGCCTGCACGAAATTCGATCCGCCGCACTGGCACGCTTGTCGCCAGTGAGAATGGCCCGCGTTCCTGCGGAGTTGTTTCACTGGTGAAGCCGATGGTTTGATGAATTTCCGCGCGCGCCAGGTAGGGTACCAGGCCGAGATTCGGGTTGCGCACAACATCGAGGTTTGTGAATCCAGCCAGCCCAAACGCCTGGCTCAGTCCGCGTCCCCCTGCGCTCTCTTCGTCGTAGAAAACTTCCGTTTCATAGCGCGGATTGGTATTGAGTTGATAGCCCAGCATCAGGGTGCCGACGACGGACGCTTTGTACTGAAATGGCGCCGTGAAACTATTGGTCCCCTGGTAAGGGGAGTGGAAATTTCCATGCATTTGGTAGATCGTGTTTTCCTGGCCACTGATCCAGTAACGGGTATGGTCCGGGTGGCGAAAAAAGGTAAACTCGCTCTCTTCGGAAGGCTCCACTTCGTTTGCCTTGGACGCTGTTCCGCTCCCACCCTGGTCCTTCCCACCCTGGCCCTGGAGATTTTCTTCCGAGAATCTCCACGCTTCCGCTTCCAGCGGGAATTCCGGCAACACGCAACTTTCCTCCGGTGCGCTCGCGGTCTTCCAAGCTACCAGATTCAGGGCAGCCTTCTGTGTCGGATCGGCAGGGATCTGCCCAGCGTGGAGAAGCAGGCAGACGACTAGCGATAGACAGCAGGATTGCATGGAATTCTCCGGTAGCGGCAGATCTGGAGGATCAGTCACTCAGGTCAGCTTCAATGCTTATTAAACTATAGTTAATGTAAATTGGCCAATCTGCGTTAATTCATTGAAAATTAATGAAGGCGAGTGATTTGAAGGGCTTTCCTGGAAGGTCTGGCGTTTCTCCGAATGGATGCAGAATATCAGGACGGCGCGTCAACCTTGACTCTTGGTTAACCGTTACCTCTTCTGGGCGATGGACCCCGCTATTGACGGAAGGCCGTGCAGCAGCGGACCGATGGTGTTCGACATCTGATAGTTGTCCCACCAGTCGGATTCTATGTTCCAGAACATCGCTCCATTGAACGCGGGATAGCCGGCGGTTTTCTGAAGTTTATATTCTCCGCCGGCGTATGGCTTTCCCTGAATGACGTAGCGGAGCGCGTTTTCAATGGTCGGCAGCTCCGGAGGGCCGGCCATGAATCCGATGGCGACTTTTTCCGGCGTCAGCGGCGGGAAAAATTCCGCCGGATTGCGGGCGACCGGGAAGCCGCGCACCATCATCTCTGCCATCGCGACGTAGTAATCGGAAGTTTCCGGCATGTAGTAGTTTCCGTCCAGGCCGGCAAGCGGCGGGGTGTTGTAGTTCTGCACGTCCACAAACGAAAGGATATCCCGGGTTCCATAAATCACCGGTAAAAATGAGCCAAACTGTCCTCCGTAGGTTTCCATGCCCGCCGGTACCTGCGGACCTTCCGGAACTTCGGCAATCATGAACTTTGGACCGAAGCGGCGATGTAGTTGTTGCATCGCAGCAATCAAGTTGACGATCGACGGTGTGGTCGGATGGCGAAAATCCGTGTCTCCGGGCTGCAAGATCAGAGAAGGCGTTTCCAGGTCGAGATCCACGCCGTCAAACCCATATTCCTGCACGATGGCGGAAACGGAGCTGACAAAATTCCGGAAGTCCTCTGGTGAATTCAGAACCACCACCTCTCCACCGCCGCCGAGTGAGATCAGCACCTTCTTGCCCTTGCTCTGCAGGTAAGCGATGTCAGACTTGAACTGCTCCGGCGTTTGGCCGATCGGCGGCACGAAGAATAAACGGCTGGTGGATCCCTTGGCGGGTGGCGCGAAGGCGACGATGACAACATCCCATTGTGGCGAAACATCGCGCAGCGGCAACATTTTGGCGGAAGAATGACCATCCCAATACCCGATTAGCTGATGGCCGTTTGGTGGATGCGTCTGCGCAAGCGGGGAAGCGGTCGGAGCGGACTGGGCGTGGCGATTGCTGGAACATGGCATGGCCGTCATTGTGAGGACATGCGTGTCTGGAAAACTATACGCGTGCCGGAACGTCCCCGGATCGCGGCTTTGGTGAACCAGGGCAGCAGCGCTACATTCGCCAGATGATAAACAGTTCCATGCATTGTTACTTGTGTAGCGTTCGACATCGATGCGCTGTCTGTCGGCTCGGCGAAACGATACGCGCTTCCTTCGCCTCTGCCGCCGCAGGAGTTGTTTGGCGGTGGGTTTCTCCACGCCGGGAAACGATTCGTATCTGTTCCATGCAGCGGATCGTTCATCCATTCCACGAGCTGCTCAGACAGTGTTTGAATGCCGGAGTAGCGTGGCACGACGCCCGAATCCAGATAGGTTCCGAGAATGAATGGCTGTGCGGGACTTAACGACGGACCGGATGGATTGAGATGGACACCGTGGGCGCCCCAGGAACAGCATACGGTCGCATCGTTCAGCGGATAAAACATCGTGTTCTTCGTAACCGCGATGACGAGCGTATCCGTCCGAAGATTTGCTTGGGCTAGCTGTTGAAACAACTCCTTCTGCACGAACTCAAGATCGACAATGGCAAGAGAATGCCCGGTCCGCTTTGAGGTGAGCAGGTATCCGTCGGCCGCTGGAATCTGAATCTGGATCGCGGGCGCGATGCGTGGCTGACCCAGCAGCGTGTGCCATGCGGCTTTGCCGTTCTTTGCGCTTGCCTCTTTGTAAAACTCCGCGCGCTGTACGGCGTCGCCGTATTGCGTCGTCCCGGTTGCGAAATTGTATTTTTGAAAGATCGGCGATTGCGCGACCTTCGACACATCCGCGGTTGGGTTGAGCACTAACCGCTCGCCGGATGCGTCTCGATATCCGTCGAAAGCCAGCGACACCGGCACCAGTAGCGTAGGAATTATTGTCGTGCCGCCAACGGCGGGGTCGCGGCCGGCTACTACAACCGAGTACTGTTTGCCTCCAGCGGTGAAGGAGCGGGTAAATGTAGGAAGCGCCGTTGGCGCGGACGACGGTGCATTCTGCGCGATGAGCGAACTGACGGGCAGCGCAAGGCCCAGTAGAAAACAGGCAATTTTCCGATGCATCCCTGCTCCTTGATTTTCTTGATCTATGGTGCGGGCGATGTTTTTGCGGATGCAGACTTCAGATATTGGTCGAAGAATGCAGCGCTCGCCTCATAAGCCGCAAGCCAATCGCGATGCAGTAGAAAGTCGTGCGCTTCATCGGGAAAGATGAGTTCTTTCAACGGGACTTTCTGCCGGCGCAGCGCAGCCGCCAATTGCACAGTCTGCAGGAAGGGAACATCGCGATCGTCGTCGCCTTGGATCAGCAAAACCGGCGAACGCCACAGCTTCACGTCGGCCAGCGGCGAAGATTCCCATGCCAGCCTCCACCGCGCATTGGGATCGGCGGCAGTGTCGGAGATGGCGAAATTCCTCGGATTGTCCACGTTCCAGTCATGCACGCCCGACATATCGACGCCTGCCTGAAACAAATCAGAGGCGCGCGCGAGGGCGAGAGCGGTGAGGAAACCACCCCAGCTTCCGCCCCAGATGCCGATGTGTTTTGGCTCGACATCGCAGCGGCTGCGCAGATAAAGAGCGCCGCCGGCTACGTCGTGGAATTCACTGGCTCCCATGGGACCGTAGTCGAGCGCCTCGCGAAAATCGAGTCCATAGCTGATGCCGCTGCGGTAATTGATGGACAGTACGACATAGCCATGATTGGCGAGATACTGATTCATCGCATAAGAATTTGAGTAATAGCCCATGGGATGCCAGCCCAGCAACATCTGCCGCTGCGAACCTCCATGCACAAACACGACGGCGGGATGACGCACGCAACCGGTAGCCCCCGCAGGCAGAAACAACTGCCCATGGATTCGCATTCCGTCCGTCGCGTTGAAGATGACCTGTTGCGGAATGACCATCTGTGCGGCCGGGAAACTCGCGGGAATTGTTTTGGGAGCCAGGTCGCGCATCGCGCCGGAATTCGTAATCACGGCAGGGCGAATGGGAATGCGCGCGTCCGAGCGCAGCACGGCGACGGTACGGTTGTCGCTCGCCATCACAGGCGCGGTTTCGATGCCGGTACCCGGAGTCAACTCGACTGGGCTGCCGCCGGAAACCGCGAGTTTCCAGACATGGCGACGATCAATGTCATTCTGGTTGGACGAGTAGACGATGGTTGTGCGATCGGCGCTGATCGCAACATCTTTCACTTCAAAGTCGCCGGGCGTCAGTAGCGTAGCCGCTCCGCCTTGCGCGGAAACGCTGTAGAGATGCGTCCAGCCGTCGCCTTCCCAGGGGAAAACAAGATGATCTCCCGCGCCCCAGAAGACCTGGTGTTCTGCGTCGACTCTGCGAAAGACGCTGCCGGGGCCTGGATTGGCTGTCCAGATCGCGCGGCCTTTGCCGGTGGCGACGTCCGCAACGATGATCGACCACGGCTGACCGGTGCGCTCGACGCGATCGAAGTGTTCCTCCTTGGAATAAGGAATGCGGACGAAGGCGATTTCGCGGCCGTCCGGCGACCACATCGGATATCGATCATGATCTGTGCCCGGGTCCAGGTATTCGAGCGTGTTTGAGGAGAACGAATAAACGCCGATGAAGCTGTGGCTTCTGCGATTGCTGACGAATGCGAGTTGGTTGCCCTCCGGCGACCAGCGCAGGGAACCGCTCTTGCCGAGCGTGTGCAGCAGATGCGTCGGTTTCGCATTGGGGTCGTCGAGCTTTTCAAACCATATCTGTCCCTTCAGAATCCACGCCACGGAGTTGTTTTGCGTGGAGCAGGCCGGTGAGTGGCCGGCGCCAAGCTTGCGCGGCGCGCCTCCGTCGAGCGATATCAGCCACACATCCTGCTCCGCGCCTTGCGGAAAAAGCGCGGGATTGGGAGACATTTTATCCGGATCGTCGGTGCTGCCTCCGCGCGTATACACGATGGATTTCGCATCCGGCGACCATTGCAAACCGCTAATCTCCTGGCCGTCGTCTTCCGTATACGGTGTGATCTGCCGCGCAGCATAGCCGCCGCTTGAAGAGGGCACGGCGACCCAGATATTGCGTCTGCCTTCGACATTCGACAGCCACGCAAAGCCGCCGCCCATCGGCGCGGCAATCAGATCGGAATTGAAAGGAGCGCTCATGACTTGCTGCAGGGTGAACCCACGCGCGGCAGGTTGCGCGACACCGACAGCACAATACATCCACGAAACAAGGCAAGCGAATGAGAGAAGGCGGATGATCCGAATCACGGCAAAAAGTCTCCAGAGAAAGTTACGGGGCAACGACGCAGCAAACTTCGCCGGTGCGAAACCTGCGGTTACGAAGTAAGCGCCTTCAGCAGGCGATAGTAGAAGACGACACCATCGTAATACGAGCTCATTCGCACGCGTTCATCCTTGCCGTGCTCTCGATCGCCGCCCACTTCGATCGCAACTCCGGAGACGCCGTAAGTCGGCATTCCGGCAGCATTCGTATATTTTCCATCGGTCGCTCCGGTCGACATGGCGGGCACGACCGGCGCGCCAGGCCACATCTGCGCGGCAATTTTATCGATCGCGCCCATCAGTTGAGGGTTCAGCGGGGCGGGCGGCTCGGCTTCTGCGTTCGCCTGTCCGTTGAGGGATCCCCCGACCATCTGAACGCTGATTTTCGGATCGGCCAGCACCTCAATCAGCTTCTGGCGAATCTGCTCCCGTGTGCGCCCCGGCAGGATGCGGCAATTCACGTTGGCAACGGCGCGTTGCGGAAGAGCATTATTCGCTCCTCCGGCGCGTACTACGGTAGCGACACAGGTAGTGCGCAGGGTGGCATTGCTAAACGGATCCTGAGAAACGCGGGCAACCGACGCCGGATTGGGCGGCGTCCGCAGAATCGCTTTCACGTCCTCCGCCTGCTGGCCGTGCAAAACGGTGCTTTGCTTTTGGAAGTAGGCTCGCGTTACCGCGTCGAGTTGGACCGGGAATTGATAGTGCTGCAGCCGCACCAGCGCGTTCGCCAATTCATAAATTGCATTATCCGGTCTGGGCAGGGAACTGTGGCCGCCGCGGTTGGTCGCGGTCACCGTGTAATCGGAATACATTTTCTCGCTGGCGTCCACTTCGACGAGAATCGCCTTTCCATTCTGTGTGGTCACGCCTCCTCCGTCCGGATTCAGCACGAACGCGGCATCGATCAGGTCGCGGTGATTTTTCAACAGCCAGCTTACGCCATTGAAATCTCCGCCCTCCTCATCCGTAGTCAGCGCCAGAATGATGTCTCTGTCCGGTTTGTAATCTTGCTTCTTCAGGCGAATCAGGTTGGTGACCATGATGGCGTCGCCGTCCTTCATGTCCTGCGTGCCGCGGCCATAAACGTATCCATCCTTTTCTACGAATTGGAACGGATCCGTGCTCCAGTCTTTTCGGAGCGCCTGAACGACGTCAAGGTGGCCGATCAGAAGAATCGGTTTGTAGCGGCCTGTTCCGCGGTATCGCACGACCAGGTTTTGGTTTTGCTCATTCGGGCCGATCAGATGAATATCGCTGGGCGAAAAGCCGGCATCGAGGAAGCGCTTCTCCATCGCTTCGGCAGCCGGCGTGGAGGAGTTGGTCGTGTCGATCTCAATCAACTGTCTCAAAATCGATTTTGAGAGCTGCTTGTCTGTCTCTGAGAGTTGCGCGGAAGCAATTCGTGCCGCGGCCGCAACAATTACGGCAAGAGAGATAGCCGGCAGAATGAACTTTCGCAGTTTCATAGGGATCGGGCCTTTTCTGCTCTGAGTCTAGAGCAAACCCAGGGATACTATATCCTCTCTCGTCTTATTCAAGGTCGCCGCTCCCTGTTGGTCGCGTCGAGTGGAGCGATGTGGCTTCGGGATACATTTTCCCCGGTTTTGCTTGAATCGATCGTATCCCGCAGGCATCGCTCAGTGCAGACATCTCCGCTCCGGTCGGGATGGCATTTTCAACATGGCGATAAAGGACTTGCAAATATAAAGCGTTTTAGTTGGACAAATTCCGCAGGTTGGAGGTAGCATGTTGGCGCTTCGGTAAAGCCCTTTGCGTCCGCCGTGAACGGTGGCACGCGAAGGCCCACCAACTTCCACCCTCAGGAGGCAGGCTCCCATGCCTTTTCACCAATCCAAAAGCGCACGATTTCTATTCCCTTCATTTCCACGGGCATGCTTTTTCACCGCGCGTTTTCAGCGGCTGGGATTGTATGCCGCTACGGCCGTTGTCGCGTTCTTGTTTTTCCAGACGACGGCTACGCTCTTTGCACAGCATGATTCCGAGCATTACGTATTTCAACCAGTCACCATCGTTGCGGGCGGCTATGTGCCGGGTCTGATCGCGCACCCGACCGATCCCGGCCTGATTTATGCCCGTACTGACATTGGAGGCGTCTACCGATGGGAGGCGCAGGACCAACGCTGGCTTCCCCTGCTCGATTTCCATTCGCCGCAAGACTACAACCTGAACGGTCCGGAGAGCGTGGCGCTCGACCCGAACGATCCCAACCGCCTTTATATTGCGGCAGGCATGTACGCGTACGCCAATTGCTGCGCATTTTTAGTTTCGACCGATCAAGGCGCTACTTTCGAGACCTATCCCGTGCCTTTCCAGATGGCCTCGAACGACAACGGACGAGCGGCGGGCGAGCGCCTCGCGGTGAATCCATTCAAGCCCAATGAACTATTTATGGGGACCCGGTTCAACGGTCTCTGGGTGAGCGAAGACCATGCCCAGACGTGGAAGCGGGTGGCCAGTTTTCCGTTGCAGTCCTCGACCGACACATATGGCGTGCAATGGGTAGTCTTCGACCCGAAGAATGCGGGCACAATTTATGTCGGCGCTTACACGACGGCAACGGTGTACATCAGCACCAATGACGGCGCGACGTGGACGGCCGTGCCGGGGCAGCCTATTGCATGGCCCGCTTCCTATAACGTTCCCAGCGGAACCTATCCGCCGGCGCCGGAGCGTGCGCTGATCGACCGCGACGGCGATCTTTATGTCACATTCGACGACCTGCCGGGACCGAATGTCATCGACTACGGCATCGTCGAAAAATACGATCCCTCCACCAAAACTTGGACCAATATCACGCCGCCGATTGATTCTCCCTTCCAGTCCGGACCGCTGGGTGGATTCGTCGGCATTTCGCAAGACCCAAGCCGTCCGGGGACGGTGGCCGTCAGCACCATGGACCGCTGGTATCCGGTGGACACCGCATACGTAACGCACGATGGCGGAGACACGTGGGTCAATCTCGGTCTGGTTACATCGAGCAGCGGCGACGATGGGCCGCCTTACGGGAACTACTATTTCAATCCCAGCGTGTACACACCCATTTCCCCGTACCTGACCTTCGGCAACACCAACTATCCCAATTCTCCTTATCCATCGGCCAAGTTTGGGTGGTGGATGTCCGGACTTCTGATAGACCCCACCAATCCGGAACACCTGATGTATGGGACAGGAGCGACCATCTACGGCACATACAACGTCTCCGCGGCCGATGGAGGGACTTCGCCCACATGGTCAGTCGAAGCAAAGGGAATTGAGGAGACAGCCGTTCTGGCCCTCATCAGCCCCACGGCGGGCGCTCACTTGCTGAGCGGAGTCGGCGATATCGGCGGATTCGTGCATACGGATTTCACCGTCTCGCCGCAGGCTGGAATGTATACCAATCCGGTGGCTACCAGTGTCGGCAGTCTCGACTGGGCCGGGCAGAATCCCAGCTTCATCGTGCGCGCGCAGTCGCCGGCAACGTCTTCCACCAACCCTTGCAATTATGGCGCCTACTCGACCAATGGCGGCGCCAGTTGGAGTCCGTTTCCGGCCTGCGCGCAGGGAGCGAACTCCGGGAACGGCGGCACTGTCTCTGTGGATGCCATCGGGACCACCGTCATGTGGACACCGCCGTACTCTGGCGTGGCGCAATTCTCCACCGACAATGGCGCCACCTGGATTGAAACGACGGGACTGTCAGCCACGACGCCCGTCTACGCGGACAAAGTGAAACCGCAGTTGTTCTACGCGTTCTCCAGCAGCAGTTCGGGAGGCAGCTTCTACAGCGGCACGGTGGACACGGTGCATGGCATCGGAGTCTTCGCTCCGGTGAACACGACGCCGCTGCCCGCCAGTGCAAACTGCTATGGCTCCGGATGCGGCGTGGTGGATGTGAATTGGGCGAAATCCGGGGACATCTGGCTGCCGCTCGGCAGCAATGGTCTTTACCATTCCACCGACGGCGGCTCCAGCTGGACGAAGCTCGCGAATATCGCCTATGCCAACTCGGTCGCCGTTGGAGCTGCCTCGCCCTTGACCCGTCAACAAGCGGTGTTTCTCTACGGGGAAGCGTCGCCGCAGGGCGCGATGGCCATCTATCGCTCGGATGACACTGGCGGCTCCTGGGTCCGGATCAACGACGATGCGCACCAATATGGAGGCCCCACTCTCATCCAGGCAGATCCGCGCGTATATGGGCGTGTCTATCTGGGCATGAATGGCCGTGGCATCATTTACGGCGATATCCTCCCTGGCGGCGATCCCAAGGACAACCATGGCCGCGATTGATCGTTCTGGGCAGACGGCCCGCCTTCTTTTCGGAAGAAGGCCGTCTGCCTGTTCTGTGCGAATGCCTGCAACAAGTTCGTCATTGACATTCTTGAAAGATCGCGGAAATCGTTGTCTGAAAAATGCTGCAATATCGGTGCAAAATGCCGATGTTTTAATTCGGTCCGTACCGTTTCAGGACGGTATACTGTACGGGTGACCGTCATGGCCCAGAATCAATCGCCTATTGCTCCCTCCCACGAGGATGACCGCCGTATTCTGCTGCTGAAACCGCGCGGGTTCTGCGCCGGTGTGGTGCGCGCCATTGATGTGGTGCGGATTGCTTTGGAAACCTTCGGAGCGCCGATCTACGTCCGCCGCGAGATTGTCCATAATCGCTTCGTTGTCAATGATTTAGCTGAAAAAGGCGCAATTTTTGTTCATGACATTGACGAAGTTCCGGAAGGTGCTCGCGTGATCTATAGCGCGCATGGCGTGTCGCCGGCGGTGCGGGAAATCAGCAAGCAACGCAAGCTGAAGGTCATCGATGCGACCTGTCCGCTGGTGACCAAGGTGCATGTGGAAGCGGTGAAATTTGCCCGCCAGGGCTATTCGCTGGTGCTAATCGGTCACCGCGATCATGACGAGATTGAAGGAACACTGGGCGAAGCGCCGGAGGAGACACAGGTGGTGTCGACGGTGGAAGAGGTTGAGGCGCTGGAGGTGCCGAATCCGGAGCGCGTAGCGTATCTGACGCAGACGACATTGAGCCTCGATGAAGCGCGCGATATCATCCATGCGCTGAAGGCAAAATATCCCAACATCGTTGGACCGCATTCGCAGGATATCTGCTATGCCACGGAGAATCGCCAGGTTGCAGTGAAAAACGTCGCGCACCGGGCGGACCTGGTACTGGTCGTCGGGTCGAACAACAGTTCCAATTCCAACCGGTTGGTCGAGGTATCGCAAAATCTGGACACCATCGCCTATCTGATCGACGATTCGGAAAAAATCCGTCCGGAATGGCTGGAAGATGCAAAGACTGTCGCAGTGACTGCAGGCGCGTCGGCGCCGGAGATCCTGGTCCAGGATGTCATCAATTATTTGCAGCGGAACGGATTTGGCTCCGTCGAAGAGGTAGAGGTGATGCCGGAGAATGTACGCTTCGGCCTTCCGCCGGAGATTGTGCGGGCCATCACGTCAGCCCCAGAGTCTGTCGCAGGACAGCAGCCTGCGGTTCGGTAATCTTCTCGATTCCAAGCGGTTGGAAGCGCGTCAACCTGCAGCGGACCCGCCCGACGGTTACCTGGATTGATTCTGTCGTGGTGCAGGTTTCGGCGTATAGGCATCTAACGAAATAGATGAAACATTGTATCTGCCGATGAATCCATCTTTGCAAGGCCCACAATCCGGCGCGGTCCGCTTTGGCCGGCTGGACGCCAGTCTGGACCACGTCGAAAGCGCGATCGACTCCTCCTGCGAATTCATTTTCTCGTGTCAACGCTCCGAAGGCTACTGGTGCGGAGAGCTTGAGGCGGACACGACACTCGAGTCCGACTACATCATGCTGCATATGTTGCTGGGCATCGGCGCACCGGTGCGGCTGCGGCAAACGCTGGCGGAAATCCTGCGACATCAGCAAGAGGACGGCGGCTGGCCGATCTATCGCGGCGGGCCGTCGAATATCAGCGCAACGGTGAAGGCGTACTTTGCATTCAAGCTGATGGGCTGGCCGGCGGACCATAGCGTGCTGGTGAAGGCGCGCGAGTGGATTCTCGCTCACGGAGGCGCGACCGAGGTAAACACCTACACCAAGCTCTACCTGTGTTTTTTCGGGCAATACGATTACAACGCGGTCCCGGCCATTCCGCCGGAGATTGTGCTGTTCCCCAAGTGGTTTTACTTCAACCTCTATGAAATATCGTCCTGGTCGCGCGCCATTTTAGTTCCTTTATCGATCGCGTATGCCAAAAAGCCGTACAAGAAAATTCCGCCCGAACACGGCGTCGAGGAATTGTTCGTCGGTGGCCGGGAGAATGCAAACCTGCATCTGCGCTGGACAGAGAAAGTCTTCAGTTGGCGCAATTTCTTCCTTTTCCTGGATCGAATGACGCATTGGTGGGAACGCATCCATGTGCGGCCGCTGCGATCGATCGCGCTGAAGCAGGCGGAGAAATGGATTCTGAAACGCATCGAAATGTCCGATGGCGTGGGCGCGATTTATCCGGGTATTTTGAATACCTTGATCGCGTTGCGTTGTCAGGGATATTCACTGGACGATCCGCTGGTGATCCGGGTGCTGGATGAATTTGAAAAGCTCGGCATTGAAGACCGTGGAGTTCCCGGTCAGACTGAGCCCACCTTCCGGATGCAACCCTGCCAGTCCCCAGTGTGGGATACGGCCTATGCGGTCTTCGCGCTGGGCGAGGCAGGAGTTCCGAAGAACGATCCGCGGCTCCTGAAGGCCGCCGACTGGATTCTGTCGAAGGAAGTGCGGCGCAAGGGCGATTGGGCCGTCAAGGTAAAGAACGTCGATCCGGGCGGATGGTATTTCGAATTCAACAATGAGTTTTACCCGGATGTGGACGACTCGGCACAGGTGCTGCTGGCGCTCAATAAGGTGGAGAATCCGCGCGAGCGGTATCAATATGAAGTTTCACAGCGCGCAGTCCGCTGGATATGGGCGATGCAGTGCAAGAACGGCGGCTGGGCCAGCTTCGACAAAGACAACACGAAAATGATTTTTGAGCATATTCCCTTCGCCGATCACAACGCGATGCTCGATCCGCCTACGGTCGATATTACGGGACGTGTTCTGGAGATGCTGGCCAGTTACGGCGCCACCAAAGACGATCCGCGCGTGCAGCGGGCGATCGAATTTATTTACAGCGAGCAGGAATCGGACGGAAGCTGGATCGGCCGCTGGGGCGTCAATTACATCTATGGCACATTTCTGGTGCTGCGCGGGTTGGAAGCTATTGGCATCTGGAACCATGAGCCGCAGATCCAGCAGGCGGCGGAGTGGATCCGCATGATCCAGAACGCCGATGGAGGCTGGGGCGAAAGCTGCATGAGCTACGACAAACCCGCTTTGCGGGGGATTGGCGCGAGCACCGCATCGCAGACGGCCTGGGCGATTCTCGGGCTGCTTGCTGCCGGCGATACGCGGAGCGATTCCGTGGCGAAAGGTATACGCTGGCTGCTCGAACAGCAACGTCCCGACGGTTCCTGGCATGAAGACGAGTACACTGGAACCGGATTCCCGCGAGTTTTCTATTTGTCGTACCACATGTATCGCAATTATTTCCCGCTGCTGGCATTGACGACATATCGTCGCGCCATGCAGACGGAGGCGCTTGGCAGCACGCGCTGATCGGCGTTTTAAGAACTGGCAGCAGACGACATTGGAAAGTAGTGAACGGAGGAGTATCTGCATGGCGGTGCCAATCTCACAAATGTGGACGGTGGCAACCTATGTGTTGCGCCAGCGCTGGAGTGGCTGCAAGCGCTATCCGCTGGTTCTGATGCTGGAGCCGTTGTTTCGCTGCAACCTGGCCTGCGCCGGGTGCGGCAAGATCCAGTATCCCGCACACGTCCTGAAGAAGGAATTGACTCCGGAGCAATGCTTCCGCGCGGTAGAGGAATGCGGCGTGCCGATGGTGTCGATTCCGGGCGGCGAACCGCTGATGCACCCGAAGATCGGCGAAATTGTTGCTGGACTGGTCGAGCGCAAAAAGTACGTCTATCTCTGCACGAACGCGTTGCTGTTGAAAGACAAGATCGATTTGTTCAAGCCGAGCAAGTATCTGACATTTTCCGTGCATCTGGATGGGCAGCGCGAGCACCACGATTTCTCAGTATGCCGCGAAGGCGGATACGACATTGCGGTGGAGAGTATTCGCGAGGCGGTGAAGCGCGGATTCCGCGTTACAACAAACACGACCTTGTTTGACGGGGCTGATCCGAACAGCGTGCGCGCGTTCTTCGACGAAGTGATGGCCTTCGGCGTGGAGGGCATTGTCATCTCTCCCGGCTACACGTACGACAAAGCGCCGGATCAGAAGCATTTTATGGGCCGTGCTCGTTCCCGCAGGCTGTTTCGCGCGATTTTGTCCAATCGCGACAAGCGGTGGAAGTTCAATATGTCTCCGCTGTTCCTCGAATTTCTGATGGGTCAACGGGATTATCAGTGCACGCCCTGGGGTTCGCCGGCTTACAACATATTCGGATGGCAAAAGCCTTGCTATCTATTGCAGGACGGTTATACGGATAGCTTCGCGGAGTTGCTGGAGACAACGGACTGGTCGCATTACGGGACAGAATCCGGAAATCCAAAATGCGCGAATTGCATGGTGAGCTGCGGGTATGAACCCTCTGCGGTGAACGCCGGGTTTGGAACGCTGGGCGGCTTGTTTGCCATGGCGAAGGCAACGCTGTTCAATCGCTATCCGGATCGAGGCGCATTGGACCTGCTGAATCAGCCGGTAAAACCGGTGCATGCGTTCAACCCGTTGGTGCAGATTGAGACCGGCTCCGCGGAGCTCGAGGAGACGCACGCATGATTGAAGCGCACATGAAGCCTGCGCCCAATCCCGACGCGATGGAAGTTGCGCCCGGCGCAGAACACGAAATGCTGCAGGGATGGATTCCGGCTCTGGCTACGGAGCATGAGACGCGAGAGGCGCTGGAGCAGGCATTCGATTACCGCGGCGACGTGACGATTACATTGAAGACCGGCGTGCGCATCGAAGGGTACATCTTCGACCGTCGCTCAGCGCCGGAACTTCATCAGTCGATTGTACGGATACTGCCGAAGGACACTACGGAAAGAGTTTCCATCCCCTACTCGGAAATCGCCGGGCTGGCATTTACCGGACGCGACACCGCCGCGGGAAAAAGCTGGGAAGCGTGGGTCAGGAAATACTGGGAGAAGAAGGCGGCCGGCGAAAAAGATATCGGCATCCAGGCCGAAGCGCTGGGTTAGTTCTTCGAAGTGTTCTGATAATTAAATCTGTCATTCCGAGCGCAGCATAGCGGAGCCGAGGAACGTGCTGTTTGCCGGCGCAATGCGAATGTCGCGTTGTCCAGGATGACGGCATGGTTTTTAGAACTGCCGTAGCACAGCCGCTTCATTGATTTCGCTCCTTACGTTCATTTCACACTTATGCGAATTTTCGTCACCGGGGCAACTGGTTTTGTGGGGAGTCACGTTGCCGAAGCGCTGCACGCGGCGGGAGCCGACCTGCGACTGCTTACGCGAAAAACCAGCCGCACCGAACACCTGAACCAATTGAATGCAGAGATGGTGACGGGCGACCTGTTGCGGATCGAGAATCTTCGCACGGCTGTCGCCGGCTGCGATGCGATTGTTCATGTCGCGGCGGATTATCGCTTATGGGTCCGCGATCCCGACGCGATGTATGCGGCCAATGTCCAGGGAACGCGCGCTCTGCTGCACCTGGCGCGAGAGACCGGAGTACGCCGTGTCGTCTACACCTCTAGCGTGGCGACGATGGGTTTTCGCTCCGATGGCACGATTGTGGATGAAGACACGCCGGTCGCGCTGACGAATATGATCGGACACTATAAGCGATCGAAATTTCTCGCCGAGCAGGAAGCGATTCAGGCCGCTCGCGGCGGACAGCAGGTCATCATTCTGAATCCGACTACCCCGATTGGCGCGAACGACGCCAAACCCACGCCCACGGGGCGGATCATCGTGGATTTCCTGAATCGTAAATTTCCCGCGTACGTGGATACCGGCTTAAATTTCGTCGATGTCAAATCCGTGGCGAATATGCATCTTGCGGCGTTGGAGCATGGCGTTCCGGGAGAGCGTTATATTCTGGGCGGAGAAAACCTAACGCTGAAGCAATTTCTGGATCGCATGGCGGCGATGACGGGATCGCCTTCTCCGACGATGCAGGTTCCGCATTCCGTGGCGATGGCGTTTGCCTTTTTTGATGAATACTGGACGGGCCGGATTCGCGGGCGCGAGCCGCGCGCCACGGTGGAAGCGGTGCGAATGGGGAAGAAAAAGATGTTCGCCACTTCGGCGAAAGCGGAACGCGATCTGGGCTACAAAGTTCAGCCGGTCGAGCCAGCACTGCGCGCGGCAATCGTATGGTTTCGTGCCAACGGGTATGCGCCCGCGCAATGAATCCGCGGATTGCAATTATCGCCGCGCTGCCGCGCGAGATTGCTCCTCTCGTGCGGGATTGGCCGGTTCATTCGCGGTCGCGCGCGGAAGGCTGGACGATTGCGGAAAACGATCGCGCGATTGCCGTGTGTGCGGGGATGGGCCAGGAACGTGCGGCCCGCGCAATGGAGCTGGCGGAGGCTCGCGGACCGCTGTGTTCGATTCTTTCCGTCGGCTATGCGGGCGCGCTGCGCGCCGGCGTAAGCAGAAATTCCATCCACTGGCCGTCTGTTGTCGTCAATGCGAAGACGGGCGAGCAATACGCGTGCGATAAGGGGAGTGGAACGCTTGTGACCGTCGACCATGTCATAACACTTAAGGAAAAGGCGCAAGTGGCCGAACGATGGAATGCCGATCTGGTCGATATGGAAGCTGCCGCGGTCGCGTGCCTGGCGCGAATGTGCGGCCTGCCGTTTCGGGCGCTTCGAGTGGTCAGTGATGAGGCCGGCGATGTGCTGCCGGAGCTGAACCGTTTCATCGATGCGCAGGGCGGTTTCCGGCAGGTTGCATTCGCTCGAAATCTTGTGCTTCATCCATGGATGATTCCGGCGGCAGTGCGCCTGGGGCGCGGCTCGGCACAGGCATCGCGGAAACTTTCCGAAGCGCTGCGCGAGACTCTGGAGCGCGCGGAATAAAATGGCTACTGTGACTGTCCCGGAAAATTCGACCGTAAAGAATCTGCCCAAAGAGATGCGGGCGGCTGTTTACCGTGGCGTGAATGACGTTCGCGTGGAGACGGTCCCGCTCCCGGGGATTGGTCCAGGCGAGGTGCTGGTGCGAATCCGAAGTTGCGGAATCTGCGGCACCGATCTCAAGAAGATTCACACCGGCTCGCACTCCGCACCGCGGATATTCGGCCACGAGATGGCCGGAGAGATTGCGGCTGTCGGCACCGCGGTTCAGGGCTGGAGCGTCGGCGATCGGGTGATGGCGTTTCATCACATTCCCTGCGGACACTGCTATTACTGCCGGAAAAAGACGTTTGCCCAATGCGATGTGTATAAGCGTGTTGGTTGCACCGCCGGATTTGAACCCTCTGGCGGTGGATTTGCGGAATACATCCGAGTGATGGACTGGATCGTCGAACGCGGCTTGATTCGCGTTCCGCACGATATTCCTTTCGAGCAGGCCGCGTGGATCGAGCCGGTGAATACCTGCTTCAAAGCGATTCGCAATCTTCATCTAGCACCGGATGAAACGGTTCTGGTGATCGGACAGGGACCGATTGGAATTTTGCTGGCTTCGCTTGCGTTGCGTGACGGCGCCACGGTGCTGACCTCCGATTTGTATCCGGCGCGCCACGCTGTTGCCGCTCAATTCGGACTGCGGCATCCGATCCAGGCCGGCGAAGAAGATGTTGAGGCGACCGTGCGGAAGCACACCGAAGGTCGCGGCGCGGACGTCGCGATTGTCGCCGTTGGAGGCAATGCTTTGATTCGCAGCGCAATGGACGCAACACGCCCCGGCGGCAGAGTGCTATTGTTCGCTTCGACTCAGAGGAGCGAGGCGGCGATCGATCCGGCGGCGATCTGCATGGATGAAAAATCGCTGCTGGGATCTTATAGCGCTTCAGTGGATGTGCAGGCCGAAGCAGCACGGCTTGTGTTGGAAGGCTATCGTAATGGCTTCGATCTGACCCGGCTGATCTCTCATCGCTTTCCGCTGCAACAGGCTGCCGAGGCGATCGCCTTTGCCTCCGAGCCGAGGGCGGAATCGATGAAGATCATGATCGAATCGTAATGGACCGCGGCGAAACCGGCGAGAAGGAATGAAAACGGGGCCGGTGCCGTTCCGTCTGCGAAAATACATTTATGGGCGAGATGAACGTCGCCGTTTTGTACGGCAAGGAAGATGTGCGGATTGAACGTTTGCCCGTGCCGAAAGCCGCGGCGGGCGAAATTGTCGTGCGCATCCACGCGGCGCTGACCTGCGGCACGGATCTGAAGGTTTATCGCCGCGGATATCACGCCAGAATGCTGCGGCCGCCGGTCCCGTTCGGCCATGAGCTGGCGGGAATCGTCTCGGAAATTGGCGCCGACGTAACGGAATTTCGGCCGGGCGATCGGGTGGTTGCCCTGAATTCCGCGCCCTGCGGCGAATGCTATTTTTGCAAGCGAGAACAGGAAAATCTCTGCGACGATCTTTTATTCAACAATGGCGCATATGCGGAATTCATTCGCATTCCGGCGCGCATTGTCGCGAAGAACACTTTGCATGTTCCAGCCAACGTGAAGCTGGAACACGCGGCAATGACCGAGCCGCTGGCCTGTGTGGTGCAAGGAATGGATGACACCGGCGTGCAGGCCGGCGATCATCTCGCGGTAATCGGCGCCGGACCGATCGGCTTGATGTTTATTCATCTGGCGGCGCGGATGGGCGCGCATGTGATCGCCGTGGTGAAACGCGAGGAGCAGGCAGAACTGGCGCGCTCCTTGGGTGCGGAGCATGTGGTGCAGACGACTCGCGGCGACGTGATTGAGGCTGTTCGCGCCTTTACTCCAAACGGGCGAGGCGCCGACGCCGTGGTCGAAGCGGTGGCGCAGCCGGAGACCTGGCAATGGGCTGTGGAAATGGCGCGCAAAGGCGGCGTGGTGAATTTTTTCGGCGGCTGCGCTGCAGGCACGAAAGTTGAACTGGATACAAATCTCCTGCACTACAACAGTCTGACGCTGCGCGCGAGCTTTCATCACCGACCGTCGGTTTCCCGCCGCGCGTTTGAGTGGATTGCGAGCGGACGCTTCGCCTGCGAGAAATTCATAACCGGGCGTTCTCCGCTGGAAGATCTCGTTCCGGTTTTTGAGCGAATGATGCAGCGCACGAGCGATGTAAAGACGGCCATTCTTCCCGGAGGTTTGAATGAACGCTAGCGGGCTGCGGGAAGTCGACACCAGCGCGGATGCGTTGCTGCGAGCGGGCTGGAGCAAGCTGCCGGCGAGCTATCGAATGCCCGATCGTCCTCCAACCTTGCTGGAGGCGCAGGCATACTGCCGCGAACTGGCGGAGTCGCACTACGAGAACTTTCACGTCGCGACCTGGTTTCTCCCGAGGCGCCTGCGATCGCATTTTCAGAGTATCTACGCCTACTGCCGCATATCGGACGATCTGGGAGATGAGGTCGGCGACCCGCTGCAGTCGCTGGCGCTGCTGGATTTCTGGGATGGGCAGCTCGATTCCTGTTATCGCGGAGAAGCGCGGCACCCTGTCTTCGTTGCGCTGGCGGAGACGATTCGCGTGTGCAGCATTCCCCAGCAGCCTTTTGCCGATTTGCTGATTGCGTTTCGCCAGGACCAGACAGTCACCCGCTATCGCACGATGGAAGACGTCTTCGGCTACTGCCGGTACTCGGCCAACCCCGTCGGACATCTGGTGCTGTATGCCTGCGGATATCGTGAACCGGAGCTGTTTGCGCTTTCCGATTTCACCTGCACGGCGTTGCAGTTGGCGAATTTCTGGCAGGACGTGCGGGAGGATGATGAACGCAATCGCATTTATCTGCCACTTGCCGATATGGAGCGCTTTGGCGTGACGGAGCAGCAGATTCATGAGCGGCGGTTCACGCCGGAGTTTCGCAATTTAATGCGGTACGAAGTGGGCTTCGCGCAGGAGTTGTTCGCAAAGGGATTGCCGCTGGCAGGCCGCGTCGATAAGGAATTGGCGGTCGATCTTGCGCTGTTCAGCCGCGGCGGCCAGGAGATTCTGCGGGCGATTGCACGCCAGGATTATGACGTGATGCGCTCACGCCCCGCGATTTCAAAGCCGCGCAAGGCCGCGTTGCTGCTGCGTGCCATTGCGGGCAAGCTGGTTGCGGGGTCCGCTGCGTGAGTGTTTCCGTCGAGGCAGCGTACAGGGAATGTGAATCCATAGCACGCAGGGAAGCGAAGAACTTCTACTATGCGTTTCGCGTGCTGCCGAAACCAAAGCGCCGGGCGATATGCGCCGTGTACGCTTTTATGCGGCATGCGGACGATCTGGCGGATAACGAGCAACTCTCTCGCGATACACGCCTCGAACAAACGCAACAATGGCTGGCGGCATGGCGCCGCGCGGCGTCCGGCGGTCCTACGGACGATCCAGTTTTTATCGCATTGCGCGACGCTCAACAGCGCTTTCAGATACCGGCCGAGCTGCTCGACCAACTGGTGCAAGGAACCATGATGGACCTCACCACGTCTGCGACGGAAGCGGATTTGAGCAAGACCTCCGGTCTAACGGTCTATCGAGCTTTTGATGAGCTCTACCATTACTGCTATTTGGTTGCATCTGTGGTGGGCCTGGTGTGCATTCGGATCTTCGGTTACACCGACGCGAGGGCGGAAGGCCTGGCGGAGCAGACCGGAGTCGCGTTTCAGTTGACGAACATTCTGCGGGATGTGCGCGAAGATGCAGAGCGGGGACGAATTTACCTGCCGCTCGAGGACCTTGAAAGTCATAACGTGACCGTCGCGCAGTTGGCATCGATCCGCGACAATCGGCAGCTCACCTTGGACGAACGCGCATTGATGGAGATGGAAGCGGCGCGCGCGCGTGAGTATTATGCGGCGGCGGACAGCCTGTTGCCTTTGATCGCCCCCGACAGCCGCGCGGCGCTCTGGGTGCTGGTGACGATTTATCGTCGCCTGCTGGATCGGATTGTGGTGGCCCAGTATCAGGTATTTGGAAAAAGAATACAGCTGTCGACGATCGAAAAACTCTGGATACTGCTCCGCGGATTGTGGATGGCGTTTCGCCTTAGCAGCGCGGGAAAACGCTGACGGTGAGTGAGGGTGCCGCGCCCTCAGCGCTCCTGAAATCATGACAGAAGAGGCCCAATCCGGTTCCGGCTCATTGCAAGCGCCCGCAATTCGCGAAGTGGCAATAGTAGGCGGCGGGCTGGCGGGTTTGTCCGCGGGCTGTGCGCTCGCGGCCTCCGGCTATCGGGTTCATCTCATCGAAGCGCGCCCGTACGTCGGCGGCCGCGCTTCTTCCTACCAACATCCGGGCACCGACGAAACTGTGGATAATTGCCAGCACGTTTTGCTCGGGTGTTGTACGAACCTGATTGGCTTCTATCGCCAGCTTGGCGTGGCGGACAAGATTCGCTGGTTTGACCGCATCACGTTTCTGGAGCCGGGCGGCCGGCGCAGTGTGTTGCAATCGAGCGCGCTGCCTGCGCCATTCCACAATTCCATTTCGTTTCTCGCTGCGCCCGCATTGTCTTTCGCGGACAAAATGGCGATCAGCCGCAGCATGATGGCTTTTTTGCGCGGTGTTCCGGGAGACAGCAATGAGAATTTCGCGCAGTGGCTGGCTCGTCACGGACAAACGCGTCGCGCGATCGATCGCTTCTGGAATCCGGTCCTGGTGAGCGCGCTGAATGAAGATTTGGACCGTGTATCGATCCATTACGCCGCGATGGTTTTTCGAAAGTCATTTATGCAGTCCGCGCGAGCCGGATGGATGGGTGTGCCGGCGATTCCGCTAAGCGAGCTGTACGGTCATGCTCAAGGGTTCATCGAATCGCGTGGCGGCGAAGTTGCCTTGCGCAGTCGCGTCGACGCGCTTTCCTACGATGCCGCAAGGCAGCGCTGGCGGCTAGAAATTGCGGGAAGGGAAATCGAAGCCGATGCTGTCGTTTTAGCGCTCCCGTTTGAAGCCATGCAGAAGCTGTTGCCATCCGTGGCTCCGGGGATCGACGGATACGCCAAAACGCTGGAGCGGCAGCTCGAACATTTTGAACACGCGCCGATTACGGGCATTCATCTTTGGTTCGACCGCCGCATTACAGATATGGAGCACGCAGTGTTGCTCGATCGAACGATTCAGTGGATGTACAACAAATCAGTACTGCAGCCGACGCGGCGCGACGAAGGTTCCGGAAGCTACCTGGAGCTGGTCGTGAGTGCGTCAAAGTCGCTGGTTGCGAAATCCCGGCAGGAGATTATCGATCTGGCATTGAGGGAGCTTGCGGAATTTTTTCCCGCTGTGCTGGAAGCGAAACTAGTGAAGGCCGCTGTGATTAAAGAAGTGCGCGCAACGTTTTCCGTTACGCCTGGACTCGACCCCTACCGCCCCGCAGCGATCACTGGATTGCCGCGGCTATTTCTAGCGGGCGATTGGACGCGCACCGGATGGCCTTCCACCATGGAGGGCGCAGTACGAAGCGGATATCTGGCTGCCGAAGCGTTGACGAGTGGGGCGGGGAATCCGAAGAAATTTCTGCTTCCCGATCTGCCGGCGCAGGGATTGATGCGGTTATTTTCTTAATCAACGCGCAAGGAAGAAGACGCCGGCGCACACGCAGACTGCCGCAAACCAGCGCCGATGATCGACGTTCTCTTTCAATATCCACTTGGCCGCAAACGCGTTGGTGACGAACGTCAGGGCAGCGGAGGCCGGAGCGACCAGGCTGACCTCTGCCCAACTGAGGGCAAACAGCAGCGCGAAAAAGCTGAACGCCATGCAGGCAACGCCGGACACGATTCGGACGTTGCACAAAACGGACAGAACAGCGCCACGCATTCCCGCTCTTCGGCGAATCTCATCGAAGTCGCCGATTTGACGCATCGCGCCCGCGATCAGAACGTCGCCGGCTGTTGCCAGCAGCACGATCGCGCCAATCATCATCCAGACGGAGGGTCCATGTGAGTGCGTCATGCGGAATGGCCCTCGGCCCGACCGGCGGCGGCGGGAACGGCCCGGGTCGGGAAGGACGCTGGCTTCGGCGTGGCCGTGTCTGTCGGATGAGTGTAAGACGGACCGCGCGTCACAAAACCGACGCCGAGCGTGATGAGTAGAATCCCGGCCCAGCGCGCGGGGCTGATGGACTCATGCAGCCAGAACAACGAAAGCAGCGCGATGATGACGTAGCCGAACGATGTCGCGGGCAGCACGAAGGTGAGATCGGCCCACGTGAGGGCAGTGAGATAGGAAGCGAAAAAGGCGATGAGCAAAACAATTCCAGCCACAATCCAGGGGACGCGAAGAGCGGTCAACAGCGTGGACAGATGATGGACGGAAACCGGGCCGACCTGCTTCATGCCGACGCTGAGAAATGTGTCCCCAAACGCGGCCGTGAGCATAATGGCTCCAAGGACGACGTAACGCCGAAATGTCATTGTGGATTGCATAGAGGCGATCGGGAAACCTCTTCTGCGCCGATTGCAAAAATCGAACGCGCTTAGAGCGATTCTCCTTCTGTTGCCCTTTTCCGGGTGTTGCATCGCCGCCATTCCTCCAGCAAATGGCGGGTTGAGAGCACTGGCCTGCGCTGATTGCCGGTTGAGAACCCTTAGGCGCTTACCTCTTGCGTTGTCGCCGCCGCCGCGGCAGCTCTGTCGCTCTTGCTCTTAACGACGACCCGGTTCCGCTGCGCCCGCAGCTTCATAAAAGCCTTCGCTTCCACGTACAGGCGGCCCAGGTCGCGGTTGGCAATCGCCTTGCTGATTACGCGCCACGCAGCCTTGGGACGGAAGTAGTACTCATCGTAGAAGCGATGGACCATTTCCAGAACATACTCCGTCGGCAGCCCGGGATATTCAATATGAGCGAGCTGGTGACCTTCCTCGTCAACCATGGCGCCATCGTTGATGATGAAGCCATTGGTTTTGGCGAAGTCATAGAATTCCGTGCCGGGATAAGCGTGCGCGATGGAGACCTGAATCGTCTCCACATCGAGAGACTTAGCGAATTCGATCGTGTTGCGGATCGATTCTTTGGTTTCGCCGGGCAGTCCGAGAATAAAATCTCCGTGGATGGTCAGGCCCAGGTCATGGCAATCGCGGGTAAAGTCGCGGGCGCGCTGCACGGTGGCGCCCTTCTTGATGTTCTTCAGAATCTGCGGGTCGCCGGATTCAAAACCCACAATCAGCAGGCGGCAGCCGGCTTCGCGCATGGCCTTCAAGGTTTCGCGGTCGGTGGTGACGCGAGACGTGCAGGACCAAGTCAGTTTCAACGGCTTCAGCTTTTCGCACAATTCCACGGTGCGGGCTTTCTGAATGTTGAAGGTGTCGTCGTCGAAGAAAAACTCCTTCACGTGCGGAAAAAGTTCTTTGGCATGTGCCATTTCCGCGGCAACGTCGTCTGTAGACCGCTTGCGCCACGCATGTCCGCTCAAGGTCTGCGGCCACAGGCAGAATGTGCATTGCGCCGGGCATCCGCGCGTGGAGTAGAGCGAAACGAAGGGATGCAGCAGGAAAGGGACGTTGTATTTCGTCACATCCATGTCGCGCGCGTAAACGTCTGTCACCCACGGCATAGCGTCCAGGTCTTCGACCTGCGGCCGGTCTGGATTATGGGCAATCTTGCAGTTCTTGCGATAGCTGATTCCGAGAATTTCATCGAGCGGCTTGCCGTTGGCAAACTCGACGACCGAGAAGTCAAATTCCCGGCGGCAAACGAAATCGATCACCGGGCACTCGTTCAGGGCGCGGTCCGGCGATGTCGTCACCGGAGGCCCGACGAAGGCGATGCGAATCGCGGGATGCGCAGCTTTGATGGCCTCAGCGAGCTTCTGGTCCCCCTGCCAGCCAGGAGTGCTGGTAAACAGTACAAGAAAGTCATACTGTTTGCAGATTTCGATCGTCTCCTGGGCCGAGACGTGATGAGGCGGCGCGTCGAGCAGACGCGAACCTTCGAGCATGCCCGCCGGGTAGGCGAGCCAGACCGGATACCAGTACGACTCTATTTCGCGGGTGGCGGGCCAGCGGGAACTGGCGCCGCCGTCAAAATTCTCAAAAGATGGCGGATTAAGAAAAAGTGTCTTCAGGGGCATAGTTTCAACCTAAAGTCTATCACTTTGGAGGGCTGCCTTTTCGTTTTGCGCGTTACTCTAAAAGGTTCCCATTCAATTATTTAGATGGGCAAAGTGGGGTTGACGGCTCAATTTGAATCAGCGATTCCCTCCGGGCTGAAGTCCGCTGAGATTTCCGTCATTTACGGACCGCCTGAAGGCCGTCCCTCCCCAATCGATTCCAAACTGACCCACTGCCCAGCGCCGTGCAGTTTTCCGCGGCAAACGATATGTCATTTTTGCTGGACGGAAAGTGTCGAGGTCTGCGCACTCTTTTTCACCCAGTCTTCCAGGCCGCCGACGGCATTGAGGAGGTCGAGCTTGATCTTTACAACGTTGAACTGCGCATCCTCCATATCCACAAATCTGGTGCGCTCGTCAATTCGATCCTGATCCGCCTGCTGCGGTGTGACGGGCGGCGCATTTGCGGCGGCGGAGCCTTGGTTCATCTGGATGACGGCGGCAGCGAGGGTGTCCTTTGCCAGTTGCTGTTCCAAGTCGGCGACCTGCTCCTGTGCTTTCAGCTCCCGCAGGCTGTGCCACAGCGCAAGATTGCCCTCGTCATTTTGGATGCGGTCAAGTTCGGCCCGTTGACGCGCGCGGACAGCTTCCGCCTTCGATTCGATGGCTTTGTCCCGGCGAATGGGGTCGAACAGCGGCCAGGTTGCCTGAATGCCAATGCCGAGGTTGTTGGGGGTAAAGCTTCTGTAGTACTGGTCATAACCGTTAAAGCTGGCGAAGCGGGCATATTGCATTGCGCCTGCTACGGTCGGGCGGTAGTTCTGTCTTTTGTCTCCCCAGGCTGCGAACATTTTAGCGTCTGCGGTTGCTTTGGACGCCTGAACGGCGGGCGAAACTGACGTTCGTAAAAGAGAAGGGAAATCCAGATCGGGCAATTGCGGAACGGATGAGGCGACGGGGTCGATCAACCCGGCATTTAATCCCGTCAAATTCGACAGGTGTTGTCGTAGTTCATCGGCGTGATCTTCCATCTGAATGACTCGAAGATTGATCTGCGCGGCGGTCAACCGTGCCTGGGTTAATTGCATATTGCTTTCCAGGCCCGCTTGTTCGCGTTCATTCATAGTGTCCAATAATTTGTTGGAATCCGCGAGCGCTTGCTGCAATGCGTCGATCTGTTGCACGGTTTTATTCAACTCTAGATATTTCAGGGAGGTATCGAGGATGACCTGCTGCCGAGTGTTTTTCAGAGAGAGCGTCGCCGCCTTCCAAGCAGCGCGGGCCGACCGGATATAGTCGCGTTGCGAAAAGCTGAACAGCATAAAGTTGGACGTGACGTTAAAGAGTGTCGGGTTGCCAAGCGGGAAGCCGTAGGAATAGCCGAGGCCCGATCCGACGGAGAAGTTGGGAATATAAGCATTCCGCGTCTCCATCAAAAAGCCGCGCGTGCGCTGCTGCTCCGCCTCTGCGATGCGTACCGCCTTGCTGTTGCGAAGGGCGAGATCGACGACCGTGTAGAGGGAAATGTCTCCGGCCGCCATTGAGGCATTCTGCATGGCGGAAGCTGTTTCGGACGTGTTGGAATCCGCGGTTGCGTATCCGCCCCCGGTCATCAGACGGGCAGTTGCCGTTGGCGCATTGGGCAGCGGGGCCTCCGCCGTCTGCGCGTTGGCCGCCAGAGCCGTGAAAAATATCGCTACCGCCACGGTGAGGACGCTTTTCAAGCTGCGATTGCTCCCCTTCTTCCACGCGATCCATTCAATGCGATTTCTTCCGCATGGGCGTTCCATGTGATTCTAAATTGGTTTCGCCGCAAGCAGTTTCAAATGGAAGCGGCATCACTCGCGATGACCGGGCTGCGTCGGTACAAAATTGCCGGCAAGGGCGTGCGCCTCTGCGTACTGCGTTTGCGCGTCCGCCTGCTTACCCTGAGAAGCCAGCAGGCTTCCAAGCTGCGCGCGGACCTGAAACGCAGGCGCTTCTTCGGACTGATTGGGCGACGCAAGATACTGCCGCAACATCCGCGTCGCCTGCGGTAAATTCTGGTGGTGCTGCATCAACAGGGAAGCGCCCGCGACCAGCGCTCTTCCGTTACCGTGGTCCGCCGCAACACCGTTCGCGATGGCCTGTCGCATGGCGGGAAAATTCTTTTGCCTGGCATAAAATTCCGCAAGCTCCATCCATTGTTTCGCTGGATGCGCAGAACTCTGGATGGCCTGCTTCCATTCGTTTTCCGCGCCGGTTAGATCCGATTTCTTCTCGTCGATCTTGGCCTGCAATGCATGGAAGCGGGTCGGGTCGAGAGGCGCGAGCTGCGTGGCAATTTTTTCGGCGCGTCCCACTCCGCCGCCGATCAGACGGGGCACATCGACATCGTATTCTCCAAGATCGGAGAGTGCCGAAATATTGCGCGAATCGAGTTGCACGGCGGTTTCAAATTGCACGCGAATCTTTCGGGCTAGACTGTACGCTCTGCCGAGAGAAGCATGCGCAGCCTCAACGCCATAGGCGCGCCCCAGCCAAAGATGATCGCTGCTGTTGTTCGGGTCAAGACGCACGGCTTGCTCGCACTCCCCTTCGGCGTCATGCCATCGCTCTTCCTGTATGTAAACGCGGCACAACAGCTGATGAGCATTGGCGTCGCTTGCGTTCAGCGAAAGTTGCGTGGCTAAAAGCGAGATGGCTTCGTCCGCGTGGCCGTCCGTCAAATCCCGATGAATCGCGAGGTAGGCTGCGGGCGAGGACGGCGCCGGCGAAGCGAGCAGGCGCGGCGGAAGAATGGCGCTGCATATCGCCCCGTAAACACAGAGTGCGAAGAGCGGTCGAATCGTGACGGGGAAGGGAAAAGAAGAGATGCATACGCTATTCCGCGCGGCTTACGGACATCCCGCCGTGCAAATTGGTGCCATCCGGCGCGGACAAAGCAACGACAGTGCCCTGGGAAATGCCGGACAGAATCTGCACCTCGGTCAGATTCAGAGCGCCGATGGTCACGGGCGTGCGCCGCAGATGTCCATCTGCAACGCGCAGTACAAAATCGCCGCTGTCGTTCACGCGCAAAGCCTCGCGTGGAACGATCAGCGTGTCGTGAATATCCAGGAGCGTGACCGTGATGGTGACATTGGTGTTCGGCAGCAATGTCTCGTCTGAATCGTCCACAGAGACGAGCGCTTCACCAACGCTGCGGGTGCCATAGGGAATGATGGTCGTCGGGACGCGCACGATATGACCGTGCCATACGCGCCCGGGTTTTGCGTTCCACACGATGGTGACTGGGCTGCCCAGCTTCAGCTTGCCGATCTCCGGCTCGTCAAAATATGCATGGACCTGAATCTTGGTCAGGTCCGCCATCTGCAGCAGCAGATCGCCGGCCGGCTTGAAATCGCTGGGACGCGCCTGCACGGAATACACCGTTCCAGCGAACGGAGCGCGCACATTTTCCTGCCGCAGCACGTTGAGCGCCGAGGCGTAGGCGGCCTGTGCGTTGGCCACGTTGGCCTGCGCATGTTCCAGGTCGATTGGCGCGAAATTCTGGGTCTGCCGTTCATCGAGAGTGTGCAAATTTGCATTTGCCGCCGATAAATTTCTGCGCGCAGCTTCGACTTCACTGTCGGAAGCGGCGCCTTGTTTCTGCAGTTGCTCCAGAGTTGCGAGGTTCGCCGCGGCTTGATCTCGTGCCGCTTTCGTTTTTTCGACGTCGCTCGATAAAGTGATTTGTTGCGGGCGGCTTCCGTGCTGGAGTGCCTGTAATGCTGCCTGCGCCCCACGCAGCGCCGCGAGCGCCGCAGTAACGTCGGACCGGGCCTGAGAATCGTCCATGGAGAGAAGCAGTTGGCCTTTTTTGACTTTTTCTCCCTCGTGGACGTAGACCGCCTTCACGATGCCCGGCTTTGGGCTAAAGGCCTCAAAATTCTGGATCGGCTGGACGATTCCGTTCGTGCTCAAGGTGCTGATCAGCGGACCCCGCTCCACGGCTGCCATGCGCACCGGCAAAACGCTTCGGGTGAAATGATGCAGAAGCACCGCCGCGATCAATATGACGATAACGGTCACGATCCAGAGATTCGCGCGATTTTTTCGGGGTCCCCTGGGACTTGGATCGGCCATATGCTATTTCTGCAAATCGACTGGAGTAGCCAGTATATAAGACGCGAAACGTCGCCAAGGGATTCAGTAAGCTGGGGTTACCTTGAAGGTCATGCGGAGATTTCGACGCCGCTTCCGATCAGGCGTTCTCAATGGCTCCGCAGTATTCCGTACAATCGACTTGTATGTCACCCGCTGCCAAAAAAATCGCCGCAAGGTACACCGAAGACCACGCCAGTGCCGGACTCGATTTCCCATTTCCAGAGATCGAGACCTGGCCCAACCAGTTTCCCGCGTATGAAATCGTGATTGACAGCCCGGAATTTACGTCCGTGTGCCCGAAAACGGGTCTGCCTGATTTCGGCGCAATCACGCTGCGCTATATGCCCCGCAAACAGTGCCTGGAATTGCGTTCCTATAAGGAGTATCTCTTCAGCTATCGGCAGCTTGGAATCTTTCAGGAGAACATCGTGAACCAGGTGCTGGAAGATGTCGTGAAGGCTTGCGATCCCGTCTGGGCCGTGGTGCGTGGAGAATTTCGCCCGCGCGGTGGTATTTCCACCACGATTGAAGCACGCTGGCCGCGACCGACGGAAAAGTAAAGGAATCCGACTGAGCGAGATAGTTTTTATATCTCCTCTGGAATCGATGGATTGCGGCCATGGCCCTGGAACCATTCTTCCTACCTTTTTCTCAGCACGCGGTGGACGATCTTCGAGACAGGCTCGCGCGAACGCGCTGGCCCGATGAGGTGCCGGGTTACGCGCGGGATTACGGGTTCGATCTCGCGTCTCTCAAAGAAATCTGTCTCTATTGGAAAGGCCAGTTCGATTGGAAACAGCAAGTGGAGAAGCTTTCTGCTCTTCACCACTACCGATTCGTGTCGGACGGTGTCGGGATCCATTTTATTCACGAGCGCGGGCAAGGACCGGCCCCGATTCCACTGGTGATGACGCATGGTTGGCCGGGATCTTTTCTAGAAATGATTCGCATTCTCCCGTTGTTGACGGATCCGGCGGCGCACGGCGGAGACGCCTCGGACTCATTCGATGTGGTGATCCCCTCCATGCCGGGGTACGGGTTTTCAGATCGACCGGGTCGCGGCATGAACGCCTTCCGCATCGCCGAATTGTGGGCAGCCCTCATGCTCGAATTGGGGTATAGCAGTTTTGCGGCCCAGGGAGGAGATATCGGAGCGAGCGTGAGCACCATTCTCGGGCTGCGTCACGCTCCCGCGGTCCTCGGCATTCATCTCAACTACATCCCCGGTTCCTATCGGCCATACCTAGATCCCGAGGCGGCGCTGGAACCGCCGGAAGAGGAGTTCCTTCAAACTGCAGGTCGCTGGTACGACCAAAACGGGGCGTACGCGCATCTGCAGGGGACGCGTCCACAGACTGCGGCGTATGGGTTGAACGACTCTCCCGCCGCATTGGCGGCATGGCTCCTGGAAAAATTCCGTGACTGGTCGGACTGCGACGGCGATTTGTACAGCAGGTTTACGCGGGAAGAACTGCTGACGAATGTGACACTCTACTGGATGACAGAAACCATCCACTCATCTTTCCGTTTGTATTACGAGGGCAGAAAAGCCCCGCTGCACTTTCGTCTCGGCGACTTTGTTCATGTGCCGTGTGCGATCGCCCATTTTCCAAAAGAGGAACCCTTTCCTCCCAGGCCGTGGATTGAACGCGGCTACAACGTGCAACGCTGGACAGACATGCCGCGCGGAGGTCACTTTGCTGCTGCGGAGGAGCCTGAGTTGTTAGCCGACGATATTCGTGCATTTTTTCGCGGATTTCGCGGTGGCGGCGGCGCTCGAAGCTAGTGGTGGCCCGCGCCTTCGCCCGGAGAGCCTGGGCGGAAGAACTCCATGAATTACATGCTGCGTAACGCAAACGGTCTTCCCTTGCAGGCTGGAATGCTGTAGCGTGACCCAATGCCCCCCTCCACTGTCCACGCTGCCATCGACTTTATCGAGCTGGGAAGCGCCGTCATTGGTCTGTCGATCCTGGCGCGGATCGCCAGCCGCTGGGGATTCTCGGCGATTCCTCTCTATCTTCTGGCCGGCCTGGCTTTCGGCAACGGCGGACTCGCGCCACTGAAGGTAAGCGAAGGCTTTATACACGGCGGCGCGGAAATTGGCGTGCTCCTGCTGCTGTTCATGTTGGGGCTGGAGTACTCCGGAGAGCAACTCAAAGCCAGCCTGCGCGGAGGATTCACCGCGGGCGTCCTCGATTTTGTGCTGAACTTTCCGCCCGGTTTGATCGCCGGTCTGCTGCTGGGATGGAAGCTGCTGCCCGCTGTTTTACTCGGCGGCGTGACGTACATTTCCTCTTCCGGCATCGTTGCCAAGGTGCTTGCGGAACTGAAACGGCTCGATCTTCCTGAGACTCCGACCATCCTTTCTGTTCTGGTGTTGGAAGACCTGGCGATGGCGGTTTACCTGCCGCTGGTGGCTGTCTTGATCGTCGGCGGAGGCCCGGTCCGGTTGGTCGTGTCGGTCTCGATTGCGGTCGCAACCGTCGCGCTCGTACTGTTCCTGGCTATTCGCTACGGCCGCGCGTTCAGCCGGGTGGTGGCGCATGAGTCGGATGAGATCATCCTATTGACGACGTTCGGCACGGTTCTTCTGGTCGGCGGCATTGCGGAGCGGCTGCAGGTCTCCGCCGCGATTGGCGCATTTCTGGTGGGCATTGCAGTCTCCGGTCCCTTGGCCGAACAGTCGCACAGGCTACTCGCGCCGCTTCGGGATTTGTTTGCCGCACTGTTCTTCTTTTTCTTCGGGCTGCAGATCGATCCCGCATCGCTGCGTTCTGTTTTATTGTTGGCGATTGGATTGGGCGTCGTCACCGCGCTCACCAAGGTATTGACGGGCTATTGGGCAGCTCAACGAGCGGGCGTCGATCGTCAGGGAAGATTGCGCGCGGGTACAGTTTTGATCGCTCGCGGAGAATTCTCCATCGTGATCGCGGCTCTGGGAGCTGGACTGGAGCCGAAACTCGGACCATTGTCCGCCGCATATGTTCTGGTCCTGGCGATTGCCGGGCCGATCTGCGCGCGAGCGGCGAAATAAAACGGAACACAGCCGAATCGGCAATCGAAGAAATCAAGCTGGATGAATCGCAGTTTCTTTGTGCTCAGTGCGCAGGGTCCTCTGTTCCATCCAAAGCAGCGCCAGTCCAATCGCGGGGATGATGATGTCCATATAGAAAATAATTCCGGCGTTTCCTGGAGCAAAGTTGTGGGCCACAATCATCTCTCTGACGTGCCCGGCGGCCGCGCCGAGCAGAAAAAATGCCGGTCCAACGACTGCTCCGATGCGCAACCCGTGGCTGCCGCGAAACGCCAAAAAAGCAACCACCGCGAACCCTAAGCTGGCGAACCCGACTTCCGCCTGGAATGGGCTGTTCTGCCAGCCGATAAACGATGCTGCCATTTTCCCGAAGAAGACATGCATGATGAAGTTGTAAAGGAAGGAAAATCCCAGTGGAAAAAGTAAAAAATATGCGAACGTTTTCTCGAGGACTCGATGCGGAGATTTCGCCGCGCTGCTAAAGACCAAAGACAAAAAAGCGGCGATAAAACCGATAATTAGAAACGTCAAGGGGAAGTTGCTCAAGGCGAAGACGATGAAAGTTTGCATTCCGGCTCCTCTAGTGGGGAAATCTAATCACTGTCGGGCATTCGCCGGCACACACCACGGGCGCAAAGCGAAATGTGGGCCTGATATGCTGGCGACGCCCTGATATGCTGGCGACGCATGGATAGCAAGATATTACAGCAGCAACCAACTCGCACCGTACGTGCCGCGTGGGTCGCGCTCGCGCTGCTGACTGCGCTGAACCTGCTGAATTACATCGATCGCTATGTGTTGGCGGGCGTGCAGCCCTTAGTGCAACGCGCTTTTCATGTAAACGATGAACAAATCGGCGCGCTCACATTCGCTTTTTTCATCACGTATATGCTGGCCGCGCCGCTCACTGGTTGGCTGGGCGATCACTTTCCGCGCAAGCCGCTGATCATTGCCGGAGCATTGCTGTGGAGCGTTCTGACACTTTCCACAGCACTGGTCCATACCTTCGGGGAACTGTACTGGCGGCACGCGCTAGTCGGCATCGGCGAGGCCAGCTTCTGCATTTATGCTCCGGCATTGCTGTCGGACTATTGGCCGGCGGAACAGCGCAATCGCATCCTGACGATTTTCTATCTCTCGCTGCCAATTGGAGCCGCGTTGGGATATATCGTCGGCGGAACGGTCGGACAAGCGGACGGCTGGCGCGCGCCCTTTTATGTATCGGCTGTGCCGGGATTGTTGGTTGTCGTATTGATCTGGATATTTATGCGGGAACCGGCGCGCGGAGCTTCTGAGCCCCTCGCTGTCAGAGCGGATCGCGCCACCCTGACCGGGCTGGCGCGCAATCCAGCATATTGGACGGCGACCCTGGGCATGGCGATGATGGTCTTTTCCCTTGGCGGAATTTCCGTCTGGATGCCGACTTTTCTTTATCGGAACGGGCATTATTCGCTCGCCGGAGCCAGTCAGATTCTGGGTGCAATCACAGTTGTCGATGGCATTGTGGGAACCGCGTTAGGCGGCTGGATCGCGCAGCGCTGGCTGCGGCGGAACAAAGCGGCGCTCTATCTGCTCTCCGCATGGAGTGTGCTGCTGGCCGCACCGTTCGCGCTGCTGACGTTCTACGGGCCGCGCGCCGCGATGGTGCCGTCACTGGCGGTCGCGGAATTTCTTCTTTTCCTGAATACGGGGCCCCTGAATGCCGCAATCGTGAACGCGGTGGATGCGCCGATTCGCTCGACCGCCATCGCGATTGAGCTTTTTGTTATCCATGCTCTCGGGGATGCGCCATCGCCGCGCATCATCGGGTGGGTCTCCGATCATTCGTCATTGCGGGCCGGGCTCGCCGTTACTCTGATTACGTTGATTGCTTCGGCAGTCCTGATTTTCGCGGGCGCGCGGTTTGCTCCGGAAATTGACATTGCCGCGATTTGAAAGAAGTTTCGCGAAATTTCAGGACTTCCAGCGACGATTCTGCCGAGCAGTCGGCATACTGAAAGAACATGTCCCTTGCTTTGGCACTGCATCATTACGGGCGAATCACTTTCGCCGCTTTTGCGTGGCTCATCGCGGCCGCGTGGCTGTGGCGCGTGCTGCCGGCGTTGCGAATGCTGCCTCGCGTTTCGAACCTGTTGGATGTGCAATACGCGGCGATTGAAATGACGGCCTGGCCATCGGTTGCCGTCATTGTTCCCGCAAAGGACGAAGCTGCCGCCATCAAAACTTCCTTGGAGAGCGTGCTGGCCGGCGATTATCCAGCGCTGCAGATCGTTGCAGTGGATGATCGTTCGATGGATGCGACGGGTGCGTTGATGGACGAAGTTGCCGTTCGCGATGATGCACATGGCCGCCTGCGCGTGCTGCACGTAAAGGACCTTCCCGAAGGATGGCTAGGGAAACCGCACGCGATGGCGCTGGCGGCTTCCGAATCTTCTTCGGATTGGCTTCTGTTCACGGACGCGGATGTCATCTTTGCTCCCAACGCGGTTCGTCTTGCCGTTGCGTACGCGTCGCAAACCGGCTCGGATCACCTGGTTCTTTATCCGACAATGATTTTGCATGGTTGGGCGGAACGGATGCTGATTGCATTTTTTCAAAGCGTGTCCGCGTGGGCGGCGCGTCCCTGGAAGATTGCCGATCCCCTGGCGAAGGGTGATTACATCGGAGTCGGCGCGTTCAATCTGATTCGCCGCCCAGTGTATGAAGCGCTGGGAGGATACGCCGAGCTGCGCATGGAAGTGCTGGAGGACATGCGGCTCGGCTATCGGGTGAAGCGAGCAGGCTACGCGCAGCGCGCCGTCTTCGGCAAAGATTTGGCGCGCATTCGATGGGCCGACAGCGCATGGGGCATCCTGCAAAATCTGACAAAAAACATGTACGCGGCATTCCGCTTTCGCACGTCACTGGTGTTAGGCGCTTGCATTGGCCTGCTGCTTCTGTGCGTGACGCCGTTTGTCGCACTGGCGTTTTCCGGGCCTGCGCGATGGGCCGGTGTCGTAACGCTCGCGGCACTGCTGTTATTGAACCTGCGCTATTGGCGGCAGACAGAAATCTCTCCGGCGTATCTATTATTGTTTCCTGTCTCCACGCTGCTTTTCCTCATTACGATATTGCGCTCGATGATTCTGGTTTTATGGCGTGGCGGAGTTCTATGGCGTGGCACGCTGTATCCGCTGAAAGAACTGCGCCGTCATGCGGGGCCGTTGTGGTGAACGCCGACGAACGGATCCGATTTAATTCCCGCGATGATGAAAATGCACGCCGCGCTGGCCCATCGTGCCGTTCCTGGCGGAAAAGCCCTGACCTCCATTTTCCGCAGAGAAGCTCTGGACGAGCCGCGGGTTGGGATGGAATTTTTCCTTGCCGCCGTGAAGCTGGCCTTTGCTGCTGAGTACAACAACAGCGCGACCCTGAATTGTGTTCACCGTTCCGCGGATTTTGATGTCCTGGTTGACCAGTTTCTGCAAGCTGCCGACCGATTTCTCATCGCGGCTGAAGCTGAGAATGAAGAAATGGCAGTCCGCATCCGAAGTCTGCGGGCTGCATACGTCAAGAAAATGGACTCCATCCGTAGCGTCGACCACGCGATAGACATGCGCGGCAATGCAGACGTTTTTATCGACGTGCTGCAACGCCTTGTCCGGCGCGATGCAAGTATGCTTCGCTCTTGCGACGGTCGAAGACAGCAGGACAAAAATCGCCAGCACAGTCAGAGGCTTGTGCATTCGGGGGAGTTCCAATCCGTGAGAGCAATTTTGTTGGCTTGATTATCTCTCTCCCAACACGGTTCGCCAATCCCCTTATGAATTTTTTGAGAAGACAAAACAGCCAGCGTTAACTGGAGGGTCAGATATGGGCGGAGGCCGGCAGCGCCAAATGCACCATCGCTGCGCGGGCGGCATGCTCCAATTTCTGCACAAGATCGTCGATGTGACGGCGCTCCGTCAGATAGCTGATTACCATGATGCGCAGCACGCTGCGGCCATTCACATGGGTAGCCGAGATCCATTGCCTCCCGTCCTCTGTGACCAGCCGAACGATTTCCCGATGAAGCTTCTCTGTTTCCTGTTCGGATAAGTTCAACTCGCGCACGGCAGCGGCGCGGAAATTCAGGATCGGCAGCCGTCGCGGAGTCGCCAAATCAAATTGACCGGTTTTCAGCACGCTTGACTCCATGTAGGCAGCCAGCACGAGCTGCGAATCGATCAGTTCCTCATACGCTCTGCGGCCGTGGACGCGCAGCGTCAGCCAGAACTTCAGCGAGTTCATTCGCCGCGACCATTGCGCGGAGATGCGAAAATTATCCGGCATCGGATTGTCTGCGATGCGTGGGAGATAGCTGGTTTCCAGGCTGAAGGTCGGCTCCAGCAGGCCAGGATGGCGAGTCAGCATGACGCCCGCGGCAAACGGCATCGCCAGCCATTTGTGCGGATCGATCGTGATGGAATCGGCAAGTTCAATCCCGCTCACCATAGAGCGGTGCTTGTCAGAGAAAATGGCGGCCGCGCCGTACGCGCCATCCACATGAAACCAGAGATCGTTCCGGCGGCACAGTTCCGCGAGCGCGGGTAGCGGATCGATCGCGCCGGAGTTGGTTGTGCCCGCTGTGCCGACGACCGCGAGCGGCTCCATGCCGGCAAGGCGATCGGCGGCAATGGCATCTTCCAGCGCAGGCAGGTCCATCTCCGTGCGCTCCGTAACCGGAATGCGACGCAGCGCCTTGCGGCCGAGGCCCAACAGACCAAGCGACTTTTCCAGTGAGTGATGCGATTCGGACGAAGCATAGACGACCGGCTGCTTGGCGAGACCGAGCAGTCCGTCCTCTGCGACCTGGGGATAGCGATGCGTCAACGCGAGCGCCAGTGCGCTCAGATTCGCTTCATTGCCTCCGCTGGTAAATGTGCCGCCATAACTGTCGCCCGTCCAGCCCACGCGCTCCGCGATCCAGCGTACCGTCTCATGCTCGATTTTTGACGCGAGTTGCGAACGTGACAGCGAAGCCAGTTGCGGATTGAGCGCGGCGACCAAGGTCTCGGCCAGCACGGCAATATAGGTAGGCGTGGGGTTCATCAGGCCGAAGTAGTTGGCGCTGGGGATATGGAATCCCTGATCGATCATCTGCGTGCAGAGGTCGTCGAGAACCGAGGCTGCATCCTCGCCGACCTCGGGTAAATCTTCCTGGATGGGGAGGAAGCTGCGACGATCGGATGGCTGCTGGACCGGGCGATCTTTCAGGGTAGAGAAATATTCGTTAATGCGGTCGATAAGGCGATAGCCAAGCTGCTGGCGCTGGCTCGAATCCAAGTCAAATCCCATGCGGGTACCTGCTTTGCGATTTGCAGAATGTTGTGGGTCGAAGCGACTGGGTCGGTGGGCATCGATGGCGAGGATTCCGCTCACAATGGCTCGCCCAGTTACCGCGACCCTTCATTCTACGCCGCTCGTGGGCTCTGTTTGTGTGGCCGCGTCTTTTGATTGCGGGCGCATCAGCGGGAAGAGGATGACATCGCGGATGGAACGCGAGCCGGTCAGGATCATCGTCAGGCGATCAATGCCGATGCCTTCTCCGGCGGTGGGCGGCAGGCCGAAGCTGAGGGCGCGCACGTAGTCTTCGTCCATCGCGTGGGCTTCAGCGTCGCCGCGTTCGCGCTCCGCAAGCTGCTGCTCGAATCGCTTGCGCTGTTCGGTCGGGTCGTTTAACTCGCTGAAGGCGTTGCCAAGTTCAAAGCCGCCGATGTAGAACTCGAAGCGCTCGACCCAGTCCGGCTCGTCCGGCTTCTGCTTGGAGAGCGGAGAAACAGCGCGCGGGAAATCATAGATGATGGTGGGCTGAATGAGATGCTCTTCAGCGACGGCTTCAAAGATGGACGCAATCGCCCAACCCGCGGGCCGGCCCTTTTTCAACTCCATGAGTGTGATGGAAAAAATCGCGTTGATGCGACTGCTACTGCTGCGCCTTACGGTGATAACGTTAACGTCGCCAACAGTACTCCGGGCCCGGACTTCTTCCAAAAGATTGCCGCTATAAAATGACCACTGATTATATGCAACTCTGGCTTTTTCTAACATGGATACGACTGAATCGGTATTAGCAAAATCTTCCATCTCGGGATGCGGCCCAAATTGTTCCTCGGGCCACCATTTAATAATCGCTTCGCGCATCGTGAACTGCTGCCACTTCGACAAATCAATCTCGACTTCGTTGAAGGTGATTGTGGTCGGTCCGTCCACCCATTTGTCACCTTCATATTTGCCATTGACCTGCTTCGCGACATATACGATCAGCTCTTCCGTCAAATCCATCAGGTCGTGGTAATTCGCATACGCCTGATAGAACTCCAGCATGGTGAACTCAGGATTGTGCTGGGTCGAGATGCCTTCATTGCGAAAATTGCGGTTGATCTCATACACGCGATCCAGCCCGCCAACAACCAGCCGCTTCAAATACAACTCCGGCGCGATGCGCAGATAGAGGTCAATATCCAGCGCGTTGTGATGCGTGGTGAACGGCTTCGCCATCGCGCCGCCGGCGATCGGCTGCATCATCGGCGTTTCCACTTCGATGTAGTCGCGCGCATCGAAGAACTTGCGCAGCGCCCGCAGCACCGCGGCGCGCTTGACGAAGACCTCGCGCACGTCGGCATTCATAAATAAATCGACGTAGCGCTGGCGATAGCGCAGTTCCACATCGGCGAGGCCGTGGTATTTTTCCGGCAGCGGCAGCATGGCTTTTGCCAGGAAGGTCAAGGTATCGACGTGGACCGTCAGCTCGCCGGTGCGCGTGCGGAACAGATAGCCGGAGACGCCGACGTGGTCGCCCATATCGAGCAATTTGTAAAGCTCGAAACCCTGCTCCCCGACCGCGTCCTTACGAACATAAATCTGCAGGCGTTCGCCATTCTGCTGCAGGACGGCGAATCCGGCCTTGCCCTGGGCGCGAATCGCCATGATTCGCCCGGCCACGGCAACCTGCACGCGATTCTGCTCCAGCATTTCGCCGGTGGAGGCATCGTAGGCGGCGTGAATCTCCGCGACGGTCAAAAGTCCGTCGGCGGCGAAATGATTTGGATAAGCCCGCTGACCCAAGGCTTCGATCTGCGCCAGCTTTTCCCGGCGAAGCTCGAAGACGCTTCGTTCAAATTCCGATTCGTACACGCGGTTCTTCCTTAGCAAAAAATAGCTGGATGCAATGCCAGTATAGCGTTGGCAGACGCGCGGCCCTCGTGCGTGGAGCGGGTTAAAGCCGTGCCGCTATCCCATGCTTTCCTTAATGCCGGATTGGACCAGCCAGCGATTCATGGGATAGGTGGTGAAAAATCCGAAGATCATGGCGATCTGCATCATGAACCAGAAAGCCGGCTGATTCGGTTTCAGATGCGGATGCGGCCACAGCACAAAATATACGACCGCCATCCACGCATACATGCCGACCTGAAACGAGAGGATGGAAAGTGTGTCGGCTTGGATCGCGGCCTTCAGAGCCGCGACGGGTGGAAGCTGCTTCATGGGCTGAATCATGAAGTATTGAAACACGATGCCGAACAGCCAGGCGACGATCAGGTCGATAACGTAGCTGGCATAAATGGATTGTCCAAAGAGCGCCAGCCCCAGAGCGAAGACGAGATACTCGCACAAAATGTCGGCCAGCACGCATCCCGCACCGCAATGGCTGGAGGAGACCGCAACGGCGGTCCATTTGGGTTTTTCTCTGTGATCGTGCGGCATCTCCATCGGCGCGGATGAGGAAGCCACGTGAGATTCCTTCATCGATCCGCCTTCGCCGCGCGCCATGCGCCGGCCGATCGTGAAATAGCCCCAAACCGCAACCACGCTGAAGTAAAGCGCGGTAATCGGCCACACAAGATTCATGGTCCACATTTTTTGTGGATGGCGCATCTCGTCGATCGCAATCAGCAAGGCGCTCCCGCCCGCGATGATCAGAGAAGCCCATGCGATGGCAGTAAGCATGGCGTAGTCGCCCTCCGGATACGAAGTCGCATCCGCAGCGTACCCCGGCGCGCGGCCATGCGCAATGACAAAATGTCCCTTGGTCCGGGCCGCCAGTGCTGGTACGCTTGCAAGCAGTCGCCCAAATGGGGCATCGTGAAGCAACGCACATGAACCCGCCCAAGCAATCGGAAACAAAGCCGGAGAACGGCCGTAAGATGATTCTGCAAAGCTGGGTGCGCGCGGAGTCTCTGGTGCAGATTGCGCTGACTCTGCCGCTTTCGGTCATCATCGGGTGGGCTTTCGGAGACTTTCTCGACCACAAGCTGCACCAGTCGTGGATCGCCATCGTCGGACTGTTGCTGGGCGTGATTGCCGGCTTCGTCCAGGTGATTCGCGTGGCCAACAAGGCGAATCGCGGCAGCGATGGCAACTGATATGCTCCAATAGTTGCCGATGCCTGTCCCTTTGGTTCATTTCACAGAAGATGAAGTTCGCCGCACGCTGCATCGCGCGCTGCGGCTTGCCGCCGCGATTACGCTGGTCGCCACGCCCATCCTGTGGATTTGGCTGGGCTGGCAAACGTGTCTGCTGTTTCTGGTGGGCGCGGTAATTTCCGCGACGGGAATTTTCGAGTGGCTGCAGCTGCTCTCCGCAATGATGTCGCGCATGGAGGAGGGACAAGTCCCGAGGCCGATGGGTCGCGTGCTAAGTATGTTCTTCCTGCGTTTGGCACTTGCTGGATTGCTCTTGTATGCTAGCTTGAGCAGTTTGCATGGTTCGATTTACGCGTTGCTGGCGGGTCTGGCCGTCTCATTAGTTGCGCTGACGGTGGAGTGTATCCGCCTGATGGCGAGGGTCTAAGCCAACTCTGCCGGCGCGCGAAAGCAACCGAGCCTTTGCCGCAATCGAACAAAATTGAAAGATTCAAAAAGAAAGCACGCGCAATGCCGCTACAACATCTCCTTGCCCATTGGCTGAACCTGGTGTTTGCCAGGCCTGCCACCTACCTGCTGGACCTGGTCGGTCATCCGCCGCTGAATCCGGTGCATCCGATCAACGGCGTCTTCACCATGGAGATCGTCGCGTTTCTCATTCTGCTGATCTTTTTCATCATCGTTCGCGTCAGTCTGAACGTCGAGAAGCCGGGAACGGCGCAGCAGTTGGCGGAGATGATGGAGGAGCTTGTCACCAACCAGACGGAGCCGATCATCGGGCACCGGTATCGCGTCTATCTGGCGTTCTTGACGGCGCTCGGGCTGTTTGTGCTGGTCAATAATCTGCTGGGCCTAATACCGGACGTGGAGACGCCGACTTCCAGTCCCGTGGTTCCGCTGGGGCTTGCGCTGGTCACCTTCGTCTACTATCACGTGCAGGGTATTCGATCGAACAAGGCGGCTTACGTCAAGCAATTTCTCGGTCCGCTGTGGTGGATGATGCCGCTGATGCTGCTGATCGAGATCATCTCCCATCTGGCGCGCATCCTTTCGCTCACCATTCGTCTGTTCGCCAACATGTTCGCCAGCGATCTGCTGATACTCATCTCGTTTTCGATCGTTCCGCTGCTGCTGCCAGTGATTTTCATCGGATTTCACCTTTTCGTTTCGCTGATTCAGGCCTACGTGTTCATGATGCTGGCCGCGATCTATATCGGTCAGGCGATTGCGCATGAACATTGAAACGCAGCAGTTTGATTAGAGTTAGTCTTGTAAATTGATTTGTCATCCCGACCGGAGCGGAGGGACCTGCCGTAGGCGGGCAATACGCGAGATCCTTCGCTCCACGCTCAGGATCACATGCTCGATTTATGAGACAGCTCCTAGAATTTTTTGAAAAGCTTTGCCGGGGTCCGCTTCCGCTCCGGCAGTACCACCCCGGCAGCGTGAGGGCGCCAGTACGGTGAGCGTCAACCACCCACTGACGGGGAATTCTAAGGAAGCTGGAGTAACAAAATGCGTAGCACAATGCAAAAGATTTTCATGACGCTCTCCGTCCTCTGCATGGCGGTGCCGGCGTTCGCGCAAGCCGGCGGCACTTCGTCCGGCGGTGGCAATATGGCGGCCATCGCCGCCGGTATCGGAATGGCCATCGCTTCCGGCCTCTGCGGTCTGGGTCAGGGCCGCGCCGTCGCCTCGTCCTGCGAAGCGGTCGCGCGGAATCCAGGAGCCCGTCCCGCGATATTCCTGTTCCTCGTTCTGGGCCTGGCGTTCATTGAGTCGCTGGCGCTGTTCACTTTTGCGATGATCATCATCAAAGTGCATTAGGAAATTGCTACATCGCAGAAACCCAAACGGCCTCCGCAATGGAGGCCGTTTGGCTCTTGTTATGGCGGTTCTTACGCCTGAAGGCAATCGCAGTTCTCTCGAAGCAGTCTGACAAATAGGTTTGTCATTCCGACCGGAGCGCAGCGCAGCCGAGGAACCTGCTTTTTCTCCATTCGAACGCCAAATTCAATTTTCTCTCGTTCGGTTCGGGCGCTCGCAAAATGAGGATGTCAACAGAGTCAGACAGCTTCTCGACTCCGTTCTCGTTTGGAGCGAGAAGTACGTTCAAGATGATATTTTATTTCGCACCGGAAGCTGTAGTCAGCCGAGCGCTTGGCACTGGATTCCTTTGTGGCGTGGCGAATGTTCGTCCACCGGCCTGCGCGAGCCGCAGCGTGGCGCCTGGGATGATGCCGAGCACGAACACGGCAGCCACAAGAATCGCCATTCCCAAAACAAAAGCCGGGCCTGCACGAACGCCCTGGAGTTCCAGCGTGGGTTCTTCGGGAGCCATGTACATCTGCGCCAGTACGCGCAGGTAATAGAAGGCGGCCACGCCGCTGTTCAGCAATCCGACAACGGCAAGCCACGCATTGTGAGAATTGAGCGCGGCAGTGAAGACGTAGAACTTGCCGAAGAAGCCCGCGGTGAAGGGAATTCCGATCAGCGAGATAAGAAAAACCGCAAAAGCCGCGACCGCGACCGGATGCCTGCGCGCGATGCCGGCGTAGTCGTTCAGATTGGTGCGGGCTTCTTCAAATCCGGAAAGATAGCCGATCACCGCAAATGCACCGACATTCATTGCGGCGTAGGCGGCGGTATAGAAGCTGGCGGCCGCAATCCCCATGGGCGCAAGCGCGGTAAATGCAACCAGCAGATATCCGGCGTGCGCGATCGACGAGTAGGCGAGCATCCGCTTCACGTTGCGTTGCGTCAGTGCGCCGATGTTGCCGATGCACATCGAGAGCACAGCAATGATCCAGACCAACGGCATCCAGATGTGGGTTGCGCTGCCGTAGGCCCCATAGCTGATGCGGAGCAGCACGGCAAACGCGGCGGCCTTCGGTGCGGTGGACATGAATCCAACGACTGGAGCGGGCGCGCCCTGATAGACATCCGGCGTCCAGACATGGAACGGCGCCAGGGAAACTTTGAAGCCGAGTCCGATCAGCATCATGCCGAAGGCGACCGTCAGCAGCAGCGGAGAAGCGCCGCCGGCAACCCCTTTCGTGATGTCGTAAATATTGGTCGAGCCGGTTGCGCCAAAACACAACGCGATGCCGTAAAGAAAAAATGCCGTCGCGAAAGAGCCGAGCAGGAAGTATTTGATCGACGCTTCCGGGCTGGTCGCGCTGCGCTTGCGATAGCCCGCCAGAATGTACGTCGAGATGGACGAGATCTCCAGGCTGATGAAGACCATCAGCAGCTCGACGGAACAGGTCATCAGCATCATGCCGACCGCGCCGAAGAGAACCAGCGCGTAATATTCTCCGACGTAGCTGGAGTGTCCCGCGAAATAATCGAGCGAAGTCAGCAGCGTGACCAGAACGATGCCGCCAATGACGAGATGAAAGAAGACGCTGAACGCATCCGACTGCACGGTGCCGAAGAATGCAGTTCCGGCTGGAATGTAGAGCTGGTAAACGCTGCCTGCAATGGCGACGAGCGTGCCGAAAATTGCCAGCAGGCCCAGGGGCTTGCGAGAGCGTTTTTCGCCGAGCACCGGCTCAATCAACATGACCAGAACGCCGGTCACGGTGAGCACGATCTCCGGCAGAATGCGCAGGGCTGGGGAAACTTCTGTCATCGCGTGGAGGCCGTCCTTGCCGGGATTGGAGCTTTGTTATACGTGAACGTCATAACGACGCGTGCGTTGCGAAAGACGGCTGAGGGAACACTAAGGTCGATGGCCTTCATCCAGAAGACGGAGGCCACGCCAAGAAGAATCATCATCGCGATCGTCGGCCAAACCGCCGCGCGCTCGCGCCAGTTCACGTCGGTGCCGGTCAGGACCGCGCCGTTGGCTGCGGGCGCGCCGTAGAATACACGCTGAATCATCCAGAGCATGTAGGCTGCCGAGAGAATCACGCCGACTGTCGCCGCGGAAGCGATGCGCGGATGAGTTTGAAAGCTGCCGCTCAGGATAAGAAATTCACCGACAAAGTTGCCAAGCGACGGCAGGCCGATCAGCGCCAGCGTGGTGATGACGAACAGCGTGGCCAGTTGCGGCATCTTTGCGGCGACGCCTCCCAGCCGCGCCATATCGTAGGTGCCATAGCGCTCGTACAAAATCGCGAGCAGCATAAAGAAGGCGCTAGCGGAGATGCTTTCGTTCAGAATCTGATAGGCGGCGCCATCCATACTGGCGACGGTGAACGCGTAAATGCCCAGGACAACGAAACTGACCGCGCTCAGCGTCGCATAGGCGGCCAGGCGCTTCAGGTCCGTCTGCACCAGTGCCATCAGCGCGCCGTAGAGAACGCCGATGGTCGCCAGCGCGACCATAAGCAACGCGACATGTGCTGCCTCTGTCGGGAACAATTCAACGTGGAAGCGAAGCAAAGAATAGAGGCCCAGCTTACCGGCAAGAATCATCATGACCGCCGTGGGCGCTTCACTGAGACCGTCGCGCAGCCAGCCGTGCAGCGGGAAGACAGGCACCTTGACGGCGAATGCAACCAGAAATGCCAGCGACGCCAGCCATAGTCCGGTAGCGTGCGGACCGGTGCTCCAGCCACGAAGCTGCTGCTGGAGTTGAACAAAGTCGAACGTGCCGGTTTGGGAATACAACCAGATCATTCCGACCAGCAGCAGCGCGGAAGGAATAAACGCGTACAGAAAAAATTTGATGGCCGCGCGGCGCCCGTTCGTCGTGCGGCCGTACATTCCGATCAGCAGCGCCAGCGGGACGATGGAAAGCTCCCAGAATGCGTAGTAAAGGATTAAATCCAGCGCGACGAAGACGCCGTACATTGCCGTCTGTTGCAGCAGAAAGAGCGCATAGAATTCGGACTTGCGATCTTGAATCGCGCGCCAGGAGATCAGCACTCCGAGCGGGGCGAGAAATGACACCAGCACCACCAGCCACAGGGAAAGGCCGTCCACGCCGACGTGATAGCGAATTGCGGGATTGGAGACCCACGGAACATTTAGTTCGAATTGAAATCCGTGCTGGTGGTAGTCGAAATGTGCAGGAAGGTGAAGCGCAAGAACAAACAGACACAAAGTAAAAATCAGAGTAAAAATCTGCGGGGCGCGTCCGTGCCGGGGCAGCAACAGCACCACCACCGCGCCGGCGACGGGCAGGAAGGTGAGCCATGTCAGGATGCTTGCGTTCAACACGAAAATCCTTCCTCTTCAATACAAATGCGCGAAATAGAGCACGACGATCAGTAGCGCAGCAGCGCCCGCAGCCAGCCAGCCTGCATAGGAGCGGATATTTCCAGACTGCATGCGGCCAATCCCTCGGCTGGAGCCGCGCGCAATCGTCGCCCATGCGACATTCGTGCCGTCAATTACGCCAAATTCAATTCCGCGTTGCAGAACATTTCTCGAGAGCCACAGAATTGGCCTCACGATCGAATCGCGATAGATTTCGTCGACCCAGTATTTATGCCAGAGCAGGCTGTAAAGCGCTTTTGCCCTGCGCTCGGCGGCGTCCGCAAGCTGCGGCCTGCGGCGGTACATCAGGTCTGCGAAGAACCATCCCAGCACGGCGACAAAAAGGGAAACGCCGGAGAGAATGCGCTCCAGGCCGAAGTTGGCCGCGTGGGGCGCGAGCGCAGTGCCGCCTCCTGCATGGGCGAAGACAGGCGCGAGAAAATTGGCAAACCAATTGTTGCCGCCCAGAGCTTCCGGCCAGCCGATCCATCCGCCGGCAAGCGACAGAATTCCGAGAATGATCAGCGGCACCAGCATGACCCAGGGGCTTTCGCGGACGCCGTGTCCGTGCTCGCCGTGGCCGGCGTGCTGCCCAGCCGGTTCCTGAAATCGCGCTTCGCCGAAGAACGTCATATACCAAAGCCGGAACATGTAGAACGAAGTAAAACCGACGGTGATCAACGCAATGAGCCAGAGTGCTTTTCCGGCGCCTGGAGTTTGGAAGGCAGCGGCCAGAATTGCGTCCTTGCTGAAAAAGCCGGCGAATGGAAAAAATCCGCTGATCGCGAACACCGCGGAGGTCATGGTCCAGAACGTGATAGGCAGCTTCTTGCGCAGACCGCCCATTTCGCGCATGTCCTGCGTTCCAGCCAGGGCATGAATCACGCTGCCTGCCGCAAGGAACAGCAGCGCCTTGAAGAAGGCGTGCGTCACCAGATGAAAGACGCCCATGGAATACGCCGCAACCCCACAGGCAAGAAACATGTAGCCGAGCTGCGAAATTGTGGAGTACGCCAATACGCGCTTGATGTCGGTTTGCACAAAAGCGATGGTTGCCGCGAAAAATGCCGTGATTGCGCCAATGAAGGCGATGACGAGAAGCGCCGCCGGCGAGCGGTCAAATAAAACATGCGCCCGCGCAATCATGTACACGCCGGCCGTGACCATGGTGGCGGCGTGGATCAGTGCGGAGACCGGCGTAGGGCCTTCCATTGCATCCGGCAGCCAGACGTAGAGCGGAATCTGCGCGGATTTTCCTGTCGCGCCCAGAAGCAGCAGCAAAGCGATGCCGGTGAGGAATCCGCCTTGCAGTTCCGGATGCGCGGCGATGCTGGAAAACACTCCCGCGAAACTTAACGTTCCGAAGTGGGCAATCAGCAGGAACATGGCGAGAAGAAAACCGAAATCGCCGATGCGATTGACGACGAACGCTTTGATTCCCGCATTCGCCGCCGAGTCCTTTGTGTAATAGAAGCCAATCAGCAAGTAGGAAGCGAGGCCAACGCCCTCCCAACCGACGAAGAGCAGCAGAAAATTGGCCGCGAGAACCAGCGTCAGCATGAAAAACAGAAACAGATTCATGTAGCTGAAGAAGCGCCAATAACCCTCTTCGTGCGCCATGTAGCCGACGGAGTACAGGTGGATCACAAATCCGACACCGGTAACGACGAGCAGCATGACGAGCGTGAGCTGATCCAGGAGAAAAGAAAAATTTGCATGGAAGCCTGTCACTGCAATCCAAGGCGTAGCAAAACGTTCCAGATGAGGCAGCGCGAGACCGCTGTGCATGCGAGCGGCGATCCACAGCACCTGAACAAAGGCCGCAGCCGGAAAAGCCAGCGCCACCAGCGTCACAACGGATTTCGGCAAGCGCCTGCCGAAGATTCCATTGATCGCGAAGCCCGCCAGGGGCAGCAGCGGCAGCAGCCAAAGATAGAGAGACGATGTCATAGTTTCATTAAATTAATCTGATCGACATTCAATGTGTTTCTGGAGCGGAAGACAGCGATGATGATGGCTAAACCCACTGCGGCTTCCGCAGCGGCAACCACCATCACGAAGAATACAAAAATCTGCCCGCTCACCTGATGCCAGTGATTCGCGAAGGCAACGAAGGCCAGGTTGACGGCGTTCAGCATCAACTCGATGGACATGAAGATGGAGATGATATTGCGTTTGATAAGAAACGCGAACACGCCGATGGAAAAAAGCGCCGCGCTCAGGATCAGGTACCAGGCAATCGGGACGGACACGTTAAAATTCCTTTCTTGCGAGCACGACCGCGCCCAGGATCGCGACCAGAATCAGAATCGAGGTCACTTCAAAAGGAAGAAGCAGATCGCGGAACAGAACCCGGCCCAGGTCCGCCGTCGTGGCGAGAAATGCGCCAAGTTTCGCATCTCCGAAGCTGGTGCGCAGCGTGACGAATGTTGCGGCCAGCACTGCAAACAGCGCCAGCACGCCGGGAACTCCGGCCAGATACGCAGCGCGGCTGCCGTGCGTGCGCTGTTCTTCTCCGGCATTCAGCAGCATGATGACGAAAACGAACAACACCATAATGGCGCCGGAGTAGACGATGATCTGCGCTAGCGCAAGAAATTCCGCGCCCAGCAGCAGATACAAAACGGCAAGCGAAGACATAACCACGATCAGCGACAGAGCGCTGTTGATGGGATGCCGCTGCAGCAGCAGATTCAACGCCCCGCCGAGGCACAGCAGTCCGAAGATGATAAAAAGCGCTACATGCATGGCATTACGATTCCACCGGCTTGCAATTTGCGGTTAACCATGGATGGCCAGCATCAGACTGGTCACGATCACGTTGGCGATGGCGACCGGCAACAGAAATTTCCAGCCGAATCCCATCAACTGGTCGTAACGAAAACGCGGCAGCGTTCCGCGCACCCATACATAGAGAAACAGAAAACAGAATACCTTCAGCACGAACCAGAACACGGGTTCCAGCGCCTGAATGACCGGACCGCCCACTACCGGAATCAGATGGCCGAATGGACTTGTCCAGCCGCCCAGAAAGAGCAGCGTGGCGACCGCGCCGACATTGATCATGTTCGCGTATTCGGCCATAAAAAACATGGCGAACTTCATCGAGCTGTATTCGGTGTGATAGCCGGCGGTCAGTTCGCTTTCTGCCTCCGGCAGATCGAACGGAGTACGGTTCGTCTCGGCGAAAGCGGCGATCAGATAGATGAAGAATGCGACAAATTGGAAGCCGCCGAAGAAATTCCACGACAGAAAGCCATGCGTGCTTTGCATGTTGACGATATCGCGCAGACGCAAGGAGCCGGTGCGAAGAACGACGCCGATGACGGAAAGGCCCAGCGCCAGTTCATAGCTAACCATCTGCGCCGTCGAACGAAGAGAACCGAGCAGAGAATATTTATTGTTGGAAGACCAGCCGGAGAGCGCGATTCCATACACGCCGATTGACGTGACGCCGAGAATGATCAGCAGGCCGACGTTCACGTCGGCGATCTGAAACATGTCCACGCCATGCCAGTGAATGTTGGCGCCGAAGGGAATCACTCCGATGACGATGAGCGCGCAGGAAAGCGCGATAATCGGCGCCAGAATAAACAGCGGGCGAAATACCGCCGTCGGCATCAGGTCTTCTTTCAGGAAAAGCTTCAGGCCGTCGGCCAAGGGTTGCAGCATTCCGAACGGGCCGACACGCGAGGGACCCCATCGGTTCTGAATGCGCCCGACGAGCTTGCGTTCCAGCAGCACCGTATAAGCCACAGCCGTCAGCAAGATCACCGTGACCACGGCAACCTTGAGCAGACTCAACAGGATGAAAATAAGAACATTCACGTTCGATTTCGTATCCACTCGGTCTTGCATCTCGAACTCGCGCACTCTCAGCGCGGCGCTTCCACTACGAAAATCTTGCGCTGGAAAAATCAGTCGGCCGCAACCAAACTTTTCTTCTCTTGAAATTGCTCTATTTCGATCAGCTTTTCGCTGTATTGACCCAATGTGCCGGAGGTGAAGAGCGTATCGTTCGCCGGCATCACGCCGTCCGCGCGCTCGGTGATCCTGGAGGGCTGCGTCGCGTTGCCGAGTCCAGGCTGGACTAGCTGGCTCGTTCCCGAAAGCAGGTCGATTCGATCAAAGTCGTAGCCGGGAACCAGGCGCTGAATTTCATCGAGCACAGCGTTGGGATCGAAGGGACTGAGCTTCGGTTCCAGGTTGTGCGCGGCAAGCCAGATGCTGTGCCGGTCGGCTTCGCCGGACTGCGCTCCTCGCGACTGACCCATGTCTGCACGGACGCCTTTGCCGAACGGCACCAGCGTGTGAATGTTTTCACCCATTTGATCGGCGATGCGCACGATCAGCTCCAGGTCGCGTGCGCACGCCCGCGCGGTCGGCGGCCTTTTTCACCAGTCTGCAGATCGCCGAACGTATTGGTGACTGTGCCCGATTTCTCGTAGAGACTCGCAGTCGGGAGGACCACATCGGCGAGTTTCGCAGTCGGAGTCAGAAACATGTCCTGCACGACGAGGAAAGTTTCGCGGAAAGTCTGCGCGGGAAGGCCAAGCCGCTCCACCGGATCGTCTCCGACGACATAAAGGGCGGCCAGTCGGCTACGGTCTGCGGCCTCGATCATCTGTTGCATATCCATGCCAGGTTTGGCGGGGAAGCGTTCGCCGTACTCCGCGCGCATGGGATTTGCGTCGTGGACTGGCTGGTAGCCGGGAAATAGATCCGGATAGAGGCCCATATCGGAAGCGCCGCGTGAATTGACGTAGTCGCCGAGGCAGCCAAATTTTGTATCGGGCAGCGAAAGGCCGAATTTGACCAGCGCATCGATTGCGTCGCCACGCAGTTCCGCGCCAAAGACGATGAGCAGATTCGGTTCCTGGCGGAGCGCGTCTCGTAACGCAATTGCGTCTTCGCCGAAGCGCGCTTCGGTTTCGCCGGCAAGAAAGCGGGCGAAGCCTGCGTAGTCATTGGCCGGAATGTGGAGGAAACTTTTTGCCTGATGCCGAAGCTTGATCTCGCGATGATTCGCGATATAAATGCGCGTCTTGTTGTGCCGCACATTCGTACGCAGGTTCCAGGCCAGCATCGGGTGCTGATTGGTGGGATCGTTCCCGACGAGCAAAATCGCGGGCGCCGTCAGCGCGTCGCCAATGCTGGCGAAGCGATTTGCGTGTCCGGCCAGCGCGCGGGCGAAGCTCACGTAATCCGTCGTGCGGTGATGGTCGATGTTGTTCGTGCCCAGCGTGCCGCGCGCGAACTTCTGCAGCAGGTAAGCTTCTTCATTGGTGATGCGCGTGGATCCAATGACGCCGATGCCGCCGCCGCCGAGCTCTGCGCGAATTTCGCGAAAATTCTTCGCCACCAAAGCGATGGCATCCTCCCAGGTGACGGGAGCCAATTCGCCATTGGCCTGGCGCACCAGCGGCTGCGTCACGCGGGCAGGGCTGTCGGCAAAGTCGAACGCATATCGGCCCTTGATGCACAGAAATTCGCCGTTCAGTCCGCTCGCGTCCCGGTTGTCGCCGCGGACGACTTGCATTCCGTCCTCACTGCGGCGCACGCCCAGGGTAGTTTTGCAGCCGTCGCCGCAATGGGTGCAGATGGTGCCCACATGGTTCATCTCCCAGGGGCGGGTCTTGTAGCGATAGGTGTCGGAGGTGAGCGCGCCCACCGGGCAGATGTCGATGCACATGCCGCACTGTTCGCAATCCAGAGAGTTTTGATCGTTGGGCGCGATCACCGAGCCTACGTTGCGCTGCTGAATGCCGAGCGCGGCAACGTCCATGCCTTCATTGCATACGCGTACGCAGCGATAGCACAGGATGCAGCGCGGGCGATCGAAAAAGACGACCGGCGACCATTGCTGCTCGTCGCGGTGGTTCTTGATTTCGACGAATTGCGAACCTCCTGCGCCATATTTGAAGGTCATGTCCTGTAGTTCGCACTCACCGCCCTTATCGCACACCGGGCAATCGAGGGGATGGTTCGCCAGCAGCAGCTCCAGCATGGATTTGCGCGCTTGCTTGATCTCGTCGGTTTCGGTCGAAACGATCATGCCTTCGCCAACCGGCGTGGTGCAGGAGGTTTGCAGCTTCGGCATTTTTTCAATGCGCACCAGGCACATGCGGCAGGCAGCCTGTAACGACAGACCAGGATAGTAGCAGAACGCGGGGACTTCGATGCCGACCTTGCGGCACGCTTCAATCAGCAGCGTGCCCGCCGGTGCGGTGATCTTTTTGCCGTCAACAGTAAGGGTTACATCAGCCATGAAGTTAAAACTTTCGATGCAGATGGTGTGGAGGGCTTTGATGGAGCGAACCACCCGAGATCAAGCCGGAATTTTCACTTCCACTTCTTCAATGAAAGTCGATGGAGGCGGGACGGGATCTCCGTCTTTGCGCAGGCCTTCGATGTGAAAATCGATTCCTTCGCGGATCAACTGTTTCGTCTCTTCCAGCGTATCCCCGACGACGCCTAGGCCCGGCAAATCGGGAACATAAGCTCCCCATCCGGTCGCCGAGCGTTCGTAGATCACAATGTATTTGCTCATCTCAAACCTGCCTGCTTTAGGATACTGCGAAGTGTGCCGACCGGAACATCTTTGCCTGGTTGCCCCGCGACAGTGACCTTGCCACGCTTTACTGGATGCTCAAATTGCCTGTGACTTCCTCGCGTCGTATCGAGCCGCCAGCCATCCGCCTCGATCAATAAAATCAAATCCCGAACTTTCACACGCCAACCAATTCGCCTGCAGTCTGCCTCGCAAAAGGACAAGGCTTGCCGTCTAAATGGTCTTCAAATTCCTGCCGAAATTTATCTACAAATGCAATCGTCGGCATAGCCGCCGCATCGCCAAGCGGGCAGAACGTCCGGCCCAGCATGTTCTCGGACAAATAGCGGATGTTGTCGATGTCCTTCACTTCGCCCGCTCCGGCATGGAACCGAGTCAGCGTCTTCTTCAGCCAGTCCGTGCCCTCACGGCAGGGGATGCACCAGCCGCAGCTTTCATGCTGATAGAACTGGATGGTCCGTAGAGCAAATTCGACCATGCAGACGGTGTCGTCGAGCACGACGACGCCGCCCGAACCCAACATGCTGCCTGCTTTGCCCACCTGATCGAAATCAAGGCCAATATCGATCTCGCTCGGCAGCAGCACCGGTGTCGATGAGCCGCCCGGAACGACCGCCTTCAATTGCCGTCCACCGCGAATGCCGCCTGCGACTTCATAGATCAGCTTCTTCAGGTTGTAGCCCATCGGCAACTCGTAGACGCCGTTGCGCTCGGCATGGCCGCTGACGCAGAACAGCCGCGTGCCGCCGTTGCGCTCCGAGCCGACTTTGGCGTAGGCCTCCGCGCCCATGCGCAGGATGTGCGGCACCGTCGCAATGGTCTCCGCGTTGTTAATGACCGTCGGACCGCCGTAGAGGCCGACGACCGCGGGGAAGGGCGGTTTAATGCGCGGAATGCCGCGCTTGCCTTCGAGCGATTCCATCAGCGCCGACTCTTCACCGACTTCATACGCGCCCGCGCCCGTCTGCGAGACGACTTCGAAATCGAACTGCGAGCCGAAGATTCCTTTGCCGAGAAATCCCTTCGCGTATGCATCGGCAATGGCCTTTTCCGTGATCGTGAGCAAATATCGATACTCGCCACGCAAATAGATGAAGCCCATTTTCGCGCCAATAGCCAAGCCGGCGATGATCGTACCTTCAATTACTGCATGAGGATCGTGAAGAAAGATCAAGTGATCCTTGCAGGTGCCCGGCTCGCTTTCATCGCCGTTTACCAGGACATATTTGGCCTTGTCATTTTTCGGAACAAACGACCATTTCAATCCGGTCGGGAATCCCGCGCCTCCACGCCCGCGCAGGTTGGAAGCCTTCATCTGCGCGATGATCCACTCCGGCCCCTGCTCGATCGCCTGGCGCACGGACTGGTAGCCGCCCAACTCGATATACCGGTCGATCTCCGTCGCGCCCTGGCCGAAGCGGCTGCTGACAATGCGGACTTCCTCGGGATGGGAGACAAGCGTGGGCATTCTATTTACCGCCCTTGCTGCGATATTGTTCCAGTACTGCGTCCATGGATTCCGGCGTTAGATTTTCGTGGAAGTCGTAGTTGACCTGCACGGCGGGCGCCCAACTGCATGCGCCGATGCATTCCACTTCCTCGAGCGTAAACATGCCATCCGGCGTTGTTTGTTTGTGGCCGATGCCGAGGCGGCGTTCGCAATGCTCAAACAACTCCTTGCCGCCACGCAACATGCAACTGATGTTGGTGCAGACCTGCACGTTGAATTTACCGATCGGCTTTGTGCGCAACATGGAGTAGTAGGTCAGTACATTGCGGACGTCGAGCTCCGTGATTTCGAGCCGCCACGCGATTTCCGCAATGGCCGCATCGGAGAGATATCCGATCTCGTCCTGCGCGTAGAGCAGCATGGGAACGAGCGCGGAACGGCGAACGGGATAGAGTGTGACGAGCTTGTCAAAACGCGCGGCCAACTCCGGCGAAAAAATGGTCGGGCGTGGTTGCGGATTCACGGCGATGTTCGTAAGGTTCATAGCTGCACCTGGCGCAGCCAATGCTCGACGGCGGATTCCATGTCCAGCGCGGTCTCGGAGTTCTCGATATAGACCAATCCGTCTTCCGTAAAGAAAAAAGTGCAGTATTCGTCGCCGAGTTCGCCGGCTTCCGGGCGAAATTCTGTCGAGCCTTTGCCCGAGGCATCCGGGCCGAGAACGATCAGCTTTCCTCTGGAGCCGAGCAACGTCGCGGAATGCGAGTCGGCGGCAATCCGCATGGGCAGCGGCCGGCCGCGCGATGGAATGCATCGCCACATGCGAACGCAGCAGGGAAGCGAGCGAAATCCACAATTCCCTGGACAATGCTGTCGATGCGTGAGCATGGGTTGGCATAGGGGCAGTTGCGCTCATCGGTCGATTTCCCCAAGCACAATGTCAATGGAGCCGATGGCGGCGACCACATCGGCGATCAAACGTCCGACGCACATTTTTTCGATCGCCTGCAGAGTCGCGAAGGTTGGGTTGCGCATGTGCACGCGATACGGTTTCGCCGTCCCGTCGCTGACGACGTAATAGCCCATTTCGCCGCGCGAAGATTCGATTGCCTGATAGACTTCGCCGGCCGGCACCGGCGAACCCTTCGGTGACGATTTTGAAATGATGGATCAGCGCTTCCATTTGCGTCTTCATGGCTTCGCGGTCGGGAAGAACGATCTTCGGCGCATCGGCCGTGATGCGCCCGCCCGGCAATCCATCGAGCGCCTGCGTGGCGATTTTGACCGACTCGCGCATCTCCTGCACCCGGAGCACGTAGCGCGCCCATACGTCGCAGTCGTTTGATACCGGCACGTTGAACTGAAATTTCTCGTAGCCGGAATAGGGCATGTCGCGGCGCAGGTCCCAGTCCACGCCGCTGGCGCGCAGCGGCGGCCCGGTCACGCCGAGCGCGATCGCATCATCGGCGCTCAACAATCCGACGCCTTTGGTGCGGTTGATGAAAATTGGATTGCCGGTCAGCAGATTTTCGTACTCGTCGATCTTCTCGGGCAAGCTCTTCAGAAACGCGCGCACGCGAGGTTCAAAGTCAAGCGGCGGCTCCAGCGCCAACCCGCCAATGCGGAAATAAGAGGTCATCATCCGCTGGCCGGAGATGTCATCGAAGATGCGCAGAATCTCCTCGCGCTCACGGAAACAATAGAGAAAGACGGTCAACCCCCCTAAGTCCATGGCATGCGTGCCCAGCCAGACAAGATGGGAATTCAGCCGCGTCAACTCACTGAGCAGCACGCGCAGCCACACCGCGCGTTCGGGAACTTCCAGGCCAAGCAGCTTTTCGACCGCTAGGCAGTAACAGAGATTATTGTGCATCGGGCTGAGATAATCGATGCGGTCAGTGAGCGGCACCACCTGCTGATAAAACTTGGCCTCGCAGGTCTTTTCGATTCCAGTGTGCAGATAGCCGATGTCCGGCGCGACGCGAACCACCACTTCGCCATCGATCTCCAGCACCAGGCGCAGCACGCCGTGGGTCGACGGATGCTGCGGGCCCATGTTCAGGATCATGGTGCGGTCCTGATCGGCTTCTACCATTGTCGGTGCGTCGAGAATGACGGGGGTTTCGGGCATCAGCGATAGCCCTCCACAGGAAAGTCTTTACGCAGCGGATTTCCCTGAAAGTCGTCTGGCATTAGGATGCGCCGCAGATTGGGATGGCCGCCAAAACGCACGCCGAACAGGTCGAAGATCTCGCGCTCGAAAAAATTCGCCGCCGGCCAGACAGAGGTGATGCTATCGACCGAAGGATCGCCTTCGCCAGCCAGAACGCACAGTCGAATGCGCTGCTTCAAAGAGAGGGAAAGCAGGTGATAGACGATCTGGAAGCGCGGCTGGTTGGGATACCAGTCGACGCAAGTGACATCGGCAAGAAAATTAAAGCCGGCGTACTGTACCGTGCGGCATCCCTGAACAATGTTCTCGCGCGCCAGCGTCAGGGTAAGTTCGTTGCGGTCGAATTTTGCCTGCTGAATTGCGTTGGGCAATTTTTGCGTCAGCGCCGCGACAGCCGGATTGGCGGAGTGGTCCGCGAGGACTGCATCTTTGCCGTTTCTTTCGCCTGCGTCTGTCACAGATGTCATGCCGTTACAGGTCTGCCTTGTCGTTGGACCAGTCCAGAATGCCCTTCTTTACGATGTAGAAGTAGCCGACCAACACAAAGCCGAGATAGACGACGATCTCCCAGAAGCCGAAAAAGCGGGAGCCGGTGACCGCAGGCAATTTCCGGAAGATCACCGCCCAGGGAAACATAAAGACGGCTTCCACGTCGAAAAGGATGAACAGCATTGCGACCATATAGAAGCGCACGGAGAAGCGGCCGCGCGCATCTCCCTGGGGGACGATGCCGCACTCATACGTTGAGAGTTTGATTTTTCCCGGGCGATGCCGTCCGATCAGCCGCGAGGCAAGTACGATTCCTCCCGCCAACCCGATCGCGGCCAGAACTTGAAACAGCAATGGGAGCCAGTTCCAGAAATAGTTGGGAGTGTGCATGAGGGGCCGCAGTCGCTCAGCGCACAACGATACTCCGTTGACGCCTATAGCTCGACTTTAAGATTCAATTGCAGGCCTGTCAAGCGGCGCCCCGTCGGACGGACAGAACAAGTTGCGCGAAATGAAGAGTGTTCGCGCGCCGTTGGCTGCAATGCGTGGAGAGAACGGGCGGAGCCGGAGGAGCGGCGCGGTTCAGAGAAGGATTTAGAGAAGGATTCAGAGAAGGAACGGCGCGGCTCGAAATTCGACCAAAAGCATAGCTTTGAAATCGCAGCCTCGCCAACTTTTCGCGCGATCTTTTTCGCACTTTCGTAACCACGCCAATTCCTGAATTGGTACGGCATCCCGTTTTGATACGAATGAAAAGCCCCGCGGTCGTTTCTGATACCAACGCCCCCCTGAGATTCATCACTATAGATAGCAGAGGTCCCCCTACCATGGTGATGAGTGCGAAACTGGAAGGCCATTCGAAGACCGGCGTGCAAGCCGCAACGGGATTGCAGCGCCCCTCGACAAGCGCGACCGTTCCGCAGCGCAACGCTGCAACCGGTAGCGACGCCGCTGTGGCTGCGCCGGCGGCTCGGCGACCCATGCGCCGAATCCTCACGCGGGAGCAAGGGCGAGCTCTGGAGACGATCGGCCACGCTGTCGACTATCTCAACGACTGCCATCTTTATGACGGCGGGGACGAGGAAATTCTCAATGCCGCTGGCCCGTTTACCGAGGCGCTCCAGGTGTTGATCGCAGCGCGCCAGGAGATTCTATGGTCTCTGCCGGTCGCCGAACCGTGGACCCTGCGTGTCTGGAATTCTGTGTTCCGGCGCAAGCCGCGTCTTGCATCTGCCCCGTGGTAACCTAGTCCTCGTTCGCGTGCGTCGCTGCGACAGGAATATCCGCGCAAAATGAAAGTCTGCATCAATGGGCAAGATCGTCAATTTCCCGAACTGAATTCCGATTCCTCACTCAGCCGCCTGGTCGCGCTGCTTTCGATGAAGCCGGACCGTATCGCCGTGGAGCGCAGTGGCGAAATTGTTCCTCGATCCACTTGGGAGACAACCGCGCTGAAAGAAGGCGATAAGCTGGAGATCGTCCAGTTTGTCGGCGGTGGCCTGCGCTGGAAGCTATCTCATAAATAGATTTGTCATCCCGAGCGGGCGAAGCCGGGGCCCCCAGCGACAGGTCTTCGTCGCTGGGGTGGAAGCGAAGTCGAGAGACCTGCTCTTTGCCGTATGCGCCGCGAATCGCTCGGTCCGGAGCTAACCTCGCGCCCGGAAATCGAGCATGTCAGCAGAGCCAGACACCTTCCAAAAAAATTCTTGACACGGTGTTAAGCGTCCTTTACATTTGCTTATGTAAAGGAGACTTAACGTCATGGACGAATCCTGCAAAAGCTATCGCAAAGATTCCTTGCTTGCGCTGGGCCTCTACGCCGTGGTTGTGGCTGTTTCGATCGGGGCCATTTCCAGGTTCCATCTCGGCTGGTGGCGCATTCCGGTTGCGCTCGCGCCGGTGCTGCCATGCCTGCTTGTGGTGCGCGCCATGCTTGCCTTCTTCAGCCGGTGCGATGAATTGCAGATTCGGATTCATCTGCAATCCCTGGCCTTCGCGTTCGCGGGCACGGCAATCTTGACGCTGACCTACGGCTTCCTGCAGAATGTCGGCTTTCCCGACGCGAATTGGGTCTGGATATGGCCGATTATGGGTTCGCTATGGATGGTTGGGCGATGGATCGCCAAGAGAAAATACCAGTGAAAAACCGAGTTCGGGAATTGCGCGAATCACGGAACCTGTCGCAGGCGGAGTTTGGCGACAAGGTCGGAGTTTCGCGGCAGACGGTGTATGCCATTGAGATTGGCAAATACGATCCCAGCCTGCCGCTTGCGTTTCAGATTGCAAAGGCATTCGGCCGAAGGATTGAAGATGTTTTCGATCCGGAGATGTGATCTTATTTCATTCCGCGTGCAGGTTCTTGAAGATTTCATACATATGATGGCCTTCGTGCACCAGAAAGAACTCCAGCCAGTCCGTCAGCGTCATGGGACCGAACGCAGGGTGCACACCGGCGCGCAAGTAAGCATCCGCCGGGAGTTGTTCCAGGCGGCCGATTAGTTCCGCGCGGGATTGACGTAGCCGGCTCAGCACGGCATCAGAGGAAAGCGACTCCCATTCCGGCCACTTCGCATCCCCCTCGGCTTTGTAGCGATCAAAGCGCGGGCACTCTTCTTCTAGGATGCGTGTCAGTCTTTCTTGAAATATTTCGTGATAACGGGCGAGATGGGCAAGATGCTGCCGCGCCGACCATTTTCCATTTGATGGCAGACGATCGAAGGCAGTGCGGTCGAACCGGTGAAGAATGAACTCAAGGCTGCGAAACTGATCGGTCAATCGCTCAGTCTGCAGGTTCTCAGTTATCCCAGGGCCCTCATCCGGCGCCATCGCTTTTCCAAGTTCCTACTGCGCCAGCAGCAACATGCCGAAAAGAAACAGCCAGAGAATTCCCATGACGTGCCAGTACCAGGCGGCGGCATCCACGATGACCTGACGCATCTGAATGCGCCGCGAAGACCATAGGGCAATCAGCGCGGCGACGACTGCGGCAACTCCGAAAAGAAGGTGGAGCGCATGGGCGCCGGTAATTAAATAGAAGAAATGGCTGTTAGGATTCGATCCGAAGTAGACGCCCTCGGCGTAGAGTTGTTTCCACGCGATGCATTGCCCGACGATGAACAGGCAGCCCAGCAGGGCAGTTCCCAGCATCCAGGGCAGCGCGTGTTTTGAGGTAGGCCGTCCCAGGCCCAGCCACTCTTCCATGACATCGATCTCATGAAAGACACTGCGGCGGGCCATCTCCATGGTGCAGGTGCTCAATACAAGAATCGCCGTATTGATCCACAGGATCGGCGGCAGGCTGAGAGGAATCCAGTCGAGGATGTACTCGTCTGCAATGTTGATATGGCCTGTGTGTTGTTGCGCGAAGAATGCGATGACGAGAATGACGAAAAAGATCAAATCGCCGGCGAGCGCGAAGCCCAGGCCCATGCGGTACCGCGTCAGCAACTCATGGGGTCCGCGGCGGCCGCGTGGACGCCTGTCCCAGTTTTCATCGCCGCCGCCGTTGCCGCCTGTGGGCCGGTGATGAACCGGGGGACGACCGCCGCTGCCGGGGTCTTTCCTTACAACATCGATCGGAGCGCGAGTGATGGTGGCGGGCATGGTCGTATTTTCCTGAATACAGGCAGTCTACTCTTCTTTTAGATGCAGCTTCGCGCCGGAAAAGTTCCTGACAGGAGATTCAAGATGGCGTGGTTAAGAAAGAGCGGCGTTCTTGTCCGATGCCGATGTTTCTCCTATGCTCGCATTCTGGGCAGACAGCCACTCGAACGTGCCGGCCCGCCAGGGATCAGGGCCGGCAGGAGCGCCGCGACGCAGGCTATGCGCCAAATTCCATAGAAAAATGAACTGCGATGCGACAAGCAGAAATGCGGCGACCGTGATGAATGTTTGCAAGGGCAGCAGGTTCGTAAGATAAGCCGCGGTTCCCGTGAGTTGCGCATACTGGCGCGGTTCGGCCGCCATCCCCGCGAAGTGCATGGGGAAGAACACGGCATACGCTCCGGCCAGAGAAAGCCAAAAATGCCAGCGGCCCAGAGATTCGCTCATTCTGCGCCCGGTGAGCAGTGGGAACCAGTAATAGACAGCGGCAAAGAGCGCAAAAATTCCGGCCATCCCCATGATCAGATGAAAATGCGCGACGACAAAGAATGTGTTGTGCAGATAGCTGTCAAGGATCGGCTGCGCAAGAATCGGCCCGGTCAAGCCGCCGGTAATGAATAGTGAAACGAACCCAAGCGTGAACAGCAGCGGAGTGGCGCGCCGCAAGCCGCCGCCGAGAATCACAGCGAGCCACTGAATCACTTCAATGGAAGATGGAATTGCGATGGCGATCGTCACGATGCCGAATCCGCGGCTCGCGTAGGGATTCATTCCGCTGACGAACATGTGGTGGCCCCAGACGGCGAAGCCGAGCACCCCGATTGCGATGGTGGAAACGATCATGGTTCGATTTGCCAGAACAGGACGCTGAGAAAATGTTGCCAGCAGCGTAGTCGTCAGCCCCATCGCCGGCAGCACAGCAATATATACCTCGGGATGGCCGAAAAACCAGAAGAGATTCTGCCAGAGCAGCGGCGAACCGGCTGCATGATGCAGAATAATTCCGTTCACCACATCGACCGGGGGGAAGAAGAAACTCGTGCCGAAATGACGATCGCTGAAGAGCATTCCGCAGGCCGCCAGCAGAACGCCGAACGCAGGAACGGCCATGCACGCCGCCACAAACCATGACCAGACGGTCAGCGGCATTTCCATCCATTTCATATTTCTCATGCGACGCGTGACTACGGTGGCGATTACGCTGACCGCGCTGAGCAGGGCACCGGCGCTGAACAAAGCGATCGACAGCAGCCATCCGTCCATGCCGCGGCCCTGCCCCGGGCCAGCCGCCGGAATTGCGCTCAATGGAGGGTAGCTGGTCCAGCCGGAGATGGCCGCTCCGCCGGGAAGAAACGGAGTAAATAGCAACGCCAGCAATGCCAGGAATGTCAGCCAGACGGAAAGCGCATTCAGCTGTGGCAGCGCCATGCGGGCTGCGGAAGCCGCGTCCTGCATCCCGCCTGTTTCACCCGCTGCAATATACTTGCCACCGAGTTGTTCCGGGAGAACGAGGCTTGCGAGGCCATTTTGCGGCGCGGCCGTCACCACGAAAAAAATCATCAACGTGCCGTGCAGAGTAAGCAGCGCGAGATAATCCTCCGGCTTGATGATCCCCCAGCCGGGCACCTGAGCGCCGCTCCATGCCAGATGCCAGCGCATCAGAAGCGACAGCAGCGCGCCTGCGATGACAGCGGCAAGCGCCAGCAGCAGATATTGCACGCCCACCACTCGATGCGATGTCGCGAAGATGTAGCGCCGCAGCCAGGACTGGGGTGTTTTCGTCGGCATGCGTTATCGCTCCGCCAGATTCTTTTCGCGCTGCTGCATCCATTCTGTAAATTCCTGCGCCGGAACCACCCGCAGCACGGCGCGCATGCGATAGTGGCCGAGGCCGCAGAGCTGCGAGCAAACAATGGGATAGTCGCCGGTCCGCGTTGGCGTAAAGTGAATCGTCGATACCATGCCGGGCGTGGCGTTTTGCATCAGGCGCATGGCCGGGATGTAAAAGCCGTGGACCACGTCCTGGGCGCGCAGATGCAAATCAACCTGGCGGTCCACGGGCAGAATAAGGATGCTGCTGACCACATCGTCGCGGCTATGCGGATCGGCGGGATCGATCCCCAGCGGATTGCCCGCAGCTGCATCGATCAGGTCCGGGCCGGTCCTGCCATACATGCCGTCCGATCCTGGATAGCGAAAGTACCACTGAAATTGGACGCCGGTTACTTCCACGCGAACGGCATTGGACGCCGCGCGCGCGATGCGAATCGTGGACCACAACCGTTCGGCCACGACGGTCATCCAGGCAAATAATGCGACTACGGCGGCAATCGCTGTCCAGCGCCACGCGGTAGAGAAGCGGACGTGCCGCTCGCGGCGCAGAACGAGGCCGCCGACGATGAGCACCTGTGCCAGCACACACAGCGCGAACAAGATCAAGAGGCTGGCGTCCATCAGGCGATCGATTGCCGCTCCATGCAAAGACGCGGTGCGCGGGAACCACGGCAGGATACGATTCAGCACTCGATCGGAGAACATCCACGAGTTGCAAGCCGCGATTTGCGTCATTGCGAATCTGCGGGCGCGGTTTGGTCGGCGAACGACGGGGTGCGGTCGTTTTCCATCGAGTCTTTGACCATCTGCACAAAATAACGGTGCACGCGGCGGTCGTCGGATTGGGACAGTTCCGGGTGAAAAGTTGCGGCAAGAACGTTCTTCTGGCGGACGAGAACGGGCCGGCCATCGCGCTTTGCCAGCACATTGACGCCGTCTCCAACATTCTCGATGCGCGGCGCACGGATGAAGACCATCTCCAGCGGACCGCCTGGAAGTGAGGTTTCGCCGGTGAAAATATCGCTGTCGATCTGCCGCCCATAGGCGTTGCGCTCCACCGTCGCGTTCAGAACTCCGAGGCTCTGTTGTTCCGGACGCAGAACTTTCGTCGCCAGCAGAATGCAGCCCGCGCAGGTTCCAAACGTCGGGCGTGTCTCGCAAAAAGTAAGCAGTGGCTGGAAGAGTCCCTCCCGCTCCAGCAATTTCAGGAAGGTCGTCGACTCGCCGCCGGGAATGATCAGCCCGTCCACTTCCGCCAGGTCTTCTTTCGTGCGCACCATGCGCGCTTCCGCGCCAATATCTTCCAGCGCGCGCGCATGGGATGCGTAATCGCCCTGCAGCGCCAGCACGCCAATGATCGGAGAACGCGAATGAAGCGGGTTAGGCATGCCTTTATACGTGCGGTCGGATAAATTCAATTTGTCATCCCGAGCGGAATCCTTGCGCAGCAAGGATCCAGTCGAGAGGCTGTCCTGAGCGAGGTCGCCGCTGCGACCGAGCCGAATGGGGAACTGCTATCCCAAAAGTTTGTCATCCCGAGCGGAGCGCAGCGGAGTCGAGGGACCTGCTGTTTGCCGGTAACCGCGAAATTCTTCGCGGAGTTTACCCTGAGCGCAGCCGAACGGGCTCAGAATGACATTTTTTCGAATGAACCCATATGCGCCGAGCTACCAGCCGCGGGTCTGCATCATGGAGGCGGCATCCATTGCCGAGATCGCCAGGCCCTTCATCGCGCCGGTGCATTCCTCGCTGGTTTCCGCCAGCACCTTAGGATCATCGAAGAACGTCGTGGCGCGGACGATGGCTCGCGCGCGGGTCTCCGCCTCTTTCGGGTCGGCCAGCGTGTGCGAATCGCTCATAAAAATTCCCGAACCGACGAAGACCGCTTCCGCGCCGAGTTGGCGAACCAGCGCGGCATCGGCAGGCGTGGCAATGCCGCCGGCGGAAAAATTCGGCACCGGCAGCTTGCCGGTCTTCGCCACCATGCGGACCAACTCGTACGGTGCGCGATGCTCTTTTGCAGCCGCGTACAATTCCTCTTCACTTAGGACAGTCAACTGGCGCATGTCTTTTACGATCTGCCGAAGATGCTTGACCGCATGAACCACATCGCCTGTACCCGCTTCACCCTTGGTGCGGATCATGGCCGCGCCTTCTGCGATGCGCCGCAACGCCTCTCCGAGATCGCGCGCGCCGCAGACGAACGGCGTCTTGAAGGCGTGCTTGTCGACGTGGTGTAGCTCATCGGCGGGAGTCAATACTTCCGACTCATCGATGAAGTCCACGCCGAGTTCCTGCAAAACCTGCGCTTCGGCAAAGTGGCCGATGCGACACTTCGCCATAACGGGAATCGAGGCGACCGACATGATCTCCTTGATCACCTTCGGAGAAGCCATGCGGGCCACGCCGCCTTCGGCGCGAATCTGCGCCGGCACCCGCTCCAGCGCCATTACTGCCACCGCGCCGGATTTTTCCGCGATCTCGGCCTGCTCCGCATTGATGACATCCATGATCACGCCGCCCTTTAACATTTCGGCCAGTCCGACCTTCAGGCGCAGCCCGTGATCTGGTGTGTTATTGGCGTGACCGTTGCTTTTGTGGTCTGTCATGGCGCGTCTCCCTTGCAATCGCGGAACGTTTACTAACTCTTCAGTTTAGCAGTTCTGACAGTGCGGGCACCGCGGCGCTGGACTGAGCCCGATGCGCCCGCATTTGGAGATTGCTTTCGATATTTGCGGAACATCTCTACGGGATCAATTGCAACAAAAAGCCCTTCACTCCGCGCCAGCACGTCGCCGTTCGATGAGCGAATTTCACCCGCGTGGAAATGCTTGCGGCCATCCTGCGAGACATGCCAACCTACCGCGCGCAGATTGACGCCGAGCGGCACCGGCTGCAAATAATCGATGGACATACGCCGGGTGAGCGCGACGACGCCTTTCTGCCGGCTCACTTTGCCCATTGCCTCGTCAAGAATGGTAGCGATGATGCCGCCATGGACGTGACCCGGCGGCCCTTCGAAGCGCGGAGCAATGCGAAACGTGCACTCCACGCTAACTTCGTCGCGGTTCTCCTGAAAATTCAGCCGTAGGCCGTGCCGATTCACCGGCGAGCACCCGAAGCAGCGGTTGTTGAAGACCGGAAGACCGCGGATTGTCGTCTCCGCATCGCGAACATGGCCGACTGCCGCAGAAATAGAAGTTTTCTTCTCGCGCGGCTTGCGACGCGCCGGATAATTTTTCTTAATCACGCGATTCCTTTGCGATGCGTTAAGGACGTTGGGCAATCAGCTCCGCAACGCCCTTTGCCGCGACTGTTTCGTTGTAATGCAGAATCTTCATCCCGCGATACACCCCCAGCAATTCCTGCGAACGCAGCAGGTATTCCGGATTGCGAGGCCCGCGCGGATTGCCTAATCGCTCATTGTCCGTCGTGTAGGTACGGTACAGCAGCAGGCCGCCCGGCGAAAGAACCTGCGGCAGCAATGGCAGCACATTTCGATCGAGAAAAAACGAGACGAGGATGAATCCGAACCGCACTTCGTTCGACAGAAACTGCGCCAACACCTCGCCGGCGGGGCCGTTCACAATTTCCAATCGGCTCGCAACCGAGGATGCGGCGGCGCGTTCGGCAGCAAGCTCGAGCGCGGCCTTCGACCAGTCGACCAATGTCATGCGCCAATTCTGTTGCGCGAGCCAAATGGCATGGTGTCCAACGCCGCCCGCGAGATCCAGCCCCGCGCTGCCCACAGGTAGCAGGGGCACCAGATAATTTCTGTGCGCGTCCATCACGAAAGTATCCGGCTCGCGATCGCGGAACTCGCCCGCAAGATATCGTTCATCCCAGCCTTCCCGATCGCTTCGCGGCATACGTTTCAGTGTAATCAACGGGGTGGGGGAAACAGGAATGCAGTCGCCGTGCTGCGATATACTTGGCTTGAAATGGCGCTTCTCGACAAGACGTTTTACATCGAAACCTTCGGCTGCCAGATGAACGTCCATGACTCGGAAAAGGTCATTGGAACGCTGGTGCATGAAGGCTATCGTCAGGTGGAGAGCGAAACAGAAGCCGCGCTGATCCTCTACAACACCTGTTCGATCCGCGACAAGGCGGAGCAGAAGGTTTTCAATCGGCTGAACGACTACAAGGCGCTGCACAAGCAGGGAAAGCGTTTTGCCGTGTTGGGATGCGTGGCGCAGCAGGAAGGCGAGCGCATCTTCGACCGCGCTCCCTACGTTTCGTTGGTGTCCGGTTCGGCTTCGTATCGCAAGCTGCCGGAGATGCTGGTGCGGCTGGAGGCAGACGAGAAGCGCATCACCGGCCTCGACGATCGGCAGACCGACGAGACCTTCGAGACGGAGTTCACCGCGCGCAGCAATCCGCATCGTGGATACATCACGATCATCGAAGGCTGCGACAAATTCTGCGCGTACTGCGTGGTCCCATACACGCGCGGCAAGGAGCGCAGCCGTGTTTCCGACTCTGTATTAGCCGAAGCGCGGCGCATGGCCGAAACCGGCTATACGGATATTCAGCTTCTTGGGCAAAATGTAAATTCCTATCGCGATCCGTCAGGCAAGATGAGCTTTGCGGAACTGCTGCAGGCCGTCGGTGAAATTCCAGGAATCCGCCGCGTCCGTTTCACGACATCTCATCCGCGCGACTTCACCCGCGACATTGTAGATGCGATCGACGCGACTCCAACGCTCTGCGACCATGTGCATCTGCCGGTTCAGAGCGGATCTTCTCCGGTGCTGAAAAAGATGCAGCGCGAGTACACGCGGGAGTGGTACCTGGAGCGCATCGCCTGGATTCAGGCGGCGCAGCGACCGATCAGCCTGACGACAGACATTATCGTCGGATTTCCCGGCGAGACGGATGAGGACTTCGAGCAGACGATCTCGCTGCTGGATCAAGTGCAGTACGACGGCGTGTTCGCGTTCAAATATTCGCCGCGTCCCAACACGCCTGCCATTTCGATGGACGACAGCATTCCGGAAGAGGTAAAAGCGCAGCGCCTGCAGATTCTGCTGGCTCACCAGCGCGAGATTCAAAAGCACAGCTACACTCGACATATCGGAGAAATTGTTGAAGTAATGGTTGAGGGCCACAACAGCGCACGCGGCCAGGTCGCCGGCCGCAGTTCGCAGAATAAAGTCGTCAACTTTACAGCGGATTCTCCAATTCTTCCCGCTCTCGGCAGCTATCTGAACGTTCGCATCACTCACAGTTTTCCCAACAGCCTGCTGGGAGAGGCAGTTGTTTCGACGATGCCTGCCGCGCGGCAATCGGCGCATCCGCCGGTGGAAATCAGCGTCGTATGATGGTTCCTCTCCAATCCGCAGTAACCGATCCTCCGGGCGATGAAATGGAAGTGAAAATTCGCGGCCTGATGATGGATCCGGTAACAAACATGCCGATCATCGTGCTGAAGGACGTGGAAAGCGACGCTTTAGTGCCCATCTGGGTCGGCATCTTTGAAGCCAATGCCATCGCGCTGGAGATCGAAAAGACCACAACACCGCGCCCGATGACGCACGATTTGCTGGCCAACCTGATTCGCACGCTCGACGGCGAAGTGCAGCGCGTGGTGATCACCGAGCTGCGCGATGATGTGTATTACGCGCTGATCTGGATGGAGCGCGCCGGCGAACTCATCAGCCTCGACGCGCGGCCTTCCGACGCACTGGCGCTGGCGCTGCGCACGGATTGCCCGATTTTTCTTTCCGGCCAGGTGCTGCGGACCACACGAATCGCGAATGCCGGCGTGGAGAATTTCTCGGCGGAAGATCTGCGGAAGTGGCTGGAAAACCTGAACGACGAAGATCTAGGCCGCTACAAGATGTAGACGGCCGCCGCCGTGACGTGCGTTCTTTCCTGTAAGATTTCGCCCATGCCTCAGCTTCCAGTGCCTACCTGGAAACGCGCAGCGTTCCGCGCCATAGCGCGCTCGGAACGCGCGTTGCGCGGCGGTGCTCACCCCGGCGCAGAACGTCTGAACGAAATCCGTAATTTTCTGCTTCTGCAGTATGAAGCGCCGTTGGGCAGCGTGGTCCACGCGACCCCATTGCTCGAAGCATTGAAAACGGCAATGCCCGATGCGCATATCGCCGTCGCCGCATCCCCAATGGCCGCCAGCGCTCTGTGTAACAGCCCATTTCTAAATGGTCGCTTAACGGCCACGGCCAGTCCGTTCAGCAGCTTACGCAGCGCCGCGGATGTGCGCGGATTAATGCGTGCCATGCCTCCCGGGCCGCGCTGCGTGATCACTACGATCGGCAACCAGCGCACCCGGCTGGCGATGCTCGGCTTGCTGGCGGGGAAGTCGGTGCGCGCAGGATATACTCTCGCTCCTGAAATTTATGATGTTCCGCTGACCTTCACGCCAGAGCGAGGGCAGATTGAAGGCAATCTCGATATTTTACGTGCGCTGGGATACGAGGTTGCATTCTGCGAGCCTAGAGTTTTTTTTGACCAGCTCGACGCCGAATTTGCGACGCAATCGATGGAGGCGATTCCAGAAGAGCCAGGCGCGCCGCGCATTGCATTTGTTACCCGGAACAGCGGCGGCCAGCGCAATCAGTGGAGCACGGAACGGTTCCGGCAGGTAATCGCCGATCTTTCGCACTCGTGCGGCGCGGTGCCGGTGTTTCTCGGAACGGCCATCGATGCGCCGGCGATCGAGGCGCTACGACACGCATTGCCGAACGCCGGAGTATCGTTGGCGGGCAAGACGACGATCCCGCAACTCGCCGCAGTGCTCGCGCAATGCGATTTGATTGTCAGCCTGGACACTGGGACATTTCATGTTGCGCGGGCCGTCGGTTTGCCGGGTGTGGTGATTGCACCCGCGTGGCAGGACCCGCGCGAATGGCTGCCGGTGAATCACATTCACTATCGCGTGCTGCGGGGACCGTCGATTCCTGCCGCGCCGCCTGGCTATTGCATAGAAGAGATCACCGCGGAGCAAGTGAGCGCCGCCGCGACAGATTTGCTCGGCCATTTCCCTCCCTCCTCCGCAGCGCGCGCAGCACGCGTGCAAGCTGCTGTTCACAAGCCGCGCTAGAGCAGTTTTCCTAAAGGTGTATGGCGTAGGAACGAGACCCCACGCATCCGTTCCTTAAAGAACGGATGCATATAAAGATTGCCCGCCACCTCAAAGTAATAGGAAAACTGCTTTAAATCCCGCTCTGCGACAATACCTGTACGGCGATCTCTCCGGGTGTACGCACTCAGCATGGGCATAGTCACACGCATTGTAAAAATAATGGCGGCGCTAATGACGTCGAACGTGGTCAACCTGATCACGAAACTGTTGCTGCCGCCGATTTTTCTCCTTCGTTACGGCACCACGCTCTATGGCGAATGGATCGCGCTTTCCGGCGCGGTGGCTTATCTCAGCACGCTGAATTTTGGGATTCAGACCTACGTCACGCAAGACCTGACCGTCCGCTACCAGCGCAACGATATGGAGCAATATCATTTGCAGCAATCCACGTCTCTGCGTGTGTTGCTGGGGATTTTAGGGAGCGCCGCGGTTGTGTGCCTCGTGGTGTTTGCTCTGCCGGTGCAGAACTGGTTGCGCCTGACCCTGTCCCAGCGCGTGACGGACCTCACGCTCTATCTGCTGGCTCTTCAGGTGCTGCTGGGCGTGCTGTTCGGATACTTCACCGGCATGTACATGGTGTTGAGCCGTGCCCACGCCGGCGTGCTGTGGACGAACGGATTGCGGCTCACGGTGGTACTGGTCGTTTCTGCCGGCGTATGGATGCGGCTTTCATTTCCTGCATTGGCGAGCATGCAGGTGGGTGTTTATTTGCTGGGCACCGCGCTCGTGCTGCTGCACCTTCGGCGCGCGGCTCAGGAGATTTTTCCCCGGATCGGCCTCTGGGACCGCGGCGCTGTCGCTGCCATTCTGCGCCCCAGCAGCTACTTCGGCCTGATCAGCATGAGCACGTTTCTATCGTACGAACTTCCCGTGCTGATCCTGCAGCGCGAGGCCGGCCCGTTTGTCGTTGTGGCCTTCACGGCAATGCGCACCATTTTTTCCATGTCGCGCCTCGCGCTGGTCAACCCCACGCTGGCACTCGGGCCGGAAATCACGCGGCTGTATGGATTGCGCGACTGGCGCAAACTGACCGAAATCTACAGATATTCTGAGCGGCTGATTTATGCGCTCATCCCGGTTGTGAATCTCGGCGTGTTGATCGTCTCCCCGGTGTTGCTGGCCGTATGGCTGCACCTGCCCGGACTTTTTTCCGTGCTGCCCTATGTGATTACGGCGGCGATTTCGATGGTGCTGAGCGCGAAGCAGCTCAAGTTTCAATTCCAGTGCTCAACCAACACACACGAACAGTTGGGGCGCATCATGTTCACGAGCTACATTGCTCTCGGGTTGATCACGGCTCCCATGGTGCATTGGCTGGGTATGCTTGGTTTTCTTTATGCATGGCTTGGCGTTGAAGTCTATCAGTTCATACGGCTGATTGGATTGAACCAGCGTCTATTTGAAGGTACGCAGGCGCACAGCTTGAGCCCTCTCTATCGTTTGACCGTGGTGAGCGTTGGCGGAACTGTCATCGCAGGATACATTCTGGCCCACACCTGCACACGCCCATATTCCACGCAATTTGCCGCAGCAATTGGAACGGCTGTCGTGCTTGCGGTAATATCGTTTTTCCTTTTCAACATTCGCGGCATTGCCACCGCTTTTTACGCGTTGTTCAGGCGACGCCTCATTGCCGACGACGGGGAGGTATGACGAACAGTGGAATTTCGATCGGCACTTGTACGAATTCTGGGTTTTCCCGCCACATTGATCCATGGCGACACGCTTGTATTGGACCGCTGGTTGTGGCTGCGGAAGCGACTTGTCGCCGTGCAGCCCGAATCGCGGAACTTGCTGGATGTCGGTTGCGGAACCGGCGCATTCACAATCGGCGCCGCCCGCCTCGGCTATCGATCGATCGGGCTGAGCTGGGACGCGAGAAACCAGAGAGTGGCACAGGAGCGCGCGAAAATATGCGGCGCGGAAGGCGCAGAGTTCCAGATCCAGGACGTTCGGCAATTGGACAAGAGAAACGACCTGAACGGCAATTTCGACGTGGCAATCTGCTGCGAATGCATAGAACACATTTTGGATGACGGCAAAGTGATGCGCGACATTGCACGATGCCTCAAGCCTGGCGGGACGCTGTTGCTGACTGCGCCGAATTCCTGTTTCCGTCCGATGGCGTTTGACAATGAAGTTCTCGCGACAGTTGAAAACGGCGGCCATGTGCGGCGCGGGTATGTTCCGGAGGACCTGATGCGTCTTTGCAAAGGTTCCGGTTTTGAGGTTGCGGCCGTTGAATACTGCAGCGGATTGCTCAGCCAGAAAATTACTTCATTGATGCGCATCGCGACGAATCTCACATCGGATTTGATCGGTTGGCCGTTTTTCCTGCCTCTCCGCTGGATTCCACCTGTCTTCGATCGCGGAGTTTCGCGCCTGACCCACTGGCCGGATTATTCCATTGCCCTGGTCGCGCGAAAGGCAAACTCTCAACCAAACGTAACCCCCGACACAGTCAAGGAATAGCGCATGGCAGGCTTGTTTTCCGCAGAATTCCGCAAAGATGTGAAGCGCGCTTTGTACAAACGATTCGGCATCGTCATTTTTCGGTGGCAGGTCGTTCTCGATATGGAGCGGTTATCTACGCTGACGACCAGGGATTCCATTCGTGTCTGTTCGCTATACGCGGTTGCTAAAGAAATCTACGCCAACTCAATTGCCGGCAGTGTGGCGGAGCTAGGCGTATACCAGGGAGATTTTGCCAAACATATTCATGCCGCATTTCCAGACAGGACACTCTATCTGTTCGACACCTTTGAGGGATTCAACGAGAAAGACAAAGGCATCGATGTGAGCGGCGGATTTTCGTCCGGAACAGAGGATTTTTCCGACACGAGCGTCGATGTTGTTTTAGGGAAATTGGATCACTTCGATCGGGCAGTCGTCCGCAAGGGGTATTTTCCGGAATCCATTCAGGACGCCGACAGGGAAGAATCCTTCGCATTTGTGAGCATTGATGCGGATTTATATAAGCCGATCTACGACGGCTTGCAGTTCTTTTATCCGCGTTTGAGCAAAGGAGGAACCATTTTCCTCCACGACTACAACAACTCGGACTATCCCGGAGCAAAAGCGGCGGTACAGAAATACTGCAAGGAAATGGGTATCAGCTATTTTCCTTTGGTGGATCCCTGCGGCACAGCAGTGATCACCAAAGGCTAAAAGCGGCCTGGCTCTGTTGACTTCCTGCAATACCCTTCGTGAATTGTCATCCCGACCGAAGTCCGCGTCGCCGTGGCGACCAGACGGAGTGGAGGGACCTTCTGTTTGCCGACAGCCGCAACGCTCCTCGGGATTATTTGAAAAATCTTCCGTGTGATCGAGTGGCTTGGCCTTCGCATGAATGCGTTCGTCAGGAACAGGCTCCCCATGCTGCATGCGCAGCCGGGACGACACACTCGTGCGCGTAGGCTCTCTCAGGCGCGCCGAGTTTTCGCATCCGCGAGAATCATGTCCAGCGCCTGGGAATATCGCTCGTACGATCCCTTTCCTTCAATCCGTCGCAGCGCGTTCATGGCATTCATGCGGAGCTGCTCGCGCAACTCGGCGGAGGTATAAATCCTCTCGACGGCTTCGGCGAGAGCGATCGAATCTTGCGGTGGAACCCGCAACAGATCATGCCCGGGCTGAAACAGCTCCGTGGCTCCGCAATGGGTCGTCGCAATGGATGGCAAGCCGTGTGCCATGGCTTCCAGCAGCGCCATGCCGAAGCCGTCGTCGATTGTCGGCAGGACAAACGCATCGCAGCGTCGATAGAAAGCGCTCATGTCGGCGAGATAGCCGACGATTTCGACGTTTGGCAATCGGCGCAGCAGCTCCCGAAGCGCGGGGAACCGATGCGGATCGGCATCGGTGCGAATCAGCAATCGCGCATTGGGGAGCCGCAGTTTCTCCCACGCCTGCAGCAGATATAAAAATCCTTTGCGAAGCGGCTGTCCCCCGACGGTGCCAAACGTAAAACATTCTTTCGTGTGGGCGATATTCGCCGCGCCGGCAGTTTTGCCGCGCTCGATCAGATGGCGAGCCGATACGCGCCCATAGAGCGGCGCAACAATCACCTTGGCTCGCAGATCCAGAGGAAACGAGCGCCGCGAATAATCCGACGGCACCAGGATCGTGTCTGCCTCCTCATATTCGGCAATCTGGCGCGCTCGGAACCAATGCGGCTCCGCCTGATAGGGAACTCCAAGCCGATCGCACTCCATCCGCACCAGTGCCTGCTGCGCATCGACATGCGGGCAGGCGCGATCGAGAACAAAGCTGGCACCGCGATGCCGTGCAGCCCGTCCCGCAGCAAGAGCGCCGGAGGCCCAGCCCCAGAAGACTTCGCAGCGCTCGTTGGCAAGTCCCATTCGTACGGCAACCAGATTGTCGTAAATTGCGGTATCGACGCGCTGGTATGGTCTAGGAAGCTGCACACCAGTCAGGAAATGAATGCTCGGCACCAGTTGAGGTGCCCAGCGCAGTTGCGCGCCGGAAGCGAGGTCGTGGAAACGGCTGCGATACGCAGCAGTGTAGATCGTTACTTCCACGCCGCGTTGCATCAGCAGGTTTGCGGGTAAAGCTACGTGGGCCGGTCGCCCGGTTGAGAACACAACTTTCATAAGACAGCCTGAGGCGACGAGACATCGCGCCGGAAGTTAGAAGGATAGCGCAACGGGAGCGCAGATGGCTGAAATGCCTTTCGCTCGAGAAAGTATGCTCTTCAGCGGGATTGAGGCACGGTTTTGGCGGAGATCGCCTGCAAAAATCCGCCGACGGCACTTCGCCACTCTGCTTGCGTATAGAGCGGCATAGCGGGAGAAATTTGTATACGCGCCATTTGCCTGGGGCCGGCCGTTTCACGATAAATTTCTGCCGCGCCGGATTCATACTCCGGTTTGGTGGAAGTCGCGATAATCAGCTTCGGCATTTTCAGTGCCGGTACGATTCGCGAAATGTCGAAACGATCCGTGAACACCAGCCACATCGGCAATAAATGAATGTGCTGCTCGCGTTTCACCTGATTCGCCAGCGATGGCTGAGAATTTTCCAGAATCAGCCCCGCGATATCCGGCGACTGGCGCGCGGCCTGCGCCGCAACAGCAGAACCAAGTTCCGCGCCGTAGACGACGATGCGGCCTGAATCGATGTGACGGATTCCAGTCAAATAATTGAGAGCGGCAAGGCCGTCTGCATAGGATTTGTTCTGCGATGGATGCCCGCCCTGACTGGCGCCGAACCCCCGGTAATCGAAGGCGAAGACGGAAACTCCAAGGGCATGAAACGCCCGCATTGCCCCAAGATTTTCCGGCAAAACTGTACTGCCGTTCGGGCAAAACAGCACGACGAAACGCGACAGCGAAGAGGTGTCCGGAGCGGAAACGTTCCTTGCGTTGCCATCGTCGGCACGCGCCGGAATCCACCAGCCATCGAGTCTTGCAGCGCCTAATTCGGTGTAATCAAACCGGACGTCCGTGATGGGCAGGCCGCTGAGTGCCGCAACGTCTGCTGCGCTTTGCGGGGCAGCATGCGGCGATGGGGGCCCGGTGCGTCGCGCCCAACTGCCGGCAAACAAATCGATGTTTTTGATGCGACCAGAGGGGAAGAAAGTGAACTGCCATTGTCCCTGGTAGAACAAGAGGCATACCGTAAAATAAAGCGCAAATCCTGCGGCGATCAATGTTGTCAGGATCGCTTTTACCAGCCAGCGTCCGCTAACAATTTCAGCGCGATCCATTTGGGGGCTGACACTGCGGCGGTCCGAACCGGGCGGCATAGACTGAGTGGCGCGGCGAAGCGATCGATCAGTTTTTCCGGGAAACTTCGGCGATGCTGCCACAAAATCGACTCTAGCATGCGGTGCGCCGATTTGGCGTCGATGCCATTCGAGTTTCGATTGCTGCAATCCAGTGACTAAACTCTCCCGTTCAGGGAATTGTTGGCCATCTGTAGACGGAAGTGAATCCTATAATTAAACATGGCCGAGTCTATTTCAAAACTCCGCCTGGCCGCGCTATGGGCCATGCATTGATTCCAGGCAGAAGGGAAACCTGCTCCATGGCATTTGAAGATGTCGCAGACGGCATTCAGGCTGGAACTTCCCCGGCCCCCGCTCCAGCGAGCAAGCGCATCGTCAACGATTTCAGCATTCAGGCCGGCACCGTCAATGGCTCGGGTTCGCAGTCCGCGAATAACGTACTGCTGCGCAGCATCTTTCGGATGGGCATTCCAGTCAGCGGAAAGAATCTTTTTCCCTCAAATATCGCGGGCCTTCCCACTTGGTACACCATCCGCGCCAGCAAGCATGGCTACGTCGCGCGCAAAAAAGAGATTGATATCGCAATAGCCATGAATCCGGAAACCGCGCGCGAGGACATTCTCTCTTTGCCGGCCGGCGCGGTTGCAATCTACGACGAAACGCTGAATCTACAGCAGTATCGGGACGATGTAACCTGCTATCCGGTTCCGTTCGACAAGCTGACTGCGGCCGCCTGCCCGGAAGCCAAGCTGCGCAAGCTGGTCCGGAACATGGTGTATGTCGGCGTGGTCGCGCAGTTGCTGCAGATGGACATGGCATGTGTGGAGCGGGAGCTGCGCAAGCAGTTTGCCAAGAAACAGAAGGCAGCCGACTTGAACTGGGGCGCGGTGCAGGCCGGATTTGACTACGCCGCGCAGTCGTTGCCCAAGCGCGATCCGTTTGTGCTGGAGCGGATGCACGCGACCGACGGAAAAATTATTATCGACGGCAATGCCGCGGCGGCGCTGGGAGCGATGTTCGCCGGAGTGACCGTGGTGACGTGGTATCCGATTACGCCGTCTTCTTCCGTCATCGAACAATTGATCGACTACATGCGGAAGATATCGCATCGATGCGGACGGAAAATCGACGTTTGCCATCATGCAGGCGGAAGACGAACTGGCGGCGATCGGCGCGGTCATCGGTGCCGGCTGGGCGGGCGCTCGCTCGATGACAGCAACCTCCGGACCGGGAATTTCGCTGATGGCGGAGTTTGCCGGCCTCGGCTATTTTTCTGAAATCCCCGGAGTAATCTTCGACATCCAGCGCGTAGGCCCCTCAACCGGAATGCCGACGCGCACCATGCAGGGCGACCTGCTGAGTGTGGCCTATCTTTCGCACGGCGACACGAAGCATGTCATGCTGCTCCCGGCAGCGTGCAGGAGTGTTTTGAATTTGCCATGGCCGCGTTCGACTTGTCGGAGCGTCTGCAAACGCCGGTCTTCGTGCTGAGCGATCTCGATCTCGGTATGAACAACTGGATGTCCGATCCCTTCGCGTATCCGGATAAGCCACTCGATCGCGGGAAAGTTCTGACCGCTGAGCAATTGGAAAAAGCCGGCGGTTTTGCTCGCTATCGCGATGTCGATGGCGACGCGATCCCGTACCGCACGCTGCCGGGAACAGACCATCCGCTGGCGGCCTACTTTACGCGCGGCAGCGGGCACAACGAAAAAGGCCAGTACAGCGAGCGGCCGGACGACTATGAAGCGCTGATGGAGCGGCTGGCGCGCAAATTTGAAACCGCGCGCACGCTGGTTCCGCCGCCGGTCGTGGTGCAGACAGGGAAGTCGAAGATCGGCATCCTCGCGTTTGGCACTTCAGACTTTGCCGTGCAGGAATCGCGCGATCAGTTGCTGAAGGAGTATGGCGTCGAGACAGATTATCTTCGTTTGCGCGCTTTTCCGTTCACCCGCTCCGTGCATGAATTTGTGACGAAGCACGAACGAGTCTATATCGTCGAACAGAACCGCGACGCACAGATGTTGAGCCTGCTGAAACTGGATCTGCCGCCGGAAGAGACCAGCAAACTTCGCAGCATTCGCCACTTCAACGGCCTGCCCATTGACGCACGTTCCGTCACCGACGCATTTGTAATGCAGGAGGAGATTTAGATGGCGACTACACTGAACCCGCCCGCTGCCGGCGCGCCGGCTCCAAAGACGAACCGCCTAGGCCTGCAGGTCCTCGACTATCGCGGCGGCAAGACCACCCTCTGTGCGGGCTGCGGCCACAATGCGATCTCCGAGCGCATCATCGATGCGTTCTATGAAATGGGCATCCAGCCGGAGCGCGTGATGAAGCTGTCCGGCATCGGCTGCTCATCCAAGAGCCCCGCATATTTTCTGAATCGCTCGCATAGCTTCAACAGCGTGCACGGACGCATGCCTTCGGTCGCAACCGGCGCGCTGCTGGCGAACCGCACCATGCTTGGCCTCGCGCGTCAGCGGCGACGGCGATACCGCTTCGATCGGCTTCGGCCAGTTCGGGCACCTGATGCGCCGCAATCTTCCGTTGATCTACATCATCGAGAACAACGGCGTGTATGGCCTCACCAAGGGTCAGTTTTCGGCAACCGCGGATGTCGGATCGAAACTCAAAACCGGCGTCATCAACGATCTGCCGCCAATAGACATCTGCATCATGGCCGTCGAGCTGGGCGCAACATTCGTTGCACGATCGTTCTCAGGCGACAAGAAGCAATTACAGGCCATGTTGAAAGCGGCGATTGCCCATAAGGGCACCGTGGTGCTCGATGTCATTTCTCCCTGCGTCACCTTCAACGACCACGAAGGCTCCACCAAGAGCTACAAGTACATGCAGGCGCACGAGGAAGCGATCTCCGAAGTGGGATTCGTCCCGCATTTTGAAGAGATCAACGTCGACTACGATCCCGGCACCACGTATGACGTGGAAATGCACGACGGCTCGCATCTGCGCCTGCGCAAGCTGCATGAAAGCTACAACCCTGTTGATCGGATCGCGGCCGTCCATGCTCTGATGGAAGCGAATCAGAAGGGCGAAGTGCTGACGGGGATGTTCTACATCGACACGAAGAAACCGGATTTTACCGCTCTGCTCAATATGGTTCCCGAACCGCTCGCAACGCTGCCCCAGGAACGTACCCGCCCCGGCAAAAACGTGCTCGACGCAGTTATGGAATCCCTGCGATAATTCATTCCCAATAGATGCCGGGGTGCCCCATCCTACGTGCGTACTCGCGTTAGCGAGCGTAGGGTGGGATGGAGATTGCTTGCCCAAAAGAAAATTTGTCATCTCGAGCGGAATCCGCCTCGGCGGATGAAGTCGAGGGACCTGCTGGTGCAGCTTTGAAGCTGACCCACTACCGATTTTTCGCCGGGCGCCCCAGGTCTCGATTCTCAGACCCGGGATGTACAGCATCGTCACCGGCCATCAAGGAGTGATCTTCGACTGACAAGATGCGCTTCAAAGGACTGATCTCAAGATAGAATGGCCACCATGTATAGGCACGCAAAGCAGTTCGTTTTCTTCTTTGCCACCGTTCTGGCGATCAGCCTCGGCACCCACGCCTTTGCGCAATCGGCAAAGGAGAAAGCTGTGCTGGCGCCGATCCACGCGATGTTCGATGGCATGTCAAAACGAGATGCAGCGGCGATCAAGGCGCCCACGCTGCCGGGTGGAACGATGGTGCTGATGCGCGACGGCAGGCCCACGCAGATGACCTTTGAAGCCTTCGCGGAGCGCGTAGGGAAACCCGGTACGACCCAGATTGAAGAACGCATTCATCATCCATTGGTCCGGATCGATAACGATCTCGCCGTGGTGTGGGCGCCGTTCGACTTTCTGGTCGATAAGAAGATCGATCACTGCGGAACCGACCTGTTCAATCTGGTTCGCGTCGACGGAAAATGGATGATCGCAAGCGTGGCCGATACCGGCACCAAGGCCTGCTCCAAAAAATGACGACATGAAGCTTGCACGTCGTGCAGCGCACAGCACATATCGATCGCTACGAATGTCGAGAATCCCGTTTTTCGGTAGTGATCTCCGTGCGCACCGGTTGGGAGCGCCAAAGAACTTCAGGAATGCTCCCATCGTGAATAGGACTCAGGCTTCCCGTCTGCGGAGTCTGGCGGCGTATCCTTCCTACCAGATAAGATTGAGCGATGCCATCCGATCGACTCTTTGCTGGGCCTGATTTTCATAGCGTGCTGGAACACTATAAGGCCAAGCTGGTCGAGGCCTATGAGTAGTTGTCCGATGAAGAGGCGGTCGATGAGCAGGTTCAGTCGAATCTCAAGAAGCAGTTCATGCTCGATGTGCCTGTGCTCAGGCCGCAGGGCGAAATCTGGGCGGAAGAAGGCATCGCAAAAGTCGATATCAGACGGCTTCCCAATCGAATGCCGGGCCTGGGTGATCGCCCGATTTATGAAGATGTACCGCAATTCACGGTCCACGTTCGGTTCGACGGCGATCCGGGCGTCTTCGGCATCTCGCCGTCGATCTTTGGCGGTGCGTCCGTGTCTGGCGAAATCGTTGGCAACGATCTGCTGCTAACGTTCCTGATGGCGATGCCTGGGCAGGACCTTCAGGGAAACATCGACAATACCATCCGTCAGGTCAACTCCACGCTGTCTCATCTGCGGGAGCAGATGCTGGTGTTCGATCAGGGGCTGACCGTCGCACTCGCTCAGGCCGTAATGCTGCGTAAGCAACGCATTCAGATGCGCTCAGGCGCCGTTCATAATCTGCGGATTCCGATCCGGTCGGCCCCCGTCAAGAAAATAGTCTCGGCCGAGCCCGTCCGGCGCCAAGCCGCCGCGAAGGCAGTAAAGGGTGCCGAACCGCAAACCTTGGATGTCTTCCTCTCGCATGCTTCGGAAGACAAGCCATATGTCGAGGAACTTCATCGGACGCTCGTCGCGGCTGGTGTGCAGGTTTGGATGGACAAAGCTGTACTGCGATGGGGCGACAGTCTGCGCTCACGGATCGATAATGGTCTCAAACGCAGCCGCTTTGTCATCGTCGTTCTTTCGAAGGCATTCCTCGGCCTGAAAAAATGGACAGAGTACGAACTGGATTCCGCATTCGCGCTTGAGACCGTGAACAAGAAGCGGATTCTGCCGCTCTGGCATGGCATAACGCACGAAGATCTGAAGAATTACAGCCCTGGCCTAAGCGACCGTCTGGCGCTCGATTCAAGCCGGCAGACACCGACCGACCTCGCTAACGAACTGCTCATTCTGCTGGGGCGTCGTTCTGAACGTGCGTTCCCGATTGCCGAGACGGTTCCGGTCTCTGAGCCGCAGAGCAATGCGGCTGAAGAGATCAGAAAGGGGGAGACCGTCGCGTACGCTTGGTACTGGACTAAGGATGGGAAGATTGTGGGGCTATATATTCGAAAGGCGCCATCAAACGCTGCCCTCTTTACGATGGAAGACCCCGACGGGACCATTCAGGAAGGTCCTGCCAACGAAATCGCTGGCAAATACATCACCGCCAACGCAAGACTACGCCAAACCGGCCTACGGAGAAGCAGCGTAATGGGCTCCGGTGATTACCCCAACTTCACCTTGCCCTGATGAAACAGGCTGGTCATCTCGTCGGACGAAGTAAAGTTCGCCAAACATCGCGCGCAGATTGTCTACATAAGAGTTATTCACTGAATTGCGATTTTCCTGCTTCTCAACAACGACAGTGATATCAGGGAATCATCATTTCGGAAACACGCCCGCCGTTCCCCGCACAAGCACTCGGTCTCGCGAAGGCTTTCGGTGTTTTGAAGAAGCCTGGCCATCCCCGAGGAGAAGCGTTACTCGGGCAGACGAAACCGCGCCAGTCTCCGATCATCGAACGGAGCAGCGCCTGCAGCCACGCGTTCGTCAGGAATCGGCTTGCCGGTCTGCAAGCGCAGCGGCACCACGCCCGCCCAGACCGGCAGAGCATAATCTTCGTCGTCGTCCAGCGGCGGCCCGGTCCGCATCTTTGCCGAAACCTCTTCCAGTCGGAGCGCCAGAACGCTCGTGGCTTTCAATTCCTGCTCCGTCGGTTGGCGTGCTTCCTCCCAGCGGCCCGGTACAATGTGATTAGTGAACGCTTCAAGCGCCCGCAACTTTTCCTCGCACTCTGTCACCAGTCGTGCTTTGCCCAGGACCATGACAGACCGGTAATTCATCGAGTGGTGAAAGACAGATCGAGCCAGCACAAATCCGTCTACCAGTGTGACCGTAACGCAGACCTCTACGCCCTGATCCAGATTCCGTAACATCCGGCTGGCCGCGGAGCCATGAATAAAAATCTGATCCTCGGATCGGACATATCCGGTTGGGATGACGTAGGGCTGCTTATCGACAACAAAGCCGACATGGCACAAAAAGCCCTCGTCGAGGATGGCATGGACCTGCGCCTTATCGTACACGGCGCGCTTCGGCAGTCGTCCGACCTTTGTTTTGTTGGTGATAGGGTAGTCGTTCATGAAGGGTTCCGTCCTCCCGGAGCCCGCAGGCGGTCCGCACAATCCTTCAACTACGCTGCACAATCCTTCAACTATTTCGCACAATCCTTCAACTATTTCGCACAATCCTTCAACTAAACTGGCTAATTGTGTTGTCCGCTGTGTTCCGGCGTAAGGCCGGGCTCGGGATAGTCGGAATCGTTTCCGCTCGTGAGATCGTCGGCATTTCGATGACCCAACTGCCCGGTCATCGATTCCTGCGATGTCGAACGCTCGCCGCGGAGATGCGGCAAATCGTCTTCGACAACGCCCTTCTGTTCATCGCCATCGGGATGAGAAATCGGCAGGCCGGATTTTGTCATTGGTTCGAAACTCCCTGTTGAGAGCTGCTGTGAGGTGCGCGTTTACCCACGACCGGGAGCGGGTTTTTCATAGATGCGCACGCCCATCCCATTCAGCTTGCTGCGGGCCTGCATGGCTTCCGGCGTTTGCGGATACCGCTGGATCAACGAGCGCAGATCCTTGATTCCGGCTGTGCGCTGTCCCAGAGCAAGTTCGGACTGCCCCTTGCGTAGTTGCGCAGTCGCCGCTTTGGAACTTCCGGGATACTGGGTAAGCACCAGGTCGTAGCTCTGAATGGCGGACTTGTAATTTCCGGCGCGATAATCGATTTCACCCAGATAGAACTGGGAATTGCCGGCTTCCGTGCTCTGCGGATAGAACTTGATAACATCCGCAAATTCCTGGCTGGCGAGATTGTATTTGGCGGCGTTGTAGTCGCTGGCTGCCGAATTGTAGAGTTGGTCGACCGGAGGAGCCTGCGGCGGGGGCGGCTGGGAAGCGGTCGGCACACCGCCGGCCTGATCGCCGCTGCCCGGCTGTGTGGGCTGTCCCGGTTGCCCGGCCTGTCCGGGCTGCGTGGGTTGTCCTGCCGGCAGCGATTGCTGCTGCGATTGCATGGCGCTCAATGCCTTGTCGATCTTGTCCAGCCGCGCGCGCAACTCATCGAGCGAATCATTCATGGACTGCATCTGCCCCGAGAGCTGTTGCAGCGAGTTTCCTTGCGCTCCCTGCTCCGACTGCGCCGCTCTTTGCAGGGCATCGACTTCGGAAGACATTTTGGACACGCTGTCCGATGTCTGCTGCAGCAGGTTGTGCATAGTGGCATAGCGCTCGTCGTTGGCCTGCTGCATACTCATCATCATTTCCTGCATCTGCTGCACCTGCGCCTGCAGGGCGATGATGTCCTTGTTGGCGGCAAACGCCCTGGGTGTGGCTAGGAGTCCGAGAACGCAGACAGAGACGATGGAGAGTCTTACGAAATTACGCATGCGACACCTGGTGGAAGCGCGAAACGCGCTCGGATTTGAATCCTGATAAAAGTGTACGGCAGCACGGCATCTGGTTCCATGCAGTGCTGCCGATGGGAACCATCAGCCTGCGGCTCCTTACTGACCTGGCTGGCCCGGCTGATCGAGGGTGAACTGAGCGCGCCGGTTCTGCTGCCAGCACGCCTCATTTTCCTGGGTGCAGAACTGCTTTTCCTTGCCGTAGCTGATGGTGCGGATGCGGCTTCCATCCACGCCAGCCTGCGTCAGCGCACTCTTGGCGGAATTCGCGCGGTTCTGTCCCAGCGCCAGGTTGTACTCCGCCGAACCGCGGTCGTCGCAATATCCGGCGATCAAGATTTTTGCGTTGGGATGCGATTGCAGGAACGAAGCATCCTGAGTGATGGTCGCTTGCGCGTCCGGCCGGATGCTGTAACTGTCATAGTCGAAAAAGACCGGCTTCACGTTCTGCTCAAAATCGGCCTCGGTAAGTTCGCCGGAAGTGTTCGGCGCCTGCGCCCCACCGACCGTGACCGTCGCGGTTGCGTCGGTTGAGCCGCCGTCGCCGCGGGCGACCAGATGATATGAGGTCGTCGCATCCGGTGTGACAGTCTTGCTTCCGCTTACCGGAACCTGGCCAATGCCATCGATCGAAACATCCGACGAGTCGGTAGTTGTCCAGTTCAACGTTGCGCTCTGGCCGGGGTTGATGGTATCAGGGGTCGCCGTGATGTTTGCGGTCGGCGCGGGTGTCTCGGTTGGAGGAGCGGGCGGCTCCGGCGCGGCAGCCTGTTTGTGATGGCAGCCAGTTGCGATCAGGAAAGCAGCGAGCGCCGCAACCGCCAGCGCAGAATTTTTCTTATATTGCTTCATCGGGCTTCTCCTCCAACTCAAGTTCGTAGATAGTGTAAAACGACAAATTCTTCGCACGACGTCTTTTCTGCATATCGCAAATTACTTCCAGCTCCAGTTCGGCATGCTCGCGCTTCCGTTTGTGGTCAGCGCATGCTGGCCGGTTCCGTCGGCGAGCATAGTCCATATTTCCCGGCGTCCGCGACGATTGACTTGAAACACCAAATGACGGCCATCGGGCGACCAGGAAGGAAAATCTGTGCGTCCAATCTCGTGCGTCAACTGAATCCAGCGGTGACTCGCGATGTCCATGACATAAATGTCCTGACCGCCGGGAGCGCCGGGACCATAGTGTCGAGACCAGGCAAACGCCAGGAACTGTCCGTTGGGAGACCAGGAAGGCGAGGTTGCGTATCCGCCATCCGTCATACGCTGCACGTTCGTCCCATCGGCACTCATGATGTAGACCTGCGGCAGTCCGGTGCGGCCGCTGATCCAGGCGATCTGGTCGCCGGTCTTCGGATTCCATACTGGAGAGACATCCGGGCCGCGGTATGCGGTGACGCGGCGCAGCCCAAATCCGCTGGCCGACGAGACCCAGATTTCCGGATCGCCGGTGCGCGAGGAGGAGAATGCCAGGCTGTTTCCATCAGGAGCCCACGCAGGAGAATAGTCCGTTCCGTCATGGACGGGAAAGCTGATCATGCGATGCAGGCCCATCGAGTACATGCGGATATTGGAGCCGCGGGAGGAAAGCTCATCGAATGCTAGCCGGCTGCCGTCGGGAGAAATGCGCGGAGACAGTGCGATCTGGCCCAGATGCGTGATCTGGTGCTGATCGAAGCCGTCGTAATCCATCTCCCAGATTTCTTTATGACCGGAATGGTTGGAAACGTAAAAAATCTTGCTCTCGGCGATTCCGTTGATTCCGCCGCCCAGTCGCGAGATGATGGCGTCCGCAAACTCATGCGCGATGTGGCGGGCAGTGTCCGGGCTGGCAGCCTCGTTGTACCACTGGCCTAGCACCTGCGGAGACTGCGTGTTCTTGGCGTCAAACAGCCAGCCGTGAACGATGTAGCGGCCGTTCTGGACGGTGATATTGCCGAAGGCCACCATCGCGGCACTCGCCGGAGCGGCGCTCCATTGCCCGAGATTGATTTCCTGCGGAGAGCCCGGCATCGCCGTCGGCGCGAGGCTCTTCGATACCATGTCGAAAATGCCGGCATTCGTCAGGTCCGAGTACAAGACCTGATTAAACGTCATCTGGGCGTTGCTGAGAGCAGGATCATTGCCGACCATCTTGAAGTCGGCGGCGGCGAGGCGAATTTTTTGCGCGCCCAGATTGGTGCCGGTGTGGACCCAATCCTGCGCTCCAGCGAAAGCTGCAGCAAGAAAGAGGCAGGACAAGAGAAGGCGGACGGCTTGCTTTTTTCCGAAACGCGGGGAAGCTTCCATTGTGCACTCCGTTAGACGTGGATGAAGCAATTTTGGCAGCATCAAATCGAAAATTAGATTGCGTGAAACTATTTTCTATCCTGATTCTCAATGCACTAGTGTCTTGCCGTCGACTCGTTGTAAGTGAAGGTATAGGCGACCGATACGGAGCTGCCGGTGTAGCCTGCCGGCAGCGGACCAATTGCATTGGTTCGCTCAACTGCTTGAATCGCCGATAGATCCAGCGACGGCACGCCACTCGATTGCGCAATGCGCGGATCGCTGATCGAGCCGTCGCGGTGAACCACGAATGTCACGACCGCAGAACGGCCCATAGATGCATTGGGATCGGCCAGCTGGCTGTACCAGTTCTGCGAAACCGTCCGCTTGATGATGTCCACGTACCAGCCGAAGCGCGAGCCGAAGTCGCCATTCTGCACCACCACGCTTTTTTCTTCGGAGCTGGGCGTTGCCATGGGAATGCTGGAGGGCGCTGCCTCGCCGTATGCGGCGCGATGCTGCTGTTTTGGCGGCTGAACGTACTTCGGCGGCTTGGGGTGGGTCTCCGGAGCAACTTTCTTTACCACCTGCGGCTTGGCCTGGATCGGGATCGCCTTTTCGACGGGAACGGCCTGCGCCTTCGGCATTGGCGGAAGCGGAGCCGGGCTGGGCGTTTGCGTCGCCAGAACATCGTTGTTGGTGACTTGCGTGTTTGGAAGCGGGAGCGCCGGCGCGGAGGAAACGAGCGTGGCGCTGATGGCGCTTCCTGAGCTGATCTGGCCCCAGCGATCAGTACGGAACAGGTGCAGATACAGGGTCGAGGAGACGATTGCCGCCGCCAGCGCGGCGTGGAGAGCGAACGAGCCAAACCATGAACCGGCGATCGGTTCGTGTTGGTCCCAGGTCTCGCGCAGGTATGGCATCGTTTTATTGGCCGGAATGGCTTTCGATTGGCCGCGTCACAATGCTGATGTTGGTGATGCCGGCCTGCTTAACAGCGTCCATCACGGACGCGAACGCACCAAAAGGAACGCGCTGATCCGCGCGCACGTAGATCACCCGGTCAGCCGGAGGAGTGGAGCCGGTCTTTTGCTGGAGCATCGACGGCAGATCGTTCACATTGACCGGGTGGTCGTCCAGATAGACGCGCTGCTGGCTGTCAATGGTGACGACGGTGCGCTGCTGGGTAATTTGCTTGACGGTTTTGGTCTGCGGCACCGCGACCTGAATGCCGGATTGCAGCACGGGCGCAGTGATCATAAAGATGACCAGCAGCACCAGCACCACATCCACCAGCGGCGTGATGTTGATGTCGGCCATGGCCGTCTGCGTGCTGCCGTTCCTAGCGGTGAAGGCCACGCGTTACCTCCCGTGCACGGGTGAACTCTTCCGGTGGCGTGGGCGCTGGACCGGAATGGATGTCCTCAATGGTGTTCAGCAGCTCGCGGCCGAAGTCGTCCAGTCGCGCCGCGATTTCTCGTAGACGGGACGTGAGCTGGTTGTAGCCCATGACGGCGGGAACCGCGACCACGAGGCCCGCGGCTGTGGTGACCAACGCTTCCGAGATGCCCGGAGCAACCGCGCGCAGTGTCGCGCCGCTAGAAGTTCCTAGGCCCTCGAAGGCCCTGACGATACCCATGATGGTTCCGAACAGGCCGACAAAGGGCGACACGGCGCCGATGGTTGCCAGCCATGTCATGCGGCTTTCCATCCCGGAGAGCGCTTCGCTGGACGCGGTTTGCGGCCGTGCGTTCCAGCGCTTTCATGTTGCGAATTTCCCCGGTGCCGTCCGTCTGGTGACGGTATTCGTCGTACGTTTCTTCGAACACCTGCACCAGCGGGCTGGGCTTGAACTGCTCGCTGACCGCAGCGACGTCCTGCAACCGCTCAGCTTTTTGAAACGCGCGAAGAAACCGCTTGCTCTGCGTGCCGGCGCGGCGGAAGGACGACCACTTGCCGAGAATAATGGCCCACGACTGCAAGCTGCCGATCAGCAGGATAATCAGCACGGCAAAGGCGATGGGACCGAGATTGTGCCCTATATCGACCAGGCCGTTTCCCGTGACGGGCGGCGCGGCCGGGCCAGGCTGCGCCGCGTCCTGCACCTGGAAGAGGAAAAGAATAAGAACGGACAATGCGTTCATAGCTACCCTAGAGTGTACTGGCGCTGGCGCAATGCTCCAAGCGGCCAAGCGGTGGCCATCTTGATTCCGCGCCGTCGCCGTGTGTGTTCATGGTATGCTGCGCTCGTTCCCCGGAGTCCCATGCTGCTCGAATTACGCGCGGAAAATTACATCGTCGTCGATAACGCAACTGTAAGATTCGGAGCCGGCCTGAACCTGCTGACCGGCGAGACCGGCGCCGGCAAGTCTATTCTTATAGACGCTTTGGCGCTGCTTTTGGGAGAAAAAGCGTCGCCGGAAATCGTTCGTCACGGCGCCGAGCGCGCGGTGGTGGCCTGCGTGTTTGAGGAGACTCCGGGGGCCGTTGCAATCCTGGAAGCGAACGGTTTGGACGCCGCAGGGGAAGAAATCATTTTGCGTCGGGAGATTGCGAGCAACGGCAAGGGCCGCGTCTTCGTCAACAATCAGCCGGCCACCTTATCGACGCTGCGGACTCTCGCGCCGGAGCTGGCGCTGATTCATGCGCAAAGCGACACGCTGGGCGCATTCGATCAGGCGCAGCAGCGGGGATTGCTGGATCGTAGCGGGGGTCTCAGCGCGGACCCTGTGGCCGCTGCATACATGAGCTGGGCGGCGCTGCGTGAGAAGCTCCGATTGCTCCAAAACGATGAGCAGGACCGGCTGCGCATGACCGATTTGTGGCGCTACCAGGCGAAGGAAATCGATCAGGCGCAGCTTGAACCAGGCGAGGAAGAGAATCTGCTCGCGGAGAAGCGAGTGCTGGCGAATGCCGAGAAACTTTATGCAGCGGCGATGGGCGCGCACGATGTGCTGTATGAGTCGGCAACGTCCGCGGAGGTTGCGCTGCAGGCCGGACTGAAGCAGATGGAGGAACTACTTCGCTACGACTCGCGATGGGAAGAGGCAGTGCAGCAGTTGATCGCCGCGCGCGCGACTGTCGGCGACCTGAGCCAGCAGGCGCGGGAGTTTGCGGAGAAGATTCAATCGTCTCCGGAGCGCATCGAGGAAATCGAGGACCGCCTCGCGCTGCTGGATCGGTTCAAGCGCAAATATGGCGCGAATGTAGCCGAGGTGATTGCGTACGGCGAGCAGGTACGCGGAAAATTGGAGGAGATTGAAAATCGTGATCAGTTGCTGGCGGATTTGGCCGCGCAACTCTCCAGTGCGGCGAGCGCGTACATCGCTGCTGCGGCAGCTTTAACCGAGCAGCGCAAGCTGGTTGCGAAACGCCTGGCGAAACGGACAGAGAACGAGATCAACCAACTGGCGATGAAGGCGCAGTTTGAAATCGCAGTCACGGCCGATCGCGGGGAAAAGGGCTGGACCGCGCATGGATGGGACACGATCGATTATCGGATTGCAACGAATCCCGGCGAGCCGCTCAAAGCGCTCGACAAGATTGCTTCGGGCGGAGAGATGTCGCGCGTGTTGCTGGCGCTGAAAGTCAGCGTGGAAGAAAGCGCGAACGCTTCCGCAAGAGGCAAAAAGAAGACGCAGTTGCCGCGCACCCTGGTGTTCGATGAGATTGATGTCGGCATCGGCGGCAGCGCGGCGGAAGCCGTCGGACAGAAATTGAAAACTCTGGCGCGCGGCCAGCAGGTACTCTGCATTACCCATTTGCCCCAAATCGCGGCGTTCGCCGATCAGCATTATCTGATCGAAAAAGAGGCGCAGGGCGGTCGAACCAGAACCGGGGTGCGGCAGCTTTCTGCGGAAGAGCGCCGCCGGGAAGTCGCCCGCATGTTGAGCGGCGCAAAGGTGACGGACACCTCTCTCAAGCACGCTGAGCAACTGCTGAAAAGCAGCCGAGGATAAAGTTCGATCACCGTCCGAAGCCGGTTTGCACGCGTGGAGAAGCGTGACCGGAACGCGATATCCTGATACGAACTGAATTCTTTCTACTCTCGCGCTTGAAACCATCCTCTCCAAAGCGACCAGTAAAGAAGGCTCGCGCCGTCGAGACGGCTTCTCGTGTCGATTCCGGCGATCCTGTTGCGATGTTTCATCCCGTGACGGCCGAGTGGCTGCGAGCTGTCTTCGAAAAGCCCACAACGCCGCAGCGGATGGGATGGCCGGCGATTGCGCGCGGCGAATCGACGTTGATCCTGGCGCCGACCGGCAGCGGCAAGACGCTCGCGGCCTTTCTGTGGTGCATCGACAAGCTGATGCTGCAACCGCCACCGCCTGACGCAGAGGGCTGTCGAGTCATTTACATCAGCCCGCTGAAGGCGCTGGCGGTCGATGTCGAGCGGAACCTGCGCTCCCCGCTTGCTGGAATCAAGCAAATGGCCGAACGCGCGGGAATTGCCGTGCGTGAGCCGGAGATCAGCGTGCGTACAGGCGATACGCCGCAGCGCGAGCGGGCACGCTTTCGTCGCAATCCTTCGGAGATTCTCATCACCACGCCGGAATCGCTGTATCTGCTGCTTACCAGCGACGCTGCCGCGGCGCTTCGCAACGTCGAAACGGTCATTATCGACGAGATCCATGCGCTGGTGCCGACCAAGCGAGGTGCTCACCTGGCGTTATCGCTGGAGCGACTGGAGGCGCTGGTTGGCCGGCCCATTCAACGGATTGGGCTATCGGCTACGCAGCGGCCGCTGGAAGAGGTTGCGCAGTTTCTTGGCGGCGTCGATGTACCTGCCGCAGCGGTTCACACGGGACCGACGAATGATCTCATCGCAGAGAATGCGCGTGCCATGGCAGAACTCGAACCGGAGTGGCTGGCCGACTCGCCGGGCCTGGGCGCGCCGCGCTTCCGCCCCGTCACCATTGTGAATGCGAGCGAGCCGAAGCGTCTGGATCTGCGGATTGAAGTGCCGGTCGAAGACATGGCGCGCCTTGGGCAACAGGAAGAGTTGTCCAGCGGGCCTGCTTCGCAGGGGCCGAAGCGGACTTCCATGTGGACGGCGATTCATCCGCGGCTGCTGGAACTGATTCGCGAGAAGCAGTCCACCCTGATTTTTGTGAACAGCCGCCGCGTGGCGGAGCGGTTGGCCGGTGCGTTGAATGAGCTTGCGCAGGAGCCGATTGCTCGCGCACATCATGGTTCGCTGGCCGCGCCGCAGCGGTCGGAAATCGAAGAATTGCTGAAGGCCGGACGAATTCGCGCGCTGGTCGCCACGTCTTCGCTGGAACTGGGAATCGATATGGGTGCGATCGATCTTGTAATTCAGATTGAAGCGCCGCCTTCGGTCGCCAGCGGAATGCAGCGCATCGGCAGGGCCGGGCATCATGTCGGCGCGGTAAGTGATGGCATCATCTTTCCGAAATTTCGCGCCGACCTGATTGCGTGCGCAGCGGCAACACGCGCCATGCATGAAGGATTGGTCGAATCGACCCGCTATCTCCGGAATCCGCTCGATGTGCTGGCGCAGCAGATAGTCGCGATTGTGGCCGAGCCGCCGCACAAGCCCCGCGCGTTAAAACCGGGAAAAAAGAAATTGAGTCGCTCGGCATCGCAAGAAGAAAAGACAGAGCAGGACAGAAATCGTCGCAACGGACTGCGATGCACTCTACCGCCTGATTGCGAGCGCCGCGCCGTTTGCCACACTCAGCCGAGCGGCATTCGATGGTGTGCTGGACATGCTGTCTGGCCGCTATCCCTCGGACGAGTTTGCCGAGCTGCGGCCGCGCATCACCTGGGACCGCGATCACGGTACCCTCACTCCGCGGGCCGGCGCAAAGAGTCTGGCGATCCTGAACGGCGGGACAATTCCGGATCGCGGATTGTATGGAGTGTTTCTTTCCGGCTCGGAGAAACCGGTGCGTGTGGGCGAACTGGATGAAGAGATGGTCTTCGAGAGTAACTCCGGCGACACGTTTGTCCTGGGCGCAACGACTTGGCGCATCGACGAGATCACGCATGACCGTGTGCTGGTTTCTCCCGCACCGGGCGAGCCGGGCAAGATGCCATTCTGGCATGGCGATGGACCGGGAAGGCCCATTGAATTTGGCCGCCGCATTGGAGCAATGGTGCGCGAATTGCGCGGCATGGAGCGCAACGCGGCGGTGAGCCGTTTGACTCGCGAGCACGATCTGGACCCTCGCGCTGCCGACAATCTTTTGCGCTATCTCATCGATCAGGAGATTGCCACCACTGCGGTTCCCGACGACCGCACGATTGTGATTGAGCGATGCCGGGATGAGCTGGGGGATTGGCGAGTATGCGTGATGACTCCGCTGGGCAGCCGTGTCCACGCGCCGTGGGCGATGGCGATTGGCGCCCGGCTGCAAGCGGCGGGTCATGTTGATGTCGAGACGCTTTGGACCGACGACGGATTTGTATTGCGCTTTCCGGAGACGGTCGAGCCGCCCGATACGGAACTGCTGTTGCTTGATCCCACCGAAGCGACCGACCTGGTGCTGCGCCAGTTGGGATCGACGGCGATGTTCGCCGCGAAGTTTCGCGAGAGCGCCGCGCGCGCGTTGCTGTTGCCGCGCCGCCGTGCCCAGGGCCGAGCGCCGCTGTGGCAGCAGCGCAAACGCGCGTACGATCTGCTCTCGGTCGCTTCACGCTATGCATCGTTCCCGATGTTGCTGGAGGCGTATCGCGAAACGCTGCGGGATGTGTTCGACATGCCTGCATTTCTCGAAGTGCTGCGCGGCATCGCGACGCGCAATATTCGCGTCCATGTCGCGGATACGCGAACGCCGTCGCCGTTCGCCGCTTCGCTGCTGTTCAGCTACGCGGCAAATTTTATTTACGATGGCGATGCTCCGCTGGCAGAACGGCGTGCACAGGCACTAACCATCGATCAGGACCAGCTTCGCGATCTGATGGGCGATGCCGATCTGCGCGAGCTGCTGGATGCTGCCGCAATCGAAGAAGTGGAAGAACAGCTTCAGGCGCTGGCGGAAAGTTATCGCGCGAAAAACCTGGACGGCGTCCATGACCTGCTGCTGCGGCTTGGCGACTTGAGCCGCGCGGAACTGGCTCGCCGCAGCGTGGGCATCGATGTAGATGCGATTGTGGAACGGCTGATTCGCGCGCGCCGCGTGCTGGAAATCAAGGTGCTTGGAGAGAAGCGGCTGATTGCGATTGAGGATGCCGCGAAATTTCGCGATGCCTTGGGCATTCCGCTGCCGCCCGGTGTGCCGAAAGCATTTCTCGGAGCGGTGCCAGGATCCCCAGCTCGAACTCTTGAAGCGCTATGCGCGTACGCACGGGCCGTTTACGGCGGATGATGCTGCGAGGCGTTTCGGCTGGAGTTCACAGTCGGTTCAAGCTGGATTGCGCGCGCTGGTCCACGCTGGCCGATTGGTGGAAGGGGATTTCCGTCCCGGCGGAACGCATCGCGAATGGTGCGATGCCGAAGTGCTGCGAACGATCCGGCGCAAGTCTCTGGCGCGACTGCGCAAGCAGATCGAGCCGGTGGAGCAGCAAGCATTGGCGCGCATGGCCACCCACTGGCACGGATGCCTGCATCGCCGCAAGGGGCTGGATGCCATCCTCGATGCTGTCGATCAACTGCAGGGCGCGCCGTTGCCCGCATCGCTGATCGAGCGCGAGATTCTTCCTGCTCGGGTGCAGGGCTATCAGCCGAGCGATCTCGACACGCTGATCGGCGCCGGGGAAGTGGTCTGGTGCGGCGTGGAAGCGATCGGCGAGACGGATGGGCGGATTGCTCTTTACCTTGCCGATAGAATGCGGGAGCTTCGCGCGCCCGTAGAAACGCTACCAAAGCCCGACCAAAGCCGGCTTGAAGAGAAGCAGCGACAAGATTGCGGAGCTACTGACTGCGCGAGGAGCGATGTTCTTCGCCCCATTGCATGAGGCTCTGGGAGGCGGATTTCCGGGCGAGACGCTGGATGCGTTATGGGGCATGGTGTGGGAGGGATTGTTACCAACGACAGCTTCCATGCATTGCGCGGCTATATGTTACGGCGCGCGAGCTACGCGCTCGTCGCATCGTCAGCACGTGCAGACAAATTTCCGATCGCGCCGCACGTTGCCGCCGAGCGCACAGGGCCGGTGGACTCTGGTCGATACGCCGGGCGAGCATCATCCATCGCCGACTTCCCGCAGCCATGCCGCTGGCTTTGCAATTGCTAAAGCGCCACGGCATTGTGACCACGCGAATCCATGGGTCTGGAAAATATTGCGGGCGGTTTCAGCGCAGTGTATGACGTGCTGAAAGCGCTGGAAGAGTCGGGCCGCGTGCGGCGCGGATATTTCGTAGCAGGAATGGGAGGCGCGCAATTTGCTTTGCCTTCCGCGATCGACCTGCTGCGCTCGCTGCGCGCTGACCGCGCGCCGGAGAAATCGGAGATGCTGAGTGCTCGCCGCCACCGATCCGGCAAATCTTTATGGCTCAGTGCTGCGCTGGCCGACGATTGCCGGCGCGGGGAGCATCGATGGAGAGCAGTGAACGGACTGAGGGTGAGACCGCGCCGGCTCGTCTGCTGGCACGCGCCGTGGGCGCACGGGTGATTCTGCGCAACGGAGAATTGCTCGGCTACATGCGCCGCAATAATCCCAATCTCGTCGTGTTTCTGCCGCCGGACGAGCCTGCCCGCAGCCACGCTGCGCGCGATCTGGCGAATTTTCTTGCCGAACTGGGGCAGCAGGATCTGCGCGCGGACAGCAACGGTCGCCCTGCGGGGATGTTGATCGTGACCGTGAACGATACGCCGAGTGGACGAACATTTTCTGGCGCGCTTTCTGCTCGATGCCGGTTTCCATTCTTCGCCTGCCGGGTTCAATCTGCGCCGGGTGCTGATGCCGCCGGTGCAGCCGGCTGCCGGTGGCGCAATCTCGCGAGGAGGTGCATTAGATGCCCGAGGGAGACACAATCTATCGCTCGGCGCGGACGCTGCACCGCGCGCTGGCGGGAAAGCCGGTGACGCGATTTGAGACTGGCTATGCGAAGCTGGCGTGTGCCGACGATAACTACAGAATTGCCGGCGCAGTTGTAGAGCGGGTGGAAGCGCACGGCAAGTGGCTGCACATGTTTTTCTCCGGCGATTTGATCCTGCTGACCCACATGCTGATGAATGGAAGCTGGCATATTTATCGCACCGGCGAGCGCTGGCGCGGCGCGCGACGGGACATGCGCCTCGTGATCGAAACCGCCGATTGGCTGGCGGTTGCCTTCACGGTTCCGGTGGCGGAGTTTCACTCCGCGGCCTCATTGCAGCGGAAGATTGCCGCGGTATGCGCTAGGGCCCGATTTGCTGCGAGACGACTTTCGACGAGGAAAATGCGCTGGCGAAGATTCGGAACACGTTGGCGAAGAAATTGCCGTGGTGTTGCTGAATCAGCATGTGATGGCAGGAATCGGCAACGTCTTCAAATCGGAAATCTGTTTCGCGTGCGGAGTGCATCCATTTCGCCGCGTGGAGACGCTCTCGTCGGGCCAACTCGACGAAATTGTGCGATACTGCGCGGAGGTTTTTAAAATCCAATGTGGCCGAGGATGCCGACGGAGCGGTTGTTACTTTCACGGGCACGCGGCGCACCACGAATTCGTTGGACCGGTCGGCACGTTTGTGGGTTTACGGGCGGCGTGGCGAGCCATGCCGACGCTGCGGAAGCGCCATCCTGATGCGCAAGCAGGGCGCGGAGGCGCGCACTTCCTTCTGGTGTCCGAGCTGCCAGCCGCTCGCGCCAGTCGCCCCTGACGGTCGGGTGGCCATGGAAGGCTGGTCTCATCTGCGCAGCGGCAAAATGTTGTTCTAATTGCAGGCCCACGCCGCACTTTGGCGCCGCGACCATTTATCTTACATAGAACGCTTATGAGCCAGATCAAGGCTGTGCGCGGCACGCGCGACCTGCTGCCGCCGGAAACAGAACTGTGGAACCACATCGAAGCGACGGCGCGAAGCGTCTTTGCGCGCTATGCGTTCGGTGAAATTCGCACGCCGATTTTTGAAGACACGCAACTCTTCGCGCGCAGTGTCGGCGAAGAGACCGATATCGTCTCGAAGGAAATGTACACATGGGAAGATCGTGCGCGCGCGCAGTCGGAAAAAGCGCAATCCCTGACCCTGCGACCGGAAAACACGGCGGGCGTGGTGCGCGCCTACATTGAACACAAGCTGGGCGATACCGGACTGCTGCAGAAGCTCTACTACATCGGACCGCAGTTTCGCCGGGAGCGTCCGCAGAAGGGCCGCTATCGGCAATTCTTTCAGATTGGCGCGGAGGTCATCGGGCCGCCGAGCTCGGGCAGCGAATCTCCGCTGCGCGATGCGGAAGTGCTGGAGATGCTGGCGACTTTGCTCGATGAACTGGGGATTACCGGCTGGAAACTGGAGTTGAACTCCGTTGGCTCGGCGACGGACCGGCCACGATACGTGCAGGCGTTGCGAGAGGCTCTGGTCGATGTCGCGCCCACGCTGTGTGAAGACTGCCAGCGTCGGGCCGTTACGAATCCGCTGCGGGTGCTGGACTGCAAAGTTCCGGAAGATCAACCGAAGATCGACGCGCTGCCGAAGATCGCAGATTTTCTCGATGAAGATTCGCGCGCGCATTTCGCGGCAGTTTGCGCGGCGCTCGACGCCTGCGGCATTGCATATCACGTGAATCCACGGCTGGTTCGCGGGCTGGACTACTACACGCGAACGACATTTGAATTTACGCACGGCGGTCTGGGCGCGCAGAATGCGTTGCTGGGCGGCGGACGCTACGACGGACTGAGCGAGGCGATCGGCGGCCCGAAAGCGCCGGGAATTGGGTTCGCGATCGGCGAGGACCGGTTGGTGCTGACGTTGCAGGCGCGGTCGACGGAGGCAACCGGCGCAGATCATGCTTGCGGATGCCTACATTGCTCCACTCGGAGACGCGCAGCAGGCGGAAGCGCTGGTGCTGGCGCGAGAACTGCGTCGGGCCGGCTTGCGAGTAGAACTGGGCGACGGCTCATTCCGTCTGAAGAAGTCATTTGAAGTAGGGAACAAAGTCGCCCGCGCCATTGTGCTTTTCGGAGAAGACGAAGCGCGTTCGGGAGTTGTTACAGTGAAAGATTTTCAGACCGGCGAGCAGACGAAAGTTCCGCGCAGCGATTTGGTCGAGCGTCTCTGCGCAGCAAATAAGAATCGCCATCCGCAGAAATTCGCACAAATCTCGATTGAACTTAGCGACAATCAAGGAAACGATGGAACTCGATCTTTAGGAAATTTGCAACGAACACATTCCTGCGGCGATTTGCGGCTCTCTGCAGCGACGGCCGCGCGGTGGTCGTGATGGGCTGGGTGAACCGCCGCCGCGATCACGGCAACCTGATCTTTCTCGATCTGCGCGACCGCTCCGGCATCGTGCAGATTGTGCTCGATAAAGAATTGTGCCCGGCAGCGCACGCGAAGGCGGAATCGGTGCGGCCGGAATATGTCGTGGCGATCGAAGGCAACGTGCGCCGCACGCGAGGCTGCGGCCATCAATCCCAACATGCCGACCGGTGAAATCGAAATTGAAGCCGACGACCTGCGCATCCTGAACGATGCGAAGACACCGCCGTTTTCGCCGGCCGAGGACGCCATCGCGAATGAAGAACTGCGACTGAAGTATCGCTACATCGATCTGCGCCGTCCGCAGATGCAGCGCAATGTCATTCTGCGCCATAAGATTGCGCTGGCGATTCGACAGAACCTTTCCGAGCAGGGCTTTCTCGAAATTGAAACGCCGTACATGACCAGGTCCACGCCGGAGGGAGCGCGCGATTACCTGGTGCCGAGTCGCGTTCGTCCGGGAGAATTCTACGCGCTGCCGCAGTCGCCGCAATTGTTTAAGCAGATTTTGATGATCTCGGGTCTGGATCGCTATTTTCAGATTGCGCGTTGCTTCCGTGACGAAGACTTACGCGCGGACCGCCAGCCGGAGTTTACGCAGATTGACCTGGAGATGACGTTTCCGCAGCAGGAAACCATATTTCGTGTGGTGGAGAGTTTTCTGTCCGCGGCATTTGCAGCCGCAGGAATTGCACTGGCCACGCCATTCCCGCAAATTACCTACGATGAATCGATTCGCCGCTTCGGCAGCGACAAGCCGGACATGCGGCTGCCGGAGCTGGTCGATGTGCGCGATGCGTTTGCCGCGAGCGATCTGGAATCGTTGGCGATTGATCCCGCGCTGCCTGTGGTTGCGGTTCGCGTACCCAAGGTCAGCGAATTGTCTCGGAAGGAGCGAGATGAGAATCGTCCACTGTTCGATGCACGGAAGGGCGCGAAGCTGATCGACGATCTGAAGCGGCTGGAAAAGAGTTTTCCGGATGCGGTGGCACAGATTCGAGAGCGAACATCCGCCGCGCCGGATGATCTGCTCGTTATCGTTGCGGGCGATACCGCTACACATCTCGCAGCCAGCGATACGAAGATAGCGGGCCGACTTTCCGAGCGGGAGATCGCGATTTATTCTGCGGCCGGTAGTTTGCGAATGGAGCTTTCGAGGAAATACGCGGAACGACACGAGGCATTCTCCGCGACAGACCAGGTGTTGCAGCAGGCGAGCCAATCGCAAAACGGTGATCGCATATCAGGCGCAGGCGCATTTCACCCCATCTGGGTCACGGATTTTCCGATGTTCGAGTTCGACACGGAGAGCAAGTGCTGGATGCCTGCGCATCATCCGTTTACCTCACCGCATGAGGAGGACATGGAGCGGCTGGTGTCCGATCCGGCGTCCGTGCGTGCGCGCTACTACGATCTGGCGATGAATGGCTTGGAACTTGGCTCGGGATCCATCCGCATCCATCGCAAGGACGTGCAGGCAAAAATCTTTCAGTCGCTGGGGATGAGCGACGAAGAAGCGAAGGAGCGCTTTGGATTTTTTCTGGAAGCGCTGGAGTATGGCACGCCTCCGCATGGGGGCATCGCGCTGGGATTGGATCGCATCGTGATGATCCTTGCCGGAGCGCCAAGCCTGCGCGAAGTGATTGCGTTTCCGAAAACAGCGAAGGCGGTGGATTTGATGGTTGACGCGCCTTCGCCCGTCAGCGAAATGCAATTGAAAGAGTTGCAAATTCAGCGGCGGCGTGGGTGACGGTTCTTCTGTCCCACTCAAGCAAAAAGCGGGCTTGAATGGGGCACCTGCAGTCACGCGCGGGATCAATGGAGAATCCCACATCTCAAAATCGAGATGTGGAGCACCCGTCGTCGCTCGCGCCTAATAGGCCGGAATGCCGGTTATGCTTTGGCCGATGATGAGGGTGTGCATGTCGTGTGTGCCCTCGTAGGTCTTCACCGACTCTAGATTCAGCATGTGCCGCATGACGGGATAATCGTCCGTGATGCCATTCGCGCCGAGAATGTCTCGTGCCAGCCGGGCACATTCCAAAGCCATCCAGACATTGTTCCGCTTGGACATGGAGATATGTTCATGTCCCACCGTTTTTGCATCCTTCATGCGGCCCACTTGGAGCGAAAGCAACTGGCCCTTGCTGATCTCCGTGATCATCCAGGCCAGTTTTTCCTGCACCAATTGATGACTGGCAATTGGCTCGTCGCGGAATTGTTTGCGCAGCAATGAATATTGCAGAGCCGTGTCGTAGCAGGACATGGCCGCGCCGATCGCTCCCCAGCCGATTCCGTAACGCGCCTGGTTCAAGCACATCAGCGCGGATTTCAATCCGCTGGTTCCCGGCATCAGCGCAGAGGCGGGCACGCGAACGTCCTGCATCGACAAGCCTGAGGTAACAGAGGCGCGCAGCGACCACTTGCCGTGAACATCGTAAGCGGAAAAACCAGGCAGTTTCGTGTCGACTAGAAAGCCGCGGACACGGCCATCTTCATCGTCGACTTTGGCCCAGACGACGGCTACATCGGATAGCGTTCCGGAGGTGATCCACATTTTTTCGCCGTTCAGAATGTAATCGCCGCCATCTTTCTTGGCGCGGGTCCGCATCCCGGCGGGGTTTGATCCGAAGTCGGGCTCTGTGAGGCCGAAACAGCCGAGTTTGTCGCCTTTGGCCAATTGCGGCAACCATTCATTCTTCTGTTCGTCACTGCCGAAGGCGTGTATGGGATACATGACCAGCGCCGATTGCACGCTGACAAAGCTGCGCACGCCGGAGTCGCCGCGCTCGGTTTCTTGCATGACCAGGCCGTATTCGACGTTGTTCATCCCCGCGCAGCCGTAGCCGTGGATGGTTGCTCCATAGAAGCCAAGCTCGCCCATCGGTTTGATCAGTTCTTTCGGGAAGCGCCCCTCGCGATTGCATTCTTCGATAATCGGAATCAGATTGTCTTCGATAAATTTGCGCGCCGTGTCGCGCACCATCCGTTCATCTTCGCTCAGCAATGTATCGAAGCCGATAAAATCGACGCCTTTGAACTTAAAAGCCATGTATTCATTTTCTCCAGTTGAGGAATGGCAAACTATTCAGCCTAGCAGAGATGGCGGAGGCACGAAACCTTCCAGTACGATTGCCGCGATCGCTCGCGCGGCGGAAACTACGCCAGAAATTCCTGGATGTAGGGATCTTTTGATCGCAGCAGGTCGAGCAGGGAGCCGGCGAAGGCGATCTGGCCCTCCTTCAACACCATAATGTTCGTGTTTGGATCGGTGCCGTCGCCGGGGATGCGTTCCATCTGGTTCGTTTTCAGGTTGAACTGATGCGTGGCGAGTGTGAAGGCATCCTGCAAACGGTGGGTAACCAGCAACGCGGTGTTGTCATAAACGTCGCGCTGCTTCATCACCAATTGAATGATCGTTGTCGAAGTGATCGGATCGAGGCCGCCGGTTGGCGAGTCATAGAGGAGCAATTTGGGCTCTGTGATGATGGCGCGCGCGATGGCGACCCGGCGACGCATTCCGCCGGAAAGCTCGTCGGGGAATTTATCAATCGCGTCCTCCAGTTCGACGAACCGCAGGACTTCATGGACTCGGCGGTCGATGTCGGCCTCATCATCGTGCTGTTCTTCCAGGCGATAGGCAACATTGTCGCGCACGGAAAGCGAATCGAACAGGGCGCTCTCCTGAAATACCATGCCGATGTTGCGGCGGAACGCGAACAGTTCCCGTTCCGGCATGGAACTGATCTCTTCGCCGAATATCCAGATGCGTCCGCTGTCGGGCCGCAGCAGGCCGTTCGCCAGCTTCAGCAGAATGCTTTTTCCTCCGCCCGCAGGTCCGAGAATGATGACCATTTCTCCCGAGCGCGCGGTAAAGCTGACGTTGGTTAAGACCGAATGGCCGTCGAAGCCGATCGACACATGCTGAAACTCGACGCCAGGCTGTTCTGCCAGGGCTGTTCCTTGCCCTGCAGGAGCGTTGGCGGCGATGTCTTTGGAAGCCATTTGTTATCGTCCGAACAGCCCGATGGTCAAGCGGCTGATGAGGAAGTCGCTAAAAATGATCAGCACTGAGCTGTAAACCACCGCTTGCGTGGTGGAGCGGCCGACGCCCTGCGTGCCGCCGCGCGTCGACATGCCGAAGTAACAGCCGATGGTTGCAATGATGAAGCCGAAGATCAGCGGCTTCACCAGACCCTCCAAAATGTCCGGGTCCCGTAGCGACTGGTAAGCCATGTGAAAATATTGCGCGGCATTGATGCCCATGGTGCTTGAAATCCAGCCGCCTCCAAGAATCCCCAGCCCGTCGGAAATGATTGTGAGAAAGACGAGCATGATGACCGTGGAAATGACGCGGGGCGTGATCAGCTTTTTCAGCGGATCGGTTCCCAGCGCGCGCATGGCGTCAATCTGCTCGGTCACCTGCATGGAGCCAAGCTCGCTGGCCATTCCGGACGCATTGCGGCCGGAAACCATCAGTCCGGTCAGCACCGGCCCCAGCTCCTTGATCATCGACAGGCTGACCAGTTCGCCAGTAACGGATTTAGCGCCGAACTGGCCGAGCGTAGTGGCCGAGTTAAGGGCCAGCACGCCTCCAGTGAAAAATCCGGTCAGGATCACGATCGGTATCGAGCCGAAGCCAATCAGATCTGCCTGTGTGTACAGGTCGTCCCAGTAGAAGGGACGCCGAACGATATTGGTGATGGCCGCCCACGCCAGCACGGAATATTCCTGTACAGCCAGGACCCTTCTCCGCAGAAACTCGCCAACCTGCATATCCGCATTATGGCATCTGCGAGGCAATCGGCCCAATTAAAGCAGTTCCACCGTTAGTACACCCGGCCAAAATCGCGAGGTGCGGCTTTTCTTGAAGGAAAAGCCGCGCGAAGGTTCGCTCCCGCTGAGTACACCTACCGTGGAGCTGCTTTACATGCGATTCGGGCCGCCTGAAGGCAGTTCATTCAACGTTGCCGCCGCTCGATCCAGTGCCCTCGTCAAGACTTCCAGTTGGTCTGCCGCACGCGCGGCATCCTTGGCATCGATTGCTTCATTGACGCCTGGAATCACTACAGCTGCGTAGCCGGTGTATTCTCCGGGAGCATAGATGGTGTGCTTGTACCATGGGCGATTGGGCAGGCCATTATGGGAGAGCAGGTCTTCCTCCGTCTGCCGTAACAGCGCGTTTTGCTGCGCGAGATTTCCTGCGGGAGATTGCTCCGCGACGAGCGCCCTGGCTCCAGCATCGCGGAACCGCATGGCTGCGGCCAGAGCCGGCGCAAAGTCGAGACTGTTCATGCCGACGCTTGCGGCCTTAGTTTTCGCGGTCTGGAGATAACCGACTACTTCGTCGCCATAGTCCGCGTAATCGTACGGCGGCAGGTCGGCGTCCGCCATGCTGAGAGCTTCTATTCCCAGGACACGGGCTTGCTGCTGCAGATAGACGAACGTCGGATCGGCAAACTTTGTGAACCAGGCGTAATCGTCGAATGCGGAATGGTAAACGCCGTAGGGGCCGGTTGAGCCAATGTCCGTAGAAGGCACACCGAGGTGCTGGATGAACGGTGTGTAATCGGAGCCGCTACCCAGGTCGCCCATCCGAATTCCTTTTATCAGCGGTGAGCTTCTCTCGCCCTTTCCTATGTGTTCATCCCGATGGGACTGTTCCGCGGCATCCTGCTGCTGGTCGCGTTGCCATGCGTCATACACCGTGCCATCCTGCGGACTGCGCACGACCTGGGTCACGTCCACAACAAAACGCTTCAGCGAGGGGACGGCATTGGCCTCAAAATTGGGCCCGGAAACTCCCACATCAATGTTGAAATAGGCGGCGGCGTGCGCCAATTGCGCCGCGTGCTGTTCGGCCCACTCCGTCGATCCGATGAGTCCTTCCTCCTCCGCGTCCCAACTGGAAAAAACAATGGTTCGCCGCGGCTTCCATCCCTGCTTCAGCAACGCGCCCATGCCATGTACGGCCTCCAGCATGGCTGCGGTGCCGCTGTTCGGGTCGACGGCGCCGAAGACCCACGCATCGCGATGGTTGCCGACGATCACCCAGTCGTTGGGATATTCGGTGCCGGGGATTTTTCCGGTAACGTCCCAGATGGTATGCAATGCGTATTTCTCATCGAGAACCATGTGGACCGTCACCGGGCCGGGCCCGATGTGGTAGGTAAACGGCAGCGCGCCTTGCCATGAGCGTGGCGACTCCGGGCCGCCGAGAGCTTTCAGAATCGGCGCCGCATCGTGGTAAGAGAGCGGAGTGGTGGGAATTGTCGGCTGGTTGGTGGCTTGGTTCAGCGGGATGCGCTTGCTCTCCGGCAGGTTCGGTGTTGAGGCGAATCCTGGAGTTGTTGGGTCGCCGGGATATTTGAACAAATATTGGATGGATCCGCGCTGCACTCCAGTTTCGGGGCGATACGGGCCATCGGGATAGATGTCGCCACGAAAATAACCGTCATCCGCAGGGTCGGAGTAGATGATGACGCCAGCCGCGTCATGCTGCTGCGCGAGGTAGGCTTTTACTCCGCGAAAATTTGTGCCGTAGCGCACGATGACAATCTTGCCGCGCACGCTGATGTGCTTCGATGCCAGATACGCAAAGTCTTTGGGCGTTCCGTAGTTGGCATACACCACTTCGGCGGTCACGTTGCCGGAGGGCGAATAGGCGTTGAACGCGGTCGCGATGCGCTTGTCATCCTGATAGGGATCGTCGCTGACATGCTCCGGCGTTGGGCCGGACATGATCTGCTTTCCGTCCGCGCCGTAGGCCGTGACTTCGATCTTTTTGGGAAAGTTCATCATGACGCGGTACGGGACGATCCTGGTTTCCAGCCCGGCTTCGCGGAATTTTTGTGCGACATATAAGGCAGTTTCGTAATCCTCTTTCGAGCCGGCGATGTGCGGCGCAGCGGTAAGGATTTTCAGTTCCTGTCCCGCAAGAGCAGCGTCCGGCACTTGCAGAAATGCCTGATCCAGCTTGAGCTGTGCCGCATAGTTGCGGAAGCCGAGCATGGTTGGTGGAACCTGCGGGCTGGGGGCTGGGGTAATTTGCGCCGCCGCGACACCGGCGAGCAACAAGATGGTCGCGAAGAATTTGGTCAAAGCACTCTCTCCTACAGGCAAATTCGACAGAGCGAAGGGTCTGGCGTTTCGCTGGTAAACAGCAGGTTCCTCGACTCCGGTCGCCGCGGCGACCTCCGCTCGGAATGACAAATCTATTCGGGCCTTATCCCTTCAAACGCTCCAGGTGCAGAAACCCGCCACTGGCGACAAAGATCACCGCAAAGATGGAAAAGTTGTACGACGCATGCACCAGCGCGGAAGCGGCGACGGATCCGGTCTTCTCGCGCACCGCAACCAGAACCATGCTAACCAGGAAAACCATGGAGAGCGGCGCCCAGGCGTGAGCGACCTGCTGCGCATGCAGGAAGGTGAACGGAAGACTGGTCAGAATCGCGGCAAGGAAACGCCCGGTCCATCGGCGCAGCGAAGGATAGAGAAATCCACGGAAGGCGATTTCTTCGGCTACGGGAGCGATGAAGACGCCGAACAGAGCGACCATCCACGCGTCCAGAGCGTTGCGGAAAAAGGCATCGACCGGAAGTTCCTTGGGCACTGGCAAGTAATTGGACACCAATTGAATCGCGACTCCCATACCGACGCCCAGCAAGGGCAGCCAAATCCAGTACCGCCGCGCCTGAAAAGAATTCCAATGGATGCCTTCAAGAAAACCGCGGTGCCATGCGCGACGGAAGAGCACGGATGTGGCCAGCAGCACGACCCCATACGAAAGAACCATCATGGGAATTGTGAATCTGGGTTCGAGGGCAAGGTGCATCAGCGTGATCTTGCCGAATAGATGCCAGTGAATCGCCAGGGCTGCGCCGAATCCCTGAATCGCGGTGAGCAGAATCGCGGCGAGCGTGAAAAACGCCACCGTTTCGAGAAGCGTCGGCGTTTCTTTCGGGACCGGTCGCAAGCCCGCGGGATCGCCTGGAGTTGGCGGCAGCGTCTCTGAAACCGGGTAGGCGTTCCAATTCATTCGGCAGCTTCCTGGCCTTTATTTTTTTGCCGTCTTCAGTTGTATCTTTTTGTTGGCTGGAACGCGACCATTGTTTCCATTGCGCGGCAAATTTTCATTCCGGCTGCCATTGGATGACGCGGGTAGAGGGAAGTAGCGGCGGAGGAATTGGCCTGTGTACGAGGTGGGGCTGGCCGCGACTTGTCTCGGAGTGCCTTCGGCGACAATCTGTCCGCCCGCCACGCCACCCTCCGGCCCAAGATCGAGAATCCAGTCGGCGCTGCGAACCACGTCCAGATTATGTTCGATGATGATGATGGTGTTGCCGAGATCGGTGAGACGGTGGAGGACTTCCATCAGCTTGCGCACGTCATCGAAATGCAGGCCGGTCGTGGGTTCGTCCAGCAAGTACAGGGTGCGCCCGGTCTGGCGCTTGGAAAGCTCGCGGGCCAGCTTCATGCGCTGCGCTTCGCCGCCGGACAGGGTTGTCGCCGACTGGCCGAGATGAACGTAGCCAAGGCCCACATCGTTGAGGGTTGCCAGCTTCTGGCGAACTACGGGAATATCTTCGAGCACCTTCAGCGCATCAGCAATCGGCAGCTCCAGAATGTCGGCGATGGAATGACCGTTGAAGCGGACGGCGAGGGTTTCCTGATTGTAACGGCGGCCGTTGCACACCTCACAAGTAACGTAAACGTCCGGCAGGAAATTCATTTCAATGCGGCGCTGGCCGTCCCCCTGGCATGCTTCGCACCTGCCGCCGGGCACATTGAATGAGAAGCGCCCCGCCTTGTAGCCGCGTTCCCGTGCTTCCGGCAGCATGGCGAACAGTTCGCGAATGGCGGTAAAAACGCCCGTATACGTGGCCGGGTTGGAACGCGGGGTACGTCCGATAGGGGATTGATCGATCTGGACTACCTTGTCTATCTGATCGGCGCCGATCAACCTGTCGTGCTCCGCGGGTTCCTCACGGGAGCCGTAAAGATTCCGCGCGAGTGCTCGATAGAGAATGTCATTGATCAGCGTGCTTTTGCCTGAGCCGCTTACGCCGGTGACTACGGTGAGCAATCCAAGCGGGAAACGCGCCGTTAGATTTTTCAGATTGTGTCCGCGCGCACCCTCCACCGTCAGCCAAGACTTGCCGGGCCGTCTGGGTTCCGCGCGCAACACTGTTTCCAGTGTTCCGGTGAGATATTGGCCGGTGAGGGAAGCGGAGGCGGTCATGATCTCCGCTGGAGTACCCTGCGCAACGACCGCTCCACCCAGGCGGCCTGCACCGGGGCCAAGATCGACGACATAATCGGCGCTGCGAATTGTATCCTCATCATGCTCGACAACAAGGACCGTGTTGCCGAGATCGCGCAATGAAGTCAGCGATTGAATGAGTCGTGCGTTGTCCCGCTGATGCAGGCCAATGGAGGGTTCATCGAGAACATACAAAACTCCGCGCAAGCGCGAGCCAATCTGGGTTGCGAGTCGAATGCGCTGTCCTTCGCCGCCGGAAAGCGTGGCCGCATTGCGGTCGAGTGATAGATAGCCGAGCCCGACCGCGTTCAGAAATTCCAGCCGCTCGATAATTTCGCGCTGCAGGCGATCCGTGATGAGTTGCTCGCGTTGGCCGAAGCGAAACTGTCGCATTGTGTCCAGAGCAGTGGCCAGCGGGAGCGCCGTGAAATCCGCGATGGACAGGCCGTTCACCTGAACGGAAAGCGATTCTGGACGGAGACGCTTGCCATGACACGCAGGACAGGTAGTCGCCGACATGTAGCCCATCAGCCATTCGCGATAGTTGTCGGAACGTATCTCATCGAGCGATTGACGCAGCCATTTCAAAATGCCATGAAATCCGGTGCGCGGACCTTCTCCAGGCTCCGGGCCATAAAGCAACAGCCTCTGCTCCTTCTCCGTGAGTTGCTCGAAGGGTTTCCTCAAATCGATCTTGTAACGCGCTGCCGCGAGGTGAACCAGTTTTCCGAGATATTGCGAACTCCCGCCCGGCCCCAATCCGCCTTCCAGCAAAGGTTTCGACCAATCGACGATGATCTTCGCCGGGTCGAAGTCATAAATGCTGCCCAGACCATTGCATTGCGGGCACGCACCGTACGTGCTGTTGAAGGAAAAGCTGCGCGGTTCCAGCTTGGGAACGCTGATGCCGCAGTCGGGACAGGCCATGGCAGAGGAATAGAGCTGCTCGTCGGGTTTCTCTCCTTTGCCTGCGGGCATCGCCACCAGGACAAGACCGTTTGCCATCTGCAGCGCTTTCGTGACGGCCGCTTCCAAACGCTTCTCCACATCCGGCTTCACCGCAATGCGATCCACAATCGCTTCAATCGTGTGGTTCTTGCGTTTTTCCAGAACAATGTCTTCCGTCAGGTCGCGTACCTCGCCGTCAATGCGGGCGCGAAATCCCTGCTGGTCGAGCTTTTCCAGCTCGTCGCGAAATTCTCCCTTGCGCCCGCGGACGATCGGCGCATAGATGGTCACCCGCTCTCCGGGGGCAAGCGCCATCACCTTCTCGACGATCTGATCGGCGGATTGGCGTGAGATGGGCCGCCCGCAGTTGGGGCAGTGCGGCACGCCGACAGAGGCGTAGAGCAGGCGAAGATAATCGTAAATCTCCGTGATGGTGCCGACGGTCGACCGCGGGCTGCGGCTGGTCGTCTTTTGTTCGATAGAAATGGCTGGACTGAGGCCCTGGATGGAATCGACATCGGGCCGCTCCATTTGATCCAGAAACTGGCGCGCGTAGGCCGATAGAGTTTCCACGTAGCGCCGCTGGCCCTCGGCATAGATCGTGTCGAAGGCGAGCGAGGATTTACCGGACCCAGAAAGTCCGGTGATGACAGTAAACGAGTTGCGCGGCATCTCAACCGTGATGTTCTTCAGGTTGTGCTGCCGGGCGCCGCGCACGATGAGCTGTGGAGTCGACATCTTTTTGAACGAAGGTCTTTCTCGCGGCTCGTCGCCGCATTTTGCCGGAATCGTTCGCAATCGGGAACGAAACGCTGGAGGAACCTTACCAGACAACAGAATTCCAGCAGAACCTACTGGTGTGGAATGCCAGAATCAAGTTGAATGATCGACAAAGCACTTTTACTTTTTTGTACGAATCCAGCCCGACCCCACGGACCGGTTTGCCTGCATTGCGCCGGCGCGTCAGGGTGGTTGCGCCGAAGGAAAACCGGATGATGGTATTGATGATTTCTACCATTCTTGCGTCGCTTGCGCTCGGCGTTACGATTGCATACGCGCTTTGCTTGGCTCTTTTCGCCATTTTCCGTATTCATACGCAAGGGAAACGGCCGGCTCAGTTGCAGATGCATACGAAAACCGTGCATCCCTGATTCGTCTCCCAATTTCCCCACGATGGCATTCGCGTGTCGTTCTAGATCATTGCGGATGCATTCTTCGCAGTTCATTGAAAATTTCCTGCGGTGTCTTCGGATGCGGAGGCTCGGAGGGATTCGCCATTACCGGCGTGGTGTTTACCGCGGGGGCCGTGGGATTGCCAACTGCGGCAGGGCCTGATGCAACGCTGACGGTCCCCGCTGTTCGCGGAGTCAGCAAGAGTTTCATAGAGCCCTGGTTTCCGCCGATGATTACGTAGTTGTAGCCGGCGCCGTCCAGCAGCGCCATCAGCGTGCCGGCCACCGAAGCGGGTCCATACTGTCCATAGACGCGCTCATCATGACCGAGCCCTTCGACGACGAGTCCGGTCTCGCCGGAAATTCTCGTCAGAATCTGCACCAGGCTGGAGTTTTGCGCATCGATCTGCAGCCGGCCATCTTGAAACTCGATCTTCGCGGGCGATGCCAATTGTTTTGCGGGCGGCACAGGTATCGGCGGCGTTGAGACGGGCGTTGCGGTTGCTTCCGGCGAACCAGGCTTTTTGTGTGCCCGATGTTTGGCGCGATGATGCGGCGCGTGCTTCTTCGCGGTCTCGTGGGATCCATTGGTCGTGGGACCTGGCGCGCCGGTCTGGGTCGCTTGAGCCAGGCCGAAGGCAGGAAATACAAGCAGCAATGCGCAGAGCGCCATGCTCGCTGTTAGCGGCCACATCCGGTGGAAGATCGAATTACCGCCGATCTGCAGATCGTTTGGCGGCGGCTGAACCGGTCCTGCTTCCACGCTGCCGGCTTCGCAATGGGGTTCAAAATGCATCCATGTACTAGACTAACAATGTTTGCCCGCGTCGGCGAAGCGATGCCTGACGGCTGGGAAATCGCATCCGGTGAGTAGAAGGAACGCCCAACCAATGAGTTCGACCGAAAAGAAACTTTCCCAGGCCATTCGCGAACGGCGGGCAACGCCCAGTTTCGATAGCGTACCGGTTCCGGACGGGGACCTGAAGAAGATCCTGGAGGCCGGACTGAGCGCTCCCAGCGGCTATAACATGCAGCCCTGGAGATTCATCGTCGTTCGCAACGCGGAGCAGAAGAAGCGGCTGCGCGCTGCAAGTTTCAATCAGGCGAAAGTGGAAGAGGCCTCGGTCATGATTGTTGCGTGCGGCGATGCCGACGGCTGGCGCAGCGGCGATCTCGATGAGATGCTGCGACTTGGCCGGGAAGGTGGCATGTCGGAAAGCTACGCGGAACAGGCCAAGGAAAGCGTTCCCAACTATCTTTCGAACCACCCCAACATACCGATGTGGCTCAATCGGCATGTCATGATCGCCTTTACGCACATGATGCTGATGGCAGAAGTGCTGGGCTACGACACAGCGCCGATGGAAGGTTTTGAGCAGGAAAAGGTGCGCGAGGTATTGAAGCTGCCGCTCAGCTATCATGTGGTAGCGCTTCTCGGAATCGGTCATCTGCAAGGGCCAGACAAACATAACGGCAGCCGCTTTGACATGGCGCGGACAGTGTTTGCAGAGGAGTACGGCAAGCCCCTTCGGCTTTGATTTGCCGAGGGGAAAAATCGAAAAGGATTTGCGCGACCTGCGTTGATTCAGTCAGATCCTTCCCCCCGTTTTCGCAGACAATCCAAGGCAGGCTAAGGGAAGCATTGTGGTCGGATGCAGAGAATACCCCGCGGCGCCCATTGTGGGCGTTGGCGCGATCGTAATCGAAGGCGGCAACGTTCTCCTGGTGCGACGGGCACGGGAGCCTTTCCTTGGTCAATGGTCCCTGCCCGGAGGTGCCGTGGAACTCGGCGAAACGCTGGAGCGGGCGGTAGTTCGCGAAGTGGAAGAAGAAACCGGCCTCGCAGTGGCGCCAGTTTCAGTTTTGAAGGCGCTGGATCGGATCGAGCGCGACACCAGCGGGCGTGTTCGGTTTCACTACGTCCTCGTGGATTTTCTATGCAAGCCGACTGAGACCGCAGAGGAACCACTGGCGGCCAGCGATGCGTCGGACGCCCAATGGGTGCCGATCGTAGAATTGCGGAAATCGAAGCTGTTTGCTCTTCCCGACGAGACAATCGGTCTTATCGAGGATGGCTGGCGAAAACTGGCAAAAATGTGAGTGTCAGCAACCGCGCCATTTGCATCTGAATTGGAAGTTAACAAATTGTCGGGCCGTCTTGCTGGACCCTTGAAGAGGGGCGAAGCGCGGTCGGAATAAGGTTACAATCAGGTTACAAAGATGGCGACGATCACCACAACCGCTCCGCAGCGCGCAACTGAAATTTCTCACGTTTTTCCGATATGGAAGACGGTCGGGGCGGTACTCGCATTCGTTTTGATTGCGGTCTTGATTGTCCTCGGAAGCCTCTTCTATTTCAATCCATTGCGTGTAATTGATGAAGGATTGCATGCACGTCTGGCGTTGGCCGGAATTCATAGCGAATTTGTAACGGTAGGACCGTATCGTGTGCACTACTTTGTCGGCGGCCAGGGTCAGCCGCTGCTGCTGATTCACGGGCTCGGTTCGCGTTCGGAAGATTGGGCTCCCGAAATGCCGGAGTACGTAAAGCAGGGATTCCGCGTTTATGCCATCGACCTGTTGGGCTGCGGAAGGACCGACCATCCGGACATCGCCTATACCGTCCAGCAACAGGCAGACCTGGTGCATGGCTTTCTCGATGCGGTGCATGTGCAGCGGGCCGATGTTGCCGGTTGGTCGATGGGCGGTTGGGTGGCGCTTCGATTTGCACTGGAGCATCCGGAACGCGTCCGGCGATTGGTCGCGATGGATAGCGCCGGTCTTTTATTTCCCACCACGCTTACGCCAGAGATATTTGAGCCGCGCACCATTCCGCAGCTCAAGAAGCTGGAAGTTTTGCTGGTGCCGGACCCGCCTTCGTTACCGGCATTCTTCAATCGCGCTTTGTTGCGGGCCATGCAGCGGAACTTTTTCGTGGTCCATCGCACGGTGCAGTCAATGCTGACGGAGAACGATTTGCTGGACGGGCGGCTCGGGGAACTGCATATGCCGGTATTGCTGGTGTGGGGCGCGCAGGATGCTTTGATCCCCAGCAAGGTCGGAGTGCGGATGCATCAGGCGATTCCGAAGTCCGTACTGCAGATTTACTCGGGCTGTGGCCACATCGGTCCGGCGACCTGTGCGAGCCGCATGGTTCCCAGAGTTGTGGATTTTCTCCACAGCGACGCGCCCGTGACGGGCGGCATCCGGCACTATTGAGCTCTATCGCCTGCTTTGCCGCGCCATTCATAGGCGCCATCCTGCGCGAGACCGATATGCGCCAACACCCTGCAGACATATTGGCGCGCCATGTCGAGCGTGTTTACAGGCTGATCGTAGAAGGTGGGAATGACCGGAAAGATGGTCGCGCCGGCGTCGGCAGCCAACTGCATATTGCGTAAATGAATTTTGTTGAAGGGCGTTTCGCGCACGCACAAGATCAGCGGACGGCCTTCTTTGAGGCAGACATCCGCGGCGCGCGAGATTAAATTGTCCGCCAGGCCGTTGGCGATCGCACCCAGGGTTCCCATGCTGCACGGCAAGACGATCATCCCATGACCCGGATAGCTGCCGCTTGCGATTGGCGCGCCGATGTCGCTAGCGGAATGCTGTGAAATTTTCGCCGTGTCACGCCCCAACAACTTTGTCACCAGGTCGTTTCGTCCGGCGATCTGCAGCTCTTCCGCCAGCACGCGCAGCGAGCTTTCCGAAGCAATGAAGTGAATACGCTCGACTCGTTGATCGCTCTCGAGCAAACGCAAAAGTTCGCGCGTGAGCATTGCGCCGCTGGCGCCTGTCATTGCGACGGTTAGCACTTTTTCCGAAGGCATAGCTGTTTCTGGTCCTTCAGGCGGATTCGTTCAATACCCGCGCAAAAATACTGTCCACGTTGGTTAACTGGCGATCCAGACTGAAGGCGTGCGCGAGTTTGTCCGGCGGCAGCAGCCTAGCAATTTCCGGATCGTTGCCGACCTGTTCACGAAAATTGAGATCGTTCTGCCAGGCGCGCATGGCGTGCGATTGCACGAGCCGATAGGCATCCTCGCGCGACATGCCGGCTTCGGCAAGCTCTAGCAAAAGCTGGCCAGAAAAAATGAGGCCGCCGGTCAGCTCCAGGTTTCGCAGCATGCGCTTTGGATGAACGACAAGACGATCGATCAGCGAGGCCGTTTTATCGAGCAGGTAGTCGGTGAGGATGGTGGAATCGGGCAGGATGATCCGCTCCACCGAAGAGTGAGAAATATCCCGCTCATGCCAAAGCGCGACGTTTTCCAGCGCTGCCTGCTGATTGGCGCGCACCACGCGGGCCAGGCCGCTGATCTGTTCGCTGGTGATCGGATTGCGCTTGTGCGGCATGGCGGAGGAGCCTTTTTGCTTCTCAGAAAAATATTCCTCCGCTTCGCGCACTTCCGTCCGCTGCAAATGGCGGATTTCGACGGCGATTTTATCCAGAGTCGCGGTAATCAGTGCCAGCGCGCCGATGTAAAACGCATGGCGATCGCGCTGAATCACCTGGGTTGCCACCGGAGCGGGAACAAGTCCCAGGCGCTCGCAGATGCGTGCTTCATGCTCCGGTTTCAGATGGCCGAAGGTTCCGACAGCACCCGAGAGTTTGCCGATGCGCATGTCCTCGGCAGCCATTTCGAATCGCCGGAGGTTGCGCCGCATCTCCGAATACCAGTTCAGCAGCTTCAAGCCAAACGTCGTTGGCTCGGCGTGGATGCCGTGGGTGCGTCCGATGGTTGGCGTGTGCCGAAATTCGATGGCGCGGCGCTTGAGCACTTCAAGAAGACGGTGAATATCGTCCCGCAGAATCGCCGAAGCGGCTTTCAGTTGCAATGCCTGTGCGGTGTCCACGACATCATTCGATGTGAGGCCATAGTGCAGCCAGCGCGATTCCGGACCGATCTTCTCCGCGACCGCTGTCGTGAAGGCAATCACGTCGTGGCGGACTTCCGCCTCAATCTGCTGAATTCGCGCAACGTCAATGCTGCCGCGCTCGCGAATGGCCTGGGCCGCCAGCTTCGGCACAATGCCGAATTCCGCGAGCGTCTCGGAGGCGGCGACTTCCACCTCCAGCCACATGCGGTACTTGTTTTCTTCCGTCCAGATGCGGCCCATGGCGGGGCGCGTGTAGCGGTCGATCACGGTCAGTTCCTTCTCGCTGCTGTCCGTAAACCCACGTTAGCTTCACGACGTGGGGCACCCGTATGTTAGCTAGACCGCGCGACACCCAGAAGTTCGGCCATTTCCTCATGCAAGAACCCAACACCCGGTCGGTACGGCTGCACCCACTTTCCGTCGACGACAAAATGAGGAATCGCCCGTTTGCCGACATTGGCCAGCAATTCTTCGGCTGCGCCGGGGGTGTTTTCAACGTCGATTTCCGTATGTGGAATATTGTGCTTCAAGAGGAAGCGTTTCGCCTCGCGGCAGTCGCGGCACCAGGCAGCGGTGTAAAGGAGCACAGTCATGCATTTATGGTAAACGGCGTTGGATATTTATGCGTGCTTTCCTGTTTGCGCGGGCGCGACGGCCGGCATTCGGCATACACGCACCGCGGAATTGAGATAGGGGCACACGAACCGTGTGGAAGTGCTGGCCGGCAGCACCAGCCAGTCGACGCCCAGCGGGGCAAGCACCTGCAGTCGCTGCTGGTCCGTCCAATGGGAAAAATTCCTTGTCTCGTTGACTTCATTCCACCATTGCTGTGCGAGAGGAGGATCAATGGCCGCCACTCCGCCATCTTTGTTCCAGTCCGGCAGCACGCTGCGCTGCGCAGTGGCGCGAAATCCCACGGTGTCTTCACGTACTTGCAGTTGATAGTGGGGATCGATCGCGAAATAGGCGTCTTTGGGCGTGTTGCTGCGAATCCAGAGAAACGCACTGCTCCCACGGATTGAGGGGCTGACTCCACGGCCACTCCACGTGTTGCAGGGCGGGATAGGTGTATCTCTGCACGGTAAACATAGTTCCCGCGATTATGGCGAAACAGGTTATCCAGGCCCACCGGCGCCGCCGCAAAACGTGTTCTCCAAGCAGAGCGCCGAGCGATAGAAAAAAGAGAATATAAATCAATTGGAAGGCGCGCAAAGGTTGGAGGCGTCCCAGCAAAAATGCCGCGTCAGTCCGTGTGAAGCATACCGCGAATGCGATCGCGAGAATGCCGACGTAAAGGGAAGCGGCGGAGATGAGTCCGCGGTTCAAGCGTAAGGTGAAATTATGGCGATACCAGTAGATAAAATGCGGCAATTAGCGGAGGCAACAGTCCAAATATTTCAAACCACGCCCATTGGTTCAGAAAAAAATACGATCGGCTGCTCGCGGCGATCCGGTACGCGCGAGACGCTCCCAACAACTTTCCGGCGTGAGACCCAAGGATTCCCGCGGCTATGACCGCGACCGCCAATGCTGCCAGCCATTGCCAACGGCTACGCCGTAGCAACGTCAACACAACTGCATAGCCGATTGCATAGGCTGCCATCAAGGGATGAAGGAAAAATGCGGCGACCAGGCAGAGCGAGGCCGCGACGGTCTTTCGCTCCAGCAGATAGGCAATCGCCAAAAGAGTGGCGGGGGTGGAAAGCGAGCGCGCGGTGAGATAGGGATCGCAAAAGAAGATGGCCGTCCCCGCCACGGGAAGAGTCAATGTTACGGTCAGCAGCAGGACGGCGCCCCACTGCGCGCGCGGCTCCGGAAATAACAGGCGCGCCAGCCGCAAACATGCGTACAACATCAGCCAAAGCGAGAGGATATAGATGCTGAATAGCGCATATGCCAGCGGAACGTGCAATGCGCGAATCAGCAATCCGATGGCGAACGAAAACAGAGAATGCCGCAGGTGAGGCAGGACGTAGGCGGCATGCACGGGAAACAAGCCGGGATCGACGACCTTCTCAATTCCGGCGACGTAGATGGCCCCGTCGTCCGCGTAGGGGTGATAGCCGTGGATGAGGAGCGCGAGAAACGCCAGCACTGAAACAGCGACGGCAGGACGCTGCGGGAAACTCCAGAGCCGATGCGACTGCGCTGGCCGACCAAGAGCCAGAGGGACGTTGGGCCGTCTGCGCTGCCTGGCGGGCGTCTCAGTATCGACCGGTAAGACTGGAGTAGCGAAAAGAGTCTGCAAATCGAGTCAGTACGCGTCTCTAGTGGTGGGTGGGGGCGGCGCCACTGGATTTCAGTGCAATCGTCTTCTGGGCGTTCGTTTCGAGCGCTTCCGCTTGCGGAATCAAGGCCACCGCCTTACTAATCATGGGATCCCAGGCCGCGCGCACCTTCAGACCTTCCTGCTGTCCGAAAACGGAGGTAAACAGTTCGCTCTTGATGCTCATGTCGATCCAGTCCCGGACAGCGTTGATGTCCTGCGCGGTCCAGGGAATCTGTTTGCTGGTCAGAAATGTTTCGAAATTGTTGATGACCGAATCGTCGACCTTGAAATCTTTTGTGACTTTGTGATTGACAAGATAATGATTGGCGAAATTGAAAAAAGCGAATTGCTCCAGCAACACGTCCTGGAAGTGATTGGATTTCGGCGTGTCAATCTTCACGTCTGGAGTAATGCCACCGCCGCCATAAACGGGGCGCCCGGAGTCCGTCAGCTTTACCTCCCGGTTGGCATCGGTCTGCGGGCGATCCGCGGGATTGAAGAAGTAATCGTACATCGAGACGCCGGTGTAGTTTCTCTGAATCAGGCGTCCGCTCGGCGTGTAGTAATGGTAGGTGGTCAAGGCGAGAGCTGTGCTGTCGGAGAGTGGATAGACGGTTTGCACCAGCCCTTTGCCGAAGGTTGTTTCTCCAGCGACGAGCGCGCGATCGTGGTCCTGCAATGCGCCGCTCACGATCTCCGCCGCGGAAGCCGTTCCACGGTTGACGAGGACTACGATCGGATATTTGTGATCCTGATCACCGTGTGTGTCGCGATAGGTGATGGGAGGAAATGCTCGCCCACGCTGCGAAACGATCACCTGGCCCTTCTGCAGGAAATCTCCGGCGACGGAAACCGCTTCGCTCAGCAGACCGCCGGGATTGCCGCGCAGATCAATGACCAGACCGTGGATCGGAGCCATTTGCTGGAGCGCGGCAGTCACTTCGTGACCTGTGTCTTCCTCCTCGAAATCCTTGATGTGCATGTATCCGACACCAGGGGCGATATCGTAGGCCAAATCGACGCTCGCGCGGGGAATCTCCGCGCGAACCAGATGAAAGACGATGGGTTGCGCCTGGCCTTCACGTCCGATGGTAATGTCAACCGGCGTTCCCTTGGGGCCTTTCAGCATGTTCGCCACGTCGAGAGTCGTGGCCATTTTGATGGTCTTCCCGTCCGGCCCGACGCCGTTGATCGGCTTGCCGTTCACTGCCAGGATGACGTCTCCGGGATGAATGCCGGCTCTGTAGGACGGCGTCCCTTCGAAAGGATTCACGACGACAATTTTGTCGTTCTGCTGCATGATCTGCATGCCGACGCCGAAATACTTGCCGCTCTCATCCTCCCGCATCTGCGCGAAGGCCTTGGGGTCGTAGAAATTGGAATGCGGGTCGAGAACGTGCAGCATGTCCGGTATGGCGCCGTCATAGATCGCAGTGTTGATGCGGTCCTTGGTCATCGGCTGGGCGTAGTCCTGCTCCACGACGCTGTAAACGTTGGTGAATTGTTTGAGGCTGTCACGCAGGGTGGACTCGTTGCTGGCCGACTGAGCGCCGACATTTCGATCGAGAAAAGCGCCCGCGGCGCCGCAGATCACGAGCAATACGACAACGAATAAAAGCGAGCGGCGTGCGCGGGGAGTCATGAACCTTCGGTTCCTTTTACTGCGCGAATTCGAATTACTATTTCAGCGGAAATTACCGACCGGACTATGCCTCAGTGTAGCACTGAGACCGCTGCCGGCGGCCCTTCTGCCGGGTTAGCCAATTTCCGGGTTTACCGCCGCCGCGGTGGGTTGGGAATCCGGCACGCGATGCGGTTAGAATGAGAAGAACGGAATCGACCTGCATCGTGCTGCTGCTTTTCCACCGGACAATCGAGAGCGATGCCGGAGACAAGGTTTGCGATAGCGCCGACAGGCTTGGATGGTATGAGCTAAGAAGATGATGTTCAAAGCAGTCGTGCGCACGATAATTCCCCTGGGCCTTGCAGCTACTTTCTGTCTCTACAGCGCAGGTCAAACCGACAATCCGGCTCCATCGACCCATCCGCCTCCAGTTGCCGGCGCTGCCACACTTGGCGCCAGCACCAGTCTGGGCGCCTCTTCGAACGAACTGGCCAATATATATGGCACGCCGGTGGAACAGATCGTTGCGCGGGTGAACGACCGGGTGATCACGAACTCCGATATCGCCCGCGCCAAGGCGCAGCTTGCGGAAGAGTCGCGCCAGAACAACTGGAGCCTGGACGAATACAACGATAACGAGAAGAACCTGCTGCGCGACCTGATCGATCAGCAACTCCTGCTATCCAAGGGCAAGCAGCTTGGGATAACCGGCGATACCGAGCTGATCAAGCGCCTGGACGATATCCGCAAGCAGAACCACCTGGATTCCATGGACGAGCTGGAGAAGGCCGTCGAGCAGCAGGGCACCTCGTATGAAGACTTCAAGGCCAACATTCGCAACAGCATCATTACGCAACAAGTAGTGCGCGACGAAGTTGGCAGCAAGATACAGCTCCCTCAGCCGGAGATTCAAAAGTACTATGAGGAGCACCAGGCCAACTTTACCCAGGCCGAGTCGATTCACCTGAAGGAGATTCTGATTCCGACGCCGGGAAATCCCACCGGCGCCGAACTGGCCGCGGCGGATGCCAAGACGAAAGGCATCGAGAGCCAGTTGAAGACGGGCGGCAATTTCTCCGATCTGGCCAAAAAATATTCCAGCGGACCCACAGCGCAGCAAGGGGGCGACTTGGGAGATTTCAAGCGAGGCGCGCTTGCCAAGGTGCTGGAGGACCAGACCTTCGATCTGCCGGTTGGCAGCTATACGGAACCAATTCGAACGCGGCAGGGCTACATTATTTTGCAGGTGACCGCACACATTCCCGGCGGCACGCAGCCACTTCAGAAAGTGGAACCGGAGATTGAACAGGCGCTGTACATGCAGCAGATTGAGCCTGCCGTGCGGCGCTATCTGACTCTGCTGCGCGACCAGGCATATATCGATATTCGTCCCGGATATACCGATTCCGCAGCGAGTCCGAACGAAACCAAACCGACATTTGAAGCATCAGTTCCGGCACTCCCAAAGAAGAAAACGAAAAAGGCGCGTTACGAGCGGAAGGTTCCGCGTGGCCGCATGGCGAACCGCAAGGTGGAGACAGCGGCGGTGAGCACGGGAGCCGCCGCAGGAGCAACTGTCGCGGGTGCAGCGAAGAGTGGTTCTACAGGGCGCGCCGGGTCCGCTCATTATCGAAAAGTGAGCGGAAAGGAGAAAAAGGCCTCGCACAAGACCAAGCCGGTGAAGTTCCGCTATGGTCGCACGCCGGTCCCCAGCGTGGCGGAAGAGCAGGTAGCGACGACGGCGGGCGGAAAAACGCAGGCGACAGAGGCCGAACAGGCAAATGCCGCTGAGCAAACTGCTCCGGGAACTGGCGTGCAGCCGCTGGGCCCCGATCTCGAACACAACCCCACAATTAACAAGCCGAAGCAGGAAAAGCGGCGTTTCAGCGACGAGGCCCGCGACAAGCTCGCCATGGAAGCGAGAAAGAACCACACGCATAAAACCCCAAAGGTGAAGAAAGTAAAAGTGGACAATGCGCGGCCGAGTCCGCTGTCCGGGGCGGAATCGCAGAACCAGCAGGTCCAGTCCGCGCCGCTGGGATTGAACGGGGACACCGTCCACAAGAAGAAGAAAAAGAAGGTCAGGGTCAAGAACGGCGAGAAGACCCGTATGAGCGACCAGAAGAAAGATCAAAAACAGAAGGGCACACCTCCAGCGACACAAGGTTCGCCCTCTGCGCCGTCTAACAGTGGCAGCACATCTCCCGCCGCGGCTGCCAATCCCAGTTGAAGCGCGGTTCGCAGCCGTTTCTCGCGACAAAGGGTGATAGGAGCGCATGAAAGATTTTTTCGTTGTCAATGCAGCCATGCACCGCGGCCGCAACGTGCGCTCCCACTTTCTTGTGGTTCAGAAACAATTGCGGGACCGCAACGATGGCAACGGGAAATATCTGTCTCTTACAATCTGTGACCGCACGGGTCGGCTCGATGCCAGGGTCTGGGATAATGCGGAGATGTTGTCGTCTAAATTCGAGCAGAACGATTTTGTCGATGTGCGCGCCTGCGTGGATGAATTCAACGGCAAGCTGCAGCTTCGGGTGCTGGAGATCGTGCGCGTCGAGCCGAATCAAGTCGATCTCGCAGATTTTCAGCGCAAGACGACGCGGGACATCGATGCGCTCTGGGGCGGGCTCCGCGAGCGCGTCAGCAGCTTCGACGACGAGAATCTCAAGCGGCTGGTGTTCGCGTTCCTGGACGACCCGGAAATTGCGTCGCGGTATAAGGCTGCGCCCGCCGCGAAATTCATGCACCATGCATGGATCGGCGGCCTGCTGGAACATGTTGTCGACCTGATTGGGTTTTGCGATCTTGCTGCCGGCCATTTTCCTCTGATTCATCGCGATCTGCTGATCACCGGAGCCATCCTGCACGACATCGGCAAGATATATGAACTGAGCTGGGAGCGCGGTTTTGAATATACGCTGGAAGGCCAGTTGATCGGGCACATCTCGATCGCAACCCGGCTGCTCGATGAAAAGATAAAGACGCTGCCGAACTTTCCGGCGCGACTCCATACGCTGGTCGAGCACATCATTCTGAGTCACCACGGTTCGCTGGAGTTCGGGTCGCCGAAGCTACCCATGATTCCCGAGGCTGTGTTGCTGCACTATCTGGACGATGCGGAAGCAAAGATGCTTGCCATGCAGGAGGCTTGCCAGCCGCAGCAGGCAGGCACAGCGCCACCGGTTTATATTGATCGTGTGCGAGCGCTGGAGCGGCCTCTGCTGAATACCAGACAGTACCTCGCTGAAGGCGGGGAGAAATAAGCGATGAACTATCTGCTGAAAACCGAGCCGGGGGTATATTCCTTCGCCGATCTGCAACGTGAAGGAGAAACCGTTTGGGATGGGGTGACCAATCCGCAGGCGGTGAAGCATTTGCGTGAGATGCGTCCGAACGAGCGGCTGATCATCTACCACACCGGCGACGAAAGAACCGCGGTCGGCACGGCGACGGTTGTCAGCGTCGATGCGAGCGACCCGAAAACGCCGCTGGTGCGGATTCGGGCGGGGAAGCCGATCGCCCCGAAGACCCTGGTCGCGATCAAAGGAGAAAAGGCGTTTGCAGATTCTCCTCTCCTGCGGCAAGGCCGCTTGTCCGTGGTTCCACTCACCGACGCTCAATACGAGTGGCTGACAAAGCACTGAAGCGGACGTCTGCAGAGCGCGCTTTTGCGGATCGCAATCTCCGAGCAGATAAAATCCCCAATAGGAAGAGAGTTTAGGTCGATACCCATGTTTCGTTTTGCCACCGCCGGGGAGTCCCACGGAGAGTGCCTGATCGCGATGATTTCCGGCATGCCCGCCGGCGTGCCCATTGACGAAGGCAGGATGAACCGGGAGCTGTGGCGGCGGCAACAAGGTTACGGTCGCGGCGGACGCATGCGGATTGAACGCGATACGGCGCAGATTTTGTCAGGCGTTCGTCACGGCAAGACGATCGGTTCGCCAATTTCCATTCGGATCGAAAATAACGACTGGAAGAATTGGACAGACATATTGCCGGTTGCGACAGGTGATTCTTCCAAGCACAAAGCTGTCGCTTCGCCCCGGCCCGGCCACGCCGACCTGGCCGGCGCTCTGAAGTATGACTTTCCGGATGCGCGCTATGTGCTGGAGCGGGCATCGGCGAGAGAGTCGACCGCGCGCGTTGCCGCCGGCGCCATTGCGAAACAACTGCTGGAGGCATTGCAAATCGCGATCGCGAGCCACGTGATTCGCGTGGGTAGTGCCGAGTTGGATCGCGAAGCTGACTGGGCGGAGATTGAAGCTTTGTCGCTGCGCGAGGAGGTCCTGCTAAACTGCGTGGACGACGCAGCCGAGCAGGGGATGAAGGCGGTCGTGGACCAGGTGTTGCGGACCGGCGATTCGGTTGGCGGAGTATTTGAGGTGGTTGCGCATGGCGTGCCACCAGGCCTCGGAACCTACGCGAATTGGGATGAGCGCCTCGATGGTTTGCTGGCGGGCGCGGTCATGTCACTGCAGGCAGTCAAGGCGGTCGAGATTGGCCGAGGCGTTACGGCGGCGTCGGCCTTTGGCTCCGTCGTCCACGATGCGATCCATTACTCCCCGGAAGAGTCGAATGCGGATGGGAAATCGAAACGTCACACGCGTTTTGCGCGCGAGCAGAACAATGCCGGTGGCATCGAGGGTGGAATTTCCAACGGTGAAGACGTGATAGTTCGCGGCTATCTGAAACCGATTTCCACGCTGCGCCGGCCCCTTGCATCGGTGAGTTTTGCGACGCGGGAGGAGGTGAAGGCGGCTTACGAGCGCTCGGATGTCTGCGTGGTTCCCGCAGCCGGCGTAGCGGCGGAGGCAATGGTTGCTTTGACGCTGGCAAAATTGGCCATCGAAAAATTCGGAGGCGACTCCTTGCGCGAAATGGTGCGAAACTATCAGGGATATTGCGAGCAGATTCGCAAATTCTGATGTGAAAGATCTTGGTTATGCGATCGCGGAAAGACAAGAAACAGTTCTCATGATTTATCCGATTGTGAAGTATCCCGATCCGATTCTGCAAAAGGCCGCCGAACCGATTACGACGTTCGATGCGAAATTGCGCGAGCTTGTCGATGACATGTTCACCTCGATGTACGACGCGCAGGGGATTGGCCTGGCTGCTCCGCAGATCGGAATCTCCAGGCGATTGACCGTCATTGATCTCAGTTTTCAGAAGGATCCCAAGCAGAAAATCGTTCTCATCAATCCGGAGATCGTAGAAAAGGCCGGTAAGCAGGTGGAGGAAGAGGGCTGCCTCAGCCTTCCGGAAATTCGAGACCGTGTGGTGCGTGCGGCTGAAGTGAAGGTCCGCGCGCAGGACGCCCACGGCAAAACCATTGAGGTCGAAGGCACCGAATTACTGGCTCGCGCCTTGCAACATGAGATCGATCACCTGGACGGAATTCTTTTCATTTTTCGGCTCAGCCGCCTGAAACGCGATCTGCAGTTGCGAAAAATTCGCAAGCTGCAGAAAGCGGGCGACTGGTAGTCATGCGCCTCGTCTTTTGCGGGACTCCTAAGTTCGCCGTGCCCACTCTGGAAGCTGTTTTGAATGCGGGCCACTCGGTGGAGTTGGTTCTGTCGCAGCCCGACCGGCCAAGCGGCCGCGGATTGAATGTGCAAACTTCGCCGGTCAAGCAGGTCGCGCGGGAGCGTGGACTTGCATTGATGCAGCCGGAAAAGATTCGCGAGAATCCTGACCTGCGGGCAAAACTGCAAGATATTTCTCCCGACGCCATCCTTGTCGTCGCGTATGGACGTCTGATTCCTCCCTGGATGCTGGTGCTGCCGCGTCACGGCAATCTGAACCTGCACGCTTCTCTGCTGCCGAAATATCGCGGCGCGGCGCCAATCCAGTGGGCGGTTGCCAATGGCGAATCGGAAACCGGCGTCACCACGATGCGACTGGACGAGGGTCTCGATACAGGCAACATTCTGCTGCAGGCGCACGTTCCGATTTCGCCGGACCAAACGTCGATCGAATTGTCCGAAGTGCTCGCCGCGAAAGGCGCGGATTTGATGGTGCGGACGCTTGCGGGCCTGGAGGAAGGCACCTTGCGTCGTGTCCCTCAGGATCAGGGGAAGGCGACGCTCGCGCCGATTCTGCAACGCGAAGATGGACGCGTGGACTGGAACCGCACAGCGAGCGAGATTTACAACCGATGGCGCGGGTTTCAACCGTGGCCCGGCGCATTCACCTTTTTTCGAGAGAAGAAAGTGAGCTTGCATAGTTTGCGGGTCGCTGGATCGGATGCGCCGCCGGCAGCCGCTTTACCCGGAACGCTCGCGCACATTGGTAATCAATTGCTCATCGCGTGTGGGCAGGGAACGTGGATCGATGTGCTGGAATTGCAGATGGAAGGAAAGCGTCGCATGTCTGCGGGTGCCTTTCTGAATGGCGTGTCCCTCACTCCTGGCGAACGGCTGGAATAGCCGCCATGCCTCCCATCATTGCGCCGGCGCGACAGGCAGCCTTTCAGATTCTGCACAAGATCGGCCGGGAGCAAGGAAACAGCGATTCTCTGCTGCATTCGCAGCAGGTCGCTGCGCTGTCGGCCGCGGACCGCAATCTTTGCACCGCACTGGTGCTCGGAACGCTGCGATGGCAGCGGGTGTTGGATGAGGAATGCCGCCGGTTTCTGGCGCGTCCGGGATTGTCTCTGCCAGAGGACGTACAGTTAGCTCTGCGCGTCGGGGCATATCAACTGCTGTTTCTGGACCGCATTCCCGCGCATGCGGCAATTTTTGAGTCGGTGGAATGGGTCAAGCAATCGGAAGCGGCGCGTCATGCCGGGCTGGTCAATGCCGTGCTGCGCAAAGTGGCTGCATTACCGAAGCCGCTGTCCATGGACGCGAGGCCCGCCTATCCGGAATGGATGGTCGCGCGCTGGAGGAAATTTTACGGCGATAACGCCTGCCGAGCGATATGCGAACAGGGGCAGCAGGAGCAGCGCACCGCTCTGCGATTATTGGCGCCGGATGCCGAGGCTCATCTTCTCACCAATGGAGTGGCGCTGGAACCGGGCGCATTCCTCGCTTCGGCGCGGTACGTTGTTGCCGGTTCCAACGGAGCAGACAATTCTCAATTGACGAATGCTTTGTTTCAGGATGAAGGTTCCCAGCTCGTCGCAGAATTGCTTGGACGGGGTAAGCGGATTCTGGATTGCTGCGCCGCTCCCGGCGGAAAAACGGCTGTATTGCGGCAAAACAATCCGCAGGCGCAACTGCTGGTTTGCGATTCTCATGCCGCACGCCTGGAGTCGATGCGGGCAAGGCTGGGCACCTTTCTTCTAATGGATCGAACGGAGTTTCGCCACGCGGATGCGGCGAAGCTCGCTGGTATGGGCCCGTTCGACAGAATTCTGTGCGATGTTCCATGCACTGGAACTGGAACTCTGGGACGCAATCCGGAGATTCGCCATCGCCTTCAGCCTGCGGAACTCGCCCGTCAAGCGCATCGGCAACGAGCGATCCTTGCCTCCGCGCTGCGATTGCTCGCGCCGGGCGGACGGTTGCTCTACTCGACCTGCTCGCTGGAGCCGGAGGAAGATGAGGACGTTGTGGAAGCCTGCCTGCGGGAAGCGAACGGCTCCCACCGTTTGGATCTGCTGGCGGAGTTCGAGCAACTTGAACAGCAGGGAATCGTTCGAGGAGCCGGTGCAGCCAGTCTGCGTGCCACGGGCTTCCGCGACGGCTACTTGCGCACGCTGCCAGGTGTGCACGCCTGCGATGGGTTTTTCGCCGCGCTCATTGAACGCCGATAGCTATCCTTCTCGAAAGTGCGCCGGTCGTTATGGCTGAACTGTAAGTTGAATCGTCGCTCCCGCTACAATTCGGCTGCCCGCTGTGGGAATCTGTGCGATGACAATGCCGGATGGGACAGCGGCTTGTGGAGAGGGTGGCGTGGAAGGTGTTGGCGGCGCGCCGGGCAATGCAGCGATCGTCGTGCTTCCGGCCGTCACCGCCGGCAACGGACTGGCCGGGTTTTGCAGCGGGGCAAGAGTAAATCCGGCATGAACGACCGTGAGAGCGGCGGCCGTGAATGGCTCTCCGGTTAAATCGGGCATGACGCTGGCGTCCTGCGGCGGCAATGGGGCCAGCGCTGCAAGAATGCCGACCCTGGGGCCCTGAATATCCGTTGCATGGGCGACTGGAGTTTGCGCCACAACTGTATTCTCCGGGGCGTAGGCGTATGGCATCGCGGCGATGTCGCCGACTTTCAATCCGGTGCGTCGAATCGTTATCGTTGCGATGCTTTCGTCCATGTCATTGACAGACGGGATGGCGACTTTCTGCGGTCCCAGGCTCACCGTCACACGCACCCGCCAGGACTTGCGAACGAGAGTTCCGGGAGGCGGGCTCTGGGTCAACACATGTCCCGCTGCCTGGGTGTTGCTGTAAAAATGGCCGTCGATGCCAGTCTCCAGCCCGTGTGCGTGCAATTGCGTGGCCGCGTCCGGCAGCGTCATGCCGGACAGGGAGGGAACGCGCACCTCCGCACCATGGATGGCGAGGCGCATGGTGATCAACGCCGACACCAGCGCGATCATCACGAGAGCCAGAACAGCCGAGAGTGCGCCAAACAGTCGCAGCATGGAGCTTTCCAATATTTATTCGGTTGCGAATTCGATCTCGTATTCGATCTTCGCCGTTTTTGAAATCATAGCGGAGACAGAGCAGTACTTTGTTTCGGACAGACGCACGGCATCTTCCACGGCTTTCCGGCTGACCGCGCCCGCGACTCGATACATCAATTTCACGTGAGTGAACACTCTGGGCGGCTCGGCGGCTTGCTCCGCAGTTGCCGAAACCGTAAGGCCGGTAAAAGGCTCGCGCTTCTTTTGCAGTATTGACGCAACATCGAACGCGGTGCAGCCGCACAGCCCCAGCAGCACGATTTCCATCGGGCTAGGCCCGGCGGTATGCGCCGCATCCCCATCGAGCGAGATAGTGTGGCCACTCTGCGATTTTCCATCGAACTTCATGTCCGTCTTCCACGTCACGGTAGACTGCATCGATCGATTACTCCTTTTTATCGGCGCGTACAGTTGATATTTGCGGCCCGACCTTGGGTTGTCCTCGCATCAGCGGGCATTGTCCGTTGCCGGTTCGGGATGTATAAAGACGCGCGCGATCTGCGGCATCTCCGCTTTCACTCGGTCTTCCAGCGCGGTAATCAGCGCGTGAACGTCGGACATGCTGCGATCGTCCGGCAGCGTGCAATGGCAGGAAATCTGCATTCGGTCCCGCGCGTTCGACACGACCACATCGTGTACATCCAGAATATCGGGAAACTCGCCCGCGATACGGCGCAATTCCAATTCCAGAGCTGCGTCTTCGCTGCGCCGCGCTTCATTTTCAATAGTGCCGCGCTCGCTTTCAATATGCGTCAGAATGGTATCGATCTCCGGCACGTCGGCGCGCGTTTCGCCCTCGATGGCTGTGACCAGCGCGTGTGCTTCTCGAAGGCTCAGCGACTCGGGAACTTCCAAGTGCTGCTCCAGGTGCAGTTTGCCTTCGGCATGTTGCACGCTAAGATCGTGCACCGAGAGGTTGTGTCGAGCCGCGACAACGCGAACCCGGTCAAAGATACTCTCCGATCCCGCCGCGCGTGGAACTACGCTGACCACCACATCCGCATCCGGCAGAACACGATGAACAGCGTCGGCGACTTGCTCTTTCATCTGCTCCGTTCGCTGGAAGCTGAGGTTGCGGGGCATTCCGACGGTGAGATCCGCGAAATAGTGGTTGCCGGACAAGTCGAATCCGTACCCGCTCGACTCCCAGAATATTAGGCAATTGTCGCAACGACTCGGCGACACGACGGCGTGTTTCGATCGGCGCGGCATCGGTCAATATCTCGGCAGTCTGCCGCGCAAGGCGCCAGCAGACCTTCAAAATGATGATGGAAACAACGACGGCGGCCACTGGATCGCCCAGGCGCAGCCACGCGAGATGCCAATGTTGCGACGCCGCGCCTGCGAGCAAGCCGCCGATCACCGCAAGGCTCGACCAGATGTCCATGCTGAAGTGCAGCGCGTCGGCTTCCAGAGCCTGGCTGTGGGTTTGCCGCGCGACTCGGCCGAGCGCGCGCGACCGCACAAAGTCGACCGCCATCGAAAGCAGGAGCACGGCGAACGGCCAGATCGACAGGCGCAACGGTGGTGCATGGCCGACGATTCGCTCCGCAGCCTCGGCCAGAATCCACAATACGGAGGCGACCATCAGCAGCGTCTCGGTGAATGCGGCGAGGTTTTCCATCTTGCCGTGGCCGTACGCGTGGGCCTCGTCGGCGGGCCGGTCGGAAACCGTGACGGAGGCGAGAATGATGATCGAAGCGACCAGGTCAAGGCCGGAATGCGCTGCCTCCGACAACATACCGATACTGCCGCTCACGACGCCTGCCCATAGCTTCAGAAGCGCCATGATGGCGGCAGCCAATACGGAAATGGCAGCGGTGCGTCTCTTTGTTGCTGGATTCAAGGTCCTGCGTTCGTAGTTGGAGAAGGGGCGCGCCATTTGTTTTTGAGACGACGAAGCTGCCAAGTATGGTCCAGCCTTCGTCAGCTTATTTGACGCTCATGCTTTCACAGCGCGATATAGCCCTGCAATGCCAAAAGTGTACGGGGTCCAGGTGGCATGGTCGAACCCGCAGTCTCGCATCATCTCCAGCATTTCTTCCGGCTCGGGAAATCGATGCACAGAATGCGGCAAATATGCGTATGGAGCGGCGCCGGATTGACCCGTCGGCCCCGATAGCAGCTTTCCCACACGCGGCAGGATACGTCGAAAGTAGAACTGATACAGGCTGCCGAGCGGCCCCTGCGGCTCGCTAAAATCCAGAATGCCCAATTCTGCGCCGGGGCAGAGCACGCGATGGATCTCGCGCAGTCCGGCTGTGTAATTCGCGAGGTTGCGAAAGCCGAATGCGGTCGTAATCAGATCGACGGTGTTGTCCAGGAGCGGCATGTGCAGCGCGTCGGCTTCTATGATGATCGGACGCCGGTCCGCAAATTGAGCCGCCGAGAATTTCTCCTCCGCGCGTATCAACATGGCATGGGCAAAATCAATCGCCAACACCGGATTGCCGTTCGCCGGACGATGCCTCAGCAGCGCCAGAGTCATATCGCCGGTGCCGCAGCAGAGGTCAACGACCGTTGCATCGGGTCTTTGCAGAATGTGCGCGAATACGCGCGCCGTGCGCCGCCACCACAGGCGATCGACATTCGCGGACAGAACATGATTCAGCAGATCATACCGCGGCGCGATCTGATTAAACATGGATTGCACCGCGCGACTGGCGCTCTGCTCGTCAGTTGCTCCGGCAGGCGCGGCACCGCTGGCGGGATGCTTCATACGCCGCTTTCCTTCATGGTGTGCAACATGGAATGTATTGCGGCCAGAAGTTCTTGCTGGCTGACATCTTCCACTACGGTCGCCGTTCCGATCTTGGTGGGTAGCACAAATCGCCGGACGCTCTGCAGATGTTTTTTATCCGATGCAGTTCGTTCCAATAGAGTCGCGGCAGATGAACGAAACCGGGGAAACGGACCCAGGCGAAACAGGAGTTTCCATGCGTTGCGCCTGCGCCGGAGAGAGCACCGAGCGCGCGACCGCCAGATCGATCGCTGCCACCATTCCCCATGCCACCGCTTCGCCGTGCAGCATCGCGCGATATCGTGTCGCCGCTTCGATGGCGTGCCCGACGGTGTGGCCAAGATTCAGCAGCATCCGCTGGCCGGACTCCCGCTCATCCGCACTGACGATTGCGGCCTTGATCTTCACAGAATCTTCAATGGCGTGCGTCAGGGTCTTTTCATCGCCACTCAAGAGTTTGTCGAAATTGCGTTCCAGCCACGTGAAAAATCGTGACATCTCCCAGGACAGCAGCTTTCACGCTTTCGACCATCCCGGCGCGAAGTTCCCTCGGCGGCAGAGTCGACAAGATTGTTGGGTCGGAAAACACCGCAATCGGATGATGGAAGCTGCCGATCAAATTTTTTCCGACACGAAGATTCACGCCCGTTTTGCCGCCGACGCGAAGAATCGATCTGCGCCAGATAGGTGGTCGGCACCTGGATATAACGAATACCGCGCATGTAAATCGCCGCCAGAAATCCGGTCATGTCGCCGATTACTCCGCCGCCGAATGCGACCAGCAGTGCATCGCGTTTCGCTCCGGCGCGGGCAAGTTGCTCCGCAAGAGATTCGACGGTTCGCAGCCGTTTGTGGCGCTCTCCGGCAGGAACGAACAGTGGGAAGACCGCACACTGTCTGGCAGTGAAAGAGGCAAGGAACTGTTTACTCCACAGGCGCCAGATCTCCGGGGAAGTCACAACGAAGATGGTGCGTTGTTCGACCGCAAATCGACTGCACCTCTGCCGCGAGCTTTTCAAGCAGTCCCGGTCGAACGAAGACGGGATACGGCGCCGAATTGTGATTCCACTGGAATCGATCGCATGACTGGTTTTCATCGTATCGCAGAGGCAGCGATTCTCTCGCGGACACGCATTGTGCATGAAGAAATCGGTTCTCCGCGTGCTACCCTCAAAATCGTGGAAAAGCCTTTACTGCCTCACTGGATCATCGTCGGCGCGGGGATTGCGGGCCTGCGCGCCGCGCTCACTTTAGCTACAGCGGCGGAGGTGACGCTGATCACCAAGGAAGTTGCATCCGAGTCCAACACGCATTATGCGCAGGGTGGAATCGCGGTTGCGATGGGTGGCTCTGAGGACGTTCACCTGCATGAGAATGACACCATTGTCGCCGGCGACGGTCTGGTTTTCGAGCCGGCGGCGCGCGTGCTGGTGGAAGAAGGGCCCGGCGCGGGTCGCGGAGTTGCTGGCGTGGGGAACGAACTTCGATCGTGAGGATGGAAAAGGCGAACAGGGAAACCTGCTGCGTACTCGCGAGGCCGCGCACAGTCTGCCGCGCATTCTGCACGCCAACGGCGATGCGACGGGCAGGGAGATCGGCCGGGCGCTTCTGGAGCGGGTCGAGCAGGAACCGCGAATTCATTTGCACGAACGAGTGACCACCAGGGATTTGATTCTGCGCGATGGGCGAGTGGTCGGAGTGACCGCGCTCGACGCGGAAGGCACGCCAACGCAATTCGTGGGAGCCGGGGTGCTGCTGGCCAGCGGCGGCGCGGGCCAGGTCTACAGCGACACCACCAACCCCTCTGTCGCGACGGGCGACGGGATTGCGATGGCGTACCGGGCCGGTGCGGCAATCTGCGATATGGAGTTTTATCAGTTTCATCCGACGGCGTTGAGTCTGCCCGGCGCGCCTCATTTTCTTTTGTCGGAAGCGCTTCGTGGCGAAGGAGCGTATTTGCGAAACCATCACGGCGAGCGCTTCATGGAACGGTATCATCCGTCGGCGGAACTGGCACCGCGCGATGTTGTGGCCCGGGCCATCACGCGCGAGGCATTGGGAGATGCACCGGGCGAGAATTTGCCGGTCTATCTCGACATGCGTCATGTGCGCGGCAAAGATCTTCATCGACGTTTTCCGGGCATTTCGTCGTTTCTTCAGCGATATGGCCTCGAACTTGAGCCGCGATCTGATTCCGGTGCGGCCTGCGGCGCATTATTTGATGGGTGGCGTGTGTACGGACCTGTCCGGTCGCACCACGCTGCCAGGCCTGTATGCGGCCGGAGAAGTGGCGTGTACCGGCGTGCACGGCGCGAACCGCCTGGCCAGCAATTCACTGCTGGAGGGGCTGGTCTTTGGCGCACGCGCCGCAGAGGCAATCTTGCAGGAGCGAATTGCATCGAGATGTCTCGCACTCTTAGCCGAGCTGAGAGTTCCCGGTCCGGCAGATGAATGCGGCTCCGGTCGATCCAGACAACCGCGATGTTTCTGAAATGCGAGAACGACTGCGCAGCCAGATGTGGGTCCATGCGGGCTTGTTGCGCGACCGATCCGGCCTCACCGCGATGCAGTCGGAATTGGATGCGATGCGTGCTCGTCTGCCAGAGCCCACGACGCGCGAAGCACTCGAGTTGCGCAATCTCCACACTGTGGCGGCGCTGATCACCGCCTCGGCGCTGGCGCGCGAGGAGTCGCGAGGCGCTCATGCGCGCACGGATTTCCCGGAGCACGATCCGCGCGGCGCCAAGCATTCGCGCATGGTGCGAAGGACGACGTCGAGTTCGTCGACTTTACCGAGGCATGAGCTTGGCTGGAGACGGCTCCGTAAGCAGCGACCAAACTGCGGTAATCGCGACTGCCGATCCAAGCACTGCGAGCGAAATCCAGATCGGAATCGTGATGATGTGTGCCAGCATCATCTTCGCACCGACAAACAGCAGGATGGCGGCCAGCCCGTAGCGCAATTTGTGCAATCGTTCCAGCACCGCGGCGAGCGTGAAATAGAGCGAGCGCAATCCCAGGACGGCGAAGATATTCGACGAATACACGACAAACGGATGATGCGAAATCGCCAGCACTGCTGGAACGGAATCTGTCGCAAAGATCAGGTCCGTGGTCTCGATCGCTACGAGCGCGACGAACAGAGCCGTGAATCGGACACGGCCATTCTCGCGAACTAGAAAACGGCCGCCGTAATTGTTTGCGGCTAGCGGCAGGTGTCGCGTCAATAACCGGACCAGTCGCGGCGGCTGTTCGGCCTCCGGTTTCTGGGACTCTCGAAACAAATGCCACGCGGTATAGAGCAGAATTGCGCCGAAGAAATAATTCATCCACCAAAAGGCATTCAAAAGACGGACGCCCGCGAATATCATCATCGCGCGCATCACGATGGCTCCCAATACTCCGAAGAACAGCACGCGGCGCTGCCGCGCTGCCGCGATTCCAAAGGCGCGAAAGAGTACGAGAAAGACGAATAGATTGTCGATGCTGAGCGACTCTTCGATTCCATAGCCCGCTCAGATACTCGAGCGCATACTGCCGCGAAAGCGCGCGATGCACCAGCACCGCGAAAAGCATCGCTGCCAGAATCCATGTTCCTGTCAACCAGTAGGAGCGGCGCTCGGCAATTCGCGATGGAACCGCAGTGCGCGTCAGATAAACGTCCACGCCGAGCAGTACGAACACGATGACGTGAAAAAGCAGCCAGAGCCATAGCGGCGCTCCGCCGAGCATGTGGCTAAGTACCTGGATTGCGCCGGACGGCATTGGTCAATGCTATCGCTGATTCAGGAGATGGATGGTTTCGAGCACTGTCTGGCCGACCACCGTGAGGCTGTGCGCGCTGATCTTGTCCATCGTATCTTCCGCCGTGTGATGGTAGCCGTCTGGATGCTTGACGGTATGCGGGCCATAGTCAATATCGATGATGTCCGCGCTGGGAACGCCGCGTTGCACGAACGGCAGATGATCGTCCTCAATCGTGTTCGGCTTGGCAAAAAAGTAGGACTGATCGCCTTCCTTTTTCGCGGCCTGCGCTATCAGATCGAGCAGCCATGGAGTGGAATTCTGATCGCGATCGATATTAAGGTCTTTGTCGCCGACCATATCGAGTAGCAGGAAGGCTTTAATGCGCTTCAGCGTCCCGTCCCGGTCCCATTTAGCGGCCAGGTGGCGGCTTCCATACAAGGAATCCGTAGTGGACCATTGCTGGATTGCCTCTTCACCGTCAAAGAACACGAGCCAGATGGCATAGCCATCGAGCTTCCGGCCGCGCAGCAGGTTGGCCATTTCAATTAGAAATCCGCTGGTCGAAGCGCCATCGTTTGCGCCTACGTAATGGATATTGCGCAGCGGATAATTGGTTTCATAATGCGAGGCCAGCACAATGACGCCGTCTTTTTTGCCGGGGAACTTCACGATGAAGTTGTGCATCGTCATTATGCCGGCAGGCGTGGTCGCGCTGAAGGTGTCTTCCACCAGATCGTCGTGAGCGAACTGTTTCTTCAGGAAGTTTTCCGCGCAGACGTGGCCGGCGCTGCCGATCCAGCGAGGGCCGCAGTTCACTAGGTCCTGCGCGTAGCGGTAGGCGCGGCTTCCGTTGAACCGTACTGGCGAGATTGCCGCTGCATCGGTCGCACTGGGGCCGCTGCTAGCCAAGCCATGCAACGAAAATCCGGCGCAGCAGACTGCCAGCACGCCGATATTCAGGAGTTGCTTCGTCAACCTCACCGCCTCTCAAGCCTTCGTCTTCGACGCTTTGACTTTCTTCCTGTGATCGGGATGCACCATGTAGGCAACGCCGATGCTGATCAGATACAGCAGCAGCATGGGTGCCGCGAAGATGCACATGCTGAGTGGATCGGGCGTCGGAGTGATGATGCCGGCGACGATGAAAATGACGAGGATGGCATAGCGCATGTTCTTCCACAACCATCTCGAGCTGACCAGGCCGAATAACGATAGGAAGAAAACAAGAATGGGAAGCTCAAAAACAAGTCCCAGGCCAAGAATGACCGTCGAGAACAGTTCCATGTACTCCGAAATTGTCACCATCGGCGTGAACTGCTTGCTATAGCCGATGAGAAATTCCAGCGCGCCAGGATATACAAAGCGGTAACCGAAATAGGCTCCAGCCAGAAACAAACCAATCGTCGCCGCCATAAAAGGGACGACATAGCGCTTTTCGTGTTGATACAGGCCCGGAGCGATGAACAGCCACACCTGGTACAGAATGAAGGGCGACGCAACAATGATGCCGCCGAACAAGCCGATCTTCAGATAGAAGTTGAAGCCGTCCATTGGATTTGTATAGACGAGCTTGGCGGGAAGATGATGGGCGTTCAGAGCGATGGTGATCGGCTTGATCATCAGCGCTGCAATGCGGTCGTGGAAGCCGTAGGCTATGCCGAAGCCCACTCCAATGGAGAGCAGGGAATACACCAGCCGCTTTCGCAGTTCCTGCAGATGTTCGAGCAGGCTCATTCCGGGCAGATCGGCCCGGTCGCCGACGACCGTGCGCGCGCGATCCAACAACTCAACCATGGTGGGCGTCCGCGTTGGTCAGAGCCGGCGCTTCCTCATTGGCAGGTGCGTATGTCTGCCCTGACTTGCCATTAGGAAGGGCCGTGGCCGCTGAACCCGCCGGTAGAGGATCGGCAGATTCCACAGGAGTGTAGGGAGCTGTAGCGCGCGGCTCCGCACCGGCCGCGCCTGCCACCGTGAGCGGCGCAATTGCGGCGTCGGATGCATCAGCTTCGTCGTTCGTGGTCCCCGTTATCTTCCGCGTACCGGCTGCGTCGTCATTGAAGTGTTCTAAATCTTCAAAGTCCAGATTGTCGATGTTCGGATGCTGGCCGACGGGTAATGTCTCGCTCACATCCAGTTCCGTAGCGGCGGGGGCCGTGCTCGTCTCTATTGGAGCCGACTGCGGCGCATCGTCTTTTGGCTGCGCGATCGTCTGGCGTTCGACTGGTTTCTCGCTCCAATCAACCTGTCGCAGTTCTTCCTCAATCTGGAACTTGAATTCGTTGCTTGCGCGGCGGAATTCTCCCACCAGGCGTCCGATCTGGCGGCCAATCTCGGGCAGCTTTTTAGGCCCAAATATGATCAGCGCCAGAACAAAAATAAAGATTGTGTCGGGCAGGCTCATCGAATTCCATCATACTCAGTGGTGTATGGCCAAACAAACCTCTCCTGCCTACGGTGAGCGCCTCAATTCCAGACCCTCCGTGCATTCGCGCGGGAACACTGGAGGAACGGCGCAACCCGTAAAAGAGATTCTTGCGGGCGGCCCGACGGACTTCCAGTGCATAGTCATATTACAATCGGATGAGAGGAAGTTTTCTTCCGGATGAATCGAATCGCCGGATTGAAACGTCCAATAAGTGTTGCAACAGCCCCGTGGATTGGGCGACTCGCAGGAAAACAAACGAATCGCAGTGAATCCACTGCAACACGTTTAACGAATGCTTTCAACATCCCCGTTCCGCGCGGAGCAACGCAGGAACTGAAGGCGGCACACAGTGGCAACTCTTTTAGAATCGGTCGGTACCGTGCCTGCGGAATCCCTGCAGGAAAGCTGTTCTCTCGACAACTATCTGGCGATGCCGGACCATACCATGGACGCTCGCATCGCCGCTGTACGCGCTAAATTGGGAACAGATGCGTTGATTCTCGGTCATCATTACCAGCGCGATGAAGTGATTCGCTTCGCCGATTACACCGGCGACTCCTACAAATTGTCGAAGATTGCCTCTGAATCCAGCAGCCGCTACATTCTTTTCTGCGGTGTCCACTTCATGGCGGAAAGCGCGGACATATTAGCCCAGCCCTATCAGCAGGTCGTGCTGCCGGATCTTAACGCCGGCTGCTCGATGGCGGACATGGCGGACATTTCGCAGGTGGAAGAATGCTGGGCGAAGTTAACTCGCGCGGGACTGAACGGCCCGGACGCGGGAGGTCTCGTGCCGCTGACCTACATGAACTCGACTGCGGCCATTAAAGCATTTTGCGGGGAGCGCGGCGGGTTGGTCTGCACCTCGTCGAATGCTGGCGCCGCGTTCAACTGGGCGTTTGCGCGCGCGAAGCGCATTCTGTTCCTGCCCGATCAACACCTGGGCCGCAATACTGCCCATGCGATGGGCATACCGCTTTCGGAAACCGTTGTCTGGGATCCGTATCAGATCAACGGTGGCCTTACGCCGGATCGGCTCCGCTCCGCGCGGGTGATTTTGTGGAAAGGGCATTGCTCAGTGCATCAGCGTTTTCTGCCGGAGCATGTGGATAACGTGCGGGCCCGATACCCCGGAATTCAGGTCATTGTGCATCCGGAGTGTCGACTGGAAGTTTGCCAGAAGGCCGACGCGATCGGCTCGACAGAAAAGTTGATTGAGATTGTTGAAAATGCGCCCGCCGGATCGATGTTTGCGGTCGGAACGGAAATTCATCTGGTCAATCGCCTGGGCAAACGCTTCGCGCCGCTCGGCAAGAAAGTAATCACCCTGGACGAATCCGGCTGCCTGTGCACCACGATGTTTCGCATTTCTCCGCAACACCTTGCGTGGGCGTTGGAAAATCTGATCGAGGGTCACGTCGTCAATCGCATCCGCGTGGCGGATGACATCAAGCATTGGGCGCGAGTAGCATTGGGCCGTATGCTGGAGATTCGGGGGTAGCCGATGAAAACATTTTCGCTGGAGGAAGCGCAGACGCTGGTTCCCGTTCTGGAATCGCTGATGAAGAGTGCGATGGAGGCCAAGAACACCGCCGAAGGCATTGCCGAGGAACTGCAATCGCTCAGCCAGCGCATTTTCATGAATGGCGGTACTCTGGTCCGTATTGCGGAAGTGGCAAAACGACGCGCGCAGCACGACAAATCTGTGCAGCAGGTGAAAGATACTCTTGCGGAGATCGATTCGATCGGAGTGCAGGTGAAAGATCTCGATATCGGGCTGCTGGATTTTCCCTGCCGTCTCGGCGAAGACGTGGTGCTGCTGTGCTGGAAGTTCGGTGAAACGGAGATTCAGCACTGGCACACAATGGACTCAGGATTCAGCGGCCGCCAGACCGTCGATGAGCGCTTCCGCCGTCCTCACAAGCAAAAGCCCAATTAAGTTCGACTGACCCGCGTATCAACGGTTGACTTGTCACGCTTGCTCCGTTGTCCGGGCGCGTGGGTTGAAAAGCTCCAAACGTAGCCTTCCGGATCACGCACGATATAGCGTCGCGCGCCATCCCATGTGTCCGACGGCGGTTCGAGTACCTCGCCGCCCGCTTCTCTTGCTCGCTCACAATGCGCGTCCGGATCGGCGACTACGACGTGAACGACCTGGGTGTGGACCCCGCCCAAATGAGAAAGGCTGGCAAGATGCGGAGGCAGCAGCTTCAACGGATCGTTAAGGGGTGTGCCGCTGATCATCAAAAGACTCGTGCCGAAGCGGAGAAGGGCATGCCGGACATCTTCGCCGTCGACGGCTGGAATGGAATGCCGCTGAAAACCGAATGCCTCAACCAGCCAATCCATCGCCGTCCGCGGCCGTTCATAGCGCAGTGCGTCGAAGACCTCAGCCTCGGTTTCCGCGGCGTCAGATCCGTCGATCGCAGGATGATACGTGCCGAAGCTCCAGAGGTAGCCGTCCGGATCGCACGCCGCAAAATCTCGTGAACCGTAATCTGTGTCAGCCAGATCACGCACCATCTGCGCTCCGGCGTCCTTTGCGCGTCGATAGAGCGCATCGATATCGCGAGTTGCAGTGTAGACTGCGCCGGTATTGACTCCTCCGGCCTCGCGCGGCGTGCGAAACATAAAGCGCGGCGCATTCGCAGAACCCACCAGGATCAGGCCTCGGCCTATTTTCAATTCCGCGCGCATGTCGGAGTGAACTCCCCCATTTCCATCCGGCTCCTGAAATTGCGGACGGAAATCGAAGGCGCGCTCCAGAAACGCGACGGCGGCTTTCGGTTCCGGGTACCACACATGCGGAATAATGCTCGGTCCAGAGTACAAGGCAGGCTGATCCATTTCTTCTCCTCTCTCAATATCCGCGCGCGCGAATTTGCGTTGCATTCACAAAACCAAAATCTATTTCCGACTTCTCCGGGCGCGCCAGACCAGATGCCGGCGCAGTACACTAACCTGGTATGAAACTTCCGGCTAATCGTTTAGATGCATCCGTGCGTTACGTGCTGCGTGCAATCGCTCTGCTTCTCATTGCTGCAATTCCGGTTATGACAGGATGCACCGGATTTTTTGTTCCCGCATGCCAGGAGTACGACGACTGTTCGACGACAACTGCCACAACGAGTACTACGAGTACTACGAGTACCACCGCAACAACAGGCACAACCGCAACTACCGGCACTACGGCAACGACCGGAACAACAGGAACAACAGGAACAACTGGCACGACGGGGACTACCGGGACCACTGGCACTACGGCGACGACGGCCACTACGGCAACGACGGGGACCACGGCGACGACAGCCTCGGCAAGCGGATCGTTAACTCATCCTTTGATCTATGTGGCGAAGGCGAATGCGGAAACTGTTCAGGGCTTTTCTCTCAATTCGGGCAGCCTTAGCGCCGCCACGAACCCGATTCCTACAACTACCAATGGCGGTATAGCGGACACAGTCACAGCGATTCCGAACGGAAATCTTTTGTTTCTGGCTACCGCCGAAGGGTCCATATTCGCGGACACGGTTGCGAAAGATGGAACGGCTCAGGCTGCGAACAACGGGCGACCAGTTGCCACTATTTCGAATCCGGCTCTGATTTCTACCGACAGAACGGGAAAGCTGTTGCTGGCCGTTTCCAACTCTCCGACGTTACAGATATTCCAGATTGATGCGTCGAACGGCGGGTTGCAGCCGGCTACCGAGGGCGCCATTCCGCTTGATTCAGGACAGCCAACGCAGCTCTATGTTACTTCCGACAATCGATATATATTTGTGGCTCTGGGCGGCGGCGGTGTCGATGGTTTCACTTTGAATGCGGAGAATGGAACTGTGGACAATCGTGTCCATGTCGCCCCGCTGCAGGCCGGTTCTCAGGACGATGCAGTTGCATCCGACGGCAATTCGAGTGATCTGTTCGTCGGCGAAAAAGGTTCGGGAATTCGCGTTCTCGCGATCGGATCGGGAGGTGCACTCACGGAGATGCCCGGTTCTCCGTTCGCCGCGCAGAGTGGCGGACCTTCCTCCCTAGTCGTCGGCCCTGCGAATGGTGAATTGTATGCTGGGTATCCAGCCGCAAACGAGATTGCGGCCTATGGGATCGGCCCATCCGGCGGGTTGACACTTATTTCTAACACAACGTTCTCGGTGGCTCCATCGCCGACAGCTCTATCGATGGATACCACGGGAACGCATCTGCTGGCACTTTCCAATCGAGGCAGTCTCCAGGTTTTCAATGTCGACAGTGGCGTGCCGGGAAAACTGACAGAAGCCGCTGTCGCAGGTTCTATTTCGGCAGCAGCCGCCGGAAACTAGCCTGCCAAGAGTCCTACATGCAACCATGGATGTTCTAAGCGAATTCTCGTCCTGGGGTCGAGCGTTTCGCCTGGAACGGCGCGAACCCTATCTCGATTCGGGTAGACTTCAAATTAGGAACTCGATGAGAAAGATTTCCAGGATTCGAAGCTCAGCGGCAGGCGCGGCGATTTTGCTGCTTTGCCTTGTGGTGGTCGGTTGCGGCGGGTTCTTTGTACCCACCTGCCAGGAGACGAACAGCTGCGGCGGAGGCGGTGGTTCGACCACGTATAGCTCCTTCGCGTATGTGGCCAATGCATCGATCGGAACGGTTGAGTTGATCCCGTTCCCGACGGCTACTTTCACCAGCTTGTCCGGCACTTCGTATACGCTGGGCGCGCACGCCGAGCGCGATTGCCGCCACTCCCAAAGGAACGTTCCTCTACGTCGCAACATTGCAGGGTTCCGTCGTCGTATATTCGATTGGCACCAATGGAGCTTTGACCCTTGGCAATGGCGGCGCGGCGGTGGCTTCGACCTTGAACCCGATCTGGATGAAGGTCGACCCCTCGGGTAACTGGCTTTTTCTTATCTCTTCGAGTATTTCGACGCTATTCGAATATCAGATCAACACGAGCACCGGAGCCTTGTCCCAGGTGGGTACTGGGATTGCGCTGGACTCCGGCACTCCGACGCAGGTATACGTCACGCCCAACGATCAGAATGTGTATGTGGCCCTGAGCGGCGGCGGCGTGGACACGTTCAGCTTCAATTCCTCCAGTGGAGCCCTATCGAATCACGGCCACCTGAGCCCCCGCGCGGGTGGAGACAATGCGATCACCGCCGACAACAATTCGGCCTTTCTGTTCGTCGGGGAAGCAGGTACCGGAATTCGCGTTTTTACCATCGGCACGAACGCGTCGCTGTCGGAAATCTCCGGCTCACCGTTTGCATCCCAGCTTGGACCGAAATCTATCGTGGTCGATCCTACAAATAGTTACGTCTATGTCGCTAACCAGACAGCGAACGTGATCACCGGCTATTCTCTCGGCTCAAATGGAACTTTAACGCCGCTGTCAACCTCGCCGTTCGCCACCGGCAGTTTGCCAATCGCCCTGTCGCTCGATTCCACCGGAACGTATCTACTCCTGATCAATAGCGGCGGCGGTCCCGATCTGCAGGTGTTCAGCTTTGATGCGACCACCGGCGGCGAACTCGATTCGGTGACCTCCGGCAATACAGGCACGGACCCTGCAGGAGCCATTTCGCTTGCGGTCGTGCCATGACGCGGCATTGACGCGGTGGTGACCGGCGTAACGAAGCCCTCTTTTTCGCGGCCATTCCGCGTAGACTGAAATTTCGGAATTGGAAGCGCTATGCCTGATTTTCCCCCAGCCATCCTGCTGCATCCCCGCCGATTCATCGCCGCGATTCCTTTATGTTCTTTGCTGATTGCGCTCGCCGGTTGCAACCGCTTCCGGCCCGGCGCATCTGCCGACTACGTGTACGTAACGGTTAAGCAGATTTATCTTCGAGACCGCGTCGCGGTCGTTGCCAATCACGTCGCAGAGGTCACGAACGGCGAGCGTCTCAAGGTGATCGAACCCGGCCGCCGATTCATGGAAGTAGAAACGCCGCAGGGAGCGGTTGGCTGGATTGAGTCCCATGCCGTCATCGATCAGAATGAATTCGATCAATTCCAGAATCTTGCAAAACAACACGCCAGCCAGCCGCCGGTTGCGACTGCTGTACTCTACAACGAACTCTACATCCATCTTGCGCCAGGAAGAAGGACGCAGCGCTTCTATCTGCTGCCACCGAACACGAAGGTTTCGATGCTGGAGCGTGCCTCCGTCCCCAGAGTGGCTCCCGGCAGCATTCTCGGTCTGCCCACCGCATCACCCAAGCCGCAGCCGGTCGCACGCTCAGAGAAAGCGCGGAAGCAAAGCTTCGAGTCCCAATTTTTGCCTGCTGTGCCCATGGAAGACTGGTGGCTGGTCCGCGACAGTTCTGGACGCACCGGCTGGATGCTCTCCCGCGATCTAGCGGTCGATGTGCCGGAAGACGTGGCGCAATACGCGGAAAGCGAACGGATGATCGGCGCATACGTTCTGCGGACGGTCGACGATCCAGATTCCGGCAAGCCAGACGGAAAGGTGCCGGAATATGTGACCGTGCTGACGCCTTACAAGGAAGGGCTGCCGTACGATTTCGACCAGGTTCGCGTATTTACCTGGGACACCCGGCGACATCGTTACGGCACCGCGTTCCGATTGCGCGATGTTGCAGGATTCTTTCCCGTGAAGGTGAAGCCCGGCGATGGGAACAACCCCGCCGGCCCTGAGCCGGTCTTCACTTTTCAGGCCGCTGTAGGAAACGATGTCGCACTCGATCCGCAGACCGGCATGGCGCACGCCGCCCAACTGGAAACGATGACTTACCGGTTGGAAGGCAATCTTGTACGCAAAGTCCTGCCGCCCGGCGCGCACGGCCAAAGCGCCGGAAGCACGGGAAATTCACCATTCCGTCCGGCATGGAAGACGTCACCGGCATCGCGTCGCCCGCTGAGATTCCAGCTGAGAAAATCCGCGATTGTCGCTGACGACACTCTCTTGTTCTTCCTGGGTAAGCTCGGGGAACATGGGCAGCGCGAGCACCTCTTTTGCCGCGCGCTCGCTTTCGGGAAATGCACCCTCTGCATAGCCGAGTTTTTTGAGTGAAGCTTGAAGGTGCAACGGCAGCGGATAGTAAATCTCGGAGCCGATGCCGCGCTCGGACAGAAAGACCCGCAATGCATCTCGCCGTGGCACGCGGATCACGTATTGATGGAAAACGTGCACCCCGCGCGAGTCCACGTAGGGCAACACCACTCCGTGAGATCGGATAGAGACTGCTTTCGGCCAGACCTCGGCGCGCGAACAGCTCGTCGTATGTCTTGGCGCGCTCGCGGCGTTGCTCGTTCCACTGCTCGATATGCCGGAGTTTAACCAGCAGCACGGCAGCCTGAATCGTATCCAGGCGGCTGTTCCAGCCGATTTCCTCGTGGAAATAGCGCTGCCGCATCCCATGCGCGCGCAAAATGCGGGCGCGATCGGCCAAACCGTTCGTCGCTCGTGGTCACCAGGCCGGCATCGCCGTAGGCGCTCAGGTTCTTTGTCGGATAAAAACTGAAGGCCGCCAAGTCTCCCAGGCTGCCTGCCGGCCGATCGTTCCACCGGGCGCCAAATGCCTGGGCTGCGTCTTCGATCAGCAGGACATCGAATTCCGCTTTTAGAGTCGCAAATGCATCCCAGTCCGTGCACTGGCCGTAGAGATGGACGGGAAGAATCGCCCGAACCTGATCGCCGCGCCGCGGTCCATAATTCCGGAGAAGGCCGGCGACGTGGGAGGAATCCAGGTTGTAGGTACGTGGGTCGATGTCGGCCAGGATGGGCCGCGCGCCAACTCGCAAAATCGAGCTGACGGTCGAGAAAAAACTGAACGGCGTGGTCAAAACCGCATCGCCGGGGCCGATCTCCGCAGCCGCCATTGCCAGCCAGAGCGCGTCGGTGCCCGAAGCGCAGCCGATTCCGTGAGCCGCGCCGCAGAATTGAGCCGCAGACGCTTCAAACCGGCGTACTTCCTCGCCCAGGATGAAATGCTGCCCCGCACATACATTTTCGATTGCGGCCAGGACTTCTTCGCGAATCTGCGCATATTGCCGGGAAAAATCCGCGACAGGCACGGAAACATGCGCTGTCCGCGCGGTGGACAGGCCAGATGAGCGGTCGGATTGCACATTTCATGCTAGCACCGGCATGGCGGGATTTCCGTTGCAGAGGCGGCTTCTCCCGCTGGCGGAGCTGGATCCAGTTGGCGTTAGATCGCCCTCCTTTCCTTGCAATCTATTGCCGGCCTTCGTCGCGTCCAGAAACTGGCGCTTGCAGCGTCGGTACAGGAGAACACCTGCCAGGAAGAGCGGCGCATGAAACGCCAATTGCAATAGCTGCATCCAAAATTCAAGCCGTATTTTGCGTTGCTGTAGCGCACCTCTGGCTAGGTTGACTCGATTTCGTAGACAATACTGGCACGGTGCAATTTTGCATCGTTTTCCCCGGGCAGAGGGATTCGGTATGGCTGTGGGATTTGCAAGTGGGTGTCTGCCTGCCCACGCCGCGCAGTACGTTTTTCAAAAATTAGTTGAGGGAGTAAGGAGACGACAGATGGAGAGCAAAACAGCGCAAAACATTCAAGACACTTTTTTGAACACGGTCCGCAAAGACAAGTCGCAGATCACGATTTATCTGGTGAGCGGCGTAAAGCTGACGGGGCGCATACGATCTTTCGACAAATATTCCGTTCTGCTCGAAAACAGCAATCAAGAGCAGCTTATCTTCAAACATGCTATTTCCACTGTGGTCAGCGGCAAACCGGTTCTGATGGGTGAGCACCGCCATACTCCGACAGCCGCCGGAGTCAGCGGTCTGGCCCCCACCGGGACTCAGGGAGCGGGTCACGCAGCTTCGGGCGCGAACTCCAGCTACTCGTCGACAATGGCGCCTTCGGCGTCCAGCGTCTCGTGACGCGGTGCGGGATCGAACGATAGCTGCTGCCGGCGCGCGCCGATCGAAGGACAGAATTGCACGATTCTCAATCCACCATTGCCAATACTCCCGGGTCGTTCAATGATCCGGGAGAAAAAACATTGATTGTTGCATGTGAGTTTACGGGACGAAAATATCGTCAACGACTCACTGCATCGGCGCAGCTGGCAAAAGACGCGATGCTCGTCACCCAAGACGCCACCCGCGACCAGTCTTCTTCGGAAGACGAAACGTCCGAGCCGATTGAATCCCTTTCAACTCGCGATGCTGCGTCCATTTCAACGCTTTCTGCCGAAGCCGCCGAGTGCCGAGAACTTGCGGAGAGCGCCGGAGCGAATGTGCTGGACGTCATCCTGCAGCGGCGCGATCATCCGGATCCGGCCACGCTGGTCGGCAAGGGCAAGCTGGAGCAGATCGGCGCGGCAGCCAGCGCCCGCCGCGCCGATCTGATTATCTTTGAGCAGGATCTTTCCCCTTCGCAGTTGCGGGAGCTGGAGCGCGCGCTTCCATGCCGCGTCATCGACCGCACCCAGCTAATCCTCGATATTTTCGCCTCTCACGCGCGTACCAGAGAGGGCCAGTTGCAAGTGGAGCTCGCGCAGCTCGAATATATGCTGCCGCGCCTCGCCGGCCGTGGACGCTCGATGTCGCAGCTTGGCGGCGGCATTGGCACCCGGGGCCCCGGCGAGACGCAGTTGGAGACTGACCGGCGAAAGATCGGCCGCAAGATCCAGATTGTTCGGAGCCGTCTTGAAGCTGTTCGCGGCATTCGCCGGCAACAACGCCAGCGGCGTTCTTCGGTTCCGGTGCCCACGGTCGCACTGGTCGGCTACACCAACGCAGGGAAGAGCACGCTGTTTAACGCATTGACACAAGCGGGCGTGTTGGAATCCTCGCGGATGTTCGCAACCCTCGACCCAAAACTGCATCTGGTGACACTGCCCTCGCGCCGGCGGATTTTGTTGTCCGATACCGTTGGATTTATCCGCGCCCTGCCGCACACGCTTGTCAATGCCTTTCGCGCGACGCTGGAGGAGGTGCAGATGGCAGAGGTGCTGGTCCATGTGATGGATGCCTCCAGCGCTTCGCTCGATGTTCATCGGGAAGAAGTGGAAAAGGTCCTGCGCGAGCTGGAAGTGGAGAATAAGCCTCGTGTTGAGGTGATGAACAAAATCGATCTGCTGCCCAAGGAGCAGCGAATTTCTCGGCGGCAAGGCGGAGCCATTGCCATATCGGCGCGCGCAAAAACTGGTCTGGATGCGGTGTTGGCAGCGATCGATGCGGCGCTCGAGTCCGATCCGCTGGAAGAACGGGATCTGGAGGTGCCGCAGGGTGAGGGAGCTGTACTGGCGGCGCTCGACGCGGGCGGGATTGTTGTGGAACGCACATTTCAGGACGCAGCGGTCCACATGCGGGTTCGCGGTCCAGCTTCTCTATTGGGGCGGTATCGAAAATACTGGCGAAGCCGGAGCACAAGAAGAAGAGACTACAGCAGACAGCAATTTCACCTGGTGGGGAAATAGAAAGAGCAGGCCGGATGTCAGAACGTTGGGCTACTGTTCCTGACATCCGGCCTGCCGGGCCTTGAACCAGGTCCGAGGCTGTTACTTTTCAGTGTAGGCCAACCTTGGGCGAAGTCAACGGTCAAAAAGAAAGTTTTTGCGCAGCCGCTCGTTACTTCTGTAAATCGAGACTTTAGATTGTGAAGGTTACAGCCTTCGCCGTGAGATGACTTGGTTTGTTTGACACTCTAGCGATCAGTTTGTTACAAACTAAGTTTCAAGCAATCAATTAGATAGGGCGCCTTTCGCCGCCGCTGGCGGCTCCGAAACCACACCGCACATGAATGGTCTAGTACAACAGCTTGGTGGACTTGTGCTCGGCTCCGTGCCGACCATAATCCTGTTTCTGATTACACTGGCCTGCTACCGGGTGCTGGTCCACACTCCTTTGACCAAGGTGCTTCGCGAACGTTATGCGAGAACACAGGGGGCCATTGAAAAAGCGGCGGAAGCCATAGCGGCAGCCGAAAAAAAGACCGCCGAGTATGAGGAGCGGTTGCGTGCCGCCCGCGCCATGGTGTTCCACGCCCGCCACGAGCGCCTGCACCAGATCCATCTCGAAGCGGAACACGCCCTTGAAGAAGCGCGCATGGCCGCACAGGAGCGCACGGCGGCGGCGCGAATCGCCATTGAGGACAACGTGCAGACGGCGCGCCTGAAGTTAGATCCCATGATCGACGACCTGGCGGCACAGGTGCTGCGGACGATTCTTCCTTCCGACAATGTATCGAGGGAGCGGGCATGATCAGCGGCTTGATCTCTTATCGCCTAGTTCGAGGGCCCGGTACTCGGCGACGTGCGGGCTTGGCGCCTCTGCTGACGACCTGCGTCGGGCTAGTGTTGCTGTTTAGCTTGTGTCCCAACCTGCGCGCCGGGGTGATGAGCACCGCAGCGCAGAGTTCCGGAGCACAGAGCGCATCGAATGGAGAATCCGCGGCGCAGGCGCAGGCACAGCGGAGTGCCCGGCGTCGCGAGGAAATCCGTCAAAAGAAGATCGACAATCCCGAACCGCAGGATGCTGCCAACATCTATCGACACGCGGCAAATGTGCGTAAAGTCGCACGCGTTCTTGGTCTTTCGACGGAGGTGACCTCGCGCCTTTTCGAAATCCTCAATTTTGCCCTTCTGTTGATTGGTATCGTCTGGCTTGTTGCGCGAATTCTGCCGAAGACGCTGCGCACGCGTTCGGAGCGCATCACTACGGAGATTGAACAGGCCCGCGTCGCTACCGAAGATGCCAACCGGCGTCTGGCGCGGGTCGAGGAACGACTGTCGCGGCTCGACGGCGAGATCGAAGCGATCCGCGCACAAGCCGAGCAGGAGACCTCAGTCGAGGAAAAGCGGTTGCGTGCGGCAATCGAGCAGGAGAAACAGGTCATTCTCGATGCGGCGGCCCTGGACATTGCGGCGGCCACCAAGAATGCGGAGAACCTGTTGAAGAACCTTGCCGCCGACCTGGTGATTGAACATGCGAAGCGACAAATCGCTGTCAGCCAGGCAACGGATCGTTCGCTAGTGGAGAACTTTCTTACCGATCTGGATGGCGGCAAGCAAGGCAAGCGCACCGGCGGCGGGGTGAACTGATGAGCGTGTTTGTCCTGCAATATGCGCGCGTTCTGGCCGATGCGGTGATGTCGGACAAGTTGGATACCAAGGATATGGATCGGCAGCTCGGAGATTTTATGGCGACGTTTGCGAACAGCAAAGAGCTGCGCGAGGTTCTGGAGAATCCGTCCCTCAAGCTGGAAACCAAGCTCAAGGTTCTGGATGCGATCGCTCCCCGAATCGGAATGGCGAAGCAGATGCGAAATTTCATCGCGGTCATGGTGCAGAATGATCGCATGAACGCGCTCGACGCCATCGTTACGGAGTACCGCAGGGAAATAAATCTTCGATTGCACATTGAAGAAGCCGAAATTACCAGTGTCCGCGAACTGACCGCGGAGGAAAAATCGAAGGTGGAGGCCACAGCCGCGTCTTTGGCAGGCGTTCAAGTTCAGGCAACTTATAAGCAGGACCCATCGCTGCTCGGCGGAGTTGTGCTTCGCATCGGCGATACCATCTATGATGGGTCGGTGCGCGGCAGCCTGGAAGGGCTTCGCGAAAAGCTGCTGGCAAATTGACAACCGAATAGAATCAGAACTCCAATTGGAAGCAGAATGGCGCAGATTAAAGCAGACGAAATTTCGCAGCTACTTCGAGAGCAGATAGAAAACTTCGAGTCCAGGGTGCGGATCGATCAGGTCGGCACCATCATCTCCCTGGGTGACGGCATCGCGCGCATCCATGGCCTGGAAAAGGCAATGGCTGGAGAAATGCTGGAGTTCCCGCACGGCATTCTCGGGCTGGCCATGAACCTGGATGAAGATGAGGTGGGCGCTGTCATTCTCGGCGATTACACCGAGATCAGCGAAGGCGACCAAGTCAAGCGCACGGGAAAAATCATGAGCGTGCCGGTCGGCGACGCGCTGATTGGTCGCGTGGTGAATGCGCTGGGGCAGCCGATCGACGATAAAGGTCCGATCGAAACCGATCAGACGCTGCCGGTGGAACGGCTCGCTCCCGGAGTTGTCGACCGCCAACCGGTGCGGGAGCCGATGTCTACCGGACTCAAAGCGATCGACGCGATGATTCCGATCGGACGGGGCCAGCGCGAGCTGATCATTGGCGATCGGCAGACCGGCAAGACTGCCGTTGTGCTCGATACCATCATCAACAACGCCAAAAACAACCTGATCTGCGTGTACTGCGCGATCGGACAGAAGCGTTCGTCAGTTGCGCAGGTTGTGCAGACGCTGACGGAACACGGCGCCATGGCCCACACCATCGTTGTGGTCGCGTCCGCCTCCGAACCTGCTCCGATGTTATATATCGCTCCATACGCAGCGACGGCGATGGGAGAATTCTTTCGCGACTCTGGACGGCACGCGCTGGCGATCTACGACGATTTGTCGAAGCACGCCGTTTCCTACCGTGAAATCTCCCTGCTGCTTCGCCGTCCGCCCGGGCGCGAAGCCTATCCTGGAGACGTTTTCTATCTTCACTCGCGTCTGCTGGAGCGCTCGGCCAAATTGAACCAGAAGCTCGGGGGCGGTTCTTTAACGGCGCTGCCGATTATCGAAACGCAGGCCGGCGACGTTTCCGCCTATATCCCGACCAACGTGATTTCCATCACCGATGGACAGATTTTTCTGGAAACGGACCTCTTCAACTCGGGCATTCGTCCGGCGGTCAACGTCGGGCTGTCTGTAAGCCGCGTTGGTTTTTCCGCAGCCAGCAAGGCGACCAAACAAGTGGGCGCTACTTTGAAACTCGATTTGGCGCAGTATCGGGAACTCGCAGCGTTTGCGCAGTTCGGTAGCGACTTGGACAAAGTGACGCTGAACCAGCTGAACCGCGGCCAGCGTTTAACGGAGCTTCTCAAACAGAAGCAGTTCCAGCCATTGCCCATGGAAAAACAGGTCGTCATTCTTTTTGCCGGCACCACTGGCCTCCTCGACGACGTGAAGGTGGAGTTTGTGAGCGCGTTTGAAGAGGGCCTTTATCCCTATATGGATGCGGCGCAGGCGGCGATTCTGAAGGACATCGCGACCAAAAAGGCGCTGGATGACGACCTGAAGAAGCGCATGACCGACGCCATCAACGAGTACAAGCAGAACTTCTTCGCGGATCGCCCCGAGGCACACGTGGAAGCCAAGAAGACGAAGAAGGAAGACGAAGGCGGGGGTAGCGGCACAAGCCCGACCGGGAGCACTGGCCAGAATGGAGCCCAACAGAGCCGAGGTGGTGGGAACCAAGGTCCCTCGGACACGCCCATGGCGGAGAATGAGGCCGTCTCAGGTGACAAGAAGAATGACGCGCAACCAGCCGTCGCGGCCGCGGGAAAAACTTCCTAAGCGATGGCGAGCGTTCTCGATCTACGGCGGCGGATCCGCAGCGTAAAGAACACGCGGCAGATCACCAAGGCCATGAAGATGGTATCGGCGGCCAAGTTGCGCCGGGCGCAGGAGCGCGCGCTTTCGGCCCGGCCTTACGCCAGAATGCTGGCCAACGTGCTCAAATCGCTGGAGAGGCGCGTCGATGTATACGATCCGGAAACAGGAGAAGCCAGAAGTCCGCTTCTGGTCTCTCGGCCTGAAAAGAATGCCACAGTGGTTGTTATCAGCGGCGACAAGGGATTTGCTGGCGCGTTTAATGCCAATATAATCAAAGCGACACGACAGTTTATTGAATTAAAAGATGAACTGAATGTTGACCTGGAGGTGGTAGGACGCAAAGGCCGCGATGCGTTGCGCCACACCTATTCGGCCAGCTCGGCCGAGGAAGACGCGCAGTTGGGTGATCGATTGCAGGCACGCACTCGCAAGGCGCGGATCGAGATTACCGGCGAACACGCCGGTATGTTCGATCACCTGACGTTCGCTAAAGCGGACCACCTGGCCCATATCTTGATCGAGCGGTACACGGCGCAGCAAACGGACGCGGTCTATCTCGTTTTCAATGAGTTTCAATCTGTCATTGCGCAGCGAGTCGTTGTGGAACGGATCCTGCCGATCATGGAAATCGGGAAGCAGGAGATTGCAACCGCGTTTGAGATGGAATCGGAGGAGCGCGAGGAGATGGGCAAAGCGGCGCTCAGTTCCGGCGTTAGCTTGAAAACAGAGGACACGCGCGAAGCCGATGAGGAAGCCAGCAAATTCGGCACGGCCGAGGTGGACTACATTTATGAGCAGTCGCCGCGCGATCTGATGAACACTCTACTGCCGCGATATGTATCGTCGCAGGTGTATCACGCATTACTCGAGTCGATCGCCGCCGAACATGCGGCGCGCATGACGGCCATGGATGCGGCCACCAACAATGCAACGGAAATGATCGACGCCTACACGCTGACCATGAACCGGTTGCGCCAGGCGGCGATCACCAAAGAGATCATCGAGATTGTCAGCGGCGCGGCGGCGCTGTAGACACAGATCGCTGGAATTGAAGAGGAATGTTGGATAGGGAATATGGCGGAAAATATTGGACAGGTAATTAAGGTGGCGGGGCCTGCGGTAGACGTTCAGTTTGATGAGGCGCACATGCCTCCCATATACCAGGCACTGCGGGTGACCAGCGAAGGATTTGAAGTGCCGGTGCCGCTCGACGTGATTCTCGAGGTGCAACAGCATCTCGGTGAGGGCCGCGTGCGCTGCATCGCAATGGAAGCCACCGAGGGTATGGTGCGCGGCATGAAGGCGCTCGATCTCGGCGGTCCGATCACTGTTCCTGTGGGCAGGGCCACGCTGGGCCGCGTGCTGAATGTCATCGGACAGCCCGTGGATCAACTCGGTCCGGTCGATGCCAAGGAGCGGCGTCCGATCCACCGCCAGGCGCCGGCTTTCGATGAACAGTCGACCCGGGAAGAAATGTTTGAGACCGGCATCAAGGTCATCGACCTGATCCAGCCCTTTCTCAAGGGTGGTAAGACCGGTTTGTTCGGCGGCGCAGGCGTCGGCAAGACAGTCATCATCCAGGAACTGATCAACAACATCGCTTCCAAGCATGGCGGATTTTCTGTGTTTGCCGGAGTCGGCGAGCGCACGCGCGAAGGCAACGATCTTTGGCTGGAATTTCAAGAGTCTGGCGTCATCGATCTGAAGCAGCTCGATAAGTCCAAAGCCGCATTGATCTATGGCCAGATGACCGAGCCGCCCGGAGCGCGCCTCCGCGTGGCGCTTACCGGTCTGACTGTGGCGGAGTATTTTCGCGACGAGGGAGGTGCCGACACGCTGCTGTTCATCGACAATATCTTCCGCTTTACGCAGGCCGGCTCAGAGGTATCGACGCTGCTCGGCCGCATGCCATCGGCGGTGGGCTATCAGCCGAACCTGGCGACGGAAATGGGCGAACTGCAGGAGCGCATTACATCCACCAAACAGGGTTCGATTACCTCGGTGCAGGCGGTCTATGTTCCGGCCGACGACTTCACCGATCCGGCTCCTGCGACGACATTCGCTCACCTGGACGCAACCACCTCGCTTTCGCGGCCACTATCGGAGCTTGGAATTTACCCTGCCGTCGATCCGCTGGCCTCCACATCGCGCATTCTTACGCCGCGCATTGTCGGCCAAGAGCATTATGACGTCGCGCAGGGCGTGAAGCGAATCTTGCAGCGCTACAAAGATCTGCAGGACATCATTGCCATTCTCGGCATCGACGAGCTTTCCGAGGAAGACAAACTCACCGTCATGCGAGCGCGCAGAGTGCAGAAGTTCCTGTCGCAGCCTTTCCATGTCGCGGAGCAGTTCACCGGCATGCAGGGGCGTTATGTGAAAGTGGCCGACACAGTGCGCAGCTTCAAGGAGGTCATCGAGGGCAAACACGACGATGTTCCGGAGCAGGCCTTCTATATGAAGGGCGACATCAACGAGGTTTTGGAAGCCGCGGGCAAGATGCAACAGTCGGCATAAGCGCAATCATCGATGGCAGACGGGAACTCAATTCGTGTCCGGCTGGTAACGCCGGAGAAAATATTCGTTGACGGGACGGCGGAAACCGTGACGCTGCCCGCGCGTTCCGGCTATCTGGAAGTACTGTACGCGCATGCGCCGTTGCTGACGGAACTGGGCGCCGGAGAAGTCAGGCTGCGCGGCGGCAATGTCGGGGACCAGCAATTCTTTGTCGCGTGGGGTTTCGCTGAAGTGCTGCCGGGCCGCGTTACCATCCTCGCTGACGGTGCAGTGCGGCCGAGCGAAATCGACTTGCCGGAAGCGCGCGCGGAACTGGAACGCGGCCAGCGTCTATGGAGTGAGGCTGGGGAAGAAGCCAGCCGTTACGAGGAAGCCGAGCGCGTGATCCACGAGGCCGAACAGCGCATTGCCGCGGCGGAAGCCGCAGGGAAATCGCATTAAGGTTTTTCGCCGCCACGGACACCAGCTTCAATCGGCGCACCCATTATTTTAGGAACGGGTGCGCCCTTAATTTTAATGCGCATCGACAGAAACATCACTCGAATGCCGGACCGGAGCTGTATGAAGCCGGATTGGAAAAAACTCGTTCTTACTTCCACAGTTGCGCTGCTCGCTTTTCCATTAATTGCGCAGAATGTCCCGCCGGCCACTACGACGAATGCCACAAGTCGCGCCCGCACCATCATGATCCACGCGAAAAAGTTCGAGTTCATTCCCGAGGAGATCACGCTAAAGAAGGACCAGACGGTGAAGCTGGAATTGACTTCCGACGATGTCGAGCACAGCCTGGTGATTCCAGCGCTGAAGATAAACGGAGTGATGAAAAAAGGCGAGGTTACAGAAGTGATTGTCACGCCGACGCAGATCGGGAACTTTAGCGGCAAATGCGGTATTTATTGTGGACTGGGTCACAACAAGATGCACTTCACGGTGCATGTGGTGAACTAAGTTTGCGCCGGTGAAGTGTCCAGACTGCCCGTCAGAGCGGATATCTGCTCGACGCGATTGCGCTGGCACCAGTCTTTCAATCCATCCACAATACGTTCCACCGCTCGCGGATCGGCGTAGCTGGCGGTGCCCACCTGGACAGCGGTTGCGCCAGCCAGCATGAACTCGACGACATCTTCCGGCGCCGTTACACCGCCCATCCCGATGACGGGAATCGACACAGCGTGCGCGGCTTCGTAAACCATGCGCAAGGCGATCGGCTTGATCGCGGGACCTGACAGTCCGCCGGTAAAATTGGCGAGACGCGGCCGTCGCGTTTTGGCATCGATGGACACCGCGAGGAACGTATTGATCAGCGAAATCGCGTCCGCGCCATTTTCAGCTGCGACGCGCGCCATGGCGGCAATACTCGTCACATTGGGCGACAGTTTTACAATCAGCGGCCGGCGCGCCAGTGCCTTCGCCTTTTCAACCAACTCGCCGAGCAGCCGGGCGTCGGTGCCGAAGACCATTCCGCCGCAATGTGTGTTCGGGCAGGAGGCATTCAGCTCATACGCAACGATTCCTTCCGCTGCATTCAGCGCTTCAATGACGGCGCAATAGTCCTCGATGGATCCGCCGAAAACATTCGCGATCGCGGGGCAGGGAAGCCGCTGAACGGCGGGCAGCTTTTTCTCCAGGAAAGCATGCACCCCCATGTTCTGGAGGCCGATCGCGTTCAGCATTCCCGCCGGAGTTTCGATCAGGCGCGGCGGCGCGTTGCCGGGCATCGGTTCGCGCGAAAGGCCCTTGGTGACGAACGCGCCAATTGTGTCCAGTGAGACGATATCCTCGAATTCCACGCCATAACCAAACGTGCCGCTGGCGGCAATGACAGGGTTTCGCAGTTCGATTCCGCAGAACCGAACTGTCAGGTCGGGCTTTTGTCCGGCATTCATTGCGGAGGAGTCGCGCCTGTCTGCGGAGGAGTCGTCGGCTGCGCGGGCGGAACCGGCGAAGACGGAGTGGCGTGTGGGGGCGCAGTCGATGTTGCCGGCGAGCTTTCCCGGTTGGGTACTGCCGGAGGATTTTGCGGAGAAGAAGCAGGATTTGCGCTCTTCGCGGGACTCGGCGTTTCGGATTTTTCTTCGGCTCGGCGTCTCCCTCTGCGAATCGGCGTCCGCCCCGGCCTTGCCGCCAACTCCGGCGCAATGGCTTCCGTAAGGATTTTACCGATGCTGGCCGAAGGCTGATTGACGTTCAGCAACGCCGCAAGTGTTGCAGCCAGATCGACCGGCTGGACTCGCTCCCGATAAGTCCCCGGAGCAAATGCCGATCCATAGAATGCCAGCGGCACATGCCGGTCATACGAGTACGGCGAAAAGTGAGTGGTGCCGCTGCCGGATGCTTGCATCTGGTACGCCTCCGGTATCAGCATTACGTACCAGCCGCCATTCGGCGAGTAACTGTGCGCAATGAGACGGCCAAATTCTGTAGGAGGCAATCCGGGTTGCAAAGCCGCCATCTGCAGGCGAGTGAAGGTGCGAACAATTCGCGGCGCGGGAGCAACTCGCGCGGTAACGGGTTTTACTTTCGAATCCGGTTCATTGGCTGCAGGATCGAGCTTCGACATCGCGGCCGGAACGGCGTCCTGAATGGCGCGCTCTCCTTCCAGTTCATTGATGCCTGCGCGCTCGAACACTGGAATATTCAGCGCGATGTAGGGGAGATGCTGATCTGGCAACATGTATTCGAGATTCTGCCCGGGAGAAAAGCGGTCGTTCATGGATGTGTTCAGCGCCGCGACCAGAGCTTTCACATCGATGGTTGCCGCAGGGATTCCGAGTTGCTGCGCAGCAGCAGGCAAGGGCGCAACGCCGTGGTCCGCCGAGAGCGCAATCCATACGTTACGCAGGCCGCCGGGAACGTTGCGATCCAGCCAATGGAAAAAGTCGCCTAAATTTCCGTCGAGCTCATCGACGAGTTCCCGCTGCTCCGGCGAATCGGGGCCGACTTTGTGACCCAGCATGTCCGTCGAAGATATGCTGATGGTGAGCACATCGGTGACATTGCCCGACCCGAGGTTTTCTCCTTGAATCAACGCCTCGGCAAAATCGAGTTCATATTGAATCGCGGCATCTGTTGGACCGATAGTCTTGACAAAGTTGGCGTTGCTGGCGGCGCCGACACCTGTCCGGGCCTCTGCCGCAAAGTTGCCAAGATTGAATGCCGTGGCCCAGCTCGGCAAGGAATTCATGTAGTAGGTTGAAGTTATGAACGCGCCGCTTTTTGGATCGATCCAGAAGGCGCCATTGGCAGTGTGGCCGGCCAATAGAATCGCCGCGCGATCTTTCAGGGAAACGCTAAAAAGTTTCGCTTCGCCTCCGGTCGCCAGGCGAACCTCATCTCCGATGGTGCTCGCCAGCAGATTGCGCGGGGAAGCGCCCTCGACGGGATTGGTCGAGTTGGCAGGAAGCCCAACGATGCTGTAACGGGGATCTTCAACGGATGTAATGGGCCGCGTCGTATTCCGCGCCAGGTCCCACCAGGAATTGCCGGCGATCCCATGGCCGTCCGTATAGGCCCCGGTTGCGATCGTCGCATGTCCGGGTGCGGTGACCAGATTTCCGTAATCGAAATAGCAGTTGGGAAAAAATGCGCCGTGGTCGAGAAATAGATTGAAACCTTCCCCCTTGAAATCTGTCCGGTATCGCTCCAGATAATCTTCGCGGAATTGATCGACGACCAGAATCACGACCAGTTTGGGATGCGCGTCGTAAGCACTGGCGGCGCAGTGCAGCGAGTAGGAAATCGGGAGAAAAAGAGCGAACAGATAAACCCAGATGCGCTTGAACATAGGCTGAGATCGCAGACGAACTTCCAAATGCAACTAATATCATCCTAGCAAGATGAAGTCGCAGGCGGTAGCCGCGCCGGATATCGCCTCGCATGGCAACGGCTCCCCGCAGCCGATTTGCTACACTCAGTCAGAAGTGACGCACCGAGTTTCAGATCGCCGGCTGGATACAATCGTGCGCCGGATGTCGATTTTCCTTGGCTGCGTTCTCCTGTTCGACTGCCTGCTGATTGCCATCGCGCCCCGCCTGCATTCCGGCAGCGTCCTGAAAATCGCGAAAGATTCCATTCTTCTGCGCGTGGGCCGCGATTCCTGGTACTACATGGCGCAGGGGGACCTGGCGTGGCGGCAACATCGGAATGGAATTTACGAAACCGCTTTTTTTGAGCACGACGTTCGCTTCATCTACCCGCCGACCTCTCTGCTGGTGTACCGCGGATGGCAAGCCGCGCGCATTTTTGACATTCGGCCGTTTACAGCGCTGAAGATCACCTTGCTGCTCTCTCTGTTGGGAACCTGGATCGCGTCGTCGGAGTTTTTCTTCGCGCTGTTTCCTGTCGCGATTGGGGAGACTTTTTCCTTCGCGCAACGATGGATACTTCGGCTGCTCATTGCGGCACTGGTGCTTACGTTCCGGCCGTTGATCAACGCATTTGCACTCGGCCAGGTACAGACGCTGATCAATTTTCTGCTGATCGCCAGCGCGCTGCTTTGGTTGCGCGGACATCGCAAAGCACCGGCCATTTTGATTGGACTGACGTGTTGGCTAAAGCCGCAGATGGCGCTTTTTCTACTATGGGGACTGCTGCGCCGTCAGTGGAGCTTCGCCATTGCTCTGGCGTCCATGCTGGCGCTCGGCCTCGCAATTTCTCTGGCGGTCTTCGGCGTTCACAACACCTCGGAATATTTGGTTGTTCTGCATTATCTCAGCCGTCGCGGCGACGCGCTGTCGACTAATCAATCGTTGAATGGCTTGCTGCATCGGGTGATGCACGTCGGCTCTCCGGTCACATGGATTTACGGCTATCCGCCGTTCAACCGGACGATTTATCTGAGCACGGCGATATCTTCCGTTTTGCTCCTGGTCGCTGCCCTCGCAGTTCCAATCGCGCGCCGAATGACGGCCACGACGACAGACTTCCTGCTGTTTGCGATGGCAACCACCATGGCATCTCCCATTGCATGGGAGCACCATTACGGCATTTTTTTTCTGGTCTTTCTTTTGTGGATGCCGAGAGCGTTTTGCAGTTGGAGGATATTCCTCTGTTTATTGGCAATTTACCTGCTGATGACCGACATGTGGGCGCCGCTCACTCCGCTGATGTACACGCGGTGGACGTTCCTGCTCTCTCATGTTTTCTTCGGCGGAATACTGCTATTTGGGTGGACGTTTTTTCGCGGAGATTCGCGCGCACTCAACGAGCCGGATCAGGCGATTGGCTGATGGTTATGCTGCGCAACGTGTCGTCTACAGGCTGGCCCGGCTGCAGCTTTCAATCGCTGAAAGCGGCGCAGGCGGAAGCCTCATCGGGATGAAGTTGGGTGTACTTCGTGATCCCGACCATGGTGAAGACCTTCTGGAAGTGAGGCGTCAGGCCATAGGTCTGGATTTTCTGGCCCTTCTTGCTTGCGGCATACATTAATTGAATGACGAGCGCGATGCCGCTGGAGTTGAGATATTCCACTTTGGAGAAATCGAGCAATATCCGCTTGGAAGTGTCCGCAGGCAGGCCTTCATAGGTACCCAGCATTACCGCTTCCGAGGTGCTGGTAATATCGCCCGCGAACCGCATGACCGTCACCACGCCGCACGGACATTTCACTTCTTCCGTTTTCACTTGCGTCCCCTGGTCCACCATTTTCCCTTCCATGCCTTACTCCTATCCTTTGTGGTTGTGCATTCGAATGACCAGGCGTGCATAGCTTCCGGTGGGGGGGGAACTGACCCATTCGGCCTCGTCTACCAGCGCCTGGATCAGGAACATGCCCATGCCCCGGGTCGCCTCTTCTCCGTGCATTTTCTTGTCGATGTCAGGCCTGTGGACTGCGCCGTGGGGTCCGGTGCCGGAATCGTGGACCTTGACCTCAAGAGAAGTCGCATCCATGGACAGGGCGACGTACACGTTGAGGGACTCGTCGAGCTTATTGCCATGTTCCATGGCATTGATGCAGGCTTCCGCAACCGCGGTCTTCAGGTCGTCGATGCGTTCCTCGGCGAATCCCATTAATTTTGCTACGCTGGCGGCCGTGTTCATAGCGACCTTTTCGTATCCCAGCCGGGATGGCAGACGCAACTCGATACTGTTACCCTTGTCGATCACCTGGTCTCCCTATGCCTGCCTTTCAAGAACGAAGGCAGTCATATCGTCACTTTGCGACTCCTCACTGGAGAACGCATCCAGCGCGTGCCAAATCGAATCCAATACGCCGCCGGCGTCAGCGCTTCGGCAGTTGCGGAATGTCTGCAGCAACCGGTCCTGGCCAAACTCCTCGTCGTCGCGAAACACTTCGGTGAGTCCGTCCGTGTAGAGTAACAGCTTCGCCTTTTCTTCCAAAGCATATTTTTCACTGGAATAGTTGCAAAACGGCAACATACCGATGGGGGTTCCGCTGGCCTCGATCAGGATCGGCGTCGTTCCGCCCTGCACCAGAAAACCCGGGTTGTGGCCGGCATTGACCGCTTCCATGGTGTGCGCCGCGGCATTCAGTCGTAGAAAAGTCGTGGTCACATAGCGGCGTTGCGATTCCTCTCCCTCTCCATGTTGCAGGGCATTCATATGCGTCGCCATTTCCACCAGGCTCATATCGGAGTTGGCGATAGCGCGGAAGCCGGAGCGAAAGGCGCTGCCCACCAGGGCCGATGCCAGGCCTTTGCCCGCGACATCCGCCACCACGATCAACAGCTCGCCGGAAGGCAGCGGGATCATGTCCAAAGTAGTCGCCACCGACCTCAAAACATGTCTGGGAACGCCCCGCGATGCTGTATCCCGGCACCCGGGGCATCGATTGCGGCAGCAGGCTGCGCTGGATGTCGCGCGCGCAGGACAAATCGCGCTGCACCCGCTCCAGATCGAGCGTGCGTTCGTGGTAGCGGGCATTTTCAATGGCCACGGCTGCCTGCATGGCCAGATTCTCCAGAAAATCCTGTTCATATAAGGAGAGCGGTGCGCAATCGCGGCTCAACACGACCATCTCTGTGAGTGTGACGCCTTTGTGGTCCAGCAAGGGAAAGCGGAAGCATCCGCGCTTGGGATCGGAAGACGGAGGATTCAGCAAAAAACGAGGATGGATCGATCCGTAGGAGAAGGGAAATGCGGTAAAGAAGGCGCCCGCCATCTCCAATTCCCGCACAATGATTTGCAGCACAGTGCGCAGCACCCCATCCAGCTCGATGGTGCTGTGGATTTTGTGGCTCGCATCCAGCAAAGCCTGCAGGCGCGCAATCTGCTGTTGCAGGTCGAGGGTGCTGATGGTTTCCATTGCCGCTCCTGATTACGCATTCGGAATGCTCGTTGCCGTCCGTAACTACTCTATCCCAACGGCGAGATGTTCAAAGCCGGGTGCTCCATTCAAGCCGTGTTTTGGCTTGAGTGGGATGGGAGATGAACCCCAGGTTCGCGGCGCTGCGTGTGATGCGGAGTACAGTGATGTCGTCCTGCTGGCCGAAAGATTGCGCTGTGGACGCGATGGCAGCAGCGGTCTGATTGCTGGCGGCGTGCGTGCGTTGAAAGCCGAACAGTTCGCGCTTCTCGTTCTGCGCCTCCACTACGCCGTCCGTCATCATTGTCAACCGGTCGCCGGGTTCCAGGGTGAAGCGCGTCTGCTCAAATTCGGCGGCTTCGATGATGCCTAGCGGCAGGCTGCCCGCGAGCGCAATCTCTTCGCCATTCAGGTAGGGAGCAAGATGTCCGGCATTGGCGATGGTTGTCGCGCCATTCGCGGCGATGTGCACGACAAGACACGTGGCGAAGTGGCCCTGCATGCGTCCGCAGAGGCGCTCATTCAGGCCGCGCAGAACTTCCATTGGATCGCGGGTGAACTTCGCCAGCGTACGGATGGTGCCCACGATCAGCGAGACCAGCATGGCGGCCTTCAGGCCCTTGCCGCTCACATCGCCGAGGACGATCAGGATGCTGCCGTCCTTTCCTTCGATGATCTGGAAGAAGTCGCCGCCCACCTGCTGCGCCGGGCGGTATTCGCTTTCGAGCGTAAAGCCGGGAACGACCGGCAGCGCCTCCGGGATCAGCATCTGCTGCACCTGCCGCGCCTGCTCCATCTCCATCCGGAACTGCTCGCGCTCGCGCTGCCCGTGCAGAAACCGCCGCAGCAGCAGCACCGTGATGATGACCAGCGACAGGACGGTAGCGATCTACCGTCGACGCCGATCCCGACTCCGAAGGGATAGACAGTCGTCGGCACATGCAGCACCGCCAGTTCTTCTGCATACAGCGACAGGATCACCAGCACGACAGCAGGAAGCGCCAGCCAGCCCTCCGCCCTGTCCTTGCGAATGCCGCGCACCGTCGACCCAGACCAGCAACACGCCCAGCAACAGCTTCAGAAGCAAGCGTGAGCGGCGAAAGCCAAACGGTGGCATGGACGGGAACCAGGCTGCCATAGAGCGGCGCCCGCAACATGGCCGTAGCCGATGCCCAACATCACCACCAGTCTCCAGACCATGCGATGCAGCCGCGCCATGCCATCCAGCCGGAACCAGTAGGCCCAGAAGAGCACCCATAGACCGGTGGTGGCCGGTATCAGAACCGCATCGTTCAAGCAAAAAGAATGCATTTCCGTCGAACCAGGTGGTATAGGTTGACGCCAGAGTCAACACGTTGAACGCACAGGATGGCCGCGCAGGTGAGTCCCAGCCAGAGATACGCCGGTTCGGTGCGGTCCAGCCAGAAAAGAGCGAAAGCCACCAGCAGGGCCAGCAGCAGAATCGCCATCTCGAAAAAATGAGCTATAGATTTGGCGATCGATGGCGTCCCAGTCCAGCTGGAGCAGGCCGGCGATGGCGGAAGCGTGGCCCAGCACTGGCGGCCCATGCAGTCCACCTGCATCCGGGTCGACCAGCGGCGTGGAGGGATTCATCCACATGCGGATGGCGAGGGTCACCGGGCCACTGCGGAGATTCGCGGGCAGCGGGAAGGCCCGCGGCTGGGTTACATATGGGTGACGCCGTGCGCGGTGAACCGGCCAAACTCGCCGATGCGCTGGCCATTCACATACACCTGATAGGCGTCGTCGACAGTCGTCCGGCATCTTCAGCGCCAGCGCGCTCTGCCCATCCTGAATGTTGATGCGCAGCCGGTACCAGGCATAGCCGGAGTAGCCCTTGTAGCCGCGCGCCGTCCATCCGGGCAAGTAGCCGCTGCTGCCGAGTATTGGATCGTACGATCCCGGCGGCGGTGTCAGGTCCATCGTGCCCCACGCGGAGTCGTCGAAGCCCGGCTGCGCCCAGGCCATGTTGTCGCCGATGTGAAACTTCCACGGGCCGGTCAGCGGGACGGTGGCATTGCCCAGCGTGACCTGCTGGGTTGCAAGCGTGCTCTGCGCGCGGAGCACGGCGCGAACGAAAGCAGGAGCTACAATCGCAAGCAAAAACCGAAAGCGTCGCATAGCTTTTCATTCCGGCGGGTCCCATAGTACCAGCTACGCCGATGTTTCGCAATGAAGAAAGTTTGGGGCCCGAAAGCAGATGCTTCCAGCTTTCTGCAATGACAGAACAGAGCATTCCCGGGGAATGACAGAAAGAAAAGCCGGGTGCCCCACCCTACGCGTGTTCTTGCGTAGGGCCGGACGAGAAGAAGCTTACGTTCCCGTTAAATACCCGCTCAAATTTGCGGCGCAGTCGAAGGTTTAGCTGCCGATTTGGTCTTCGGAGCGGTTTTCGATTTCTTGCTGCTTGTACTCGGCTTCGCTTTCGCATGAGCTTTGGCAGTCGATTTCTTGGTGCTTTGCGACGGAGCGACGGCCGCATCGGACTGGATGGAATCCGGCGCGACGGAGTCGCCGTGACTTACGGTATTTCCATGGCTGACGGTCCTGGACCGGCTGGAGGGTTGCTGGCCGTTGGATTCCGGCGGGGTTTGCTGCGCAAAACCTGAGCAATACGCTGAAGTCGAAGCAAGATGACATAGAA
>CAWIZS010000008.1:0-36003 GCA_963840655.1 uncultured Acidobacteriota bacterium | reverse complement strand
TGCTACCCACCTTGAAGGCCGCTCTCAAGGACGACGGGGTGTCGCTGATCTGCTGCCCGGTCGATTACTCCGAAAACCTACGGCTGACCGACCGGCTCGGCGAGCTCGACGAGACGCTGTGAGCCGCCCCTGAATCACATCCGCCACACTGGTCTCCGTCTCCCCGAGGCGGGCAAAAGATGCGTCCCTTCGGGGCCGGAGACGCGACCGGCAGATTCAGCGCTGCCCGACGATGTACGGCGGCGACAAGCCGGCGATCACGGCACCGAGATTCTGCAGCGCCTGGTTGCCGTCGGCCCAGTAGCTGCTGTGCGCACCGAGACTCGGAAGCCCGAGCGGACCGGCGGGTCCTGGATCGGCCGTCAAACGCGTAGCGCCGAATCCCGGTGCGGTCGGGTCGGCGCTTAGCGTCCACTCGGTGACGAAGCCACCCATACCGATCATGTCGTTCTCGGCCCGCATCGCATAGACATTGCCGCCGGGTTTCAGATTCAGCCGGTCGGCGCGGTCGACCACCATGCCGGGGCTACCCACCGCGATGACGTTGTCGGCGTCGAGGTGGCGCCCATGGGACGCGGCCGCCCCGACCACGGTCGAGCCGTAACTGTGGCCGATCACGGTGTCGATTGACGGTGCGCCGACATGTGAGGCCCGCAGCCCGTTTTCGAAAGTGTCCAGATGGTCTGCGCCGCGATACGCGGGCTGCGGGGAGGCCGCATGGCTGAGATCCATGGGGCGGTCGCAACCCATCCACGTCATCACCGCAACGTGCTCCGGCTTCAGGCTGGGGTCGGCAGTCAATGCGGCGATGTACATCGCCAAAGCGCGGGTGTCGCTGAACGGCAGGCGGATCAGATCTTGGCCGGCGCCGGGTACCGAGATTGCGTTTCGGTTGGGAGATCCGGATTTCCGATCGACACGGCGCCATGGCCGGAGCTCGTCGAGCAGACCCAGGTAGCGTTTGGGCCCGCTCTTGGAGTTCACCTCTGCTCGCACGGCCCGGTAACCCCCGAGGTGCGTTCTGGGCTGCGGCCAGTTGCGACTGCATTGCGTAGACCGCGCCGTCGTCGACGCTGGGTGCGGCCGCCAACTCATCGAGGCTGTGCTGTATCCGGTCGACGGCCGCCTGCGCTTGCTGCTCGAGTTCGGTCAGGTGCAACCGGTTGTAGTGGTCCTTGCCCAAGTGGTCCGGAGGGTCCCACGGCATACCGGCATGGTTGCCGATGGTGTGATCTTGGCGGTAAAGCCAGTCCTTTCTCTTCCGGAGTGAATTGACCCCACATCTCATCGAACTTTTTCGGATCGTCGGGCAACGGCCTGGACAGTGCATCCTGGATCCCCGGTCGGTTGTCGGCTGTCACATCGCCATCAATTGTGACGTATGCCAAGTCTTCTGTCGGCGTAGAAAATCTGTTTTGAAAGTCTTTGACGCCGACAATCGCTACCGTCTTACCTCTGCTGCTCTTTGTGAAGTTCACACCATTTCTAAACGAGACAAGCTCGTCTAATCGATTGCCAACTCCGCCAGCGCTGTCTGCGAAGAGGAGATCGCGATAGCTCTCGAATGCGTCACGAGTGTTCTCTAACGCCATGCCACACTTGATGCTTGCTCTTTCAATTCCTCCAAAGGCTTTATCGAGGATGGCAACAATCCGTTCCTGTTCGGTGAAACACGGAAAATGCACCGGAAAGTCTGTTATGTCCCTCTGGTAGAGATGGGGTGTTGTTGCTCCATTTAGCCGAGACAGAACAATCTGCTGAAAATATGGGCTAGAGAGGCAGTAGTAAAGATATTTAGGAAGTATCGAGTTTGCAGGTCTGATTAGCAGCAAAGATGAATTGATCGTTGCCTGAGATGGAAGCTCCGCGACAATACCGACTTTGCCTATCCCGGCGCCATCTTTGCAGATGAGGATGTCGCCAAGACGCAGCATGATCTCGGGGCTTTCGTCATATCGAGCCTGCGTAATGTGGAACGCGTCTCTGAAATCGACGACATCGCCATAATTAAGAGAATGGACCGATAGGAACAGCGGGCCACTCTTCGTATACTCCTGGGCGGTTAGACCTCGCCATCCAATTCTGCCATCAAGTTCAGCCAGCTCCCCTAGCCGCTTCGTATTCCATCCTGAATTCGAGAGAGTGCCAAGAGAACTAGAGGGTCCGCGATGCTTACTCATCCTGTTCACCAATCCACTCCTCCAGCTTTTGCTTCAACTCTTCTTTGCTGGGCAGGTAAAGTTGGTACTCGCGGGCGTGGATGTTCGCGTCTTTTGGGAGGGTGATCTCGACTAAGGCGGTGTTCTTCTTCTTGCAGAGGACGATGCCGATGGTATGGTTCTCCGCCTCCGTCCTGACGAAACGGTCGAAATAGTTGACGTACATCTGCATCTGGCCGAGATCCTGGTGGGTCAGCTTGCCGATCTTGAGGTCGATGAGCACATAGCAGCGTAGAAGTCGGTTGTAGAGCACCAGGTCTACGAAGAAGTGCTCTTCATCAAAGGTGAACCGCTTCTGCCGCGCCTCAAAGAGGAAGCCTTTGCCGAGCTCCAGCAGGAAGTTTTCGATGTGGGTGACGATAGCCGACTCCAGTTCGGACTCTGAGTAGCCTGGCCTTTTCCTGTAGGCCAAGGAACTCCAGAACGTAGGGCTCTTTGAGCAGGTCTTGCGGCTTCGCAACGTGCTGGCCCTTGCGTGCAAGCTCCCGGATGGAATCCTTGTCCCGGCTCAGAGCGAGGCGCTCGTAGAGGCCGGCATTGAACTGGCGCTTCAACTCTCGCAGCGTCCATCCCTGCTGCGTAGCCTCAATCTCATAGAAGCTGCGTTCTGCCTCTTTCAGACCCATCAGAAAGACATAGTGCGACCAACTGAGGGTAAAGGCAGGCTGGGGTGGCGTTACCGGATATCGGGCGATCAGTGTCCGAGTACTGGCGTCTGCGACGATTGGCAGACCCGTCTGGCAACTCGCAATCCTTCGAATTGTCCAGACACTGTCTGGACAATTCGCGGAACGCGATCAGGGTAGGCCACATAGAACTGGCGCATGTACGCAAGGTATTGCTCGTGAGAACCCCATGCCAAACTCGCTCTGTCAGTCGAGCGGCAAGCTCCTTCAAGAGTTCCTTACCATATTCGGCACGATCTAGCACGTTGCTGCTCTTGCTCGAAGATGCGGCGGCCAATCTCATAGTTCGTATAAACCTGCAGCAGGTCAACGCCACGGGCGATGGTCTGGCGGGCCGACAGAACCAGAGCCCGTATGTCCTCATAGAGCGGAACTGGCTTTTTGAGTTTGCTCATAGCAGACCTCGGATGCCCTGGAGGATTTCGGCGCTTTCGAGGTCGAGGGCGGCGATCTCGTCCAGTATCTCCTGCGGTGAGCGATGGACGATCTCATCATTGCCGTTCGGGTTCTTGACGGAGAGGTCGAAGGTCTTCTTGTCGATGCTGCTCACGTCAATCGACCATGACTGCGGGGAGTCGGCGAACGTCGCCTGTTGCGAGATGAAATCGGCTAGGTCGGCATCGTTTAGCGGATTTGTTTTGCCGAGATTGCGGCCTGGGTTCAGTTGATAGAACCAAACCTTGTGCGTTGCCGAGCCTTTGGTGAAGAACAGCACAACCGTCTTAACGCCCGCTCCCTGGAATGTACCGCCGGGGCAATCGAGGATCGTGTGCAGGTCGCACGATTCTAGGAGGAGCTTGCGAAGCGAGACGCTCGCGTTATCCGTATTTGAGAGGAACGTATTTTTGATGACGATGCCAGCGCGACCACCGGCGCGGAGTTTACGGATGAAGTGCTGGAGGAAGAGAAACGCAGTCTCAGAGGTCTTTATGGGGAAGTTCTGCTGAACTTCGGTGCGCTCACGACCGCCGAAAGGCGGGTTTGCAAGGATTACATCGTGCCGATCCTTCTCCTGGATGTCGTTATTGTTCAGCTCCAGCGTGTTCGTATGGATGATGTTGGGAGCCTCGATACCGTGGAGGATCATGTTCATCAATCCGATCACGTAGGCGAGGGGCTTCTTCTCCTGGCCGTAAAAGGTGCTGGTCTGGAGCTTTTTGCGGTTGGCGACGTTCTTTGCCTCCTGATTGAGCCGCTCGAATGACTCGCAAAGAAAGCCTGCAGAGCCGAGAGCCCCGTCGTAAATCGTCTCGCCGATGCGCGGCTTGACGACAGCGAGCATGGCGCGGATGAGCGGGCGCGGCGTGTAATACTCGCCGCCGTTACGTCCGGCGTTGCCCATAGAGCGAATCTTGGCCTCGTAGAGGTCAGAGAGTTCATGCTTTTCGGTCTGCGAATTGAAGCGGAGGGTATCGACCAGCTCGATAACTTCGCGGAGGTTGTAGCCGGACTGGAACTTGTTCTTGAGTTCGCCGAAGATCTCACCGATCTTGTACTCGATGGTGTCGGGGCGGTCTGCCCGCTGTTTGAAGCCCTTGAGGTAGGGGAAGAGTTTCTGGTCAACGAAGTCGCGGAGGTCATCGCCGATGAGGGCGCGGTTGTGGTCAAGGGTGCCGCTTGCATTAAGTGGCGTGGCCCATGAGTGCCAGCGGTAGGGCTTTTCCAGCAGAAACGTATGAGGCTGGCCGTGCAATTCGGCAATCTGTGCGCGATCCTGTTCGAGGGCGTCGAGATACTTGAGGAAAAGCAGCCATGAGGTCTGCTCAATGTAATCGAGTTCAGACGATACACCCGCATCTTTGCGGAGGATGTCGTCGATCTTCTTAAATGCCTGTTCGAACATTCTGGGGATACCTTTTCTGCGGGTCTCCCTACAGGATAAGCGACTGGTGGCAAAGCATTGAGGGTTGCCGCATCGACGTGACTCTTCTCATGAAAGACTCCCGGCTGCGCCACCGGAAACGGAGCCTAAGACGCAACTTCGGCTGAGACGCATTTGACGAGATCGGAGGCACGGAAACGCCAGAGTTTGCCAAGCTGGTAGCCTCTGACTTCACCTCTTCGCGCCATGCGCTGTAGGGTCTTGGGGTGAATCCTCAGAAGCGCTGCGGCTTGTTCGGTGTCGATCAGCGGCTCAAAACGTGGATCACTGGTTGCCGAGACCCGAGCGGGTGGTTTCTTTCCGAAGTCCATTGCGAATCTCCCGTGATGGGAGGGCCCATTCGTGCAAATCCCTCATCTCTAGCTTCATCGAACGTTGGAATTCTGTCCAATGACTATTGCGCACTTCGTTATTCCTCACAGGAATAAGCCACAACACTCTGATTTGAAAAGGCATACTCGTCGCGCTTAGTGAATGCTTCAGTTGAAGTCAGCCCAATTGAACAGTTTGACAGCGCAAGCTATCCGGCTCACGAACCCTCAATAAGGGATTGGGCTATTCAAAGATAGCGCCACATCCTTGAATAGCCGTCAGGGCTAGGGGCGCTCAGAAATCGATCAGCACTGCGCACGGAAGTTTCACAGAGCTTGCATTCCAATTTCGAACAGCCGTAGCGTCGCTTTATGTTGACGATTCGGGCAATGACCGGCGGCGCTGGCTATGCACAGAAGCATTTGGAGCACAGCGACTACTTCGATCAAAACCGCACAGTGCAGGGTGAGTGGCATGGTCGGGGAGCGGAATTGCTGGGACTGAATGGCACGGTCACGCACGAGCAGTTCGAAGCCGTCCGTGAGGGGCTGCATCCTGAGACGGGCGAGTTTCTGCGTCCGCGCCATAGTGCGGACCGGCTTGCGACTGATGGCGAAGTGGAAAGCAAGGCGCGCTCCCTATACGACCTGACCTTTTCGGCTCCGAAGTCTGTCTCAGTACAGGCTCTGGTGGGTGGAGACGACAGGCTGCTCGAAGCGCATCGCCACGCCGTGAACGTGGCATTGCAGGAAGCGGAGCGTTATGCCGGTGCAAGGGTGCGCTTGGATGGCGCGAACCATGATCGTCAGACGGGAAATCTAGTCGTCGCGGCGTATACACACGACAGCAGCCGTCAGCTTGATCCGCAACTCCATACGCACGCGGTCGCCGCGAACCTAAGCTATGACGGAGTGGAGGGGCGGTGGAAGGCACTCCAAGCCTCGGGAATGTATGAGCGCCGTGCCTACATCACGGAGGTCTATCGGAATGAACTGGCGCGGGAGGTGCGTGGGCTTGGATACGAGATCGAGAGTCAGCGGAATGCCAAGGGAGTCGATAACGGATTCGAGATCAAAGGCATTTCAAGAGACGTGCTGGAAAGGTACTCACAGCGTAGCGACCAACGGGATGAGTCAATACGGCAGTTCGCAGCGGAGCATGGTCGGCAGCCTACGGACAACGAAGTCGCCGTGCTCGTGCGGGAATCTCGCCCGGACAAGTTGCATGAGATCAGCTCAGCGGAGGTTCATCGCCTACAGGTAGACCGTATCTCCCCACAGGAGCACGCAAACCTGCTCGATCTTCGGGAGCTGTCTATCGAGCGTAGTCAAACATTCATTCCTGAAATAGCCCCGGCCGTCCAATCTCTGCAACACGCGGAAGAGCACCTGTTCGAGCGGAAGACTGTTTCGAAGGATCACGAATTGATGACGGAGGCCCTTCGTCATGGCAGGGGCAAGCTCGATCTCGCGGAGTTGCGTGGAAGCTACGAGTTTGAAGTATCGCAGGGCAAACTCCTTCAGGTAGGCGGCAACGTCGCGACCCAAACAAGTCTTGAACGCGAGCGCAGCATGGTCGCCGCAGTCGATCATGGCATCCATCGCTACCCGGCATTGGGTGGCAGGGATCACTTTGAGCCGAAGGCGAGTCTTCGTGACGGAGCAGCGTCACGCTGTAGAAACGATACTTGCGTCTCAGGATTTCGCTATCAATCTGCGCGGTGCCGCAGGGACCGGGAAGACGGCGACGTTACAGGAGATTGATCGCGGCTTGCACGCGGCGGGACATGAGGTCTTGGCTGTAGCTCCAACGCGGAGTGCTGTCGAGGAACTACAGAAGGTTGGCTTTGGATCGTCGATGACGATCTCTCGTTTGCTGGAGGATCAAACCGCACAGGAAAGTCTTCGGGGAAATGTGCTGATCGTAGATGAGGCAGGCATGGTCTCAGGGCGGCAGATGGAAGGGCTGCTCGACCTGGCCCGTCGTGAGGATGCGCGGATTCTGTTCTCCGGGGACACGCGCCAGATACAGAGTGTCGAGTCCTCTGACGCTTTGCGAATCCTGGAGCGTGAGTCGCGGATGACGAGTGTTTCCCTGACCGGCATCCAGCGCCAATCGAACCCCGAGTATCGAGAGGCTATCGAAACCTTCCGGCAATCGCCCGATCAAGGCTTTGCCAAGCTGCAAGACTTGGGAGCCGTGCGTGAAGTGCCCTATATGGAGCGAGCGCAAGCTGTGGCCGATGTATACCGAGAGATGACGGCAGAGCCTGGTCGCAAGGTGCTAGTCGTTGCGCCCACGCATGAAGAGATCGGGCGGGTAACGCAGGCAATCCGCGAAGATTTGAAGCAGAGGTCTGTATTGGGTGATGGTGAAACTCTCCAGCGACATATTCCGTTGCAGTGGACGGAAGCGCAGAAGAAGGACATCTCCAACTATCAACCCGATCAGGTGCTGGTGTTTCATCGTGCCTCACACGGTATAGAGAAGCATGAGGCGCTGACTGTCACTGGCGTTTCGGGTTCCAGCATCCACACGATGAACGAGCGTGGTGAAGAGAAGTCCGTCAGTCTCACACAGGCAAGATCGTTCTCCGTGCATGAGCGCACGGAGATTGAAGTCGCTGCCGGGGACAAACTCCTGATGATGGGCAATCGCAAAGAGCCGGGGTTCCGGGCAACGAACGGCGAGCTAACGACCGTGCGGAGCGTCGAGCGAGGCATTATCAATCTGGAAGACGGTCGAAGCGTGCCGGCGAACTATCGGGAGTTCACGCATGGCTACGCCGTCACGGCACATCGCAGCCAAGGCAAGACAGTCGATCAGGTCATCATCTCCGCTGACGTTATGAAGCAGGAGCTGTTTTATGTTGCTGCGTCGCGTGGCCGCGAGGGGATTGCAATCGTCACTTCAGATGTAGAACGCCTCGGTCAATCGTTGGGTGTCTCAATGGCACGTCCGTCCGCGATAGAGCTTGCAAACGAGATTTCACAGTCGAAGCAGCCGCTTGAGCATAGTGCCGAGATAAATCCGAAGCAGATCATCGAAGTGCTCAAGCCTACGCACGACATTGGGCTTGAGCAAGGTATGGGGTTAGGGCTTTAGCTGCCTACTGTAATGCTCTGGAATGTCTCCGACAGAACCGGCAACAATACCGGCAATGTGAGTCAGGCAACTTCAACTAAACAATTGTGGGAGTATACTTTGTGATAGATATGAAACCGGCAAAAAAACAGCCGATGCCGACCCCTTCCTGGATGGAGCCCATGCTTCCATCAGACGGAGGCAGAGCACTGGAAGATGTGGCTTTTGATCTCATCTCCAACTCCAATGCTCTTGCAGGGCAGATTCACCCCATCGTGACCGAATCAGTCGGCAACCTGGTTCGTTCGATGAACTGCTACTACTCAAACCTCATAGAGGGTCACGATACGCATCCGCGTGACATCGACCGCGCACTGCATAAAGACTACTCGACCGAACCCAGAAAGAGAGCGCTCCAGCTTGAAGCGGTAGCGCATATTGAAGTGCAGAAAGCCATCGACGAAGGTGCCGATCCGAAAGACTTCCCGGCCTCGTCGGCATACGCAGTTTGGCTGCATCGCGAGTTCTGCCGTCGTCTGCCGGACGAACTGCTTTGGGTAGAAGATCCCGAGACATCGCGCCGCATACGGCTTACCCCTGGGGCACTGCGGGACGGGGAAGTCGTTGTCGGTCTGCACCTGCCACCACCGGCTGCTGCCCTTCCTGAGTTTCTGAAGCGTTTCGAGCAGGTATACAGTCCGCAGAATCTTTCCAAGGTGCGACAGGTAACTGCTGTCGCGGCTGCGCATCATCGCTTTCTCTGGATTCATCCCTTCTACGACGGCAACGGTCGCGTTGCGCGATTGATGTCGCACGCTCTGCTGCGTCGCCTCGGCGTTGGTAATAGCCTCTGGTCTGTGGCGCGGGGTCTTGCGCGGAACGTTGGCGATTACAAATCCTTGCTGATGGCTGCGGATGCTTCGCGTCGTGGCGACCTGGACGGACGCGGCAATCTCTCGCAAGCGGCTCTCGATGGCTTCTGCCAATTTTTCCTGCGCGTCTCGAACGATCAGGTTTTGTATATGAGTTCGATCCTTCAGCCTTCCGAACTGCTCCGACGCATGGAAATCTACGTCGAAGACGAGACACGCGCGGGCCGTCTTCCCAAGGGCAGCTTTCCCTTACTGCGTGAGGCTCTGCTTGCCGGTGAGTTTGAGCGAGGATTGGCCCCGTCGCTAACGGGCTACAAGGAGCGTATGGCGCGGACGGTCGTATCGAAGCTGCTGGATGCGGGGCTGCTTGTTTCTCCAAGTCATGTTGCGCGGCTGCGGCTCGGATTCCCGCTGGCGGTAGTCGAACGCTGGTTCCCGGCACTTTATCCATCGACCAGCTACACGACCAGCTAAGTACCCTCTGCCGGGGTTCCCCTCAACTATTTTTCGCTAGTTTTCCACAGGCGAACCGTGTCCGTAGAGTTCCCAAGGATTCCTTAGAAGACACTGTAGCGACAATAACGACTTCAGAGCGCCAAAGACCTCTGCCCATAGGGCTTCGCGAGCATCTGGACAAATCCAAGCGCACGTTTCATTGTGTGTTCAGGAGGCGTACGAGCCATGTCCGATTTCAAGTTTTCAACGGAGCCGTTCCTGGATAGCGATCAAGCCGCCGCTATCCTTCGCATTCACCCCAAGACCCTTCAGCGTCTGGCCCGACACGGTCGCGTCATCGGGTACCGTGTCGGCAAGCTCTGGCGATTTCACCGTTCAGACCTTGAGGGCCGGAATGACGGCTTCGTTTCCACACTCGACTCCGACACTGCCGAGCGGTACGCTTTAAGTACCACTCGTGCCCGCAACTAACAGGAGGTATATCCATGTTTGTTCGGACACGATTTCAATATGGCAGTCTGCGGCTACGGAAGCGCGAGCGGAGTACAGACGTGTGGGAGTTTCGTTATTACGAGACCAGCCCGGTTGGCAAACGGATCAGACAGAGCGTGATCCTTGGGGATCAAGCTCTGTACCGGACCGAGGCCGACGCACGCAAGGCAACGCAAGCTCTTCTCATGCGGCTCAACGACGAAGCTCCACGCGCTGAGATGGAAGCTCCGACGTTCGGGGCTCTGCTCGATAGATACATCGAGCATGAGTTGCCAGAGCGACACTCCACCCAGAGGTCGCATCTCTCGAACATTCGGAAACACATCAGGCCGCGCTGGAACGATCAACCGATAAACAGGATGAAACCGATGGCGATGGAGCAGTGGCTGCGCGATCTGCCGCTTGCACCCAAGTCGAAGGTTCACATCCGAAGCTTGATGCACCTGGTCATGAAGTGCGCGGAACGATGGGGAGTAATCGAGATCGGCAAAAACCCCGTCGCTTTGGTGCGCGTCAAGAATGCAAGCAAGCGGCTGAAGCGGCCTCAGATCCTCGAAGTGGCTCAGTTCTTCGAGATGCTCAAGCATCTCGCGGAGCCGTACCGAACGATGGTCATGGTGGCGCAGTGTACGGGGCTTCGCATCAGCGAAATCCTGGGCCTGCAGTGGGGCGACTTCGATTTTGAAGCGCACACCTTCATGGTTCAGCGCAGCGTTGTCAGCGGAAGGGTAGATGCGGTGAAGACGGAATATTCAAAGGACTACGTTCCGCTCGATCCGCGTCTTGAAGGACTGCTGTTGGAATGGCGGACCTTCAGCGCATATTCCAGCGATGCAGATTGGGTTTTCGCCAATCCGCAGACCGGAAAGCCCTTCCACCAGGAAAGCCTCAAGAAGCATCAACTCCACCGGGTTGCCGAACTCATCGGCCTGCCGGACGGCATCGGGTGGCATACGTTCCGCCACACCTACCGTTCGTGGCTGGACGAGACAGGCGCTCCGATGAAGGTGCAACAGGAGTTGATGCGACACGCCTCCATCCAGACGACGATGAACATCTATGGACGGGCGATGAACGACTCCAAACGCAAAGCCAACAGCCAGGTCGTTGGGCTGGCATTCGGCGAATCGATGGAATCGAGAAAGGAGGTGTTAAGCACAACAGCCCTTCAGTAGAAGGGCTGATTCAGTGGCCATTTCCGATTGGGGGATAATGGGGACTTAATTGGGTTTTTCGTTTCTCGTAACTGCTTGATTTGATTGGTTGCGGGGGTAGGATTTGAACCTACGACCTTTGGGTTATGAGCCCAACGAGCTACCGGGCTGCTCCACCCCGCATGCTTATGATAGCTTGCTGCCGCGAATGTGGTCAAACTCTGCGAAGTGGCGCTTTCCATGAATTCGGGGCGTCGAAAACCGCGCTTCCGGCTTCGTTGCCGGCTACGGTCTGCCGTCGTATCCCATAGCGCCGCCAGGACGCCTGGGCGGCGTGTAGGGCTGGATGCTCATCAGCGTTTTCAGCATGTGGCGCTCATTGTCGGAAAATTGATTCCGGAATTGCGGGGAATTGAAAACCGACTGACGCTGTTCCGGCGGCATTCGGCAAAGATCTCGAAATTCCTGATGCAGCGCCTCCTGCCTTGGGTAAGGCAAACGGCTGACTTGCTGAACTGCTGTGCGGACCTGCCGGCGCTGCGTCGGCGACAATCTCTCCCACGCCTCCACATGCTGCAATACGCGTTGCCGTTGCGCCGGAGGCATCGCGTCCAATTGCCGCAATCGATTGGAGAGCCTTTGTTGTTCCGCCGGAGGCAAGCGCCGGAAGCCCGGCTCGTTGCGCAACGCGCGCTGCTGCGCCTGCGGAGGAAGATTTTGATGCTGCTGAAACCATTGCGGCAAGTGTTGTGTCCGCTGCTGGCCGCGTCCCTCATGCTGGCCGATGAAGGCTATTCGGCCGTAACCTCCCCGCCGCGGAAAGGGCTGCCCGGACGCAATGCCGCATCCCATAAGAAGCGTGAATCCCGCCGCGCCCAGAAGAAATTTCTTTCGCGCGGTTTGAAAAAATCGCGCGAGACTCCGCGAACACACCGCAACCCTCGGCGCGGTGCCGAATCCCCGAGCTTTTCGGAACCGTCTCATTGGCGTTCGCTCGGCCTAATTGGACAGATTTCCGCCGGAAGGCTGCACGGCGTTGGCGTCCGTATCCTCGAACGCGGCCAACTGCTGCAACGTTTGTGCGTTGGAATCCAGTAGTTCCAGATCTGTAACCGTGGCGGAAACTGCCTGTTGCTGCGGCGCCGGTTGATGTGTCACGACAAAACCTTCATAGGATCCGGCGCCGGCAATCACCACCAAAGCAAGGGCTGCCGTCAGTGCGGGGCGCAGCCGCAGATTGCTGCCAAACAGCAACCGCGCGCGCAATCCCTCCAGCCATCCAACCGGTTGGGAGTTCCTTTCTTCCCGCAGGCGCACGGTCATGCGCGTGTCGAAATATGGGCTTGGCTCCGGGGCTTCCCACGCATCCAGCATCCGCATGGTGGACTGCAGTTCGTTCCACTCTTTCCGGCAGTGGGGACACTCCTCGAGATGCTGCCGGCCATCCGCTGGCATCTGCCCGTCCCCCAACAGCACATCGGGCAACGCTTTTTGCAGCTTCTCACATTTCATCGCAGCCCCTCCTCTCATTCCTCTTATGCAAACTCTTTCAGCCGCTCCCGCAGCGTCTGGTACGCGCGAAACAGAAGCGACTTGGTCGCGGACTCGCTCAGCTTCAGCACGCCACCGATCTCCCTGTAATCCATGTCCTGAAACTTGTGCATGATGACGGCCATCCTCTGCCGCTCCGGCAGCGCCATTACCTGCTGGCGAATCCGGCGCATCTGTTCCTGGCGCAGCATGCCCTGTTCCGCCAGCGGCCGCGTATCGGCGACATCGGGCTTCGTACCGGTCATTTCATCCGTCTCATCCAGGTACACACTGGAGGACGCGCGCTCATATTTCGTGTCGCGGGCATGGTTGATCGCCATGTTCGCCGCGATCCGGTATAGCCAGGTGGTAAAGCGCGCCTCCGCTCGATAGCTTGCCCTGGCCCGGTACACGCGCAGAAACACCTCCTGCGCCAACTCTTCCGCAATCGCCTGGTTGTGGACCATGCGGTACATGAAACCGATGATGGGACGCCGGTATTTGGCGATCAGAAAGTCCAAGGCGGCATCGTCGCCGGCCCCGGCCCGCTGCATGATTTCGGCATCGGTCAACCCATCCAGTTCGCCCGCCCGGCCGCCGGCCAAAGAGGACGGCATTGGGCTGGCTTTTCGTCCGTGACCCGCGATGCGGTCCAGCGCAATCGTGCCCATGTCCTCTCCGACACCATCGGAAGGGCGAAGTTGCGCTTTTTCTTCAGGAAATGGGTTAATTTCAGCATCTCGGAGAGGCTCGACCGGCTCCCCAAACCCCGCGGAATCGGCAGGATTCCCGTTCGCAGTCTGGTCCGCGCCGCCGGTCTCCCCATCCTCAGTCCCATTGGGACCAGAACCAGCGTCCACCGGCGGAGTCCCAGCTTGTGGCCGACCCGGGTCAGGATGTTCCCGGTTCGGTCGCTCCGGCTTCGGCCGTTTCGGGCCGCTGTCTTCTGGGTTGTCCTGGCTGCCAGTCATCGTCGCCGTGCTCGGATTCTAGCGTATACTTGCCCTTGGACGCACCGAACACAGGTGTTCCAGCCCGTCTGCAAGGCTCCGGCAGTCAGTTTGTCGCGAAATAAATAACTTTGTCATCCCGAGCGGAACAGGCCGCGATCTTCGGCCTGCGCAGCCGAGGGACCTGCTTTCATCCCACCCTGTCCCATCCCGGGCGCTTAACTCAGCGGTAGAGTGCCACCTTCACACGGTGGAAGTCGCAGGTTCGAATCCTGCAGCGCCCACCAATCAAATCGGCATCATCGCTCGATAACGTCGTGGTCTGACGTTCTTTCAAATCAAAGTATTTTCAAAGTTTGATTGCTGGATGTCTAAAACGGCTTCAATTTGGCGTCTGATGTTGAAGGCCCATGATTGAGACTCATACACTCCACACTACCTCTCAAAGCAAGCCAAGGTAGCATTGAGGGAGAGAATGACGCATGTCTAAAGTGTTCAAAAGCTTGGGGAGATTACTCATACGCTCCGCAAGAGTTGTCCCTAAATCTCTTGGGTCAACATGGTTGGGACTGTTCTTTTTCCCCGCTTTGATCTTCGGTGTCACATTTGCTCTCACCATTTTTGTCAAGCGAGGGCAAGTGATGACTCTGCTAAGGGATGCTGGTTTCAGCTTGGTGGTGACATTTGCGGCGCTTGTAGTTGTCTACTTGGGGTGCATAGCCGTCACAATTTACAGGGAGCACAATGCTTTGTCGGTGGAAAGAGACCAAACAAGGGAAGTGTTAACCCCGCTTCAATTTGAAGGGTTCAAATTAGCCGCAGAAATACGAGAGTTTGCCCTTAGTTTTGGTGCTTTAGATGGTCCTCCGCCTCAAGCGGAAGCCAGATTTCGAAAAGCGGTTTGGGAACATTTGCAGGAGTGGATCGGTTCATATCCACCGGAGCTGGACGCTCAAATAAGATTGAAACTGATACATGGATTCGAGACGAGAAAATTCGGAGAGCGGGTAGGGGAGTACATGCACCAAGTCGGTGAATCTGGCTATCCCATATTCAACGCTTCTGGATTTACCGAAGGCATATTCGATCGACGGAGTTTATGTCGCTTGGCTGCCGATATAGAGATTGTTGCAATATCCACTAACCACTTTCCATCCCCACGAAAGCTGCAGAATGATGAAACGTGAATACCACGAAAGCCTGACCCGTGTATTTCTGCCAGATCCCATTCAGGCCGTCTTGTGGTTTGAGTTTGAGGGTTTCTGACTGCGGACGAGATGCCGCCCTCTAGCAATGGAGCCCGACACGATTGCGGTGCACTCGATCAGCGGGTGGCCAAATTTGGAGACAGCAATGGTACAACATCACGCATGGCGGCTTTGCACCATCGGCAAATGTCACCTCGGCACCGTGCCACCGTTGCCGATATTCAAATTCCATTGGTGTCGAATTCCATAATTGGAGCACTTGACCACATAGAAATTAATCGCTCTGGCGACACTGCCGTTGCTGTCAATCGGCCGCGCCCCAAGAAATAGCCATGTATTGAAGCAAAAGCACACAAGCAGCGCGACCGTAGCCCGCCGCCTGTTTTCCGCAAGCGCCGCAAGCAAAATAACGCCGCCCGTAAGAAATGTCAGGTATTGCGCCTCCGCCATGGAAACCAGCAGAAAGAACGCCAGCCCCGGAACGATCCACAGCGCCAAAATTTTGTTCTGCATGGCCGTCCTCCGCGCGAAGATAGACGGGATTAGCATCCAGAAGGCAGCCAGCATCGGCAGCACAACCCGTACAACGTTTGCGATCGTGTAGCGATTCACACCGTTCAGCAGCAGAGAAGTGCGCGAAGCCATTCCATGCAGCTCGTCTCGTGTGTTGTTCACCGACGGGTTCAGCATCGCCATCTGCGTTGGGATGTACCACGCCAGGCACGCTGCCGCGGCAAGCGCTAGCAGCAGAATCCGATGCTTCCAGTCCGGCACAAATCGAATGACCAGGAAGAGAAACAGCGGAGCCATAAACGCTCCGTCCGAAGGACGCATTCCCGCACCGGCGGCGAAACTCAGCGCGCAGAAGATAAGTCGCGGCAGAGATCGATTCTCCCGATACAAAAGAAAACTGAAAACGATGAGCGGCGCAAACAAAAATTGCGAGCCGTGGGAGGTTCGTATGTCCCCGGCAAACCAGGAAAAGAAAATCGACACATACGCCAGAGTCGCGACAACGGCGATTGGCCGGGGCAAACCGAATTTTCTGCAGAGCAGAAAAAATACCGCCGCTCCGCACCCGGCAAAAATCTCATTAGCAAATGCCAGCCCGAAAACCGGATCACGGAACAGCGACCCTGTCCGCGCATACAACCAATACCCAGGCGGCTCGACGACGTAGCGATGGTCCCGGATCGACTGAACAATGCCGGGTGCGTCGCCAAAGTACAGGACCCCGCGAGTGAAATATCGCGAAAGAAATCCTAAAACCGCCAGCAGAACAGAACTGAAGAGATCGGTACGCGTGAGCACACCCGAAATGCCGGCATCCGCGGAAGTCGAGCCGTGATCGGCAGCGACGCGCTCCCGCCGAGATCGCGCTTCCTGCGCTGATTGTGTCAATCGGCTATCCGCGCGTGTCATTGCCCACCGGCTTCACTTTCTCGCGAGACATAGAAATAGAGCGCTTTCTTTGGTATCGTCATGGCATCGCGTGCTCGGAGCTTTCAATTTTATTACGCCCAAAGGGATGTCAAATTTCGGCGATTCCCGTGTTTCGTGAACGGCTTGGACGGATTGCAATTATCAATCTGCTGAAGAGACGAGAATCACCGAACGGGCCGCTGTCCGCGTCAACGGCAGCTTGAGGACATCCGATGCCGTTTCCCGCCTCGCTGGTACAGACGCTCCAGAACTACCATCTGCAACCATATCCCTCCTTCACCGGACTTCCGCAACCGATCACGGCCGGATCGATCGCGCATTTCCTGGCAGCGCTGTTCTGGGCGTGCCTTCTGCTGGTCAGCCTGACAGGCTGGGGCAGAATGACCGGCAAACTGTTTCGCGTACAGAGCTTGCCCGCAGCGCCTGCCTGCGCGCTAGGGATAGCCGCAGTAGTTCTTCTTGGCGGACTGCTGAATTTGTTCCATGCGATCTATGCGGGTGTTCTTATCGGGATCGTCGCAATCGGGCTGCTGCTTTATTTTTTATCGTTTACAGCCCGGCCGGAAAATTACGAATGGATGCCTGCCTGGAACAGCGCTTCGCGCTGGACGAAACTGCTGGTTGTCGCCACCCTCCTCATCCTCGTTTGCCGAGTCGCCGCCACGGTGCGCCTAAGAGAATTCCGCGTTGATGACGACGCATCGGCGTACCTCGTCTATCCGCAAAAGATGCTCGCGAGCCATCAGTTCGCTCGCGACCCATTCAGCGATCGCCGAATTATTTCCAGTTTGGGCGGAGCCTATCTCCTGCAGGCGTGCATCCTTGCACCCACGTCGCTTTCTCACATCGGAATGGCGGACCGGACCCTCGGTCTCATCCTGTTATTCGCCGCATTATTCGATCTTGGCACTGCCTTCGGACTCTCTCTGTCTCAGATCGCATGGATGGAACTGATCGTTTACCTGATTCCACAGCCCACGTTCAATCTGACCTTTCAGATCCTGCCCGTTGCGCTTTTTATGGCAATGATATGGATGATTTTCCAGGCTGTGGAACAGGAGCAAGTTCATCGATGGCGATACGCAGTATCGGTAGGTGCTATAGGCGGAGCGATTATTTCTTTGAAATCGACTTTCCTGCCCTATGTCGGCGCGTTGGCGCTGCTCCCATTTCTGTTAATTCTATGGCGCCGAAACAAGCCTCAAGCGTGGATGCTCCCTCTGGTCGCTGGAATGGGCGCTCTTCTTGTGCTTGCCGCCTGGATGGTCGCGATGAAACAAGCCAGCGGAACCTGGCTATTCCCCATTCTCGGTCATGGCTTCGACTATTCGAGTTATGATCTTTTCCGCGACATGCCGAAATTCGACTCTTCCAAGAGCTTGCTGCGAATAACATTACAGGGCATTCTATTGCTGATTCTCGCAGCGATTTCTGCATGGGCAGGCAATCGAACCGACAACTCCAGACTGGGACTTAGCGTGCTGCTCGCCGCAGCGCTTGCCATTACCGCCCTCAATTACGAAAGTGGAGGTGACTACATCTGGCGCTATAACTTCCCACAATTCTTCAGTGCGGTAATCGTCTTTTTTGCAGCGCAATCGGCAGCCGCTGACTCGAGTCATTTGTCCAGACGCTCAACGGCCGTCCACATAGCCGCTTGGCTCGCCTTGATATGCTGCATCTTCTATTACGACCTGGAAGGTGGGAAACTACAGCCATTTCGAGAAATGGCAACCGAGGTGAAGTTCTATCGCAGCAATTTGCGAGCGGGCCTATCTAGAATGCAACTCGTCAGTCCTGCGGTTCGAGACGAATACCTCGCCGTCGAGTCTGCGCTGCCAGGTGGCGCTGTCGCTCTGGATGTGACGACGAATTCGTTCCTCTTACAGAACCGAGCTGGCCGGCGATTCCTTTTGGATGACTGGCCAGGTGCGGCAAGTCCACCGCCCGGCTGGCCGTTCACGCGCAATCCGCAATCCGTTCCGATTTTTTTGTTACAGAATTCTGTGCGATACGTCGTCTATGGCTACGATTTTGCCGATTGGTACGATATGCAATCCTGTCAGTCCTTTCTAGGTCGGCCGCACTTAACCAAGGTCGATCATGCCTTGGAACTTCTAGAAATTCTTACTCACCATCAGTTGGATAGCCTGCGGGCATCACACACGTTACTTTATGATGACGGGAAAATAGCGGTGATCGATTTGCAATCTCCACTTTCTTCTGTTCACACCTCCGTTCAACCCTGGACGCTGGCAAGCAGCGAAGCGGAAATGTGCTCTCAGATTACGCATCGCTACATTTCCGCCCATCCTCCGACGCCGCAGGATAACATGACATCGGAATGACGCCCTGGAAATATAGAATCAGCACGCGGCACCTCCAGCTTATGCACATAGAATCCAGAGGCGGTCTCATAAATCAAAGTTGTCATCCCGAGCGGGGCGAGGGACCTCGCGTTTTCTGGAAAACAGCAGGTTCCTCGGCTCCGGTCGCCGCGGCGACCTCCGCTCGGAATGACAAATCTATTGATGACACAGCTTCTAGTTTGGAATCCTAGGCTTCCATGATTGCACCCGACACGTTAATTCGCGAACTTGTCAATGCGCACATTGCCAACTATCCGTCAGTTACCGGACCGGCGCAGCCCATCACCTTAAAATCGCTCGGAGAATTCGCATTCGCTCTCGGGTGGGCATGGCTCCTATTGATTTCGTTTTCCGGATGGGGCAGACTTTCCGCCATGCTATTGCGCATCCGCCGTCTTCCTGCATCGGTCGCCTGCGCTGCCGGAATATCGGTGGCAATTTTAATCGGCGGATGGCTGAACCTACTACACGCAATCTATCAAGGCTTACTGTTCGCATTTGTAGCCGCAGGTTTTGTTTTGTATTTCGTATTTGTCCCAAATCGACCGAAGGAGTACCGATGGAGACCCTTCTGGAGGCGAACCACGGCTGCTTCAAAAGTATTTCTTGCGGCCGCTCTGCTACTCCTGGCATTTCGCGTCGCAGGATCGGTCCGTCTTTCAACCTTCGACGTCACCGACGATAGCGCGGCCTATCTTGCATTGCCGCAGAAGATGCTGGATACCCACCACTTCGCCGCCGACCCATTCAGCGAGCGACGAATAACTTCCAGCCTCGGCGGAGGATATTTTCTTCAGGATCTCGTCCTATCCGCCACATCTCTTCCGCATGTCGGAATGGCCGACCGCACGCTGGGATTCATGCTATTGGCAGTCGCCGCACTCGATCTTGGACTTATATTCGAACTATCGGCATTTCAGATCGCATTGCTGGAATTCCTCAGTTTTCTGATCCCACAGGAAACTTTCAATCTAACATTTATTGTCTTACCCGTTCCACTCCTATTGGCTTTCGCCTGCCTGCTTGCAATGCTCTTGAAAGACGAGCCAGAGTCGTCAGGCAGCTTCGGATATGCGGTGCTTGCCGGGCTTGTCGGAGCCGCAACCATTTCACTTAAGTCGACATATCTGCCAATCGTCGGCGCCATTTCAATAATTCCCTTCATCCTCCTGTTGCGACGCAACCCCCGGTTTGCATTTCGAGCTTCCGGCGTAATTGGAGCTGGCATCTTGCTTGTCCTGGTCTCGTGGATGGTCGCCATGAAGTCTACCAGCGGAACCTACCTTTTCCCGCTCCTTGGACGAGGGTTAGACTATTCCAGATACGACCTGTTTCACGCAGTTCCGCGATTTCAAACCCTGCGATCACTCACCAAAGTATTTATTCAAGCAGTTCCTCTACTTGTTCTGGCAGCTATCCAGATATTCTCCCGGTCGCGAACAAAACAGGCAGCCCTGACGATTTCCGTGCTGCTTGCATCCGCGGTGGCCATCTCCGCGTTGAATTATGCCAGCAGCGCCGATTCAATCTGGCGCTACAATTTCCCGCAATTCTTCCTAGCCATCATAGTGTTCTATGCGGGAACCGCCGGCGCCGCAGCATTTCACGAGTCGAAGCCGGCGCGTGTTGCTTTTTGTATTGGAATACTCGCGATGCTATCGATGACCGTTTACTACGACATGGCCGGCAGAACGCCTCGACCGTTTGACGCGATGATTTCGGAACTGAGCAACGTTCATCCCGTGGTCGCAGGTCTGAGCGGCTGGCAACTCAGCGATCCCCGATTGCGCGAGCCATATCGCAGGGCAGAATCTTCGATTCCGCAAAATCGAACTGCGCTTGAGGATGTGGCATATTCATTTCTTCTGAATTATAAAAATCGCAAGATTTTCATTATGGATTGGCCCGGCGCCGCGGCGCCGACGCCCGGGTGGCCTTTCGGTCAGAATTCGGTGCAAGTTGCGCAATTTCTAAGGAACAATTCCGTTCAATACGTTATTTTCGACTATCGATATGCACGATATAGGGAAGCTGAAATTTGCCGCGATTTAGAAGGTCCCTATCGGCTTTCCCAATGGGTCAGGCAGCAACTATGGATGAATCTCTTAACGGTCCATCAGCTACATCATCTACGATCCACTTACCGCGCCATCTATGATGATGGGAGCATGGCTGTCATCGACCTAAATTCGCCGTCAAACAGTGCGCCCATCGATTCTTACATTTGGGCCATTGATACCCCACTGGACACTGCCTGCACGCAGGTTGCGGCCCGGTATTTTTCCAAAAACCGCTGATTATTGTGTTGTTTCTGCCGCTATCGGCGCGGTACAGATGGAGTACCATGTCTGCACGTTACATTTCCATCGACGTAGAGGCTCTGCATCATCCAATATCTGAAGAAAGCTTTGCAGTTGCTGCAAGTTGCTTCGGCCCGTGAACACCACCAGGTTTGCATGGGGCATCATCTGTTGCCGAGCTTTCTTTGATCTCATCAGCAGCTGGAAAGTATTTCCGGGAGAATCCTGGACTTGTTGAGGAAACTCGTCCGTAATGCTGTCCAATTTCGACCCGAGCGGAAGGTAATACTCATATAGCCATCCGCCATTCAGCAGGGTGGAGCTTGTCCGGCGGAAGTACCGCGCCCCTGCCCAGTAGTACGGCACATAGTTCAGATCGCTCGGGTCGGGCGCGTCCGGCAAACCTAGACTAAGTCCGGTCATCGATTTCTGACCGATTGGCACCGTCTCAATTCTGGAAATACTTGCGGCGACAGGTGCAATGCGCGAGTTTGCGAATATGAGGACACCAATTCCGTACACAAAGAAAAAAAGCACAGCCCAGCGCTCAAGCAGCCGATCTAGTCTGCTATATCCGCTGGCGGCTGCCAACATGCCAATCCATACGAGGATCATTAGCCGCTGCGCGAAATAGTTTGCTCCATTCATTACCGGAGGCAGAATCGGAATGACGACAAGCAGCGCTAGCGAACAAATAAAAAGCACGTCCGCAGTTTCGAGTTTTCCGCTGTGCCAGCGCGCAGTCAGTGCTCTGGCAGCAACCGCAATCGACAGGATTAGCACAATATAAAGCGATGTTCGATACGCGATTACCGATGGCTGCGGGCCGGAGAAGATGGCGAGCGTACTGAGTTTTGCAAGTCTCAGCAGCTCAACCTTACGCGGATAAGTCTGAGTCAAATTGCCCAGAACGCGATGGGTGCCAATAAATCGCGCGATGTACAGGAACGTGCTCCATGCCGCCAGCATGTAGAACAGATCCCAGCGGAAGCGTCGCCAGATATTGCTGTTCCGCTGACCGGAAGGTAAATGCGCTCGGCGGTCTAGAAACATGCGCCAAACAACGTCGATGCCAACCAAAATATAAACAAATGCAGTGGGCACAGGATGGGTCAGCACCATAAGGAAGACAAGGACCAGAAAACCAATCCACATCCGATGGCCGCGTACCCTTACTGCGCGATACCACAACCCCAACGTCCATAGGCCCATTCCGATTGCCAGGCAGTAGTTATAGAATCCCATACACAGCGGCCAGGTCAGGATAAGTGGAATTGCAAGCAACGACAACATTCCACCGCTAGGACCAAGCTGCCGTGCGAGATATCGAAACCCAAATGCCGTAGTTATAAAGATGAGACAGACCAGCAGTTTGTCCGCCATCACGTAGCCGACAAAGTGCCCGGCAGCAATCAGGAAATAATAATGAAGCGCGTAGGGCGGAAGAACGTGACGAATAAAATAATAGCTGGAAAATACCTTCGAACCAGAAAGCAAGCTTGCCAGAACGGAAGCATAATAAAGATGCAACGAACCGTCCAGCGAAGGAAAAACCGGCAAAGTCAGAACCCAGATGCAGTAGGCGGCCAGCAGCAATATGAAAGGTACGAGAAATTGCCCGTCAGATTTTTTCGGGGCAGTCGGCGCTACGCGTTTCCCATCTCCGGCCATTTTCAGTCCATGCACCCGATCCGATAGGTATGCAATGCGGAACACTGGATTTGCCAGAATAGCATTCCGCTCGCGCGGCCATGTACGAATGGCACTCTTCGCGATAAGTCTGGATGGGACAGTCTTCTCCGAGCCTGTCGCTAAAGCATTTTCACCGTCCCTGTAGGGTGGGTTTTTCGACTCTCACCCTTTGCACAAAGACAGCGCAAAGGATGGGGCACCCAAATCTCTCTGGAAGCGGTCTCATAAACCAAAGGTGTCATCCTTCGCAAGGCGAGGGACCTCGCGTTCACCGGTAAACAGCAGGTTCCTCGACTCCGGTCACAGCGCGCCCTCCGCTCGGAATGACAAATCTATTTATGAGACCGCTTCCATACCATCCCGGTAAATGCCTTATGTGAACGAGAACCGGCACTATTTACACGGGCTGAATCAGCGATCGACCGGTCATGTCGTCGGGCCGCTGGAGCCTCAACAGGTCGAGCATGGTGGGCGAGATGTCGCGCAGCGACCCACCGTCTCTCACGCCAACCTTCCGGCCCAATTCCGTCAGCAAAATGAATGGAACAGGATTGGTCGTATGGGCCGTGTGCGGTCCTCCTGCGATCGGATCCACCATCATCTCGGCATTGCCGTGGTCCGCGGTCACCAGCATGGATCCTCCACGATGGCGGATCGACTGATAGATTTGCCCCAGGCAAGCGTCCACAGTTTCCACTCCGCGAATGGTCGGCTCGATCTTCCCGGAATGACCGACCATATCCGCATTCGCAAAATTCACGACAATAACATCGAATGCTGTGTCCTCGATGGCCTTAGTCACCACGTCCGCAATGCTGGCGGCGCTCATCTCTGGAGCCAGGTCGTAGGTGGCAACTTTCTGCGACGGCACAAGAATCCGATCTTCACCCGGAAACGGCTTTTCCACTCCGCCATTGAAAAAATACGTCACATGCGCATATTTTTCTGTCTCCGCCACGCGCAGATTTCGCAAATTCGCCTGGGCCATCAAATTCGCCAGCAGGTTGTCCATCGACTCCGGCGGAACGACCACCGGCAGCGTGAACAGCTTGTCGTACCGCGTCATGCAGATGTAGCGCAGTCCTCGTGGGACCGTGTTGCGCGGAATGATGGTGTCCAAATCTTCCGCACCGGGAAGATCGCGGCCATCCTGCGCGGTCAGGCCGCTGTTGCGGGCCAGCACGCGGGTGATTTGCCGCGCCCGGTCGGCACGAAAGTTGAAACAGATGCAAACATCTCCATCGCGGATCGCCGCAACGGGAGCGCCTTTTGCATCCGTGCAGACAAACGGAACGACAAACTCATCCGTCACTCCGTTGTTGTACGACTCTCGCAAGCGCACAACAGGATCGGCGTACGAACCGCCTTCGGCACGGCCCTTCGTCATGGCGTCAAAGGCTTTCAATTCCCGTTCCCAGCGGCGGTCGCGATCCATCGCGTAGTATCGGCCGGAAACGGATGCAATCGCGCCCGTCCCGTACTCCCGCATCTTCTGCTGCAATTGTTCCAGGTATCCGGCGCCGCTGGTCGGCAGCGTGTCGCGACCATCCAGAAACGCATTGACAAAAACCTGCTTCACCTGCTCCTGCTTCGCCAGCTTCAGAAGCGCATATAAATGCCGTTGGTGAGAATGCACGCCGCCGTCGGAAACCAGCCCCAACAGATGCACGCGCCGGCCATGCGAAGCAGCGTCTCGCATGGCGTCCACCAGCACGGAATGTTCGAAGAAGCTGCCGTCCGCGATTGCATCGTCAATGCGGGTGATGTCCATGTGGACGATGCGTCCAGCGCCGATGTTGAGATGGCCGACTTCGCTGTTGCCCATCTGCCCGTCCGGCAGGCCCACGAAGTGATCGGATGCGTGCAACAGCGTATTTGGAAATTCGGTCAGCAGGCGATCGTAGTTCGGCTTGCGCGCCTGCGCGATCGCATTGGCATGCGTGTCGGCACGGTATCCCCAACCGTCCAGAATCGTCAAAACCAGAGGCTTGTTATTTGCCATGAATTCCTAGACCGTCTGTGGCTCTGTTGACATGCTCGAGTTCCGGGCCGTTAAGCTGGACCGGGATGGTGAGATTTGCGGCGCAATCGGCAAACAGCAGGTTCCCGTTCGACTAGGTCGCCGCGGCGACCTCGCTCGGAATGACAAATCTATTTTGGAGTGAAAGGTTACATCGGATTATTCGCCGAAGTTGACCGACTCCAGGCCGAGGAACTGCGCAGCCTGGCCCAGCTCCTCTTCAATCCGAAGCAGTTGGTTGTATTTTGCAATGCGATCGGTGCGGGAGGCGGAGCCGGTCTTGATCTGCCCGGCATTCGTACCGACCGCAAGATCCGCGATGAAAGTGTCTTCCGTCTCGCCGCTGCGGTGAGAAATGATCGAGGTGTAGCCGTAGCGCCGCGCCAGATCGATCGCTTCCAGCGTTTCGCTGACGGTGCCGATCTGATTCACTTTGATCAGAATTGAATTGCCCACGCCCTCTTCAATGCCGCGCTGCAGAATTTTTGTATTTGTAACGAACAGGTCGTCGCCCACTAACTGCACGTGGTCGCCCAATTCCCGTGTCAGGAGCGCCCAGCCTTCCCAATCGTTTTCCGCCAGGCCGTCTTCCAGGGAAACGATCGGATACTGCCGAATCCAGCTCTCCCAGAAGCGCGTCATCTGTTCGCTGGTGTGCTCGCTTTTGTCGGACTTCTTGAACACATATTTATTCTTCTCCGCATCGAAAAACTCGCTGGCCGCCGGATCGAGCGCGAGAAAGATGTCCTCCCCGGGCTTGTAGCCGGCCTGCGTGATCGCTTCCAGAATCACTTCAACCGCTTCCGTGTTGGATTTGAGCGATGGAGCGAATCCGCCTTCGTCGCCGACAGCGGTGTTATAGCCTTTCTTTTTCAGCACGCCTTTCAGGGTGTGAAAAACCTCGACACCCCAGCGCAGCGCGTCGGAGAAACTTTCTGCGCCCGCGGGCATGATCATGAATTCCTGGAAGTCCACATTGTTGTCCGCATGCACTCCGCCGTTCAGAATATTCATCATCGGAGTGGGCAGCGTGCACGCATGCACTCCGCCCAGATAGCGGTAGAGCGGCATGTGCAGATCGTTGGCAACCGCGCGCGCCGAAGCCATCGAGACTGCAAGAATTGCGTTTGCGCCGAGACGGCTCTTGTTCGGCGTTCCATCCAGCGCGATCAGCGTCTGATCGATCAGTCGCTGATTGCTCGCGTCCATGCCCGCAAGTTCCGGTGCGATGACACTTTCGACATTCTCAACCGCCTGCAAAACGCCCTTACCGAGATAATGCTCCTGGTCGCCATCCCGCAGCTCCACCGCCTCATGCTTGCCGGTCGAGGCGCCGCTCGGCACCGCCGCTCGCCCGATCGCTCCGCTCTCTAAGATCACGTCTGCCTCGACGGTGGGGTTGCCGCGAGAATCCAAAATTTCGCGCGCGCGGATGGACGCAATTTCGGTCATGTCGCTCCTCATTATTTTGTGTTGAAGCCTGTCGATCAGTCGGGGACGTCGGTTTACTGGAATTGCGTTTCCACCAATCGCCTGAATCTGATGAACATATTCCGGCATGACGTTCGGCGGCTCTTTCGTTGCTGAGTTTCGGCTGGAGAGATTCGCGCGGGCCTATGCAAAAATCTGCTGCCGCAACTTCCCGTGCGACGGCAACGTGGCACAATGCGCCCGCAGGCTTTTGCTTCCGCGCTGCCCATCTACGGTCGATTGTAACAAAGCGCTGCGCCGCGTTTTTCTTTCGGTCGATCCGCAAAGCCAGACACCGCGAAGCGACTCACGCGCGACGGGCGACGCGTCGGAGCGATAACTATGCGGATACCCAACTTTACTTAAAAGTACACACCCCGAAGTGGCTTCGCTAAACTGAAAAAGCAGCGCAACAGGGATTCAGGCTGACAAATACCGAATTTCCTTACCGCATGAAAAGAAACTTTTTCCGGCGGAAACGGTTTCCTGTTGGAGGGGAGTCGGCCGAAAGATGCTGGATTGCGTCCAAATAGGTTGGGGCGTTTCCTGCAAGGGTCAAGCGGAACGAAGCGAATCAACGGTGAATCACAAGAGGTGCGTACGATGAAGTTCATAGCTGCTACAGGAGTGGCCGCGCTGATGATCGCGGCAACCGCATTCGCGCAAAGCGCGAAACCAAGCCCCTATACAGGCGTTTCCCATCCGCCGAACGATGCCATTGTCACTAACGATCTCGGCTCAACAAACTCTGCGGCGCCCTCAGATAACTCAGGCCTGACCGTCAGTCAGCCGAAGGCGCACATGGAGACCATGCCCACCTCTCCCGACGATCGGGATTACGTGCAGCATCCGGGCCTGGTCAGCAGACCGGCAGCTTCCAATTACAATGCCGCCAGCAATAGCGCGGACGCCGACATCGTGACCAGCGTGCCTTCCGGTCCGAATCAACTGCCTGAAGGGACCGCGCTAACCGTTTCGTTGAACCAACAGCTGTCCACCGCGACAACCCAGCCGGGTGCAATTTTCAGCGCCCGGGTCGTTCAGCCGGTGATGAAAAACGGACGCGTTGTCATCCCCGTCGGCTCGATCGTGACCGGACGCGTAACCTCGGTGACCTCCGGCCGGCGCATCACCGGAGGCGCTTCCATTCGCTTGCGCCCGGATGAAGTCAACCTGCCCGACGGCACGCGCTACTTCCTGCACGCGGAAGTCTACGACATGGGAAATTACAGCAAGGTCAAACCGGATGCGGAAGGCAATGTGGTCAGCGTCGATCACGGCAAGCGTACGATCGCGGAAGCCGGATTGTTTGGCGGCGGTGCGGCGGCAGCGGGTTTTATGATTGCCGGGGGCCCCGCGGCATGGGCGGCGGGCGGCGCCGCGGCGGGTTATGTGGGCGCGCACTGGCTGTTCGAAAATCACCAGGCTATCCTGCCAAAGAACTCCGAAGTCGTCTTCGGTTTGACGCAGCCGATGTCGCTGGTTTCATTCCACGAGTAGGCGCTGAACTTCGCGATTCTTACGGATAAACGAAAGAGCGGTGAGGACATTCGCCTCACCGCCCTTTCTTGTCGTCATCAACTCGCAGGCTTGGTTTCCGTCGACTGGTAAATCCGTGCGCACGGCTGCCCAGTTGTACAGATGACAAACTGAAGCTGAAGGTTCTGCGGATGGCTGTGAACCGCCGCCGTCACCGGATCGCCATCCATCGCGACAATAAAGTCCGCAGCTGCCGCCGGATCGCGCAGACCCGCCTGCCATTGGTAGTAGTCGCCTTCATTGATGGTGCGCCGCAATGGAAACCCGATCTGCTCGAGCGCTCCTACATGCGCCGACGTATACATCAGCACTGTAGCCTGCGGTGGTAGAAGAACTAGTTTCTCCGCCAGCGCCCGCTCAAATGCAATCCGCGTCGTGGAGTTGACTTTTGCCTCCTGCAAAACCAGCGGCGTTGCGTGCACCATAAACGCATCGCTGGCCAAAATCAGCACCACGGAAAATCCCACGATGGCGCGGCTCCATTGCGGCCGCTTCCGAACGCACGCCATGACCGCAAATGCGGGAAACAACGCGAAGGCCGGCAGCAATTCCATTCCATAGCGTGTGTTGTAAAAGGAGTGCGGAAACCAGACCGGCAAAAAAATCGGAGTGGAACCGTAAGCGACTGCATAGGTGTAGAACGGAATCGCCATCCAGAACAGCAGCACGGCAGGAACAAGGCGGCTTCGGTAGCGGACCAGCGCATATGCCGTTCCGGCTGCGGCGATCAACAACAACCATCGTCCGCAACGCAACGGCGCCGCCCCCATTTTCGCCGATTTCACATAGTAGAACAGCGCCCACCACAGATGGTGCCAGCCCGGATACGGCGTTGATCCCGGCTTTGTGGTGCGCTCCGCGATCGCCCTGGCGGAATATGGACCGCGCAGAAAATCCAGCGGATCGCTATAGAATCGCCAGTTGTATCCCAGCCATGCCAGCGGGGCCGCTGCCAGCAACAGCGTGCAGATGATAAAGACCCGCGCATTCTGCGGCGTTCTCCACCACCGGTGCCGCAGCGTCCAGTACGCCGCCAATATCCATGCCAGCGTTCCTAGAATCCATCCGTCATACCGAGTGAAAACCGCGGCGATCAGAACCAGGGTCAGTTTCCATAGCGCCGCGCGCGCAAACCGGTTCTCGTCGCGCCGGACCGCCGACTCGAAGGCCGTCAAGTGGACGACCGCCCAGATCATCAGCGCCAGATACAAAGGCTCCGTCATTGCCGTGACGGACATGTAGAGCAGGCCCGGATTCAAAGCGAACGCGAGAAAGACCAGCACCGAGACCGAAGGCCGCATCCAGCGCCGCGCGAGTCGATAAATTCCCGCGCACGCCAGAACGTAGCTGGCCATTGAAGGAATCGCGCCGGCCACCCCGCTTTGCCACAATTGGGTATTCAGCACGAACGGCAGCAACAACAGATGCGGCAGAGGCAGCCACACCGAGCCGAGTTGAAGAAGTCCGGGATCGAGCGAGTCGAATACGCGGCGCGCAATGTTCAGATGCGCAACCGCATCTCCATACAGCAGCAGAAAACCGCGCCGGCCGCAGTAAACCAGCGACGCCATAGCCAGTAGAACAGCTGCCGTCATTACCAGTTTGGTTTCTTCGCGAAGCGGGTTCGCAGCCGCCGCATAACCGGTATTCCGGTTCGATCGCGTGCTCAACTTATTCGACATCGAGATGGGAAAGTTCCCGGAAGCTCTGGAAACGCTGGTCGATTTCTTCCCGCGTAAGCTGCTGCATCCGCTCCGTGCCAAAGCGCTCGACAGCAAACGATCCCATCACTCCGCCATAAAACATGGCGCGCCGAAAGGCAGCGGCGTCGATCTCCGGCTGCGATGCGAGATACCCGAAAAATCCTCCGGCAAAGGAATCGCCGGCGCCCGTGGGATCGACGACTTCGGCCATCGGCAATGCCGGCGCACGGAAAAATCGATTGCGAATACGCTGCGGAAAAGAGTGGTCGCCGAAGAATGCGGTCGCTCCATATTCTCCATGCTTGACGATCAGCGTCTTCGGTCCCATGTCCATGATGCGCTCGGCCGCCCGCACCAGGTTTGCTTCGTTCGCCAGCAACTTGGCTTCGCCATCGTTAATCAGCAGAACATCCAAACCCCGCAGCACACGCGCCAGGTTTTCGCGATGGCCTGTGATCCAATAATTCATCGTATCTCCGCAAACCAGCCGCACCCGCGGCATCTGCTGCCGAACTTGATATTGCAGCGCGGGATCGATATTCGCCAGAAATAGGAATTCGCTGTCGCGGTAGGCCTCGGGAATCTTCGGCTGAAAGCGCTCGAAGACATTCAAATCCGTGCCCAGCGTGTGCGCTTCGTTCAGGTTCTCTCGGTATTCTCCAGTCCAATGGAAGCACTTGCCCGCAGTGTGCTCAATTCCTCGTGTGTCGATGCCGCGGGCACGCAGCACCGCTTCGTGCTCCGGCGTAAAGTCGTCGCCCACGACGCCAATGACGCGCACCTCGGTAAAAAAACTGGCAGCAAGCGCAAAGTGCGTGGCGGCCCCGCCCAGGCAGCGGTCTACGGAGCCGCTGGGAGTGCGAATACTATCGAATGCCACGGAGCCAACAACGAGAATGGACATGGTGAAAAGCTTCCCTTTTTAGCTTTCTGATTTAGCTGAGATGCGGTCGACCTATTCGCCGCCCTGCAAATATTTATCCAGCAGCAGCCGAAGCTTCTGACGCGTGCCCACGGAAATCATCGAAGGCCGCGTAAGAATGGCATCCTTCAATGCGGATTGGCAATGACAATTTCGCCGCGACGGCAATGCCGCAACCGCGGCGGTCAGCACCTTCAAAGCGGACGCATTGTTCTGGGTCAGCACCGCGACGATCTGGTCCGTGGTCACCGAGCCGTGACCGGGATGCCAGCAATCGTAGTCTGTCACCATCGCCAGCGTGCCGTAGCAAATCTCCGCTTCCCGCGCCAGCTTCGCTTCCTGCAGGTTCGTCATCCCAATTACGTCCGCGCCCCAGGAACGATACAGGTTCGATTCCGCCTTGGTGGAAAACTGCGGACCCTCCATGCAGACGTACGTCCCGCCGGGCTTCGCCTCCACGCCGCTGCTGCCGCAACCGGCTACCATCGCAGCGCCGACCTCGGGACAGACAGGGTCGGCCATCGAAACATGCGCCACAATATCCGGGCCGAAAAAAGTGCTGCGGCGCGCATACGTGCGGTCGATAAACTGGTCGGGCACAACGAACATTCCCGGACGATGCTTCTCTTTCAGCGATCCCACGGCGGAAATCGAAAGGATCGCGCTGACGCCCATCTGCTTCATCGCGTAAATGTTTGCGCGAAAGTTGATGTCGGACGGCAGGATATGATGGCCGCGACCATGCCGTGCCAGGAACGCAACTTTGCGCCCCGCCAGGTCGCCAAACGTGAGCCAGTCGGAAGGATCGCCGAACGGCGTGCTGATCTGCTCTTCCCGCACGTTCGTCAATCCCGGCATGTGATACAAGCCGCTGCCGCCGATGATGCCAATTTCCGCGCGAAACATATTCTCGTGTGCTCCTCGAATCCCATGCGGGACGGGCGAGCAAAAACGCCTCCGCCCGCAAAACGCCTAGTATACCGGAGTTCTTAGCGCGCCTGCGCCGCAAATCCGGCCAGTGGCAGCGTGCGACTTGGCCGCCATCTCAGCGGATTTCGACGCGACACGCGGAATCCCTGCCGCGAGCAGCGCACCGCGCAGTCCGCTCGTCAGATCGCGGTGCGGCATAGCCCACGGCTGCGCCGTTGCCGACGGCGCAGCGTGCGGTAACCCATTCGGCTCCAGTCGGACTTCCACGCTTCCCGCGCTGTTCGGGATGCTCCCCATCATCACGAACTCCAGCTTGCGCGCCAGATTGATGGGGAAGCTTTCGCTGATGAAAACCGTTCGCCCCGAAACCGCGATCAGTACCGGCCCATCCGCCGTATTCCACACCTGACTCGGCACACTGTCGTCGGCATCACCTTCGTCGCGCGGCTGGGCGACTGCATGTTCGTATTTGCGCGGAATTTCTCCCGCGTACACCGTCGCAAAGGCCTGCGCTGCCTCCGGTGTAGCCCAGCGCGACAGATAGAGCAGCGCCAGCGACTTCAGCGAATCCTTTGCGGCAGCCGTGGTCGCCGTTTTGCTTTGTACCGTGTAATAAATGCCGCCGCGCCACATCGGCGTCAGGGCCACGGACATACCCGCGCCGCCGAAAAGCTCCGCCATCACCTGAACGTCGAACTCCCCCATCACGCCCACGTCATAGGGCCGATACTGCGCGTCGATCAGCGAATGAATGTCCGGCATGCGCAGCAGCGGCACCGGCCCGTGATTGAGATAAACCTTCGGCGTCATAATCTCGTATGTTGACGACGGCGGATGGTCGAGCATGCCTGTAAACGCGGCTGGCTTGCCCTTGGCCACGAATACGGCCCGCACAAAGTCCAGCCCATCCACATACGGGAACAGCAGCGACTTCTGCAACACCAGCGGAGCGGTCGCCAGCGTCGGCGAGTCGGAGTTGTCGCTCATCGCCTGATTCATCCGGTCGGCGAGTCCCGGCGCCGTCAGCAGGTTTTTTCCCGTTGGGGCCAGCGTGTAATCGATGAACGTGGCCATCGCCTGGCCTTCGATGATGGCATCGCGCACCGTATCTCCCTCATCGTTCGCAATATGCTGGTTGTCTTCTTTGACATTCTTCGCGACCGTAAGATCGCTGAGCTGGTCCCATTTTTCGAGATGAACATGCTGGTCTTGCAGCGCATGCGTCAGCTCATGCGCCAGCACCGGTTTCTGCTCATCGGGCGGAATCCAATCCAGCAGATTCACGGTTTTTGTCTTGTCGTCGTAATATCCGGCAATCTGCTCGCGCAGCAGCCGGATCAGAAACGGCTGCAAGTTGGAAATCGCGGTCCAGCAGGCCGAACTTCTTCAGCACCAGCTCACTGCGCTGGAGCCTCTTCGCATCGCGATCGTTCCGTAGTTGCTGCGTCAGATAATGCTCGACTTCATCGCGCGTAATCAACCGGCGCTTCACCGGATGCAGAATCGGCAGGCCCGTATCCTTGCTGTCAAATTGCAAAATCGCATCGACGGATTGAAAGAGCTGTTGCGCCTGCTCCGGCGCAATGTGCGTGGACTGGGTCGCCGTGGAACCGGAAGAGGGAGCGGAGGGCGTCGGCCGCCCGTCGCCTGGGCGCGCAGCGGACACAGAATCAGGCCGAAAGCGGAGAGCGACGCCTGCGATCGGCCCTCGAAGCAATCTTGCGATGGCGCACGATGTGCGTGACAGCGTGACGCGGGACAATGGTCCCCAACGGAAACGGCGCGAGAAAAATCTTTCCGTCAAAGGCGAATTTTCATTCTTCATGCAACCTCATCCACGTTGCCAGCCGATGCCAAAAACACGGGCTTACTTCCCCATCGCATCTATAATTTAGAGTGTACCGTCGGGTGGAAAGACGCACACCCTCCAGCTATGAGCGACGCACCGATCCTCGAAGAAAAATTCCCGGACTTGTCAAGCGCATCGCCTGCGACACCTCTTGCAGCCGCTCTCACCGCATCTCGTTCCTTTCCGCTGGTGGATTATCGCGGAGCGCAGACCGTCGAAAAATTTTCCGGCGCCGCCGAAGAGCTTGCCGCGCTGCTCACAGGCGCAGGTGTCTTCGATCTGGGCTGGCGAAGTTTTCTTCGCTGCGGCGGCGAAGATCGTGTTCGCTGGCTCAATGGAATGGTCACCAACTCGATCACGGATCTGGCGGAAAACGCCGGCTGCTATGCCTTCGTGTTGAACGCCCAGGGACGCATTCAGGGGGATCTCGACATCTACCGGCGCAGCGATTCGCTTTGGCTCGAAACCGACCGCTATCAGGCCGAGCCGCTCCGCGCATTTCTCGATCACTACATCATCATGGATGACGTAACGCTCGAACCCGAGGAACGATGGACCGTAATTGGAATCGCCGGACCGCGTGCCGCAGAAAAGCTTGCCGCGGCCAGTCTGCCACTCGACGCAACTTCGCCGATGCATCTTGCCGAAATTTCCTGGCAGAATGCCCCCGTCGTGGTCGGAACTGCTCACGCACCGCTGGCACCGCGGTTTGAGATATGGATAACGTCCGAGCGCGCCTTCGATCTGTGGAACGCCCTCCTTACCGCCGATGCCGTTCCCTGCGGCGCAGCAGCGGTTGAGCAGTTGCGAATCCTCGAAGGAACTCTGGCATACGGAGTCGACATCAGCAGCCGCGACCTGCCTCAGGAAACGAATCAAATGCGTGCCCTGCACTTCGCCAAGGGCTGCTATCTCGGGCAGGAGATTGTCGAACGCATCCGCTCTCGCGGCCTGGTACACCGCACCTTCACCGGCTTTCTTCTCGAAGCCGAAGTGCCGGCGAAGACCGCGCTCATGGCGGACGAGCAGCCGGTGGGCGAATTGACCAGTGTCGCCCGCGTGACAATTCCAGCAGCCGGCGAACGGATCGTCGGACTGGGACGTATCCGCAGGGAAGCATTGGATCGTAAAGCACCTTTGACCGCTGAGGGAATCCCGGCGACGGCCTGCGCGCTGCCATTTGACTTCGCCCGCGCGTCAGTCCAGCCTTAAGGTAGATGCGTTTCAGCGCGTTCGACCTACAAACAATGAAAGCGAAAGTCTATGCCCGATTCTATGCCCGATAAGGAACCGCAGGTTACATTCACCGATCGTCGAAAAATTTCCATGGATGGCGAGATTCGTCCTGAGGCCGCGGCCCAGCAGGAAGCCGATCTCCGCGAAGCGGAGCACCGGCGGAAGCAAAGCCCGCCTGCTAACGCCGCGCCGCCGGGCCAGCAGGCGCAGCCGCCGGCCGCCTCAGGCTCCCGGACCACGTCTGCCAGTCAGGCTGACGCCGGCGCGACCGCCGACTCCTCCGCCAAGAACGGGCCGGCCCGTACGGAAGTATCGGAAGAAGCGATGCCGGAAGGCCCCACCGCGCAGGAAACAGCAGACTCCCACGCGGCCTACAACGAGACTGCGCAACAGCTTGACGAATTGCTGCGTTCCAAAACGCCGGATTCCGCGTACGTGGGGCCGGTTTCCTTCGACCATCTTGTGCAGTCGATGTATATGACGGCCATGATGGGCCTGGGAGCGGGTACGCGTCCCGGAGAAAAGCCCCGCGTCGATCTGATGGGCGCGCGCCAGACCATCGATCTGCTCGGCGTGCTGCAGGAAAAGACAAAGGGCAATCTGACAGCGGATGAGCAGCGGTTGCTAGAAAGTGCATTGTTCGAGCTGCGCATGATGTTCCTGGAAATTACGAACGCAATCGCGCGTAACGCCACGGCACCGAAGACTTAAGTTCCATCTGAATCTCGAGGCCGTCTATACAGACGTCCTGCAGCCGAGGAACCCCCCGGCGTCGACGCTGCTCACAGCTTGAGTATAGGTTTTATGGCAGCCATTGCACCCAACCCGCCCTTCGCTCCGATAGCCGAGTCGCCGCGGCTGCGGGACAAGTATGGGCGCGCCATCACTGACTTGCGCGTGTCTGTCACGGACCGCTGCAATTACAAATGCGTTTACTGCCGCACCGGATTTTCCAGCTCTCATCGTCGAACAGAAAATCCTCCAGGTGCCCAATCTCGCCAATCCGTGCGCATGGATGCGGTAACCGGTGACCTCGCTGGTGCTGCGCAGATGCGTATCGCCGGACGCATTCTCCGCCGGATTCGGCAATTTTTCGGCCGCGGCGCGGCAGCCGTCGTACTTCGAGCAGCATCCCGAGGCGCTCGACAAGGTCGAAGCCCTGATCCTCGCCAAGCACGAGATCAAGCGGGGCGCCGGCGTGACGACAGCGATCCCGCAGAACGGCGCGTCCACGGATCGGCTGAAGAGAAGCCGCTCAAGCGATCCGGGCTGCGCACCAAGCCCGCGAACTGAGGGGGGGCCAAGGCGCCTGACCGAGCCTGACCGGGCCTTGGCTCCAGGCCGCGCGAACTGAGCATCGCGCGGGGGGGCCAAGGCGTCCGAGTCTGTTGCCGAACGCGGCGAACCGATCCAAATAACAAGCAGGATGGGTGCGCCTTGAAGCTCTACCTGATGCGTCATGGCCCTGCTGAAGATCACGCTGACAGCAGCATGGACAGCGATCGCTCGCTCACCGCGTCCGGGCGGGACCGGGTGCGAGGGGTCGCCAAGCTCCTGCTCGAGCTCGACGAACAACCGCTCGAGGTCCTCACCAGTCCGCTCGTCCGGGCGGTGCAGACCGCCGAGATTGTCGCCCTGATCACGAAGCTCGGCGACCGCGAAGGCAACGTCCAGGCGCGGCGCGA
>CAWIZS010000007.1:0-5420 GCA_963840655.1 uncultured Acidobacteriota bacterium | reverse complement strand
TTCCTTTATGGGGTTACGTGATCCAAACAGCAGCCCACCGCCGTAAGGCACGTCGCATCTTGGGGGCGGGAGCGGATACAAGCTATCCGAAGCGGCTCGTCCCAATCAGGGTTGAAGACGAGAACCTCAACGACCAGGTTGCCCTCTTGATCCTCTGTGGCATAAATGCTCACGGAGTCCCACATCTCCAGGGCACCCTCCCTCAGAACCCGCTGCCCTACAGTCACGGTCAACGACTCGGTAGTCACGCAGAAGCGGTTCTCGTTGCCCGCCTCGCAACGAACCCTGAAGCGTCCGTCACCGTCCGAGCCGTTCCCAGTATCGAGAGGAGTTTTAGTGCTCATGACAATAACCTATTCCCTATCTTCGGGAATTATAGGATTCCCTATTTTGGGGAATCTGTCAAGAATTGAATATACATGCGAGTGTGAATGTCAACGATAAGGGCTACCACAAGGCATATAAGAGATTCCTCGCCCGCTTGGTCCAGGCGCGTCGCGATGCCGGTCTGACACAGGTTGAAGTCGCTAAACGGCTGGGCAAAGCACATTCCTTTCTGTCGAAATGCGAACTCGGAGAACGAAGAGTCGATTTCGTCGAGCTTCAGCAGTTGGCGAAAATCTACGGTAAAGACATCTCCTTCTTTCGCGATTGATTTGCAAGGTGCCGAGGTTCGGGTAGCGCGTCAGTTTGAAATTCAACGGGACTTACGAGGCCACAGCGAGTCAAGAGGCCAGACTGAGCGAACACGCATGCACTTTTGAGGAAATGGTCCCCCCACTAGACCTGTGGTGAACTCTTGGTGTCGAGACTCTTGAGTGCGCGCAATCTCATCAAGCGCTCTTCGATTTCCCGGATTACACTAGTTTGGAACACGATGCCCGCTCCGATCCCACACCTTCGCAATCTTTCTCTGAGCCTCACACTGATTATCTCGCTGGTCAGTGGAGGCTATGCGCACGCCGCCCCAATTTTCGGCTACAAGGTCGTGGCAAGGTACCCACACTCGACTGACCACTACACAGAAGGGTTCTTCTACTTAGATGGGATGTTTTACGAGGGCACCGGCATCAATGGGCGCTCCGCAGTAATAGCCAGCGATCCGAAAACTGGCAAGATACTCCAGCATCGCGATCTTCCGCCCCAATATTTCGGCGAGGGGATCGTCGCCTGGGGTCCGAACATCTACGAGTGGACCTGGAAGTCGCATGTCTGCTTCGTCTACGACCGCTTCAGCCTGCAACTGGTGAAGCAGTTCACATACGCAGGTGAGGGCTGGGGCATGACTCGCACGACGAAGGAGATCATCACCAGCGATGGTACCGCTACGCTACGGTTTCGCGATCCCGATACCTTTCGGGAAACCCACCACATCCTCGTGAAGGACGGGAGCAAGATTATCGACCAGCTCAATGAGCTTGAGTTCATCAAAGGAGAGATTTACGCGAATGTCTGGCACTCGGACATGATCGCGCGGATTTCGCCACAGGATGGACATGTGATCGATTGGATCGACCTGACAGGCTTGCTGCCTTCCAATCAGAGGATCGATGCCGAATCGGTTCTCAATGGAATCGCATACGATCCACAGCATGACCGACTCTTCGTCACCGGGAAGCAGTGGCCCACAGTATTCGAGATCAAGGTTATTCAACGTACGAGTGAAAAGTAGCATTCATAGCAATTACCACTTTCTGCGAACTCACCCGAGGTTCGCACCTCCGGGAAGGTGTGAGCGATAGCAACGCTCTAGCGCCTCCAAACATCTACTGATACCAAGGGGGTGACCCATGAAAAAGAGTCTCCCTTGGTTGACGCTTTCCAGCGTCTTGTTGCTAGTAAGTTGTGCAAGCAAGAAAGACGCGAACGAAAAGAACTTCTCGGAAGCGCTGAACTCCTATCTGGCCAAGAGGGGCCAGATCTGCCTCGGCATTCCTACCACGTGGCCGGTCGATCTCAATGAAGCTGAGCGCCGAAGCGGTATGGGTAGAGCAGCGGAAATGGCCGCTCTCGAAAAGGCCGGATTGGTGCGCTCTCGCGAGACGGAAACAGAGTACACGCCGCCGCTCAGCAGCCGCCCCGTGAAGACAAAGGTTCTTCGATACGAGCTGACCGACAGCGGCAAGACATTCTTCCGGGAGAGAGACCGCCTCGCTTTAGCCGGAAACAAACAGGTCCAGGGCGACCTCTGCTACGGACGACAAGCATTGGACAAAATCGTCAAGTGGGAAGGGCCTACGACCGTCGGCGACTCCAAAGAAGCGTCAGTTTTCTACACGTATAAGATCGACAACCTCGCGGAGTGGGCAAAGAACCCGGACATTCAACGAGTTTTTCCCGGAGTTGTTTCGACCATTGACGGCGCAACAAGAACAACGCTCAATCAAGCTGTGACGCTCACAAACGAGGGATGGGTAGTGAGAGGACTCGACACTCCTTGATAGGCTCGCGATATATCCACGACAAACTGGCTGAAGGTCACTGACACGGCAGAGTTCGTGCCTATTTGACAGTTGGAAGTGTGTATCCAGCCTTCAATCTTCCAATTCCTGAATTAACGAGCATTTCCATGTATCCCCGAGCCGCGTCATCCACGTCTTTTCGAGTGGCCTTCTGACGCGCTGAAAGTTCTTCCTTATTGGCATTGGGAGCGAGAAGTTGCTGAATACGAAATGTCGCGAACAGTAGCGCGGCGCTCTCCCTGTCAAGTTCGCCTGGATGAAAATCTATATACTGGCACGCTCGATAGAATGCGGACATTGAGGCTCCATAATTGTTCAGTTCCCGCAGGATAGCCGTACGAGCTCTTTCCTCTGTCGTACGGAAAAGATGCCGCACGTCCAACATGGCGACGACTGCAATCACAATCGCGATGAAAGATAAGATGCGGTCTGCGTGGTTCAGAATCCAATAGCAGGCTGGAGTCATGGGCGTATCCTCTCATCCTAGACATACCACAGCACCTGCTAGACGTATGATGGTATCGGAGGATACTTATGTCGCAGAAAGAACCGAAAGAATTGTATGTTGAACGTCGGCCCGAGGGCGATTACGCAGTCCGGCGACCGGGTTCGAAGAAAGCGAGCGGCGTGGAGGACACTCAGGCCGAAGCCATAGACACAGCACGCGAACTTGAGCCTGGCGCGGCAATCCATGTGGAGCGTGTACGGACCACGTCTAAGGGTAAACCTGACCAGTGGCGTAAACCCTGACGAAAGCCGTTGCGCTGTCGGCTGGGACGAGCTATTGCAACTGGTGACCCTTCTTATCCTTTCTCGCAAACACTTTGTCTGCTTTGCCCGACTGCTTGAGTAAGTGAGCCGCGATCTTCACGTTGGTTGCAACATCGAGCGGGCGATCATGAATGGTACTGAGCATTTTCCATATATCGCTCTGCTTCTCGCCCAGCATTCGCCTATAGAGCATAATTCTAAAGACCCCAAAATCCACCTCGGCCCGAACCAGCAACATTTTTACGTTAAATATTTTCCCCAAGCCGAACGAGATCATTCGTACCGAGATCGGATTGCCATGCGTGAGAGCGTGCAGGCAATCAAGGAATGGTTCGTTTATTCCGGGCGAGACGGCCATAAGATGCGAGACCCTACCCTTACCTAGTGCCTCGTTAATCATCTCGTCCATAGTCGCTATTCCTGGACTACCAGGACTCTCAAACGTGAGGTTCATCGCCTCTTTCAGCTTTTCCGTGTTAGCCCAACACAGGAACCACATTCCGCGTCGCGTGTACTCGATAAAGCTGCGGAGCGTGATGGCAAAATGGAAGACGTTCTTCTCGTGCTGTTGCTTCAGTCCTTCAAAAATCCACTCGCTCGCATTCAGGTATTGAAGGGCAATCAATAGTCGGAGCTGGTCTTTGTCCAACGACACCGTGTCGCTCATTCTGTCCCTCTCCTTTAAGTCACTATACATCCTGATTCGAGTGATCCCCCGGCCTCCCGACGATTGGGCCGACCTTCCTCTCTTCGCCGCTTCCAGATTGCCACCCCCGGAGCGTAAAACTCCAAACGCGCCTCTCCCGAGTTGCTATTGAAGCGCATGTCTTTTGGGTGTATTATCTTTACGTCGCTTTAGACGTAACGTTGCATTGGAGGTTCCATGAAGAGGGATGACAAGGTCACACCCAGCGAGCTGTACCGCAACTTGGCTGATTATTTGGGAATGGTCCGCTGGGGTGGCGCATCATTCACGGTTCAAAAGCGCGAGCAATCCTTAGCGCGGCTCATCTCAGCCATAGAGGTTGCTCCAGGTAAGGACGGTAATCGCCGTTATCCTCGTCCCCAATATCAACACAAATCGATAACCCCCGGACAATTTCGAAACCGTATGTCCGAGTATTTGTCGAGGGTGCGATTTGGTAAGCAGTGCGTGAGGATTGAATCTCGGGGGAAGATTGTTGCGATGATTGTGCCTCCGACCAGTACAGAGAACTAGGCAGTTCGTTTCGGTCTGGGGACCATGAGGAATCGGGCGACCCGCTCTACACTGCGAGCCGGTCTGCTTGATGCTTTCGCATTATGGAAAATCGTCGGGCCTTCTCAATTTGTGCGGCGAGGTCGCCGACTCAAAGGTCAGGCGAAATCAGCAACAATAGCGCTGGTACGAAGGTGGTACGAAAGTACTACAGGTATTAGAACAATTACGTGGACGTACAACAAACCCCACGCCATCTCCCAACATCCAAATCAACATATTTGCGGCGACAAAGAGATGGGTCCCCATGCGCCCAAGCCGAGAAACGAAGCCCGGTCCCCCGTTCCTGTTGAACTCGGTTGACCGCTTTGGCAGGCAAATCGCTCCTGCGGTGTTGTCTGTCTCGATGGAAATTGGCCCGCGCGCCCTCGCGTACGCCCAAAACCTGATCGGTGATCCCGCCCTGGCTATGAATTACTTTGAGGAAGCAGCAGCCTCCGTGTCTGCCGCAATCGAGGAGAAGAAGGCTTCTGGTGCACCCGCTGTACGAAACGTCGCAGCATATTTGTTTCGTACATTCATCCGTATAGTGGATGACGCCAAGTACAAAGAGAAGAGTCTTGAGGAATCTCTGAAGGAATCTGTCGAAGCCCGCATTCCCTTCACTGAAGACGCCCAAGTGGAAACCGCCGTGCTTCTCAACGAAGTGATGGACACCTGTAACAGGAAGTCGCGAGAGGTCGTCGTCCGTCGCCTGGAGGGTTTCACCTGGAAAGAAATCGGGAAACAATTTGACATTTCAAGCCATGCGGCAGAGGCTCGATTTAGCAAAGCACTTGACCACGCCAGAAAAATGCTCAGAATACGGAGGCGAAAGGGTTGAGGAGGGCGTCACCCTTGCCATCTGTCAGGCGCAAGTCGAAGGGACACAAGCGGAAACCATCCGTGGACAAAGCCTTTCTTGAACTTGGGAGAAGGCATTTCGCCCA
>CAWIZS010000006.1:0-306135 GCA_963840655.1 uncultured Acidobacteriota bacterium | reverse complement strand
GGAAGGTGTGCCACCCCACGCCGTCCATACTTCCCGGCTGCTTCCCAGCGCTCCTCATGGATCGGCAGACGACCTGCCGTTCGGAGTCGGACTGTCCGGCCAGCACCAGACGCCGGCCGCCGGCGCCGCACTTCGGGCACTCCACCAGACAGCACCCAGCCGGACGAATATAGTCCTGCTGGACGGAGCCGTGTGGAAGTGCCTGCCGGTCGCGGGGCTGGTAAAGACAAGGTCCAACCCCGTCAATGGGGTTTTTCCTTCCGATTTCGAACCTTTTCCTCGCACTCGCGCTTCCAGTCCAGAAGAATGGCCGCGAAGTCGGGATCGAGCGGAAGCTCGTCCTCCGAGTATTCGGTCTTCACCGTCTTGACCCGACCGTGAACGACCGCCCGGACGACCTTCATGCTCAGGTTCTCGAAATCGATGTCCTGCCATTCGAGCGCCAGAACCTCTTCCGCCCGGAGGCCGGTACACTGCGCCACAATCACCATCGTGCGGTAAGGTTGCGGCAACAGATCGAGGATGCAGGTAATACTGCTCGACGGTCAGCACGATCGGCTTCTTCTTCCGCTTGCTGATGCCCTTGATCTCGACCAGCTCCATCGGATTCCGCTGCCACTCGACCAACTCCCACAGCATGGCTTTCTCATACAAACGGTGCATGACTGCCTTGAAGTGGCCTTTGGTCTTGGGCGCGGCCTCCATATTCTTCAGCCAGTCCTGTACCCCGAGCGGCTTCATTCGAGTGATGCGGGTGGTCCCCCACTTCTCCCGAACCCGCTTGATGACGCTCAGGTACGAAACGACTGTCGAATAGCTCAGTTCGCCTTCACTCTCACACCGATCACCGGGGCGGCGCTGCTTGATCTCCAGCATCTTTTCCTCCTCGATAAAACGGTCCAGAATGGCGGCGAACGTCGGCTCCAGAATCGCCAAGGTTGGGTTTTCCGTGTTGAGCTTGAGCACGAAAGCCTCCAGATGCCGCTCAACCGCGACCTGCGTGGGGAACTTTTCTGTGCTCAGGAACATAGAGGTTCGTTTGCCGGTTGTGGGGTCCTGGTAACGGTATTCCCAGGCCCATTGATTGTTGGCCCGCGCAACCTTGCGCAGGGTGCCTCGCTGAAATCTTTGCCGCGTGAATTTCAAGGGTGTTGCTCCTCTCCAGTCAGCGCAGCATGGTTGGTTGTAGTCGAGTTTAACTCGTTTTCCAGCCATGTATTCAACGAACTCAGCCGAAATCTCCACCGCTTGCCGACCTTCAGGGCCGGAACTTTTCGATTGCGGGCCATCCCTTCCAGCGTCTTCCAGTGCATCCCCAGGATCGCTGCCGCTTCTCGCAAATCAAGCAGCGGCTCGAAGGACGGAGAAGCTGACCCTTCACTCGATTTTTGAACTGACTGCATATTCGGAACCTCGCGGACTACCTATCGCTCTTCTGACATCCTCAAAATAGGCGCGGTAGACCGGGGAGGCCATTGCAGAATTCATCAGGTGTGTGCAGGTTCTGCACATCGACTGCCTGAGTAGTCGAATCATGTTCGATGTGTGCTGTTAGACATATTCGCGTTCAGGCACTCACAAATCGTGGTCTTCGCTGAATCGGGCACGCGCTCGGGGTTTCACCGGCGTCCGGCGGCGCTGCGGGCCTCTGCTTTCCCGGTTCCTCGCCAAACAAACTTTTCATAACGAACACGAAAACTTTCTTCGGGTCCCTCCCGAAAAGCGTCCCTTGACCTTGGAAGCCTGACCCACTCGCGTCGCTTCGCGCAGTGTGCCCCGACTCATCGGGAGACCACACAAAGCGGAGTGACATCATGAACACGAACTCAATCCAATCGAAACTCTCAGTCAACGCCATCATTCACGGCGACTGCACCGAAGTCATGCGACAGATACCTGCGAACAGCGTCGATTTCATCCTCACCGATCCACCGTATCTGGTGAACTACCACGACCGCGATGGACGCACCATTCAGAACGATGCGAAGGCCGACTGGCTCAAGCCCGCGATGGCGGAAGCGTACCGAGTCCTCAAACAGAATCGACTGATGCTTTGCTTCTATGGCTGGACTAAAGTCGATATGTTTTTCGACGCATGGAAAGACGCGGGTTTCCAGCCGGTCGGACATCTGGTGTTTCGCAAGAGTTACGTATCGAAAACCAGGTTCCTTCGCTATCAGCACGAGCAGGCATACCTGCTGGCGAAAGGCAGACCGCCACTGCCGAAGCAGACGTTAGGCGATGTAATGGATATGCCCTACAGCGGCAACAAGCTGCATCCGACCCAGAAGCCAGTAGTTGCGTTGGCTCCGCTGGTTCGCAGCTTCTCGTTGCCGGGCGATCTGGTACTCGATCCTTTCGCAGGCAGCGGTAGTTCCTGCGCGGCAGCGTTACTCTCAGGCCGCAAGTATCTCGGCGTAGAGATGGACGATGCTTACTTCCAGCAGGCAGTGAGTCGAATGAACCGAGTGGAAGAGAGGATTTCCGCAAGGAAGTTCTATTCTTCCTTCCCACGTTCGATCCATGATACGTGCGTGCCAGCACGCCTCAAGGCGAACAGTTGTTCTGAGTTGTGATCTTCGCAACCTTGACCCGCGCCGTCCCGCACGCTCTTTGCTGATCAACGTGGGAATGAATGGGTCTGTGCATCCTGCACCGCATCTCCCCTCTGTTGCCTTCTCTCCTCGTCTCACCTCCCACATTGACTCCCGCGTGTAGCCAAAACTTGTTGGGGGCTTCCACCTGCATATTCACTGGGGTTTTCTCTCATCAACGGGGATGTGCAGAACTCGCACACCCTCTGCGAATTCTGCAATGGGCATGCGCCCATTTCCGTCTTACCTTCGCTCCAGACGTTGCAACGGGGAGTGCCACTCGACCGTTACGCAAACGAAAGGAGCACATGAACACACTCACTCAAATGAAACGTCCGTGTTTTCTCACGGTGCGCAGACACTGGCGGAGGTGGCTCACACCCTCGCTGTTCTTTCTTGCGGCACTGCCCGTGTATGCACAAGCCACAGGCAACGACCCGTGGGACAACGCGGTGAACGTACTCAAGACCGCCTTCACCGGCTCGATTGCTACCGGGCTTTCGCTGGTTGCCATCGTCGTGGGCGGGTTGATGTTCGCCTATGGCGAAGGCCAGTCCAAGCGGATGCTCGCCGGAATCGTCTTTGGCATCGGCATGGCGGTCGGAGCCGTGAACTTCATGGCCTGGCTCTTTCCCGGCTAATCCATAGCGAAAGGAGAAACCACAACCAAACACTCGATGGGCAGAAAGGAGCTGACGTGGCAGAGGGCGGCTTTCGACAGAACAGAGTTTACAAAGCGATGAACCGCCCGCTGACCGTTCTTGGCGCTGAACGGCGATTGTTCTTTGTCGCGCTGATTACCGGAGGCGCGGTCTTCTCCCTGATGCACTCGCTGGTCGGAGGCATCGTGCTTTTCATCGTGGGCGTCATCATCGCCCGCATCGCTACTAAGCACGATGTCGAAATCCTTCGCGTGCTTTTCAACTCCAGTAAATTTCGCAGACGTTACGACCCCACGAAATGGGAGCCGACGCTGATCACTATCAGGAACCGTCATGCACAGAATTAGCGACATCACGAAGGACTGGAAAGAGGCAGGCTCATTCCCGGCGCAGATCAACCTATACGGATTTTGGGACGAGAATGCTTTTCTCACAAAATCGGGCGACCTCGGCGCGATGCTGAGGATTGGCGGGATCGACTACGAGAGTCTCGACCACGCCGGGCGTGATTACATGGTGAAGCGCCTTGAAGCGGCGCTCCGCTCGCTCGACGACAGGACACGGCTCTATCAAATTCTCTTCAGACGCAACCGTCCTGAGATTCCACACTCCGAGTATGAGAACCCATTGGTCCGAGCCGCGGTAGAGCAGCGCGCTGCGTTCCTTCAGTCCAAAGCGGACCGCCTGTACAGCATAGAAATCTTCTGGATCGTGATGATCGACGGCAGCTATCAGAAGACGGGCTTGTTGCACGCTCTGTCGCGGCTGCCGAAGCAGCCGCGCTCGTCGTTGCGCGACTTGCGCTCTCTTTTTTCGGGTAATAAGGAACGCACGCTGATCTATAGACAGATCGAGCGCGACCGCCTGCGGTTGCAGCAGAAGGCACAGAGCTTGAGTGGGCAGTTGAACGACCTGATGACGGTCGAGCTGCCAGGGGCGGAAGAGACGTTTCGCATACTGCGCCGTCTCGTGAATTTCCGCCCCTCAAAGGTTCATAACGCGCGCCTATACAGCGCGCTCCATCTCGATTGGCAACTCTGCGATTCGGAGCTGGAGGCGCATCGCGGCTACCTGCGACTGGATGACGATTACGTCCGTGTTCTTACCCTGAAGGAGCTTCCCTCGGAGACACGGCCCTTGCTGTTGCAGGGACTGTTCGATATTCCCGCAAACTTCCATGTGGTCACAGAATGGCATCCGGTCGACAACGTAAAGTCACGGAAAGAGATCGCCTCCCGCCGCCGTCATCACCACAACTCGAAGACCAGCTTCGTCTCGAACCTCCAGGACCGCCAGAACACCGGACCGAAGGATGAACTGGTCGATGACTCAAAAGAGGCCGCCGTCGCCGAGCTGGGCGCGGCGCTCACCGCGCTCGGCATGGAGGGCAAGAACTTCGGCGAGTTCACGCTGTCTGTCGTGATCTACCACGAAGACCGGGCGAAGGTAGAGCACGCTGTTGCAGAATTTCAGAAACTCTTCACGCAGCATGACGGGCTGGTGTATGAGGAGCGCTATAACCTCCTCAATGCGTTCTTCGCCACGATACCCGGCAATAAGCAGTTCAATCTTCGCAAGCAGTGGGCGCTCAATTCCAATTATGCCGACCTGTCGTTCCTGTTTACCGTTGACAGCGGCTCCCGATGGAATCCACATCTCGAACGCGAGTACCTCGCCGTTCTCGAATCAACGCACGGCACGCCCTACTACCTGAACATGCACAGCGGCGACGTGGCCCATGCGCTCATGCTTGGGGCCACGGGATCGGGCAAAAGTTTCGCCACTAGTTTTCTGCTTCAGTCCGTGCAGAAATACGATCCGCTCACCTTCATCTTCGACCTCGGCGGCAGCTATGAAGCGCTAACCCGCGTCTTCGGTGGAACCTATCTCAATGTCGGACTGAAAAATCCCGGTTTCACCATCAATCCATTTTCATTGGAACCGACCGACGAGAACCAGAATTTCCTCTATCTGTTCCTGCGTGTGCTGATCGAGTCCGGTGGACGGTACGAGCTGACGCCGGACGATGAGAAGGCGCTGTTTGCCGCCATCGAGCGCGCGTACAAGCTGCCCGCCGAAATACGGACGCTGACCAATTTCGCATCGATCCTTGGCCCTCTCGGTGAGCGACTGCATCGATGGACGCAGGCGGGGCAGTTCGGTCATCTGTTCGACAACGCGGAAGACACGCTTGCCTTCTCGCGCTTTCAAACCTTTAACTTCGATGGCTGGTCCGAGTACCCGGATGTGCTGGAACCGCTGCTTTTCTATGTCCTGCAGCGGGCGTCTTCCGAGATCGAAAAGCCTGCGAACACGGCCACATTCAAGGTTTTTGTCATCGACGAGGCGTGGATATTCCTCAAGAACAATACCATCCGGGACTGGATCGTTCGGGCAGAGAAAACCTGGCGTAAGAAAAATGCGGCCATGGTCCTGGCTACACAGTCCGTAGTGGAGCTGGCCGCCTCGGACATGCTGCACATCGTAAACGAGTCCTGTCCGACGAAAATCTTCCTGGCCAACCCCAACATCGACCGCAAGCTGTACCGCGATATTTTCCAGTTGAACGATACGCAGCTTGAGCTACTGGAATCGCTCATCCCCAAGCGCGAGCTGCTGCTGATGCAGCCGCGCGGAACCAAAAAACTGGTGCTAGAAGTCGATGCAATGACGTACTGGATCGCCACTAACAACTCCCGCGACAACATGTGCAAGCAGGATTACTTCGCCCGCTACGGAGCAGAGCAAGGGCTACTGCGGCTGGTCCACGACTACCCCGATCCTACACAACCCAAAAACCGTATGAGGTGAATAAATGAACCGTACCCCTATTTTTCCGTTGGTGCTGGGCCTAATTGCGACCGTCGCGCACGGTCAGCAATCGGCCCGCATCGTCCACTACCACTCGAACGACATCGTGAGCATTCGTGCGAGGATGCGCTACACCACGCTGATTCAGTTGCCACCCACGGAGAAAATCCTGGAAGTTGCTACTGGCGACAAAGACTTCTGGATTATCGATGCGGTCGGTAACTACTGTTTCCTGCATCCGGCACAGGCTGGCATCCACAGCGACCTCAACCTGATCACCGACAAAGGGAATGTCTATTCCTTTCTGTTGGACGATGACGAGACTGCTGAGCCGGACTTGAAAGTGGTCATCGAGCCGAGCGACCCGTCCTCCATCGCCGCCACGAATGGCGCGGACAAGCTGGTATCAGCTTCCGAGGTTGCCGCTGCGCAAGCGCAGGCGCGGCTCGCACAGAGTCATGCGGTACAGGCAGTCGAAGAGTTCCGCGCCAACTATCCCACCGCGGCGCTGAAGTTCGATTACATCTTCCATGACGGCAAGCCCTTCGATGTCTCGGCGATCTATCACGACGACAAATTCACTTACATCAAGTCGTCGGCTGCGGAGAAGTTCGCCGTGTACGAGGTGAAAGACGGCAAGCCCGACCTCATTACCTTTCAGTTGAAGGATGGCACCTACATTCTTCCCACTGTTATCGATAAGGGCTATCTCGAAATCGGCAAGCGCCGGCTGGAATTCCAGCGGAAAGGACAGTAGGTGCGCGATGGGAGAGGAAAAACAAGCCCCCGAAATGCCATCGGCTGAAATTCAGGCAGCCCCTTCGGTCATCGAGAATGCCTCTAGCCTGCACGATAAGCGCGTGCGGCCTGAGGGCGTTGTACCTAAACAGGCACAAGGATACGTCGTTGCTGGACTCGCCGTGTTGATCCTGATGGCGGTGATGTTCTCAAAGGACCACGCCAGGACTGCGCAGAAAGACGTCTTGCAACCCTCGCTGGCCGTGTCCACAGACATGAACCAGCGAAAGATTCAGGAGCTGGAACAGGACCTCAGCGCCGACCAGCGCCAGAGTCAGCAGCAGAAGGCCGGCACAGTGGCATCTCAAGGAGGCGCTGCGGATACGACAAACCCCGCTCAGGCGAGTGGTGCGGCTCCCGCTGCGCAGTTGCCGTCCCCTACTGTGCCGGTCCACGATCCAATTGTCGATGCGGAAAAGGCTCTGGCTTTCAAAGCCCGCTTCGCGTCGAACCTTGTCTCCGGCAATGACAACGTTACAGACTCTTCATTACCTGCGCCGACCGTCTCTCCCGCTGCGAACAGTGTAGCCGTGAATAACGCTGTTATTCCATCTGCTCCTGCTCTGCAGCACCCTGACGCGGATGCAAAGCGTCCGCCGGAGGTAAATGTCAACTCCGCGCACGGCCAGCCTTACGTTCTCTTCGAGGGAACCACCATCGACACGACGCTGGTGAACCGTCTGGATGGTGAGTTCGCCGGACCGGTGAAAGTGATGGTGACGAATCCCCTCTACAGCCGGGACCGCCAGCATGTCCTCGTCCCGGAAGGCACGTTCATTCTTGGCGATGCGCAGAAGGTCTCCGGCTTCGGCCAGAAACGCCTCGCCGTCGCCTTCCACCGCATGATTATGCCTGACGGGTACTCCGTCGACCTTGACCAGTTCCGCGGTCTCGATCAGGTTGGGGAAACCGGCCTCAAGGATAAGGTCAACAACCATTACCTCCAAATCTTTGGCGCGTCGATTGCGCTTGGCATCATCTCCGGCGCAGCCGAAGCGACCACGGACTCCGGTTACGAGCAGAACGGCGCGGATATGTACCGCCAAGGCATGGCATCGAGCCTTTCCGCCTCTGGCGCGAACGTACTCGATAAATTCATCAATATTCCTCCGACCATCACTATCCGTGAAGGACACCGCATCAAGATTTATCTCACCCAGGACATGCTGCTGCCCGCATATGAAAACCACGACATGCCAGGGGTGATGTGATGCGCATCGCTGCGCTCGCGCTTCTCGTGCTCGTGGTTGGCTGCGCCTCTCCCTCGCCACGGAAGAAGCCATCCCCTTATCGCTACATAACCACCGCGCCGTTGCTTACGCTCGGCGCGCACAGAAAGGAACTGCCATGAAATCCACCAAACTACTTGTGTCGATTCTCGCGCTCATTGTCGCGCTTGCGCCTGCGGCGCGCGCGCAGTTTGGATCGGGCATCGTCTTCGATCCGACTCAGAGCGCCCATGCCATTCAGCAGATCGAGCAGAATGTGCAAGGTCTCCAGACCGCGGAACAGATCTACACCTCCACCTACAAAACCATGACCCAGGTCATCGCCGCCTACAACCTCGCATACCAGATGTCGCGGATGCCGCAGAACCTCGCCGCGCGCTACCAGTCGGATTTCTCCATGTGGACCAACCTCACCAATCCCAGCCTCTCGGCGGCGAACACTTCCGGTATCACTTCGGCGTGGATCAACGCGCTCGATCTCGGGAACCCCACGCGCGCCATGTCCGCTTACAACGGCGCTGTGATTCCGTTGCAGAGTTATCCCTCCGGCAGCCTGTCGGCGCTCGATTCGACGACCCAGGCCACGGTCCAGAACCAGTACGCCAGCTCCGAGATCGGGCAGACCAATGTGACCAATATGCTCTCCACGCTGGGCACCATCCGGTCCGACTCACAGACCTTCCAGCAGAAGCTGGCCAACCTCGAATCGGATACTTATTCCACTAGCCCCGGCCAGCAGACACAGAACGCTTTGCTCGGCAAAATCAACTCGGCCACACTCCTGCAAATTCATTCGCAGCAGGACACCAACCAAATTCTCGCCGCCGCCGTGCAACAGCAGGTGCTCGACGCGAAAGAAGAATTGGACGAGCGCAATCGCCTGATCAACCAGTCGATTTACTTTCAGCAGAACTTTCCCACCCTCATGCAGAATGTGACCGGCGGCGTGAGCGATTCCATCCACGCCATCTCCCTCAGCACCACAGGACAGTGAGCCATGCAGCAGAACCCCTTTACCTTTCTCAACCAGGCCATCAGCCAGTTATTGATGACGAACAGCCCTACGCTTCAGGCCACCGGTCTCGACATTTTCCGTGGACTGGCTGTGATTTTGATCGCCTGGTTCGGAATCAAGTCCGCGCTCTCCGCTGCGCAGGGGCACGGCGGCGGTTTCCACTTTGCGCAGTTCGCCGACCTGATCTTGATGATCGCCTTCGGTCTGGGCATGTTGACCTATTACTCCACGCCGATCCCCGGCGTCGGCTACAGCTTCAGCGATCTCATCACTCAGGAAGCCCTCAGTCTCTCCGGCAAGATTGAATCGCAGCAGACACAGCAGATCGCCACCGCCGTGGTTAACGCGGAACAACAACTCGGCGCACCTCCGGGCAAGTTCAGCATCCTGGAGGATCTAACTTACCTGCTCATCGTTCTGATATTGGCGGCGATGCAGGCTGTGGCCTTTGCTGTCATTGCCTATGGCTACGTTGCCGCCGCCGTCTGCGTTCTCATTGGTCCTATCTTCATTCCCTGGTTCATCGTGCCGAAGATGGACTGGTTGTTTTGGGGATGGTTCAAGGCGTTCATCGGCTTCAGTTTCTACCAGGTCATCGCCTCGGCTTTCATCTATGTCTTCTCACAAGTCCTGACCTCGATGTTCAAGGTCATTGGCAACATCAGCATCTCGAGCGCATTCACGATTCTACCCGCACTGCTCGTCACGCTTTTTGTCTGCATCTACGGCCTGGTCAAGATTCCGGAGCTGACAGGAGCCATCCTTAGCGGACGCAGCGGCACATGGGTCAACCCGACGGGGAAATAACTCCATGACAGATGCAAATAAGACACTTCCCATTACCGATGCCGGGTACAAATTCCTGGAACTGTATGCGGAGCCAGTTGTCACCAACACCTATCTCAAGATGGCGATCCTTGTACTCTCCGTCGTCGCGCTCGCCTTGCTTGCGCTTCTCTATCGCGCCGAAACCGCCGCTCTGCGGCTGAAGCCGCTCGTCATCTCCATCTCCGACATTGGGCGCGGTCAGGTGATGAACTATGACGATTTCGCCACAATTCCAATCGAGCGCGTCAGCAAATACTATCTGGCGCGATGGACAGGGCTTTACTACGGTCGCAATCACGCCACCTTGCAGCGAGACTTTTCGCAATCGCTAAACTTCTTCTCGAACGAGTTGCAGTCTGCAACCCTGACGCGGGTGAACCAGCAGAAAATGCTCGAAAGCTTCCTGCTTGATCCGAGTGCGCCCAACGTGGACATTGAGATTGACGCGGTTGTGTTAGAGGACACCCGACAGTCGCCCTATCGCGCGGACATTGAGTTCGAAAAGATATTTCGTTCTCCGGGGGACGGACAGGAACAACGGCGTGAACGCTGGACCGCGAATGTCATCTATAGCTTCCGCAGTGAAGTCCCCAACCAGATGTTGCTTACGAATCCTCTCGGGCTCGTTATCAGCTACGTCCACGAAGACCAAGCGTTCGGGAGTTGAGAACCATGCGACCGAAGAAGCCAATCCTGCTCTATTGTTCCGACCGTGAATTGCTCTCGGCTCTGGCGTTCGTGTTGCGCTTGCACCCCTATGACGTAACCGCCGTTCACGATAGCAACGCCGCGGTAGAGATAGGCACGAGCAGAGATACCGCTCTCATCTGTGGGGTCCTGATCCACGCGCAACAGGCCGATCCCGCCGGAAGGCTCATTCACCGTTGGCTGGAATCGGGTCTGCATATTCCTCTGCTACTGGTGGACCGGGCCGGAGATCTCGCACCCGTTCGCTACGCCGACATAGTGCTTTATGGCCGCAATACTACGACAGCGCACATCCTCGCTTCGCTTCAGGTGCTTTGTTGCCGCAAACCAGGACCCAAATCGCGGAGCGCTGCATGAGATATCTCTCCGTATGTTCGGGTATTGAGGCGGTCTCCGTCGCATGGCAGCCACTCGGCTGGCAGCCCGTCATGTTTGCGGAGATCGATCCGTTTTGCTGCTGGCTGCTGCGCTCGCGCTATCGCGCATCGCGGCCCATCTTCATGCCCAGCCCGCATGATGCGCCTGACAAGAAAGAGGCGAAACGCCGCGCGGCAGCCATCCGCAACATCGTTGCTCTGCCTGCCGATGGCGATGTGATCAACGCGGGAGATTTCACCAGGATAGGTAAAGCCGATGTGGGAACAATCGACCTTCTGGCCGGAGGAACACCTTGCCAGTCTTTCTCCATCGCCGGTAAGCGAGCGGGACTGGATGATCCGCGTGGCAACCTCACCATCGAGTTTGCTCGACTTGCTGATCGCCTCCGGCCCGTATGGGTGGTGTGGGAGAACGTCCCCGGTGTGCTGTCGATTGACGGCGGACGGACGTTTGGAGCCTTCCTTGGGATGCTGGTCGAACTCGGGTATGGCCTCGCATGGCGAATCCTGGATGCTCGCTATTTCGGAGTCCCCCAGCGCCGCCGCCGCGTCTTCGTTGTCGGACATCTTGGAGACTGGCGAGCCGCCTCAGCGGTACTGGTTGAGCGCGCGTGCCTGTCGGGGCATTCTCCGTCGCGCCGAGAAACGAGGCAAAATATTGCCCCCACCCTTAGCGCACGCGCTCATGGCGGTGGCGGGCCAGGAACGGACTTTGACCTCGACGGCGGTGCGTTGCCGGAAGTGTCCGACGCAGCCAGCATCCGCGCTGCCACGGGAGGCAGTAGTAACAGCTACGTCGCCTTCTCAGCAAAAGACTATGGCGCCGACGTGGACGACATCGCGCCCACACTGCGTGGCATGGGGCACGACGGGAGCCACGCCAACGGCGGCGGACAAGTAGCTGTCGCCTGGTCCGGGGAACTCACTGCATCAAGCGATATCGCGGGAACTCTTCAACGTGGCGGCGAGGGCGGAAGGGCCGATGGAGTGATGACGTCGCAGATGGCCGTGCGGCGGCTTACGCCCCGCGAGTGTGAGCGTCTGCAGGGATTTCCCGACGACTACACACTCGTCGAGTACCGCAGCAGACTGGCAGCCGATGGGCCACGCTACAAAGCCCTTGGCAACTCAATGGCAGTCCCGGTCATGCGCTGGATCGGAGAGCGCATTGCTCAAGTCGATGCCATCCTCCGTGAGACCGGCATGCGGAGGTTGCCGTGAACAGGCATGCGCGAATTCGGAAGATGCGGTGTCGCACCTCCCAACCGCGAAAGGAACATGGCGTCTTCTGTCACGTCGACCGAAAGCGGGTGCTGTGCATCCCGCCTTCCACTCCGTCGCCCGGAAGCAGGTCCTTCGCATGGCAGGATAGCGGGAACAATGCGGACCATAGGAGAGCATGGTTCACGCTATCCCTGCTTTTGCAGCCGGATACATGGCAAACGACAGAACATGGTTCCACTGTTGTCCGGTTGCAGGGACGCCCTTATATAGCTGCCCATCAGCAGGGTGTTTCCATAGATCGCCAATTCTCCCGTATTTTCCCTGCTCACCTCCGGTCACTCGCTCGGTGCTTTTCCCGCGCCCGGCGGGAACTGCGCGCGCTCTGCTTCGCTCTGGCGAGCGCCCTGCGGGTTTCGGTTTCCAGAAAATCTTTTGTGCAAAGAACGCGCAAAACATTTTCCAGACCCTCCGAAAAAGCACCGCTTGCCCTTGGGAGCGGGGCACACTCGCGTCGCTTCGCGCAGGAGTGTCCCGGAGGCAATCCGGGCAAATACAAAACAGGAGAAATGACATGGCACTCTACGAAAACAAAATCACTCTGAAGGGCTACATCGGCAAGGACGCCGAGAACTTCGCAACTAAACAGCAGAAGACCTTTACGGTCCTATCGCTGGCCACCAAGTCCGGCTACAAGGACAAGCAGACGAAGCAGTGGATCAACCACACCGAGTGGCACCGCATCGTCGCCTTCGGCAAGCCCGCCGACTACGCGAAGTCCCTGAAGAAGGGCGACTACGTCGAGGTCGAAGGCGAGCTCCGCAGCACCGAATACGACGCCGAGGTCGGCGAGGGCAGAAAGAAGGCCACGGTCAAGCGCCGGGGTTGGGAGATACGCGCCAGCATCGTCAGGAAGCTGACGCAGCCCCAGGCTGGCGAGAACCCCGATGCCGATCCCATCACGGAGGATGACGCCGCGTAAGCGGCGTTGTCCTCCCACGGGAGGTGCAATCATGACGCTCTTTGAAAACACCGTCATCTTACGTGGGTTCCTCGGCGGAGATGCTGACGTTCCCACCTCGGACCATATCCAGGATGATTCTTTCGCGGTTCTGGTGCTGGGCATTGTGTCAGGCACCTGGAAGAAGCAGACCTGCGAGTGGATTCCGCGCACCGAATGGCACAGGGTCATTTGTCCTGGCCCGTTTTTCTGCGGCTTCACGCGCGGCATGAAGCAGGGTGAGTATATCGAGGTCACGGGCGAGCTGCACCGCTCGGATTATGACCGGAGCATCACCGTCGCGGGCGAGCGGTTCCCGGTCACGCAGTCCACCTATGAAGTCCACGCACTCACGATACGCAGGCTGGAAGTTCCATCCATTGGCGTCGACGAGAGCGCCGAGGGTGAGGAGACGTGACACGTTGGCTTAATTTGCGGAGAGGAGAAATCCTCTCCGCATTTCTGCTGCTATATGCCGCGTCATGATCGCGGCAGAAAGGAATCTCATGATCGCCAATGCCGTGTTTGTCGCCACGCTGATCTTTCTCGCGCTCGGCTTCTGGCTGACACGCGAGATGCAGTTCCTCATTCCATGGCGCAGCGTCATCCTGCACAGCTACATGGGCAGCATCGCGCTTTACTGCGCTTTGCTCTTTGCCAATATCCTCGGCCTTGCTATCTGGATCGAGCGCAAATTTTTCCTCCGCGACACAGGCCGCAAACTCAAACATTTCGATCAGGAGATACACAGTGGACATTCGGAACTCTCAGAGGAGATCGCCGCGCAGTTCGGCGAGGAGTAAGCAGGATTCAAGCGGAACGCCGGAGACGCTGCATCGACCCTTCACGGAATCCGATGAAGAGAAGTATATGGACTTCTCGATGGGCATGGTTGCCCGCGTCCGCGCCGCCAAAGAAGCCGCGCAACGCGAGATGGAGTCCTTCGGCGATGTCTCGGAGTACGACATCACTACGATTCAGGGGCAATTGAAAGAGGAGCCTGTCGTCCCGTCGCAGCCTCCCCTTGACTTTGGGAGCAAACAGCAGGAGACAGACTGATGCGCCTCGATCTTTCCCACGACCTTCCTCATCGGCACGCGCAGGAAGTTCCGTGTTCTGCGCCACCGCTGGCGCCGTCACCCATTGAAAGGCGGCGGGAAGACCTAGCGACGCGCGCCAGTGACCGCCGCGCATTGCAGATTCCTCATCCCAGTCGCGATCGTTCTCTGCATCCCGAACGTTCCCTCGAACCCCGGCAACGAGGCATCTCCCCTGATCGTCCGATGGACCAACGCACTCGCAGGCAAGCGATCCCGCAACAGGTCGTGGGCCTGTCCTTGCGGGATGAAGAACGGAAGATGCTTGCCGAGGTGGGCCGCTTTCGCGTCATCACCACCCGCGACATCTCCGAGATCATATATGACAACCGGCCCTCCCGCATGGAACGCGACCTGGCCTTCCTGCGTGAGAACGGACTCATTCAGGTCGATGCCGTCAATGCCCGCCGCGATGGACGCGGCGGCAGAGTCGAACGCATCGAGGTTGTCACGTTAACCAAAGCGGGCCGTAACGTGGCCCGTCAGACCAGCGGGCTACCGCAGGACCAGAAACTCTATGCAGGCATGGTCAAGCCTCGCGAGGTGGAGCATGATGCGCAGATCTATCGCGCCTATCGCAAGGAGGCTGAGCGCATCGAACAAAAAGGCGGTACAAACCTCCATGTGCAGCTTGACTTTGAATTGAAGTCCCAGATTCAGAGAGCTATCCATGCTGAGCGGAAAGCTGATCCCGGACGGGATATGGCGGAGATTAAACAGCAGGTCGCCCGACAGTTCGATTTGCCTTATGTGAACGATGGCATTCAGATTCCTGACGCTCGAATTGACTACGAGCTGCCCCGTGATCCTGACCGCGATATCGATCAGGGATCACGCACCAGCCACGAAGACATTGAAGTTCTGACTGCTGCCTACCGGCCCGGCCATCTCCGCAACAAGGCGCAGGCGGGTTCCAGCCTGCCGCGACGGCTCACGCCGCGCTGGTCGCTCCCGCCCATGTGCCCGGATGTATCTGGCGCGGATATTTCACCGATCTGTACCGGATGCGGACGAGATCAGTCACAGATCGCTCACTGAATCCGCTAGGAATCTGCGAGTGATCTATCTGCGATCCACAACAATTCGTTACACAACGAAGGGAGACACCATGAACAAATTGAAAATAGAACACGGAGTCAGCCGGATACGCCGCGCGAAACTTCAGGCATCCATTGACCAGTCCATCGCGGAAGACATCCAGGCGCTGTCGGAGTGGTCTAACAACGAACCGCAGTATGTCATCAACCAGCTTCTGCGTTTTGCGCTGACCCAGGAAGAGGACTTTCAGAAGTACAAGGCCAGTATTGTCGCAGTTCCGGCGAAGGCCCTCGGCAGCGTTAAGCCGGCAGCGTCGCCATTAAGGACAGCACAGGAAACGAATCTCAAATCCGATCCGTCTGCGACGGCGCACGCATAGATAAGGAGGACAGAACCATGCGTCTGACTGCTCATTTTCAGAGCATCATGCAACCGCTGATCGAGTACCGCCTGCTGCTCTCGCTCGGCATGAGCGCGACATGCGGCATCGTGCTTCAGAGCCTCTATCCGATTCGTGCCGCCGATCCGCTGCTGCGATTGCTGGCGCTGGAGCGGCCTGCGATCTTTGATGGCCTGGTCTGGAGCTACAACCTGTTTCTGTACAGCACGCCGTTCCTCGTTTTCTCGATCCTGTTCTCGCTTGCGTATGTCCACTTCTATACGCCGAGACTCAATCCGGTCTCCGGGCCTTTGCCTTCGTATCCCGACCCGCTCCTCCGCGAGGACCTGTTTCTGATCGCCGGGGAACTCCACCAGCCGTTGAAACCGAAGCCTTCATCCGCTCCTGAATGGCTCTCCATCCCGGAGCGCGGCCTTTATACCGGCATCTGCGTGGTCGGAGCAACGGGTAGTGGGAAGACGAGGGCGATCCTGCTGCCGGCGATGCGACAGCTTTTCGCGTATAAGGCGAACGATCCCAGGCGGAGACTCTCTGGCGTGGTGCTCGAAGTGAAAGGCGACCTTTGCCGGCAGGTACAGAAGATATTGAAGGAGTGCGGGCGGGAAGAGGATTATGCCGAAGTCTCGCTCACAGGCAATCTCCGTTACAACCCGCTCAATAACGATGCCGACCCCTATGCACAGGCATTCAACATCGCTTCCGTCATTATCGCAATATGGGGCAAGGGGAAGGAACCGTTCTGGCAGCAGTCCTATACCGATCTTGTTCGGTATGTCATCATGCTGCATCGTGTGCGCGACGGGTACGTGACCATGCTTGACATCTTCCGCACCGTCATCAGCGCCGGGACGCTCGAAGCCATGCTGACCGAGGCTGGGCGGCGTTTCACTGCTGTTTCGTTCATCGGAATCGGCAAGCCAGATTATCTGAAATATGAATCCACGCTGGCGCCGTTCGGCCTCGCCTGGAGCGACAAGCTGAACCAGTACATAGTCCGCTCGAATCAGGAACTGGAATCGGTCATCCTGCAGAAGACATCCATCGCCGCATCCTTATATAAGCGCAGGCAGGGCGACCCGGATACACGGGCCAGTTGGGAGAGCGTCCATTTCTGGTATTGGGAGCACTGGAAGTTCTTTCGTGACGAGACTAAGACGGCGATCATCCAGGGCGTCGCCATCTTCCTTTCGCTGTTTGAAACCGACCGCACGGTGCGCCGCATCTTCTGCCCGCCGAAGGAACTGTACGATGGGGAGCCTTCCGCCGCCGATCCGCAGGGTGAGGTATTGCCGCCCTTCGAGGATCTGATTGAATCGGGCAAGGTCGTGGGGCTGAACTTTCCCGCGGCCCTCAACCCGGCGCTCGCCAAAGTCATCGGCACCATGATGAAGGTCGATTACCAGCGGGCCGTGATGCTGCGCATCCCGCAGATGGATGAGCACCCAGAGCGGCACTTCCGCCCTACGGTCTTCGTCTGCGACGAGTACCAGAACTTCGCCACCGTGGGCGGCGACAATCCGACCGGAGACGAGCGATTCCTATCCCTATCCCGCCAGCCGAAGTGCATTCCGCTGGTCGCCACGCAAAGTATCTCCAGCTTGAAAGAAGCCCTTCCGAATGAGGGCGTGAAGACGCTCTTGCAGGCGTTCCGCACCAAAGTCTTTCTTACCACCTCCGACCCGGACACCGCCCGCTATGCTTCGGAGCTGTGCGGCAGGACCGACAGGACGCACATCAGCTACACCGTTTCCGAATCGAGCAGCAATGCCAACGTCGGCTGGCTGAGTGGCCGTACCTCATCCAGTAAAGGATCGGTCTCCGCTTCCAAGCAATACCAGAAACGCCGGGAGCCGCTGTTCGACGAGAATGTCTTCTACGATCTCAGGAACGCGCAGGCCATCGTCGTCGCCTTCAACGGCATTCGCCCTCTGCCGCCGACATATTGCTACCTGAAGCCAGACTTTCTGCCAATCACGATGAGCTGGTTTGACCAGGAGCGGATCGACTTCGATCCCAGGAGAATGCACTCATGAGTTTTGAAATCATTATCCCGTTCCTGAAACCGATCCGGCACCTGCTTGAATCAGAATCCATCTCAGAGATCATGGTGAACCCGGACGGTACGGTCTGGATAGAGGAAGACGGACGCATTCAGGCCCTTTCCGGCATCCGCTTTGACGAAGGCGCTCTGCTGACTGGCCTCGAAGTAATCGCCAACCGTTTTGGGAAAAAGCTGGATGCGGACGCGCCCATCATGAACCTGCGCCTTCCCGATGGCAGTCGGTTAGCCGCAACCATTCCGCCAATTGTTCATCCGCAGCCGCTCGTGACGATCCGCAGATTTACTTCGCGGAATTTCACGATGAAAGACCTGATTGAGCGTGGAATGCTGACGTCGGGGCAGGCAGAGACCCTTGCCGATGCCGTCCGACGCGGCGATAACATACTGATCTCCGGCGGGACTGGAACCGGCAAAACGACGCTTCTCAATGTTCTGGCTGATGCGATCCCGGAAGAGGAACGCATCCTGATCATAGAGGACACCGCCGAGCTGTACCTCCGTAAACCGCATGTGATTGCGGAAGAGGCCCAGACCGACACTCACAGGAAGCCCGTCACCTTCGACGATCTGCTGAGAGCTGCCTTGCGCCACCGCCCCGACCGGATCATTCTCGGTGAAATTCGTGGGACTGAAGCCCGCACTCTGTTGGACGCTATGAATACCGGACATCGCGGAGCGCTCGCCACCATCCATGCGAGCAGCGCGAAAGGCGCGTTGCTTCGGCTCCGTACTCTGCTCATGCGCGGAACGTCTTCCCTGAAACCCACAGAAGCCGACTCTGAGATTCATTCATCGATTCACCGCGTCGTCCATATCGACCGTCATGGAACACAGCGGCAGGTTCAACAAATCCTCGACCTCGATTCCTCGATCAAGAACCATTAACGAGCCATCCCTTATTCGTGCGATGGAGCGTGATGCTCCGTTGTTTCCCGACCTCACCCAGTGTTGTACTGATAGACGGAAATGCCTGACCGACTTCAGGCAGTTTCGCCCAGGCCGCGAGGTCGGGGATTTTGTAGGTATAGGTCACGGCCGTTTCGGAATAGTCGTCCTGCGTCACCGGCTCGCTCCAGTTCACAATCGTGTCCACCTTCTCGTGACCATAACAGAATCCGTCCGACTGCCCGAATGTGCCCCGGACTTTCTGGAAATATTTCTGGCCCTCACCGCTGACCGTATAGCGCTTTACTGGCTGTGGCTTGTGCGGACTCAACGACAGTGAGTTTGCCATGCTCTGTACGACTGCGGTTGTATTTGAGGACTGCACCAGCCCAGCGTGCTCCAAAGCGACTAGTTCAGCGGCCTCACCTGATTTGTCATTCCAATTCGTTGCAGGCACATCGATCGGGAATTGCCCGTCCATGGCGACGCACGCCCTGTTCTGCGTAAGGAGATATTGATCGATGGCGTTTCTCAGGTTTGTTTCATTCGGCTTCTTTGAACTGTTGCAGCTGGAGAACAAGATAAGAGTGGAAGCGATCAGCAAAGTCCATTGGCGCATCCGAGCCATCCCTCCCAGGCGCCAGCGACTGACACGCTCGTTCGCCGCACGGCACCTGATTCGTTGTTGTAAGCAGATTCGCTCCGAACACCTTCGATGTCAACCCAACTGATTTGACCGTGATCAATCTAACGTCGAGCGAGATCAGTCTGATCTATGGGTTGACAAAGCTCACGAAGGATAGCCGCGTTTAACTAACGGATACTGCCTAAGCGTCTGGACGTCTCCATCGTGCGTGCGGTAGAGTTCGCCTTCAGCCTTCAGCCCCATCTCGAGCTTGATTGAGAGAGAGACACCATCTGTGAACCGGATATCCACTTCCGGCATACCTGATGGATCGTAAATGTACCGGATGTGCTCGATAGTCTTGCCCGCTGTCTCTGGGAATTCCAAATAACAATTGTTCATACTATCCTCTGTCGTTTTTAATACGCCGACCCAACCAAGTCGGATGTGCGGTGTACTGAGAAGCATTCCCGATTTTGGGGAATGAGTCAACAGTCCCGCAATCTCAGTCTGTGAACAAAGGCGATGCAGCATACCAACGAGCGTACCAAGCATTCTTGAAACGCTTGATTAAAGCGCGACATGACGCCGGGTATCTGCAAGAAGAGGTCTCCAACCGTCTTGGCAAGCCGCATTCGTTCATCTCTAAATGCGAACTTGGAGAGCGCCGGTTGGACGTCATCGAGTTGCAGCAAATCGCAAAGATATACGGTAAAACGATCCATTATTTTTTGGGCGATGACTAAGATACTCCCTTCACTTTCCGGGAGTCTTCCCTGACTAACGCTGGAGTTGAAGCAGGCCCTCGCCTCAGATGACCACCTTCAATCAGCCGAAGCGACGTATCGAGCAACTTTTGCAACAAGGGCGACCGATTATCTTCGCGGACGAACACGCCGCATCGCCGAGTGAGTACGTGCGTTGAAAGAGGCTTTACTGTAATCCCTGGCTGGCCAGTAATCGACGTGCCGGGCAACAAGCAGATGCCTGTCTTCTGCTCCACATAGGCCAGTGCCTCCTGCGCTGAATACGCATCCGCCACAACGCGGAGATCAACCCCGAAATCTGCAAAGTGGTCCTCGATTTCCCGATGGCGTTCCGGCCAGGGTTCTCTGGAGATGGCAATGATCGATTCGCCGTCGAAGTCGTTTGGGGAGATTATAGACTTTACTGCGAGCCTGTGACCCACCGGGATGCAAGCAACCAACGGCTCTTCGTAAATCGTACGGACAAGCAGCTCGGGCGCGCGGATCGGCAGAATGCCAAAGCCGGCATGAAGCGATCCTTCGATCACTCCTCGGACCGTGGTCGATGTCAGGCCGCTTTTGTGTTCGATTCGCACCAACTGGGTGTCCTCGATACTGATTCGAGTAATGGCCGTAATCAGCCTGGGCGGGAGATTGGTCGAGTGTCCAATCACCAGATGGTGGTTCCTGATCGCCTGGCGAGCATAGACCTGTTCTTCCACGAGAAGGACCTGCTCAACTGCTTTCTCGGCATCTTCGTAAAACTGTTCACCATCTTCGGTAAGAATTAGGCTGTCCCGAATTTTGTCAAAAAGACGAATGCCAAAGGTATTCTCAATGGTATCGAGCTGCTTGCGGACCCCGGAAGCGGAAAGTCCAAGCTCATCGGCAGCGTCATCTATGGTGTGTCGTGCCGCGACTGTCATAAATGCTATGAGATTGTCGAGTTTCACCTTGGGCCGGCGCATCCTATTCACCTGAATGCTTTTCTGTTGAAGACCACATAGATTTCGTTGTCATAGGCGTCAGTCCGCTGTGGTTTCAAGGTGTCCAGACAGCCGTCTCCCAAGGCATCGTCGGAGATGTTCCTATTTGTAAAACAATGCCAATCCAAGAATCAGCACCAGGAGCATTCCGATTAACGCGTTATAAAAGTTCAAATAGCCGGATTGCAGAACACTGATTTTATCGGCGGCTTTTCTCACCAGGCGCGTCAGCGGCACGAACAGATACGGTCCAAAGATCGGGGCGACCTCCTGATTGAAGATCAAACGGGTCACGAAGTATGGCCCGTGATCGTATTCGCGCTCAAGATTATGGGTTGGCCCGTAGATGAATCCGTAGAACGTCCGCAACGCATTGGAAAACGCCAAAGAAGTCGTGGCGATGCGGCGTGCATCCTCACGTCGGCCACCCGACCAAACCGGCACACGGCGAAGCTTAAACAGCCGTCGGCTGAACAGGAAAAAGGCGATTGGGATCAAAGCCAAAAGTGGACCGGCAATGACCATCTTGGTCGGCGAGATGAAGGCGAAGTGCCCGCTCAATGGAACGAGGAGCCATCCGTCTTTCATGGGAACTGCGGCGTTGACTCCAAACAAGGCGTGGCTGGCTGGCCCAAGCGCTTGTACCCACCACGGCATACCCACGGCCAATGCTAGTACGCACAGGCCGAGAAAGAAGACGCTGCCGCACCGTGCTGGAGCGAGATGTGTTGGATGGGTATGCCCATCTCCAAGCAGGCCCACGCCGAAGAGTTTGGCGAAGGTTGCCAAGGCGACGGCCACGACCAACGCCAGACCTGCGGCAGCCAGCGCAATCGTCAGTCTTGCGGCGATCACTTTCACTTGCATTCCCTGAAAGAGAGTCTGGAAAGCATACCATTCGCTGACGAACCCGGACTGGGGAGGAAGCGCGGCAAGGCTCATCGTCGCAAAGAGCGCGCCGATTCCGAAAAAGGGAGAGGTGTTTCGCAACAAGCCAGTTTGCCGAATAGCGTAGCTGTCATTGACCGAGTAAACTCCGTCGGCAGTGAGGAATAGCGTGCCCTTTGCCAGACTGTGTCCCGCGAGATGCAGTAGGCAAACGATCCACGCCAATCCTGCGGGGCCAGGTAATCCGCTGATAGTGAACAGCAAAGAAACACCTAGGATCGCCACAGCCACACCGGCATTTTCGGCGGAAGAGAGACTCAAAAGCCGCCGCCAATCCTCTTCCTGGAAGGCATTGAAGATCGTCAGAATCGCGCTGAGGATACCGACAATAATCATGACGATGGCTACTGTCATCACCCACACTCCGGTTCGGGGCAGCCATTCGAGTACGCTGCGCGCGAGCGCGTAGAATGCTGCATTGAGAACGATGCCGGAGAAGATGACACCCGTCGCGCCACTGCCGGAGCCATATGCGGCCGGAAACCATTCGTAAAACGGCAGCATGCCCAGCTTGGCGCCAAAGCCAAACAGCAACAACAGACCGACGATCAACGCGCCTGAGCTGGGCCACACCTGCGGCACCGTCAAGCTTGCGAAAGAGTAGGAACCAGCATGATTTCCCAGGAGCAGCAAGGCGAGCAGAATTGCGACGGCCCCCACTTCAAGCAGCGAAAGCATAAAAAGCATGGGTCCACCGGAACACTGCGAGAGGCTTTCGCCTAGGATCATGGCCGCTCCGCCGACGCTCATGACCTCCCAGGCGATCAGGAAGGACATGGCATCCTGCAAACCGAAAACTCCGAGTGCGCCGAGGAGGGTGAGCGAGAGGCCAGCCAGCCAGTATCTTTTTGCCGGTAGCGAAGATGCGGTGGTGTTCAAGGCCGCCGCGAAAAGCGCGGTTAGCAGGCCAAACAGCAAGAGCCAACAGCCACCGGCATCCAGGTGAAACTTCACTGGCGTATCGCCTACGTTGAATCCCAGCAAAAATGTCCGCGTTGCCCCAGGAAGGCCCATCAAGCATGCTGCGACACCGCAGCCACATCCAAGCACGATTCCGGCGCGTGCCAGCTTCCCGCTCGACTCTAGCAATGCCGCAAAGAATGAGAGGCCCCAGAGCGCTGCCATCGCAAATAGCAATTCATTTTGCAAAGTGGCCTCCCTGGACGAGCTGCGCCGCACGGTTGAGCAGCAGAAGCAAAGAGTGGATTATCGCCGCCGGATTGGGCGGACAGCCGGGCACATAAATATCGACCGGCAAGATGCCTTCGACACCGTGCGCGCAGCTATATCCGCCACCCGTCGCGCCGCCAGAGACAGCGCAGGTGCCCATCGCCATGACCCATCGCGGTTCAGGCATCGCATTGTAGGTTTCGAGCAACGGCTCACGCATCGCATAGGTGACTGATCCGGTCACGAGTAACAAGTCAGCGAAACGCGGCGACGGAGTGAAAAAGATTCCCAATCGATGGAGATTGTAATAGGGATTGTTCAGCGCCTGCAGTTCTGATTCGCATCCATTGCAGGAACCTGCGTCTACATGCCGGATATGCAGACTGCGCCCAAAACATTTCTGAATCGTGTTCGTCAGTTCGTGCGCCGGTTTCGACGCCAGCGCTTCCGCCCAAACCAGGTCCTCGCGGTTGCGCACGCCAAAGGCCCAATTTTCCGATTTCTCCAGCGCATCATTCGGACAGATTTCCGTGCATAGCTGGCAGCCGATACATTTTCCGTAATCGAGGGTAAGCCGCTCGCCTGCTTGCCCGGCTGCAATCCCTATCGCTCCGGGAAGACACACCTCTGCACAGGCGCGGCAATTCTCCTGACAACGATCCGGCTCGAAGCGCGGTAGACCCAACACCCCTGGCTGGACTTCCGCATTTTCCTTACCCGGCCACGAAGTTGTGGCGACTCCTCGCTTTATGCCATAAAGAGTCCAGATCGGCATATTTTTCTCCCCAATCCTCTAACGATCGCAGTCAGCCATGGTCAGGCCGAAGCTCGCCTCGTTGATCGCGTAGTCCATCATGTTGGTGTCGTGCACCGTGAACGGAAATACCCGCCAGTTGGAAAATGACGCGGACTTCACCTTGACGCGCATCAATTTGCCTGTCGCGTCGAAATGCACGCAATAGTAGATCGACCCTCGCGGGCCTTCGCACCATCCGAGCCCTTCGCCTCCCGAAGGCAATGTGATCTCCGTCTCGACCGGTCCTTCTGGCATGGCGTCCAACGCACTGAGCAGAAGCGCCAGGCTGTTCCGAATTTCTTCCATGCGGACCTGAGAGCGGGCATGTGCATCACCTTCCGTCCGCATGGGTATCTCCATCGAAAGCCGGTCATAGGCAGCGTAGGGATGGTCACAACGCAAATCGTGCTGGATGCCGGAAGCTCGTTTGATCGGGCCGGTCGCGCCCTGGTCAAATGCGATCTGGTGCGGTAAATGGCCAGTCGTGATCAAGCGGTCAAGATGGCTGTTCGTGTTTTCGAGCGCAGCCATGTAGTCCGTGATATCGGGTTCCAATGCACGCAGACGCGCGGACAGCGCACTCAAGTTTAGGTCCCGCCGGAGACCGCCGGGCTTGAGCAGCCCGCGCAAGAACCGGCTGCCAGTGAAAAAGCCGTTCAGTTGTTTGCATTGTTCGGCAAGGAGCTTGCCCTGCGCTTCGCCCACTTTGAGCGTCGTCGTATGGCAAAGGTGGCCGAGATAGTAAAGATGATTGTAGAGACGCTCCAACTCCGCCAGGATGGTCCGCAAATACCGGGCGCGTTCGGGAACCTCACATCGGCTGGCTGTTTCGACTGCCTGGCAAAATGCAAGCGCATGGGCAACACTGTCCACGCCGGAAATACGTTCCGCGATCAATGTACCCAGAGCGGGTGACAGCCCTTCAAAGCGCTTTTCCATTCCGCGATGTTTGAAAAACAGCCGCGGATGACAATGCAGAATCGCTTCGCCGACGTAATAGAAGACGATCTGCGCCGATTCGAGCACATCCCCCCTTACGGGACCGAATGGCAATATCTGGACATCGCTGCCTTCTACAGGCGGCAAGTCCCACGGCTGCTCGGTATATGGAATCATTTCGTCTTGCGGATAGCGTGGATCGAGCGGCGGGATCGACGGATGAGCGCCTTCATGCAACACCAGCGGGCGAGGCTCAGGATGCCCTTGAAAGGAAATCCCGCAGAGGTCCGTCATTTCACGCTCATACCACCCGAGGAGGGGGATGCTCTTCGCAAGCGACTGAAGTTCCTGCGAACCCTCGGCAAGCTGGCATCGCAAGAGTGAAAACGACTTACGTGGGCCTTGGTCTGCGAGATAAAGGACCTCAGGAGGTGCACCAGGTTCCGGGAACCATGCGTAGGCCATCTGCAGGCGCGCGCCGTTTTCGACGAGGTGCTGGCAGGCGTGCGGGACTTCATTCGGTTGGAGTGTCCGTTCTGTCGCGCCCCTCACTGGCCACCTCCCGCCAATTCGAGCGATATCTTTAGGAAGACATCCCACAAGCCATGTGGCCACCAAAGGCCCAGCACGAGTATCGGCAGGAAAGCCAGCCACATCGGAAGGGTTCGCCAGACTACCCACGGCAATTGACGTACTGGCTGCTCTGGCGCCTCGTCAAAATACATAGCGCGGAAGTGCGCGAGGAAACCGATGAAAACGACGACCAGAAACACCACGAACAGAACTGCGGCCCAACGATAGGGACCGGCAATCCCGGCACGCAGGATGGTGAATTCGCTCAGAAAAAGTGCGAACGGCGGCGCTCCCGCAATGCCCACGGCACCCAGCAGCCAAAGAGTTCCGCTTACCGGAAACGTCTTCAGCACATGCCGGATGCCCGAGATTTCTTTTGTTCCATACGCGCGCATCGCATTGCCAGCGCCGAAGAACATCAAGGACTTGTTCATGGAGTGATTCAGCATGTGGTAGAAGGTTCCTGCTACACCCAGCACGCCGCCAAAACCCAGTCCGAGTGCTTGTACGCCGATGTGTTCAACGCTGGAATACGCCATCAAGCGCTTGACGCCTGTTTGCCTCACGATGAAGAGCGCTGCCAACACAAAGGAGAAAATCCCGAACGCGACCACTGCGGTATGCGCGAACCGGCTGATGGATGCTCCGCTGACAACGCCGAGAAAACGCGCAATGCCCAGCATCGATGCATTCAGCAACGCGCCGGAAAGCATGGCGGAAACAGGCGCGGGAGATTCGCTATGAGCATCCGGCAGCCACGTATGCATGGGCGCCAGGCCCGCCTTCGTCCCATAACCGACAAGGACCAGTAGAAACGAGATGAGGAGCAGAGGTTGGTAGACTTGCGGGGCCGAGGTGTGGAGCGCGGCCCATGTCATCGCGTAACGCGGTCCCAGGACAAACGAGCCACCCCAATAGAAGAGCACCGTGCCAAGCAACGCCAGCGTAATACCGCCGGAGACGACAACGATATATTTCCAGGCAGCCTCGGTGCTTTCCGCTTCGCGCTCAAAGCCAACCAGAAAGGTACTGATCAGGGTCGTCAGCTCAATCGCAATCCAGAAGACGCCGACGTTGTTCATGACGCAGGCAGCCAGCATCGTGAAGGCGAAGCCGGAAAACAATGCATAGAACAATGGGAGGCGTTTCTCCTCATCGAGAAGCCGCATGTAGCCGACGGCATAAATGGAAGAGAGCGCGTACACGATCGAAATGCAGAGAATGACCCACGCGCCCAGCGTGTCGATCCTTATGTAGTTGTGCCAGAAAATGACAGGACCAGGCAAGGTTTGCAGGACCAGCGGCACACTCACAACAAGATCGATGATCGCGGCGGCGACTGTCGCATATTCCGCGACCCGTGAATGGCGCAAAGCCATGGACAGGATCGTGGCTGCAAGCGGCGCGGCAAATAGAATTAGAAATAACTGCTGTGCCATGTCGCCTCAGCCCACCAATCGATTGAGTTCACGGCTGCTGGTGGTGCCTGCATGCACCACCAGAAAACGGACCAGCATACCGAAGCACGCCACCACAATGAGCAGATCGAAAAGTATGACGATTTCGATCAGCAGAGGCATGCCCGGCACAAGAATCTGTGAACCGAGAAAGATGCCGTTCTCCAGCACCAACAGGCCGAGAATCTGGCTGACTGCCTCGTCGCGCACGGAAAGCATCAGGAAGCCGATGAATTTCATCGATAGCATGATGGTGAGGGCAAGCACGACCACATGGGCGGCGGACGTAGTCTGCCGGCTCATATGGTTGGCGATCACAAATGCGAACATCACCAGAAAGGCCCCGACGACAAGGCTGGAACTCGGCTGGAGGACCGCGTGAATTTCGCGTTTGACATTCAACCTGTCGACGATGCGCATCAGCAAATACGGCAACACCAGGCCGCGAAAAAGCGCCGTGAGCACCGCGATCACATAGAGTTCGTGGATAACCCGCAAAATATCCCACCGATGCGGAGAGTGCAGCAATCAGCCACGATTGGACAGCAAAGGCATACACGTAATTGCGTAGCCAATGCGACCCCAGCATTACAAAAGTGAGCAGCAGACTGACGATCGCCAGGGAACTGAAGATCGATGCCTGCAACGAATTCAAGTGTGCCAAAAACATCGAATTCTCCTCAGAGCAACTGACTGGAGACAATTGCAAGAATGGCGAAAAGAAATCCTGCGGCCAGTGGCTCCTGATAGCGGTAGAAGCGAAGACGGGACTGCACGGTCTCCACAATCACAACGACGAGTGCCACCAGGAGAAACTTGAGCAGCAATGTGACGATAGAACCGAATTGCCCGAACGCCGTTCCGAACTGAGACATTCCCCAGGGGAGCAAGAACACATTGCAAAAGATGGTATAGAGGATGAACTGCTTCATCATGGACGCCCATTTGAGCAACGCAAGCAATGGCCCCGAGTATTCGAGAATGCGGGCCTCGTCGATCATGTAGATTTCCAGATGCGTGCTCGAATGTATCGGGAGACGGTCTGTTTCAACCAGAAGCAACGCAAAAAATGCCAATATCAGAAACAGATGTGCAGGACTCCAGTATGCGGAAGCGCTGCCAAGCAGCAGATGGTTGACGACAAAAGGCAACATGGACTTGGCGAGCAGACTGATTCCCACAAACACCAGAATCAGTGTTGGTTCGGCAAGAATCGCAAGCATGGCCGTCCGGCTCGATCCGATTCCACCGTAGACATTTCCTGTGTCCAGTCCAGCCAGAATGATGGCGAACGAGCCGAGTGTCAGAACCATGCCTCCGCCCAGCATGTCACCCATATCCGAGAGCGGCAGCGGCCGATCGGTGAGCACCGGAATGAGTATCGGCACGACCAACATGGCCGTGAACGAGATGACTGGAGCAACGAAGTAAATCCATGAAGCGGATTCCGGCACGACGGATTGTTTATGGAAAAACTTCCAGAGATCGCGGTAGGGCTGGAAAATGCTCGGCCCGTGGCTCCGCTGAACCCGTTCCTCGGTCTTCAAAATGAAGCCTTGCAGCAGCGGCGCCAGCAGAAGGACGCACAGCGACCTGCCCGATCTGGAGGAGAATGTTGGAGAGGATCATGCCGGCCTCCCGCTATTCTGGGATCGGGAAGAAGCGAACACGAGAACTGGGCGGGCGACATTTTTCTTGCGTTGGCAGGAGTGGATCTCAGTCTTCTTCATGGCATAGCTCCCTCTTGGGGTAGGAGTCATCAGCCATGAAGGCGGTTAACGGTGGACCTCATCACCTAAAGCGAATTGTATGAATCACAATCTTGAAGCTCCGGCCTTGCAGTTGTCAAGAAATTCACATCGTAGCTGGTAGGTAAGGTTGAACCCACCAGGGCTCAACAGCAGGCGCAAGCTTTACCGCGCCAGGCAGCGCGGCCTTCCTTGAGGAGTAATGGTACGGCTACGAGCGCGGCAAGCGAATCAAACCATGCGAAATGGAAGATTGCGTTGATCGCCACCCCGGTCAATGCAATCACCGCCAGATAAGCGCATGTGGCCGATTGCACCGCATCGGCAGCCAGGGCGGAATTGTTGCTGCGGCGTGCTTCCCGGCGCTTCAGCCAAGCCAATATCGGCATCACGATCAGCGCCGCCAAGGTGATTCCGATACCGAGAGGGCTCGGCTCGGGACGTTGGCGCAGGGCCAAAGAAACAATGGCCACGATGCAAACAATAAGAGCAAGAACGAACAGTAGAGCGCCAGCAGCACGGGCTGCGTTCCGTTCGGTTATGGAAACTCGCGGCAGAAACTGCCAAATGACCACTCCCGCGGACAATAACTCCACGAAGCTATCGGAGCCGAATGCAAGCATCGCGGGGCTGTGCGCCGCCGCTGCCGCATAGAGCGACAGTCCGCACTCTACCAGCATCCATATAATGGTGATTCCCTGAAGCCAGAACACCGCTCCGGAGCGGTGTTCTGGCGGTCGAGGCACGGCGCTGGATTCTGGAAATCTGGTTTCGATCTGGATAAACTCGGACATCTTGCTTAGAGCATAGCTCTTGATTCGTGGGCGAAGTACAAGCCGACTCGCTGTCACAGCGTATCAAGCCTCGGTCTCGCTCGGCTAACGATAGCCAGAGCTGGAAATAATCCACTCATGCCGAGTTGACAATTGCAATGGCGACATCTTACCTTGAATGCGTGCTGTGGTGAAGGAGTTCACCCTTAACCGCTGTCCTTCCGTATAAGCCGGACAGATGATGACTCCTGACAGGGAACCCTGTCGCGGAGTTGTGTCTGCCGCGCGATCCCTGTTCAACCCTGACACTTGAGTTTGCTGACCGCGTTTTGGTCCGCAATGCTGGGTATTGTGAACATGAAGATCGCTACCATTGACGGCGTCCACGCAGACTTTGAGACTTTCAAGGTTCTTCCACGGTGTTTGCCGTCCGGGGAGATGGGCCGCTTAAGTCTCAACTGGTATCCCCTACCCATTCCGAAACACGGTGGCCAAGATTCGGGCTTAGCCGACCTTAGCTCCCGCTCAAGAACAAGTCACCAAACTCATAACAATCGGCGACCTGACGGTCGGGAAAGACTGAACAATGGCTGAAATCGAAACACTCGAAGCGCTCGAAATTCTGGATTCACGCGGAAATCCCACTCTGGACGTGACTGTAACTCTGAACAATGGCGTGAAAGCGACGGCCAAAATTCCGTCTGGAGCATCCACCGGCAAACGAGAAGCAGTGGAACTGCGAGACGGGGACAAGAAGCGCTACGGCGGTAAAGGGGTCTTGAAAGCATGCGGATACGTGGAAGGCGAGATACTGAATGCTGTTCGCGGTATGGACCCGAACGACCAGAAAGCGTTGGATGCGGCGCTCTGCAAGCTTGATGGAACGGCGAACAAGTCACGCCTGGGAGCGAACGCCATTCTCGGTGTTTCGTTAGCCTCAGCCCGTGCAGCCGCAAAAGATCGCGGTATTCCTTTGTATGCGCATCTCACCAGCGATACAAACTACATCCTGCCTACCCCGATGCTGAACATCTTGAACGGCGGCAGACATGCAGACAATAGTGTCGATTTTCAGGAATTCATGATCGCGCCCGTCGGTGCTCCTTCCTTTAGGGATGCCTTACGGTCTGCCGTCGAAACCTTCCACGTCCTGAAGTCTGTTTTGCAACTGAAGACCTACAGCACAGCAGTAGGCGACGAAGGCGGTTTCGCTCCTGAGTTGAAATCAAATGAGGAAGCCATTGATCTGATTCTGGATGCGATCCATAAGGCCGGATACAAACCGGGCGAAGACATCGCAGTCATGCTCGATCCAGCCGCCAGCGAGTTTTTTGAAGACGGCACATATGTCTTCCGTAAATCCGACCAGAGCCGGAAACAACCTGCTGAGATGGTGGCGCTCTGGAAAGAGTGGTTGCAAAAGTACCCGGCCATCTGGTCGCTGGAAGATGGACTTGGCGAAGAGGACCGCCAGGGATGGCAGCAATTGACGAGAGAACTCGGCAACCAGATTCAACTGGTCGGCGACGATAACTTCGTCACCAACCCCGAGCTGTTCCGTCGTGGCATTCAGGATGGCATAGCCAATGCCATCCTGATCAAACTAAATCAGATCGGGACTGTAACGGAGACCCTTGAATGCATTGCGCTCGCGCGAGAGCACGGATATGGAGCTGTTATTTCGCACCGTTCGGGCGAGACGGACGACACCAGCATTGCCGATCTGGCGGTAGCAACCGGAGTAGGGCAGATCAAGACGGGTTCCGCGAGCCGTGGCGAACGCATTGCCAAATATAACCGCCTACTGGCGATCGAACGCGAGCTGGCTGGTAAAGCACGTTATGCAGGAGCCAGCATCTATAGCCGATGGAGGAAGCCTTTGCAGTCGGGAAAACATGAAATTCACGCTCGGAAGCAGCAGGTAAAAGCTTGAGAAATCCCACGGGTGTTGGAGTCCACCCCTAACCGCTCAATTGGGCAAATGACTCCTCGAAGTTCTTAGCCACTTGGAGGAGTTATGCCCGAACGAGACCGGAACGTTACGATGACACGACACGCTGGCGAGTTGAACGAGAATCAGCAAAGACGCCTTCGCATCTCGTGCCAGTATATCGACAAGCTGCTTTCCGATATCGAGGATATTCTCCACGAGGCGACCTCTCAGTCGCCCTTTCCCCGTCACATCGTGGATGTCAGCCCTGCACAGATTCGAGTCCTTGAGGACTACATTCGCCGTATTCGCTCTCAGTTAGTTCACGCCATCGCCTGGCAAGACATGAAGCCGGAACCATCCGATATTCCGGCGACACGGGCGGTGCTGACCTATTTAACATTTATCGACATCGCCATCGAAGAACTTAAACCGAAGTACATGCGAGGTTCTGGAGCAGTTCCTGAAGATGCGGTCAATGAACTGAATGGCGTGGTACATGAACTTCGTTCGGCAGTCGATGGGATGCAGGGCTATCTCAAGCAGGAACTCGGCACGAATCTCGAGCAACGCCTGCAGCAGCTAGAGAAGACAGGTTATGACATGGGGTTGCTTCGCCTGCTGGAGCAAATTGTCACCCGCAACGGTCTGGTTGAGTTCCGGCCAAGGATCGATGCCCTCGCTGCTCGCATGGAAGACGATAGCTTCGAAGTTGCTCTCTTCGGGCGGGTCAGTTCCGGGAAGTCTTCCCTCCTGAATGCTCTCCTCGGAACCGATGTATTGCCCGTGGGCATCAATCCCATCACGGCGGTTCCAACGAAGCTCCGCTATGGCACAGAGCTGAAGGCGGCTGTGTCTTACGGAGATGGCCGGAGCGATTTGGTCTCGATCGAAGAACTGGGTCATCTGGTCACGGAGCAGGGGAATCCTGGGAATCTGAAAAACGTTGTGCGCGCGATTGTGGAGGTTCCTTCTCCGCGTCTCAAAGAAGGCATTCTCCTGGTGGACACGCCGGGATTGGGGTCATTGGCGAAACGGGGAGCGAGAGAAACACTGGCCTATCTTCCATCCTGCGATCTCGCTCTTCTCTTGATCGACGCTGGAGCTACGCTGAACGAAGAAGATATTGGCACTCTGCGGCTTCTCTACGAGGCCGGCATTCCTGCGCTGGTTCTTCTCAGCAAGTCGGATTTGCTCGCGGAAGCAGACCTTCATCGGGCGATCAGCTATATCCAACAGCATGTCAAACACGATCTCGGACTGGATGTTGTGATTCATCCGGTAAGCGCACTGCCGAACAGTTCGACGATACTAGACCAGTTTTTCGAGCGAGAGTTGGTTCCGCGCTTCGATCAGGCACGGGTTCTTCGAGAAGCTTCGGTAGCACGGAAGATAGGCGCCCTTCGGGAAGCCGTCAAAGCTGCTCTTGAGAGCAGCCTCAATCGCGAGAAACGGAGCGCGGTTCAACAAAACAAGTTAGACACGCCTGAGATTGAATCGACCCTGCGAGTTATTACGGGAGAAGTGGGCGAGTTGAGCACGGCCCTGGATCGGACATTTCGTGAATTTGGCGAACAGCCCACTAATGTTCTGGATGGCGCTACGGACCACGCCATAGAATGGCTACGCAGCAATTCTGAGAACCCTTTGCCTCCGCTGCAATTGTCCGAATGGATTCACGACGTGGTTTGGACCTTCGTGCAACCGCCTATCGAACGTTTGCGCTCCGTGGGCGGCCACGCCATAGAAACTCTCCAGAACGCCGCCAGGGAAATGGGTCGCATGGATGCTCCGTCACGCGAGGATTTAGAACTTCTGCTGCGCGATATGCCGCGCTTTGAACTCGCAGTTCTTCCGCAGCCGATCCGTCTTGGCCCTTGGAAGTTTCTCGGCGAAAGCATTGTGCGCTCTCGAATCAAGGCAAACTTGAATGATTCGATAGGTTCCTTGTTGAAGGGCGAACTTCACCTCTACGGTCTAGCTTTGTCGCAGTGGAGCAGGCAAGTTACACGGAAGTTGGAAGCTATGGTGAACTCTTATGCGGATGCCTATCGCGTGCAAATCCATCGCCTGAACGGTACATCCGAAAAAGTGATCAATGCCGACCAGCTTGAGGAAGATTTGGCTTTGCTGACAAATTGGAACCCGGCCAGCAAACTTGAGCTTGCTGAAAAACGAGCATAAGTAAGGAGAGAGTGGACTTGCAGAAATATTTTTTTATTGCTATTGGAGGCTCTCTTGGAGCCATCGCTCGTTACTGGGTTGGTGCAGCCATAGCCGACCGGATGGGAACCAAATTTCCCTACGGGACATTTGTGATCAATATTACGGCTTGTCTGATCATTGGCTTTTCTTTGGTGTTTCTGGACCGGCGCACAGAATTGAGTCCGGCATGGCGATTCCTGATTCCGGTCGGCTTCATCGGCGCCTACAGCACGTTCTCGACCTTTGAATGGGAAACATTTACGACCCTCCAGACCGGCGCGTTCTTCTTGGCAGCTCTTTACGTAGCACTCAGTTTCTTTCTTGGGCTCATCGCCGTGTGGTGTGGAGTATTGCTTGCGAGGGCAGTTTCATGAGAGCGAACAAAATCATTTCCTACAATTCCATCTTGCAAGTGCTTCCGGAGTCCGGTTGCCCGTTTTGCCGATTCATGAAGAATTTTCAGGCGGCATTGCTCCAGGACCCGGCAACGCGACAAGTGGGACATCTATGCAATTTCCATGCCTGGGGCCTGGCAGCGTCCCAGGATGCTGCAATTGCAGCCGAACTGTTTCTGGGATTGCTTCGGGAACGATACGAAACATTTATCGGTTCGCCGTGCGAGATGTGTCATGTGCTTCAGGAGGAAGAGGATCTGCGCATTCGTGAGTTTGTGAGTTGTATGGACCGGAAGCAAGTTAAAGAATGGCTGCGGTCCCAGGCCGCATGTTGTATTGCACATGGAATGAAACTAAAGAAATCCGTCCCGCCGGTCGCTGCGGCGGCTATCGAGGCGATTCTCGAGAGTCATCGACAGGCAACTAACGGAAGATCTCACCAAGCTGCTCGATGAACGAGGGTCGGAGCATTCGAGATGGGGGTTGTTAGGTCAAGCAGCAGAATTTCTCGTATCACAGCGTGGACTTCACGCATAAAGGAGCACAATATGTTACAGGCTGGAAAGGCTGTGAAGGTTTCCATTTATCTAAGCGAAGGCTCGACGCACAACGGTGTGTCAACGTCTGCAAGCATCCTCGACTTTCTTTATTTCCGCGGAGTCTCGGGCGCGACTGTCCTGAAAGGCGTGGCCGGATTCGGCGCCGACCATCATCTGCACAGTTCCTCCCTTGTGGCCATCTCAGACCATCTTCCAGTGAAAATCGAGTTCATCGAGACCCGCGCAGAAGGTGGACGAACTTCTAGGGAAACTTGAGGATATGGCCGGTTCGGGGATGATCGAACTGCAGGACACCACGATTGCAAAACCGGCTCAGGTCTCGAAGCCCAAGAAAACCGGTACTCCTGATCACGTCAAAATCGAAGGCAAAGCTCAACTGATGCGAATCTACATCGGCGAGCATGACCAATGGCGAGACAAGCCACTTCACGAAGCTCTGGTTCATGCCCTGCGTGCGAACGATCTCGCAGGAGTGACTGTCTATCGGGGAATTCTCGGCTACGGCGCCCACCGAAGGATGCATAAAGATGCGCCACTGCACCTTTCGCATGACAGCTCGATCATGCTCTCTGTAATCGACACGCAGGAGAAACTGCATGCCTTCCTGCCCATAGTGGATCAGATGGTTGACGAAGGGCTTGTGGTCCTCTCCGACGTTGACATTATCAAGTATGCCTACCGTGGGCATGCGAACGAGGGATCTGGAGTGCCGGAAAAGAAGGAGGTTCAGCCATGAAAGAGCAATATGAAGCGCGCATGTTGCGTATTCACTTTGGGGAAGACGATAAATGGCATGGCAAGCCCCTCTACGAAGCGATTGTCAATAAGTGCAAAGAGCTTGGAGTCGCTGGTGCGACCGTCTATCGCGGCATTGAGGGATTTGGAGCAAGCACGACGATCCATCACAGCAGCATCTGGTCATTCTCGAAAGATGCTCCGATCATGGTTAGTGTCATTGATAGAGAAGATGCAATCCAAAAGCTCGTTCCTTTTCTTGATGAAATGGTCGTCGAAGGTCTGGTCGCCATGTCTCGTGTCCAAGTGATCCGATATTCAAAGGCACCGTCCGACTCGACCCCGGTCATTCGCTAGAACGAATCGGAAGGCTTCTATGACAGCGATTGGCGACAATGCCGGAGGAGTTTCGGAAGAAAGACAATCGATCGAGTATGCCATCGCTTCGCTTCTCACCCTATGCGAAGTTGAAGCTAAGGATAGTGGCATCTGCGGTAAATTGCATACGCTGCAAATGAAACTTAGCTCCAATCGATTTCACCTCGCCGTATTGGGGCAGATGAAGCGAGGCAAGAGTTCCTTCATCAATGCGCTTCTCGGGGCCGACGTTCTGCCGACGGGAGTTCTTCCCGTCACGTCGGTGATTACGGAAATTAAGTACAACTCTAGCCCAGCAGCAATCATTCACTATTCGACGGGTCAAAGCGAAAACATTCCGATTGCACTTCTGTCCGACTTCATCACCGAAGCAGGAAACCCTGGAAATAAAAAGCAGGTAGGTTCCGTAGAAGTAGGCTATCCAGCTTCCTTTCTGCGAGCGAACATCGTTCTCATCGACACACCCGGCATTGGATCGACTCACACTCACAATACGCGCACTACTGAGAGCTATCTGGAGAAAATCGATGCGGCGATTGTGGTCCTTTCTGTCGATCCGCCGATCACCCAGGTGGAGTCTGACTTTTTGGAACGTGTCAAGGGCGATATTCCTAAGTTCTTCTTCGTCCTGAACAAGATTGATCTTGTCACGCCGGAAGAAATCTCTTCGATCTCCCACTTTCTGCTGGAAGAGCTTGAAAACCGACTTCAGCTTGAGTTGCCGGAACTCTTTCCGCTGTCAGCACGGCAAGTGCTCTCCGCGAAGCGGTGTATCACCGACACCTCTTCCCCAATTGAACTGAGAGAATTTGAAGAGCGCCTGCTGCAATTCTTCTCGGCAGAAAAAGATCGGGTGCTACTTCAGTCAGTAGCTTTGGACGTAATCACTATCGCCCGCACCATGCGATTTGCGACAACCATCGGAATCAGCGCCAGGACCATGAGTTTGGGAGACCTGACCAGCAAAGGCCAGACTCTTCATCAACTCATCGCACAGGCTGAATTGGAGCTTGGTGAGTTGCACGTATTGCTGCGGCAGCGGACCGCAGACATTCTGGCCAACGTTGAAGATGACTTGAAATCTCATGTGGAGAGCACAGTTCCCGGTCTGCGGCAGCGCCTCAAAGTCTTCGCAATACAGCATCCCAGGGAAACAGGCAGTGCTTTGGGGCGCATTCTTGAAGAATTCCTCATGCAATTTGTAGACGAATCGTTTCGCAAATGGAGAGTTCAGGAAGATGCACGGATCGAAGCAGAGCTTCATTCTCTCTCTCGTCGTTTCGTTGTTCAGGCCAATGGAATCTTAGGCCGACTTAAACAGGCAGCGAGTGTTCTTTTTGAAATCCCCGTCGAGCAATTCTCGATTGCCTGTGATCTTGATGTCGAGAGTCATCTCTACTACATGATCGATCCCATCTTTTATTCTCTCGATAGGTTCCTTCTCTGGCTGCCGCGCTTCTTGTTGCGTCCAGTCATATTCCGAAAAATCGACAGGAACATTTATAGCATCCTGGATCGCAATGCAGGCCGAATCCGCTATGACTATGTCGGACGTACGGAAAAGAGCATGAGCAAGTTCGACAAAGAGCTGCGCGCGACAGTCAGTACCGTAACGGAAAGCCTCAAGTCTGCACTGTCCATGCCGCCCCACAAAGCAGAAAATCAGGTCGCTGCACTCGATTTATTGGACACGGTGATAACAGATTGCTCGCGAATGTTGTTGTAAAACAATTCTCCGGCCGGTAATGGGGTTCACATCCGCTGCAAAGAAGGTTCCGTAAACATCGATCCCGCGAAAGGTTCTAACTCATGAAGCCATCGACTTTTAATATGTTGTTTTTGATCGCGGGTCTGATTGGCATGCCAATTTGCATATACAGTTGGCAAACGTCGCATCGCAATCCATGGCTACTCGGCGTGGGGCTTTTTGCATATTTCTTAATTTCCAGTCTTAGAGAAATCCTACTGAGGTTTCGCAGACATTAAGTGCGGAAGTGAGCGACGCAGATAAAAGATTCTAAACCTGGAAGCTAATTCTCTTCGGCGGGCTACTACTTAATGCATGATTGGTTGAATCTGTTTCATGGTGGTCACGCCGCATTTCCCGTGACCGATATCGCAGTGAAAGCCACCATCGCGCTTTCGATTGGTTTACTGGTTGGTTTCGAACGCGAGTGGGCGAACAAGGACATTGGCGTTCGCACCTTTGCGCTGACATCTCTATTGGGATTGCTGGCCTCATTGGCCGGCCAGCCTTTCAGCATTCTGGCCGGGTCAGCGATCCTGGTTCTTATTGTTTTTCTTAATCTGCATAGCGTGCAGATTGCTTGCAAACTGGAAGCCACAACGTCCGTGGCGCTGATGATCATTTTTCTTCTTGGAGTGCTGGTTGGCGATGGTCATTTATTCACACCTGTTGCGTGTGGCATCGCTGGTTACTGATGCTGCTGTTCGCTCAATGTACCCCGTGAGCATAGGCTCCGCGCTGTGAGGCCGCGTGGAGGATCAGACTTCCCCACCACAACCAATATCGAGAAAGCGTTCCAGAGGTTCGAGACGCAACTTCCTGCAGATCAGTTCCAGCTTGTTTTCCTGGGCCTCGTCCAGCAGTTCATCGCCAGTCCGAAAATAAGCACAGGAATAGGCCAGTGTTTTGCCCAGCCACAGCCGATAGAAATCGACTGGCTGATCGTAGTGATAGGCAATCGCAGTCCTGTCCCGCTGGCGAGTGTGACGTCTCGCCTCTCTCAGCCATTGTTTGGCGCGGAATGATGCCTTAGAAATCTTCTGGAGGAAGCTGCGCTGAAGTTCAACTGGCCGGCTCAACATGTGCTCGACAAGATCGAAAGCGGAAAAGAGGTCGCCTTCCACATCAACGTCGTTATGAATGAAAGCTTCGCTCAAAGTTATTTCATTTGGATTTACGATGAGCGACCGAAGTGAGCAGGGTTCTTGAACACCAGCGTGCATGCAGGAATCTCCCGGTCTGAGAAGCGCCAGGAGAGCCGTCCCATAAGCGGACCGCAAAGTTTGGACCTTCGTAACCCACAAAGAGTTCGTCGAGAAAGTTGACCCTCTCCGATTGAATGGATTCCAGTTTTCCGCTCATTTTGCCCCCTTGCCAATATCGCATAAGGCCTGTGCGGCGTATCGTGGCTCGGTCTGGCATCTGCCGATGGCATGGAGTCCCCGTGGGCAGCACGGCAATTAGCGCCTCCAGATCTTGAGCGAGCCAGGCTCGTTGCGAATACCATGTTCTGTCTCTTGGTCTTATATGCGTACGCTTTGCAGCGAGAAGTTCCGTCTTCGTACACGGCGAGCACGCTAAAGACCGTCCAGTTTTGGGCTGGCCGAGACTTCCGGGATTTACGATCGCGTCCGCCTGTCTCCGGATGAACGGAGTGTGGTATGTCCCACTACAAGCACATCAGCGGCGATGCGATCGACTTCTGCTGCCATCGGTCCGAGTTCTCGGCACAGTAGCCGATAGACGAGGGTCGCTGGGTGTGGCATGCACACAATAAATATTGGCCTTACCCACTCAAATTCCCTGATGGATCGAAAGCTATATCTCAAAAAATCACGCTCCAATTCGCTTACGGCGCGAGTTGTACTTTCTCCACAGCGACGCCGCTAACGCAGAACATTGGGTCCACTCTACCCTGCAGTCGGATCTCCCTGAAGCCACTGCCGCGTATTGCTGCACCCAACTGAATGATCTCGCGGGTCTATTGATTCTGGCCATAGTCTCACCCCATCGCCGACGCACCTGCGGTGCTCCCGCTTCTGGCAATGGCGTTGCACGCTGCCAGATTGTCCGTGAATACCGGAGCGATGAACGTCACAAAACTCTCCATCCGATCAACGAGATGTCCCTCACATCCCCTGACTCTGTCGAAGCTAAAGTGTTGCAGGTTTGTCCGGGGTTATTTGAAAATCCCTGACAACCTCCCAGGGCATCATCTGCCGCCACGCTGGCGCAACGGTAAGGCGAACCCCTTCGGCCCTGCATCTAGGATTGCACAGTGATCAGCGTGTTAGGCGGGCTCGTGAGCAGCGCCAGCACCACAGCCGCTGCCGCGAATCTTGTCATGCACGGCAAGATTGCAGCGACGGAAGCAGGAACAGCTACGGTCCTGACCTCGATTGCAAGCCTTCTGGTCAATCTGCCGATCGTTCAGAAGCAGATTCGGAATAAAAGCGTCATACGCGATCTCTACGTGACTTCGCTATTGCAGGCTGCTGTGGGGGTCGCGCTGCTTTTTGTACAATCCAAAATATAGCAGCTCTGTTTTGAAGAATAGGATGCGCTGTCGAGACCAAGAACCGAACCTCATGCGATGCCATGTCCGTCCCTCTTTGTGCCTACCTGCCCAAGGTGCCATAGAATGCGCCATGTCGGGGACAGCCAGTTCACCTGTTGTCCCTGCGCTATCAGATTGCTCGCGATCAGCTTGGCTACATCAGCCGCCAGGCGCGCTCCGGAGCAATGAGCTTAGGCGGGCTCGTGAGCAGCGCCAGCACCACAGCCGCTGCCGCGAATCTTGTCATGCACGGCAAGATTGCAGCGACGGAAGCAGGAACAGCTACGGTCCTGACCTCGATTGCAAGCCTTCTGGTCAATCTGCCGATCGTTCAGAAGCAGATTCGGAATAAAAGCGTCATACGCGATCTCTACGTGACTTCGCTATTGCAGGCTGCTGTGGGGGTCGCGCTGCTTTTTGTACAATCCAAAATATAGCAGCTCTGTTTTGAAGAATAGGATGCGCTGTCGAGACCAAGAACCGAACCTCATGCGATGCCATGTCCGTCCCTCTTTGTGCCTACCTGCCCAAGGTGCCAAGAATGCGCCATGTCGGGACAGCCAGTTCACCTGTTGTCCCTGCCTATCAGATTGCTCGCGATCAGCTTGGCTACATCATCCGCCAGGCCTTGTGCTCATCAAGCAAATGGATGACCTCGTTTTCCTGAAGGCAATTCAGTTTGTGCGCTATCCGGAACAGAGCTTCAACAATCCGAGGAAATTCCTCCGCAGGAGCCACGCGGAAGCCCGCAGCCGCAGCATTCACAACTGTTCCCGCATCCTTATCTTCGAGCAACAGATCACTTACCTCCTGCCATTCCTCCCTGGAGATACCGAGGGTGTCAAGCAGTTCCGCTGTCGCACGTCTGCGGCGCGATGCGGCAGCGCCGATGAGGCTTACTTCCGTTTTCTCTCGTAGTGAGAGGATTGCATAATCAACCGTCTGTTTCGGCGTCTTGCGCAAAGCATCCATCGCTGCGCGCGGAAAGCACTGAAGAACTACGCAGACGCCGTCAGTCCGGATTGCCATCTCTGGCAACAGCGACTAGTTGTCCTCTCTGTAGAGTTCGCTCAAAGGCCGAATCCGAGGGACTGGCCGCCGTCACGCACAAGCTCTCAGAGAAAACATGCCATCCTCGGTTCACTTTCCGCTATTGTTTGCTCCATCTTCGATTGCTGACTGCCCATCTGGAAGATACAGACATCATGAAGCAACTTCTAGATCGCGAAGCATTTCTCCTACAGCGATCGCATATTTCGGCAGAGATCATCTTCCAGAGTTTTGAACAGAAGTGGGATCGTTTCGTCACTCTGAAATTCGCCGAGTGCGTCGATCATGCCAACCGTTACGCGACATTCATCACGAGCAATATCTGCAACATCCAATTGTCCGCGCGTAAATGATCGGGACGCACCCGGTAAAAGGTGGACGGGAATATGTGGTACAGTCCGTCATTGCAACAACTTCTCTTCCTCGAAGTCGTTCTGGAGGAAGGCAACTTCGTCCGAGCCGCCGATCGTCTTCACACGACCCATTCCACGATCTCAAGGAGCCTGAAAGCATTGAGCAACGGGCTAGGGGTAGACCTTTTCGACAAAACGCCGCGCGGCCTGAAGCCAAGTAACGTTGGCCGAGTTTACAGCGCCCAGATCCGCGGAAGCTTGGAGCAGGCAAAGCTGGCCTTCGATTTGGCGCGATACGAAACCAACCTGCACCGACGGCCCTTCTATGTCGGGCACTCCCCATACATTCACGCCAGCCTTCTGCCCTTGCTCGAACAACTCATCTTGCCAGGAAGCGAGGTACCGCCCATCGTCCTCAAGAGCGCTCCGACGATACAGTTAGTATGGCGCGTGCAGCGTGGTGAGCTTCAAGCAGGCTTTGGCGTGATGCCGATCGTTGATAAAGATCTCTGGATTGAGCGAGTGGCGCATGAACCATTCTGTGTCTGCATCGCGGAACATCACCGCCTTGCGACGCATTCACGCTTGGCGGCACGGGAGCTATCGAACGAAACTCTGGTCTGGATACCGCGAAGCATGCACCGCCTGTTCTACGACCAGATCGTCAACTACTTACGCACGCTAAAATTCGATCCCCGGCGCTTTCAGGAAGCCTCTACCATCACACAGGCTCTTGACTTCGCCGCCCACGGTGTCGGAGTTGCTTTCGTGCCGCGATCCGCATCTCGCTTTCAGCGGCCCGGCGTGCTCTTCAAACCTCTGACCGACGAGTTGATACGCATTGAGACTGCCCTTTTTGTTCGCAAAGATCAGATACGCTCAGCCGTGAAGGATTTCATCGCAATTGCACTATCCGACATTACGGCACTGAAACTCAATCCTCTGGAAAAGCGATAGATTTTGCTGACCCCGAACAAACTCATGTTTCACCGAGCTTCTCAGTCCACCTAATTGACGCGACAAGCGGAAATAGTTTTATGGCCGTCCGCCACCGATAAGGGGAAAGATTCTCCGGTATGTTGCAAACCGTTCATCGAAAGAACTATTGCTTCGTACCCACCGGGCTGTAGTCGGACTCATCCATGAAATCGTGTCGAATATCTGATTGACGTATTTCTGAAGTCGCCCGCTGAACAGAATCGGTTCATGATGAGCGATCCGGTTGCGGAGCTTGCGGATGCTATTGAGCCGCGTCTGAACTTCAACGCGCTGTACTGGCCGACGAGGAAAGATTTTCACCAGGTGGTCCCGCCAGAGCACGTCATACTTTGGTCCGGTCAAACCCGTCCAGAAGCCGAAGGAGAGTTCGGCTACCACTCGTCCAGCATCGAGCAGCTTTCCTTCCTTTACCAGGCTATCTTTGGCCTTCCGCAGCATCGCACTCTGCTCCGGCTCCAATTTCAGGGTGTCATACCACTCGGCCCGACCGTAATCTGACGCGAGCTGAGCGTGAATCGTGTTGCGAAGCGGGATTTCCAGTCCTTGCAGAACGCTATAGAGAGATTCCGCGAGGAGAGTATTTTGTTCATAAAGCCGAATCGCCACCTCGTCATCTCCGCCTACGCTTTCTCGGTAGGGCCGAAGACGATCAGCGGAGAGTGTCCTTTCAATCTCGCTCAGATTCACTGGTGAATATTCAAATGCTGACATTAGTCCCATACTACCGAACAGTGCTATACTAGCTTTGTAAACCCTGGTGAACCCCTGTCGCTCCGTCGATATGTGCCCAGGGTAGTCGGATGCCGCCTTCGGGCGGCATTCATATTTTTGCGAAGCCTTTCCGCAAGGCTTTCACTCCCCCCAATCAGCCAGCCTAAATTCACCTCTGAAGAAGAGACCGTTTGCGGCCCCAACGACCTTTGGGAACCAACCTATGAGAGTTGCCGCTCCCCCGACCTTTGGGTTCTTCAACCCCAATCCAACCCCAAATACCATTACCCTCAACCTATTTTCGATGACTTAGCGCTCTTCGAAACTACCAACCATACTGCGTAACTCGTTGATACTACGATTGTTACGTCACTCATAACCCAAAGGTCGTAGGTTCAAATCCTACCCCCGCAACCACACGAATTTGCCGTGACGTTGTATCTCCGGCAAATATCTCCTTTTCGCTTCCCAGCAGGTTCCACCTGCCCTCTGCCACATAATGTGGCTTCCCGTCCCCATTTCCGGCTTGCGGAACCATCCGAATCTCCGAAACATGCTTCAACAGCTCCTTACGGGCTGGCACAGGGTCCCCGGACAGCAGGGTGCGAAGGTTCCCCAGCCGCTGCGTCACGAAGCTGCGGATGTCCGACAGATGGGCGTCCACGGAGTCGGCGCCTCCCGCCAGGAGCTGGTCGGTAATGTCCCGCAATTGCTGCTCACGCTCGTGGATCGCCTCGACGAGGAACGCCGAGGGGCCTGTTTCCGCCGCAGTCGCCGCCAGCCGCCGCAACTCTCCCTCAAGCTTCTGTTTGCGCTCACGCATCTGCGCTAACTGGTTGGAAAGATTAGCAAACGCGTTCTTTACGTGGTTGCCGAACTCATCCAGCACATACTCGATGGCCTCGCGCTTCAGGACCTGATTCTGCAACTCGTCCAGCAGCCGTCCTTCGAGCCAGTCCCGCCGTACCGTGACAGCATTCGAGCAGGTCCCACGATTGAAGTGCTGAGAGCAGCCATATTTCGGATAGTGGCCATAAGAGCCGTATCCGCTGACGATGATCAGATTGGCGCCGCACACGCCGCATTTCAGGATTCCGCTGAGGAGGTAGGGGCTTGTGGCCGAGCGAGGTATGAGGATTCCACCACTCTTCGCTCCTCCATAGGTGGCCATCAGAGTTTTCTGCCGTTCCTGCACACGCTGCCACAGTTCATCGCTGACGATCCGAAGCTCAGGATGAGGGACAACGCGCCACTCGCTCTCGGGCCTCGCACGCCGTACCCGCTTGTTCGTGCCGGGCGTTTTCACGAATCGGGAGCTGTTCCAGATCACCTTGCCCACGTACAGGTCCCGTCTGAGCATCTCCCGGATGCAGGTATGGCACCACGTCCCGTACCGATTGTCCGCTCTCGGTCTCGGTGGCGGAACGCATTCGTGATTCAAAGTTTTGGCAATTGTCTTCAGCGACTGGCCGTCCGCCGACATCTCGAAAATCCGGCGAACCACCGCAGCTTCACTCTCGTTGATGACCAGTTGCTTTCCGGTTGTGCCAGCTACAGGAACCGAGTCATAGCCAAAGCAGCGTCCACCCGTATGCTGGCCCCGCAACATGAGACCTTCGAGCCCCCGGTGAGTCTTCTTGGCAAGTTCCTTCACATAGAGACTGTCCACCATGCCGTGAACGGTCACCAGCACATGGGCCTGCTCGTTGTCGGAATCGATGCCCTGACTGACGGCGATGAGCCGGATGCCGGCGAAGTTCAGGCGTTCAAAGAAGGTCAGCGCATCCTTCGTGTTTCGAGCCAGTCGGCTGCTGTCATCAAGCAGGATGATGTCGAATGGGCGCGCGGGAGATAGCGCCGCCTCCATTAAGCGGCCCAGCCCAGGGCGGTCCGCGCCGACGCCGCTCAACGCTTCATCGGCATAGACGTGCTCTTCCAAGAAAGCGAAGCCGTGAGAATGCGCGTACTCACGGCAAATCCGAAGCTGGTCCTCAATCGAGCGAGGACTCTGGAGGTCGCTGGAGTAGCGGGCATAAGCAGCGCTGCGAAGGGTCATGGCTTCTCTCCGTCCTAGTCGGAAGGTAACTCTGAACCACCAGTCGTCGCAAGTCGATTCCGCTGTTCAATTTCGGCTAGATATTCCCTCACCAGCGCGGGGATGACGACATTGTCCAGCCACGATTTTAGCGCCGGATCGAGCTTGACCGGCCGCTTTCCAGAGATCGCCGACCGATCGGGGCGGGACTGCCGCGCCCGCACATATCCGTTCCTGGCGATCTTGTTCTCCACGCAATTCCCCGAGACGTAGATCTTCTGTCTCAGAAAAGCGTAGGACGCACAATATTGAGCCACCGTGGAAAGATTTTCCACGCGGTGTCCCAAATGGACACCATGTAAGGCGGCCGGGTAGGCCGGTTTTGATTGCTGCGGGGTCGTGGGCTGGGGGATAATAGCAGAAAGGTGCCCTATGGACGTGCAACTGCAAATCCCGGACGATGTCGCGCGGACCATCCAGAGCGAACAGCCGGATCTCTCGCGTGCCGCCGTTGAAGCCTTGGCGCTGGAGGGATACCGCAGTGAACGCCTGTCAGAAGCGCAGGTGCGCCGTCTGCTTGGTTTCAGGACCCGGATGCAGGTGCATGCCTTCCTGAAGGCTCACAATGTCTACCTCAATTACTCGGTTCATGAACTGGAACAGGATCTTGAATCGCTCAAGCATTTTGAAGAGACATTGACAGCATAGGGCGGCACTGCATGATCGTCGTAGCAGATACGTCGCCCATCAACTATCTGGTGCTCCTCGGACACATCGAAATCCTGCCGAAGATCTACGGCGAGGTCCTTGTCCCGCAAGCCGTTTACGACGAGCTTCAGGACAGCGACGCGCCCGCCGAGGTTCGTGCGTGGCTCTCGGCACCTCCCGCATGGCTACGGATCAGCAATATCACCTATCAGCCGGACCCGTTATTGGATCTTCTGGACCGCGGGGAGCAGGATGCAATTCTGCTTGCAGAATCGGTCAAGGCCGACCGGCTGATTATTGACGATTTGGACGGCAGACGCGAAGCCGCGAATCGCAAACTTCCTGTGATTGGAACTCTTGGCGTTCTTGCGGAAGCAGCTCGCCGCAACCTTCTGGACTTGTCGCAGGCTTTGGCAGCGCTGCAAGCCACCAACTTCCATGCAGCACCCGACCTCATTCGGGCATTGCTCGCAAACAACGTCAACAAGCACAAATAGCAGCCCTAGCCGCCCAAGGGAACACCCAAGCAAACGCGGTGAAACCAAACCGCTCCTTGGATAAGCGTTCTCTGTATCTCGGTTTATGCCATATTTGTCACGGCAAACACTAACCAGAGGTATCCCACTAGGAAGCAGATCAGCGCACTGTACCCGAGCGTCTCATTCAGCGCGTAGCTAAAATGCCGTGTGGGGTTGCCGTGCAATGCCTCTTCCATAGCCACAAGTTGCACGGCCATGAATCCGAGGCCATAAACAACGCGATGAACGCCGCTGTGCGTATTACCGGGATCGCGTCTAAACTGTGAAAGCTTGTATGGCACGGCGGTAAGTGACAGATTGTGGCCGATCGGATGATCGCTGTCGAGTGACGGGCTATTCGGAAGTGAACCGCCAAGACCGGATTACTTCCTGTCTGCCGACCATCCGTCCGGAATTCAAAACACCGCGCTCAATGAGTGCATTGGCCTTCTCATCCCATCTGTTATCGCTGGTTGAGAATTACTTCCGAGTTGCCCGTTATTCAGGGCAATACGTCAAGTGAACGCGCTGTATGGTTACTCCATACGGAACGCCAGGTCCGAACACGTTCATGAGAAGGCGATTTATCGACAACTGAGAAACTGAGAGGACGGGAGCCGGACCTTGTTATGCGTGATCGTTCAGTGAATAGAATCGTGTTTTCGGTATTGATACGAGCGGCATTGATGCTGCTAGTACCTCAATCTCTCTGAACTTGGTCTGCAGTTATGGTTGCATATCTGAGTCTGGATAAGATGATGCTGCAGGATATGCTGCGAAAAAATGTATGGTCCGCTGCGTGATTGCAAGGGAAAAGCAGCGGAGGAACAGGAAATCAGTCCGCGAAAATCCATCGGCTTACTGGAAGCAACGCTTCCTAGCCACGATGAGGATACCTCATCTACCGTCTTCTGCTTTGGGCATGTCAATCCTGGAAGGACCATCTTGGGGGCTTGAGGATCATTCCTTCCAGCTTGACGCGTTGCGAGTAAAGCTTGTTAAAAACCGTTCGCGGCGCCTGCTCCGTTATTTGGTAGCATGTCTCCATGGGCATCAGTCCGGTTTCCTGGCACAATGCTGCGTACCGCGCCAAAGCGTTCGCCTTGGCCTCAATGCATCTCTGACTTGGAATGCCCTCGCCGATGGCGATGACTGCGCGCCACTTGGCGAAGCGCGCACCCATCTGAAAATACTCGGCCAAACATGCAGGCAGGCCATCCAGCCCCTAGGTGATCTTTATCTCCTTGGGAACGCAGCTATCTCTTTCGCCCCTTTGTCGACCTTGATTCCCGGAATGATTCCCATGTCGGCAAGGAACTTGGCAAACAAGTGCCATCGTTCTTTCGCTGCCGAATCGTTTCGTCTTAGGGGATTGCGCCGCTGATCGACTCGTCGAGACTGGGCGTGTTCACAATCAGTTCCCGGTATTGCCGCCGCGTTTCCCCAATCTGCGGAATCCCCCACTTGGCAAATCGTTTGTTATAGGTTCCAGTACCCTCATCCATCGCCAGCAGTCCCTTGCCGTCGGCGACGATCGCCTTCGGTTGCTTCAAGAGCTTGTGTCTTCATTTGACGCCGCTCCATTTCCAGTTCAGGATTTCAGGCATATCCTGGCCGTGTGCGTCAATGAAGTGGTTGTGTTCGATGAGCTTGTCCCGCATCTGCTGCTTCAGATAGGCGCCCTTGGAGCCTAGATTCGGTACCCGATCCACCACATCCTGCACCAGATGGAACCGGTCCAGGTCGTTTTGTACCCTCATGTCAAAGGGGGTTGTGATCGTGCCTTCTTCCTTGTAGCCCCGCACGTGCAGATTGCGGTTACACCGAGCATAAGTCAGCCGATGGATCAGCCACGGGTATCCATGAAAGCCAAAGATGATGTGTTTGTCTTTCGTAAAGAGCGAGTCATAATCCCTTTCCGTCAACCCGTGGGGATGTTCGGTGCTCGGTTGCAGCTTCATGAGGTCGACCACATTGACCACACGGATCTTCAGCCCCGGCAGATGTTCGCGAAGGATGGAGACGGCGGCAAGAATTTCCAGGGTGGGCGTGTCGCCGCAGCAGGCCATCACTACGTCCGGCTCGCTGTCCTGATCGTTGCTGGCCCATTGCCAGATACCGACGCCTTCCGTGCAATGCACGACCGCCTCATCCATCGTCAACCATTGGGGAAGCGCGTGCTTTCCTGCAACCACCACGTTGACGTAATTCCGGCTGCGCAGGCAGTGATCGAAGACTGACAGCAGGCAGTTGGCGTCGGCGGGAAGGTAACAGCGCACGATATCGGCCTTCTTGTTGATGACGTGGTCGAGGAAGCCGGGATCCTGGTGCGTGAATCCGTTGTGGTCCTGCTGCCAGACGTGGGAGGCCAGCAGATAGTTCAGCGAAGAGATGTCGCGTCGCCACGGCAGCTCCCGGCATACCTTGAGCCATTTGGCGTGCTGGCTGAACATCGAGTCGACGATGCGAATAAAGGCCTCGTAGCTGTTGAACAGCCCGTGCCTTCCGGTCAGCAGATATCCTTCCAGCCAACCCTCGCATTGGTTCTCACTGAGCATCGAGTCCAGCACACGGCCTGCTGGCGCGAGGAACTCGTCGTTGCTGAATTCACGCGCATCCCACTGACGATTGGTGACTTCGAAGACCGCTTGTAGAAGATTCGAGACTGTTTCATCCGGACCGAAGACGCGGAAGTTATGCTTGTCCTTATTCAGTTTGGCCACATCGCGCAGGAACGAACCGAGCACGAGCGTGTCTTCGATTTGCACCGCGCCCGGTGAGGTCACAGTTACCGCATGGTCGTGGAAGTCCGGCATGTGCAGATCGTGAAGAAGAATACCGCCGTTCGCATGTGGATTGGCCCCCATCCGACGGTCACCCTCTGGCGCCAACTCGGCCAGCTCCGCGACGAGTCGTCCCTTTTCATCGAAAAGCTCCTCGGGTTTGTAGCTCTTCATCCAGTCCTCAAGAAGCTTGACGTGATCGGGATGCTGGGGATCAACTAGCAGCGGCACCTGGTGAGCTCGAAACGTTCCCTCGATCTGCAGGCCGTCGACAACTTTTGGTCCGGTCCAGCCTTTGGGCGATTTCAGGACGATCACGGGCCACCGCGGCCGAGTCGTATCGTTGTTGCTGCGGGCATTCTTTTGGAATCGTCGAATATCCTCGATCGCCTTATCGATGGTAGCGGCCATTAACTCATGCATCTTCTCCGGCTCATCCCCCTCCACAAAGTAAGGCGTCCAGCCGCAGCCCCTTAGGAATTGATCCAGTTCCTCATGCTCGATGCGGGCTAGCACAGTTGGATTGCTGATCTTGTAGCCATTGAGGTGCAGGATCGGCAGCACAGCCCCGTCGGTCTTTGGGTCGAGGAACTTGTTAGATTGCCAAGAAGTCGCCAGGGAGCCCGTTTCCGCTTCACCGTCGCCGATGACACAGGCGACAATCAGATCGGGATTGTCGAACGCCGCGCCAAAGGCATGGCTGAGCGAATAACCCAGCTCGCCTCCTTCGTGAATCGATCCAGGCGTCGTCGGCGCAACGTGGCTGGAGATACCTCCGGGAAATGAGAACTGCTTGAAAAGCTGCTTCAGCCCGGCTTCGTCCTGGGTGACGTTTGGATACACCTCGCTCCAGGTACCTTCGAGGTAGACGTTGCCCACAATCGCCGGGCCGCCGTGCCCAGGACCTGCGATGTAGAACATATTCAGGTCGTACTTCTTGATGACTCGGTTCAGATGAACGTAGATGAAGTTCTGGCCCGGTGTTGTGCCCCAATGGGAGACCACCAACGGCTTCACGTGCGACAACTTCAACGGCTCCTTCAGGAGCGGGTTTTCATAAAGGTATATCTGGCCGACCGACACGTAATTGGCCGCACGCCAGTAAGCATTAATTTTGCGAAGCAGCTCAGCATCGAGCGTGTGCGTGTCCTTGACGGACTCTTCTTTGATTAACGCTTCGGGCGTCTCGTGGAGCAGGTCCTGTTCGCGAATGTCGGTTGGCATGGTTTGGTTCCTCCGGGGTGAGTCGATAAACATCGCCTGCGAGGCGGGCACTTGAGCTGTTTCCAGCGTGACAAATAGATTCACGTCAGGCTTGCGGAGGTGAATAAAGAAAGGAAATAAACGAGTCCACAAGCGACCGTCCATATCGGGAGCTTATGATCGTCATCAAAAATAGAGCGCTCGCTCCGGCATGGGGCATTCTTCCTCTTCCGGAGCACTATCAGGAGTATCCCACCGCGTTTATCTCTATTCTGTTCACTTTTGCTCATCCCAGATAGTTGTGGAGTCCCAGAAATACCAGTATTGAGAGTTTTCGTGTCGCCACGCCAGGACTCACAGGTCGCCGCCACCCCAGGACTCAATGAATAAACCCTCTACGGCTCACAGGAGAGGCGGAGCACCAGCACCTCACTGGCTTCCATATATTTTCGATGAACGAGTAGGGCGATAAGACTGTGCACCTAACCCTACCCCTCGACAATCGTGAGCAAAACTGCACAGCTTCTGCCTCTCGGTGGGCCCATACTGCTGCAAGGAACCTGATGAAGATCGCTCGTCGGGATGCCTTGTTATTTGCTGTTTGGATCATCCCCAGTTGAGGACTCGAGCAGCAAAATCGCATTGGCTCCTTCAGGTCATTTTGTCGTGACATTTCCGAATTGAGGTCTATTCCAATGGACAGATGTCTGGTCGTCCATTTTCGAGGTCTCCTCTGGACCGATAGCCGGCGCAGGTAGCAAGAACGGAAGGACAGTCAATCGTGAAACCGAATGAAGAAAAACCCAAGCTCGAGACGAAACCGGAGTCGAAGTCTGCGTCAAAAGGCAGCGCGCCGTCTGAGTCCAAAGACGACCTGAAGTCTATTCCCATGCCGGAACTTGAGAAGAAGCTGGCGTCGACTCCGGATGGTCTCAGTCAGGCGGAGGCCGAGAAACGGCTGACGCAGTACGGCCCGAACGAGATCGCGGAAAAAAAGACCAATTTATTGCTGAAATTTCTCAGTTATTTCTGGGGACCGATTCCATGGATGATTGAAGCCGCGGTTATTTTGTCGGGAGTCGTCAAGCATTGGCTGGATTTTTTCATTATTCTTTTTCTGCTGTTCTCGAACGCCGTGGTCGCCTTCTGGGAAGAACACCAGGCGGGCAACGCCATTGACGCGCTGAAGGCCACGCTGGCGATCAAAGCCCTGGCCAAGCGCGATGGGAAGTGGACCACTCCTAAAGCAAGTGAACTGGTGCCCGGGGACGTGATCCGCCTGCGGTTGGGCGACATTGTGCCGGCCGATGCGCGCCTTCTCGCTGGCGACCCAGTAGAAGTGGACCAGTCGGCGTTGACCGGGGAGTCTTTGCCTGCGACCCGCAAACCAGGCGAGGCGGTGTTTTCCGGTTCGATCGTTCGCCAGGGCGAGGCCGATGCCATGGTGTACGGCACTGGAACAAACACCTACTTCGGCAAGACCGTGCAACTGGTCGAAGAGGCCCATACTGTAAGCCATTTTCAGAAGTCCGTGCTGAAGATTGGCAATTATTTGATCATTCTTGCAGTGGCATTGGTGGCCGTGATTGTCATCGTCGCGCTCTTCCGTCACGATCCGGCGCTCGATACATTGGAGTTCGCCCTGGTGCTGCTGGTGGCCGCGATTCCAGTAGCCATGCCAACGGTGTTGTCTGTGACCATGGCAGTCGGCGCCCGTCTGCTGGCGAAGAAGCAGGTGGTTGTCACACGGTTGGCTGCCATTGAGGAACTGGCTGGCGTCGACATTTTATGTTCGGACAAGACTGGCACCCTGACCCAGAACAAGCTCACGCTAGGCGATCCATTCACCGTAAACAACATCCCCGGCGACCAGGTCATTCTCTGGGCTGCGCTCGCTTCGCGCGCGGAAGATAAGGACACCATCGACCTGGCGGTGATCGGCGGCGTGAAAGACGATAAGGCGCTAAAGAGCTACCAGGTGCTGCATTTCCAGCCGTTCGACCCGGTGCATAAGCGCACCGAAGCCACACTCAAAGGCAGTGACGGAAAACAGTTTTTTGTGGCCAAGGGAGCACCACAGGTCATTCTGGAAATGTCGAGAAATGCGGGCGATGTAAAGCCAGCCGTCGAGAAAGCGGTGAATGATTTTGCCGGACGCGGCTTCCGTTCCCTTGGAGTGGCCAGGGCGGACGAGGAAGGCAACTGGCAGTTTGCCGGAGTGCTGCCGATGTTCGATCCACCGCGCGAACAGGCCAAGGCAACCATCGCGAGCGCGGGGCAGATGAGCGTGAAGGTCAAGATGGTCACGGGCGACCAACTGGCCATCGCGCGCGAAACGGCAAAGCAACTGGGGATGGGAATAAATATCCTGGATGCCAGCTCTTTGCAGGACAAGAAACAGCAGGACAACGGGCAATCCTCCGAGGCCATCGAAAAAGCGGACGGCTACGCTCAGGTATTTCCGGAAGACAAATTTCACATTATCCAAGTCCTGCAGAAGCGGGGCCATTTCGTCGGCATGACGGGCGATGGCGTAAACGACGCCCCTGCGCTGAAACAAGCCGACTGCGGCATCGCCGTTTCCGGGGCAACCGACGCGGCACGCGCGGCTGCTTCCATCGTCCTGCTAGCGCCCGGTCTGTCCGTGATCATCGACGCGATCAAGGAGGCCCGCAGGATTGTCCAACGAATGAACAGCTATGCGATCTACCGCATCGCCGAAACATTGCGCGTGCTGTTGTTCATGGTTCTGGCGATCCTGGTATTTAATTTTTATCCAGTGACCGCGGTGATGATCGTGCTAATCGCGGTGCTGAATGACGGCGCCATCCTGTCGATCGCGTATGACAACGTTCATTACAAGAAAGAGCCAGAAGCCTGGAACATGCGGCTGGTGCTGGGTATTGCCACGGTGCTGGGCATCGTCGGCCCGATAGCCGCGTTCGGACTGTTCTACATTGGCGATCGCGTCCTTCACCTCAGCCATCCGGAACTGCAGACGATGATGTATCTGTTGCTGTCCGTGGCTGGGCATCTGACCATCTTCCTGACGCGTACACGCGGGCCGTTCTGGTCCATCCGCCCGGCGAAGATTCTGTGGATCGCGGTGCTCGGCACGCAAACAGTGGCTACGCTGATTGCGGTGTACGGCCTGTTTATGACGCCGCTGGGGTGGAAGCTGGCAGGGTTCGTTTGGGCGTACGCTCTGGCCTGGTTTCTTTTGACGGACCGCGTGAAATTGGTTGGCTATCATTTTTTGGATCACGCCAAGGCAGACGCACCAAAGTCGGATACCAGAACAGAAGCAGCAAAGCCTCAAGCCAGGACCGAACAGTTAAAACCCGAGGCCAAGACAGAGCCGAAGCATGATGAGAAGGCCGACGTGCCGATGCCTGAAACCAAGCCTGACAAGCCCACGCCAGAACTCAAAGTAGAGGCCAAGCCTGATGCCAGGGTCGAGTCCAAACTGGACGCCGATCCTGTGCAGCCGAAATCTGATACTAAAGCCGGTGAGCCGACTCCTGAAGTCAAAGCAGGGCCCAATCCTGAAACGAAAGCTGATACACCGAAATCAGAAGTTCAGGGTGACGCGCCGAAGCCTGATGCCAAAGACAAGTCCCGGTCCGATGTGACGCCGCAGCTCGTCAAGCGAGTCCATGAACTGTACGAAGAGCTAGGGCGCGAGGAGGTTCGAGCTGTTCAGGAGTGGGAGAAATCGGAGCCGGAGATTCAGAACAAATGAATTCCATCCGTAAACAGACACCACAAACGAGGCTGACGTGATCGAAAAATCGAGAATAAAAATCAGCTCAAAGGATTTTCGTGTGCCGTCCGGCGAGAAGGTCAATCTTAAAAAGTGTCCGACGAGGGTGAAGCCTTTTTGCGATACGAAAGAACTCTACAAAGAGCTTCTGGAAGAACATGTAGCCGAGTTGAGTTCGCTGCAACAGCTTCACTACGCATCCAACCGCTATGCGCTACTACTAATTTTTCAGGGTATGGACGCTGCGGGCAAGGCCGGCGCCATCCGACACGTGATGTCAGGGATCAATCCCCAGGGCTGTGAGGTCTTCAGCTTCAAACAGCCGAGCGTCGAAGAACTGGAACATGATTTTCTCTGGCGCACGACGTGCCGCCTTCCCGAACGCGGCCGGATCGGTATCTTCAATCGTTCCTATTACGAGGAAGTGCTGGTCGTTCGCGTGCATCCAGAAATCCTCCGCAACCAGGGGCTTTCCGAAGAGTTGCGCGATGAGAAAAACATCTGGGAGGAGCGGTATCGCTCTATCGTGGACATGGAGAAACACCTTCATCGCAACGGTACGCGGACCGTCAAGATATTTCTCCACCTTTCCGAAGAAGAGCAGAAAAAACGATTCCTCGCACGCATTGACGATCCGGATAAGAACTGGAAATTCAGTCTCGCTGACATTTATGAGCGGAAATACTGGAAGAATTACGTGAAGGCGTATGAGGCTTGCCTGCATGCGACCAGTACCCATTAAGCGCCTTGGTACGTTGTTCCCGCCGATGACAAGGAGAACGCTCGCCTGATCGTATCGCGCATTGTCCTGGATGCACTCGAAGACCTCAAAATGTCCTATCCCACGACCACGGCGAAGCGCCGCTTGGAACTGCAGGCAATCCGTAAGCTGCTGACAAAGTAATGGGCATCCACGCGCAGGTTTTTTCACCCATAACTAACAGCAGGAAGGTCGATTAGAGTGGGATCAGAACCATAGAGGCAGAGGGTATCGCCAGCAAAGAATTTGCTGGCGATAGCTTCTATTCCTGTTTATTGACACCTTGAGGGACACATTGAGCGATCCAAAGGCAGTGACCATCTGGTCGAAAATTGAAGGAATCGATGCGCTGGCTGAGTTGGCGCTCAACCTGCACTGGTCCTGGAACCATGGTGCGGACGAACTGTGGAAACATCTGGACGCTGATCTTTGGGAGGCCACACAAAATCCGTGGGTCATCCTGCAGACAGTTTCGAAAGAAAAGATCAAAGCTGCGCTGGCAGAGCCGAAGTTCCATCAGCGTCTTGACGATTTGCTTCGCCAGAACCGCGAGTCCTATACCGCAGATGCCTGGTTTCAGAAGAAGCACCCCGGTGCCGCTCTCACATCGATTGCCTATTTCAGCATGGAGTTTATGCTGAGCGAAGCATTGCCCATCTACTCCGGTGGATTGGGCAATGTAGCCGGCGATCAGATGAAGGCGGCGAGCGACTTGGGTGTTCCGGTAATCGGAGTCGGCCTGCTCTACGGCCAGGGGTACTTTCGCCAGGACCTCGACTCGCAAGGCCGTCAGCAGGCGCTATACCCGGTGAATGATCCCGGCCAGCTACCCATCCGCCCAGTGCGGCGGCCGAATGGCGAGTGGTTACGGTTCCAGATTCAACTCCCCGGCTCGAAGATTTGGCTCCGCTGCTGGGAAGTTTCGATTGGAAGGACGAAGCTCTACCTGCTCGATAGCAACGACTTTTCGAACACCGCCGCTCATCGCGGTATCACCAGCCAGCTCTATGGCGGTGACGCGGAGATGCGGCTGAAGCAGGAAATCGTCCTCGGTATCGGTGGCTGGCGTTTGCTGCGAGCCTTAGGTATAGAGCCTGATGTATGCCATCTGAACGAAGGCCATGCTGCGTTTGCCGTACTCGAAAGGACACGCTGCTATATGGAGGATCATAAGAAGCCGTTTGATCTGTCCCTGAACGTCACGCGAGCTGGAAATCTATTCACAACGCACACTGCGGTTGCTGCGGGCTTCGACCGCTTCGATCCTGAACTCTTCAAGAAATACTTTACGTATTACGCGAAGGACGAACTTGCGATTCCGCTTGAGCATCTGCTCTCCTTGGGTAGGAAGAATCCAGACGATAGTTCGGAACCCTTCAATATGGCCTATCTCGCGGTGCGTGGCAGCGGTCAGGTCAATGGCGTGAGCAAGCTCCACGGACAAGTGAGCCAGCAAATCTTCCAACCGCTCTTTCCTCGATGGCCGCAACAAGAGGTTCCAATCGGCTCGGTGACGAACGGCGTTCATGTGCCTACCTGGGATTCCGCTGAGGCAGATGCGCTTTGGACTACAGCCTGCGGCAAGAAGCGTTGGCGCGGAGACCGGCCGGTTGAAGACGACATTCGGCAACTGACCGACGCACAATTGTGGCAGATGCGCACCGAAGGACGAAGAGTACTGATTGGTCGCATGCGCAAGCGGCATGCGCGTCAGCTTGCATCCGAAGGCGGCATGCCGTCAGACGCAGGCGGCATCTTCGATGAAAATGTTCTGACAGTGGGATTTGCGCGCCGGTTTGCCACCTATAAACGTCCGAATCTTTTGCTGTACGATCCAGAGCGGCTGGTTCGTCTTCTTTCCGATCGGCAGCGGCCAATGCAATTGCTTCTCGCCGGCAAGGCACATCCCCAGGATCTGCCGGGACAAGCGTTGATCGAACAGTGGCACGATTTCCTTCAGCGTCCGGAAGTCCGCGGACGTGTCGTATTCCTAAGCGATTACGACATGTTGCTGGCGCAGGAATTGGTTCAGGGTATCGATCTTTGGATCAACACACCGCGGCGTCCGTGGGAGGCATGCGGAACGAGTGGAATGAAAGTTCTCGTCAATGGCGGTCTGAATCTGTCAGAGCTAGACGGCTGGTGGGCTGAAGCCTATTCTCCGGAAGTCGGTTGGGCTATCGGAGATGGTAAGGAACATGGCGAAGATCCAGCATGGGATGCCGCAGAGGCCGAAGCGATGTACGACCTACTGGAACGTGAGGTGATTCCGGAGTTTTATGAGCGGGATGAACATCGTATGCCGTTGAAGTGGCTGGGCCGTATCCGCGAGAGCATGGCGCGGCTCACTCCGGAATTTTCCGCCAGCCGCGCGATCTGGGAGTACACAGAGAACCACTATCTTCCAGCCGCCTCTGATTATCGCGCGCGTGCCGCCGATGATAGTGAGGTTGGCGCAAGTCTGCTTCAGTGGCAGCAGAACATTGTAAGGCATTGGAATACAATCCGTTTTGGCACAGTGGATATCGAGACGCACGATGGCCGGCATTTTTTCCGCGTACAGGTGTTTCCGGGCGATCTTAATCCACAGGAAATGAGAGTCGAACTCTACGCGAATCCAGTTCCGGGAAGCGGACCTGCTCTAGAAGCGATGATGGTATCGAAGGCGAACGCAGATTTCCCGGGCGCTTGGATATATTCGGCCGAGATACTCGCAAGCCGTCCCGCGAGCGACTACACTCCGCGCATTATCCCTGATGATCCGAATGCTTCCGTACCGCTGGAAGCTTCGAATATCCTATGGCAACGCTGATGGACGAGCCAAAGCAGGCGGACAAGTTTCACGATTTTTCTCCTCAGGACCACTATGTCAGCAATCCTTATCCTCTTGGCCCGACAGTAACTTCCGAAGGAACCAACTTCAGCGTTTTTTCCGCCAATGCTACAGGAATGGAGATCGTCCTCTTTGACCATGCCGATGATCCCGAGCCGGGTCGCATCATTGCTCTCGACCCAACTCTCCATCGCACGACTCATTACTGGCACGTTTTCGTACCCGGCATAAAGCCGGGACAACTTTATGGATATCGTGCGGATGGTCCCGCCGATGCGGCAGCCGGCCATCGTTTCGACCGGCACAAGATCCTGCTCGATCCCTATGCCAAGAGCGTGTTCGTGGATTCGCGTTACGATCGGGCGGCTGCCAGTCGGCTGGGCGATAATGCCGCCACTTCGATGAAGAGCGTCGTGGCCGATCTTAGTGCGTTCGATTGGGAGGGGGACAGGCCGCTGAACCGCCCGTTCCGAAGGACCATCATCTACGAGATGCATGTGGCGGGATTTACGCGTCACCCTGACCCCGGGGTTGCGGCGACAAAACGGGGCACGTATCTTGGAGTCGTCGAAAAGATTCCCTATCTGCAGGACCTGGGTATTACGGCTGTCGAATTGATGCCTGTCTTCCAGTTCGATTCCCAGGATGCTCTTCCCGGCCTCAGCAATTTCTGGGGATACAGCCCGGTCTCCTTCTTTGCTCCTCATCTTGCCTACAGCACCGGCAATGATCCCCTGGTGTGCCTCGATGAGTTTCGAACCATGGTAAAAGAGCTGCACAGGGCTGGCATCGAGGTCATTCTCGACGTGGTATACAACCACACCGCCGAAACCGACGAGCGAGGGCCCACACTCTGTTTTCGTGGGCTGGAGAACAGCTTTTATTACATTTTGAACCGGGATAAGGCTACCTACGCCAACTATACCGGCGCCGGCAACACGCTCAAGGCCAACCATTCCGTCGTGAAGCGCCTCATTCTCGACAGTCTGCGACATTGGGTTTCCGAAATGCACGTCGATGGCTTTCGTTTTGACCTTGCTTCCGTCTTTTCGCGGAGCGAGTCCGGCGAGCCGATGATTAACCCTCCCATCCTTTGGGAGATCGATTCCGATCCTGTGCTGGCAGGCGCCAAGTTAATCGCCGAAGCATGGGATGAAGGCGGTCTGTACCAGGTTGGCAGCTTTGGACAAGATAAGTGGAAGGAATGGAATGGTCAGTTTCGCGATAACATCCGTGGCTTTATCAAGGGAGACCAAAATACGGTTGTGAAGCTCAAGGAGCGCATCACAGGGAGTTTCGACCTGTATAAAACGGGAGATCGGCCTGTGGGGCAAAGTATTAACTTCGTCACCTGCCACGACGGCTTTACGCTCAACGATCTGGTTTCGTACGATCGCAAACACAACGAGGCAAACCATGAATTCAACAAAGATGGCACAAACACAAATTTCAGTTGGAACTGTGGTGTCGAGGGTCCGGCGACCAGCGCGGATACCGAGCTTCTCCGGGTGCGGCAGATCAAGAACTTTTTCGCGCTCACGCTCCTCTCAATAGGAACGCCGATGCTGCTGATGGGGGATGAAGTCCGTCGCACGCAACAAGGAAACAACAATGCCTATTGCCAGGACAATGAAACAAGCTGGTTCGACTGGAATCTATGCACCGCCAACGCAGACATTTTGCGGTTTGTGCAGCACATGATTCGCGTTCGACTGGACTTCGATAAGCGGATGGGAGGTAGCCCGGTCACTCTGGAGGAGTATCTCAGCAAGGCGCATATCGAATGGCATGGCGTTGAACTCGACAGGCCCGACTGGAGTAATAGCTCCCACAGCCTTGCGTTCGCTTGCCATAGTTTTGCCAGTAGCCAGGTGCGCTATATTGCAATCAACGCTTATTGGAAGCCATTGGAGTTTGAGCTTCCGCCTGTCACGGGTAGCCGGAATGCGGGTTGGCTTCGCCTGATAGACACTTCTCTGCCTTCGCCAGACGACATCGTTGAGGAGAGCATCGGCTTGCTTGTAACTGGCCCTAAGTACCGAGTCAATCCTCGATCGGTGATTATGTTGCATTACGACTATGCGACATCCTGATATCGGTCGAGTGTGAAGGTGCCGAATTGTATAAGCATCCCATTCAAGGTCTAATTTCCGCCAATCGAGCGCGTTACACCTTTGCTTCCGGCGTATCGGCGTATATCCCCGCCGGCAACACTTCCGGCATGTCCAGGCGCGCTACACCAATTCGGTTGTCGGCCATCCCATAGTAGATGTCGAAGCGATCCGGTGCGCCAAGATCGTCGCGCCGGTCGATGCCGGTCGGGAATACTACGTTAGCAATGGTACCGCTACGCTCCTGCGGCGACTCCGGCTGCAACACCGGCTCTGCCGAGCGGTAGATGATCTTCTGCGGATGTTTCTTTGAGAGCACCATGACCCCGGCCGAATAGCATAACTGGGGCACTTCGCTGTTCGGCTTGGCCAGATCGCTGACACCGTGGTACACAATCAGCCAGCCGTGCCGTGTCAGAATGGGTGGAGTGCCGCCGCCAATTTTAAGCCTTTCCCAGGGCGACACAGGAATCGCCAGCCGGTGGTGCGAAGTGAATTGGCCGAACCGATCGGGTCCTGCTCCCTCCAGCACCAGCGAGCAGTAGGAAATCCAGATGCTTTCCCGATCAAGATCCACTGTTCGGCTCGCGGGATGCTGGGCGGTTTCCTCCGGACGAGTGCCAGGAAATAGAGGCCTGTGCAGAAGGGCCATCTCCGGGTGCCCAGATGGATTCGGAATGGCAACGGGAAAGAGGCTGGCATCTTTGTCATCCACGCTATCCAATGTGAAGCCGTTGCATGGAGCGAACGTGGCCAGCCCCAGACGCTGCCAATGAAACAGGTCCTTCGACTGTGCCAGGGCAATCCTTGGGCCTTTGGGCGAAAATGCCGTGTAGGTCATGATGTAGCGATGAAGCGGTTCCACGAATGTGACACGAGGATCCTCACAACCGCCTCCGCCGTTTGGGCGGCGCTCGTAATCGGCTTCCGGCTCCAGTGCGATGCCGAGTCTCTCGATTCCTACCGGCTCTCCGGCTTTATCGAACTGCACGCGTGCAATGCCGATGCGCGAGTAATTCCCCTTCGCGACCAGGCGCGGAAAAAGGTATAGCTGGCCGTCAGGACCACGAGCGGCGGCCGGGTTCAGGATGCCTTCAACCTCTTGTGGATTGCCCGGCTCCGGCCCGATCACCATCCCCAGGCGCTGTAGCTTGAGGCCACTCATCGAATCCCCGCCGGAAAGTCGGCCTGTTGATCCCCACCCAGGCAAGCGATGATCGCTGCGATCACTCGCTTCGTATCCTCGGGATCCCGGACCGGGATAGAAATTACGCCTGCCTGTTCCGCGGGATAATCGTTTCCACCTGGAAACAAGGCATCGCCAACGTAAATCATCTCTTTCAATGAAATGCCAAGGATATCTCGCAGCTTGCGAATCCCGTAGGCCTTGTCGATGCCAGGCTTGGTTACATCGATCGATGTCGCACCGCCCAGCCGGACGGAAAATCCGGGAATCAGTGGATCAAGGATCGCTTTGATCTTCTTCCGCTTGGCGAAATCGGGATCCCATTTTTCCTTTTCCGCCAGCGGAGCTTGCTGCCCCAATGCGGACAGCGTAATCTGGCTTCCTCGATCTTCAATGACCTCTCCCCACACCTTTTCGACCTTGAAGCCGGCTACCTGGAAGGCTTTGTCCAGAGAATCGATGATCTTCTTCTTTTCATCCGCGGTGAAGTCTTCCGAATAAATCTTTTTCCAGTCGCCCGAATATTGGAAGAACTTTGTTCCGCATGTAGGAAGGATGGATAGCTTGCCCAGGGTTTCATCGTGGGGAAGATTGGAGAGCAGTTGCTTTTCAAATTGCGGCCAATCGCCTCCGGAGATTACAGCCACTTTGGCGACACTGAGAAGATCATGCAGTAACGTGGACATTTCAGAGTCGAGAGACGATTTGCTTTTGGCGAGTGTACCGTCCAGATCGAAAACAATAAGCTTCTTCATTCGGCGTACATTCCTCAATTCCTGTGATTTTAGTTTGGGTATTCGTCTGCGAACTAACTCGCTGCTACCCGCTTGCTGACGTTTCCGGTATTGCGATTTCCAACAAGCTCACTGAAGGATCCGGGCGAACAGCACATGTTCCAAGGATTGCCGGTAAGAGCCACACCTCGCCTTTGGCAACGGCATAGGTATCGCCGTCGTGCTCGACCTGCCCGTTGCCTTCGATGCATACCAACACGCGCGGTGCGCCCTCGACACCGACGGCGAAGGGCGATTGCCCGCGCACACGCCACAACTGGAAAGGCTCACACTGAAAGAGCCTCTCGCGCTTCACCGGGGTCGCTTCTTCCACGACTGGCGTCACCAGACCGGCTGCACCATTTGCGAAATCAATGCAGGCGAGCGCCTGATCGACCTGTAGTTCTCGCGGCTGGCCGGACTTCGCATCTACATGGCCCCAGTCGTACAGCCGAAATGTCACGTCGCTGTTCTGCTGGATCTCAAATACCACGATATCGCCACCCAGAGAGTGGACAGTCCCAGCAGGGATGAAGACGCCATCGCCGGGTTTCGGAATGATCGATACAAGATGGTCTGCCAACGTTCCGTCACCGATTGACTGCCGGAGCATGTCAGACGTCGTCCCTGGCTTCAGACCCGCATCGATGCGACTTTCTTTTCCTGCCTCCAGCACGACCCAGGCTTCGGTTTTCGCGGCGCCGTCCGCTGCCGGCACACCTGCGCGCGCATACCCGGGATGCACCTGGACGGAAAGCATTTCATGCGCATCGAGGAACTTGAGTAGCAATGGAAAGCGGCGGAAGCGTTGGGCCAGCCGTCCTATCAATTGCTCCCGCGACTGCTCCATCACCTGACCGATAGTCTGCCCTTTGAGCGGTCCATTGGCGACTCGGCTCGCATGGTCTTCGCGGTCACTGAGTATCCAGGCTTCGCCGATGGGACCGTCGTTTGGCAGCGGCGCGTTAAGAACGTCGGCCAAACGCCGGCCGCCCCAGAGCCGGTATTGATAGATCGGTTCGAATCGCAGAGGATACAAAGGAATTTGACTCATGGGTATTCCGGTTTACTCTTCATCTCCAGAATGTCTTTTTTTACTAGCCATCATCGATTGGGAGTGGATGATGTTCCGTTAGTGATTGACGGAGCCTGATTGATGTTGAGACGGGTGGCTATGTGACACCAATGCGAGGTCATCGCTCATCACATAGACAATCAAAGCGCCAAAGACGAAAAAGACAGCAACCCAGAAACGCCAATCCCGATGCGCATGTTTCCAGTAAGGCCGACGCTCATGATGAATGGTGGCGTGACCCTGTCCTTCGTGCCGATGTTTGTTATGATCCATTTCGTTCATTGCTTCCCTGTCTTCTTCGTCGATCCTGACCCAGTCCCATAGTCAGCGCTGTCAGACCGGCCAAGCCGCCGTTCGGAATTTCCATTGTGCTTCGGCGCAATTGAACCTAAGCATATGAAAAGTATTGCACTATAGCTGTCTGGATACTGTGCAATTGTGAACACGCAGGCGTCTTAATAGCGTAAGGAGATGTACGTTTCTTCGCGAAGAAGGTCGAAAGGAGTTGCTTGATGGAACGAAGACTTGTAGATTGCCTCCATTACTTTTCCGATTGAGCCAAATGGTTGACATGCACGGCAATCATGAGATCTTCCTGAGCAGGAACGACGAAAACCGCCGTCTTTGATTCCGACGCGCTAATCCGGCGTACACCGCTTCCCTGCCGCTCATTCAACGAGCGATCGATTGAAATCCCCAAGCCCTCGAGGTCCGCAAGGATCTCAGCGCGTGCAAGCGTATCATGTTCCCCGATCCCGCCCGCGAAGACAATCGCGTCCAGTCCACCCAGAAGCCAGCAGAATCCTCCGATCGCTTTGGTCACACTGCGCGTAAATATCTTCAGCGCCAGTGCGGCTTGATGATCGCCTGCGGCCGCTGCCTGCCGTATTGCTTTCACATCGCCACCCAAACCGGCCAGCGCAATCATCCCCGATTCGTGGTTCAATATCGTTTCTACCGCCGAAATAATTTGGTCACTGTTTCCCTTCTGCTGCCGTAGGAGATACAAGATTAGACCTGGGTCAAGGTCGCCGGGCCGCGTTTCCATCACAACTCCTCCGGTCGGAGTTAGACCCATTGTCGTGTCCACAGAGCCGCCCTCTAACAACGCCGTGACACTGCACCCGCCTCCGAGGTGCGCAATCACCGTGCGCTTAGGAAAGGCAATTTCTTCCGCTCGCACAAGGATGCGCATCTGGCGCACAATCGACTCGCAGCTCAAGCCATGAAATCCATAACGCCTGACTCCTTGTTTGCGATATGCCTCCGGCACTGGATAGGTAGTCGCCTCCGCCGGCATCGTCCGGTGAAACACCGTGTCGAAGCATGCGTAATGGGACACGTCCGGGAAACGCTCCATCCCGCTGCGGATGACTGCAAGCGCCTCCGGATCATGAAGTGGAGCGAACGTCACCGCTTGCTCAAGATCTTTCAGTACATCGGCCGTAATCTTTTGATGTTGATCCTGCTTCGCGCCGGGATGCACAACGCGATATCCGACGGCGTCCACTGAAGGCATCCCCGGCTCACGGACTGCGTCAAGAACCAGCCGCATTGCTTCCGCCGGCGTCGCCGCCTTTACGCCGGATTGCCGGCTGTTCAGGTTCGTTCCCTCCGCTGCTCGAAGTTCAAGCGTGGCGTCTGGCTCCCCGATGTTGCTCACTTGCCCGTCGAAAATGCAGTTCGACTCAGAGAGGCTCTCTGTGGCGCTTGAGTCGAACATCGAAAACTTGATCGACGAGGATCCACTATTCACGACAAATATATACATGGGGCCGCGCTCCTTGGGTTTAGTCCATCGGTGTTACATCAGCATCACGCGATATCTGAATAAATTCAGTTCTACTTTGGACTTGCGGTCTTCGCTTGGCTCGCGAGATCGAAGTATCTCAAGGAGAAAAATACCGTAACCATTGAGATTAGCTCGGTCGCTGTTCATCGGGCGGCTCGAGATTAGTTTCGGCCAGCAGAGATGCGAAAAGCTGTGCAGTTTTGCTCACGGATGACTGGATGGTGACGCAACTGACGCACAGGAATGGCGGAGGAATGCGAATTTTAACGGAATAAGAAAGTCATCCGCCCGAGGCGAATTATGAAAGCTTTCTGCAATGCGCACCGAACGTTTTATCACTGACTGATACACTTGTAGGTGGATTCCCCCCCTGGTCACTTCACATCGGAAGCGATTGCATATCTTCTGAACTGTCCCAGTAAGATCTCCTCCGGGAAGGAGCTGTTTCCATGGCTGAGGCAGAAAACACCACATTTGACGTCGCTGCCTTTTTGACCAACGCCGGACTCGGACGAAGGATTGTCCAGCTCAAGCCAAAACAGGCCTTCTTTGCACAGGGCCATCCCGCTGACTCTGTTTTTTATCTTCAAAAGGGTCGCGCAAAACTTACCGTCGTTTCGAAAAACGGGAAAGAGGCCACAATCGCGTTTTTCTCGGTCGGCGACTTTGTGGGAGAGGATTCGATTGCCGGAGTTGTCGGGCTTCGATTAGCGACCGCCACGACCGTTACGGCATGCACGGCCCTCAAGATAGAACGGACGGAGATGATCCGCGTCATGCACGAAGAGCACGACTTCTCCGATTTGTTTGTGAAGTTTCTGCTGGCCCGCAGTATGCGCACCCAGGCCGATCTTGTCGATCAGCTTTTTAACTCCAGCGAAAAGCGTTTGGCAAGAATCCTGCTGCTGATGGCTGAATTTGGCAAACCGGGCGAACCGGAAACGCTGATTCCGCAAATAACACAGGAGACCTTGGCGGAAATGATCGGAACCACCCGGTCCCGCGTCAGCTTCTTCATGAACCGCTTCCGCAAAATGGGATTGATTGAATACAACGGTCGAATCCGCGTTCACAAATCGCTGTTAAACGTGGTTCTGCACGATCAATTGCCCGAGTACAACGCGGAGAAAGCACCTGCCGAGTTTATTCCACGGAATCAATCAAGACCGAGCAGACGTAAATAGTGCAAACCAAAAGACAACCCTAAGAACGTCTCAACCCGCGAATCGTAAGCTTTCAAAGAGCTTTACTCGTTCAGCGGAAGCCTAATGTGAGCAAAACTGCACAGCTTCCTCATCTCCAAAGATTGATAGTGCTTGTAAGGGCTCCGATGAATGGCGGGATCGATGCCACCTTTCACGCAGCAGGTTTCATCTGGGATTAGGGCCGATCATCGGCCACAGAAGTTATCCCGATGCGTGAGCTCGAACAACACATAGCTCCCGTACGCGAACACATCATGCTCCCGAAAATATGGCATTGACGGGAACAATGTATGCGAGGGATGGTTCTTTCTCCGGGCAAGAGATGCATCGTGACCGGATACAACGATTCAAGACTCTGGCGAAAATCATGTCTTTTTCGGAAATACGTCATAACGGAGAAATAGTTGAGTCTTCAGTAGTAACTCAACCGCTGCCTCTGCCGACTCGCATTGCGTTCATCGGCAACTATCTTCCGAGGCAATGCGGCATTGCCACGTTCACAACAGATCTATGCACCGCAATCGCATCGGAATATGGCAGCGGCCGCCTCTTCGCGATCCCAGTCAACGATCCAGACTCAAGCTATCAATATCCCGAACAGGTACGGATAGAGCTTGACCAGGAGGATTATTTTTCTTACGAGCGCGCGGCGGATTTTCTTAACTTCAATGGCAACGATCTCGTCTGCATGCAGCACGAATACGGCATCTTCGGAGGGAGCGCGGGCAGCCACATACTGGCGATGCTGCGTAGATTGAAGATGCCGCTGGTGACGACGCTTCACACCGTCCTGCGCGAACCGGACCCAAATCAGCGCGCCGTGCTCAACGAGATCGCCCATCTTTCCGATCGTTTGATTGTGATGAGCGAACACGCCGTAAGCCTTCTGCGCGATGTGTACGAGGTGCCACGAGAGAAGATCGATCTGATTCCACATGGAGTGCCCGATCTTCCGTTCACGGATCCCAATTACTTCAAGGATCAGTTTGGCACCGAAGGAAAATCTGTTCTGCTTACGTTCGGCTTGTTGTCCCCGAATAAGGGAATCGAAAACGTAATCCGGGCGCTGCCTACGATCCTCGCAAAGCACGCAAACCTGGTGTATATCGTTTCCGGAGCGACGCATCCGCACATCAGGCGGCGGGAGGGTGAGCGGTACAGGGAAGAATTGCAGGCGCTGGCCGTGGAATGTGGCGTGTCCTCTACACGTCATTTTCAACAACCGTTTTGTAAGCGCCGAGGAAATGATCGAGCACGTCGGAGCGGCGGACATCTATATCACTCCCTATCGGCAGGAAGCTCAGGTTGTATCGGGCACGCTCGCTATCGCGCTCGGCGCAGGAAAAGCAATCATCTCCACGCCGTACTGGCATGCCAAGGAGCTTCTTGCCGACGGGCGGGGAGTCATCGTTCCGTTCGACAATCCAGAGTCCATCGCAGAGGCAGCGATCCGGTTATTGGATAACGATGCCGAGCGGCATGCCATGCGCAAGCGCGCATATCTTCATTCGCGCGGCACAACATGGCAAAAAACTGCACAGGCCTATATGGCGAGTTTCCAGCGCGCGCGCATCGAACGGATGTTGCGGCCGCGGCCCGCTCTGCAGGATATTTTCGCAGCGAAGCCGATGGACAGCCTGCCGCAGTTTGACACGGCTCATCTAGCGAACATGACAGACGATACCGGGCATATTGCAACACGCCATATTTTCGGTGCCCAACAGTCTCGAAGGATACACGACCGACGACAACGCCCGTGCGCTCATCGTTACAACTTTGCTGGACGCGTCGGCGTTCGCAAACAGCCATAAGCACGAGGCACTATCTCGCCGCTATTTGGCTTTTCTATGGCTTGCGTTTCACAAAAAGCCGGGCAGGTTTAGAAATTTCCTCAGCTATCATCGCGAATGGCAGGAAGAAATTGGATCCGAAGACAGCCACGGCCGCGCCCTATGGGCACTTGGGAACGGTATTATGCCATTCGGATGACGCGGGCCTGAGAGGTGCCGCGGGCACGATTATTCGAAGTCGCAGTCCCTGCAGCCCTTACGTTTTCCAGTCCCCGCGCATGGGCATTTTCCGTATTAGGCATGCAGGCCTATCTGGAGTGCTTTCCAGGAGACAGAGTCGATCCAGGGTGCTCGAAATGTGCTTGCGAATCGACTGCTGGATATTTATGAGCGCGCTCATTCCGCAACCTGGGATTGGTTTGAGAAGAGTCTCGCCTACTCGAACGCCAGATTGTCACAAGCGCTCTTAGTCGCAGGCGTGCAAAGCCAGAACATGCGGATGATCGAAGTAGGGTGTGATTCTCTTCGATGGCTTGTTGCCGAGCAACATCGGGAGCATCGAGACATATTCGTGCCGATTGGCTCGCGAGGATTCTTCGCAGAGGGTGGCGAGAAGGCCCGCTTCGATCAACAACCAGTCGAGGCTTGTGCCACCATCTCTGCTTGTCTTCAGGCCTACCGACTGACAAACGAGAAGCAATGGCTCGACGAAGCCTGGTGTGCGTTCCGCTGGTTTGTCGGCAAGAACGATCTCCAGGTACCGCTTTACGACGCGACGACTGGCGGCTGTAGAGACGGTCTTCATCCAGATCGTGTCAATGAGAATCAGGGAGCAGAATCTACGCTCTCATTCCTGATGGCTCTTCTCGAAATGCAAAGCATAGAGATGCCAACCGAAAAAGAACAGCACCAGGAAATGAGCGTCGCGCTTTGAATCCAGTCATCCCTTCGTCTATAACGCCTGAGCTTCTCGATAATGAACAGCAGGAGTCACAGGCAGGTATAGAAGCCCCCTTGTTCACTCGGTATGCCGGCAACCCGATACTCAGCCGGAAACAGTGGCCCTATCCAATTAACAGCGTCTTCAACGCTGGCGCCACACGGTTAGCCGACGGAGACACCCTGCTGCTCTGCCGAGTCGAAGACCGTACCGGACTATCGCACCTGTGCGCTGCCCGTTCAGCCAATGGCATCGATGGATGGCGCGTCGATTCTCATCCGACGTTGATGGCAAATCCGCGCGAGTATCCCGAAGAGATCTGGGGTATCGAGGACCCAAGAATCACACATGTTCCCGAGCTCAATCAATATGCGATTACATATACCTCCTTTGCGCGTGGTGGCCCGGGAGTCTCGCTAGCATTGACCAAGGATTTCAAGAGCTTTGAGCGATACGGTGTGATCATGCCGCCGGAGGACAAGGATGCCGCTCTGCTGCCGCGGAAAATCGGAGGCCGCTGGGCTCTGATTCATCGACCGATGACGGCCCTTGGCGCTCACATTTGGATCTCCTACTCACCCGACCTGCGGCACTGGGGCAGTCATAAGGTGATGCTTGCGGCGCGGCGCGGGGGCTGGTGGGATGCGAACAAGATCGGGCTGTGTTCGCCGCCGATTGAAACCGTAAAGGGTTGGCTGGTGATCTATCACGGCGTTCGGCAGACGGCGGCCGGCGGCATCTATCGCCTGGGTCTGGCGCTTTTCGACCTTGAGAACCCAGACGTCTGCTTGCAACGAGGGGACTCATGGATGTTCGGCCCGGAAGCTCCGTATGAACGTGAGGGCGACGTCAATAATGTCGTGTTTCCCTGCGGACAAACCATCGGTGCGGATGGAGATACGATTCATCTCTATTACGGAGCAGCCGACTCATGCATCGCGCTGGCAACCGGCAGCATCCGAACTCTTCTTTTGTGGCTGGATTCGCACTCCGGTGCCGGTTGTCAAAGTGGATTGTAGCGAGATTCGGTCACCCGTTGTGAGGAACTGCCCAAATGGATATTGCCGGGGTGAACTGGCCCAGTAACTTTCCACAATTTCTTTGGACGCGTCGACAGCGTCCTCTTTGCGGTTCTATCGAGTTTCAGGCCGCTGAACCTCATTCTCTCGATGGATTCCTAAAATTGTTTGTTCTACGCCCAGTCCGCTGCGTCAATTGCTGGCGGCGCTATTCCTGGTTCGCGAAGCGAAGCTCAGACAAAGCATGATGGGCGACAATACAGGGCTGCTTCTTCGCCAGGGGAGGCGGCAGATCTACCGGTTGGACGACTGCGTAGCGAATCAAACTGGCACAATGTACGCAATCTGTCTCACGGATCGTCTGGGTGGGTCCATCCACAACCTGCGGGAACGTTCTCAGGCATTCCGGGCAACCGAGCACAACGTATTCCTCTCCGGAAGGGTCATGTCCGTTCTTCGGAACCCAGACAGGCGCGAGTCTGTTCGCGCGTTCGGAAGACAGCGGGGGCTCAAAGCGTGTCATGGCCTCCACGATATGTAAGAGAGAAGCAACGCCAGCTCCTTTGTCATAGAATGCGTCGGCAAGAACCCCAGACGGAACGCTGTCCCCTGAGAACGCACCGCTCATGGCGATGACCCGGATCGCGGGAAAACGGCGACGGACTACTGAGAGCAACTCGAAGCCAGACATGCCCGGCATGTTGAGGTCGGAGAGAATGATGTCGGGAATCTCATTCTGCACCTCAACGAGTGCAGAAAATCCGTCCTCCGCCGAGCGCACGCTATGTCCAAACCGCTTCAAGATTGCTGACAGGGACTTTCTCAGAGATATGTCATCGTCGACGACAAGAAACTTCAGTTTTGCAACCAGCATCATGGATCCTCCCCCAGAGCGTCCAGTCAAGCTTGGCGAGAGTATTCCATTGTGCAAATCCCGGTTATGTTCCATTTTGCTCATTTCGAGTAAATTTCCGTGATGCCCTGTGGGAAACGATGAGATTGGCCCTTTAGCGTGAAATGAGTAACGTTTTTTCGATCTTTTTCGACACAGTTTTTAACTTCCATTACGATTTTCATGATTTCTCACTAGGCCCGTCGGGCCGGCTTTCCAGGATCCTGAGGCATGTCCAGGATTGGCGCACGTACGGCGCTATGCTCGGGTAATGCATCGTGCAGAACCACATTGAGCAGGGACTTATGAACCCGAATGCGGCCGTTGTATTCAATCAATCCCATTTTGCGGAAGCGGTTCATGAAGAAGCTGACGCGAGACCGGGTAGTTCCGATCATTTCCGCCAGGGTCTCCTGTGTGATCTGCGGAATCAGCGTTTCCGGCTCTCCGGGTTTACCAAATTCGGCCATCAGCAGCAGAATTCTTGCCAAACGCTTTTCACTGGAGTTGAAAAGCTGATCGACAAGATCGGCTTGAGTTCGCATACCGCGGGCCAGCAGAAACTTCAGGAATAGATCCGAGAACGCATGTTCTTCGTGGATCACGCGGATCATTTCCTCTCTCTCTATCTTGAGCGCAGTGCAGGCGGTAATCGCCGTAGCGGTCGCTAATCGAAGCCCTGGAGCGCCAGCGATTGATTCCTCTCCTACAAAGTCCCCGGCAGCGAGAAGCGTGATCGTCGCCTCCTTGCCTTTTTGCGAAACGACCGTGAGTTGTGCGCGGCCCTTCTGGAGATAGAAGATGGAATCGGCAGACTGTCCTTGCGAAAAGAAGGCCTGCTTGGCTTTCAAGCGGATGATTCTTCGTCCTAGCCCTGCCTTCGCGAGAAAGACGGCGGTGTCAAATTCGATGTTGGGTATTTCGATCATTCTGAATGGCCTCTCTCTAGGCGGTCTTCACAGGAGAACGGTGGATCGTTCGATAACTTTGGTATCGAAGCAAAAATGCTTTGCCGCAAATCGCTCAAAGCCAGCGAAGACCATCTTGATCCGCAACGAGGCGAAAGCATTGCACTCCGATGTTGGTGACTCGTTCCTGCGCTCGTTCACGACGTACGAATGCGTCGATGGTGAGAAATTAACGCCTCAGATCCTGGATACGTGCGTACTCCTACATAGGAAGTTTCGTCCATAGAGCTAGCAAGTATCTGTTCCTTTTTGCTCAATCGCAGCAATATATTGGGAGCCCGTAACCCCATCTGCGTGGAGGAAAGACGGATGCCGCTGCTCATCATCTATCCTCCAGCATTACGATCAGGCGGCCTTCAGATCCTTCGTCTTGGACGCGATACACTCCAGCAGGTCTTTCCAGGACTTGACGAACGATTTAGCTCCTTCGTCCTGGAGTTGGCGGCCCAAGACGTCCACGTCAATGCCCGCTTTGACGAATTTGGCCAGTACCTCATCGCCCTTGCGAGCCAGTGCAGGTACTGTCCCGTCAATGATCCCGTGATCGGCCAAAGCCAGCAGTGTAGCTTCGGGCATCGTGTTTACGGTGGAAGGGGCGGCGAGGGCGTTGATATACAGCAAATCGCTTGCGTCGGGGTCTTTGGTTCCGGTGCTGGCCCAGAGGAGGCGCTGTGGCCGGGCACCGGCATTGAAGATGTTTTGCCAGCGGGGCGACTCGATTAGAAGCCGGTATCTCTCGTAGGTCTGCCAGGCGACCGCGATCCCTAGTTGGTTGCGCAGCCACGCGGGTGCTTTATCGGTCACCGCAACATCCCAGCGACTGACGAAAAGCGAAGCCACCGAACCGATATCAGGATTCAGACCGGCTGCGATGCGCCGCTCGACGCCGCGCAAGTATGCCTCGGCTGCCGCGACATACTGCTCACGGGAAAAAAGGAGAGTCACATTAACAGGCACCCCGGCGAAAATAGCCTCTTCAATGGCGCGAAGGCCTTCCTGAGTACCCGGGATCTTGATGAAGAGATTCGGCCGGTCCGCCTGGGCATGGAGAGCTTTGGCCGCAGCGAGGGTTGCGGCCGTGTCGTGAGCGAGAAGAGGGGAGACCTCCAAAGACACCCAACCATCCACGCCGTTCGTCCGATCGTGGATCGGGCGAAAGAGATCGGCGGCCTGCCTGAGATCCTCGATGGCCAACTCGAAAAACAGCGCCTCACCCGATTTGCCATCTTTCACTTTCTGGTGAATGGCTTCATCGTAATCGTGGCCGTTCTTCATGGCGTGATCGAAGATGGTTGGATTGGAGGTAAGTCCAGTGACCGAGAATTCCTGGATATAGCGGAGGAGCGTGCCGCTGGTCAGCAGAGCGCGGGTGATGTTATCCAGCCAAAGACTCTGGCCCATTTCATGGAGTTTCTGAGTAGCTTTCATCATGCGTTTCCTCAATAGCGTGGTAAGGCGTTTGTATAGCCGCGTTTGTCGGCTGAGATCCAGCGCGGGTAGAGATACTGCTGCGGTGTCGTATTAGCCAAAGGGCTTCCTGAGGAGGGGATTGTGCCAACTACTGCCTTTGGCCAGAATGCCGTCGGCCTCTTCCGGTCCCCAGGTGCGGCGTTTGTAAGGGAGAACCCGATGGTGTCGCTTTAGCACTGGATCGACCACGGCCCAGGCCGCTTCCACCGCGTCCTCACGGGTGAAGAGCGCTCCGTCCCCAGCCATAGCGTCCCCTAGCAGCCGCTCATAGGGGGCTTCCTGCCCCGGGCGTTCTTCGGACAGGTAGAGCTCTCGCTGTTCCCCGACAAAATCTTGCCCCGCGATTTTGACGCGGGCGGCAAGCGCAATCGCCGAATTGGGGGATAGACGAAATCGTACATAGTTAGCCAGCCCGGTTGTCGCCGCTGAGTCGGCGAAGAGCGTCTGCGGCGAGGGCTTCAACTCCACCATCACCTCAGTCGCGGTTTCGGGCAGATATTTGCCGGAGCGCAGGTACCAGGGCACTCCCTCCCAGCGCCATGAGTCAATGAAAAGCCGCAAGGCGCAAAAGGTCTCAACATCAGAATTTTTCGCAACATCTTTCTCCTCCCGGTAGCCAGCGTACTGGCCGCGGACCAGGTTGCTCGACTTCAGAGGGCGCATGGCCTCAAAGACTTTTGCTTTCTCGCTGTGTACGGCCCCAAAGTTTCTCGTGGACGGTGGCTCCATGGCGAGCAGCGCAACGACCTGGAAAAGGTGGTTCTGGATTACGTCGCGCAGACAGCCTGCAGTTTCGTAAAAGACGCCGCGGCCTTTAATGCCAAAAGATTCGGCGAGCGTTATTTGGACGCTGGATACGTAGTTGCGATTCCAGATGGGTTCCAGGAAGGAATTCGCGAAGCGGAAATAGAGGATGTTCATAATCGCCTCTTTTCCGAGATAGTGGTCGATGCGGAAGATGGAGTCCTCTGGGAAGACAGAGTGCGCAACACGGTTGAGTTCGCGCGCGGAGGCCAGGTCGCGTCCGAAAGGTTTTTCGACGATGACGCGCGCGTGCTCGGCCAGCCCCGCATCCCCCAGCCCTTGAATTACTGTCTCGAAGAGCGCGGGTGGAATCGCCAGATAATGCGCCGGACGCCGCGCGCTGCCCAGTTCTTTTTTAATCGCAATAAATGTACCCGGGTCTTTGTAATCGCCGCTCACATACTGGAACAGGGACAAAAGAGAATGGAGAGCCGCCTTGTTATCGATACCGCCCGATCGCTCGATGCTGTCCGTGATGCGTTTGTGTAACCGCTCCAGACTCCACTTCGGGAAGGCGACGCCGATGATTGGAGATTTCAGAGTGCCATGCTTCACCATGGCATACAGTGCCGGAAAGATCATTTTGTGGGCGAGATCGCCGGTCACTCCGAAGAGCACCAGCGCGTCGGAACGGGAGGCAGCCATCAATGGCTCTCCTTGTGGGCGGCCGCCTTTTCCTCATGGCCGCCGAACTGAAAACGGAGGGCGGACAACAGCTTATCGGCGAAGTCGGCCTCACCGCGTGAGCTGAAGCGTTCGTACAACGCAGCACTCAGAACAGGAGCCGGAACGGATTCGTCGATGGCCGCCTTGATCGTCCAGCGTCCTTCTCCCGAGTCGGACACGCGACCGGCAAACTTCGCCAGATCGGGGCTGTCGAGAAGCGATGCAGCGGCCAGATCCAGCAGCCACGAGGCGATGACGCTGCCGCGTCGCCAGACCTCGGCAATGTCCGCCAGATTCAGGTCGTAAGCGTAGTGCTCCGGATCGCGCAATGGTGTGGTTTCAGCATCGACGGTGTTCTGCTGTTTGCCTACGTTGGCATGGTGCAGGATATTCAAGCCTTCCGCGTAGGCGGCCATCATGCCGTACTCGATGCCGTTGTGCACCATTTTGACGAAGTGGCCCGTGCCGCTTGGACCGCAATGGAGGTAGCCGTGTTCCGCGGTTCCTGCTACCTTCTCACGACCGGGCGTGCGCGAAGCTTCCTCGATTCCTGGCGCCAGCGCAGAGAAGATGGGTTCGAGACTGCGGACGACGCTTTCATCCCCACCGATCATCAGGCAGTAGCCTCGCTCCGATCCCCAGACACCGCCGCTGGTTCCGACGTCCACATAGTGAATGCCTTTCGCTTTCAAATCTGTCGCGCGGCGGATGTCATCGTGATAATAGGAGTTGCCTCCATCAATGATGATGTCGTCGCGCTCGAGAAACGGGATGAGGGCGTCGAGAGTTGAATCGACCGCAGCGGCCGGCACCATCATCCAGATGGCGCGTGGCTTGCTTAATTTCTTCGCAAAATCTTCGAGTGATGTTGTGCCGACGGCTCCCTCTTTGGCGAGTGCCTGTGCGGGTTCCGGATGGCGATCGTACACAACACACTGATGGCCTGCACGCTGAAGGCGTCGCACCATGTTGCTTCCCATCCGTCCCAGTCCGATCATGCCCAGTTCCATGTAATTCCTTTCGTTTCGTTCTGATGTTAGAGCACCTGCACTTTCGCCACTCGGCGTCACTGACGTTCGGTACCGCTGAACGAGCCGCCAAAACATGCTTGATCGGCTCCCAGGCGAACGTCACGGATCATGCTTTCATCTCGACAGAAGACATCCATGTCGTTGTCTTTCGACGTCACGGTAGCGGAAAAAACGTCATGGATGAGTCCGATACGCATACCGCGAATTTTTTACCAGTGCTAGACGCCCCAATGCCACTACGCCTCCGAGCATGACCCTTTAGGGACTTATCTCATCATGGCATCCCGCAGAAGTTTCGTCCGGCGTTCCTCGTACTCCTCGCTTGTTATCTCGCCCGCGGCATACCTTCGTTGCAGCAGTTGCAGAGGCGTTTGCATTTGGCGGTAACTAGCCCAGTTGCTTCGCCTCACCGGCATCATGAATGAGAAGAATATGATCCAGAGGATCACCCAGAAAATCCACCAATATGCGTGCATTCCGAACCAGTAATAGTGGTACATAGACACCTCCCCGGTGTTGTTAAGGAATACTGCTACACTCGAATCCGTTGGAGCTGGCTTAATGAAACTTTGAGCGGATTCAGTACACACTCTGGAGCTCGTGTGCTCGCACGTTAAACGAGCATCTCACCTACCGAAGTCACAGGTCTGTTCCGTTTTGCTCACGATTCGCGCGCAACGCAACAGTTGCCCTGAAAACGCTATACGTAAAGCTTTGTGCTGGATGACAATTTCCATGAGTGCGGCGTTGAGGGAAACGCCTGGCACCCACAGATGCCGGACAGTTGTCGATCGCGTGAGCAAAAGAACACAGTCTTTCGACTGCAAAGGTACGAAGATGAGGGATGCGGCCTCTTCTGTGCTGCGACAAGGAGATTCATTATGTCTGAGGCAACCGCTCCGCATTTCCACCCTGCGAAAATTCTTCTGCCAGTTGACTTTAGTTCATCGTCCTTTGCTGCGTTGGAGACGGCAGCAGAAATCGCCGGTCACTTCCAAGCTGAGCTCTACCTTATTCATGTCATTCCGAAGCTACCGATTGTCACGGAAGCCGATTTCTTTGAAGAAACAGCGGTCCTTCAAAGCGCTAGAAACCACGCTGAGCAGCAGTTGGCCACGCATGTTGCGTCGCTTATTTCCAAAGGGATCAGGGCACGTTCCCATATCGAAGTTGGCAATGATGTCGCTGGCAGCATCATGATGGTGATCGAACGAGAGCACGTAGATTTGATCGTGCTTTCAACCCACGGTTTGTCCGGATGGCGCCTGGAGATTTTCGGATCAATTGCTGAGAAACTCATAAAGCTCGTGCAGTGCCCGCTGCTTCTTCTTCGGTCTGTGAAGGCAATCGTCGAAGTCTGAAACTCAGCTGTTCAAAATGGCTTGGAGATGTAAGTTTCATGTGGTCCTAAGATCGCTGCAGCGCTTGACCCGGTGTGACCGAGTGCTGGTGCTTACACAAACGTGCTTTCTGAGGTCCGTATTGCCGACTGCACACCCGGAACTTGGGAAAATAGGGCCAAGATCGCACCTCAAGGAGTACCTCGATCTGCTGGCAGCAACTGACAGTTAGTTTTCGGATAGCTCGCACCTTGGAACAAATCCTGGCGACTCTTCCGGTTCATATAATGCTATTTGAGCGTACGAGTACATATGATCTTCCGAAGTCAAATTCCAAGGCCGCCGCTCTCTGATTTTGTGCAAATATTGTGGTATTGCGAGAGCGACCAACCGCCCTGTGCAAAGGAGCGCATCCTGCCCTATGGCTCCATGCAGCTTTTCGGATCTTCGATGAAGAAAATAGCAATCGGAGTAGGGCGTTTAGGGGTGCGCTGATGTGTGGCCCATACTCCGAATCCGTTGTAGTCGATTCTGTGCAGCTGCGTTCCACCATGGGCGCGCGCTTCAGACCCGGAGCCGCTTCGGCATTTTTCAGGATGTCCGCACACGAGTTACAAGCACGAGTTCCCCACAATATGTCCAAAGGAACACATTGATTGTGTAGACCCATACGTCGGAGCCGCTCTTGCGCGGCTCCATGTAGAGAGTTCCAAATTGATATCGTGGCCTTTTCATAGAAATTTCCTTTCTGATGAAAGGCCCTGGTCGCTGACCAATGTTACCTCTGTCTGCATCCAGTGATCGAGTTCGAAAAGGCGGAAGCGCCAGTCCTTTTTCTGGCCTTTGCCGGGAATGCCGTGCGCCGGCAGCTTCCCCCTGCGCGCAAGTCCCAGCAAAGTTTTGCGAGGCATATCAAGAAACGAGGCTGCTCGTTGTGCATTCACAAATGGTTCGGACGGAGGCTGAACTGAATTTTCCATAGGTCACCGTTGGCACCCTCAGACGTGAGGGGTCCAACGAGAAGCGTAGCCAAGAAGGCACGCTTTTATCGTGGAAGATTTTCCCCCAGCGTGTCCCAAAAGGACACCATGCCAGGGTTCCTTAGAGGTGCTCCGAACTGGAAAGCACCTGCACCTTACCGAGAACCTTCAACTCCATGATTTCGACAGCCGGTTGACGGTTTCGCACATAGGCAATCACTTCCTCCATGCTGAGTGCCGCGAACATCTCTGTCGAAGCCGCCGCTGCACTTCCGTCGTCCTCGCGTTTCTCCTGCCTTTGAGTTCAAACAGAAGCGATTTGTGCGGAACTGACTGCTCCGACGACAGGTCGACATCTCGATCCTTGCTCTTTGCCATAACAGACTCCCTGGGGCGTAAAATTGCGGCGCCCGGCTCCCAACAATGGCGAATCAGGCGCCGCAACAGGGCGGCTCCACCCCTGGAACCGCCGAGTCGTACAAAACAACGTGTCGCATAATACCTCCGTTATGCAGTGCGGTAGTACCATAAAAGCCGGTGGCCAAAAGGGATCACATTCCTTCCCGGCGCACCGGCAAGTCCCCACTTGGAGCGAAAGTGTTCTCCTACTACACCCAGGAAGAACGTCGGCTGCTGGAGAAAGCGGCAAAGCTGGAACGCCGCAGTCTAAGCAGCTTTGTCGCCCTTGCCGCGCTTGAGTGCGCGCAACGGACTATTGCCGGCAAGTAAGCGCCCGCACAAACGGTCACCGAACTTCCAGGTTCATAATGCTACCATTATGCAGTGTTGACGCCTCCGACTGCGAGATTATTCGGGCACGATTCGAGTCTGCTCCATAGGCCCACTGCCGAATTGTAAGCATGCGGACATTACAGTTTGATGTGCGCTTGCACGCTATTAATCTCCTTTGTCCTGCATGTTCTCTCAGGCACCGCGAGAGAAAGACAGGCTGCGCCCTGCGGCGGGAAGATTCTGCTTCGTCTGCCGGGTCAATCTGTCCTCAAAGCAACTCTCAGCGTGACCCGGCAGACGCCCCTGCGGGGTTTCGGCCCCCCTGAAGGTCTCCCCCGAAAAAGCATCCCGCCCACCTTGGGAGCAGCCCATCTCTCGCGCCCTTGCGGGAGTGTGTCCTGAGAGATCACTCCGGGACCACAAAGGAGATCAAAACCATGCAAGCACAAGCTACAACTCAGAACCAGTTCATCAGTACCATCACGCATGGCGACTGCATCGACGTCATGCGGCAGATGCCATGCCAACAGTGTCGATTTCATCCTCACCGATCCTCCATATCTGGTGAACTACCGCGACCGCAGTGGACGCACCATTCAGAACGACGCGAAGGCAGATTGGCTCAAGCCCTCCATGAGAGCAGCGTACCGGGTTCTGAAGCAGGACCGGGTAGCGATCATGTTCTACGGCTGGACGAAGGTCGACGCTTTCTTCGGCGCATGGAAAGACGCGGGTTTCCAGCCTGTCGGACATCTGGTGTTCCGCAAGACCTACAGCTCAAAGAGCCGGTTCTTCAGCTATCAGCACGAGCAGGCATATCTGCTGGCGAAGGGCAGACCACCACTGCCGAAGCGGCCACTGGCCGATATCATCGACATGCCGTACAGCGGCAACAAACTGCATCCGACGCAGAAGCCGGTAGCAGCGCTGGCTCCCCTGATTCGCAGCTTTTCTCTTCCCGGCGAAACCGTACTCGATCCGTTCACTGGCAGCGGCAGTTCTTGCGCGGCTGCGCTGTTGACGGGTCGCGCGTATATCGGCATTGAATTGGATTCCGAGTATTTCAACGAGGCATCGGCACGGATAGCCCGTGTAGAAGGGAGGATCGCAGCCAAGCGGTCTTCCCTGGAACTCATTCCCACCCTGCGCTGAGTGTGCCCGCGCGCCCGCCGCGCCTCAAGGCGACCTCTTCTCTGAGTTTTGACCCTCGCAGCCTTGACCCGCAACATGCCCGCGGATTCTTTGCTTTACATGGTGGGAATGAGCATCTCCGCGCAGCTTGCGCGGTTGATTCACGGCTCCCAGCGCTTGCCTGAGCCACCTCCTGACAGTTTCCATCTCGCAGTGCGGCGATTTTCCTCGGCTCGGCAGCAGAATCTTCCGCGTGTCCATTTTGGACACCGAGTGGAAAATTTTTCCACGCTTTCGACTCCGTTCTCGCCCTACCTTCACATCCAGCACATTGCAACGGGGAGTGCCACTCGACCGTTACGCAAATGAAAGGAGCACATGCACACACTCATCTACTCGAAACATCCGCGTCCCCGCCTTGCGGCGCTGCGCGCGCATTGGCGGAGGTGGCTCACGCCTTCGCTGCTCTTCCTTACGGCGCTGCCCGTGTATGCCCAAAGCACCGGCAGCGATCCCTGGGACAACGCGGTCAACGTGCTCAAAACCGCCTTCACCGGCACGATTGCGACCGGGCTGTCGCTGGTCGCCATCGTCGTCGGAGGACTGATGTTCGCTTACGGCGAAGGCCAGTCCAAGAAGACCATTGCCGGGATCGTCTTCGGCGTGGGCATGGCCATCGGCGCTGTCAACTTCATGGCCTGGCTCTTTCCGGGCTGAAGAACGTTCAGCAAACGCAGAACAGTCGAAGCAAGGAGGTGATCCATGTCTCGGTCGACGGATCGCAGAGTAAACCCTGTATTCAAGGCCATGAACCGTCCGCTGACTGTGCTCGGGGCAGAGCGACGGTTGTTCTTCGTCGCTCTAATCTCGGGAGGAGCCATCTTCTCCCTACTGCATTCGCTCTTCGGCGGCATCGCGCTTTTTGTCGTCGGCGTGGTCATCGCCAGGCGTGCGACCAAATACGACGTGGAAATTCTGAAGGTCCTCTTCAACTCCGGCAAGTTCCGCCGGCGCTACGACCCCATGAAGTTTGAGCCAACAGAGATACGCATAGCGAGGCCCGATGTTCAAGGTTGAAAACATCACGAAGGACTGGAAGGAAGCAGGATCGTTCCAGGCGCACCTCAACCTGTACGGGTTTTGGAACGAGCATTGCTTTCTGACGAAATCAGGCGACCTCGGTAGTGTGCTCAGGATCGGCGGCATCGACTACGAGAGCCTCGACCACGCGGGGCGTGACTATGCGGTCAAGCGGCTAGAAGCCGCCTTCCGATCGCTCGACGACAAGGCCCGCCTGTATCAGATTTTATTCAAGCACAACCGGCCAGCAATACCGCATGCAGAGTATGACAGCCCTCTGGTCCGCGCTGCGGTGGAACAGCGCAGTGCGTTCCTCCAATCCAAAGCCGACCGCCTGTACAGCATCGAGATGTATTGGGTCGTCATGATCGATGGCAGTTACCAAAAGACCGGATTGCTGCACGCACTCTCGCAGTTGCCGAAGCAGCCGCGCTCGTCGCTGCTCGACTTGCGCGCCCTGTTCTCCGGCAACAAAGAGCGCACGCTGATTTATGAGCAGATCGAGCGCGACCGTCTGCGATTGCAGCAGAAGATCAACAGTTTAAGTGGACAGCTAAACGACCTGATGACGGTCGAGCTGTCAGGGGCGGAAGGGACCTTCCGGGTTATCCGGCGTCTCATCAACTTCCGTCCCTCCAAAATCAATGACGCTCCACTGTGCGGCGTCCATCATCTGGACTGGCAGGTGTGCGATTCGGAACTCGAAGCGCATCGAGGCTACCTGCGTCTGGACGATGACTACCTGCGCGTCCTCACGCTGAAGGAGTTGCCCGGCGAGACGCGGCCATTGATTCTCAGTGGCCTGCTCGACATCCCGGCGAACTTCCATGTCGTCACCGAATGGCGTCCGGTCGATAACGCCAAAGTCCGCAAAGAGATCGCATCGCGGCGCAGGCATCACCATAACTCCAAGACCAGCTTCGTTTCCAATCTCCAGGATCGCCAGAACAGTGGGAACCAGGACAACCTGGTCGATGACTCAAAGGAGGCTGCCGTCGCGGAGTTGGGTAACGCTCTGACGGCGATGGGCATGGAAGGCAAGTCTTTCGGCGAGTTCACGCTGTCGGTCGTGATCTACGACGAGGACCGCCTGAAGGTGGAGCACGTTGTCGCCGAGTTTCAAAAGCTGTTTACCCAGCATGACGGACTGCTCTATGAGGAACGGTACAACCTGCTCAATGCCTTCTTCGCCACGGTCCCCGGCAACAAGCAGTTCAACCTCCGCAAACAGTGGGCGCTCAACTCCAATTACGCCGACCTGTCGTTTCTCTTCACAGTCGATAGCGGCTCGCAGTGGAACCCGCATCTCGAACGCGAGTATCTCGCCGTCCTCGAATCGACGCACGGCACGCCCTACTACTTCAACATGCACTGTGGCGACGTGGCCCATGCGCTGATGCTCGGGGCCACTGGGTCGGGCAAAAGTTTCGTCACCAGCTTTCAGCTTCAGTCCGTCCAGAAATATGACCCGCTGACGTTCATCTTCGACCTCGGCGGCAGCTATGAGACGCTGACGCGGGCCTTCCGCGGAACTTACCTGAACGTGGGCCTGAAGAACCCAGGCTTTACGATCAATCCATTTTCTCTCGAAGCGACCCACGAGAACATGAACTTTCTGTACCTGTTTCTCCGGGTGCTCATCGAGGCGGGTGTGCTCTCGGTCGTCACGCTTGGTTGCCTTGCGCTCCTCTACCGCGCCCAGACCGCTGCCTTGCGGTTGAAGCCGCTCGTCATCTCCGTCTCGGACATCGGGCGCGGGCAGGTAATGAACTATGACGATTTCGCCAGAATCCCGATCGACCGCGTCAGCAAATACTACCTCGCGCGCTGGGCGCAGCTCTACTACGGACGCAATCACGCCACGCTGCAGCGCAACTTCGCGGAGTCACTGAACTTCTTCTCGAATCCATTGCAGAACGCAACCCTGCAACAAGTGCAGAAGGCGAAGACCCTTGAAACCTTCCTGTTCGATCCAAGCACACCCGACGTGGACATCGAGATCGATGCCGTCATTCTGGAAGACCTGCGCCAGTCGCCATACCGAGCCCAAATTCAGTTTGAGAAGGTCTTTCGTTTCCCCGGTGATGAGCAGCAAGAACGCCGCGAGCGCTGGACCGCGAACGTCATCTACAGCTTCCGCGATGAAGTGCCCAACGCGATGCTCCTCACCAATCCTCTCGGTCTCGTTATCAGCTACGTCCACGAAGACCAGGCGTTCAGGAGCTGAGAACCATGCAACCAAGGATACCTATCCTGGTCTACTGCGCCGACGAGAACCTGCTGGCGGCAGTCTCCTTCGCGCTGCGGCTCCGTCGTTACGACGTCACCGCCGTATGCGAGGCGAGGCGCGCGATGGAGTTGGCGGGAGGAAAAGACACCGCCCTCGCTTGTGGTGTGCTCGTCCATGCCCAGCGTGGCGACCCCGCTGGGCGGCTGGTCCATCTTCTGCTTAAAAGCGGATCGCGTATCCCGCTGTTGCTGGTGGACCGCGCCGGTGACCTTGCGCCGGTGCGCTACGCCGATATGGTGCTCTATGGCCGCAATACCAAGATGGTGCATATCCTCGCTGCGCTCGATACACTCCGCCGCCGCAGGTGCGGACCGAAGCCCCGGAGGGTGGCATGAGATACCTCTCTGTGTGTTCGGGCATTGAGGCCGTCTCTGTCGCATGGCTGCCGATGGGATGGGAGCCGGTGATGTTCGCCGAGATCGATCCTTTCTGCGCATGGCTGCTGCACTCGCGCTATCGTGCATCGCGCCCCGTCTTCATGCCCAGCCCGCGTGGCGCGCCGACGCGCAAGGAGGCAAAGCAGCGCAACGGGGCGAAAATGCTGCTCACCTTGATACTCGATGGCAACGGAAAGGGCAGGAATAAATATATCGATCCTCTGACTGCCGAGCCAGTCAGTACGGGCCTCGCGGACCACTTCGTAATCTGCGAAAAGCATTTTGACTAGCTTGAAGAGCTGGGTTTCATTGATCCATCCCTCACCGATACGGGGAACATCAAGGATGTCCCGAACTTTGTTTTCAGCATCACGGGCGGAGAGGTTTTCGGCAATGGCAAACTTCTCGATGTAAGCTCCATAGCGCACTTTTATCGCACTTCCATACATCGGATGACAATAAAAGAGGTCTGAGGGCGCTCCTGTACAGAGGTGACATATTCCTGCCCGATAGCGAACCGGGTGCTCCGTGTTAACGGACTCTTGTGCTTCATCGAAATCCGTATCGCCACAATTTTGTAGCGCTTCAGATTCCTGCGATTTGCTGATTGCTGTACGGAAACACTCACAAAAATACCTGGTCCCACAAAGCACGCAACCGAACGCTTGCTGCCACTCCCAAACTGGAGTCGGAAAAGGCACGAGGTGTTGTGAACTGCATGCGCAGTTTTTTCCAAACTGTTGCAGCACTGCTTTGAGCACCTTGGCGGGGACCTGAGGATGAAGGAGCTGAATCTCGTATCGCTCGCGCGTCTTCATCGTGATGTGTTTGAATTTGAAAGTTTTCTGTATGCCGCCGCCATAATCAATCGGCAACCACTGCATTACCGAAGGCGGCATAACTTCCCGTTCTGAAAGCATGATGCCGGGGCGCAAATCTACCTGGAGGTCCAAATACCAGAAGTCGAAGCCGTTGCGCTCAACTGCCCCCTGCAAAGACACAACGCGGGATTGATTGCCATTTTTGAACCCATAGCGCAGGCAAGTGCCAGCGGCGACGAGCTGGTCTAATTGCTGAGATATGCCAGTTTGGATGGCTGTCCTTACTGCATTATGCAGCTTCACCCCGCCGCGAGTGAGCGTCGCAACGAGGTGTTGCTTGAATTCGGTCTCGTCGATGTCCAAGCGGAGTGTGGGCATAGTTTCCGGCATTGAATGGGTTTCGACCAGATTAGCTAGACGAATCGCCCGGACCAAGTGATACTGAGACCGTCCCGTCCGGGTGGATACTGATCATCGTCCAAATGCGCGTTCGTACGCTTCATATTGCTTGACGAGACGAATTGCTATCTGCGACGCAAGTTCTGGAGTTGTAAAAGCTTTGCTCAGTTCTTTAACCCACCATACGACGCTCTGTCCTTCCGCTCTTGGCTCGAACGACCATATCTCATGGGGTATAGGGGATTTGTCCTCCAGAAAAACACCTTGAGGTCCAGAGGCATTTCGGTCGAAACGTACGCCGCATGACTGCGGAATTCCATTCCGGGCTCCCTTATCGAAGAAGAGGGCTGCGACGTTCTTCAATTGCAGAAAATCGGAATAGTGAGCGGTATATGGCGACCATTGGAACAGATTGCCATCAATGGTTTTTCCTGCTGTGAGAGATTTCGTGGCATCCTTCAGCCGTTGCCACTCCGCCGATGCTCCGTGGGCAACTATGTCCTCAGCAGTTCTCTGACCATTTTGCTGGGCTTCGCGTTCGCTCAAGAACTGATCAAAATCATTACCCACTGAATCGTTCCTGTATTCTGCGGCAACAGCATTCGTCGCCTGAATCGCTTCCTCAATCCGGGCTATCTCTTCATCGCGGAGTTCGGAAAACTGGCGTCGCTTCTTTGCGGATAAAGTGCCACGGTTCTGAAGGATAAGCCTTACCAAAAGAGACGCGCGCGCATTGGGCATGTCCACAATTCCCTGTACGGCAGCCATCGCCTTATCGAAAACTTCAAGGAACTCAATTTCCTCCCGGAGATCCTTCCGAATCGTTTCAGCAACTGCTTCGTAGAGGTATTCTGCCTGCGGCGTTGCGTCATAGTAGCGGTATAAGGAGTCTGTTTTGTTCAGAACTGTAAGCCGCTGCTGCTCGTCCATCTCATATTTAATCTGGGACATAATCTTCCTGGAGAAGGCGTTCAGGGCAGCATCATAGGCTTTTGGATCGCGAAGCATGGCTGCCGAAACCGGAAAGAGGATTCCCGGAGGAGCGAACTTCAATTTGGCCAGACTGTGATGAATCAGAAAGCGGTGAATACGGCCATTTCCATCTTCGAAAGGATGGACAAAAACGAAACCGAAGCCCGTGACTGCCGCCGCACAGATGGCATCAATCGCTCCGTCTTCGATACGGGCAACCATACGCATCCAGCCATCCATGAGACTGGCTACATCTTCCGGCTTGGGGCAGATAAAATGAACGATCTCGGTGTAGTTTGATGCGGTCTGGCCGACGTAATTCTGAATAATCCGCCAATCCTTCTGGGCATAGCGCGGGTCAACAATAGAATTTTGCAGCTCCACAAAAGCCTGCTTGTTACCGGTGTCGAAGTTGTCCGCTCGGCCCAATGCAGCCACAAACCGCATCGTTCGATCAGTACTCGGCACCTCGCCTTCAATCGCAAAGGACGATTTTGTTTCCTTGGTAAAAAGATAGTGAACCGCACGAGCCAATAAGGCGGGATCGACACCTTCGACAATGCTCTTCGCTTCCTTCCTCAATTGTTGCTGCATGGCAGCGTTCAGCCGGTCAGTACGACGGATCATAGGACAGTAATCACGATTGCCCAGGAGATTATCGATGACACGCTGGCGACGTACTCGGACACCAGTGGCTGTTACATGCAAAGCGGGGTCCAGCAATGGCACATTTTCCGTGGGAGGAACCTCTGGGACGTCCAGCAATTCACCTGTCAGAAATTCGTAAAGATACCAAGCCCTTCGTGCGTACTTTCCGACAGGTTCACTCTTGATCCACCGCTCGAACTCTTTACGATCGATCTTTTCAAAAAGAGCCTCGAGAGTATTCATGTCTATGGGTTCATATCGCATAGCGAAGCGAAGATGCCCAAACATATCCTTCGGAGCGTAGGCTAAGGGATATTGCTCAAGAACCGCTCCATCGATAACTCTTGTTTTCCTCGCGCCACGAACTGCCTCTGAGCGAACAGCAGGGCGGACGGTCTCCAGCTTCAATTCTTGAATGAGCCAGTGAAGCCCAATCGCCAATTCAGTCGGTTTTGGTGTGCTATCGCTAAAGGTCATGCTGAATCGCTAAAATAAGCGGGATGAAATCCAAAAACGCTAAATCCATGAGACCATCCCAAAACGCTAAAGTCAATCCGAAAACGCTAAATTACGAGCGTTTAGATTCAGAAACGATAAAGAAAGAGCCTCTTCGATGCTGTTCTCACTGGGGATGAATCTCCGAGTTAAGGGCCAGAGCCACAGACTCGGCTCAAAAAGTTCGGGCCTGAGCGTGGGAACAGAACGGTGAATCTGGGAACATCATGGGAACAATAACCCGTTCTACGGGCGCTTACAGGGCGTGTGGAGCGACCAGAGCCTTGTAAATACAGGGGTTAGCAAAACGGTCCATTATGGCATGGAAGAGGTCGTCGGTTCGATCCAGCCTCGAAAATTGGCAACCATACTTCTTAGGCTCCAAGTGCTATTAATGGTCTATTGAATGGTATTGATAGCAAGTTCGTGTGGTTGCAGGCCCCCGCAACCAATCAAATCAATCAGTTACGAGTCGAATTTGAGTGTCCTTTCCTCCAGATTCACTCCCACTGACTCCCATTCGCAAAATTCACGGTTTCAGGCGCTCGCTTTCAACGGCTTGAGCACCATCTCCACGACCTTCCCATTTGCTTCCCGCTTCGAGGACGCCATCGCTTGTCCGCAGACATTCATGGTCGTTTGAATCGACGTGTGACGCATGAGTTCCTGCTGGACTTTCATCGGTGCTCCTGTCCCATCGAGCCAGGAACGATAGGTGTGGCGGAACGTATGCCAACCAATCGAGCCGAATTTCCCGGCTGAAGCCCGGCGTTCCTTGTGGATGGGTAGCCGACCAATGTCCGGTGTCGGACGATCTCGCCGACACCAGACACCCGAACCAACACCGCACTTCGGACATTCCACCAGACACCATCCGGCAGGCCGAAGGTGCCGCTTCTGAATCTCCGTCGGTTGGTAGGGTCTATTCGTCAGAGGGCTTGCTTGCTCCATTCGAGTAGAACCTCCACAAGCGCTTCGTGAAGCGGTACGTGGTCCCATGAATACTCCGTTTTGACATCATCCACCTGCCCGTTCACGATGCTCCGCTATACGAGGAGTTGCTGACGCTCAAAATCGAAGTCTTGCCACTGGAGCGCCGTGATCTCGCTGACGCGAAGACCGAGGCACTGGGCAACAATCACCATCGTTCGATATGGCTCCTTCAACATAGCGAGGATGGCCTCGTACTCAGTCACAGTCAAAATGGCTGGGCGCTGACGGCGTTTGGTGCTGTCCTTGGCTCTGACCATCTGCATGGGATTTCGACGGTCGTTGAAGAGTTCCCAGCGGCCTGCACACTCGAACATGAGGTGCATGACGCCGCGGATATGAGCCTTTGATTTCGGGGCCATCTCCAATTTCTTCAACCAGCTTTCGACCACCATGGGCCGGATCTGGTGCAGCAGGTAGCGCTCCCACCTTGGGCGAATGTGCAGCTTGATATTCGACAAATAGGCTTCCGGGTTGAGTAACGTTGCGGCAACTCTTCCTCGATGTATCGGTCGCAAATCGCGCCGAAGGTGACAGCACCCCGGTGATGCTGTGGTTTTTCTTCGTTGAGTCTTAGGAGAAGGGCTTCCACTGCAACCCGAGCGTCTGACTTGTTCTTGTACTGAGTCGTGGTTCCGATGAAGGTCGCTTTACGCTTCCTGCTGTTGTCGGCCTGCGTCCCTTGGAGGTTCTCGGTTGGGCTTCTCTTGACGATCTGCACGTTGATGGGCCAGACCACTCGCAATTCGGACACGTCATCACGCCGCTTATGATGGCTGGACGCGGAATATCTTCCGCTTTCACGATGTGCGCGCATTGAGGACATTGGTGTACGTGTTCCCATTTTCTGTTCCTCTCGGCATGTTGTGGGTCGCTGGTCATTGCGTTTCGCGCCTGCTAATTCGCAATCGTCGGTTACACAAGGCATCGACCATCGCCTTTGTAAATGCTGAAGCACTCTGGTAACAAAAGGCTCCATCTGCTTCGCGGATCGCGCGACACGGGCGTGCTGTACACCGGGCCGCTGCAACATTTGTCAAAGTCACTTTGACCCGGCTCCCGCTGAGAATCATGCAGCAAGTCTTGAATAGCTTCCGGTTTGACCGTGATTCGCCCGGAGTCCCGACGATTGAGCAAACATATGCCTCTTGTAACAGTCAGGAGTTTTGAGATGACTCAATGACTCTCGAGGAGAGGCAATTGGCGGTGATTGACACCCGGCGCCAGTTCGGGACTGCTCCGTCTAAGGGCCAATCCATCGTCTCCATCTCTTCGATCCAATCGTACGCAGCCCTCCTCGCTTCCTCTGGACCGTACCTTCCTACGACTGCCGTATAGAAGGCTGCCAGCTCCCTCTCCGCTGTCCTCAAGAGATCAGCGACTCGTGCGGCAGATGCTTGCTGAGTTGCAACCATTGGGTTCTTTTTTTCGTCGCACATGGGATCTGTCTCCTGGCTGGAACTGCTTCTATCAATGCCGGCTTCATCAGAAACCGCTTGGCTAGTGCATTGCCTCTCCTTTAGGAGTTCCCTGTCCGGGCTTGTTCTTACTTAGAATGAAGGCGCACGCTATCATGCCCATTGCCATCCAACAGAGCAGACGGTAGATGTCCTGATACGCCATGGCGGCTGCCTGCTGATTGAGTTCCTGATAAATCTCAGCTCGTGCCATGAGGCCTGGTCCCGGCCCTCTACCGCTTCCACCGAAGTAAGCGGTAAGCGCGTTGAGCCGATTGACAAAGGCAAGATTGCCCGGCTGCATGTGTTCCTGCAGATGCGCCTGGTGAAAGAGCGAGCGGTTGGTAACGATTGCTCCAGTGACGGCGATGAAGATGCTGCCGCCAACGTTGCGAACGAAGTTGATGATCCCCGAAACCTGGTTGCTCGCCTCTTTCGGAAGGCCCACATAGGCCGCAGTGGTAATGGCGATGAATGCGAAAGGAATCGCGAACATCTGAAGAACTCGCAGCCAGGAGGCAAAACCGAAGGTCATGTCAGCGTGAAGTGCGTAGAGGTGTAATAAAACGCGACGGCAAAGCAGGCGAACCCGAATGCAGCCATGTTCCTCGCCGGGAACCTGCCGGTAGCCACCCCTGCCAGCGGCATCATGACGAGCAGGACAAAACCCCCGCCCGCGAGCGCTTCTCCGGCGCGGGTTGCCGTATAGCCCATCAGTTGCTGCAGGAACTGCGGCTCAAGTACAGTCGCGGCATTCAGGACACCGCCGACCAGAATCATGAGAAAGCAGCAGATGGCGAAGTTCTTGTACTTGAACAGCCGCAGATTCATGATGGGGTTCTTGGCCCGCCACTGCCACCAGATCAAGCCGGCCATTCCAGCGACAAAGAGGAAGCCGCAGATGCGGATCAAGTTGGAGGCGAACCAGTCGTTCTCTTCGCCCTTATCGAGCATGATCTGCATGCCGCCCATGGCAACGGTCAGTAGTCCCAGACCGATGTAATCCAGTTTCCTGAGGTTGGCGCGGTCGGCTTTGATCCAGGGCGGATCCTGGACCAGACGGCTGACCAGAAAGAAGGCGAGAATGCCAACCGGCAGATTGATGTAGAAGATCCATCGCCACGAGTAGTTGTCCGTGATCCAACCACCGATCGTCGGTCCGAGGGACGGCGCAAGCACGGCGACGAGACCGTAAAGCGCAAAGGCCTGGCCTCGTTTCCTCGGTTCAAACGAATCCGCCATGATGGCTTGCGCCATTGGCTGGAGGCCACCCCCTCCAACTCCTTGAAGAACACGTGCAAGAAGCAAGATTGGGAGTGTCGGCGCGATGCCGCAAAGAAAGCTTGCGGCGGTGAAGATGGTGATGCAGAGCAGAAAGAAATTCTTGCGGCCGATAACACTCGATGCCCATGCGCCAACCGGCAGAATGATCGCGTTGGAGACCAGATAGCTGGTGAGAACCCAGGTTCCCTGGCTGGTGCTGGCGCCGAGGTCGCCGGCAATGTGTGGGAGGGCGACGTTGGCAATGGATGTATCGAGAACCTCCATGAAGGCCGCCAGGGCCACCGTCGCGGCAATCAGCCAGGGATTGACGTCGGGCCTCCACTGTCCGCTGGTGCCAGCCGCTGCTGTCACCCGTTGTCTTTTCTGAATAGAGGGCGGTAGGTAAAAGCAAACTACAGATACAAGATGTATCTGGAATAATTGAAGATTCAACTCGGCTGAATACCTCGCTTGAATCAATGAGCAAGAGTGACGAATACGTACGCAGTTGATGTCATCAACACACTGTCGAATACAATTCGTATGTAGATACATCTTGTATAATTAGTGTAATTTGCTGCTGCCAACGAGGAGGCGGCACGATGGTTCTCCCAAAGACTTTTCGTCATCTCGCATCCCACGATTGGTTGCGATCGAGCAGTGGTTCTGCTTCCTGCTGGGCATCGTGTGCATGGCCTTCGGGGTCTGGGGGCTTTGCATAAGGTACAGGGAGGGCCTTCTTCCTGCTGGCTTACATGGTTAGGATCGGCATATCTGCCAGTGTTACGGGTAACAGCGGCCGCATGTCTCGGTGTGGGGGTCGCACTCGTTCGTCTGGGGACTGCGAAAACACTCCCGATATCCGAATTGTCTCGCCCCGAATTGACCAACTAAGCCCCGCTAGCCTGAAGCGCGTCAGGGAACCTGTGAAGATGTCAGGTTGCGTCACGGCCTCACAATCAGAACTTCGAGAGAGAACCCAACCAAACCGAGCATTTCAGATGAAAGCAAGAGGCAACGAAAGTGAACGGTCTAAATGACCATCGCATTGCGAAGAGCAGGAACAACGGGTTCGCGACCTGTGAGGACTTTCGCAAAGTCTTCATGGAAGATATGGAGAGGCTTCTACCTGCTCTCGCTCTTTCTAACCGGCAATCACGATAAGGCTGAGCAATGCTTCCTGGAAGGCTTTGATGCTTGCGTCGATGGGATCTCGGTGTTTCGCGCGTTGGCCGATGCCTGGGCCCGGCGCATCATAATCCGCCGGGCGCTGCGGATAACAGCCTCACATGCCGCTTTCCTAAGATGGGTGCCCGGTCTTGTTCGAATCGGCAGGTGAGGGCGTTGCTTCGAAAACTTCATTGCGACGTAGCGCATTTACGCGAGTAGTCGTGCTGGAAGACTTTGAGCGCTCCGTATTCGTCCTATCTATCCTCGAAGACTATTCGACTGAGACATGCGCCCTCCTCTTAGCCGTCTCACAGAAAGAGGTCCTGGAGGCTCGTGCTCGGGCTCTACAGCACATCGCGGACGTCGAACTGGTACGTGCCGCCCGCGTGGAGCCTCCTCTCTCCACGCGTGAACCGGGAAGGAGGAACCCTTCATGAAGAATGAAGTTGAAGACGTTCTAATGGCATTTGTCTGGTGTACGGTTGCCGCGCTCGTGGTTGTCGGGATTGTAGGGGTACTAGTCGTCGTTATAGCTGTGAATCATCTGCAGAGCACGATGGTCCCCATTCATTAAGCGGGCGCTCACCTCGCCCCGAATGAAGCACATTCGAGTGCCCTCACGCAGGCGAGAGGCCCACCAGGAACGACGACGATACAATCGTATCCAGATGCAGAATGTTCATTATCTTTGGGATCGTGCCGCCGACTTTCATCCCAGACATTCGTGTCAGCGGATTCCCTGAAAAGAAGTGAGGAACGAAATGTCCTGTAACCGGCACGAAACCACGCAAGCGACTTACGCGTGAGGAGAGCAGAGCGTAGACCCGTGCCACCTTGATCGCCGTAGGGCGCACGCATTTTTTACGGCATGGGCTTGGGGGCGCCGTGGCGGAGAAGATCGCTGAGGATGCCGGTTATTCCCGGGGCGCTCTGTATTCCAACTTCGACGGTAAGGAAGAGCTTTTTGTAGCTGTAATCCAGGAGGAACAGGCGCGCCGCCTGAATGTCTTTCGCTCTCTATTGAAGGAAGAGCCTTCAGGCAAGAAGCGGTTGAAAAAAATGCGGGACACGATTGCCGACTTGATGACTGACCATGATTGGATCGTGCTCCGTGCCGAATTCGAGGTCGGCGCTCTTCGAAGCGAACGTATCCGGCAAAGCTTTGTCGAAGCACATCGGCAGCAGCTTCGCGACGGAAGTGAGCTTGTCAGGGACCTCTTGCGGTCTCCTGAAGTCACTTCGAAATTGAAGCCGGATGATTTCATCACGGTTATCATCAATCTCGCTCATGGTCTGGCACTCACCCAGAGAATCCTTGGCGCAGAGCTCTCTCAGAAGAGCACGCGCAACCTCGTTCAATCACTGTTTGATCATTTGATATCGTCCGCATGACTACTGTCCTCGGCTGCTGTCCCTACGACGCGGCTTTCGTCCGCCTAGAACAGAGCGCCCGTGTCACTGTCGTTCGACTAAAACCTGCGAAGGGCCGTGATAAAGTTTTCGGTCTTGCGGGTCGACGAGGCTTTGGCGGATTTCAGGTTGCGCTCGATGCATGTCATCGTTCATGGTCGGTTCTCCAACATCGGACTGCCAGTGAACTGCATCGCAGCGGACGTCCTTCGCTTGAAGGATGGGATTTTCGTCGAACACCGGGATGTCATTCAGGACGAGGCTACAAAGCAACAGTCCAAGAGCGGGAATCCGATGTTCGGCGACTCGTTCCCGAAGTCCAAAGTGAGGTGTGGTGACTTCAAGAACAAACAATCCGAAAATTGATCCTTCTGTCGCCTTTGGCGTGCTGTTGCGAAAGCGACGCACGCAGCAAAAGATGAGCCAGGATACCTTGGCCGCGAAAGCCGGATACGAGCGTGCCTTCATCAGTCTGATCGAACTTGGAAAGACCAACCCGTCGCTGCGTTCTATTTTCGACATCTGCACGGCTCTCGACATCCGGCCTTCGGTCTTTCTCCGGCAGGTGGAGAAAGCAGCGAATTTCGAATTGCCTGCATGAGCCCACCGTATTTGCAATTCTCCGGACAATTCGATTCGTTGGTCGTCGTTGACAAGACATGAACAGGCGGCTCGAAGGAGCTTTCTCACTCCGGTCCGGATATGCTGACCATATATGACCAGTCAGTCTTCCCCCAACATGGGGGAGATCCAAGCGACTTCATCACGGTCTATCACGGAAACATTATTGGCATGATGGATGATGATAGCGAGCGAACGATTGGGAAACTCATTGTCTACGTGGTTGAGCGCGGCCGGGTTCTGAACAAGGGCATCTCACTCTTTGACGTCATGGACTGTCTCGATGGGGAAAGTTGCGGCTGCTTTGCGAATCTCTTCGACCACGACACTGAGGAGTTGAAACCGGAAGTACAATTGGTCGGGCCAGCCCTGGCGCTCGCAGCAGGTGGTCCGCAAAACCCTGCGCGACCTCTTCAAGCCTGTTCCCCAGGGTGAACCTGGAAACGACGATCTCGGCGCAACCTCTTCGTGGGTCGTCTTCGCTAACCTCGGTCTCTATCCAGAGATTCCCGGTATCGCCGGTTTCACTGTCAGTAGCCCTGTTTTTCCCCAGGTCACTTTGAAGCTCGGTGAGCACGTTCTCCAGATCATCGCGTCCGGGGCTCCGGACAAGCTTTATATCAAGACCGTGGAGGTCGATGGCAAGACAATTCATAACTGGTGGGTCAGCTGGGATGCGCTCAAGCTAGGAGGCAAATTGGAGTTTCTACTGAGCAGCCAGCCGGATAAGAACCCCGGAGAGGCTCCTCCTTCCTTCAGTCCATAGTCGAAGGCCCGTCACGTCCAGATAAGGCGGAAGCCGAAAGGCACTCCGAAAGAACCGTTTCAGGCGCTTGCGTAAGGCGGATATGTAGAGCGCATAACCAGACTAACGTGGAACCGGATGCATACGGTTACATTAGAGAAAGTTCAGCATGCAGATGTTACACTCGTTTCCGATTCCAACTCGACGCGCAGAGAAATAAAGTGAAGAAGACCACAAAACGACTCTATTTGATTCCTATTTTGTCCAAGGCACTGGACATTATGGAATTTCTGCAATCCGAGAAGTCTCCTGTAGCTCTGGAGTCCGTGTATCAGAAGACGAAGTTCTCAAAGACCAGCGTTTACCGCATCCTGCAAACGCTGGTGCATCGCGGTTACGTTGCTAAAACAAGCGATGGCCTCTACAGGCTGGTGAGTCTTCCGATGAAGATGCGTTTTGGCTTCGGCAGCCAGAGCGCTGAGATGCCCTTTTCCGAAGAAGTGACTTCAAGCCTCAAAGCGGCGGCGGCATCCTCTGGTGTTGACCCGATGGTGCTCGATAACAGGTACGATGCCGCGACCGCCCTCAAGAATGCTGAGGAATTTGTGCGCGAGCAAGTAGACCTGGTTATCGAATTCCAGATTGATCGCCACGTCGCGCCCGTCATTGCGGATAAGATCGCCGCTGCTGGCATTCCATTGATTGCCATTGATATTCCTCATCCTCACGCTACCTACTTTGGCGTTGACAATTATCGTGTCGGCTTCGAGGCGGGCGAGTTGCTTGCCGATTACTCCCTGAAACACTGGAAAGGAAAGGCCAGTTGGATTTTAGGTCTCGATCTGGAAGAGGCTGGGACTCTGGTCCAGAGCCGCATTACAGGTTGCTTCGACGGCGTACGCTCCCGCCTGCCCGATCTGTCCGTCGAATCTTTCGTTCGCATCGACGGTCGCGGCATGAGGAACAAAAGTTATCGCGTGGTAATGGATTTTCTCATGCGCCACCCCAATGACCGCGATATATTGATCGCCGCTGCGACGGATACCAGTGCGCTCGGCGCGTTTGAAGCCGTCGTGGAATTAAAGCGTGAAAAACAGGTGGCCATCGTAGGCCAGGACTGTATTCCGGAAATAGTGGAACAGATGCTGAAACCGGAAAGCCCCATTATCGGCTCGGTGTCTCACGAGGCGAACGAGTACGGTTCTCGTCTAATCGCGATTGGCCTTTCTCTGCTGCGCGGACGCACGGTTCCACCCTATAACTACATCAATCACAAACTGGTCACGCCGGAAACGCTTCGCGCCGCGGCGAACTAACCGCCTTCACTATTTTTCGCAGCTGGTGACATCGACCAGATTGAAATTCCACCACGTATTAGGAGTCTCCGCGTATTAAGAGTCTCCATAGATAGATAGGTTGACTCGACTTTGTTCCATCCGGTTACGCTCCAGTAACGATCCAGGTTTCGAGTGTGTGCAGATAACAATAAAAGAGGGAAGTCGGTGGATGAGGAGTAAACAATTGCACGCTTGGCGGGGCACCGAATCGAAACGAAGGATGAGAATCCTTGCAAAATGCATGCCAGCCTTAACCATTCTGGCTGTCAGTTCGATCTCGATCTGGGCGCAACTTGCTGCTCCAAATTGCGGGATTCAAAAGACCGCGCATGGCGCCCGCGTGACCAGCAACGCCGGGACGATCGATCTGGAGATGCTTGCGCCCAATATCCTGCGAGTAGACGTGCAATCCGATGGCAAGACGAGCCCGCGTACCTTAGTCATGGATCCCGATCTGAAACCCGCGGAGAATTTCCAGGTTTCCATCCGCAAGAATGGAGAATCTCTTTTTATCGGAGCGCCCGGACTTAGAGTCTCGATCACATGCGCGTCGCCTCTAAGGATTTCCGTTTTTGATGTTGCGCAGCGCAAGTTGGTCGAGCAGATTGATCCTCTAGGTCAGGCGACCTGGCATAGCGCCGTTTTCCTTCACGCGCCGGATGAGAACCTCTATGGCATGAGCGGCCTGAGCATGAGAGAAAACGGCGGGGCATTGCTGCGGAATAATGGCTCGATAGTTGCGGCGGGTTCGCAGGGGGAAGCTGGCGCTCCCTGGTTCTTCACTACGCACTATGGCGTGCTGATCGACTCCGACGGAGGAACATTCAATACCAGGGACGATGAAGTTCAGTTTAATGGCGTCTCGCGCCAGGATGTCGAATATTTTGTGATCGCAGGCAGACCTATGGAAGTAGCCTCAGGGCTTGCCAAGTTAACCGGTCATCCGCCCCTGCCGCCAAAATGGTCGCTGGGCTTCATGAACAGTCAATGGGGTTTGACGGAAGCTGAAGTCAAGCAGATTATTGCCACCTACCGCGCGAAGCGCATACCGATTGATGCTTTCATTATGGATTTCGATTGGAAAGCCTGGGGAGAAGACAACTATGGAGAATGGCGCTGGAACAGCACCTCTGCACCGGGAAATTCCTACCCGGACAAGTTCCCGGACGGTGCAAGCGGCGAATTCGCGAAAGAGCTGCGGGCGGAAGGCGTCAAGCTGGTCGGCATCTTGAAGCCGCGAATCCTTCTCTACAACAAGGGCACCACCACAGAAATGGAAGCCGCAGCCTACGCGCAAGCGCACGGCCTATGGTATCCGGAGGAATCCCGGTCCGGCGCTCATTTTAGTGGTCCTCCTACCCGCGACCTGGATTTTTCAAATGCTGAAACTCGATCCTGGTTTTGGAAACACCTTGAGCCGGCGTTCGATTCGGGAATTGTCGGCTGGTGGAACGACGAGGCCGACGTCGGTTTCAACAATTTCCAGTTCCTGAACATGGGGCGAATGCTCCACGACGGCCAACGGCAGTACTCGGACACTCGCGTCTGGTCGCTTAACCGCAATTACTATCTTGGCGCGCAGCGTTATGGCTATGCGGAGTGGTCAGGAGACATCCAGACCGGCTTTCAGAGTATGCAGCATCAGCGTACGCGGATGCTGGCGACAATCGATACCGGCGAATCTCACTGGAGCATGGATACCGGGGGATTCTTCGGGCATCCCTCCCCTCAGAACTATGCGCGATGGATGGAATTTGCCGCATTTGTTCCCATAGATCGCGTGCACGACGATCTCGGAGAAAAGCGTCAGCCGTGGGTCTATGGTCCAGTGGCTGAGGCTGCCTCAACCCGGGCGATTCGCCTGCGCTATGTGCTCCTGCCGTACATCTATTCTTATGAGCGAGTGACCACTGAAACCGGCATCGGTGTTGTGCGCCCGCTCTTCTGGGCCTTTCCCGATGATCAAAAACTTGTCAATGACTGTTCATCCTGGATGTTCGGGGATGCATTTCTTGTTTCTCCAGTGGCAGCGCCGGATGAGAGCGTACACAGTGTCTATCTGCCGGATGGGATGTGGTATGACTACACCCGCGGAACGCGGTTTCAGGGCGGACAGACGATTCATTATAAGGTCGATCCGAAGACCTGGCAGGATATTCCTCTCTTCGTCCGTAGCGGCTCTATCATCGCCTCACAGCCACCTCAGGACTATGTGGGCCAGCATCCCGTTGCGGAGATTACTCTCGATGTTTTCCCCGCCGCTCATCAAAGTCAGTTCGTCTACTATGACGATGACGGCGAAACCTATGCCTATGAACACGGCGTTTACTATCGCCAGGTAATCAGTGCATCTGCCGGCGCGGATTCGACGCATCTGCAGTTCGACAAACCTTCGGGATCTTTTCAACCGGCATTAAATTCATATATCGTCCACATTCACGGAATCGCGGCGAGAACAGTAGCGCTAAATGGGATGGCCCTATCGAAGGCTTCCTCGGGTAATTTGCAAAATTCGGCAGAGGAAAACAATTGGACAACAGGTCAGGACAGGTTCGGCGTTCTGACTACGATCAGAATCCCCGCAAATCAGGTGTCCAGCATCGTTCTCCATTGACAGGCGGGCAAGGAAACCCCTGGACGATGATAGGGCCTGCTGGATTGAGTGCGGCTGGTGCATCTGGGATGTGGATTCCACGTCGACCCGAATCGACGAGACTTTCATTGCAGCAAAACGCCAAATACTCTCAATTTGAGCGCCAAGATTTTCCGACCGTGTTCTCTGGAGAATTCACGCACGAAGTCCCATGTCTCCTTCCCCTCGCACTTTTATTACGGATGACTGTTGCGCTTTCTCCGCTGGTAGGCGGCAACCTTGAGCTTGTTGCCGCAGATGTTCATGCTGCACCAGCGGCGTGAGCCCTTTTTGCTTGTGTCGAAGAAGTGAACGACACATGATTCGCACTTGCGAATACGCGACCACTCTATTTGCGCGAGAACATCAGCCGTGGCGTCGATGATGGGGGCCCAGAGGTCGGTTGGCCGACGAGGCTCCAACGATTTCTCCCGAATGACCTTCCCATCTCGCTTGTGAAGCAAAACGGGGAGAGGATGCTGAAGCAATCGTGAGTTCACTTCGGTGAGGAAAGAGTCCGCCGGCGCTGCTCCGCCCTCTATCCGGAGAATGGCCTGCCGCAACTTTTCCCTAAAGACGATGAGCTGCCTCAGGAAAGCAGATGCTTCGGCTGAATTGCGCCAGCTTCTCAGCGTGGCTTTTGCCTTGGCCGAAGTCACTGTCCCTGAAGCGATCAACCATCTTTCGAGCGCGCGAACATCCGGAAGAAGTTCCGTGGGACCGTCCGCCAGAACCGGTTTCGTATTCAACAGATCCAGGATTGGTGTGTTCGCAACGAACAGGAACCCGTCAATCCATTCACTCGCCGGTCGAGAAGCGGTGCCCATAAAACCTCACTTTCAAAATATCGCAAAATAATATTAACACTTGTATTGCAACCTTTACCGGTGTTGTGCAATCTCATTTTTTGTAAGCGGGACTCTGTGTCTCCGGGAAAGGAAATCATCATGACAACGTATCAACATGCGACCGTTCAAGGCCTCAAGCTCTTCTATCGCGAGGCAGGCTCCAAAGCGTCGCCAACCATCGTGCTGCTGCACGGCTTCCCCAGTTCGTCGCACATGTTTCGCGACCTGATTCCGCAACTGGCGGGCAAATTTCAAGTGATTGCACCGGATTACGTTGGCTTCGGCTACAGCGATGCTCCGGATGCAGGCGCGTTCGACTACACCTTCGACAATCTCGCCGCCTATATCGAGGAACTGCTCTTTGGAGTCCTCGGCTTAAAGAAATTCAGCATTTACGTTCAGGACTATGGCGCGCCCGTGGGCTATCGGATTGCCTCCAGACACCAGGATGCTATAAAGGGCATCGTGGTGCAGAACGGGAATGCTTATGTGGAAGGCATCGGCGCAGCCTTTGATCCGATGAAGCCGTTCTGGGCGAATCGCAACGCGGAGACTGAGAAGCCGGTGCGGGAACTCCTCAAGAAGGAAACAACCGTCTTCCAGTACACACACGGGGTAAAGGATGTTTCGCGGATCAGTCCTGACTCATACACGGTGGATCAGTTCTTTCTGGATCGCCCCGGCAATGACGCGATCCAACTGAACCTCCTTCACAACTATCAAGCGAATCTCGCACACTACGACGGCTGGCATCAGTTCTTTCGGAGCAAGCAACCGAAGACGTTGATCGTTTGGGGAAAGAACGATCCCTTCTTCACTGTCGAGGGTGCGCAGGCGTACCTGCGAGATATCCCGAAGGCGGAGCTTCACCTGCTCGATACTGGCCACTTTGCGCTGGAAGACTCATGCGAGTTCATAGCGCGACAAATCGTAAAGTTCTTCGCTTGATCGAGCAGCACAGTCTCTTCCCATCTTCCAAGTTGAGCTACGGAAAGTGTGCATCATGAGTTTTCCAGAAAACGCCGCAGTGCTCGTGGTCCACGGAGCGTGGGCTGACGGTTCGAGCTGGCAGGCAGTCGTGCGACCGCTCGAAGAGCGCGGTCTGAATGTCATCGCCGCACCAATCCCGCTTACATCCTTAAGCGACGACGCGGCTGCTCTGAAACGAACCATTGCACGAGCTCGAGGCCCGGTGATCCTTGCCGGGCACGCTTACGCTGGTGCTGTCATTGCCACTGCGAATGACGACAGGGTGAAAGCTTTGGTGTACATCGCTGCTCTGGCGCCGGACGAAGGAGAGACGGTTGCTCAGGTCTTTTACAGAGACGAGACCCATCCAAAGGCTCCGCAGCTTGCTCCGGATGCAGATGGCCTTATCTGGATGCCGGATGAAGGGTTTGCCAATGCCTTCGCCCAGAATGCTTCGGCCGAACAGATTGCGGTGTCCAAAGCCGTGCAGCGGCCAATTTCAGTGAGAAGCATTCAGGAGCCGGCACCTGCCCCGTCCTGGAAGTCAAAGCCAACGTGGTATCTCCTCGCGGAACAGGACCGAATGATCAATCCCAAAACACAGCGCTTCATGGCGGAACGTATGAAGGCGACTGTGAGATCTTTCGCCGTCGATCACACTCCATTGCTCACCGCGCCGGACAAGGTTGTAGACATCATCCTGGAAGCCGCAACAGCGTCGCTTTCTTAGGGAGGAAATCATGAAAAATTCTGTCGCAGTTGTGACTGGGGCCAGCCAGGGAATTGGACGTTCCACCGCGATTCGTTTGGCTCGCGACTTTTCCGCTATTGTACTGGCGGCGCGCAATGCCAAGGCACTGGAGGAAGTTGCCGCTGCGGTCAAGGCTGCGGGTGCCGAACCGCTTCCGCTTGCTATCGATCTGAGTCAGGTTGAAGCATCCGAGATTGTGGTAAACGGTACGCTGGAGCGTTTCGGACGAATCGACGCACTCCTGAATATTGCCGGCGCCGTGCCTCAGGTCGATCTCTTCGAGATGACGGATGAGCAGTGGAAGGCTGGCATGGAGTTGAAATTACACGGAGCCCGTCGGTTGACGATTCGGGCATGGGACGCACTGAAACAAGCTCATGGCTCTGTGGTGTTCATGTCCGGGAGTGCCGCGCTCGATCCTAAGCCGGCCTTCGCCGCTGTTGCCGCGACCAATGCCGCAATTACGGCTCTCGCCAAAGCCTTCGCAGAACAAGGCATTCAGGATGGCGTTCAGGTGAACAGTATTGTGCCCGGCGCGGTTATGACTGGACGGCGGCGCTCTTTTCTGGAGAAATGGGCGCCAGCGCACAATATGAGTGTTCAGGAGGCGACGAAGAAGTTTCCAGAGGAAGCCGGTATCAGCCGCTACGGGCAGCCGGATGAGATTGCCGAACTCCTCGGTTTCATGGTCTCGCCGGCCGCAAAGTGGATGACTGGATCATCGCTTCGAATGGATGGCGGCGAAATCAAAGGTATTTAGAGTCAACGACCACAGCGCGGCAATCAGAGCAAATTCACTTGTTCGGCATTGTGGGCGAATTAGCTCCCAGCGGATTGTCGAGCGAACGTGGTCCGCTGTACGGATTCGACCCAAACCACGCCCGTCCGTTACACTACCAAGTCACCCAGGATTATGAAAATTCTTGTTTGCATCAAGCAGGTTCCGCAGAAGGACGCGCCGCTGAAGCTGAATGAAGCCGGCACATGGATCCGCGAAGACGTGTCGTACGAAGTGAATGAACCGGACGCCTATGCGCTGGAAGAAGCGCTGCGCCAGAAGGAAAAACACGGCGGCGAAGTGGTGGTCGTGACGGCAGGGCCGGCGCGCTCGCAGCAGGTGTTACGGGAGGCGCTTGCCAAGGGAGCGGACCGGGCGATTCATCTGGTGGACGACTCCTTTGCCGCGATGGATTCGGTGAGCACGGCACGCGCGATTGCGGCAGCGATCGGCAGCGAAGGCGGCGCCGAGACCTTCGACATGATTTTTACCGGCCTGCAGTCGGACGATTACGGGTTCGCGCAAACGGGCGTTCTGCTGGCGGAGATTCTCGGCCGGCCGCACGCGACCATCATCATCGGAATTGAAAAAACGGAAAAGGGCGTGCGTCTGAAACGCGAGTTAGAAGCCGGGCATTATCAATTTATGGACATGCCGCTGCCTTGCGTGCTGACCATTCAGAGCGGCATCAACAAGCTGCGCTACGCCACGCTGATCGGCATCAAGCAGGCGAAGAACAAGCCGGTGAAGCAGGTGACTCTGGCCGACGTGCAGGAGAAACTGGGCGCGCGCCTGCAAAAAATTGAGCGACTGTACGTACCGGTGAAGCAGAAGAAGACGGAGATGTTGCACGGAACCCCGGGCGAGATTGCCAAAAAACTGGTGGACAAGCTGCGTAACGATGCCCGCGTGATTTAATACTTGCGTGCGCACCTTGCGTGTGTTGTCCGCGAATTTTAAGCGCGATGCGAGCGATAAGGAGAAACAAAGACTATGGCGAATACGCTATTGCCTCCCGAAGAACAAAACCTTACCCCGGACCAGGTGGTCGCGTTGGATCAGCGCCGTTTTCGCGGGCTGATGTTGCAGGTGATGGGCGGAATCCTGGCAATTATGGCAATCCTGCTGACGGTGTGGGCCGGTCAGGATTTCACCTATGACCCGAGCTGGATTCACCCGATGGGCTACTACATGATTCTTGCCGCAATCCTGTCGGTGATCTGCATCAGCGTGGGTACGGTTCTGCGCCGCGGAACACCGGAATTTGATTGATCCCGCGGCTTTCCGCGCATAGAAGCCGGAGATTTCGTGTCGTTTCACTGGCCCGTGTCTTTGCATCGGCTAAATTCTGGAATCGAGCAATATGGCTGACACAATTCTCGTAGTAGTCGAGCAGCAGCAGGGAAGTTTGAACCGCGTCTCGCTGGAAACCATCGCCGCTGCGCAGGCCGTTTCCAAAGATACGGGCTGGCCGGTGGAAATTGCCGTGCTCGGTAGCGGGATTGGCGCGATCGCGCAGGAGTTGGCCGGGAAGAAGGCGGCGAAGGTTTACGCCATCGAGTCTCCGCAGCTTGCGAGCTACACCTCTGATGCATACGTGCATGTGCTGAAGGAATTTCTCGCCAGCCGCCAGCCGCGCCTCGTGCTGATGCCGCATACCTATCAGGTGCGCGATTTTGCTCCCAGTCTGGCGTTGGCGCTCGGCAAGACCGTGATTCCGGACGCAATCGGCTACAAGTATGAGAATGGCAAGCTGCTATTTACTCGCCAGATGTTTCAGGGCAAGTTTGCCGCCGACGTTTCCTTCACCGATGCCGGACCGCTTTGGATGGCGACTTTTCAGAACGCCGCGTTTCGCGGTGACATGGCCGAAGCGGGAAGCGCTCCTGTTGAAACTGTGAACGTCACGGTGCCGGATGGCGTGATCCGGGTGCGGGCGCATGAAGTTTTCAAAGAGGCCAAACAGGCGGTCGATCTTTCCCAGTCGGAAGTTATCGTGGCCGTCGGCCGCGGCATCAAGGAGCAGAAAAATCTTGCCATGGCGGAAGAGTTGGCAAAGCTGCTGGGCGGCGACATTGCGGCTTCACGGCCCATTTGCGATTCCGGCTGGCTGCCGCTGGATCGGCAGATTGGCAGCTCCGGCCAGACGATTGCGCCGAAGCTCTACATCGGCCTGGGCATCAGCGGGGCGATCCAGCACATCGTGGGCATGAAGGGGGCGCGGACGATCATCGCCGTGAATAAAGATGCCGAAGCGCCGATCTTCGAAATTGCGGATGTCGGCGTGGTGGCGAATCTGTTCGACATCGTGCCGCCGCTGATGGAAGAGATCAAGAAGGCAAAGGCCGGAGCCTAGTATCAATCTCATTTCATGATTCACTTCCGCAAGCAGATCGAAGGTATCGAGCGTCCGCAGATGGAAGCGGACGTTGTGATCGTGGGCGGAGGGCCCGCCGGAATGGCGTGTGCGCTGCGTCTGGCGCAGCTCATCGATGCGCACAATGCCGCGCATCCTGACACGCCGCTGAGCAAAGAAAATATCTACGTGCTGGAGAAGTCGCGCGAGGCAGGACAGCACTGCCTGTCTGGCGCGCTGCTCGACCCGCGCTCCATGCAGGAATTGCTGCCGGGCTTTGAAAAGGAAGCTCCCATCGACGGCAAATGCGTAAAAGAGTCGATCTATTATCTGACCCGGACCAAGAAGCGCAAATTTCCCATCACCCCACCACCCCTGCGCGACCACGGCAACTATGTCATCTCCATTAACAAGTTTGTGAAGTGGATGGCGGAGAAGGTGGAAGCCGCTGGAGTCACCGTTTTTACGGGCTTTGCGGCCAGCCAGGTTCTCTTTGAAGGCGACGCAGTAATCGGCGTCGAGACCGACGACAAGGGCGTGGATAAGAATGGTCAGCCGAAAGCGAATTTCGAGCCAGGGTATGATCTGCGCGCCAAAGTGACGATCTTTTGCGAAGGCCCGCGCGGATCGTGCACCAAGCAACTCGACGAGCACTTCCACATTGAACATCCGCGGCATGCGCAGGTCTATGGTGTGGGTGTAAAGGAGCTATGGGAAGTTCCGGCCGGACGCGTGAAAAAAGGCGAAGTCATCTACACGATGGGTTATCCAATGACTGCGAAGGAATACGGTGGCGCGTGGATTTACGGGATTAGCGACACGCTGCTTTCTGTCGGCTATGTGACGGGGCTGGATTACGAAGATCCGCGTACCGATCCGCACCATGCCTTCCAGTCCTTCAAGGAGCATCCGCTGGCGCGGGGCATTCTGGAAGGCGGCAAGATGATTCGTTACGGCGCGAAGAGCCTGCCCTATGGCGGGTGGAACGCGATTCCGAAACTGTATGGCAACGGCTGGATGATTGCGGGAGACTCGGCGGGATTTTTGAATTCGGAGCGATTGAAGGGCATTCACCTGGCGATTAAGAGTGGAATGCTGGCGGCGGAAACCGCTTTCGATGCGCTGGCGCGGGGAGACTGGTCGGCTGCACATCTCGGAGATTACAAAGAGCGCGTCGACGCCAGTTGGATTCGCAAAGAGCTGTATCCCGTGCGCAACTTCCATCAGGCTTTTGAGTATGGATTGTGGGAAGGTATCGCCAGGGTCGCTGTGCAACAGGTGATGGGCGGCTCCAACATCGGGCCGGATTCGAGAAACTACCCTGGATATACGCACATGCGGCATATCGACACACTGAGTTTCTATGGCGATAATCGAATGCAATTTCTAGGCGCGGCGAAGGGCGACGGGAAGCTGACTTTCGACAAGCTGACGGACGTATATCACTCCGGAACGCGGCATGACGATGATCAGCCGACGCATCTCGTCATCGCGGATATGAATATCTGCAACGACCGCTGCACGAAGGAATTCGGAAATCCGTGCCAGTATTTCTGTCCGGCGGCCGTGTATGAAATGGTCGAAGAATCCGTGCAGGGCAGCACGGAGCCGGAGAAACGGCTGCATATCAATTTCGCGAATTGTGTCCATTGCAAGACCTGCGACATTCAGGATCCCTATCAGATCATTAACTGGGTTCCACCTGAGGGCGGCGGTGGACCAAACTACGACGGCATGTAAAGTCTGCTTCGCGCCCAATTCCCCGGTAGTGGATCAATTTCAAATTTCAATTTCCTCGCTCCGAATGTTCCACGCTCCCACTCAAGCCAACGGAGGCTTGAACGGGGCACCGATATCCCCAAAAAATTCAAACCGGCCACTAGCTCACCGCGCTTGACATCTTGGCATCTATGGTGTGATTGGCGCGCCGCCTCCATCGAACCGATGGAAGTTCTTCGGATGGAGTAGTCCTAGATTCCCGCCTGCGGCTGGCGGCTGTCGGAAAATCTCTATACTTAAATAGATGCGGTCGGAAATTATTGTTTTAGGCAGCGGCACTTCGATGGGTGTTCCGACCCTGGGATGCGGCTGTGCTGTCTGCACATCCAGCGATCCACGGGATTGCCGGACGCGGCCTTCTATCGCCGTTCTATTTCCGGACGGAGAAATCGAGCGCTGCGTTCTCATTGATTCCGGTCCCGACTTTCGGCAGCAGGCATTGCGCGAGCATCTGCGCAGAATTGACGCGGTGCTTTACACGCATTCTCATGCAGATCACATTCTGGGGCTGGACGATCTGCGTCCGCTCAGCTTTCGCGGGCAGGAGAAGATTCCGCTGTATGCCGACGGCCCGACAGCGGATGTGCTGCGCCAGGTCTTTGAATACACATTTTCCGAGAACAACGATTATCCGCATAAGGCCAGGGTAGCGTTAAGCTCGCTTGAGGCGTGCATGCAACTATTCGGCGCGGAATTTATTACGGTTCCGCTGCTGCATGGAAGACTGCAGACGGTCGGTTTCCGATTCGGCAATGCGGCATATTTGACCGATATGAGCGATATTCCGGAATCCAGTTTTGCTCTGTTGGAGGAGCTCGACACATTGATTCTGGATGCTCTGCGCCATACTCCGCATCCCAGTCATTCGACTGTGGCGACATCGTTGAAGTTCGTGGAGCGCATTCGACCGCGGCGTGCGTATTTCACGCACATGTCGCATGATCTGGGCCATGCGGAAACTGAGAAACATCTGCCGCCGAACGTGCGACTCGCCTACGACGGCCTGCGCATTCCTTTCGAGTTATGACGATGCAGGTTTTCCGTTCTGTTGAGGAGATTCCGCCGGGCTACGGGCCTTCCGTGGTGACCATTGGAAATTTCGACGGCGTGCATCGCGGGCACCGGGCCGTAATCGCCCAAGTCACCGAGCGTGCTCACTCGCTACAGGCACATTCGGTCGCCGTCACATTCGATCCTCATCCGGTGCGCGTCCTGCATCCGGAGGTTCCGCTCCGGCTCATCACGCCGCTCGACGAGAAACTGGCGCTGCTGGCCGAGACGGGGATTGACTCTGTCTTGGTTCTTCCATTCACGCATGCGCTGTCTCGCCTGACTCCGCAGGAATTTGCACAAAAAATTCTTTCCGGAGCGCTGGGCGCAGTGGAAGTGCAGGAAGGCGAGAATTTTCGGTTCGGGGCGGATGCGCGCGCGGATGTGTCCGATCTGGCTTCTCTGGGGCAAGAGCTGGGATTCGAGGCGCGCGTGCATCAGCCTACGCTATGGCGGGGAACGGCGGTTTCCAGCAGCGGAGTTCGAGCGGCGGTTGCGGCGGGAGATATGCGCGCCGCCCGACAGCTTCTTGGACGGCCGTTTGAAATTCGTTCCACGCCGGCGCCGGGTCGGGGATATGGATCGCTTTACACTGTTCCCACGATCAATCTTGCGCTCCATGACGACCTGCTTCCGGCCAATGGCGTCTATGTTTCGTGCCTGCAGGTAAATGGGGAATCATTCGAGGCTGTGACCAACGTGGGCAACCGGCCCACGTTTGGCCACGAATCTTTCGCTGTCGAAAGCCACATCCTCAATTTTCATCCGATGGTTTTGAACGAACAAACAGCCATGCGCCTGCGATTCTTGGATCGCCTGCGCGGAGAAAAACACTGGCCGTCGCCAGAGGCACTAAAGGAGCAGATCATGCGCGATATTGCTCGCACGCGGCATTACTTTGACTTGTGGGATGTGGTTGCGGGACGTACGAGTCGGGAACTTCCCCATTCAAGCCAAACCGCCCCAGCGGGCAGAAATCGCCCACCGGGGGCTCCGGTTAAGGCTTGAATAGGGCGCCTGTTCCTTACGCTGCCTTTTGGGCCTGTTGATTCACGGTCCTTGATATCTGCGTCAACTTCTCGTCAGCCGCTTTCTCTTCTTCCAGTGTCTGTTCGAGCAGGTTCACCATTTCCGGTTTGCCAAGCAATTTCGCCATCGACCGAACGGTGCCATACCCGGCCATTTCATAGTGTTCCACCCGCTGCGCGGCAGCAATCAGGCCGGCGTCACGAACTGGTCCCTTGTCGATGTCGCTGATCGTCTCGGCCCCTTCTTCGAGCACGCCTTTCATTCCTTCACAGGTTTTGCCTGTGCCTCGTTTGCCGAGCATCTCGAAAATTTGCTCCAGGCGTTCTACATGGCCTTTGGTTTCCTCCAGATGGTTTTGGAAAGCGGCCCTCAGGTCAGAGGCGGACGCTGCCTTCACCATTTTCGGCAATGCTTTCGTGATTTGCTTCTCGGCGGAATACAGGTCCTTGAGTTCGTCCAGGAAAAGATCTTCGATTGTTTCGACATTCATGTTCCGATACCTCTTAATGCGGGATTTACTGCTCTTGACTAGGATGCGGTCGCCGAAGCAAGGGACAGGTTGGACCCAAAAAACAGTAGCCATCGTAAAATCGAGGTGGAACAGATGGCGTTTACAGAACAATACGACCTAATCGTGGTGGGTGGCGGCCATGCTGGTTGCGAGGCCGCGATGGCGTCCGCGCGGATGGGATCGCGCACGGCCTTATTTGCTTTGAACCTCGATTTGATTGCGCAGATGTCGTGCAATCCGGCGGTGGGAGGGATCGCCAAGGGGCATCTGGTGCGGGAGGTGGACGCACTGGGCGGCGTGATGGGCGAGGTGACAGACGCGGTCGGGATTCAGTTCCGGCTGCTGAATACCTCGCGCGGGCCCGCGGTGCAGTCGCCCCGCGCGCAGTGTGACAAGCAGCAATATCGCGTAAAGATGCGCGAGGTGCTGGAGTCGCAAGCGAACCTCTATATCAAGCAGGCGGAAGTCGTGGATGTCGTGCTGGAGGCAGAGCGAGGCAACCGCGTGGTGCGCGGGGTGAAGCTGCGCGACGGACGCATCGTCTACGCCGGCGCAACCGTCATTACCACGGGAACATTTCTGAATGGATTGATTCATTGCGGAGAAGAGAACTATCCCGCGGGCCGGAGCGGCGAACCGGCGGCGGTTCTGTTGGGTGAATCGCTCAAGAAACTCGGCCTACGCAACTGTCGCCTGAAGACGGGCACACCGCCGCGCCTGGACGGCCGAACCATCGACTGGTCGCGGTTTGAAGAGCAGCCGGGTGATGCGGAGCCGACGCCGTTCAGCTTTCGTACCGAGTCGATCACGCGACCGCAGGTTCCGTGCCACATTGCGTTCACGACGCCGGAGACGCTGGCCATCATCCGCGCCAATGTGCATCGCTCGCCGATGTATTCCGGGCAGATTCAGGCAATCGGGCCGCGCTATTGTCCGTCGATTGAAGACAAGGTGGTGCGGTTTCCGGAAAAGCTGCAGCACCAGCTATTTCTGGAGCCGGAAGGACTACACACACACGAGGTCTATATTAACGGAATGTCCACTTCGCTGCCGATGGATGTGCAGGCGGCGGTGGTGCGGTCGATTCCGGGCCTGGAAAATGCGGAGATGCTGCGACCAGGCTACGCCATCGAGTACGACGCGATCGACGCTACGGAGTTGGATCACGCGCTAGCGGTGAAGAGCATCGCCGGGCTCTATCTTGCCGGGCAGATCAACGGTACCTCCGGCTATGAAGAGGCCGCGTGTCAGGGGTTGATGGCGGGGATTAACGCAGTGCTGCATGTGAAGGGCGAGCCGATGTTCTCGCTCGACCGCAGCGAAGCATACACGGGAATTTTGATCGATGACCTGATTAGCAAGGGTACGAACGAGCCGTACCGCATGTTCACTTCGCGCGCGGAGTTTCGGCTGCATCTGCGCATTGACAATGCCGACCGGCGGCTGACTCCCTATGGCCGTCGCCTGGGGTTGATCGACGATCATGCGTGGGCCGCGTTTGAAGCGAAGCAGGCGCGGATGCAATTTTTGGCACAGGTGCTGGCGACGCAGAAGCCTGATCTGAATGGGCTGACTGCGGTGTCGCCGGAATTGGGCGCGAAGCTGAGCGGCGCCGTTGGACAGACCTATGTGCAACTGATGAAGCGGCCGGAAGTGACCATCGAGTCGTTGATGCCTGTGTTGCAGGACGCGCTGGGTACCTCGGAGATTCTGCGGCCACTTCGGGACGCGATGCTGGCGGGCGCGATTCCGGCGCATCTGCGGAATGAGTTAAAGGCGGTCGAGACGGAGATCAAGTACGCCGGGTATCTCGATCAGCAGAAGAAGTCGATCGAGCGGATGAAGAGCGCGGAGCACCGCGCGATTCCGGCTTCATTTGATTACACGGCGGTGAGCGGGCTGTCGCGCGAAATGCAGGAGAAGCTGGTGCGCGTGCGACCGGCGACAATTGGACACGCGGGGCGAATCCCCGGCGTGACGCCGGCGGCGCTGTCGCTGATCAATATCTATATTGAGATTCAAGGGCGGCGGCGGGCAGAAGCGGCGCCGGTTTGAGGTTGAAATCCAACCCTTCGCGGAAGCTGCGAAGGATGGGCACCCGAATCTTTGCCAAAAGACGCGAGATCTTTCGCGTTGCTCAAGATGACAAAATTTTTTCACGGAGCACATAAACCAACCGCTCCGCAAATTTACTGCTGCGGTTGCGAGTTGTCGCTGGAGTGGTGAATTCCGGGGAAGTGGAAGCCGAGATCGTGACTGAGCGGCTTTTCCCTCGCCTCATCCTTCGATTTCTTCTTGTCGCTTTTCACCGTCGATTCCGCGATCAAAGTTCGTTGGGAATTGATGCATTCCCAGCTGTTTCGCGCCCGGACGTAGACCTGGCTGAAGACGCCTTGCTCGTTTCTTAATTTTCTGTGGCTTAAACGGCTGCCGGGAAACGAGCGATCGTACGTACCGTTGACGACGGCGACGTCGCCCACCAAGCGGACGCTGGTGACCTTCTGCGCGAGCGTGTAGCGCGCGGCGTCTTTCATGACCATCTCTGAGACGACCTGATCGCGGTCCTTAACGTCGCCCGTATCGGTGACCGCGATGAACTGGGGCGCGAGCACAAGTTCCAGCGCATATTGGTCATGCTGATCGATGGCATCATTCCAGCGGTCGACGACCTTCTGAAGCTCGGCAACCTGCGGCGAAGTCGCGGAAGGGGTGTTGGACTGGCCGCCATCGGTGGGGACCTGTGCATGGGCCGAAAGAGAAGTGGTTACGAATATGGCGCCCAGCAGGATGGAATATAGGCTGAACGTTGAAAACCGCTGCATCATGAATAGAAAACTCCTCGATTGCCGGAACGGAGGCAGTGGATTGAGGGAGGAATCCGGCGTTTGCGCTCTGTTGAATGGCACTCCCTTAATGATACCGTGTGCGCGGGTTTCAGTCAGTTTCGCCACGCTGTAAGTTTGGGACCGATTTTTCACACACGGCCGGGTTTTTAAGAAATACGAACAGCGCGGTATTTTTGGCGAATCGATAAACTAGCTCCATAACAATGGCGACAGTTTCTCAAATTTCGTTGGAACATGGCTTGCCTGCCAGCGTGGAGGCAGAGCGTACCATTTTAGGCGCCATTCTGCTGGAGAATGCCGCGTATAGCGAGGCAGCCGAGCGGCTGATTGCGGACGATTTTTCTCTGGACTCGCACCGCAGAATCTTCGCGCGCATGGGCGAGCTGATCGACGCCAACCGTGCCGTGGACATCATCACGCTGAGCGAGGAACTGGATCGGCAGAAAGAGCTGGAGTCGATCGGTAATCGCGCTTACCTGTTCTCATTGACGGAAAACCTGCCGCGCCGTCTCAGCATTGAAGATTACGTCCGCATCGTCAAGGACAAATCCATCCTGCGGCAGGTGATGGGCATCTGCCAAACGGCACAGGCGCGGGCCGCAGACCAGAGCGAAGACGCGCTCGATGTGCTGAACGCGGTTGAGAAGGACCTGCTGGAGGTTTCCGAGCGCGGCATCACGCAGGGATTTGCCAGTATTCCGGAGATTGTTCGCGGCTCGTTCGGATCGATCGACAACCTATATAAAGAAGGCCGGGAGATCACCGGCCTGGCGACGCATTACGCGGAATTCGATCGCATGACCAGCGGCCTGCAGCCGTCGGAGCTGATCATCATCGCGGCGCGGCCGTCGATGGGCAAGACAGCATGGGCCATCAATATCGCCGAGAATGCGGCGGTGCGCGATGGCAAAGTGGTCGGCGTGTTTTCCCTGGAAATGTCGAAGGAGGCGTTGCTGCGTCGCATGCTGGCCTCGCAGTCGATGGTGAACATGCGGCATATTCAGACGGGATTTTTGACGCGTGACGATCGCGATAAGCTGACCGGCGGACTGGAACGGCTAGCGGAAGCCAGATTGTTCATCGACGACACGCCAGGAATTTCTCTGGCGGAGATGCGCGCCAAGGCGCGGCGACTGAAGCAGCAGGCGCAAGGGCTGGATCTGATCGTGATCGACTATCTGCAGCTGATGAGCGCGAGCAGCGGCGGCCCCAATGGGCGTCGTCCGGAAAACCGCACGCAGGAGGTTTCCGCCATTTCGCGCGGACTGAAGGCGCTAGCCAAGGAGATGCGCGTGCCGGTGATTGCGCTGTCTCAGTTGAGCCGCGCGAGTGAGCAGCGCGGCGGCGATAAGAAGCCGATGCTTTCTGATCTGCGCGAGTCAGGCTCGATCGAGCAGGATGCCGATGTGGTCGCGTTCATTCATCGCGAGAGCTATTACAACCGCGATGAAGAGAACGATGAAGACAAGAATAAGGCGGAAATTATAATTGCCAAGCAGCGCAACGGACCCACTGGATTGGTTCACTTGATGTACATGCCGGAGTTCACTCGATTTGAAAACCCATATAAGGGAGACGATGCTGCCGTATCCAACCACCAGGGCTGAAATTTCCCGTTCGCGCTTGATTGGAAATTTCGAGGCCCTGCGTGCATGGATTGAAGCCGCAAGCGTCGATACGCGTTGCGATCTGATGGCAGTGGTCAAGGGGAACGCATACGGCAACGGCGTTTCACTCTGCGCTCCGTGGCTCGCCGATGCGGGCGCAGAATGGCTGGGCGTAACTTCCGCGGAAGAGGGCGCTGCGGTGCGGCGACTTTGCCCATTCGCTCGCATTCTTGTGATGCGTTGCCTGCTGCGCAGTGAAGTGGACGTGCTGCTGGATGCGCGGTTAGTGCCGACAGTCTGGGAGCTGGCGCAGCTCGACTGGCTGGCAGACGCGGCGGCGAATCGCGATGTTGCTGCCGCGAGCATTCCCATTCATTTAGAAATCGACAGCGGAATGACGCGGCAGGGAGTTGGCCTCGGCGAGCTGGCGCAATTTCTTCGTCAGTTGAGTTCGCATCCCGCGCTTCGATTGGAGGGCGTGTATACGCATTTTGCGTCGCCGGAGATGCTGGATGCGGAGCAGAACCGGCAGCAGTGGATGGTATTTGAGCGCGCAGTGGAATCGGTTTTTGCGACGAGATTTCGCCCGCAATGGATCCCGCAATGGATCCATGCCGGAAATTCCTCTTCCGTGCTCAGCCGGCAGATCGTCCAGCCGCTTTCTGCGTTGGCGGCAAAGATGGGTGTCCGATGCATGATGCGTCCGGGCATTGCACTGTACGGGTATGCGTCTCCTTTCATGGGAGCGCAGACGGAGGCGGCCGAGAGTGCGCGCGCCGCGTTGCAACCTGTATTGGCGTGGAAGACGGAAATTGCGTCGCTGCGAGATGTAGGACGCGGAGCGCAGGTCGGCTATGACGCGACCTTCACCGCTCCTAGGAGAATGCGGCTGGCGCTGTTGCCCATTGGCTATGCCGATGGGCTGAACCGGAAACTGTCCGGCGGCAAAGGATCAAATGGCGGACATGTGCTGGTGCGGGGAGAGACTGCGCCGGTCGTGGGTCGCATCTCGATGGACTTGACTGTGGTGGATGTGAGCCATGCGCCCGAAGTGGCAGTTGGCGATACAGTGACAATTCTGGGCGAACAAGACGGACTGCGCATTACGGCCGACGATCATGCGCGCTGGGCCGAGACGATTCCCTATGAGATTCTTTGCGGGATAAGCGCGAGGGTCCCTCGTGTTCCTGCTGAATGATTCATCCCACTCAAGCCAAACCACCCCAGCGGACAGAGATCGCGCGGCGGGAGACCTCGCCTCACGCTTGAATGGGGCAGCCAGATATTTCATACGCTAGCATTAGAAGAATGTTGAGAGCGCTGTACGCACGATGGATGTACGCGTGGGAAACCAGGCTGACCACGCGCGACACTAACCGTGTTGTGCGGCCGCTAGAGTGGGGTTTCGACTGGCTGGAGGACTGGATCGCATCGCGGCGACTGCCGATCGCAAACGCCATCGCAAGTGGCGATCCGGCTCAGCTGAAATCCGCGATGCTGGCGGTGAATGAAAGCATCATCGCGGAGCATGAGCAGTTTTACGGATACCAGACGCCTACAGATTTTCGTCTCGAAGAACGTCATCCGCAGCTTTACCCGACGAACGTGCGGCCGGAAACGTTGCGTCAGGATGCCTGGCTGAAGCGACAGGCCGCAGAGGGCAAGCTGCGGAAGGCACGGTTTTTGCGGTTTACATCTCCCATAAGAACGCCGTATCCGGAAAACGACCAGGTGAACGCCCGCTGGTATCCAGCACCCCCAGAGAAGCAGGCAGGAAAGCCGAAACAAGCCATCATTGTGATGCCGCAGTGGAATGCCGATGCTTTCAGCCACAACGCACTGTGTCGCCTCTTTAACCTGTTTGGTATTTCCGCATTGCGGTTGAGCAAACCATTCCACGATGTTCGCCGCCCTGCGGAGCTGGAGCGGTCGGATTACGCCGTCAGCTCCAACATTGGGCGCACACTCGTCGCGTGTCGTCAGGCAGTGGTCGATGTTCGTTGCTGTCTCGACTGGCTAGAGCAGCAGGGTTACGAGCAGTTTGGCGTCCTAGGCACCAGCCTTGGGTCCTGCTATGCCTTCATCGCGAGTGCGCACGACGCCCGCTTGCGCGTGAATGCATTCAACCATGCATCCCTATGGACGGGCGATGTAGTGTGGACCGGGCAAAGTACACGGCATGTGCGGGTTGCTTGTGAGCAGGCGGGGCTTACCCATAACGATCTGGTGAAGTTGTGGAGCGGCGCAAGTCCAATGACGTATATGGATGAATTCGCGGGAGCCCGTGCAGATGGCAGTCCGTTGAACCGGACTCCGGCGTGGCCGAAAAAGCGGGCGCGTGTCATCTACGCTCCGTACGATTTGACCTTCCTGCGCGAATATTCCGAGGATGTGCTGCGCGAGTTTGCCAAACGCGGCGTGGACTTCGACGCCAAGGTGCTGCCCTGCGGCCACTACACAACCGGCGAGACTCCTTACAAATATATTGACGGCTGGTACCTCGGGGCATTCGTCTACAACTCTTTCAGAGTGCTGGCGGAGGAACCTCGGCCTGCGCCCGCGCTGGTGGCGACCGAGGAATCCGTTGGGCGGTAGGCCTGCGACGCGATTAGAGGGATTTATTCCACATCAAGAGAAGTGTCTGTTAGCGCGAGATTGCTGGGCGTAAAGTCAATTTATCTTGAGGCTGCGGCACCATCTCGGTATCTGGTCAGCCCTGGTCGGCGTTTATGTTTTGGCGCTGCTGCTAGGCCTGGGATACATTCGGTTGCGCAATCCGTTCCGTGCCAAGCCGGTTGTCTGGTCCGCATGGCAGACTCCTGATTCGGACAACATCCCAGAAGGTCCATTGGGCGACCGCATTCGATACGGCAGCCAGATATTCGACCAAACACCCTGGTATGTGCCGAAATATACAGGCGCGATGGTAAGTTGCACCAGCTGCCATATCCAGGGCGGGATTGCCCCATACTCCGCGCCGGTGGTCGGCATGACGAGGATTTACCCGACGTACAACAAACGGGCAGGCAGGGTCATCTCTCTGCGAGAACGAATTCAGGAGTGTTTTGTGCGCAGTGAAAATGGGCATCCGCTGCCGGAGGATGGCCCGGAAATGCGAGCGTTGCTGGCGTATATCGGCTGGTTGTCTCAGCCGGAGCCGACCCATCAGCCGTTCTCCGGCCGCGGTCTGATCGATCTGCCGCCGCTCCAGCCGGACCCTGCGCGCGGGGAAAAAATTTATGCCGTGCAGTGCGCCGGTTGCCACGGCGTAAATGGAGAAGGCAGCCGGCCATTGATGCCTCCGCTGTGGGGGCCGGATTCGTTTAACGATGGCGCGGGGATGGATCGGATTTCCAAAATGGCTCCGTTCGTGCAATACAACATGCCGCAGAACCGCCGCGGAATATTGTCCGCGCAGGACGCCTATGATGTGTCTGCGTTCATCCATTCCAAACCGAGGCCGAAGTTCAACCCGGCGTATACGAAGTATTGACCAGCATCGAACGCCAAGGAGAATATGAGGTAAAACAATGCCAAAGCGAAAGCTCGAAAAGGTGAAGCAGGTCAAAGAGCTTGCCAAGAAAATCGTTGGCCGAGCTCCGACGACCAGGCGCATTCCGAACAAGAAGAAGAACCACATCCCGGAAGACTGAAAGAAAGCCAAAAGCAAGTAGCAGGCATCGATCTGATGACTTTTATATTGCCAGGCAATGAATTGAACAGAAAAGAGTCGCAGTTGATCGCGCGAGCAACAAGCAGGTCCTTCGACTTCGTCATTGCGTTGCAATGACTCCGCTCAGGATGACATCTGCTCTCCTACTGACGGTTTCTGTGAAAGCAAGCTAAAATTTGCGTATGAACGCCGACCGTATGCATCTGCCACTCGCCCAGTCCGACCCGGAGATTTCCACTGCGATCCAGCATGAAATTCAGCGCCAGCATGAGGGGCTGGAAATGATTGCCTCGGAGAATTTCGTCAGTGAGGCGGTGCTGGAGGCTGCCGGTTCGGTCTTCACCAATAAATATGCCGAGGGTTACCCAGGGAAGCGCTATTACGGTGGCTGCGAGTATGCCGATGTGGTCGAGAACCTGGCGCGCGACCGCGCGAAACAGCTTTTCGGAGCGGAGCACGCGAATGTGCAGCCGCACTCCGGTTCGCAGGCCAATGCGGCGGCGTATATGTCGATCATCCAGCCGGGCGACACCATCCTTGGACTCGACCTGGCGCATGGCGGCCACCTCACGCACGGTCACAAGCTGAATTTTTCCGGCAAGCTCTATCGCGTCGCCAGCTACCACGTGCGCAGGGATACGGAAGTCATCGACTACGACGAGCTGGAACAGATCGCCGAGCGCGAGAGGCCAAAGATGATCATTGGCGGCGGCAGCGCCTATCCGAGGACATTCGATTTTCCACAGATGCGGCAGATCGCCGACAAGGTGGGCGCGTTTTTGGTCGTGGATATGGCGCATTTCGCGGGGTTGGTCGCGGGCGGAGTGCATCCTTCGCCAGTGCCGCACGCGCATATTGTGACTTCCACGACGCACAAGACGCTGCGAGGGCCGCGCGCGGGATTGATTCTCTGCAAACAGGACCTGGCGGCCGGCGTCGATCGCAGCGTTTTTCCCGGGCAGCAAGGCGGGCCGTTAATGCACGTGATCGCAGCGAAGGCAGTTGCGTTCAAAGAAGCGTTGCAGCCGGATTTTAAAATCTACGCGGCGCAGATTGTAGCGAACGCGAAGGCGCTGGCCGAGTCTCTGATGGCGGAGGGCTATCGCGTGGTTTCAGGTGGCACGGACACGCACCTGATGCTGGTCGATGTATTTGTGAAGGGCATGTTCGGCAGCGAAGCGGAAAAAGCGCTCGGAGATGCTGGCATTACGGTCAATAAGAATGCCATTCCGTTCGATGCGAATCCGCCGATGAAGCCGAGCGGAATCCGAATCGGCACGCCGGCGTTGACCACGCGCGGAATGCGCGAGCCGGAGATGCGCGTCATCGGCCGCTGGATCGTGGAGGCGCTGGAGCACCGCGCTGATGCGAATCGGCTTGCAAAAATTCGCGGCGAGGTGCTGGAGATGGCGGAACAATTCCCGCTCTACGGCTGGCTGCGCGAGCCTGCGGTTGCATCTGTTCGATAAGCGATCCCACCCTTCGAGATGAGGCTGCGAAGGATGGGGCACCCACATTGTTGTCGTTACCAATGCTGATGGGATATTTTCTGACCGCCGTCGCTACGAATCCCATTACAATTCAGTTCAAACAGATTGAATCCGCGTGAGGTGGGTATGTCCAGCAGCGTTTGGCCGGTGCTCGTGGTCGCATTTTTTCTTGGTGGTCTCACCGGGCTCCGCACCTTTACTCCGATCGCCTTGGTTGCGTGGACGTTGCATCTGCACGAGATGAGACTTCCCGGCAGCCCGTTTCACTTTCTGCACTCGCTTCCCGCAGTCGTCATTCTGACTCTGCTTGCGTTTGGAGAATTGATTGCGGACAAACTGCCGTTTACTCCAAGCCGTCTTCGCCTGCCTGGACTGATCGGCCGCATCGTCCTTGGCGCGATTTGCGGAATTGTTGCGGGCCAGGCGTGGGGAGCGAACTGGGAGATTTCGGGCGCCATCGGGCTGCTTGGCGCGATTGCCGGCGCCCTTCTAGGCTATGAAATCCGAAAAGGATGGGCGCACGCTCTGCACTGGCACGATCTGCCGGTCGCATTGATTGAAGATGCGATTGCCATCGGGGGCAGCATTCTCATCCTGTCGCGTGCCGTTCTTCTTTCCTACTAAAGACAATCCAGGCCGGTGCGTGGTCAGAGCAGCGGGTGCAATTTCCATTCGTGTTCAGTTTTTTTCGATTTTTGGAGACGCAAACGTTTGCATCCGTGATAAAGTTAGTCTCAAATCCGAAGGTCGTCCCAATTTTCCAGTAGATTTCGCCAAAAGGATCCGTTCTTAGCTTTGTCAGGAGGGGTGGAAATGCCCGTTCTAATGCAAGACGTAGCAAAAGCGGCAAATGTCTCCATCACCACCGTTTCTCATGTACTGAACGACACGCGGCCCATTGCGCCGGAAACCCGAGCCCGGGTATTGAAGGCAATCAAGGACTTGAACTACTACAAGAACACTTCGGCCAGATTGCTGGTCCGCGGTTACAGCGATGCGCTCGGCCTGATTATTTCCGACATTGAGAACCCTTTTTTTCCGCAGCTTATCAAAGGGTTTGAGCAGGCGTGCCAGGCCGAGCATCTGGAACTGGTGCTGGGGATGACGAACTACGAACGGACGCACGCAGACGCAGCGGTCCGGCGCATGATCGAGGACAAGGTGCGCGGAGTCGCGGTGATGAGCACGCAGTTCGATTCCAAACTGGTCGATCGGCTGCTCGCGCGCGACATTCCGGTGGTTCTGCTGAACGACGCCAGGGTGGGGCGGAACCTAAGCAACATTCAGGTGGATTATTCCATCGGCGTCGCGCAGGCAGTCGAGCATCTGGGAAAGCTGGGCCATCGCGACGTTGCGATCATTCACGGGCCGCCTGCGGTCCTATCCTCAAACCGATACCGCAAACTGCTGGTGAAGACGGTAGAGCAGCATGGGATGCACCTGGTGGGCTGTTTGGGAAACGATGCTTCCGCAAACGGAGGCGCGCAGGGAATCCGGAGATTGTTTCAATCCAAGAATCGGCCCACGGCGATCTTGTGCGCCAACGATCTTGTGGCCATCGGCGCCATGGGCGAGGCTTTCCGTCGCGGCTGGAATGTTCCCGATCGTCTATCCATTGTCGGCGCGGACGACATACCGTTCGCCAGCTATAGCCATCCTCCACTGAGCACGGTGCGTATCGCCCGACACGATATCGGGCGATCAGCTTTCCAGCTGCTGCAGGCGATGGAGACGAGCAAGGGAAATCCTGGGACTGAAATCACGGTCTCCACGCAGTTTGTTGCACGTGAATCGACTGGGCTGATGAAGCCCTAGCCGCGGACGAATGCGCGGCAGATGAATCCATTCCATATGCTGGCGAAGCCAGACATTCCAGTCGGGCGTCTTGTGATGACGCTTCCGCATCGTATACAAGTGATAGACGATCGCGCGGGCGAGGAATCGCAATTATGGCAAATCGACCCAGCAATGGAGCTTCTAAAAACGGAGATCTTCGATCCTCCGCTTGCGCAGTCAGAATCGATGGCGTGGATCGGCGGATTCCAGCCGGCGAGTTGTTGCTGGATGCGCTGAATCGCATCGGCAGAACGATTCCCCAGGTTTGTTATCACCCGCAGTTGGGCCCGATCGAGACATGCGACGCATGCATGGTCGAGGTGAATGGAAAGCTGGCGCGGGCCTGCGGAACCGCCATCGCGCCGGGAATGGTTGTGGTGACGGAAGGCGAGCGCGTGGATGTTGCGCAGCGCGAGGCATTCGACAGAATTCTCGGCAACCACATGCTCTATTGCACGGTCTGCGATAACAACAACGAAAACTGCACCGTGCATAACACGACGGCCCTGCTGGATGTGAAACACCAGGCCCGACCCTACAAACCCAAACCCTACCCGAAGGACAACAGCAATCCTTTCTATCGCTACGATCCGGACCAGTGCATCCTGTGCGGGCGCTGCGTGGAGGCCTGCCAGAACGTGGAGGTGAACGAAACGCTTTCCATCGATTGGGAGTCGGAGCATCCGCGAGTGCTGTGGGACGGCGGCGAAACCATTGCCGGGTCGAGTTGTGTCTCCTGCGGCCATTGCGTGACAGTATGCCCATGCAATGCGCTGATGGAAAAATCGATGATCGGGCACGCGGGCTACTTCACCGGCCTTTCCGCCAACACGCTCGACAACATGATCGACGTGGTGAAGGAAATCGAGCCGGAGATTGGTTACAGTCCGATCCTGGCAGTCTCTCAAGTGGAAGCCAGAATGCGCGAGGAACGGATCCGCAAAACGAAGACGGTCTGCACGTATTGCGGCGTCGGCTGCAGCTTCGATGTTTGGACCAAAGATCGCGAGATTTTGAAAATCGAACCCGGCGAAGGCCCGGCAAATGGAATTTCCACTTGCGTGAAGGGCAAATTCGGCTGGGATTATGTGAATGCGCCGGATCGACTGACGCGGCCGCTGATCCGCAATGGCGAAACATTCCGCGAAGCAAGCTGGGATGAAGCGCTGAAGTTGATTGCGGACAAGGTGACCGAGATCAAAAACAGCCACGGTCCCGATGCGCTCGCATTTATCTCGTCATCAAAGTGCACGAATGAAGAAAGTTATTTGATGCAGAAGCTGGCGCGGGCCGTGATTGGCACGAACAACGTCGACAATTGTTCGCGGTACTGCCAGACGCCGGCAACAAGGGGGCTTTCGCGTACTGTCGGCTATGGCGGAGATTCAGGCTCCATCGCCGATATTGAAAAAGCCAGCCTGGTTGTCACCATTGGCAGCAACACGGCGGAAAGCCATCCCGTCCTGGCGACGAGGATCAAACAATCTCACAAGCTGCGTGGACAGCGGTTGATTGTAGCGGACCTGCGCGAGCACGAAATGGCGCGACGCGCGGACCTGCTGATCCGGCCCAATCCTGGTACGGACCTGGTGTGGCTTTCGGCGGTCGCGAAATACATCCTCGACAACAATCTGGCCAAGATGGATTTTGTCGACCGATGGGTGAACGGGTTCGCGGAATATCAGGCCAGTCTTGCGCCTTTCACGCTGGAATTGGCCGAGCGCGTGACCGGCCTTTCCGTCGCCACACTGCAAAAAGTGGCGCGGGAAATTGCAAGCGCGGAGACTGTTTGCATTCTGTGGGCAATGGGAGTGACGCAGCATTGCGGAGGATCGGATACATCCACCGCGATTTCCAACCTGCTGCTGATCACGGGCAACTATATGCGTCCGGGCACGGGGGCATATCCATTGCGCGGCCATAACAATGTGCAGGGCGCCAGCGATTTTGGATCGATGCCGGACACGCTTCCGGGTTATCAGAAAGTGGACGAACAGGAGGTGATCGAGCGCTTCGAAAAGGGTTGGAACGTGAAGCTGCCAAAGTCGAAAGGCCTGGATAACCATGACATGATTCGCGCCATTCACGATGGAAAGCTTAAGGCGATGTACATCAAAGGCGAGGACACGATTACCTCCGACGCCAATGAGTTAGACGTATCGGCGGCGTTCAAGAAGCTCGAATTCTTTGTGGTGCAAGATGTGATTCTGAGCGAGACTGCGCGATACGCGGACGTGGTGCTGCCCGCGAGTCCCAGTCTGGAAAAGGAAGGCACGTTCACCAGTACTGAACGGCGTATTCAACGGCTATATCAGGTGATGGAGCCGCTGGGAGAGAGCAAGCCGGACTGGCGCATCATTCAGGAGATCGCGAATGCGCTGGGCGCGAACTGGAAGTACGATCATCCATCGCAAATCATGGACGAAGTGGCTTCTGTAACGCCGCTGTTTGCGGGTGTGAACTATGAGCGGCTGGAAGGATATAAGTCTTTGCAATGGCCGGTTGCCCCTGATGGTTCCGATCAGCCGCTATTGTTTGCGAAAGAATTTCCATTTTCCGACGGCAAAGCGAAACTGTATCCGCTGGAGTGGATCGAGCCGTGTGAGAGGCAAGACGACGAATACGATCTGCACCTGAACAACGGCCGGCTTCTGGAGCATTTCGAAGCGGGGAACATGACCTTCCGTTGCAAAGGCATCATGGAGGAAACGCCGCATCAGTTTCTGGAAATTTCGCCGGAACTGGCTGCGGAGCGCGGGATCGAAACGGGCCGCTGGGTGAGGCTGCGGTCTAGGCAGGGACAGACGAAAGTGCAGGTGCTGGTGACGGACCGAGTGCAGGGCAAGCAAGTGTATTTGCCACTCAATTCCGTAGTGCAGCCGGTAAATCGGTTGACGGGCACAGGGGTAGACCGCGCCACACACACTCCGGCATATAAGGAAACGACGGTGCAGATGATTCCGCTGCCGGATCAGGGTAGCTCACCGCTGCCACGCATCAACTTTCGATTCGGACATCCCACTCCGCAAAACGGCGTAGAGGTTGAGCGCAAGTGGCATCGAGGCGATTATCGCTTGCCGGGTACGGCTGCCGACGACCAGCTCGTGCAGATTGCAAATACTCAAATATAGGAGGCGAGATGGCGGAACCGATTCGCAACTACACGCCACACAGTGATGCCCGAGAAGAACTGCGGCGCAGACTGGAGAGCGCGCCAGTCGATCACGCGGACGCTGTGCTCGCCGCGTACGAAGTGTTGCAGGAAGCGCAGGATCACGGCGTTCTTGATACATTGCGCGGGGCGATTGGGGCCGGTGGCACGCTGATAGCGGAAGTCAGCGAGTACGCTAACACGCCGGAAGGCGTGCGGCTCCTGCGTAATCTGCTCGCCGCTGGGCGCCTGTTTGGTGAGTTGGATCCGGCAATCCTCCATTCGGCGATGATAGCAATTTCGCATAACCGCCAAGATGCCACTGGCCGTCCGCCATCTGTGCTGCGGAGCTTGCAGCGGCTTACAGGAAGCGGCAGCCGAAAAGCACTGGCCATTGTGGCGGAATTCTTAGAATCGTTCGGCGGTGCGCTCAGCGAAAGCGGAAGAGAGAGAGCGAGAAACCGAGGTCCGCGGAAAACGGCTAGCGGCGTCGCGGTTCCGGTCGTCGCGTCCGCGGTCCTTTTGATGGTTGCAAGCTTTTGGATTGGGCGGCGAAGTTCGGGGCGCTAAATTATTTGCTAACTTTGCACCGACGTGAGCGGCGCGTTGATGCTTTCGAGCGACTTTCCTTCTGCTTTCACACCGATCATCCATTCGACTGTGGCAGCACCGACCATCAGCGCCGCACTTACGACATAGCCGGCGAACACCGCAATCCGTGAGCCAGTCCCGATCAGGTATCCGAAGAGCAGCGGCGCGCCGACTCCGCCGATCAACGTGCCGATCGCGTAGAACAAGGAGATTGCCATGCCACGAATCTCCAGCGGGAAGATTTCGCTGACGGTGAGATAGGCCGAACTGGCGGCGCAAGACGCGATGAAGAAAATTATTGTCCAGGCGATCGACTGCGTGGTTGCGGTCAGGGTTCCGCGCACGAAGAGCCAGCCGGTGATGGCAAGCAGAACGCCGGACACAGAATAGGTCAGCGCGATCATCGGCTTTCTGCCGATCGTGTCGAACAGATGGCCGAGCAGTACTGGACCCAAGACATTCCCGAGTGAAAACGGCAGCAGGTACAGGCCGACGCGGCCGGCCGGCACTTTGTAGAAGCGAATCAGGAGTAGCGCGTAGGTGAAAAATATGGCGTTATAAAAAAATGCCTGGGCGATCATCAGGACCAACCCAAGTAACGAATGCTTCGCATTTTTGTGGAACATAGCCACCCAGATTTCCTTCCATGGTGTGTGGTCGCGCACATGGATGGTGAGCGGATCGCCTTCCGGTTCGGGCAATTTCTTGCCCGTTTCTTCCACGATTTTTTCTTCGATTCCGATCACGACCTGCTCGGCTTCCACATGCCTGCCGTGAGTCATCAGCCACCGCGGACTTTCCGGTATGAAATGGCGGATGGCCAGAATGATCAATCCCAGAAATGCGCCGATTCCGAACGCGAATCGCCAGCCTTCGCTAGGTGGCAGTAGGCGGCCATTGAGCAGGAGCACGGTCGCCCCGGCGCCCAGCGCGGCACCAATCCAATAGGTGGAATTAATGATCAGGTCCGTTCTGCCGCGCACCCGCGCTGGAATCAACTCATCGATTGCGGAGTTGATCGCCGCGTATTCGCCGCCGATGCCCATGCCGGTGATCGCGCGAAAGATCAGGTAGCTGGCGAAGTTCCAACTGCACGCCGATAGCAGGGTCGCGACCAGATATATGCAGAGAGTAATGGTAAAGAGCTTTTTGCGGCCGAGCCGGTCGGTGGCATAGCCGAATCCCAGTGCGCCAATGACTGCGCCGATCAGGTACGCCGTCGCCGTTGCGCCCACTTGTGTATCGCTGATATGGAACGTCTCTTTGAGTACGCCGCCGATGGCACCGGCGAGTGTGACTTCCAGGCCATCCAAAATCCAGGTAACTCCCAGGCCGCAAATGACGAGCCAGTGCCAGCGCGCCCAGGGCAGGCGATCCATGCGGGCGGGAATGCAGGTCTGAATTTGCTCGGCATTTGGCATGGCGGATGAGCTGGCACTTTGCGCGTATTCCGCATAGGATGCGGCCCTAAGTGGAAACAGCGCAGAAGGCGTTCCATGTAGGAATCCGAAGAATTCCTGGCCAATTGGTTGCGTCTGGCAGCCTATCGGGGCAGTTACGAATCTCAGTCAGTGCGACAGACCGTGCAAACAAAGAGGAGGCCGCGAATGGCGCGCCCATATTGGACCGGACATATTCAAATTTCGCTGGTTTCGTTCGGCGTTTCGTTCTTTACCGCAACAGAGGCGAAGAGCGAGATCGCATTTCATCAGATCGACCGAAAGACCGGGGAACGCATCCGCCACAGAAATGTTGCGGAAGACCGGGGGCCGGTGGAGCGCGCGGACATTGTGAAGGGATATGAAATTCGCAAAGGCGAGTACGTCACCATTGAACCGGACGAGATCGCGCATCTGAGGATACCAAGCAAGAAGACGCTGGAGATCGTTCAATTCATCGATATTGGCGAGATCGATCCGGCATTTTTTGAGAAGCCCTATTTTGTGGTTCCAGAGAGTGGCGCGCAGGCGCAGGCGTTCGCTGTGATTCAAAAAGCGCTGCGTGAGAGCGGCAAGGCAGGTTTGGGCGAAGCTGCCTTCGCCGGGCGCGAGCATCTGATCGCTATCATGCCTCCTCACGATCCAAAGTCGCGCGGCCTGATGGCCTATACGATGCGATATGCGGCGGAGCTTCGTGACGCCGCGGATTATTTTTCGGACATCAAGGGAGTCGGTATCGATAAGGACCAACTGTCGCTCGCAATGGAATTGATCCGGCGCAACACGGCGAAGTTTGAACCCTCGAAGTTCGTGGACGACTATGAAGTTGCGCTTCGCGAATTGATCGACGCCAAGATCGAGCATCATCCCATTCCGCGTGAGGAACCGGCGCCGAAACGCGCGAAAGTTATCAATCTGATGGATGCTCTGCGGAAGAGCGTGAGCGAGGGAAGCTCCTCTGCGGCAGGCAAGAAGCGCCCACCGAGTCGCGTAACCGCGGAAGGCCGGCCCGCCACAGCCAAACGGACGAAGAGCGGCGGGCTGAAACTGGTGAAATCTGCCGCGCGCGCCAAGCGGACGGCGTAGATCGATGCCGAGTGCAAAGCCAAAAAAGCGCAGTGCCAAAAAGCCACAACGCATTGCCAAATCGACACGCGCCGGGAAATCGACACGCTTCGCTGCGAGTCACGCCGATGCCATTGACGAGCAACTCGCGCGATATCGCTCGATGCGGAATTTCGCGATTACCGCGGAGCCGGCGGGCGGTTCGGGGAAGAGAAGTTCGCGCAGCGCAGCCGAGACTTCAGGTCTGCCGTTTGTCATTCAAAAGCACGCGGCGACGCGCTTGCATTACGACTTTCGGCTTGGCTGGCGCGGCGTTTTGAAAAGCTGGGCGGTCACCAAAGGCCCCAGCTATTATCCAGGCGACAAGCGGCTCGCGGTGCAGGTGGAAGATCACCCGATTGAGTACGGCGGGTTTGAAGGCATCATTCCCCAGGGACAGTACGGCGGCGGCACGGTGATGTTGTGGGACGAAGGAACGTGGGAGCCGCACGGCGATGCGGATGAGGGCTTGGCGAAGGGCAGGTTGAAATTCACGCTGCATGGGAAGAAATTGCAAGGTGACTGGGCCCTGATCCGCATGGGAGGCAAAGCCGGCGGCGAGAAAAAAGCGAACTGGCTTCTGATCAAGGAGCATGACGGAAAGGAGCGCGGGCCGGATGATCCTTGCGTCACTGTCGAGGAGCCGAATAGCGTGATCACCGGGCGCGATCTCAATGCGATCGCGGCGAATCAAGACCATGTCTGGGGTTCGCAAGGCAGCCAGCGCCAGCGGGAGACAGTTGAGCCGCGCGGTCCCGCTTCTTCCGGAAAGCGCGCCGCAAGCTCCGCAGCCCAAACGCTCGAACGTTCCGGGGCTTTCCACGGGCTGAACGGCGCGCCCAAAGAGAGATTGCCTGCATTTGTTCCGCCACAACTGGCGCTGCAGGTAACTGAAGCTCCGGGGAGCGCAGATTGGGTCCACGAATTGAAGTTGGATGGCTATCGCATTCAGGGTCGAATTCAAAGCAATGCCGGCCACGCGAAGGCGCGCTCATCGCCGTCAGTGGAATTGCTTACGAGAAAGGGTCTGGACTGGACGAATCGAATGCCCGATATTGCGAATGCGCTTTCGGAGTTGTCGGTGAAAAGCGCGCTGCTGGATGGCGAAGTCGTGGTCTTCGACGAACATGGCAGAACGAGTTTCGCACTGTTGCAAGCGGCATTTCAGGAGGAAAAAAAGCAGCAGCTCACTTATGTCGTGTTCGACCTGCTGCATTTGGATGGACACAATCTGCGAGGACTGCCACTGGAACGCAGAAAGGAGATGCTGCGAGGACTGCTGAGTGGCGCCGATCCGGATGTCGTCCGCTACGGTGAGCATCTCGGGGCGAACGGACAGGAGACTTTTCGCAAGGCGTGCGAACTGGGCGCGGAAGGGATCGTTTCCAAAAAGAGAGACGCGCCTTATTCGTCGAATTGCAGCGGGGCATGGCTCAAAATCAAATGCATCCGGCAGCAGGAGTTTGTCATTGGGGGATTTACGCCGCCTTCAAAAAGCGGCGTGGGAATTGGTGCCCTGCTGCTTGGGTATTATCGCGACGGCAACCTGATCTATGCTGGGCGGACGGGAACAGGATTTACACAGAAGATGCGAACGGAGATGCGCGCGAGGCTGGAGAAGGTGAAGCAGGCGCGGCCGGTGTTTGCCACGTTGCCTCCCGGCGCCGCGCACCAGGCGATCTGGGTGCAGCCGAAATTTGTATGCGAGGTGAAGTTTGCTACGTGGACTGCGGACAACCTCGTCCGGCAGGCGTCTTTCCAGGGACTGCGAGAGGATAAACCGGCAAAAGAAGTGAAGCGCGAGCTGCCTGCGGACCAGCCCGAAGCTCAGGACAATCCGAAAAATGAAGAGAGCAGCTTGAAGAAGTCTAAGAAGCCGCAAAAAACACGCGATGCAAAACTGACCGCTAGAGCAGGCGCGGGCCAACGCGCCGCCTACAAAAACACGCCTGCTGCGAATGGCTTCCCAATCGCATTGACGCATCCGGATAAGCAGGTGGATGCGGAAACAAAGCTTGCGAAACGTGAACTCGCGGACTATTTCTGGGCGGTGCGTGAACACATGCTGCCGTATATTGCGGAACGTCCGCTCAGCATCGTGCGCTGTCCACAGGGCAGCACGCAGCCGTGTTTTTTTCAGAAGCATGTGACAGACAATCTGCCGGATGGAATCGAAGGCATTGAGATTCGTGGGCGGAGGAGCGGAGTCGTCGAGAACTACATCACGATTTCCACGTCGCTGGGATTGGCAGGGCTGGCGCAGATGGGCGTGCTTGAAATCCATCCCTGGGGTTCAACCAATGCCGATATCGAAAAGCCGAACGTGCTGATCTTTGATCTCGATCCCGACGAGGCAATCCCCTGGAAAACTCTGGCGGAAAGCGCGCGGGAGGTGCGCGCACGGCTTCGCAAGTGCAAGCTGGAGAGTTTTCTGAAAACTACGGGAGGCAAGGGACTGCACATCGTCGCGCCGATCGAGCCAGAACACGATTGGCCGGTCGTGAAGGAATTCGCTCACGCGTTTGCAGTTCTGATGGAGTCAGAAAATAAAAAATTGTATTTGACCAAGATGACGAAGGCGGAACGGAAAGGAAAGATTTTCATCGATTATCTGCGGAATGATCGTGGAGCGACATCGATCGCACCGTATTCTCCGCGCGCGCGGCGTGGCGCGCCAGTGGCGGCTCCGCTGGCCTGGAAAGAACTGGATGAATCGAGAGTGCCGCGCTTTCTTGTGGCGGACTTCGCCGAGTGGAAAGGCCGCTTGCGGCGCGACCCGTGGAAAGCGATGCTGGCGAAGCGTCAATCCATCGCGCCGGATCTGTTGAAACAATTTACTTCCGCTCAGGTGTCCGGTTAATGTCGTTCGGCGCAGAGGGATTGATCTGGCCCTTTTCCGTTTCCGGCGTTGGGCTGCGTACTGCGGTGTCGCCGGGGCCAGCCGTCGCGGGGTTTTGGCCGTCATAACCGGACGGCTGTACGGATTTATCCTGCATGTCCTTGCGGTTTTCCACTTTGTCTTTTTCTTCTGGAGCCATGTGCCCTCGCTGTGAATCCATGCGCCATGCAGAAATTGGCACTCTCGATGCTAGTGTTGGGAAGGTGTCAATCGAAAATTGGTTGGCCCGACGAGCGCCTGGTCTGCTTCAGTGGCCGCGGCAGATCTGCACCAGCAGCCACGCATTTAGCGCCGCAATCAGAATGGCCGCCGACCAGCCGAGTACGCGAAGCCACGGGCGATTGACGAACTCGCCCATCTTTTTTCTGTTACCTGTGAACGCGACCAAGGGAAAGACGGCGAAGCTCAACTGCATACTGAGAATCACCTGGCTCAACAGGAGCAGGCGCGAAGTGCCGGACATTCCCCAGAGCGCCGTGACAATCACGGTGGGGATAATCGCGAGCAGTCGAGTCAGCAGGCGGCGCTTCCATGGAGAGAGGCGCAATTCCAGAAAGCCTTCCATCACCACCTGACCGGCCAGAGTTCCGGTCAGCGTGGAATTTTGTCCGGACGCGAGCAGTGCAACAGCGAACATTGTGCTGGCGCCGGCGACCCCAAGCAGTGGCGTTAGAAGTTTGTATGCATCGCCGATTTCAGCCACTTGATTGTGGCCGGTACGGTGGAAGACGGCGGCGGCGACAATCAGAATCGCTGCGTTGACGAAGAGGGCCATCATCAGCGCTACTGCGGAGTCGAAACTGGCCAACCAGATTGCTTCGCGCTTGCCTTTTGCCGTGCGCGGGTAATCGCGCGTCTGCACGATCGCAGAATGCAGGTAAAGATTGTGCGGCATCACAGTCGCGCCCAGAATGCTGATGGCAATGTAGAGCATGTCGCCGTTCGTCAACAGGTCGCGCGGCGGTACGAATAAGTGAATTGCCATCGCGCCCCATTGCGGATGGGACAACACAATCTCGATGGCAAACAGAACGCCGATGGTCGCGATGAGGACAATGACGAGCGCTTCGAAGTAGCGGAATCCGCGATTTTGCAGAAGCAGGATCAGCAGCACATCGGCGCTGGTGATCACAACGCCCAGAAGCAAAGGAATGCCGAAAAGAAGCTGGAGCGCGATAGCAGAGCCGATGACTTCCGCCAGGTCGCATGCGGCGATGGCGATCTCGGCAATAATCCATAGTCCGATCGTGACAGGCTTGCTGTAATGTTCGCGGCAGGCCTGCGCCAGGTCCATTTCGGTCGCGACGCCGAGCTTGACGGCCAGGCCTTGCAGCAAAATTGCGAGCAGGTTGGACGCCATGATGGCGAACAGCAGCTTGTAGCCGTAGCGCGAGCCTGCGGCAAGATCCGTGGCCCAGTTGCCTGGGTCCATATAACCCACGGAAATGATGAATCCCGGTCCGATAAAGCCCAGCGCTCGACGCCAAAGCTGCGGCGACGTGGAGACGCGCACGCTGGCAAAGACATCCGGCATGGAGGGCCGCCGCGCGGTCCTTTCGATCTCAGGCGTGGTGGGGGCCTCGGGCATGGGCGGCAAGCTCCTTACCGTAGTATGCCACAGGAGGTTAATTATGGTTAATGCACACTGTTAATTCGAGATTAACGTTTTTTCCGGCGCTTGACCCAGACTCTTTCTGCCGCCGGTCGGCCCAGGGTTGCGATTCCCGATGGGGTTTCGACGGTCACGGTCTGGTCATAGTTGCGCGCGGCCACTTTGACGCGGGCGCCGGGGCCAATCCCAAGGCTGTGCAGAAATACCAGAAGCTTCGGGTCCCGCTCATAAAGACTTGCGACGGAATAGTCGGCTGCTTCCGCAGCTTCGTACAGTGGGACGAGACCGCGCTTTTTCAATTCCGCGGGACTTTCCGGCAGCACTGCATTGCCATGCGGGCAGGTGCCTTTCTCTCCAAGCTTCTGAATCAACTTGGCCTCAAAGGCCGGCGACACAGCGTGCTCCAGGCGTTCCGCTTCATCGTGGACACGATACCAATCCATGCCGAACATCTCCGACAGCATGCGCTCGATGAGGTGATGGCGGCGCGCGGTGCGGTACGCTGTCTCTTTGCCTTTCGGGGTCAGCCGCAGCACCCCGTCGGCCTTTACATCGACATATCCGTCGCGCTTCAACCGTTTCAGCGCCATAGTGACCGCCGGCGGAGAAACCGACAGCCAGTGCGCCAGCGTGGAAGAAATGACGGTTTGCCCCTCCGACTCCGCCTCCAGGATGGCCTTGAGGTAATCTTCCTTCGAAATGGTGATGGAATCCTTCATTGTCTATTCGGAACCCAGCCGCATCTCATCGCAATTGTCGCGGGAGGCGCGGTTCATGCTGCCGCGGCTGAAATCAATGGTCTACACGGCATCCCGTCGATTATATTCATTATGGCTGCTCTGCCGTTGGATGGCGCTGGATGCAGGAGGGACTTTTGGACACGAAGATTTACAGCCGCCTCCTGATGCAGTTGGTTCTGCTTCCGCTGCTGGCGCTCGTGGTCCTGGCGGCTGGTCTCGCCTACTCGCTGCGAAGGGTTGAGAGGAGTGCCGCATGGCTCGACCATTCAGACCGCGTGATTGCCCACGGAAACCGTCTCGTGGAACTGATCGTCGATGAAGAAACCGGGATCCGAGGGTATCTACTGAGCCATGATCGCTCGTTTCTCGAGCCGTACATGCGCGCCGAGGCCGTCTTGCCGGAAGAGTTCGACGCGACGCTGGCACTGGTTCAGGACAATCCGGAACAGACGGCGAATTTACAGCGACTGCGGCGCAGTTACCTGCAATGGCAAGCAGCGGCGCATGACGATTTGAAAATTCCGCGTGCGGCTGCGCTTTCAGACATGTCCGCACGTAACCGCGCGATGGACGATGTGCGAGCGCAAGCGGACCGATTCTTCCAGACGGAAGCAACCTTGCGGAGCCGGCGATCGGCTGCGGGGAACCGGGTAGAGACGGGCGCGCGCGACGGGCTGGCCGTTGCTCTGATTCTCGCCGGGCTATGGATCGCCTGGGTTACACTGCGGACATTTTCCCGCCTGCGGGAATTATTCCGGCTTCAGCTAGAACAGACAACGCAGCAGCGGGACGCCGCGGATGCGAGCGCAAGATGGCTCAACACCACCATCCGTAGCATCGGCGATGGGGTCATCGCCTGCGATCCGACGGGTTGCGTCGTATTCCTGAACTCCGTGGCCGAGAGAGTGACGGGATGGACCGAGGAGGATGCCAAAGGGCATCCATTGCCGCGGATCTTCCACATCGTAAACGAGCGGACCCGGGCGATTGTCGAGGGGCCGGTGGAAAAGGTGCTCCGCTCGGGCGGCGTTGTGGGTCTGTCAAACCATACCGTTCTGGTTCGCAAAGACAGCTCGGAGTGCCCGATTGACGATAGCGCCGCCCCAATCGAAGACGCGAACGGACGGCTACTCGGGATCGTTCTTGTCTTCCGCGATTGCACGGAGCGGCGAAACTCCCACGCATCCCTGATGCGCGCCGAGAAACTGGCCGCTGCCGGCAAACTCGCAGCTTCGATCGCTCACGAAGTCAACAATCCTCTGGAAGGGATCACGAACTTGCTGTTTCTTGCCGGCGGAAGCACAGATCTCATAGAAGTGCGAGAATGGCTCGAACAAGCGCAGTCGGAGGTCAAGCGGCTTAGCAACATCACTCGCCGCACCCTTGGATTTTACCGTGAGAGCACACAGCCGGTCGCCTATCGACCCGCGGATGTGATGGAGGAAGTGATTTCCTTCTACGTTCCTGAGGCCAGCTCAAAGAAAGTCCAACTGCAGGCGTTGATTCGCACACGATTGGAAACGTACGGTGTACCCGGCGAGCTGCGACAGGTACTGTCAAATTTGATCTCCAATAGCCTGGATGCCATCCCCGACGGAGGGTTGATTCGGCTCGTTGTTCGAACAGCAACGGACATATTGGACAGCGGCCGAACCGGGTTGCGGATCACCGTGGCCGACACCGGCAGCGGAATTCCGGTCGGCATTCTGCAACACATCTTCGATCCGTTCTTTACCACAAAACTGGACACCGGAACGGGTCTCGGCCTTTGGGTTTCCAAGGAGCTGGTGGAAAAACAAGGCGGGCGTTTGCGGGTTCGCTCCAGCGTTTCCGGCGCACGCACTGGAACGATTTTTTCGATCTTTATCCCGATACACACCGAAAAGGAAATGGTTCCCGATAACGCGCTGTTCGCGATGGATTCCACGAGCACGATTCAATGATGAGCGACAAGACTAATTCATATTCACTTCGCGCATCTGCTCGCGAATGAAGGGCCGTCGCGCCAGCAGGCGAAACTCAAATCGCGCGGCGTGGCGAACGTTATAGACCAGCGCTGGTCGGAAACAGACGAGGCACGTTCCTCCCTTGCGGCGCACGCTGGGATAGAGAATTCCATTGGATCGGCGAGCCAGCAGTTCGGCGGCGAGTTTTTGCGACTCCGCATAGCACTCCGGAATAGGGAATGCTTTGAGATATTTTCGATATTGGGGATTGGATCCTCGCAAATCGTGCATGTCCATGGCAAAATCGGCGAGATAGTCATCGAAAGTGCCCGCCTCTTCCCGATCCCAATGGATTTCCTCCAACTGCTGGAGCTTGTGAAATGCAACCTCCGCGGCGGAAGTATTGCGGTCCGTGGCCGCATACCATGCGCCGCGATCGCTTCCGTTGAACCGGCTGCCCGTCGGCGCGGGGTGAGTAAACGCGGCATTCACGATGTGCGCGTAGCGGACGCCATAGACCAGCTCATGCACTCCGATGCCCGGCAGCAACCCTTCTTCGCCGAGCAGGCGATCGTTGGTCGCGCCATCCAGCTCCATCAGTTCGCTCAGCTCGGCTTCGTTTTCGAGGAGCCGCGAAAGCACGGTTCCGGAATCGCTATGCTTGGATGGAATTAGCCGGTGCGTGTCTTCGAGACGGAAGCTGCGCTCGGGTGGAATCGCTCCGTGCCGGGCCATTACTGACCGCCGCGCCGGGAATCCAGCAATTGCCGCACGGAGATCATTCCGGGCAGTCCGCGCAGCATCATGTAGGACAGCGGAGATGCGCCGCGAAAAATGGGATTGCTGTTGGGCAATGTGATCCAGGCATCGGCCAGAGACTTGCTGTAAAGGATGTTCAATGCCTTAAAGATGCCGATCAGCAGCGATATGCGCGTGAGCGTGTCCTGGTCGAGGGAGCGCGATTTCGGCGTCTTCTTCCACGCATAGTAGGAGCCGGAGGAAATTCCTCCCAACAACTGCCGCGCGTCGGGATCTTTAACGCCCCACTTTTCCATGATCCGCAGAAAAGCTCGTGTCGCGGCCGGGCTGAGGCGCGCGCGGGTTGCGGCATCGGACAAGTTCGCCGACGCGTCAATCGCGTATCCGGCGATATGTGGAAGGATAAGAGCGGTCGCCATAGTGCCCTCCAATAATGATTCATTATTGCATCAAATCTGATGATCCGACAGCCTATAATTTCGACTCGCCATGCGGTCCGGCCTCCAGCGCCAAGCCATCGTCGCGGGAAGTGAGTTGTTTCCTGAATGAAAATTGCGAGACAATCGCTTGTACGTCAGAGATTTATCGCAAATTGAGGATGCCGATTTGAAATATTTTGTCATTCGCCGGAACGTTCTTGCGTTCGCCCTCTGTTCCATCCTCGCCATTACCCCTCATGCAAATCTCGATGCGCAATCTGCCGACCAACGGCCCGTGCCGCAGAGCTACTTCGGCGCGCTGCATTGGCGGCTGATCGGGCCATTTCGCGCGGGCCGCGTTGTGGCCGTGGCCGGCGTGCCGGGCAGTTCGACGGACTTTTACTTTGGCTCCGTGGACGGCGGCGTCTGGAAGACCGGCGATGCCGGCACGGTCTGGAAACCGATCTTTGATGGCGAGCCTGTGGCTTCGATCGGCGCAATTGCCGTCGCGCCGTCGAATCCGAAAATTCTTTATGCAGGCACGGGAGAATCGGACATTCGGTCCGATCTGTCATCCGGCGATGGCGTGTACAAGTCCGTAGATGGAGGGCGCTCCTGGAAAAATGTCGGTCTGCGAGAATCCCGACAGATCAGCCGTATCCTGATCGATCCGTCGGACCCGAATCTTGTGTATGTCGGTGTGCTGGGCCATGCTTATGGCCCCAGCGCGGAGCGCGGAGTCTATAAATCCACGGACGGCGGCGAGACCTGGCAGCACATTCTCGACAAAGGGCCGGACGTGGGTATCTCCGATGTGGCCATCGCCATCGCGAAGCCAAATATTCTCTTTGCCGCCGCCTGGAATGCTCATCGTCCGCCGTGGAGCACGTACGCGCCGCTGGAAGGTCCGGGAAGCGGGATCTATCGCTCGACCGATAGCGGCGCAACCTGGTCGCAATTGAGCGGCAATGGACTTCCGGGTGGAGACTGGGGCCGCGTGGGCGTCGCGGTTTCTCCGGATGGAACCCGTGTCTATGCAGTGATTGACGCAGGCAAAGAATCGGGACTGTATCGCTCCGATGATGGCGGCGACAAATGGAGTCGTGTGAACAGCGATCCTCGCCTGACCAGCCGCGGCTGGTACTTCAATCGCGTGACCGTCGATCCAAGCAACCCGGACGTGGTGTATGTGCCGAACGTGGCGTTATATCGAAGCGAGGACGGCGGAAAAACCATTTCTATTGTTCGCGGAGCTCCTGGCGGAGACGATTATCACGAGCTATGGGTCGATCCGAAGAATGGATCACGCATGATTTTGGGTACGGACCAGGGAACAAGCATCAGCCTCGATTACGGTAAAACATGGAGCACCTGGTACAACCAGCCAACGGCGCAGTTCTATCACGTCATCACCGATAACAACATTCCCTATGCGGTGTATGGCGCGCAGCAGGACAGCGGCAGCGCCGCCGTATACAGCCGCACGGATCATGGACAAATCACCCCTCGCGACTGGTTTCTACCGGGCGGCAGCGAGAGCGGTTATCTTGCGCTTGATCCCAATCATCCGGACATCGTTTATCTGACCGACACGTTCGGCGGAGTGACTCGCTTCAACCGGAAAACGTCATTCAGCCAGAACGTATCGCCCTGGCCGATGCTGGACTTTGGGACGGAGATCACAAAACGCAAATATCGCGATCCATGGACGCCGGTGCTGGTTTTTTCTCCCGATTACAAGACGCTCTATCTGGGCACGCAATATGTGATGAAGACGGCGGATGGCGGCCTTCATTGGCAGAAGATCAGCCCCGATCTGACGGGCACGGCGTCCGCTGATTCGAATGACGCTTCGAAGGTGACAGTCGCGAATGCACAGCGGCGCGGTTACGGAGTTGTGTTCACGATTGCTCCTTCGAGCGTGAATAACCAGGAGATATGGGCGGGCAGCGACACGGGACTGATTCACCTGACGCTGGATGGCGGAACGACGTGGAAGAACGTGACGCCGCCCGGACTTTCTGCGTGGAGCAAGATTTCCATGATTGAAGCCTCTCGCTTCGATCCGGGCACGGCATATGCCGCAGTGGACCGGCATCGGCTCGACGATATGAGTCCGTACCTATATCGCACGCGCGACTACGGAAAAACCTGGAGGCTGATTGTTGACGGAATTGCGCCTGAGTCGTTTTCTGCGAGCCGTGCGTGAGGATCCGCAGCAGCAGAGCCTGCTCTACGCCGGAACAGAGCTGGGCATTTATGTTTCGTTCGATTCCGGAGACAATTGGCAGCCGCTGCAATTGAATCTTCCCGTTGCTTCGATCCGGGACATGCAGGTGCATGGAAACGACCTGGTGGTCGCGACGCATGGCCGCGCATTCTGGATTCTCGATGACATGACGCCGCTGCGGCAAATTGCCGCTGCTGAAAAAGCCCAATTGGCCTGGCTATACAAGCCGGAGAAGACTTTCCGCATCGATAACGACAGTTTCCTCGGAACTCCACTGCCGCCTGAAGAGCCGACGGCGAAGAATCCTCCGAATGGCGCGATCCTCGATTATGGGTTGAAATCTTCCGTGCACGCGGTCACGTTGACAATTTTCGATGCGAACGGCAAAGTTGTCAGGCATTTTTCAAGTGTGGACATTATTCCGCCAATGCCGCGGATGGCGCCGATTGCGGAGCGATGGTTTCCCAAACCGCAACGGCTGGAGACAACGCCGGGCATGCACCGATTCATCTGGGATTTGTCGTGGGGAAGCTCCGACATTGGCACTGGAGGGTTGGATAGCGCGGGTGACGAGGAGGAGCGTCACCACGGGCCGCGCGTGGCGCCGGGAACGTATCAGGTGAAGCTGACTGTGGATGGCCAAAGCTACACGCAGCCGCTTGCCATCATGATGGACCCGCGGTCCTCGGCGACGCCCGCAGTTTTGGAACAGCAGCAGACGCTGGGCCTGCGCATCTTTGCCGACAGTCTGCGAAGTCGACGCGCGATGGCGGAGATTCAGTCCGTACAAAAGGAATTGAAAGCGTTGCAATCGAATACGATGGACGAGACTTTGGCGGCGCACGTCCACGCAATGGAGCAATCGATCGCGCAGATTATGAAGGGCGGCGCGGCCACACCTGGATTGCGCAATGCGAACACCGGATTGTTGTCTTCCCTGGGAGTCGTGGAAAGCGGCGACCGGGCAATTCCGTCGCAGGCAATGGAGTTGTATCGGCAATCGAGCCATGCCATGAATCAACGGGTGCAGCAGTGGCAAAAACTGAAATCGACAGAACTGCAACAGTTGAACCGGCAACTTGAGAAAAGCGGCATGAAGACGATTCAAATCGCCCAGATTGAGGAGGAAGTGTTCTACCAGATGACCCGCTAGCTTGGGACATAAATGCGAATTGACGGGTCGGCGATATTGCGCTAGGCTTGTGTCCGATTTTCGCGAGGTGGTTCCATGCGTGTCAAAACATATCTAGTCGCAGGCGCTTTAGCAATGCTTCCTATGGCCGTGGTTGCGCAACAGACGCGCAAGATTTATCTCGACCCCCATCGACAATTCACACCATATTTCACCGCGGCGTTGCAAAAGAAAAATGTTCCGGTCACGGTCACGGTCGATCCAACTCAGGCGGATTACAAGGCGAAATTCCAGATCAACACGAACAACGGGTCGGTCGTTGAGGGAATCATGAGAGGGATGAATACCGGGATGTATAACGCTGGAGCCTCCGCTCGGGTCACGATGTCAATCATCGATGTCAAGTCCGGCGACGTCGTCTTTAGCTACACGTGCAGCAAGTCGAACCGGTACTCCGGTGATGATCCCAGCACAATAAACTCAGTTGCGGAGTGCCTTGCGAAGCACTGGAAAAGCCGCCTGGAAAAATAGGGCGCGTATACATAATCCTTTTAAGGTGTATTTCGCAGCTTCCAGATGATTTGTCGTAACATGCCGAGCCAGACAGGGACATCTTCTGCCGACAGGTTGAGGCGGCGCACCATCCGGCGCACGCTATTTTCTTTGTCCGCAGATGGCCGGATTGCCAAGTAGCCGCTCGCGTCCAGAGAATCCAGCAGAACCGCGGTGATTCTTTCCATCTCCTCCGCGCTCGCGGGCGCAGGCGTGTCGGGCGGGTGCGCTGCCGCTGTGCCGCGCGTCAACTCATACAGACATACGGCAACAGCCTGTCCAAGATTCATCGAGGGCTGTTCTTCGCCGGTCGCAACGTGCATTCGCCAATGACAGTAGCTCAGGTGTTCATTGGAAAGACCGGACTTCTCAGACCCGAACAGAATTGCGACGCGATTCGGAAGGTTTGGCGCGATGCCCAGTTCTTTCAAGATGATCGGCGCGCCGTTTTCCAGGGTTATGTCCGGATGCTCGATTTGCCGGTACCCCGGAGCGGTGGTTCCGACGACCAGCGTGCAGTCTGCGATTGCCGAGGCAACGCTCTTGAATTCCTCCGCATTTTTCAGCAGCGGGAACGCGCCGACCGCGGAACGCGCTTCGCGGAACGCGGCCTCGTATGGATTGACCACCCGCAGCCGCTTGAAACCAAAATTTTGCATCGCACGGGCGACAGCGCCGATATTGAGTGGATTGCGTGTGGATACCAAGACTACGCAAAGGCGATCGGACTCGGACGGAGTGAGCATGAAAATGCTTTTTGCCAGAGCGCCGACGTCAACCCATCCCAGTCAGCAGCGGAATCGCGCCGAGCAGTGCGGCATCGTTGCCTAGCGCCGCGGGGAGAATCTGGACCGGACCGCTGGGCGACCATGCATATTTATTCACGTATTCGCGAATGTACGGCAGAATTTCGTCTGCACTGCCCGTGACTCCTCCGCCGAAAAGAATGCGTTCCGGCCCGTATGCGTGAATTAAACCGACCGTTCCGCATGCCCAGACGTGCAGGCAGCGGTCCCGAATTTCAGCAGCGATGCGGTCGCCTTCGCGGGCGAATTCAAACAGCTGGCGAAAATTGATGGTTTCCGCGGCAGCCAATCTGCTCGTTTCAAAGTTCGGCCAATCACGGGCGATCAACGGGAGCGCCCAGCCGGAAGCCTCGGCTTCCATGCACCCGTATGCGCCGCAGGTGCATCGCCTGCCTGTGAAGAGAACAGGAATATGGCCGCCCCAGCATCCTCCTTGTACCTGGCGAGTACAGAAAGGTTTACCGTTCGCGAAGACCGCTCCTCCAATGCCCGTGCCGAGGGTGATCATCACGACATCTTCCGCTCCTTGAGCGGCGCCGGCGTACCATTCTCCCAGCAACGCCATGCGCGCGTCGTTATCCAGTGCAAAGGGAATTCCGAATTCAGTCTTGCACCAGGCCGGAAGATCGATTCCAGTAGCGTCGTCGAACTTCTCATTAGTTGCGACGACGCGAGCGCTTTTTTTATCGACCATCGCACAGATACACATTGCGAGTCCGGCGCAATCTTCCGGGCGCAAATGCAACGTCAACAACAATTGAGCCACGATGTTTTTCAACGTCGGCAGCAGAAGAGCCAGTCCGCGGCTAGAATCGGCAGGAACTTCGCGGGAAATGAGGATGCCCTTTCCCTCAACCAGGGCAACGGTCGCATGAGAACCGCCGATATCGATTGCAATCGCTTTCATCGTCTGCCTTGGTTCGATCTTAACTCAATGAAAATAGGAATTCGGCGACTTGAGTTGGCCTCGAATGCGTATCGCACAGATATGCGTGAAAAATCGCAGATGCGGCCAAGTTGAGCGAGAATCCATCCAGTCAAAATCGGACTTTTTGCATCTAATTACAGAAAGGCTTATTGCTGATGAGGTCGCTGGATGCGTGTCGCGCTGATTGCTTCTCCGTTTATTTCTGTGCCTCCTGCCGGTTACGGCGGGACTGAGTTGTTCGTCTCCAATCTTGCTGAAGGGCTGAAAGAGAGAGGCATCACGGCTGTCGTCTACAGCAACGGCGAATCCACCGTGCAGGTCGAAAATCGCTGGCGCTATCGAACGTCAGAATGGCCGCTTGCGGATGGCTCCGGAATGTTCAAGGAACTGGATCATGTGGCGTGGTCGATTCAGAATGCGGCGCGCGATTGCGATCTGATCCATATCAATAGTGCTCCGGCTGTAACATACTCCAGGTTCGTGCCATGCCCGTTCGTCTGCACGCTGCACCACCCCTATGAAGAACCGCTAACCCGTTTCTATGAGATGAATTCGGACGTCTTTTATACCGCGATCAGCCATCACCAGGCGTCGCTGCATCCGACGCTCGATCTGCAAACGATCCACCATGGGCTGGACTTTCGCAAGTACCGGCTGCAAATCGACAAGGAAAGCTATCTGGCGTTCCTGGGAAGAATCGCGCCAATTAAGGGAACGCACCTGGCGGTCGAAGTTGCACAACGCACCGGAATTCCATTGAAAATTGCTGGAGAAATCCAGCCAATCTTCCGCGACTATTACGAAACGATGGTCAAACCGCACGTGGATGGAAAATTTATCGAGTATGTCGGAGAGGTCGGCCTGGAAGCGAAGAACCAGCTTCTTGGCGGCGCGATCGGCTTGCTGTTTCCGATCCAGTGGGAGGAACCGTTTGGCTTGGTGCTGATCGAAGCAATGGCCTGCGGCACCCCCGTATTCGCCTTTCATGGCGGCGCCGTTTGCGAGATTGTGTCGGATGGAATATCTGGAAATGTTTCGAAGTCGGTTGAAGACATGGCCACTGCCGCGACGCAGATGAAATTTGATCCGAGAGTGGTTCGCAACTGGGCGGAAACGATGTTTTCGGTGGAAACAATGGTCGATCGGTATGTGGATCTGTACCACACGATTCTTAATTGCAAGATGAATCCAACCCCGATGAAAATCCGGCCGGCGCGAGAGACCGCCGCATGAGCCGTGTAGCTTCCAGTTCTGCGTCGAAACATGCCGGTCTGCAGAAAGCTCCCGCGCCAACGGAGCCGCACATCGCCTATCCCGAGCCGCATCTTTCCAATGTCGAGTCGCTTGCACTGATCCGAGGAAAAACATTCTCCACATCGAACCACAAGGGCAACATTATGCCTCCGGGAGCTCCGCACGTGGGGTTTTTCGTCGACGACACGCGGTATCTCAGCGAGCTCGATTTGTGCATCAACGGATTTCCGCCCATCGTGTTGTCTTGCAGCACGGAGGGGGCGTACGGGTCCCGGATCGAGTTGACAGTGAAGGGGTCGATCGAGAGCAACGGACTCGATCTTCCGGTAAACACGATTTATGTTCACCGGGAACAGTTGCTGGAGAGCGATGTGCTGTACGACGTGATTCATTTTGAAAGCTTCCACCAGGAACGGACGAAGCTATCCGTCGAGATCGCCTACGATGCGGATTTCATGGACATATTTCAGGTGCGCGGCATCGTCCGCGGAAAGAGCGGCCATTACTACGAGCCAATCGTGATGCGGGACAGCATGAGCTTTATCTATGAGGGACTGGATAAACGGGTGCGAACAACTACCGTCTCCTTTGCTCCAGAACCGGCGAAGATCAAAGACAAGACGGCTCATTGGGAGGTCGATCTTGAGCCCCTGGGGAAGGCACGCATCACCGCCGTGGTTCGTGCGCATTCCGAGATGGGCCAGAGTCCGTCACGCGCTGCCCAAAAAATTGAGGAGCATTCGTTGGTAGCTTTCGCGTACGACAACGATTTGCGTAAGCCGCTGGCCCGTCTTCGCGAGGAATTCGAACAGTGGCGCAAGGACTGCACACGATTCCATTCCGACAACGGAATTTTCAACGCGATGCTGGAGACCTCTACGGAGGACTTTTATGCCTTGCAGATGTCGGACATCGCAGGAACCGCTGTGGCCGCGGGGGTTCCGTGGTTCGCGGCGCTGTTTGGACGCGACTCGCTGATCGCGTCGTTTCAGTCGCTGATTTTGAATCCGACGCTGGCACAGGGCACCTTGCGCGCGCTGGCCTCCTATCAAGGCGACGAGGTACGCGACGATCGCGACGAAGAGCCAGGGAAAATCCTGCATGAGATGCGCTCCGGCGAGATGACCGAAACCGGCGAGGTCGCATTCGGGATGAATTACGGCTCTGTGGATGCCACGCCCTTGTTCCTTATTCTGTTGGGTGAGTATTACCGTTGGACGGGCGACGAAGATCTTCTGCGCGGGCTGGCCAAAAACATTTCACTCGCCGTGAAATGGCTGTTGACGTATGCGGACCTCGCGGGAAATGGCCTCATCGAGTATCGACGCAAGACATCCAAGGGCCTTTTCAATCAAGGATGGAAGGATTCCGGAGACGCAAACATGCACGCCGATGGATCCATCGCACAGCCGCCCATCGCCCTGATTGAGGTCCAGGGCTACGCCATTAAGGCGCTCGCAGAGGCTGCATTCATGCTGGAGCTTCTGGGAGATGAGGAGTTGAAGGCGCAAGCCGAGGACCGCTCGGAGAAGATTCGCAGACTACTCGATCCAATGTTCTGGATGGAAGAGAAAAATTACTACGCCATGGCGCTTGATAAAGATAAGCGTCGCCTCGAAGTGATCGCGTCTAACCCCGGCCACTTACTATTTTCCGGAGCGATAACACAGGAGAAAGCAAAACTGGTAGTGAACACGCTACTCGAAGGCGGATTGTTTTCCGGATGGGGAATTCGGACGCTCTCCCATCGCGAAGCGACCTACAACCCCATGAGCTATCATCGCGGTTCCGTCTGGCCGCACGACAATTCCATCATCGGATATGGTATGGCCTCCTATGGTTTTCGCAAGGAGGCCTCGCGAGTTTTTACCGCTTTATACGACGCTGCACTCTACTTTCGCGACTACCGGCTGCCGGAACTTTTTTGCGGTATTCAACGCCGCGATCGGGATGAGCCGGTGTACTATCCTGTGTCCTGTTCTCCGCAAGCGTGGGCGTCAGGCGCGCCACTTCTTCTGCTGACCGCGGTACTGGGCCTTCATCCAAATGCGCTACGGGGAGAATTGAATATCGTCAATCCACAGTTGCCGGAGTTTCTGAATTTTTTGCGGATGGAAAATTTCCGCGTCGGCAATTCGCGGGTCACACTGGAGTTCCAGCGCCACGATGACCGCACATCGTGCGGCGTAATTGGTATTGAAGGAGATCCGGTTGCGGTCAGCGTGGCTTTCACCTAAAACTGATGCGCGTCGCCTCCCGCCGAGGGGGCGTTCCGCAGTTTGCGTGACGTTCCCTGTACTGATTTTTCATGCTGCCGGGCATCCAGCGTTTTGCTGACGTTCCTTTCCCGGCGCGCATCGGCTGTCTGTCCAGCCATGCTATACGCCGTTCCCAATACAAAATGTGCCTGGGCGAACTCGGGATCGACCTGCGTCGCTTTTTTTAGCGGCTCTATCGCCTGCTCCGGCTGGTCCAACAGGATGTGGCACTGCCCGAGTTCTAGCAGAGCGTCACGATAGTTCGGATTCACGGCGATGGCAGCTTGCAAATACGGAATTGCCTGTGCGGGCTGGTTCTGCTGGCGCAATATTCGTCCAACCATATAGTTGGAAACGGGATCGTTTGGGTAGCGGGTCAGTTCCTGCTTGAATTCATCCAACGCCTGCGGAACCTTGTGCTCGCGAAAGTCGATCAATCCCAGGCTGGAATGAACGCCGGGATAGTTCGGATCTTCGGCTAGCACGGCCTGAAACTCCTTGAAAGCATCGTCTTCTTTGGAAAGCACGTCATAGGCCAGGCCCATCATAAAGTGGGCCTCCGGCGAGCCCGGGTTGACGGCCATGATGCGATCGAAGACCTTCGTTACGCCCGAATAATTTTTTGTCCGCCAATAAGCCTTGCCCAAAACATCGAGCGTCGGCAGATCGCTCGGTTGCTTCATGCTGGCTTGTTCCAGATAGACGATTGCCTGTTTGTATCGGTCCAATGCAAAGAGGTCCAGGCCGGTCAAATCGAGCGCTTGAAACGTTGGCATTGCCTTGGACAACGCCTCCAGATAGGGAAGCGCATCTTTGTAACGATGGGCGCGGAAGTACGCCACGCCGAGGTTGCGTCCCGTGACCGGGTCGCCCGGTTTCAGCCGCAGGGCGCGCTCGTACAGGGCAATCGCTTCGTCATCTTTGCCCTGGCGGGCCAATGAGATGGCCAAATCGTTGATGACTTCGATGGATTTAGGCGCAAGTGCAAACGCCTGGCGGAATGCCTCTTCCGCGGCCGGATTGTCATTTTGCTGGAGGGCAGTTGTACCCCGATGCCAATCCTCAGCGAGTTGTTGCTGTCGCGCGAGATCGCCGGTCGATGCAGAATTCTTTGGGGCGGGCTTCTTCGAGCCGGCATTCTGCGCGGGCGCCGATCCCGCGAAAATCTGGAGGACGGATAAGAGGAGCAAGCCGGCCCAACGAATGCCGCCGCAGGCTCTTTCACGGCATTTGCCGCCCGCCGGGAAATTTTCCGAAGGCATTGCCATCCGATTATAGAAAGAGGGATCTCCACATCGCCCGCGAGCTGCAGACAGGATCGCCTCCAAATTTTTCATTGACAAACGGCAGGGCATATGAATATTTTATAGAGAACAGACGCAAGCGTTTGCGAAACGGAGCAAGCGCTTGCGTCATTGGCGTGTTTCTTAGAAAGCACTCAAAACGCAGGTCCAACTTTTTCGAGAGGTCATCCGGATGCAAAGACAAAGATTTTTCGTCGCCATTCTCAGCGTTCTCCTCCTGTGCTACCCCATGCTGCTGCTGGGCCAGGAATTGCAGGGCACCCTCAACGGCACCGTGACTGATCCTTCCGGAGCCGTCATTCCAGGCGCCACGGTGACGATTGCCCAGAACGGCGTGAACGGTGCCTCTCGCACGATCCAGACCAATGCGCAGGGCAGCTATACGGCGACCAACCTGCCCGCAGCCACTTACACCGTGACGGTGACGGCAGCAGGGTTTCAGACGTACACCGCGCCGAACGTCACGCTATTTGTTGCGCAGACGCGCGCCGTGAACGCGCAGTTGCATCCGGGCGCGGTTAGCCAGACGGTGACCGTTAATCAATCTGCGGTCTCGCTGGACACCTCGACCAGTGCGCTGGCCGGCACCATCTCGGGAACGCAGGTCCGTGAACTGCAATTGAACAATCGAAATTTTGAGCAGTTGGTGACCCTGCAGCCAGGCGTAGTCAGCGCTCTCCCAGATGAAGTCGGCTTTGGCTTGAGCAACACAGACCAACTCTTTGTGAATGGCGCACGCGGCTCCGCAAACAACTGGACGGTGGACGGCGCCGATATCAACGACAGCGGCTCAAATCTCACCCTGTTGAATGTACCCAGTGTCGATTCGATCCAAGAATTTACGCTGGAGAGAAGCACCTACGACGCAGGATACGGTCGCAGCGGCGGCGCCCAAGTCCTTGTCGCTACCCGCTCGGGAAGCAGTACCTTCCACGGTGCGGCCTACGAATTCAACCGCAATAACGTCTTCAACGCGAACTTCCCTTTCAATAAGCAGACAAGTCCGATCACGCCGCGTCCGATCGAACGATACAATGACTACGGCTTTGCTATTGGTGGACCGCTCTATATTCCGAAAGTTTTCAACACCGACAAGAATAGGTTCTTTTTCTTCTGGTCGGAGGAATGGCGCAAGGTAAGCTCGCCTGTCTCGGACAGTGTCACGCCGCCGACAGCAGCCGAACTGAAGGGCATGTTTCTAGGCGACCAGACGGCCGCCGACCCGACGCCCGGATGCGTGGCCTACGATGCCACGACCGACGTAAGCACTATTAATCCAGCGTGCTACAGCAAGAATGCGAGCGTTTATCTCGCGAATGTGTATGACAAGTATCCGGCAAACACTTCGAGCGGATTGTATGTATTCAGCTATTCCCAATTGATGAATACGCGCGAAGATTTGGTCCGTTTCGATTGGAACATTAGCAACAAGTTGCATTTTTTCGGGCGCGCCATGCAGGACGAAACGCCGGAGAATTTCCCCACCGGTCTGTTTGCGGGGGTCCAATACCCTGGTGTTGCGGCCAGTGCCGTCAATGCGCCCGGCCAGAACGTGGTCGGAAATCTAACATGGACGATTTCTCCGCGCATGGTGAACGAATTGGAATTCGCCTACACGCAGGGATCTATTTCTTCGACATTCGAGCCGGGGCAAGTCATCGATAATCCGGCCATATCCACAGCTCTGACGAACAATTGGAAATATACCGATCCGTACGGCCGCATTCCGAATGTAGCGATCACGAATCTAACGGAAGTGAATTCCGGTGCGGCCCCGTACACCGAGCGCAACCTCGACCGAACGATCTTCGACAACTTTTCCGTTACGCTTGGCCGGCACACGCTGCGAGCCGGCGCAACCGCATCATGGATGGTGAAGACGGAAAACGCATACAGCGGGGCGGCTAACTTTTCTTTCCACAACTTCCAGGATTTTCTTCTGGGCCAGGCCTTTCAATATACGCAGGCCAGCAAGGACTCGATTCCCGACCTGCACTACCTCAATTTTGAAGCCTTTGCCCAGGACGACTGGAAGATTACTCCAGAACTGACGTTGAACTTAGGTGTGCGTTACAGCTATTTCCCGTCCCCCGCAGACGCCAACGACATTTTGACCAACTTTGACCCACTCGTCTTTAACCCGGCCAATGCTCCCCTTATTGATGACTCCGATGCCCTCACCAGCGCCACTGCCGGCAATTTTGTGCCCGGTCAGGGAGTGACACCAGCCACTTACGCGAATGGTTTGATTTTCCCAACTGGCAAAGCCTGCGCCGACGCGCAGGCCGTCGGCAAGTATGTCACCTGTTCTCCATATGGCGCGCATGTCAACCCCGATCCCAAGGACAACGTCGCGCCTCGAGTGGGCTTCGCTTATAGCGCGACCGCCAAGATAGCGATTCACGGTGGCGCAGGCATTTTCTATGATCGCGTGTTGAACGGCATTTGGGAGGACAACGCGTTTTACGATCCGCCGCTGGTTCAAACGGCAACAGCAACGAACACGAGCTTCGATAACGCATTGGCCGGCGCAACTACACCCCTGGGCCCGGTTGCACTGTACTCCACCGGCGACCCCACCATGAAAACGCCTTATCTCATGGATTACAACCTGTCGGTACAGAACCAGATCCTGCCAAACACGGTGCTGGATATCGCTTACGTTGGCAATCAGGGACGACACCTGCTGGGACAACGAGATCTCAACCAGCCCACCCTTGCGGAACGTGCCTCGAAGCCGTTGGCCTATGTAACAGCCGTTGTGCCGTATCAAGGGTACTCCACGTTCACGTCGCTGTTGCCGGAATATAACAGCAATTACAACTCTCTACAGGTGTCGCTGAATCACCGCACGCAGCATGGCCTCACGCTGGGCATTGCGTATACCTGGAGCAGGGCACTGACAACGGAAGCGAATGATCGTGGAACCGCCACATACAATACCTATAATGTGGAAGCGGATTACGGTCCGGCACAGTACAACCAGCCGCAAACCTTTGTTGCGAATTACGTATACGATCTCCCGTTCTACAAGAACCAGCACGGCTTGCTGGGGCACGTTCTGGGAGGTTGGGAGTTATCGGGAATTACACAATTCGACTCCGGTCAATCCGTGATCATTCGTCAAAGCGCCGATCCGTTCGATTGTCAGACTCCGGCGGTAGTTCCCCCGGGATTCTCCGGATGCGTTCCGGGCACATATCCCGGCGGCGTCAATATTGATGTCAGTCAGATTGCTCCCCGTCCGGACCAAGTCGCTCCCGTGCGCATGATCAAGAAGCAATCGGAGTGGTTCTCCACAAGCTCGTTTAAAGACGCCATCGGACACTTTGGCAGCGCGCCCAACGGTCCGCTGCTCGGCCCGGGCATCAGCCTCTGGGACTTGGCAGCGATCAAGAACATTGCCCTGCCGAGAGACATGAGCCTACAGTTCCGTGGCGAGTTTTTCAACGCTTTCAATCACACCATCTACGGTGGGGCAGGAATTAATGGTGGTGGAATTGACGTCAATACGGATGACAGCACTTTTGGACAGGTCACCTCAACCCACGACCCGCGTGAAATTCAGCTCGGAGGCAAATTCTACTTCTGAGTTGCTTGAGTCGTTCGATTCACAGAGGCGCGATGCCGATTGAATACCAATCGGCATCGCGATCCGTTAAAGATGCTCCGCATGTAACGGGACAGCGCTCGTATCCCGGTTCTCCTCCCACCAACTCCCTATCCGGAGAGGTTGTTTTGAAAACGCTTCGCCTGCCTCGTTCCGCTCACGTACTTCCTTTTCTTTCTCTGGTCGTGGTTCTCTCAACCGGAATGCAAGCGCAAACACAACTTCAGGTCATGCCGTTGCCGGCGCATGTTGTGCAAGGGCAAGGTCAATTTCTGATTGATGGAAGTTTCGGCGTCAAGCTGGAAGGCTACACGGAACCTCGATTGATGCGAGCGCAGCAGCGCTTTCTCGGCACGCTGTCGAAGGAAACAGGGATCCCACTGTGGTGGGCCGCGCAGTACAACCAGCCGCACTTCCTTATCAAAACCAGCGGTCCCAGCGATCCGGTGCAGCAACTCGGCGAAGACGAATCTTATCATTTGAGTGTCACTTCCACGCAGGTGGAATTGACGGCCGAGAATCCTCTCGGCGTGCTGCACGGATTGCAAACATTTCTGCAGTTGGTACGAATCACGCCGCAGGGCTTCGGTGTGCCCGCGGTCACCATCGACGATCAGCCAAGATTTCCCTGGCGGGGCTTGATGATCGATGTGGGACGGCACTTTATGCCAATCCCTGTGATTGAGCGAAACCTGGACGGCATGAAAGCGGTCAAGCTGAACGTCTTCCACTGGCATCTGTCGGACGATCAGGGATTCCGCGTCGAAAGCAAGAAGTTTCCGCTGTTGCAGGAAGATGGCTCGGATGGTCTCTACTACACGCAGGACCAGATCAAGCAGGTTATCGAATATGCGCGCGACCGCGGCATCCGCGTGGTGCCGGAGTTCGACATGCCGTGCCACACGACATCCTGGTTCGTTGGCTACCCGCAGCTTGCGAGCGGAAAAGGGCCGTACCAGATCGCGCGTCGCTGGGGCGTATTGAATGCAGCGATGAACCCCACGAAGGACTCGACCTATAAATTTCTCGATTCCTTTATCGGAGAAATGACCGCGCTGTTTCCCGATGCCTATTTCCACATTGGCGGCGACGAGTGCGATGGCAAGGAGTGGAACGCGAACCCGGAGATTCAGCGATTCATGCGGGCGCACCATATTGCCAACAACGCCGCGCTGCAGGCGTACTTCACGGCGAAGGTGCAGAAGATCGTCGCCGCGCATCACAAGATCATGGAAGGGTGGGACGAAGTTTTGCAGCCGGAGACTCCGAAGGACGTCGTGATCCAGTCCTGGCGCGGCCAGGCTTCGCTGGCGCAGGCCGCACGGCAAGGGAATCGCGGAATTCTTTCCACCGGCTACTATATCGACCTGAACCAGCCCGCCGCGCAACATTATCTGGTCGATCCGTTGGGTGGCGATGCGGCTTCGCTGACGGCGGAACAAAAGAAGCTTATCCTGGGCGGCGAAGCCACAATGTGGAGCGAATTCGTCACTCCAGAAACGATCGACAGTCGTATCTGGCCTCGCACCGCAGCCATCGCGGAACGCTTCTGGTCGCCGCAGGGCGTGCGCGATGTGGGTTCGATGTATGGGCGGCTGGCGGTTATCTCGCAAAAGCTGGAATACGATGGAATCGATCCTCGTGCGACGACCAATGTCATGCTGCAGCGAATGAGCGGGAATCCGAATCCGGTGCATCTCAAGGCTCTTGCGGCTGTCGTGCAGCCGCCGGAAGGCTATAAGCGCGAGAGTCTCGGATCGTATAACGCATTCACACCGCTGAATCGCCTGGTGGACGCAGTCCCGCCGGAGAGCGAGATGGCACGCAAGTTTAACGTTATCGCCGAACAAATCGCTGCCGGCAAAGCCACTCCGCAGCAATGGCAACAGGCGCGGCAGTGGCTTATATTGTGGCGGGACAACGAAGCGCAGTTGCAGCCTCTGCTGGTTCAGTCGAACCTAACCGAAGAGTTGGTCCCGTTGTCGCAAGGTTTGAGCCATGTGGCGACGATCGGCCTGCGTGCTCTGGACAATCTGCAAAACAGTCAGCCCGTCAGCGCGGACGCGCGCCAGCAGGACGTCAATTTCTTGCAATCTGCGGAACAGCCGCAAGCGGTTCTGCTCGACATGATCGCACCGTCTGTAGAACTGCTGGTGCAGGCGACCAAAACGCAGTAGTCTCTCGCCCGGGGAGCTTCGCTTTTCGGATTCATGTGTCAAGACATAAGGACTCCAATGTCATCTTCGGAATCAAAGATTGATCCACTCAATAAAGGGCTTGGGCCGATGCTGCAGAGCATGGCGACGGATCAGATTGCGGCGCTCGGTTGGAACCTGCTGCGCGAAGACTTGAGCTTGCCTGCCGCGGTCTTATATCGCGAACGGCTACTGCACAATCTGCATTGGATGGAGCGATTCATCGCGGCGTATGGCGTCAAGTTCGCACCTCATGGCAAGACCACGATGGCGCCCAAATTGTTCGACATGCAATTGAAGGCGGGTGCGTGGGGCATTACCCTGGCGACTGCCCATCAGACGATGGTGGCGTATGCGCACGGCGTGCGACGCGTTCTGATGGCCAATCAGTTAGTCGGAAGACAGAATATGGAGACGATTTCGCGCCTGCTCGAGGATCGCGACTTTGAATTTTTTTGCCTGGTGGATTCAGCGCGGCAGATCGAGCAATTGGGAGAATTCTTCCGAAAAAAGGGACAGCGTTTACAGGTTTTGCTGGAAGTGGGAGCAAACGGGGGCCGCACTGGAGTGCGCGATTTCCTCCAGTTGCAATCGGTGCTCGATGCGCTGACGCGTTATCGCCGGTCCGTCGCTCTTAGCGGTGTCGAGATCTTCGAGGGCGTACTTGAGGATGAAACGGCGATTCGCGACTTGTTGCAGCGCGCGGTTGATACCACAAAAAAACTCGCAGCCGAGAATTATTTCGATCGCGATCCAATCCTGATTTCAGGGGCCGGGTCGTTCTGGTATGACGTGGTGGCGGACGTATTTTCAAAGGCGAACTTCGGCCGCCCGGCAGAGATTGTTCTGCGGCCGGGATGCTACTTGACCCATGACGGGGGTATATATCGAGTGGCGCAACGTCAGATTGAATCCCGCAATCCCATCGCGCAACAGATGCATTCCTCTCTGGTTCCGGCATTGCAAGTGTGGGCCTATGTGCAGTCCATCCCCGAAAAAAATCTCGCCATCGTCGCGCTCGGGAGACGTGACGCCTCATTTGATTCCGGTTTCCCCACGCCTGCGCTGCGTTATCGACCGGGTAATGCCGTGCCAACTTCGGTCCCTGAAAACTGGAAGACCGTCAAGATGTGGGACCAGCATGCGTATCTACAGATCGAAGAACGCGATGACATTCAGGTCGGCGATATGGTCGGCTTCGATATTTCACACCCCTGTCTCACATTCGACAAATGGCGATACCTTTCGGTGTTGGACAACAACTATAAGGTTGTTGATATTGTCCAGACATTTTTCTAGTACACGATCCAATCCAACCCTTCACTCAAAAGCAGGTATGCCCGGAGATTTCCCCACGCAACGACGATCGATTGCCCGCCTTTCCCGCTGCTTGGCATTCGCAGGCATGGCCATCACCGGATTTTTGCCGTCGAATTTCAATTCGATGGCGCAGGCCATCGTTCCTATACCTGCGACTCATGGGACAAGCGCCCATCTTGCGTTGATTCCGATGCCGCGTGAAATCCACGCGGGCACACTCCTCTTTCTAAGGAGAGGAATTAGTGTGTCGACAACCAGTAGCGTTGTGGAAGATCGCTTCGCAGTTCAGGATTTAGTGGCCACGCTACGGAGGCGCGGGATCCGCGCATCCGTAGGCAACGAATCGAAGGCGAGGGTGGTGCTGATGCGGGAGCGAACACAAGAAGCGGCCAGGGTTCTTGCGCGCGCTCACATCGATTTCGACCCGGCGATGCGTAGCGAAGGCTACGTCCTTATCACCGATGGGGAGACCACTTACGATATTGCGGCAACGGCGGCCGGGCTGTATTACGGCGCACAGACGATCAAGCAGCTTATTGTAGGCCGTGGTGTGACCGCAACCTTGCAAGGCGTTGTCGTAAGGGACTGGCCGGCGATGCAATATCGCGGTCTCGACGACGATCTTTCGCGCGGCCCAGTGCCTACACTTGCTTTTCAAGAGCACCAACTGCGGCTGCTGTCGGAATACAAGATCAATATCTATTCACCGTATTTTGAGAACACGCTTGCCTACGCGAGCAATCCGCTGGCAGCCCCTCCGGGAGGCGCGATGACGCGGGCAGATGTTGAGAAACTCGTCCGGTTTGCGCGGCGCTATCACATAACAATCGTTCCGGAGCAAGAGGCATTCGGGCATTTACATCATCTGCTGATGTATGAAGCCTATTCCAGCCTTGCGGAAACGCCGCACGGAAGCGTGCTTGCTCCGATGCAGCCTGGATCGCTCCAGCTCATCACGCAGTGGTTCGCGGAAATTGCCGCGATGTTCCCCGGCCCGTTCCTGCATATCGGGGCCGATGAGACGTTCGATCTGGGCAGAGGGCAGAGCAAGGCGTTGGTGGAAAAAGAAGGGATCGGCAAGGTCTATATCGACTTTGTGAAGGAGATTCACACGGCGCTCGCGCCACTGCACAAGCGCCTGCTTTTCTGGGGCGACATCGCGATGAATGATCCTGCACTGGTGAAGACCATGCCGAAGGACATGATTGCCGTTGCGTGGTGGTATCGACCTGAGCCGAACGGATATGACAAGTGGCTGCTGCCTTATGTGGACGCCGGCATGGAAACCTGGGTCGCTCCGAGCGTGAACGATATGCGACTCGTGTATCCGAACGACAACGACGCGTTGCTCAACATCCAGCAATTTGTCGCGGATGGCCAGCGGCTTGGCTCGACCGGCGAACTCAACACCGTCTGGGACGCAAACAATGGGGAAGGCTTGTTCCTGGAGGATTGGTATGGCGCGCTGTTCGGCGCCGCGGCGGCGTGGCAGCCGGGCATGAGCAGCATTCCGCAATTTGAAGAAAGTTACGGCCAGGTGTTTCACGGCGACAGGACAGGCAAAATCAACCAGGCGCAGATCGAGTTGATGGCAGCGCACAAGATCCTCCAGCAGGCCGGTTTTACCGGCGCCAGCGAGCCTTTGTTCTGGATGGATCCCTGGTCGGCGGAGGGACAAGATGCTTCGGCAAAATTGCTGCCGGTGGTACATGCGATGCGGCTCCATGCCGAACGCGCCATCATTCTGATTGCCGAAGCAAGAGCTGCCGCTCCGCTGCGCGAAACTGATGCGCTGGATGCGATGGACCTGGGTGCACGGCGCATGGATTTTCTTGGCTATAAATTCCAGGCCGCGCATAAAATCGCGGAGGAATACAGTCGGGCGTACGCGGAACAGAATAATCCAGCCGCACGACAGGACGTGCTGCGCCAACTCGATACGATCTTCGACATCGATGGCCAGTGCCAGGACTTGCTGGACGGTTACGGATTGACTCGCGATTTGTTCCGTCGCACATGGCTAAAAGAGAACCGCCCCTATTGGCTGGACAACGTGATGGCGCATTACGATTTGAATATGCAGCGATGGATTGAGCGTGGAACGCGCTTCAGCGAAGCGAAGCGTCAATTCTATAAAACGCATACATTGCCGAGCCCCGCGGAGATTGGCCTACCAGTGCAATAAAAGCGGGCAAAGCCTTCCGCAGAACTCTACGCAAGAAATATGGCTGCCGACGAGCCATCCCAAAACAAGAAAGGATCGCATGGAGACGGGAAATACGGAACCAAGGCGGCTGCGGATTGGAAATCTGAAGCTCGAAATTTATCCCGATGGAAGAACGGCAGGGATCGCAGCCGGACGGTCAGCCGGGAAACTTCTGCTCGCGCTGGCCGGCCGGCTCGACGATATCGGCATCATTTTTGCCACGGGAATCAGTCAGCTTGAAATCTTGAAAGAACTCACCTCCATTCATGGCCTTCCCTGGGATCGCGTAAGCGGCTTCCATCTTGACGAATATATTGGTTTGCCTGCGGATCATCCCGCATCATTCCGCCACTACCTGCGGCAGAATTTGACACAGCGCGTGAAGATGCGGCATTTTTTTGAAATTGATGGTACCGCCGCGGACCCGCAGCGGGAATGCGCGGATTATGCGGGCAACCTGCGTGCCCACAGTCCGCAGCTTTGCTTTCTCGGAATTGGAGAGAACGGACATCTTGCGTTCAATGATCCCGGAGAGGCTGACTTCGAGGATCCAAAAGATGTGAAGATTGTGGAATTGGAGGAAGTCTCACGGCGCCAGCAGCTGGAGGAGCGTTGGTTCAAAACTCTCGCGGAGGTGCCGAAGCGTGCGATCACGCTGACCCTGCCCACCATCCTGCGTGTTCCGCAGTTGCTTGTTACCGCGCCTGGCCGCCGCAAAGCTGAGATCGTTCGCCGCACAATCGAAGAGACGATCTCGACCGATTGTCCAGCTACGATTCTGCGCACACATCCAAACGTCACGTTGTACCTCGATGAGGATTCTGCATCGGAATTGAAAGATGCGTGATCGAATCCGCGAAAGGGCGCACGCTCTGAGTTCGTCGCATTCTCTGTCGCGGCAGATAGGATAGTTTCATGGTGCGCTACGGCATCCTTGGTTTCGGAAATCATGGAGTCAAGCGATTGCTCCCTGCATTTGCAGGGGCGCAGGAATCCGTGCTCACCGGTATCTGGCGGCGAGATTTGCAGAAAGCGCATTCGCAGGCATCGGAATTTGGAATCGAGCATGTTTTTTCGTCCGCCGAGGGGCTCTGCGCTTCGCCGTCTATCGACGCCGTGTTCGTGTCTTCGCCAGACGCGCTGCACATGGACGATACTCTGCTCGCGATTTCCTGCGGCAAGCCGGTGTTATGCGAAAAGCCGGCTGCGATGAGTGCAGCGCAGTTGCATCGAATGATAGACGCCGCGCGCAAGGCGAACGTCGCCTTCGGCATCGCGCAGAATTTCCGCTACAACCGCAGCGTCAATGTAATTCGAGAGTGGTTGCGGCAGGGAAGGGTCGGCGCGCCCATCTTCGCAGCTGCGCAATTTGCTTTTTTGGCTGAACAAAGCCCGCGGAAGTGGATTTACGATCGGGCGCTCGCTTGCGGCGGCGCCATTGGCGACGTTGGAATTCACTGCATCGATGCCTTGCGCTATGTTCTTGGGGACAACGTTTCGACAGTGACAGCGGTGGCAGATCCGAATTCGCAATCCACCGGTATCGAAACGACCGCCGCAATCGCGGTCGAGTTTGCCCAGGGAACGCTTGGTTCGGTCCTCGCCAGCTTTCGGGCAAAATATCACACATGGATGGAGATCGTGGGAGAAGATGGCGTCATCCAATCGGACGATTGCTTTACCCTGGACCATCCAGTGCAGGTGATTCTGCGCAAGGACGGTGAGATCGTGGAGGTGCAGCAGGTTGTGAACGATGAAGCGTACAGCTTGATGATCGATTCCTTTAGCGCATGGATTGAAAATCGTGGCATTTACGCTGCGCCGGGCGAAGATGCAATCCACAACCAGTTGACCCTGGATGCGGCATACGCCAGTATGCGATCCGGAATGAAACAGGCCGTCAGCCTAACATAATCCGCGCATCGCGCCTACGTCATGTGCGGAAGAATCGCAGACAATCCTAGCGTGAGGAGCAATGCGGTGACGGAAATGATGGTCTCGCAGATCGACCACGTCTTGATGGTCTGAACGACCGTCATATTGAAATATTCTTTGACCAGCCAAAAGCCGCCATCGTTGACGTGGGAAAAGAACAATGATCCCGCACCCGTGGCAATCACTAATAGTGCCGGATGAACACCGGGGCTGTGCAGCGCAATCGGCGCGATAATGCCCGCGGCTGTCGCCATTGCCACCGTTGCCGATCCTGTAGCAAGACGGATCAGCGCCGCCACTGTCCATGCCAGAAGGATGACTGAAATGTGGGCGTGGAGCGCGATTTGAACGATGACTGTTGACACTCCGCTGTCCTGCAGAATGCGCCCGAAGCCGCCTCCGGCGCCGACCATCAATGTAATCGTTGCAGTGGGGGCGAGACATTCATTGGAGAATTGCAAGATCTTGTCGCGGCTGAATCCCCGCATTACGCCGAGAGTGACAAAACTTACCAGCACTCCTACCAGCAAAGCCAAATCGGCGTTGCCGAGCAGGTGCAGGCTATTGTTTGTGGCGCTGTTCGGCTGAGTTATGCGGTTTGCCCAGCTTCCCATCAGCATCAAGACAACCGGCAGCAGGATTGTTCCAAGCGTGAGGGAAAAGCTCGGCAAATCGCGTTCTTCTCCGTGATCGACAAACTCCGCCGCCATCGGGTTGAATTCGTCGAGATGAATATGGGGCGCGATGAGCTTTGCATAGAGCGGTCCTGCAAGGATGGCGGTCGGAATGCCAACGATCAGCGCGTAGAAGACAGTTCGTCCAACATTGGCGTTGTAAATTGCGACAGCCATCATGGCCGCGGGATGCGGTGGTACCAAACCATGGACGACGGAAAGCCCCGCGACCAGAGGCAGTCCGACGAGGACGAGTGAGGTGCGCGTCCTTCGCGCCACCGTAAACACAATTGGGATCAAGAGAACGAAGCCGACTTCAAAGAAGACAGGAAGGCCGACGAGCAGGCCGATTAAGACCATGGCCCAATGCACATGCTTTTCGCCGAAGACCCGGATCAGGGTGCGCGCAATGCGATCGGCGCCGCCGGATTCCGCGACCATCTTCCCCAACATGGTGCCCAGCCCGACCACAATTGCAATGTGTCCGAGGATGCTGCCGAGGCCGGCTTCAAATGCGGCGACGATCGTATGCATCGGCATGCCTGTTACCAGGGCCAACGCCAGCGACGTGACAAATAGAACGATGAATGGGTTGAGTTTAACGGCGGCGATGAGAAATATCAGCGTGAGAATCGATCCCACGGCCGCGGATAGCAGAAAGATTCCGTGATGGTCGATCATAGAGGCAGAGCCATGGATTTCCTTCTATGGCAGTTCAGAACTGCTCAAAATTAGCAGCGTGTAGAGTCGATTGTCGCGGCAGAAAGCGCCCGCCACGCCGGCTCGTTCTGGCGCGGTTCCGATACGACTGCACTCCGTTCACCCAAACAGTCTCGATTCCTTCCGCAGCACAGATCGGGTTATCAAATGTCGCGGTGTCGCAAACGGTTTCAGGGTTGAACAGAACCAGATCGGCGAAGCAGCCGGCGCGCACAACTCCACGGTCTGTCAGCCCGAAGCGACGGGCCGGCATTCCGGTCATCTTATGAATGGCTCGCGTGAGGGGAAACATCTTCAGCTCGCGGCAATAGCGACCCAGCACGCGGGGAAATGTGCCCCAGAGCCGGGGATGCGGACGTGGATCGTTCGGCAGGCCGTCGGAACCAATCATGGTGGCCGGGTGTTCGAGGATGCGGCGCATGTCTTCTTCAGAAATGCTGTGGTAAATCGCGCCCGCCGGTTGCAGGCGCCGCGCCGCTTCGACATGGTTGACCTGCCACATGTCGGCGATTTGCGCCAGCGTTCGGCCTGCCATTTCCGGATGGGGAGTGCTCCAGGTAATCGCAATCTTGACCCGCTCGTCTACCTGCCGTAAATCGAGCGTGGTAGAACCGGCAGCATAGGGATAACAATCCCAGCCGACATTCTGAGAAGTGCGCGCGGCGTCCAAAGTCGCGAGCACTTCGCCGCTTCGGCCCCAGTTTGCAATTCCCGCGCACTTCAAATGAGAAATAACGACGGGCACTTTGTGCGCTTGCCCAATGTGCAGGCTTTCTTGAATGGCTTCTTGTATCGCCTCGCCTTCACTTCGCATGTGTGTCGTGTAAATTCCGCCGCGTTCCGCCAGCGGCTCGGCAAGCGCCTGGACCTCTTGGGGCAATGCTGAAAAGGCGTTCAGGTACGCCAGGCCGGAACTCAACCCGATGGCTCCTTGATCCAGAGCATCGGATAGTTCGGCACGCATTGCCTGAATTTCCACGTCGGTCGCCGTGCGATCCAAACGATCGAGATGGTTGTTGCGCAAAGCGGTGTGGCCCACCAGCGCGGCAACGTTCACCGCCGGTTTCGCTGCGCCGACGGCATGCACGTAGGAAATAAATGTGGGGTACCGAAACGCTTCCGTGTCTCCCAGCAGATTCATCGGTTCTGGTGGATTGGCCTTCAGTCGCACCGGAGCGGCGGAGACGCCGCAGTTTCCGACAATCACGGTTGTCACGCCCTGCGATAGCTTAGGCAGCATCTCCGGGGTTCGGATGACCGCCAGGTCGTCGTGGGTGTGGACATCGATGAAACCCGGAGCAAGGACCAGCCCCTCGCCGTCGATAATATGTTCCGCAGTGTAGTTCTTAAGATTTCCAATCTCCAGAATTCGGTCACCGCGCAACGCGACGCTTGCTTGCACAGCATCCGCGCCGGTTCCATCCAAGACACTCGGATTCAGAATTAAGGTGTCGCATCGCGGCATAGAATGTATTGAATGATATACGCTGTCGAAACCCGTGTCGCTGCTGCCGGGGGGCTCTGGGTCGATCAAATTCTCGCGAGGCTCTCGTTGCCATCTGTTTTCGATGTTTGCGTTCAGAGCGCGCGATTGCAGCACACCATTCCTGGGATTCGCTGAGAGATGCAGCGTATCCCGTATCTCGCAATTTTCGCCGCGCCCCATATCCGCACCGTTGACCTGCTGATCGTGGTTCTGTACCTGGCGGGAATTACTCTCTTCGGGCTGCATTTTCGCGATCGCGGCAGTTCTCTGCGCAGCTACTTTCTGGCCGGCCGAACCGCTCCGTGGTGGGCGATCGCACTCTCCATTGTCGCCGCGGAGACCAGCACCCTGACCATCATCAGCATTCCTGGGCTGGCATTCTCCAGCGACTTTGGATTTCTTCAGCTCGTCATTGGATATTTGGTTGGGCGTGTTGTGGTATGTGTGCTGTTTCTTCCCGCGTACTTTGATGGAGAATTGCTCACTGCGTATCAACTGATTGATCGTCGTTTCGGGCCGAAGCTCCACAAAGTAACCGGGATGATCTTCCTGATTACTCGCGCCGCCGCAGAAGGAGTGCGGTTATTCGCTGTTTCGATCTTAATCGGCATCGCCATCGGCACGGGTGACATGACCTCCATCGTCATCATTACGATTTTGACGCTGCTGTACACGGTGAAGGGCGGAATGACGGCGGTGATCTGGACCGACGTGATTCAGATGCTGGTCTATATTGCGGGCAGCTTGGCGGCACTATGGGCGCTCGGGCATCAGGTTCCCGGCGGCTGGACCGTCATCCATCACATCGGCGGCGCCGCGGGAAAATTCTCGGTTTTCCATTTCGCCTGGAACTTGACGACGACCTACACGTTCTGGACGGGACTGATCGGCGGGTGCTTTCTCATCATGGCCAGCCACGGCACGGACCAGCTTATGGTGCAGCGCTTGCTCGCGGCAAAAAATCTGCGTGAATCGCGCCTTGCTCTTTTGTCGAGCTGGGTCGTCGTGCTGCTGCAATTCACGCTTTTTCTATTTGTAGGAGCGGGGCTCTACGTTTATTACACGCGCGTCGCGCCGCATGCTACTTTTTCCAGTCCCGATCATATATTTCCGACCTTCATCGTCGAGCGCATGCCGGCTGGCTTTTCCGGCCTGATCATCGCCGCAGTTTTGGCCGCGGCAATGTCGAACTTGAGCGCGGCATTCAACTCGCTTTCGTCCACGACGGTGATCGACTTTTACATGACGTTTCATCCGAAAGCTGCTGAACAGGAACGGGCAAGGGTCTCCCACATCTCCACATTGTTCTGGGCCGCTGTACTTTGCGGGGTGGCATTCTTGTCCCGCGGCAGTACCCATGTCGTGGAGGTCGGTCTCTCGATCGCGTCGGTCGCCTACGGTGCACTTCTCGGCGTGTTCCTGCTGGGTACCATCACGCGTCGGGCCAACGAAGCGGGTGCAATTGTGGGAATGATTGTCGGCCTGACCTTGAACATTTTTTTGTGGAGGCAGCCTGCACCCATCGCATTCCATATTGTCGGGTTTCATGCGATTCTTCCTAAGGTCGCGTGGACCTGGTACGTCGTCATCGGCACAATTGCAACGTTCAGTATTGGATATGTTTTCAGTCTGGCATTGTCAAAAAACCTGTCGCCGGTTGCGAGGAGCCGGGGAGAATGATCCCGTACTTCTCGCGCAGCCATCGTTGCACGGAGCCTGCACACGCTGCCGCGATTTCCTGCCAGGTCAGAACCCCCAGGCGACAGCGAAGCTCGGGATATCGTACGCACTGCAGGATGCGATACCAACTCGCGATCAGGTCGGGGCGGCGATCGTCGCAGAACACGCAAAAGCGCGTATCCGCTTCGGCGTGAGCGGCGAGGATTCCCCGCAGAAGCTGATACGAAAGCCATGACTCGCCGGAGCGAGGAAGCTCTTCCACCTCGAAAACTTCTTCGAGATCGCGATATCGCTCCAGCAAACGCCAGGGAGCGGTCTGGAAATCAAATTCCGTAAGTTTTGCCTCGACGAGGAGATTCCCGATTCGCAGATCGATCTCGGTGGAGTCGTAGCTATTCTTCTTCAGCGGAATGCGTGGCTTGTAGCCAAATGTTGGCTCCGCGTGGCGATCGATCCCCAGCAGGGAACGCAGGCGGCAATCTGCTCGTAATAGCTGCGGATGGCAGAAAATGCTCATCAACAGCGCGTCGGAGCTGTTGGAGGAATCGAGTTCGCAGCGGTGCTCGCGGCTCAACAGAACTTTGCGCGCCGTTGTATGCACCTTTTTGAGGCGCAGATTCCAGTTCGTATTCTGCAGGATGCGCGGGTACGAAGCAGGATGGAAATTCCCGTGGCGAGATTGCTCGTCTTCCCTGTACAGGACGACAGGCACCTCGCCCAGACTCACCTCGTGAGCGAAGCGATTCCGGTGTGCCCAGGCGATGTTTCGTTCGCTGAGTCCGCGGCGCAAATCCGCAGCGGGACGCGCCGATTGCCCCCGCGAAACGGGTATTTCGTGATCGGCTCGATTTTCGAAGATGTATCTCATGGCCTGTGAACCCAAAGGCTTCGTTTAATATTCGCCCATCGACCGGGGGCGATGTCAATCGGCGCAACTGGTTTCACTTTTGAATGAATGGTCTAATAGGGCAAAGTTTGAAGATGTTCAAGGGAAGAGTCGGAATGCTTCGTAAACATGCGCTGGGAGTGCCTCTAATTTTTTTGTTCTCTTTTCTTGCAATGTCTCAGACGCCGGATACCGCGACGATTCGCGGGCAAATCTTGGACACGAATGGGCATGCAATCGCCGGCGCTGAAATTGCGATCACCAATCAAGTGAGTCATCTGGAACGTGCAGCGCACTCGGATGCGGATGGAAATTTTTCTGTCGGCGGTCTTCCCATCGCGGGAGGCTACCGAATCGTAGTGACGAAATCCGGCTTTGCCGACCGGCGCCTGAACAATGTCACATTTTCCGGCGGCACAAACGCGACGCTAACCGTGGAATTAGGTGTTGCGGCCAGCCAGACTCGTGTTCGCGTGACCGGAATTGTGGGCGATCTGCGAACCGACCAGCCGCAGTTGGGCGACCTGCTCAGTGCGATGCAGATGGAAAATACCCCGCTTCTCAATCGCAGGATCACATACCTTCCGCTACTGAACGCGGCGAATCGTCCAGCAATCAATCAAGGCGACGTTTTCATGAACCAGGATCTCTTCACCGCGAACGGGAGCGGGCGGAGACAAACCTGGTTTGAAATCGACGGGAGCACGGGAAACGACAGTTGGGGACGCCAGACCATCTTCACCAATATTCCCCTGGCTGCCGTGCAGGAAATAAATGTGATCGACAATGCTTTTTCCGCCGAGTATGGTTTCGGCCTGGGAAGCGTCGTGAACATTGTGACGAAAAGCGGAGGGAGCCAGTTGCACGGAAACGTGTTGGGGCTATGGCGGCCATCCGGCCCGGAAGCGAAATTGTCCGGATTTACTCCGAAGACGGCAACAAGCGGCAACGATATTACGAACGACACGCTGTATCAAGGCGCTGCGTCGCTGTCCGGTCCGCTCGCAAATATCCAGCACACGCAGTTTTTTATTTCCGGGCAATACAGCGCGCAGAATCGGGCCTCTCCGGTGATCTCTCCTATAGCGCCTGGAAATTTTATCGGCCGTTATCGCAGCTGGCTTGGGTTCCTGCGGGTTGACCGACAGATCAATTCCAATAACAACGTTTTTCTTCGCAGCGACGTCGATAGCTTTTACGATACGAATCCGAATGGCGCAGTCGGCGGCAACACGCTGCCTTCTGTGAACCGCATATTTCATAAGCGGACCTATGCACAGGAGCTGGGCGAAACTGAAATTCTCGGCCCGAACCTGCTGAACAATATTCGACTACAGTTTCAATTGGCTTCGCCTATCACAGAGTTCGATCCGGTGATTTACGGGACGGAATTCGTGGTTCCGATTTCGAGTGGAGGAACATTCAGTTCCGGAACCTCGCAGTCGGCACTGCTGTTGAATCGTCAATATGAGTTCAACGATACTGTCGCCGTGAACGCCGGGCCGCATCAGATCACCTTCGGCGGAGATGTCATCTACGCGCACAACGGCGGCGACAGCAAGGAGTACGGCGGTCCTATTTATGATGGAGAATTTCTCTATAACCCCTGCACGCAAAGTCCATCGTATTGTGAAAGCGCTGCCTACCTCGATGACATCAACAATGTCCAGACCTATACCCAGAGCTACGGAAATGCGAACTATACAGTAGACGATGTGCTCTGGGCGTTATTTTTGCAGGATAACGTTCAACTCAGGCCGAATTTGACGGTCAATCTTGGCCTGCGCTACGAGCGGCAGACATTTACAGACACCAACAGAGATTTCGGGCCGAGGTTAGGATTTTCCTATAACCTTGGCGCAAAAGGCACGACCGTCCTCCAGGGCGGTTTCGGTATCTACTACGCACAGGTGGTGGACAATTCTGAAGCGAACTATGCGTTGACCGGACCGACGGGAGTTTTCAACTATAGTGCCGGACCAGGCCAGGTCGGATTTCCAACCAGCATTTCGGCTGCCCCTTTGCCGGCGTTTCCTGCGGGAGCGCAAGTGCCGCTGCGCAGTCTATATATTCGTCCGGGCCGCGCCAGTTATTTGAACCAGTTCTTTCCCACGTCGACATTGCGTGGTTATCCGGACAAGCTCCTCAACCCTTACGCGGAACAGTGGATTTTCGGAATCGAACAACAATTGCGGCCGAGCTGGGTGCTGAACATCGACTATGTAGGCTCACACACGTTGAAGAATGTGCGTCCTTTGGATGTGGATCCTCCGACATCGTTTATCCGCACAGCGCAAGGCCAGAGCCGGACACCGCAGGAGGCCAACTGCACGCGGCCGTATTGGATCGAGTGGTACCAGCAGCACGGCATGACGTGCAACATGGAGACGCCCACCAATCCTCAACCGCCGTATAGCGTGATTCAGAGTGACGTGAATGATGGCTATGCGCATTACAACGCGCTCGATGCAAACCTGAGCCACCGATTTGCCCACAATCTGCAATTGCTGGCGAGTTATACCTGGTCGCACACCACGGACAATGTCGATCCGGATGTTCCCAGCCAGAATCCTAATGATCCGAACTTTACCGGGAAGGCCGAATACGGTAACGCGATTTTCGACCAGCGCAATCGTTTTGTGCTGAGCGGGATTTATGCGGCGCCGTTCCAGTTCAGCATTGGAGGCGTGGCGACTCTGGCGTCCGGCCTGCCATACAACATCGTGACTGGATCGACAAACAGCGGGGATACAGGGGCCACGACGGACCGGCCCGTCATTGACGGAGTTGTCATTGGCAGGAATACAGGCCGCGGCGGCCCGATTTACGATGTTGCCCCGATGATCGAGCGGTCCTTCGCGGCGGCCTCCGGCCGGCTGCATTTCAACGCTCGGGCGGAAGCCTTCAACGTATTCAATCACGCCAATTTTGTAGGCTACAGCGGCACCTACGGCAATGGAGTGCTCCCTGGCCAGGGATTCGGAGAGCCGCTGACTGGAGTGACGAATCAGTTTGTTCCGCGCGAGTTTCAGTTCTCTATCGACGCCGACTTCTGAAGTGAGATTCAGCTTGATGACGCACTGGGTCCCGATGCCGGCGGGTAACACGGAAAACAAAAGCCTGCTACAGTGGGCTGAGACAGAGAGATCTCGGGCTACGCTTTCTGGCCGCAGTGGAAAATCTTTCTGACCAAGATCTCTGCGGGGCGATTTATGCGAGGTGTGCTGCAAGCCTTTGTGGACGACAGGGCGGGCAAGACTCGCAGCAGAATTCTTGGAATCTACGCCATCCTGCTCATCCTGAATGTATCCGCATGGCTCTGGGCTGTTGTTGCGTTCCGCCATTTTCCCGTATTGCTCGGTACCGCATTTCTCGCCTATGGCTTTGGCCTTCGCCATGCTGTGGACGCGGATCATATCGCCGCCATTGACAACGTAACTCGCAAGCTGATGCAGGAGGGAAAACGCCCGGTTGCGGTGGGATTCATGTTTTCGCTCGGGCACTCGACAGTCGTTGTATTGGGCTCTGCCGCAATCGCGATCACCACCCTCTCGCTGCAACATCGCATCGATACCGTGCGGCATATTGGGGGATTGGTCGGCACCGCTGTTTCTACGCTGTTCCTGTTTGGCATTGCCATCGTAAATCTGGTCGTCCTGCGATCCGTTTACTTGACGTTTGAGCACGTTCGCCACGGAGGTCGATATGTTGAGGAAGATTTCGATGTGCTCCTGTGCGGACGTGGCTTTCTTTCCCGACTGTTTCGTCCGATGTTTGGAATGATCCGCCGGAGCTGGCACATGTATCCGCTGGGCATCTTGTTCGGCCTGGGATTCGATACGGCGACGGAGATCGGGCTTCTCGGAATTGCGGCTGCCGAAGTGGCGAAGGGCTTGTCCCTGTGGTCGGTCCTCGTTTTTCCCGCGCTGTTTGCCGCGGGGATGTCTCTCATCGACACGACGGATAATATTCTGATGCTGGGCGCCTATGGATGGGCCTTTATTAAGCCGATCCGCAAGCTGTACTACAACATGACGATTACTCTGGTTTCCGCTCTGGTGGCAATTGTGGTGGGGGGAATCGAAGCACTCGGCTTGCTGGCCGGACAATTTCAGAGCGAGGGAGCATTTTGGGAGCTTGTCCGAAAGCTCAATGAGAACTTTGGCACGCTGGGATATTTCATCATTGCGATTTTTGCCCTGAGCTGGATTCTCTCCGTTTGTTTCTACAAGTGGCGCGGTTATGACGACATCGATCTGAACGGGAACGCTGCGGCGAAGATGATTCCATCCGCAGAGAACTTCCGGGCTCCCTGATCCCAGTAGCCCTATGGCGACTCCAACAAGCGCAGCAAATGCAACTCGGCATATTCGCAAACACATCCAGGTGCGAGGCATCGTGCAGGGAGTTGGATTTCGTCCGTTCGTATTCAATCTGGCGGCATCGCTGGGACTGACAGGCTATGTTTTCAATTCGTCGGCGGGCGTGACGATTGAAATTGAAGGCGGCGAGGCCGAAGTCCGACAGTTTCTGGAGACTTTGCAGACGCGTCCGCCACAACTCGCCGAGATCGCCGATATCGCCGTCTCCGAAATGGATCTTCGAGGCGACAGCGCCTTCACCATTCTTCATAGCCAGGAGGAACCGGGCGAATTCGTCCTGGTATCTCCCGACGCAGGCACCTGCGACGAATGCTGGAGTGATTTCGGAGACCGTCAGAATCGCCGCTACGGCTATCCGTTCACCAACTGCACAAACTGCGGCCCGCGTTACACGATCATCCGGGACATTCCGTACGATCGTCCGAAAACGACGATGGCGCGGTTCAAAATGTGCGCGGCATGCCAGGCGGAATACGACGATCCGAGCAATCGACGGTTTCATGCACAACCGAACGCCTGCGCCGCTTGCGGGCCATCGCTTTCCCTGGTGCCGCGCGGCTCTGCTTTGGAAGATTGCGCGTTCGGCACAACCGACTCCTTGCCAACAATCCAGAAGGCGCGCAAGCTGCTGCGAGACGGGAAAATTCTGGCGGTGAAGGGTCTTGGTGGTTTTCTGCTCGCCTGTGATGCGCGGAACGATTCGTCGGTCGCGGAATTGCGAAAACGGAAGCGTCGCCCCGACAAACCGTTCGCGATCATGGCACGGGATGTCGCTGCGGCGCGAAAGTTATGTGACGTATCCGAAGCCGACGAAGCGGCACTCCTGCACCTGCGAAGACCGATCGTAATTCTGCCGCGGCTTTCGAATGCCGATTTGGCGCGCGGTATCGCGCCCGGAAACAACACAGTCGGCGTGATGCTGCCGTATACGCCGCTTCACTACCTTCTGTTCAGCGATTCGCCCGACGCCGATGCGGAATTTTCCGCGCTCGTGATGACCAGCGGCAATCTGAGCGAAGAGCCGATTGTTGTGTCGAACGGGGAAGCGCTCGTGCGGCTGGATGGAATTGCCGATTGGTTCCTCTTGCACAACCGCGATATCGCGATGCGCGTCGACGACTCCGTTGTTCGCACGTTTGAAGGACGGGAGCGCGTATTGCGGCGTTCGCGCGGATACGTGCCGCAGGCGATCGATTTGAAAACTCCCATGGAAGAAGTGCTGGCGGTCGGCGGGGAACTGAAGAATACCTTCTGTTTGACGAAGGGCCGGTATGCGATTCTCAGCCAGCATATCGGCGACCTGGAAAACTACGAAACCATGCGGTTCTTTGAGGAAACCCTCTCCAATATGAAGCATTTGTTCAAGGTGGAACCGCGCGCTGTGGCCTACGATCTGCATCCAAATTACACGAGTACGAAGATGGCGCTGGCGTCGCCATATCGAGTGCAAGATTGGGGTGCAGCATCATCACGCGCACATTGCCAGTTGTATGGCGGAGAATCATTTGCGCGGCAAGGTGATCGGCGTGGCGTTCGATGGCACAGGCTATGGAACTGATGGCCGGATATGGGGCGGCGAATTTTTGGTTGCCGACTTCGCTGGGTTCGAGCGACGCGCCCATCTGCGCAATGTGTTGTTGCCAGGCGGCGATGCCGCGGTGCGGCAGCCGTGGCGCATGGCCCTGAGCTACTTGAGGGATACGTTCGGCGGCCAAATGCCGAGGAGTCTCGAATGTTTTCGCGGAGTGACAGAGAAGCAGTTAGAACTGGTCGATACGATGATTTCGCGTCGTCTGCAGACTGTCGAAACATCCTCCTGCGGGCGGTTGTTCGACGCGATCGCGGCGCTTGGTTGGGCTCGCGATGGACGGTCACTTTTGAGGGGCAGGCGGCCATCGCGCTTGGAGGCAGCGGCCGCAAAGTGGGTCGAACGGCGCTATCAATTTCACATCCAGCAAGGCGATCCATTGATCCTCGACTTCCGACCAATGATCGCCGCAGATGGTCCAGGGCCTGTCACAGGGTCAGAGGGTCGGCGAAATCTCCGCCTGCTTTCATAACACGTTGAGCGCGGCAATTACTGAGGTTTGCTGCCGCATTCGCGAGAGCGATGGGTTGACAGAGTATGTCTCAGCGGAGGAACATTTCAGAATCACTACTTGCTGGCGCGCGCGGCGACGGAATTACGGTCCCGCGGATTTGGAGTATTCTTACATGCTGTGGTGCCGGCGAACGATGGCGGCCTGTCTCTGGGACAAGCCGTAATCGCAAACGAGCTATTGCACCGACAGGACTGACCGCTCCACCCGGAGGACAATCCGCATGTGTCTTGCAATTCCCGGAAAAGTTTTGGAGGCGTTCGACCAGCGCGGTATGCGCATGGCCAAGGTCCAGTTTGGCGGCATCGTGCGCGAGGCATGTTTGGAGTATGTTCCGGAGACGCAGGTGGGCGACTATGTGCTGGTGCATGTTGGATTCGCGATCAGCCGCGTCGATGAAGAAGAGGCGGCGCGGACCTACCAGGCACTGAAGGAACTCGATCAACTCACAGAACTGGAATCGCCGGTGGTCGAGGAAGTGGAACCGACGAACTCCTAGTCTTCACGATCCAGCGGGGAGGATGATCGATGAAATATCTCGATGAATACCGGAACGGTCCAATTGCCGCCAGTATCGTACAGGAGATTCGCCGCATTCAGACGCGGCCGTGGGTGCTGATGGAGGTCTGCGGCGGCCAGACCCATTCCATCGTCAAACACGGCATCGACCATCTTTTGCCGGAAGGCATCGAGCTTGTGCATGGTCCGGGATGTCCCGTCTGCGTGACGCCGCTCGAGATGATCGACAAGGCCCACGCCATCGCGCAGCGCCCGGATGTGATCTTCTGCTCCTTTGGAGACATGCTGCGCGTGCCGGGTTCGGATGGCGACCTGTTCACCATCAAGTCGCGAGGGCGGCGATGTGCGCATTGTCTATTCCCCTCTCGATTGCCTGAAAATTGCGCGAAGCAATCCCGGCAAGCAGGTGGTCTTTTTTGCGATCGGCTTTGAAACAACTGCGCCCGCTAATGCGATGCTGGTTTGCCGCGCGCAGCAGGAAGGCGTGAAGAACGTTTCCATCCTGGTGTCGCATGTGCTGGTGCCTCCGTCGATCGCGTCGATTCTGCAGTCTCCGCTCAATCGCGTGCAGGGATTTCTCGGGCCGGGTCATGTATGCGCGGTCATGGGATATCGCGAGTACGAGCCGCTGAGCGCGCGATTCAAAGTGCCCATCGTGATAACCGGCTTCGAACCTCTGGACATTCTGCATGGAACGTTGATGACGATCCGGCAGTTGGAAGACAGGCCGCGCGGTGGTGGAGAATCAGTATTCCCGGATACTGGGCCGCGATGGAAATTTGCCGGCGCAGAAACTGGTGGCGAGCGTTTTCGAAATTGCGGATCGCAAATGGCGTGGCATCGGCACCATTCCGAAGAGCGGCTACAAATTGCGCTGGGAGTTTCGCGAGCACGACGCGGAGAAGCTGTTCGACGTGAAGGAAATCGACACGAAAGAGCCGGAAGCCTGCATTAGCGGCCAGATTCTGCGGGGCATCAAGAAGCCGCACGACTGCGCGGCCTTTGGCACCGTTTGTACGCCGCTGCATCCCCTGGGAGCAACGATGGTCTCCGCAGAGGGCGCCTGCGCGGCCTACTACGCCTACGGCCGTCATCTGGAGAAGCACAAGCAGGGAGCTGCTCCGGATGTTTCCGTGGAATCACTGACGGGCGTTGTATGAGAGAAGGTCGCACAAGCCGGCGTTACAACCAGCAACGGTTCTCCGCCGAACCATGACTGGCGCGGCATGGTGATGCGCAAGTGCCAGGAGTCCGTTGAGGTCAAACAGAAATTCCTGGACCAATATGCGGATACGCTCGGCGAACTGAGCCAGAAAATGGCAGCCCGCTTTGCCGACGGTCATCAGCTCTGGGTGATGGGGAACGGCGGCAGCGCGTGCGACGCGCAGCATATTGCGGTCGAGTTCATTCATCCAATTGTCGAAAAAAGGCGCGCGTTGCCGGCGAATCGATCTGGTCAGCCAAATGGCAGTGCTGACTGCGATCGCCAACGATAAAGACTACGCGCGTATCTTTGTCGATCAAATCGAACTGCATGGCAGGCCGGGAGATATGGCGCTCGCGATCTCCACCAGCGGCAATTCTCCAAATCTGATTTACGCGCTGGAGGCCGCGAAACGCAGAGATATTCTGACGATTGCATTTTCCGGCAAGGACGGCGGACGCCTTGCCGGCGCAGCGGAGTATTGCTTTACGGTGCCGAGTTTCAGCACGCATCGCATTCAGGAATCTCATGTCATCCTGCTGCATGTCCTATGGGACCTGATCCATGTCGCCATGGGCGAAGAGGACGTCATCTGATGAGCGGCAGTCATGCCCGATGAGAAGGAGCGCGGACGTTCGCACCGATCCGGCGGAGCCAGACGGTGCTGTGTCCGCATTGTTCGGCTCGTGTCCGCTGCCGATCTTCGATCACAAAAAATCGTTCTCGGCCATGGAAGCGGCGGCAAGCTGACCGCCGAGTTGATCGATAAGGTTTTTCTTCCCGCGTTCAAGAACCCGGTTCTCGACAAACTCGACGACCAGGCAGTTGTCACGATCAACGGTGCACGCCTTGCGTTCACGACCGATTCCTTCGTGGTCACGCCGATCTTCTTCCCCGGCGGCGACATCGGCCGGCTCGCGGTCAATGGCACCGTGAACGATCTTGCCATGAGCGGCGCGCGCCCGCTCTATCTGTCCGCGGCGTTCATTCTTGAAGAAGGCTTGTCCACTGACGACCTGCGTCGCGTCGTCGAATCCATGCGCGCCGCGGCCGAAGAGGCCGGCGTGCAGTTCGTCACCGGCGACACGAAAGTGGTGAATCGCGGCAAAGGCGACCAGATATTTATCACGACCACCGGCATCGGCGTGATTGAGAGCGGCCTGAATATCTCGGCGGATCGTGCGCGACCCGGGCGACAAAATCATCCTGAGCGGCTACATCGGCGACCACGGCATGGCGATCATGTCGCAGCGCGAGAACCTGGAGTTCGAAGGCGCGATCGAAAGCGATTGTGCATCGTTGAACGGCCTGGTTGCCGCCATGCTGGATACTCCGTCCGCCGGCGGCGCGCTGGAATTTATCCATTGCATGCGCGATCCCACGCGCGGCGGCGTGGCGACAACGTTGAACGAAATCGCAAGGCGCGCCGGCGTTGGAATGACCCTGAGGGAACAGTCGATCCCGGTGCGAGAGACTGTCAAAGGCGCGTGCGAAGTGCTGGGCCTGGACCCGCTCTACGTTGCCAATGAGGGCAAGTTGCTTGCGATTGTTGCGCCGGAAATGTCCCAGGCCGTCCTGCAGCAGATGCAGCGGCACACGTTGGGGCACAATGCCGCGATCATTGGAGAGGTGGTGGCCGACCATCCCGGCATGGTGCTGATGAAGACTGAAATCGGAGGCACACGCGTGCTGGATGTGATGTTTGGAGAGCAATTGCCGCGGATCTGCTGACGCGTCGTGCGGGCCAATACGTACGGACGCCGGTTTTGGATTGAATTCCGACCAGATTTACCTGGATTTGAGCCGGCACTATCGGTGGCGGCGGTATACCTCACAAAATATAGAGGTAAATCAACATCCGCGTTTGACATTTCACAATTTTGAAGAGTAATGTTGCCGCTGTTTGAAGTTGGGAGTTCGGAATTCCCCCGAACGAATTCTCGAGGTGACAGCTTTGTTCAGCTTCCCTCAGCCCGCTCCGCCAATTCGGTCAGCGCTGTTTCTGTGCTTGGAATGCGGGCGTGTTACCCGGCCATTTATTTGGCTACCCTTCCCGTTTCGATTACGCATCCCATTAAACGACGCAAGATTTGCAGACGAAGGAGAATTCCATGCCTGAGAAAGCGAGCAAGATCACCAAGGCTCCTGCAGTTTCCGACGTCCACATCCTCTGGATCACAGCAGGCCTCGGCTGCGACGGCGACAGTGTTTCGGTCACAGCAGCGGAACAGCCGAGCATTGAGGACGTTCTCCTCGGCGCTATTCCAGGCCTGCCCAAAGTCCACCTGCACAACCCAGTGCTGGCATTTGAGAATGGCGACGAGTTCATGCAGTTTTTCTACGATGCGGAGAAGGGGCTGCTCGACCCATTCGTGCTCGTCATCGAAGGCTCAATTCCGAACGAGAAAATCAAGAAGGAAGGCTATTGGGCGGCCGTAGGCACCAACCCCGATACTGGCCAGCCGATTACAACCTGCGAATGGATCGATCGTCTCGCCCCCAAAGCCATCGCAGTAATTGGCGCGGGCACATGTGCAACCTACGGCGGCATCCATGCCATGGCGGGCAATCCAACCGGATGCATGGGCCTGGCCGACTATCTGGGTTGGGGCTGGCGTTCCAAGGCCGGCTTGCCGATCGTGAATGTTCCCGGTTGCCCGGTGCAGCCCGACAATTTTATGGAGACCGTTCTCTACCTGCTGTATCAGGTAGCCGGCCTTGCGCCGATGATTCCACTGGACAAGCAATTGCGGCCGACCTGGCTGTTTGGCAAGACGGTGCATGAAGGCTGCGACCGCGGCTCCTACTACGAGCAGGGCGATTTTGCGCATGAGTATGGTTCGTCGAAATGCCTCGTGAAGCTGGGCTGCTGGGGCCCGGTCGTCGATTGCAATGTGACCAAGCGGGGCTGGATGCGCGGCATCGGCGGATGCCCCAATGTCGGCGGCATCTGCATCGGCTGTACCATGCCGGGATTTCCGGATAAGTTCATGCCATTCATGGACGAGCCGCCGGGCGGGATGCTTTCCTCCACGGTAGTCGGCGTGTACGGACGCAGCATCCGGGCACTTCGCGCCATCACGAATGCGACGGTGAATAAAGAACCGAAGTGGCGGCACAGCGGGCGGAAGTTGACCACTGGCTATCGCCCTACCACCTACTGACGAAAGGACAATGCCATGGCAACGATCCAGGACACACTGCCGGAAGTCGCAAGGAACAACCGCAACCTAGTCGAAATGAACTGGGACCCGATCACCCGGATCGTCGGCAGCCTCGGCATCTTTACCAAAATCGATTTCGCCAACCGCGAAGTGGCGGAGTGCCACAGCACTTCGTCGATCTTTCGCGGCTATAGCATTTTCATGAAGGGCAAAGACCCTCGCGACGCCCACTTCATCACCAGCCGTATCTGCGGCATCTGCGGCGACAATCACGCCACCTGCGCCGTGTACGCGCAAAATATGGCATTCGGCGTCCGACCTCCTGCTCTTGGGGAGTGGATCATCAATCTCGGCGAAGCCGCCGAGTACATGTTCGACCACAACATTTTCCAGGACAACCTGGTCGGTGTGGACTTTTGCGAGCAGATGGTGAAGGAGACCAATCCCGGCGTCTGGGAGAAGGCCCAATCACACCGCGTGTCCGAATGCCGACAAGCACGGCTTCCGGACCATTTCCGACATCATGACGGCGCTCAATCCTTTCACCGGCTCGTTCTATCGCGAAACGCTGGCGATGAGCCGAATGACACGCGAAATGTTCTGCCTGATGGAGGGGCGTCACGTGCATCCGTCCACGCTGTATCCAGGCGGGACCGGCACCGTGGCAACAATTCAGCTCTTTACCGACTATCTAGTACGGCTGATGAAGTATGTCGAATTCATGAAGAGGGTTGTGCCGCTGCACGATGACCTCTTCGACTTCTTCTACGAAGCCTTGCCCGGATACGAGAAGGTTGGACAGCGCCGCATTCTGCTGGGCTGCTGGGGCTCCTACAACGATCCCGATAGCTGCGACTACACCTACAAGAATATGGCGGAGTGGGGACGCAAAATGTTTGTCACGCCAGGCGTCGTCGTGGACGGCAAGCTCGTCACCAACAGCCTTGTGGACATCAATCTGAACATACGGATTTTGCTGGGCAGTTCCTACTATGACGACTGGCAGAATGCCGAAACCTTTGTCGCTAAAGATCCTCTCGGCAATCCGGTCGACAAACGCCATCCATGGAACCAGACGACCCTTCCCCGGCCGCAAAAGCGCGATTTCGGCGGGAACTACACCTGGGTTATGTCGCCGCGCTGGTATGACCAGCGCACGGGCGATCATCTCGCGCTCGATACCGGCGGCGGACCGATCGCGCGCCTCTGGTCCACGGCGCTCTCCGGTCTAGTCGATATCGGATATGTCGTGGCTACCGGGCACAGCGTCAAGATCAACCTGCCGAAGACGGCCATGCTGCCGGAAACCGAGTTCGAATGGAAGATTCCCAAGTGGAGCAACGCCATCGAGCGCGATCGCGCCCGCACCTATTTCCAGGCGTATGCAGCAGCGACGGCGCTGCACTTCGTCGAGAAGGCGCTTGCGGAACTGCAGGCTGGCCGCAGCGCAACCTGGTCCGACTTTAAAGTTCCGGAAGAGGCGATTGGCTGCGGATTCCACGAAGCGGTTCGCGGCGTGTTGTCGCACCACGTCGTGATTCGCGACGGCAAGATTGCCAACTATCATCCCTATCCGCCAACCCCATGGAACGCGAACCCGCGCGACATCTACGGAACTCCAGGCCCTTACGAAGACGCGGTGCAGAACACGCCGATATTTGAAGAGAACGGTCCGGACAAGTTCAAGGGCATCGACATTATGCGCGCTGTTCGCAGTTTCGATCCGTGCCTGCCGTGCGGCGTGCATATGTATCTGGGAGATGGGAAGGTCCTCGAAACGCGGCACTCGCCGATGTTCGGCGCAGGAGATCAGGACTAATGGCGGCAAGCGTGCAGCCCGTTATCGCTCCGGCGCGGGGAGAATTCCGGCTGCAGACGGAGCGTGTCGAGAAGCTGGCGGCGAAGCTGCAGAGCGCGAGCGACCCGGAGATTCGGGCCGCCGCGCTCGAGCTCGTCCAGTCTGTCGTTGAGCTTCATGGAGCCGCTCTTCAGACGTATGATCGACTCTCTGCGCGAACAGCGGAGGGGGAAAAAGCGCTGGACGAAGCGCTGAATGACGATCTGGTGGCGAGCATGCTGCTGCTGCATGGCCTGCATCCGGATGACATGGAGACGCGTGTTCTGCGCGGTATCGAGAAGGTGCGGCCCTACCTGCAATCGCACGGTGGAGATGTGGAGCTAGCCAGCGTGCGGGACGGCATCGTGCGCCTGGTTTTGCACGGCAGCTGTGGCAGTTGTCCGTCCTCTTCGCTCACCTTGAAGAACGCGGTGGAGGATGCGCTCTTTGAAGCCGCGCCGGACATCGTGGAAATTGTGGCGGAGAACGCCGCTGCCGAGACAACCTGCGAACTCGAATCTCGTCGTTCTGAAATAGCATTCGCACGTAAGGAGAACTGACGATGGCAGCTCAGGACACAACACCCGACAAGCCCTCCCACGACAGAGGAACGCCCCGGGGCGAAAGCCACGCCAAGCCGCTCGATTCACGTCGTACGCGCATGGCGAACGACGCCACCGGCATCAACCCGGAAGCGAGCGGCCCGATTGATCCACGCATGCCGAATCTGCCTCCTGCCTGAACGTACGAGAAATTCACATGAGCGAAATTCCCGAAATTACCGAGGAGCGCGAGAGCACGTCCCTTCATTTCTGAAGCAGTTCGCGCGGCGGCGCTCGTCGGCGGAACGCTGTGAGTTGTGCAGCGCGGAACTTTCGCCCGATCACCAGCATTTGCTGGATCCCGAAGACGGCAGATCCTGTGCTCCTGCGACGGCTGCGCGATTCTCTTTTGCGGCCAGGCCGGTGCGCATTATCTAAGGGTTCCCCGGCGCATCCGCGCTCTTGGCCGATTTCCAAATGGCCGACCTGCAATGGGAATCGCTGATGATTCCCATCAACCTGGCATTTCTTCTATCGTGATAGCGCGGCGGACAAGATGATGGCGATGTATCCCAGCCCGGCGGGTGCGATCGAATCGCTCCTGAGTCTCGAATCGTGGACGGAGATAGCCGCCGAACACCCGGCTTTGCAAACCATGGAACCGGATGTCGAGACTTTTCTGGTGAATCGCGTGGGAACGCCGGCGGAGTATTACATTGTGCCGATCGACGAGTGCTATCGTCTGGTTGGACTGATCCGCATGCACTGGCGGGGACTTTCCGGTGGAACGGAAGTCTGGAAAGAGATCCACCAGTTTTTCGCGGAATTGAAGTCCCGAAGCATCGATGTGAGGGAGCCGGCGCGTGCCTGAACTGCATTTTTCCATCGAAGGCGCAGAGGCGGTTGCCAACGCCGCCGCGCCTCTGATTGCGTTGAAGTTGCGCATTACCAATCTGCCGGCGACGGAGGCAATTCACACGCTCACCCTACGATGCCAGGTGCAGATTGAGCCTGCGCGCCGCAGCTATGTGCCAGGGAACGCGAGCAGTTGCTCGACCTCTTTGGCGAACCGGAACGATGGAGCAGAACTGTCCGGCCGCTTCTCTGGATGAACACCAGCGTCGCCGTTCCCGGCTTCACGGACAATATCCTCGTCGATCTCGAACTGCCCTGCACCTTCGATTTCAACGTGGCGACGACGAAGTACTTTCACGCTCTCGATTCCGGAGAAATTCCGCTTTGCGTGATGTTCAGCGGCACGGTCTTCTACCAGGATGATCGACGATGCGCTGCAAATCGCGCAGGTGCCGTGGGATCGTGAAGCAAACTTTCGGCTGCCCGATCTCTGTCTGGAAAGAGATGATGGACATGCATTTTCCCAACACGGCGTGGCTCTGCCTGCGGCGTGATGCGTTTGAGCAACTCTACGAATACAAGATGCGCCACGGCATCCCGACCTGGGAGCAGGCGATCGCACGGGCGCTCGCGGCGGAAGGAAAAGGCGGAGGTCGAGGCATGAACTTCGCCGCGGTGGAAAAAATTGCCGCCGCAATTCTTGTATGAGGGATACATTCTTTATCCCTATCGTCCGACGTCGATCAAGAATCGGCAACGCTGGAATTTTGGAACGCTCTATCCGCGCGTATATGCAGAGGCGCAGCGCCCGCAGGAGCCGTTTCGCCTGGTCGCGGAGTGTCTGGTGGAAGCAGGCTGCGGACGATGCCACGCTCGATCTGAAAATCCAATTTCTCCAACTCATCCGCCAGCGGACAAAGTTCAGTCCGCCGAACCTGCGGATAGTATGCATTCGCTCTCGGACCCGTCGCTCGAATGGGAAGAGGCGATCGAACGCAATCGCGCAACACACGCTGCGCCTGAACGATCTGATCGGCGAGCCCGTTCACGGCCACGCTGCCGATTGGAAGGCCGGCTGGCCTGACGGATCTTCAACGCAAGCGAGCGTACCGGAGACCCTGACGGCAGAGCTTAACGATTGATGTCGAACTTCTTTCAAGCGGAGCGCGCAAGATTCGATCTGAAGTGCAGAATAATAATCCACTGCCCAGCGGTGCGGACAGCAAAGCGCGACGAAGCGCTGCCCATGTCCTTTGTTTCCGCGCATGTCTCTGCTGGGCATCAACGGCGGCAAAGTTCGTTTCGCTGCTCGATCCCTCCGGAGATGTATCGCGAATCGGTTGCGGGTTGTCACAATGTCGGGGTATTTCCGGTGCTGGCCGGCGAGGAGCCGGATCGAACCATCGTGTTGTGCTCCCCGATCATTTTGTACGACTATCCCAAAGTTGCGCCGGAAAGCGGCGGCGATTTTTTCGATGGCACCGAGATGGACGAAATGCTCACCTTGCGCGTGCTGACTCTTGACGGATGCAGAAAAAGAGGAGATGCGTGACGGCGATCCGCGTGCGCGGAATATACTGGAACGGACAGAGTCGCTCACTCCGGAGTCGCTGATGAAGGCACACGGCGTAATTCGTGGAATGCGGGAAATTCGCGAGGATGGCCCATGAACGATGCATGGAACGCGGAATGGAATCCGCTGGAGGAAACGAAACTGGCGCCCGAGAGCGTACGCGTTTTTGGCATCGACTCTGCGTGTCGGCGATCGCGTTCGCCTCTGGCCGCAAAAGACCGCCGACATAATCGACATGGCACTGGCCGGCAAAGTGGCAGTCATCGAAGCCATCGAGCAGGACTTCGACAATCAAATTCATTTTGCAGTGGTGCTGGATGACGATCCGGGCCGCGAGTTTGGCATGATGCGGCAGCCGGGACACCGCTTCTTCTTCTCCCCGGAAGAAGTGGAACCGGTCGAAGAGATCGCGGCGGGAGCGGGGAACCGGCATGAGTCCGACCATCCTGGTTGCTGGAGTTGGCAACATCTTTCTTGGCGACGACGCCTTTGGCGTTGAGGTCGTTCGCTCTCTCGCCAAGCGGCCGCTGCCGGAGGGTGTTTCCGTTAGGGATTTTGGAATCCGCGGATTTGACCTGGCCTATGCACTGCTCGATCCGTGGGACGCCGTGATCCTTGTCGATGCGTTGCCGCGTGGTGAAGCTCCCGGCACGTCTCTATACGTTGGAGCCGGATCTGGCGCGCAATGGGCAATCCAGCGTCGCCGGATATGGCGATGAATCCACATGGAATGGATCCGGTGCGCGTGTTGAACCTGGCTGCTTCCATGGGGACGATTGCCGCACGGGTTCTTATCGTCGGCTGCGAACCGCACGATTTCGGCGATGAACTGGAAGGCCGCATGGGTTTGTCAGCGCCTGTGCAGGGTGCAGTGGACGAAGCGGCGAAGATGGTCGAAGATCTAGTTGGACGGATTCATGGCGGAGAGAAAGCTTTATGCGGTGCAATAAAAAATGGCAACGAGGTGGTGCGATGACGAAACTGGATATGGCCGGGATTGCGATTTTGTGCGCGTTTGGTTTATTTGTAATTACCGTGGGCGTTTCCGTGGCGCCCGATCTTCGCCGCTACATCAAGATCAGCCGGATGTAGCGGTTGTTTTGTGACGATCGTCCCATTGTGTCAATTCGAAGCCGTTGAAGGCTGCGCATGCATGAATTGTCGATTGCGATCAGCATGATTGAACAGATCGCCGAGGAATCGGAATCCCGCGGTGGACTGCAGGTCGAGGTTGTGCATCTGCGGCTTGGCGTTTTCTCCGGCGTGGATAAAGATGCTTTGCTTTTTTCCTACGAGCTTGCCTGTGAGGGCACACCGCTTCAGGGTTCGCGCCTGGTGATAGAGACTATTCCACTAATCATTTACTGCCCGCGTTGCGAGAAAGAGCGGCCACCGGTCTCGCTCTATGAACTTTGCTGTCCGGATTGCCGCGTGCCGACGCAGCAGATCGTCACCGGTCGTGAGATAGAAGTCCGGTCGCTGGAGATTGCAGCATGACGACGCGCATAGTCGAGGTTCGGGCAAAGGTGCTCAAGCAGAATGACCTGCTGGCCCGTGAGCTTCGAGCGCGATTCCAGAGGGAGGGCACATGCGTCATTGGCCTGGTGTCCAGTCCGGGATCTGGTAAGACAGCGTTCCTGGAGAAACTGCTTGGCCGGCTTGCGCAGGAGCATAAAGTTGCCGCTCTGGTCGGCGATCTGGCAACCGAGAACGATGCGGCACGACTGCAACGGGCCACGCCGAATGTGAAGCAGATCACGACGGGAACGATCTGCCACCTCGATGCGCAGATGGTCGGGAATGCCCTCGATTCGTGGGACATCGGCCCGGTAGATTTTCTGTTCATTGAGAATGTGGGGAATCTCGTATGTCCGTCGAGCTACGATCTTGGCGAAGAGCTTCGATTCGTAATGCTTTCAGTGACAGAGGGGGAAGATAAGCCGCTGAAGTATCCAACTATTTTCAATAGCTCCGATGCTGCAATCCTTACTAAAATGGACCTGGCCGAGGCTGCCGAGTTCGATGTCGAGAAGGCTCGCCGCAACATTGAAGGTGTTCGACCCGGCATGAAGATTTTTGAGGTCTCCTCCAAGACCGGCCTGGGGATGGATGAGGTAGTGGTTTTTCTTCGCAGCCGACTGGCAGTCGCACGCTAGCCCTGGAAAATGCGACGATCTGCCCTATTTCTCGTCAGGAATTCTTTCCTGCCAAAACCTGGGCGAGGTGAATGGCGCGCCGATCGGAAAGCTGGGCGATCTGCTCGCGGCAACTGAAGCCGTTGGTAACGATGAGCGTTTCTTTGGTGCAGTTGCGGACGCTGGGAAGCAAAACGCGATTTGCCAGCGTCTTCGAGATCGCGTATTTATCCTTTTCAAAGCCGAACGGGCCGGCCATGCCGCAGCAGCCGGAATCTAGCAAATTGACGGTTGCGCCTGCGTTCTTCAAGAGCTCGACTTCTTCCTTCATAAACGGCTTTTGATGGCAGTGTCCGTGCAGCAGAATGTGTTGGCCCGCAAGATGGTTTGGCCGGTAATGTCCGGCATTCTTCGCGAGAAATTCACTTAACAAATAAGTCTGACGCGCAAGTTTTTCGGCGAGCGGGCCATAACGCCGATCGTTCACCAACAAATTGCGCGCCTCGTCACGGAAGATGCTCGCGCAGCTTGGCTCCAGAACGACGATGGGTATTTCGGCCTGGAGCTGCGGCGCCAGTTTATCCAGTACACGCAGCAAATAGCGCTTCGCCTGGTCGAGCATTCCGAAATCGTACAGCGGCCTTCCGCAACAAAGATGACCCAGGGGTACTTCCACTCGAAAGCCCGCGTCCTGCAATACCTGCCACGCCGCTTGCGCTGTCTGCGGATGGAAATAGTTGTTCCAGGTGTCGGGCCACAGCAGGACCGGCGGACGCGATGCATCCCGTTCGGCATTTCGCGAGCCCAGGCTGTGTTGAAAGCTTTGCCGCGCGAAGGACGGGATGGTGCGCTGCGGAGCGATGCCGATGACTGCCTTCACAAAGTCCCGAACGATCGGCAATTGTCCCGGCAGGTTGGCGATGCGCGGCATGGCGGAGGCGAGATGCGCCCAGCGATCCATCATTCCGAATGCGTAGGCATGGATCGGGCGGCGATGTTTCTCGTAGTAATGCGACAAGAACTCCGCTTTATACGTCGCCATGTCCACATCGACGGGGCACTCGTGTTTGCACGCCTTGCAGGAGAGGCAAAGCTCCAGCGCATCCTTTACCGCTTCACTCTGCCAGCCTTCGGGGCGCAGTTCACCTTGCAGCATTTCCCATAGCAGATGCGCGCGTCCACGGGTCGAGTGCTGTTCTTCGCGAGTCGCCATGTAGCTGGGGCACATGGCGCCGGACTCTTCTTTACGGCAGAGACCAACGCCCACGCACCGCAGGGTCGCGTTCGAAAGAGAACCGCCGTCATCGGGAAATTGAAAATGCGTCTTGACCTTCTGCTCGCGATAGCCTGCGCCGAGGCGAAGATTGTCCTGCGGCTGGTAAACGGCGATAGGATCGGCCAGCTTACCCGGATTCATCTTGTTTGTGGGATCCCAAATCGCTTTGAATTCGTTGAATGCCTGGATCAACTCCGGTCCGAACATCTTCGGCAACAGCGCTGCGCGGGCCTGCCCGTCTCCATGTTCGCCGGAGGGCGAGCCTCCATGCGCCAGCACAATGTCTGCGGCTTCGTCGATAAACCGGCGATATTTGCGGATGCCTTCTTCGGTCTCCAGATCGAAATTGAATCGAAGATGAATACAGCCCTGGCCGAAGTGACCGTAGATCGGCGTGTTGTAGCCATACGGCTTCATGGCGACGAACAGGTCGCGCAAATAGCTGCCCAGCCGATCGACCGGAACGGCGGAATCCTCCCAGCCTTCCCAGCGCAGCGGCTGGCCGGGAACGAAGACTGTCGCGCCCAGCGCCGATTCCCGCACGTGCCAGACACGCTTTGCTTCGTCCTCCGAATAGAATCGAGCGTGCGGCGCGGGAGAAAGCTTTTTGCAGGCTTCCATCATTTCTTTCGCCTGTGCTTCGGCTTCCTCTCGGCTCTCCGCGCCAAACTCCACCAACAGGTAGCCGCGACCATCGGGCAGCAGAGAAAGATCGTCGATGACGAGATTCTTCTTCCGCATAAAGTCGACAATCAGGCCGTCAAACCCTTCCAGCCCGATCGGTTTGTATTGCAACAAATCGGGCACGTGATCTGCGGCGATGAATGTGTCGGGAAAACCGAGGCCAACAAGAACGCGACAAGGCGGGCTGTGCATCAGCCGCAGCGTGGCTTCGAGGACAGTGACGCACGTGCCTTCCGTGCCCACCAAAGCGCGCGCAACATGGAAGCCGTTTTCCGGCAGCAGCTCGTCCAGGTTGTAGCCGGAGACGCGGCGCGGAATCTTCGGAAACCGTTGGCGGATCAGCGGAGCATAACGGTCGCGGATGTTTCGCAGGCCGGCATAAATTTCCCCGCGCCTTCCGCCGGCGCGAATGATTTCCGATAAGCTGTCTTCGCCGGTTGCACCGACTTCGAGCACGGTGCCGTCGTACAGCAGGACGCACAGGGATTCGATGTTATCGACCGTCTTGCCGCCCATCAGCGCATGAACGCCGCAGGAATTGTTGCCGATCATTCCGCCAAGCGTGCAGCGATTGTGTGTCGCAGGGTCGGGAGCGAAAGTCAGGTGATGCTTCTCGGCGGCTTCGCGCACTCGATCGAGCACAATGCCCGGCTGCACGCGCGCTTGCTTGCCTTCAAAATCGAGGTGGAGAATCTGATCGACATACTTTGAAAAATCCAGTACCACTGCGACGTTGCAGCACTGGCCGGCAAGGCTTGTGCCGCCACCGCGCGATAAGACAGGTGCGCCGAATTTGCGGCACGCGGCGACGGCGGCTTCGACGTCGGCGGTGTCGCGTGGCAGCACGACGCCGATGGGAACCTGGCGGTAATGCGAAGCGTCGGTCGAATAGAGAGCGCGGCCGCCGGAATCGAAGCGGACTTCGCCGCGCACGGACTTGCGGAGGTACGCCTCCAGTTCACGCTGCGCGGAAAACTCCTCGTGCGGATGCTTTTGTTCGACGAGGATCGGGAATTGCGTTCCACTCATAGCTATTCTCTGGCCCGTTCTCCGAAATGTTTAAGCGCGCACTCCATTCTGCAGGCGGCCGATCACGGCGCGGAGCCGGGATTGTCCAAATCGTCCACCACGATTCCCATGTCCTCCAGCGCCTTCGCCGTCACGTTTAAGTTGCTTTGTAGCTGCGCACGATATCGGGGCGCTTCCAATGCTTCCGCGACCGCCACTACTCTTCCATAGGGCCATGCGCTGTCCGGCAAGGATGACAAAGCGCGGGGCAGATCTTTCAAGCGGACATTCAACGTCTGCTTGCGCGCCGCTTGCAAGCGAGTCAGACCGCCACGATCGAACTCGCTGGAATTCTGGTCGGCAACGTAAATGCGTACCTGGATGGTATTCGACTCCACGCTGAGAAGAGGATTTTTCCACTGCGATTCCCGGTCGATTGCAGCGTAGGCACTTTTTGTGGGCAACGGAATCTGGGTGAGCTCCAGGCGCGCGTTTTGCTTCGATGCATTCCAGGCGGCAGCGCGCCTCGACATGTCGAACCCGCTGCCCGCCCTCTTACATCCGGCACTGCAAATGATCGAACCGCAAGCCAAAATAGACACGAAAATAGATCGAACAGCGCGCGCCGACATCCTCTTCAGAATATCAGCGCATTACAGTCGATTTGCGTCGTTCAGCGCACGGGCGTATCCGGTTCAGAGGCCTTTCCAAACCGGCGATCGCTTGGCGAGGAACGCCGCAGTTCCCTCCGCTTTGTCTGCCGTGCCACAGGTGAGGCCGAACAATGCTGCTTCTAAAGACAAAGCCTCCTCCAGCGGAAGATCGTAGCCGCGATCGACCGCCTCCAAACTATACCGAACGGCTATTGGGGCCATGCCGGCGATGGTGCGTGCAATGGCTTCGCCGCGTGCCGGCAGTTGGTCCGGCGCGACGACTTCATTCACCAGGCCGACGCGCAGAGCATCGGCGGCGGAGATCATCTCACCGGTCAAAATCATCTGCAGCGCGACACCTTTGCCCACCAGCCGCGGCAGCCGCTGCGTGCCGCCGTAGCCCGGGATCAGGCCGAGCTTTACTTCGGGTTGCCCGAATCGGGCGGTTTCACTCGCAATTCGCAAGTGACATGCCAGCGCAAGTTCACAGCCGCCGCCGAGCGCAAATCCGTTGACGCATGCGATCACCGGCTTACCGCAGGTCTCCACGGCGCGAAAGACAGCCTGGCCGCGCAGTGCAAGCTCGCGGCCATCGATTGCGTTGGCTTGCGCCAGTTCCTGAATATCGGCTCCGGCGGCAAACGCCTTTTCTCCCGCACCCGTGAGGACTACAGCGCGAACGGAATTGTCCTCGCGGATGGTTTCGATGGCGGTGTGCAATTCCTTGAGCGTGGCGGCGTTCAGGGCGTTGAGCACCTTGGGACGGTTCAGGGTAAGAAATGCAATGCCGTCGCGGATTTCAAGCAAGATATTTTCAAATGTCATAAACAAGCGGTCCTCAATCTTTCCGTTCAGAAATCGAGATCTCGAAAACTGCTGAGTGTACCAACTTCGAGGCTACAGGGTAAAGGCTTCCATCCGTTGTTCCGGCGCCGTTGTACCATCGAAGCATGATCAAAGGCGTCACGCTGGTGCGCGCTGCGCGTACCCCTGCTGATTTCGACAAACTGGCCAGCTTCTTCGCGGCGCTCGGTTTCGAGCCTGGGAATGGCTGGGCCGACGAGCACAGCCGGGGCACGCCGTTTTTGGCTCCTTTTGGCTCGTTGGAATTTGTAGCGGGCAAGCTGCCGGCCACGCCCGAAATTTTGATTGAGGTGACGGGGCTCGATAGCGTGCGAGAAGTTGCGGTGCGCTGGGCTGCGAGTGCCGGCGTCGCCGAGAAATTCATCGCGCCGATCATGGCTACGCACTGGAACTCTCGTGTTTTTGTTGCGGAACCGGTGCCAGGAATGATTTACGGCTTCTGGGAATCGGACAATCCGCAGCATGGCAAGCCGGTGGCGATCGAAGGAGATTTGAGCGCGACGGACATGCGTTTCGGCATCGTGGTCGGGCGCTGGAATGCGATCATCACCGATCGTCTGCTGCAAGGGGCATTGGATGCGCTGCTGCGCAGCGGAGCGGCGAAAGATGCCATTCAAATTGTCCGCGTGCCGGGCGCCTGGGAGATTCCTGCGGCCGCGCGTTTATTGGCGGAAAGCGGACAGGTGGACGGAATCGTCACGCTTGGCGTTTTGCTGCGCGGAGACACGGCGCATTATGAGGCGATCTACACGGAGGTTTCGCGCGGCATCGGACAATCGCAGCAGGAAACCGGCGTGCCGCATTCCTTTGGAGTGCTGACCTGCGAGACGCTGGAACAGGCCCTCGACCGCGCAGGGCTGAAGATGGGCAATAAGGGCTTTGAAGCGGCACTGGCAGCCATCGAGATGGTCTCCGTCCAGCGTAAAGTTGCGGCCGGCGCAATTCCAGATCGAGTGGCGGACAGATAAACATGGGCAAGCGCCGCAAGTCGCGGGAACTCGCGATGCAAATGCTATTTCAGGCCGACCTTGGCCGCCAGACTGCCGAGCAAGTGCAGCACACGTTCTGGCAGGCACGCGAAAAAATCGATCCGGACACGCAGGGATTCGCGGAGGATTTATTCCGAGTCGCCATCGCGCGGCAGGAAGAAATCGACGGCTGCATTGAAAGGGCCAGTCAGCACTGGCGGCTGGAGAGGATGGCCACCGTGGACCGCAACCTGCTGCGCGCCGCCATTGCCGAGATGCTGGCTTACTCCGGTACGCCACTGCCGGTCATCATCAACGAATCGCTGGAGATCGCCCGCCTGTATTCCGCGCCGGAATCTGTGAATTTTCTGAACGGCATTCTGGACGCCGTGGCCCGCGCGCTGCCGCGCACCGCGAAACAGCTCGCACCGCGTCCTACTAAGGAACCGCAGCCGTAAGGCGCGTGGACAGCCGCCAAGGCAAACATACAATCATTGTGCTCCGCTTCATCCGGTATGTCGCCTTTTTGGGTGCGGCTGGATTGAATTGAAATCCAGCCGCAGCGCGCTCAATTTTTCGCGGCTGATGAAGTCGTTCCCTGCGATGGGCGTGGTCGGCTGGCCAGGAACAAAACCGGCACGGGCTGACCCGCATTGCAAGCCAGCGAGGGATTGGCCGGAGCGGTGGTGGTTGTACCGCAGGTCAATCCTGGATTGATCTGCTGCGTATCGGTCAACGCGTTGATGTTCGCCGTGCTGATGAAGTGCACCAGATCGTCGCCGCTGGTCGACACGTAAAACGTGTTCGTATCCGGGCTGAACACTCCGCCAATGGGGGACCCGGCGTTCCCAGTGAGCGGAACATCGACAATTTTTCCGGTTGTGGCCTGTCCGGCAGGACACGTGCCGGCGCTGATTTGAGTATTTGTGCAGGGAATTTGATATGCGGGCAGCGTGTTGCCACCGGTTGCGCTGGTGGGCGTATATGTCACGAAACCCAGATCGGAATTCGGCGAAGTCAGCACCTGATCGATGGATGCGACATTGGAGACACCTAGGCTAATGGTGGTCGGCGTGCTGGGGAAGGTTAGCGCGGTCTTCAACGGACACGCCTGCTCGGGAATCGTCACTTCGATGTCAGTGAGATTGCCGCCGCTGGACGCGGTGGCTCCAATGACGTGATTCCCATCCGTAGTTGCCATAAGCTGATCAGTTGGCGGCAAGGTTGTTCCGGTCGCTAAAGCGGACGGATAGTACGCAACGGGATTTACTGCCGTATCGGGATTGACACCTACCGGCGGCGGTCCGGGAACTTGCCCAGTGTTGTTCGGCCCAAGCGCGCAATAGCCGAATGCCGTCGTCGATGAGCCTCCGGCAAACGCTCCCACGCCCGGAACAGTTACAGCGACGCCCTTGGAATCAATGGGACAATTGCCAGTCTGCGCGTTGTCGGTGCAGGTATGCCAGCCGGTGAATGTGGAATACGTGTAGAGAACATTTCCGCCGACGATGTAAACCGTCTGTGCGTCTTGGGTAAATGCCGCCGAGTAAGGCGGGTGGACTTCCACCGAGGGATCGATCGGCTGATTGTCTACATTGCAGGCGATGGTCGGCCCCGGCGCTGCGAACGACATTTCCGTTGCGCCAACTTTCCCTACCGCGGGCGTGTACAGGTAGAAGAGCTGGCGGCAGGGATCGTGAACCACAACCAGGCTGTCATCCGGAGAGACGGCCAGCACAGTCCCGGGAACGCCGGGAACCTGCGTGGTCAGCGCAGTGCCATTCGTGGGCGTAATCGACGCAATCATTAGTTCGGTGGAGCTTCCGAAGTATAGATTGTTGCCGTCTTCGTCCATCACCATGGAGTTTGGTTGATAGGGGAGACGAATCGGCGTGCCCACTGTCCCGCTCTGAAAATCAACGGGAACGAAGTTGTACGATGACGGACTCGACATGTACAGAATGTTCGAACTCGGCCCCGGCGTATGCACCTCCACGGGATTGCTGGTAACCGGCAACCCGGTGCTGAGGTTTGCAATCTGGTCTTGCGGTGCGGGATTGCAGGTCAGCGCGCCGGTTGCTGTGGAAACGCTCGGCAGGCACTGGGCGACGATTGCCGCATCGCTCGGATACGCAGGAGTCACCGCACCCGTGCTGCTGACCGGGATATCGACGGGGTCAGTGGATGTGTAGGTAAGGGCCAGGCCGGTGATTGGATTGTTTTCCGTGTCCAGGACCGTCGCGGTCAGCGGCTGTGTGTTGTTGGTATTGACGGTAACGCTGGTGTTATTGGTATTGCCGACTCTTAGCTGAATGCTTTTCGGCGGGCAGGTAAAGAAATATCCCGCCGTACTTGTGGCCTGCGCGACGGTCGCCGAAATGACAGTCGATCCGGGCTGGTGGGCAGTGGCCACACCATTCTGGTCAATGGTGAGAATATTGGAATTTTGCGGCGCAAACGTCAGGTGTCCGGCGTCGCAGGTGATGTCATTGCTGGAGTTTGGAGTGCAAGTTCCGGTGCCTGTGCAGACGGTGGCCGCCAGTTGGGCCGTTAGGTTCTGCGAGACGCAGCTCTCGGGGTTGTACACACCCACATCTGTTGGACCACCAGTGGTCGGATTGTTTGGGCAGGAATGCACGGCATTTTTCCCGCCCAGAACGATACTCGTCACCGGTGGATGCACAAATACAGGCACGGGATTGCTGGTCGCGCCGCCGCCGGAGGCAGTGATATAGGCAATGCCGCCGCCGGCGGCGTAAATGGCGCTTCCGGGCAGGGGTGGGATGCAGGTTGTGAAATTGGGAATGTTGTTACCGGAGTTGCGGTTCCACATTCCGCCGCAGACCTGGCCGGAGGGCGATACGTCGGCAAGGTTCAGATTGGTCGTTCCGTATGTGAACTTTGACAAGCCAGAGGGCAGGTTCTTGCAGGTCAACGCCGTCGGATTCGAAACCGAAGCGATTTGGCCATAGCTGACAGAGAGACCATAGGTAGCCGGCTGCAAGGTTATGCTTGCCGTGGCGGTCGTCAAAGGTCCACTCTGGAATCCGCTGCAGAAGTTCTGACCGTAATCGTGGTTGCAACCGGTGATCGAAAGACCGACGGGTAAGGACAGGGTACACAAAACCGCAAACAGAACGAACCGCCGCATTGAACCTCCCCGCCGCCGCTTGGTTGCGGGCTGGCGGTCACCAAAAAACATTCTCCGTGCGTTGACGCGAGTCAGATGGTTTCATTCTAGGGCCACGCACCAGCTTCGGCAACCGCGCGGGGAAAGATTGGCCTGCCGTGACAGTTCGGGCTTGGGGCCTATGCGCTTCCGCTACCTTTCGCTATGGATGACCTGCGGCGGGAAGCGCGTTTTCAGCGGCGGGCATATATTCCTCAAACCAGGCGAGGGCCCGCTCCAGCACATTCAATCGATCGGCGGCCTTGCGGAAACCATGTCCTTCGTCGGGGTAGACCACCAGTTTTACGGGAACATGCATCGTGACCAGCGCGTGCCACATTTCAAACGACTGCGGCGCGGGACATTCTCCATCGCGATCGCCGACGACAATCAGCATCGGAGTCTTGGCATTTTTGATGAAGTTGATGGCTGAACTCTTCGCGTAAACGGCGGGGTCGTTGTAGACGCTGGCGCCGAAGTAGGGAATCATCCACTGGTCGATGGAGTTTTCCCCGTAGTAGCTCTTCCAGTCGGAAATGCCTGCTCCAGCGACTGCTGCGCGGAAGCGATGGGTCTGCGTGACGGCGAACATCGTCATGAAACCGCCGTAGCTCCAGCCGGTCAGGCCGACTCGCGTGGGATCGATGGGCAGCTTCTTCGTCACCGTATCGACCCCTGCGAGAATGTCGCGAAGATCGCCATAGCCGAAGTCCTTGCTGTTGGCGCGCGTAAACGCTTCTCCCTCGCCATAGCTGCCGCGCGGGTTCGGCATCAGCACAAAGTAGTTGAGCGTGGAAAATGGCACCGGCCCATAGCCGGCATAGGGCCAGCGCGGCATCACTTCACTAGCCGGGCCGCCATGCACATAGACGATGAGCGGATACTTCTTCTGCGGATCGTAATTTTTCGGATACAGGAGCCAGCCCTGCACGCGGAAGCCTTCATTGGTCCACGTCAGGCTTTCGCTTTTACCCCAGTCGGGCTCCAGTCCGGCGTTCAAGTGAGTGATTTGTGTCAGGTTCTTCAGCGGGCCGGCCCAGACCTCCGGCGGCGTTTCAAAGCCGGTTTTGATCAGTGCGGCGTCGCCGTTTTTCGCAAATGACAGGCTCAACTCCATGCGCCCGTCGCCGATGGAGTCCGCGAAAGTGACGCGCGCGGATTTGTCCTCGACTCCGGTTCGGGTGTTCAACACGCTGTAGCGGGGCTGGCCATCGACGCCTTCCGTGAATCCGAGTTTGTTGTCTCCGATCCAATACAGCCACGCCGGAGTCGCCTTGCGTCCAGGAGTGAAGTCTCTTGCTGCACCGCCATTGGCGGACATTAGATAGATATCTCCGCCGGTTGCGCCCTGGTCGCTCATCAGGCCGCCGATAAAAGCGATCTGCTTGCCATCCGGCGACCAGCGCGGCACAGCAATCTGCATCTTCGGCTGCAGGATGGAACGCGGCTCGCCGTTCGCGACTGCTTGCGTATAAAGCTGTGCGACCCACCAGTTGTCTTCGCCCGGAGGCGCGGCGGCGACATACGCCAATTTTTGCGAATCCGGCGACCAGGAAAATTCGTACACATGCAGATTCGGTGGCGTGACCTGTGTCAGGTGCGGGATGACGGCATTCCGTGCCTCCGCGACGTTCAGCACTGCCACGCGTTGCACCTCCGCCAGAGTGCTGGCGCTGATGACTCCGATCGCGGGCTTCATCGGCGCGAGCGCGCCGGCGGGACGTGTGGCGTTTTCGACGTAGAGGAACCCGAGCTGCCTGCCGTCCGGCGACCATGCCAGACTGTGCGCGAATCCCTTGATCGCCGTTAGCTCACGCGGCGTGGCGGGAGCGCCAGCCTGTGTCAAGGGCACATCAGCGAGAAATATCTGTGCCTGTCCCGGAGTGGCGCAGTCGGAAAAAAATGCAATCTGTTTCGAGTCCGGCGACCACGCCAGGCCCCCCTCTTCGCAACGCTTCGCGCCTTCCTTCATGGGAATGGAAATGACGTGTTCGGATGCCATTCCACTGAGAGGCGTGAGATGAATGCGGCTGCCGGATTTATCGAGCGCGGCCACCCACGCGATCGTTGTTCCATCGGGGGAAATCGCCGCCTGGCGCGGCGAACGCGTTTTGTCGAGCGTGTTCAGCAGGCTCGCCAGCACTTGGGCGTGGGGACCACTGGCGCTGTTTGTCCCAGCTTGCGCAACGAGCGAGCCATTCGATAGCGTGAGGAACAAGCCCAGCACAACAGCAATTGCACCAGCTCGAAACGAGTTAGACGGGATAGAGAGATGCGTAGGTTTCATCGAGCCGGATGCTATCACATCCCGCGCGAATCTTCTCTTTCTACTGTCCGGCTGGAATGGTGATCGAGCGCGCTGTACAGTCTCGGACCGCCTCGCAAGCAATGGGCCGCAGCGTCTTGCTCAGGCAGAATTCAACGCCGGCTAAATAGCGATTGTGGCAACTGATGGCAATGTCATCGATAGACATGCCGGGGTTGGCGTCTACAAACATCTGCTTGATTGCATCCGAACTCTGCCGCGTGGATTGCGCGGGGTCAACCAGAGCAGGCGGGACCTTGATCTTTTGATATGCCTGACGCACCGTGGCGAAGTATTGCCGTGCGCCAAGCCCGGTACATGTCCCGTGCGTGGCCCACTCATGCGTGATCAGCCGTGGGTCCGGCATGATATCGAGCATGGTGGACGGGTTCGCCAGCCCAGGCTCGTTCGAGCAGTGCGAAGGCCAGCTCCCGTCCCGCATCTGCGGCCACAGGCCATGGACGACAAAGCCAGGATGGCCTCCGCCGCACTGCGGGCTGTTGCGATGGCCGTGGCAATATTCCGGCGACCAGGAAAGCGTCAGCAGGTAATAGTCGAAGTGGCCCGGCGGAGCGGGAGTGGTCGACGCATTCATCGCATCGGCACTGGACGTGCGCGCGTCGGCCATTTGCGCAGGTGGGTTGGCGGAATTATCGGTCTTTTGACAGCCCGTAATGACCAACAGGCTGAGAGCGCACAACCAGTATGTCCGTAACCACGGCTGGAGTCTCACGCACTTTCTCGTCGTTTTACCGGCTGCTGATGAGCAACATGTCGTTCGGAACAGCGTGACAGGTGGAAACGGCTGTAGGTTTCCAGTTGGAGCCATCCGCATAGCGGATCGAATCCAGGTTAACCACGCGAACCGAGGTGAAGTCCGGCAGCAAAATGTTTAAGGATGCGTGTGATTTCGGACCTACCTTTATTTTCAGGTCGAGGGACTTTGTGATTTCGGAGGACTTTGCTTCCGCCATCTGCGCCGGAGCCATGCGGCCTTTGGCATTGAATCCGAGGACGGTGATCCGAACGCTGACGATCTCTTGAAAGGTCGAGTTGTTCAAGCTCAGGCGAAGGCTCTGGGCAATCCCCTTGGGCTGCCTGGCGGCCAAATCGAGCGCGCCTTGGCCGACCTGCTGCTGCGCCTGCATGCCGACTGGACAATTCGTTGCGGGCGTTGTCCCGTGCATAACCGCTGGTGTTGTAGGATTCCGCCCGGAACTCTGGGCCAGCAACGTCATCGAACCAAGAAAAAGCGCGAGCGATACGGCACTTGCGGTTTTCATATTTGGCTCCGATCCGGAGAAAGACTAGCGCACGCGATCAGCATACTCCGCGCGAGATTTGACGGGCAAACACCGTTAAATCTCAGGCGGCTTCGATTTCCATGCGCACGCGGCGGCCCAGGCTGGTGGCGATGTTGACCAGTGCATCGAGCGAAAATCGGGAGACGCGGCCGCGGAGAAGATCGTTGATCCGCGGCTGCGTGACGCCGCATCGCTTGGCCGCTTCCGCCTGTGTCCAGCGATGCTTCTTAACAATTCCGGAGATCTTCCGCATCAGGTCCGCGCGGGCACGCAGGTTCGCCGCCTGCTCCGGAGTGTCGGCAATCGCGTCCCACACGCTCGCGTATGCCTTGGATTTATTCATAGTAGTTATCTCCCAATCAGACGAAATCGCTCTCTTGCAAGTTCGATGTCGCGTTTCGCGGTTGTCTGCGTCTTCTTCTGGAATGCGTGCAGCACGTAGACGGAATCCGCAAGCCGCGCCATGTAAATAACACGAAAGATGCCGGAATCGTCTCGCACCCGAATCTCTTCCACGCCTTTGCCAATGCTCGGTATCGGCTTGAAGTCGTCGGGTTGCTCGCCGCGTTGAACGTGCTCCAATTGATACCCAACATCGTGTCGCGCATCCTCTGGGAATTCGCGAAGACGTTCCAGCGAGTCGCCCAGAAAACGAATCGGCTTCATTTGTCTGATTATACTGATATGGATATAAAAATTCTCAGAAAAACTCCTGCAGCGAGCACACTATAGACAAATAAGTTGAAGGATTGTGCGGGATAGTTGAAGGATTGTGCAGGATAGTTGAAGGATTGTGCGAAAGGCGGTGAGGCCCAGGAATGGAGGCAAACCGCTGATTCTATTCGGCTGCGGAGGGTTCCCCTAGCGAAACAGGCGCAAATGGCCGGATAATTGCGCCCCGCCATGCAAAATCTGGTGCTGGACGGAAATTACCGCGTCGTTACACTTTCGCGGCGGAGTGGCCAGAACGGAAGCGCAGGCGCGCTTCTGATCTTTCGATCCGTTGAAGAGCTACAGTCATTCTACCGATTTGGGCCTAAATTCATTTTCACGAAGGGTTCTGAGAGCAGTGACGAATCGATACATCGATGGCAATGAAAAGGAATTTCATGCCGATTCAATGAGGTCCGTATAGGGTGCGGGGTGACCCAACAATCTACACATGGCGACGATCTGGCCCTTGTGATGAAAAGCATGAGTGAATACGTGGTGAAGGACGAGCGCAGGAGTGCGAACGGCAAGGTTTCCTGCGGGAAAACGAATTTCCATGTCACGGTTCATCTGCTGGTCCGTCGACTTCGACAGATACTCGTGAGTCTGCCGGCTGATTTCCCGCTCGAAAACTCTTGCGTCGGCGACTAAGGGATACTCTGTGAGATTTCGATCTGTGTAGCGAAGCCCCTGTAGGGCATGGACCCAAAATCCCTCGCTGTTCAGAAGGTGAAGCACTTGCTCGCCCAGCGTGGAGAAGCCGAAGCCGGGCAAAATTTTTACGTAATCGGTCTCGGGGAGTGTAGACAAGTGATCCAGCAGAAGGCGGATGCTGGCGTGGGTCCAGCCATGGAATTTCAGAATGCCATCGCGAGTGAACACCGGTCTCTCCTTCTTCGTCAGAATACAGGCGACGAAGGACAGCGGCCTGCCCGCAAGCGTGAGCGTGCCGCGGGAAGGCTGACGCCGGCCGGCTATTTAACCACCCCGCTCAAGCCAACGGAAGGCTTGAATAGGGCACTCGGCCGGGCATGATTCTGTGAGTACGTGCTGAGTGAATTCCCCCACGCAAGCCGGGGTGCCCCACGTCTCGTTTTTGAGACGTGGGATGTAGGATTTCGGAATGACCCAAGGTCTGGTTCGATACCAACAGGCGGGCGACCTTCATTTTGTCACTTTCAGTTGCTATCGGCGGCAGCAGCATCTTGGGTCGGCGGCAGCGCGAACTCTGTTCGAGCGTTCGCTTGAGACCATGCGGCTGCGCTACGAATTTTTCGTTGTCGGTTACGTGGTCATGCCGGAGCATATCCATCTTTTGATCAGCGAGCCGAAGAGAGCCTTGCTCGCGAAGGCCATTCAAGCACTGAAGCTTTCGCTGGCGGTGCAGCGACAGGAGCGTCCTTTTTGGCAGGCGCGTTACTACGATTTCAATGTGTACACGGAACGCAAGCGCATCGAAAAACTGAAATACATTCACCGCAACCCGGTGACCCGCGGCCTGGTGGAGGATCCCGATGAGTGGGCCTGGTCGAGCTTTCGGCACTACTCGACGGGCGTAGTTGGGAACGTCGAGATAGAATCGTCGTGGACAGCTGCGAGACGAGGCCGCGCCGCAGGAACCCACGTCTCAAAAGCGAGACGTGGGGCACCCGATGTTGTTCTGGAGGCAAAATGAAATGTGGGCCACCCGCCGAAATTTTATTGTCGGCGCCGGTGATGATTGACTCGCATAGTATCCCTTGATATCCTTGTGAGGTTTGGCGAGGGGCGGAGGTGCGCTTTTGGCGTGCGTTCGTCACCGTCCGTTGGCAGTCTGCGGCGGATCGCGTTGATTCCGTGGTATCTTAATACAAGGATTCGATACTCGTCCTTTGCACCTGCGACACCGGCCACCCTGGCGGGCTATGCGGGGCAGAACAGCGAAACGGAGCGGGCAAGCGGTTGGAGCCGGTCACCGTCGTTGTTTCAGTCAGACTAAATTTTTGGGTTCTACTCCATCTGCTTGCGGGAGATCGCGTGCCTGTGGAGTGTCGGTTCGCGTAGCGGGCCGGCGAAAACAGGTCTCTCGACTGCGTCCTCGCCTCCGGCGAGAACTTCGCTCGGGATGACAGAGTTTTCATCCCACTCAAGCCAAACGAGGGCTTGAATGGGGCGCCCGACGCAGATTCGGTCGGTGAGTAAGTTTGGAAAAGCAGGTTCCTCCACTGCGTTCTTGCCTAAGGCGAGAACTTCGGTCGGGATGACAGAGTTTTTAGGGTGCGAGCAGTGAAGCGGCACCTCAGTAAAGCAGCAGGGTAGTAAAGGAGATTGGGTTTGCCTACATTCAGTCAGCTTGTCAGGAAAGGCCGGACGGCGCCGCGGTACAAGACCGCGAGCCCGGCTTTGCAGGGTTCTCCGCAGCGGCGCGGCGTTTGCACCCGCGTATACACGCAGACCCCGAAGAAGCCGAACTCCGCGCTGCGCAAGGTCGCGCGTGTTCGCCTGACGAATGGCATTGAAGTCACGACATATATTCCCGGCATCGGCCACAACCTGCAGGAGCACTCGATTGTGCTGATTCGCGGCGGCCGTGTGAAGGACCTGCCGGGTGTTCGCTATCACGTGGTGCGCGGCTCGCTGGACGCGGTCGGCGTGGCGAACCGCAAGCAGAGCCGATCAAAGTATGGAGCAAAAAGAGCCAAGGCGGCGGCGAAGTAAGTTCCGCCCATTGAAGTCATAGAGCTAAGGCGGCGGCGAAATAAATTCCGCCCGTCGGCGTTCAATACAAGGCGGCGGCGAAGTAAGCACGTATTCAGGTCCACTCAGGCCAAAAGAGGGCTTGAAATGGGGCACCCGCAGTAGGGTCAGCAAGCAAAAGGATTGAAGCAGCTATGCCGAGAAAAGGTCACATTGCGAAGCGGGAAGTAGTGCCGGACGCGATTTACAATTCCACGCTGGTCACGAAGTTTGTCAACTCCATGATGTGGGACGGCAAGAAGTCGACGGCGCAGAAGATTTTTTACACCGCGATGACGAACCTGGAGCAGCGCGGCGGCGATGAAGCGCTGAAGCTGTTCAAGAAAGCCGTTGAGAACTGCAAGCCGTTGCTCGAAGTAAAGACGCCGCCGCGTTGGTGGAGCGAACTATCAGGTGCCGATCGAAGTGAATCCGGAGCGCCGGACTTCGCTTGCCATCCGCTGGCTGGTGACGTTTGGCCGGGCGCGTGGCGAAAAGGGCATGGTCGACAAGTTGACGAATGAGCTGCTGGACGCCGCCAATGGCCGTGGCGCAGCAATGAAAAAGAAGGAAGACGTGCACCGCATGGCCGAGGCCAACAAGGCCTTCGCGCATTATCGCTGGTAGCGCGCAGAAAAAGCAGGTCCCTCGACTGCATCCTTGCTGTGCAAGGATTTCGCTCGGGATGACAATTTTGTAAACAGCAACCTGCGGGAAGTCCCGCGAAGTGAGATTCGACTGTGCCTCGTCAAATACCGTTAAATCGTTGCCGCAACATCGGAATCATGGCGCACATCGACGCCGGGAAGACGACGACGACGGAGCGCATCCTTTTTTATACCGGCATCACCCATCGCATCGGCGAAGTGCATGAAGGCACGGCGACGATGGACTGGATGGAGCAGGAGCAGGAGCGCGGCATTACGATCACGTCCGCCGCGACGACCTGTTCCTGGCGCGACATTCGCATCAACATTATCGATACGCCGGGCCACGTCGATTTCACGGCGGAAGTGGAGCGCAGTCTGCGCGTGCTGGACGGCGCGGTCGCGGTGTTCGACGCCGTGCACGGTGTCGAGCCGCAGTCGGAGACGGTGTGGCGTCAGGCCGACAAGTATTCCGTTCCGCGCGTGTGCTTCATCAATAAGATGGACAAGGCGGGCGCAGACTTTGAGCATGCCATCGACACCATCCGCAAGCGCCTGAACGCACGGCCTGTCGCGATTCAGATTCCGATTGGTCAGGAAGCGAAGTTCAAGGGCGTAGTCGATCTGATCGAGATGCGCGCCATTTTGTGGCACGACGAGACCATGGGCGCGAAGTACGATGTGGAGGCGATCCCCGCCGAGCTGATGAAGAAGGCGGAGGCCTTCCGCATGCAGTTGATCGAATCGGTCGCCGAGACTGACGACGGCATGCTGCACAAGTTTTTGGAAGGCGAAACGCCCACTCCCGCCGAACTGCGCGAGGCGCTGCGCCGCGCCACCATCGGGATGCAGTTGTTCCCGGTGCTCTGCGGCAGTTCTTTCAAGAACAAGGGCGTGCAGACGCTGCTCGATGCGGTCGTCGATTACCTGCCCAGTCCGCTCGATATTCCTCCCATGGAAGGCTCGAATCCGGACAACATGGAAGAGAAGATTCTCTGCAAGCCCGACGACAATGCTCCGTTTGCCGCGCTGGGCTTCAAGATCATGACCGATCCGTTTGTCGGCCAGTTGATTTTCATCCGGCTCTATTCCGGCGGCTTGAAGACCGGCGATACGGTGCTGAATCCGCGCACCGGCAGGACGGAGCGCATTGGGCGTCTTTTGAAGATGCACGCCAACAAGCGCGAAGAGATCAGCGAAATCTATGCGGGCGACATTTGCGCCTGCGTTGGATTGAAGACGCTGATTACCGGCGACACCATCTGCACGGAAAAGCACCCGATCGTGCTGGAATCGATTACTTTCCCGGATCCGGTTATTTCCGTCGCGGTCGAGCCGAAGACCAAGACCGACCAGGAAAAGATGGGCATGGCGCTGGGCAAGCTGGCGCAGGAAGATCCTACCTTTAAGGTGCGGACCGATCAGGAGTCCGGTCAGACGATCATCTCCGGCATGGGCGAACTGCATCTGGAAATTCTCGTCGATCGCATGAAGCGCGAGTACAAGGTCGAGGCGAATGTTGGGCACGCCGCAGGTGGCGTACCGCGAGACGATTCGCAAGCCCTCCGATGCGGAAGGTAAGTACATCCGGCAGACGGGCGGTTCGGGCAACTACGGACATTGCAAGATCAAGGTGGAGCCGAATCCGGGGCTGGGCTACGAGTTTTCGAACGACATTAAGGGCGGCACGATTCCCAAGGAGTACATCAAGCCGATCGACATGGGCATCCGCGAGGCGCTGGAAGGCGGCGTGCTGGCCGGCTTCCCGATGGTCGATATTAAGGTCTCGCTTTATGACGGCAGCTATCACGATGTGGATTCCAATGAAATGGCGTTCAAGATTGCCGGCTCGCTGGCCATCAAGGAAGCGGCGCGCAAGGCGAATCCCGTGCTGCTGGAACCGGTGATGGCGGTGTCGGTAGTGGTCCCCGAGGAGTTTATGGGAACGATCATCGGCGATCTGAACTCGCGCCGCGGACGGATCGAAAATGTCGAGCATTCGGGCGGGTCGCAGGTGGTCAAGGCGAGTGTGCCGCTCAAGGAAATGTTCAACTATGCGACGCATATGCGTTCGTCTACGCAGGGGCGCGCGACTTATACCATGCATTTTTCGCGGTATGAGGAAGCGCCGCGCGCGGTGAGCGATGAAATTGTCGGGCGGAGTCAAAGCAAGGCTTAATTTTTTTCGGCGGCTGAAGGTGCGCTGCCGATACGAAACCGAACTCAAGAAACCGAACGGAAGGAGAAGCTGAGAAATGGCGAAGGAAAAGTTTGACCGGTCGAAGCCGCACGTGAATGTAGGGACGATCGGGCACATCGATCATGGCAAGACGACGCTGACGGCGGCGATCACGAAGGTGCTGTCGAAGCACAACCCGAACATCAAGTTCCGTTCCTTCGACACGATCGACAACGCGCCGGAAGAGCGGGAGCGCGGGATCACGATCGCGACCGCGCACGTCGAGTACGAGACCAAGAACCGGCACTATGCGCACGTCGACTGCCCGGGCCACGCCGACTACATCAAGAACATGATCACCGGCGCGGCGCAGATGGACGGCGGCGATTCTGGTCGTTGCGGCGACCGACGGGCCGATGCCGCAGACCAAGGAGCACGTGCTGCTGGCGCGGCAGGTGGGAGTGCCGTACATCGTGGTGTTTCTGAACAAGTGCGATGCGGTGGACGATCCGGAGCTGATCGACCTGGTGGAGATGGAAGTGCGCGAGCTGCTGAGCAAGTACCAGTTTCCGGGCGACGATGTGCCGGTGATTCGGGGCTCGGCGCTCGGGTGCGCTGAATGGCGAGGCGCAGTGGGAAGCCAAGATCGACGAGCTGATGGAGGCGGTCGACAAGAGCGTGCCGCTGCCCGCGCGGGCCATCGACCAGCCGTTCCTGATGCCGATTGAAGATATCTTCTCGATCTCGGGCCGAGGCACGGTGGTGACGGGACGTATTGAGCGCGGCAAGGTGAAGGTGGGCGAGGAGACGGAGATTGTCGGCTTCCGCGAGACCAGAAAGACGGTTGTGACCGGGCGTCGAGATGTTCAAGAAGCAGCTGGACGAAGGTCTGGCGGGCGACAATGCCGGGCTGCTGCTGCGCGGCATTCCGAAGGAAGATGTGGAGCGGGGGATGGTGCTGGCCAAGCCCGGCTCGATTACGCCGCACACCAAGTTCAAGGCGGAGATTTACGTGTTGAGCAAGGAAGAGGGCGGGCGGCATACGCCGTTCTTCAACGGCTACCGGCCGCAGTTCTACTTCCGGACGACGGACGTGACCGGAGTGGCCAAGCTGCCGGAAGGCACGGAGATGGTGATGCCGGGCGACAATGTGGCGCTCGAGATCGAGCTGATTACGCCGGTGGCCATGGAGAAGGGCCTGCGGTTTGCCATCCGCGAGGGCGGCAGGCACCGTCGGCGCCGGCGCCATTGCCGAGATTCTGAAGTAGGCGGAAGAACCCAGGTCTCAGAAGCGAGACCTGGGGCACCCGCGTTGCATGCGTTACGAAGGAAGAAGAGATCAATCATGGTTGGACAAAGAATTCGCATTCGCCTGAAGGCGTATGACTATCGCGTGCTGGATACTTCGACCGGCGAGATTGTGGACACGGCCAAACGTACGGGCGCGCAGGTGGCGGGGCCAATTCCCTTGCCGACCGTGAAGAACAAGTATTGCGTGCTGCGGTCGCCCCACGTGGATAAGAAGTCGCGCGAGGCATTTGAGATTCGCACGCACAAGCGGCTGATCGACATTCTGGAGCCGACCCAGCAGACGGTGGATGCGCTGATGCGCCTCGATTTGCCTGCCGGCGTCGATGTCGAAATCAAAGCCTTCGAGAAATAGGACTGGCCGGGACTGGCCGTCCGGGCATACCGCCCTTCGGGCGCAAAACACCGGCAGTGCGTTGATGCAATCGGCGCATGATGAGGGGAGAAAAAGATGGCGGTTGCAGGAATTCTGGGAAAAAAGATCGGTATGACGCAGGTGTACGACGAGAAGGGTGAAGTCCACCCGATTACGGTTCTGCAAGTCGGGCCGTGCGTCATTACGCAGTTGAAGACCCAGGCCAAGGATGGCTATGACGCCGCGCAAATCGGTCTGATTGAGTTTGTGAAGAGTTCAAAGATCAATAAGCCGATGGCGGGACACTTCAACAAGAGCAATGTTCCTCCCGTGCGGGTGCTGCGCGAAGTGCCTGTGGAAGCGACTCAACCGGCGGCGGACGGCGATGGCGCGAAGGCGCTTAAGGCTGGAGATAAGGTCCTGGTCGATATCTTCGCGGACGAAAAGTTTGTGGATGTGCGCGGCACCAGCAAGGGACGTGGATTTGCGGGTGTCGTTCGCCGCCACGATTTTGGCGGCGGCCCCAAATCGCACGGACACATGTTTCAGGTGCAGGGTTCGATCGGCGCGTCTTCCTTCCCGTCGCGCGTATTTCCCGGGCAAAGAATGCCGGGCCACTACGGCGTGGACGGTGTGACGGTACGGAACCTTCGCATTCGCGGCATCGACACGGACGAGAATCTATTGATGGTGGAAGGCGCGGTGCCCGGACACAAGGAAGGATACCTGCTGATCACCAAGGCCAAGCAGCCGCCCCGCGAGCGTCGCGGATTTTCGGGCGCAGGCACGGTCGATCCGTCTGAAGGCTTCGAAGAAGGCTTCAGCCGGGAAGAAGAAATAAAGCAGCTTTTAGCCGCTAGCTACAAGCTAAGAGCTAACGAGAAAACAATGGCAAACGTGGATGTAGTCGATCTAAGCGGAAAAAAAGTCGGAGATCTGGAGCTGGCCGACGAAGTTTTCGGTCCGGCCCAGGTGAATGAGGCGTTGCTGTGGGAGGCGGTGAAGCATTACCGCGCCGCTCTGCGGCAGGGCACGCATGCGACCAAGAACCGCAAGCTGGTCTCCGGTTCCGGCAAGAAGCTGTGGAAGCAAAAAGGTACCGGCCGCGCGCGCGTCGCGTCGATCCGTTCTCCTCTGTGGCGGCATGGCGGCACGGTGCATGGGCCGCAGCCGCGTTCCTACGATTATGCTTTCCCGCGCAAGAAGACGCTGGGCGCATTGCGCGCGGCAATTGCGGCGAAGCTGGCGAACGGAAATCTGACAGTCGTCGACTCGCTGGAACTGAAGGAGCCAAAGACCAAGCTCTATCGCGCGGCGCTGAACACGCTGGAAGCAAAGAAAACCGCGCTGCTGGTGGAAAGCGGCACCACGTTGAGCCGCACTTTGATTCTCGGCGCACGCAATCTAGGCAACGTGGAACTGGTTCTGGGCAACGAGGTGCATCCCTACGATTTGTTGCGCTGTGAGCGCGCAATTTTCTCCCGTGCGGCGATCGAGCAGTTGCAGGAATCGCTTAAGAAGACGGTCTCGAAACGCAAGCCGGTGACCGCGACGGAGGTGGCGTAATGGCGGAGCTCTATCAGATCATTCGGCGTCCGGTGATCACGGAAAAGGGACTTGGCGCGAAGGAAACCGAGGCCACGCTGGTCTTTGAGGTTGCCACGGCAGCCACCAAGACGGAAGTAAAGCAGGCGGTCGAGGCCTTGTTCAAGGTGAAGGTTCAGGCGGTGCGCACGGCCAATTTTGTTGGCAAAGAGCGCAAACGCGGCCGTTTCAGCGGCTATCGTTCGGACTGGAAAAAGGCGTATGTACGCCTGCGGGCGGGACAGAAGATGCCGGAGTACATCAATAACTTATAGGCCGCGGCGCCAATTTATAGGCCGCAGCGCCAATTTATAGGCCGCAGCGCTAATTTGTAAGCGGCGGGCGCCAATTTGTAACCGTCGCGGGTCGCAAACGCGATTATGAAGTGAAGAAAATTTCGATGGAACCGAATGCCGGAGATTTCTTGATTTTCCGGCGCTAAAGAGAAGAACCGATGCCGATCAAAACATACCGACCGCTCACTCCGTCACTGCGCTTTACGTCCACGGTTGTCAACAGCGACCTGACGACGGATCGTCCCCACAAGCCGCTGACTGCGCCCCGGAAACGTACCGGGGGACGCCGCAACTCGGGGGACCTGACGATGCGCCATCATGGCGGCGGCCATAAGCGGAAGCTGCGGTTGATCGATTTCAAGCGGGACAAGTCCGGCGTGCCGGGGCGCGTCGCGACGATTGAATACGATCCCAACCGCTCCGCGCGCATCGCGCTGATTCACTATGCGGACGGGGAAAAGCGCTACATTCTGCAGCCGATCGGTCTGGAAGTAGGCCAGGCAATCATGAGCGGCGAAGAAGCCGACATTTTAGTCGGCAATGCGTTGCCTTTGCGTAACATCCCAGCCGGCACCACGGTGCACAATGTGGAGCTGCGGCCCGGCAAAGGCGCACAGATGGTTCGATCCGCGGGATCGGCCGCACAGTTGGTAGCTAAGGAAGACGATTACGCCCTGCTGAAGCTGCCGTCCGGCGAAACGCGCAAGGTGCTGGTGGATTGCATGGCAACGATCGGACAGGTGGGCAATACGGACCATGAAAATATTTCCATCGGCAAAGCTGGTCGCAACCGTTGGCTCGGCATCCGTCCGGCAAACCGCGGCGTGTCGATGAACCCGGTCGACCATCCGCACGGAGGCGGCGAAGGCAAGACCTCCGGAGGACGCCATCCGGTCACCCCGTGGGGGCAGCCGACGCGGGGATACAAGACGCGCAACAACAAGCGGACGGACGCGATGATCGTCGGCCGCCCGAAGAAGAAATAACAGCCGGGAAGAAATAGCAGCCGAGATCTGAAGGAGAAGCAATGGCACGTTCGACAAAAAAGGGACCGTTCATCGATACGCATTTGATTGTAAAGATCGAGACGATGAACAAGGCCAACGACAAGAAGGTGGTCCGTACCTGGTCGCGCCGATCCACGATTTTTCCGGAGATGGTTGGGCACACAATTGCGGTGCATAACGGCAGAAAGTTCATTCCGGTTTACGTGACGGAAAACATGGTCGGTCACAAGCTGGGTGAATTTGCGGCGACGCGAACGTTCAAGGGCCACTCCGCGAAGGCGGCCGAGACGGCGACGAAACCCAGGTAACAGTGGGCACCTAAGCGGCGGGAAAGGCATAACGCAAGATGCAATACGAGGCACAGGAATTCAGGGCGGAAGCGAAGTTTCAGCGGGTTTCGCCGCAGAAGGCGAAGCTGGTGCTGGACCTGATCAAGGGTCGGCGCGTGGAAGACGCGCTGCAGACGGTGGCGTTCACCAAGAAGCGGGTCGCCCCGCTGGTCGAGAAGGTTTTGCGCTCCGCTTTGGAAAATGCCAATTATCTGAGCGAAGAGCGAGGGACCGATCTCGACGTGGACAATTTGTATGTCAAGACGGCCGTAGCGAATGAAGGGCCGAGGTTGAAGCGGATTCGTCCGGCGCCGATGGGGCGTGCATTCCGTTATCAGCGTCGCATCTCGATGATTCTGATTACGGTGGCGGAAAAGAAGCGTCCGGCGCTTGCAAAAACTGTTGGTGCAGAAGTCGAAGATACCAAGGCAAAGAAGAAGCCGGCCGGTAAGGCAGCAGCAAAGAAAGCGCAGCCTGCCAAGCGGGCTGCGAAAAAGCCCGCGGCTAAGAAGAAAACGGCTGCTAAAAAGGCAGCGAAGTAAGCGAAGAGGGAAGGATTCATCAGGGAAGGATTCATTATGGGTCAGAAAGTCCACCCTTACGGGTTTCGGCTGGGAGTGAACAAGCCGTGGAAGTCGCGCTGGTTTGTCGATCGGGGCTACGATCGCTTGCTGGTCGAAGATGTACTGTTGCGCCGCGAACTGAAAGAGAAGCTGAAGTCCGCCGGCGTCAGCTCGATTGAAATTGAGCGTCCGGGGAACAAGCTGCGCATCATCATTCGCACGGCGCGTCCGGGCATCATCATCGGCCGCAAGGGCGCGGAGATTGAGAAGCTCAAGACGGACCTGCAGAAGCGCTCGAACCGCGAGGTTTTTGTCGACATTCTGGAAGTGAACAAGCCGGAGCTGGATGCGCAACTGGTGGCGGAGAACATTGCGCTGCAGCTGGAGAAGCGCGTGAGTTTTCGGCGCGCCATGCGGAAGTCGGTCGATTCGGCGCTGCGCTTCGGCTGCCGCGGCATCAAGGTGCGGGTGGGCGGACGTTTGAACGGAGCCGAGATCGCGCGCTCTGAATGGTATTTGCAGGGACGTTTGCCGCTACACACGCTGCGCGCGGACATCGACTATGGATTTGCCGAGGCGCATACGACCTACGGAATTATCGGAGTGAAGGCGTGGGTCTATCGCGGAGATATTTACCAGCAGAAGAAGCGCGAGCCGCAGGTGGGTTCGAGCATTTTTTAACGGGAACCAATCCCAGGTCTCAAAAGGCGAGACCTGGGGCACCCGGTGCAAGTTTAGGTTAGAAGGATTGCTCTTATGTTGATGCCGAAGAAGGTGAAGTTTCGCAAGCAGCAGAAAGGCCGCAACCGGGGGAAAGCCTGGCGCGGATCGGAGCTTGCGTTTGGAGATTTCGGTCTGAAGACGCTCGACCACGCGCACATCACCGACCGGCAGATTGAAGCCAGCCGCGTAGCCATGACGCGTTTCATCAAGCGCGGCGGAAAGATCTGGCTGCGGCTGTTCCCGGACAAGCCGATCACCAAAAAGCCGGCGGAAGTCCGTATGGGTTCCGGCAAGGGGCCACTCGACCACTGGGTTGCCGTGGTGCGGCCGGGCAAGATTCTGTTCGAAATGGAAGGCGTCAGCCGTGAAGTGGCGCAGGAAGCGATGCGGCTGGCCTCCCACAAGCTGCCGGTGAAGACGCTATTTGTTGCGCGACACGACGCTGTGGTTGCAGTTGTCGAGAAGTAACAGCGGCACAGACGGCGGGCTGACGACGGGCTGAATTGGAAGGGTTGAATCATGGAAATGGACAAGGTCGTAAATCTGGATCATGAAGAGCTGGCGCAACACCTGCACCAGGCGGCGGAGCAGGTATTCCGTCTGCGTTTCCAGATGCGCATGGGACAGAATGAAGGCCTGAAGAAGCTGCGCGAACTGAAAAAAGACATCGCGCGCATGCAGACGGTCGAGCGGCAGCGGGAGTTGGGCATTGCAGCTCCGGCGAACGCAACGGAAACGAAATCGAAACCGGCGCCGCGAAAGACAAAAAAGGCGGCGAAGTCAAGGTCCGCGTCCAAGGGAGCCAGGTCGAAACAATCCTCCCGGAAGACTGCGAAGAAGACCTCGAAGAAGACATCCAGAACCGCAGGCAAGACGAAGACGGCCGGCAGGACGAAGGTCAAAGCGGCCAAGCGCGGCCGGGCGAATGCGAAGAAGGGCGGCGGCTAAGCGATGAAGGACACCGTGAAGAAATCGACCAATGAAAATGCCGCTGGATCGGCGGCGGGTGCGGCTCCGGCTGTTTCCCACCGTAATGAAAAAGTCGGCGAAGTGGTCTCGACCAAGATGCAGAAGACGATCGTGGTTGCGGTCGAGATGCGGAAAGCGCACCCCAAGTATCTGCGGACGATGCGCACGACGAAAAAGTTCTACGCGCACGATGAGCACAAGACGGCGCGCGTCGGTGATGTGGTTCGCATCCGCGAGACCCGTCCGCTTAGCAAATTGAAACGCTGGCAACTGGAAGAGATTGTGCGCCGCTCAAATCTGGCGCAGGTGGAAGAGAGTATTCCGCAGGCGGTGTAGAGGTAAGGGCCGAACCCAGGTGAGCTTCGCGCACCTGGGGCACCCGAACGCTCGTAACGGCAGGCACTATTTAGGAGACGAATATGGCCGTACAAATGAGAACGATGCTGGCGGTGGCCGACAACTCCGGTGCGCGCAAGCTGCAGGTGATTCTGCCGCTCGGCGGATCGACGGGGCGCAAGGCCGGCCTCGGCGATGTCGTCACGGCTGCGGTGAAGGAAGCTTCGCCGGACGGCCAGGTGAAAAAGGGCAAGGTCGTCAAGGCGGTCATTGTGCGGACGCGCAAAGAATATCGCCGCCGGGACGGAACCTATATCCGCTTCGATCAGAATGCCGCTGTGCTGATCAACGAAACGGGCGAGCCGGTGGGTACACGCGTCTTTGGTCCGGTAGCGCGCGAGTTGCGCGAGAAAAAGTTTTTGAAGATTGTTTCGCTGGCGCCGGAAGTTTTGTAGTCAAGGCGCGATTGCGAACTGAGTCAGGAAGCAAAGAGGAAGTGAGACAGGAATTATGTCGGGATTGAAGATTCGCCGCAACGATACGGTGCAGGTAATCGCGGGCAAAGACAAGGGCAAGCGCGGCAGGGTATTGCGCGTAATGCGGGACGAAAATCGCCTGCTGGTCGAACACGTGATGATGGTCACCAAAACGGTGAAGCCGAATCCGCAACGCAATATCAAGGGCGGCATCGCCGAGCAGGAAAACCCGATTCAGGTTTCCAACGTGATGCTGGTCTGCGGCAATTGCGGGCCCGTCCGGGTCGGTTTCAAATTCGAAGGCGATACCAAAGTACGCGTCTGCCGCAAGTGCGGTCAGACGCTGGAGAGCAAGAAGTAAGGGAACAACTATGGCAGCCAGATTGAAGGACAAGTACGTGAAGGAAATCAAGCCGGCGCTCCTGAAGGAGTTGGGGCTGAATAACACAATGGCGGTGCCGCGCCTGGAGAAGATCGTCCTGAACATGGGCCTCGGAGAAGCGACGCAGAACGTTAAAGTGATGGACCCTTTGATGACCGATCTGGGTCTGATCGCCGGGCAGAAGCCTGTCGTCACTCGCGCGAAGAAGTCGATTGCCGCCTTCAAGGTTCGCGAAGGCATGCCGATCGGGGCGATGGTCACACTGCGCGGCGAGAAGATGTACGAGTTTCTGGACCGGCTGATCTCGACGGCGCTGCCGCGCGTGCGCGACTTCAAGGGTGTTTCGACGAAGAGCTTCGACGGTCGCGGCAACTACACGCTGGGCGTGCGCGATCAGTTGATTTTTCCGGAGATCGATTATTCGCGGGTCGATAAATTGAAGGGCATGAACGTCACCATCGTGACGACGGCGAAAGACGATCAACAGGCACGGGCGCTGCTGCAACACTTCGGCATGCCGTTCCGGCAGACGGCCTAGAAACAAGGCGAGAGGACGAGAAGAATTTAGATGGCAACCACTGCAAAGAGAGTGAAAGACAAGCGTAAGCCGAAGTTTTCATCGCGGCAGCATAATCGTTGCAATCTGTGCGGCCGCCCGCGGGCTTTTCTGCGCAAGTTTGGCATTTGCCGCCTGTGCTTCCGCAGCCTGGCATTGAAGGGAGAAATCCCTGGAGTGGTGAAGTCGTCCTGGTAGGCCTGCGCGGCCGGCGAAGGTTTTTGAAATTTACTTGCGTACTGGAATTTGAATCCAGGCGCAGCAACATTCCCGCTGGTTCTCCTTATTGGAGCGAACGGGGAATGAAGGAGAACCGATGAGTGTAAGCGATCCAGTATCCGATTTGTTGGCGCGGCTGCGCAATGCCATTCATTCGCGCCACGCAAAGCTCGATATTCCCGCCTCCAAGCTGAAGCTGGAAATCGCCCGTATTCTGAAGGAAGAGGGCTACATCAGCAACTACAAGGCGACGGAAGAGAACAGCAAGCGCCTGCTGCGGGTCTATCTGAAGTACGACACCAACAACCAGGCGGCCATTCGCGGATTGAACCGCGTGTCCCATCCCGGATGCCGCGTATACGTGCATCGCGATGAAATCCGGCGGGTGCAGGGCGGATTGGGCATCAGCATCATCACCACGCCCAAAGGTGTGATGACCGGCCGTCAGGCGCGCCGCGAAGGCGTTGGCGGCGAGTTGTTGTGCGAGGTTTGGTAAGAAGGTTCTCGTTCCTTGGAATTTTAGGGATGTGCGGATCCGATCGAAACGCAGGTCCCTCCGCTTCGTTCGCTGCGGCGGACTTCGGTCGGGATGACAGAATTACTTAGAGAGAGAATGCAATGTCACGTATTGGAAAACAACCGATCCCGCTCTCCAAAGGTGTGAAGTACACCGTGCAGGGAAATACGGTCGTAGTCGAAGGGCCGAAGGGAAAAGTGCAGCAGGAGATTCCCGGCGGTCTGAGCTTTGAAGAAAAAGATGGCCATCTGCATGTCGTTCGCAAGGACGATTCCCAGGCGGCAATCCACGGGTTGACTCGCGCGCTGATTGCCAATGCCGTGCATGGCGTGACGCAGGGTTGGACGCGCGACTTGGACATCGTCGGCATCGGCTATCGCGCAGAGCTGAAGGGTAAGAACACCGTCGTTTTCACGCTGGGGTATTCGCATCCGATTGAGTTCCCGCTGCCCACTGGCATTGCGGTCGCCATCGACGCCAAGCAGACGCGGTTGAGCATCAGTGGAATCGACCGGCAGAAGGTCGGCCAGGTGGCGGCGGATATGCGCTCGCTGCGCAAGCCGGATCCTTACAAGAACAAGGGCGTGCGTTACTCCGACGAGAAGCTGAAGAAGAAGGCCGGCAAGACGGGCGCCAAGTAACCGAATACCGAACGGGGGCGCGGGGCGTCTCCGCTTTTAGGAAGGAAGCACAATGATTCCGCAACTTTTAAGGAACAACAATCGGCAGCGAGTGCATGCGCGCATTCGCCGCAAGATGCAGGGAACTGCAGAGCGGCCGCGCCTGAACGTCTATCGCTCGCTGAACCAGATTTATACGCAACTGATCGACGACCAGACGGGCACCACGCTGGCATCGGCATCGAGCGTCTCCGGCAAGTTGAAGACCGGCGGCAATGTTGCGGCAGCGAAGGAAGTCGGCAAGCTGATCGCTGAGAAGGCGAAGGAAAAAGGGATCAAGAAGGTGGTCTTCGACCGCGGTGGATATTTGTATCACGGGCGCATCCAGGCACTCGCGGATGCCGCGCGCGAAGGTGGATTAGAGTTCTAGGCTGGATTTGCTTCGGCGTTGAACAAAGAAAAGCAGGTCCCTCGACTTCCGACCCCAACGCGCAAAAGTGCGCGTCGGGGACCCCGGTTTCGCTCGGGATGGCAAATTTAGTTGAGGGTCTGAAAGGAAAACGGACGGAATGGCAATCATCAAGAAAAAGCTGGAAGCCGGGCAATTCAACCTGAAGGACCAGGTGGTCTCAATCAACCGCGTGACCAAGGTCGTCAAGGGCGGCAAAAATATGTCCTTCGCGGCGCTGGTGGTGGTGGGAGATGCGTCGGCGGGGGTTGTGGGTTTCGGTTCCGGCAAGGCCAAGGAAGTTCCGCAGGCGATCCGCAAGGGCATCGAAGCGGCGAAGAAGCATCTGGTGCGCGTGAACATGACGGACACCACGATTCCGCACCAGGTGTTGGGGCGCTTCGGTTCCGGCAACGTGCTGCTGAAGCCGGCGCCGGAAGGCACGGGGGTCATTGCGGGGGGCGCGGTGCGGGCCATTATGACCTCGGTAGGAATTCAAAACGTGCTGACCAAGAGCCTGGGATCGGCCAATCCGCACAATGTTGTCCGGGCCACGTTTGACGCCCTGGGGCAGTTGCGCGATAAGCGGGATGTGGCGGCTCTGCGCGGCAAGTCGGTAGAGGAGTTGTAATTATGACGAACAAGGACACGCAGGCGAAGATTCGGATCGAGTACTACAAGTCCGCGATCTGCACGCCGGAAAAGCACAAGAAGGTCATCAAAGGATTGGGATTTACCCGCCTGCGGCAGATTGTCGAACGCGAGGATACGCCTTCCATCCGCGGGATGGTGAAAACGGTGCCGCATCTGGTTCGCATTGTCGAATAGCAGATGAGAAGGGCGATCATTTTTCTGTGAAGCAATGAAGTAGTTGCGCGGCGAAAGCTGCACGGTCAAGGATGGAAAGTATGAATTTATCGAGTTTAAGAGCACCGAAGAACGCAAACTCCAACAAGAAGCGCGTTGGGCGCGGCATGGGCTCGGGTATGGGGAAGACGTCGACCCGCGGCCATAAAGGCCAGGGATCGCGTTCCGGTTCCAGCCTGATGCGCGGTTTTGAGGGCGGCCAGATGCCGCTGCACCGCCGCCTGCCCAAGCGCGGATTCACCAATATTTTTCGCACGGAATATACCGTGCTGAATCTGGATCGTATTGCCGAGATAGGCCCGGAACTGGGTCAGGGCGAACTCACTTATGAAAAGATGGTGGCATTGCATCTGGTGCGCAAGCGCAATGCGCTGGTGAAGGTGCTTGGCGTCGGAGACTTGACGATCGCCGTCACGGTGCATGCGCACAAGTTCTCGAAATCCGCGCAGGAAAAGATCGAAAAGGCCGGCGGCAAAGCAGTGCTGATCGGCGAGTAATTTGGGCTTCACGGTGGGCGGCAAATGGCGGGCTTGAGAAGCCTGGCGAGAGAGTAGCAGGAGTTTCATGCTGGAAAAATTTGCGAACATCTTCCGTATCCCGGACCTGCGCAAGCGGGTCCTGTTCACGTTGTTCATCCTCGCCATTTACCGGCTGGGTTCGCATATTCCTACGCCTGGAGTGAATACCAAGCTGCTGGAACAGTTCTTCGCGCAGAACAGCGGCAGTTCGCTCGGCTTGATCGACATGTTCAGCGGCGGCAACCTGCGCAAGCTGACGGTCTTCGCGCTCGGCATCATGCCGTATATCACTGCGGCCATTATTTTCGAGCTGCTCACGGTCGTCTATGAGCCGCTGGCTCGCCTGCAAAAAGAAGGCGACATGGGCCGCAAGAAGATCACGCAGTGGACACGATATATGACGGTGGCGCTCGCGATCGTTCAATCTTTCGCAATCGCGTTGACGCTGGTTCATGGTTCGAGCAGCGTGCCATACGTCACCAATCCCGGGCCGGGTTTTGTACTGATGACGGTGTTGACATTGACGACGGGCGCAACCTTTGTGATGTGGCTGGGCGAGCAGATTACGGATCGCGGCATCGGCGAGGGCATGAGTTTGTTGATCTTTGCCGGCATCGTTGTCGGCATCCCGGCAGGCATTCAGGATTTGTATCAGAAGGTTCAAACGCAGGCGTGGGGCGGATTCACCATCCCCGCCATCCTGATACTGCTGTTCATCATGCTGGTGGTGGTTGCGTTTATTGTGTTTGTGGAGCGCAGTGAGCGGCGCATCCCTGTCCAGTACGCCAAGCGGATTGTCGGCCGGCGGCTCATGGGCGGCCAATCCACGCACCTGCCCTTGCGGGTGAACGCCGGCGGTGTTATGCCGGTCATTTTCGCCGCGTCGATTCTGTCCGCGCCGCTGCTGGTGCAGCACATGGCGTTCTTCCAGAACAGCCGCTTCTTCCGTCCTATTTTTGACGCGCTGAACGTCGGCGAACCGATGTACGAGTTGCTTTATTGCGTTGCCATTCTGTTCTTTGCCTATTTCTACATCTCCATTATCTTTCGGCCCGACGATATTGCCGACAACATGCGCAAGTACGGCGGGTTCATTCCCGGCATTCGGCCCGGCAAGCGCACGGCCGATTACGTCAACGACATTCTGACCCGTATCACGCTGGTGGGCGGCCTGTATCTAATCGTTGTTTCGCTGATTCCGCAATTTATGATCAGCGGCATCCACCTGAATCATCTACCCGGGGTTGGCGGATTCTTCGACAGACTGCCCACCTGGGTCACGAACGGTCTGGGAGTCAACTTCTACTTTGGCGGCACGTCCCTGCTGATCGTCGTTGGAGTGGCGATGGATACGATCAATAAGGTGGAAGCGCACTTGATCATGCGCCATTATGAAGGCTTCTCCGGCAAAAGCGGCCGCATTCGCGGCAGGCGGTCCTGGTAGTGCCAGTGGTGGAGATGCGAGCGGAGTCGAATACAACAGTGCGAAGACTGGTTGCGCCGGGGCCCATCCTTTTGCTCGGCGCTCCTGGCGCCGGCAAGGGCACGCAGGCCAAAATTCTAATGGTGGGCTGGTCGATTCCGCAGATATCGACCGGCGATCTGCTGCGCGAAATACGGAAAGATCCCGTAAAAAGCGCATCTCCGCTTGGCCAGGAGATTCGCCGGATCATGGATTCCGGCCAACTGGTTCCCGACGAGCTGGTGCAGGCAATGGTGCTCGAACGGCTGGAGCAGCCGGACACCGGAAACGGCTATGTGCTGGATGGATTTCCCCGTACCCTGTCCCAGGCCATTTGGCTGGATGAGCAGTTAAGCCGGCGCCAGGGAACACTGCCGGTCGTTGCTGTAAATGTTGAGGTTAGCTATACTAGTCTTTTGCGCCGCCTTACCGGTCGCCGCAATTGCCCTGTCTGCGGCCGAATTTACAACATCTATTCCCACCCGCCGAAGAATGACGAGCTTTGCGACGTGGATGGGACCCCATTGGCGCAGCGGGCCGACGACACGGAACAAGTTGCTTCCGAACGGCTACGGATGCATGAAGCGCTGACGGCGCCCGTGGTCGCCCACTACCGGGAATTGGGAAGATTTGCGGAAGTCGATGGAGAGCAATCGGTTGAGGAAGTCACTCGATCGGTGATGGACGCGATTGTGCGTCTTCGGAGTTAGTCCGTATGGCGATTGTGATCCGATCTCCGAAAGAAATTAAGAAGATGCGGCGCAGCGGAGCGGCATTGCGCGGCGTGCTGGATGCATTGCGCGACAGCATCGCGCCCGGCATGACGACGATGGACCTTGAAAAAATTGCCGAGGCCAAAATCGCTTCTGCGGGAGCAACTCCGGCGTTCAAGGGCTATCGCGGATATCCGTGCGTGCTCTGCACCTCGGTCAACAGTGAAGTGGTGCATGGGATTCCATCAGCAAAGCGGGTCTTAAAGGAAGGCGATGTCGTCTCGATCGATTGCGGGTTGATCATCGACGGCTACTATTCCGACTCGGCCATTACGCTGCCGGTGGGAAAGATTTCTGAAAGCGCGAGCTCGCTGCTTGCGGCCACGGAGCGCTCTCTGGAAGCGGCCATCGGCGCGGTGAAGGTTGGAGCGACGCTGGGAGATGTGGGAGCAGCAGTGCAGGAAGTAGCGGAAGCCGCGGGATTCAGCATCGTGCGGGATTTTGTCGGCCACGGCATCGGCACGCAGATGCATGAGGAGCCGCAGATTCCTAATTTCGGGCAGCGCGGGCAGGGAATTAAACTTCGCGAGGGGATGGTGCTCGCGATCGAGCCGATGGTGAACGCCGGCGAGCCCAAAGTTCGCGTGCTGGAAGACGGCTGGACCGCGGTCACGGTGGACGGCAGCCTGAGCGCGCACTTTGAACACACGGTCGCGGTCCGGGCCGAGGGCGCCGAGGTCCTGACCGCGTAGGTTTACGCCGCGCGGCAAACATTTTTTTGAATGCGATGGCCTGTCGTGCAGAGGCCGGAGCTGGAGCAGCGATTGTCGAAAGAAGACGCGATTGAAGTCATGGCGACGGTTGTGGAAACGTTGCCGAATGCCATGTTCCGCGTGGAACTGGAAAATAAGCATCAGGTGCTGGCGCACGTCTCGGGAAAAATGCGGAAGAACTTCATCCGCATCCTGCCCGGCGACAAGGTTGCGGTGGAGTTGAGCCCGTACGATCTGAACCGCGGGCGCATTGTCTACCGCTATAAGTAGCGCCGCGATTTTGGAAGAGAGAAGGAAGCGATGAAGGTTCGTGCATCAGTAAAGAAGATCTGCGACAAGTGCAAGGTCATCCACCGCCGCGGGGTGGTGCGTGTGATCTGCGAAAACACAAAGCATAAACAGCGCCAGGGCTAAGGCCTTTTCGCTGAAGTGCCGGAATCCGTCCGGGCTAGTTAGCCGAAGTCAAGGCTTGCGAGGAACCTGGGCGAATTCTGCGAACAGCCATTTAGGCATTTTGGTCCGATGGCATAACCGCTTCGACGGACTTCCGGCGGAGCAAGCTAGAGCGAGGAAATTTCATGGCACGTATTGCAGGCGTCGATCTGCCGCGCAACAAGCAGGCAAGAATCGCGCTGACGTACATTTTCGGAATCGGCGACTCTCGTGCCGCCAAAATCCTGAAAGCCGCGGACGTGGATGCGTTCCGCAAGGTTCAGGATCTGAGCGAGGACGAGGTCAATCGCATCCGCCAGGTGATTGAGGACGAAGGCCAGATTGAAGGCGATCTGCGCAAGGATGTCTCGATGCACATCAAGCGGCTGATTGAAATCCAAAGCTATCGCGGTCTGCGGCACCGCCGCAACCTTCCCGTGCGCGGTCAGCGCACCCATACCAATGCACGCACCCGCAAGGGTCCGCGCAAGGGAACAGTCACCAGCAGGAAGAAAGCGACGGCGAAGACCTAATGGCAAAAGCACAAGCGGGCGCTGCCGGAAAGGCCGCGAAGAACAAGAAATTCAAAAAGCGCGAACGGAAGCATGTTCCTTATGGCGTGGTTTACATTCAGGCTTCGTTCAACAACACCATCGTGACCATTACGGATGGCCAGGGCAACACGGTTTCCTGGAAAAGCTCCGGTTCGCTCGGCTTTCGCGGATCGCGCAAAGGCACTCCGTTCGCCGCACAGCAGGCGGCATCGAATGCAGCCAGCCAGGCGCGCGAACATGGCATGCGCTCGGTCGATGTTCGAGTTAGCGGTCCGGGATCGGGACGCGAGTCCGCGATTCGCGCGCTGGCTTCCGCGGGAATTGAGGTTCGCACCATTCGCGACGTGACGCCGGTGCCGCACAATGGGTGCCGTCCGCCCAAGCGCCGCCGCGTGTAAATGCGGGCAGTTTACGGCAAAAAGGATGTAAACTAATAGACTGTGGCTGTTGCGGGATTTCCCGCTCGACCACCTGAACGCTTGCGGACCGGGACGAAGGGCATAGCCTGTAAACCGGTCGGCCTCTGAACCCAGGAGAACTTTGTGGCACGTTATACCGGACCTGTCTGCCGCCTTTGCCGTCGTGAAGGCATTAAGCTTTTTCTGAAAGGCCCCCGCTGCTTTTCCGACAAGTGCGCGATTGAGAAGCGCAACTTCGCCCCCGGCCAGCACGGGCGCGACCGCAAGGCGAAGATCGTCGGCTATGGGCTGCAACTGCGCGAAAAACAAAAAGCCAAGCGCATGTACTTTACGCTGGAGAGCCAGTTTCGCGCGTATTACGAAAAGGCCAATGCGGCGCCTGGAGTCACCGGCGAACTGTTGCTCCAACAACTGGAACGCCGTCTGGACAGCGTCGCTCTCCGCCTGGGCTTCGCGATTTCCCGCCGCCAGGCGCGCCAGATCGTCCGCCACGGGCATGTGGAAGTGAACGGACGGAAGGTGAACATTCCTTCGTATCAAGTCAGCGTCGGCGATGAGATTCGTGTTCGAGAGGCCGCAAAATCTCTGCCGGTGTTTGAAGTCGCCAGGCAATACAGCGGACAGGGCGCGCAGCCGCAGTGGCTATCCATTGACCGAGAGAACCTCAGCGGCAAAGTCCTGGCACTGCCGAAGCGCGAGGACATCCATCTGCCGGTGAACGAGCAGCTCATCGTTGAGTTGTATAGCAAGTAAGGGAGTTGTACAGCAAGTAAGGGAGTTGTACAGCAAGTAAGGGAGCTGTACAGCAAGTAGAGAACTATCCGGCCGCCGGCGGCGCTCAAAGCGCGGCCTGCGGCAATCACTCAAACCGCAACCTATTCCAACCCAGGAGAACAAGCGCGGCCGTTGCAGAATGCTTCGCGACGTTTGCTGTGCGGAAAGTAAAGGCAATTTCATTATGTTATGGCGTGGATTTCAAAAACCGAAACGTCTCTCCGTCGATCTTGAGTCGCTCACCGAAAAATACGGCAAGTTCAGCGCGCAGCCATTCGAGCGCGGCTTTGGCACAACCATCGGCAACGCGCTGCGGCGCGTTCTGCTGTCCTCCGTCGAAGGCGCGGCGGTTACCGCTGTTCACATTGAAGGCGTGCTGCATGAGTTCCAGTCGATTCCCGGCGTTGTCGAGGACGCGACGGACATCATTCTGAACCTGAAGCAGGTCCCATTCAAGCTGAACGGCGAAGGCCCGAAGGCCATTTACCTGCGTGCCGACAAGCCGGGCATCGTCACCTCCGGCATGATTGAAGCCGACAGCGACGTGGAGATTCTCGACAAAGACGTTTACATCGCCACCGTAAGCGAGGGCGGCAAGCTGGACATGGAGATGCGTCTGAAGCGCGGACGCAGCTACATTTCCGCCGACAAGAATTTCGATGCGGACCTGGGCATAGGCTTCATTCCTGTCGATTCTGTTCACTCGCCGGTGCGTAAGGTGAACTACTCGGTCGAAGCGGCCCGTCTGGGCCAGATCACCGACTATGACAAGCTGACGATCGAAGTCTGGACCAACGGTTCCGTGCTTCCCGTCGATGCTATCGGTCTGGCGGCCAAGCTGCTGAAGGACCACATGAGCATCTTCATCAACTTTGAGGAAGAGCTGGAAGCGGATGCTGCTGCAGGTGCTCATGAGCCGCTGATCCGCAATGAAAACCTGAATCGCTCGGTCGAGGAGTTGGAGCTTTCCGTTCGCAGCTACAACTGTCTGAAGAACGCCGGTATCCAGACCATCGGAGAACTGATCCAGAAGACAGAAGCCGAGATGCTGAAGACCAAGAACTTCGGCCGCAAGTCCCTGAACGAGATCAAGGAAATGCTGGCGCAGATGGGCCTTTCACTCGGCATGCGCATTGACGAGAGCGGCAACCCGGTTCCGGGACCGACCAGCATTCTGCCGGCGGCTGTGCTGAGCAGTATCGGTCACCGCGACGAGGATGACGACGAGGAGGATGAAGATTTCGACGCCGATCTTCTCGCGCCGCAGGAAGAGCCGGAGAACTTCTAGATTCAGTAAGCGAAACATGGATGCCCAGGTCTCGATTTTGAGGCCTGGAATTCCACTAACCGATGCGGTCGATATACGAATCGCAGCATAGATTGACACATAAAAAGAGAGATTCGCCATGCGTCATCGCAAAGCAGGAACCAAGCTCGGAAGAAACACCAGCCATCGCCGCGCCATGCTGCGCAACCTGGTGACTTCCATTATTCTTGAGGACCGCGTCGAGACAACCGTTACCAAGGCCAAGGCCGCTCGCCCGCACGTCGAGAAAATGATTACGCTGGGCAAGCGGGGAGATCTGTCTGCGCGGCGTCAGGCGCTGGCCTATCTGCAAACGCGCGAGGCTGTTGCCCGCTTGTTTGAAACTGTCGCGCCTCGGTATGGAGACCGCGAAGGCGGCTATCTCCGCATCGTGCGCAGCGGCTTTCAAAAGGGCGACGGCGCCGAGACTGCGTTCATCGAGATGTTGGGCGTCGAAAAGATTCTCGAAGAGAAGCGCGAGAAGCGCGCCGAAGCTCGTGCCAAACGCCGCGCCGAAATCGACAAGGCGATGGAGAACCCGGACGAACAGGGGCCACCCAGCGATCCCGCCAAGTAAGGATTCATTTAGCTTATGCAATTGAAAGCGGCGCGATTCAGTTCGTGCCGCTTTGTTGCGTCGGCACAGTTTCTTCCGGCATGCATCCGCTTCTTCTTCCTTTGGATTTGATTGTCACCAGCACTACCAAAGAGATGCCAAGCGGTACGCCGCACAAAAATCCAAGCTGTCCGTCGCTGAGGCCCCATCTCCTGTTCAGCAGAAAGAGTATTGGAATCCAGGCGGCGCAGAGGGCCGGTACGAGCATCAGCACGCGCTTCAACCTGGGAGATTCGCGCAACTTCCTTCCCCAGTTCGGTCCATTCCAATTGGATTTGCCAGTTTTTCGCAGGTACAGCAGGACCACCGCCCAGATCAATACCCCGATGCCGGTGGATTGAAGCACAACATGCCATGGCTGGGCAGGAAAATATCTGCTGACGAGGAGAAGCATGAAAGCCAAAAGACTTAGGCGCGCGTAGTAGGGTTGAGGTTTCATTTCGCTCTCCGGGATGCAAGAAGTGTCCGCGACTGAAGACAAGGAAACTTTACATCGGATAAAAACAAATGTCAAGGTTGCTTTACGTGGCAGCGGTCAGTCCAGCCGTCTGCACGCGGTATAGCACGTGCCGTTGCAGGGGATGTCCATCTGCCAGCTTCGGGTGGTCGAAGTCGTCCCGGGGGTCATGCGTCATTCCGAGCTTTTCCATGACGCGGCGTGACGGCAGATTTGCAGGCACCGCGATCGCCACCACCTCGGGCAGGCGGACCTTGCGAAACGCAAATTCCAGCACCGCGCGTGCTCCTTCGGTTGCCAGCCCGTGGCCCCAGACTTCAGGCGTCAATCGCCATCCAATCTCCACGGCGCCGCGAGGCACACGGGGCAATGGAAACGACATCCTTTCGATTCCAATGAAGCCGATGAATTCTTCTGTCGCGCGCAATTCCGCCGCGAAAAAGCAGAAGCCCTCCCGCTCATAGGATTGGCGAAAGTGCTCTACGGAGGCGTCGCTCTCCTTATGCGTGAGCAGTGAAGAAAAAAACCGGCGCACACGCGGGTCCGCATTCATTTTGGCAAACGGCGCGAGATCGCTGTCCCGCCACGGCCGCAAGAAAAGCCTCTCTGTTTCGACGCATGCGGAGTTCATCCGACAAGAATACATCGGCCAGCGACGCTGCTCGCGATGTGCAGCCTTCACGCGGGGCAGGCGGCGAACTCTTCGCGCAGCCGGGGCGCGCCGCTCCGCACAATATATTCAATCAGCGGTCGGATATTCGCGGCCTCGGCCAAGAACGCATCATGCCCATGGTCCGAATGCAACTCAATATAGTTGCAGACCGCGTCCGCGTTGCGCATGCGCTCGGCAAGCGCGTGGACTTCCGCTGCGGGAAAGAGCCAGTCGGAAGAAATCGCCACCACCAGCACCCGCGCGCGAATCCGCCGCAGAGCGTCCGCCTCACTGAGATATCCGCGCGACAGGTCGAATGTGTCCATTGCGCGAGAGATCACTAAATAGCTGTTGGCATCAAAACGCTGGTTGAAGATTCGTCCCTGATATTCGAGATATCCGGCCACATCATAAGCCGCCGCGTGCGACTGCAGCGGATCGCCTCCGGAGCGATCCGGATTGCGAGCGAAACGTTCCGTAAACAGCGCCGGCGATTTGTAGGTGCAGACCGCCAGCGCACGCGCCAGCGCAAGTCCTCGTGCCGGCGGATTTTCAGCCTGGTAGTTTCCCGCATTCCACGCAGGATCGAGGCGGATGATTTCCCGCTGCAGATGATTCAGCGCCAGTCCCATCGCGGAAAGCGGCGCCGCGCCCACAGCGAAGCAGCCGGCCACGCGCTCCGGATAATCGACTGCCCACCGCAACGCCTGCATGCCGCCGATCGAACCGCCAAGCACCGCGCGCAATTGAGGAATGCCGAGATGCTCGATCAACTGCGCCTGCGCCCGCACAATATCGCGAATGCTGACCACGGGAAAATCGGCGCCATACGGTTTGTTCGTAGCCGGATTCACCGACTTCGGCCCGGTCGAGCCGTAGCAGGAACCCAGCACGTTGATTCCAATGACGCAATGTTTTTCGACATCGAGCGGATGGCCATCACGGAACAGATCCGGCCACCAGTCCGCCACGCGCGCCGAACCGGTGAGCGCATGACAGACCAGGATGGCGTTATCCCGCGCCTCGTTGAGCTTGCCGTAAACGGCGTAATGCAACGAAGCGTTCGGCAGATTCGCGCCCGACTCGAGCGCAAACGGCGCGCCGTTCTCCAGCGGGAAATCGCCCTCAAAATCCGGTTGCAAGGATGGTTTCGTCATCGCGGACCGCCTCTATGCCGTTACCGGCACTTGTTTGGATGCCCCGACCTTGGCGAATGCCTGTTCCAGATCGGCAGTCAGGTCGGCAACATCTTCAATGCCTACCGAAAGACGAATCAGGTTCGGCTCGACCCCGGTGGATGATTGCTCTTCGCTGCTCAGTTGCTGATGCGTGGTGGACGCGGGATGGATCACCAGAGATTTCGAATCGCCGATGTTCGCCAGCAGGCTGAACAACTCCAGCGAATCGATGAACTCCTTGCCGGCATCGTAGCCGCCGCGAATTCCGAAGGTCACGATGGAGCTGGAACCCTTCGGCAGATATTTTTTGGCGCGGGCGTTGTACTTGCTGCTGGCCAGGCCGGGATAGTTGACCCATTCCACGCCGGAATGGCCGTCGAGAAACTTCGCCACCGCCAGCGCGTTTTCCGAGTGCCGCTCCATGCGCAGGTGCAGCGTCTCAATTCCCTGCAGAACCAGAAACGCATTGAACGGAGACAGACAGGCGCCGGTATCGCGCAGGCCCTGCACGCGCGCCTTCAAAATAAATGCAAGATTGCCGAACGCGCCGGTGTAGGAAAGCCCGTGGTAGGAAGGGTCCGGCTCAACGAAGTCTTTGAAGCGGCCGGACTTGGCCCAGTCGAATTTGCCGCCATCAACGATGACGCCTGCAATGCTGTTGCCGTGACCGCCGAGAAATTTCGTTGCGGAATGGACCACAATGTCCGCGCCCCAATCGATCGGCCGACAAAGGATGGGCGAAGGAACCGTGTTGTCCACGATCAGCGGAATACCGTGTTTGTGCGCGATTGAGGCCAGCTTTTCCAGATCGACCACATCCAGCTTGGGATTGCCCAGCGATTCCGTGTACACCGCTCGGGTCTTGTCGTTGATGGCTTTTTCCATGCCGGCGAAATCGTCGGCATCGACAAAGCGGACCTTAATTCCCAGCTTGGGCAGCGTGTAATGGAACAGATTGTAGGTGCCGCCATAGAGGGAGGTGGTCGAGACGATTTCATCCCCCGCGCTGGCCAGGGTCAGAATCGTCAGGGTTTCCGCGGCCTGGCCGGAGGCCGTCGCCAGCGCGGCCACGCCGCCTTCGAGCGCCGCGACGCGCTTTTCCAGGACGTCCGTGGTCGGATTCATCAAGCGGGTGTAGATGTTGCCGAACTGCTGCAGGCCGAAAAGCGAGGCGGCGTGATCGGCGTTCTCAAAGACGTAGCTGGTTGTCTGGTAAATCGGCACGGCGCGCGAGCCGGTGGTGGGATCGGCGGTCTGGCCGGCGTGGACGGAAAGAGTAGCGGGCCGGTAATTCGGGGTCGCGTCTGACATTTGTGTTCTCCTGATGCTGCGAAATTGCTGATTTTTAGAATTCCTGGCGCAAAAACGAAAAACCCGCAGGCTGTGCGCCGCGGGTGACTGATTCTTTCGGAGGTGAGGGGTGTTACCGAAACATTCGCATCTCCAAACACAGCGTCCCGCAAACGCCAATTGGCATTCGCATCGAGGTACACATGGCCTGGAGAGAAAGATTCATAACCTGCCTTGCAGACTAGCGGACGTGGGGAAGGCTGTCAAGTTGGGTCGGAGAGCGGGTAGTGTTCTAACATTGCGTTGCTGCTAAAATTGTCTCAACAATCATGTCAGGGGTAGTTGCGATGAAAGCGTATATCCAATCTTTTATTCGAGCCGGTAACGAAGAAAATCTAAGGAACGATTTTGCTTTCGATTCGCACCAGGAGAAGTCGATGTATTGGAATTCCACAGAAGAAGCGGAGATTGAATGTCTCGGCCTGAACAGGGGCGGCGTTACGATTCAGTCCTTGGATGGAGCATTTCATGTGATTTCCAATTTCGAAGTTGAAGAGACTTCGCCGGGCAAATTTTCGATCTGCTGCAAAGGCCCGTTCCCCGCCCAGAACAGACCGCCATTCGCTTCGCGTGTGGAAGCCTAAGAGTGCGTGGCTGGGTTACGCGGAAGTATGCACTTTAACGCAAGGATAGCGGGAATCTATCGTTTCGGCAGCACCGCCAGAATTGAATAGGTTTCGGATTCTCTCTTTTTTCCATCCAGACTAACCACCCAAGACAATTTGGCGTTCTTTCCCTTGAAATCAGCCTGAATATCGTCCACGAGCGGCATATGACAACTTCTATGGTTTCCTTCACGCCCGGCCATGCGCTCCTTAAATTTGCTTGCACAATTCACTACTACTACGCGACCGTCTGGTAACAAGAGCGAGTAAGTTGCACCCATGACGCTAAAGGAGACTGCGCGCGCTGGAGTATTGTATCCGTTGGTTGTGCTTGAGCCAGAGCAGCTTGCTGTATTTCCATAGGCGTTGCAATTCACATTCCCGTTTGAGGTCGAGAAGGATTGCCCCAGAACAACATAGTCGTAATTCGTTTGTGCGTTTTTGCGTTGGATGATCTTCACATCCATTTTTTGTCCGAAGGTGAGAGAAACGCAGAACAGAAAAGGTAGAACAGAAAGGAATGCGAGATTTTTCATGTCAACATACTACTTCTCTTCGGGCCTTTCAGTCGTAGGTCTTTTGAAGCAGAGACTCCTTGGCAGCAGTCTTGCAATTGCCATCACCCAGGGTAGTGGGCTAATTTGAAAAGTTAGCCTCGGAGCGGATTATTGCGGATCGGTGCCATCCGGTAGCGCAGCCCCTGCAACAATCTCCCAGAAGAATAAAGACTCCTAACCGGTAGCTGCAAAAGATTCCGTCGGAATTCCTTAATGCTTTTGCAGTACGTCGGTTCGCAGGAATAAAACGCCGCCGGCACGGGCTTCCTGGAGATCGAATCCGATCGCGTCGTGGTTCGCGTCTTTGAGGAAATGCGCTCGCAATCCCAGGCTGCTTAGTTCAAATTCATCGCGGACAGTGGGGCGCATTGGATTCGGCATCGGCAAGCCGGTGCGCGGAATGCCGTTCGGCTGCGAGATCGCCACCAGCGACAGCTTGCCGTCCTGAACTTTGAGCCGATAGATGACCCCGAGCTCCTCGCTATAGTAGTCACCCGCAAATGCCGCTATTTCAGCGGGCGAAGGCAGAAACTCGGCGACCTTTTGGTACGTCGCCGCGATCTCTTTGTCGCCGCCGACTTTCAAATCGCTGACGGAATGGTTCGCGTTCAGATCAAAGGTCAGCGTGCTCTCCAGAGGAAATTTGACGGGCAGGAACTCGGTTGGGCTGAGGGCGCGCAGTCCGAATTTCCTGCCGAATATCTCCCATTCGAGCTTGCCATCTTTCGAGGACACGCGGGCGATGTCGCCATTGTCCGCATTGCGGTACATTCCGACTACGTTTGCCATCTGCTGCGACGTCAGGGTCGCGCCGGCTGGCGTGTTTGCGTTCTTGCCGGTGGATGCCTCCGGTTTTGCGGGAGTCATCAATGTGCCGAGATAGGCGTCGGCGACCTTCTCCGCGCGTCTTTCCGGATTGGCATTTGACAGGTTACACAGGCAAGCGACGGAGAAGTGTTGATCGGGGAAGCGCAACAGTTCCGCTCGATAGCCGCCCCAGGCGCCGCCATGCCGCACCGTGCGCAGCCCGCGATACTCTCCTATGAACAATGCCTTGGCATAATCCAACTTCTTTCCATTGTTCAGCGTGCCCTGTACCTGCATCTCCGCGGGGAGGCGTTTTCCGCCCACTTGTCCGGAGTAGAAATTTTCGTCCCATTTCACCAGGTCCTGCACGGAGGTGTGGACGGCCCCATCGCCGGTTTGTTCGAAATAAGAAACGTTCAGCTTGTAGCCACCTGCACTCGCTGGATCATAAGCGAGCGCACGATGGGGAATCAGCATGGTGTGATCGTCGCGGAAGGTGGTGTGCGTCATTGCGAGCGGCTGGAAAATATTTTGCAGCGCAAACTTTTCCAGCGTCATTCCGGAGACGCGCTTCACGATGAGAGAGAGCAGGAAAAAACCCGTGTTGCTATAGAGGAACTTCGTTCCGGGCGTGAAATTCAAGTTTTTCTGACGAGCGACCAGCGCGAGCGCGTCTTCATCCGTGGTGACGCTATCGATGTTGACGCCGGAGAAGAACAGGAGTTCCAAGTAATCGCGCAGTCCGCTGGTGTGGTTCAGCAGGTTGAGGATTGTGATTTTATGGCCGTAATCCGGCAGCTCCGGAATGTACTTGCGCACGTCGTCATTGAGCGAGAGCTTGCCCTGCTGTTCCAGTAGCAGAATGCTGGCAGCGGTGAATTGTTTGGATGTCGAGCCGATGTCGAAAACGCTGTCCGGAGCGATCGGAGCGTTCAGTTCCACGCTGGCGAGACCGTATCCTTTTGAGTAGATAATCTGTCCGTTGCGATATACGCCCAGCGCGCAGCCTGGCGAGCCGGGCTTTTGCAGATCGGAGAATACTTTGTCCACCGGTGCATTGGCAGTGTGGTTCGCCACCTTGGCGGCAACGCCGGGAGCGGTGAGGAGCGCGGCCAATGCTGCGAATGCTGCGGAAGATCTGCACAATCGATTCCATCGTTGGATCATTTTCTCTTCACCTTCATCGCCGGTTGAAGCATATTTGACGGAGTGGTTCTCGTTACTCTTAGCTGACTGAGCATTCTATCTCACGCCATCGAACGAGCATCTGAGGTGGGTAGCGGCAGCCGCCCCCGGCGAAAAGCAAGAACTTTGAAGGCGGCTTACCGTAGATTCCAAGAGGGACCGACATGCCCCTGCACCTGACCTGGGAACAGATCGCGCTGCGCCTGGCGCTGGCCTCGATTGCCAGCTTCATCATCGGGCTGAATCGCGATGAGCACGGTCATCCCGCCGGCATCCGCACCACGATGCTGGTCTGCCTGGCAGCGACGCTGGCGATGCTGCAGGTGAACCTGCTGCTGCTGGTTGCTGGAAAACCGCCAAGTTCCTTTGTCGTAATGGACCTGATGCGGCTACCGCTCGGCATTCTCTCCGGCATCGGCTTCATTGGCGCTGGCGTCATCATCAAGCGCGGCGGAGGCATCAGCGGGGTGACCACGGCGGCCACGATCTGGTTCGTCACAGTGCTCGGCCTGCTGTTCGGCGGCGGCAATCTGTACCTTGGCATCGCCGCTTCGATCCTCGCGTTCATTATTCTCTGGGCGCTGAAGTTCGTGGAACGCTATATCACTCGCCAATATCGGGGCTCGCTTTGCCTGACATTCTCCGCGGGCGAGTCGAGCGAAGCCGATATTCGCCGGCACCTGCTCGCCGCTGATTGGACGATCACTGGCTGGACGGCGGTATACGAACCGGCTGCCCAGCTTACGCGCATCGACTGCGGCTTGAAATGGAAAGCCTCCGCATCGCGCGTTCCTGCAACGCCGACCGCGATCGAGCAACTGCGCGCGCTGCCTGGAATCCGCAGCCTGACGTGGAAAGAATAACGAGGGAAAGAATAACGAGGGAAAGAGTAGCGAGGGAAAGAGTAGCGAGCGGTGAGGCTTAAGGCGGCAGTGCCGGAAACTTAGCCGCCGCCGCTGCTGGGAATCTTGTACGATTCCTATTGATCCTATGCATATGTCTTCCTCTGTCGCGTCCGGCGAGAAGTTTCGCTACAACCATTTTCTTTTGCTCGTCGCCGGGCTGGGCGGCCTGCTGTATGGCGTAGATGTCGGCATCATCGGCGGCGCACTGCCGTATCTGGAAGCCACTTCCCATCTGAATGCCGGCCAGCTTTCTATCATTGTCGCGGCGGTGCTGCTGGGCAGCGTGATCTCGACCCTGGTCGCCGGCCAGTTCGCCGACTGGATGGGCCGCAAACCGCTGATGACCCTCAGCGGCATCACTTTTGTTGCCAGCATCCCTATCATTGCGCTCTCGCACGGCTATGGGCCGCTATTTTTCGGGCGGCTCTTGCAGGGCATCAGCGGCGGATTTATCGGCGTGGTGGTGCCGCTCTATCTTGCCGAATGCCTGCCCGCATCGAATCGCGGCAAGGGCACCGGGATCTTCCAATGGCTTCTGACACTCGGCATCGTGGCAGCGGCGCTGATTGGGATTTATTACAGCTACCGCGTCGCGGACGTGGAGAAGCTCGCCAACGCCGCGACAATTTTTTCGTTCAAGAATCAGGCGTGGCGGCGCATTTTTTGGGTCTCGCTTCCGCCCGGCGTTTTATTCGTGATTGGCAGCCTGTTTTTGGCGGAATCTCCGCGCTGGTTATTCAAGCGCGGAAAAAAAGAACGTGCGCACGCGGCGCTCCTTCGCTCGCGAAGTGCGGAGCAAGCGCATATCGAACTGCGGGAGATGGAAGAGACTGCCCGAGCCGCTTTTTCGCCGCCGCCGACCGGTTCCGGCAAAGCCATCAAGGATTCTCTGCTGCGCCGGAAATATGTGATTCCGTTTCTGCTCGCGTGTGCCATTCTGCTGTTCAACCAGGCAACCGGCGTCAACTCGTTGATCGCGTATAACACCGGCATTCTGCTGCAAAGCGGACTGTCAGACGTGAGCGCGCACTGGGGCTACGTCATCTTTACGTTTGTCAATTTTTCCATGACGGTCATCGGCATCACGCTGGTGGATAAAAAAGGGCGCAAGTTTCTCTTCATGCTTGGAACCGCCGGGATCATCGCGTCCATGTTGGCGGTCGGGCTAATATTTTTGAAAACGGAAGGCGTCAACGTGAATTGCCGCCGAGCCGTGGCATCGATGATTCAGCCCGACCAGACGCTCACATTGCGTTTCGATCCCGCGGAGGCGCAACAGCTCCTTGCCGCGCACGGGAACGCGGGGAGCAAAATTCAGGCGGACCGCGCATCGCTCGCGGTCATTTATTCGTACGGAGGCTATACCGCCGCAACCACCTTCGTCCGCTCCGACGAGCCGGGAACAGCGCCGATCCATATCACGCGCGCCAGCTGCGTGCCGACCGGGAAGGTTGAGGCATTCTTCAAAAATCCATTTGCCAATTTGAACGCTGCACGCACTGCGCCACTGAAGATTCAACGGGCTTACATCGGGACTGTTCCGGGCACAGGGCATGGCTGGCTGGTCGCCGTTGGCCTATATCTGTTCATGACGTTTTATGCGCTGGGGCCGGGCGTGTGCGTCTGGATCGCTTTATCGGAGCTGATGCCGACGCGTATTCGATCGAACGGAATGAGTATCGCGTTGGTGTTGAATCAGATGGTGTCAACGATTCTCGCCGGCATCTTTCTGCCGGTCGTCAGCAAGTACGGCTACTCTACGATCTTCTTTCTATTCGCCGGATGTACGGTGGGCTATTTCCTTGTTGTTACGTTCTTCTTGCCGGAGACGAAAGGGAAGACGCTGGAAGAAATCGAAGAGTATTTCGAAAATTCCGGACGAAAAAGAAAGCTTGCGGTGTAGCAGCGACTTCCAGAAGGATTTTGTCTCTCGGAGCGAAGCCGGGAATCTGCTGTTTGCCGTGTCAGCAGGTTCCCGTTCGATTCGCTTGCGGTCAGTCCATCCTAGTGCGGTTTCTCCAACTCTTCCTTCGATACATCTTTGATGTGGGTGGCGATGAACCATTTATATCCGAAGGGATCGACCACGCCTGCCATGCGATCGCCGTAAAACTGATCGGCGGGTTCACGGTCGGATTTCGCGCCCGCGGCAAGCGCCCGCTTATACATTGCATCGCAATCTTGCGTGTAGAGCAGCAGCGAAACGGGCGATCCGCCGTAATGGGACGGAGCAAAGGCGTGAATCGCCGCATTTTCATCCGCCATCATGATGCACGAATCGCCGATTTCGATCTCGGCATGGCCAACTCTGCCATCCTTCTGCTTCATGCACAGGCGTTCGGTCGCGCCGAATGCCTTCTTGTAAAATTCGATCGCCTTCGCTGCGCCATCGATCATCAAATAGGGCTGAACGCTGTGATAGCCGTCAGGAATAGGTTTCACTGCCATGGTCGTTTCCTCCAGTACGGTCTATTTTCTTCCCGAAGCGCACCTGCTGGATTGTAAAAATTTGACCTATTGTGGAATCGGGACATGGTTCAGGTGCAGTGTTCTACTTTCCCAATACTGGGTTGGCGTCAGACCTGAGAACGAACGAAAGTCGTGGATGAAGTGGGCCTGATCGTAATAGCCGCTTTCCAGGGCGATTTGCACCCAGTCCACTTCCGGCGCCTTATGCACAGATCGCAATACGTACTGAAAACGCCGGACCCGACACAACGCTTTGGGCGTGAGACCCACCTGATCGCGAAAAATCTGAATAAAATGCCGCTGGCTCAGGCCGAGCCGATCCGTGACCTCCGCGACCGTTTCGCTGTGGGGAACGCGGCAAAATCGACCCAGAGCAAAACTCACCGCCGGATGCAGATGCAGTGCGCGAGCCGCCTGCGCCAGCATCACGGATTCGGCAACCCGGAACATGGATTCGGCGCTGGCGGCTGCTAGCAGGCGCTCGCGGAGTTCGCCTGCGCCGCTGTACCAGAGAGTATCCAGAGGCACGGCCAGGTCGGCAATCTCATCGGCTGGAATGCGAAAGAATGGGAAGGTTCCGGCGGCGCGAAACTGGATGCCGAAAACGCGGTCCTGCTGCTGGTTGTCGATGACGAATGGTGCAGTGCGCGCGCCGGAGAGCATTGCCAGGCCGTAGGTTTCGAAACGTTCGACGTCGTCATTGGCATAAAGGCGCAGATGGTCATCGCGCAGGTTCAAGATGATGCAGGCTTCCCCCATCGGCATCAGACGTTCCTTTGCAGGCGCCTGTGGAGTGCCTTCCCAATACCAGAAGCAACCCACAAATTGGGAGAGCGGGAAAGCCGGAGTGTGCATGGAGTAGGCCATCTACGGCACAATTCTAGCGCCTTCGCCAGGTTCTTTCCGTGAGAGTAGCAATGTTGCATTCGGGACGCTAAGTAAGCATGTGACTTTTCGATTCCTTCAACGCGGTTGCGATAATGGCAGCCAGCAGAAACGCAATGGAAATGGAGGACAGTGCAATTACGATGCCGCTCTTTTCTGTAACGAAGCCGATGATGTACGGTGAGGCTGCTCCAAGAAATCGGCCAATGTTGTAGACCAGGCCCATCGCCGTGCCGCGCACGGCAGTCGGAAAGACTTCGCTGGCAATGATGGTGAAACCGCTGAAGAATCCGGTGCCGAAAAATCCCACAACCGGGCCAAGGAACAGCAACGTGCGAGCTCCGGGCGCGTGTGCGTAGACCGGAACCAGAACCGCCGCTATCAGCAAAAAGGCAATGTAAGTGCGCTTGCGTCCGAAATAGTCCGCCAGATAACCGAAGGCGAGATAGCCGCTGAACGTCCCGATCTGCATGAAGATTGTCCAGGACGAGGCCTGCACAATGCTGAGGCCGCGGCCTCCTTGTGCCACGGGAAGGGAGAGGAAACGCGGAATCCAGGTGAATAGCCCCCACCAGGCAAAGAGAGAAGCGGCATTCATGGAGGCGGTGATCAATGTGGTGATGCCGAGCTTGCCCTGAAAAATTTCGCGCAACGACATCGTCGCCGCCTTCTGACGCCATATCTCCGGCTCTTTCACGTAGCGGCGAATCCATATCGTAATGAGTGCGGGAAACACGCCGACGAAAAATACAGCGCGCCAGCCGAAATGCGGCAGGATGAGTGCCGTGATCGCGCCTGCGAGCGCATAGCCCACCGCCCACGAGGCTTGCGCCACGCCAATCGCTTTCCCGCGATGTTCGTCAGGCCACACTTCCGCAACCAGCGCGCCGCCGGCAGCCCACTCGCCGCCAATGCCCAGGCCAAGCAGAATGCGAAAGATCGCCAGTTGCAGAACGGAATGCGCCAGTCCGCAGCAGAAGGTGAAGACGGAATAGATCAACATGCTGGCGATGAGCGCGTGGGTTCTGCCGACCTTGTCCGCGACCCAGCCGAAGAAGATTCCTCCGACTGCCGCTGATACTAGAGATAGCGACATCAGCAGGCCCGCTGTGGCGCTGCTCATGTGCAGGTCGCGCTGGAGATCGGTAAGCACCAGCGAAAACAGCATCATGTCCATGCTGTCCAGCATCCAGCCAAGCGACGTGGTCAGCAGGGCTCGCTTCTGTTGGGTGGTCGCGCCGGTCAGCCATTGCATGCCCTGCATCGGAGTCCTTTCGGCCAATTGCTTTTGATCGTAACTGGATTTCTTGCGAGATGAAGCAACCCACATCTCAAAAGCGAGATGTGGGACACCCGCGTCATCCTGAGCGGGTGAGTAGATTTTTAGAAACTTGCTGATTTATCGAGAGATAAATAGCCTGTTTTTGGCTGTGTAGGAACTGTGCAGGCAATTTCTCGATTTCTGTGCATTTCTTGAACGCGAGACACCATTCTACAGGGACGATTCATAGTTTAGAGGCTGTGTCCTAAGCCCATGCCGTGTTCGATGACCGGCGCGATCTCCGGCTGCGGCGGCGTGATGGATTGCTCCGGCTTTATCGCTGGCGTGTGGGCGCTCTCGTGGGACACGTCATGCCCTAATGCTTCCGGCAGCTTCGCACGGTCATTGGTGTAAAGCTGCGCGTCCTCCGCGCCGCGCGAGACGGCGACGTAAGCCATGCGGCTGTTGAGCAGGTCTTTCGCGGCCAGCTCGGTATCGACGTGAATCAATACGCGCTCGGCGGTCTGTCCCTGGCTGGAATGGCTCGTCACCGCATAGCCGTGATCGAGATGCGGATGCTCGCGCGGATCGAGCTGCACGTCGCGGCCTCCGTCCATCTTCAAGACGCATCTGCCCATCCTGGCCGATGGCTTCGACCGTCCCTAATTCGCGGTTGGCAATCTTCAAGTCATTGGCTGGCGCGGTGAACTGGATGCGGTCGCCCACGGCGAAGCTGCGCGGTTCTTCCCGATACACAGACACGCCCTGCTGCCGGCGAGGATCATAGGTCAGCTCGGAGCCATCGGCCCGCACCACCGTCAACAGGTTTTTCTCGGCATCAACGCTCTTGACCCGCGCGTATTCGCCGCGCTCCATGCCAGTCTCTTTCGACGCGCGCGCGTAGCGCACTACATCGTTGAACTCGTACCGCGCGGCCCATGTGCGCTCCGGCCCGGTGAGGTCTTGGCGCGGCACAAGCGCCTCAATGCGATGCTCGTCTTTACTGACTGAGCCGCGCTCCTGCATCTCTGCACGGATACGCTCAGTTGATCTCCACGCGGGAGCGATTGTCGGGAGAGACAACCAGCGTACCCTCCGGCGACTTCGCATATTCCTTCGCTATGGCGGCGATGCGTTCCTCGCGGCCTGCAATCTCATGGACGCGGCCCTGCCGCTCCAAACCCTGCACGGCCTCGCGCACCTCGCCCCGCGCAAGCTGCTCGACCACCTGTTTCAACTCCGGGTTTTTCTGGCGGACGATCTCATCGAGCTTCACCGTCTTCATGCCCGCGTCCTGAAGCTGCGCGAAGGGACGCCCGGCCTCGATTGCCTCATGCTGCCGTCGATCGCCTACCAGCAACACGCGGTCGTTGGGATGCAGGCGATTCACAAACTCGTGCATCTGCTTGGTGGACGCAAGCGAGGATTCATCGAGCACATACAGGCGGCGCTCTCCGGTGTCCGGCTGCTGTCCACGCGCAAGATGCTTTTGCAGCGTGGATGTTTCCATGCCTGCATCGGCCAGCTTTTGCGCCGCGCGGGACGTGGGCGCGAAGCCTTCGACCTTGTACCCTTGCGCCTCCGCGCCTTCACGGATGACGGCCAGCGTCGTTGTCTTCCCCGCGCCAGCGACGCCATCCAAACCCACTATCTTTTCGCGGGAGAGAAAAACATCATTGACCACCTGACGCTGCGAGGCATTCAGCTCCGGGTGGCGGTCTTCCGTCGCAATACGGATACGCGCATCCACCAGCATCGGGTCGCTCATCCCGCGCTGATTGCCTTCCTGCATCCGTGCGACGATCTCGCGTTCCATGCGAAGCATCGCAGCGGTGGTGTACTGCTGTCCTGCGCCTGCATGATGGACCGTGCGAAACTCGCCTCGCGCGGCCCGCTGCTCGAACTCCTGCCGGACGTGGGCATACGTTGTTTCCCCCATGCCGCGATTGAGCGCCGCTTCCAGAAGTTCGCGCCGGTCCAGCACGGCGGAACGCTCGAAGAGATGGTCGCGGGCATACGTGACGGCCTGCTGCGCGGCCACTGTGCTCCGATTCAGCGCGGGTTCGTGAACGTGGCGCTGTCCACGTTCCCGCGCCTCGGCCACAACCCGGTCGGCCTGATGTCCATACTGCGCGGCCAGATTCCGATGCCTCTCTAATACCTGCTCCGGCGATAGCAGCTCCTTGCTGTCCCGCGTCCGGTGCGCCGCAACCTGCGCGGCTCCCGCTCCGTCTATCCCCATCTCACGGAGATGATCTTTGATCTGCTCCCGGCGTGGGCTGCTGGCCTCCAGATACTCTTTCGTATAGCCCTTGATCTCCGGCTGTCCATGCTTGCCGCGCTCCAGCTCATAGCCCAACCCCTGCAACCGCATCGCCAGCTCGGAACGGTACAGGCTGGTAGCAACGCGCTGCGACGCGAATAGCTCCTGCGGCTGCAAGGCGCGTGTTTGGCCGTTGTCGCGTTCGGTGACGTTGAAGATCACAGCATGGGTGTGGAGCTGCGGCGCGGCGTAGCCGTCTACAGGCCGCGCGGTATCGTGCTCGAAGGTAGCCGCAACGAATTTGCCGGTCGTCTCCGGGCGCATGGACATTGCCGATGCGGGCCTGCGTGTACTTCTCCAACTCGTTCAGCGCCACGCGGACGCTCTCCCGATGCGCCTCTCTTACGCGCTCATCCCCGCCGACAAGGGCGGTGAGAGAAACACTCTTGGGCGCGGAGAACGTAGCATCCCAACCGGCGCGATGCTCCACGCTCGTCACTTCCTTGCCGAACTTGCCCTCATAGGTTTTTGAAACCTGATGGCGAACGAGCTGCGCTTCCGTGTGCGGATGCTGGCCTTCGGTCAGACGCGCGAAGTGCTCATTGCCAACCGCTGCCATTCAAGCCCCACTGCTCGGCCAGCTTGCCTTGCCACTCGCTATGCCCCTGCTGGTCGCGGCTCCAATAGTTCTGCCGCTCCGACGCAAACTCACGCTCATGGTACGTCCGTACCTGCGAAGCGGAGAGCGGTTTGGAGATGGTCAGCATGTGCGCTCTGGTTCTATTAGACGCCTCACTCAATCCCTTTGGACTCATCCCACACGAACGCCTCTTTGGGTTTGTCGGTGGGCTGGTCGGCATGGGCGCATCGAAAAGTGGAAGCGTGGTCTGGACCGCTGCCGATGGTTTGGGTTGCTCTACGGAAGCTGTTATCTGCGGCGTCGGTGGTGACGGCCTGGGTACAACCGGCAACTTGCGCTCAATGAACTCCGGCTTTCCGCCGTGCTTCCTTGCGAACTGGAAGTAAACCGGAACAACCTTGTTTTCCTGCTTAATGAAACCATGCAACGGTTCAAGGCCGGAGATTTCCGAAGCCATGACAAGCGGCTTGGTCGCAATCTCCATCGCATACGATTTCCTGCTGCCGAACAGCCTCATGCTGCGCGATTCCTTCAACCGTTCGACTTCAATTTCCCCGATAGCATCGGAAATCCACTTGGCCGCGCGTGGCTCGGTGGTCTTGAAAAACAGCTTGGTTGCGGGCTGCGAAAGCATGGCCTCGGCGTCCTGGCCGTAGCGTTTTTCAAGCTGGCTGCGCCCCTGAAAACCCACCACAACAGGATTGCCGTACTTGCGATTTTCGGTGACGGCGGTATGGAGCTGCGGCAGTTTGTTCAAGACTTGCCAGCTCGTCCAGCACAAACCATACCGGCTTCGCCGTCGTGGTCTTCGCAGTACCCCATCATGCGGAGGATGAATAAATCGAGCCACACGGAATGCAGCGGCAGAATCTTCGCGCGATAGGCAGGAGTGGAAGTCAGAAATATCCAACGCTTCCGGCTCGTGTACCACTCTGCCGTCGCAAACGTCGGCCTCGTATGCTCCCACTCCGGCAATAATTCCAGACTGTCCGCCACCATGTTTAAGCTCGCCAGCACACCCGCCCGCTGCGCGGGCGCTCCCGCATCAAGCAACGCGGCGAGCGGCGTTCCCTTTACCGCAAACTCGATTCGAGAGGGGTCTGCCATCATGCTCAAAATGTTCCTGGGCTGCGGCTGCCGCTTGAGCAGATGGGCCAATATCCGGCGCGGCCCATCGGTAAAAAACTCTTTCTCGTACTCCTTCTCAGGCAGGAACGCGGCGGCAATCGTCGCCGCTGTTTCGTCGCGGTCGATCTCGTTGCCAAGACTCCAATAAGGGCAACGCTGGTCCAGCGGATTGAGAATCAAATCGCCACGCGCGGGCGAGTAAAACTCGCTCACAAAGTCCATTGCCGGGTCGTAGACGATGGCGGTTTCTCCGCGCTCCCGCACCTGACGGAGAAGCTGCCGGATGGCGTTCGACTTACCCGCGCCGGTGTCGCCCATCATCAGAATGTGGCTGGCTTCAAGACGCTTCGGGATGCAGTAGCTTGGGCCGAAGGGAAGCCACCGCAAAAGCGCATTCTCGAAGCGCAGACGGAAACGGATGCCGTCTGTCTTTGCTCTATGCCATCGTAAAGACGATGCCAGCTCCGGGCCTTTGGTCCTGCGTCCGTGGCGTTCTTCCTGCTCTCGACTCCGCGCAAAACCCTGCTTCATCCAGAGCCGGAGCACATAGAGCAGCATCAGCACGGCAAGGCTGTTGAGCATCGGACGGCCAAACAACCACCACACGCTCACGCCATCGTAAACATAGTCCCGCAATCCCTTGGCGAGACTCGTCTGCGGGCACTTTCTCCGGGGCGCTGTAAGCCACTCCACGCCAGCCCTCCGCGATGGCTTTGGGCGAGAGGCTGACGGGCAGTTTCGGGTCCGGGCCCGGTGACTACATCCTCGGCGGAAGCAGGAATCGCCTTCCGACTGGGCGCGGTCTTCATCACCCATCGGATCGTCATCTCGCTGTGCGGCATCCCTAGCCCCTACGGAGCTGGCGGCATAGGTCGTGAGGTAGACCTTTTGCAGCGGCGTCGAGTGTCCAGTAGAGCCATGCCGAAGCCGGGAAGATGAGCACAAGCGGGCCAACCGCAAGCCAAAAAAGGAACCAGAACAGCCGTCCCGTCCGACTCGGAAAACGCATGGGGCGGCTCACTGCTTGCCCCCGTCCGGTCCCTCCTGGGACAGAAACTCCGCGAGCAAGTTTGCGGGCGTCGGCCAGCTTCCGCACGTTGGCCTGGTCACGGATTTTGACCACGGAATCGGGCAGCAGATGCTTGCCCTCGGCGTTCGCCTGGGCCGTCGCGTGAAAGAGATTCAGGAGCATGTAGCGCAGTGCCGAAACCTCGGCCAGCAACAACTCGGTAGGGTCTGCCGGACGTTGCCGCGCGGCTTTCAGGGCCAACTCGCGCAGCCATTCGGCCACGGTTTTCCCTGCGCCTTCGGCGGCAGTTTCTACCTCGGCCAGCTCTTCCGGCGTTACTCTGGTTGCGATGGTTTTGGCACGGAGAACCGGACGCGCTTCGCCACTGCGGTGAGGCTGGAGACTGCAACGGAGCCGGGATGCGGGGAGTGCTCATGGGGAAACCCGCCTCGAAAACAGCTTGCACCCTGCGATTTTGACCGTCAAGTGTCGGTATGCTGGAAGCCTTTGTTTATCAGTGCGTTTACACATTGGGCGCTGTGAGTGCTCTGCGCGTTTACGCGCGTAAACGCATTGTCGCCACGCCGGATACACGCATTACCAAACTGCTGATTCAAAGTGCGTTCACGTCGCCCGCCTAAGATTTCAAGCCGGTTTACCGGCAGCATCCCATTTGGGGGTGACGTGTCGCAGCGCCAACCCGATGCGTAAGCACCGTGTTCTTTGAACGCAGTAGCAACCACCTTCAGGAGCGCGATGTAGACCGCACTCAAGCCGGCAAGATGTAGCGAATGAAAGAGTCGTACGGTGAAGGCCTAGCAAGCCACACCGGCTCCGAGTCATGCGGGCACGGTCGCAAGGCCGGATACGAAGCGTAGACAGGAGGAACTACGGGCCAGGTTATTGAGCCGCGAAATACCCCTAACTTCAGGACGCCGACGCCCTGACACGACGCGGAAGGCAACATCCGGTGGAGCGTAAACGCGAGCTTCACCGGAGTCCTGCGCGGTCTGTGACCCTGGCACGTAGGGACACATCTTGCACGGAAGTTGGGAGATCCCGGGTTCTCCCGAGAGCGGCCAGTGCTCTCGGGACGCATCGGGAAGTCCAAGGACAGGAAGCCGATGATGAACGAACACGGGAAGTCGGACAGACCCATAGTACCGGGGAAGTCTCCGAACAAAACCAGAACACCGGTGGCGGAGGAGATGGAGGGAAGGGGTCTGGCCAAGGGGAATCTGGGCCAGCAAAACGCGTTCCGGACTCAGAGCCGGGTAGACGCGCCAAGTGAGCTGGCGCAGATACGACAAACGGCAAAATCGAACAAGGATGTAAAGTTCACCGCTCTGATGCATCACATCTACCGGATCGACACTCTGCGGTTCGCCTACTCGCAGTTGAAGAGGCACGCGGCGGCCGGTGTAGACGGTGAGACGTGGCGGCACTACGGCGAGGCCCTTGAGGAGAATCTCCAGAACCTCTCCCATAGACTGAAGCGCGGAGCGTACCGGGCGAAACCGGTGCGTAGGGTGTACATTCCGAAGGCGGACGGGCGGCAGCGACCGCTCGGCGTCACGGCGCTCGAAGACAAGCTTGTCCAAAGAGCGACGGTGGAAGTACTCAACACCATCTACGAAACCGACTTCCTCGGCTTCTCTTATGGGTTCCGGCCAGGACGCAGCCAGCATAAAGCGCTGGACGCCCTGTACTGTGGACTCCATGAGCGACGTGTGAACTGGGTGCTGGATCTGGACGTGCGCAGCTTTTTCGATAGGCTGTCGCATGAGTGGCTGGTCCGGTTCCTCCAGCATCGGATAGCGGACCGGCGCGTCGTGCGGCTCATCCAGAAATGGCTGAACGCGGGCGTGCTGGAAAAGGGAGTGCGAACGTTCGCGGAGGCAGGCTCGCCGCAGGGTGGCAGTGCATCGCCGCTGCTGGCGAATATCTACCTCCACTACGTCTTCGATCTCTGGGTTCAGGCATGGCGTAAGAAGCGTGCGCACGGCGATGTAATCGTGGTGCGTTATGCCGACGACATCGTGGTTGGATTCGAGTTCAAGGACGAGGCCGAACGGTTCTGGGCGGAACTGAAAGAACGAATGCAGAAGTTCCAACTGGAGCTGCACCCGGAGAAGACGCGGCTGTTCGAGTTCGGACGCCATGCGGCGGAGAACCGAAAGCGCGCTGGTCTGGGCAAGCCGGAGACCTTCGATTTCCTCGGCTTCAAGCACATCTGCGGGAAGACGAAGAAGGGCGGTTTATGGTGCTTCGGCAGACGATTCGCAAGCGCATGCAAGCCACGTTGCAACGGGTGAAGATCGAGTTGCGGCGGCGCATGCATGACCCTGTTCCAGAAGTCGGCAAGTGGTTGAAGTCCGTTGTGGGTGGGCATATTCGCTACTTCGGAGTACCGGGCAACCGGTACGCTCTGGCCCACTTTCGCTTCACGGTCAGTCACCTCTGGCATCACGCGCTCGAACGACGGAGCCAGAAGGGACGCGTCCAGTGGGAGCGTATGCAACGGCTCATCCGCCGCTGGCTGCCTCCGGCCCATATCTGCCATCCTTATCCCTCGCGCCGTCTGCGCGTCACCACCTGAGGCAAGAGCCGGATGCGGGAAATCCGCCCGTCCGGATCTGTGCGGGGGGTACGGCGTAAGCCGTATCCCTACCGCGACAGCTCATTCAGCCGATGCCGTAGGCAGCGCGGCTTTTGGGGATGCTTGCTTGGCACGGCTCCCCGTTATGCAAAGCTCATTTGGAACTTGTCAGAACGGCAAAGTTCACTAGCGGCTGCCCGATGAGGTCGCGCACAGCCCCGTCAAGCTCAAGTGATTGACAGCCGAAGAAGACTATTGCCTATCGGTTGATTGAAATGAGTTTTGCGATAAAAAACGTTCGACTCTTCTATCCTGCTCAGTGCGCCTCCCACAGTCGGGAACAGATTCAGATAAAAGCGAAGCCCGCAAAGGCCAAATGAACCCATCACAAGGTGCGCTTCGTGTGCCTTTGCGACGTAATTGAAGTGGTCGTCCAAATTAAAAGTTTCTCCTTGTCTGAACGCCGTATAGATGCCGCGCCCAACGGCGAACTCTTCAAGGCCAAAGGCGACCCTTGCCAATTCCACAGGAACCGTTCCCGGCTCGTGCGTACCGGGACCGATGATTAGGTTTCTACCGAAGCTGAAATTGAGCAGCGTCTTGAGGCACCATCGCTCTAATTTGCGACTGTCCACCGTGAGCTGTTTGGACGCCCAATTTATGTATGGCATCTTTTCGCGGTTTATCTTTGTCCGCGCAAAATCCCGGATGGTATCGAACGCGCGACCCGCCTCGGAATCTAGCTCGCTCAATGCGGAGTTGTGATCCTTGCAAAGTATCTTTGCGGTCAGTGTTTCGATGCGGACTTCTTTGGGTTCGTCGAGACACCAATCGAGACCCTTCACGAATATCGACTGATCCGGGAACACGCATTTGGATACAAGATGCTCACGGCTAATGCCGCCTCCGCATCCGCCGAGCGGTGCCGCCCAACATCCGCCGCTGGTGATTGCTTTTGCCATCGTCTGTTTATCCCACCCGGAGCTAGCCCCAACTATGCTTTCAGGATGCTATTTTCACTAGCTTCGCCGCCGCTGGATCATAAACGTATTGGGTGATGGTTCCGTCCTTGATCCGCTCGACTACCTCGTTCACGACAAACAGAGGAACGAGAAACCACTCGCGCGGTTTTACCGGGTTGCCGAAGCGATCCTTGATTTCAATATCCAACTGCGCGGGATCGAAGACGCGGTGAATGAGGTTTTCCAGCTTCACACGGTTGACGTTGTAGAGGACATAGGTGGCAACGACCTCCACGTCGGCCAACAGAAATGTTGGGTCCAGGCTCGCGTTTGCGAGGCGCGTTTCAACCTTTCCTCCCGTCACGCCGATTTTATGCAGAACATCACGATTGGCTGCGACGATCGGATTGTCTGACTTGCTTCGCAGAACGTAGATTGTGCCGCTGGCGAGGTCATCGGCGTCGTGTTCATCTGCGAACAAAGGTCCAGCGTCGGGGTTGGTAATGATGCGGCCTGCATTATCTTTATCGGGATAAAGCGAGCGCTGGAAAGATCGCGCCAGCAAATTGCTCTCGGTTCCGTTGTCGTAAATAACTCGCAATCTGCTGTCACGGCGGTCATATTCTGTTCTGAAATCCTCGCCGACCTCGGCGACGTATGCGATCTGACCACCGACAATGAAAAATTGTCCCTGCTGTATCTCAGCCAGCTTGATTTCGTCCATTTTGTCAACCGGAAGAGACTGGCGAATGCCCGATTTTAGCTCTCTCTGTACACGCTCGAAGAGCGGTTTGAACGAATCGAAGTCCTCGCAGACGGTACGATTGGCGATTTCCTCGGCGGCGCGCTTTTCAGACGCTTGCGCGGACGTGACGCAATTCGGTGATGGCGCTGTCGCCCGCTGCGCCCGCGAGTTCTGCCATAAGCTCGTCCTCGTCGATAGCCTCCGTGCGGCGCGACGGCAATCTTCGCGCCGGAAAGCAATCCTTGATGGTCAAGCGGCGCAAGCAAGGTGCGGCACTCCTCAAGCGCGCGCAAGCGGTCGAGGCGCACGGCATACAGCCGCTCGAAAATGTCGCGGCCCTCCCCGTGTTGCGGGGTGCGTCCGTGCTTTTCGACGAAACGCTGTATCTCCTCGAAGCCCGCGATAATGCGCTCTTCGCGGGGCGGGCGTCCGCCCTTCTTCTCCGGCTCCGCAAATTCCGCCAGTTCTGCGGCGAGTTCGTCGAGATTCGGGTCACTCATAGCGACCTTCCTTCTTGTAACGCATGAAAGCGGCGGCTCCTTCGGCCATGCGCTTTTCCCATGCGTCCTGCGAGTCGAGCGCCGGAAGCCGCCCGCGTTCCTTCTTGAACCGGAACGCGCGCACGGCAAGATCTTTTGCCTCATCCGGCGTCAGGCTAGTGCGCTTGGCGGAAATTGCCGCCGCAACCTGTTTCAGGCTGTCCTCGCTCATGGTCTTGGCGAGGATGGCGTAAGCCTCGCCAAACGGATTGATGCGGTCGATCAGGTCGATGTCGAGTTCGCGCACATCCATCGCAAACCGGCGCACCCCGTCGATCAAAGCTGTATTGGCAGATCGGCTCCCCATTGCCCCCTACCCGCCACTGGCAGCAAGCTGTTTGGCCTGTTGCGTAATGTTGAGGGCCGCAATGGCGTGCTGGCGCACGGCCTCCTGGTCATCCTCGTCCAGTTCTGGATATTTGTCCTTGATGATTTTGCCCATGCGAACCTGGGTCAGTTCTTCGGGCACCAATTCCTCGTCGAACAGGCCGCGCTCAAGCGCGGTCTTGTCCTGAACGAAAGTTGCAATCACTTCGTTCAAATCTTCCTTGCAAATACGCGTGGCTTCCTTGCTCTTGGGTTCGGCAAGTCCCTTAATCTCGATCTGGAATTGTCCTGTGTCCGGGTTGAAGCCGACGTTATTCTTGTTCGGATCGTAGCCGCTCGTGCCGTAGTCGAAGCCCTCGGTCGGGCCGCTCTCAGGGTGCTTGGGCTTGAACTCAAAGCGCGGCGCAAGAACCTGCTCCATCAGCAGGCTCGCGGCGATAGCTTTGAGCGTGTCGTTCACAGCCTCGGTCACGGCTTGCTCGGAAGCGTCCGGCTCGGCAATCAGATTGGTAAAGCGTGCGCGGGTCTTTCCGGGCGCGTCACGGGTAGCGCGTCCAATGATCTGTACCACTTCGGTCAGGCTGGCCCGGTAGCCGACGGTAAGCGCGTGTTCGCACCAAATCCAGTCAAAGCCCTCTTTCGCCATGCCGAGCGCAATGATGATGTCCACATAGTCACGGTTGTTCTTCTGCGCGGGGTCTTTCAGCGCGGTGGTCACTCTGTCGCGGCGGTTGGGGTCGTCGTCCACCAGGTCGGCGATACGCAGGATGCGACCGCCGGGAGTTTTGACAAGCTGGAATCCCGTCTTCTGCGTCAATCCCCTGCCACTCGCCCAAGGCCTCGATGATGTGCTCCACCTCCCGCATTTTGTCCTTCGTGCTCTCGCGCGAATTGACGTTGGGGATGTGGATGATGGTCTTCTCGGTCGGGTCGAGGACATTCAAAATGTCATCAACATAGGAGCCGGAATAGAAGAAATAACCGATGTCGAGCTGCTTGAGGTACTGATAGCCGTTGAGCTGTTCGTAATAGGTGTAGGTGACAGGCTCGAACTTCGCTTCGTCCTGCGGGGCAAGCACGGCCTCCGCATCGCCCCGGAAGTATGAGCCGGTCATGGCGACGATATGCACGCGGTCGCGGGCAATGAACTGGCCCAGGTGCGCGCCCAGCTTGTTGTCGGGGCTCGCGGAAACGTGGTGAAACTCGTCCACGGCAATCAACCGGTCGTCGAACTTCTCCACGCCGAACTGATCGACAGCGAAGCGGAACGTCGCGTGAGTGCAAACCAGCACCTTGTCGTTGCTCTCAAGAAACGCGCCAACGGCGTTCACCTTGCCGCCGTTGTCGCCGCCGGGGGCATTGCAGAGGTTCCATTTCGGCTCCACGCGCCAGTCGGCCCAAAAGCCGAACTGCGTCAGCGGCTCGTCGTGGAAGCTCGCGCCGATGGCCTTTTCCGGCACAACGATGATCGCCTGCTTCAGGCCCTGATTTTGCAGCTTGTCGAGCGCGATAAACATGAGCGCGCGGCTCTTGCCGGACGCGGGCGGCGACTTGATAAGCAAATACTGCTCGCCGCGCTTTTCATACGCGCGCTCCTGCATGGGCCGCATACCAAGCGCGTTCGCCTTCGTCGAACTGCCGTTATGCGCGTAGGTAACGGAAATGGACGGGACTGACTTTATTTCTGTCGTCATTTTCTTTCCCCCGCAACGCTTGCAAGCGCGGCCTTGAGAACCTGAAAGCAAAGTTTCGCGGTGTGCTCATCCGGCGTGAAACCGGATTGCATCTGCTCGTATGGATGAATGTAATTGCGGAAATCCCGCAGTCCGTGACTGAATTTCTTCACGTCAGGTTTCAATAAGTCTATCTCGCAAGCAACGTCTATGAACTGAGCGAGGCTCCACTCGTGAAAGCGCTTTACGCTTCCGTCCTTGGCCTTCGGGCTGGCCGAGGCCCGATTGAACCGCGCCGGGTTCCTTCTGAGCCGCGCCAAGCAGGACGGCTTCAAGTACGCTTCCGCAAAGAAAGATCACGGAAAGATGCGCTTTCGCGCCTAATGCTATTCGGGCCTCGGCAAGACGGTTTTCAATGATCGGTATGGCTTGCGCTTCAATCGGCAACTTCTGAACATTCGGAATCGTGAACTCATGATTCAAGAAGTCGTCGGCGGTCTGTGTCGGCGTTGCGGCGGCCTGCGGCTTTCCCGACAGCCGTGAAACGATGCCCCGCACCTTTTCGAGAAGCGCCGAGTCGATTTGCTTATTGTTCAGCTCACAATCGACCTCATATTCGTCGATCATGTCGGACAAGACCTTGCCGACAACGGAATCGTTTTCGGTATCCCAGAAGGCGCGCAACTTCTTCGCCTTCGATGTTCCATACGTCTGATATTTCGGGCCGTGAATATCGACTGAGTGACGATTGAAGAACGTCGCCGAAACTATTGTCGGAATAGTCGAGCACATAGCCGCCGCCCATATCCAGAAACTTCTCAAGATAACGCTTGTCAATGACCGTGAGGCTGCTCATGCGGCCCCCTTTGTTTTCGTCATCTTGGTATAAAGCTCGAACAGTTTTTCCAGCCGCTCGGTGTCGTTCTTGAAACGGCGACCGATATAAATGCGTTCCAATACTTCGTCGTTGCGCTCATGCGCCTGGCGCAAATCCTCCGGCATGGTGTCAGGATCGTAAAGATCGGCAATCGTCGCCGGAAAATGATGCTCGCGCGCAAGCAAGATGTCCTCGGCGCAGCGCGTAAGGTCTGCCTTGTTCTTCTCGGTCAGCGTCGGGACGGGAAATGTATTCCAGCCGAGTGTGCTGGAGTAGCGATAATCGGTCTTCGATCCTGCCGCAGACTGTCGCAATCCAAACTAGGTGTAGTACGAGAAACTAGCAGAGATAGATTCCAAAGCGGGGCATCGAAAAGCGCAAAAGCACCGTCCGCAATAATGGTTCCTTGCTCAAAAAGGCTCACCGGAAGATACGGCCTAGACTCCGATGAATGTCTAGGGATAACAACAGGGATTTCCGATCCAGATTGTCGAACCTGTTGAAAAGCGTGAGGGGTATTTGCTCCGTCTTTAGTGAGCTTCTTTGGGCTTTTCGAGCGCATCGCCCGCACGAGCGCAAGTCTTTCGGCAATGGCGGGGATTTGTACCGCGCAATCTTTTTCTTTGTCTTGAATCCACAAGCAGAAGCGCAGAGACCCCTTGATGGAGTCATCTGCTCCGACGAATCTGCGAACAAATGCGCTCGCGCGAACATCTGATGTTCGCAAGCTGGTTGCTTCGTCCAAGTCAAGAATGAGGTGGCCGCCGTCCGCCGGTTTGTTACCGTTCGTCATTGCTGCAACCGACGACACGGCATCTGTAGAAGCATTGACGACTATGTTCTTATACGGGACGAGATACGGACAGATGTTCTCAACTTCGCGGCGTTGCGGATTATCGTCTCCGATGTACTCGAATAGTACCGATTTGCCAGTCTTTGTTCCTAGTCCAACGACGACGACTGTAACTCCGGCATTATGCGTGGCGAGGTTCGACCACTTGAAAGAAGTATGAGCGAAAATGATTTCCTGCCCGCGCTCAAGGATTAGCGGCCATAAGCGCGCAACTTGCTCTCCCTGTGAGATTGAGTTTGTGGCGACAAATGCACACGCTGTCTTTGTGAAGCGAGCATACTCTGCAAACTTGAAGAACCAGCCGCACACATAATCGAGTGATTTCCAGTTCTGAGTCCATTGAGCAAACACAGCTCCCATATCGCTCTTTTGCTCTGGCGTTTGCTCTGTCCCGCCCTTGTAAGGCGGATTGCCGCAGATATACGTTTCTCCGCCCTCGTTCTCAAAGTCGATCTGCGCTTGGTCGAGCGGTGTACTGAATAGGTCGTCCGCCTGCATCTTCACACCCGTTCCCGTCGGCGGGCAGATGCTCAACCAATCAAGCCGGAGCGCGTTGCCGCAAGTGATCCAGTTCTCCGCCTTCAGCGGCAGGAAGTCAGCTAACGCCTGTTGCTGCCCTCGATAGCAAAACATCGCATTGGTACTCCGCAATGACAAGGGCAAGGCGCGCAATCTCCGCTGGAAAATCTCGCAGTTCGATGCCGCGAAAATTCGTCAGCGGAATCTCGATAGCGACTGTCCGGCTCGCCGCGCCGCTCGTTGATCTTGGCCTCGATGGCACGCATTTCCTTGTACGCGATAACAAGGAAGTTGCCGGAGCCGCAAGCGGGATCGAAGACCCTAATCTTCGCCATGCGTTTGCGAAGGTTGAGCAAGGTGCGCGGATTGTCGCCTGCCTCGGCGAGCTTCGCGCGCAGGTCGTCAAGGAAAAGCGGGTTGAGCACCTTGAGGATGTTCGGAACGCTGGTGTAGTGCATCCCAAGCGCGCCGCGCTCCTCGTCCTCGGCGACGGCCTGGATCATAGAGCCGAAGATGTCCGGGTTGATCTTTGTCCAGTCGAGATTGCCTATATGGAGAAGATAGGAGCGCGCGATTTTGCTAAAGCGCGGCACGTCCATGTTGCCGGAGAATAGGCCGCCGTTCACATACGGGAACGAATTGGACCACCTGGGCAACCCTTCGCGGTCACGATCTCCGACCTTCGTGTTCATGGCGCGGAACAGCGTCTCAATCACCTGATGAGTGTTGGAAGAGTCCTTCGCGCTCATCTGCGCGATAGTGTCGGTGAACAGGCCCTTGCCGATGAAAATGTCCGTATCTTCCGCGAAAAAGCAGAAGATGAGCCGCGCCATAAAGTGATTCATGTCATGGCGGCGCGCGGTGGTGCCCCATTCGGGATTGTCTTTCAGCAATTCGACATAAAGCCGGTTGAGACGGCTGGTCGCGCGAATGTCGAACGAATTTTCGGAGATTTGCCGAACGGTGGTGATGCCCGCAAGTGGCAGGAAGAATCCGAAATGATCGGGAAAGTCCTTGTACGCGCAGGCGACAGGCGAATCGTCGGAAGCAAGATTCTCGGCTTCCAGCGTTTGCCCGTCCGTCGCCAGAATGAATTTGGCTTTGGCCCGCATGGTGGACGGGCTTTCCCGAAGCGCCGTGAGGGTTTTCGTAACCTCACCTTCCGCGCATACCTTGATATGGATATTGTTGGTCTGGAGAACCCCGCCAAGATCAGACTTGTTTGACGCGCCCGCGCGCAGCCGCTTGATCGTCGTCTCCTTGTTGCCGAAGGCTTCAAGGAAGGCATACGGGAAATTCACGGGATCAAACGGCTGTTCCGCCAACAGCGAAATAGCTTCTTCGATTTCAACGGCGTTCAACGGGTCAAACCTTCCTCGGACTTACTCTGCTGCTTTGACAGGAGCAGCGTGGGAGCCAAACTCTTTCGTATGTCAAGGATACTGACCACTCCGCCTTCCTGTCGAAACCCAAACCAAGGGCAGCCTGCGAAGATGCTTTTGTAATGGAATCCTTTACAATGTAATATACGACTATGGCTACTGCTACTGCAAGGAAATCGAAGGTGTACACGATCAGCCTGCCGCCCGAACTCGCGCAGAGGGCCGAGGCGCTGGCTCAACGTGACAGCCGCACCATGAGCGAACTATTCCGCGAAGCCTTCCGCACCTACTCCGCGCAGCAGGCGCGGACGGACACTGGATGAGTTGGGCGAGTACGCGGCAGACCGCAATCCCAAAGGCTACACCGAGGCCGATGTATCCCGACTCATTAAAGAAGTGCGTGCCGAGAAGCCGCGCCGCCGCAAGGTACGGTCTAACGGGTGATCGTCGTCGTAGACACAAACGTCTGGATTTCCGCGCTTCAGTTTGCGAAAGGTCGCGGTACGCCGACGCTGGCGCTTGAAAAAGCGATGAGCGAAGACGTGATCGCCACATGCGATGACATTGACGCGGAGATTGTGCGCGTCCTGACGGAGAAGTTCTCCTGGGAACAACACCGGGCAACATCGGCGCTGCAAGCGATTCTGGCGCGTGGTATCCGCGTGAAGATTCGAGGCACAGTAAAGGTATGCCGCGATCCCAACGACGATATGTTTCTGGAGTGCGCCGCTCTTGCGAAAGCTGATTTCCTGGTTGCAGGGGACAAGGATTTGCTGATTCTCGGCACATACAAGGGAACGCGCATTGTCACGCCTTCGGAATATCTAAGAACCAAATAAAACATCCGGCCACTGGGGGGACGGCGCACGTTCTGACAGAAGATCGCTAGTCCCTGTCTGCTATCCTGATCGCTCTCAGCTATTTGAGGCGGATGATATGTCGAGATTCAATTCGTCGATATGGAACGTCTTTTGGATTCTCGGTGTGCCTGGGATCGTCATGGTAGGGTGGGTCTTTTGGAGCGCATGGCGTAAGCGCCAGTGGTATTACTTTTTCGACGCGAAGCACAATCGAGACTTTCCTGCGGACGCAGGTAATTTCAAACGTCATTGGAAAAACTATGAAGGGCTCGCAAAACTATGTATCACGCTCTCCGCTGGTGCAATCGCTTTCCTCATTAACTTGCTCGCCAATCAGAGCAAAGCGTCCAATGGATTTGCAGAAACTGTTAGTCAAGTCGCACCGCTTGTTATCGGCTTTTTCGGCGCTTCGATTTTCTTGCTGATTTCGTTTCTTCTTTGGATGGGCTATTGCTATGAAGAATACTCTCATTCCAGTAAACACGACACCTATCGCGCTTGGAAATATGCTCTTACGCAATCGCTTGGCTTTATGGGCTTCATCGGATTCTTGCTCGGCTTTATCTGGTTTGGAAGCTATGTCTTCGCAAATGCGCAAAACGCGAGTTCGTTAGCGGCTGCGGCTGCCTCACCAATCGCATCCGTAGTTCAATCGCCAGTAGTTCCGACACCGCAGTCCCTTAGGGCGTGGCTCGTCTCCGACAAATCGGTAGCCGCAGCTACATGGGGACTGGTGATCGTCACTTTCTTGCTCGTCGTCGCTACTGCCCTCCTGGTCGGAGATGGATTCCGAAAAAGCAGAGAGCAAACCAAACAGTGGAAGGAAGAACGAGAGCGACGAATTGCCGAATCAAGGCCGTCAGCAGTTGTTGAGCTTGCAGCGAAGGAAGATACTCCGCTTGATATGTGTTTCGCGTGCTTCAACCTCGGAAACAACACGTTTTATATCGACCGGATGGTCGTGACAGCCTCGGACAGAGCAAGATATGAGTCGGGTCTGACCCCGCAAATCGTCACTCCGGGAACTTGGGTGACTATCGACTACAACCCCGCTGAGCTACTCGGCATGTTCGGCGAAAACCAGCCCTTCAAGGAAGCCAACTGTGTACTGTTTCTCAGAGGTGCAACCGGAATCGTCACCACTGATCCCGAATGGTTTTATGTCGGGTACGGCAATGGGCGCGCTGATTGGCACAAAGGCCGCCTCGCAGATCGGCAACCGGGAGTTATACCGCCACAGCATAAGATTATTCGAGTGCCGAAGCAGAGTCGGTGAATCGCTATGTCGGACTGGACGAATGATGAAAACACTCGAACGCTGGAAATCTCGCTTTGCTCCTATCACCGGCTTGACACTAGCGGAATCTCTTTGAGTCATAGCGTTTTCTTGCCGAGGGGCGCGGGGGCTTGTATGGGGAATGGGTTGTCGGATGCAACGGGCCACCTCTTGGTCCGTCCAGATAAGGCTTACGAACAGCACCTACGTGTGCACCGCATTCACAGCGCAGCTCGCCCGCCAGCATGTCCAAAGTGCCGTCTTGTTCTGCCTTCTGCGCACGTGTTTGGCTTTCGGAGGTCAGCGGCCTTGAGCAATGGTCCATGCGTGCTAGTGTAACGCCGCAACCGGGCCGCGCAAGAACGGGCCAACTACACACTCGGGCCGCCTTTCCCCGGATGTGTTCACCGGCATAGTGTGATGTATTGCCGCCCTAGACGCAAAAGTGAGCAGTTGCCAATCCAGTATGTCAAGGGCGATTACCAACCTATTGGTGAGCGGCCAAGTGCATTAGCTTGCCTAGCTCATAAAGGATGCCTTGAGCGACAAGGCTCCCCGCTGCTTTCTCAGCTACGCCACGGACGGAAGCTAGGAATCCATTGATTCGCTTTGCACTGGGCTGTGCCGCCTTAATCTCGGTCTGGAGGCCGTCCAGGGCTTGGTGCAGCTCCCGAGTGGACTCGGGTTCTAAGCCTAGTTGAGCCTCGTTATCCCGAATCTTGTGAATTAGCGATTCGATAGCGGCCTTGGGCATTACGTTGACTGTGTTCCCTTCGACACTGAAATTGCCACTACCGGACCCCATGTTCCCGGTGAATGTCTGAATCGTGCCGATGTTGTACACGGCTTGTGTCTCGTGCGCTTTTTTCCGTTCATCATCTGAAAAGGACATACCCTCACCCTTCACACCGGACTTCTCCAATCTAAGCGACCACTCAAGCAACGTGTTGCGAACCGCATCAAGCAGCCCGACAACATTGCTGCCATTGACCATCAGAGTAAAGTCAAAATCGAATCCGGTTGCGTCTCGTAGTAATTGAATTGCATGTGAAGTGAACGGAATAGTCAGTTCACCACCCCTGGACAATGCAACCGCATTTTCCAGCTCTGCCACTCTCTGATATACGCGCCGTTTTGAGTAGGCTTCCTCTATCTCTCGGCTGCCAAAGATGACGGGCTGCCAACCGTGAAACGGGTTCCGTCCTTTGACCTGTCCGACAATGACTCGATACTCCGGTACATCGCCCTCCGGGTAGCCGTTCAATTCATGTTCCACCCATTCCTCCAGTTCGGGGAGTTCCAATTTGACCGCGATAGCCTTCGCCTTTCGCAGTAAATCACTCACCTTGGCATTGGCGTTCAATGCGTCACGCTGAAGCTCTTCCACCAGAGACGGCATAGATTCCCTTTCACTTGACGGTCAGCCGCTTGACCACGCACTCATACGCGGCGCAGGGAAAGCGTTGGAGGCTTCGACATTACTTGACTCATTTCTTCTTGCGCGGCGGTGGTGGAGGCGGTGCCTTGGGTGGCACATATCCGTCTGTGGTTCGGCTCCGGTTCGGACCTGGACTTGGCTTAGATGGTTCTTTCGGCATGGCTGACCTCACTTTTTCCGTGGCGGCGGTGGCGGTGGCGCTTTGGGAGGCACATATCCCTCTCGTAGTGGATTCCTTGTCGGTGCCGGTGGTGGTGGCGGAGTTGGTGGCTTGGTCATGTTCCCCTCATTTCTTTGGCGGTGGCGGAGCCTGTGGCTGTGTTGACGGGACAGACTGAGAAGGCGGAGGCGGTGGGTTACGCGGTGGAGTGTACCCTCTTTTTTCGGTGTCTTGCTGATATGGACTTTGCGGTTTGTCTGGCATTACTTTCCTCCCGGCTTTGCTAAGTTCTCAAGCGCGAAAACGACCCATGCGATTACCCCAAAGAAAAGGAAGCCAACGCACAAGTAATTGCACCAACTTGTAAGTGTTCCCCATCGGTCCGCAGTGGTCTTTGCGTTTGGGTTGCTCAACTGCGCAGCACCGTCATCAATTCTGGCAAGGCACGCCTTGTGACTAAATAGGAATGATAGAATCACGGCCAATAGCCCAATCGTGAAGCATGACCACGAAACGCACAACCAATGCAGAGAATATGACTGAGGCTTGGGTGCCACGTCCTTGAGGAAGGCGACAGAGGCCCCAAATACGGCAGCGCCGAAGGCCAACACTGCTTGATCGAACGTGCGTGAACTTTCGCGGGCGGCTTCTGTCAGCTTGTCCCGCTCAGCCATGTGTTGCTCGTACTTCTGCTTTGCGTCTTCGTAGGTTTTATCGGCCATCGTGCGTTTCACGGTTCTCGGAGATACATCAACTTCAGATAGGTCCATGCAAGACCCATCCAGCGATTCCGGCGGTTGACGTCCGTTGCGGGCCATCCCGCGCCGGAATATGCCGCAGTCATCGCGGGGCCTCAATCGCTAGCAACTGGTACTCATAGGGCTTGTCCCCATAATAGTCGGGTGCAAAGCTGTGAACGAATCCGCTCTGTGCCCGGTTCATCCGCGCCTTCACATACATGGCTTGGGCCTCTTCAAACGTGACGCCCTCTTCAGCCGTGTCGATGGTCGTGACGTGGTGAATGAAAGTCTTTATGCCTTCGTCCCACCATCCGTGGTCTTCCCTGAAAGCGTAGCAGCGTGGGCTTGTTCCCGGCAGGGCCTTGAGCGACAGCTCATAGCACTCAGACTTCCGCACCTCTGGAGTGCGGGTCTTATATAGAGTTTCAAGCATGACAGAATTTTACGCTCTCATTGGACGACTAGTTTGTCATGGTTGCAGCACTTCCGCGGAGGTGGTCATCTCCGACGCATCCGTGGAGTTTCCTGCCAGAATGCCACACGTCCGAGCGCGGAATCCGACTTTCCGCAATTGGCACTTCCGACGAGGATGCTGCCAAGTTTCCGGCAAACAAGTGCCGAAATCTCCAGCCTCCGACGGCTAATGTTTTCCAGGGCAGGTCATACTAGAGAAGGATCACCGGTTGCTGGTGCGGCGATCATGAGGTAGAAGCCTTTGTGCCAATGCCGATCGGTCGCCCCCGCAAGAAGGCTTCGCCTAAGAAGAAGACCGCCCGCAAAAAGCAGATGGATTGAGCGGCCTGGATTACCGATAGATCGAATCAGTTTCACGCTGCACGAAGAACAGCCGCCAGCGGCGGCTCGTGCGCGGAGATTTGCCGCTAAGAACGCCCCGGCGGGGCAGCGGCAAATCAGAACCAATATCCGAAGAGTCGGATTTGACATATCGAACCTCCCTACGCCAGCCTCCGCCACGGCTCCGGCCAAAGACGGCTTCGGGAGGTTCAGGGTCAGCGCGGCCTGTGGCGCTGACCTCGTTTGCCTTTGTCGTGCGTCTCTGCCGCCTTCGACGCCTTGGCCTTGGTATCGTCCGGTTGCGGCAATTCCCATCCCGCCATCCCCTGCAACACGCGGTCGGCGTGCTTGATGGTGTTCACATGCCCGTAGTGGCTTTCAATCATGTGGACGGAAGTTCCCATCTGCTCGGCAAGGAAATACACGTCCACGCCTTCCTGCAAGCGGAGCGTGGCATAGGTATGCCGGAAGCAATACGTCGAGCGCGGAACGCCCTGCGTTCCTTCGCGCAGATTCGCTTCGTTCAGAAGATCGGCAATCAAGGACTGCTGTAAAGAGTCTTTGCGGGCTTGCCTGTGATGTTGGTAAATACTCTGTCGTCCGGTTCCGTGGCTTTGGAGATTGCGCGGATGCGTTCTAAATAATCTCCGACGCTCTTGGGCGCGACCAGCTTGCGCGATTTGCCCTTGCCCTGCACGAACAGGACAACGATCTCGCGGCCCTCGCGGTCTTTTGCGGGCATGATGTCGCGCCAGCGGAGATTCTTCATCTCCGCTGGCCTCATGCCGGTATTGCAGGCAATCAGAATCATGTTGTAGGTGACGGTGCGATACCAGACGCTCGAAGGCTTGTCCGCCTCACCAATCCACTTGCGGCCTACGGTGTGGAGCTTGCGGTATTCCTCCAGCGTGAACTCGTCACGCCGCATCGTCTTGAGCTTCGGGCGCTCGTCGAAACGCTGGCTTGCGGGAACATAACGCTTCTTGACGGCGTAGTTCATCATCGCCCCGAAGATGGACATCTCGAAGCGGATGGTGGAATCGCTGATGAAAGGAACCACCCGTTCTTCGGAAGGCTTGACTTCAATCGGTTTCAAAACCCTGATACCCAGGGTTTGCTGAACCTTGGTGCGGCGCTCCGCTTCATGGTCCGCAAAGGTCTGAGCTGCGTGCGGCTGTGATTTCCCGAACGCCGTTGCGCCGGTGGCGTCCCGCGCCGTTCTCCCGCCGCCATGCCGGATAGCCGCCCCAACGCTCGTCACCGATAAGGTGAACCTGCGTGGAACCTGCATACCTGTCTAACGTGCCTTCGATGACGGCACGGAGTTTCTTGGGCCGCGCGGCGCTGATCTCTCCGCGCTTCGCCCGCGCTTCCTGCGTCAACAGATACTCGTGCGCCACGTCGCGGAAGGGGCGGTTGAATACGGGAACGTCATGCTTGATGCGGAATCGAACGTCCGCGTCTTGATCGAAGGCGCGTTCCCGCGCCGCTTCTTTGTCCGTTGTTTTGAGCGAAACCGTCTTATAGCGGTCGGCCTTCGGCATCTTCATGCGGCAATACCACATGCGATGCTCCACGTCGCCGCGCCTAAAGAGAATCAGGCCGGGTTTCAGCTCCTCTTTCTCGGTAACAAAGGACATATTCGCCTCCTGCGTTTGATACCGTTCTGTGCAGTTTCCGTGTAGATTTTTTCTGCAAGCCATTGATTCTTCGTGGCTGTGCATACTTTGTATGGAACATTATAGAAAATTATGTGCTTTATTTCTAGTTATTTATGATATAGTTCTCATCCTGAGCGAAGTAAGGATAGAATGACGACTCGATTAGATGTTGGGAGCATTTATTCCAGGATTTGCTTGCGACCCCTGCGTGAGGCGCGTAGCTCCGGGCTGGTGGTGCTGGTCAGCTCCAACAGGCTGCCGACGAACGTGAACAGGATCAGGTGGCAGGTGATGGCGCCGCACATGTCGAGCAGCACATCGAACGGCGAGCCGGTACGCCTGGGCAGAAAGCTTTGGTGGAATTCGTCCGAGCTGCTGAGCAGGAGTGTGGAAAGCAGCGCAACGGCTGCGGCCCGCAAGGATGCCGTGACTGCGGAGTAGGCACGACTCAGCCGGAAGGTCATGCGCCAGGCGCGGAAAAAGACCACGCTGACAAACCCGTAGCCCCAAAAGTGGGCGGTCTTGCGAATGTCGTAGAGCAGCTTTGTCCAAACCGGGTTGGTGAAGCGGCCTAAAATACTTTCGACAAATGGGCGCAGGACGCTGCTGGTATTTTCGGCAGAAAATGTGTTGGAAGAGGAAACGGCGATCAACACGACGCAGATCGCTGCCGGAATCCAGGCGCTCAACAGCACTCGGCGGCGGTTGCTCAACATGGCCGCCTGCGCTTATTCAACATGATAGTTGGGGGCCTCGCGGGTGATGATCACATCATGCACATGGCTTTCGCGCAGACCGGCGTTGGAGATGCGGATGAAGCGCGCGTTCTGCTGCAACTCCGCGATGCTGGCGCAGCCGAGGTAACCCATCCCGGATCGCAGGCCGCCTACAAGCTGGTACACCATTGCTTCCAGCGGCCCGCGATAGGGAACGCGTCCCTCGATGCCTTCCGGCACAAATTTTCCCAGCCGATTTTGTCCGTTGCTGTCGCGACTGACGATGGCACTGCTGGCCTCGCCCTGGTCGCCCAGATCGCGCGAGCTTTGGAAGTAGCGTTCGCCGGAACCTTGCGCCATCGCGGAGAGCGATCCCATGCCGCGATAGGTTTTGAAGGATCGTCCCTGGAACAGAATGGTCTCTCCGGGGCTTTCATCCACGCCGGCAAACAGTGAGCCGATCATCACTGTGTTGGCTCCTGCGGCAATCGCCTTGGTCACGTCGCCGGAATACTTTACGCCACCGTCCGCAATGACGGGAACGCCGGCGGATTTGGCGGCGCGATACGCTTCGGAAATCGCAGTGATCTGCGGCATGCCCGCGCCGGTCACCATGCGCGTGGTGCAGATGGAACCCGGCCCGATGCCGACTTTGATGGCATCCGCGCCGGCTTCAATCAACGCTTTTGCACCGTCGTAGGTGGCGATGTTGCCGGCCATCAGGTCGATTTCTGGAAATTTCTTTTTGATGAGCCGGATGGCATCCAGCACCCGTGAGGAGTGGCCATGCGCGGAATCGATGGCCAGCGCATCCACGCGATTTCTTACCATTTCGCCCGCGCGTTCCAGAAAATCGCCGGTCGCGCCGATGGCAGCGGCGACGCGCAATCGGCCCTGCGAATCTTTCGCTGCGTTCGGATATTTCAACTTCTTCTGGATGTCTTTTACGGTGATCAGGCCTTTCAATTCATACTGGTCGTTGACTACCAGCAACTTTTCCACGCGATGCTTGTGCAGAATCGCTTCCGCTTCCTGCAGCGTGGTGCCGACCGCAACCGTGATGAGGTTCTCTTTCGTCATCACCTCGCCGACCGGAATGTCGGTCCGGGTCTCAAAGCGCAAATCGCGATTGGTCAGGATGCCGACCAGCTTCTTATTCTTGGTGACCGGAACGCCGGAAATCTTGTAGCGGCGCATGACTTCGAGGGCTTCGGAGATGAGCTGCTCGGGTGCGATGGTGACCGGATCAACGATCATGCCGCTCTCGGAACGCTTCACTTTGTCGATTTCGGCGGCCTGCTGCTCGATCGAGAGATTGCGGTGCACCACGCCGATTCCACCCTGCTGTGCCATCGCAATTGCCAGCCGCGACTCGGTGACCGTGTCCATGGCGGCGCTGAGCAAAGGAATATTCAGGGTGATGTTGCGGGTGACGCGGGTCTGCGTGCTGACCTGGCCGGGAACCACATCGCTGTAGGCAGGGACGAGAAGAACATCGTCAAAAGTAAGCGCTTCGGGAACCGGGAGTTGGATCATAGGACACCAACCGTCTGGACTTGAATGGTTGGATTGTATTTGCGAGGGCGCGCAAGAGCAGAGGGTATTCCGGTTGGCATATCTGATTGTATGATTCCGAACGGCTTGCGGCAACCGCAGCCGACGACGGCTGTTTCCCTGCTCGGCGGTGTAATTTCAACCAGGTTGACAAAGCGAGAATATGGTGCTAGCTTCGGTGCCCAGTAGGAGGTGTGCCGTGCCTCATCCTAACTTTCCCCAGACATTCAAATTCAACCGGGCTGCCATTTTCGGTGGAATTTTGCTTGTGGTTACCGTCTTTTCCTGTTCAAGTCTCATTGCTCAACTCACTTAAGCTCCGTATTTCATGCGCTCGGTAGATAGATAAGGGCATTGCCATGCAGGCCTGCTCGAAGTGTACCCGTGCCTTTCGCGGCGTCGTTGCGGCTGCCGTCTGCTTCCTTTTCATCTCCGGATTTCTGGGCGCAGGCGCTTCCAACAAGAAAACGACACTGCAGAGATCTTCAACCGCACAGAATACGCCGCAGGCGATTCTTGCAGCCTGCATTTCTTATGCACAAGGGCTGGCGCCAGAGGAGCGGGCATTCCTTACGATGCGGATCGCGCGCATTGCTTCTTCTCATCGTTTTCCGCAATCGGAACAGTGGGCGCGTCAGGCATTTGCGGACAGTTCAGATTTGCCGGAGAGCGAGGACAAAATCGCCCTGCAAAAGAACGCGCTCATCGCACTCGCAGATACACAGCCGATAGACGCGTTGCGTCTGCTCGGAACTCTTGCCAGTCCCATGTCGAAGGACGGTACGACGATTAGCGAGGATGTGCGTGCGGACTCGGCCCGAGTGATTTTCGCGAGCGCGTACCGCTACAATCCGGAAGAGTCGCTTGCTCCTATGCTGGAGGTAGCCTCGTACCTTGGCCGCACCGGCCAATATCCCTATGCGGCATGGGGAATCTTGCTTCCGGGCCTTGCGAAAGACCATCCAGGCACATTCGACGAAGTGGTTTCAACGGCGATTCACTTTTACGGCGACGAAGATTCGCGCACTCTCGCCCAGGATGAGAATTACTTCGACATGGCCAAGGCTATCGGTCCCGTTGCAGCTCCCAGCCAGATGAATCTGGCGGTGGCGACGGGGATCGAGCGTCTGCAGTCGGAAAAGCCGATTAAGGACATGACCTATATGTCGGTTGTGGGGAGCGGCGCGCCAGAGGACCGGATTCGATGACCGCACGAAAGGGCTGCTGTACCGATGGCTGCCGCTGGTCAAGGAATATGATGCGGCGGAATACGACAATCTCGCTCGAAAATTGAACGCCGCTGAACCGCCGCCAAAGAACTCAAAACATGCCCAAGTGGAGATTCTGACAAGTCCCGACAAGATGACGCCAAAATTGCAGGAGTGGGCGCAAGACAGCTTGCAGGCGCAGAACCTCATCAACGATGCATCGAGCGATCCGGACAGAGCGATCCAGGAATCTGTGATGATTCATTCTATGGCGGTGCGTTCCGATGCGTTATCGAAAGGGGCAATGACGATTCCGGAGAAAAAGATACAGCAACGGACGAAATTGCTGGCGGAAAGCAAGCGCGACCTCGACCAAGTGCATACAAAAGATGCCGATTACTTACAGGCAGTAGCCGATTTGGCCGATGCAGATGTTAAATCGAAGATGCAGCAGAGCGCACTGGCGCTGGTACGCGACGGACTGGAACAAGGCACGGAGGTTTTGGACGAGTCGGCGGACGCACAGCCAAATACAGTGACGATGGCACTCGATGGTTATAATTCGTTGGCGAAGCTCGTCAAGATCGGCATGAAGCTGGACCCGACATACACGCTGAAACACGTGCAGAATCTGCGGAATTTGCCGTTGAAAGTCAATCTTCTCGTCGATATTGCCGATGCACTTGCAACCCAGCAGGGCGCATAATCAGTTTTCTTCGGAGCCATTCACCCATCTTTTCTGCTGTGGTCCGGAACCGTCGCACATCCGATCGCGTATGGTCCAGTGGGCCGAAACGGCAGAAGGAGACGACGATGTACGCAATCCGCGGAAGATACCTGGCAATTTGCTCCGCCGTGCTGTTCTTTCCAGCGCTGGCGCTGGCGCAGCAGACTCTGGTTCGGACACAAGCTTTCGCATCTGGGCAGTCCGTTCGGTTCGAGGCAAACGTCGGCGACATTCATATCGTGCCCAATTCTGACGATCGACAATTGCGGCTGGTTATCGTCCCGAAGCACGGCATTTCATTGCAAACAATGCAATCGTGGGTACGGCAGTTCCAGGTGAACGGAAATGTTGCCGAAATCCGTCTTCATTTGCCAATTCACGGAAACGAAGTTCGAGACGTGACCCTGTATGTGCCCTCGGTGACGGCTTTGGATCTCGATATCGGAGTTGGCGACGTGTCTGTCAATGGTGTTGGCGGAGATAAGGACGTCACCATGCACGTCGGCGATCTCAAAATCGGGGGCTTGAATCGGGCCGATTATGGCATCGTAAAGCTCGATACCGGAATTGGGGATGTCGAGGACAGCCTGTTTCCAGCACAACAATCCGGTTGGCTGGGGAAATCGGGGAAATTCGTGGGGAGCGGGAAGTACCATATCCGCGTGCATGTCGGAATCGGCGATATTCGAGTGGCGGGCGGCGTGGGCAGATGAATGGAACCGGAGAAGCCGGCCAGGGAAAGGGTAAGGTCCCCTACTTTCTCTGGCAACGGATGCGTGATGCCTACTTTAAGCGTGTGACCTAGAGAAACCATTGACAGAACGCCTGTAGCCGGTCTACATTGCGCGCAAACGCGTGGCAGTATCTAATTTGCCATTGCGGGAGGTGCTGGATATGCAATTCCGGCGCATGCTTCCTTTCCTCTCCTTGGCCATTTTGCTTGCGGTCGCCGCGTCTGCCCAGAACAGTACTGTTCCCGGCGCTCCAAGCTCGTGGAGGCCCGACCCACTTCACAAATTCGGCCCGCCACCACCGCGATCGTCCGCTGCGCAAAAGGGCGAGCGAATTATTTATCGCCCCGCCATCACGGAAATGAAGCTGCTGACCCAGACCTCTGGATGGGCATTGGCCGGTGGCAAGACCATCTATTGGACCGATGACGACGGCGCGCATTGGAAGGACATTACTCCGCCGAACGTGACGAGCGGCAGGTTCAATACACCGCCATTCGCATCCGTCTTCTTTTTCGATCGGGATACCGGCTTGGCGCTTGCCAGCAATTATTTGAAGGGCGGCGATTTTGGCTCCCTCGATTTGTACTCGACCTCCAACGGAGGGGAGAGTTGGGCTAAGACGCATATTGCTGTATCGGAGAGTGATCCAGAACGCCCTTTTACCGGTGGCTCGATGTCGTTTGCCGATCCCCAGCACGGCTGGCTGAACATGGGAATCATGAGCGGTTCCGCGTTCAGTATCGGCGAATTGTTTCGCACCTCCGACGGAGGACAAACCTGGAATCGCGTCAAAGGCGACCCTGGTGTTGGCGGCGAGATTCGGCTGGTTACTGCGGAAGATGGATGGTTGGCCGGTGGACCGGCGAACACTGAGTTGTATGCCTCGCATGATGGTGGGAAAAGCTTTCAGCAAGTGAGACTTGGCGCTCCTAAAGCATTGGGCCCAATGAATTATCCCACCTACACTTTGCCGGTCTTCGAGAACGACCTGCATGGTTACGAAGCAGTTACATATGCTGGCATCGGCGAGGCGAAAGGCATAGCGGTCCTGTTTGAGACAAAGGATGGCGGAAAAACGTGGAAGCAGGATGGTGTGCTGACAAATTTGGACCGAGTCTCCGTTGGGGTGTCGGCCATTTCGACAGTTGTCGACTCGAAATGGATGATTCCGGCAGTTCCGGAGACCGGCGAGCCGATATTGACGGTGCTCCCTTCGGGGGGCACGGAAACGGCGCAGGCAGACACGATGGTTGGCGGTATGAGCGGCCGAAAGATCAGTTTCCTTTCTCCTTCGCAGGGATGGTTGAGTTGCAGCAAGGGACTGCTTTCCACCACGGACGGCGGAGCGACGTGGACGGAGATCACGCCGGGAAAACATCCAACCGACTGGTTCCGAGTGCCCAAGGCGATGGCGACTCCATCTGTCAATCCCGGTCGGCTATAACAGCTCAGCTTTCCTTCTGCTCCCCGCATATTAGGGCTAAAGCGCTTTCTCTATTGCCAAATGCTATTCAAAGTTCCTCACATTCAATCGGTCCGGTTTGAAATCCCCTTCAGTCCGGCGTATCCTAGGGAAGTAGTTAGTTTGTCCTGAGTTTGTCCTGGGGTGGTTGGGCAGCCTGCGGCGGAGTTTGCCGGGGCGGGAGAAATGAGTGGGCGCGAGCCCACTTTTTATTTGCTCCGAACTTCTCGGGAAACCGGCTTCAGCCGGCAATGGAATGGCACTTGATCTGGATAAAATTCGCGCGCTGGCGGACCGTGTCGCCGCATCTCACGGGCTGTCTGTCGTCGAGATTGATTATTTGGGCAGTCCCAAGCATCGCGCGCTTCGCATCTATATAGAGAAAGATGCCGCGAACAGGGCGAAGCTGGCGGAAGCGAGCGCTTCCGATGGGCTGAAGCTCCCGGAAAATGTTTCCGTCGATCAGTTGGCCGGAATCACGGTAGAGCATTGCCAGACGTTCAGCGACGATTTTGGAATGGTTCTGGATGTAGAGGAACTGGTTCCGGGCGCCGATTACACGCTGGAGGTTTCTTCTCCTGGATTGGATCGCAAACTGCACGGCCGCGCGGATTTTGAACGATTTGCCGGCAGCCTGGTGAAGTTGCAGACCATCGAACCGGTCGAGGGAAACTCGCATTGGCAGGGCCGCATTGTCAGAGTGCACGACGATGTGGTTGAAGTGGATTTAAGCGCGGCAAAGAAGAAAAAGGGCAAAGCGGCGGCGGAGAAGAATGTGACGATTGCCTTATCAAATATCTTGAAGGCGAATTTGGTCCCGGAGATATAAAGGGCCTTCTCTCGTCCGAGCTGACTGCGTCCTAGCGGTTGAAGTTTGCATGCAGCGGCAGTCTGAACCGCTAAAAAACGCAGCAAATTCCGCGCAACTGTGCGGAGATGAACATCTGAAGCAGAGATAAAACTATGGCAAGCGCACTCTACGAAACCATTGAAGTTCTAAGCCGGGACAAAGGCATCGACCCGCAGATTGTAGTCACTGCGGTCGAAGACGCCATTGCTCTCGCGACCCGGAAATACTATAAGACGCTGGAAAACATGCGCGGGGAACTCGACCGCGAGACCGGCGAGATTCGCGCCTATGCGTACAAAACTGTGGTCGAGTCTCCGGAACAATTGGAAGACCCGCTGAACCAGATCAAGCTGGAAGATGCGCGAGCAATCGCTCCCGAAGTTGAGGTGGGCGGTGAGCTGCGTTACTACAAGCCGACCGACGTGCTGGGGCGTATCGCCGCGCAGATGGCCAAGCAGATCATCTTCCAGAAGGTCCGCGAAGCCGAGCGCGACACCGTTTTCAACGAATATGCGCATCGCGTGGGCGAGGTTTTGAACGCGACCGTAAAACGCATTGAAGGTCAGGACGTGATCTTCGACATCGGCAAGGCCGAGGCGCGGATGCCGAAACGCGAGCAGTCGCGGCTGGAGCAGTTTGCCGTGGGCGAGCGGGTGCGCGTGGTGTTGCTGCGTGTGGACCGCAATGCGCGCGGACCGCAGGTGGTGGTCTCCCGTGCTGCGAAAGAACTGGTGCAGAACTTGTTTCAGAGCGAAGTTCCGGAAATCTACGACAGCACCGTCGAGATTCGTGCCATTGCGCGCGAAGCCGGCGAGCGCACCAAGATTGCCGTTGTCTCGCGCGATAAGGATGTCGATCCGGTGGGCGCATGTGTCGGCATGAAAGGCATGCGGGTGCAGTCGATCATCCGCGAATTGCGCGGCGAGAAAATCGACATCATCGAGTTCAGCGAAGAGGTCACCACGTTTGCCGAGAAGGCGCTGCAGCCGGCGAAGGTCAGCCGCGTCAGCATCGTCGATCTGGGCGAAAAGCAGATTGAAGTGATCGTCGACGATACCCAATTGTCCCTTGCCATTGGCAAGAAGGGGCAGAATGTGCGCCTCGCGGCCAAGCTGCTGGGTTGGAAGATCGACATCAAGAGCGAGGAAGAAAAACGCCAGGAAGTCGAACAGCAGATGCAGGCGATGGCCGGTCCGGTGACGACCCCGATCGAACAGGTGACGGAATTGGGCGAAGGCACCATCCAAAAGCTGATTGCCGCTGGAATTACTACAGTAGAAGGATTGGCGGACATGACGCCGGAAGAGTTGGAAGAAGTTCCGGGAATCGGCGAAAAGACTCTGGAAAAGATCGGGAACGCGGTGCGCCATTATTTTGCGGAGCTGGACAATCGCGCCGACGCCGGTCCGACCGGAGAGACGTCTGCCCAGGAAGACACGAATGAAGCCGCGCTCGATCGCGAAGCGGGTGCGGGATCGGAGACGCAGGCTTCCGACGAAATTGCGGAGGGCGCCGAAGCAGCCCAGCCTGAGGACGAAACTACTCCGGTCGGCGATGCTCCCGGCGAAGTCCCGATTCTCGAAGAGGAGCCGATCATCGCCCAGGGATCGTACGCGGAAGGCGGCAATGAGCTCGAGGATGCAGCGGAAGTGGCGGAGGCCGAGGCTGGCCGGGAAGGCGACAATCTGGCCCAGAACTTCCTGAGGGACGCAACGGGCACAGACGACATAGACGATCCCGTATCCATCGATGCGCCGGACGCTCGGGAGCCGGAGCTTGACCGCTGGGAAGAGAAGGAAAAGCCCTGACAGGGAGCGATCCATGTCGGAGCAACATGAAAATTCGCAATTGTTCCGCGCTTTTCGGCGGATAATGAAAGCAGATGTGCGACTGACTGTGGCAGCTATGAGGCAACCATGAGCAGCTAAAGTTTCCTGGAAAAAGGCGAAAGAGACGGATGAGTAAAGTTCGAATCAACGATCTAGCACGAGAGCTGGAAGTAAAAAGTAAGGTAATTCTCGACATTCTCCCGCAAGTTGGCGTTACGGAGAAGAAGACCCATTCCAGCTCGGTCGAGGACGACGAGGCTGTGCGTGTGCGCGCGGCTTTAGGCAAAGGGACGAAAGCCGCACCGGCAACGTCGGCCAGGCTGGCGGATAGCGATCAAAAGCCCAAGATCGATCTGTCGAATATCTCCAGGCCCGGCGATGTTTTGCGCGCCATTCAGCAGCAAAAGGAACAGCGCGAAGGACGGGGCGTTCCGCCTCGAGCCACTGTCTCCACGCCGCCAACGCGTCCCGCTGGTGCGCCTTCCGTCACCGCGGCTTCGGTTGGGAAAAACGCATCCGCATCCGCGCCTCCCGCGCCGCGCGCCGCTTCGCCTGCGGCATCCGCTTCCGCACCAAGTGCCCCCAATGTAGCCACGACAAATCGCGGGTCTGCGCCTGCGCCTCGCAAAGTGGTCCCTTTGCCGCGCCAGGCCCCTCCGATCGTTTCCGCGCCTCCCGCGCCCGCAATCGCTTCTCGCGCGCCTTCCGGGCCGGTAATCGTGAGGCCGCCTGCGACAAGTGCGACAAGTGGCGCGACGGCAATCCCTGCCGCGCCGGGGCGTGGGGTCGCGCACGAGGACAAATCCACAGCCGCCATTATTGGAAGATCGGCGCCCGGCGTCGCCGCAACACTGAAATCGACGCAGACCGCCCCAATCCAAGATGTAGCCGCGACAAATCGCGCGCCAGAACCGCAGACTGCTTCGCCATCGCTCCAGGACCACGGCATCTCCGCCGCAGCGGGATCAACCGCGGCGCCGGGTTCCGAAGCTGCCGGTCCAACAGCCGCTTCAGCAGCCGCTTCAGCAGCCGCTTCCGCCACGCCGGCCAAGCGCATGATTATGCCGCAGACAGGGCCGCGCCCGGTCTACAAGGCTCCCGAAGGTGCGGCGCAGACGCTGGGCGGAATGCAGCGCGGCAGACCAATTTTTGAACGCCCGCGCCCGCAAGGACAGGGTGGAACTGCAGGAGCGCCTTTCGGTTCCCGGCCCGCATCCGGTCCAGGAGTTGGGCCCGGCGGTGTTCGCCGGCCCATGCACCCCACGCGCCAGCATCCAAACGGCACTCCGGGTGCGCGTCCGGGAATGCCTGGACGTCCCGGCTTTGGCGCTGCACGCCCAGGTGTCGGCGGGGCGCCCGGGGCCGGAGCACCTCCGGCTGGAACGCCGGATCGTCCGTCGCGCGGTCATCAACAGCGGCGCGGAGCGGGCAATCGATACGAGAAATCCAAAGAAGGGCCAATGAAGGGAATGGTCGCGCCGCGTCTTGGCGCAGCCCAGGTCCCGACCGGGCCCGTTCCCATTACCCGCAACATTACGGTGACCGACGGCGTCAGCGTAAAGGACCTTGCCGAAAAGCTGGATCTGCGCGCGAAAGATCTGATCGCCACCCTGTTGCAGCGGGGCGTTTTCGTGACCGTCAACCAATCGCTCGACTCCGAGCTGATCAAAGAAGTCTCGCGCCAGTTCGGGGCGGAGGCTACCGTTATCAGCTTTGAAGACGAAATGGCCAATGAGGCTCTCGAAAATCTGCTGACGCAGGAGACCACCGGCGAGCTGGAAGTGACGCGGCCTCCGGTCGTCACCATCATGGGCCATGTCGATCATGGAAAGACTTCCCTGCTGGACGCGATTCGCGAAACGGAAGTCGCCGCGGGCGAAGCCGGAGGTATCACTCAGCACATCGGCGCGTATAAGGTCCGCATCAGCAAGGAAGATTCACCCGCCTTCGGGCGCGAGATCGTCTTCCTCGATACGCCGGGCCACGAAGCGTTTACGCGGATGCGTGCCCGCGGCGCGAAGGTCACCGATATCGTGGTCGTCGTGGTAGCCGCGGATGACGGCGTCATGCCGCAAACGCTCGAAGCCATCGACCACGCTAAGGCGGCGAATGTGCCGATCATTGTTGCTGTCAACAAGATCGACAAACCGGATGCGCAGCCCGATCGTGTGAAACAGCAGTTGGGCGATCGCGGTCTGGTTCCCGAAGCGTGGGGCGGCAGTACGGTATTTGTGGATGTCTCGGCGAAGAAACATATCAATCTCGATCTGTTGCTGGAAATGATCTGCCTGGTGGCCGATGTCGGCACGCTGCGCGCATCGCCGGACCGGCCGGCGCTGGGTACCGTGATCGAATCCAAGCTGGATCGCGGTCGTGGAGCGGTGTCGACGGTGCTGATCCAGAACGGCACGCTCCGGTTAGGCGACACATTTGTTGTCGGCAACACCTTCGGCAAAATTCGCGCCATGTTCGACGACCGCGGGCGCGCTCTCACCGAGGCCGGACCGTCCACGCCAGTCGAAATTCTCGGCCTGGAGAGCATCCCCGATGCGGGCGATACATTCACCGTGGTCGCGGACCGCGATAAGGCGAAGAACGTCGCGCAATATCGCAAGATGAAGGAGCGCGAATCGCAACTCGCGAAATCTTCCCGTGTCTCGCTCGAAGGTCTGGCGGAGCAGATCAAGCAGTCCGGGGTGAAGGAACTCCCGATCATCTTGAAGGGAGACGTACAAGGCTCGGTCGAGGTACTCGCCGAATCCTTGCCGAGACTCTCGACGGAGAAGGTGCGCGTCAAAGTCATTCACTCCGGCGTCGGCGCCATCACGGAGAGCGACATTCTTCTGGCTTCCGCATCGAACGCCATTGTCATCGGCTTCAACGTGCGGCCGGAACGCAAGGCCGCCGAGCTTGCCGCGCAGGAGGGCGTCGAGATTCGCCTGCATTCGATCATTTACGAGTTGCAGGACGAAATGCGGAAAGCCATGCTGGGGCTGCTGGAAGCGACGATCAAGGAGAACTACCTGGGCCGCGCCGAAGTCGCCAATGTCTTCAAGATTCCGAAGGTCGGCACAGTCGCCGGCTGCCGCGTTATCGACGGTATGTTCCGGCGCGATTCTGAAGTTCGCGTGCTGCGCGACTCCGTGCCGGTTTTTAAGGGCAAGGTCGCTTCACTGAAGCGCTTCAAAGACGATGTCAGCGAAGTGCGCAACGGGATGGAATGCGGCATCACCATCGCGAACTTCAATGATGTAAAAGTCGGCGATGTAATCGAGGCCTTTACCGCGGAGAAGATTGCCGCCGACATTGGAACGGCCCTGGTGGATGCGCCCGCCCAGGCCGCACTATCGCCAGCCTAGCGAGTTCGGTCAAAGCCAACACGGAAATGGCGTGCTGCTGGCACGCCATTTCCGTTTATTCCGCACTATCCGCCTAAAATAGGGATAGCTCGCCAGCCAGAGATACCGCGCGAATGACGGAATACGGACGGCGGCACAACCCAGCACGGCTTTCTTGCATAAAACTAACTAGTGAATGAACATCACGTTCCTGTTCCTACCAAGCCACGCTTTTCCCGGCGTTTTAAGATCATTTCTCTTGTCGTAATATTGCTGATCGCGGCTGGGATTGTCGCCGTCGAGTACGCGATCCGCCATGCCGAACCGATTTTGCGCGCTCGGGTTATAGAGAGCCTATCGACCCGGTTCAATAGCCAAGTCGATCTCGGTGAGTTCGACGTGACGATCTTCAAAGGCCTGGGCGTGGAGGGTAAGAATCTCAGCCTTCGCTCCAATCTGTACCCCGATCTTCCACCTCAGATCAGCATCGGTCAGTTCAGCTTCCATACTGGAATCTTCGATCTGTTTCGCTCTCCCATGCATGTGGGGTCTATCGAACTGCAAAACCTCGTCATCCGAATTCCTCCCAAAGGAGAACGGGCCGCGATGCCCAAGCGAAAAAAAGGGCATGGCAAGCTCAAAGTCGTGATCGACCGCATAGTGTGCAACGACGCGCTGCTCGTGCTGCTAAAAGACGATCCGAACAAAAATGCTTTGCAGTTCAAAATCCATCAACTGGTTTTGCGGCGAGTTGGTTCCAAAAAGCCATGGCTTTTCCACGCGCACCTGATCAATCCCAAACCGATCGGCGACATCGCAACCCAGGGGCATTTCGGTCCGTGGAACGCCGACAGTCCGCACAGTACGCCGGTGGATGGCACGTACTCTTTTACAAATGCGGACCTGAGCACGACCAAGGGAATTGCCGGCATCCTGTCTTCCACGGGAAAATTTTCCGGCCCGCTCGACACCATTACGGTCGATGGCACGACGGACACGCCAAACTTCAGCGTCGACGTGAGCGGACATAACGTCGCGCTGCACACGGATTTTCACGCCATCGTGGATGGGACAAATGGAGATACCAATTTGCAGCCCGTGCGCGCGCACTTCCTCAACACGGATGTGACGGCAACCGGTCTGGTGAAGCGCGCCGAGGGAGGGGAAAAGGGCCATCACATCACACTGAATGTGACAATCGACAAAGGCCGCATCGAGGACTTGCTGGAATTGGGCGCAAAAACGGAGCCACCCGTGATGAAGGGAAATGTGCGGCTGAAGACCGCATTCGACTTGCCTGCCGGCAAAGAATCCGTCAGCCGTCGTCTGCAGTTGAAGGGAACGTTCACAGTCGACAACGCGACCTTCACCAATTTGCACATCCAGGAAAAAGTGGATGAATTGAGCCTGCGCGGCCAGGGAAAGACGGCTGAGGCAAAACAATTGCCGGAGGAGACGGAGACGATACAGCCGCCGCTGCCGGAAATTCCAGTGACGCTGCAGGGAACGTTTGCCATGGCCAGCCGGAAGATCACTCTTCCTCATCTCGATTTCAAAGTACCGGGCGCGGACATTGCGCTGGCTGGCGTCTATACGCTCGATGGAAAACAATTCGACTTTACCGGCCATGCGCGCATGCAGGCCCACGTTTCCAGCATCGTGGGCGGATGGAAAGGAAGGCTGCTGACTCCGCTCGACCCATTCTTCGCCAAGAATGGCGCCGGCACGGAAGTTCCAATCAAGGTCAACGGAACCCAATCCAATCCCCACTTCGGATTGAATTTCAAGCACTGACTACAGCGCCGCGAGTACCTCTTCCGGGTCGGGCCGCACGCGAAAATCGGCATGCGCCTGCGCGTATGCGATCCTGCCGTCGGAACCGATGACATACGTCGCCGGCAGCGGAAGCCGCCATTCCGGGTCGCCGTTGATAAACGGAATGTTCACCAGGATGCTGCGAAAATGTTTCTGGTGCGGAGGGGAAACGTTGTAGACAAGGCCGAACTGTTTCGCAACCGCACAGGCGGCATCGCTTAACACTGGAAAAGGCAATGGATGTTGCTGCACCAGCAGGTCATTCTGGTGGACGGTTTGCGGTGAGATTGCGACCAGCAGAGCGCCACGCGTGCGCACCTGCGGATAGGAATCGCGCCACGCGGCAAGCTCCGCCATGCAGTATGGACACCAGCGACCGCGAAAAAACTTGATGATGACTGGCCCCAGCGCCAACAGGTCCGAAGAGCGGACGGTGCGTCCATTGTTGTCCGGCAGCGCAAATTCCGGCGCTACGCTGCCGACTGCCAGAATCTGCTGCTCGATTCCGCTGGCGAACAATTCAGCGATGGCATCATCCACCGGCCGCAGGCGTTCCGGCTGGACCAGCCCCCGCGTCCTCTCGGTAATCTGGTCGAGTTGATCTTGTAATTTCGCCACGACGGATCAACTTATGGATGGGTGCCCCAGAGCCTGCCCCGAACTTGCCGAAGGGACTCGATTTTCGGGCGTGGGGTTCTTGTTCCTCAAAATAGCAGATGTCGATCAATATCCGGAGAAATCAACGCCCTGCGCGCATATTCGTGAGCGATCCCATCAGGCGCCGCTGCACGGCGCCGCCCTTGCCCATGGACTTGAACATCTTGCGCATCTGGACGTATTGGCGCAGAAGTTGATTGACGTCCTGCACCGTGGTTCCTGAGCCGCGGGCGATACGCTTGCGCCGGCTGCCGGAGATAATCTCGTGGTTGCGACGCTCCTTCGCGGTCATGGAATTGATGATGGCCTCTACGCGCGTGAACTGTTTCTCATCCACGTTGCCCGCAGCCTGCTGCATCCCTTGAAACGGGCCAACGGAGGGCAGCATTTTCATGATGCTTTGCAGCGATCCCATCTTTTTAATCTGCCGCAGTTGATCGCGAAAGTCTTCCAGCGAAAAACCGTCGCCCATCAGCGCTTTTTTGGCGAATTCCTCGGACTTCTTGCGATCGATCGTCTCCTCCGCCTTCTCGATCAGGGTCATAATGTCGCCCATGCCGAGAATGCGGCTGACAATGCGGTCAGGATGGAACGGCTCAAAAGCGTCCGGCTTTTCGCCCATGCCGATGAACTTGATCGGCTGTCCGGTGACGTGGCGAATGGAAAGCGCCGCGCCGCCGCGTGCGTCGCCGTCCATCTTGGTCAACACAGTTCCGGTCAGCGCCAGCTTGTCGTGAAACTGCTTGGCGGAGTTCACCGCGTCCTGTCCGGTCATTGCGTCGGCGACGAAGAGAATCTCCTGCGGATTCAGCAGCGATTTCAGCCGCTGCATCTCGTTCATCAAGCCTTCGTCGATGTGTAATCGGCCTGCGGTATCGACGATCATCACATCGCAGCCGGAGATGATCGCTTCGCGGCGAGCTTCCTTCGCCAGGCGCTCGACCAAGGCGGAGCCGGGCGCTTCGCCCTTCAGGTCGCCTTCATAGAGATTTGCGCCGATCGACTTCGCAACGACTTGCAACTGCTCCCGCGCGGCGGGACGATATACGTCCACTGAGACCAGCAAAGGCCGATGGCCGCCTTTTTTCAGCCATGCCGCCAGCTTGCCGGAGGTGGTCGTTTTGCCCGAGCCCTGCAGGCCTGCCATCAGGATAACCGTGGGCGGCTGGGAGGCAAATTTGAAGCGCGCGGTGTCCGTGCCGAGCATCGCGATCAACTCGTCGCGCACAATTTTGATGACCTGCTCGGTCGGCGAAAGCGCGGTGAGCACTTCCTGGCCCAGGGCTTTGGCGCGAATGTGCTCGATCAGCTCCTTGACGACGTTCAGGTTGACGTCTGCCTCAAGCAGCGCGAGCCGGATTTCCTTGAGCGCCTCGCCGATATTTTCCTCGGTAACGGTGCCCTGGCCGCGCAGATTCTTGAATGTACGCTGGAGTTTTTCTGAAAGGTTTTCAAACATAGGTCAACACCCAAGTGTATCAAGCGTGCTGTCGTGAGTGTCCCGCGGTTGCCAACAACGGCGATCATCCTATCCAGCGCGTATTCCGTTCGGACTTGTGGCGCGCTCGGCGGATAAATTTCCCGATCGGTCTATGCACTTGCCATTTGCGATTGCAGGCTCTCTGAAACGCGAGCGATCAATTCCTGAGGATGTATGGGTTTTGCGATGACAGAAAAATCATGCCCGTCCATGCGTGCCGAGGCGAGTAAATCCATGGTCGCCGCCTGTCCGGAGAACAGCAATATCTTGCAATCCGCGATCTCTTCTCGGACGGCGATCGCGAGGTCGATGCCACTCATGTCCGGCATGATAATGTCGGTAAGCAACAGATTCGGAGGAATGGTCCTCGCGATATCGAGCGCGCTTCTTCCGTCATAAGCTGCCATGGCTGCCATGCCGTTTCGATTGAGAATGGCGGTGAGGGTATCGGCGATTACGATCTCGTCGTCGACAACTAGAACGACCGGTTTGAACCCATCGCCTTCCGGGATTTTGGCGCTGGAGGGGATTTCAGCCAACGGCACGGTTTCGAAGTTCGATTTTTCACTCATAACTCGCAGCCTCTGGATGAAACGCTAACAGGACCGGGGGCGATACGGGCTAAGTATTTAAAAACCCGCAACTTACCGTAGCTATTAATTTCTTGCGGATTTGCTGGGCAACCATCCCGGCGGATATATTATCTTATTATTGCGTTTGCATTACGTTAGCGCGACGATTACGTCGGAACAAAAAATGCCATGATTACCAATCGTGAACGGAAAAGGCCTCCCATGAAATTCGAATCCATGCTTCAGGTCGATGTTCCAAAAGGTCGCGACGGGAAACACAAGCAGATTGTCGAACTATTGCTGAACGACATCAGCCAGCTTCAGGAAAGTTCGGCGTTGAAAATTCCACTCTCCGCACTCCCGGACACGAAGGAGAATATTCGCGCGGCGTTGAGCCGTGCGACCCGCCAAAAAGGAATCGATCTCGCGACATCGAGCGACGACGAGTTCCTCTACGTTTGGAAAAACGCTGCGGAGAAAGTTTGACGATTACTTACGCCTGAATAAAGGCAAGCAGGTCGGCGTCGATCTGGTCCGCGTGAATCTGGCACATTCCGTGCGGAAAGCCAGGATATACCTTCAGCGTCGCATTCTTCACGAGCTTCGCTGACATCATTGCCGAAGCGCCGATTGGCACGATCTGGTCGTCGCTGCCGTGGAGGATCAGCGTGGGAATGTCGATCTTCTTCAGGTCTTCGGTGAAGTCGGTTTCGGAGAACGCTTTTATGGTGTCGTATTGGCTCTTGTGCGATCCCTGCATGCCTTGCAGGAAGAAGTTTTCCCGCATGCCTTCGGAAATCTTTGCGCCGGGCCGATTGTAGCCGTAGAACGGCAGACTGAGTTCCTTATAGAACTCTGAACGGTCCGCAACCAGTTCCGCGCGGAGTTCGTCAAAAGCGGAAAGTGGCAAACCCTCGGGATTCTTGTCGGTCTTCAGCATGAGCGGTGTGACCGCGCCGATGAGCGCCGCCTTGGCGACCCGCTTCGTGCCATGCCGGCCCAGATAGCGCGCCACCTCGCCGCCGCCTGTGGAATGACCGACCATCACAGCCTTCTTTAGATCGAGCTTCTCGAACAATTCCGCCAGATCGTCCGCGTACGTGTCCATGTCGTTGCCGTCCCACGGCTGGCTGGAGCGGCCATTGCCGCGACGATCATGCGCGATGACGCGGTAACCCTTTTGTCCAAAAAAGAGCATCTGCGCGTCCCACGCATCCGCGGTCAGCGGCCAGCCATGGGAGAAGACGATGGGCTGCCCTGTTCCCCAATCCTTGAAATAGATGGTTGTGCCGTCTTTCACCGCAAGCGTATTCATGAGGATTCTCTCCAGAATTCCCTTATAGTCCTTTCCGGGCATGGCCTTGTGGAAATCCGAAATCCTGATATGTTGCGCGGATAAATTAACCGCTCTTTCACATACGATGGGGAAAAAGTTTCTCGGAAAACTTACTTGCAAATTGCAAGTAAGTTTTGCTATTTTGTCGGATGTGGCTCGGAAGTCCAAATCCAAGCGTCGTTCTGGGTGTCCGGTCAGTGTCTCCCTCGAAATGTTTGGCGATCGCTGGTCGCTGCTGATTGTTCGCGACCTGATGGTTCGCGGCTACAAAACGTACAAGGACTTTCTCGAATCGGGCGAGGGGATTGCCTCGAACGTTCTCGCCGACCGCCTGCGAAAGCTCGAAGACGCGGGGATCATTTTTGCGGAAGCGGCGGATGAGGATGGACGCAAGTTGCATTATCGGCTCACCGAAAAGGGAATCGATCTTGCGCCGGTGCTGCTGGACTTGTTGATCTGGGGAGCGCGGCACGAAAGTACCGGTGCGCCGTGCGAATTGATTGTCCAGATGGAAAAATGCCGCGCGGAGGTGCTGGCGGAAACGCGGCGAAGATGGCGGGAGCGTGACTCAACACCGCTCATCCCGCGATTCGATGGTGTTTCTTCCGGCAGAGCGAAGGCTTAGGGAAAGGGGAATTGATGCAAAAGATCACACCTTTTTTATGGTTCGACAACCAGGCGGAGGAAGCTGCGCGCTTTTACACCTCCATTTTCAAAAACTCATCGATCGGAAATGTGACCCGCTATGGGAAGGAGGCAGCGCAGACCTCCGGAAGACCCGCGGGAACGGTGATGACGGTTCCATTTCGGCTGGAGGGTCAGGAGTTCGCCGCCTTGAACGGCGGACCGATGTTCCAATTCAACGAGTCCATATCCTTCGTGGTGAATTGTGAGACGCAGAAGGAAATCGATTTTTTCTGGGAGAAATTGTCCGAAGGCGGGCAAAAAAGCCGCTGCGGCTGGCTGAAGGACAAATATTGCGTATCGTGGCAGATCGTTCCGACAGCCTTAGCGAATTTAATCAGCGCTGGCGAACCTGAACGAGCAAATCGCGTGATGCAGGCAATTATGCAGATGGACAAGCTCGACATTCGGGCTTTGGAGCAGGCGTATGAGCGGCAATGAACCGGAGATTGAAGCTTTCGGCATTAAACACCGCAACGAGGAAGCGAAAATTCGCGCGCTCCTTGAAGACTGGATTGAGGCGATCCGCGTTAAAGATGTGCATGGCGCCACCTCCAACATCGCGCCGGACATTCTGTTGTTCGACGTCGTCGATCCACTGCGATATACCGGAGCGGACTCCATCAAAAAGCGAACCCAGGAGTGGTTCTCTTCCTTCCATGCCCCGATCGGTTATGAAATGCGCGATCTGAGCATTGCCGCCGGCGACACCGTGGCCTTCAGTCACAGCCTCAACCGGGTCAATGCAACGCGGATCGATGGAAAGAAGCTCGACATGTGGTGGCGCGCAACCATTTGCTTCCGCAAGGTTGAAGGCAAATGGATGGTCACGCATGAGCACAACTCGGTGCCTTTTGACACGAAAACCGGTCTGGCGTCGCTGGAACTGAAGCCGTCTGATTGAGCTCATTATGCCGACCTGAATGAATTGGCCATCGACGGACGGATTTCAATACACATAGGGCAAGAAAGGAACGAGCGAAATGAGCAAGATTCGCGTATTGGTAGGAACGCATAAAGGCGCGTTTGTTCTTACGTCGGACGGCAAGCGCAAGAATTGGGAGGTAAACGGGCCGCATTTTGGAGGCTGGGAGATGTACCACCTGAAAGGGTCGCCGGTCGATCCGAACCGCATCTATGCGTCCCAGACGAGCGGATGGTTCGGACAGATCATCCAGCGCTCCGACGACGGCGGCAAGACGTGGCAGCCGGTGGGGAACAAGTTCGAATACGAAGGCGTCCCGGGCACGCACCAGTGGTACGACGGCACAGCGCATCCGTGGGAGTTCAAGCGAGTCTGGCACCTGGAGCCGTCGCTGACCGATCCCGATACGGTTTATGCAGGCATTGAAGATGCTGCTCTGTTTCGCACGGACGACGGCGGCAAATCCTGGCAGGAGCTTCCCGGATTGCGTGAACACGGCACCGGCCCCAAGTGGCAGCCGGGAGCGGGCGGCATGTGTCTGCACACGATCATTCTCGATCCCAGCGATCCGGGACGAATTTTCATCGCCATCTCGGCGGCCGGCGCGTTCCGCACGGATGATGCGGGCGCGACCTGGAAGCCGATCAATCAGGGACTGCATTCGCAGTACATCCCCGATCCGAAGGCCGAGGTTGGCCACTGCGTGCATCACATTGCCATGCATCCCTCTCGTCCTGGCGTGCTGTTCATGCAGAAGCATTGGGATGTGATGCGCAGCGACAATGCGGGCGACTCCTGGCAGGAGGTCAGCGGCAATCTGCCGACGGATTTCGGTTTTGCCATTGACGTTCACGCGCACGAACCGGAGACGCTGTACGTGGTGCCGATCAAGAGCGATTCAGAGCATTATCCGCTAGAGGGAAAGCTGCGTGTCTATCGCAGCCGCACTGGCGGAAATGAGTGGGAGGCGCTGACAAAAGGGCTGCCGCAGCAGGACTGCTACGTCAACGTGCTGCGCGATGCGATGGCCGTCGATTCTCTCGACAAATGCGGCGTTTACTTTGGCACCACCGGCGGCCAGGTCTACGCATCGGCGGATGCCGGAGATAACTGGGCGCCCATTGCAAGCAATCTTCCCGCGGTGTTCTCCGTCGAAGTGCAGACGCTCGCATGATTCGAGTCGAATTGCCGGCACATCTGCGGACCCTGGCGCAAGTGGGCAGGGAAGTGGAGTTGGAAGTTGCCGGTCCAGCCACACTGCGCTCGGTTCTCGATGTCTTAGAGAGCCGCTACCCCATGCTGTGCGGCACGATCCGCGACCACGTGACACAGGAGCGCCGGCCGTTCCTACGGTTCTTTGCCTGTGAAGAGGACCTGTCGCACGAATCACCGGACGTGCCGCTGCCGGAAGCGGTGGCCTCGGGAAAAGAGCCGCTGATCGTGTTGGGCGCCATTGCGGGCGGCTCGCCGCAAGATTAGATTGCCGTTGCGCAGGCGGTTACGCCAGCTTATTCCCTTGAGAGGGTAGCAATTATGATCACGATCCGAAGATCGCAATCGAGAATTACCGCATCCATGTATTCGCGACTGGAATCTGCGAGCGGCAGTACGTACCGGAGGGTCATTCCATGAAAATCGTTGCACTCATCGCGCGCATACTGCTGGGGCTGTTTTTTCTGGTCTTCGGCCTGAACGGATTTTTCAACTTTCTTCACGGTGCTCTGCCCGGCGGAATGGCGGGGACGTTTCTCGGGGTCCTCATTCATTCCCATTACGTTTACTTCGTTTCGGGAATCCAACTGATTGCGGGTATCCTGCTGCTCATTGATCGCTACGTCCCGCTTGCGCTGGTGCTGCTTGGCGCTGTGATCGCGAACATCCTCGTCTACCACCTGACGATGGACCTGGCAGGCATCCCGATGGCGATCTTTGTTGCGATTCTGTGGGCCATCGTTGCGTGGAGGTTTCGCGCCAGTTTGGCTCCCCTGTTTAGAAGCAAGCCAACGCTTCTCTAGATTCCGTACAGGAGGGAAATCATGGCCGGCGCAGTAGCTGAAATTTTAGGCGAAGTCAGAGTCCTTCGCCTTCAGACACGCGCGATCCACGGAGTGGTGAAGCGTAACGTGGACGACCTGACGCAGCAAGAGGGTCTGATTCAGCCCCGGCCGGGAGGGAATTGCCTGAACTGGGTTGTGGGTCATCTTCTTTACGTTTACGACCAGGTGCTGCCGATGCTGGGGCAAGCGCCGGTGCTTGGCGAGGATACGCTGAAGCGATATGCCCGTGGAACTTCACAGCTTCAGAACTCCGCGGAGGCCGTGGATATGCAAAAGCTGATGGCGGCATGGGACGAGGCGGCCAACCGCGTAGAAGCCGGACTGGAGACAATGACGGCTGAGGCTCTCGACCGACCCGCTCCATTTTCACCCAACAGCGACCCTAAGGAAACGGTCCGAACGCTGCTATCGAAGATATTTTTCCATCAGGCCTACCGCGCAGGGCAAACCGGTCTGCTGCGCAGGATCGCTGGAAAAGCGGGAGCGATCGGCTGAGCGTGGGGATATGGTCAGGCGGGCCGAGCACGCGGGTTTTTCCAGGACAAGCATCCAACTGCTTTTGAACCTAACCTTTGTTTCACTACGGGAGCCGTTATGCAACTGAATCCGTATCTGTTTTTCAATGGGAATTGCGAGGAAGCATTCAAATTTTACGAGCGCGTGCTGGATGGCAAGATTGAAACGGTCCACCGGTACGGGGGATCTCCGGCGGAGGCACACATACCGCCGGGTTGGGGTGACAAGATCATGCACATACATTTGTCCGTGGAGGATCAGGCGTTGATGGGATCCGACGCTCCACCTGATCGCGCTGACAAGGCAACGGGCGGATACTCCGTTTCTCTCAGCCTGACCGATATCGTCCGCGCGGAGCGGATCTTTCGCGGGTTGGCGGAAAACGGGACGGTGAAGATGGAGTTCCAAAAGACCTTCTGGGCCGAGCGCTTCGGCATGCTCACCGATCGATTCGGCGTTCCGTGGATGATCAACTGCGAAAAAGCTGCCTGATAAACACCGGGTTCACCGAAAAGAGAAGCGGATTTCGCCGCCCTGCGGGGCTTATTGCCGCAGCCGTGGGGAAATTTCGTCGGAGGCGATTTCGCCGTCGCGGATGTGGACGATGCGGTGGGCGTATGCGGCGATGTCAGGCTCATGGGTGACGACGATGATGGTGTTGCCCTTGGCGTGCAGTTCATCGACCAGGCCCATGATTTCCAGACCGGTCTTTGAGTCGAGGTTTCCGGTCGGCTCGTCGGCCAGGATGATGGATGGATTGTTGATCAGCGCGCGGGCGATGGCGACGCGCTGGCGCTGACCGCCGGAGAGTTCATTCGGCTTGTGGTAAATGCGGTCGCCGAGATTGACGGCGGTGAGCGCAGCTTTGGCCCGTTCGATCCGTTCTTCGGCCGGCGTGCCGTTGTAGATGAGCGGCAACTCGACGTTGTGCAGTGCGGTGGCGCGCGCCAGCAGGTTGAACGTCTGAAAGACAAATCCAATTTCCTTGTTGCGGATGCGCGCCAGTTCGTCGTCGTTCAACTCGCTCACCTGATGGCCATTCAGCCAATAGCGTCCCTGTGTCGGCGTATCCAGACAGCCGATCAGGTTCATGAACGTGGACTTGCCGGAGCCGGAAGGCCCCATGATCGCGACATATTCATTGTGGCGGATGCGAAGATTGATGCCGCGCAAGGCATGGACCTGCTCCGATCCCATGTCGTACGTCTTCCAAAGATTTTCGACAACGATGACATCGTCCGCGCCTGGTCCGGAGCCGGGGTGGGTTGTATCGATCGTATGGGCCAATGGGGTCGTCTGAGCCACTGCCTCAGGTGCCATTCCAATCTCCTGTGCGCGAAGGCCGCCTTCTACCTTCAGGGTACCAGTTCGCCCGCTGCTTCGAGCCTCAATCGGCTTAGGTGGTGACTGTTTCCGGTGGAGGTGTGGTATCGCGCTTTACCACCGCGTTGTCCTTCAAGGTGCGCAGCACGCGATAGGGTCCAATGATGATTTCGTCGCCGGGCTCCAAGCCGCTGGTCACTTCAATGTCGGAAGTGCCCGTGATGCCGGTCTGCACCGGAACGAAAACCGCGCGGTATTTGCGTCCCTCTCTGCGCATGACAAAAACTCCCTGAACCGGTTTCGGCTTCGGAGCGTACGAGAGGCTGGCGTCCACTTTGTGCGGGCCTTTTTTCTTCCCGGAATCCGGAACATTCATGGTGAGCGCCTGCAGTGGAATTGCGACCACATTGTTTTTATGGGCAGTCATGATCTTTGCGGTCGCAGACAAGCCAGGGCGAAGTTCGTCGGAGGGATTGTCGAGCGTGACAACCACTTTGAAATCCTTCGCTTCTTCCGTCCCGGTTGTGCTTTGGCTGGTGGAAACGCCGGTCGAGCGCAGCAAAGCCTGATCGCCTACTTCGGTCACATGGCCCTTGAAGACTTTTCCCGGCAGCGCGTCTACGGTGACGTCGGCGGGTTGCCCCAACTGCACGCCGGTAATATCGGTTTCATCCACTTTCACTTCCGCGGTTACCACGGACATGTCGCCGAGCGTCATCAAGGTGCTGCCTTCGGCATTCTGTATGCCGACGACCGCGGTCTCTCCGACGCGCATCGGCATGTTGGTGACGATGCCGTTGAACGGAGCAATACTAAACGATTTGTTGTAGGAGTCGGCGTCGCCCACCAGAGTCTGTTTCGCACTGGCATATTTCTCGCGAGCCGAGGCGGTCTGCGCGTCTGCCTGGGTAAGGGCAGCCTGGTCCTGAGCAAGCGTGGCGACGGAGATGTCGTAAGCCGCCTTCTTGGCGTCGAAGTCCTGCTTGGCGATCAGGGCGTCCTTGTAGAGTTCCTGCGCGCGCGTGTAGTCGAGCTGTTTCTGTTCGAGATCGGCCTTGGCATGCTCCACATTGGCCACGGCCACTTTTTGCGCGGCGATGTCGGCGGCGATATCCGCGCCGGCCCCGCTAATGGCGGCTTGCTGAGCTCCCATTGCAGACTGCTCCGGGACGTTCTGGATCACAGCCAGGACTTCGCCCTTTTTTACATGGTCGCCTTCTTTGACGTAAAGATGCGTAATAGGCCCGAACTCATTGGCACTGACATTCACGTAATTCTTCGGTTTGATTTCGCCGGTGCCGCTGACGATGCTGGAAAGATTCTCCCGCGTCACTTTGGCGGTGAGCACCTTTTCAGCGTTCGCGGTACTGCGGTAAACGGTGAGCGCCACCAGGCCGGCGCAGGCGACGACGATCACAATGCCGATTGCAATAGCTTTTTTATTCATCTTGGTTCGACAGTTCTCATAAATTGAGCTAATCGATAGTTGAGCTAATCGATGCGGACGCGGCATAAGATCTTCCGCGCGTACAACTGTAATCAATTACGGCAAACCAGAAATAAAGTTCCCTGAAATATCGCTCGGACAAGTGAGATTGGCGCAGGGCCGGGACGCGCGCGATTTCCATGGGGCAAACACGCTCCGTCGCTTCCTCGTACAGAGGGCGGTACTCGTAATCAATTGTATTTCCGGCGCTTGAAAGTGGCATTACAACGCCATACAATCAGGATACAGAAATTGAGGCCACTGTGATGCCCCGGATTCGATTCACAATCATGCTTGCATTGCTCACCGCCTTCTGGGGATATCCTTCCGGGCATGCATGCGCGCAAGATGCGCAGCCCGTGGATGCTTCCTTGCCTGCCGCCGGTAATTCCTCTCAGGTCAACCCGTTGAAACGCAAGTTGAGCGATAAGGAAATCCGGGAGCAGCAGAAAGAACTGCGCCAGGAATTGAAGGGGCCATATAAGAAGTGGCTCGACCAGACGGTTCGATGGATCATTACCGACCAGGAGCGCAAGACATTTCTGGGTCTCTCCAATGACGAAGAGCGCGACGCGTTCATTGAACAGTTCTGGCGGAGGCGCAACCCCGATCCCGAATCGCCGGACAATAGTTACCGCGAAGAGATTTATCGGCGCATTGCCTATGCCAACGAGCATTTTGCCGCGGGAAAACCCGGATGGATGACTGACCGCGGCCATATGTATATCGCCTGGGGGCCACCTGACAGCAAGGAAGAGCATCCCTCCGGCGGAGAGTACGACCGCCCTATGGATGAAGGCGGCGGACAGACGCAGACATTTCCCTTTTCTATCTGGACCTATCGTCATCTCGATGGGATTGGCGACAATGTGCAGATCGAATTTGTCGATACCTGCATGTGCGGCGACTACCACATGACGATCAACCGCGCAGAGAAGGATGCGCTGCTGCATGTTCCCGGAGCCGGTCCAACACTGATGGAAGAGATGGGCCAGGCCAAAAAAGCCGATCGCTTCCGCGGAGGACTGGAGCAGCTTGGTACCGGACCGCTTTCGAGCATGCAGGGCAGCAAGGAATTCGACAGGCTGGATCAATACGCCAAGCTGGAAGCGGCGCCGCTGATCAAGTTCAAGGATTTGGATGAGTTCATCACCAGCCACAAGGTTCTGACCGGGCCGTTCTTCCCGTTCGATGTTCGTACCGATTTTGTGCGGGTGACGGATGAAGACGTGCTGGTCCCGATCACGCTGCAAATCCGCAATCGCGACATCACCTTCAACACGAAGGACGGAGTTTCGCGCGGTGTGGTTAATATTCTTGGCCGGGTTTCTACTATCACGGGACGCATCGCGCAAACCTTTGAGGATACGGTGGAAGTGGATGAGCCTGCGGAACTGTTGCCGAAGACCCTGGACAGCAGGTCGGTTTACTGGAAGGCGCTTCCACTGCGCGCCGGTCATTATCGTTTGGACATCGTGATCAAGGATGTGAACAATCCAGACCACATCGGTACCTATGCCAGGTCGTTTATTGTGCCTGAATACGACGATACCAAGCTGGCGGCCTCTTCCCTGATATTGGCGGACAAGATGCGCCAAGTCCCTTCCAAAGATATCGGCACGGGCGAATTCGTTATCGGAAATACGTACATTCGCCCGCGGGTAACCGGCGCCGCGAGTCAGCCGGTCATTTTCACGCAGAAGCAGGATCTGGATTTCTGGATGCAGGTCTACAATCTGCAAATCAACCCGAAGACCAAGCAGAACGACGCGACTGTCGAGTATCTGGTGACGAATCTGGACAACAATAAAACTATGTTTGAGTCTACCGAGACGGCTTCGAAGCTCAACCCCAACTCGGACGAGATCACGCTGGAAAAGTCCATGCCTCTGGCAGGTCTGCGGCCGGGAAAGTATAGAATCACCATCAGTGTGAATGATGGAGTATCCAAACAGCAACTGGCACAATCAGCGCCTTTTGAGGTGACGCAATAAGGTGTTCTGCGTCTAATGCGCAGGCGGGATTCAATCTTGCGTGCCGGAGGCCAGCACCCCCAGTCGGCCTTCCGTCCGCAGACAGGCAATCTGGCGTGAATAGCTTATCGATCGGTGATTCGATCCACATCTAAATTCGTCCTGGCTGTGCTGTTGTCGTTAGCCGTTCCCGCATTGGCCGGGGGCCCGGCTAGCGTCAGCGGTGTTGTGCAGGATGCCGATCACGCTCCGTTGATGGGGGCCGTTGTCGAATTGTTCGGCGCCGATCCGTTCCCTTTATTGACGGCGTTTACCGATATCCACGGACATTACCAATTCTCAAATCTTGCTCCTGGACGTTACACGGTTCGCGTGCTGCAGGCGTATTCGGTACCCGCCCGCCGCAGGAACATCCAGGTCGAGAGCACCACTCATGCCACAGTCAATCTGACCCTGGTCTCGCTCTTCAGCATGTCGCAATGGTTCCCGGCGACTCCGCGAGCCGCGGGCGAGCCGGAAGACGATTGGAAGTGGACGCTGCGGTCCGGAGCGGATCGCCCAATCCTGCGCTGGATCGAAGGCACGACTGAAGCGAGTGTGGACAAGAATGAAAACAACCGTCGCCCAGACGCCGCGCACCCGGTGAGGGTACATGCCGAGTTGACTGGAGGTTCCTCGCAATTTGGCGACGGCGGCTTTCGTCAGGAGGCCTTGGTTCAGATGCGCGAAGGCAACACTGGCGACGCGATCCTGCATTTGCAGACATCGACAGCGGGCGCCGCGTTTTTCGGCGCGGGGATGGAGCGCGATCCAGCGCCGGGAGATACCGCGCGCGCCGTCGCTACCTTTCGAACGCTGCCCATCGACGACGGCGAGGGTGCCAGCCGCTTGCAGATATTCCAGGTTCGAGGCGGGGAACAGCTTGCGTTGACCGATGCGCTGCTGGCCCAGTTCGGCGCGGAAACCGAGGCAGTTCAGGCGGGCCAGCTGGTGACAGCGGCGTTTCCATTTGCGTCCGTGCGTCTGCGGGAAGACGGCAATGAAGTCAGCTACGGTCTGGCGACCAGCAGCGACCTGCAGGGACTGGCGGACCTTGGGTCTGCGGGAGAAGTACCCGCCATGGCCATGCAGGATGGACATCTGCAGGTGACGCGTTCCGTCCATCAGGAGCTGGCGATTCAGCGTAAGCTGGCCGGCATGCGGCTTGAAGCGGCTTATTTTTACGATCATCTCGTCGATCCCGTCCTGAACGGCTACGGCGATGTGAACGCCGCCGAATTCGCCAACGGAGATGTGCTTCTCGATCCGGTAACAGGCGCCTTCCGTTCCGCCGGCCCGAATTATTCCGGGGGCGGCTTCCGCGTTTTTGCAACGCGACAGGTGAAGGGCGGCGTTTGGACCTCCATTGAATATGCCGAGGGTCCGGCAATCGCTCTTCCCGCAGCAAGCCTGGTCAGCGGCAACACATTTGCCGAGGCGCTGACGAATGTAGAAACCACCCGCGCGCAATCCGTACTGTTCAGCATGCACGGAAGGGTTCTAGGCTCCGGCACCGGATGGACCGCCGGATATCGCTGGCAACCGGAAGAGACCATCACCGCGGTCGATCCGTTCAATACGGGCATGAGCGCGCCGTTCCTCAGCGTGACGCTGCATCAGCCGATCGGCGGCGCAAATTCTTCGCCCGACAAGCTGGAACTGGAGTTTGTGATGCAGAACATTCTTGCGCAGGGTTATCGACCGATTTATGTGGTCGCGGGACAGACGCTGTATCTGGCGCAGGCGCCGCGCCTCGTGACCGGGGGATTGGCATTTTCATTTTAGAAGGCAGGGAGAATGCGGCGCGTGCGCTGGTTTTGCCTATGATATTCTTCATTTGAAGATGGCTGCGAGTGAGCCGTTTTCCTTCCGCTCTTCTCAAACATTTCCCATTCCGGACGCGTAGCTCAACTGGCAGAGCATTCGACTCTTAATCGACAGGTTGTAGGTTCGATTCCTACCGCGTCCACCAAGCCTATCAATGAGTTAGGGAATTAGCGCTTGATCTGTGTTCCGCCACTTTGGGGACCCTTCGGCAATTCTCTTCGATCCATATGTCGATCCGGAGTTCGGAGTTGGCGTAGGTCAGGTCCGCATACGCGCCGTTGCTGGGGTTCACCAGCGCGATGGGCACGCCCGCAAGGTAGATGGCGTCGCTCCGGTTGCTGCCGCCGGTCTTCTCCACCCTCTGGTCTAGGGCGTCGTTCACATACTGCGCTCCGCCGCTCGCTGTGATCATTCCGTCCGCATTGTAAGTGTATGTGGTTCCGTTGCCGTCCGGTGTCAGAAACTTTCCCACTCAAGCCACAAGACGGCTTGAATGGGGCACCCGGGCACATTGCCGTGATTTGTAACCCAAAACATCTACTTGCCCGCCGCTCCCAACTAATCATTTGTCTTTCTTCGTCCACACGTGAAAGAAGGATTCCGGTGCACCTGCCTTAAAGGCTTCTCCTTGTACGTGCAACTGTTTCATCTTCGGGAGATACTTCAGCACTTGATTTCCTGGGGCATCCGCTTTGTTATGGTGGTACTGCCCGCTCCCAACCTCCTTGACGTGATCGTCAAAGTAAACCTTGCTTTCCCAATCAATTTCGCCCGTGGCGTGACGTGCCGTGACTGAGAAAAATACGCACCATAACCTTCGATCTATTTGGATCTCACCCCCAGTCGATTTTGTACTGCCATCGCCAAATTCCCTCATAACGAAATACTTCCCCGGAACGTCTCTATAGTTCCACCACAAAGACAGTAGCTTTAGGAGCCGATGAAAGATCAAACCCGCGATGAATCCAACGATAATCTGCCAAAAGCTCAACGTCGATAGAGTGCGTGGCCAGAAACGGGAAATGAGCATGAAATGAAAGCTATCACAGCTCTTGGCAATTCACTGCATCTACTCGTTACAGCTCGCATCTCGCCGAAGCTCCTGCAATTCGGCCTCTGGAACATGGGCGACGATGTTGCCGCAACATGTGCAGACATGCAGCTCGTCCCCTCGCCATTGCACTGGAGCAGTTTTGCGCTTCACATCAAAATACACAGCGAAAACGTTAGAAGCTGGGAATACTTTCTGGAATCTCTCACCACAACCACACATCATCACAATCACCTCTGCCCCTCATATACCACTGGGCACAAAGATGGACCTAGCCTTTTGGAAGAATATTTTTGTGGCTGCTTTCGCTCCCATGAATGCCCTGGGACGCGCCGCTGCGAAATTCCCAATGGTATCCCCTGCCTGATTTGTAGCAGCCCACCAGAGCCAGTCTGTGCGCCAGTAATCATGCAAATAAGCGCTGTTTTCGACCTTGAACGATGTAGCCACTTTTATAGCCCCCTATGGCAGAAAGTAGGGGTAAATGGGAGACACGCACTTTTGAGGAAAGTATGACTTAAGCCGCATAAACATTGGGGAGAATGTATATCAATGTAAATAGCCGTAAATTACAGATAGGCCCTAAAAAGCGTGAGGCTGCGACTCTTAATCGACAGGTTGTAGGTTCGATTCCTTCCGCGTCCACCAAGCCCAATCTATGCTTATCAGGAAGATTCCGGTTGCGCGCCGGCTCATCCGCCGGCCCCATCCAGCTTCATCACGGCAACGCATCATTGCTGGCTGAAAGTCTTGAGATCATACAGGAAGCCTCCGCCGTTATCGCTGTCATCGGGCGCTCGGTAAAGAATCGACGAGAACTTCTACGGGGCGATAGGTCGAGGCGCCATTGGAGGAACTGGACGGCTCGATTGTCAACGTGTAGATGTTCGGGGACACCGCTTTCCACGTTGCGCCATGGACGGCAGTGATTTTTCTTTTCGTGCGCAGCTGGAAAGTTGAAGCGCGAGATGGATCCACCTCGGCGTCCACCACATAAGCGGCTCCGCGCATCTTCGCGCCGATGACTTTCATCGCGTGGCTTGCATCGCCGAGCAGCGGATGCGCACGCGGCAGCACCAGCGAAATTCCACCCGCATAATCTAAATCAAGATGCGACGCTCCGTGCGGAACTTCGATCGACAGGCTCGCATCGGTGGCTTGCGCGTGCGGTTCCAGCTTTGCTGGGACGGGCTTTCCGTTCCAAGTCGCGCCGGTAAGATGAGCACCCAGCGGAATTTCCGGGCTGTAATCCAGATGCACCGGCGCGCCGCTGTTGGCAATTTCCAACTCTGAACCGTTGTCAGTACGAGACCATGCAAAATCCAATTGCGCTGCGGGCAGATGGATGTTGCGGACCCGCACGAAATTCCAATTGGCTGGCAGGTGCGGGGCAAAAACAATTTTGCGGCCGATCCCGTCGACCTGCAAGCCCAGCAGACCCTGGATCGTCGAACGGAGAAATGCCGCCGAGGACCAGGTCTGCTCCGGCACGGATTCCGTTTGCTCGTGATAATAATCTCCGGCGAGAACTTCATCCATGTGTCCAAGCGAATCGAGTGAGAACCACGGAATCAACCCGCTCCATATCGGCAGTGCGGTTACGGGACGATGGTCCGTCCAGAATGCCAGGGCAACATTCGCCGTGCCGACGGCCCACACGCTGCCTTTTGCGTACGAATCGGGATTGTAGGCGCTGGAATTGAGAGGAGTGCTCCTGGCGCCCCAATCCGCCTGAAAATTCGGCGAGGCGAGCTGATTCAGTAGAGATTCTTCTCGCGGTTTGCTGAAGAGATGTTCCAGGATGACGATGTTGCCGCTGGCGCTGTGATTCAGGATCTCTTTCCCGGAGGGAGAATATCCATCGATCCAAAAATCCTGCTTCGCGTCCCAGTATCGCTTGGCCAAAGACTCGCGCGCTTTTCGGCTGGCATCGTTTGCCTGCGCAGACCGGGAATCATCGCCCATCCAGGCGGCCATCTCGGCGAAGGATTTCGATGCCGTCACCCATTGGGCCGAAAGCGTCAACGCGTCGCTCATGCGGTCCTGTTCATCGCCGCCCTCCTTGCCCGGTGGAATGCGGGGAAGGCCATCCCGCGGATCGATCAGGGATTGGCAATAACGATAGGCCGCCTGCACGGATTGCCAATGGCTTTGAAGAAACTTTATGTCTCCACTGACGGCGACATAATCGGCGATCGTATTTAGATATTGAAAGCTGATGTCCACGTGGACAAACATGTAGGGGTATTTGCCCGCCCAGTCGATCAAACCGGCACTCTGCGACAGTTCATGCCAGATCATGCCCGTCTTCGGGTCCTGGTATTTTGCAATGAAGTCGATCTCGTCGCGCGCGCGGGCGTATTCTCCAGCGCTCAATAAAGCGCGGGCCGCAACCATGCCGTCTCCGGAGAAAAACCATGCATATTGCGGGCGCCGGGCGCCCCGCGTCGGACCATAGCCGGCGACGAAACCGCAGCCCAGATAGGGATTGCAGACCCATGCCTGGTCTAGTGCAACCTCCGCCCAGGCTAAATCCTTGTTGAGCGCGATATCGGGAGTTTCAATTTGCATCATGTTCGATCGCAAACGGGCATAATGCGCGATGTCCTGTTCTTCCAGGTCGCCGCCGGTCTTCGTCAGCGCTTTCACAAAAGTGTTCAAGCGGGCTGTGTTGTCGCCCGATGCGATGACAACCGTCGCTGTCCGATGCCGCGTATTGCCTTCAGGCCGAACTGTAAAAGCGAGTGCACTTTGATTTACGGAGGATTTCGCGCGATTGAAAATCTCGTCGTGAGCGACGATGTTCGTGGAGCCGACAACCGCGGAGAAGCGATGCGTCTGCTCCGACAGCACGTATCCAGAGGCCGAGGAATTCCATGAAACATCCTGGCCGCCGATGCCGGCCGGCCACATGAGATTTAAGACGGGCGTGAAATGAACGACAATATCGACCGGCTTGCCGCTCGCCACTGTGTAGGTGAGGATTGCGGCGGGATCGTTGAGCGGCACAAAAAGCTTTTCTCGAACGATAAAGTTGGGACCGATGTAGATGCGAACGATTTCGCTGGGACGATACACAATTCGCCGGAGAACCGTCGTTCCGGGAATTTCCGTGGTTGTTCCTTCGGGGCGAAACCCGATTCGATATCCCTGAATCAACTGCACCGGATAGGCCCAGACTTCGAGGCCGCTGTCGGCATACCCGTCGAGCAGCGCACGGCGGCCGTGTACAGCGACAAATCGCCGCGGAGACACAGCATCTGTCGTCAGGGAGAGAGATTCCGCTTCGGAATCCGGATGGGTCGTTGCGCTTTGCGCGGATGCTCGCCCGACAGAAATACATGCCAGCAGGCATGCCAGCAGCGCGCTGGATTTCCGCACAGGACGAGATGCGCTTGAATTTCGCACTTGGCCGGATGCTCGATTCATCGGGAGAAGCGGACTTCCTTTGTTATTTTGCCGCATCGCGGGCAAGCGGAGACGCACTCACATCTTGCAACTGGGCGGTCGCGCGCGCGACTTCGCTCTGATAATTCGCAAGCTGCGCGGTAATGGAATGTTGCCAATTTTGGCCCAGTATACTTGCGATCTTCGCCTGGTCCGCGGGCGTGATGGCGTTTTTCATCGCATCCACCGCCGCGATGGCTTTGGGCAGCTCCGCATGAAAGTGCGTCAATTCCTGAGAAACGGTTTCCGGCCGATAGGTCAGGCGATCTCCAGTCTGCATGACATCGATCAGCGCGTCCGGCGACCAGGCCAGAGGGAAGGTCTTGTTCAGCGTGTCGTATGCTTCGCGCAAACGCGTCATCGCACCGGCAAATCCGTCGAGTTCGGGCCGCCTGCGAATTAAATCCATTGGCCGATGAACATGGATTACGACACGCTGCGATACGGGAAAAGAGGGAATCGTGATGACCGTCGTCAATGTATTGCCAATAAAATGCCATCCCGGCTTTCCTTTGGCAATCGTGTAATCCAGGGCCACGCCATTCGTAGTTACGGAACTGGGCGGCCAATCTCCGGGCACGCGCAATTCATAGCCGCGTGCCAGCAGCATGCCCGGATAGGTGCCGCGCGCGGGATCGATGGTGACGATCAGGTCCCTGTCGTTCTGCCGGGCGTGGATCGTCGTCCATGCCGCCTGATTCTCCTGATAGGCGCGGGTATCGCCGGTATCTTCATACAGCGTGTACTGCGAGGAATGCCCCGGACCTTGCGGGAAGACTGTCAGGATCAGCGGGTCCAAGGGTTTCTGGCCGGTATAGCGCATGGGCGGCGCCATAGGAACAATTGCGCCCGCCGGCACGTATACAGGAATCTGCGAGATGGAAAATTTGCGCTCGATCCGGACCGGTCCGGTAAAGTGCCGTCCCGTCTCCCATTCGATCCAATTCCCATTGGGAAGCCAGATGGATTCCGCAGCCAGTTGCGAGACTTTATCGACGGGTGTCGCTACCGGTGCAACCAGCATCTCCCTGCCAAACTGATATTCATTCTTCGAGGTATATGCCGGGTCGGCTTCCGGCCAGTTGTAGTAGAGGGGCCGAAGAAACGCGACGCCGGTGTCGTAGGTGCGGCGGGCTTCCGTGTAAATGTAGGGAAGCAGCGCATAACGCAGATGGTAGTCTTCGCGCATGATGTTGGAATAAGGCTCGGGATACGCCCAGATGCGGCGCTCGGCCTCGGGATTTTTCGTCGTGTGAGTGCGCAGCACCGGGCTAAAAGTCCCGAACTGGATCCAGCGCGTGTAGAGTTCGGGACTGACTGCGCCTGGCATGTGTCCGCCGATATCGTGGCTCCAGTAGGCGAAGCCAACGTTGGCCGCAGTCGCGGTAAACCACGGCTGGAAGGCAAGTGACGGCCAGACCGAGATGGTGTCGCCGGAAAAGCCGATCTGATAGCGGTGATCGCCCAGGCCGCCCCAGCGATTCATCAGCAACGGGCGTTTCCCTTCCCGCGCCTGGTCGGTGAAGTAAACATATCCGATCCACCATGTCGGTTTCACGCCCGGCAACGCGGTATAGTTCTCCTGCTGCCAGTCCAGCCACCAGAAATCGACTCCCTGCTTTTCCATCGGGTGCAGCATGATATCGAAATAATTGGTCACGAACTTCTTGTTGGTGATGTTGAAGGGGACGTATCTTTTGGTTGCGGGATTGATGCCCATAGCCCGCGCCATCTCCGCGTAATGCGTGTCCCACGGCTCAACCCCGGACGCGGGATGGAGATTCAGCGTGACCTTCAAACCTTCGCGATGAATTTTGCTTAGGAATGCGGTGGGGTCGGGAAACAACAATTTGTTCCAGGTATATCCGCCCCAGCCCAGGGTGTGGCCGGACTGGTCCAGCCTGTGGTTCCACCAGTTTTGGTTGAAAGTAAGATGCCAATCCATATCGATGACCAGAACATTCAGCGGCACGTCATTGTCGTGGAAGCCGCGAACCAGATCGTCCAGTTCCTGATCGCTATAGGCCCAGTAGCGGGACCACCATGTGCCGAAGACAAAACGCGGTGGCAATGGAATGCGGCCGGCGACTTTTACAAAATCGCCTAACGCCTGCTTATAGCGGTGGCCGTAGCCGAAAAAATACCAGTCCTGGCGCGCACCGGCGGGACGCAGCATGACCCAGGGCCAGGGGCTTTCTTCTCCCTGCGCAAAACTGAAATTGGCGGAATCGAAGAGCGGCCGCGTCGAGTCGTCGACGACCACCCAGCCGTTGCGCGAGATCAGTCCCGGACCGATCGGTTCCTTCGTATGGCTGCCGCGTGCCCCGTCGAGAGTGCGCGTCGTACCCAGCAGGTTGCCCGTATCCGGCATGCCAGGGCGCCAGACAACCGGCTTGCCATCCATTTGAAAGTCGATTTCAAGATCGTCCGGCGTGAACTTGCCATTGCCGCCGCTCGCTTGCGTGTAGGTCAGCTTCAACGCGTGCGTTGTCAGAGTCAGCAGCTTGCCGTTTGCGTTGCGGGTCACGGCATGGGTGAACGGCGGCACCGGAAGATTGCGATTCAGGAAAACGAAGGAAGCATGATCTTCAAATTTGCCGTCCGCCGCCCACTCCATGCGGATCATGCGCGGCGTCAATACGGTAAAGCGGGCGTTGCCAAGAATCACCACGGCGTCCGGATTCGCAACGGGATCATACAGTCCCGGAGGATTCGTTTCCGCCGAAGAAGACGTTTGTTGTGCTGCGCTCTTCCCGGCGCATAGGCCTAGAAACAGAAGGAATGCGGATAGGAGCAAATTTCGTGAAGGCAGGCGAGGCACTCTTTTGCGGCTCTTCGATGTTCGATGTGTCATGGCGCTCGCATCCTCCCAGGGTATAAGTTGCCGACATCGAAAAACACCGAACTGCACGCACCTTTGCTTGCCGCCGCATGTAGATGAAATTTTCGCTTCTCGAATTCCCGCATTCCTTTCTGAATCCGAACGCCAGCATTAACGATCGGTGCAATCGAAAAAGTTTCGAGTTTGTTGATTGCGGCTAGAACGTGAATTTTCCGGCAAATTGCAGAATACGCATTGAGCTTCCATTTTGCGAAGCCACGATATCTGTGATCTTGCCGGAACTGGTGCCGCAGTCGATACATCCGCTGGGCTGCCCCAGATTGGGATGGTTGAAGACATTGAACGCCTGCGCCGTCAGTTGGAAGTTGACGCCTCGCGGAAGATTGAAGCTCTTGGCCACGGATGCATCCACGTTGATCAGGCCGGGACCGAAGAAGGAATCGCGCTCGATATTGCCGAACGTCCCGACCTGCGGGCGCTTATATGGACCCTCCACTACGGTGGAAGGAGTGCTGCCCAGCGGAATTGGCAGCGGCGTAAAGTAGGCTTCGTTGTGATCCGTTGGATTAAAGCCCTGCGCACCCAAACCGTATGTCTGGTTCGGAGCGGACTGGTCCGGACGGCATAAGGTGCCTCCCTGACCGTCAATGTCCTGGTCGGACGCGCAGAGAGAATAGGACGGCGTAAACGGCAGACCATCCTCCCAAGTCCAGTCTCCATTGAGCGCAAATCCGCCGATGATCTGATTCACCCAGCCCGGCGCGCTTCCGCCAAAGGCGCGGTTGTGACCGAATGGCAAATTCCAGTTGCCGGACAGGACGAACACCTGCGGGCGGTTGTAATAACTGTTTCCATAGTCCGCGTGTGGGTCGTTGAAATAATAGTCCGACTCATGCGCGCGGGCTTTAGACCAGGTGTAATGCGCCAGGAGTTGCACTCCACTCGAGTAGCTCTTTTGGAAGACAACCTGCATCGCCTGATAGCTTGTGGTCGCTTGATTCGCGTTATAGCGAAAGGCTTGTGTCCATCCAAAGGGGTGTCCGTAAGTCAGGCCGAGATATCGCTGGGCATCGCCGTTGTAGTAAGGCTGGCGATCGAAGATCGTAAAAGGTGTTGTCGTTCCCGGAATGTTCTGATCGAAGCCGCGCAGCGTTTGCTGGTTGTTGTTCGCCTGGTTCGAGGAGTCGAACATATTGTGGATGCCGTGACTGCCCACATAACTGATCTGCAGGGACGTGCTCGGCGTCAACTGCTGCTGCACTGCCATGTTCCACGCATCCAGGGTCGGCAGCACGATCGAGAGCGGACGCGCCGGAACGCCAATTCCATTGGGCAGAGGGTAATTGCCGTCGGCAGGGATGGGAGCGAACGTATATCCCGGAGGCCCCTTGGCCAAATTAAAGGCCGAGCTGTAGGCCGATGCTGCGGTCACGCTCTGGTTGACCTGGGTCGGATACGAGAACGTCAATACTTCTCCAAAATTGTTTCCCGACCATCCCAGTCCATACGCCCGTCCATATCCGGCGCGGATTACTGTATTCGGAAACACCTGCCAAGCGACACCGACGCGCGGAGCAACCTCTTTCCAGTTCTTGCCCACATTCAGGTTGGTCCCATAGGGTCCATAGCCGGCAATGCGGATATCGCCGGTATTGAAATCCAGCAAACCGCCCTGTCCTTTTCCATTTACGGATTCCGGAAAAATCAGGTCGTAACGCACTCCGTAATTCAGCGTCAGCGTGCTGGTTGCCCGCCATTGGTCTTGTATGAAAAAGAAGCCGCGCTTCTGCCGTTCCTGCGCGTTGGTGTTCTGCGTCTGCGTGCGGTCGAAGCTGTTCACGTCGCCCAGCAGGAAGGACCCATAACCGAGGCCCTGCGAAGCTCCTGTGATCCCATCGGGAGCATAGCCGTTGCCTGCTGTGGTTGAAGCAAGGAAGATAAAGTTGCCGGACCGCAACTCATTGTTGTTCACGCCGATCAGGTGGTTCATTGCATAGCGAAGATCAACGCCGAACTCGATGGTATGATTCCCAGCCTGGTGGGTCCAGTTGTCGATCGCCGCGAATACATTTTCCGTTTGTAGATACTGGTTGGCCGAAGTGCCATATTCGGCGCTACTGCTATTGTTGCTTCCATTGCTGGGAACGGCGATATTAAACTGCGGCAGACCGCCGTTCAACGACAAGTCGCCGACATTGGCATTGGGAATGCCGAGTTGGTTCCCCAGGGGCTGGGTGTAATTCGGACCCTCCTCATTGATATAAATGCGAAACCACCCGAAGCGAAAGTCCGTGACCCAGGTCGGACTCACTACATAGTCGCCGCCCGCGGCCACACTCTGGTCGAGAGCGGTATCCGTGCCGGCAAACCCTCCTGCGCCAAAGCCCAGACCGCCGGCCGCTCCAAAATATGGTGCTCCCGATAATGTCGAGTTAAATCGCGTATAGCGGCCGAAGGAATGGAACTTCTGGATCGTCTGCATATCGCCGCGCACGTCGAACTGATCGGTATCGAAAATACCCGAGCCCGACGCAACATAGTTGTTGCTGATGCTGCCGTTGCCGGTATTCGGCGTCGGCATCATGGAGATAAGCTTCGCGGCCGGCGCGGACACATCTCCGGCGGGAACCATGTTATTCACGAACGGCAAGCGTCCGGTAGTCGAATTGGGAATGCCCGTGGTCGGGTCGTACATCTGGAACTGCGGTCCGCCTCCTAGTGCCGGCTGCAAGTAGTCGCTCAGATCGCAAACACTGCCGGCCGTCGTGCATGTGGTGTGAGCTTTTGCTGTCGGCACCGTTGTCTGCACAGACGAGCCGGTCTTTTGCCGGACTCCCTGATAGTCGCCGAAGAAGAAAATATTGTTTTTTTTCGCCGGTCCGCCGAGGGAGCCGCCGAACATGTTCTGCTCGTTTGCCGGAATATATTTTCCCGTCAAGGAATTTCGCGCATATTCGGTAAATGGATCGCGTGCCTGCTGCGCATCGGAACGGCGAAACTCGAAGGCCGATCCGTGGAACTGGTTGGTTCCAGACTTGGTCTGCGCCGTTACCATTCCAGCCACCGACCCGCCAAATTCCGCGTCATAGTTCTGCGACGTGACCTTCATCTCGGAAACGGCGTCCAAGTTGGGATTGATGACTGCAACGCCCTGGATGGGATCCTGGTTGTCGGTGCCGTCGAGTTCATACCCGGTGGCGAACGGCAATTGGCCATTGACTTCAATCTGTTGGCTTTGCTGCGGGTTGGTGGACTGACCTACATTCCAGCCGATGTAGGTGGTTCCTGGCGTCAGCAACTCGAATGACGTGAAGTTCCGGTTCAGGTTCGGCAGGTTCTCGAGCGCGCGCGAATTCATAATCGTGCTGACATCGGCGCGGGCGGTATTCAATAGCGGAGCCGCCGAGGTCACGTGCACCACGTTGGCAGTCGCCCCAATCGCCAATTGAATGTTGACCTTAGGCTGCGTGTCGGCAAACACCACCACGTGCTCGATGGTGCCTTTATTGAAGCCTTGCGCGGCGGCCTCTACCCTATAGGTATCGGGGATCAGGTGTTCCACCCGGTAATCGCCGCTGGCGTTCGTCGTGGTGGTGACAGAAACATTTTTGCTGATGTCGGTGACTGTAATGGTCGCGCCGGGGATCACCGCGCCGGTGCTGTCGGCCACCGTGCCATAAATGGTGCCATAAACGGCCTGAGAGAATGCTGGGCGGACACAGATGGCAGCCAGGAAAAGAAGGCCAATCACCATGAGCATCTGGCCGAGCATGTGAAGCATCCGCTGAGATGCGCAGTGGGAAGATGGATGGGCCTGGGATATGTTCATGGACTGCCTCCAAAAATTGCTTCGACGCTATGCGTCCGATTGGCAACAGACCACATGCAAAATGGAAATCTCCGCATGTATGAATCGTCTGCCGCTGCAAAGTTATCTGAAAACTTGCAGAAGCTTCAGCTTATTGAGCAGTTAGATGCCGACCGCAACAATTTCGTGGCCGAGCCGGGCACCTTCAAGGTCCATTCATGCTTCTACGCTTGAGGAGAAGTTGTTGGCTACGTTGTTCACGGTGATTTGACCCGTGAATCGCGTCGTGAAAAGCTTGCGTGTCGCATGTCAAAGATCTCTATCATCCCGGAGATGCACGAGTTTGCATCGGAAGATCCCCGATGGGCGCTGGTGCTGCGGATCGCGAATAGCCAGCACCTGAAAACGTCGGTTCGGCTGCACGATTTTCTGCTGTATGTGGGAGAATGCGCGATTCGTGATGCGCCCGAGGAGGCGACTGAGCAACAGATCGGGATTTATGTCTTCGACCGCGCGCCGGGCTACAACTCCAGCGAGGACAGCATTGTCAGAACGCATGCGCGTCTATTGCGGCTAAAACTGGCGGAATATTTTGCCACTGAGGGCGCCGGCGAGGAGATGGTGCTCGAAATCCCGAAAGGGCATTATCTGCCGGTCTTCCATGTCGCCGGCCCATATCGCGACCGTCCCGCACTGGCTGAAGGTTCGGTCGTCCATGCCCACGGCGCGGAGGAGATCGCGCACTCTACCGGTCCGGCTTTCTCCGTCTCTACAAAAACTTCTTCTCTGTGGTGGAAAAGCGGGCTGGTGCTGATTGTTCTGGTGCTGTTCTTTTTGCTGGGTCTCCACTTTGGCCGGATGCGGAAGTCGCGGACTGTTACACCGGCGAACCCCGCGATGGAGACGTTCTGGCGGCCCTTCTTCTCTGGAACGCCGCCGCTGGTGATCTACAGCAATGCTTTATTTGTCGGAAACTCCAAGAAGGGGTTGCGCTACGCGCCGCCGGCAAGCGAAGAGACGCTTACGGACTCCTACATCGACACCTATACCGGAATCGGAGAAGTGGCATCGGTCTATCGATTGGCGCGATTGTTCGACGCTCACCACGCGCAGTTCATTTTGAAGCGCAGTCTTCTGGTGACCTGGGATGAGGCCAGTCTGAAGAATTTGATCTTTGTCGGGTCGCGCGCGGAAAACCCTTCGCTGAAGGTGCTGCCGGACACTGCGGATTTCACCATGACGAGCGGTCCGGATTTCGCCGGAATCGTAAATCATCATCCCAAACCCGGCGAGCCAGCCATCTACTCCCGGCCCGAACGGCCGCTGACGAAGGACTACGCCATTCTTGCTTTGTTGCCCGGCGTGCAGCCCGGCAAATGGATCCTGATTTGCAGCGGACTTACGACCTTTGGCACCCAGGCCGCCGCGGAATTCATCACCCATCCCGATACCGTCGAGGAATTACTCCATGCCGGAGCTTTTCCGCGCGGAACCATCCGCCCATTTGAAGCTGTGCTGGAAACGACGATTGCCGGCGGCGTCCCGATCGAAACGAAATTAATCACGATTCGTACCCACTGAGAGCGCAGTCATTTTGTATGGTTGCTAATGTACAGGTTGAAGTTTTAGCTGGTCCGACGCATGAATCTTCGATGCAATATCGATTTCATGTTCAGCCGCCTCTTCATTCCCCAGGCTTCGATAGGCCTGGCTCAACAGCGTGTGGGTCATATAGTTGTTCGGGTCCATTTTTTCCGCGTGCCGCAGATACATGGCCGCCGTCTGCGGATCGTTCCGGCGAAGCAAAACTTTGCCCATCAAAATAAATGGCCCGGTGCTGGAAGTGTCCAGTGACAGCGCACGCGTCAATGCCTCCTGCGCCTGCTGATATTTACCGAGGCGCGTGTAGACATCGCCCAGTCGATCGTAGCTTTCCGGATACGCGGGATTGATGGAGCGCTCCCGGTCAAATTCCCGCAAAGCGCCGTCGGCGTCGGACTTGAACAGATCGACTTCGCCAATCATGAAATGCGCCAGCGGCAGGTTCGGGGTGAGCTGGAGCGCTTGGTCCGCGGCGGTCCGAGCAAGCTCCGGCAGGTTGGCCTGCATGAGCATGTTGCCGAGGAGAAGATAGGCCGCACCGGAATCCGGAGCGACACCGTATTGCTCGGCGAAGGTCTTGCGCGCCTCGTCATATTGCCGTGAATTCAAATAACAAAGTCCCAGCACGTGATTCGCGTCGGCGTCGGCGTTCGGCATCCATTGCCGCACTTTTTTCAAATATGGAATGGCGGCAGCGGGCCTTCCCAAACGATAGAGCGTCAACCCATGGAGCTGGACCGACTCCATGTCATTGGGATCTTCTTTTTCCGCCTGCGTGAAAGTCTGGAGCGCCTCCAGCAGTTTGCCGGTGCGGTAATAGGCCAGGCCGAGTTCGTGCGCGGCGCCTTTCACCGGCGGATCTGCGCTGACCAATGGTTGCAGCAACGCGATCGCCGCCGTCGTCTGTCCGCGCTCTAGCTTTTGTTGCGCTTCGGCCAATTGACTTTGCGCAGCGCTGGGAGAAGATGTTGCCTGTCCGAATGCAACCATGCTTGAAAGTAAAAGCGGAAGGAAGAAATTGTGAATGCGCATCACGCCCCAGCATACCGCGCGGCATTCGAAAACGCAGCGCGGTGGTAGGATTTCTGCATGCCCGGGTGGCGTAAACTCTGCTGCGTTGCGCTCTCGGTTTGTCCCGCGATCGCATTTGCACAGGCCACATACTTACCTCTGACGCGAACGCCTCTTGATTCCCATGCGCCTGCGGATTTCCATTCCCGGCATGATCCATATCCGGCCAGTCATTCGCATCCCGGGCCGGCGTGGTTTGTCGACGTTGCGCCGCAAGCCGGATTGCGAATGCTGAATGTAAATGGCGGGGTCGACCACAAAACCTACATTATTGAAACCACCGGCAGCGGCGTGGCCATATTGGATTACGACCGCGACGGCTGGCCCGACATTTTTGTCGTAAACGGCCAGATGCTGAACGCGAATGGCAGTCATCCTTCCGGTGGACTGCCTACCAGTCATCTCTACCACAACAACCACGATGGAACGTTTACCGACGTGACCAAGGCCGCGGGTCTGACGGCGAGCGGCTGGGGCCAGGGAGCTTGCGTCGGTGACTACGACAACGACGGATATGACGATCTCTATGTCACGTATTACGGTAAGAACCGCCTCTACCACAATCAGCGCAACGGCACATTTAAAGAAGTCGCGGAACAGGCGGGCGTCGCCGGAAATGGAAAAGACTGGGGCACCGGCTGCGCATTTTTCGATTACGACCGCGACGGCAAACTGGATTTGATGGTGGCGAATTATGTGCAGTTCGATCTGGCGACTATTCCCAAACCGGGCCAAGGCGTGATGTGCGTCTGGAAAGGAACGCCCGTGATGTGCGGTCCGCGCGGACTTCCCTACACGACCAATATTCTGTATCACAACCTGGGCAATGGGAAATTCGCGGACGTCAGCAAGACCTCCGGCATTCAGAAGACCTACGGACATTACTGCTTCAGCGTTTCTACGCTCGACTACAACAATGACGGCTGGCCCGACATCTACATCGCCTGCGACAGCACGCCCAGCATTCTGTATCGCAACAATAGAGATGGGACATTCACTGACGTTGGAGCGGATGCGAACGTCGCCTTCAATGAAGACGGCCGCGAGCAGGCGGGAATGGGTTCCACCGTCGGCGATTATAACGGTGACGGACTGGAGGATATTTTTAAGACGAATTTTTCCGACGACACTTCTTCGCTTTATCGCAACAATGGAGACGGGACCTTTACGCCTTCCATCTTTGAAGCGGGCCTGGGATTCAATACACAATATCTCGGCTGGGGGACCATGTTTATCGATGTCGATAACGATGGATGGCCCGATATTTTACTTGTCAACGGCCATGTCTATCCGGAAGTGGACACTGCGCATCTCGGCTCTACCTATAAGGAACCGCGGTTGCTGTACTGGAACGAGGGCAATGGAAAATTTAGAGACTTGAGCAAGGATAGCGGTCCGGGATGCACCGTGCCGGAGTCCAGCCGCGGCATGGCGATCGCCGACTTCTGGAATGATGGCCGCGAGTCCGCGGTGATCAATAATATGAGCGGACATCCGATGCTGCTGGTGAATGTGGCCGCGAACAATAACCATTGGCTGGGAGTAATTACCGTCGGCACAAAATCGAACCGCGACGGGATTGGCGCGCAGGTAACGGTGTTCGCGGGCGAACGCAAGTGGATGCAGGAGGTGCGCAGCGGTTCCAGCTATATCTCCAGCAGCGATCTGCGGCTGCACTTCGGGCTGGGCGCCGCATCCACTGTGGACCGCATCGCAGTCCGCTGGCCGAGCGGATTGAACGAAGTCTTCCATCTCCAGGGAAAAGATCGCAATTCTGATCGTTTTGTCACGCTGGTCGAAGGAACAGGAAAGCCCCATTAGTTGCAGCAGGAGTCGTATCACGCTCAAGAGGGGAAAGCTTACCGACAATGCGTCCATCGAATTTCGAATGAAACTGCGAATGGCTATGCAAACTCCGTGTAGGCCGCTGTGGTCAGGAATTCCTGGAATTCGCCTCCGCTGAATTCAATTAGCAATTCTCCGGCTCGTTCAAATTTCGATGACGCGAACCGGTCCGGCCCGAGGGACTGTTTCGCACGCTCCAGAATAGTCTGCAATTCCAGCTCGACGAGTGGAAGGGTGATGACGCGACCGTCCTCCAGCTTTGCGCCGTAGCGGACCCACTGCCAGAGCTGCGCGCGAGAAATTTCCGCGGTCGCCGCGTCTTCCATCAGGTTGTAAATCGGCACGCAGCCGTTGCCGCGCAGCCAGGATTCAATGTATTGCAACGCGACATCGATATTGCGCTGAAAGCCTTGTTCGGTGATGCGGCCTTGCGGCAATTCGAGCAGGTCTTCTGCTGAGATTGCGGATTTGGTCTCGGCCGGCGGCTGAATCTGGTTCTCGCCCTTCATATATTCATCGAACACGGCTCGCGCGACTGGCACCAGTCCTGGATGGGCGACCCATGTGCCGTCATGGCCGGCGCGGACCTCGCGCAGCTTGTCCTGACGCACGCGCTCCATTGCTTCCTCGTTCGCCTGCACGTCGTTGCGGATTGGAATCTGCGCGGCCATTCCTCCCATGGCGTGGATTCCGCGTTTGTGGCAGGTGTGGATGAGCAACTCGACATAGGAACGAAGGAATGGCTGCTCCATCGTAATGCCGCCGCGTTCCGGCAGCATGTACTCAGGGCGATTTCTGAACTTCTTAATGAAGCTGAAAATGTAGTCCCACCGGCCGCAATTCAGGCCCGCGGAGTGGTCGCGCAATTCATGGAGAATTTCGTCCATCTCGAATGTGGCGGAGATCGTTTCGATGAGCACGGTCGCTCGGATTGTGCCCTTCGGGATGCCCGCATATTCTTGCGCGAAAAGAAACACGTCGTTCCACAAACGCGCTTCCTGGAACGTTTCCATTTTTGGCAGATAAAAGTAAGGCGCGGTGCCGCGCTTCCGCAGCGTGCGGAAGTTGTGAAAAAAATAAAGTCCAAAATCGAACAGGGAGGCGGAGATTGGCGCGCCTGACGGAAGGAAGTGTTTCTCCACCATATGCCAGCCGCGAGGGCGGACAAAAAGCACCGCCGGCTTCGGCCCAAGTTGATAGAGCTTGCCTTCAGGTGAGCGGTATTCGATCGCGCGCAGGTTCGCGTCGCGCAGATTCAGTTGGCCGTCAATGCAATTGCTCCAGGTTGGTGCATTGGAGTCTTCAAAATCCGCCATGAAAACGTTGGCTCCGGAATTCAGCGCGTTGATGACCATCTTTCTTTCCGGAGGTCCAGTAATTTCCACACGCCGGTCGCGCAGGTCTTCGGGAATCGGCGCTACGGTCCAATGCGCCTCCCGAATGTGCGAAGTCTCGGCAGGGAAAGCAGGCAGTACTCCGCGGTCGAATTGTTCCTGCCGGAGCTTGCGCTGATTCAGCAGATTCAATCTGCGGGATTCAAACTTCAGATCTAAAGCGTGCAGGAAGGCCACGGCTTCCGGTGTCAATATTTCCCGCTCATTTTTGGTTGCGACATTGGGTGTGTCGCCCACTTGTGCCACTGTGCTCATCGGTTCACTCCGTTTTCCGTGATTGTTTGTTGCCAGTCTGCTGCCGGCGAATCAATCGCCCACGCCGGACGCGGCCAGTTCCGCATTGGCTGTGGCACGGTAGCGCTCGCCTTCGAACTGATCTTCCTCTGTGGAGCCGGGAAGCGCGCGGATCGAAGTCTGCCCGGCGGCAATTGTGTTGGCAAGCTGGTCAAAGTAGCCTGTTCCGACAAATCTCTGATGCTTGACGGCCCCGTAGCCGAATTTCCCGGCCATTTCGAATTCGCGCTGCTGCAGTTTGGTATACGCTGACATCCCCGTCCCCGCATAGTCCTGCGCAAGCTCAAAAATTGACAGGTTCAGCGCGTGGAATCCGGCCAGCGTCACAAATTGGAAGCGATAGCCCATGTCGCCGAGTTGCCGCTGAAACTGCGCGATCTCCCGATCGCCCAGTTTCGATTTCCAGTGAAACGATGGCGAACAGTTGTAAGCCAGCAGCTTGCCTGGAAATTCGCGATGAATCGCGTCGGCAAAACGTTGCGCCTCGTCGATGCTCGGTTCGGACGTTTCGCACCAGATCATATCGGCATAGGGAGCGTAGGCGAGGCCGCGCGCAATGGCCGCGTCGAGTCCGCCGCGAAACGCGAAGAAGCCCTCGACCGTTTGCTCGCCAGTAATGAAAGGCGTGTCCAACGAATCGCAATCGCTGGTGATAAGCTGTGCTGCGTTCGCGTCGGTCCGAGCGATTAGAATTGTCGGAACGTCCAGCACATCGGCTGCAAGACGGGCGGCGATCAGCTTCTGCACGGCCTCGCGTGTGGGCACAAGAACCTTGCCGCCTAAGTGGCCGCACTTCTTTGCAGAAGAGAGCTGGTCCTCAAAATGGACTGCGGCGGCGCCGGCTTCGATCATGCTCTTCATCAATTCAAACGCGTTCAGCACACCGCCGAAGCCGGCTTCCGCGTCGGCGACGATCGGAAGCATCCAGTCGATGTTCTCCTGGCTGTCGGCGTGCGCGATCTGGTCGGCCCGCATCAGGGCATTGTTGATGGCTTTCACGACGCTTGGGACGCTGTTGGCCGGATAGAGGCTTTGGTCGGGATACATCTGGCCGGCAAGATTGGCGTCCGCAGCGACCTGCCAGCCGCTGAGATAAATCGCTTTCAATCCGGCCTGCGCCATCTGCACCGCCTGGTTTCCCGTCAGTGCGCCCAGCGCCGCTATATATGGTTCCTGATGAAGCAGGCGCCAGAGCTTGTTTGCGCCGGCACGAGCGAGCGAGTGCTCCACGTGAACGGTGCCGCGCAGGCGGGCAACCTCCTCCGGACCGTAAGTGCGTTTGATTCCTGTCCAGCGCTCGGCAGGAGAAGCGTTGATTGAATCGGCGATATGGTTCATGTCGGCTTTCCTCGAAACAAAATGTCGGTAATGTGAGTAGAGCGCGATGCGGAATGCGCGGCAAGCGTAGTCGCCCGATACGGACGGCTGGACGGAGTGGCCCTGGGAGAATTCTCGATGGAAGAGTTGTGACACCGGAACGCCAGAAGGGCATTCGGTCAAGGTTGCGCCTCGAATGAGGATCGCTGCGGCGATGCGAGATTCTATGCTGGAGGGGTTTGGCTGCGGCGGCCAATGAGCGTCGTGGTGTGCATGTGCTGCACCGGCTGGTCAGCCTGATTCAGCGTGACGATGTTGAGTTTCACCAGTCCGTATTCTGGGCGAGAACGGAGCGGGCGCATCTCCGCGATTTCGACTTCCGCTCGCAATACGTCTCCGGGCCGTACCGCGAGTGGCCAACGCAGCCCATCAACTTCGATGCCGATAAAATGGCCGGCGACACCGAGCCCTTCTGTCATCATGCGCATCGTGAGGCTTGCGGTCTGCCAGCCGCTGGCGGCAAGGCCCTGGAATAGCGACTGGGCGGCTGCCGCTTCATCCAGATGAAACGGCTGGGGATCGAACATAGCCGCAAATTCCTTGATCGCCTTGGCCTCGACGACAACGGGTCCGCCGTGAAGAATCTGGCCGACGGTGAAGTCTTCGAAATAGCGAGTCATAGTCCGGCTCTGCAGTTTCACTGTGCCGCTAAGTTTTTCTGGAAGAACTGCGCGGTCGCCTGGTAGGAATGGATGAAATCCTTCCAGAGCATTAAATCGTGAGTTTCGCCGGGATAGACGATTTGCTCAAACGGAACGTGGTTGTCGCGCAGCCGCTGCACCAGATCGACCATCTGGTTGAAGGGGACATTGCGATCGTCGTCGCCCTGAATCAGCAGAACAGGCGATTTCCATTGGCTGACGGACGAGTCCGGCGACGACTGCCAAGCGAGCTCTCGCGCCGCCTTCAGATCTGGAGCGGAACTCGCGCCTTCCTCCCACTCCGGCAGAAAGGCCGACCAGTCGTGCACGCCGTGCCAATCGACACCGGCCTTGAAGATATCGGAGTTGCGCGCCAGTGCCATCGCAGTCAGGAACCCGCCGTAAGAGCCGCCCCATATACCGATCCGATTCGGATCGACGGTAGGCAGGCTTTGCAGATAGTGCGCTCCGGCAAGAACATCCTTGTATTCGGATGCGCCCCGCCACACAGAGTTCGGTGGTACGCGAAAATCGTGTCCGTACATTGTGCCCAACCGGTAATTTACAGACAGGATGGTAAACCCGAGGCTGGTGAGATATTGGTTCTCCGCGTATCCGTAGTGGTAATAATCCAGGGGATGAAAGCCCAGCATCATTTGACGGATGGGGCCGCCATGCACGTAAATCAGCGCCGGTCCACGCTTGGTATCTCCGCGGGGTACGAAGAGCTGGCCGTGAATGGTGTAACCGTCGGAGCTCTTAAAGATCACCTGCTTCGGCACGACTAATTGCGCGCTTGGCCAGTCGGCAGGAAGGGCATTCTTGGTGATCAGCTCCCTTCGGCCGTTCTCCAACTTGTACACGAGAGCGGGAGTAATGGCGGTCGAGCCCAGGCAGGCGATGGTTTTTCCATCCCCGGTCTCCACTGGCGTCCATTCGATCGTCTTACCCGGAGCCAGGGCGTGTTGCGGAGAGCCGCCGGCGACATCGACCTGCCAGATGTGACGGCGATCCACGTCATTCTGATTGGAGGAAAAAAGAACGCTGCGTTTATCGGCGCTCAGTGCCACATCCATCACGACGAAGTCGCCGGGAGTGAGCAGCGTTGCTTTCCCTCCGGTATCGGAAATTGAGTAGACATGGTCATAGCCATCCTGTTCCGAGCCAAAAACAACGCGGTCGCCAGCGGCAAAGCGCAGTTGGTCAGGCCCGAAAAGCGGCAGCGAGTCCCGCATGGTGTTGCCGCTCTTCCATATCGGCGTTGCGGCGTACGTTTGCGAGTCGCCGACCCAAACGGCGAAGGGTTCGGGATGTTGAGGAATCAGCGGCCGTCTGTTTTCGGTGCCACGGATGCGCAGAAAGGCGATGTGCTTCCCGTCTGGCGACCATTGCGGAGAGAGATCGCGGTCGACGGATGGCGCAACGTAATGGACGGCCTGCAGCTTGCCGTCGGCGACGTCCAAAATGACAGTCAGCCTGTGGTCTTTGCGGCCGACCACCGCGACAATGTGCTTTCCGTCCGGAGACCACTGTTCCGAAGACATGGTTCCGCGAATATCAGTGAGCGCAGTTGCGGCACTTGCCGCGGAAACCGGCGCAATCCAAATTTGCTGCTTTCCAATCCAAACCGCCCATTTGCTGTCGGGAGAAATCTGGATGTCCTCGCATCCTTCGAACGGGCATCCCATGTTCCCCAGCAAACGCGGCTGGCCTCCGGCGACGTCGGCGGCCCACACCTGCTGTTTCGGCTGTACGGGTTCGTGCGTGGCATTCGCAGAACGCCCAACGCCGTTTAGCTCTGTGCCACGAGCGTAAACGACCGCACTTCCATCGGGGGTTAGTTGCAAGGAGGCGATCGGCTGACCATTATCGCCCTGGTAATGGGTGACCTGGTGCGGAGCGAAATCCGGGCCGGCCGCGACCCAGACGTTCTGCGCTCCTTCTTTATTGAAGACCCATGCGATGCTCGATCCTTGCGCCGCCGCCGTTAGCTCGGAAGGGAAGGGGGAACTCATGAGTTGCTCGATGGTCAAGGATTGCGCGGACAGCGACTGCCCGGAAATCATTGCGAAGAGAGGAGCAAGGAACGTAAAGGCGAGTGCTGCCACGCTCAACGGCTGTTTCGACATCGTCATAATCAACCTTTTGGTGTTAGAAGCGGACGCTGAAATGGAGAAAGTGCCAATGATAAAGGAGCCAGGAGAACGAAATGCACGCCAGACCCACCAGCGCATATCCCAGGCGCGACAGCCACCAGCGATTTTCGGCACTCCATATGTGGAAAATGCCGAAGAGGGCGACGATCGTTCCGAGGGTGCCGAGCCAGCCGACGGCCTGAATCCCCCGCAGCGCGGGGTAGATATGGTGGTTGATGAGAAACAAGTTCTTGGTGCCTAGGACCAGAAGCATGGTCCAGCAGACGAAGAAGAGAACATCCAGGAAGCAGACAATATGGATGGCGACGTAGAAGCGTCTTTGGGTTGGCGTCAGCACAAGCGGGCGATGATAATGCCGTCGCATCCAGGCAGCGAATGGCCAGAAAATCAAACAGAGCACGGTGACAACGGGAATAGCAATCAGGAGGAACAGGTTCAACGATTTGCCGTTCGGGAATGACGTCCGGTCAAAGACTTCAAACGGGAAGTCGATGGATGCGCGCATATCGCCGTTGTAGTCTCGGCTAAACGCCAACATGCTCTGTCCATCCACCGAGCGGTAGACGAGTGGCGCGATCTCCTCCCACTGCCGGGGTTCTCCCGCGAGGGTTTTAAAAGCATCCGTAACTATTTTGCCGTCGGGCTTGGCGCTGACGGTGAGTTCGCCGAGTACGCCGCTGAAACTGAACATATTCGTGAAGGAACCGCGGCTTGCCATGTATTGTCCGGTCACTGATTTTGCATCTTGCACGGTATCGGCCGGCGGGTGCGCGACGGGTATGGTGTACGGGAAATAGCGATCGAGAAACTGATTCCACAAAGCGTCACGGGGACTAATCTTTTCATTGCCCTGGCTGTTATAGGAAACGAAGAAGCCGACGTTTGCATCCTGGATCAAGTGCAGGTCGCTATGGAAAAACAGCGTGTCTCCGCCGTGGCTGATGATGCGATGGCCATTCCGCGAATCCTCGTAAAATCCCAGGCACATGCCGTTGGTGGCGGGATTTTCTCCGTATTGCTGGCGGGTGTGCATCTGCGCCACCGTTGCAGGCTGCAGAATGCTCACACCGTTGTATTCGCCGCCTTGCAGATGAGCGATCATGAAGTGGGAGATATCATCGGCGGTGATAGCCGAGCCGCCCGCGCCCGTGGGTATTACGAACTCATACGGCTGCGCTTTCTCCGAAGCGAGCTTATAGCCATTCGACATCAGCGGTTTTAGATTGTCGGGCAGTGGTTCCTCGAATGTCGAATGCTGCATGTTCAGAGGCTGGAAAATGTTCTTTTCAATGTATTCGTCATATGGCATCCCGGACACGCGCTGCACGATATAGCTGGCAAGTGCTGCACCATAGTTGGAATATGCGGGCGTAGTTCCCGGCGGAAAAACGCGCGCCGGCATGTGAGTCTTCAGATATTTTCCAAGCGGCTCCATGTCCTTCGGATGGTCCACGATCAAGTCCATGATGCTTTCTTCAAAGCCCGGCGTGTGCGTCATGAGATTGCGCATGGTAATCGGCTTGGGAAAGGTGTCCGGGAATCTTGAAGTCGAGATAATCGTTGATATTTCGATCGAGATCGATTTTCCCCTGCTGGACCAACTGCATGACGGCCGTCCAGGTGAATAATTTCGAGATCGAACCAGGACGAAACAGTGTCGCGTCGGTGGTGACCGGCGTCTTCTTCTTCACGTCGGAGTAGCCGTAGCCCTTGGCATACAGCACCTTGCCATCCTTGACCACAAGGACCACGGCGCCCGCGATGTTCCCTTGCTTAAGCTGAAGCGGCACAACTCCGTCCAGGAACGCGGCTACATCCTCCGCCGTCATCTGCGCGGGGCCGCTGGAAGGTGGCGGGAGCGTGGATGCGCCTTTTGCGCGACGGGCCGACGGAGAAAGCGGCGGCAGCGTTGTGGGGCGTTGGCCGTTCGCCGGAACGAACGATGCAGAGAGCAAAAACGCGGAAAGCGAAAGAACCATTCGACGATTTAGTTTCACAACGGCCTCATCTTCTATGAAATTGCTAACAGCGTGTTCACTTCATCCGATAAATAACTGCTTCGATCCGGCTCGCCTTGCTTAGAAATTGTTCCGCGACCGATCAGTTCGGAGCAAACCGCACGACGTCATTTTCGAGTGGGATCTCCATCGTATGTTTTTCCGGTGCGCCCTTTGCAGTGGAAGGATTCCAGGTCAGGCCCACAGCCCTACCTTCTACCTCAAACGAACGAAAATAGTAGGGAAGGCCTTCGGAGCCCAACGGCGAACTCGCATTGGAGATGTGAAAGTGAAGATGCGGCTCGGTGGAGTTGCCCGTATTGCCGACCAGACCGAGTACCTGCCCGCGATGGACCCTGTCCCCAACTTTTACTCGGATCGAATGCGGCAGCACTCCTGGAAATTGTCAGATAAACACTTCCGCAGCAAACGCTAATGCAATCGGATTCTCTGGTGGCACCTTTACTACTCGCGGCTTCCGTCTTGCTGCCACTGGAGCTGGTCTTGGCGACGGACTTTCGGTTGGCGCAAATGCTAGCGTTACAGCAGGCGATCTGCAATTTGGCCCATGCTCTGGTTATCATATGGGCTGTGGCACCAGCGGCGCCAATTTGAGCCTGAGCGGATCGTTCTATATCGAAGCCAGCGCTAATGCCTATGGCCATATCAATGCCGGCTCATTCGGAAATGTTAGCGGTGCCTTCCCTCTTGGGTTAGCTATCCTTGGTGCTGTAAATTTCGCTCAGGGATTCATTGTCGCCGAAACACTCGGTATCGTTGCCAACGTTGTTTATAATGCTGGCATAGCCAACGAGAACTTGGTTAGCGAACCAAAATTCATTGTCGTCAGCAACTCAATCATCAACACTAATGGTCAGAGCGCAAGCTACTACCCCGGAACTATTGCCGGTGCGAGCAACACTAACGGCATATATGAATAAGGCGAGTAGATCATAACCAATCTACTTAGCCTACCTCATCGATTCCCACTGGGACGACAATAACGCTTGGAGGCACCGCTGATTTCAATGATCAGTGGTTTGTCTCCGTCCCCGGATTTTCATCGACGCCGATTCAGATCACTGGAACGCTAACATCAGACTCCGACATTATCAGCAACGTCTCTGCTGTTGCCGGATTGGCCCCCGGA
>CAWIZS010000005.1:0-566257 GCA_963840655.1 uncultured Acidobacteriota bacterium | reverse complement strand
CTTCCTTACCCAGCGGGTCTCCCCCCTGGAATAGCTGATCGGCAGTGTCATGGCCGAGGATCACAACGTCGGAATGCTTGTCCTGTTCATATTTTGAAAAATAGCGGCCGATCGGAATGTTGACCGTGTCCACGATGGGCTGTGCCACCGTATCGCCTTCCAAAATTGTGTGTTGGACGGTGCGCCCGTTGTATTTCACAGCGACGTTGCCCAGATTCAGGGTGAAGTCCTGATAGCGCAATTGCGGAGAGACTGCTACTACGTGGGGCAGCTTGGCCAGCGCCTCGGCGTCCTCCAGAGTCAACTGTTTCCGCGCCAGCATTTCCGCGGTGGGGCGAACGGCGATGACGGGAAAACGAAATCGTATTTCCAGTAAACATCGGTGCCAAATGAGGCGACAAGATTCCCGATATTCCGATTGAGACCATTGATGAACGACGACAGCGTGATGACCGTCGCCACTCCGATGACCACGCCAAGAATGGTAAGGCCGGAGCGCAGCTTGTTCGCGCGCAATGTCTCCATCGCCATGCCGATGGATTCGCGGGATTTACCGCCAGCCATAACGCACCCTCACAGTTCAGACCGCAGTGCCACAATCGGATCAAGCATCGCCGCCTTGCGCGCCGGATACACTCCAAAGAAAATACCGACCGATGTAGCCAGGAACAAGCCCGCCAGCACCGACCACAGCGCGATGGTGGTTGGAAATCCAACGATGAGCGTGATTGCTTTGGCGACGGTGATTCCTCCGATTACGCCGATTGCTCCTCCCACTAAGGCCATGGTGCCGGACTCAATGAGAAATTGCGCCATCACATCGCCGCGCCGCGCGCCCAGCGCTTTGCGAATGCCAATCTCGCGCGTCCGCTCCGTCACAGAGACCAACATGATATTCATGATGACGATGCCGCCGATCACCAGAGAAATCGTGGAAATGCCGATGGCTACCCCGACGAAGCTTGCGGTAAAGCTCTTGAAAAGCCCCACGAAGCTGGAATTGGTCTCAAGGGTGAAGCTGTCGTCTTGGCCAGGTCGATCGTGCCTCTGTGCCCGCAGAATTGCGCGCATCTGGTCGGACGCAAGTTCCAGCCTCTTGCCCAGCCCTCCGGCTTTGCCATAGATAACGATCGAGTCGTTCATGCCGTAGGTCGCTCGATACGTGGTGATCGGTACCCCGACGAAATTGTCCTGGCTTTTCCCCAGCGTCTTCCCCTGACGCTCTACTACTCCGATTACGGTATATGGGACGCCGTCGAGGCGGATCTCTCCCCCGACATTGGATCGCCCGGCCCCATGACGTTGTCCACGATGTCGTAGCCCACGACCGCAACGTGCGAATCGTGCTGGATTTCTGTCGGAGTAAATGCCCGGCCTTCGGCAATGTTGTAGTTGTACATCTGCGGCATGTCCAGGGTCCATCCGCGGATGCTGACGCCGGTTGCGGACTGATGGTTGGAAACCACGTTCCCGGTAGTGGAGACTTCCGCTCCCGTGAGAGTGCAGGCCGTGCACTGCTCTGCGACGGCTCGATAAGCATCCATCCGGAGGATTTTCCGCTTCTGATATTTCAGGTAGTCTTCGCCCGTCATCGGTAGTTGCGGAATCTGCGTCGCCGTGAAGACATCCGCGCCATAGCCGTACACCTTCGTAGCGACATACTTGGCGCCATTGATCATGGTGACGATCATAATGACCGAAGCCACGCCGATGACCACGCCAATCAGGGTGAGGATCGAGCGCATCTTGTTCGCCCAAAGGGATTGCACCGCGATTTTGACTGCTTCTCGAAATTCCATGTGCGTTCTATGAAGAGCCGGATACCCCATTCAAGCCTTCTTTTGGCTTGGGTGGGTGCTGGAGTGACCCACCTTGGCAATTTCACCCCAAGCGGGATGCGGCCTACTCGAATTCCTTTTCCTGTTGCAAGGCCCACCACAGGCCAAACCCCGCTTCGGCGATTCCAATGGCGCGCGTCAGCTGCGGGTGCTCCGCGAGATGCTCAGTTCGCCGCCGCCAGGGCTTCGGGCCAGCCACCCACGCCTTCGCGGCGCGGGAGGGACGTACCGCCGCCATCATTCCATCGACCGCCGATCAGAAACATGACGCAAAAATGGTGCCATCGCTTTGCCATCATCCGCATCCTCTACACGCAATGATACGGCTCGATAGCGGCATAAGTTCCCGTTCCGTTCACCGGCATGAGACAGCGAGATCCCTAAGGACTGATTCCGATTCCTCTCGGCGGCACACGGGTACGTCAGTGCTGGACTGAAATTACAAGCCACCGGATCGAGACTTGTTCATGGATTCGCTGGGCTAACCAGAATGGCGGGGCATTCTGATTGAATCCAATCCTTATAGGTCTTGAATTTATGACGATTAAAGTGGCCGCCGGGGCAAACAGGGCAGCCTGCGGCGACGCGCAATTGTTCGCTCCAGGACTTTTTGGAGTGTGCATCGGGTTCCCACAATTCCTGCGATGCATCTCCCGCAGACGCGAGAGAAACGTCCAGATTCTCGCCAGTGCTGCCCGACCACTCGGCGGCGGGTTGCGCGGCGATATCGCCAGCGGCTGCGTTGTAAGAACCAGTACAACCGCCCTTTCCCTTGCGATCCGTGCAATTCGCGCTAGCGCTGCGTTCCGGCCCTTTTCCGGGATTGCCCATGGTTTGCACGTGCGGGGAGTTGCCGAAGACATCCGGCTGCGGTAATCCTCCGCCCACACTGGGTAAGGCGATACTCAGGTCGAGGACGGCATCCGCCAGTTTGGGAGCCGGAACCGTAGACAGGCAGGTGTCCTGTGCCAACTGCGCGGCTGCTGAATTGATTGAATCCGGGGACGCGGAACGGATGTAGACCTTGCGAATCGGCCGTCCGTCCGAGGCGGTTACGGTCTTCACGGACTTTTTCCCCCACGCCGCGCTGGATACCGCAATCCACAGCAGACAGATTCCCAGCACAGCACGTCGGACCGACTCAATTTCTCGCACTGCGTCTACCTCTCCCTTCAATTATGAACTGGATCATCTCGGACGCTCCCCCAATGAGAAACGCGACGCGAATGGGATATCACTGTTTCAGCGCTGCCAATGTCTTCTCCAGACTGGCGATATTCTCGACATTCAGACAAATCTGGTTGCGGTCGAGCTGGCGCATCAGTCCGCAAAGCACCCGGCCCGGACCAACTTCAATGAAATGTGTTGCCTCTCGGCAATCAGTTGTTGCTCGCATTCCACCCAGCGCACGGTGCCCGTAGCCTGGCGGATCAAAGCCTCGCGAGCGGCGTCTTCCGTTGTAATCCAGGCGGCATCGACATTGGAAACCACGGGAAAATTTGGATCGTGGAAGGCCATTTTTCGCAGGTCTTCGGCGAGCCTGTCCTGCGCGGGTTGCATCAATGCGCAATGAAACGGCGCGCTCACCGGCAACATCACCGTCCGCTTTGCGCCACGTTCCTTCGAGATCGCTGCCGCGCGTTCCACAGCCGCAAGAGCGCCGGAAATTACCGTTTGCTCCGGAGAATTCATATTGGCTGCAGCCACCACTCTTCCAGATTCCTCAGAAGCCACCAAACATATCTCCACAACTACATCCGCGAGCAAACCGAGAATCGCGGCCATCGCGCCTTGTCCCGCGGGAACCGCCTCCTGCATATAATGGCCTCGATTTCGCACCACACGAATGGCCTCTGCAAAGGAAAATGTTCCAGCGGCAACGTGGGCGGAATATTCCCCAAGCGAATGACCGGCAGCCATGTGGCATGGAAGCCCACGCTCCTGAAGTCGGGCTGACAACACGCGTGCGGTCGCTACGGAAACCGCCAAAATAGCGGGTTGGGTATTTTCCGTTAGCTTGAGCTGATCTTCCGGCCCTTCAAAGCAGAGCTTCGAGATGGAGAAACCCAACGCGGCATCGGCTTCTTCAAAAATGGCGCGGGCAGCGGGAAAATTGTCATGCAGTTCGCGGCCCATGCCGACGACCTGCGATCCCTGGCCGGGAAATAAAAAAGCAATTTTCTTTTCAGAAGATAAGTTCATAAAGAAAGTTTTCAGGAGAGGCGTTCGCAATAAAGGTTTATTGAAGCGAAGAAGATTTAGGAATGCAAGTCCAATCGCCGGTTATTCATGTAGGTGGGACTGAGGAATTCGCCAACCCCTGCTCAATGCTTGCATTGACGTTCGCCTGTGCAAACTCGGCTGCGACGCGGATGCCGTTCATGATGGCGCGGTCGTTCGAAGAACCGTGTCCGACAATGCAGACGCCACGAACCCCCAATAGCGGCGCGCCGCCATACTCAGAGTGGTCGAGGCGCTTTTTGAAATCATTGAAGGCCTTGCGCGAGAGCAACGCCCCGACCTGGGCGGTCACTGTGGAGGTAAGCGATTCCCGCAGCGAATCCCGAACCAGACGCGCCAGTCCTTCCGAGGTTTTGAGTGCCACGTTGCCGATGAAGCCATCGCAGACGATCACATCCGCCCTGCCGTTGTAGATATCGCGCCCTTCTACGTTGCCGAGAAAATGGATCGGAAGTTGTTGCAACAGCGGAAACGTTTCCCGAGTCAGTTCGTTTCCCTTACCCTCTTCTTCGCCGATCGAAAGCAGCCCCACACGGGGATGTTCAATTTTCAGTACCGAACGAGCATACACCTCGCCCATGATGGCAAATTGCTCCAGATTTTTGGGCTTGCAATCGACGTTGGCGCCGACGTCGAGCAATAAAGAAGGCGTACCCGTGATAGTTGGCAAAACCGCAACCAGCGCTGGACGGTCTACTCCGGGAAGCGCGCCGAGCACCATCTTGGCGGTCGCCATGGCAGCACCCGTATTGCCTGCGGTCATAAACCCGGCCACAACGCCTTCACGAACTAGCTTCAGACCGACGCGCATCGACGAGTCCCGTTTTGCGCGGACTGCCTGGACAGCCTTTTCATCCATGCCGATGAACTCACTGGCCTGGACAATTTTTATGGAAAGGTGGCGCGCCCCGAGCCGATGCATCTGCTTCGCCAACAAAGGCCGAAGCGTCCGCTCCGGACCGACGAGGTGAACGCGAACCTGAAGCTGCCGACAGGCCAGGATAGCGCCGCGGATTTCCGGCTCTGGCGATTTGTCGGAGCCCATGGCGTCGAGTGCGATGTCGATCAGCATGGGCGAGATGAGGTTATTTCTCTTCCTTTACAGCCAGTACGTCGCGGCCTTTGTAAGTGCCGCATTTCGGGCAAGCGTGGTGGGGCAGCTTGCGTTCATGGCAGTTCGGACACTCCGACAGGGACGCGGGAGTGAGAAAGTCGTGTGAGCGTCGCTTGGCGGTACGCTGCTTGGAGTGGCGTCGTTTCGGATTCGGCATGGCAATTTTCCTTTCCCATTCAGCCCGCTTTTCGTGTCTCACGCCACATAAAACTGGCGGAATCTTCAAAAAGGACGAAGCCTCACGGGCGATAACAATCTTGAATTACGGTTTTGCTTCGCAATATCACGGCTTTACCCGGTTGCGTATCTCTCCGAGAGAAGACCACCGAGGATCGACCGAAGTCGTGACGCAATTGCAGGGATCCGTATTGCGATTCCCACCACACTCCGGGCAAAGTCCTTTGCAATCTAAGCTGCAAAGGATTTTGGCTGGAAGCGCCAGAAGGATCTGCTCGCGCAGGACATCCTCCAGCAATAAACCGTCTCCTTCATAGTAGCCGATTTCGGTCTCCGATGTGGTGATGGCGTGATCGGCGCTGTCCAGTCTGCGTCGCGGGGACGAAAAATCAGGTCGAAACTGGTTTCGATGGATTGCTCGACCGATTCCAGGCAGCGGGCACAGGAAACTTGCACACGCGTCTCGAGGCTGGCCCGGATGCGGATGTCCGGCACAATCTCATGGGGACCGCGATGCTCCTGCAGCAGGTCGGCGCGGCCAACCGTGTGCAAAACCCCAATTTGCTGCATGTCATCGACAAAGTCGATGCTCCCGGGGCGAGAGATTCATCAAAATCGATCGCCTCCCGCTCAAGCTCGGCGACGGTAAATTTCATGGCGATGCCCTCCAGAGATGAAATCGCGCCGCTGGCGTGGGGTGGGGAAATTCAGCGGGTCTAGTTTGAGATTAAGGCGGGGTGGGAATGGGCGCTAAACATTGGGCACTATTGCCGATTGAATGCTGGATTGATAAATAGTTCGCGGAGTTCTGGTTATCTCAACCGGCCCTGGCGTTTCTGAGGAGTCCAGTAAGTAATCGATGTAATCAGCCACAAGCGGATCGTTTCGGCTCGAATGATTTCAAAGACCAGCCGGCCGCGGTGGAGACAGCCGCTGCGTGCCAGATATGAGAATCGACTTCGGCCCCTATGGTTTGGTAGCCGCGCGGCAGGCCTGTGGAATCAGGCGCTATTTGGCTGCGGTTGATGTCACCTTCTCACGAGATAACCGTAAATCGTCCAGGACGGGCACTGCGGCTAGGACTACAAGAATGCCCGCCAATGCCAGCGTAAAGGTGAATCCCAGATGCCTAAATCCCAGAAATCCACACAACGCCGCCACGAAAGAACAGAACAGAAGCAGCGAGGTCAACAGCGCCAGTTTCTGCCGATCCGCGAGCACTCTCTCTGGGCTCACGGAGGCGCTCGCAGGAGCGATTCCAGTAAAAAAGCTCACCCAGTTGATTTGAACCGTCACGATGCCCGTGACGTGGGTCGTCCGTATCTCCGCATTGGAAATCTTGGTGATGATTGCGTTCACATTATGGTGAAACAAAGCAGAATGGCGGCGGTGGGAATAAAGACGTATCGGTGTTCCAGATGGGCGCCGGCGAGGGCAAAGCCGGTTAAAATCCCGCTTCCAGCATAAGCGGCGCAGCGTATGCGCTGTGTAACAAGCGCCGCCTTCCCCAATTGACGAGAATCGCAGCAGCAGCTCGCGCCCATAAGAAACGAAGAGTACTGGCCGAACCGGCTGCTCCTGCCAATGCTGCGTCGCCCAATGCAGAGTGGACCGCAGTTGCAGACACAATGCCCGACATGTGGGAGCTATATTGCTTAACGGAAAAATAGCCGCCAGTGTTGTCGCGCCCGCGATGAGGGCTAGAAAACCTGCTAGTACGTATTGGATTCCGGGCTGCGTTCTCTTCCGTGAATATTGCGAAGTCGCTGAAACTGCATGATTCAATTCAATCATCGCAACTCATATGTCAAACAACAAGCATTTCCGACGGTGATGAAGAAACACACACATGGGCGCAGCGGATTGACTGCGCTAAACCAGAGATAACCAAGCAGAGGGCGGTTGTTGGAGGAGGCGGATGGCGGCTACACCGGCGGCGCCGGCCTGGAGACATTGTGCGGCGTTTTGTGCTGTCACTCCCCCCAGGGCGAAGATTGGGATCGGTGCGGCGAGGTGGCAGGCTTGCGCAAGCAGTTCGGGGCCGGTGCCCGGATGTGCCGGCTTATCAGCCGCTTTTCCCGGTTCAGGCACGATTCTCTTTTCGAACACCGGCGCGAACAGGATGCAATCTACGCCTCTGGCGCCGCGCGATTTCGACGTCCGCCAGCGTGTGACACGAGACGCTGACGATTGGCGCTTGGACGCCGCCAGCAGCAGCGAACAGAGTCCGTACCTCGTCGGGCGTGAGCGCATCGGACCCGGCGGGTAGGTGGACACCATCGGCGCCCGTGGCGAGAGCGATATCGGGACGGCCATTGATGAGAAGGCGGGTGGTGCAACCGGGGACCGCGGAATGATGCCCAACATGGTCGGTGCCACTCTACTTGATCGCGGGCGGCAGATCTTTCTCCCGCAACTGGACGACGTGACTCCATTCGATGCCCAGACTTCGGCAAGTTCGAGCAGCCGCTGGCGCGCTAGTGTTCCGTCCTCCGCGTACCGGCGACGATCTGTGATGGCGTACAGCATATGATCGATGCGATTGTAGATGGTAAGCGACGGGAGGAGCGCGTGTTACTCTCATCCCCCTGAAGCGAAACGGGGGCCAAAACGGTGCACCCCGACTTGCATTGTATCCGATACGAGAACATCCCAATATCGTAAAAGGCGTGTGGTAGTGTCGAAATTAGGGACTGGGAAAGAAGACTGTCAACCTATGGAAGTGGCGCGCTGATGGAGAGTTACGATCTGCTTGTTCTGGGTTCCGGCCCGGCTGGGCAGCGGGCAGCAATTTCCGCGGCCAAGCTCGGCAAGCGCATCGCGGTAGTAGAGCAGCGAGAGTTCGTGGGCGGCGTCAGCGTCAACACCGGCACCATCCCAAGCAAGACCTTTCGCGAAGGTGTCCTGCACCTTTCCGGGTACAATTACCGCTCCATCTATGGCATGAATTATCGCGTGAAGGAAAAGATCACGATGGCCGATCTCGCCTTTCGCGTGCAGCATGTCATCAAGACGGAAGTGGACGTGACGGAGGCGCAGCTTTCCCGGAACAACATTGAGGTGCTGACAGGAACGGCCAGCTTCTGAGGATCCGACGCACCTTCGCGTGACCAGCTCGCGCGGGTCGAGCCTCTATGAGGCGAAGAATACGCTGATTGCGGTCGGCTCGCGGCCCGCGACCAATCCCAAGGTGCCACTGAACGGCCGCAACATCATCAACAGCGACCAGATTCTCGCCATTCCAGAGCTGCCGAAGACCCTGATTGTAGTTGGGCCGGGCGGCGTTATCGGCGTTGAGTACACGTGCATGTTCGCGGTGCTCGGGGTGCGAGTGATCCTGATTGAAAGCGGCCCAGCTGTTGGAGTTTGCCGATCAGGAGATTGTTGAGGCATTGAGCTATCACCTGCGCGACAGCCGTGTAACCATGCGCCTGAATGAAGAAGTACAAAGCGTCGAAGACATGGCGGATGGAACGGTTGTAGCGAATCTGGAAAGCAAAAAGAGAATCTCTGGCAATGCGCTGCTCTACGCGGTAGGGCGCCAGGGAAATGTGACGATTTGAATCTAGCCGCGGCGGGCCTGGATGCCGACGCGCGCGGACGCATCAGCGTGGACGAAAATTATCGAACGAAGGTGCCGAATATCTTTGCCGCGGGAGATGTAATTGGGTTTCCGGCGCTGGCCTCGGTTTCCATGGAGCAGGGCCGCATCGCGGCGGCACGCATCTTTGGGGATGAAGCGATCCACTCCAATCCGAAATATTATCCGTACGGAATTTACACGATTCCGGAGATTTCGTTTATTGGAAAAACGGAAGAGCAGTTGACGGAAGAAGATGTGCCCGATGAAGTAGGCGTGGCGTATTACCGTGAAATCGCTCGCGGTCAGATCCGTGGCGACACGACGGGGCGGCTGAAGCTGATCTTCCATCGCGAGACCCGCCAATTGCTGGGTGTGCACATTATCGGCGAAGGTGCGAGCGAGCTGGTGCACATTGGACAAGCGGTGATGGCGCTGAACGCGACGATCGATTACTTTGTGGACACCGTGTTCAATTATCCGACCCTCGCCGAATGTTATAAGGCCGCGGCATTCAATGGCCTGAATCGACTGGGAAACGGCGATGGAGTGTCGACCAGCGAGACGATGACCGAGCCGGAGCAGCAGGAGCGAAATACCGCAAGAGCCTTGCATCCACCTTACCGGGAGCATCGCCAGCGGTGTAATTGAGGAGCAGAATCCGTGCGGTCGCGTATACCACTTCCCAGAGAATTCCGAGGAGACGGATTCGCCATTGCTGGACACGCCTCTGGATGGTCTCATCGAGCAAGTGAAGGAGCAGGCCATGCGCGCCGGCCGCGATTGCGGGCCGATCGATGCCGTGGGTTTGGCGCTGCCGGGGATTGTTCGCGATGGTGTGGTAGAAGATTCTCCCAATCTGGTGCAGTTGAAAGGGGTGCGGATTGGCGAGCGGCTGCATCTGGCGCTGATGGAAGCCGGAATTACAGCTCCGGTCACGGTTTTGAACGATGCCGACGCGGTGGCCGCGGGACTCGCCGCAAAGCGCGACCGGCTCGGCCATTTCATCCGTGTGTGGACGTTGGGTGGGGCATCGGATTTGGCCGATATCCCTACGCGCCGGGAATCTGGGAGGGTGGACATTATGTTGTAACGCTCGATCCCGGAGAAACATATTGCGGCTGCGGGGGGCGGGGCCACCTGGAAGGCGTGATGGGCCATCGCGCGATGCGGCTGCGATTTCTTGACATGGAGCCGGAGGAGGTTTTTGCCAATGCCAAAGCCGGCGATGAACGCTGCATGAAAGTTGTGCGGCTGTGGCATCGCAGTCTGGCGGCGGCGACAGCAAACTCGATACACAGGGAAGGCCCCGGACGTTTTTATTACACCGGCTTCAACGTCGGATTCCTGGATATGAAGCTGTTGCAACATTATCTGCAACAGATGGTGAAGATGAGCCCGCTGCAGAGCTACACGCTGGAGACAATTCGATGAGTGAAGAGCTCGTGGTGACGGGTGTGGCAATTGTGGCGCGCAGGAGATGGGGGAGTATATTGGACTTTTGGGTTTTCGCTCGAGAAATTCACACCGCATCATTTGTGATTTGTGAATACACGATTCCCTCTAAGAGAAGTATCCTGTCGATTTCTAGCCCGCTGCGTCTCAGAGGCAGAACTACGCCAAACATCGGTTATACACGATTCCCTTAAGAGAAGTATCCGTCGATTTTCTAGCCGCTGCGTCTCAGAGGCAGACTACGCCAAACATCGAGTTTGGCTCGGGGGCGCGACTTCTCGGATTCCACAATAACATCCCCATGCCAATCAAAAAAACGTCTCTCTCTGCCCTACAAGAATTTATGCCTATTTCGCGAACAGCCTCAAATCGATGGCATCGGCCATGGCTTTATAGCCGGCATCATTAGGATGATCGTCGCCGGAGTTGTATTGCGGCAGGAATTGCAAGGGATGCTGCGGATCGCGGACTGCCTTGTCGAAATCGATGACGCCGTCGAAGACGTGGCTGGTGCGAATCCACTGGTTGACCGATTCCCTTACCTGCTCGCCAGCCGACGAGTAATAGGCGCAATCCTTATATGGTGTCAGTGTTGCACCGAAGACTCGGATGCCGTGCTGGCGGCCCTGCGCAGCGATTTGCGCTAGTCCGGCTTCCAGACGCTCGGCGAGATCGTCATAGGACTGATGGTCGTCTGTGTACCGTCCGATATCGTTGATGCTCTCCAGCACGATCAAATACCGGACGCCGCTGCGTGCGAGGTCGCGATCGAAGGCGAGAGCGCGTTCGGACCCGAGCCGTCGAGCAGGGACACGATTTCCATCGATGCCGGAATCGACGACCCCGAGCGCACCGGTTTGCCGCGTTGCCGGCGGCGCCGCTAAAGCGCGCTGCAAGGAAATTTGGCCAGCGATGATTTTCACCCGCTGTCGAGTGATCGCCATCGGTGATGGAATCTCCCAGCGCAACCACCGCGGAATCTGCGGGCGCGTAGACATCGACTCCCGTCAGAAAATACCACGAATGTATGGGCCAGCATTTTCCGGTCAGGTTTGGCGCATCGGCTACGTTGCCGGACGCTGCGTAGGAGGTCTGCAACGCCAGTGTGTGCTCCGTCATAGCCGAGAGTGTGGCCGGAAAATACGCGCTGACGGCAATGTTCGAAAGCGCCGGGACCTCCAGCGTCACTGGATCGCTGACGATGGTCGCGCCGGGCGGAATCACGACTGAAGCCAGGTGATGGAAGGTGAGCACCGGTCCGACCCGGGCTGTATGCCGCTTTCATCGGGACCCGCGTCTCTGCTTCGGCAGTGTTGGGGGTCTCGACCGGCGAAATTCGCGGCGGGATTCGCAGGAACACTGGAGGGCGATGTGGGCTGCTCCAATGCGAGTGGTTCCGTGCCGAAACGATTGGAGAACCAGACACGAGTCTGCGTGCCCTCTCTGACGCTGGCATGGACAATCTGGCGCAAGGTCTGGCCGGAAAAATCGGGCTCTGTGCCGTGTTCGGTGGGGGACGATGGCCGCGCCCCACGTGGCGACCCAGGGCTAAGGACGCGCCGGGAAATTCGCGGCGCGAGAGAGCGGTGCAGCGATCAACAGAGCGCAAAACGTAACAGGAATGCGATGCATATCGGTAAGACCAGCGCCTCTCGAGAAGAAGATGAGTTGCATCTGCAGCAAAAGCGCGGAGGTGTAAGTGGAAATCTATGGTGACGCAGCCGTTCCATTAAAGAACGGCCGCAGATACCTTAGCTCGCCAACCTGCATTTTGCGCTTTTCGGTCTTGAGCAATGCGCGACATGGCGCGAAGAATGCGGCGACGCGACAAGATTGTCCTCATCGACAAAGCACCAGAGGAAACCGAGGCCGACCGGAAGGCACGAGAGCCACCATGCAGCCAGGCGCCGGCGCAGCGCCGATCGCGTGGGATTTTGATCGTCGAAGGTGCAAAGCGCAATATGCGCATACAACATGCCCGGGTGGCACCACCGAGCGAGAAGAAGAGCATCTGGAAAGGACCCAAAGGGATGCGTACACCGCGCCACCCAACGCAACGGCTGTAAGACCCGTCGGCAAGTGCGGCGTAGAGGCGGCAAACACGACCAGAAATCCGAGGAAGCCAGTCGTGACGGCAGCGAAATCGACCGCAAAAGCCATCACGCGGCGATCGATCGACGCGGGTTCGATCATGAATGGGACGTATTCCGCCACCGCTGTTTCCGCCTTGCGACGATAAGCGGCCGGTTCCTTATCGAGAGAAATAGCGGCCCATTCCAGTCCTTTAAAGGCGCGTACGGGCGAGGGCGGAGGCTCGGTGATCTCTTACGCTGGGAGTACCGCGGCCCGTTGCGTTTTGCCAGCTCGCCGAGACAGAAGATTGCGGCGCAGATTGAGCGATGGCGTCGCTGGTGACAGCGTCCGGCGCAACTGCGTGCGGCATTCCCCGTGCATCGCGATCCGAGCTGTCTAACTCGCTGGTAGCGGAGACTTCTATCGCGGCGAGACTTCCAATTGTGCCGGCGCCAGCGGCAGTTCCGCCTGGGCGACTACTTTCGACTGTCGACGTGTAGCCTTCGAGTCCGGCTGCACCTCAAATATGCGAAGCGGCGGCGGTTCCGGTTCTTGTATCGCAGGAACCTGTTCGCGCGCGACATTTTCGGCCAGCCGCGGGCGCGCGCGATGCGCGGAAACGAATTCCCGCGGAAACCCGATCAGTTTCGAAGGAAGCACCGAGCGCAGGTTCCACCGATGCAGATGCCAACAGATCTTCGAGCGACGGCTCGGGCTCCTGCGCCGCCTGATGCAGGTGCATTTCCCGGCTGCGCGCGGCGAACTCCGGCATGATTGCCTTTGCGGGCTGCGTGTTGACGGAGGAGCCAAAGCGACCTCGAAGATCTTCTTCGCCTACGGGGGTGCGGGGGGAGGCGGAAGGTTTTCCGACCCTAAAGAGCGAGCGGCTTCTTGCCGCAGCGCGGCGGCTCGGCGGCTTGTTCCGCTTTCGCCTTCTGTTCCGCGAGGAATGCCTCTTCCGCCTTTGCGGCAGCGAGAAGCAGTTCACGATAGGTGGGCGCCTCCGCGTAACGCGACGTGCCGGCGCGCGCAATCTTGGACGTGCGGGAATACCGAACCATGCGACGAGGGAGAGTGAGTCGGACGCTTCGGAATGCTTGGCGCGATACGAATCCAGGCGCTCCGCCAATTGTTGCTTCCAGCCGACGCTAGTGGCCGTGTTCTGGAGTTGGAACCGTTACCTGGTGCTGCGGCGCGGACAATGCTGTACTCACCCTCTTCTCCTATTTATAGCTCTTAATCAGGTGCAGCTTCCAGCAAAAATATGGCTGCTGCGGAAAAACGCAAAAGCAAACTCGCGCAGCGGATCTTATTCCGTCGATCGAGCAAAGGCCAAAACTGAGGGGAAGGAGAATTCGCGGAGAGACAAAACAGTCGACGGCGCGACGCGGCGCATCGAGAATGGACCGATAATGTCGTGAACCAGAGCAACGGACGAAAACGACCGGCGAAACTGAGCCGCGAGCGGAACATTTACACTGAAAGTGTTCCGGTCATGAGCACCCGTGCTTGTATCTGTATCATACTGCTCGCGTTCTGTCATGTGCGAATACGGGCACAGGCATTGACGATGCGGCTTCCGCCCGGCCGTTCCGGTGCAGCCGCGACCGAAATCCCTCGCCGCAGGCGGCACTTCGAACGCGGCCGATGCCCAGGTAAGTCTCCAGAACGTTCCCATCGCGCAGCTCGTCCCAGCGACTCCGACAGGAGTTCCGGTTATCATTCACGCGCGCGAGCAAGGTGACCTGTACACGCTGCGCGGCGGAGTGGAGATCGACTACCAGGACTACGTAATACTCGCCGACCAGGTGACCTACAACACGGCGACCGGGACGTGGTGGGCTGCGGTCACCTGCAGGTGACGGGCGGGCCGGATCACGAAGAATTCAGCGCAGCCACGGCACAATGAATGTGACGCGCAGACGGGGCGCCTTTACGACGTGACTGGCTCGGTGAGCGTGCCGACCACGGTGCATCACAGTCCCAGCTTCACTCCTGGCATTGAATGTTGTACCGACAAACAGTCGCGGTTACACTGCGCCGAATCCTTTTCGACAGCGGGAAGGAGTTCATCAAATAGGGCTCCAATAGATATGCTTGAATTCCAAGGCAGCATCGTGCGTGCTGCCGCGGCCCTACTGCAAATTTTCGCGCCGCATATTCTGGTCGACGAAGGCACGGCAAAAGCTTGGAACTCAAATTTTCGCTGTCGGTTATCCAATTCTTTACCTGCCTTACGTGACCCACGCTGTCAATGCAACTGGCCGCCAATCGGGAATTCCCATTCCGGACGGAGACCGGATCGGGAATCAAAGGCACCGTAATTGGTGGACAGTATTACTGTAGGATTTACCGTAGCGCCGATTTAACGGTAGGAGCGCAGTATTATTCTTTGCGCGGATGGAACAAAACGCCGAATTTCGATTCAAGGGACGTGGAAACGATCTTGCACACGGACTTAGCGATGGATTGGAAGATCGAGGACTTGCGCCGTTGTATGTCAATCAGGGCGGCCAGGACACCCTTATTGACCGCGCGCCGTGATATTACGCGCAACTGCAACGTGCCGTAACCCATTCGGAATACCTTAGTTCTTATGTGTTTCGGCAAATGTTCGCGGAGAATTTCTCGGTGGCCGTTTCCTCTGAAGTCAAATCCTGGGCGTTCATCACGCACGAGAAGAATGGATTCGCCGGCAGCTTCGATTTGGGCCGATCAGACTCGACGCCAGCGATACATCGGGCGATGAGATCCGGCTTCTGGATTGCCGCGGCTGGAATTCGACGCAGCAGACCACAGCCTGGGCGATCAGGAGTTCTGGCGAGTGGCGAGGCTTCCTTCGGATTTTCATCGTGCTCGGAGCCGCAGTATCGCTCGCACAACGTCGGGCGCATGGATGCGTTTCCTCATATTTCCATGCCGTGGGATCGCCGACGGATGAGCTCCGCCACGTGTCTTCGCGAAACGCTGTACTCGCACAGCCAGGTCTGGGGCCTGTACCCCCGGACGCGCCACCTCCGCCGACCGGGCTGAGGCTCGTTCGCTGCCCAGGGCTGCCCGGTGACACGAGACGCAAGCCTGAATCGCAAAGCAGTGGAAGCGGACATTCAGATTTTGCCTCCCGTTTTGGAGCGAGATTTTAGCGGGCCATTTCTCGCCAAGTGTTTTGGCGTGGAACTGCGGCATACGATCGCACCTGAATCTGACCGTTATGGTCCTTGGCATTTGACAAGTTCAACCAGAGTCCGTGATATTCGATTCACCGATATTTTCAGCGACACGAATGAGGTTGAGTACGGGGTGACGCAGCGGCTGTTCATCAAGAGGCTGCATCCCGAACCTTGCCCTGGAGCTGGCAGGTTGCTGCCGGCGGATCTGTGCAGGTTACTGCAATGGCTGTCATGGTTTGTCGGCCAGAAGTATTTTGCCGATCCGACTTTCGGTGGTGCGGTGATTCCGGGACGGCGCAATATATTCACGACGACGCTGGACTTTAGCGGCGTTTCTTACATTACTGCGCCACGCAGCGGTTTCGCCATTGTCTCGTGCTGCGCGTCAATGCCAGCACCAATGGGACTTCGATTACGACACAAAGGCAGGCCGTGTAGCGGGGAGCGATGTCTTTGCGGACTATCGACGCGCAATTTCTTTTCCGGAATGGCTATTTTCGTTGCTCGATGTGGGTGAAACGCCGCTGCCCGCAACAACTTCTTGGCGAATTTTGTGAACTACGACCAGATGCAGCTTCTGGTGGGGTACGGGGCATGAACCGGCCCGGCGGCGCTGCGGCAAAGTCCAACCTCGATTCGAATGGGCGATCCCTCGAATATCTTGGCATGCAGGCAACCTACAACTTCAACTGCTGTGGTTGGAAGTTCAGCACTACGCTTTAGGCACGGTACGCGACGAGACTACGGAAACCTTCAGTGACAGCTGTCGGGCGTAACCGCGGCCGGGGAGGTGTACGCGCGGTGTCCGAGGGTTCCTTTCGGAATTCCAGAATCGGATGCTGCTATAGGAGCGTCGGGTATGCTCTGCGTGTGATAATTAGGCAGCATACATTGCATGGGAACCCGTTGCGTATATCTCGATTTTTTTTCGCCCTCGTTCTCATCTCGCTGGCCTCGGATGCAAAGCGCAGTCCACACCACCGGACGGGGTGCAGAGGGTGAAGCTTGACCGGCAGATCAAACTCACCATCCGCTCTCAATACAACGTTCCGCCATACGGCATCGCTGGGCAAGCGCACGAAAAGCGATATTAAAGGGTACGATTCGCTGCCTATAACGTTCAGCAAGGATGGGGTGCAGAAGAAGACGACGAACTTTCTGATTTCCAACGACAACAATACTCTGGCGCGGCTGGGTCGACCTGACGAAGAATCCGTCAACCGGGCATCATGACGCTTGGCCGTCCGGTGCGCGGGCAGGCCGCGAAAAAAAGTGACTGATTATCAACTTCGACGACCTGGAATGCCCGTATTGCGCGCGCAGGAATTGTTTCCGCTGACTGAGCAGCATTACGGTAATCTCGTTCGCTTCATCTATATGGATTTTCCGCTGGTGCAACTGCACCCGTGGGCAATGCACGCCGCGGTAGATGTAAATGCACATGGGCGGAAACAGAGCCAGCCCGGATACGATCCTGGTGGATTACTTCCACGGCCACGGCGATGAAATCAGCGGGCCGAGCGGCCAGCAGAATATCGCCGAAAGCACCCAGAAACTAGATGCACTGACCCGCGCGGAAGGCGAGCGCGAGAGGGTGGATATGGGGCAAGCTGAATTCCGCATCTGACCGGAAGCAGAACGAATCAGGTATTCACTCTTCGATGAAACAGGGCGACGCGCTAAGATTGACGGGATGCTCTTCGTCAACGGAGAGCGCGCGACCGGCGCGATTCCGCAGTCGATGTTGTGGACGATTATCGACAGGGCGATACGAGATGGGGCGAGTTCTCCGCCACAATGCAACTGCAATTCAGCGAAAGCCGCTGCAGCGCCGGGAAAGTGAAAGACAAGGAATCGGGAATGGAGAACGGATTGAACGACAGCCAGACGCAGCTGAACATTTCATCTCGTAGGATTTTGCGCATGTACCGGGAACTTCCCGGAGAACGCAGCGGCGCGCAACTCGAATTGCGGCGCCGGCGATAGCCGCCTGTTCCGCTGGCAGCGATTGCGGGTTGCAAGCGCGCACCCAATCCTGACGTATGGGCAACCGTGAACAGCCATCCGATCATGAAGCCGAAGTCGAGAAATATTACGAGGCTAAGATCATACCGCGCAACAACAGCCGACAGCGGACGAAGCCGCAATGCTGAAGCTGGATATTTTGCATCAGCGAATCGATGAGGAAGTGATCCAGCAGCGAGCGAAAAAATGCACTTGGTGGCGACCGATGCGGAAGTGGATGCCAAAATCGCCGAGTTGAAAGCACCCTATACCGAGCAGCAATTCGATGCTCTGCTGAAGGCCAAGGGACTGACGCTTGCGGACCTCCGTCACAACTTCTGGCTCAACATGACCACCAACAAGGTGATCAAGATCGACTCCAAAATCAACATCACAGACGGCGGCGAACTACTACAACGTGCATAAAGCGGACTTCAATTTGATCGAACCGCACTATCACATTGCGGAGATCATTGTGACCTCCGCGCCGGCGCAGCAGGCCGGAAATCTGCAGAACAACAAGGCGCGCAATGACGCGGGAAGCGCGCAAGAAGATTCAGGCCCTGCATAACGAGTCGAAAAGCGGAGCCGACTTCTCCGGGCTGGCGATGAATTGGTCCGAGGCGCCCATATCTCGAGGGCGGCGACATGGGAATCATTACAGAGTCGCAGTTGAAAACGAATCCGGAGATTTACAACGCAATCAGCAAATCGCGCCTGGCTAAATCTCACAGACGTCTTGCCTCTCTATCAGGGAACATCGAAGAAGCCTCTGGGATATGCAATTTACAAGCTGATTGCCGTGGAGCAGGCGGGACAGCATCCGTGAGCGACCCGCGGGTGCAGCAGATGATCCGTCAGCAGTTGCACGGCAGCGCGCCCGCCTGCTGCAAAGCGCATACTACGAGGCATGCTGCGCGACCAGGCGCGGGTCGTCAACTACTATGCGGAAGACGTTTTGAAGAATGCTCGCGCGACGCGCTCCGACTCGTTCCATTCTTCAACCCACGCTTGAAAAGATGGACCTGAGGTGGGCTACCCCCGCAAACTTTACGCAGCGATCACTTCTATTTCCACAAGCGCATCTTTAGGTAACCGCGCCACTTCCACGGTAGTTCGCGCGGGCGCGGGAATACCTTCCTTCTGGAAATATCCTGCATAAACTGAGTTCATTGCGGCAAAATCGTTCATGTCTTTGAGAAACACGGTCGCGCGTGACAGGTCGAGCCCAGCCGCAGCGAGTAGAAATTGCAGATTTTGCAAGGCGCGATGCGTCTGAGCCTCGATTCCGCCGGAAACGAGTTGGCCCGTCGCCGGATCTAGGGCCACCTGCGGATGTAAAGAGGAAGCTGCCTGCGAGTAAGGGCCGATGGCCGCTGGAGCATCTTTGGTGTGGATTGCAATTTTAGATTCATTCATATCGACTCAAATTGTAGCCGACGTCTTGGTTCGATTTCCTGATCTGCGCACAATAGCGATGTCCCAGATGCACGAAGCTGACCTGGGTCTCGTTTATGCGAAACGTGGAGAAACTGGCTTTGCCGCCCCAGTGCGCCAAGCGCCGAGGTCTTGCGACCGGAGCGTTGATATGTTCTTAATTCCTTGAGGCAAACACGTGAAACGAACGTATTGCGATCGCTGGAAATTTGATGGGTGGTGGCTGCGCGCCGTCCCAGACAACCGGGCGGCAGCATCCGACCGATTCCAACGCGAGTATGGCAAAGTTTGCTTTTTCCGCCTCGCAACTGAAGCAGCGGGTTCTGGATAATTGCAAGAAGTCGCGCGCCGAGCAGGAGCGATATGTCTGCCAACCACGCGGGAGAATGTCGAGATACAACAACACGGCAATATCAAAACGCGAAAGTGCCGCAATATGACGTGTTCTTCGTGAACGGGCTGGAGACCGCTATACATTGACGGCCAAAGACGGGAAGCCACTCGACGCGGAACAAAAGAAGAAAGAGACGCAGCGGGTTCAGGAAAAGGTGAAAAAGGATTCCGACGCGAATTATGTCGAAAAGACGCGGAGAATGCACAGCAGTTGTGCGGTTCACAAATGGGCGCCAAATCGATATTGGCGGACGGCCGACGTTGGCGATGACTTGACCGGCGATCCCAACGTTCACCCTAAAGGCGTGAAGAAACGTTTCTGCACAATATGGCGGGAACATCCAGGTAGATGAAGCTGACGGTGAGCTGTCTGCTCGATTGAATGCGCGCCTCTATAACGATGTAAAGATAGGCGGAGGACTACTGGCGAATCCAGAAGCCCTTGTGCAGATTCGCCAGTAGTCCTCCGCCTATCTTTACATCGTTAAAGGCGCGCATTCAGATCGACAAGCTCGCCGGTCGCTTCATCTACCTGGATGTTCCCCGCCATATTGTGCAGAAACGTTTCTTCCACGCCTTTAGGGTGAACGTTGGCATCGCCGGTCAAGTCATAGGCCAACGTCGGCGTCCGCCAATATCGATTCGGCGCCCATTTGTGAACCGCAGCATGTGGAGCAGTGCGTCCAACTGCTGTGCATTCTCCGCGTCTTTTTTTGCGACATAATTCGCGTCGGAATCCTTTTTCACCTTTTCCTGAACCCGCTGCGTCTCTTTCTTCTTTTGTTCGGCGTCGAGTGGCTTCCCGTCTTTGGCCGTCAATGTATGGATCTCCAGCCCGTTCACGAAGAACACGTCATACTGCCGCACTTCGCGTTTTTTGATATTGCCGTGCTTGTCTGTCTCGACATTCTCCCGCGTGGTTCGGCAGACATATCGCTCCTGCTCGGCGCGCGACTTCTTCAAATTATCCAGAACCCGCTGCTTCAGTTGCGAGGCGGAAGGCAAAGGAGTATTCCAATCGATCTTTGCCATACTCGCGTTGGAATCGGTCGGATGCTGCCGCCCGGTTGTCTGGGACGGCGCGCAGCCACCACCCATCAAATTTCCAGCAATCACAATGGTTGCCCAGAAGAGAGTTTTCACGTGTTTGCCTCAAGGAATTAGACGTGTGTCGAACGCTCCGGTCGCAAGACCTCGGCGCTCGGCGCACTGGGGCGGCAAAGCCAGTTTCTCCACGTTTCGCATAAACGAGACCCAGGTCAGCTTCGTGCATCTGGGACATCGGTATTCTGCGCCCGGTCGGAAATCGAACCAAGAAGAAACAGTCGGCTACAATTTGAGTCGATATGAATGAATCTAAAATTGCAATCCACACCAAAGATGCTCCAGCGGCCATCGGCCCTTACTCGCAGGCAGTTCGCATTGGCGACTTCCTCTTTACATCCGGCCAGGTGGCCCTAGATCCGGCGACGGGCCAACTCGTTTCCGGCGGAATCGAGGCTCAGACGCATCGCGCCTTGCAAAATCTGCAATTTCTACTCGCTGCGGCTGGGCTCGACCTGTCACGCGCCGTGAAGACGACCGTGTTTCAAAGACATGACGATTTTGCCGCAATGAACTCAGTTTATGCAGGATATTTCCAGAAGGAAGGTATTCCCGCGCCCGCGCGAACTACCGTGGAAGTGGCGCGGTTACCTAAAGATGCGCTTGTGGAAATAGAAGTGATCGCTGCGTAAAGTTTGCGGGGGTAGCCCACCTCAGGTCCATCTTTTCAAGCGTGGGTTGAAGAATGGAACGAGTCGGAGCGCGTCGCGCTTTTACTGAGCATTTTTCAAAACGTCTTCCGCATAGTAATTGACGACCCGCGCTTGGTCGCGCAGCACCTCGTAGTATGCGCTTTGCAGCAGCCGGGCACGGCTGTCGTGCAATTGCTGACGGATCATCTGCTGCACCCGCGGGTCGCTGAGCGGATGCTGTCCCGCCTGCTCCACGGCAATCAGCTTGTAAATTGCATATCCCAGAGGCTTCTTCGATGTTCCCTGATAGATAGGCAAGACGTCTGTGACCTGGCCAGGGCGCAATTTGCTGATTGCGTTGTAAATCTCCGGATTCGTTTTCAACTGCGACTCTGTAATGATTCCCATGTCGCCGCCGCTGGATGCGGTATCGGGCGCCTCGGACCAATTCATCGCCAGCCCGGCGAAGTCGGCTCCGCTTTCCAACTGGTTATGCAGGGCCTGAATCTTCTTGCGTGCTTCCGCGTCATTGCGCGCCTTGTTGTTCTGCAGATTTCCGGCCTGCTGCGCCGGCGCGGAGGTCACAATGATCTCCGCAATGTGATAGTGCGGTTCGATCAAATTGAAGTCCGCTTTATGCACGTTGTAGTAGTTCGCGACATCCGCGTCTGTGATGTTGATTTTGGAGTCGATCTCTTTATTGATCACCTTGTTGGTGGTCATATTGAGCCAGAAGTTGTGACGGAGGTCCGCAAGCGTCAGTCCCTTGGCCTTCAGCAGAGCATCGAATTGCTGCTCGGTATAGGGTGCTTTCAACTCGGCGATTTTGGCATCCACTTCCGCATCGGTCGCCACCAGGTGCATTTTTTCGGCTCGCTGCTGGATCACTTCCTCATCGATTCGCTGATGCAAAATATCCAGCTTCAGCATTGCGGCTTCGTCCGCTGTCGGCTGTTGCTGCGCGGTGCTGATCTTAGCCTCGTAATATTTCTCGACTTCGGCCTTCATGATCGGATGGCTGTTCACGGTTGCCCATACGTCAGGATTGGGTGCGCGCTTGCAACCCGCAATCGCTGCCAGCATCAGAACGGCGGCTATCGCCGGCGCCGCAATTCGAGTTGCGCGCCGCTGCGTTCTCCGGGAAGTTCCCGGTATCGGCAAAATCCTACGAGATGAAAATGTTGAGTGCGTCTGGCTGTCGTTCAATCCGTTCTCCATTGCCCGATTCCCTTGTCTTTCACTTTCCCGGCGCTGCAGCGGCTTTCGCTGAATTGCCATTCGTCTGTGGCGGAGGAACTTCGCCCGCATCTCGTATCGCCCTGTCGATAATCGTCCACAACATCGACTGCGGAATCGCGCCGGTCGCGCGCTCTCCGTTGACGAACAGCGTCGGCGTCCCGTCAATCCCTAGCGCGTCGCCCTGTTTCATCGAAGAGTGAATACCTGATTCGTTCTGCTTCGTGATGCAGGAATTCAGCTTGCCCATATCCACCTTCTCGCGCTCGCCTTCCGCGCGGGTCAGTGCATCTAGTTTCTGGGTGCTTGCGGCAATATTCTGCTGGCCGCTCGGCCCGCTGATTTCATCGCCGTGGCCGTGGAAGTAATCCACCAGGATCCAGTATCCGGGCTGGCTCTGTTCCGCCATGCAGTTTACATCTACCGCGGCGTGCATTGCCCACGGGTGCAGTTGCACCAGCGGAAAATCCATATAGATGAAGCGAACGAGATTACCGTAATGCTGCTCAGTCGCGGGAAACAATTCCTCGTGCATGCGCGCGCAAAATGGGCATTCCAGGTCGTCGAAGTTGATGATCGTCACTTTCGCCTTCGGATTGCCGCGCACCGGACGGCCAAGCGTCATGATGCCGGTTGACGGATTCTTCGTCAGGTCGAATTTCTCCAGCCGCGCCAGAGTATTGTTGTCGTTGGAAATCAGAAAGTTCGTCGTCTTCTTCTGCACCCCATCCTTGCTGAACGTTATAGGCAGCGAATCGTACCCTTTAATATCGCTTTTCGTGCGCTTGCCCAACGATACCGTGTAGTCCGGCGGAACGTTGTATTGAGAGCGGATGGTGAGTTTGATCTGCCGGTCAAGCTTGGCCTGCACCCCGCTGTCCGGTGGTGTGGACTGCGCTTTGCATCCGAGGCCAGCGATGAGAACGAGGGCGAAAAAAAATCGAGATATACGCAACGGGTTCCCCATGCAATGTATGCTGCCTAATTATCACACGCAGAGCATACCCGACGCTCCTATAGCAGCGTGCGACTGGCCGTCTGGAATTCCGAAAGGAACCCTCAGAACAGCCGTTCCGCGCGTACCAAGTTCCCGGCCGCGGTTACGCCCGACAGCGTGATACTGAAGGTTTCCGTAGTCTCGTCGCGTACCGTGCCTAAAGCGTAGTGCTGAACTTCCACCGTAAAGCCGCAGCAGTTGAAGTTGTAGGTTGCCTGCATGCCAAGATATTCGAGGGATCGCCCATTCAAATCGAGGTTGGACTTTGCCGCAGCGCTTAGGCCGGGCCGGTTCATGCCCCCGTACCCCACCAGAAGCTGCATCTGGTCGTAGTTCACAAAATTCGCCGGCTGGTTTGCGGGCAGCGGCGTTTCACCCACGGCATTCAGCAACGAATGGCCGATTCCGGAAAAGAAATTGCCATGTCGATAGTCCGCAAAGACATCGCTCCCCGCTACACGGCCTGCCTTTGTGTCGTAATCGAAGTCCCATTCCAGGTCTGTATTGGTGCTGGCATTGACGCGCAGGCGCGAGACGATCGGCGAAACGCTGCGTGGCGCAGTAATGTAAGAAACGCCGCTAAAGTCCAGCGTCGTCGTGAATATATTGCGCCGTCCCGGAATCACCGCACCGCCGAAAGTCGGATCGGCAAAATACTTCTGGCCGACAAACCATGACAGCCATTGCCGGGAAACTTCTCCGCAGTCCGCCGGCAGTGGCGGACCTCCCGGCACAGCTGCCGGGCAAGGTTCGGGATGCAGCCTCTTGATGAACAGCCGCTGCGTCACCCCGTACTCAACCTCATTCGTGTCGCTGAAAATATCGGTGGCATCGAACCGCGGAACCTGGTTGAACTTGTCGATGCCGGCCACATAACGGTAGTTCACCTCAGGTGCGATCGTATGCCGCAGTTCCACGCCAAAACGCTTGGCGAGAAATGGCCCGCTAAAATCTCGCTCCAAAACGGGAGGCAAAATCTGAATGTCCGCTTCCACTGCTTTGCGATTCAGGCTTGCGTCTCGCGTCACCGGGCCGCCCTGGGCAGCGAACGAGCCTGTCAGCCCGGTCGGCGGAGGTGGCGCGTCCGGGGGTACAGGCCCCAGATCCTGGCTGTGCGAGTACAGCGTTTCGCGAAGACCGATCGTGGGGCGGAAGCTCCATCCGTCGGCGATCCACGGCATGGAAATATGAGGAAACGCATCCATGCGCCCGACGTTGTGCGAGCGATACTGCGGCTCCGACCGCGATAGAAATCCGAAGGAAGCCTCGCCACTCGCCAGAACTCCTGATCGCCCCAGGCTGTGGTCTGCTGCGTCGAATTCCAGCCGCGGCAAATGCAGAAGCCGGATCTCATCGCCCGATGTATCGCTGGCGTAGTTCTGATAGCGCTCCAAATCGAAGCTGCCGGCGAATCCATTCTTCTCGTGCGTGATGAACGCCCAGGATTTGACTTCAGAGGAAACGGCCACCGAGAAATTCTCCGCGAACACTTGCCGAAACACATAAGAACTAAGGTATTCCGAATGGGTTACGGCACGCAGGTACGGCGTAATATCACGGCGCGCCATAATAAGGGTGTCCTGGCCGCCCTGATTGACATACAACGGCGCAAGTCCTCGATCTTCCAATCCGTCGTAAAGTCCGTGTGCAAAATCGTTTCCACGTCCCTTGAATCGAAATTCGGCGTTTTGTTCCCATCCGCGCAAAGAATAATACTGCGCTCCTACCGTTAAATCGGCGCTACGGTTGATGGCCCAGTAATACTGATCGCCGATTACGGTGCCTTTGATTCCCGATCCGGTCTCCAGTTCCGGAATCAGAAATCCCGATTGGCGGCCAGTTGCATTGACAGCGTGGGTCACGTAAGGCAGGTAAAGAATTGGATAACCGAGCAGGCGAAAATTTGAGTTCCAAGCTTTTGCCGTGCCTTCGTCGACCAGAATATGCGGCGCGAAAATTTGCCAGTCGGGCCGCGGCAGCACGCACGATGTCATACTGCCTTGGATCAAAGCATATCTATCGGGGCCGTATTTGATGAACTCCTTCCCGCTGATCAGAAAAGGATTCGGCGCAGTGTAACCGCGACTGTTTGTCGGTACAACATTCAATCCAGGAGTGAAGCTGGGACTGTGATGCACCGTGGTCGGCACGCTCACCGAGCCAATCACGTCGTAAAGGTGCTCCGTCTGCGCGTCTAAATTCATCGTGCCATGACTGGCGCTGAATTCTTCGTGATCTGGCCCGCCGGTCAACTGCAAATGACCCCAGGCCGCAATGTCGCCGGTTGCCCTGTTATAGGTTGCATCGTCGGCGAGCATTACGTAGTCCTGGTAGTCGATTTCTACTCCGCCGCGCAGCGTGTACAGGTCGCCCTTTTTCTCCTGCTCGCGGGCGCGAATGACGACCGGAACGCCTGTTGGAGTCGCTGGGACGAGCTGCGCGACGGGAATGTCCTGAAGACTTACCTCCGCATCGGGCGCGTCTGGAAGCGCCGCCTGCGCCGAGGGATTTTCAGTCGCGGCTGCACCGGAACGGCCTGGCGGAAGCTGCATCGTCAATGCCTGTGCCCGTATTCGCACATGACAGAACGCGAGCAGCATGATACAGATACAAGCACGGGTGCTCATGACCGGAACACTTTCAGTGTAAATGTTCCGCTCGCGGTTCAGTTTCGCCGGTCGTTTTCGTCCGCTGCTCTGGTTCACGACATTATCGGTCAATTCTTCGATGCGCCGCGTCGCGCTATCGACTGTTTTGTCCCTCCGCGAATTCTCCTTCCCCTCACGTTTGGCTGTTGCTCGATCGACGGAATAAGATCCGCTGCGCGAGTTTGCTTTTGCATTTCTCCGCGGCGGCCACATTTTTGCTGGAAGCTGCACCGAATTAAGAGCTATAAATAGGAGAAGAGGGTGAGCACAGCATTGTCCGCGCCGCAGCACCAGATAACGGTTCCAACTCCAGAACAGGCCACCAGCGTCGACTGGAAGCAACAATTGGCGGAGCGTCTGGATTCGTATCGCGCCAAGCATTCCGAAGCATCCGACTCACCTCTCCCTCAGTCGCATGGTTCGGAAAACTCCCGCGCTTCCAAGATTGCGCGCGCAGTTGCCTCGCGTTACGCGGAGGCGCCTACATATCGTGAACTGCTTCTCGCCGCCGCGAAGGCGGAAGAGGCATTCCTCGCGGAGCAGAAGGCGAAAGCGGAACAAGCCGCCCGAGCCGCCGCGCTGCGGCAAGAAGCCGCTCGTTCTTTAGAGTCGGAAAGCCTTCCGCCCTCCCCCCGCACCCCAGTAGGCGAAGAAGATGTTCGAGGCCGCTTTGGCTCCTCCATCAACACGCAGCCCGCAAAGGCAATCATGCCGGAGTTCGCCGCGCGCAGCCGGGAAATGCATTTGCATCAGGCAGCGCAGGAGCCGGAGCCGTCCCTCGAAGATCTGCTGGCATCCGCTTTGGTGGAACCTCGCTCGGTGCTTCCTTCGAAGCTGATCGAGTTTCCGCGGGAACTGGTTTCCGCGCATCGCGCCCGCCCGCGGCTGGCCGAAAATGTAGCGCGCGAACAGGTTCCGGCGATACCGGAAACGGAACCGCCGCCGCTCCGCATATTTGAAGTGCAGCCGGAAGCGAAGGCTGCGGTTCGACAGTCGGAAATAGTTGCCCAGGCGGAACTGCCGCTGGCGCCAGCACAATTGGAAGCCGTCGCTACGGAAGTCTCCGCTACCAAGGAGTTGGACAGCTCGGATCGCGATGAACCGCAGGACATGCCGCACGCAGTTGCGCCGGCCGCACTTACCAGCGACGTGATCACTCAATCTGCGCCGCAATCTTCCGTCTCGGCGAGCTGGCAAAGCGCAACTGGCAGCGGCACTCCCAGCGTACAGAAATCAGACGAGCTTCCGCCCTCGCCCGTACGCGCCTTTAAAGGACTGGAATGGGCAGCTATTTCTCTCGATAAGGAACCAGCCGCTTACCGTCGGAAGGCGGAAACGCCGGTGGCGGAATACGTCCCATTCATGATCGAACCCGCGTCGATCGATCGCCGCGTGATGGCTTTTGCAGTCGATTTCGCCGCCGTCACAGCTGGCTTCCTCGGATTTCTGGTCGTGTTTGCCGCCTCTACGCCGCACTTGCCGACGGGTCTCACAGCCGTTGCGTTGGGTACCGCAGTGTACGCATCCCTTTGGGTCCTTTACCAGATGCTCTTCTTCTCGCTGAGCGGTGCCACCGCGGGCATGTTGTATGCGCACATTGCGCTCTGCACCTTCGACGATCAAAATCCCACGCGAAGGGCGCTGCGCCAACGCTTGGCTGCCTGGTGGCTCTCCTGTCTTCCGCTTGGCCTCGGTTTTCTGTGGTGCTTTGTGGACGAGGACAATCTCTGCTGGCATGACCGCATTACCCGCATGTACCAGCGCATATATTAGCTGCATTGATCTAGTCTTCTGAGAGGTGCTGGCTTTATTGCTATGTATCGCGTTGCTGCCTTCTGCACTCTGTTGATCGCTGCGCCGCTTTGTCGCGCCGCAAATTTCCCGCCGCATCCTTCACCCTGGGTCGCCACCTGGGGGGCTGCGATGGTCCCCACCGAACACGGCACGGAGCCGGAATTTTCCGGGCAGACATTGCGCCAGATTATTCATACCAGCCTAGGGGGCACCCAGACCCGTGTCTGGTTTTCCAATCGCTTCGGCTCGGAACCGCTTCGCATTGGGGCCGCGCACATCGCAATCTGCGCGTCGGCCAGCTTGGTGACGAATTCTGCGTCCGATGCGGATGACCGATCGGACAAAGCCGCCCACGGTCCCGATGAAAGCGGCATCCAGCCCGGGTCAGATCGTGTGCTCACCTTCGATCACCTGACGTCGGTGGTGATTCCGCCCGGCGCGACCGTCGTCAGCGATCCAGTTGCGCTCGACGTTCCGGCGCTCTCGGATATCGCGGTCAGCGCGTATTTTCCCGGCCATACTCTGGGCATGACAGAGCACACGCTTGCATTACAGACCTCCTACGCGGTATCCGGCGATGTGGTCGATGTGCCAAACCTGACCGGAAAATCCTGGCCCATGCATTCCTGGTATTTTTTGACGGGAGTCGATGTCTACGCGCCAGGAGATTCCGCGGTGGTCACGCTGGGAGACTCCATCACCGACGGGGACCACTCTACGGCGGGTGAAAACCATCGCTGGCCGAATTTTCTTGCGGCGCGTTTGGCCGCTTCGCCTGCCGCACGGCAAACCGGGACGCTTGGGGTTGTCGATTCGGGCATCGATGGAAACCGCGTTCTGCTCGACGGCTGGGGCCCGAACGCGCTCTCGCGTATCAATCGCGACATTCTCGCACGCAGCGGCGCGCGATATTTGATCGTGCTGGAGAGCATCAACGATATCGGACGGTACACAGACGACCATCAGCCCTACGGCGATCTCGCCGAGCGACTGGAAGCCGGTCTCGCACAGATCGCCGCGCAGGCCCACCAGCACGGCATGCGCGTCTTCGGCGCGACGTTGACACCATATGAAGACTGCGGCTACTACTCCCCGGCCGGGGAGCAGGTAAGAGAAGCGGTCAACCAGTGGATTCGCACCAGCCGCGTCTTCGACGGCGTCATCGATTTCGATAAGGCAGTCCGCGACCCGCAGCGCCCATTGCGTTTTCTGCCGCAGTACAACTCCGGCGACGATCTGCATCCCAATGATGCCGGCTACAAAGCAATGGCGAACGCCATCGATCTGAGTTTGTTTACGAAGAAACATTGACTCATGTAGGAAGATGCTGGTCCGCATCGGAATCCGGGTGCCCCACATCTCGAATTTGAGATGTGGGGCACCCGCCACACAGGAAAAACGAATGGCTCACAGGAAATTTTCGAAGATCGCGATCGCGTTACTTGGCGGCTGCCTGTTTTGCATTATGGCGCGCGCGCAACAACCGAACACGCTCACTCCGCAGGAAAAGAGGGACGGCTGGCAACTGCTATTCAACGGAAAAAACCTGGATGGCTGGCACTCCTATCTGCAAAGCGGTCCGGCAAAAGACTGGTCCGTGCAAAACAGCGCCATCATGCTGAAGAAGAACAACGATGGCCCGTCGAGGGATTCTGCCGACCTGGTAACGAACGAGGAATTTGAAAATTTCGACCTGAAGCTGGAGTGGAGGGCAAAACCCTGCATCGACAGTGGCATCATGTTTTACGTCCACGAATCGCCGAAATATAAAAACACCTACGAGACCGGTCCGGAGATGCAGATCGCGGACTTGGCCTGCACTGTGCCCGATAGCCGCGTCTTAATGGAGCGCGCCGGAGACCTCTTCGATCTGATCCCCATCCATTACGAGTGGGCAAAGGCCGCCGGCCAGTGGAACCAGTACGAAATTATTGCCGATCACGGCCATCTGCAGTTCTTCCAGAACGGCCACAAGGCACTCGACACCCAAATGTGGGGAAATGGCTGGAAGCAACTGATTGCAGGCAGTAAATTCTCTCAGTGGCCCGATTTCGGGACCTTCCGCAAAGGGCACATTTCCTTACAGGGAACAGAAGTCAAAGGCAAATCCGGGATCAAACTCTGGTTTCGGAATATCAAGATCAAGAAATTGCGATGACAGCCGACTTTCCCAAGTCAGCGAACGCTAATGCGGGATGAATTTTCGGCTGGCGTGCTGCATTTCGCCAAGCTGGGTGCTATTTACTCTCCCGCGTTCTGCGCCGCCGCAATAGCAGCGCCGGTCACCGCCAAATCATCGCTCATCGGGATTGTCTCCAGCGTGTAGCTCTGCAGCGGACTCATCTTCACCATCTGTTGCAGGTAGTGCTGCAACAGCTTCATATCCAGGAAGCCGACGTTGAAGCCGGTGTAATAAAAACGCCCCGGGCCTTCCATGTGTATCGAGTTTGCTGTCGCCGCTGCCAGACTGCGATGCCACAGCCGCACAAATTTCATGCAGCGTTCATCGCCGGATTTCGCGTTGGCAAAGACCTCCTCCGGTTCCATGTCAAGAAATCGCAGCCGCATCGCGCGATGGCCCATCACGCCTTCCAGATGGCCCCTGCCGCCGCAGCCGCAATAGGTTTCTCCGGGATCGAGCGTCACCACATAATGTCCGCCCTCCCAGATTCCTGGCGCGTAGGGATATCGTCCAAATCCGATGCCCCAGCCCAGCGTCCACACGCGAATGAAATGGCCGAGCCGGTCGCGTTTTGCGGCGAGTCCCGCGGCCACCGCGTCGGCATCGTTCAGCACCGCAACCGGGGCTGTGATGCCGGCTTCCATCAGCGCCAGACGCAGCCGCTCGCCAATCTGCACACCTTTCAACTGGACTAAGTTGGGCGAATCCTCCACCACGCCGTCGCGAACAATTCCAGGCAGCGCCAGACCCACCGCATCGATCGGCCCGCAGTCGCGGCTGGCGCGCACTGCCTGTTCTTTCACCAGATCGATCAGACCATCCAGAGGTGTGTCCAGCAATGGCGAATCAATTTCTTCGGAATTCTCCGGAAAATGGTACACGCGACCGCACGGACTCTGCTCCTCAATTACTCCGCTGGCGATGGTTCCGGTCAGGTGGATGCCAAGGCTTTTCCTCATATTTGCTCCTTATCGCACCGGCTCTGCATCGTTCGCGCCGGTCGACATTCCATCGCCGTTTCCCAGCCGATTCAGGCCATTGAAGGCCGCGGCCTTATAACACTCGGCGAGCGTCGGATAGTTGAATACGGTGTCCACAAAGTAATCGATGGTCGCGTTCAGCGCCATCACCGCTTGGCCAATATGCACCAGCTCGCTCGCGCCTTCGCCGATGATGTGCACACCCAGCAACTGGCGCGTCTCGCGATGGAAGATCAGCTTCAGCCGTCCCGTCGTGTCGCCACGGATCTGACCGCGAGCGATTTCACGGTAATATGCCACGCCCACTTCATAGGGCACGTCTTCTTCCGTCAACTGCTCTTCCGTTTTTCCAATAAAGGAAATCTCGGGAATTGTGAAAATTCCGTAAGGATAATACTTTGGGTTCGAATGGATCGCTTCATCCCCAAAGATGCGCGCCGCCGCGATGCGCCCCTGCTCCATGGAAACGGAGGCCAGCGCGGGAAACCCGATTACGTCTCCCGCGGCAAAAATATTCGGCACCTTCGTTCGATAATTTTCGTCCACGCTGATGCGTCCGCGCGCGTCCGCATCTAAGCCGGCGGCGGCCAGATTCAAATCGTCTACATTTCCCTGGCGGCCTACCGCATACAGCAGCGCATTGCCGGAGATTCTCTTTTTGCTTTCCAGGTTCGCCGCAACCGTTCCGTCCGGCATGTCTTCGACACTTTGCACCTCTTCATTCAGCCGCATGGTCACACGGCTGTCGCGCAGGTGATAGCTCAACGCTTCGACAATCTCCTGATCGGCAAACTCCAGCAGCTTGGGTCGCTTTTCAATCAGGATGACCCGTACTCCCAGGACGGCGAACATGCAGGTGTACTCCACGCCGATCACACCGCCGCCCACGACAATCAGGGTCTTCGGCAAATCAGGAATGGAAAGAATCTGGTCGCTGTTGATGATATTCGTGCCGTTCAGCGGTACCCTGGGATTGCTCGCCGGTCGAGAGCCCACAGCGATCAACGTATTTTTCGCCTCGTACACGCTCGATCCACGGGAGTTCGTCACGCGAATACGAGTGGGGTCTTCAAAACTGGCCGTCCCGGTCAGAACTTCAATATTATTGCGGGAAAGCTGCGCCTCGGTCACGTCCACTTCCGTCTTAATGACGTGCTGCACCCGAAAGGCAAGATCGGCCATCGTGATCTTTTCCTTCACACGATAGTTCATGCCGTAGATCGACCGGTAGTTGTAGCCGGAAAGATGGAGCACTCCTTCGCGAAAAGTCTTGCTGGGGATGGTGCCCGTATTCACACTGACCCCGCCGACGAACTCCCGCTGCTCGACCACCGCCACGCGCTTGCCCAATTTGGCCGCGGAAATCGCCGCTCGCTGCCCAGACGGGCCGGAACCCAGAACAAGCAGATCGTAACTCTCCATCACCGCGCCGTTTCCATAGCTTGACAGTCCTCTTTCCCACTCTCTAATTTCGACACTACCACACGCCTTTTATGATATTTAGGATGTTCTCTTATCGGAAACAACGAAAGTCGGGGTGCCCCATTTAAGCCCCCGTTTCGCTTGAGTGGGATGAGAGTGACACGCGCTCCTCCCGTCGCTCACCATCTACAATCGCATCGACGATATGCTCTACGCCATTACAGATCGTCGCCTGTACGCGGAGGACGAAACAGTAGCGCGCCAGCGGCTGCTCGAACTTGCCAAAGTCTGGGCATCGAATGGAGTGGCGTTCATCCAGTTGCGGGAGAAAGACCTGCCCGCCCGCGATCAAGTAGAGTTGGCGCGGACCATGCTGGGCATCATTCGCGCGGTTCCCGGTTGCACCACCCGCCTTCTCATCAATGGCCCTCCCGATATTGCTCTGGCCGCAAGCGCTGATGGTGTCCACCTGCCCGCCGGCTCCGACGCGCTTACGCCCAACGAGGTACGGACTCTATTCGCTGCTGCTGGCAGTGCCAAACTGCCAATCATCACCGTCTCCTGCCACACGATGACGGAAGTTGAAGCCGCGCGGCGCGAGAGTCCAGACTGCATCCTCTTCGCCCCGGTATTCGAAAAGAGAATCGTGCCGGAACCGGGAAAAGCGGCAGGTAATTCGCCGGCGCGTCCGGGCTCCGGCCCCGAACTGCTTGCGCAAGCTTGCCACCTCGCCGCGCCGATCCCAATTTTCGCCCTGGGAGGAGTGACAGCACAAAACGCCGCACAATGTCTCCAGGCCGGCGCAACCGGCATAGCCGCCATCCGCCTCTTCCAACAACCGCCCTCTGCTTGGTTATCTCTGGTTTAGCGCAGTCAATCCGCTGCGCCCATGTGTGTGTTTCTTCATCACCGTCGGAAATGCTTGTTGTTTGACATATGAGTTGCGATGATTGAATTCAATCATGCCAGTTCAGCGACTTCGCAATCTCACCGGAAGAGAACGCAGCCCGGAATCCAATTGGCGCCTAGCGGGTTTTCTAGCCCTCATCGCGGGCGCAACAGACACTGGCGGCTATTTTTCCGTTAAGCAATATAGCTCCCACATGTCGGGCATTGTGTCTGCAACTGCGGTCCACTCTGCATTGGGCGACGCAGCATTGGCGGCCGCCGGTTTCGCCAGTCTACTCTCGTTTCTTATGGGCGCGAGCTGTACTGCGATTCTCGTCAATTGGGGAAGGCGGCGCTTGTTACACAGCGCATACGCTGCGCCGCTTATGCTGGAAGCAGTGCTTTTAACCGGCTTTGCCCTCGCCGGCGCCCATCTGGAACACCGATACGTCTTTATTCCCACCGCCGCCATTCTGCTTTGTTTCACCATGGGATTGCAGAACGCAATCATCACCAAGATTTCCAATGCGGAGATACGGACGACCCACGTCACGGGCATCGTGACGGATATGGGAATTGAACTAGGTAAGCTTTTTTACTGGAATCGCTCCTGCGAGCGCCTCCGTGAGCCCAGAGTGCTCGCGGATCGGCAGAAACTGGCGCTGTTGACCTCGCTGCTTGTTCTGTTCTTTGGTGGCGGCATTCTGGGAGTTCTGGGATTTAGGCATCTGGGATTCACCTTTACGCTGGCATTGGCGGGCATTCTTGTAGTCCTAGCCGCAGTGCCCGTCCTGGACGATTTACGGTTATCTCGTGAGAAGGTGACATCAACCGCAGCCAAATAGCGCCTGATTCCACAGGCCTGCCGCGCGGCTACCAAACCATAGGGGCCGAAGTCGATTCTCATATCTGGCACGCAGCGGCTGTCTACACCGCGGCCGGCTGGTCTCTGAAATCGTTCGACCGAAACGATCCGCTTGTGGCTGATTACATCGATTACTTACTGGACTCCTCAGAAACGCCAGGGCCGGTTAAATCAGAACTCCGCGAACTATTTATCAATCCAGCATTCAATCGGCAATAGTGCCCAATGTTTGACGCCCATTCCCACCCCGCCTTAATCTCAAACTAGACCCGCTGAATTTCCCCACCCCACGCCAGCGGCGCGATTTCATCTCCGGAGGGCCATCGCTATGAAATTCCTTATTACCGATCTCGAGCGCGAGCCTATCGATTTCGACGAGTCGCTCGCGCCGGGCGCGATCGATTTTGTCGAGGACATCCACCAGGTCGCCCCGCTGCATACCGCCGGTCGCGCCGATCTGCTGAAAGAGCATCGCGAGTCCAGCAACATCGTCGAGGACATCCGCGTCCGCGCCAACCTTCAAACCACCATAGAGATCGCCTGCGCGCGCTGCCTGGAACCGGTTCAGCAGCCCATCGATACCAGTTTCGACCTGATCTTTCGCCCCGCCCAGGCCGACAGCGACAGCGCCGACCACGCCATCTCCACATCCGAGACCGAAATCGGCTACTATGAAGGAGACGGTTTATTGCTGGAAGATGTGCTGCGCGAGCAGATCCTTCTGGCGCTTCCAGCCAAAATCCTTTGCGGGGAAGATTGCAAAGGTCTTTGCCCGGAATGCGGCCGGAACCGCAACACGGATCCCTGCGATTGCGCGGCGACTGCGACCGACCCGCGCTGGTCATCTCTGCAGGCGATCCGCAGCCAGGTTAAGCCAAATTAAAAGAGTTTGTCATACCCGCGCGTTCCTGAATTTGCTCTGAAATTCCGCCTGATACAGGCGCGAGATGCGAGCGAATCGACCCCAGCGGGGAAAGGGAAATTTCCATGCCGAATCCGAAGCGCCGCCATTCCAAGCAGCGCACTGCCAAACGCCGTTCTCACGACTTTCTCACTCCAAGCTCGCTCTCCGAGTGCCCGAATTGCCATGAGCGCAAGCTGCCGCACCACGCCTGCCCCAAATGCGGCGTCTACAAGGGACGCGACGTTCTAGCAGTGAAGGAAGAGAAGTAGCCGAAACACGCCCATGTTGATCGACATCGCACTCGACGCCATGGGCTCCGACAAATCGCCAGAGCCGGAGATTCGCGGCGCGATTCTGGCCTGCCGCCTGCTCCCGGTCAAGGTTCATCTGGTCGGCCTGGAGCGAATGTTGCGTCCGCTGCTCGCCAAACAGATGCGCCGCGTTGGCGCGCGCCATCTACCCATCAAAATCGTCCAGGCCAGCGAATCCATCGGCATGGACGAGAAGGCCGTGCAGGCCGTCCGCTCCAAGCGCGACTCTTCCATGCGCGTCGGCCTGAAACTCGCGCGCGAGGGCGCAGTCGCTGGCTTTCTCACCGCCGGCAACACCGGCGCGGCCATGGCGACCGCGAAGATGGTTCTCGGCATGCTTCCCGGAGTAGATCGCCCCGCGCTCGTGGCCGTCCTGCCCACCAGTACCGGCAAGCCCTGCCTGCTGCTCGATGTCGGCGCCAACGTCGATTGCAAACCGAAAAATCTGGAGCAGTTCGCCATCATGGGCGAAATGTACGCCCGCTCCGTCCTGAAAGTGGCGCGTCCCCGCGTCGGGCTGCTTTCCATTGGAGAAGAAGAAGGCAAAGGCAACGATCTCACCCGTGAGGCATTCCCACTGCTGAAACAGCTTCCTATCCATTTCCTGGGCAACGTCGAAGGCCGCGACATCTACAACGGCAACGCCGATGTCGTTGTCTGCGACGGCTTTATTGGCAACGTCGCGCTGAAAACCTCCGAAGGCTTGGCGCGGCTCGTTCGTGAGTCGCTGAGGGAATCCCTAACCTCTACGGTCACCGCGCAGGTCGGCGCATTGCTGTCCAAAAAAGCGTTCAACGATTTCAAAAAGCGCCTCGATCAATCGGAATACGGCGGCGCGCCGCTACTCGGCGTGCGCGGCGTCTGCATCGTGGGTCACGGATCGTCGAATGATCGCGCCATCATGAACGGCATCCGTGTCGCCGCAGAATTTGCCCAAGCCAACGTCAATACCCATATCGAACAAGGCTTGGGCGCCCCACGTCCCTCTCTCGCCGAATAGCTTTGAAATCCTCTTGCATTCGTTCTTCTTCTCCGCTTCAATAATCCTTTGCCATGAGCACGTCTTCCAGCCCTTCCTCTGCGCCAAAAAAAATCGCTTTCCGCCTTCCGGGCCAGGGATCTCAAACCGTCGGCATGGGCCGCGAACTGCACGATCATTTTCCATCGGCGCGCGCCGTTTTTGAAGAAGCCGATGCCGCCCTCGGATTTTCCATCTCGAAGCTCTGTTTTGAAGGACCGGAAGATGTTCTGAAGTCAACAGAAAATACCCAACCCGCGATTCTGACCGTGTCTGTCGCTGCCGCGCGCGTGCTCGCTGAGCACAGCATCGGGTGTGATCTTGCCGCGGGCCACTCCCTGGGGGAATACTCCGCACACGTCGTCGCTGGCACACTTTCCTTTGCGGATGCTGTCCGCACGGTACGGAATCGCGGGCGTTACATGCAGGAAGCTGTTCCTGCAGGGCGGGGCGCTATGGCTGCGATTCTTGGATTGTCGGCGGAAGCGGTCGCGGAAGCCTGTACGGCCGCAGCGAACGAATCCGGCAACATCGTCGCTCCCGCGAATATCAATTCTCCCGAGCAGACCGTCATCTCCGGCGCTGCTGCTTCGGTCGAACGAGCTGCCGCGATGTGCAAGGAACGCGGCGCAAAGCGGACTGTCGTATTGGCTGTCAGCGCGCCGTTCCATTGTGCGCTCATGCAGCCCGCACAGGATCGGCTAGCAAATGATCTAAAAAACACGGCGTTCCGCGATCCGAAATTTCCCATAGTTTCGAATGTCGATGCCACCTGGATTACCACCGCCGACGCCGCTCGCGCTGGACTCGTTCGCCAGGTGACCGGTGCGGTCCGCTGGGTGGAATGCGAGCAACAACTGATCGCCGCCGGAGCGACCCACTGCATTGAAGTCGGCCCCGGCAGGGTGTTAAGCGGGCTGCTGCGCCAACTGGATCGCAATCAGATATGCCTGAATGTCGAAAATGTCGCAACGCTGGAAAAAACACTGACTGCGCTGAAACAGTGATATCCCATTCGCGTCGCGTTTCTCATTGGGGGAGCGTCCGAGATGATCCAGTTCATAATTGAAGGGAGAGGTAGACGCAGTGCGAGAAATTGAGTCGGTCCGACGTGCTGTGCTGGGAATCTGTCTGCTGTGGATTGCGGTATCCAGCGCGGCGTGGGGGAAAAAGTCCGTGAAGACCGTAACCGCCTCGGACGGACGGCCGATTCGCAAGGTCTACATCCGTTCCGCGTCCCCGGATTCAATCAATTCAGCAGCCGCGCAGTTGGCACAGGACACCTGCCTGTCTACGGTTCCGGCTCCCAAACTGGCGGATGCCGTCCTCGACCTGAGTATCGCCTTACCCAGTGTGGGCGGAGGATTACCGCAGCCGGATGTCTTCGGCAACTCCCCGCACGTGCAAACCATGGGCAATCCCGGAAAAGGGCCGGAACGCAGCGCTAGCGCGAATTGCACGGATCGCAAGGGAAAGGGCGGTTGTACTGGTTCTTACAACGCAGCCGCTGGCGATATCGCCGCGCAACCCGCCGCCGAGTGGTCGGGCAGCACTGGCGAGAATCTGGACGTTTCTCTCGCGTCTGCGGGAGATGCATCGCAGGAATTGTGGGAACCCGATGCACACTCCAAAAAGTCCTGGAGCGAACAATTGCGCGTCGCCGCAGGCTGCCCTGTTTGCCCCGGCGGCCACTTTAATCGTCATAAATTCAAGACCTATAAGGATTGGATTCAATCAGAATGCCCCGCCATTCTGGTTAGCCCAGCGAATCCATGAACAAGTCTCGATCCGGTGGCTTGTAATTTCAGTCCAGCACTGACGTACCCGTGTGCCGCCGAGAGGAATCGGAATCAGTCCTTAGGGATCTCGCTGTCTCATGCCGGTGAACGGAACGGGAACTTATGCCGCTATCGAGCCGTATCATTGCGTGTAGAGGATGCGGATGATGGCAAAGCGATGGCACCATTTTTGCGTCATGTTTCTGATCGGCGATGGAATGATGGCGGCGGTACGTCCCTCCCGCGCCGCGAAGGCGTGGGTGGCTGGCCCGAAGCCCTGGCGGCGGCTAATGGAGCATCTCGCGGAGCACCCGCAGCTGACGCGCGCCATTGGAATCGCCGAAGCGGGGTTTGGCCTGTGGTGGGCCTTGCAACAGGAAAAGGAATTCGAGTAGGCCGCATCCCGCTTGGGGTGAAATTGCCAAGGTGGGTCACTCCAGCACCCACCCAAGCCAAAAGAAGGCTTGAATGGGGTATCCGGCTCTTCATAGAACGCACATGGAATTTCGAGAAGCAGTCAAAATCGCGGTGCAATCCCTTTGGGCGAACAAGATGCGCTCGATCCTCACCCTGATTGGCGTGGTCATCGGCGTGGCTTCGGTCATTATGATCGTCACCATGATCAATGGCGCCAACAAGTATGTCGCTACGAAGGTGTACGGCTATGGCGCGGATGTCTTCACGGCGACGCAGATTCCGCAACTACCGATGACGGGCGAAGACTACCTGAAATATCAGAAGCGGAAAATCCTCCGGATGGATGCTTATCGAGCCGTCGCAGAGCAGTGCACGGCCTGCACTCTCACGGGAGCGGAAGTCTCCACTACCGGGAACGTGGTTTCCAACCATCAGTCCGCAACCGGCGTCAGCATCCGCGGATGGACCCTGGACATGCCGCAGATGTACAACTACAACATTGCCGAAGGCCGGGCATTTACTCCGACAGAAATCCAGCACGATTCGCACGTTGCGGTCGTGGGCTACGACATCGTGGACAACGTCATGGGGCCGGGCGATCCAATCGGGAAAGAGATCCGCCTCGACGGCGTCCCATATACCGTAATCGGAGTAGTAGAGCGTCAGGGGAAGACGCTGGGGAAAAGCCAGGACAATTTCGTCGGGGTACCGATCACCACGTATCGAGCGACCTACGGCATGAACGACTCGATCGTTATCTATGGCAAAGCCGGAGGGCTGGGCAAGAGGCTGGAACTTGCGTCCGACCAGATGCGCGCAATTCTGCGGGCACAGAGGCACGATCGACCTGGCCAAGACGACAGCTTCACCCTTGAGACCAATTCCAGCTTCGTGGGGCTTTTCAAGAGCTTTACCGCAAGCTTCGTCGGGGTAGCCATCGGCATTTCCACGATTTCTCTGGTGATCGGCGGCATCGTCATCATGAATATCATGTTGGTCTCTGTGACGGAGCGGACGCGCGAGATTGGCATTCGCAAAGCGCTGGGCGCGCGGCGCGGCGATGTGATGGCGCAATTTCTCATTGAGTCCGGCACCATGGCCTTAGTGGGAGGAGCAATCGGCGTAATCGGAGGAATCACCGTCGCCAAAGCAATCACGCTCATCGTTGGATTTCCAACCACCATCGCGCTGTGGTCGGTGCTGGCGGGCTTGTTCCTGGCTACATCGGTCGGTATTTTCTTTGGAGTGTATCCGGCGCGCAAGGCGGCGATGCTTGATCCCATTGTGGCACTGCGGTCTGAACTGTGAGGGTGCGTTATGGCTGGCGGTAAATCCCGCGAATCCATCGGCATGGCGATGGAGACATTGCGCGCGAACAAGCTGCGCTCCGGCCTTACCATTCTTGGCGTGGTCATCGGAGTGGCGACGGTCATCACGCTGTCGTCGTTCATCAATGGTCTCAATCGGAATATCGGGAATCTTGTCGCCTCATTTGGCACCGATGTTTACTGGATATTTCGTTTTCCCGTCATCGCCGTTCGCCCCACCGCGGAAATGCTGGCGCGGAAACAGTTGACTCTGGAGGACGCCGAGGCGCTGGCCAAGCTGCCCCACGTAGTAGCAGTCTCTCCGCAATTGCGCTATCAGGACTTCACCCTGAATCTGGGCAACGTCGCTGTGAAATACAACGGGCGCACCGTCCAACACACAATTTTGGAAGGCGATACGGTGGCACAGCCCATCGTGGACACGGTCAACATTCCGATCGGCCGCTATTTTTCAAAATATGAACAGGACAAGCATTCCGACGTTGTGATCCTCGGCCATGACACTGCCGATCAGCTATTCCAGGGGGGAGACCCGCTGGGTAAGGAAGTGGAAATCGGCGGCGATCTTTTCCGGGTGATCGGAGTGATGGAGAAACGGAAAACTGCCTTCGGCGGAGGCAAAAATCCCGAGGACAATGCCGCCTATTTTCCTATAGGGACATTCCACAAGATACATCCGGAGATCAAGGACTACTGGATTGCATTGAAATATGACGATCCGAAGAATAAACAACTGGTCTATGACGAGATCGAACAGACATTGCGCATCCAGCGCAAGGAGCGCTTCAATCAAGAGGACAACTTCGCCATCTTCGGCCCGGACACAATTACTCGCCTTTGGAATCAACTGACCAGCGGCATTTTCCTGTTTATGATCGGCGTGGCCAGCGTGGGGCTGATGGTGGGCGGCGTTGGTGTGATGAACATCATGCTGGTTTCCGTGACGGAGCGGACGCGCGAGATCGGCGTGCGCAAGGCCATTGGAGCGACGCGGCGAAATATCCTGCTGCAGTTCACGATCGAGGCGGTTACGCTGTGCGCGGTGGGCGGCGTAATTGGAGTTCTGCTCGGCGGCGCGCTGACGTTGGCGGTTCGCATGGCGGTGCCGAACATCCCGGCATTTGTTTCGACGTTCTGGGCGATAACGGGTTTCAGCGTGTCGTGCGCGATTGGGTTGATCTTCGGGATTTATCCGGCATGGAAGGCGGCGAATCTCGACCCGATCGACGCGCTACGATACGAGTGAGCGAGCGGGTATTGGCGGAAGAACCCCAGATCTCAAAATCGAGATTGGGGAGCACTCAAGGTTACCGACGAAAATGGCCGCGCAATCTGAGCGACAATAACCGCAGTCGCCCATGACTTCAATTCAGCACCCGGATCATACTTTATTTTTTGCGGCGCAGCTTATCGGCGCGATTTTCACGTTGCTGACGCTGGCATCGCTGATCTATGCGCTGCTGGTTTTTCGCGCAGCGCGCGCGTACAGCCGCACCTGCCGCGTCAAGCTGCCGGACTTTTTCCCTCCCGTGAGCATTCTGAAGCCGGTGAAGGGCGTGGACCCCGAGATGTACGCCGCGTTCGCCAGCCATTGCGCGCAAGACTATCCGAGTGCATACGAAATTCTCTTCGGCGTCCACAGCATGGACGATTCGGCGGTCAAGGCTATTGAACAATTGCAGCGGGAGTTTCCGCAGCAAGAGATTCGTATAGTCGCTTGCCCGCTGGTCCTGGGCGCGAACGGAAAACTCAGCAACCTGGCGCAGATGGCGCCCCACGCGAAGTACGATCATCTGCTGATCAACGACAGCGATATTCGCGTGTCACAGCGCTATCTCCGCAACACAATGCCGGCGTTTGCCACGACTTGCAAATCAGGCCGTCCCGTCGGCATAGTGACGGCGCTCTATCGCGGTCGGGCGCAAGCGACGCTGGCTTCGCGGCTGGAGGCGCTGGGCATCGCGACGGATTTCATGCCGGGCGTGCTGACGGCGCGCTGGCTGGAGCGCGGCTTGCGGTTCGGTCTGGGGTCTACGCTCGCGGTTACGCGCCAGGCGCTCGATGCGATTGGCGGTTTTCTGCCGCTGGTCGATTATCTTGCGGACGATTACGAAATAGGAGCGCGAATTTTTCAGGCAGGGTTTCGCATTGAGCTGGCGCGAGAAGTGGTCGAAACCGCGATTCCGCACTACGGATTTTCCGCGTATTTCGGGCATCAACTGCGGTGGGCGCGGGCGGTGCGCGACTCGCGTCCGCTCGGCTATTTCGGTCTGTTGATTACGTTCGGGCTGCCGTGGGCGATTGCCAACTTCATCGCGTCCGCCGCTTCACTCGACAGTATCGCGCTGCTCAGTGTCATGCTGTGTGTGCGTGTGGCAATGGCATTGAGCGTAGGAGTCGGTGTGCTGGGGGATTGGGAGACGCAGCGCAATCTCTGGCTGCTGCCGCTGCGGGATGTGATCGCGCTTGGGATTTGGTTCTGGAGCTTTGCCGACGACCATATCCTGTGGCGGGGACAACGATTCTTGTTGCGGAAAGGGAAATTGATTCCGACACCGTGAAAGTTGTCGCCCATCCTCTGCCGGAACGCGAAGAATGGGACACCCCAAATTTCAGAAAACCCAGGTTAGCTGCGCGAACCTGGGGTCCCCGGATGCTTTGAGTGCGCAATGGTACTTTCAAACTTATGACGAGTTTTGCCGAAGCTCCCGGATCGCAGCCGCCAGCGACCTTGATCTATGACGACTGGTATCCGGCGATGCGGGCGGAGCGGCTGCGCGGCAACCAGACCGCGACAACCATGCTGCTGGGGATTCCTCTGCTGCTGGGCAGAACGCAGGAGAATCGGCTGTTTGCCATGCGCGACAGTTGCCCGCATCGCGGTATCCCGCTTTCCTACGGTTCGTGCGATGCCTCCGGTGTCACCTGCAAATATCATGGCTGGCGGTTCGATCCCGTCACCGGGCAGTGCAGGGAAATTCCCTCGCTCACGCCACAAGACACGCTGGACTGCACGCGTATTTTCGCGACGGCGTTTCCCTGCGTGGAACGCGATGGCTATGCGTGGGTCTACGTTCCTTCCGCCGGTTCAGGCCGAGTGCGCGCGGAGGACATAGCCGCGCTGCCGCCGGTGCCGGAGATTCCGAAGTTTGGGCCGCGCTTTCGCTCGGCGCATTTGACGGCGGACCTGCCCTGCAATGTTGATCATGGAATCATTGGCCTGATGGACCCGGCGCACGGGCCGTTTGTGCATCAGTCCTGGTGGTGGCGCAGCGGCAAAAGCATTCATGTGAAGGAAAAGCAGTTTGAGCCGATTCCGCAGGGCTTCCGCATGACGGCGCATGCACCTTCCGCCAACAGCGCGCCATATAAATTGCTGGGTGTCTATGGGCAGTCGGTTTTGACAACCATCGATTTTGTTCTGCCGAACCGCCGCTACGAGACGATCCGCTGCGGCGACAAATGGTTCTCCAGTTTGACCACTGTGACACCGGTCACGCCGACGGCCAGCCGCATCGATGTCTGTGCGGCGTGGAATATTTTTTATCGCATGCCGTTTGTGACGGCAATCGCCAAAGCCTTCGGACGGAGATTCGTCGACCAGGACCGCGAGACCATGGTGCAACAGGCGCAGGGACTGCGATTCAATCCGACGTTGATGCTGATCGATGACGCGGACCGGCCCGCAAAGTGGTATTTCGCATTGAAACAGGCGCGGTTACAAATGGCAGCCAACGGCGGGGAATTCGAACATCCGCTGAGCGGACCGGTTACGTTGCGCTGGCGGAGTTAGCTTTTCGGCGCGCAGTCACAAGTCCGCATAGCGCGAACGTTCAATTATCGGCGGTGAGCTCGTCCACCGCGAGATCGAGCTTCATTCCCAGTTCACGGAACTGCTCTTTCCATTGCGGGTCGTCCTCTGCCGGCGATGAACGTTCCTGCAAAATTCTGTACCAGCGATTTTGCGTCTCCCAGAGATCGACAGCGAACGGCAGCTCGCGCAACGCATTGCGAACCTGGAGCGCCGCCTCGAGAGGAGCGCCGTCGCGGTTCCGCTCCAGTTGCTGCGTCGCGCGCAGCATTCGCTGGCTGGCAGCATAGGCCAGCGCCGGTGTATCGAGCGCAATCTTATCGGCGCGTACCTGAGCGAGCAGCCCGTGCAGCCTTGCCGCATCTAAGGGATCGCTGGATAACACCGAGCGCAAGTCAGCATTCAGGCTGAACTGCGCGGCCAGCATCAACGCCTGCGGCTTCGGCATACCGCCGAGGCTGAGATACCGCAACAGCGAGATGTGATCTTCGTAGATCGTCCGCAGCGTTCTTTCCATTTCCGCCAGCGTGGAGTCGAGCAGCAATTTCAGGATGCGCCGCTGGTCGTCGGGGAACAAGGAATTCAGCGAATAATCCGCGGAACCGAAGTCGCGGAGGAACAGACGCATCGCCTCGGGAAGGTTGGCCTGGGCGATGGCCTCGCCAATCTCCCGTGCAAAGACTTGGAAGCTGTTTCCATCGGCATCCGTCCGCCGTACCGCTGCGGAAAGGTTCTGGTCGCCGAGGTGCAGCACGGCGAAATCGATGCTCTCGCGCTCCAGCGTGACCAGCGAGCGGATCTCGGCCTGGCCATAGGCGAAGTGGCCGCGGCCGGAGGTGAGAATTTCTCCAGCTTTGCGCTGAATTTCATAGCAGTATTGCGTTGCCATTTCCGGTTGCGATTCGAACATCGAAACGATGGCATAGCGCGCGCCGACCTCATCGAGATCGATTGTCCGCGGCATCACTTTGCTCCGGTAGATGTCCGCGCCATCGCCCTCGTCGGGCGGATTGCTATACGCTTTGGCGAGGCGCGCGAGAAATTCCCCTTCCAGCGCCTCGCCCTCGTCGTCAAATAATTCCGCGGCCAACTGCAGGACACGGCCCGCGTAGGAAATAATCTGCACGGTTTCAATTCCGGCGAGGTCCTCGAAAAACCATCCACAACTGGTCATCATCAGTTGCAGGTGGCGCTGCATCTCCATCAGCTTCAAAGCAATGATGCGTTCGTCTGCCGTGAGAGGGCGCGCGGCGTGCCGATCGAGAAATTCCTGCTGCGTTTCCGGATTGCGATCGAGCAGCACCTGAATGTAACCGTCGCGCGCGGCGGCGGGATCGCGAAAGAAGCGTGCCGCGGCCCGCTTCCATAACGGCCGCACGGCGTCGCTTAGCCAGTCGAGAGAAGCGCGCAGCGGGGCGCGCCATGCCTGGTTCCAGCCTGGATTCGTGTTGCCGCAGCCGCAATCGGAGCGCCATCGCTCGATGCCATGGTGGCAGCTCCAGGAGGTGTCCTCCGCAATCTCCGCTTCCCAGGTGGGAGGAAAATTCTCCAGAAACTGGCCGTAGTTGGTGAGGCGCACATCGCTTTTCTCCTCGATCCATTGCAGCGCATAGGCCAGCGCCATGTCTCCGTGCGGATGGTGGTGCCCGTAGCTTTCGCCATCGGTGGCGATGTGGGACAACTGACCGGGATGGCCGTTGTCCCGGAAGCCGTTCAGCAGGCGTCGGGCAAAATCCGCGCCGTTGTTCAGCAGCCCTTCGAATGCGACGGCGCGGGAGATGGCTCCGTCGTAGAAGAGCACGGCGATGCTGCGTCCTTCCGTGGTACGGACGAGATAAGACTGGGTGGGATCGACAGTGCCGCGCGGCGTGTCATGCCAGACGGGCGCTTCCGGATCGCGTTCTGTGGCAAGAATGCGGACTCGTGCGCACTGGTGTGGCGCGAGAATGGTGAAACGGATGCCGTGCTGCGCCAGCAGGTCCAGCGTTTCGAGATCGACGGCGGTCTCGGCCAGCCACATGCCCTCCGGTTTGCGGCCAAAGCGGTGTTCGAAATCGGCGATGCCCCAGCGAATCTGCGTGATGCGGTCCCCTGTTTTCGCGAGCGGGAGAATGATGTGGTTGTAGACCTGCGCGATTGCCGAGCCGTGTCCGCCGAAACGTTCCGCGCTGCTGCGATCGGCTTCGAGTACTTTGCGATAGGTCAGCGGAGCGGATTTTTCCATCCACGCCAGCAGTGTGGGACCGAAATTGAAGCTGATGCGCGAATAATTGTTCACGATGCGGACGATTTTGTTTTGCCGATTCAGAATCCGCGAGCTGCCGTTGGCCGCATAGCATTCGTGATTGATGCGTTCGTTCCAGTCGTGATAAGGCGCAGCGGACTCCTGCTCTTCGATCGCTTCCAACCAGGCATTTTCGCGCGGCGGCTGATAGAAGTGGCCGTGAATGCAGACAAAGCGGCAGGGTGTTGCAGCGGGCTGGGGGATGGCGCTCGCGGCTGGAGTGTTTGTGCTCACTTGCCGGTCCTGCGTGGCGGCGGCATTTTTCCTTCGGCCTGGAGCGCCAGATCGCAGGCGCGCCAGAGATACCAGCTTGCGACCGAGTGCCATGGATGCCAGCGCTTGGCACGACGCTGCAATGCCGCAGCGTCGGGTAGATCGTCCAGCGTGACCGGCATTCCCGGGCGCAGCTTGCCGAAGGTCAGCGCGAAGCCCTTGCGCACCCCGTAGTCGGAGACCGGCAGAACATTCGGACGGCCCATGCGAAAGATCAGGAGCATCTGCGCGGTCCAGATGCCGATGCCGCGTACTCCCGTCAGTCGTTCGCAAACTTCATCGTCGGACATGCGGTGCAACTGGGGCAGCGTGGGAACGATGCCGGCTATGCTCTTCTCCGCAAGATCGCGCAGCGATGCCAGCTTGTTTGTGGAAAGACCGGCGCCGCGCAGGGCCGCATCGTCCAAACTCGCCAAGCCCTGCGCTGTGGGAAGCCTGTCCGGAAACAGATCGAGGATGCGGTCGTGAATCGACTTCGCTGCGCGGCCATGAAGCTGCTGATAGACGATCGATTCGAGCAGCGCTTCAAATGTCGAATGGGTTGGTTTCAAGCGCAGGCGAAATGGCCCGACACGCCCAACGAGTTTTGCCATCCGAGCATCGGCCGCTGTCATCTGCAGGCAGGCATTCGCATGATCGTAACGAACGCTGCGGAGTCCGCTGGTCATGGTTCCAGTCTATACATGGTCGACTCGCGTTTTTCGGGATCGACAATCGGTGACGGAGCAATGGCACGGCGCGCGGCCGGCAAGTTTCACGTTGGAATTTGTTGTTCAATTTAGACGTAAAAAATTAGTGAATGAAAGCTGGAAGGTTGACGAATAATGGGCCTCTGCTGCTACACTCATTCTTCGACTAATCTATTATTTTTTTTGGCCGCCAAATAAACTGCAAGATTCCGCCGAACAGACCCGGTGCACCGTCAAGTCGTTACGGTAACCGCGCAATGAAGCAGGAAGTAATTAAAAATGGCACAGATTTTCGACCGCAGTTCGAACTCCCTCACGCGATTCAGCTTGGTTCTCTACGGTGTAATTCTGATTGGTTTGGGCGTCACGCTGAATTACCTGCAGCGTTCTCCCTGGGTGACGCGCCAGGGGCAGCGGCCAGCCCAGCCGGTTCCTTTCAGCCATAAGCACCACGTGCAGGGACTCGGACTGCAATGCCAGTACTGCCACACATCGGTCGAAAAATCGAGTTACGCCGGCATTCCTCCGACGAAGACCTGTATGAACTGCCACGCGCAGATATGGACAAATGCCGCGCTGCTGGCTCCGGTGCGCAACAGTTGGGCGACCGGCAATTCCATCGTGTGGACCAAGGTGCACGATCTGCCGGATTTTGTGTATTTCAACCATTCCATCCATGTGAACAAGGGAATTGGCTGCTCGACCTGCCATGGCCGGATCGACAACATGCCGCTGACCTATCAAGCCAGCACCTTGCAGATGGAGTGGTGTCTGAACTGTCATCGCAATCCGGCGAACAATCTGCGACCCACTTCTCAAATCTATGAGATGGCATGGGAGGAACCCTCTTCGGACCATCCCGTCTGGTGTACCAATGCCGCCACGACTCCCGGGGTTCCCACGGCGCAACTGGTGAACTGCACCACGCGCGATCCCGAAAACGACGGGGCGCAAATGGCGGCGCTGCAAATGCCCAAAGGACCGAGCGTGCCGCCCAGCGGACCGGTCTCGCCTGATTTCAACGACCAGAAACTCTGGTCCTCTTCCGGCCACGGTTCCGTCGAGGCGCAGGTGCCGATCAACCCCCGCTATATCAAATTCACTGACCAGAGAGATCTCGGGAAATATCTGATCGTGCAGTATCACATTCGCCCGCCGAACCAACTGACCAGTTGCGATACGTGTCATCGATGAGCCGCGGTCTGCAAATCGAAGGCGCTTGATTTCTGGATGAAACAATGCTGACCAGGCAATGAACGTTAACAGTAAAGGTCAAGATTCGAAGATGGCAAACGAACACGAGACCGCAGCAGCTGATCGAAGCGATATGACGGAGAAGTCGGAAAGATCGACGGCCCAACTGATCGCGACGGCGCAGGCTAAACTCGCCGGTATGACCGGCAAGCGCTACTGGCGGACGGTCGACGAACTGGCCGACACGCCGGAGTTCCAGGATGCGTTGCAGCGCGAGTTTCCACAGCATTCGTCGGAATGGGTCGATTCAGTCTCGCGGCGCGGCTTTCTGAAACTGATGGGCGCGTCCATCGCGCTGGCTGGACTGACGGGATGCACCAAGCAGCCGGACGAGCCGATTTATCCCTATGTGAAGCAGCCGGAAGACCTGATTCTCGGACAGCCCATCTATTTCGCCACCGCTCATCCGTTTCCCATGGGATCGGTTCCGCTGCTGGTCAAGACGGAAGCCTATCGTCCGATCAAGGTGGCGGGGAATCCTGACCATCCGCTCATCCACGGCACGACCGATGCGTATACGCAAGGAACGCTGCTGGGGCTATACGATCCTGACCGGTCGCAGCGGGTGCTCTATCGCGGCGAGACGCGGGATTACATCAACTTTGTCGCCGACTTTACCGCCATGCTGGAAGCGAAGGCGGCCAGCGGCGGACAAGGATTGTATTTCCTCAGCGGGACGGTGACTTCTCCCACGCTGGCGGCGCAATGGAAGCAGGCGAGCGCAAAATATCCGAACGCGAAGTGGCTGCAGTACGAGCCGGTGAATCGTGATTCATCGCGTCGCGCCTCCAAGCAGGCGTTTGGCGACTATTACGATCCGCAGTACAAGCTGGATGCGGCAGACGTTGTTGTTGCACTGGACGCCGATTTTCTTTCCGGGCTATGGCATCCGGGATTCCTGAAGCTGGCGGCGGACTATGCCGAGCGGCGTTCTTTGAAGCCGGGCGTAGAGATGAACCGGCTGTATTCGATCGAGAGCACGCCTTCGACCACCGGCTATAAGGCCGAACATCGCCTGCGGATGCGCGCCAGCCAGATGGAAGCTTTCGCCGCGGCTCTGGCGGCGGCCGTTGGAGCCGGTGCAGCGCCTGCCACCAATGTCGCGTGGACCGACGAGCAGACGGCCTATCTCAATGCTGTAGCCAAAGATCTGAAGGCGAACGCCGGCAAATGCGTTGTGATTCCCGGCGAGCAGGCGGCGACGGGCGTCCATCTGGCGGCCATCGCCATCAACCAGGCGCTCGGCAACGTGGGCAAGACGGTGGTCTACACCGAAACGGTGAACCCGATGCCGACAGTGCAGATCGACGAGATGCAGCAGCTCATCGGCGACCTGAACGCCGGTAAGGTCGATTGGCTGGTCATTCTGGATACCAATCCGGTTTACGACGCGCCGGCCGATCTCAACTTTGAAAAGGCACTGGGCCACGCGAAGACTGTGGCGCATCTCGGTCTGTATGTCGATGAGACAGGTCAGATTGCCGACTGGCATATCAACAGCACGCATTATCTGGAGAACTGGTCGGACGTCCGCGCGTACGATGGCACGGTCAGCATCGTGCAGCCGATGATCAGTCCGCTGTATAACGGCAAATCGGCGCATCAGGTGGTTCAGCTCATGCTGGCCGATCCCGACATGTCTCCCAATGCGGCGGTTCAGTTGAACTGGGCCAGTGCGGTCGGCGGGACAAACGTCGATCAGAACGGCGACAGCCACGGGTCCATCACCCCGGGCTGGCGCAAAGCGTTGCACGATGGCTGGATTGCGAATACCGCATTTACGCCGAAGACGGTGAGCGCAAAGAATACGGCATTTCAACCTGCTGCAGTGCCCGATACGGCGACGATAGAGGTCATCTTCCGCCCCGATCCCACGATCTACGATGGCCGCTACTCCAACCTGGGCTGGATGCAGGAGTTGCCCAAGCCGCTGTCGAATCTTTCCTGGGACAACGCGGCGTTGATGAGTATCAACACCCTGGCGAAGCTGAACGCCGTCGAAAGCGATGTCATCGAGATCGATTATCAGGGCCGGAAGATCAAGGCGTCAGCAATGGCCATGTATGGGCACCCGGACAACAGCATCACGATCTACCTGGGTTACGGCCGCCGAAATTCCGGACGAGTTGGCACCGGTGCTGGGTTTGACGCATTTCCGCTGCGGCTTTCCGGCTCGCCACTGTTTCTGGCCGGCGTGACCGCGAAAAAGACGGGCGAGACTTACGAGTGCGCATCGACCAAGAGCCATTACGTCGACCATCGCGACCTGTTTGCCCGCAAGTACGGGTCTGAAGAAGAGGCGAAGGAAGCCAAACCCGACACCACGCCGCATTCTCTGGAAGGACGGGAAGCGGAGCAGCGCGGCATCATCCGCTTTGCCACGCTGGAGGAGTACAAGCAAAACCCAAATTTTGCCGCTGCCGACCCGGATTTCAACGCGCCGCCGAAGACCACCACCCTGTTTCCTGTGTGGGATTACAGCAAGGGCTATCAGTGGGCGCTCTCGATCGACCTGAACTCCTGCGTGGGCTGCAATGCCTGCATCATCAGTTGTTATGCCGAGAACAACCTCGCGGTGGTCGGTAAGCACCAGGTGAAGGTGGGCCGCGATATGCAGTGGATTCGCATCGACACCTATTATGAAGGCGATCTCGACAAGCCCAAGGCGTATTTTCAGCCGATGACCTGCCAGATGTGCGAAAACGCGCCGTGCGAGCAGGTGTGTCCGGTGGGCGCGACGGTGCATTCGCCGGAAGGTTTGAATTTGATGCTGTATCAGCGCTGTGTGGGCACGCGCTATTGCTCGAACAACTGCCCGTACAAGGTGCGCCGCTTCAACTGGCTGTTGTACTCCGACTACACCACGCCACAGTACAAGCTGATGCGCAATCCGGATGTGAGCGTGCGCAGCCGCGGCGTGATGGAAAAGTGCACCTATTGCGTACAGCGGATCAGCGAGGCGAAGATTCGGGCCGACAAGGAAAACCGCACGGTGCGCGATGGCGAAATTGTCACGGCGTGTCAGGAAGCGTGTCCGACGCAGGCCATCACTTTCGGCAATATCAATGACAAGAACAGCCGCGTCTCGAAGATCAAGGCGCAGGAGCGCAACTACACGGTGCTGGCCGACCTGAACACGCGGCCGCGGACGTCCTACATTGCCGGCGTGGTGAATCCCAATCCGGAATTGATGGAGAACGCCTGATTCGTGGGAGGGAAATACACGATTCAGGGAAATTGCCTGCAATGCTGTAAGGCTGACGCAATGAGAGAAACCCTCGGGGAACGGAAGAGGTTGTACTGAGCATGGCTACGAAGGACATTTCGCCTCAAGACCCGAAGCATCCCGATCCGATGATCGATCCGGTGACCGGAGAGCAGCGGGTCATCGCGCCCGGGCACACGTTCCGCTCGGTCACGGAGAAGTTGTCGCGCATTGTGCTGACGCCGCACACGCCGCTGGGCTGGTTCTTCGGCTTTGCACTGGCCGGAGGCATCGTCGTGATGCTGCTGGTGGCAGTTACCTGGCTGTTTCTGAAAGGCACGGGCATCTGGGCCATTACGATTCCGGTGGCGTGGGGCTTTGCCATTATCAATTTTGTGTGGTGGATCGGAATCGGCCACGCCGGCACGCTGATCTCCGCCATTCTTCTGTTGTTCAAACAGAAGTGGCGCAATTCCATTAACCGTTTCGCGGAAGCCATGACGCTGTTCGCCGTGGTCTGCGCGGCGATGTTCCCGGTGATTCACACTGGGCGTCCGTGGTTGGCGATCTACTGGCTGTTCCCTTACCCGAACACGATGAATTACTGGCCGCAGTTCCGTTCCCCGCTGATGTGGGACGTGTTCGCGGTCTCGACTTACGCGACGATTTCGGTCGTGTTCTGGTACATCGGAATGATCCCCGATCTGGGCACGTTCCGCGACCGGGCCCACTCAAAATTCGGACGTTTCATGTACGGACAGCTTGCGCTAGGCTGGCGTGGTTCGGCGCGGCACTGGATGCGGTATGAGAGCGCGTCCATCCTGCTGGCCGGTCTGGCCACGCCGCTGGTTCTGTCGGTGCATACGGTTATCAGCTTCGATTTTGCCGTGGCGATCATGCCGGGCTGGCACACGACGATCTTTCCTCCATACTTCGTCGCCGGCGCCATTTACTCCGGTTTCGCGATGGTGCTGACGCTGGCGATTCCGATCCGCAAGTTCTATCACCTGGAAGATCTGATTACGATCCGCCATTTGGAAAACTGCGGCAAGGTGATGCTGGCTACCGGGTTCATCGTGGCGTATGGGTACGCGACCGACATCGCCTATGCTTGGTATTCGGCGGATAAGTGGGAATTCTTCATGGCATGGAACCGCATCTTCGGTCCCATGGGCTGGTCGTACTGGATTCTCATTTTCTCCAATATCGCGTTCCCGTTGACGACGCTGTGGTCGCGCAGGCTACGGAAGAATGTGGTATTTCTGTTTATCGTTTCCATTATTGTGAACACCGGAATGTGGTTTGAGCGCTTCGTCATCGTTGTCACCAGCCTCACGCGCGATTATCTGCCGTCCTCCTGGGGTACCTACCGCGCGACGCGCTGGGACTATATGGTGTTCGTTGGAACGCTGGGCCTGTTCACATTCCTGTTCTTCCTGTTTATCCGGCTGCTGCCGATGATTCCTATTTCGGAAATCCGCCAGCTTCTGCCCGGAGCCAAGATCGATGAAAAGAAGCCGGAGGTGCTGTACTAATGCCGGTGCGCGAAGGAATTTACGGTCTGCTTGCGGAATTCAATACACCCACCGACCTGGTGAACGCGGCGAAGGCCTCGTATGCCGCGGGTTATCGGCGCATGGACTGCTATACTCCGTATCCCGTCGAGGAAGCGGCAGAGGCGATTGGATTCGATGAGCCCAAGGAGAAGGGCGTTTCCCGTGTCTGTCTGCTGGGAGGAATTCTGGGCGGTCTGGCCATGTTTACGCTGGAGAGCTGGATTTCCATCTGGGCCTATCCGCTGGATGTCGCGGGTCGCGGCAAGTTCTCCTGGACCGCGTTCATTATTCCGGCGTATGAGTGGACCATTTTGTGGGCCGGCCTCGCGGCGGGATTCGGAATGTTGGCGCTGTGCCGGCTGCCGCAGCTCTATCATCCGGTCTTCAACGCCCCAAACTTCCGTTGCGGTGCCACGTCAGACAAATTCTTTCTCTGCCTGGAGGCGGACGATCCGCGCTTCTCTATCACGGACTCGCGTTCCCTGTTGGAGTCGTTCGGCCCAGTCTCCGTTGTCGAGCTGGAGCATTAAATCCATGGGCATGCATTCGTCGAATTCGATTTTCCGCTGGACGCTGGCGTCCGCGGCCCTCGCCATGCTGGCGTTTACGCTGGGCTGCCGTCAGGACATGCAGAACCAGCCGAAGATGATTCCCCAGCGTGGAACGCGCTTCTTCGCCAGTGGCCGGTCGGTACGTCCGCAGGTGGCGGGCACAGTGGCGCGCGGGCAGCAGGACGAAAACGATTATTTTCATACCGGGCTGATCGCCAACGCGGAGCAGGACAAAATGCCGTTTCCAATAACCATGCAGGTCCTGCGGCGCGGGCAGGAGCAGTTCAACATCTACTGCACGCCCTGCCACTCGCGCGTGGGCAACGGGCGCGGCATGATCGTCGAACGAGGCTACAAACCGGCGGGCGACCTGATCGAGCCGCGCATCATGCAGGAACCGCTCGGCCATTATTTCGCCGTCATCAGCCACGGATATGGCGCTATGCCGGACTATGCGGCCCAGATCAATACGCAGGATCGTTGGGCCGTCGCGGCGTACATTCGGGCACTGCAACTGAGCCAGCACGCGACCATTCAGGATGTTGCGCCCGGAGCGAATGTCCAAACACTGGCGGAAGTTTCGCAGCAGATGGGATACCCGGCCAACTTTCCCCAGGGATGGACGCTGCCGCAATTAACCAACGTTCCCAGCGCGGGTGATATGGTTCCCGCGCCGGTTTCGACGAGGACTGCCAAACCAACCGGACCAGAAGCTCCGAACCACGGTCCGCACGGGAAACAACCAGCTGCTAAGGGTAGAAAGTAAGCGGGACGGACACCAAGCAAATGGAACACGGTTATCAAGCACGTCATTTACCCACGGACCTCAGCGCTCCAGCAGCGGTGCTTCGCTGGCGGACCCGCGCCGCTCTGGCCGCGGTCGTTTTCACCGTGCTGGCGGTGATCGATCTGCTGATCAGCGGCAGTTTCGACTACGTGTTGCGCGGCTGGCTTATGGGGCTGATGATTTGCCTCAGCTTCTGCCTCGGCGGTCTGGCGATTTTGATGGTGCAGTGGGTCAGCGGCGGCAAATGGGGCCTGTTGATCCGGCGGCCGCTGGAAGCGATGAGCCGCACGCTACCGCTGCTGTTCCTCATGTTCCTGCCGATCGCGATCTTCGCCAAGCGCCTTTATCTCTGGGCGAAAATTACCGATCCCAAAGCGGCGTATCAGTCCGGGATCATTGACGCGATGCAGGCCCACGCGATCGCTTACAAGCGGCCGTATCTGAATCTGGAAGGCTTCTGGATTCGCGGCATCGTGTACTTCATTATTTTCGCGATTTTTGTCTATTTTCTGAATAAGTGGTCGCTGCAGCGCGACTCCGATACGCAGCACGGCAACTGGTTCTGGCAGAAGCGGTTCGAAAACCTGAGCGGCCCGGGGCTGGTGATTTATTCGCTGGTGCTGACCGGCATGTGCGTCGATTGGGTCATGTCGCTCGACCCCACCTGGTACTCGTCGATGTACGGCTTCATGTTCATCGTAGCCCAGGGCTATGCGGCGCTGGCGCTGGTGGTTCTGGTTGTGCTGGCGCTCTCGCAGTATGAACCGGTCAGCGCCATTTTTCGCGTGACCGAGCAGCACGACCTGGGCAAGCTGATGTTCGCCTTTGTCATGCTGAACATCTACATGGCTTTCTCGCAGTATCTGATCATCTGGTCGGGCAACCTGCCGAATGAGATCCGCTGGTATATGGACCGCATTACGGGCGGCTGGGGACCGATCGCCGGTCTCGATTTTCTCTTCCACTGGGTGCTTCCGTTCTTCCTGCTGCTGTCGCGGGATCTGAAGCGCAATAAACGCAAGCTGGCGACCGTTTGCTGCATCATGATTTTCGCGCGGTTCTGGGACACGTGGTGGCTGATTGCGCCGAACTTCCCCGACCAGCGGCGCAATCTTCACTTCAGCGCCGGTATGCTGCAATACCTTTTTGTGCCCGCCGCCATGACCGCTCTGTGGCTCGTCTACTACTTCAGCGCGCTGCGCACACGCGGCCTGGTGCCGTTGAACGATCCGCATCTGCCGGAGATTCTGGAGCCCGAACATGCCCACGCATGATCCGCACCACCCCATCAATCCGAACGATCCGGACGAGCGGCTCGCGCACGAGTCCGAAGAGTTCATGCGACTGCAGCAGGGCAGTGACCCTGAAAGCAGAAAGGTCGGATACGAGATTGCCGACGCCAACGTGAAGGACACGGCCATCTTTCTTGTCATTGTGGGCGTTTCTCTCTGCGTAGTGTTCGTCCTGGCCTTCGGAATCGGCAAGCTGATCTACATGGAACTGGGACGGCAGGACGGCCCCCCCAACAAATGGGCGCAGATGTCAGGCGTCAAGCCCGGCAATCTGGAATCCGATCCGCGCATTCAGCAGCAGCAGTTGCAGCAAATGGTGAAGCGCTTTCCCACGCCGCGGCTGCAAACGGACGACGGCAACATGGAGGTAGCGCAGATGCACGCGCGGGAGGACATGTTGCTGAACCATTACTCCTGGGTGGACGAACAGAAGCAGACAGTCCGCATTCCCATCGCCCGAGCGATGCAGTTGATCGCGCAGCGGGGCCTTCCGGTCGAAAGCGACCAGACAGCAGAAGAAAAGCCGATGTTCGGCGATGGATCGCGGGCGGTGACGGCGCCGCTGACGGACGGCTTTGCGCGCACCGGGCCAGAGTTGCAGATGATCGAAGCGCGGCAACAACGGATGGAAGGAGTAACGCCGCAGAACGCGCATGCGGAATTGCAGCCCGCGCATTAGAGCGGATTGCATCAACAGATTTGTCATTCCGAGCGGACCCTGAGCATGGCCGAAGGGGAAGTCGAGGAACCCGCCGTTTGGCGGTTAGAGACATGAAATCCCACCCTTCGCAACGACGCAGAGGATGGGGTACTCAGAGATATTCAGATGGCAGCAGCGACAACAATTCGATCTCCTCATGAAGGTCGCCGATCCATCCGGGCGATGGTCGGAGCGTGGGCTGCGTGTCTTGCCATCGCACTCATTCCCATGGCCGCGTGGGCCCAGGTCGCTCCGGTCGAGGAAAAGACGTTGCAGGATTCTTCCCAGTCAAAGCTGCCGACGATCTTGCAAAAGGCGGCGATTGACCAACATCTGGACCGGGAACTGCCGCTGGGCGCTCCATTTCGCGACGAGACCGGGCGCATCGTTCACCTGGGCGATTATTTCGGCCAGCGGCCCGCGGTTCTGGCGCTGGTGTATTACAAATGTCCGATGCTCTGTTCCGAGGAACTGAACGGCATGGTGGGCGCGCTGGACATGCTGAAATTCACTCCGGGAAAAGATTTCAATGTGATCGTCGTCAGCTTCGACCCGCACGAAGGCCCGGAACTGGCCGCGTCGGAAAAAGCACTGTATCTGAAGCGCTATGGACGCATGGATACGGCCAACGGCTGGCATTTTCTCACCGGACCGCAGTCTTCGATCGAGGCGCTGACCAAAGCGGTTGGTTTTGGATATGTCAGCGTGCCCGGACCTGACGGCAAGATGGACCAGTACGCCCACGCAAGTTCGCTGGAGTTGGTCACGACGGAGGGCAGAATCGCGCAGTACTACATGGGTGTGGAATACTCGGCACGCGATATGCGGGCCGGCTTGGTGGAGGCGTCGCATGGCCGGATCGGCTCGCCGGTCGACCTGATCTATACCTATTGTTACCGGTACGATCCACACGTAGCGCGAAACAGTATGCTGATCGTTCGCATCGTGCAACTGGGCTGTCTGCTGACGGTACTGGCGTTAGGTGCTTTTATTTTGATCTCGCTCCGGCAGGAAGCGTTGAATGGCGGCAATTCCGGGGCCGTAAATAAGGCGAATGGGTAAATATAAATGTCCCACATCAGTCCTGTCCTTTGGCAGTTTTTAGTCAACTGGCTTAAGCATTTTGCGATATTTCCGCCGGAGGCCTCCACCATTGCTCCGTACGCGGATGCCTTGTATTTTGCGTTGATCGGAATGACCATTACCGGCCTTCTGCTGGTCGGGTGCATGGTCGGATTTTTCTCCATTCGCTACCGCCAGGGACGCCATCCGCAGGCCACCCAGATTGAAGGCTCCACGCTGCTGGAAGCGACCTGGACCCTGATTCCTCTCGGCATTTTCCTGGTATTTTTTGTGTGGGGCGCGCTGCTTTACTTCCGCATTTACAATGCGCCGGCGAACGCCATGAACGTCTACGTAGTCGGCAAACAGTGGATGTGGAAGATCGAGCATCCCGGCGGCCAGCACGAAATCGACGCCCTGCATATCCCGGAGGGTGTTCCCATCAAGGTCACGCTGATCTCGCAGGATGTATTCCATAGCTTTTCCATTCCCGCCTTCCGGGTGAAGCGCGAAGCCATTCCGGGACGCTACACGACGGTGTATTTCGAGGCCACGAAGCCCGGCAGATATCACCTGTTCTGCACGCAATATTGCGGCACGGGTCACTCGGAAATGATCGGCTGGGTATATGTGATGACGCCCGCCGATTACAAAGCGTGGGCGGCTGGAAGCACCAGCGGCGCGTCGCTTGCGCAAAATGGAGAGCGTCTGTTTGCTGTGATGGGGTGTAACGCGTGTCACGCCGGAAATTCCCAGGCGCGCGGTCCGAACCTGTATGGCCTCTACGGCTCGCGAATTCGCATGACCGACGGTTCGACCATGATCGCGAACGACGCTTACTTGCGCGAGAAGATTCTGAACCCTTCACTCCACGTTCCAGCGGGCTATGTGCCGATCATGCCGACCTATCAAGGGCAGATCAGCGAAGACGGCCTGATCGATCTCGTAGAATACATAAAAGGCCTGGATTCCAGTTATCGTCTGCATCAAATGATGAATAAGTCCGAACTGGACTCCGCGCAGCCGAATCCGATCGGGCCAGCCAACCAGGGCAGCGGCGCGGCTCCGCTGCAACACGCGCCCGAGTCAGGAGCACCCAAGCCATGAGCACCATCGTTTCGCTACCGGATCAGGCAACCGCGAAGATGCCCCGCAAGAGCTATTTGAATCAGGAATATGGGCTGATGAGTTGGTTGCTGACCGGCGACCACAAGCGCATTGCGATCCTCTATCTGGTCTCGATCACCTTCTTCTTCGTGATCGGCGGCGTTCTTGCCGGCCTGGTCCGGCTGGAACTGCTGACTCCCACCGCCGACCTGATGGCCACCGACACCTATAACAAGGTGTTCAGCATGCACGGCATCATCATGGTGTTTCTGTTCCTGGTGCCTTCGGTTCCGGCGACCATCGGCAATTTCCTGATTCCGCTGATGGTCGGCGCAAGAGATCTCGCTTTTCCCAAGATCAACCTGTTGAGCTGGTACCTCTACGTGATCGCCGGCATCCTCATGCTTTCCACCATGGTGCTGGGCGGCGTCGATACCGGCTGGACCTTCACCACGCCGCTCTCCACCCACTACCTGAACACGCACGTTGCCAGCGCGGCGGTGGCGGTCTTCATCGCCGGCTTCTCGTCCATATTTACCGGGCTGAACTTTATCGTCACCATCCATCGCATGCGCTGCCCCGGCATGACCTGGTTCCGGCTGCCATTGTTCGTATGGGGCCACTACGCGACCTCGATCATCATGATTCTCGGGACGCCGGTACTGGCCATCACCCTGGTGCTGGTCCTGCTGGAACGAACCATGAACATCGGAGTTTTCGATCCAACAAAGGGCGGCGACCCGCTGCTATTCCAGCATCTGTTCTGGTTCTATTCCCACCCAGCCGTCTACATTATGATTCTGCCCGGCATGGCCGTCATCTCCGAGGTGATCAGTACGTTCTCGCGCAAGCGCGTCTTCGGCTATACCGCCGTCGCATTCTCCTCTCTGGCCATCGCCGCGTTCGGCTTCCTGGTATGGGAGCACCACATGTTCATCATGGGCGTCAGCCAGTACTCCGCACTGGTATTCTCGCTGCTGACCATGCTGGTCGCCGTGCCTTCGGCCATCAAAATCTTCAACTGGTCGATGACGCTCTACAAAGGATCGATCACCTTTGAAACGCCGATGCTCTATGCTTTCGGCTTCATCGGGCTGTTCACCATCGGCGGCCTGACCGGGATTTTCCTCGCAACCCTGGGCATGGACATCCATCTGACCGAGACGTACTTCGTGGTCGCGCACTTCCATTTCGTCATGGTAGGCGGCATGTTGATGGCGTACATGTCCGGCGTCCACTTCTGGTGGCCGAAGATGACCGGACGCATGTATCCGGAGGGCATGTCGAAGGTCGCGGCGGTGGTGACCTTTATCGGATTCATCGTCACGTTCTTTCCGCAATTCATTCTGGGCTATCTCGGAATGCCGCGCCGCTACGCCGCCTATCCCGCCGACTTTCAGGTGCTGAATGTTTTCTCCACCGCGGGCGCCTCCATCCTGGGGATCGGATACCTGCTGCCGATGCTTTACCTGCCGTGGTCCCTGTTCTATGGACAGATCGCGGGGAACAATCCCTGGCAGGCGACGGGGCTCGAATGGCAAATCCAGTCGCCGCCGCTGACCGAAAATTTTGTCGAGATCCCGATCATGGACCACGAGGCCTACGATTACGAGTGGCTGGCGAACAAGACTCAACACGAGGTACAGACCGTTGGATAGCCAATTGATCGCAACGAATCCCGAGCAGTTGCCGGCGGGAGAGGAACGGCACAAGCACCCCTCGTTCCAGCGGCATCATTTCGAGACCATCAGTCAGCAGCGGGAAGCGGCCAGCTTTGGAATGTGGGTTTTTCTGCTGACCGAGATCATGTTTTTCGGCGGAATGTTCTGCGCCTACCTCATCTTTCGCAACTGGTACCATCCCGCGTTCGTCGCCGGCAGCAACACACTGGACATCACCCTGGGCACGACGAACACCGCCGTTCTGATCGCTTCGAGTTTCACTATGGCGATGGGCGTATATAGCGCGCAGATGCGCCGCAAGGGCGCGCTCGTTCTCTTTCTCTCGCTCACTATTGTTTTGGGTTTTGTGTTTCTTGGGATCAAGGGCGTGGAGTGGCACGCGAAGTATGTCGAGCACCACATTCCAGGGATGGACTTCTCAATCAAGGACTTCGTCCATCCGGAGAATCCGAAGGCCCTGTCGCTTGCGCCGGATATGGCGGAGAAGACGCAGATTTATTTCTCGCTCTACTTTTTGATGACAGGCATGCACGCCCTGCACATGGTCATCGGCGTTTCATTGCTCTTCTTTCTTGTGTGGCGCGCTTCCAGAGGTGCGTATACCGAGGGCCATATCATGCCCATAGAGAATTTCGGACTCTATTGGCATTTTGTCGACATTATCTGGATATTTCTATTCCCGTTGCTATACCTCATCAGTCGATATCGATGATGAAGGCTTGAGGTTTGCGCAATCCGTATCCGCAGTCCGTATGGTATATCCGCACCGCCCGGGAAATGGAGCCATTAATATGACAGAGAGAATCGATCCAGAACACCAGGAAGAAATGCACGTTGTAAAACCTGGCTTATATCTCGCTATTTTCTTCGCCTTACTGGTGCTGACCGCGCTGACGACTGGCGTGTCGTTCATCGATCTGGGGGTTTTCAACGCGGTCATCGCGCTGGCCATCGCTGTCTGCAAGGCCTCGCTGGTCGTTCTGTTTTTTATGCACATCCACTACAGCTCGCGCCTGCTGAAGCTGACCGTGTGCGCCGGCCTGTTTACCTTTTGCCTGCTGATCAGCCTGACCATGACGGACTACATCAGCCGCGCCTGGGGCAGGTTCTAGCCCCCTTTCCATGCGGCGAGTTCCGCCGCCGCATTCTGCGCGACGGTTAAACTGGACCGTTCGATGCAGCGATCTAAATCTCCATGACTGATCCTGACAAGCATTTCCGGCTGCACGTCTTTTGGGGAAATGCCGTCTTTTCGCTGGGAATTTTGTGGGGAATCTCCAACGTGGTCTACAGCCCGGCGGCGGCGATGACAAGTATCGTCGGCAGTTCGTGGCTGGAAGTGTTGATTGTCCTCGCCGGCGGACTACTCAGCCTTACCGCATCGATTGGTGCATTCTATCGGCGCCGGCCGGCATCGAACGCCCTGTTGCTAGGCGGCGCTCTTCTTCTGCTGGCCGCGATTGCCGGACAGGTTCTTTCTCCCGCGTTTGGCGCACACGGAGCAATCAATCTCCTCCTGCTGTTCCTCTCCGGCATCGTCGCTACTGCATTGGGGACTTTTGGCTGGATCACGGACCGAAAAGGCTGGCCGCCGTTGCGCGGCGGCCGTTAGGGCGTCTAGGGTCAGGGTATTGCGGGTCTGAGAGAGGATTCGCGTGCTCTCACCCTTTGCACGAAGGACGTACAAAGAGTGAGACACTCAATTAACTTTGTCTTGAGCGTTTTCGCCACGCCCGGCGCTTTGTTTGCCTGAAACGGAATCTCACTTTGTTGCTACGTGGCGAGGGATAAACGTGGAAGGGATTACGATTTATCTTGGGATATTTCCCACGATGGAGTTCCACACATGGCCACAACTGCCGCCCCGCGCAAGCCACTCGAGTACTTGTCCGACCAGTTGGAAGAACTGAAGAAGAAAGGAACCCATTTCCGCCTGCGCGTGTTGGAAGACGAGCAGGAGCCAGTGTGCACGTACGACGGCAAGCGGGTAATCAATCTCGCCTCCAACAACTATCTTGGTCTGACCGCGCACCCGAAGCTGCGCGAAGCCGCGATCGAAGCGACGCGGAAATTCGGCGTCGGGTCCGGCGCGGTGCGGACGATCGCCGGCACGATGCGCATCCACATGGAACTGGAGGAAAAGATCGCGCGCTTCAAAAATGTGGAAGCCTGCGTGGTGTTTCAGTCCGGCTTCGCCGCCAACGCCGGCACCGTGTCGGCGATTCTCGGCAAAGAGGATTTCATTATTTCCGATGAACTGAATCACGCCAGCATCATCGACGGCGCACGCCTTTCCCGCGCCAAGATCAAAGTCTTCCGCCACAAAGACACCGCGCATGCCGAAGAATTGCTGCGGGAAATTCAAAACGAGCCGGGACACAAGCTGCTGATTACCGACGGAGTCTTCTCCATGGATGGCGACATCGGCCCCGTCGATAAGCTGTGCGACCTCGCGGACAAATATGGAGCGATCATGATGGTCGATGACGCACATGCCTCCGGCGTGCTGGGCCGCAACGGCCGCGGCAGCATCGATCACTTCCATTGCCACGGCCGCGTCGATGTCCAGGTAGGCACGCTCTCAAAAGCGCTCGGCGCGCTCGGTGGCTACGTCTGCGGCACGCGTGATTTGATCGACTATCTCTATCATCGCGCGCGCCCGTTTCTGTTTTCCACCTCACATCCGCCCTCGGTCGCGGCCACCTGCATTGCCGCCTTCGACATATTGGAAACTGAGCCGGAGCGGATCGAACGGCTTTGGAGCAACACACGTTACTTCAAACAGCAGCTTTCTGCGGCGGGATTCAATATCGGCGGAGTCAATACGCCGGCGAGCGAAACGCCGATCACTCCCATCATCATCGGCGATGGTCGCGCCGCGATGGATTTCTCCCGCAAGCTCTTCGAAGCTGGAGTGATGGCGACGGGAATTGCATTTCCTACCGTGCCGGAGGGTAAGGCCCGCATCCGCACCATCATAACCAGCGAGCACACCTACACGCAGCTCAATCAGGCGCTCGAAATCATGTCACGCGTGGGCAAGCAGATGGGGATTCTTTAGGAGTGAGTCAAAAAAGAATTGTCATCCCGAGCGGAGAAGCGCAGCGAAGTCTAGCAACCTGCCGTTTGCGGATATGGCGGATACCCACCGCCTCCATCACCAGAGCAGCTTGACTGCGAACTGAATCTGACGGGATGTGGTGGAGGTGCTGGTGATCACGCCGGCTGTTGGAGAAACTCCGGACGGAGTAAACACGACCGGATTGGGCGTGTTGAAGTTCGCGCGGTTCAACACATTGAAAAGTTCCGCTCGAAACTGCGCAGTGACCCGTCCGCGAATCGGCGTGTCTTTCAAGAATGACAGGTCCCATGTGGCAACTCCCGGACCGATCAACGTGTTTCTTCCGAGATCCCCGTAAAAGCCGCTGTCGGTCGGAGGTGCAAGGAACGCGGCGGGATTGAACCATTGTTTCGGTGAACCTAAGATCACTGGGCCGGAGAATTGCGGATTCACGAACGGCCGTACCGGATTTTTCGTGTCGCCATTGTTCGATGGGATACGTTCAGCGGCGCTTACACGATTGACGATAGCGCCGACGTGACACCCACCAGCAGCAATCTTTACGGCACAGACCTAGAAGGCCTGCGAGAGCAGGTCCTGAGCCGCGATCGTATCAACCAAAACTATGAACGATGCGACCTTCGCTGATGGTCATCACAATGCGTCCGGGAAAAGTCCAGCCGTCGAATGGCGTGTTTTTCGATTTCGATTTCGACTCTCTTGCGCGGAACTGCCATTCTTCGTCAGGCCGAAACAAAACAACGTCGGCGAACGAGCCAACCGCAAGAGACCCGCGATGCTTGAGGCGCATGAGTTGCGCGGGCTGGCTGCTCAATAGCGCGACAACGCGAGCCAGCGGCATTCCGCGCCGGCGATGCAGCACCAGCAGCGATAGCCCCAGGGCCGTCTCCAGTCCAGTGATGCCGTTCGGCGCGCGTTCAAACTCCTGTTCTTTTTCGTGGATCGCGTGCGGCGCATGATCGGTCGCAATCGCGTCCACAGTTCCATCGAGCAATCCTTCGATCAACGACTCGCGATCCTCATTCGCGCGTAGAGGAGGATTCATTTTGGCATCCGTGTTGTAATCTCCAATCGCCTGTTCCGTCAGCGCAAAGTGGTGCGGAGTCACTTCGCAGGTGACATGCAGTCCGCTGCGTTTGGCGCGGCGCACTGCTTCGAGCGCCTTGGCAGTGGAGAGATGCGCCACGTGCAAATGAGCGCGGTCGTCGGGAATGCGCGACAGCAGCGCGATGTCCCGTTCGACGATTCCGCTTTCCGCCTCGGCGGGCATGCCGCGCAGCCCCAGGCGAAACGCCAGCGCACCCGCGTTCATACTGGCGCCCGGTGTGAGCCGCGTGTCCTCGGCGTGTTGAATTACCGCCAAATCCAAGGCCGCGGCAGCGGCCAACGCTTCGCGCATGATGGCATCGCCAAGAATGGGTTTGCCGTCATCCGATATTGCGACGGCTCCAGCGGCTTTCAGCGCTTTGTAATCCGCGAGAGACTCACCCATGCTTCCTCGTGTGGCGGCGGCGATGGGAAAAACACGCACGGCAGCATTGCGTTCCGGCGCCTGCATCCAACGGGTGATTTCCGCCGAGTCGTTGACGGGGAAAGTGTTCGGCATGGCACACACGCTGGTAAACCCACCGCCCGCTGCGGCGCGCGTGCCGCTGGCGATCGTCTCCTTATAGCCTTGTCCTGGCTCACGCAAATGGACGTGGAGATCGATCAGGCCCGGAGCGACGATCGCTCTATCGGCGTTGACGATTGCGGCGCTTTCCTTCTTAGCCAGCGCGTCCAACTTGCCGGGCATGTCGAGCGCGGCGACCCGATCGTCCCGCAGGAAGAGATCGCGCTTCCCATCGATTCCAGCCGAGGGATCGATGACGTGTCCGCCACGAATCAGGATCGCCGTCATCGCCGTTTCCCCGAGTTCTTCATTTTTCCTCTGCTGCCAACCGACTTTGCATCCAACGCGCGCGCCAGCAGAGCCATGCGAATCCCCGCGCCGTGATGCACCTGTTCCGCGACGGCGGAATTCGGACCGTCCGCAACTTCGCTTGTAATTTCCAGCCCTCGAATCATCGGGCCGGGATGGAGAACCACAGCCGCCGGAGCGTGCGCATCCAGTCGATTCTGGTGCAGTTGGTAGCGATCCATGTAGTCTTCCAAATTTAGAGACATTCCAGCCAGGCGTTCTTTCTGAATACGCAACATCATGACAAAGTTCGACCGTGCCAGAGCGCGCTCAAAGTTGCGTTCAATTTCCACGCCGGGCCCAATTTGCGCAGCGGTCTCGGGCAGCAGCGGCTTCGGCCCTGAAAAGATGACGCTGGCCCCCAGTCGCGGCAGCAGCAGCGCGTTCGATCGTGCGACCCGGCTATGCAGAATATCGCCGACGATGGTAACTGTGACGCCCTGAAGCGTGCGTGCGGTGAGAGGAAGAAATCCCTTCGCGCTGATGTATTTCCTTCCATGCAGGCAGGTCAGAATCGTACGCAAATCCAATAGCGCCTGCGAAGGATGTTCGTGGGTGCCGTCTCCCGCATTCAGAATGGGCAGGCCAGTCGTATGCGCCAGCAAAAATGGTGCGCCGGAATTGGGATGCCTCAAAATGATGCATTCTGCGCCGAGCGAGCGTAGAGTGATGCCGGTGTCCTTGAGCGATTCTCCCTTTTCGATGCTCGAGGAAAGCGCGCTGACAAGAACGGTATCGGCGCCCAAAGATTTTGCCGCCAATTCGAATGAGGTTCGCGTGCGCGTGCTGGATTCATAGAACAGAAGAGCGACACGACGCTTTGCAAATTGTTTGGCGCGGCGGAGAGGCGGCGTCGCTTCCAGTTGCGCGGCCTGCGCCAGAATTCGACTGACATCTTCCAGAGTGAAATGAGTTACGGACAACGCGGAACCCGGATGAATTTCACTGTGGATTGCGGAAACGGGCTGCTCGATTAATAGCGGCCGTTCGTTTTTCTTAGCAGTCTTTTTCGCCGCTTTGCTGGTCTTCGATGGCATAGATTCGCTGGCAAATCAGATATCTGACAGAGACGCAGATTGAGGTTTCGAAGGCGAGTTAGGTGACGCGCTCCACAAGCAGTACTTGCTCGTTCTGGTCCACTTCTTCCAATTTCACTTCAATAATTTCATTGTCCGCAGTCTGAATCGTACGCCCGACAAACGTTGCCTCGATCGGCAATTCGCGATGGCCACGATCGATCAGTGCCAAGAGCTGCACCCGGCGCGGCCGTCCGTGGGCGATCAGCGCATCGAGTGCCGCGCGCACGGTGCGCCCCGTATAGAGCACATCGTCCACCAGCACGACATCCCGGTCGTTGACATCGAGACCGAGCGCGCCCGGGGTGACCAGCGGACGGAGATCGCGGGTAGAGAGGTCGTCGCGATAAAAACTGATGTCAAGAGTGCCGACGTCGACCGGCTTTTTTTCGATCGCGGTCAGCAATTTCGCGAGACGTCGCGCCAAAGGAACCCCGCGCCTCTGGATGCCGATCAATGCCAAATCGTCGATGCCGTTATTTTTTTCGACAATTTCGTGCGCCAGCCGCACCAGCGTGCGCTCAATCTCAGAGGACGACATGAGGCGGGACTTTTCCCGCAGGAGAGGCCCGGGCTGCGAACTGGTGGGAGATGGATTCATGTTCTCCGCTGATGATACGAGTCCATTCAAAGCCGGGCAAGCGGAAGCAAGGTCAGGCGTATCGTCGCAGTCCCCGAATCGTCGGACCGTTTTGCTCAATGTACCGTGGTACATTGATACACATGAAGAATAAATCGGCAGTGGCTGCGGTTGAAATCGACCGGGTCCAAACCGGTGTCCGGATTGAGAAACGGCTGCTCAAGGTCTTGAAGGCGGTTGCGGAGCTGAAGGACATGAACTTGGGGGACTTGGTGGAAGGCATCGTTCTGCACGCGTTTGAAGGCAAATGTCCGTTTAGCGCTCAAACTCTGAAGGACATCGAGCAGTTCAAGGCCCTGTACGGGATGACGCTGAACTCGTCCGACAGCCATCGACTAAAGGAGCGCAAATGATTTTGGCCCATATTGCTCTTGCTTTGATAGTTCTAGGATCGGGACGGTCACTGGAGGGGAAACCAATGCAATCGACTGCCGAGTTGGCTCACGTCAACAATACCTTTCACTTTGAAGTCCGCGCTCCGATGAGCCGTGTGGCCCCACTCTTCGGCGCTGAGGCGGAGCGTTGCTGGGCGGGCCCACATTGGGATCCTGAATTCCTTTATCCTCGTCCCGCGAAAGACATTCAGGGAGCGGTATTCCGCGTCAAGCACGGCCGACATATCAGTTTATGGACAAATACGATTTTCGACTTGCCGCGCGGGAGGGTGCAATATGTCAGTCTTATCGACGACACTGTTGTAACGACTGTCGACGTGAAAATGAATCCAAGCGCCCCATCTCATACCGCCGTGGAAGTCACCTACACGCGAACGGCCCTGCAACCTGAAGCTAACGACGACGTACGAGAACTAGCACGCAAGGACAGCCAAAGCGGTCCCGATTGGCAGAAGAGTATTGAGGCGTGCCTCGGCCTTGAAGTGAAATAAAACTCGAGAATTTGTAACCCGCTTTGGGCTCGCCCTGAGTCGATGACGGAGCGTCAGAGCATCGCCTTGCGGTTCCGCGGAGAGCGGTAAATATGTGCTCCCAGCGCCCCCCCGGCGACTGCAAACAGAAGAATCAGCACCGCGAGAAATCCCATGGTCAGCAGGATCAACCCGATGCGTCCCTCCGCGGAAAGCCAGAAATTTGTAAACGTCGTCACCGGAGCCTGGGGATCCATTGCGGTTGCGCGTTGTGCCGCCTGTTTCACAATCGTGGTCAGTTGGACGTCAATCAAATTTCCCTGATGCATTCCATAGCGCTGAATGACCAGGAAAATGGCATTGCCCGCCAAGGCTACCGCTGCTGCCATCACACCCATCAGCGCTCCAATACGTGCGCCAGCGCGCGGAAGAAGTGTTGCATGTGGCTGGCGGCGGCGATAAGTGCCAATCGCCAGGACCGCTGCGACGGCTACCCACAGCACGCTGCCGGCAGCCAGCAGTGTGGAGAAAATTCCCGCAACCAGCGCGGCCACAACAGCAATGCGAGTCGTCAATTTCCAGTGGATGCTATTGTCCGCATCCATACCGATTGAGTTGGCTTGGATGCCGCTGCGATTCTGCGCGTCATACGCGCCTTCCTCCTGTGGAATGAATCGCACCTGTGGAGCGCCGCATTGAAGGCAATAGTTTGCGTCCGGTTCGACGGTCGCGCTGCAGCGATGACAGACCAGTTCCATATTCTGAAGCTAAATCACCTCGTCGCTGGCGGCAAACCGCTTGGCACGCGGACGCGCAGCCCTCAATCCGTCTGGTCCTTGTGTGGGAGTTGCACGACCACGAGCGCAAACTTCGTGCCGTCCGGCGAAGGAGTAAATTCGACCATGTGTTGGTTTTCCGGTGAACCGGCCACCAGCTTCACATTGCCGGAGATATGGGACGCTGGCGTCTGAATGTTTATCTTGTTTTTGGACGTGTCCAGTTTCATGGTCACGTCGTATTCATGGTCGTTGGCGCAGGTCAATCCCTGGCGGGTAACAGTCGGCTGTCCGATCGCTACCTTGTTTTTGCAAGTAAGCACGTCGCCATACTGGTCCATCGCTTTTTTGTAAAACGCAACGATCTTGTCTTCCGAGTCTGCGCTGTGATATCCGATGGCCTTGACATGCAGATGCCAGTTGCCGAAATTCATGTTGATGTCTGCCGAACCGGAATCGTTGCCATGCTGGCCGGTCTCGACCGCGCCCGGATATACCGGAAGTCCGACGTCCGGACCATGAACGGTATTCGTCCGCACATCGAGTCCACCTAGCGGAGTGCGCAACCGCACGTTTTCCCCTTGGCCGTTCTTATGGTCCTGCACCGAACAGCCAGTGCTTACAATCAGGATCGCGCCTGACAGAAGCAGCGTGCGGGTGGCCAGCCGTGTGATCGAACTTCGGAATTGTGGGCGAAATTGAACAGATTGCACGTCAGAACCCTGCATCGGTCGACTCCCCTCAGACGTTTTGGCGCTGTCCCGCCAACATTCCTCACCTATCGAAGATACGCCCGCAGAGAAGCACCAGTTCCCGATTTCCAGAAAATAAGCACACACCAGGTAAGACGATTTTCGAGTTGACATCGGGGGAACATATGCACCAATATATGGGCGTTACCCCTGTCCGGCGCAATTTGCAGGGTTGTCCATCAGGAAGGCTTTTCGGGAGAAGAGAGCCACCGGAGGCCCAGGTTCAAAAATTACTCCATCGGATGTTCCGGTTTAACTTATACTTCTGAAAGTATCGGGCGTGCATGCGGTATGTACGTGCGAAAAGCACAACACCTCCCATGTCGATCTCGGCCGCAACGCTGTTTCTATGACTGGAATGATTGCTCGTGGTCCGCACTTTGCATCTCTGCCTGGCGAATAGGGGAGTTTGATGGCACAACAGCAGCCCGCCCGCCGCAAGATGCAATCCTCGAAGGCCACCGTTTCAATTCCCGACAAACTTTATTTTCGAATTGGCGATGTCTCGCGCCTGTGCAGTCTGCCTGCGTACGTGCTGCGATTCTGGGAGACGGAATTTCCGCAATTGAAGCCGAACAAGGGCGGTACCGGTCAACGGCTCTATCGTAAGCGCGACGTGGAGATGGTGCTCGAAATTAAGCGCCTTCTTTATGGCGAAGGATTTACGATTGCAGGCGCGCGGCGGATTCTGGCCGAAAATCGCCGGGCCGGTTCGGAAGCACGCGAAGTTCACGCAATCGTGCCGGTAAAACAAAACGCTTCCGCCGGCGGCGAATCAAAATCGCGGTCTGCCGCACCTGCCCGCGATTTGAAACCTGCTGCAAAGATCGCTCCAGACCGGCAGCGCATCTCCGCGTTGCGGAACGAAATGCGCGAAATTTTATCGCTGCTTGGGTCTGACAGCCAGGAGCGCGCTCCCGCGCAGCCCCCGCCAAAGCGCGCGACCAAGAAACATCCAGGCAGCAACGAGCCGACACTTTTCTGACGCAGATCGGCACCATCCAGCGGCGAATCCTCCCCACTCCAAGCCAACCAAAGCTTGAATGACCACCGTCAATCCTGAAGCGGAGTTGTTAGTGCGACAGAAGTTTGAGCAGACCCGCAACCCGTTCGCTGCTGTTATGAAGATGAGGACCGACGCGAAGATTGCCCTCGCGAACCGCAACATCGCGGCCTCAGCAGCAACTCTCGGCATTGGCCCCTGATGCGCCGTATTCAGCCATATACGATCGAAGGGGCCGAAATCGCCAGCATATCCCGCATGCGCGTCCATGAAGGTCATGTTCTCATGATGGGAAAATTCAGCGCGAACCCAATCACACTCGACCCTGGAACATCCTGAGCCGATGTCCCAGAAAGGAGACATCGGCCACCCAGATATATGGACGGTCAGGCTTACTTGTTCAGTTGTTCCATCAGGTTGTTGATCATGCGGTTCAGGTCGGTATCGCTGTGGCGCAGTTCATCGATTTTGGCGATCGAGTGCATCACCGTGGTGTGATGTTTGTCGCCGAAGTGGCGGCCAATCTCCGGTAGAGACGCCTCGGTGAGTTGCTTGGAAAGATACATGGCGATCTGCCGCGGAACAACGATGGCGCGCGAATTGTTTTTCTGCTTCAGCTCGGCAATTCTCATACCGAACTGCTCCGACACGGCGCGCTGAATCACTTCAATCGTCACCTTGCGCACCTGGGTGTCGATGAACTGCTTCAGGCATTGCTGTGCGACGGCAAGCGAAACCTCCACTCCGTGCAGGCTGCACCACGCGATAAGGCGTACCAGCGCGCCTTCCAGTTCCCGCACGTTGGTGCGCACATTGGAGGCGACGAAGAGCGCGACATCGACCGGCAGCGTGACATGTTCGCTTTCCGCCTTTTTCTGGAGGATGGCGACTTTGGTTTCGAGATCAGGCGGCTGGATGTCGGCAATCAATCCCATCTCAAAGCGGCTGCGCAGGCGGTCTTCCACTTCCGCGAGCTCTTTGGGCGGGCGGTCCGACGCAATCACAATCTGTTTATTGCTTTCGTGCAGCGCGTTGAAGGTGTGGAGCAACTCCTCCTGTGTGCGTTCCTTCTGCGCCAGAAACTGGATGTCGTCGATCAGCAGCACGTCCACGGAACGGTATTTGTCGCGGAAGGTGGACATGCGATCGTAGCGGAGCGAGTTGATTAACTCGTTGGTGAACTTTTCGCTCGACACATAGCAGATTGAGGCCTGCGGCTGGCGCCGCTTTACCTCGTGGCCAATAGCGTGCATCAGATGGGTTTTTCCGTTGCCCACCGAGCCATAAAGAAACAGCGGGTTGTACGCTTTCGATGGCCGCTCGGCGACTGCCTCCGCTGCAGCGCGTGCGAACTGGTTGCCATTGCCGATTACGAACGCGTCGAACGTGTAACGGGGATTGAGCTGCGCGGCAGTGTCCCAGTCGAACCGTGCCTGCTGCGAGGATGACGACTGACCGTTAGTCTGATAGCGGCTGCCTTGCGGGCGATTGCTGGCGGGGCCGCCATGGCGCGCCGGTTGCGGTGCAAAACCTCCGTCCTGGCGCACGCGGGGTGCCGGAGGCTCCTGCTGGACAGCCTCGAAAGAGACTTCATCCACTTCGACGCCTAACTGGTCGACTGCTTCCAGAATGAGATCATTGTAGCGCTCGCCGATGTGCTCGAAATCGCGCGTGGGCACAGTCACTACCAGAACGCGGCCTTCAATGCGGCTGAAGCGGGTAGGCTTGAACCAGGTATCGAAGGACTGGTGATTGATCTTCTTCTCCAGCGCGGTCAGGATGCGCAACCAGGGATTGATGGTCGATGAGGCTGTAGCGAGAAATGACATTTTTCTATTTTCACTTTCAACGTTACCGGCGCGCCAACACAACTGGCAAGTGCTGCGTCACAGTGAAGCGCGCGCCTGCTGGCCAAAAATACAAACACCTTCCGCGGGCCAATGTTTCACGCCCGGAATTCGAAAGTTCTTAGCAAAACCGTCTGTCATGAGTTTCTATTTTACCGTCTGTCAGCGTGTGCCGGAGGGAGGCGAAACATAGCGGATCGGATTTCGCGCATGACGTTAGCGAAGCCGATACTAGCACATTCCTGCGCGAGTGGCAGCACGGTTTGCGCGGCAAAATTCATTTCTTTTTCAAAGTGCACCAGCGGTGGTGAAACGATGAACCTTCATCCCATTTCCGGATGGCGAAGCGTTCTTTTTCTCAACGAGATTGTCCCGAAAAATATTTTTCAAGGAGCGCTGCAAGCTGTGCCGATGCGATCGCAAGGATCGTTTACGCGCATTCTCAGCCTCATCACTTCGCTGCGCCGCATTTGGAACGACTCTATCGCGATTTCGATGTCCCCAAAAAATCCAACCTATGCCGCGGTATCCGGCACCGGCGTTCGACGGCTCTTGCGCAAAAGTGTCAACGGATATGCGAGCGTTCCGGCTACGGCGATCATGGCGCCGAGTGCGATGGCGGGCAAATGCGGCGTGATCCGATCGCCGCGCGCGGCCCAGATGGTAAAGAAAATCAGTAGCGACGGTGCCACACCAAGACTTATTGCCATCCAAACGCCGCCGGGCACGCGGAACGGTCGCGCCAGCGCCGGTTCGCGCATCCGCAGCACCACAAGCGCGATGAATTCAAGCATCAAGCTCAACCCATAAAGCATGATGTCAAGTTCGAGGAGACGGGTGAGGTTCAGACCGAGAGCAAGTGCCCATCCGCCGGCGCATGCCAGCACCGCAACCCAGGGCACGCCATTCTTCATCCGGCGCGCGAGCACGCGCGGCAGCATTCCGTCGACCGCCATCGCGGCAGGAACGCGTGCGTACGAGAGAGTGAGCGCGTTGAACATGGCGACTCCGGTGAGCGCGCCACCGGCCAGCACGGCGAATGCGAGCCAGGAAGCGACACGCGAGCCGAGAAGTCCGGTAGCCAGCACCCGCGCCGCGGAGACCCAGGAGCCGGTAACGAATGTGGCTGCGGGAATTCCAGTGAACGCGACGACCGCAATCGGCAGAATATAGCTGGCGGCGACCAGTGTTACTGCGTAGAGCATGGCGCGAATGTAGTTGCGCCGCGGATTTTCCACTTCGCGCGCGATGGTCGATGCGTTGTCCCAGCCCATGTAGTTCCACAGGACGAAAAGGAGCGCGATCGTCATGCTGCCATGCAGGGGAGCCGCGAATCCAGCGAAATGTGCGTTGGAAATTGCGGGATGAGTGGCGATGTGCCACAGGCCGCACCCGACGATCCCGAGAAACGGAGTCAGCAGTAGCGCCAGCATCCAGAGCGATCCCTGGCCGACCGAATACGCGCCGCGCAGGTTCCACGCGACGCACAGCACCACGATCCCGAGCGACCATGCCAACCCACGTTCTCCCGCCGTCAGTGCGGGGTAGAGTTGCGTAAGGTACGCGACCGCCAGTGCCGGATACACGGCCATGTCGAAGACGCTGGCGGCGAGCGAGAGCCACGCCTCCTGAAATCCCCAGAAGCGGCCGAGAGCGCGCTCGACCCAGATGTAAAAGCCGCCCTCCTCCGGCAAAGCGCTGGCGAGTTCGCCGATCATGAGAGCGGTTGGCAGACTCCAGATCGCGGGCACGATTAAGAGGAGCAGCAAGGCGCGCGCATATCCCGCCTGCCCCACGATATCTTCCAGACCATACGGGCCGCCGGAGACCATGAAGTAGGTAGCAGCGACAAGCGCGAGCAGTCGCAATCGCCGGATTCGCGTGGGACGCGCGGTTAAGGTATGCGCGGCGGCGGATTGTGGGAATGAGGCGATGGTGGGCAAGTCCGCAGATTCGAGTGTACGGCTTGCCTTAGTCTACGAAAACAAAACTCCAGGCCCTGAGACCGAGGCCTGGAGTAAGTGGTGCAGATTTGATTTGTGGTTGGAAGCTAAAAGACGAACCTGCCAGTCACGACCATGACGCGGCCGGAACTGGGCGAGCCGAACGCGCCGTAGGGACTCGTTGGCGCCCTCACATCGCCTGTGATCAAACCAAGATTGGAGAGCGATGCATCATTGTTCGGTGCGGCAAAGTTCGTATGGTTGAAGATGTTGTATGCCTGCGCGCCTACTTTGAACTGAGTGCTCCCCCTCTGGAACACATTTTTGTACAGGCTTACATCGACGTTCGTGTAATGCGGACCGTAGAAGGCATTGCGCGGCACGTTGCCGAAATTAGTTTGCGCAGGATCGTTGTATGGATCGGGAGTCGTTACACCGGAGCCGTTAAAGAAATGGCCCTGGAAGCATGGGTGGGAAAACGAATTGCAGAAGTGATTGAAATGATTGTTCAATACGTCTGCCAGCACGTAATAGTTGCCTGTGCCGTTGTATAGGTCGTTCGCAGCATTGTTATTGAACACAGTAAAGGGAAGGCCGGAGCGCCAGTAGGCCTTGCCGGCCACCGTCCAGCCACCGGCGACGAATTCTACAATTTTGTTTTGGAAATGGTACGGCTCAATATAGGTGAGATCGACCAGGAAATTGTGGCGAATGTCGTAGTCGGCATTCGAGTACATCAGCAGCGACGTGTGGTTCGGCACAATCTGGAAAGGCAGGCCATTGCCGTTAAAAACCTCGTCCTGACCGCCATTGGAAACATCGTCGATCGCATGGGAATACGTATAGGAGAAATTCGCCGTCAGACCGCGGCGATCGATGCGCTTGTAGATGAAAGAGATTCCGTTATATCCCGAGACCGCGTTCTCGTTGATAATTCCCATCTGGCCAAAACGCGGATCGGGTGCGTTCGCTGGAACATCCTGGAAGCTGGTGTACGCCGAGGGGGGAACGATGTAGGTTCCGTTCGAGGCCTGGACGCCGTTCAGGTTCTGGTTGATGGCGTAGTCGTAGCTGACCAGGTCGAGGCCGTGGTTCCCCACATAGGAAAGAATTACGGCGTCGGAGGGATCGAGCTGCTGCTGGAATTGCAAGCTCCACTCCAGATATCTCGGGCTTACCGTGTGCGGCGTGGGCAGATAATGGTTTGGCGCGGAGAACGGAACACCCGACGGCAGCGACGCAGCGAGTTGGTTCGCGTTCAGTCCCTTGGAAAATCCGCTCTCCAGGACGTTGTAGGAGGCGCTGGCGATGGCCGGCGCGCTGCCCGGCCCCTGGGCCACGTTTCCGGCCTCGACAAAAGCGCCGTATTGAACGGGGAAGGTAAGATATTGGTTTTCAATCAGCGCGCCGGGGAATGCGTCCGCGAAGAGACCCACGCCGCCGCGGAGAACGGATTTTCCATCGCCTTTTGTGTCCCAGTTGAAACCGAGGCGGGGTTGGATGACGGCTAGTTCCAGTGACGGAAAGACTTTGGCGTAGCCGGTGGCGATGGTCTGGTTGTACGGCGTGTCCAAAGTGACGCTGCTGGGAGGGGGGAAGCCGCCGAGATAGCGCGAAAAGCAGTTTGTGGTGCACGGAATATTTCCGTTGCGGTCGACGCGGACCCCATAGTCAATGAGCAATCGTGGCGTGGCACGCCATTCATCCTGCGCGTAGATGCCGTAGTTGTAACCGTTGATGTGAACGTCCTTGACCTGGTCGAAGGTCTGCTGAAAGTTGGAACCGGCCGATCCCGGAAGAACGCCGCCGGCGAGGTCGCCGAGGGTATTGAAGGTGTAATAACCGGCGTAGGTGTTCACCGTCAGATAACCGTCGGTCACGTCATACCGCTTGAAGTTGGCCCCGAACTTCAGATTGTGGTTTCCCTTCAGCCAGGAGATGTCGTCGACAAACTGATACTGGGTGGAATTGGTGCTTGTAGGATTGCTGCCCCAATCGAAACCGACCCTGCCGGCCTGACCCAGCCCAGTGGAAAAGTTGGTGCCGCCATCGGAGCCATTGTTGAACTGCGCGGGCGAAGCCGCCAGCGTCTGCTGCAGATTGGCGGGGCCGAATGGCAACGAATAGTAGAAGGCCGACGCGACGAATTGATTCGTGACATTCGGACCGAAAATGTAGGTGTGATTCAGTTGCCCGTTCCAGATCGGCTGATTGCTCGACCACGTTCAACAGTGGATTGACGACGCTGAGGAAACTCGGCTGAAAGCCCTGGTCGTCGCTGATGCGGACAAAAAGCTTCTGTTTGTCGTTGATGTTCCAGTCGGCGCGACCGATGATCATATGTTCGGTCAATGCGCCGCTGCGTCACGGCCGCCGCTGCCGTCATACATGGCGTATCGACGCCGAAATAATGCCCCGGCTGGCCATACACGGGCGTACCAGCATATGAGCCGCACCCAAGGGTGCCAGACGCATCCTGAAGCGGGCCGCCCCCTGTCGTCACCGGGACCGCCGTGCTATAGAACGGCGATGTCTTCAGCAGATTGAACATCTGCGTGTACAGCGGCACGCTGGCGGTGGGAATTGTATTGAGTGCCGTATTCTGGAATGCGACGGTGGGAAAGTTGACGTAGCTTGTGGATGGCTGCACGTACCGAATGCCTTCGGTGTCAGCGAAGAAGAACAATTTATTGCGGATGATTGGCCCGCCGATCTGGGCAGCGTACTGATGGGAAACAGCTTTTTGGCTTCGGTATACCACTCAGATTGTTGAAAAAGTCGTTCGCATTGAGGCCGTCACTGTTATAGGTGTAGTTCAACAGGCCATGGAAGCGATTCGTACCGCTCTTGGTGACGTAGGTTTCCACGCCGCCCGCCTGGCGTCCCCACTCCGTGCTGTAGCCGTTCTGCACCAGAGATGCCTGCGCAATTTCCGACGCGCCGATGCTGAGCGTCGATGCGCCGGTCGTGGAATCGTTGAAGAATGAGTCCGTCTGGTCGGCACCGTTCAGGATGATGAGATTGGAAATGCCTGGAAGCCCGTTCGGAACTGAAATTGCCATTGCCGCCCGTGCCTATGTTCACCACAACGCCCGGTACTGTAAAGGCAAAGGTCGTGATGTCTCCGCCAGGATTCGGCAAGTTTTCAAATTGTTGCGTGGTAAAGGTCGTTGTCAGATTGGCACTTTGCGTGTCGATCAACTGCGCATTGTTCGCGCTGACCGTCACGGTCTGTTTACTGCCCGTGGGCGAGACCGTCAAATTTGACACGGACTGCTGACTGACAAAGATCTGCACTGAAGTCGTGTTGGACTGAAGCCCCTTGGCTGTCGCCGATACTGTATAGCTGCCGGGTTTCAGGAACGGAGCGGTGTACAGGCCGCGGCCATTGGTTGTCAGTACGCGTGTGTCTCCAGTGGCAGTTTCTACGACGGTCACCGTCGCGCCTGGAACGACAGCACCTGTTGAGTCGGTGACTACGCCATTCAATCCGCCTGTAACGGCTGTTTGCGCGAACACAGCGGGCGCGAAGCCCGGCATTGCAAGCGAGAAGATGAGCGTTGCGGCCAGCAACGCGGAAACACCAATTTTGCCTCCAAAATTTAAGCGCACAAAACCTCCTGCAATCTTTGTTGCAGATAAGTATGGACTATTTACCGGACTTTTCCCAGCCGCGGGGCGGCATTACAAGCGGGCCGACATTCCAGAACGGATCGCGGTTCCACGCCGCCTGGGTGACGGCCAAAGGATTCGCTAGCGCGAGCCATGCAACTGTCGTTGCCACCGAGAAAGCCGCCGTTCGATCTTCCATCCTTCGCAATGCAACAGCCAGCGATGCGACCGTGACCGCGCTGTAGGCAAAGGTGAGTAGCGCGGCATTGATCGGCGAACGCAGCTCAAAATGTGCGGTGTTGAAGAGTGAGAACAATGCCCACGCACTGGCCTGCAGGCGAAGAAATTCCGCGCGGCCCTCCGTCTCTTCCGGTAGGTTGAGAACATGCAGTCCGCCGGCCAGCAACGATGCACAGTTGATGCTCCAGGCAATCGGGAAAGCGATGGCCGGGGGCGCGTAGACGGGCAGCCGCCTAGATCGGTACGATTCGCGATCGCCATCGCTAATAGCGGCAGTCGCTCCGCCTCTCGCGCATCGAACCGCCGCCCGAATCGCCAACTGCGCCAATTGCACGCCGGCGTAAAAAGCGACCCCATGCCACCAGCGATAGCGTTGGTTCTTCATAGAATGGTTAGATGCATCCAGCCTAGCTAGAACGATTGCGGGGCTACTGCGCGGCGCTCTGCGCGGGTACATCTTTGGCGCTTACAGTTGCGGGAAGATCGTCCAAAACACTCAACTCGACGATATCCCCGGCGTACTTGGCATCAGCCGCGGGCCGGTAGCGCACGACAGCCCGCAAACCGTCCAGATGACGGCAAGGGCTGAAGTGGTCCTCGCCCCACCAGAGCGTATCGGAGAATCCTCCGGCAACTGGCCCATTCATCAAAAAAGTCAGCGGGCGCCCATCATGAGCAAGGACCAGCGTCGGCGGGGTTCTTTTTCCATCCGCACCGATCTCGCCGCACGTGACGGATTGCACTGTCCCTCGGACGGTCTGTGTGTTCTGGGGCGTTTGATCCACAAGAGTTACACCGGCCGGGCGCTGCGTCGGCGGGATACGGTTCCAAAGCTCGACGGCTTCATCGTGGTCCGGTCCAAACCAATGTGCCGCGACGTATTGCGCATATCCGGCGGCCTCCGCGCCCTTGCCCATGCGCAATAAAATCTGTCCGGTCAGCAGGTGGTATCCAGCGCGCCAGGGTTCCAGTTCCTCGGCGCGCCGCGATAGGCCAAACGCCTGCTGCAGGTTGTTCTGCCGCACGGCCAACCGGGCGAGTTGCACGTAGGCGGGAGCAAACTGCGAATTGATCGTCGCGACCTTGTCCATCGCGGCGCCGAATGCCGCCTGGTCGGCAGACGTTTTCATCGATGCAATCGGCGAGAGCATGGTCTTGGCGAATAGCGAGAGGTAGAGGGTCGAATCGAGGTTGTACGCCTGAGAGAATTCATCTGCGGCAACGCCGTCCTTGCCGTAGGAAAATAGCAGAAATCCTTCCTCCTCGTGCGCAAGTCCAAGTTTTGGATCTTCCTTCAGCGCTTTGTCGACCAGCGGTTGCGCGTGCGTCAGGTCATGCGTCCAAAGATGATAGCCCGCCAGTTCGGCGTAGGTCTCGGCCATCGTCAATTTCTTGACGGTGAAGGTTTTCTCGTCGATCTGCGGCGGGTCTTTGAGTACCGCAGCATTGAAAGCGAAGGCGCGGATATAGATGTCGAACTTGTTGTTGACGTCGGCAAAGTTGCCAAATACCTGCTGAAATGCCTGCTTTTGCGGCTGCCCCTGCTGAGTCAGGGCAAAGAAACGATTGAGCTTTGCCCCGTATTCCATGTTCGGCCCAAACGTCAGGTAATGAACGAGCGCCCAGGATTCGGCATAGAACATATTCGCCCTGTCCGGATCGCGATAGAACGCGCGCACCTTGCTCGGCGTCATCAGATCTTCAATCGGGATAGGAGTTTCGTGGAGCAGCGGCGCCCGCACACTCGGCGCGCCAATATAGATTTTTTTGTCCTGAAATCGCGTATAGCCGTAAAACTCCGCCATGCCTTCATCGAGCCAGGTGGGCAGCCAATGCGCATTCAGGTGCAGGATGGAATGGGTATATTCGTGATAAACCTCCATCCGTGGACTCAACCCGGTTGCATCGAGGCGAACCATGACGTACTGTTTTTCCCAACCATGATGGAATATCCCCGCCGGCTTCGGGCCCTTGCTTTTCCACATATAAGGCTCGAGGGATTTGGCGGTTTCCTCATCTCGCGCGGCAAAGATGGTCAGCGGGGCGCCAGAGTCGAGGCGGAACTGGGGGAAATCCGTCGCAAAAACGTAGCGCATCTGCTCAAATTCATGCGCCACACGGCGTGCGTCCGCGGAGCTGCCGTCGCTGAGCACGCGAAAATGCGGACTACGCACCTCACTCCACGGCTTTTCAGCAGAGGCGGTCGCGGCACTTGCAAGCAGAGAAAGGCTGAGAAGGGCGCCAGCAATGCGGAAATTCATTGCGCCCATGTTGCGCCATAGGACATTTCGCCGTCAACGAAAAACGCAGCGCTCGGGCCGCTCAGTTTCGGATCAGGCGGCCGACTGCAATTGCCGATCGTTCTTTCGTTCTCCCCGGTTTTTCACCATGATTCGCTTCCTGCACCGGTAACAGGCCCAGGGATAGTAGCCGAACCACGAATACAGCGTTTTTTCCAGGAGACCTTTACGTCCAACTCGATTGAAACCGTTCGCGTTGCATTTGGGGCATTGAGTGGAATCGGCTTGTTGTATCCCAGCAGGCATATGGTGAATCTTTCCTCGTCCTATCGCAGACTACCCTCGGCGTCCTCTTGCCGGGCATGTGCGACCTAATGAACTTAGACGCAATAATCGTGGCGGAAGGCAAAAAAAAGCATTTCCCCAGCAACCGATTCCTCGCTCTTGTGCTCCCACAATGGGACTGGCGCACGGACCGGGACTAGCGTATGCTGGCGCTCACGCAGATTCGCGCCATTTCGGAGGGCCTTCATGAGCAAGTTCAAAGTTTTCTTCTTCACGGCAATTTTCCTTCTTCTGGGTTGCCTGTGTTCCCGTACCTGGGCGCAAAGCGGTACTACAGAGCAACGCGGGCGCCGCATCACCTGTGCGTCCGACGATGGCCGCCGGCATTTTTGCCCTATTGCTACTGGCGGAAGGGTAGATATGGTCAACCAGCGCAGCGGTTCTCCGTGTATTCAGGGTCGCACCTGGGGCTATGACCGGCGCGGCATCTGGGTAGACCGCGGCTGCCGTGCAGACTTTATCGTTCGTGTCGGCGGCGGATACGGCCCTGGACCAATGCCCGGACCGGGACCGATGCCGGGACGGAACATCATCACCTGCTCCTCCAACAATGGCAAGCGAAATTATTGTCCCGCTGACACACGCGGCGGCGTGCGAATGGTAAACCAGCGTAGTGGCTCCCCTTGCGTTCAGGACACTACCTGGGGTTTCGACCGTCGCGGCGTCTGGGTGGACCGCGGCTGCCGCGCGGACTTCGCCGTCGGTCGGCGTTAAGCGCACTTTGCGGTTGCAGAGAAATAGTGTCCTAAACCAGGCTGTCGTTCCGATCCTTTCGGCTTTGTGAAGGCGAACTGCCCATTGCGAAGCCGAAAGGATATTTTGTTTTGTCGGCAGAGCCGCGAAATTCCTTCGCACCGTTTGCTTCTAGTAGTGCCATGGCCGTTCTACTGAATTCATTCGGCCCGAACGATCGCGGAAAAGCAAACCAGGCAAGTAATCTGTGGATTGGATGACGAAAGGTCTAAAGATCGGGCTGGCCGCCACGGCTTGCGTGTTGCTTGGGCTCGTCGTCATTGCCATCTACGCGGTACACGCCCCTGATCGCTATCTTCCTCGCGCGCTTGCCTACGCGCAAAAAAGAACCGGTTTGCAGATCGAAGTGCGGCATGTATCGGTCCGTCTGCTGCCGCTGTCGGTTCGCCTCTACGACCTTGGCGTTAAGAACCCAAAGCCGTTTCCGCCCGGCTACTTTCTGAAAGTACCGCAAATGGACGCGATGATTGCCTGGGGACCTCTGCTCCATGGCCAGATTGCCGTTCGCTCCCTGATCGTGGACAAGCCCCTCATGAATTTCATTTCCGATCCGGATGGTCTTTGGAACTTTCAGAACCCCTCCGCTAAAAAGAATCAGCCGACCCGCCTCAATCTGGAAGAGATTTCCAACGTGAAGATCAAGGATGGGGTGTTGCTGGGATCGACCCTAATCGACCCGTCGGATGCGCCGGGTCCAATCGTACTTCAGGTGCGCGATTTCTCCGCCCAGCTCGATCAGATCGAACTGCACGCCCATCAACATCCGGGTACTTTCAAGGCAATTCAGGGCAACCTTTCGGCAAGCTACGCTGCCTTCGGTGACATTCATACCACCGACCTTCAATCGCAGCTTCGAGTTTCACCCAGGCGGTTCACTCTCAAGAACTTTCGTTCGAAGACGTATCGAGGAGAGGCTACTGGAGATTTTTCGTTCAATTTCGGCGGAAAGTACACGACCTTTGATAGCGCTGTAACTGTGAGCGGTGTCGGCGTTCCCTACCTGCTTGCGGAATTTCAGTCTGCTCCCCTCAAAGGCCCCGCAAAGCTGACGGGAATGATGCAAGCGAACGTCAAGGTCGGCGGAACGATCGAGTACACTGCCAATCCGCTGGCGGACATCTATGGAACCGGCACCGTCACCATCCGCAAAGGTGAATTTCCCGTGCTCAATCGCAACAAGACGATGATGGAGATGAAGCGGCTGCGTAATCCCGGCACGGACGCTTTGCCGGTATCGGCGTTTTCCACGTTTGCCGGCGACGTGGACTTGCATAATCGCCGCGTCTATAGCAAAAAGATCGGCATCGATTTTTACGGCATCGATGCGGATGGGTCGGGAAGCACGTCGGTCGTAGGGAGCGGAGCAATGGATTATCGGGGCGTAGTCACGATCGCGACAAAACAGGGATTTTTCACCAATATGTACGCCAAATTATTTAAGGGCGCCAAGGTAAAAGATGGCAAGCTGAAGTTTCCTATCCGAGTGAGCGGAACCCTGGATCATCCGGAGTGCGCAGTCGTCAAATGAACCATTTCTATCATTTCGCCAGGTGAAAGTAGTTCATCCGAAGATGCCAAACAATCGGGGCACCGTGAAATCGAACCTCCCGTTGAGAGATTTCCGCATTGTCACAACGGCAGTCAATGTGCCGGGTCCTGTGGCTGCAGCAAGGTTGCGGGAGTTAGGGGCGAAAGTGGTAAAGATCGAACCTCCTAACGGCGACCCGCTGAGTGAATACTGCTACGAGTGGTACAGCGAGTTGCTTCGTGGGCAGAAGCTTGTCCGCTTGAATCTCAAGCAAACCACCGGCCGTGAGCGCCTCGACAAACTGCTTTCTCACGCGGATTTGCTGCTGACGGCGACCCGTCCGGCAGCATTGCGACGTCTCTCTCTTGGCTGGGAAGACTTGCATGCGAAGTTTTCCGCGCTTTGCCATGTCGCTCTTGTAGGTCATGCTTCACAGCGACAGAACCTTGCCGGACACGACCTGAACTATCAGGCGAGAGTCGGTCTCGTTGTCCCTCCGCACATGCCAAACACCCTTTCGGCAGACTTGGCCAGTGCCGAACGCATTGTGAGTGCTGCTCTTGGCCTGCTTCTTCTGCGTCGACAGTTTCGGACCGGCTTCTACACGGAAGTAGTCATAGAGAATGTCGCGGCGGACTTCGCTGCCCCTCTGCGCTATGGTCTGACGGCCCCCGACGGCATCTTAGGTGGAGGGTCAGCCCACTACAGCATGTATCCCGCACGACAAGGCTGGGTCGCGGTTGCAGCACTTGAACCACACTTCCTCAAGCGGCTCCAGGAGGAGCTGCAACTTGAAACTGTGGACGCGAAGCAACTTTCTCTGGCGTTCACAGCGCGAACTGCACAACAGTGGGAACGATGGGCCCAGGTGCGAGATCTGCCAATAACAGCAGTTCACGGACGGGACGAAGTTCCACGCAGGCGGCGGCCAAAGCGTTAAACGGCGCGACGAAAGAAGTACGAATGCCGCTAAACCGCCGTCTTTCCGCGAAAGCGCCGCCCTCCCGGTTTCGCGCCAGGGAACAATCCCGATCTGGGTCCTGATCAAGCGCCTCTACCTGCACGAGCCGATCCGTTACCGCCAGGGATTTGGCGCGTAAACCGCCGGGCGACAGATGCCGAAGACCGGAGAAAAAGCCTGCTTTCATGTGGAAATTAAATCCATCGCCGGCAAGCCGCTTCGCCGCTATACTGTGGTTCGCGGAGAGTTCCTTCCGCCGGGAGAAACCGATGCTGATCATTCTGATTGTCTTGCTGTTGATTTTCGGATTCGGGGGCTATCGCATGGGGCCGGGCATCGGCTACTACGGCGGCGGCGGCATCAGCCTGCTCCTGCTCATTATCATTATTCTGCTGCTGCTGCGAGTCATCTGACGCGCCACCGCTGCGCCGCAGTTTCAGCCTATTCCGTCCCCACGCGAGCGCCTTTCCAGATATCAATTCCGCCATCTTGCGCGTGGAGATCGATGGTCTTCAGCTCCGCGTCCGTGAAGTGAAGATTCTTCACCGCGTCGAGTGAGTTGTCGAGCTGTTCCACATTGCGCGCGCCAACCAGGGCGGAGGTCACTCGTGGGTCGCGCAGCACCCATGCGATCGCCATCTGCGCGAGGGACTGCCCGCGGCTCTGTGCCAGTTCGTTCAACGCCCGCACATGGGCCAGATTTTTCTCGTTCAGGAAAGATTTGCTGAAGGAACCCTCCTCTTTTGCCCGCGAATTTTCCGGGACGCCGTGGAGATACTTGTTGGTGAGCAGCCCTTGCGCCAGCGGAGAAAACGCGATGCAGCCCACGCCGAGTTCCTCCAGTGTGCCGAGCAATTCTTTCTCAATCCAGCGGTTCAACATCGAGTAGGACGGCTGGTGAATCAGCAGCGGGACACCTTCGCTGCGCAGAATCTTCGCCGCTTCTCGCGTCCGATCCGGGTCGTAGGAGGAAACGCCGACATAGAGCGCCTTGCCCTGCCGCACCGCCTGCGCGAGCGCTCCCATGGTCTCTTCCAGCGGCACATCCATAGATGGCCGGTGGGAATAGAAAATGTCCACGTAGTCCAGGCCCATGCGCTGCAGGCTTTCGTCGAGCGACGCCAGCAGGTACTTGCGCGAGCCGCCCATGCCGTACGGCCCTGGCCACATGTCCCATCCAGCCTTCGATGAGATCACCAGTTCATTCCGGTACGGCCGGAAATCTTTGCGCAGAATATGACCGAAATTTTCTTCCGCCGAACCATAGGGAGGGCCGTAATTGTTGGCGAGGTCGAAATGGGTCACTCCGCGGTCGAAGGCGCGGCGAATCATGGCGCGGCCGGTTTCAAACACATCTACGCCGCCGAAGTTCTGCCACAGGCCGAGCGAAATCGGCGGCAAAACGATTCCAGACCGCCCGCACCGCCGGAATTCCGCGCTCTCATACCGCTTCGCATCCGCTACGTAACTCATTGCAATATTCTCCCGTGTGGTCACCGCTCAAAAGATTTGATTCTGCTGCGCTGCGAAAGAAGCAGGGCTATCGGCCCGCGCCCATTATTCGACATGATATACATTGGACCGAAGAAATTTTGTGTCGGCTGCGAGCCTCCGGTATACTCAAGGTTTGCTGTCTTTATACGATTTCTCTCTTTAGGAGCGCACTTCCATGCCAAAGCGCACATTTCAACCGAACCGCCGCCACCGCGCCAAGACGCATGGCTTTCGCACCCGAATGAAGACCAAAGCCGGTCAGGCCGTGCTGTCGCGACGCCGTGCCAAGGGCCGCAAGCGCGTCTCCGTAAGCCCCGGATACCGCGATTAGAGCGTTTTCAACCGGTAACAGAACATCGGGCGCCCTATCCAATGCGCCCGCCGTTAGCGCATAGCGTAAGAGAGCGGCAATTCCGGCTAACAATCCCCTATTTCGCACGCCAATCCAGTCGGGAAGCATTTCTAGCATTTCCGGAGCGCTGCAGCGCGACAATGGAGAGATAAGGTGCGCGATGCCAAGCCAAACGGCAATTCCGACTCGGAAGCAGACTGGCGCGCGTTCGCGCGAAACATGGCTGCGGAAGCATGCCGACTATCAACGCGTGTATCGCGAAGGGAAACGGCAGTCGCTGCCCCTGATGACGTATTTCTTCGCCACGCGCGACTCCTCTTTATCCGATCCTTCGCATAAGCGCGAAGGATCTGGCGTCCGCCGCAATCCATTATCGATTGCCGATTCGCAATCGGGCGCGCGGATCGGCCTGACGGCGGGCCGCGTCCTAGGGAATGCCGTCGAACGCAATCGCATCAAGCGGCGCATGCGCGCCGCCGTCCGCCTGCATCGGACGGAATTGTCCGTCAGCGCGGATGTGATTCTGCATCCCCGGCGCACTGTTTTGGAAGCAGATTTCACGCAGATTGAGCGCGATGTTCGGCACGCATTCCGCGCGATCCAGGCGGCGATGGAGACGAAATCTCGCGATGAACATTCCCCTCATGCGCGATGAACAGGAGCGCCGCGCGGCCCGCGTGGAATCGCTGGCGAACGTTTATAAGCGCTGGGTTTCGCCTGGTATACATGCCTTGGGAGGATCGCTCTTTCCGATGCGCGGTGGTTGCCGCTATCTTCCCACGTGTTCGGAATATGCGGCGATTGCCATCGCCCGATATGGCTGGCTTCGCGGCACGGTGATGGCGTTGGGGCGAGTGGCGCGCTGCCATCCATTCAGCCGGAGCGGCGGACGCGGCGGCTTCGATCCGGTGCCATGAACCTTGATCTGCACTGCAAGCCGGCGGCAAAACCGGTAAGATGGAACTACCCGCAAACCGCACGAACCATGCCGGTCGACCCGACGCGTGGAGCTGGCGAACGGTCATCCGCTCACACGGAACATCTGGGGATTCGGTACAGGCCTTTTTCATCGGAAGTGTCCGTAGTGGTCAGCGCTGAATTTGCCTTGGCGGAAATCAAAACGTAACAGGAAGCACCTTGGCCGAATATAAGAATCCCAATCAGCAGGGCGGCGGCAAGCAGGACTCGCGCTCGCTGCTGATCTTTACGACGGTGTTTCTGGCAATCTTGCTGGGCATAGAGTTTTTTAGCCCCAAGAAGCCTGCCGCCACCGCTCCAGCAAAAACTGTCACAACTCAGCCGACGGCTCCATCCAATGCGCCGACCGCAATGGCCGGGGCCGCGAATCCAAATTCGCCGAACAGCGCAGCCGCATCTCCCGCAGCCTCAGCCGTTCCGCAGGTTGCCGCGGCTAGCGAAAGCACCACAATCGTCGAGAATGAACTATACCGAATCACGTTCAGCAATCGCGGCGGCCACGTCACCTCGTGGATATTGAAGAAGTACACAGATTACGCGGACAAACCGCTCGACCTGGTCAACGCGGCCGCAGCGAAACAATTCGGCTATCCACTGTCGCTCTATTCCCCGGACGCGAACCTGCGCCTGCAAATGGCAAATGCGCTCTATGTCCCCTCGGCAACTGGCAATCTGACGGCTCCAAGTGAGTTGACCTATGAATATTCTGCGGGCGGCCTGGTCGTTCGCAAGGTATTTCATTTCGACAATAGCTATGTGATTCGCGCCGATGTGACGGTCACGCGGGATGGTCAGCCAGTAAATGCGCAGCTCGCGTGGCCTGCGGGGTTCGGCGATCAGCGAGAGGTGAGGGATTATTCGTCCTACCAGAAGCTGGATCGTGCCACGGAAAACAGCGTCGATACCACGGCTCCGAAGAAAGTAGTGGATGGCGAGATGCAGACCGGCCCGCTCGGCTGGGGCGGGGTCAGCGATCTATACTTTGCTGCAATCTTTCTTCCACAAAATCCGGCGGCCAGTACCTTCGTAGGGATTCGCAACACCATGGAGGTGCCCAAGGACCCGACCGAACCCAACGGCAAGACCGCGCCGCAACCTGTGCTGGGCGCGGCGGTGGGTTCGACGACGGGAACGACCTCCGTCCGTATTTTCGCAGGGCCAAAAATGTTGAGCGTGCTGCGCTCCATTAAAGCGACGGGCACCGACGGCAAAGCGAACGGGCGCAACCTGGTGCCGCTGGTGCAGTACGGCGTATTTTCCATCGTCGCCAAGCCGCTGTTTTATCTTCTCAGCTGGGTGCATGCGCACATTGTGCCGAACTGGGGCTGGGCAATCCTGATTGTGACGGTAATTCTGACGCTCGCGATGTTCCCGACGCGCTTCACCATGATGAAGTCGTCGATCAAGATGCAGCGCATTCAGCCGCAGATGACCGCCATCAAGGAGAGATACAAGAAATACAAGTTCGACGACCCGCGCAAGCAGGACATGAACAAGGAGATGCAGGAGCTGTACAAAAAGGAAGGCGTCAACATGTTTGGCGGCTGCCTGCCGATGCTGATCCAGTTGCCGCTGATCTGGGCCTTTTACGAAATGCTGGAGAATGCCATCGAGCTGCGCAATGCGCACTGGTACTGGCTGCACGATCTTTCCACGGCGGACCCGTATCACATCCTGCCGGTGGTCCTGGTGGCGACGACGTTTTTCTACCAACTCTTCACGCCTTCTCCTGGTGTCGATGCCCAGCAGCAGAAGATGATGGCGTTCACCATGCCGCTATTCAGCGGATTTATCGCCTGGCACTATGCCTCCGGACTTGCGCTCTACTGGGCCGGCAGCAACTTGATCGGCGTGGGCCAGCAGATGATCATCAATCGCACCAAGCTGGGCAAGGAGTTGCGCGATATACAACTGAAACGGGCGATGAAAAAAAAGGGTAGTCGCCCCCCGGCGCTGGCCCGACGATGATGTTTCGCTGTTTCGAGCGTTCCCATCTCAACAACCGGAAAGACACGCGGAAGAAAAATGCCGATTGAAGATTATCGAGTCGCAGTTGCAAAAATAGACGCGCTGTTGAAGGTGCTGACCGGCATCGGCGGTCTGCGCTTGAAATATCGCATCACTGCGGGCGCAGGGGCCGCGGACCCGAACAAGTTCGAGACACGCGAAATTTACGTCGAAATGGCAGGCCCGGATGTGGACCTGGTGTTGGAGCGCCACGCCGAGCTGCTGCGTTCGCTCGAACACATCGCCGCCAAAACCCTGCGCCTGGAGCCGGAAGAGCACGGCCTGATTTCGTTCGATGCCCGCGGCTATAAAGCAATGCGGGCGCAAGAGCTGCGCATGGCCGCCGATACCGCTGCGGAGCAGGTGCGGCACACCGGTCAGCCGTACAACTTTGCACCGATGAATTCCCGCGAACGCCGCATGCTGCATCTGGCGTTCCAAAATTACGACGATCTCCGCAGCGAAAGCAGCGGCGAAGGTATGCGGCGCTATGTCGTCGTCTATCCCAAAAACTGGGAACCGCAGCCATCCCGCCCCGCCGGAGTTTCCCGCGCGCGTACCTTCGGCAGAGGATAGAAGGCGTTCTCATAACTAGATTTGTCATCCCGAGCGGAGCGTAGCGGAGTCGAGGGACCTGCTGCTTACCCGGCGAAATGCGAAGTCCTTCGCGTGGCCCATAAAATCAATTTGTGACTCAGCATCCTGCACCGACACCCGGCAATCCAGACCACAGTGCTGTCGAGCAGGACACGATCGTCGCCATCTCGACGCCGCCGGGGCGCGGTGGGATCGGAATCGTGCGGCTCTCTGGTGCGCGGTCGGTCGAGATCGCATCGAGCCTGCTGCGGCTGCGACATTCGCTTACCCACGCGCAGGCACAGATCGCGGATATTTTAGATTCTGACAGCGAAGAAGGCCGCTCCGCGAAGCGTCTCGACGAAGCCGTCGTCACTTTCTTTCAAGCGCCGAATTCCTACACCAGAGAAGACCTCATAGAGATCGCCGCGCACGGCTCGCCGGTGATTCTGGAATATCTCGTTCGCGCGTGTGTTGAACGCGGCGCGCGTTTGGCGCGTCCGGGAGAATTCACCGAGCGCGCATTTCTCTCCGGGCGTATTGACCTGACGCAGGCCGAGGCCGTGCGCGACCTCATCGACGCGCAGACTCTCTATCAGGCGAAGATTGCTTCCGAACAAATGGAAGGCGCGCTGTCCCGTCGTATTCGGCCGGTGAAGCAGGCGCTCGTTGATTTGATCGCCGCGCTCGAAGCCGGAATTGATTTTGCCGAGGACGACATCGACCTGATGCCCGCTGAAACCATCGCGTCTCGGCTCGCGGCGGTTGCCGAGCCCCTGCGGGAACTGGCCGCCTCCTTTGCATACGGCCGCGTGGTGTGCGATGGATTTTCGCTTGCCATCGTAGGCCGTCCAAATGCGGGCAAGTCTTCGCTCTTCAATCGTCTGGTGCAGAGCGAACGCGCCATTGTGACCGCCGCTCCAGGCACTACGCGCGATCTTGTCACGGAGCGCGTCTCACTTGGCGGGATTCCGCTCAATCTCATCGACACGGCGGGCCTTCGTTCCTCGCAAGACGAAGCCGAGCGGATGGGGATTCAAAAATCGCGAGAGGCGCTCGCCGATGCGGATGTCGTTTTGCTCGTTTTGGATGCAACGGCCGACGCACTGACATCGGATGAGGCCGCGTTGCTGCAACAAACGCGCGACCGGCGCGTCATTGTGGTGGTGAACAAGATAGACCTGCCGCCAGGACGTGCGTGTGGAGAGAAACAGCAGTCGTTCGAGGGTCTCGCGGCGCCCATTGGGACCTCCGCACTCACTGGCGAAGGCGTTTCCGCGCTTCAGGCGGCAATCCTACAGACGATGCGCGGCGCCGGAAACGAATCCGAAGCCGGCCTGATGACAAATCTGCGCCAGCAGCAGGGCGTGACCGAAACTCTACATGCATTGCAGGCCGCCGAGGCGGCGGTCAGAGGGAATGTGCCGCACGAGATGTTGCTGCTTGACTTGTACGCTGCGCTGCGAAGTCTAGATGCGCTGACCGGCGCAACCACCGCCGATGACATTCTGAATTTGATCTTCTCCACCTTCTGCATCGGAAAATAGCTTGCAACCGAACGTGATTCAGTAAAACGCTGTAGATTATCTCTCGTTCGTTGCCCTATACTTCCCGCCACAGGCTTAGCTAACGGATTAGCGTAGTTTCCAAAGTGTCTCAATACAGCTCGGAGTTTCAGGAATCAATCTTCCGTTCAGCGAGGGCGAGATGGCACCCACAAAAACGCAACTCAAAGCGGAAACCGAGAACATAGCACTTTCTGGAGAAGGACAAGAACAGATTCTTGGCGGCTCTAGCGCCGCACCTTGTGATCCAGTGGATCGACGAGTGAGACTACTTTGGATCACAGTCGTTCTCATTCCGATTGCGTTTTCCCTATACTTCGCTCTTCACGGCCTGAGAGAGTCCTGGGACGATGGCGCCATTTTGGCTGCATATGCTCGGACCTACGCAGATACAGGCCGGATAGCGCTCACCCCAAGCTCACCAACGGTCGAGGGAATGTCGTCGCTCACATGGTTTCTGTTACTGACCGTGGCCCGCTTCTTTTCCAATAATCCAGATGTCATTTTGATCTGGATGAAATGCGCATCTGCGCTCTCCCTGGTTTTGGCTCTGACAGTGTTCTTTCGGGTCGCGTGCGAACAACTGGCAGGTAGCGAGAAAGCCGCGCTGGGCTGCACTCTGATGCTCGCATTCAGTTACACGTCCTTTCTCGAAGTTAAGAATGGCATGGAAATGAACTTAGCCATGTTACTGACCATTTCTCTTTTCTATGTTCTGACTCGATTGCGAGGAGGCACTGGATGTCTGATCTTCGGTTGGTGTATCGCCACACTACTTTTAGCAACACGCTTCGAGTCTCCTCTTATGCTCTTGCTTCTCGCAATTGGGCTGTATTTTGACGGAGATCATCGCGCAGGCAGACCCTCTCATCGTGGCTTGTTCATCCTAGCCGCCGGAACGCTGGTCAGCTTTGGAATTCTGGAACTCTGGCGGCATCACACGTTTGGAGTGTGGATGCCAAACACAGTCTATGCAAAGGAGTGGCCGCCCTACAGCCGCTGGCACGGCCAGAAATCCTTAACACTTTGGTGGGGAGAGAGTGTCTCAGCCATTTCGGTACTTTTCTCCGCGTTGGGTATTCCCCTGCTGATTGCCTTTGTGGTTACCGCCAACGGGTTATTAAGGAAACACATTGAATGGGCATCGCTGAACCGCGTCAGCAAAGCCGTCTGGACGCTCTCATTCGGTGCATTTGGGGTGGCCTGGATTATCGGCAAAGATTGGGGCTACTCGGGAAGAATGATTGTCCCAATGCTCCCTTTTCTTCTCATTGCCATCGCCGCTCTTTGCAGAAGTGCGCTGGCTAACAAAGCGCGTTTTATCCACCTTTTGGGCGGCATCGTTGCGTGGCAGTTTTGCCTCTGGTTTATCGTTGTCATCTATGCCTCGAAACCGACTGTGAGTATAGAAGAGGTTCGCCGATATGCACTCGGCGCCGACGCGATTCGCAACGCGCTTCATAAGCAGACATTGCCGGTGATGCTACCGGATGTAGGAGGGTCTGCGCTCTACGGCGAACACCTCCGAATACTAGATTCCGCGCTCCTGTCCAATCCGGAGCTCGCGAAACATGGATGGTCCTACTTCGGACAGTATTTTCACAAAACACGGCCGGATGCCTTCGAAACTCATTCGCTGTGGGCAATCTATCAGAATGCCTATAACAGCAATCTCTTGAACGACTATTCGATTGTCAGTGCGAATGGCAAGAGATTCTTTGTTAGAAATGATCTATTTGCACAACTCCTCACTGGCAAAGATGGAAAAATTGTTCCTGTCGATGCGTCGTCTTCCTGCTTGGGCGGTCCTCTTCCTGCGGACATCGCGTTCAGCCGTACCAGGAAGGTATGTCTGGTGCTTGAACCGGCCGCAGTCGCAGCGAGTTCGCTTCCAGCTAAGAGAACCGCTTTCCAATAGCAGTTTTACCGAAGCTTGCCCACCCACGAGCATTTGTTTTTTGGACACACTAACCCTGAGCGCGATGCCGAGGGAAACGGCGCGGAAGAGACGTTTCGGGAGAACCACTTCGGTGCCGTCTTACTTCGGATGCTGGTTCGCGTAGTCCGCGGCCATCTTCAGCTCCTGCGAGGCCTGGGCAAGGAGATCCTTGGCCTTTTGGACATGACCGCCCAGGTGTTCCTTATGATATCTTTGGGCGATTTCGACCTTTTGGTACGCCTGCCCAATCGCTGCCTGCGCTTCGGCCAGGCTCGGATGTTTCTGACGGTCGATGTTCTGGACCGGCTGTTGAGCAAACAAGATCGCGCCGGGTGAGAGAACTGCGAATACAACCGCGCCGCTAATCCAATTTTTCATCGTCATGATCGTACTCCTGAACAGAATTTGTACCCCTTCTTCACAAGCATGTAGTTACTTCCGAATTGCTGCCATACCGAACCGAAGTTGAGATGCTGCGGACCTCTGTCAGGCTGCATGATACCGATCAAATTTTCTTGTCTCTAGATCTGTGGCAAACCATTGAGGTCGCGAATGATCGTTATCTGCACGTGTAGCTGTAACATTCAAACACTGCATCGTAATTTGAAGGCGGTTCCAGCGCTTCCCCGGCGACCCAGGACCAGCGGACGGACGAAGTGGCAGAGCTAGCGAACAGAAATCTAGTGGGAGCACAGGTGCCCACGGCGAGGCCGGCCGGATTTTCATTGCAAGGATTGTCGTTCTGCGGATTTATCGTTCGGCTTTGGAACTCGGTCAACGATGACGACATCGTTAACCGAGCGGCGGAGCTTGCGTATTATTTTCTGTTTGCATTGTTTCCAGCCCTCATCTTTATCTCGGCGATGTTCGGCATGTTCGCCAGCACCAAAACACAAGCAAACATTGAACTAATGTTGTACCTGGGTAAGGTGATCCCACCGGGAGCCTTCGGCATGGTGGAGGCGGCTTTTTCCAGCACAACGCGAGCCTCCGACTCAGGCAAGCTGCTCTTTGGCGCGCTCGTGGCGTTGTGGTCGGCCACCTACGGAATGTCTTCGGCGCAAAACATTCTGAACGTCGTCTACCGCGTCAGGGAAACGAGGCCTTATTGGAGAGCGAAATTGGTAGCAATGCTATTGACCCTGGCGATCTTTGTCCTGGTCTTCAGCGCGATGCTTCTTCTCCTGGTGGGCGATTATGTAATGAAGATTGTGGCCAACGATTGGCTGACGAACGGCACCATCCTGATCGCGTGGGGCGTTATTCGGCTCGTTGCGGCACTGTTTTTTCTGTCTCTTGTCTTTTCCCTTACGTATCACTGGGGGCCAGACAGAAAGGGGCATAAGTGGAGATGGATTTCTCCGGGCGCCGTCGCCGGAATTGCGGGCTGGCTAGGCGTATCAATCGGGTTCCGCGTCTATCTGCACTTCTTCAACAACTACGCAGTCCTATATGGATCGTTCGGGACCGTCATCGTGCTGCTGACGTGGTTTTATGTCAGCGGCCTGATGCTGCTGCTGGGCGCGGAGATCAATGCAACCCTGGAGTGCGCAGCGCAAGAGAAACAGTCCGCGAGTTCCGCGTGAGAGCGTGCGACTATGTCGCGCAACGCACGCCTAAAGGCGGTCTCATAAGAGGATTTGTCATTCCGAGCGGAGCGCAGCGAAGCCGAGGAACCTGCTGTTTGCCGGCCAAACGTGAAATTCCTCGCTTCGCTCAAGATTGCACCTTTGGTTTGTGGGACCCGTTCTATTTCATCGCAGCCATGGCGGAGCGGAACAGCGATTCGAAATCCTTGCCGGCATTTGCATCGCGCGCGATCGCAGACTCGACGCCCTTCTGCGCCGCCGCCCGTTGATAGCCTAGATTGACTAATGCCGAAAGTACGTCTTCTGAAACTGGCGTGGCAACGCCGGCGACGGGAGCTGGGCCCAGGTCCTGCAGCTTGTCTTTCAGTTCCAGTACGATTCGCTCGGCGGTTTTCTTTCCCACGCCCGGAATGCGCGTCAGAGTTGCGTGGTCCTGACCGTGGATGGCGCCAATGAGTCGCTCTGATGGCAGCCCGCTCAGCACCGTGATCGCGAGCTTCGGCCCGATGCCGCTGATGCCCAGCAGCTTCTCAAATAGCCGCTTTTCTGCCGGCGTAGTGAAGCCGAACAATGCGAGCGCGTCTTCGCGGACATGGGTATGGATCAGCAGCGCCACTTCCGCGCCTTCCGCGGGCAACGCCGTAAAGGTGGGGATGCTGATGAAGACTTCATAGCCAACGCCGGCGGCTTCAACCACTGCGCTCTGCGGAGTCTTTGACAGCAGCCGTCCGCGAAGATGTGCAATCATGCGCCGATTTTACTGGAAGCGGCGGAGGAACATCTGAGATACATTCTCGCCCATTTCCGAAAAATCCGGGTCCTTCGCCGAGCTCAGTACAGCCTGTGAGGCGCACGACGCGGTGTTCCTCAGCCGTTGCGGCGGCGATAGCGGATGGAAAATTCGCTTCCGGGGTTAGGAGGGAAAAGCTGCGCTACGTGTTTGAGCCGTTCGGCCAGCGCGGAAGCGGCCAGCAGTGGATATTCGCGTTCGCGCAGTTCGCTGTAATCGAAATCGACGGTGAGTGAAAGCAGATAGATCGCTATGGCATCGGCGAACGCCGCTTCAAAATATTCCGACCGCGCCTTCTCATCGACAACTGCGGTCGGAACTGGTGTCTCCCCGCTCCGTCGTGCAGCCGAGCCTCGCGATGGCCGGCTACGGGAGGCCGGCGCGCCATCCACGGCGCGCGGCTCGGGCTGTCCCGTTGCTTTCGCGCGCTGCTCCCACGCATCCTGACTGGTTTCGCCGCGCGCGCCTGCTTCGACCTGCGACCACGCCAGACGAGAGAAGCTTTCCGGCACGCCGACGGCATCGACAAAATGATGACCCGCATTGATGTAAAACTCGAACGCCAGCGCAAAGCGGTCCTGCATCAGCCGGGTCGAAATAAAAACGTAGTCGGTCGCATCGACGGTGATATTGCGATGGCAGACGGCGCGATCGCTCAGTTCGGTCGTGACGTTGAGCGCGATCATGGTTTTGCTCGCGTCGAACGGCTCCACCTCTCGGCCGTTGTCGTCGTCGCTCGAGTCGGGCACCGTCAGCGGTACGAAGTAGTACATTTTGCTACGAAGCGCCGCCGCCACGGTCTGGGGCACTGCCTCGACCATCTGCTCGATCTGCGTTGCGGAAAGCTGTGTGTCGCCGTAGGTCCCATAGCGAATGCCATTCGACGCCTGTTCTACGGATGCGGAGCGCGCCACATCGAGCGCGGGTTTCAAGTCTGGCTGGGCGATTTCAAGCATAAACCTGTATTCTAGCTGAGGGCAGCAACTGCAGGATTGCCGATGACGAGTGCACAGAACCTTTCCGCCGCGACCGCTTCTCCCGCGCAGAAACCCGGCGGCGAAACAGTTTTCAACATTCCGATCGGACGGCTCGGCCTGATCGCCAGAGTGATGATCGGCGCAGCGTGCGGATTCATCGCCTTTTTTATCACTTTCTTCTTCGCGATCATCGGCGTGGCGATCTACGATTCGGCGACCGGGCGCTCATTGCAGAACCTGAACATCAGCTACCTCTATATCGCCGCGCCGGTGGGCGTGCTGGCCTTGTTGGTGAGTCTGGGATATCTGCTCACCTCATGGGCACGCCGTAAAATCGCTGGCGCGGAGTAGCGGCCCACCATTCATGGGCATGGTGACCATTCCGCGCGAAGCGTTGCCGAACGGACGCCCACAATCGGAACGTCAGGCGTATTCCTGGTGCCGGCAATTAGAAGAGGGCAACATCCTCTTCTTCCCGCAGACGCCGATTGCGTTGCCTGACGAAGACCTGCGGTTTCTGTTGACGCTGGAGCAGACCAGCAGCGGATTACACAAGAACCTTGCGTATAAGCCCGCTGTGGATCGCGTCTCCGGTGCGGACGTGAAAGGCGCCGATTCTGCCGCTAGCGAACGGCTGCATCGCATTTTGCGGGAGTACTCGCAGCACGCGACGGCATTTCTGGCGGATTTCCTTGCACCTTACAAATCGCGCTGGCGGTTGGATTACGGCAGTTTTCGCCCACAGGAGGAGCAGGGCCGCGATCTTTCCCTGCGCCGCCGCAACGATCTGATGCATACGGATGCTTTTCCCACACGCCCTACCCATGGCGCACGGATTCTGCGCTTCTTCAACAATCTTCACCCAGTAAAGACGCGCGACTGGATCACCGGCGAATCATTTCGCGAGCTGATGCCGCAATTCGCGCCGGACCTGATTGCGTTTCCACGCGAACAAAGCACGTTGATGCGCGTTACGGCCAAGGTCGCCTGTGGAATTGGTCTGGGGCGCGCGATCCCTGCACTGAAACGCTCTCCATATGACGACTTCATGATGCGCTTCCACAATTTTCTGAAAGAAAATGCGGACTATCAGGCACGCGGCAAGCAGGAGGCGTGGTTTTTCCCGCCCGGCTCCAGTTGGATGGTCTACACCGACATGGTGCCGCACGCTGTTCTCGCCGGCCAATACGCGCTGGAACAAACGTATCTCATCGCGCCGGAAGCAATGGTGGCCCCGGAACACGCGCCCGTCAACGTGCTCGAAAAATTGACCGGTGAGAAGCTGGTTTAGCCCATAAATTTTGCGCGGCGCGTCTCGAGTTTTCCGCTTCGCGCCTAATCTGCGTGTATTTGCCTGCTCCTTCGTCTACGTTGAGAACAATCGAAAGAAACGTGTAGCAAGTCGCTTCCGCGCTCTGCTATGCTTGCCCTTCTCAATTCTTCTGGAGGAAAAGCGCAGTGAATGCAATTCACTCTCATCGCTTTGAAACCTCAATTCTGGCGCTCGCCAGCCTGCCGCTTCTCTGCCTGCCTGCCGTCGCCCAACGCCCGAAGCCGATGCGCGGCTCTCGCAGCGCGGAGCCAGTTTCCGTTTCCATGCCGCAAGGTGCGCAGCCGCCTACCGAATCGATCAATTTGGACATGTACCAGCGCATCATGGACCAGGGATTCAACCACTCGCATGTGATGGACTACGCCAGTGCGCTCGATGACGATATCGGCCAGCGTCTGACCGGCTCGCCAAGCATGGCCAAGGCCAATAAGTGGACCCAGGATCAGTTGACCGCCATGGGTTGCGTGAATGCCCATCTGGAATCCTGGGGAAACTTCGGTTCCGGCTGGGAGCAGGAGAACACCTGGGTCCGAATGGTGACACCCGACCCAGCAGTGTTCATCGCACAGGCGACACCGTGGTCGCCCTCGACCAACGGACCCGTGACGGGCGATGTGGTGCAGGTCAATATTCAGGATGAGAAGGATTTTGACCAATACAAAGGCAAGCTGGCAGGAAAGATCGTGCTGCTAGGCAAAATGCGCGCGGTCCCTCCGGTAACCAAGCCCTTGTGGACGCGCTACACCGATCAGGAATTGGCGGAACTGACGGTCTATCCGCCGCCGCCGCGAAACGGAGCTCTTAGTCTCCAAAGTTTTTTGAAGACGTATCTCAAACGCCGCCAGTTGCTCGACAAAATCGGGCAGTTCTTTCCCGATGAGCACGTGGCTGCGGTCATTGAACCCAGTCGCGACGGCGGAGACGGCGGTGGCTCCGGGGGCACGTTTTTCGATGACGGCGGCTCTTTGAGCACCGAGGCCTACAATCCAGCCCGTCGCGCCAAGGTTCCCTCGGTGGTGATGGCCATTGAGAACTATGGCCGCATGTTTCGTTTGCTGCAGGCGCATGTTCCGGTGACGGTGCAGATGGATGTGGAGACGAAGTTCACCGGCGACAATGAGCAAGGCTATGACACGGTTGCGGAGATTCCCGGCACCGATCCGCAGTTGAAAGACCAGATCGTCATGGTCGGGGGCCATCTCGATAGCTGGATTGCCGGTACCGGTGCGACCGACAATGGCGCGGGCGCGGTCGTCGCACTCGAAGTGATGCGTATCCTCAACACCCTGCATGTGCAACCGCGGCGCACAATTCGCATCGCTCTGTGGAGCGGCGAGGAAGAAGGCATCTACGGTTCGCGCGGCTATGTGCGCGACCACTTCGGCAGCTTTCCACTATCGACCGCGCCCGACCAGATGAAACTGCCGGAATGGCTGCGCAAACCAGGCGGCCCGCTCACCATCAAACCGGAGCAGAAGCTGGTCTCCGGATATTTCAATCTCGACAACGGCTCCGGCAAAATTCGCGGCGTGTATCTGCAGGGCAATGCGGCCGTCGCACCCATCTTCGCCGCGTGGATCGCGCCTTTAAATGGCCTGGGCGTGACCACGCTGACCATGCGGAACACCGGCGGCACGGACCATCTGTCATTCGATGCGGTCGGCATTCCCGGATTTCAGTTCATCCAGGATCCGCTGGACTACGAAACACGCACGCATCATTCCAACATGGACGTCTACGAAGAGCTTTCACCCGGCGATCTGAAACAGGCCGCAGTCGTCGAAGCGATCTTCGTTTACAACACCGCGATGCGCGACCAGATGCTGCCGCGCAAACCGCTGCCCGAGCCGAAGCCGATCTTCAACTTGAGCCCGTCAAAGCCACTGCCTGGTGTTTTCCCGGATGCCGTACCGACACCTGCTGCACAAGAGCAATAATCCGCGGAACAACACAGCTAAGAGGCCGCCGGAAGAAATTCCGGCGGTCTTTTAGCTGTGTTTTAGGCGGATGGAAAGGATACATCTCAATGAGCCGACATCATGTTTTGCGTGCACGCTTGGTTTTAACCACCGTGCTGCTTGTCGGTTGCAGCAAGAGATCCCATACGCAGGCGGATTTTCAGGCTGCCATCAACAGGTACTGCGGTGAGCGAGGTTTTACTTCGGGGATTTGACCTGTCCGTAGCTGGCGTTCGGTCCGTGTTTCCGCTGATGGTGTCGATCGAGCAGATGCTGGGAAATTCCGGCGCTTTGCCCGGCAAGCTGCTCCGTGTGTAGCGCCAGCCGGGCGATATACTCCAGGATCACGGCGTGATGCACCGCATCTTCAACCGTTTCTCCCCAGCAAAACGGCGCATGCCCCGCAACCAGTGCGCCCGGCACGCTCAATGGATCGAGGCCGCGCAGGCAGCGCACAATCGCTTCGCCCGTATTCCGCACGTAATCCTCTCCGACTTCATCCGCGCGCAGCGGTTCTGTCACGGGAACAGGCCCATGAAAATAATCCGCGTGGGTCGTGCCGTAGCAGGGGATTGGCTTCGCCGCCTGCGCCCAAGCAGTCGCATATTCCGAATGGGTGTGGACGACTCCGCCAATGTCCGGAAAAGCGCCATACAGAACCAGGTGCGTGGCCAGATCGGAGGAAGGTTTCAACGAGCCTTCCACAATTTGTCCCTGCAGATCGGTCACGACGATGTCTTCAGGCTTCAGCGATTCATAGGCCACGCCGCTCGGTTTAATGGCGACGACGCCCAGCTCGCGATCCATGCCGCTCACGTTGCCGAACGTGTCGAGAACCAGCCCCTGCCGCACAATTTCCTGGTTGGCCTGCACAACATCACATTTCAACCGATTCAATCGCGCTGCGTCATTCATCGTTCGGTGTATCCAATCTCACGTAATCCAAGATATCACCCGGTATTCGACCGCAATTCCGGCATACTGGATGGAAATGAATGAGGCCTGGATGATCAGGCCGAATAGGAGAACAGCGAATGGCCCTCTGTATACCGCACTCCGCACGCGTATATATTTGTCTGTTGTGCATCCTTGGCTTGCCGGGACTGCGTATGCAAGGTCAAGTAAGAAAATCGCATTTCGGCGACATGCCGGATGGAACTCATATCGACCTCTACACCTTGCAGGATGGCGCGCTGAAAGCCCGCGTGATGACTTACGGTGCGCGCCTCGTCTCGCTGGAGGTTCCCGATCGCAACGGCAAGATCGCCGACGTCGTGCTCGGTTACGATTCATTGGAACCGTACACTGCGGATTCGAAAACCTACTTCGGCGCCATCGTCGGGCGCTACGCCAACCGCATTGCGCATGGCTCGTTCGTGTTGGATGGAAAAAAATACACGCTGCCGAAGAATGACGGCGATAACACCCTGCATGGTGGGACGGTCGGCTTCGATAAGCGGGTGTGGACGGCGCATGAAATTCCGCATGGAGTGGAACTCACATTGGTCAGCGAGAACGGCGATCAGGGATTTCCCGGAACGCTGACCACGCATGTGCGGTATACGCTGAGCGGCCACACACTGAAAATTGAATACTCCGCTACCACGAATGCCGACACAGTGTTGAACCTTAGCAACCACAGTTACTTCAACCTTGCCGGGGAAGGGAACGGAAACATTTTGGGTCATATGCTGACCATCCCGGCGGATCGATACACTCCGGTGAACGCCGATCTGATTCCGACCGGGCAACTGGCCGCCGTGTCGGGAACGCCGTTCGATTTTCGCCACGCAATGGCCGTCGGAAAGCGGATCGACGAGAACAATCCGCAACTGCATTTCGCCAAAGGCTACGACGAGAACTTTGTTTTAGAGCACGGGAGATCTGGAGAGACGTTGCATGAAGCCGCGCGCGTTGAGGACCCCGCCAGTGGGCGCGTCCTGACAGTCGAAACGACGCAGCCGGGTGTGCAGTTTTATTCGGGAAATTTTCTTGACGGCGTGCATGGGAAACACGGCCACATCTACAACAAGCACGCCGGGTTGTGTTTGGAAACGCAGCACTATCCCAACTCGCCGAACCAGCCGAAGTTTCCCTTGACGGAATTGAAGCCTGGGCAAACCTTCCACAGCGTCACCAACTACACGTTTTCGACGGAATGAACAAATAAGTTTGTCATTCCGAGCGGAGCATTGCGAAGTCGAGGAACCGGCTGTTTGTCCGCAAAACGGAGAGCCTTAAACTGCGCTGCTCTCGGCTTCGATCGCCTGCAATAAAGACGGTTCCATTCGCTCGCCGCATGCAAGTCGATAAGATGGTGAATCCTTTAGCAACTTCGGATTCGCCAATCCCATACGATTCAACCGATACTGCAGCGCCATCCGCAGTACGCCGTAGCCGTAGGTCACGCTTCGGGAAAAATTGATCGAAGAGGCTTCGGGAAAATATTTTGCCGGGCACGAGATTTCTCCCACGCGGAACCCGAAGTGGATAGCCTGCACCAGCATCTGGTTGTCGAAGACGAAATCATCAGAGCAGCGCAGGAGCGGCAACCGCTCCAGCACCCGGCGGCTCCACGCGCGATAGCCGGTGTGATATTCCGACATTTTTTGCCCGATGAGCAGGTTCTGCGCGAACGTCAGCCCCCTATTGGAAACATATTTGTAGAGTGGCATTCCCCCGCGCCGCGCGCTGCCGCCCAGAATCCGCGATCCCAGCACGCAGTCGTACTCGCCGTAGACGATCATTGACGCCATCGCTGCGACTAGTTTCGGCGTGTACTGGTAGTCCGGGTGCAGCATCACTACAATGTCCGCACCGCGCATTAGCGCCGCGTGGTAGCAGGTCTTCTGGTTGCCGCCGTAGCCGCGATTTCGGTCGTGCCGGATGGTCTCAATCCCAAGCTGTCGCGAGATTTCCAGCGTCTCGTCGGAGCTGGCATCGTCGGTAAGAATAATGTCATCGACGATGTCGTGCGGAATTTCCTCGACCGTGCGGCGCAATGTTCGCGCGGCATTGTAGGCGGGAAGGACGACGGCAATTCTATGGTTGTTCAGCATGTATGTTTCACTGCGTTCATTCAGTGTCTGAATGCATGTGCTGTGTAGAGCCGGCAAACCGCAGGTCTCTCCACTCCGCTGCGCTTCGGTCGAGATGACAACGTTTAAGTAAATTGTGTCATCCCGAGCGGAGTCCGCCACGGCGGACGCAGTCGAGGGACCTGCTGTTTGCCGCCGACACGAGGGCCTGTGGTTCATTGAACATGCGGTCCTCCACATTCACCTCACGAATGAAAGCCAGCCTATCATCACTTTCTTGAACGCCGATTCAAAAATTTGCTCACGGTCTCGTCGGAAAATCCGAAGATCGTCTTCGCTCTCGAATACAGATTCACCGCTTGCTTGTCCACCCAGATCAGCGCCGACTTCTTCAGGCCGTCGCCGGGACGCGCGCGATAATTCGTCGACCGTACAGCGGATTTGTCCTCTGTCTCGGCTGTGTAGTAATAAAAGGCCAAACTTTTTCGCGATGCGCCTGACGGACAAGTCAGCGGTTCGGGAAATCCGTGGAACGATTTATCATCCGTATTGAAAATCAGCGCGCAATTGAACCCGCAGGGATATTTCGCCACACAGCCGCGCATTCGGTCGTCCCACAGCTCGATCGCGCCGCCCCACTCCTCGCGCCAGCCCTCGTTCAAATAGAGGATCAGATTGATTCTCCGCTTCCAGTTCTTGTTGTAATGGTGATGGGAAAAATCTGTGTGGACGTTCAAGTATCCGCCGCGGCCGGACTGGTGCAGTCCGCCGCCTTCCAGGCTGGGGTCGGCCATCAAACCAGGAACTCCGGTCAACTCCGACAGCCATCCCACAAATTCATCGGAATTGAGGGCGTCGGTCACCTCGCCCAATGTGGACGGAAACAACGTTCGCTTCGTCATTCCATGCTTGTTTTCGTTCTGGTGTTGATAGTGCGTCCAGGCATCGGAGTCGGGCGAGGGAAACTCGACCATCGCTGCGCTTGCCGTTTCCGGATCGACGAAATCAGAAAGATAGATGTGCGGCACCGGATGGTTCGTCCGATATTGCCGCGACAACTCCCTCGTATTCTCGTGCCGCGAAGAGTAAGAGAATATCGAAAGACAACCTGCTCCCGTTTGCAAATCCGGCATTTCGATGTTCATCACTCCGGCCCGTTGATCTGGGGGCGATTTCTGTTGCTGATTTATGAGCTTATGATGCTCGTATTTTGCGAGGGAAGTCAAACGAGCGCGCGGGCGGTACAATCCTCACCGTGGCTCGTCCCGGCTTAATCGAAGGCCATGGATCAACGTGCGCACGAGAAGGTGGAGTATCCGCTTGAGAGCAGGGCCTCAAGGCCCTTCTGATTCTAGTGGCAGCGGCGGGGTGCTGTTGTATGGCTTCATGCCGGACCTTCCGATCAGAATGATTCGGTCGTGCTATTTTCGGGTAACCGGAGCTGGATAGAAAGACAACTGCGGGTGCCCCATTCAAGCCTTCGGCTGGCTTGCTTGGGAGATACACATATCGTTGGCTCCACGCGGAATGGGTCACCGGAGTATTTTTTACGGCACGCGGCAGACTTTCACGGCGCGGTTCGTGTAGGGGCAATCAAGGGGCGATCCATCCACCTGTTGCAGCACCACCCAGCGCACGCCATACTTCGTTCGCAAGCTCTGAAACTCCTGCGGGGTGAAGTTTCGCAATCCGGACTGCGCCCGCACCTGGCGCTGCCAACCGTCCGCAATTTCCGGGAACATCTCGACAACGCCGGCGTCCTTCACTGCGTCCGCCAGTTGGCTGCGCTCCGCGATAGCGCGAAAGCCGTTCGCATCCTCGCCCGTTAGATTCATGTAGTCGGGGTTGATGGCAAAAATCGCATCTTCCGGAGTATTTTGCCGCGCCCATTGGAAGGCCTGCACCCAGGGATTTTTCGGAGCCGCGCCCGGCCATTCCACATGGGCGCTGTCGGGAAACAGTGCGCGCTGCGCCGTGTACATTCCAGCGCATAGCGGGAGAAAGAGCGCCAGCCAGCGAAGCGGGCGGTCTTTCAAAACGTACCGCGCAAGAAAACATCCGCCGATCAAAATCATGAGGATGTAGAGCAAATACAGGCTGCGCATGGGCTGTAGCCGGGCAACACTTTCAAATACCGGGGAGCTCGAAAACAGGACGCCGAAGAAAAGATAGACCGCGCCGTAGACGACCAGCGATTTGCAGACGAGTTCCAGATTCGCCAGTTTATTTTTGCGCGCGAGCAACCGAAAACCCCACAAAATCCCGAGCGGCGCGATCGCCCCAAGCATCTCATACCAGCGCCATTGCAGCAGATATTGATAGGCGTGCGAAACGGCCACGGCGTCGTAGCCTTTCGGAGCCGACGAGAGCGGCAGAAGCGGCAGCAGAAGGCAAACGGATGCTATGGCCGGCGCGCTGGCCCTGTCCTGAGCGGTCGCTATCCTCGCTTCTGTCGCGGTCTTCAAGATGCCCATCCACGCCAATAGAAGGCAGTAGGAAACGGCGAAGCAGGTCATGAACGGATGAATGGCGGCGGCGAAAATCAGGAACAGCGCTGCCCGCCAGAATTTCATTTGGAGAACATACACAACCGCAAACACGACCGCGAAGGCAGTCATGTTTCTGGGATTGATGTACTGATCCATGATGTAGAGCGCGGTTCCCGCAACCGGCAGAGTCAGCAGCGCCGCCACCAGCGCCACGCCGCCCCATGTGGCTCGCGCGTCCCGAAACAACATACCGGCCAGAACCCGGCAGGCCAGCAGGAACAGAAAGATGGACGCGATCTGCCAGAGAAACAGCACCCAGGCGAAAGGAAGATGACTGATCCGCGCAGAACCGGCAATCACCTGTGGAAACAGCGTGAGATGCGCATGAAGTTGGAAATATTCCGTGCCGACGGGGAACAGCTTCGGATGCAGAACCTTCTCAATGCCCGGCAGATAGGTCTCAGAGTCTTCCGCGCCGGGGTGATAGCCGTGGATGAGCAGGGCCAAAAATGTCAGCAGCAATAAAAAAAGAATGTCCTTCCGCTTCAAACCTCACCCCATACGAAGGCACTGGCGCGTGAGCCTTTCACTCAAAGTAGCAAGAATATAGGAACTCGGTATAGCCCTACTTTTCCTGCGGTGCAAAGCTCTTCCCACGCAAACAGCGGAATCGGCGCCTCGGCCGCTATCCTTCAAGCCTCCAGGAAAGGGTTCAGTACTTCTATGACTTCAGCGTTTCTCCTTTGCATTGCGGATGGTTGCACTGGCAGGTCAGCTCCGTCACGTTTTTCGCATTTTTACAGACTTCGCAGCAATAGCTTTGTCCTTCCGGCGGAACGCAGTTACACGAAGCATGTTTGCAGCTCTGGTTCTTTTTCCCGAACATAAAATCCTCCTATCTGCCGCAGGTCGGTCCGGCCTGTCCGCTGGGCGTATCCCTATTGGGATGCGCCCAGCGTGTGGCGAGGGCATCCAGGCGGGATCGAAAAGGGGAGTAGGCATAGGACTATTTATCGCTTCTCCGGAACATTTGTCGGCGAGCAACGTAACCCACTGAATTTTCAACTAACTAATATGAGCTGCCGGGAATGCACCTTGGTGTTTTTCGCCATCAGAATGAGATCAAGGTGAACCGCCACAAGCATTCCAGCGCCAGCTAAACGCCAGTGGACGCAAACGAAAAGCGAGCCCAAATCGGCTCGCTTTTCGTTTGGATGAAGAATCTCTTTGTGCGGTCTTAGTAGTTTGTCATTCCGAGCGAAGGTCGCCGCGGCGACCGAAGCCGAGGAACCTTTTGTTGCCTTTGTCCGCACTCGCCTCGATTCCCTCAGTCCGCCGGAACGCCATCTTTCCACGCAATTGCGCCGAGGCGGAACAGATATCCGCGCTGCAATTCGAAACGGCAGCCCGTCTCTTTCAGCATTTCCTCAACTTCCTTATGCGTATAAGCCTGGCGCACGGAGGTCGGCCCATCATGTCGCGAGAGTTCGCTGGGATCCATGAGGCGGTACATCAGGGAGCAAAGATAGTTCGTTCGAGTCCGTTCCACATCATTCACCAGCACCGCGACGCGGCAGACGCGCAACGCCTCGCGTAGGAACGCCCGCGCCTGTTCGGCGCTCAGATGGTGCAGAAATAGGCAGCAGGAAACCACGTCGACACTGCGGTCCGGCAGCGGAATCGCCAGCGCATCGCCAACGAGCAAAGTAGGCGCGGCCAAGTCAGCCGGCCAGTCGGCCGAATCGGGCAGATGCTGTCCGCTTCGGTCGAGCAGCGAGATTCGCGCGGAAACGCCTAGCTTCCGTAGCGCGCAGGCCGTCGCCCGAACCACTTCGCCGCGCGCCGAGGCAACCTCCAGAATGTCGAGATTTGTGGGACGGATCTGGGAAACCACGCGGCGAAACAACCGTTTGTGCATCCGGTCGCCGCCATAGAAGAGGTTTACCCGCCGGATCGCGCCCAGCGCACAGGTCACTTGTTCCTTCGACCAGCCGTCGCAGTCCAGCAGCTCTTCCGCTTCCACTCGTTCCATTCGCGCCGCACCCCGCGCTATTCTATGCGACGATCGTCCATTCCAACAAAACTTCTCATCCTCGTTTGAATAAGATGCGGGTTGTATTGCGAGATTCCCGCTTCCTGTCGGCGCCAGGAAGGTGAAGGAATCTCGCCAATTCCATAGAATATAAATATGAATTGGAAACCTTTGCTTGCTTGCGGAATTTCCGCGGCGACGCTGCTTTGTAACGCTTCCTTTTTGTCTGCGGCCGCCGCTCCCCCTTTCGATCTGCCAGGCCCGCGTCTCGAGATAAAGGTGACCCGCGCCGGGCGCACGCTGCCCATCTCGCAGGTTCCGAACCTCCAGCCGGGAGATCAGATGTGGCTGCACCCCGACATGCCCGCTAACGAATCGATTCATTACCTTCTGATCCCCGTTTTCCTGCGCGGGTCGCTCAATCCACCACCGCCGGATTGGTTTACCAAGGTGGAAACCTGGCGTCCGCAGGTACGAAGGGAAGGCGTCAATATCGAAGTCCCCGCGGGAGCGCTGGAAGCGTTGATCTTCTGGGCGCCGGACACAGGAGGGGGATTTACGACCGTCAGGACCGCGGTTCGCGCGCGGCCCGGGGTGTTCGTGCGCGCCGCTCAGGATCTGTATGCCGCTGACCTCACCCGTTCACGCCTGGATGCCTATGTGAACGCGGTGAAGAAAATCGCGTCCGCCGATCCTGCCAACCTGAAGAAGCGTGCCGCACCGCTCTCGCAGACTCTCTACCTCAAAATCAACGCCGCCTGCTTTGATCTGCCGACCGACCAGCAGGAGGCCTGTTTGATCCAAAATCCCAGCGACGTGGTGCTGAACGACGCGCAAAGCCAGTCGATGGTCACCGCGCTCACCTCCGGCTCCGCCGCCGATATGATCAATCAACTCAGTGCTTCCACGGCTGCCGGGGGCGGCGTGTACAGTCCGTATGTCGGCGCCGTCGTGGATATGGTGCGCATCATGGGCAGCCTGCACACCGCGCAGTACGCCTACATTCCAGCCTTGGCCGTGATGCGCGCGGACACGCTGGACCTGAAGTTGAGCAGCCCGCCCTCGTTCAGCAATCCGAAATCGGTCATGGTTTCAAGCCTCCCTCCCGTGGCGCCTGTCCAGTTCCCCGCGTTGCGCGCGGCCCATCCGCAAACTTTACTGTGCCTGGAGCGGCCCTCGCTGGTGCTTTCCGTAGAGGGCGCGCCGCTCGTTTTCTCCACCCAATATGCCCATGATATGGAGCTTCGCGTCCAGGACACCGCCGGTCGTTCCATCGAGCTGCCGGCCACAGCCGGCGCCGGTCATGGCGGCTTCCTGGTGGATGCCAAGGCGCTCCAGGCCACGCCCATGCATGGTGGTGTGACCGGGCAATTGCGCGGCGAGTGGGGCTTTGATCCCTACGAGGGTCCGGACTTCGCGTTCACCACATCGCGTCCGGAGGATTGGACCTTCGCCGCTGGCCAGACAAACGCCGTAACAGCTGCGGACAAGGTTCTGCTGCATTTGCAGGCGGCCAGCGTCGTCTGCGTTCAGGGCGTCACAGTAAAGACCCCACAGGGCCAGACGCTCAAGGCGGAATGGAAGCGCAATCCGCCAAAGCTCATGGATGTCACGCTTCCGATCAAGAAATCCTCCGAAGGCCTCTATACCATCGCGATTTCACAATATGGCCAAACCGGAACGGAAACGGTCCCGGTACACGTCTATCCCCCATCGGCGGTCGTTACAGGAATCTCGATCCATGCCGGCGACAGCGAAGGTGAGCTGACCGGAAGCCGGCTCGACGAAGTCACCTCCGTCGAACTGGACGGAGTCGTCTTCCGCGCCAGCCCGTTGAAGCATCGCGGCGCGGACGAGACATTGCATCTGATCACAACGACCAATACTGCCGGTTCCTCGAAATTAATTGCCGGCGCATTTCTCACCGCGCATGTCCACCTGAAGGATGGCCGTGTGTTGTCCATCCCGGTTACGATCGCACCATCGCGGCCGCAGGTCCAGCTTCTCAGCAAGAGCATTGCCCTCGACGGCAACAGCGGTTCCGCGCTCATTCATCTGGGCAACGATACGGATCTGCCGCAATACGGACGACTGACCTTCTTTCTGAAGTCGACCGCTCCACCGGATTTTCCTCGCGACGAAAAAATCGAGGTCGCCGCGACCAACGGCGGCTTTGATACGATGCTTGGTCTTTCCGACGGAAGCCTGACCTTGCAGGATGCGCAGACCGTTCTCGCTGTCCTCGACCCGGCCAAGGCCTTTGGACCATCCGCCTTCGGGCAGCTTCGCTTTCGGCCTGTCACAGGAGCAGGCGTCAACGGAGATTGGCAACCGCTTACCAATCTGGTGCGCTTGCCCTCCCTCAAGGAGGTCCGCTGCCCGGAGAACCCGCTCAAGCCCTGTACTCTCACGGGAGCAAATCTCTTCCTGATCGATGCGGTTTCCAACACGCAGCAGTTCACCCATCCGACCACGGTTCCGATGGGTTTTGCCGGGATGTCCATGGAGGTGCCGCGCCCGAATGGAACCACCCTGTATCTGAAGCTGCGCGACGACCCCTCGACCGTAGACGCTGTCGCTCTGCCAGTCCTGCCGGAACCGGATTCGGATTGAAGGTGCGGAGAAAATCCGGGTACCCACATTTCGATTCTGAGACGTGGATTCTCCGACGGAAGCGGTCTACGTGACCTTGCTGATTTCCGCTGCCATCGAGACATCGCGGGCGGTGACGCCGCCGGAATCGTGCGAGACCAGCGCGACCCGCACCTTGTTGTAGCGGATGTCAATGTCGGGATGGTGGTTTGCTTTTTCCGCCAGCAACGCCAGCCGCGTGACAAACGCGAAAGCCGCGGTGAAATCCGCAAACTCGTAGCTCCGCACCAGCGCGCCTCCTTCATATTTCCAGCTGGGGAGCCCCGCCAGTTTCTCCTGAATTTCTTTATCTGAAAGTTTCGCCATCTCGCTCCGTCCTGTTTTATTGGATGCGATCCATCTTATTCTCAAGAGACTGGGCACCCCAAAGGCGGCGCGTTCCTTGCGGCTCATGTCGGACAAACAGATTGGGTGACCCTCCCGTCCAACCGAGCGAGAACCGCTCAGTTTCTGATTCGCGTCCCTTGCGTCTTTAAGAGATTTCCCCGAAGGTATATCCGAACGGCGAAAACTCCGGCCCGTCGCGCAGGATGCCTTCGCGGAGGTCCCGCCATATGGACTCGGGCGTCGCCAGAAATACATCGACGATCGCAGGATCGAACTGCGTCCCGGCGCAGCGCAGTACTTCCTTGCGCGCCGCGGCAATGGGGCTGGCCTTGCGGTAAGGTCGATTGGAAGTAATCGCATCCAGCGTGTCCGCCACTGCAAAAATTCGCGCGCCAATGTGAATCTGTTCTCCGCGCAGCCCCCGCGGGTAGCCGGAGCCATCGAAGCATTCCTGATGCGCATAGACGATCTCGGCCGATTCGCGCAGAAACGGGATTTTCTGCACCATTTGATAGCCAAGCTCGCTATGCGTACGCACGATGGCGCGCTCTGCCTGCGTCAGCTTGCCCGGCTTGCGCAGGATGGCGTCCGGAATGGCCATTTTGCCGATGTCGTGCAGAAACGCGCCGCGCCCCACTACGCGTAGCTGCGCCTCGTTTAACCCTACTGCGCGCCCCAGTGCCAGTGTGTACGCGGTCACCCGCTTGGAATGTCCCTCGGTCTCGGCGTCTTTCAAATCGAGCGCATTGCCCAGCGCCTCCAGCGTCACGTCGTAAGACTGCTCCAGTTGATGCATCGTGTTTTGCAGCATCTGCGTACGTGCCGCGATGAGCTGTTCCAGGTGATGACGAAATAAATCATTTTGCACCTGCAGCCGCCGATGTTCCATGGCCCGGCGAACGGCGATCAGCAATTGTCGGTCGGAAATCGGTTGAATCAACAGATCGTATGCGCCAGCTTCGACAGCATGGCTGGCCTCGGCAACGTGTTCCGCGTCTGCCAGAAGAATCATGGGTGCGGAAGGCTGGTCGGAATCCTCCTGCTCGGCGGCGTGAGCCCCCAGATCCAGCAGCACCACATCAATCGCGCTCGAGGCCGGAGTACCGGCAATCGACCTTAAAGCCGCGGCGGATTTCGCCGTCAGAACGGAGAAATTCTGCTCTTCCAATATTTGCCGGATTGCTGCGGCCGCAGCCGCATCGTGGAGAAACAGCGCCACGCGTCCGGCAACTTGTGTCCGGGGAGAAGCACGTCCGCTGCTGCGAAATAGGGAGGAGGTCGCCATGGGGACGCAAGGAAAATCTACTCTACTGATCCAGGGGCTTCAATCAAAACTTCCAAACGCCGTGTAAGCACGGGATGCATGCGTGTAAAAAAAGCGTCCCCAACCGGTCCGTTGCTCCGCTCCCCACACAGGATTCAGAAAGGATCACATTGGAATCCAGATGCTCTAATGTGGCACTTCGATTCCATGTCTACTCACTTCTTGGCAATTTAGGTATAAGTTGGATGCGTCTACCGCGTCTGGGGCTGCTTGGATGAGGGAATTTATTTCTACGGTTGAGCCATAACGCTAAATAGTCCCCGAATGGATGTACTCGTGCCCAATCGAAAACTGTGGAAAATGAAATGGAACCCTGCGTGCTGTTCCGTTTGCAGGCATGCCCAACTTCTCAGACCCTGTTTTTGGTCGTTCCGCTGGAATGATACCGTCGGCAGGCACACCTATGTCTTCTATTATCGTCCGCGCATCGCATTGCTATAACCACACCGAAGAGCAGCGGGACGTTTTTGAGAGCCATCGCCATCACGTCTTCTCCGTCGCCTATTACATGACCGGAGACGAGCGCGAGGCCGAGTCGATCCTGCAGTCTACGTTTGTGGAAGCGTTCCGCTGGCAGCCCAGACCCTCAATCGAGCAACTGGATTGCGGCCTGATGGAGCAACTGCACAGCCGCCTGTCCCTCGACCCCGTGCCTTGCGTGCAGTCCAGCGCCGACTGTCTGGGCCGCAGAAACGTCCGCCGTACCGATCTCGAAGAGGCGCTGTGGCAGTTGCCCGGGCGCGAGCGGCTCTGCTTCCTGCTGCGGGACGTCGAGGGCTACACGCCCGACCGAATCGCCGGCTTGCTCGAAGCGTCCGAAGCGGAGATCAAGCGCACCATCCTTTCCGCGCGGCTGCGCATTCGCGGAATTCTCGCCGCCTCGCAACACTCCGCAGTGGCCTGACCCGGACCTGGCAAATAAATTTGTCATTTCGAGCGAAGTCCGCCATCGGCGGAACGGAGCCGAGGAACCTGCTGTTTGCTCGCTGGCGCACGGAGTGTTTCCCTCCAAACTGTAGGACGCGTCCCCTTCGATAAATCCGCATTCCCCTTCCCGCCGCACTACCCGTGCAGATGGTCAAATACACGCTGACCGGCGAAAAAGGCGTTACCACGACGATAACCATTCCCAACGTGATCCAGTCCAATGGAGTGATTCAGGTAGTCGACGCAGTTCTGACGCCCAGCTAACGCTTCTCTCTTGTGAAGAAAAGGCGTCCGCCAAGCGGACGCCTTTTTCTTTGTGTTAGTCGGATAGAAAGCTTTAGGCGGGAAGTCCGGTGGCGGTGGGGAGGATTGCCTGGAAGCTTTCATCGAGCGCCGGGCCGAGAAGCAGAATTGCAGTGATACGCCGGACGACTTGGGCGAAGTAGTCGGATTCCTCGGAGCGAAGCGGGCGTTTCAGGAGAGAGAATTCGCGGTAGCTGAGCCACTTCTTCAGCACCTGATAGCCGCCGAGTGTGTAGCTCCACACGTTCGCAGGAACGGCGGACCAAAAGGTGTTGCCGTTCAGGCGGACATCAAAACATGTATCTCCGAGCAGGTTGAGCGCGGCTTCGAGGGTTAAATGCTGCGCGGCGGCGAGCACGGCGAGGCGATCGCGTTCCGTCTCCGTCCATTCGCGTTCGGTGGATTTGCCGCGTCCCGGCATCACGGTGCTGCCCTGTCCTCGGCTTCCCCAGCCGGCAGTGATTTTCAGGGCTTCTTCAAGATTGATGTCTTGGGGAAGTTTGAGCGCGGCGAGGAACGACCACTCGGCTGCGAGGTTGAGCGGGGACTCGGCATCGAGCAGTTCGGCGAGTTTTCGGCCCAGCGCTGCGGAGTGGGCGAGGAGGTCTGCGGTGGCGGGGAGTGGGATGCGCGGCCAGTCTCCCAAAAGCGCTCCCGCGTTTTCCGCGCGGTATTGCGGCGTGTGCATGGTGGCGAGTGCGTGGGGGAATAGATCGGATGTGTCAAAATCTCGGGAGGCTGAAACCTCACGAATCGTCTGCGCCAGATTCAAGTCATCTCGGTGCTGTGCTTCATACAACGTCCCCGACGGGGTGGCACGATCAGGGAAAAAGTGCGACATGCCGTTCCCGAATTGATCGCAAGTTGTCGAACTCGCGGTGCCACGGCAGAACGTATCCCCAGCTTCTCTCTGCCGCACTTCGATCCACATTCGACCTTGTATGACCTGTTGAATGTAATCTGTACGTTTCTCATCAAGCAGTTTCGTTTCAGGTTCCCAATATAACCAGCGAACATCGAACGGACGATAGGTGTACCGGATGATCTGCCATGGTCGAAAGGCTAGCGCCTGAATTTGTTTTTTCTGCTGCGCAGTTAAGGGTTCTGGGTTCCCCACCGCACGAAACGGCCGCTGCTGCAATGTTTGCCTCACGGCGCGGGCGTCGAAACGAGCGCTGTTTTCCATCGCGCATGGGACAGATTCCGCAATTTGGGCATCGGTAAATTCTGGATCGAGGTACTGCTTCATCCGCTCTTCCAGCCGGTCGCGATCAATATCGACCACTAGAGAATCGCGGCTTGTTTTAATGCCGGGAAAGGAGGCGGGAAACAGTTCCGGCAGGCGCGGCCATGCGGTGTAATCAGCGGAGTGGATGCGGTGAGCGAAGGGAAGGCCGAGTGCTGGAACAGGGTTGAGGTCTTCGTAGACGGGTTCGGCTTCGCGGCGGCTTTCAGTTTCAAGTTGATTCAGTTTGCCGACGCCCCACAGGTCGCGGAGATGAAGGCTCGTGCTGGGTTCGGCGATGTTGCGGACGAGAGTTGTGATCGATGTGCCGACCTGAATGCCTTCGCGGTTCTGCGGCGTGGAGAAGGCGCTCGGGTCGGGCAGACCTTCCGGCGTTGTTTTTCCGGTGCGGTATTTGTCGCCGTTCAGGTTGTCGATGAAGAGTTGCTGAAATGTGTGGAGATAGTGGTGGCGCATGGAGACGTGGGAGAGACCATCCAGCCATGCATTGTTTGAAATGAAGGAGACGATGCCCTGACCGTCAGCGTTGGAGGAGATGCGACGTTCGGCGATGCGAAAGAAGCGGATGTAGAGGTCGTTGAGGCCCTGACCCTGTGGGGCGGGAAGGCCCTCGACCTGGGAGCGATAGGCGTTCGTGAGGTCGCGTTCTTCTTCAATCTTCGCGATTCCGGCGTAGCCGTTGTAGGGCGGATTGCCGAGGATGACGAGGATGGTTCCCTGCTGCTTGATATGTTCGGAGTCTTCGCGCTCGCGGCGGAACTCTTCAAACAGAGACTGCGGGTGCTGCGCGGGAACCCATCCGGTGAGGGCGTTGGTGAGATAAACCCCGGCGCGATGAGCGCCGGTGAGCGGCGCGCCCGCGGTTTCGAGCACGGATGCAATCTGATGATGCGCGATGACGAATGGCGCGGGCATGATCTCAAACCCGAAAACGCGGGTGAGCGCGGCGGTACGCAGCGCATTGGGAACAAGGGCGGTGTCGTCGCCCGCAGCTTCGAGAAGTGTCCGATGGATGCGATGGAGGACGGCCGTCAGGTACGCTCCGGTGCCGCAACAGGGATCGAGAATGCGGACTGCCGGGCTGGCCAGGCCGAGAGACTGATTGAGTTCTGTGCGCAGGAGATGATCGACGCGCTCGATCATATACTGCACGATTTCTTTCGGGGTATACCAGACGCCCAATTCCTTGCGGAGTTGCGGATCGAACGCCTCGAGGAAAGGCTCGTAGAAGTAGGCGACGGCCTCGTCTTCTCGGAAGATTTCGAAGAAAGCGGGCCGGACCCGGTTCAGCGCTTCGCCGGCAAGATTCAGGACCTGCTGCAATTGGAGCGAGTTGAGCGCTCCGGGATCAGAAACTTCGCCGAAGAGTTTGCGCAGGACGGGAACGCGCAGGTAGTGAGCGGAGATGCGCCAATCGAAGCGCGCATCGGGAACTCTACCCTCCGGCGCGCGACGCCAGAGAATCCAGGCTGAGAAGATTCCATAGAACAGCGTCTGGACCAGAGTGGAACGGAAGAAGTGCTCGCCCTTCTCGCCTTCGAATTGAATGCCGAGAGATTCCTGCAGCGCGAGCTTGACCGTCTCGAAACTGGCGAGCGGATGGTCTTCGGCACGCTCTCGTGCTTCACGAGCGTAGGACGCTAGAAGCCATGCGACATCTTTGGGCTGAACCAGCGGAGCACGGTACAGCATGACGCGGGCGAGGAAATCGAGCAGAAGCTGCGAGTGGCTGGACTTGATCGTGCCGTGCCAGAGAGCATCAGCGGTTGCGGCCAGCGCGTACGATTCGCGTACATGCGGCTGGCCGGCGGAGTTGTGTTCGAGCAGGCGGAACTCGCGCAGATTGGTAATGAGGACGAGGCCATATTGCTGAAGATAGCGCAGCGTTTGCGGCTCGCGGGCGAGAGCGTCAAGACTGTAGTCGGCAGGCTTGATTTCCACGACACCGCGCTCCGGATTTTGTAACAACTGCGGTTCGGCATTGCGCCGCTGGCGTTTGGGTTGCGGGAAAAAGCCTCCATCGGGCTTGCCCGCGCCCTGGTCCCGCAACTGTGTGGAGAACAGAACGGGCGGATCAAGCGTCTCCCCAACAAGGTTGAATAAGCCGGTCAGTGGCGGATAGAAGGACGTTTCAGGAGTAGCGGAGCCGGTGTTGCGGATGGCGCGGAGATCGGTGACATATTGGACGACGCTGTAGGTCGAGGGCCCGTTGCTTCCATAATCGCATGTTCTCTATGATTGGTTACGCTCGCGTGATGTCTGCTCGTTAAAGCCTTAGCAGCCGCTCCGCGTTGGAGCGGGCGAGCTTGGATTTGTCTTCCGGGCTTAGTGGTAGCGAATTTAGGAAGTCGCGGCCTTTGGTTGTGGGGCTGAAGGGGTAATCGACAGAATAGAGAAGACGGTCGATGCCGATGACCTCCTGTGCGCATTGGAATGGCGGGATGGTGAAGTAGCCGCTGGTCGTCACGTGAATGTTGTGCTGAAAGTACTCCGCGACAGTGCGCGAGAGTTGCGGCATCGCGTTGCTCAAAACGGCGCTGGAACGCGCGAGCGCATAGGGAACTCCTTCACCCATGTGGCCGACGATCACCTGTAACTTGGGCAGGCGATCGAACAGGCCGGAGACGATCAGGCGCAGAATATGGAGGCCTGTTTCCGCGTGCCAGCCCCAGCCGGCGATTGAAAGCAGATAGCCGACCTCCCCGGGAAGATTGGAAAAATAGGCACGCTGGACCGCTTCAGGCGGAGGCGCGGGATGCAGGTATATCGGCACGTCGAGAGCGACGGCTGCCTCAAACACGGGCAGAAATTTCGGCTGGTCGAGGAATTCGCCGCCAGTAGTGCCGTTGACCATCGCTCCTTTGAACCCTAGCTGCAGCACACACCGCTCCAGCTCCTTTGCCGCCGATGCGGGATCTTTGAGCGCCAGCGTGGCAAATCCGGCAAATCGATCCGGGTGGGCGCGGACGGCTGCAGCCAACTCATCATTGATATCGTGGGCGAGCGGGGTTGCGATGGCGGCATCCAGCTCGTCGAACTCCATGGCGGCAAGGGAAAGCACCTGAAGGCCTACATCGCCTTCATCCATCGCAGCGATACGATCTTCGCCCAAATCGAGAAGCTTGGGGCGGAGCTGTTGCATCCGGGGTGGGGCAGCATTCGCGTAGGGTGCGATTGCTTTCAGAAAATCAGCGGTGACGAAGTGCTCTTCCAGGGTGACCGTTCGCATAACGGATTAGATGTCTCGAATGCCCTCGAGATTCCGTTGCCGCTAGGTTTTGATTTTGGTGGCGATGCGGTCATACTCTGCTCTGGAGAGGATGCGGCGGCGGCGCAGTTCCTCGGAACTCTTGTAGGGCCGGCCGGCAATGATGCGGTCCGCGGCGGCGCTGTCGATTCCCGGCAGCGTTTCAAGCTGCGGCTTCGTGGCGCGGTTGATGTTCAGCGGCCCGCGCGTCCTTAAGCCATCGTAAATTCCCTGGGCGACCGCTTTGGTGTCGCGCGCCGCTGTCGCGGTTGCGTTCGCCGTGTCCTGCCGGATTTGATCGGGAGTTTTCGGGGCCGGCCTGCATCCGGCGAGGCAGAGCAAACCGATTGCGAAGAGAGCAGTCCTTTTCATGGCGGCTTAGATGCGCTGCGGCTACTTTCCGATGCCGAACACTTCCTGATCCAACCCTTCGTGGCTGCGAAGAATGGGCACCGCACCCGCCGCATCGGTCAGGCGCGCATGGGGTAAAGCACTGCGGGCATGTGACGGCGGCGCCGGAAATGAAAATAAACGATCACGCTGATTGCCGCGGCATACGCGCACCAGATCGAAGTGAAAGCGTAGGACATGACGATCGCCACCACCGTAAGGCCGATGAGGTTAGCCCAACCGAAAATGATGAGATAGCGAAAGCCGGAGAAAAAGAGCGCTCCGCAGGTCGCGATTACGTAGAGGATGGCGACAGGCGTGGTCGTAGTCGCCGGATTGTCATACACGATGCTGTGGCCACGGACGTACACAGAGAGCGGAAACGCCGTCAGCCCCCAGAGAATGTAGAGCGCCAGGCCGCCGCCCAGCAGGACGAACGGAAGCATCCGTTTTCGCCGGTGCGGCGTTGGCTCAATCATGTAGACGCTGAGCGGCAGCACGAACGGTAGCAGCCCCTGTGCATAAAGGACAAAGGCCGCGCCCATGTCGTGCGCCGTCGCGGGCGAAAGGATGCCATCCAGCCCCAGCCACACGAATCCTTCAATGAATTGGTGCAACGCAAACAGAAGCGGGATGGCGCCGAACAGAAACGCGCGTCGGTGGCGGACTTCCTTGAGCGTTGCAACTCCAACCGCGCCGATGACCGCGCTGCCGGCAAAATTTGCAGTGGCCGAAAAACACATAGAGCCTCCCTATCGAAATCCAAAATTTGACAATCTGCGCGCGTTGCGTGGGTATGCAGGGAATTGTACCGTCTGATTTCGCCGGAGGGCGATGCAAATGCGTGGGCCGACTCGCGGGCGGCGGTCAATCGTTTGTTATGGGCAGCTTCTGGCGGTTCCACGCGGCCATGCCGCCCGCCATGGTGTTAATGCCATAAAGACCGTGATGAGCCAGCAGGCTGGCGGCAATGCTGGAGCGATATCCGCCTTCGCACACCAGGGCGATCGGGCGATTTGCCGACAGGCAGTCCAGTTTTCCGAGTAGATCCCCGAGCGGAACATTCTTGGCGCATCCAATGTGGCCCCGGGCCCATTCCTTCGCGCTGCGGACATCGATGACGCGCTCGCCGTGGCAGCGCATCTGGACTTGCTCCGGCGAAAGCTGCGCAATGTGGGCGAGTTCTCCGCCTGCGTCGCGCCACGCCGCAATGGCATCGGGAAAATGGCCTTCGATGCAATCCAGGCCGACGCGCACCAGCGAGCGCCGCGCTTGCTCTTCCTCGCCATCTTCGCCGATCAGCACAATGCGTTGCTCCGGATCGAGAAGCCATCCCGCCCACAACGATAAGCTCGGCCCGGCGCCAATGTTGATTGAGCGTGGAATATGGCCGGCCGCAAAGGCCTCTGCGGAGCGGAGATCGAGCAGCGTCACATCTTTCTGTCGCGACAGATCGCACGCTTTGGCGTAAGTCAACGTGCGACCGCCTGGAAGCGACACTAAACTGGGGGCGCCTTTTGCATTCAGCGATTTCATGCGCGGATAGTATGCGGGCATCGGCGGCACACTGGCGAGAATTTCTGCTATGAATTCTTCTTCCGCGAGGTGAAAGAAAGGATTGGTTGCTCGTTCCTGTCCCAGTGTGGAATCAGCTTGTTCTCTCATCCCGGCGCCGCAGAACGATCCGGCTCCGTGGCCAGGATAGAGTCGGACGTCATCGGGCAAAAAAGCGATGCGCTCATGCAGGCTGCGATAGAGTTCGCGGGCTAGGCAGTATTTCGCCTCGTCGCCCAGCAGATCGGGACGTCCGAGGGAACCCGCAAAAAGAAAATCGCCGGAGAGGAGTGCGGCTGCGTGCAGGCTGTTGCTGGCGGTGTCGAACACTAGAAACGAAAGGTGCTCCGGCGTATGTCCCGGGGTGTACAGGGCCTGGATGCGAATGCCGCCGAGCGCAATCGTATCGCCATCGCGCAGCGCGCAATGCGGCATGGCGTATTGGTAATGCTGGCCGGAATCATGGCCGCTGAGTGCGAGCTGCGCTCCCGTCGCGTCAGCCAAAGCCGCCGCGCCGGAGGCAAAATCGGCGTGGATGTGGGTTTCCAGAACGTGGGTAATGGTGAGGCTTTGCTGCGCGGCGTACGTCGTGTACCGGTCGATATCGCGGATGGGATCGACGACGGCGGCCTGTCCGTCGGCCGAAACGATGTAGGAATACTGCGCCAGCCCTGGAATTTCGAAGCGTTCAATCTTCATCGGTTGTCCTTTGCGAACCGTCGATTGGAAGCTTACTCCTTCTTGCGCTTCTGCGATGCTTTTCGTTTGGCGACCCAGCCCGCCTTCACGGTCTGGCGCGCTCGGCCCAGCGCCAGGGCTCCGGAAGGAACCGGTTCTGTGATGCAGGAGGCGGCTGCGACGTAGCTGTTGTCTTCAAGCTGCACCGGCGCGACGAGCGTGGAGTTGCTGCCGACGAACACGCCGTCTCCGATCTTGGTTGGGTGTTTATGCACGCCGTCGTAATTGCAGGTGATAACGCCGGCGCCGATATTGCAACCTTCGCCGATTTCGGCGTTTCCGAGATACGCAAGGTGGTTGGCTTTGGAGCGATCGCCGATGCTGGTCATCTTGGTTTCGACGAAATTGCCGACGTGCGCCGCGCGCCCAATGCGGCTCTCTGGGCGAAGATGCGCGAACGGACCGATCTGCGCGCCCTCGGCTATCTCAGCTTCGTCGAGCACGCAGCTATTGCGGACCAGTACTCTGTTGCTCAGTATGGAATTTTGAATCACGGAGTAGGAGCGAACGCGGCAATCTTCACCGATGCGCGTTTTACCGAGCAACTGCACAAATGGCTCGATGATCGTATCGGGGCCGACCGTTACATCGGCGTCAATGACGCAGGTCTCCGGGCGGAAAATGGTGACGCCTTCGACCATCAGGCGGCGCGCGTTGGCAAGGTTCAGGGCCGCGTCAAGCTGCATCATCTCGGCGATGGTGTTCGCGCCGAGAACTTCGGTCGCGTCTTCGGTTTCAAGCGCCACAACACGCTCCCCGGCGGCGCGAAGAATAGCGGCCATGTCGGTGAGATAGTATTCGCCGTGGACGTTGCCGGCGCGCAGCGAATCAATGTGCCGGTAGAGCGCTTCAGTATGGAAGGCGTAGATGCCCGAGTTGATCTCGCCGACGTGCTGCTGCTCCGGGCTGAGAGCTTTTTGCTCGACGATCGCCGCTACCTCCGCGCTCGCCGGTGACACGCGCACAACGCGGCCATAGCCGAAGGGATTTTCCGGGCGCGCGGTGAGGATGGTCATTGCCGCCTGCTGGGTTCGATGAAAGTTCCGCAAGTGCTCGATAGTTGCGGTGCGGATAAGCGGCACGTCGCCGGAGAGTACGAGCAGATTTGGGTAATCGCCGACTGCTTGGCGCAGGCACTGCACGGCGTGCCCGGTGCCAAGCTGGGGGCTTTGGTGGATGCAGTGCACGCCACTGGTTCCGACCGTTCGCTCGACCTCTTCCGCCTGATGGCCGACGATGACAAAAACCTGCTCCGGTGCCACGACCTTCAGCACCGCATCAAGCACGTGCTGTAGCAGTGGCTTGCCGCCAATCGAATGCAGCACTTTCGCGCGTTTTGACTTCAGCCGCGTGCCCTTGCCGGCGGCCAGAATTGCGATTGCAAATTGTTTCGGTTCCATCACTCAATCATCGTCTCACAAGGGCGAGGCACACCCCTACGGTGTGTGATGGGGAAAGATTTAACAATAATCGGAGAAGAGCGGTTTGTATGAAAGTAATGCTACTCGACATCCTGGGGCGAGTTGGACGCGCCAAAAATCAACCGAACTTAATGCCGTGTTCGCCAACAGTAACGAAAGCTGAGGTGAGATTCGCAGTTTTGATGAGCAGCCGAACTTGCTTGCCAAGGTTGATCAGCTCAAAACTGCAACCTGCAGAGCGGGCAGAGACGTACAGCCGGACCAGCGTGCCGAGACCCATGCTGTCCACGCGGGTCAGGTCGGAAAGGTCCAGCACGACGCGTTTCGCATCCGGCAGCAGTGGCTTGACGGTGCGATAGAGAATATCGTCAACACCTGCAACCAATCTGCCGTGGCATCGCACAATTACGGTGCCGCCATTACGATCGACATCCAGCGTGAGGCTGACTATATTGTCAGACATCGTGCGTTCACCTATCGAAATTCGAGATATGGAACCGGAAGGCGGGTCGAGCCATTCTCGCATATTGCCCGCGGGGATAAAACAGCAAAGCGACGGCCAAGGCATTGTTGGTCAGACCCCACCCGTAGTCTGAAACCGGGCATCTTAAGATTGAGGGTGCGGGAGGCTTCCAGCGTGGCAAGAGACGAAAGCAGAGGATTCCACGTCCTGGCGGCAATGCTTATGTTGTCGCTGGCGTGCGCAGCAGGCTACAGCGGTTGCAGTTCCAATTCGAGTTCGAACAACACCAGTGGAACGACTGGCACGACCGGAACGACTGGCACGACCGGAACGACTGGCACGACCGGAACGACTGGCACGACCGGAACGACTGGTACAACCGGCTCTGGATCGAGCACAGTTTCTGTGCTGACCTATCACAACGACAACACACGCAGCGGGCAAAATACGCAGGAAACTACGCTGACGACCGCAAATGTGAATAGTGCAAGTTTCGGCAAGGTCGGCTTCGATTCTGTCGATGGCAAGGTGGATGCCGAGCCCCTCTACGTACCGGGCGAGAGCCTTGGCGGTACAACGCATAACGTGCTGTATGTCGTGACCGAGAACGATTCCGCCTACGCCTTCGATGCCGACAGCGGCGCCACACTGTGGCATGTTTCGGCGCTCGGCGCAAATGAAGCTCCGAGCGACGATCGTGGCTGCAGCCAGGTGACGCCGTTCATCGGCATCACCTCCACCCCGGTAATTGACCCCAAAGCCGGCGCGCACGGCACCATTTATCTGGTGGCGGCGTCGAAGGACAGCTCCGGCAATTACCATCAGCGTCTGCACGCGCTCGATCTGACCACTGGCGCGGAGCAGGCGGGCAGCCCGGTTACGATTTCCGCCACGTACCCGAGTACCGGCCCGGAAAGCTCCAACGGGCAGCTCGTATTCGACCCGAAACAATACAACGAGCGCGCCGGACTGTTGCTGTTGAACGGTGTGGTGTACCTTGCCTACTCCTCGCATTGCGACATTGAGCCGTATACAGGCTGGGTGATGGGGTACAACGAGAACACGCTGGCGCAGACAACTGTGTTGAACATGACTCCGAACGGCTCGGAGGGATCGATCTGGCAGTCGGGCGCGGGACCGGCGGCGGACTCCAGCGGAAACATTTATTTTCTCGACGCGAATGGAACCTTCGACACGACACTCAACTCCAGCGGATTTCCTTCAAGAAACGATTTCGGCAATGCATTTGTGAAGCTCTCGACTACAGCCAACAAGCTGGCCGCGGCCGACTACTTCACCATGTCGAACACGACGCCGGAATCGCAGGCCGACGAGGACCTCGGCTCCGGCGGCACGCTGCTGCTGCCGGATGAGACGGATGCCTCCGGCACGGTTCGTCACCTGGCCGTCGGCGCGGGAAAAGACGCAAACATTTACGTCGTCGATCGCGACAACCTGGGCAAATACAGCGCGACTGGCAACAACATCTATCAGGAGTTGAACGGCGGCCTCGGAGGCCAGGAGTTCGGCATGCCAGCCTATTGGAACGGCACCGTGTATTACGGTGCGGTAAGTGACTCTCTGCGCGCGTTTCCGATTGCGCAGGCCAAGCTCGCGACCAGCCCAAGCTCGACGTCCGCGCATAAATTTCCTTATCCAGGCGCGACGCCAAGCATATCGTCGAACGGGACCTCAAATGGAATTGTCTGGGCGGTCGACAACGACACTCCTGCGGTGCTGTACGCCTACGACGCGACGAATCTGTCGAAGGAGTTGTACGACAGCAATCAAGCGGCGAACGCGCGCGATCAGTTCGGCGCCGGAAACAAATTCATCACCCCAACGATTGCAAATGGAAAGGTCTACGTCGGTACGCAGAACGGCGTGGCTGTCTTTGGCCTGCTCAAGTAGATCGCGTTGTGGATATCTATGCTGCGGTAGAAATCTCGGGCCGAAATTCCCGACGTGGCGCGTTCACGCCTTTGGCTCGTAAGAAATCGGCGCACCGATCCCGCGATCGACGCATCCATAGTACGCATAAGGAGAAGCACCTATGCCACCGATTACGTATCAAATCGATCCAGCCCACTCTTCCGTACATTTCAGCGTTCGTCATTTGATGTTATCGAACGTGCGCGGCGAATTCGGCAAAGTTTCTGGAATCGTGAAATACGACCCGCAAAGTCCGGAAAACTCCAGCGTCGAGGCGACGATTGACGCCTCCTCTATCAACACGCGTGACGCCCAGCGCGACGGCCATTTGAAAAGTGCGGATTTTCTCGACGTGGAGAAGTTTCCAACCCTCACCTTCCGCAGCAGGAGGATTTCCGTCGAGCCGGGCGGCGGAAAAGTAACCGGCGACCTGACGGTTCACGGAGTCACCCGCGAAATCACCTTAGAGGTGGAAGGTCCGACGCCGGAAATGAAAGACCCCTGGGGAAAACTTCGCATCGGCGCTTCCGCAACCACCAAATTGGATCGAAAAGATTTCGGCATCGTCTGGAATTCCCCGATGGAAACTGGTGGTTTCGTGGTCGGAGATGAAGTGAAGATCAATATCGATCTTGAAATTGTTCGCGCCTGACAATTGCCTTGAGACGGCGGCGTAGCGCTGCAACCACGTCTCAGAATCGCGACGTGGAAATCCCGTATTCCTGAAAATTTTTCCACACCACAGATACGTTCGCTATTCCATCCAGCGGAGGAAGATCAGCGCGCCATTGGTGCCGCCGAAGCCGAAGGAGTTCGACAGCGCGATATCGACGGCGGCTTTGATCGGCGTATTGGGCACGTAATCCAGCGTACAGGCGGGGTCGGGATCTACCAGATTTGTGGTGGGAGGCAACTCGCTGTTTTGCATGGCCAGGATGGTGATGCCAGCCTCCAGGCCGCCGGCGCCGCCCAGCAAATGACCGGTCATCGATTTGGTCGAGCTGATCTTCAGTTTGTGACTGGTTGCGTGCTCGCCGAACACCTTGGCGATGGCCGCTGACTCCAGCTTGTCGCCCAACGGGGTTGATGTGGCATGCGCGTTCACATAATCGATTTCATTGGGCTGAATACCCGCAGTTTTGATTGCGTTGAGCATAGCGCGCGCGCAGCCTTCGCCCTCCGGAGCCATGCTCGACATGTGGTAGGCATCGGCGCTCATGCCATAGCCGATAATCTCCGCCAGAATCTTCGCACCGCGAGCCTTGGCATGTTCCAGTTCTTCGAGAATCAGAATGCCCGCGCCTTCGCCGATGACGAATCCATCGCGGTCTTTATCGAAGGGGCGGCAGGCGTGCGTGGGATCGTCGTTGCGAGTGGAAAGCGCGCGCATGGAAGCGAATCCGCCCACTCCCATCGCCGTAATGGCCGCTTCCGATCCGCCGGCAATCATTACGTCCGCGTCATCGCGTTCAATGATGCGATAGGCATCGCCGATCGAGTGTGCGCTGGTGGTACACGCAGTCGCCGTGGCTTCATTCGGTCCCTTCGCGCCATAGCGGATGCTGACCTGACCGGCGGCCAGGTTGACGATGGCGGCGGGAATGAAGAAAGGCGAGATTTTTCGCGGGCCGCCCGCCAGCATGGCGCTATGTTCGCGCTCAATGATGTCGAAACCGCCGATGCCGGAGCCGATGTGGACACCGACGCGCTCTTCATTCTCTGGCGTGATCTTCAGGCCGGAAGACTCAATGGCCTCATGCGCGGCGGCGAGAGCGAAATGAATGAAGCGTCCCATCTTGCGCGCTTCCTTCTTTTCGATAAAGGCATGTGGATCGAAATTCTTCACTTCCGCGGCAAAAGTGACGGAAAAGCCGGTGGTGTCGAAAGCAGTGATCGGAGCCATACCGCTGTGGCCCGCCAACAGATTGCGCCAAACCTCGCTTGCCGTATTGCCCACTCCGCAAATGAGTCCAATGCCGGTGACAACGACGCGCCGCTTCAAGACCAAATCAGTTTTCCTGTTGCCGTTCGCTTGCAAGCAGCCCTCTCGTGCATCCGTTGCCAAAGAACGGACGCTTGAACTTTCACTCCGCTGGAATATCTGCGAACGCTGGCCTAATTGGTATTCTTGCCGTTCTTCTTGATGTAGTCGACAGCGTCCTGCACCGTCTTGATTTTTTCGGCTTCTTCATCCGGTATTTCCATATCGAACGCTTCCTCGAACTGCATCACCAGTTCGACCACGTCGAGCGAATCTGCCCCAAGGTCCTCTTGAAAGGATGCCGTCGGGGTGACTTCCGCTTCATCCACCTGCAGTTGCTCGACAATGATCTGCTTCACTTTTTCTTCAACGGCCATGTCTTTCTCCTAAAGGACTTTCGTTTGAACCTTGCGAAATACCTGATCCCAGCTTCAAAAATCCGAGGTTGAGTGAATCCGATTGCCGGAGAGGACTGCGCAGCCAAACCGCGTTTCAACACTCCATCCAGAGTACAGGCAAACCACCGCCCAAGGCGCGCTTTATCCCCCACCTTACGTCCAAGCTCGAAATTCGAGTGTACTGAGGGCCTATGCCAGTGTAAAGCGGCATAGCCGGAAGTCGAAAGGCGAGAGGAAACCTTGCCCCAATTTGGATGACCGGCAGCTTCGGAAGACCGCTCCGGGGTAGACTGCTCCCAATAGCATCGGATTGAGGTCCCCTAAATGAATACGGTTGCGATAGCGGGTGTCGTGGCGGCATTCGCCATGCTGATGGGCTGGTGGATTGGAAGTCGAGCGGCCAAAGCGGCGGGGACGCGATTGAGCGTCGAGCGGGACGCACTGGTCGCCGATCGCGCTCGCTTCCAGACCCAGGCGGAAGAGCTGCGGCGGTCATTCGATGGGCAGAAGACTGAACTGGAGGGCCTGCGCGGCCAGTGCGCAGCCCTGACCACAGAGGCCGTCCGCGCACAGGAGCAACTGGCGGCCGGACAGGCGGCGCTGGCCAGCGAGCGAGAATTGCTGGACGCCGCGCGCGAGAAAATGACGGACACCTTCAAATCGCTGGCCGGAGACATTTTGAAGGAAAACAATGCGCAATTCTTAGGGTTGGCGAATCGTGAATTCTCGGCCAAGGAAGAATCGATCGAGAAGCTGCTGCACCCCGTACGAGAGACGTTGGACAAGGTGGAGAAACAGACGCAGCAACTGGAAACAAAGCGCGCTGAAGCATATACAGAAGTTCTGACCGAGATCAAGAACATCCAGAAAACGCACGAGACGCTGCGGCAGGAAACGACGCAACTGGTGCAGGCGTTGCGCGCTCCCAAGGCCCGCGGCAACTGGGGCGAACTCCAGTTGAAGCGCTGCATCGAATTTGCCGGTATGGTGGAACGCTGCTCATTCGAGGTCGAAAAGCACATGAAGGGGAACGACCAGGATCCTGCGCAGCGACCCGACGTGGTAGTGCAGTTGCCGAACGGCCGCTGCATTGTCATCGATGCGAAGACGCCGCTCGACGCATATCTGTCGGCCATGAGCGCCGTCGATGAGATGCAGCGAGCATTCTATTTGAAGACCCATGCCGCCCAGGTGCGCTCCCATCTTTCGCAGCTCGGCGGAAAGCAATATTGGCAACGCTTCGACAATTCGCCGGATTTTGTTGTGTGCTTTCTTCCCAGTGAGGTCTTGTTCAGCGCGGCGCTGGAACAGGATCCCAGTCTGATCGAAGTCGGCAGTCAGTTGAATGTGATCCTCGCCACGCCGACGACGCTGATTGCGTTGCTGAAGGCGGTCGCGTACGGCTGGCAGCAGATGGAAATCACGCGCAACGCGATCGAAATCTGCAAGGCCGGAGAAGACTTGTACCGAAAGCTGGCCGGAACGCAGGAACATTTCACTCGGCTGGGCAATGCGTTAAGCGGTTCGGTCAGGCATTTCAACAATCTTGTAGGAGCGGTCGAGGGTCGTGGCAGCGTATTTTCTCTCGCCGCAAAACTGCACGCGTTAAAGATCGGACAAGGAGAGATTGCGGAAGTCGCGCCGGTGGAATCGGCGGCGCGCGTCTTGCAATCAGAACATTGGGATGATCCAGTCGCCCTGGCCGCCGCGGAAGAAACGTCCGAGGACCGCCGCTAATGCGCAGTAGGGAACGTCACAAGATCGGACGAGTCGGCTGGCTGCGCGCAGCAGTCCTCGGAGCGAACGACGGCATCCTTTCAACCGCGAGCCTGATGCTCGGCGTCGCCACAGCGCACACGACGCACAACAACGTGCTGCTCGCCGGCGTTGCTGGTCTGGTCGCCGGGGCGATGTCGATGGCTGCGGGAGAATACGTTTCCGTGCATTCGCAGGCCGATACCGAACGCGCCGAACTGCAATTGGAACAAGAAGAACTCCGGACCGATGATAAGGGCGAGCATCGCGAGCTGGCCGCCATTTACGTGAAGCGCGGACTTTCCCCGGTGCTGGCGAAACAAGTCGCGCAGCAGTTGATGGCGCATGGCGCGTTGGAAGCGCACGCGCGCGATGAACTGGGAATCACCACCACGAACAAGCCGCGCCCGGTGCAGGCCGCGCTGGCATCGGCCGCCAGCTTTGCCGTCGGCGCCGCTCTGCCGCTGGTGGTCACCGCGCTGTCTCCGGAGAAGCTACTCATTTATCTGGTGGCGGGGACTTCTCTACTGTTCCTCGCCCTCTTAGGGGCGCTCGCCGCCCGCACCGGCGGCGCCGCAATGCTGCCCGGAGCCATTCGCGTCACCTTCTGGGGCGCGCTGGCCATGGCAATCACAGCGGGCGTCGGCGCGCTCTTCGGCAGCGTCGCATAAATCGCGACTGTCTGAGATATCGCCTCCACATCTGTGTTGCTATCTTTACACCTATGGACGCGCTTCGAATCGCGTTAGCTAACCTTCGGTTTCCGGCAAGTCCCGAAGAGTCGGTCACGCTCGCCGAAAATGCCATCGCTCAAGCCTCCCAAGAACGCGCCGACCTGATCTGTTTTCCGGAATGCTTCGTTCCCGGCTATCGCGGACTGGGAAAGATCGTGCCCCCTCCCGATCCTGCATTTTTGGAACACGCCTGGTCAGCGATAGCAACAGCGGCCAGACGGGCCAACGTCGGGGTTATCCTCGGCACGGAGCGCGTCGTCGACGATCAGTTGTTCGCCACGGCTTTAGTAATCCATCGAGACGGAACCGTTGCCGGTTTCCAGGACAAAGTTCAACTCGATCCGTCCGAAGAGAATTTGTATTCTCCCGGATGTAAAAGGCGTGTCTTCCAGGCTGGTTCGCTTACCTTTGGCATCGCGATTTGCCACGAGGGCTGGCGCTATCCGGAAACGGTTCGCTGGGCGGTCCGACACGGCGCACAAATTGTCTTTCATCCTCATTTCCACGAACGCGATCCCGGTGGTTACGTTCCATCGAGTTTCGCCGATCCCGCCAATTCCTTTCATGAAAAAGCCGCCTTGTGCCGCGCCGCCGAAAACACATGCTATTTCGCAACGGTAAATTGCGCCAGCGCGGGATCGCCTACAACTTCCGCGGTGGTGCGGCCCGACGGTACGCTGCTCTGTTACCAGCCATACGGAAAAGAAGGATTGCTGGTCGCAGGTATCGACATAACTTCCGCCACAGGTCTTCTCGCAGCGCGCTATCGACCTCTGTAGGAGTGGATTCCATCCCCTGCGGCAGCGCGTGGACTCGGAGGATTCGTAAACCAATTGTGTCTGCGCGCCATCTATATCGGGAAGAAAGGCGCAACCGTGAATCTCTCTTTCAGAAAGTTGTGTGGGAGAAAGGCAAGCGACGCTTGCTGTGGTCGAGGCGCTCGTATTCTGGCCGCAATCGGCGCGGGCGCATTGGGAATCTACACAGCGCGCGCGCTGATCAACCTTTTCGGTCCGAGCCTTCCATACTCGATGACGGAGTGTCCGGGCAGTTCCAATGAATCTCCGGAATTTCTACAGTTTCTCAGCACGGTGACCAACGCGCCGGTGCGGCGTTCGCGCATCCAGCCGTTCGTCAACGGGCCTGAATTCTACCCGGCGGAACTGGCCGCAATCCGTAAGGCACGGCGCGCCATCAACATGGAGTTTTACGAGTGGCAGAGGGGCCGGGTCAGCGATGAATTTCTAGCGGCGCTCACGGAGCGCGCGCGGCACGGAGTGGAAGTCCGCGTCGTGCTGGATGCCATCGGCAGCTTTACGACACCCCGCTCCATGTTTAAGGAATTGCGCGCGGCCGGAGGCAAAATGTTCTGGTATCACCCACTGCGCTGGGACACCTGGCAATTCGCGAACAACCGCAGCCATCGCAAGTTGCTCGTCGTCGACGGCCACGCGGCGTTCGCCGGCGGAGCGGGCATTGCCGACCATTGGATGTGGGAGACCAAGAAAGGCGGCCCGCGTTGGCGGGATACGGTCTTTTCCATTGAAGGCGGCGCCGTTCCTGGCTTGCTCTCCGTTTTTTCAGAGAATTGGCTGGAAGCCTCCGGCGAGATACTCAGTGACCGGAAACAGTTCGAATTCCCTCATGCTTCGCCGGAAGGAATGCCCACGCTGGTGGTTGTCAGCACGCCCAGCGGCGGCGGAACCACGGCGCGCATCCTGTTTCAGGCCCTGATTCAATGCGCGAAGAAAAGCATCTGCGTAACCACGCCGTATTTTTTGCCCGACCATAGCGCGCGCCGCGCGTTGATGCAAGCGGCGGAAAAACGCGGCGTGCAGGTGCGCATCCTGGTCGCCGGCCCGCACATCGACCATCCCACGGTGCGCCGGATGAGCCGCCACAACAGCCGGCATCTTGTGCGCGCAGGCGCGGAGATTTTCGAGTATCAACCGTCCATGATCCATGCCAAGCTGATGGTGGTCGACGACGCCTGGTGCGTGTTCGGATCGACCAACTTCGATCACCGCTCGTTCGCGCTGAATGACGAGGTCAACATCGCGACGTTGGATTGCGAGCTGGCCGCCGGCTTGCGACGTGATTTTGAAGACGACCTGCGGCACAGCCATAAGCTGACGCTCGAAATGCTGAAGCGGGGTGGCCTGGTGGGAGACGCGGAACTGGTCGAGGACGCTATCCTGGAGCGCGAGAGCTGATGTGACACCCACGCGAGCCGGGCGCGCCTGGGGTTTGTTGCATGCCGCGCCGGTTATTTTTCTGTGTCCTGAAACGCAAAGGTACCCAGCTCGATCGGGTGCGACTCGGGAGGCTTCGTGCTGTTCATGTCCACGGGATAGGGAGAGCCGTTCAGGGTTGGAAAGCCCCAGATTTTTCCATTTTGCATGTCGACTGCGACTTTTCCATATACATTGTTCGTCCCGTCGGGCGCCCGCAACACGTAAACTCCAGGCTCAATGTAGAGGGGATACGGGGCCGCGGAGACCGCATGCGCGGGCTTCGGCGCGAGCAGCGGTTTCATCGCTATGACAGTCAACGCGACCGCAATCGCCAGCAGCAGGATATTGGTTATGTTGCCATTTCTCATTTTTCTCCCTCCGGATGCGAAGCTACATTGAGAAGACGTGGGCGCCCGCCAGCAAGTTTCCCATAATGTTCTCGTTGAAACGCGTCGACGCCTATCCCCGAATGGCGTCGGCGATGGCAACAGCCTCGCGCGCAATACGAACGTCATGGACGCGAACCAGATGCGCTCCGGCGAGAACGGCGGCGGTGACCGAGGCGAGTGTGGCGTTGCCGCGTTGGTCCGGCGCGACAGGATGGCCGTAGATTGTCGCCAGGCTCTTGCCCAGAAACGATTTTCGCGAGGTCCCTGCAAGGATCGGATAGCCGAGCGTGCGCAGCGCATCGAGGTGTGCCAGCAGTGGATAATTTTCCTCGCCGGCTTTGCCGAAACCGAATCCCGGATCGAGCACTATCCGATCGTGCTGCACCCCGGCAGCGCGGGCGGCATTCGCTCGTTCGTCCAATTCGCGCAGGACCAGAGGAACGACTGCATCACGCGCCAGCCGAGCCTGTGCGCGCCATTCGTCTGGACGGCCGCGCGTGTGCATCAGCACCACTCCACATTTCAGTTCGGCGACAGTCGCCGCCATATTCTCATCCCATAAAAATCCGCTGACGTCGTTTACGATCTCCGCGCCTGCGGCTACCGCCGCGCGCGCTGTTGCGGATTTGTAAGTGTCTACGGAAATTGTCGCGCCGGGTCGCGCGCGCAAAATGGCCTCCAGCACCGGCAGCACGCGGTCGAGTTCTTCCTGCGCCGAGACGATTGGCCGCGCGCCGGGTCGCGTCGATTCGCCTCCCAAGTCGAGAATCTCCGCGCCCTCATCGAGCAACTGCAAGCTGTGCTCGATCGCGCGCTCTGAAGAAAGGAACTCGCCTCTTTCCGAGAAGGAATCGGGAGTCACATTGACCACGCCGACCAGCAGCGTCCGTTCGCCCAATAGCAGGGAGCGCGTGCGCAGCCGCCAATCAAAGCGTGGACGCGGGGCAACGATCATGCATTCGATTCTAGCGACACGATTCGCGGTCGGGCGTTCGTCTCTTGAACATTCCGTTACCCATGAGTGGAAGAAATCGTTTTCACGCGCAGCATCCCGTCTGAAATTTGTTACACTCGCGCGCAGTATGCGACTCCGCTTTAGCATTCTCATTCCCCTGCTTGCTTCGTTTTTGTCTTTCAATCCAGCGTGGAGCGCGCCGAGATATCGCCATAGCTTGTTTGAACGAGGAAGCACCCGGCTCTCCCATCGCATCGACGCCTTGCTGGCTGCGCCAGTCGCGGCGCAGGCGCACTGGGGCATCTCCGTAACGACGCTCGACGGGCGAGTGCTGTACCAGAAAAATGACTGGCAACTGTTCGCTCCCGCGTCGAACGCGAAGCTGTTGACGACCACGACGGCGCTCGCTCTCCTCGGACCGCGAACCACGGTTGTGACCCGCGTAATTGCCGCCGGGCCCGATCCGCACGGGGTTGTTCATGGGGATGTGACGCTGGTGGGGGCCGGCGATCCCAGCATGTCGGGCCGCGCGTATCCGTACATCGTGCATGGGGGCTATCCAAATCCCCCTCTCGCTGCACTGGCTTCACTGGCGGACCAGGTTCAGCAGCACGGCGTGCGTCTCGTGGAAGGCAGCATCGTCGGCGACGACACCGCGTTTCCGTGGGAGCCTTACGGAGGCGGGTGGGCATGGGACGATCTGGAATGGGATTATGGCGCGCCGATTTCCGCGCTCACTGTCAACGACAATGTCGCGGTCCTGACTGTATCGCCCGGCGCGCACGCGGGCGACCCGGTGACGCTGGCCTGGAAGCCTGATGTGACGGCGGCTTACTACTCCGTGCAGGACGACGCCCGCACCTCGGTCGCCGGTTCGCAGCCCTCTCTGGGAGTTGATCGCGGGCTCGGCTCGCGCGTGATCCGGATATTTGGGACCATTCCGGCGGCTGGCCCGGCGCACAAGATCGATCTCGCAATCCAGGATCCAGCGGAGTTTGCCGCGATTGCCTTTCGGCAGATGCTCCTGGCGCGCGGCATCCTCGTCACCGGTCCGGCCATCGCGCATCATCGTCCCTCGGTGGACACGGCAATTTACGAGCAGAGCGTGCTGCGTCCGCTCACGATTCCTTCGGGCATCGGTGCAACCGCGCCGGCTTTTTTGCCCGCGCTGCAACTGGCTCCTCCCTTGCCGCAAGGCGCAACCGTGCTGGCATCACGTACCTCCGTTCCATTGCTGGAAGACATGACCGTCACCAATAAAGTGAGCCAGAATCTGCATGCGGAGATTTATCTTCGTCTGCTGGGCAGCCATTTCGGCACGGACGGCTCGATTGAGGAAGGAGCGCGGGTGGTGCGCGCTTTTATGCAACGGGCGGGGATGCTGCCGCAGGATTTCTTCTTCTATGACGGTTCGGGAATGTCTCCGAAAGATCGAGTATCACCCCGCGCGTTGACCGCTCTGCTGCGCTATGTCGCGGCGCAGCCGTGGAGTGCGGAGTTTCGCGCGACGCTGCCGGTTGGCGGCGTGGACGGAACTCTTTTCAATCGGTTTGTGAATGAGCCTCTGCAGGGACGCGTCTTCGCAAAAACCGGCACGCTGGAAGAAGTGAACTCGCTGAGCGGGTATGTGACGGCCAAGAGCGGACGCACGCTGGTTTTCTCCATTTTGTGCAACGGCCACATGCCGGAGGCCAAGAGCATCACCAAAACGATCGACGGCATCGTCGGCGTTGTTGCCGCGAGCAACTGAACAAGATTTGACTCCGACGCCGATTGACGGCATCCTGATGTTCGAAACGCTTCTCCAGGAGGATTCCATGTCTGAAAACAAGCCACAAAGCTACGCCAACCATGCGCGCACCGATCCCTGGTTCCATTATTTTCTTGGACCGGTTTCGTTCATCACGTTCATTTGGACGATCGTGCATTTGGTTCGACATCCACATGCCACCAGCGCGTGGGCCGTGGTAGTAGCGTTTGCATGGATCGTATTTCTCATAAAGATGCGTCTGTATTCGCTCAAGGTTCAGGACCGGGTGATCCGGTTGGAAGAGCGGATGCGTCTGACGGCCTTACTGCCCGAATCGAAGCGCGCTTTTATTCTGGAGTTGACAGAGCAGCAACTCGTCGCGCTGCGCTTTGCCTCCGATACCGAACTGCCGGCGCTGGCCGAGCGCGCTTGGAAGGAAAAACTGACGCAGAAGCAGATCAAGCAGGCCATTCAGGTATGGCGGCCAGACACCTTTCGAGTTTGAACAGCGCCGCACGCAACCGCATGTAAGCAATTTGTAAGGAATTCTTTACCCCGACTTTACCTCCCATCCCCGTGCGCGAACTCCATAATCACATCTGAATGGAAGAGAAATCCCTTCCATAAATTTGTGACGACTGGAATGACATACCGGCATGCCAATCTCCCCGCAAGATCGGCCAAAGTTGCGATCGGTTTACTGACGTCGATTTTGTTTGCTGCTCCGCTGCACGCGGACGCGCAAAACGTACAGACTTTCACTGTGCCGGAAGCCGTTCAATATGCGACCGCGCACTACCCGGCGGTACGCGCAGCGCTGGAACAGTACAACGCCGCCAGAGCGAACGTTGGACTCGCCCGGACAAACTATCTGCCGCGCCTGGACAGCGTCTGGCAAGGCGATCGCGGTTCGCGCGAAAGCGTGCTGGGCGTGCTGCTGCCGCAGACTCCGAACATTTTGACTGGGACCCAGGGTTCGGTGACGCCGCATGCGTACCGCCCATTCTGGACCTCTGGTGCGGGGGTTCTTCTATCGTGGGAGCCGTTCGATTTCGGATTCCGCCGCGCGCAGGTTCGCTCGGCGCAGTCCACGGAAAGCCGGATCGGCGCTCAAGTGGAACTGACGCGTCTGGGAGTCGCCGCCGCGGTTGCCGAGGCCGCGCTGGCTGTGCTGGCCGGTGAGCAGCGGGTCAACGCCAGCGCCGCCGACGTAAACCGCAGAGAGGTATTTGCCAGATCAGTGCATGCTTTGGTGGATGCTCGTCTGCGTCCAGGAGCAGACGCTTCTCGGGCCGATGCGGAACTCGCTGCGGCCAAAACACGACTGATTCTCGCGCAGCAGTCCGATCAGGTTAACAGCGCGACGTTTGCAGAAGTGCTGGGTCTGGCCGGGACCAGCGTGCGGATCAAGACGGGACCTTTTCTCGACATTCCGCCGGATCGGATCTGGGCCGAAACCCCGCTCGCGAATCATCCGGCCGCGATCGCGCAGCAGAGAAGGATTCAGGAAGCCAATGCACGGATCAGCGTCCTCAATCACGCGTTCTATCCACATTTCACGACCGAGGGGTTAATCTCCGCGCGTGGCAGCGGAGAAACTTCAACTGGAGAAGTGAAGCAGTGGCCCAGTGGACTGGGATTTGATGTCTACAACTGGGAAGCGGGCCTGACGGCTTCGCTTGACCTGACCAGTATCGTGCCCATTCGTCAGCGAAAAAAAATTGAGACCGCCAATCGGAGCCGCGAGGAAGCGCTATATGCGCAAACCATGCAGGGGCTGACCGGGCAACAGCAGCGGGCGATGGCCGAACTGACGGGCGCGCGGCGAGTTGCACAGAACACTCCGACCGAGCTTCAGGCTTCACAGCAGAGCGAAGCCCAGGCGCTGGCACGGTTTCACGCCGGACTGGGAACCATCGTGGACGTGGCCGAGGCGCAAAGCCTGCTGGTGCAGGCCGAAATAGACGACTCACTTGCCCGTCTCAGCATCTGGCGCGCGCTGGCAGATCTTGCCGCAGCGCAAGGAGACCTGACCCCATTTCTCAACACCGTGAATAACATGCCGGCGGGAGGGAACTGACCTATGTGGCTTGTCCATGCTGCCCTGCGGCGTCCTATCACTGTCATTATCGCAGTCGTCGCCATCGCGCTCGGCGCGATTCTCGCGATTCTCCGCATGCCGGTGGATATCTTTCCCAACCTCAACCTGCCTGTGATTTATGTGGCTCAGCCCTACGGCGGAATGAGCCCGGCGCAGATGGAAGGATATTTGACCTATTACTACGAATCCAACTTCCTCTACATCGCGGGACTTCAGAGCGTGGAGTCGAAGTCGGTTGAAAACTTCGCGCTGTTGAAATTGTCTTTTCTGCCCGGCACGGATATGAACCAGGCCTTGTCGCAGACCGTGGCGTATATCGAGCGGGCGCATGCATATATGCCGGCGGGAACCGTACCGCCATTTGTCCTGCGTTTCGATGCCGGCAGCGTACCGGTTGGCTATGTGGTGTTTTCCAGCAAGACGCGCAACGTGGATCAGTTGCAGGATCTGGCATTGAACCGCGTCCGGCCGCTCTTCACCACGTTACCGGGCGTATCGTCTCCGGCTACCTTCGGAGGCAGTTCGCGAACCATTGTCATCCACGTCGATCGAGACAAACTGAGCAGCTATCGAATGTCCACCGGAGAGGTGGTCAAGGCCCTGCTCTCCGGCAATGTGATTGCCCCCGCCGGTGACGTGCGGACAGGTAGCCTGGACCGCATAACGCCCATGAACGGGGTGGTGTCGGACATCAAAGATCTCGCGAATCTGCCGGTGCGCACCGGCGCCGGGCCGACTGTTTTCATACGCGACGTCGGCTGGGTAGAGGACGGCAGCGACATCACCCTCGGTTATGCCCTGGTGAATGGCCGCCGGACTGTGTATTTGCCCGTGACCAAGCGAGCAGATGCATCCACGCTGGCGGTGGTGGATGAAGTGAAATCCAACATGAGCAGGTTCGCAAGTGTCCTTCCTCCGGACGTACAGGTCAGCTATGAGTTCGATCAATCTGGCCGTGTAAAGAGGGCGCTGGCGGGCCTGATCTGGGAAGGCGCCATTGGAGCATTCCTGACCGGGCTGATGGTTTTCTTGTTTCTGCGCGAATGGCGAAGCACATTTATTGTCGTCGCATCGATTCCCTTTGCACTGATCTCCGCAGTTGTCTGCCTGTGGCTCGCCGGCCAGACGATCAACATCATGACGCTGAGCGGCCTCGCTCTTGCGGTCGGCATTCTGGTGGATGAGGCAATGGTCGAAATCGAGAACATTCACCGAAACCTCCAGTTGACGGATTACGTGCCGCAGGCTGTGCTGGATGCAACTCGCCAGACCATCGTGCCCAGGTTTCTGTCGATGCTTTCCATCCTGGCGGTGTTCGTTCCGTCATTTCTGATGGTCGGCGTCACGCGTGCGTTGTTTGTTCCCTTGTCTCTCGCCGTGGGCTTCGCCATGATCGCGTCCTATCTGCTTTCCAGCACGTTCGTGCCGGTGCTTTATATCTGGCTGAACAAGCGAATGCACCGAAACGAAGAGGAAGGCGCCGGGCGCACCCGATTCGATCGCTTCCGAGACCGCTATGAGCGTTTCATTGGGCGGCTGATGAGGCGGCGCGGTCTGCTGGTTGGCGCCTATGTAGCGCTTTCGGCTGCGATCATTCTTCTGCTGGGACCCCAACTGGGCCGCGAGATATTTCCCCATACTCCAGAAACCCAGTTTCAGCTGCGATTACGCGCACCGGCAGGCACCCGGATTGAGGTGACGGAACAGATCGCGCTGAAAGCTCTGGATGAGATTAAGCGTCTCGCCGGACCAAACAATGTCGAAATCAGCATCGGGTACGTGGGGACGTATGCCCCCAGCTACCCGGTGAATCTGATCTATCTATGGACCAGCGGACCCCAGGAAGCAGTGCTTCGCATCCAGCTGAAGCAAAGCGCTAACATTCGGGTTCGACCGCTTCAGGAAAAGTTGCGCAAGGCGCTTGCGCGCGATTTTCCGGACACCGCGTTCACCTTCGAGTCCGCCGACATTGTCGATCAGATTATGGACTTCGATTCGCCCACCCCGATCGAAGTGGCTATTCAGGGCTTCAGCTATTCCGCCGATCATACGTACGCGGAAAAAATTCGGGCGGAGATGGCGAAGATCGGTCACTTGCGCGATCTGCATTACGGACAGCCGCTGCAGTATCCCAGCCTGAACATAGATATAGATCGCGAGAGGGCTGGTCAGTTGGGGCTTACCGTTCAACAGGTGGCTCAGTCGGTGGAAACAGCCACATGGTCCAGCCGATTTGTTTCCCGTAATTTCTGGCAGGATCCGGCCACCGGCGTGGGATATCAGGTGCAGGTAGAAGTCCCGCAGGATCAAATGAAGTCCATTGACGACCTTGCCAGCATTCCCCTGATGAGCGGCGGAGCCTCCAATCATCCGAACCTTGCGGACGCGGCGCGCCTGTCCTACGGACAGGTAACCGGGGAATTCGACCGCTATAACATGGAGCGCTTGATTTCGCTTACGGCCAACGTGGAAGGCTTGGACCTGGGGAGAGCCGCAGACCGGGTGGAAGCGGCAATTCGGCGCGCCGGTCCTCCGCCACGGGGAGTGGAAGTTCGGGTCCGCGGGCAAGTTGTGCCGATGCGGCAGACGTTTAAATATCTCACCCTGGGTCTGCTGTGCGCGGTCGTAGCGATCTATCTTTTGCTCGCCGCCAACTTCCAGTCCCTGCGCCTGGCGCTGGTCGCGGTTTCGACGACGCCGGCGGTGATTTGCGGCGTGATTTTCATGTTGCTTTTGACGGGGACCACGCTGAACCTGCAATCGTTTATGGGGGCGATCATGGCGCTTGGTGTTTCGGTCGCAAACTCGATTCTGCTGGTGACGTTTGCCGAAGGACGTCGACGCGCCGGAACTGATTCTGCTGTGGATGCAGCGATTTTTGGCGGCAAGACAAGACTGCGGCCCATCCTGATGACCAGCATTGCCATGATCGCAGGCATGGTTCCCATGGCTCTCGCTCTAAGTGAGGGTAGTCATCAGACGGCGCCTCTTGGCAGAGCGGTGATCGGAGGGCTGGCGGCCTCGACGGTCGCCACTCTGTTGATTTTGCCGGCTATCTTTTCGATGTCTCAGGAGCGGGCCTCCAGATCTTCGGCATCGCTGGACATTTCAGATCCGAACAGCCCGTATTCCTCGCAGGGAAGCAAGGGAGAACGAACTTGATCACAAAATGCATATCCCCAGCGCGATCTCGGCAATCGGCGGGAATAGTTTTGGGAACTCTCCTGACAGCGGCGGCGCTTGCGATTAGTGTGACGCTCGGTGGCTGCAATACCAGCTCGAATAAAGCTTCCGCGGCTGCCGCTGCGCAGGTCTCTGCGCCGACCGAGGTTGACTGCGTCAAGGTCATCTCGCGCCGGCTCAACATAATCATTCCCTTACCTGGCGAACTGCAGCCGTACGAAGAAGTCAGGATCTTTCCGAAGGTGAGCGGATTCGTCCAGTGGATTGGCGTGGATCGTGGCTCGATAGTAAAGAAGGGGCAGCTTTTAGCGGTACTTGCGGCGCCGGAAATTGTTGCACAGAAATTCGAAGCTCAGGCAAAACTCCTGAGCACGGAGAACCAGCGCATTGCGGGAGAAGCGAAACTGGCCGCCGATCAGAGCAGTTGGGAGAGGCTGAAGGACGCTGCCCGAACGCCCGGCGTCATCTCGGATGAGGAACTTGAGACTGCGGGAAAGGCGGCGGAGGCAGATCGCGCGCGCGTCGTTGCTCTGCGAAATACTGCCGACGCCGCGCGCTCGAGCCTCCGCTCCGCCGAGGAGATGCAGGGCTATCTTCGCATCACCGCCCCGTTTGACGGCGTCGTAACAAGGCGAAACGTTCATCCCGGAGCGCTGGTAGGTCCCGGCGCAGGATCGGGGACGCAACCCTCGATGGTGCGCATCGAGCAGGTCTCCCATCTGAGACTGACTGTTGCCGTTCCGGAATTGTATGTGGCCGGCATTCAGAAAGGTGAAAAGGTGAGTTTCACCGTTCCGGCCTTCCCTGGCCGCACCTTTAGCGGCACGGTCGCCCGTCTCGCTGATTCCATCGAAGTATCCACACGCACGATGCCGGTTGAAATGGACGTGTGGAACCCAGGATTGGAATTAAATTCCGGGATGTTTCCCTCAGTCCTGTGGCCAGTGCGCCGCCCTGGGCCAACTCTCTTTGTGCCGCAGTCTGCAGTCGGCCGCAATATGGAACAAAGCTACGTATTGTGCATTCGTGGCGGCAGAGCTGTACCGGTCAGCGTCAAAACTGGTGGCGTCATGGGCAGCCTGACCGAAGTTTTCGGCGACCTCCAGGCAGGAGATGAAGTCGTTCTTCACGCAACCGACGAGCTGCGCCCCGACACCCGCGTTGTGCCAAAACTGGTGAGCAATCCGGCCGCTTCGCAGAGCCAGCCGTAAGAATGGAGGAGTTCTGTGACATCGATCGTTATGTCGAACTTCTCTCGCGGTACAAGCGCCATCGCAAATAGGTTTGCCATTCAGAGCGAAGCGCAGCGAAGTCGAGACCCTGCCCTGAGCCAGCCGCAGGCAAGTCGAACGGGAGCCTGCTGTTCGCCGGCAGATCTCTATGTCTTTCCCCTTAGGCAGACTCGCGGTCGGGAAGATACGAGGGCTCATGGGGTTCCTTTTAGATGGTTGGCCGCCAAAATTCATCGATCGTTGGCAGAGCGCTTGCCACGCGCTCCCGCACCCATTATCGTTGCCCTGATGCAGCCGAAACCACGCAGTTGGCGCACGGGAATGGTTGCCGGCACCCTGCCGATCGCTGGACTGATTACCATGCTGCTGGCGCTCGCCTTCTTGCAACTGCGCTGGAGCACCCGGGTCAGCGAGGCGGAACGCGCCCGGCTGCAACAGAATCTTCAGCGCTCCGCCGGCGGGTTTCAGTTTGCTTTCGCGCGGGATTTGCTGGGAATTTGTCAGACGCTGCAGGCATCGCAGCCGCGCGATCCGCGCGTCATTGTCGATCAGCTCTTCAATCGTTATACGGTTTGGCGGCGGATTTCGCGCCACGCCGCCCTGATCGGCGATCTATATATCTGGCCGCAAGCAGGAGGCGAAGCGGATACGCTGCTGAAATTCAACCCTCAGACTCGTCAGCTTGAGCCGGTCGCGTGGCCGGAATCGATGCGCTTATTTGCCGCGCAGGCTCGCGCCAATCCGGGCGTGTTGCCGCACCGGCCAAGAGCGTGGGTATGGAATGAACAGGTGCCGCTCCTGATTCATCCCGTCTACGCGATCGCCGCGACTGAAAATCCAAAACGACCGGCACTGTACGGATATCTGCTGGTCGTCTTCAATCCGCGAGATTTTGAGCGCGCATATTTGCCGGACCTTGGGCGACGATATTTTCCGCTTTCGAACGGATTTGTTTTTCAGTTGATTGAGCGCGAAAATGGCCATGAGCTTGTCGCGTATCAATCGGACAATCCCAGGCGCGCGTCGGTCTTTCAGCACGCCGATGCGATCATTCCCCTGCTGGACGGATCCGGACCCTACCGTCCCCCCGCCAGACCGGCAGCTAACGGTGGAATGCCAATCGCTGCCGCGGCCCCGGTCTATCTGTCAGTTGCCGACGACGCAAAATGGCAGATTGCTGTCCGTCACCGCTCCGGTTCCGTAGACGCCGCCGTGACCAGCCTGCGCCGGCGCGACCTTGCCGTCAGCATCATTGTCCTGATCATGCTGCTCGTCAGTCTCCTCACTATCCTCGCCGCGACGCGTCGCGCGCGCAGGCTGGCGCGGCTGCAAATGGAATTCGCTTCGGGAGTTTCGCATGAACTGCGCACTCCGCTTGCCGTGATCAGCTCCGCGGCAGAGAACCTGGCGGATGGGGTGGTCACTCAGGAAGATCGCATTCGCGATTACGGCATGCTGATCCATCAGGAAAGCCAGCGCTTGTCTGGGATGGTCGATCACATTCTCGACTTTGCCCAGTTGGACTCGCAGGCCCCAAGCTACCGCTTGGAAAGCGTGGCTGTCCGGAGCATCGTCGAAGCAGTCCTGGCGAATGAACGACCGCTGATTGAAGCAGCGGGCGTTTCGGTTGATGTAAATATTCCTTCCGATGTCCCTCTTGTGCTCGCCAGCCCATCCATCCTGCAGCAATGTCTGCAGAACCTGGTGAGCAATGCCGTGAAATACGGCAGCGACGGCGGCCGCATTATTCTTGAGGTATCCACGCCTCGCGAAGACGGGGATGATCGCCTTCGCATCCGCGTGCAGGATTTCGGCGCCGGGATTTCGCCCGAGGAGCTTTCGCATATCTATGAGCCGTTCTATCGCGCCAGCAGTGCGCGCGATTCACAGATTCGCGGGACAGGGCTCGGACTCAGCCTTACGCGAAAAATGATCGAAGGGATGGGTGGCCGCATAACGGTGGAAAGCTCACCTGGGAAAGGCAGCGCATTCACGCTGCATATTCCGATTGCGCCCACCGGAGCAGCTACCGGGCGCGCGCAGGAGCCTTCGCGCACAGCGTAGTATGTCTCCATGCCGCGACGCATTTTGCTGGTGGAGGACGACGCAGGACTTGCGCTCACAGTCAGCGATCGTCTTCGCAGCGAAAACTATCAGGTAGAAGTTGCGCACGATGGGGAAGCCGGTCTGACCTGCGCCAGTTCGCAATCCTTCGATCTCATTCTGCTCGACTGGATGCTGCCTCGGCGATCGGGAATCGATGTTTGCCGCGATCTGCGCCAGAAAAGAATTGATACGCCGATTCTGATGCTGACCGCGCGAGGGCAGACGGTCGATAAGGTCGTCGGCCTGAAACTCGGCGCGGACGACTATCTGACAAAGCCGTTTGAGATGCCGGAACTGTTGGCTCGCATCGAGGCCCTCCTCCGCCGTTCTACTCTTGCGACAACCGGTGCACCGGAAGTATGGCGGTTCGGCGCGATTTGTGTCGATCGCCGCCGCACCCGCGTCACTCGCAATGGGCAACCGGTCGAGCTGGCCCCGCGAGAATACAAGCTGCTGTGCTACTTCCTCGACCACGCCGATCGCACTCTCAGTCGCGAAGAGCTGCTCAAGGAAGTATGGTCGTATCGTTTCATTCCTTCCACTCGCACTGTCGATGTTCACGTCGGCGCACTGCGCCAGAAGCTGGAAGACGATCCAAAACAGCCGAAATTGATTCTCACCGTCCAGGGCCACGGCTACTGCCTGGGTTCGTCTCCGGCAACATGAGCCGGCTCGTCAAGGTTTTGCAAAAGCGCCCGCGCGACGCGAGAATAGAAGTTTGCAGAGAAGCTTATTATTTTCGGGGGCGGACCGCTGGCTTTTCATTCCTCGCGGCGGGCATTGCCCTGCTGGCCCTGGCGGGTTGCCATTCCACGCCGCCCTCGAAGCCTTTGAGCGAATTGACGCCGATGGAAATGCGAGGCTACGCGGTATTCCAGTCCCATTGCGCGGTCTGCCACTATGCCAACCGCGAAGCGGCTTTGCGTGGGCCGGGATTGCAGGGGCTGTTCAAGAAAAAGTATCTGCACAGCGGCGCGCCGGCCAACGACGACCGCGTTCGCGCGGCCATTCTGCACGGACGCGGCGTGATGCCCGCCTTCGGCAACGTTCTGGACGACCAGCAGGTTCAGGACTTGTTAGCCTATCTGCACACGCTGTGAAAGAGACAGAACGGACCCAGGGAAAACCGTTACAGGCCGACGCGTCGGGTCCAGTTGCTGCGGAGCCGAACTTGGGCGCCCAGAAGCAGCCCGCGAAGGACCCTGCCGCAAAATTTCCCGGCGTCGTCGCCATCGCGCTGTGGATGCTGCTGGAGGCGCTGATCGGCGTGGCTGGCGTGTTGACGAATCATTTTGCGACGCAATCCTCGCGCCTGAGTGTCCTGGCCTTCACCACTCTGCTGGCGCTGGCCGGCCTCGGCCTGTTGCGGATGAAACGATGGGGCTGGGCGCTTGCATTGGCCGCCGCGTTCCTCACCAGCACCTACGGCATCTATTTGATCCTGCGCTACCACCAGAACAACTATTGGGTAATGACACTGGCCAACTTCGTTTTCTTCTTCTATCTAGTGCGGCCGGAGATTCTCCGCCGGCTGCGATAGGCTGCAATTGTCCGTGAGTCGGCACATTTTCGCGCAAGAGGTCGTGGCCTGTGCGCCAGATACAATAGAAGGTTCACCATGGCCACGGTCCCTGAGCTCGTTCAGATCGATGTTGCCCCCAAGCGTCCCCAGCCGAAGCCCGATTGGCTGAAGGCGCGCGCGCCCATGGGCGACGTCTTCCACGATCTGAAAAAGCTGGCCCGCAGCCTGAACCTGCACACAGTTTGTGAATCGGCGCATTGCCCGAATATCGGCGAGTGCTGGAACCATAAAACAGCAACCTTCATGATGCTCGGCAATCTCTGCACCCGGCGCTGCGGATTTTGCGCGGTGCCCAAAGGCCGGCCCGAACCGATCGATTTCGACGAACCGCGCCGGGTGGCCGAAGCGGTCGCGGTGCTGGGCCTGAAACACGCCGTCATCACCAGCGTGAACCGCGACGACGATATCATCGGCGGCGCGCGCGCCTTCGCGCTGGTCATCGAGGAAATCCGCAGACAGGCGCCGGGTTGCCAGGTCGAAGTGCTCATTCCAGATTTTCAAGGCAAGGAAGAAGCCATTCAGATTGTGGTCGATGCCGCGCCGGAAGTGCTGAACCACAATACGGAAAGCGTGCCGCGGCTCTATCGCGTGGTGCGTTCCGGCGCGCGCTATGAGCGCACACTGCGCCTGTTGGAATACGCCAAGGAACTGAATCCAAAGCTTGTCACCAAGTCCGGCGTGATGGTCGGGCTGGGCGAGGAGATGCACGAGTTGCTCGACGTCTACCGCGATCTCGCGCGCGTCGGAACGGACATTCTGACCATCGGCCAATATCTGCGGCCATCGAAGGACCATCTGCCGATGACGCGCATCTACACGCCCCAGGAGTTTGCCTGGATGAAAGAAGAGGCGCTGCGGATGGGCTTCCGGCATGTGGAGTCCGGCCCGCTGGTGCGCTCTTCGTACCACGCGCACGAGCAGGCCGCATCGACCGGGCTGAAGGTGCTGGCGTAGAACGAACGCGTACCTATCTCCCCAAGAGCTGTCATCCCGACCGAAGTCCGCCTTCGGCGGACGCAGCGGAGGGACCTGCTTTGCTTCTAGTGTTTCTCCTCCGTTCCTGAAAGCGTTCCGCGCACCACAACGATGGAAGCCGCCGGCAAGTCATACTCCGTCGCGCCGTCCGCGGTCTTTGTCTCGTGCAGAATCGGCCCGTCGGGATTCGCTTCGCCGTGCGGATACACCGTCTCCAATGCGGGGTTGATTCGTTCATAATGCGCCATTGTCTGCAGACCGACCGGATGCCACGCATATTGTGCGCGGCCAAAAATAGAAAGCTGGACCGGACCAGAAAACGTCTGCGCCGGTTTGCCGTTGTTGGCAAACGCAATGCGGACTTTGTGCGCGTTCCACTGATCGTTGTTGACGATCATCACCACCCACTGCCCGTCCGGACGATGCAACGCGTAGGCCATCACTAGCGAATGTCCCGCTCCATCCTGAACGTCGCTCGATGCGGAATAGACGTGCTGCACACCATTTCCAGGCTCGACCCATTGCGTGTTGATGAGACGCGCAGCGAAGAACTGCGATAGTCGTTGCAGGATTTTATAATTCGCGTCCACGGTGAACATGCCGAAGGTTCCGAGCGAATCGTCGCAACCGCGCTCCATTTGCAGCGGAAGATCGTGAAAGAAGTAAACGGCATTTCCGCCGGAATTGAGAAACGATCCGATATAGTTGGCCAGCCACAGCCCGGCGAAAATGTCCTCATACGTTTCGCCGGTGGAAGACGAAAGATTGGATTCGGTGACGAACATCGGCACGTTCGCCGGAAGCCCGTCCTGCCGCCAAACCTGCATAATGTGCGACATCAATGTCGGTTCGTCGTACAGGCTGCTCCAGGGAATTTTGCAAGGCGTGTAGGGATAGTGCTCGAACGAGAAAAAGGAAAGCTGATTCAGCTGGTGATGATCGCGAAGGTAGATGAGAAATCGCGTGAACCAGGAAGCGTCGCCGCTGGCGTCGGGCCAGGTAAGAATGTCGTCGTTCACTCCTTCAAACGCCGGGCCGCCGAGTTTCAGATTGGGATCGACCTTGTGCAGCGCCTTCGCCCATTGGATGTATAAGGCCGCGTAATCCTCCGGCAACATGAACTGACCATCGACCTCCTCGCCCATCTCCACATAGGAGATGGGATACTTCCGCTTTTCGATGTAGGCAATCTCCGCCGCGGAATCTTCCGGCGTGCTGTAAACCATCGCGATCGGAATCATGGCCGGCAGTCCGCGCGTCACTCCGCTCGTATAGAAAAGGTCGAAGCCGACTTGCGCCTGCCGCGTGTTCTTCAGGTCCGAGGGTTCATGCCACGGATCAACCGATGAGCAGAGGGTAGCCGTCTGGTCCTGGTCGGCGGTGTGATAGACCATGTCGTGAAATTGACCATCCGCCGTGGTGGTGCCGAAGTACAGCTCGCGAATGGCGTAACCAACGCAGTTACGTGGATCGGATGGCCCGTGCGAATCGCAGGTATTCGACGACTTTGTCATCCAAACGCGGATATATTGCACCGGCATGGGAATGTCCGCTAGACGAATTGTCTTGGTGCCGCCGTGGCCATCAGTGACAACCCCATGCGGAAAGGTCTGCCATACGCCGAGTGTGGGATGGGCGATCGGATCAAGCTTTCCGGTCCAATATTGCACGACAAAATTCTTTGCATATGGCTCGGCCCAGGCGATGCGAATACTGTCGGCCAACTGCGGCAGGCCGAGATCGAGCGTCACCCACTGCGGATGGAGCGAGTCGTCTTCGCCGGTGAAGCGGCTGGTCAGGTACGGGTTGCTTTTCCAGTAGGAGTCGAGATCGCCGTCCGTCAGGCGGGAATAGCCGCTGCCGTCCACTCCGTAATTGCGGGTAAAGCCGCGATGCGGCAATGCGTAACCGTAAGAGTGGCGAATCATTTTGTCCGTGTGCGTGGAGGATCCGGTGAAGTATCCTTTGCCGCTGGGGTCACTCCACGTCCCGCTGGGATTCCAGTGCCAGGCTTCAATCATCAATTCCGTGTTCTGCCGATACGTAATCGGCTGCCAGCCTGCGGCAAAAACTTCTTTCAGTGTGGCGGGATTCAAATCGTCATCGATGGCTTTTACCGGGATCCGATCGATGCCGGCGCCAAGCGTTTTAGTAGGGACAAAGCTGTTCGTCGAGTGGGCGAGATCGACGCGAATAGTTTGGGCCAACGCGGCAGTACCGACAAGAGCACAAAATATCAGCAACAAGGCAGGTTGATGACAACGACGCATTTTTCCTCCTCTGTAAATCTCCAATAGAATCCATTGGAACCACAGCTAGCGAGGCTGCAGGCCCGCATGCTCCGCAAAAAAAGCTTCTCTCTTCTCCGCATCGCGAAATGCCTTCGTGCCGCCCGGCGCCGTAGTCGAAAACGCGCCGCAAAGATTGCCGAGGTGAAGGCATTGTTCGATCTCCGCGCCGTGGGTCCAGGCGTGCAGAAAGCCGGCATTGAAGCTGTCGCCTGCTCCCACCGTATCGACTGCAGCGACCGGAACCGTCGGGGCGACGAACTGCCGCCCATGGTGAAATGCCATGGCGCCGCGGCTGCCCAGCTTCAGCACCACTGTGGGAATTTTTTCTGCCAGTTTTTTGCCGGCTTTCTCGGCATCGTCTTCGCGCACAATGTGGCAGGCTTCGGCGGCATTGGGCAGGAAAATGTCTACGTGGCGAAGCGTTTCAAAAAGCGGCCCTGCCCATTGATTGGATGGATCGTCGTTGGTGTCGAGCGAAGTGGTCAGTCCTGCCTTCTGCATAGCGGCCAGAAGTTTTGGCGCGTCAGGGCGCAAAGCTTTCTGCAGGAAAAACGAAGCCAGATGAAAATGCCGGCCGGAAGCAAGATAGTCGAGATCGAGATCTTCAAACCGCAGCTTGCTGATTGCGCCCTCATAGGTGAAAGCGCGCCGCACTTCTCCGTGATGCAGAAAGACCGTGATGCCCGTTCCTAGGCCGGGGCGGCTGGCGACATTGCGGCTAATGTCTACGCCGGCGCCTTGTAGTTCGCGCTGGCAGATCCCGGAAAACGCGTCGTCGCCTGCTTGGGAAATGAACCCGACGCGGCTGACCAGCGCCGCAAGGTTATGCGCCGTGATGGCGGACGAGCCGCCCAGCATAAGCGAGAAGTCGCTGGCCAGCAGTTCCCGTTCTACAGGCAGCTCTTGCGGCAGACCATAAAAGATCATGTCCAGGTTTGCTTCGCCGGCAAGAGTTACATCAAACTGGGGCATTTCTAGAATTTCCTTTTGTTACTGGTCTCGTCTTATTTAGTGCGGTTGCGATTAACCTAAGCCGCCGCCGGACGCGCCAGCCAACGCCGGCGCGCGAAGAAAAGAAGAATTCCAATCGACGCCCAGATGGTGCCCACTGTCAGCGCCAGCGTGCCCAGATGAATCCACAGAAAAAAGCAGGTAACCAGTCCGCCGATCGACAGCGCGATCGGGAACCATTGGCCGCCTTTGTGCCGCTGCCGCCAGCCCAGCACCGCGGAGGATAGATTCACTCCCATGAAGGCGATCAGCGCGCCATAATTCAGCAGTTCCGTGCCAAGCTGGTAGCTCAGCATCAGGCCGCCCACCAAAACAATTGCGCCGATCAGCAGAATGTTGTTGCGCGGGATGCGGTTCTTGGGATGGACCGCGCCGAAGAATTTGCCAGGCAGCGCGCCATCCTGACCCATGGTCAGCAGAAGCCGCGCCGCGCCAAGTTGCGAGGTCATTCCGGAACCGACGGTGGCGAGCAGCAATGCGCCGTTCACCAGAATGAACAGCAGCGGTCCTCCGGCGTGTCCCGCAACGCTGACAAATGCCGTGTCAAGATCGGGGAAATGCATGCTCTGCGGCCACACCAGTTGGCCCAGATAAGCTTCGATGCCCGCCAGTATCCCCGTAACGAGACAGGTAAGGACGATGGCGCGCGGAATGTCGCGTTCGGGACGGCGCGCTTCGTCCGAAAGCGTCGAGATACCGTCAAAACCGATATACGTCAGCACGGCGATCGAGGTGCCCCGAAACAGCGTCTTCGTGGAGAATGTCGCTTTGTTGTAGAACGGCTGCGTGTAGAAGGCCGGATCGCCCATGTGCAGATGCCACAGGTAACGCAGCGCGGCGGCAACAAAGATGACGATCACCACTCCAAGCGCCGCCGCCATGCCCGTATTGATGCGGGCCGAGGTTTCCACTCCATTCAGATTCAACGTGGTGAAGAAAATGGCGAAGAAAAATATCCACGCTATGTACGGTGTTTCCGGCAGAAAATTGACCGTCGCGCGGCTGCACCAGATGGTGCAGATCAGCGGATTCAGCACGTAGTCCATCGCCATGGACCAACCGGCAATATAGCCGAGGCTGGGATGGAGTTCCTTGCCCACGTAGGTAAACGCCGAGCCGCCCTGCGGATAGGCGCGTGACATGCGTCCATAACTGGTTGCGGTGAACAGCATCGCGATCATGGCCAGCATCAGGGCGCTGACCACATGGCCGCCCGCGACAGTATAGATGACGCCAAAGACAGGCATCGCCGCGGTGGGCTGGATGAGGATGATGCCGTACAGAATGAGATCGCTGAAGCGCAGCGTCCTCTTCAGGCTGGGCGCGCTGCCAGCGGTCACGGTGTCCGTCGTCATGGCTGCTCCGGATCCGCATCGGTTTGTTGCGGTGGAGGAATCATCGGCAGGTACATCAAGTGTATTTCGTCTTGTTGTTCAACACTTCGAGTTGTTATGAATCTCCTGCTTAGCTGCGCAGCAAATTCAAGAGGAACCCTTCCGAAATCCTTACCGCCTATTCGCCCTGGGCGGCGTCATCGTCATTGCTTCGATCCCAGAGCTAATGTGTTCGTGTTCCAGGCGCTGACCACCACGGTTGTTCCGCCCGCGGCTGCATTTTCCGGCAGCGTCGCCGTCAGATCGCGGTGTTCTCCCGGCATTAGTTCGATAAAGTCGTCACTCCACAGCAGGGGGATGATGGTGTGGCCCTTCGCGTCCTTTCCGACCACCTCCACTTGAAACGCCAGCGCGTGCGAAGGATTTTCCAGATGCACGCGTAGTTCGCGCCCACGTATGCCCATGCTGCCGCGAATATCTGCTTTCGCCAGCGTGTTCAAATCCTGCATGTTGGCATAGGTGATCGCCGGCGTGTGCGTGTAGTTGGTCTTCGGCCAGTCGAACACGGTCAGCTTGGAAGGAATCCAGTAAAAATTGCGGCTGACAATCTTGCCGGCCTTGTCCGTCATTTCCAGACGAACAAAATGAGTTGCATTCTCCGGCTGAAAGAGCCTGGCTGGAATGTCGAGCACGCGCTGCGACCCGTCCGCCGCGAGGTCGACGCTCTCCGTCTGGTTGAACACGCGGTGCAGTTGCAGATCGAAGACTTCCGCATGCACCGTGAGGGATGGCGTACCGACGGGCAGACTGCTGACCGCGTAAATACTGTGGTCGTCGTAGGAATACTGCACATGCAGCGGTTCGCAGGCTTTCTTCGTACCGAAGTAGCCGCCGCCGGTGTTCAGGTAATAGTCGTACAGATGCCAGATGATCGACGGCCACGCGTTGTTCAGCATCCATTGGATGACGCCGGTCGAAGTGTATTTGTTCCGCGTGTAGGCCTCGAACATCGCCCGCTCGCCATCGTAGGCCATCGTTTGCGCAATGCGGGAGTAGGCCGGCATGGAATCCGGGAAGCCGTAGGTCGCGCGCATCGCGGCATTGAAGACGTCGAGATTGCCGAAATCCCCGCCGCCCGCGTGATAATCCCAGACCTGGTTAATCGGCCACAGATCTTCCGCGGGGATAAATTTCTTGAGGCTGTCCGGCTGCGGAATCGCCGGCCCGGGACTGGTTTCCGTATTAAAAGCGAATGCTCCGCCGTGATGCGTGTCCACATACCAGTAGGAAGGAGAAACATAATTGTACGGGCCGGACATTTTCACACCGCTGGGGCCAGTGACGGTAGTCGGTGCGGCGGATGCGGACGAGAGCGTCGGATTGGGCCACTGCGTTTCTTTTTCTACATTCAAGTAAGCCTGCTCAACATCGGCGGGAGGGTGACGGTCGCTGCCGTTCAGCCACACCAGCAGAGAAGCGTGGTGGCGCAGCCGCAGCATCTGCGAGCGCAGCGATGCGTTCGCGACCTGATGATTTTCCGGCGTCCAGTTCTTCCAGTGCTCCCACTGGTCGCAGCAGCACCAGCCTGCCAATACCAGAATGCCATTCTCATCGGTCAGCCGGTAAAACTCATCGCCCTCCAGCTTTGCTTCCTGACGAATCGCATTCAGGTGCATGTCCTTGACCATGCGAATCTGCTGCGGAAGATTCTCATGATCTTCTCGCATCATCAGGTCCTGCGACCATCCGCCACCGCGAATCAGGATGGGTTTGCCGTTAACCCGAAACAGGCGCGCGCCTTTGCCCGTCAGCTCGGAGGTCATCTCGCGGATGCCGACTCTTGCCGAAGCTGTGTCGGAGATTTTTGCGCCGGTGCGGAATTGCACGGTTAAATTTTCCAGCGGATGCGCGCCCATTTCGGCCGGCCACCAGATGGCAGGATGTTTCAGCTTTAATTGCGGAAACTGTTCGGGCGAAAAGCTGACGTTCTTGGATTCGTGCGCGGCCAACTCCACAGGCTGCCGAAATTTCTTTCCTAGAAAGGTGCCAGACAGCGTGCCTTTTACCGGATGGTCTGCGGCATTGACTAGTTGCGCCGTCACGGTGATGTCGGCCACTCGCAGATCGGCCGATTCAAAATGCGTCGCGATGAACGGATAGCGCACGGCCACCGGACCAGTTGTCTTTACCGACACCGGGCCCCACAACCCCATATCTTTGTCCGGCGGCGTAGGATCCCAGTCCACCCAGTTGATGCCAAGATCGAGCGGTCCGGGAGCAAACGTCTCGACGGCAACGACCGCGTCTTTGCCGGGAGTAACGGCCGTCGTGATATCGAGGTTGTATACGCGATAGGCTCCGGCGATTTGCTTGGAGTCAACGATTCGCTGGCCGTTGACCCAGATATTCGCCCGATAGTTGATGCCGCCGAAGTGCAGCCACGTCGTTTTGCCCCTCGAGTTAGCGGGAATTTGAAACTGTTTGCGGTACCACCACCCGCAGCGATACGGGCTATTGGCGGGCATTTCGAGATTGGAGAAAAATTTCCCCAGCGGATAATCGGCGCCGGGCAGCTTCCGCATATTCATTCCGTAATACGGGTCCGGATAAATACCGGCGGCCACCTGCGCCGCCAGCACCGTCGTCGGTACGGTCGCCTTGATCCAGCCATCGGCGCGATAATGCGCCGAGGACAATTTCGCGCCACCAGCCTTGATCTTGCAGGCGGACTGAATCTCCCATCCCTGGCGAAGCGGGACGGAGTCATTCTCTGTCGCCCGGCTCGCGGGCTGCCCGAAACACATCGCGACTGGGCACAGTGCAAGTGCCGCCAGCAGCAGCGCTGGCCGTGCTTCCATCGAAAATTTCATACCCATTTGTCCCTCTACAGATATCCGAGAATGTTCACTAGAAGTTGTACTTCAGACCGAGTTGCAAAATGCGGTTCTGTGCCGCGCCGAGTACCTTTACGGGGATTGCACCTCGCAAATCTTGGCACCCGCTACGGAAGGAGTTAGAACGTGAACCTCGCGCCGAACTGGAACTGGCGCGGAGTGTTCACCGTGCTGGTGATCTGGCCGAAGGTTGCCGCGACCGCCGGCTGGGTCAGCACAGAGGTGATGGAGGGAACATTCGGCGTTCCAAGCTGCGCCCGATTCGTGACGTTGTACGACGCGAGTTCCAGGCGCACGTCGCGAGCCCCGCCCATCGGAAAATTCTTGTACAGCGAAATATCGAGGTTTTGCGCGCCCATGGTGCGCACGTGATCTAGATATGCAGGCGCGGTGCCGGCCACAAATGGGCTGGAAGGCAGGGTGAAGCAAGCTGGATTGAACCAATCCGTCACCGTGTGCGGCGCGCTGGGGTTGCAGCTAAGGTTGGGGCGCTGATTTAAATATGCTACGGGCGCTCCTACGACCGGCGAAGCAATGGGAATACCATCGCTCAGATAGAGGATTCCATTCGCGGTCCAGCTTCCGAGGAAGGCATCCCCCAACCGGTTGAGCTGCACTGCCCTGCCCGGGCCGACGGGTAAATCATAGGAAACCTCGCCGGTAAATTGATATTTGACGTCCTGAGGGCTGACGGAGTGTTCGTAGCGCAGGTCCTTTGTGTCCTGTGCGGCGCCGAGGTGAGAACCGACGAATCCGAGCGGGGGGTTACCGTCGTCCGTGATCAGCTTGGCCCAAGTAAAGCTCGCCAATGCGGTGAAGTGGTGCGTGAGTCGCTTTTGCAGCTTGGTCTGCATGGAATTGTATTCCGAGTCTCCAACGGGAGCGCCATTTTGCAGAACACCATTGCCGGAGCCGTAGCTGCCATTGCCGAACTGTGGGTATTGCTGAAGCGCGACCCATAACGGAACCGTGGGGGAACCGTAATTTGCGTTGGTGGCAGGCTGGATGGGCGCCCAGGTGTTGTTGACCATCTTGCAGGCGGGGTTGGACGTATCGACGCAAAGCGATGCGCCATACTTCTCAATCGTTTCCACACTGAGCGTATTCAAGTCGATTGAAACGAACGGAAGGAAAAGTCCGCGGCTGCCCACGTAGGCGACGCTGAGCACGAACTCTTGCGGGAACTGATACTCAACGCCGAAGTTGTAGTTGTAGACTGTCGGCGTGCGTTGGCTGCGCAGAACCGTGTTCAAGGTCGTACCAAGATTGTTGGCGAGGCCCGGCGGTGGAGCGGTAAAGACCGGAACGACTCCGTTGGGAAATGGATTGCTGAGGGAATAGATTCCTGTGGAGCTTGGCGCGGGGCTGCCAGGCGCCGCACCAGCACATCCCGACGTGCCGGTGAATGTAGTATTCCCCGCGCTGGTATAGCAGGTGGCGTTCCAGTTGGTGACCGAGGAGAATCCGTCGCTGTCGAGTGACGCGCTGCCGACCATCTCCGGGCTGGGACCGTAGTAGATACCTGCGCCGCCGCGCACTACCAATTTCACTGCCGGCTGCCAGGCGAATCCCAGTCTCGGACCGAAGTTGGTGAGATTTGTGTTGAAGGGCGAACGGTTTGCCCCGTTCACATAAATTTCGGCACCCGTGTACGGAACGCCAGCGACCGTATTTCCGACGGTGGGATTGAAATACTCCAGCCGGTTGTGACGCTCGTTGCGACCGCCGAAAATGTCCCAGCGCAGGCCGGCGGTGATGGTGAGATTGCTCCGGGGATGATAGTCGTCCTGAACGAACGCGCCATAGTACGGACTCGATTCCGCAACGAAGAGATCCTTGGTGAAGTTCACGCTCTCGCTGCCTGGCGGAGTACCGATGCCGACCAGAAAGGAGGCAAAGTCGCTGCCGCCATTCCCGCTTGCGACCGACTGATCAGTAGCGCTGTTGTCAAAGTAGTAGGCTCCGGACGGCGCCGGAGGCTGGCCCACATTTAGAAAGCGCTCCATGTACTCGAAACCCGCGCTGATTACATGTTTGCCCTCGACCCGGGTGATGTCTGCATTGATATCGCTGTTTTCGCTGGCGTAGACGAAAGTGTTATAGTTCGCGGTGCCGCCCACGCCGCCTCCCACATCGTTGAAGATGACATAAGGGAGGGTCTTGTAGTTCTCCTCTGCGGCAAGCGCGGCGGGGAAGCCGAGCGTCGTGATATCGAATCCGGTCTGCCGCGGATCGCCGGTCTGGTCTTCGTAGTGGCGCGTGAAGGAGTAGCGCAGTTGCAGGACGGTGTTCGAGTTGAAAGAGTAATCGTCGGCCAGAAGCACGTTGCGGGCGTTGGTAATGTTCTGCGCGTAAAACGGGTCCCACATGTTGTTGAAGGCGTTCACCAGAGCGCTGGTAAGACGCTCGAAGGAAAAGCGCCCGAAGATGTGCTGCTTTTCGCTCTTATCGAAGTCGACGCGGATATCGAATTTCTGACCCGTTGAGGGATCGACGCCGGGCACATAGAGGTTGTTGACCGTGCCGTTCGGGCTCGAATCGCAGGTAGCCGGGTTGGGCATATTGCACTTGGGCATCTCGGAGAGAAACTTGACCGCGATGGGATTGGGATTGGGGATGATGTTGCCAGGGAAGGGATGACGAGTGCCGTCCGGATTGTCCGGTAGCAGAGGGTTGTAAATGGTAAAGTTGTCGGCTGAGAAGTTACCGGTGCGCTCGGCGGAGGTGGGAACGGTAAAGGTATTCGATCCGTCGAACAGCGCCTGCTGCGTGGCCTCGTAATCGCCAAAGAAGAAGAGCTTGTTGTGCAGGATGGGGCCGCCGATCGATCCGCCCTCCTGATAGCGATGAAAGGACGGGGGCGTATTGGCCGAACCGCCGGAGAGCTGACTTTGCTTGTTGAAGTATTCGTTCGAAGCCAGGACGTCGGGCCGGAAGACGCCGAAGACATCGCCATGGAAGCTATTTCCGCCGGATTTGCTGGCCAGGCTGATGACACCGGCCGCCCCGCTCTGATAGGACGCGGGCGTGTTCTGGGTTTCGACGCGGGTTTCCTGGACGGCATCTTCAGGGATGACCATTGCGGGGAGGATTGCCGCGGCGTTATTCTCGGCGACCCCGATCGGGCTGCCATCCACCATGTAATAAACCGAGCCCACGATTGCGCCGTTGATGGTGTACGAAGAAACGTCGATTCCGGGACGTCCACTGGTGATGCTGGCGATGGCCTGGGAGTTCGAAGAGTTGGGCGCGCCGTTGGCGGGCGTGACGCCGGGACTCAACTGCACAAGGTCGTAGACATCGCGGTTGAGCAGAGGGACGCGGTCAATGGTTGCCGCGGAGATCAACTGACCTACCGTGGAGTTGCTAGCTCCCAACAGGCTGGCTGCACTCCTGACCGTTACGGTCTGCGTAGTGTGTCCGACGTGTAGCACGAGGTTGACAGTTGTAGTCTGATCGACAGTCACCCTCACCTGATCCTGAACGACGGTGACGAAGCCCTGGGTTTTGGCGGTGACGCTATAAACGCCGGGATTCAGCGAGACGAAAGCGTAGTTGCCGGATGCGTTGGAGGTGGCACGCCGCGTGACGCCGGTGGCGCGGTCCGTAACCGACACCGCCGCACCGCGGACAATGGCGCCGGCCTGATCCGTGACCGATCCGCTGATCGCGCCTCTGCCCGCCTGCCCAAAGAGCATCGCCGGGAAAGCAGTCAGTAATGCGAACGCCAATCCGCATAGAAGTCCCCGGTGGCCTCCGAGTGCCTGCCGAACGATTTTACGATATGGTTTCGCAGAAACTAAACTGAGGTCCGTGTGTTTGCGCATAAGACTTGCCTCGCTCTTCCACAAATTGTGCTGGCCGGGAAATGTCGATGTCGTTGGCGCAATTCCTCGGCGGCAGATTCAATACCGGCAGGTATTGAATCGTTTTAATATCGGCCTTTGTAAGACTTTCACCCAGGGTTTGTCAAGTTGTATTTTCTTTCTGCCTCAATTTTTTCGCGAACGGGCTGTCGTTTTGGCGCCTGCGCGGGCAGTCGATTCCCGCTGGATCACCTCCGGCGCCAGCAGTTCGACCCGGCCCTTGCGCGGAGCCGCGCTCTCGCCGTCCCGGATATGATCCTGGATTTCTTTCAGAATGCGCTCGACGGCGATTGAGCCCATCCGCTCCATCGGCTGCCGAACCGTGGAAAGGCTCGGACTGGAGAGCGCCGCATAGGGCACGTCGTCGAACCCAAGCACTGAGCAGTCTTCCGGAACGCTGCGTCCCGCCTCCCGCAGTGCGCGCACCGCACCGAACGAAGTGAGATCGTCAAAGGCGAGCAGTGCGGTAAAGCCCGGTTTGCGCTCCATCATGGCGTGGGTCAGCGCCCGCCCTTCATCGAAGCTGGAGTTGGAGTCCGAAGACCCGGTCAGCTCGACCATCCAGTCTTTGTGCAGCTTCAGCCCGCGCTCGGCGGCGAAACGCAGCACGCCATCCCACCGGCGGCCGCTGTCCCAAAGCTGGCGCGGCCCGCGGATAAAGGCGATGTCGCGGTGGCCCAGCGAGTAGAGGTGTTCGAGCGCCAGATAGCCGCCCCGCTCGTTGTCCACCAGCACGGAGCCGATCGGTCCGCTGCGCATTTCCGTGCCCACTAAAATGGCGGGCACCCGATGCCGCTCCAACTCCGACAGCAGATCGATGTCGATGAACAGCCAGTTGGCGACGACTATCAGCCCTTCCACGCGATACTCCAGCAGCATTGCCAGATAGCGCTCGAACTGCTCCCGCTGGTTGTGCGCGTCCATGATGAACGGCAGAAATTCCGTCGAGGCAAGCGTCTTCTCGATGCCCTGCAAAATGAGCGTGCAGAAAGGATCGGAGATGTCGAAGATCATCACGCCCAGCGTGTGGCTGCGGCGCTTCCGCAGCGATCGCGCGAAGGCGTCGGGACGATAGCCCATGCGCTTGGCGACCTGCCGGATGTGCTCCTTCGTCGTCGCCGCTACGTATTGCGACAGCGGCGCATCGTTCAGGACGATGGAGATCGTCGAAGGAGAAAATCCGCTCTCGCGGGCCACATCGGCCAGCGTCGTGCGGGGAAAATGTTTCGTCGCGGGCTTTTGTCGGGTCGCCATGGTTGCGTCAGGCGCGCCGGGAGCTTCTGGAGGACACGGCGGTTCCCAACCATAGTAGACCAGCGTGTCAATTTCTCTTGAAAAACGCCTCGGAACGACAGTGCGGATCCCTGTCAGGCCACAAATCTGCGCATGGGCTGCCGGCGATCGACGCGCAGCAACCATCCGAGCATGACAAATAAAACAAAGAGAATGGATCCGATCTGGAACAAGTCCCACCACCACGTGCGGGAGGTGACGTCGGTAAGCCCGCTGGCATCGAGCACAAGAAAACCGATGGCGACGGCCAACGCAACCGCGATCGGCGCCACGCGGCCGTGAATCTGAAGATGACCGCGGCAGGCGGGGCAGCGGAAAAATCCGCGCCAGCCCGCATCGAAAAAGGACCGTCGGATGCTGAGCGGGATGGTGCAGACTGGGCAGGTATGCATGGGTCTATGGGAAAAGCGGCGCTTCCACCATTCTATTTGGCTGTCGCCGGCAAAGCCATTTGCATTTTTTCGGCGTCATACTCGCCCATTAGATGCGGCGGAGCGCGAAACGGACCGCAAGCGGAACAGATTCCCGGCTGGTTGGTTACAATATCGATTGGCGAGAGGGGACCACGAACCATGCCCGCATCCACAATGGCCGCCATTCCGGCCCTGAAAGAAACCTACCAGCAACTGAAAGCGCGCATGGACAAGGCGGTGGAAGACTTTCGCACTAATCTTTCGTCGATTCGTACCGGCCGCGCCTCAGTCCACATGCTGGACCAGGTAAAAGTCTCGGCCTATGGCACGGAAATGCCGCTCAACCAGGTGGGCCAGGTGAGCGCGCCGGAGCCGCAAATGCTGCTGGTGCAGCCCTACGATCCTACATTGATCGTCGAGATTGAAAAGGCGCTGCGGACTTCGTCGCAAGGCTTCAATCCACAGAATGACGGAAAAATCGTGCGCATTCCCGTGCCTCCGATGACCGAAGAGCGCCGCAAAGAAGTGGTAAAGCACCTCAGCAAGGTCCTCGAAGATCACCGTACGGGAATTCGTAATATTCGTCGCGACGGCAACGACCTGGTCAAGAAAGCGACGAAAGACAAGAAAATTTCTGAGGACGACGAGAAGCGCTCGCTCGACGAAATGCAAAAGCTCACCGACGACGAGATCAAGCGCATGGAAGAACTCTGCAAAGCCAAGGGAAAAGAAGTCATGCAGGTGTGAGTTTCGATTCAGCGCAGAAACGGGTGCCCCAGGTTCGCGAAGCTAACCTGGGTTTTTTCTTGACCGCAAGCAGATTAACTCCAGTATTTGATCTCAGTAATCCGAAACTTTGGGATTGTGATGAAGCCTCTGATCTTTGCTCTTTGTGTGATGTCTGCGTTTGGCGGTCTCCGTGCACAGACTCCAGTCTGGCAGCCTTCGCCCGGACATACGCAAATTCCGATATGGCCTGGGACCGCGCCCGATGCGCAGCCGGTCACTGGGCCGGAGACCATGGCCACGGACACAAAGGATTTGGTCGCCGGCAAACCATGGGTTTATGTGAGCAACGTCTCACAGCCAACGATGACGCTCTACTCGCCAAAGGGGAAGAATACGGGTGCTGCGGTCGTCGTGTTTCCGGGCGGAGGCTATGAAATCCTTGCCATCGATCTTGAGGGTACCGAGGTCTGCGACTGGCTGACCTCCAACGGAATCACCTGTGTGTTGTTGAAGTACCGGGTGCCGAGCAACGCACTGTATCCCAAATCGGCGCCGTATCCGAAATCGGGGCCGTATCCCGAATCGCCGATTGCGTTGGAGGATGCACAGAGAACGATGGGACTCGTGCGCTTTCATGCCGCCGAATGGCACATCGATCCGCACAAAATTGGTGTGCTGGGATTTTCGGCTGGCGGTCATCTCGTGGCAGCGATCAGCACGCATTTTGAGCGGCGTTTGTATCCCGCTGTAGATGCGGCCGACAAAGAAAGCTGCCGCCCCGATTTTGCGGTGGCGATTTATCCAGGCCATCTGTCGTTATCCGCCGCGGAGTGGGACGCGAAACAAGGTCGGAAAAAGTTCGTAGTTCCTCATGCGGCAACCGCCGATCGAGAGCTTAGCTTGAATCCAGAAATTCCCGTCACCAGCCAAACCCCGCCTACCTTTTTACTGCAGGCGGAGGATGACCACGAGGACAATGTAGACGATTCGCTGGCCTACTACATTGCGCTGAAAAATGCCGGAGTCCCGGTAGAGATGCACTTGTATGCACAGGGCGGCCATGCGTTCGGGCTGCGGCGCACAAAGCTTCCGATCACAGCATGGCCGCAGTTGGTGGAGCCGTGGCTGGGCACGATCGGGATGATTTCGAAGTAGTGCTCCGGGATCGGCATATGACAAACCCGACGCTCACTCTCGCGACGTTTGTTTCCCCGCCTCCGAAAACCTAGAATGACCGGTATGGATTCCCTGAAGGTCATTCATGCGGCTTGTCCGCTGGATTGTCCGGATGCCTGCAGCGTGCACATCTCGGTCAACGGCGACGGCCGTGCCGTAAAAATTCAGGGCGATCCCAGCCATCCCGTTACGCGTGGATTTCTCTGCGGCAAGGTCGCGAAATATCTCGACCTGGTGTATTCGCCCGACCGCCTGCTGCATCCCATGCGGCGAAAGCCGGGCATGGCGAAGGGTCCGATCCCGCCTGGAAAGCACGAGGAAGTTTTCGAGCGCATCTCCTGGGACGAGGCGCTGGACACGATTGCCGCGCGGTTCCAACAAATCTCGGCCGACTATGGACCGGAGTCGATCCTGCCCTATTCCTACGCGGGAAATATGGCGGCGCTGAGCTACGGCTCGATGGACCGGCGCTTCTTCTTCCGACTCGGCGCCTCGCAACTGGACCGCACCATCTGCTCCGCTGCCGGTGGCGAAGCATTGCTGGCGGTTTACGGCGTCAAGCTCGGCATGGATACCGAACATTTTCGCCACTCTCGCACAATCGTTGCCTGGGGCGCGAACATCCTTGGCACCAACATTCATCTGTGGCCCTTTGTGGAAGAGGCGCGGCGCAATGGCGCTCGGCTGATCGTGATCGATCCATACAGAACGCGCACCGCAGCAGCCGCCGACTGGCACATTCCCATCCGGCCCGGAACCGATACTGCGCTCGCGCTCGGCATGATGCATGTCCTGATCGCGGAGAACCTATACGACGCGGATTACGTCGCCCGCTTCACGCATGGCTTCGAGCAGCTAAAGGAGCGCGTAGCCGCGTACACGCCGCAATGCGTCGCGGAAATCACCGGCATTTCCGCCGAAGACATTCTCCGCCTCACGCGCGAATACGCGACGGCGACTCCGGCAGCCATCCGCATGAATTATGGCGTGCAGCGCGCCCAAAATGGCGGCACGGCGGCTCGCGCGATTGCCATGCTGCCCTGCCTGACCGGCGCGTGGAAGCAGCTCGGCGGAGGATTGCAGCTTTCCACTAGCGGAGCCTTCAACTTCAACAAGCAGGCGCTGGAGCGGCCCGATCTCGCGGCGTCGAGCCCCATCCGCCGCCTTGGCCGCGTGGTCAATATGAGCCGCCTGGGACACGCGCTGACGGAGCTGGGTAATAGCTTCGATTCGGCGGGGCCTCCCGTGCGAGCGATGTTCGTCTACAACTCCAATCCGGCGGCGATTGCGCCCAACCAGAACGCGGTGCTGCGCGGCCTCCGTCGTGACGACTTATTTACCGTGGTCCATGAACAGTTCTTCACCGATACCGCGGACTATGCGGACATCGTTTTGCCGGCGACGACGTTTTTCGAGCATAAGGATTTTGAAGGCGCCTACGGCACCTACTATGTACAGGTTTCCCAGCCCGCGATCGCGCCGCTCGGAGAAGCGCGATCGAACGTGACCGTGTTTCGCCAATTGGCGCGGCGCATGGGATTCACTGAAAAATGTTTCTCCGACACGGAAGACGAAATGATCGAGCAGGCGCTCGCCGTCGACAAGGCAAATTCTCCCTGGCTTGGCGATATAACGCGCCGGCAATTGGAAGAACAGCATTTTGTCCGGCTGAACTTTCCACAGGAAAAGGACGGCGGTCACTTCCAGCCGTTTACCTCCGAGGAATGGTTTCGCACTCCCTCCGGGAAGGCCGAATTTTATTCCGAAGCGCTCGCTGCGCGGGGACTCGACCCGCTGCCCGCGTATGTGCCCGCGACCGAATCGCGCCGCTCGCCGCTGGCGAATAAATATCCGCTGGAGCTGCTGGCCCGCAAAAACGACAACCATATGAACTCCACCTTCGCGGGACTGCCCGGCCATCGCACCGTGGAAGCGGCGCATGCGGGCGCGCTGGAAATCCATCCGGAGGACGCCCGCGCGCGCGGAATTGCCGATGGCGACGAAGTGGAAGTCTTCAACGACCGCGGAAAAATCTCTCTCCGGGCCAAAGTCAACGGCGATGGAAATTTTTCCGTTCCTGCCGGAGTTGCCGCTTGCCGTTTAGGATGGAACAAGTATTCCAGCGGTGGTCAGGGAGTCAACGTACTAACCGGTGAGACCCTCACCGATCTCGGCGGCGGCCCAACGTTCTACTCGACGCTGGTAGATGTACGGCGAGCGAGCGAGAAGTGAACAGCGAGCTGAGTATCGGCTGGGACAGCACGGCAGAAGAATTTGTCATTGAGGCGCAGTTGGAAAGTTAGCTGGCCGGAAAAGTTGCGAGAATCTGGAACGAGCATGTTATGGCGTTCCCACAACGAAAAAAAGAGCCGGAGCGAAGTTGCGGGCGTTAGCAGGCAGAGTCTCTCTCCCGTATAATCGAGTTTTCCTTCGGAATCGATTTTTGGCAGTGAGGGTGTGCATATTTTTCCCGCGAGTGTAGGGGGCTTCCATGTCCCAAACCAGACGACCACGACCGCGCGCCTGTGGACACGATGGACTGTTCCGGTCCCTCCACGGATAGTTCCAGTTTTCGCCGCGTTGCTGCTTTTAGTTGCTGTCAGCTTCAGCGCGGGGGCGCAGACCACCTCGTTGCAGACCATTCCTTCCTCGGGTACCATTAGCACTCCGCAAACCAGTGTGATCCGCGAAATTCGCGTGGTGGGCAACCGCAGAATCCCCAAGGAAACCATTCTGGCGCGCATGTTCTCGCATGTCGGCGACCCCTACGATCCATCTACCGTTGAGCGCGACTTCAACTCGCTCTGGAATACCGGCTACTTTGAGAATGTCCAGATCTCTCGCGAGACCACGCCGAAGGGCGTCATTCTCACCGTGATTGTGCGCGAGCGCCCCACTATCCGCGAAATCACCTATCCAGGGTTGAGTTCGGTTTCGCAGTCGGACCTGCTGGACCGCTTCAAAAAGGAAAAAGTGGGCCTCACAGTGGAGAGTCAATACGACCCCACCAAAATCAAGCACGCCGAAACCGTCATTAAGGAAATGCTGGCCGAGCACGGACATCAGTTTGCGGCGATTCACACCATCATCAAGACGATTCCGCCGGCCTCGGTTTCCGTCGCTTTTCACATCAAGGAAGGCCCGACGGTGAAGGTGGGCCGCATCCGGTTTGAAGGCAACAAGCATGTCTCCAGCCGCGCTCTGCGCTATTCCATGAAGAACCTGCGGCCCATCGGCATTCCCCATTCCATCATTCTGGAGAATCTGTTCTCCCGCACCTACGATCAAAGCAAGCTGGAGGAAGACTCCGAACGCGTGCGCCAGGCATACCGCGACCGCGGCTACTTCCGCGCCAGCGTGGATACGCCGCTCACCCACATTCGCAACCAGGGCGGCCTTCCGATCCCGCTGATTCATCCCCGCAAGGGCAAGGTGATCGATATCACCATGCCGGTCGAGGAAGGCCAGCAGTACAGGCTCGGCGGCATCACCTTTACCGGCAACAAGCGAGTGACAAACGTGAAGGCGCTGCGCGCGCTGTTCAAGCTCAAGGACGGTCAGATGTTCAATTCGTCGCTGATCGGCAAGGGCCTGGAAAACATGCGCAAAGCATATGGGGAACTGGGCTATATCAACTTCACTGCCGTGCCCACGCCGCGCGTGGATGAAGCAAAAAAAATGGTTTACCTGAGTATCGACATCGACGAAGGGAAACCATACTACGTCTCGCGCATTGAGTTCCGCGGCAACACCACCACCCGCGATTCCGTAATCCGGCGCGAACTGCTGCTCGAAGAAGGCCAGGTCTACAACAGCCATTTGTGGGAATTGAGTCTGCTGCGCCTCAACCAGTTGAACTATTTCCAGCCGTTGCATGTGGACACAGACTCGGAAACGCAGCAGGACGCGGACAACGGCACGGTAAAGCTGCTGCTCAACGTCAAGGAAAAGGGCAAAAACTCGATCGGTCTGAATGGCGGATTCAGCGGACTGTCCGGCGCATTTATCGGAGCGAATTACCAGACGAACAACTTCCTCGGTCTGGGCGAAAGCCTGACCCTGCAAACCGCATTGGGCGACCTGCAGCGCAACTTCACTTTCGGATTCACCGTTCCGTACGTGAAAAATCGCCCCATCAGCCTGGGCTTCCAGATATTCACGACGAAGTCCCAGTACAACGCGTTCAAGAACCCGCTGAGCGGCAGCGGCGATACCAATTTTACCGCCGCGCAGCAGTCCTTCGTGCAGAACTACAACCAGTCGCGCAACGGAGCCAGCATTTCGATCGCCTATCCGATCCCCCGCACCTTCAAGCGCATTGGGGCCACCTATTCGTGGAGCCGCTCCAACATTCAGGCGTTCAGCGCCGCAACCACCAATTTGTATCAGTTCCTGAACTTCCGTCACGGAACATCCGGGCAAAGCGCCCTCAACGGTATCGTCACCAGTCAGTTGTCGTTGAGCTATAGCTACAGCACGGTCGGCAATCCTTACCGTCCGCGCAACGGACAGAGCCTGAATGTCATCTTGCAAGGTTCCGGACTGGGCGGCAATGTCAGCTCCATCACTCCGCTGGTGGAATATAAGTTTTTCAGGCCGATCCAGAAGCTTCACTTCAATCCGGAGGGCCGCAATATTCTAGGCATCCGGCTCCAGGCCGCGTATATTCAGGGAATCGCCGGCCTGGAAGCATCGCCGTTCGATCGCTTCAATGCCGGCGGCGACAGCGACATTCGCGGCTTCGACGTTCGCTCCATCTCGCCCTACTCGTTCATCCCGACCCGGGTGCTGTACACGCTGGAAAATCCCGACGGATCGGTCGTTCCAAGAGATCCCACCAATCCGACGCTGGGCCCGGTGCGCATTCCCCTGCCGATTTACTCGATCGCACCTATTGGCGGCGACGTCCAGGTCACCAACAATATCGAATACCGCATTCCCATTGCCGGACCGGTCGACTTTTCTTTCTTCGTCGACTCAGGCCTGGACATGGCCCTGAATCACAATCAGTTGAAATTGAATCCGCAGGCGAACGCGCAGTTGAACGGCGGACTGTACGGCTGTCCGGAATTGCTGAATGGCACCTGTCAGGGCGGCGTCCCCTGGACGACTCTGGGGCCCTTTCCAAATCGCCTGGGCGTGATTCCCGGAACCAACATTCAGCCGCGCGTTTCCGTAGGGCCGCAGATCACCGCAATGCTGCCTATCATCAATGCGCCAGTCCGCATTTATTTTGCATTCAATCCCGCCCGCCTGCACCAGACGGAAGGTTCGCGGCTCATTATCAATCGCAACCTGTTTCCCACTGGCGGTGCGGGAGACTTTACCTACAATCAGGCGGTGGCGAATTACGGTTCCAGATATTTCCTGTGGGAGCCGCGTAAGACGCTTCGCCTTTCCGTCAGCACTTCTTTCTAGGCGGATGTTGGCGATTGGCGCAAATCGGACTGCGGAAAGCGATGGTACAAGATCGGGAGCGGTATGGAAGATCGCTCCAACATTGCGAAAAGAGATAGCGACGGCGGTTTGACTGAGATTTTCGCTGCTCCTATAATTCTGGGAGATTTCCTCAAGCCCGCAGGGTGTGGCTTTCCCGCAGATTTGTCCTTGCTGTGACACTGCATCGTTCGTTTTCCTGGGGGTGTTCCCCGGCATCCGGGGATCGCAGAATTCAAACGACGCCTCGCCGATACGGCGCAAGCGTGAGTGGAAGTAAAAGGAGTTCCGAAAGCTTATGAAGCGTTCTTATCTAGCGGTTGCCGCACTGGCAACTACATTCGCGGTCGGCGCCGTGGCGCAGACCAACCAGCCGCCCGCCGCGCCGTCTCCAGCCGGTGCCGTTACCGCTCCAACCGGCGCCACCAAGATCGCCGTTATAGAATTTCAGCCGGCCGTCGCATCCACCAATGAGGGACGCCTGGCGATCGCTAAAATCCAGCGGCAATTTGCGCCCAAACAGGCGCAACTCAAAACGCTGAACGACGAGATCGACACGTTGAAGAAGCAGTTGCAGGCCTCCGGCAGTTCCTTGAGCGCCGATGCGCGCGCCAGCCAATTGCGCACCATCGATGACAAGGAAAAATCTCTCCAGCGTCAGGCGCAGGATGCCCAATCGGATTACCAGCAGGCGATCAGCGAAGCCTTCCAGGGCGTTGCGCAGAAGTTCTACACCGTGATGCAGGATTATGCGCAGAGCAATGGCTACGGCCTGGTGCTCGATGCCAGCACGCAGCAGACCCCGGTGGTCTGGGCCGCGAAGGGCGCCGATATCTCCGCCGCTGTGGTGACGGAATACAATCAGAAGTCCGGAATTGCGGCTCCGGCTCCGCAACCGACTTCCGGCGCGAGCCACAGCACGACGCACCGCCGCACCACAACTCCGCAGTGAAGATAAGCAGTCATGTTGCCGATAAATCGCTTCAGGACGGCAACTGATTGCACTGATTGGGCGGTCACGGCACTTCAGCCGAGACCGCCCGTTTTTCTGTGGAAAAAACTGTGGGAAAACTTCCCGGGAAGCTCACCCGCCGCTAGCTACATCGCGCCAGAGGCTAATCTCAGGGATCGGTTCCAAGATAAGTTCTCTATTATCAATAGATTAAACCCACAATAAAAACTGCTTGCATTTTTTTTAGCAGAGTGGTTCCGTTTTTCCTCTCCGGAAGCTTTCCACAGGTTCCCGTGAACGGTGCGTGAATCCGGCTGGCTGTTTGGCGACCTAGGAGTCTTCGCCGATTCGCAGAACGGCAAGGAAGGCCTCTTGCGGAATATCGACCTTCCCGATCCGCTTCATCCGCTTTTTGCCTTCTTTTTGCTTCTCCAGCAGCTTGCGTTTGCGAGAAATATCGCCGCCATAGCACTTCGCCAGCACATTTTTGCGCAGCGCCGCGACGGTTTCTCGCGCGATTACTTTCGCTCCGATAGCCGCCTGGATGGCGACTTCAAACATCTGTCGCGGGATCAGTTCGCGCATCTTCGAAACCAGCGCGCGCCCGCGTTCGTAGGCAAAATCGCGATGCACGATGATGGAAAGCGCGTCGACCGGCTCGCCCGAAACCAGAATGTCGAGCTTCACCATCGGCGATTCCCACTGGTCGGACAAGTGATAATCGAGCGACGCATAGCCGCGCGAGATCGACTTCAACCGATCGTAAAAATCCAGCACGATTTCGTTCAGCGGCAGTTCGTACGTGAGCATCACCCGCGTGGCGCTGACATATTCAAAATTTTTTTGCCGCCCCCGTTTGTCCTCAACCAGCTTCAGAATGCCGCCGACATATTCCTCATTCGTCAGGATGGTCGCGGTAATCACCGGCTCCTGAATTTTCTCTATCGCGGTTGGGTTCGGCCAGTGCGACGGATTATCGACCTCAATCACGCTGTTGTCGGTCAGCGTGATGCGGTACCGCACGCTGGGCGCAGTTGTGATCAGGCTCAGGTTGAACTCGCGCTCCAGCCGCTCCTGGATAATTTCCATGTGCAGCAGGCCGAGAAAGCCGCAGCGAAAGCCGAAGCCGAGCGCCGCCGAGCTTTCCGGCTCGAAAAAAAACGAAGAGTCGTTCAGGCGCAGTTTTTCCAGCGCCTCCCGCAACAGCGTGTGCTCATGCGCCTCCACTGTGTAAAGGCCGGCGAAGACCATTGGCTTGATATCTTCAAACCCCGGCAGCGGAGCGGCGGCGGGATTGGCATCGTGCGTAATCGTGTCGCCAATCTTGGTGTCGGCGACATTTTTAATGGTCGCCGCGAAAAAGCCCACTTCGCCGGCAGACAATTCCTGCACTTCGACCGGCTTCGGCGTCAGTACGCCGAGCGATTCCACCTCGAACGCTCGGCCATTCGACATCAGCCGGATCTTCTCTCCTCGCTTCAGCCGGCCATTTATCACGCGTGTCAGCACAACGACGCCGCGATAGGTATCAAACCAGGAATCGAAAATCAGCGCCTGCAGCGGTGCTTCGGCACTTCCTTTGGGTGGTGGTAAACGATGCACGATCGCTTCCAGCACATCGGGCACACCCAGGCCCGTCTTCGCGCTAATCGGCAGCGCGTTGCTGGCGTCAAGGCCCACCGTCTGCTCGATCATTTCGCGCGTGCGTTCGATGTCGGCGCTGGGCAGGTCGATTTTGTTGATAACCGGAATGATGTCGAGGCCATTGTTGATTGCGATATACGCATTCGCCAGCGTCTGCGCCTCCACGCCCTGTGTCGCATCCACGATCAGCAGCGCGCCTTCGCACGAGGCCAGAGAGCGCGAAACTTCATAGGAAAAATCCACGTGCCCCGGCGTGTCGATCAGGTTCAGTTGATAGGTCTCGCCGTCCTGCGCCCGGTACGCCATGCGCACGGCATGCGCCTTGATCGTGATGCCACGCTCGCGCTCCAGGTCCATATCGTCCAGTACCTGCGCCTGCATCTCGCGCGCCGAAAGCGACCCTGTCAGCTCCAGCAAACGATCGGAAAGCGTGGATTTCCCATGGTCGATATGGGCAATAATGGCGAAATTGCGGATGTGTTCGCGATCCATTTACGGAAGCCGGTGCGGAAACGATGCAACTCCGTGCGCAGTTGAGGGCCAGCGGCGGAAGGGTGTTGCTATCGCGAGTTTACCATTCGCGCGCCTGAGCTCCGAATTGTTGCGAGCGGGCATTTCTTGGCAAAAATTGCCAATAGCGCTTATACCATCGCACTTGGACGGTTAGTTCATCACGACGACAGCTCGTGTGACGAGCGCTTTTGGATGCTCCGGCCAAGCGCGATCAAAAGCAGGATCGCGATTGCATCGAGCACGATTTTGCCGATCAGATCCATCCGCAACCAGGATCCGCTACCCGCGAAGCCGCCGATTATGGGAACCAGCACAGCTCCGAAGATCAGCGCGTACCGATGCACGTCTCTCCAACCAATAGAGGAACACCAGCGCTGGATGAGAAGGAAGACCATGCAAGCCCAGGCGATTCCAAGAATCATCGGAATCCAGAACGGCAGAGCGTGGAGTTTGGGATCGGGCGAAAAGACCAAAATAATGATCCCGTACCACGGCAAACCGAGAGCCACCGCGATCGCTCCCAGCAACCACGGCGCGGGAGGAGATGCCGGTCGCACACGCGGCTCCCGGGGCCGCAGATGAAGAGCGGCTGCGACAAGCAGGACCATCGCGAGAACACCGATCAGAATTGTAACCGGCGGAGGCTGGTAAAACGGCGCATGGAACACCATCGGCCGAGCTCGCTTGATCCACGCATACCAGGCGACGAACGAGCCGAGAATGAAAACCAGCGCTGCCGCGACGAGGCCCGGCCATCGCACCCAGGGCTCGCGGCGTCGCTTATCAAACATTAATTCGGTGAGCGCAACCGGCACCAGCACCACCCAGACGCTCTCATAGACGAGCATGAACAGGAAGAAGAGCCAGTTCACTCCCAGCGCGCGGCCGTAAATATGACCTGTGTGCAGCCACGGCAGCGGCGCGAGCGAGGTCTGCTGAATCACAAACTCCTCGGCAATCGAGAGAGCACAGCCCATCAGTAGCAGGCTGGTCCAGCCCAGGCCGCGTCGCCGCGCCGTCTCTCGAATCAACAGTGCGCCGCATCCCCAAAGCATGATCTCGGGCACGAGCGCGAAAATGAAGCTCAGGCGCGTCGAGCCGCTCAACACCTCCGCGATGATGGGCGACAGCAGGACCAGCGTCCACGCGGGCGCGCTCCCTCTCTTTGGCACGGTTCGTATATTGTTTTCCATCCGCGAGCAATCCTCCATGTGTTTCCTTTCTGTCTAATAAATAGTTTAGCATGCTAAAATATATAGTATGCTAAAATTATCCAATGAAAAAACGAAATCGCGGCGCAATCCACGGCCGCAAGGCGATCATCGACACGGTCAATCTGGCCGGACGCGAAATGGGAACTTGCAGCGTGATGTTCCATTCCGCAATGGCGGAGAAATTTGGCCTGAGCGTTACCGATTGGCGCGCATGGGACATCGTGATGCGCCACGGCCCGTTTACCGCCGGCGATTTTGCACGATGGACCGGACTCACGCCGGGAGCAGTGACGGGACTGATCGACCGGCTGGTCGAAGCTGGCGCGGTGAAGCGGGTGAGGGATTCCGAGGACCGTAGAAAGGTAGTGGTGCAGGCGATTCTAAAACCTTCGGATCAGCAGACCGCCAACTCGCTGTTCGGCCCCATGCTGCAGGCCACCGGAAAACTGTACGCGGAATATTCCGACAATCAGCTTCGCACCGTCGCCGATTTTATGACCCGGATGTCTGTCCTGCTGCGCGAGCAGACCGCCGCATTGCAACAGCGGCGGCCCTGACCAAAGAGAACTGCGAAGATGTTTGCTATTGCATCGAATTTGCGTTGCCAAGTGATTGTCATGGCTTTCGACTGTACGAACCAGCAATCCGCTACGGATCAGTTTTCCCGCAATGCGCGGTCCAACGCGATCTTTTCGCTCATCAGTTCCCGCACCGCATTCGTGTCGCCCCGCTGCTCGGCTTCCGCCAGGGACCGTCGCAAATCCCGCTGACGCCGTTCGAGACGGCTGTGGCGCAAGGATTCGAAAGCGTTCTCCACCTGCTCGGGCTGAATTTCCTGCGATCCGTTCATTAGCGCAGCGGCCAGCAAATGCCGCGTGGCTTCGTCGTGAGCCAGCTCGAACGGATTTGAAATTGTCTCTGCTTCGGCAAGCGCAGTCAGCAGTGAGCAAGCGGCCAAGCCTTCGCACAAAGAGGGTTCATCGGCCATCCTGCGGCGAACCTGCTCGCGCGCAGCCGCGCCGGCGGGGAGCGCCAGTGCACGCAGCAGCAGGTTTTCCGCTTCGCTCCATTTCTGGGTGACGGCGTTGTTCGCGCGAACGTCTGTTCGGCGCGCGAATGCGGCTTGCTTCAACTCCTGCCGCAGCAGCGCGGAGTCGATCGCCAGCTTTTGCGCAGCGTCTGCCGCAAACTCATCCCGCGCGATGCGGCTGGGAATGTGCTGCATGTGCGGCAGCAGAAAATTCAGGGCCTTCACCTTCGCATCCGCTGTCACAGGCGGAAACAGCGCCCGCGCCCGCTCAATTAGGTAATCGCTATGCCGCCGCGCCGCGCGCAGAGCGGCGACGTAAGCCTGCACGCCGCGTTCGCGCACAAACCGGTCCGGGTCCAAACCGCCTTCCAGCGTCACCACCTTCACGCTGAAACCTTCCTCAATCAGCAGCGCAATGGACTTCTCCGCGGCGTTCGCTCCCGCGGTATCGGGATCGAAGTTCACCACCACCTGCCGCGTATGCCGCGCCAGCAATCTTGCCTGCATCTCCGTGAAGGCGGTGCCGCTGGTGGCCAGCACATTCGCAATTCCGGCCATATAGACGGAGATGCAGTCCATCTGCCCCTCCACCAGCAGCGCAAACTCATATTGCCGGATGGCCTGCTTCGCCTTGTCGAGATTGAAAAGCACATGCCCTTTTGTGTACAGCGGTGTCTCCGGCGAATTCAGATATTTCGGTCCGGCCTTTTCGTCCGCATCCAGAGCGCGGGCGGTGAAGGCGACCGTGCGCCCAGCCTCATTGCGAATCGGAAACACGATCCGCTTGCGAAACCGCGCATAGATCGCAGCGCTGCGGCCACCGGTTCCACCTCCGCCTTCCGCCTGATCTTTAGAAGAGAAGAGCCCGCTCGCGCGCAGCACTTCCTCGTCGAACGCCGACTGAAATTTATCGCGCATCGCGGAAAACGAGTCCGGCGCATAGCCGATGCGGAAGGCGGCGATCGCATCCGCTGTCACGCCGCGGCCCGTCAGATATTCCCGCGCCCGCGCCGCTTCCGGCGATTGCAACTGCTCCTCAAAATAGCGGCACGCCTGATCATGAATCTCCAGCAGCTTCGAGCGCATACGCGATGCCTGCGCTTCCTCCGGCGAGGAAAATTCGCGCTTCGGCAGCGGAATGCCGCACTTCTGCGCCACCGTACGCACCGCTTCCGGAAAGCTGACATTCTCCATCTTCTGCACGAAGGTGAATACATCGCCGGACTGTCCGCAGCCGAAGCAATGAAAAAATTGCTGCGCCGCCTGCACGTTGAATGATGGCGTTTTTTCCTTGTGGAACGGGCACAGGCCTTTGTAGCTCTGCGCGCCTCCTTTAGTCAGACGCACATATTCCCCAATGATGCGAACAATGTCCGCCTGCTGCTTCACGGATTGAGCAAAACCGTCAGCCATGGGATGTAGCAACGAGTTTAGTAGAGAAGCGTACGTTCCGCCACGCGCACGACGCAAACCATCCAAGAGGATCGATCGATCCGCTTCGATGGACAGGTTTTCGCATTTCGCGGCGCGAACGAGGAGAGAGCTTTCCTTACGCCGAAGCGGCAGCAGCGGGAAGCACTTCAAAAGGCCGCATCATTTCTTTATCTTCATGCTCAAGAATATGGCAATGCCACACATAGCGGCCAGCGTAGCCGTGAAATGGCACGATAATCCTCGTCACTGTGCCGGGATCGGCGCGCGCTGTATCTTTCCAGCCGCGTTCCGTAGGGTCGGGAGCGGCCGCCGGCCCGATATAGCGAATCACTTGCTTCAGTTGATAATTGAAAACGTCGAAGGGTCTCCGATCCAGAATCTGAAAGCGCACCAGATGCAAGTGGATCGGATGCGAATCCTCCGTCAGGTTAATCAATTCCCATATCTCGGTCGTATTCAGAACCGGCTTCTCCGTCACCGGCTTGTCCCAGGGAGTGTTGTTCAGCAGCATTCCCATCGATTGCTGGACCCGATCCATGCGTTCGTCCAAAGTAAGCCGTCTTGTCAGAACGCTCTCGCTTTCCGGCAGGCGCCGCAGCGGGCGCAGTGTAGACGGCATTTCGCTCGTGTCCTGCACGGGCTGGCGGCCCACGCGAAATTGCAGGACGGAAAATGTGTCGCTGTGCAATTCCACCGTCTCGCCCTTCATCTGGCTGAAGTCGATAATCCAGTCCGCTCGCTCGGCAGGCGCCAGAGTGGACCGGCGAATCGCCGTGGGAGCAGCAAATAGGCCCTGATCGGAGCCGATCTGATGGAACACGGCCTGATTTCCCAAGGAAAAACGATAGAAGCGGCCGTTGGAACCATTCATCACGCGAAACCGATACTTGCGCGGTTCTACATCGAGATACGGCAGCAGCTTCCCGTTGACGAGAATGGCATTGCCAAACACTTCCGGCACCCACGGCGCTCTCGGATCCGGCGAGACAGGATATTCCAGTTGCCCATCTGTCCGCAGCAGGCGGTCGCAGATGACCAGAGGGACTTCATATTTTCCTTTCGGCAGATTCAGGCGATCTTCCGTGTCGTCTCTTACGATAAAAAGCCCTTGCATGCCGGCGTACGTATTCAGCCGGTTAATTCCCATGGTGTGATCGTGGTAGAAGAGCAATGCCGCGTCCTGCCGCGATGGGTAAAAACAAGTCTGCGATTTGCCCCGAATTACCCAGTCTTCCGGGTAACCATCGCTGCTCGGCGGAGTTCGCCCGCCGTGCAGATGAATGACGCTTCGCACCTCCGGCACGCTGCGTTCTGCCCCGTGCAATGTGTGATCGATCGGCAGAAAATGGCGGCTGGGAAGGTCATTTTTCCATTCCACCACCATCGCATTTCCACTCCGCGTCTCCAGCGTCACACCGGGAAAATAACCCCCAATCGTCCACATGCTGGTTGGGGGCAGATCGCGATGTACTTTCACCAGGGCTTCCCGAATCGCAAGGCTGTAATGGGGAATCTGCATCGCCGGATGGTCGGGATTCGTGCGTGTGCCCACAGGCCGCGCCGGCGGCGGGACAGGCAATAGATCGACAAAAGGGGTGAGCGTTTCGGGATCGAGCGATGGAGCGATGGTCGTGCTGTGTTGCGAGGTCTTGAGCGCGATACTTGCCACTGCAAAACTGCTGTGTTGCAGAAAATCTCGGCGACTGATCAGAACTGTATCTCCCAGTGGAAATTTGAGAGCGGCGATTCCTCCGCCGCTCCCAAATCATTCTCCATTGTTACGTTTACCATGAACCGCGGGTATTGGTCAGGACTTCCCCGGTCGACGGACTCACGATGAACGCGCCGCGATTCGGCGGCTGTTGGAAATTGAACATGTTGTTCAGTGATCCCGCCGAGTGCATCGAAGGACCCGTTGCCGATGCGCTGTCCGCCGAGCCAATTGTCTTCCACAAAACGAATAATGGAAGTCTGGTCCATCACCGTGTGATCGACGAAGTTCTGTTTCGCGTACGGTGAGATCACCAGCAGGGGAATGCGGGGACCGTAACCGCAGCGTCCTTGCGCATGCAGAGCGTCAGGACCGGCCAGGGATGTGTTGGTCCCATTGCCGCACTGCCCGTTGCCGCTCAACATGTCCGCTGGCGTTGTGGACTGGTTCACGATCGGACCGATCTGATGGTCGTACCAGCCGTCCGAGTCATCGTAGTTGATGATGACCGCAGTGGAAGACCATTGCGATTGCTGCTGCAAAAAGTTGATCACGTTGGCGACAAAATTCTGTTCGTCCAGGGGATCGGAATAACCGGCGTGCGCATCCTCAAACCCAGGAGCCTTCAGGAAGCTGACCGCGGGCATGTTACCGGCGCTCACCGCCGCGTAAAAGTCGTTGATGTCGTACTGATGGTTGGCCGCATCGCCGGCTCGTCCAATCATCTGCGTGGAGGTTGGCCGTACGTGCTTCAGGTTCTCCGTGGAAGTGTAGTACTGAAACGGCTCGTGATGCGGAATATAATCGCTCTCCGTAACTTTCGTGACGCTCGATGTAGTCGAGCGCGCGCATCCCGTCGTTCCGTTTGCATTCTTCAGCGACAGATCGAAGCCGCCCTCAAACCATCCCCAGGTCACGCCGCGGGCATTCAGCAGATTGCCAATATTCTGGCCGCTCAAATGTACCTGCGCCCCCGTGGTGGTCGAGCATACATCTCCAACCGGATCGGCATCGCTGATGAGCGTGGTCGTTCCATCCCCGCCGTCGATGACATCTGCAGCCCGCGTTGATTTCATCGGAAACGCCGTTGGTTTGTCCCGAAATCAGATTGATGGCGCCCGGCGACGAAGGCCCGAAAGTCGTGCCGAACGCGTTGTCATCCAGCGCGTACCGTTGCGCATAGTTCCACAGTGCCGTCACAGTGTTGCCGTCGAAATAGCCCATCACCAGACCGCGGGTTGTGTCGCCGCTTGGCGGTGGTCCGGGGGTTCCGGTGAACTCAGGGAATGAGTCCATCAGCCCCGCGTGAAAGGCCTCTTGTTCCGGGGTGTAGTCATGGTCCTGGTCAGCGGTTGCAGCCTGCGAGCGGTCCAGCCGAAACGGATTCATCGCTCCCGCGGCATTGCCTGTCGTATTCAGGAAATTTGGATTGTTGTAAAGAAGCGCGTCCGTGAACCCGTTCACGCTCGGCGTCCCGGGAGAGGCCACAAACCGCGGCTCGCCCTTCGTATTCACCGCGTAAGGGTAGGTTCCGAAATAGTGGTCGAAGGAGATGTTCTCTCCGAAGATTACGACGACATGCTTGATGGGGGTTGCAGTCCTTGCGCCGTCTTCCTGCGCGCGAGAAACAGCGGGACAGGCAAGTTGACCGGCTACAAGCAACGCTGCAAGGGACGTTGCGGCTAACTTTTGCATTTCACTTCCTCCAAAGCCATGCGTTCCCCGCAGGCTTGCACAATTGATACAAGGAAGATGTGTTTCTTCCTTTACGCTTCGGTTACAGTTTGGAGAAAAGATTTTTTGCGACGGCGCGCCGGCGATCCACACTTCCACGGACCTGGTTCAGGCGTTAAAGCAGTTTTCCTGTAGGTGCATACCAGCGGAATGAGAACGTACACATCCGTTCCCCAAAGAACGGATGCACGGGATGATGGCCGGCAGTCTATAGCAACAGGAAAACTGGCCTAGAGCCCGGCATACCAGTCGTACCCCAGGTTTGCCCAATAATCCTGCGGCTTGGTATTCGTATACGTCACCCTTGCGATCTGTTTGATCTGTTTGTAGCCGTATTTCAATGGCATGGCGAGCCGCAGCGGCGCTCCGTGGCCCCCACTCAACGGCTTGCCTCCCATCGCATAGCAGAGTAAAGTCTGCGGGTTCAGCACGCTCGCCATATCGTACCCAGTAAAAAAGTCGCCTTCGGTAGTCTCCATCGCCACATATTTAGGCAGCGAACCGTCGCTGTTCAATTTCGGCGGATAAGCTTTCATAAAATCGCGGAAGCGCGCGCCTTTCCACAGAACAATCTGGCTCCATCCCTCAATGCACTTGAACTGGGTGACCATTTCGATCTGCGGAAGTTTGAATAGATCCGCCATTGTCAACAGAATTCCCGGTATCTTTGTCCGGCCGGTGCTCGCCGGAACCGCCGGTTGCGAGAGAATCTCAATCTTCACGCTCGTGCCATCGGAGGAGGTCTGTTCTGCTGCGGAATCGCCCGTCGAGCGGTATTTCCATAGATCCACATCCGGCGTGAACTGCGGATAGCGCTCTGGACGATCGAGGCCCACGACCTTCAGACGCCAACTGTCAAGAATCAAGTCCGGATCGAGGCCGATGGCTCCATTCAACCGCAAGGGGGTTGCGCGGCTTCTCCGGTATGTAGGGGTCAATCCACGCTCGCGAAAGATAGCCCGGCTGATCGAGGCATTCACTTCTTCCGCGATCCGTAATGGTTTCTGCAATTGGCCCGCCAGTGGCGCATGTTCCAGCCACTCGTACGCGCCGAACGTCGCCAAAGCCGCGGCTCCGCCGATTAAGAAGCTTCGCCGGGACTTGCGCGCCATCAGGCGCCGCACTTCCTCGTCGAGTTCCTCCTGCGTGCGGCTGTGGGACGATTGAATGTCGGGCTTGTCCGACGGAGAAGTCATGGCTGCTCCTCTCCCGCTTTTTCGCGCGGCACAATCTCCACGCCGGCGATCATGCTGCGAAAGTTGTTCCATCCGGCCAGCGCCACTTGCACCACATGGATGACGAAGAACAGACAGAATCCCATGGTCAGCCAGAAATGCAGCCAGCGCGCAAACTGGTATCCGCCCATCGCGGAGGTAAGCCAGTGCAGCGCAGTTGGTTTATAGATCGCGAAGCCGGTCGCCAGCGAGCCGGCTCCCATCAGCACGACCAGCGTATAAGCAATCTTCTGCGCTCCGTTGTATTTTCGCTGCGGTGGCAGCCCTCTGCGGATGTGCAGATCGTGCAGCGTCACCCGCCATGCTTCACGAAAGGAATGCCGGTCGGGAACGAGGGAACGCCATTCTCCGGAAAACGCCAGATACAGTACGTAGATCAGGCCATTGACGGCGAAGATCCACATAAAGAAAAAGTGATATCCAAGACCGGTTGGCAGCTTAAAGGCGCCGTCAATCGCATTCCAGAATCCCGGGGGGAAAAGCCGCACCAGCGTGTGCTTCCCGATGCCGATGCGATACACCTCGCTCAGATGGCCGACGTATGGAATGGAATCCGCCCAGTAAATAAGCAGTCCGCTCCAGATCATCGTGAAGAGAATTGGAAAGTTGATCCAGTGCATCCAGCGGATCGCGAGAGGATGCTTCATCTGCAGCTTTATCGATGCGTGCGCTGGAACAGATGCTCCACCAGAAGGCAGCAAGCTATCTTTCGCCTTATGTTCAGCGGTTCCCGCATCCGAAGGTTTCGCCCTGTCTGCGGAAGCAGGTTGCTGGGGCATGTCGCTCATGTTGCACCTTCATTAATATTGATGAGATGGGATGACGCTCCTTTGCCTCATAAATAAAAATTGTCATCCGAGCGGAACACAGCCGGGGTGGAAGCGGAGTCAAGGGATCTGCTTTTTACCGGCTCCATCGCGAATCCCACTGTCCTCGCCAGCTATGGCGGCGAACGGAGCCATAGCTGGCGAGCTACAAGAGCTCCAATTGAATGTTCCGTGCCGCCGCATCCAGTGCGGCAATCCGAAAGCTGCGAATCTGGCCGGCGCGCGCCGGCTCCTGCTTCTTTTCCGGTGCCGCAGGGCCGCTCTTCCAGCGTGCCGACAGCATAGCGCTCATGGAAGATAAATCCACTCGCCCGCCTGATGAAACCGGTTCCGTCTCTGCGCTCGCTTTCGTCATGCGGCATGTGGCGTGTATTCCTTCGCCGAGTTCCACCCGCGCATTTTCCCCGGAAACCTCCGTCAGTCGGCCCGTGACTACATCGCCCACGGAATGCTCCGCGATATATTCCTCGAAACTGCTGGGAACCAGTTGCTTCATGCTGAGCCGCAACTGCCGCTTTTCTTTATCGATTTCCAGCACCTGAGCCTTCACGGTTTGGCCCAGCTTCAGTACATTTTGCGGATGGTCAATGCGTTTTTCGGCGGTGATTTCACTGACATGCACCATGCCCTCGACCCCCTCGGCAAGCTGCACGAATGCGCCGAACTTTGTCAGGCTGGTGACCGGCCCCTCAATCTGTGATCCAACGGGAAACTTCTGCGGCACGTCTGCCCAGGGATCGCCGAGCGCTTGTTTCAGTCCAAGGGAGATGCGCCGTTCGCCGGCGTTGATAGCAAGGATCACCGCATCCACCGTCTCACCCGGTTTCAGCAGGTCGCTCGCCTTTTTCACTCTTTTCACCCACGACATTTCGGAAACGTGAATCAGTCCTTCAATCCCCGGCTCCAGTTCGACGAACCCGCCAAACTCGACGACACGCGTGACCACGCCTCGCACGCGATCGCCGGCCTTGTATTTCTCCGCGATTGCATCCCACGGATGCGGCTGCAGCTGCTTCAGCCCGAGCGCGATGCGCTGTTTTTCAGAATCGACCTTGAGAACTTTGGCTTCAATCTGCTGCCCAACGGAAAGAACGTCGGCTGGCTTGTTCACACGCCCCCACGCCATGTCGCCGACATGCAACAGGCCGTCCACGCCACCAATATCGACGAAAGCGCCATAATCCGTCAGGCTGCGGACAACTCCCTGCACCACGTCGCCCTCCCTCACTTCGGCATAACGGCGATCCTTTGTGGAACGCTCTTCCTCTTCCAGCACCGCGCGGCGGTCCACCACAACGTCTTCGTCCGCCACGTCGAGTTTGAGAATGCGGCAGCGAATCGTCTGCCCTACTAAGCTCTCCATCGCGGCCGCATCGTGCGCTCCGCTGCGCGAGGCCGGCATAAATGCCCGCACGCCCACATCCACGCTCAGGCCGCCTTTTACCACGGCGGTCACGATGCCGGAAATGGTTAACTTATCCGCAAAGGCTCGCTCCAATGCGCCCCAGTCTTTGGGCTGCGCGACCTTAAAACGAGTCAGCGTGTAGTAGCCCTCCTCATTCCGGCCTTGGATGGAGACGGAAAACATATCGCCTGGTTGGACGCTCTCGGCGCCGCCCTCAAATGCGGTCAGCGGCAATACGCCTTCCACCTTCAAGCCGATATCGAGAAAAACAGAATCGGCGGAAACGGAAATCACCGTCCCTTGAAGCTGTCTTTGCCTGCCATCTTCCTGGCGGGAATGGCTCTTTTCGTACTGGGAAAGAAGATCGCTGAAAGATTCTTCCGCTTCCGGCAGCAACGGTTCTGGCATGGTTGGGTCAGACATGGGCGTTTACGTCCCATTTTCGCATGTTCTCGGGACACGCAGGATAGGCCGCGGGCAAGCGATGCGCGACAAGCAGCCGGAAAACCTCACCATTGTTTCTTGAACGTTGTGTCGAATCCGAAACCGCCATTCTGATCGCGGGTCGCGCTTAGGGCGACCTTCGGCGACAGTCGGTACTGCCCCATGATGATCTGGTTTTGCGTCGAGGTCACATTCGTCGAGAATGTGACAAAGAGATTTCCCGTCACGCGCTGCTGAACCGTAACGATGGCGCCCGCCGGTCCCTGCGTGCTGCCGCCTGCGAGGACAGGATTGATCGACAATTGAGAGATTCCCGCCACCTTCGCCACGCGGCTGGTGATCTGGCTGCTCACCTGCGACGCGACCGCCGACATCGCCGCCTGATCTCCCGGTGTTGGGTTCGCCGCGCTCGCTTCCGTCGTCTGGCCAAATGCCAGCAGATTGATAATGTCCGCCGATGGAAGCGAAGGATCGGATGAATAATTGGTGCGCAACTGATCCACCGGCCCGTTGAAACGCAGATGAATGTTGTATTGCTGAATCGTAGTATTCAGGGCTACGTTCACAACCGGCTGGGTCTCCGTCGGATTCACAAATTCAACTGTGCCGCCGCTCAACGTAAACCGGTTTCCGTTAAAGATGAGATCGCCGCCGTCGATATTGACGCGGCCAAGAATTACCGGCTGCGCTGCCGTTCCTCTCACCTGCAGATTGGCCGTTCCATCGACACTCAACGTTCGGCTGACCAGGTTCAAATTATTCGTGGAGTTGAGTGCAAGGTTCAACTGAAGATTCTGCTCGAATCCCTGCGAAGGCGGTGGGCTGATCCCGCCGGAAAGCTGCCCGGCAAAGTTCGTCAAGTCGAAATCCGGCGTAAACGACAAATCGTCAATGCGAACGCGCCCTCCCAGCATCGCATTGTCGCTCGTGCCCGTCAGGCTGAGATTCGCACTCACTTCTTCTCGCATCCCCTGCGGATAGAGCATGCGAACTCCATTTGCCGCTGCGGCCAGATCGAACTGGACTGCGGGACGATACACCACCCCACCCTGCGCTGTTACCGTGCCGCCTCCAACGTTCGCCTGGAATGACTTGATAAGCAGCCGGTTTTTGGTCAGCGTCAGAACGCCGTTCCCATGCTGCAGCCCGATTGGAAGATCCCCACTGGTGAACTTTGCGTTGACGATTTTTACCTCACCCTCGACATTCGGATCGGCTCGCACGCCATAGGAGTTGATGTTGAATCGCAGCTCCCCGGAACTCTCGATGTCTGGATTGAACAACTGCGCCAGTTGCAGATTTACCGTGCCCATAAGCAGCAGGGAAGCGGGTGCGTGACCTGCGATGGGGATGGACCCCTGAAGCTGAAGATCGGTATCGGTGCCGCGGATGGCTGCGCGCTGAAGATTCAGCACCTCGTTTTTGTAATCGATGTGGATCGGCCCTGCCGCCGCAAGCTGGATCGCGCCGCCATAGCTCACCTTCAGCATGGGTATCGTGACGTGCGCCTCCAGCATTTTTCTCTGTTTCAGCGGCCCGTTCAGCGTGGCATGTATCTCGGTTTCTCCCTGAACTCCGGCAGCTTCCTGCGGCCCATAGATCGCGAACAGCGGCTGCAGCGGAATATTCTGTGTGTCCAGTGTCGCCTGGATCGGATAATCTCCCGAAAGGTTCACCTTCGCCTGTGCCCGAATGGAAGTGTTGACTGCTTCGGAGTTCAAATTCGCGGTCGCAACATGGTTCGCCACCGCAAGTTGAAGGTTGACCGCTTGCATCGACTGCTGTTGCACAGTGAGCTGTGGAATTTTTAGCTCCGCGCTGAATTGTGGATTCGTCCACGTGCCTTCGCCGCTCCCGGTCATTGTCAGCACGCCTTTTGCGTTCACATTGTGCGCTCGCAACGGCTGCAATTGATCGAGATGAATTCCGCTCGCCTCGATTTGCGCGCGGTAGGTCTTCTCTGTCGGACGAACGCTGGCAACGCTCTGCAATGTTCCAGCGGGGGAATGAACCATCAGCTTTCCGGCAATCTGGCCATCCCCGCCGGTGAAGGTGAGATTCGCGGACTGAATTGGCTCGTCGTATAACTCGGCGTGGGTAAGAAAGATGCTGCCGTGTCCAGTCGGATTCAACTCCGTGCCATGCGCGTTCACACTGGCCGCGAGCGTCCCCGTCACAGGAGCACGCAGCCCGGTGACTTTGGACAGATCGGCCACATTGATCTCCGCCGCATGAAGCTCAATCTGAATCGGACCGTTTTTGCTGAAAGCCCAATGCGTCAGTCCAACGCGCCCGTTCAGTGTGATCTGACCGCGAGTTGCCGGCTCCAGGTCGGCATGATCCAGCTCGATCGAAGACGGGCTTGCATCGACATTCGCCTCAACCACTCGCCATTTCGTGTCCTTCACTTGAAGATTCGACGCGACGAATCGCCCGGTCAGATGCGGCGCGGTTGTCGAACCGCGCACTGTGCCTGTAAAAGATGCCGTGCCGGCCAGTCCGAGCGCCTGCGTGGGTTGACCCGGTTCTGTCGTCCGCACCAGATCGGCAATCGTCTCCAGCTCGCTCAGGTCATTCGATTCCAATTTCACCGCCAGGCTCGACCGGTTGCTGACCGTGCCATTCATCGTCAGGGAAGTCCGCGGCGTATGGAGGTAGCTTTGCGCCAGCGCGATCTGCTTCGTCGCAGCGCGATAGGTTCCGTGAATCGCCCCGTGCACGGGGATTGCCGCTATCTCGGCGTTTCCAGCGCGTGATACGTTGGCGCGAATCGTCGCGTCCGCATGCGCCACCAGGTTGTCGAGGGTTTTTCCCCACGAAGCGTTCGCGTCAGCATTCAGCACACCGGCCAGCCCAACATTGCGAGTCGTTGTCGATCTTGGCGCCATCCGTTTTAATTGCGACAGCGATATGCCGCGCAGCGAAGCGTTCAGCTTAGATTGTGTTTTCCCACTGATGTTCCGCATGCTCAGAGTGCCCGCCAGCGTGCCACCCAGCAATCGAGCGCGAACGTCCTTCACGATCAAATCGCCATTCGTCAGAGAATAATGTGCCGCGACGTCGCGGACTTGCGTATTGACTTTTTGCGTCTGAAAATCAAGCCGCGCACTTGACAGGTCACCGTTGACTACCGCGCCATCAAGCATCGGTGCATTCGGAATTTTCTGATATCGCAGCGAACCACTGGTACGGATGAGCCCTGCGGGCAGCGTTGGATCGCGCAGGATGCGGCGAAGATCGCTTCCATCCAAAATCGCCTCATACTGCCCTTGAATTACCGGCAGGTCGTAATTGGTCAATGTCGCAGACAATACAAATTGCGACGCGCCGCTGACTATCTTGGCTTGCGCCAAGTCAAACATGGATGGCGTCGCGGCAAACTTCGCGCTCAGATCGTGCAGGATAGGGCGGAACGATCCGAACTGCAACTGTCCTCGCCGATAGCTCAGCGCGCCGGAGTATTCTCGCTGCGTCACGTCGAACCCGGAGCCGAAATCTACATCGTGCATGTCCGCTTCCAGCGGAATCTTTTTATCGTTGTAATACGCTTCGCCATGGTCGAGCAGAACATGGCGTATCCCGATTTCAAAGATATCGACATGACTCCCGCCCCCGCCTTTAAGCTTCGGAATGTTCGATACGCCGCGCGCATCGGTAAACATCCGCGCAACTGGATCGTCGACGCGTAAATTGTCCAGATACCACTTCCGATGCAGGATGGAGACGACGCGCACGCCGACCTCGATGTGACGCACCTGCAGCAGCGGTGGATCCGCGTACGGCTCTGCCCCATGCAATGTCACGCCGTAGATATCGAGGCTGAGATTCGACAAATGCACCCCGAAATTCTGAATCTCAACCGGAACGCCAAGCGAATCGCTCACCTTCTTTTCCGCCATCGTGAGCAGGTAATTGTGAAACCGTGCATTGTGCAGCAGAATCGTCGCGGCGGAAACAATCAACAAGACCGCCACTCCCAATCCGATCGCAATCCATCCGATAATTCTGGTCCAGCGCCTGCCGGCTCTCGCGAAGGAGAGATTCGGATCGTGATCGGGCATGGCGGTATTCACGTCTGTTTCCCTTAAAATGCCTGGCCAATGCTGATGAAATATTGCGTGGCGCTGATACCGGGAACTGGATTCAAATTGCGTCCAACATCGATGCGTATTGGCCCCACCGGCGTCGCATAGCGCAAGCCCAGCCCCACGTTGTTCGAGTACAAGGAAGTAAAGTCATGAAATCCGACGACGGGGAAAACGTTGCCGCCGTCGTAAAAAACAGCCATGCCGAGATTCTTCTTGATAGGGAGAGGAATGCGAAACTCTGAATTGAGAATCAGCAGTTCATGTCCGCCGTCTGGAACCTGAATGTAGCTGCAGTTGGTGGTCGTTCCTGTCGGGCAAACTTGCACCTGCCGCTGCGGTCCTGCGCCATCCAGCGGAAAGCCGCGCAACGTACTGCCGCCGCCGGTAAAGAATTCCTCGCTGAGCGGTACGAAGCTGCCGGCAAACGGCTGTGCCAGCCCGATGCGAATGCTGTTCGCCCAGATAATGTTGTCCGGAATTTTCTTGTAATAAGCCACCTGCCCTGTCAGCTTTGCAAAGTCCACGCTCGATCCCAGTTTTGAAGAGTTGAAGTCCAACTCCACGCTCTGCAACATGCCTTTGTGCGCGTCAAGCGGGTTGTCGCGCGTGTCCCTGGTGAAGCTCGGGGAGAGTGTCGACAGACGAACATGCTGGTCCTCCGGAGGCACGAGCTCCGGAATCGCAATCTGCGTCAGGTCTGTCTGGCTGAAGCTGTAACGCAGAAACAAAATGCGTGTCTTCGCCTTGTCGAGCGGACGCTGGAACTGCTCACTGGCTACTTCCTGCTGCGAACTGAAGATCGGATTTTCCCCGTCGTGTTCCGCCGTCAGCGCAAGCGTGGAAGTCCATTTCGACCAGCGAAAATTCGGGTCAATGTAATACGCACCTCCGCGCTGGTCCAGCCTGCCTGCAAATGCCGTAAGAGACAGCGTCTCTCCTTTTCCACGCACATTGTTGCGCGTGTATTGAAAGGTCCCGCGCGGGCCATAATAAGTTTTTTCGCTGGTGGTGAAATTGGACGGCAGCCCGATCGGTGGGAGACCAGGCAGCACCGCAGTGCCGCTCGGAATGCTTCCGCCGCGATTGATAATCTCAAACCCAAAGCCGTAGGTGATCTGGTTCCTCTTCGCCTCATGCACCTTCACCAGCACGTCTTCGTTGGTCTGCGTCGTGATCCGTCGCTTGGGGTCAACTTCTGCCCAATCGAACACCCCTGTGTTGTTGTACAGCTTGCTTTCCGAGCTCAGAAGCTTGGTCTCGGTGAGCGGCTGCCCAACCTCAATCGTGCTGATGTCGCGATTGATCAGCCGCTGCTGCGTATGTTTGCGCCCCAGCGTGATGACTGCTGCGGTAGAAACTCGCGGGCCTTCGTAGATCTGATACACGACATTCACGCGATGAGCGTCCTGCTTGGAAACCGCCTTTGCAGTCTCGCGAAATGTGGCCGTCAAATATCCCGCCTCCAGATAATGGGACAGGATGGTCTTGCGATCGTCCTCAACCAGCTTTTGCGAATATGGACCTCCCGCGGCCAGCTTCAATCCTCCCGGCGCAAACTGCGCTTCCGGGAACGTTTTCGCGCCGTCAATTTGCAACGCCTGCACAATATCTCGCGGTCCTTTGTCGATATGGAATGTCACCCGAATATTGCCTTCATTGCTCGCGGTCGAGCTTGTGACTTTGGCCGAGCTATATCCTTCCGACCGGTACACGGCCGTCAAATTGTTCGTGCTCGTGCGAACCAGTTTTCTGCTGTATTTTCCTCGGGAAAAGAAATGCGCCTTTTTCACCGTGACGTATGACATCAGCTTCTGCGTGGACTGCCGGCTGTTCCCCGTAATCGACACCGCCTCGACTTTGTGTTTTTTCCCTTTTGCAATTTGATAAACGATATTGTCGACGCCGCCGGTCTTCTCAAACTGCGAGCTGACCTTCACGTTGAAGTAGCCCTTTCCCTCGAAATACGATGCAAGGTATTGATCCCCCTCCTGCACCAATTCAGCATCGACCCCCACGCCCTGATAAATCGGCAGCAGAGACTTGCGGTCCCAGCTCCAAAGATGCGCGCCTTCGATTTTCACGTGAATGATTGGACCGCTTTGAATGTCGAATCGAATGTCCGCGCGGTTGGTGGCCGCGTCATATTCTGCTCCGGTTAGATGGACCTTCGCGGCAAGCCAGCCCTGTTTCGACAGCTTCCCCTGCAGATAACGCGTGGCATTGGTCAGAGTTTTGCGGCGAAAGTTCTTTCCCGGACGAATGGCCGACCCGCGAAAACGCGCCCAAAGAGTCTGAAGGTCGTGAGTCAATTGTGCGGATTCCGCCGGTTGCGTCCCGGCGATTTCAATCTGGCCGAACTTACTGAGCCGGTTCAGCGTGACGTGAAACACAACGTTCGCCAGCTTTTGCTTCTGGTCAACAACAGTCTCCGGTTGCACCTGCGCCTCAAAATAACCTTGCTGCCGGAAAAATGTGACCAGGTTCTTCTGGGCGTCCCGAATCTCATCCGAATTGTAGGCCGCCTCGGGAGGGTAGTTCGCAACCTGGACCAGCCGCGAATAGGAGAAACGCTCGGCGCCGGGAAATTCATAAATCCCGAAATAAATTGCCGGCTGCAACACCAGCAGCACGCGCACGCCATTCACCTCCGGTTCCACTTGTATGTTGACCTGCTGGAAATGTCCGTGCTGTCGAATCGCCGTGATCGTTTGATCGATCTTTGCCTTCGAAAACGGCTGTCCCGCTCGCTGGACGAACAATGGAGCAAGCTGATTGGGATTCAGATTGGGCTGCCCAGCCAGTTCGATGGAGGTGACATTCTGCCCCTCATACGAGGCCAACAGCTGCTCGGTCTGAGGTGATGTTCTGGGTGTGGAAGTTTTGGATTGCGCGAGGACGAAGCAACACCTTCCGAAGAAGCAGAGGAACAAAAGAAATGTAGCTCGAAAGCTCGACCCGAAAGAGAAAAACTTTGGGAGCCAAACGCGGCGCAGAACCTTCCCACATGGACGCACTACTTCCGAAGAAGCACATCGAGGAGTCAGGCCGCTGTTCCGCATACCGCAGTTATTGGATGCGGTGCGAGCGATCCCCGGTTAAACAACTCGCATAGGAGCGTCATGCCCGGAGGAGCGTCCCACAATGAGATTTGTCATTCCGGGCGGAGCGCAGCCGGGGCCCCCAGCGACAGGTTTTCGTCGCTGGGGTGGAAGCGAAGTCGAGGAGCCTGCTGTTTGCCCCTAAACGCGAGGTCTTTCGCTTCACCCAGAATGACAACATTAGATTATGGGACGGCTTCCAAGAGAGCTACTCGGCTTTGACTGCGGCTTCCGCGGCCTGAAAGCCGATCTTGGAATGCTGACCGTCGCAAAAGGGCTTGTTGACGGACCCACCGCAGCGGCATAAGGCAATCTTTTCTTTTCCGCTCAAGTCATAGCGGTTTCCGTTGGCGTCGGTCAGCTCCAGTTCCGACAAGTCGCCGGTAACCAGGTAAGGTCCGTTCTTCAGTGCGACAGCTCGAATCGTCATTATGTTCTCCCAAAAAACTTCTCAAAACTCGTGGACCGCTCAAGAATCATCTGTCGAGAGGAAGCCGCGCGGCCAACGCGCCCAAACATTAGATGGCTGCCGCGACCGCAACGCTTCGCAAACATTCTCGCAGGAGTCGCGCCGCGCCTATTGCAGAAGCGTCGGCTCTTCTCCATTGTCTTTTTCTTCCGGCGGAATCACCACCGCCGCGGCAACTTTATCCGGTTCTTCCAGGTTCAAGAGCCGCACGCCCTGCGTCGAGCGTCCCGCAGCGCGCACGGTTTTTGTATCGATGCGGATGATCTTCCCGAACTGGCTGATCACCATCAACTCGCTGGAGTCATCCACCAGGTTAATGGCGCAGACCTTGCCGTTCTTCTTCATCGTTTTTAAGTTGATGACGCCCTTGCCGCCGCGCGACTGCAGGCGATATTCGTCCACATCGGTACGTTTGCCGTAGCCATTGTCTGTCACGGAAAGAATCAGGCACGCACAATTGTCGCCCCCGCCATTCTTCTTGCGTTCCTTCGGCGTGACCGCGACACCCACAACATAATCGTCTTTGCCAAGATCGATGCCGCGCACTCCGTAGGCTGGCCGCCCCATGGAGCGAACGTCGTTTTCATCGAACCGTATCGCCATACCGTCATGCGTGGCCAGGAATACAATCTGGCGTCCGTCCGTGATACGCGCCGCCACCAGTTCGTCGTCTTTGTCGATGCCGATCGCGATGATCCCCTTCTGCATGACGTTGGAGAAATCCTTCAGCGGGGTTTTCTTCACCGTTCCATGACGCGTGCCGAAGAAGATGAATTTGCCCTCCTCTTCCAGATTGCGCACCGGCAGAATAGCGCAGACGTTTTCGCCCGCTTGCAGGTTCAGCAGACTGGCCATTGCCTTCCCCTTGCCGGCCGCGCCCACATCGGGAATCTCATACACCTTCAACCAATACACGCGCCCCTTATTCGTAAAGCAGAGCAGGTAAGCGTGCGTCGAGTCGATGATGAGCTGTTCGACAAAATCCTCATCGCGAGTCCGCATGCCAAACCGTCCCGTTCCGCCGCGGCGCTGCTGGCGATACGTGGAAATCGGCGTCCGCTTCAAATAACCCGAGTGAGACACGGTAATGGCGACCTGCTCGTCCGCGACCAGGTCTTCCATCTGTAATTCCGCCGTCTCGTCTAAAATCTGTGTCCGGCGAGCGTCGCCATACTCCTTCTTGACCGCTTCCAATTCCTTCACGATGACGCTGCGCAGTTTCTTCTCGCTGGCGAGAATCGCCTCGTACTCGGCAATCCGATCGCGAACCTCGCCGAGTTCCTTCATCAATTCATCAATGGAAAGCTGTGTCAGCCGATAGAGCTGCAATTCCAAAATCGCGTCGATCTGGCGATAGGTGAGTCCTGCCTCGCCGGTAGTGTTGGTAGTGTCTTTGTCGAGCTTGATGACAATCTCTTTGCTTAACGAGAAGCGATGCAGATTCTCTCTCGCATCCGCGCGCGACGACGATCCGCGAATAATTCGAATGAAAGCGTCCAGATTGTCGAGCGCAACCTTGTAGCCTTCCAGAATGTGCTCGCGTTCGCGCGCCTTCTTCAGCAGGAAGGCGGTGCGCCTGCGCACCACATCCACGCGATGATCCAGAAAGTGGCGAATCGCCTGCGGCAGACTCAGTTCTTTCGGCTGGCCATTGACCACGGCCAGAAAAATCATCGAGAAACTGTCCTGCATCTGCGTGTGCTTGTAAAGCTGGTTCAGCACGATCTGCGCTTCCGCCGTGCGCTTCAGCTCAATCACAATGCGCATGCCGTCGCGGTCGCTTTCATCGCGCACATCGCTGATCTCATCGATGACTTTGTCGTTTACCAGAGCGGCGATGCGCTCGATCAGCTTCGATTTGTTTACCTGATACGGGATCTGGGTGACGATGATGGCCTGACGCCCCTGCGTGATGTTTTCGATCGCGACTCGGGCACGCATCAGGAACCGGCCGCGTCCCGTGCGATACGCCTCCGCGATTCCGCTGCGCCCATAAATGAAGCCGCCCGTAGGAAAATCCGGTCCCTGCACGTGCTGCATCACTTCCACAATTCCAGCGTGCGGATTGTTCACCATCTCGATCGCGGCGTTCACGATTTCCGTCAAATTATGCGGCGGAATGTTCGTCGCCATGCCAACGGCGATTCCGCTTGATCCATTGACAATCAGATTCGGAATGCGCGCCGGCAGAACGACCGGCTCGAAGGTGCTCTCGTCGTAATTCGGGGCAAAGTCGACAGTGTCCTGGTCAATATCGGCCAGCATTTCGCCGGCAATGCGAGTCAGCCGCGATTCCGTGTAGCGCATGGCCGCCGGCGGATCGCCATCCACCGAGCCGAAATTTCCCTGGCCATCCACCATGGTGTAACGCATGCTGAATGGCTGCGCCAGCCGCACCATCGTGTCGTAGATCGACGCGTCGCCGTGCGGATGATACTGGCCCATCGCCTGTCCCACGACCTTGGCGCACTTGGTGTATTTTTTGTTGTACTGCAGGCCCATTTCCTGCATCGTGTACAGCACACGCCGATGCACCGGCTTCAAACCGTCGCGCACATCCGGCAACGCGCGCCCGATAATCACCGACATGGAATAGTCGAGATACGAGCGGCGCATCTCATCTTCAATGTTGATGAAGATCATGTTCGCCGCGCCGGGACCGATCGGTCCGCCGGGAGGATTTCCGCCGCCATCTGCGCTGCCATTGCTGTTGCCGAGAGGGAGTTGTGGATCTTGATCGTCTGCCATATTTTTTGTGCGAAGCGTTAAGAATGTCGAGCCAAAGGCCGATCCGCGAAGCAGATGAAACTACAGCGGATGGGAACAGAAGGTCTCCCTCTATTTTACCGTGTCTGAGCGGATTCCGCAGCTATCGGGAAGGGGAAATGGCAGTCAACTCGCCCGTATTTTTCGCTCTCGCAGGGCTCGTTCACGCGCTCTTCCGAGCCGCCCGTTTTGTGCTCCCGGTGGAAATCATCGCATGACGCAACAGGAGGTTGGCCTTGGTCTGATAGCCCGGCCCGAAACTCTTCAGCCAAGCGATAACATCCTCGTCTAAACGCATGGTGACAGGCTTCTTCGATGGGCGATAGAACTTCCCAATTTCTGCGCCGCTCCAATCCAGGACTTCCGGCATTTCAGACAGGTCGATATCGTTATCCTTTTTTCTCGCAATAGCGGCGATGTCCCTAGCTTTCTCTCTGGTTAGCGTCTTCATAGGACTTCCTTTCTCGTGCGGTGGCGGCACGGGCTGAAATGATTCGTATGTTTTCTTCACCATTTCGTTCGCCCCATGTGTGGACGACGAAAAGGATGGAACCGGGCCCGATCGCGCCCAGTGTGATAAATCGCTCCTCGTGTTCATCGTGAGCGGAATCCCGCTTTGTCATGGCAGAGGGGTCATCAAAAACAAGCACCGCAGTCTCGAATCGAATATCGTGTTTGCGTAGGTTTTGGCGATTCTTGGCTTCATTCCACTCAAAGCGCATATTGGCCGGCTACTTAATAGTATCAGATTTGTATGTACACTTGTCAATATCGATCGGCTGCCTGCGCGCTACCGCGCCAGCAGCGGCAGAGTCAGCAGGCTGAAAGCCGCCTGCGTGGCGAGAATCGCGCCGGTCAGCCACAAAAAAGCGCGCCGATGCCGCGATTCCAGCGCGTCCGCGAACACTCCGCCGATAAAGGTCAGCACAAAAGGAAGCGCCCATATCCAGGGAGAGGAATGCACTGCGGTCGTCTCCAGCGACAGCAGCAACAGTGCAACCAGCAGCGGCGTAGTGTTGCCAAAATACCGGGAGCGGCGATGGATCAAATAGAGCGCCAGCGCAGCCACGGCCGCGATGGTGATCCCCCCGTTTGAAATATCCGCAAGCATGTGCGCCGCGCCGTTCCACGAAAACCACAGGCGCGCATCCCCGCTTTGGAAGACATAACTGAATGCATCCAGATTGAAGCCGTAGGACGCGACCAGGATCAGAAATCCTCCCGCCGCCGCAATTGCCAGCACAGGAAGCACCTGCGGCCGTTTCGCCTCCGCCAGATACAACATAAATGCCGTCGCCAGCAGCAGTCCCAGAATCGCCGCCGCAACATGCGCCGCTGCCGTCAATCCGAGCGCCAGCGCCAGCAATACCAGCCGCGGCCGCCACTTCTTTTTAGGTCCCTGCATGACGTGCGCCAGGCCGATGCCCGTATAAAGAATTCCGTAAAGCCCCCACGCCGCCAGAACCTCATTGTTCGGTCGCACGCAAACGCGGATCATCTCCGGCGAAAAGCAGTACAGAACCAGCGCGATAAAGCCGCCTTCATTTCCGTAAAGCCGCCGCGACACCCACCACAACGCGCCTCCCAGCCATACGCCGAAAAAAATAAACGGCAGCCGCAGCAACAGCAAAATGTAGCCGACCAGGTGACGCATTTCCCACGTCGAAGCGCTGCTCGGCTGGCCGGCGAGAATTCGTTCCAATCGTCAGCGGCAACCCCGCGGCTCGGTAGGCAAATGTGCCATCGCTGATGTTGCCGCAGGAGGTCAGATATCCGGCCAGCGGCGAAGGCTTCTCCCACAGCTCGCGTCCGCAGCGGGCATACTGATAATCGCGCTCGGTCAGCGTCTGATGCCGCACCACCCAGAGGCACTGCAAGGCAAACAAGAAGCAACATCCCGGCGGCCAGCATCTGCGGTCTGCGAAACTCGAAGTTAGGCATGCGCATGGGCTGTCGCTGAGTGTACTAGAGGTACGGGTATTGCCGGCTCAGCCGAGTTTCGCATCTTCGACATCTGAAGTGTATGGCTGCTGCGTAATGAATCCAAACGGCTGCTAGACTACTCTTCAAATCGAATAGATTCAGCGAACACGATGGCTGAGAGAGATTCTGTCCCATGTCAAGGGTCGTCGTAATCGGTGCGGGTGTCATGGGACTGGCCGCCGCCTATCAGGCGCTGCTCGATGGACACGAGGTGGATGTTCTCGAAGCGTCCTCCGAGCCGGGCGGCATGGCGGCGCACTTCGACTTCGGTGGAATTTCGATTGAGCGCTTCTACCATTTCGTCTGCCGGTCCGACCATCCGACTTTTCAACTCATGGCGGAACTCGGCATCGCGGACAAGTTGCACTGGGTGCCCACCAGCATGGGTCTTCTTCCATCAGGGACGACTGCATCGCTGGGGCGATCCGATTTCCCTGCTGAAACTCCCAGGGTCGGCCTGATCGGCAAACTGCGGTATGGCTTCTTTGTACTTGCCTGCATGCGGCAAAGCGCATGGCCCGATCTGGAAAATAAATCGGCCAAAGAATGGATTATCGGCTATTGCGGAGAGCGACATCTACAACCGATTCTGGCGGCCATCTGCTGCAATACAAGTATTACGAATATGCGGACAATATCTCCGCCGCATGGATATGGACCCGCATCCGAAGGGTTGGAAAATCGCGAAAAAGCATAATGCAGGAAGAGCTTGGCTACATCGAAGGAGGTTCGAAAACTCTGGTCGATGCAATGCTGGACGCGATCGAGCGGCGCGGCGGGCGGGTGCATCTCGGCGCGCCCGTGCAGCAAGTGGACGATCGAAAATAATCAAGCGGTCGGCGTCGATGCCGCTGGCAGGCGCTTTCCCGCGGACACCGTCATTTCGACGGTGCCCATCCCTCTGATCCCCGCGATGATTCCAGATTTGCCGCCGGAATGGAAGGTGCGGTACGAAGCCATTCACAGCATTGGAGTGATTTGCGTCATTTTTAAACTGAAGCGGTCTGTAAGCCCACATTTCTGGGTGAACATTTCCGAGGATGGCATCGAGATACCGGGAATCATTGAGTTCTCGAATCTTGAGCAACGTCGGCGATACCAGCATCGTGTATGTTCCGTACTACATGCCGGTAACGCAATCCCAAGTTTTCCTGGCCGGATTGCGAACTGCGGCGGGAGGCATTTTTCTGCCTGCAACGGATCAATCCGAGATCTGACGAGCGACGATATTATGGACGTTAAGGTGGGCCGTTTGAAGCACGGTCAGCCGGTTTGCGAAGTGGGATTCGCCGCGAAAATTCCCCCGGTTCAGACGCCGATCCACGGCCTGCAGATTGCCGATACCTGCTTCTACTATCCGGAAGATCGAGGCATCGCCGAGAGCGTGCGCCTGGGTCGCAACATGGCTCGAGCAATTAAGAACGGCTGACTCTAGCGGCGGAGAGATGTATGCATGATGCCAACGGCGCAACCGGCACAATGACAGTGCTGGCCCCGCCAGTCGAAAACTCCGACGAGTCTCATCCAAGACGCAATGGACTGTTGTGCGCTCTCGTCGTCGCAGCCTGCGTCCTGATCGCAAACCCAGTGGCAAATATGCCTTTCAGCGACGGTTTTTCTTACGACAAGACCGCACTGGATTTTGCCCGCACCGGACACATTTTCTACAACGGATGGGCAACGGCCATGCTGGGATGGCTGATTCCCTGGGGCGCGCTCTTCATCAAAGTTTTAGGCTTCTCCTTTACTGTCATGCGGTTGTCCATGCTCCCGATTGCCATGGCGACGGTATATCTGTTCCATCAGATATTGCGTCGGTTCGGAATCAATCCGGCAAGTGCAATATTCGGCACTCTCGCGCTCGCGCTTTCGCCGATTTTTCTTCCGTCGGCCGCGAGTTTCATGACCGACATTCCCGGATTGCTCGTCATTTTTCTCTGTGTCTATATGTGCCAGCGCGCGGTTGCGGCTTCTTCCGACAGGGCCGCTCTGCTCTGGCTGATTGCGGCCACAGTTGTCAATGTGGCCGGAGGCACGGTGCGCCAGATCGCATGGCTGGGAGCGCTCATCATGGTGCCGTCAACGGCGTGGCTGCTGCGGGAACGCCGCGGCATGAAGACGGCCGGAATCCTGCTGTGGATTTTCAGCTTTGCCGGTATCCTGGCCTGCCTGCATTGGTTCAGCAAACAGCCGTATTCCGTGCCCGAACATATAATCTGGGCGCCGATCCGACCCATAACGCTGGCCCACTTGGCAGCTCAGATTGTAAAGGCATTCCTTTGCCTTCTACTGGTTCTTCTCCCGGTTTCCGCGGCATGGCTGCCGACCGCGCGCCGATTGAATCGCAACGCATGGCTGCGGTTCGCCGGTGCGATGACGCTGGTGTGCGTGTTCGCGATTCTCGCATACGCGACGCACAGGATCGATACATGGCTGATGCCCTGGCTCATGTTTCTTCTCCCGGAACAGTCCAGTCTGGCTCCAGGCATGTTCGGCACACCGGTCGCGATGACGTTGTGGGTGAGGTTTGTTATTTCGCTCGCTGGTCATCGCCGCCGCCCTGATCATGCTGGAGCAACTCATCGTTCCGGTGAAGGTCAAGCCGATGGGCCGTAACGGTAGAGCGCTGTCCTGGCGTCAACTCGTCTGGATTATCGGCCCATTTTCGTGCAGTTATTTCCTGATATTGTGGCCTCGCGCGGCCTTCGATCTGATCCAGGACCGGTATTTGATCGGATTGACCCCGTTTGCAATTATTTTTCTGCTCCGGCTGTACCAGGAGCGAGTTCGTCCCAACCTGCCGGCCGTCAGCGTGGCCGCGCTTGGCTTATTCGCGGTCTACTCGATTGCCGGAACCCACGATTTTTTCGCCGAATCTCGTGCCCAGGTCCGTGCGCTCCGGATGGTCGAACGCTCCAACGTGTCAAGAACATCCATCCAGGCAGCCTTTCCGTCGGACGGCTGGGTACAAATTCAGAATGGCGGCCATATCAATGAGGCTCGCATATTGGTGCCCGCCGGAGCGTATCGCCGTAATCTTTCAGACTTAAAGGTTCCCAAGGAATGCAGGGACGGATTTACAAAATTTGCGCCCATCATCGTTCCCAGATACTTCGTTCTCTTTCCCTGGTTCAAGAACCCTCTCGATCCTCCGCCCGCATGGTGTTTTGAGCATGCGAATTATCCCCCGGTTCATTACACGACCTGGCTGCCGCCGTTTCATCAGGCAATCTACGTACAGAAGCTGAAAAACGAACCGCATTGATTCGCCAAACGAATTTGCTGCAAGGACGCTCTGGGTTGGCGCGTTTCTTCGCAGCGGCTTGGTAAAATGGGATGGAGACAGTGTTGCGACCCTGCCGCATTTCCTCGCGTTTTCATTGCTTCATGCCCTGCACCGGGGCATCGCCGCCGGGCGATCTGAGGTAAGTGCATGTATCCGCATTAGATACGCTTCATCCACGCGCTTCGGGCGATCGCACAATCCTTCAACTATCCTGCACAATCCTTCAACTATCGCGCACAAACCTTCAACTTTATTGAATACTTTATGCTCTGGATTGTTCCGGCTGGGCAGGGAACCGCGTTGCGTCGGACTCCCAGCCGCGATACCATCCGCTTGAATGCAGTTGACCAAATCATCGGACCGCATCGTCTCCGCGGAACCCGTGGACGACGACCTCGCGCTCGACCTGAAGCTGCGCCCGCAGCGGCTGAATGAGTTCATCGGCCAGCGCAAAGCCAAGGAGCAATTGTCGATTGCGCTGGAAGCCGCGCGCAATCGCGGCGAGGCCCTCGATCACGTTTTGCTCTCTGGGCCACCGGGTTTGGGCAAGACCACGCTCGCGAACATCATCGCCAACGAGCTGGGCGTGGGTTTTCAGCAAACCTCCGGCCCGGCCATCCAGATTCAGGGTGACCTGACCGCGATCCTGACCAATCTGAAAAAACATCAAGTTCTGTTTCTCGATGAGATTCATCGCCTGCAACCGGCTTTGCAGGAAAAGCTCTACACCGCGCTCGAAGACTACAAGCTGGACATCATCATCGGCCAGGGTCCGGCGGCGCGCACGCATGTCATGGACCTGCAACCGTTCACCTTTATTTCCGCGACCACGCGGCCCGGACTGCTGGCATCCCCGCTGCTGGCGCGCTTTGGCATTCTGCTGCGTCTGGACTTTTATACCGATGAAGAGCTGCGCGTTATCGTGCATCGCTCGGCGGAAGTGCTGAATGTGCCGGTGGACGAGGATGGCTCGGCGGAGATCGCCATGCGTTGCCGCGGCACTCCGCGCATCGCCAACCGTTTGCTGCGTCGCGTTCGGGACTATGCACAGGTGCGGGCCGCCGGGCACATTGATCGCGCCACCGCGACGGCTGCGCTCGATCTGCTGGAGGTGGACGCGCACGGATTCGACGAGATGGATCGCCGCCTGCTGCGCTGCATCATCGACAAATACGATGGCGGACCTGTCGGCCTGAACACGCTGGCGGCTGCACTGGCCGAAGAAGAGGACGCGCTGGAAGAAGTCTACGAACCGTTCTTGATCCAGATCGGCTTCCTTGACCGCACGCCGCGCGGCCGCGTCGCCACCCGGCTCGCCTATCAGCATTTCGGGTTGGAGCAGCCACGCCGTCAAAGCCAATTGTTCTAAATTCTTTTTTCAATGCTTGGCGTCAATTTAGGATGAGACCTTCTTCGCGCACAATCAGAAAAACCACGGAAAAAACCGCGCTGGTCCTCGTCTGGATACCTCTGATCGCATTTATTTTTTACATCACCATTCCGTTAGGCAACACTCACGCAACCCAGTTCGATACAATCCTTGTCCTCGGGTGTCCTGCGAATCCGGATGGCACGCCATCGCCCGAGCAGCGCCAGCGAGTGCTGGAAGCGGTGCGGCAATATCGTGCGGGCGTGGCACCCATCATGATTCTTTCCGGAGGCGCTGCCCACAATCGCTTCGTGGAAGCGGACGTGATGGCCCAGTTGGCCGAATCGTCCGGCGTGCCCAGCCGCGCCATCGTAGAAGAGAGGCGCGCGCACGACACAATCCAGAACGTGGAATATTCGGTCCAGATCATGCACCAGCGCGAATGGCACACCATCGAGGCGATCACCTCCGCATATCACGAGCGCCGCGCCAGTCTCATTCTGATGCATTCTCCGATTGTGGTGAACTGGCGAATGCAAGCGGCTCCGTGGCCGCCGAGTTACGGGATTGCCGACAAAACAGCCCGCTATGTCCACGAAATTTATTACTGCGCGAAGATGCGTATCGTCGGGTTCCAGGAAGCGATTCCACCGCCTGCGCAGTAAACCAAAAATTCGGAGCACGCGCCCAAACCGCACTTCACTCGTAATGCACGTTCCACAATACGATTGTCATCCCGAGCGAAGCGCAGCCGGGGCCCCCAGCGACAGGTCTTCGTCGCTGGGGTGGAAGCGGAGTCGAGGGACCTGCTGTTTGCTGCGCGATCGAAGGCCCTCGGTCAGCAAGAATGGCAAAAGCTGCCCATGGAACAGCTTTCATATCTCATTCAATTATTCGCGGGTATCACCAGGTACTGCTCGATCTTCCCGTCGGGCATCTGATATTCCGTGACCGTCAGATGTTGGTGCGGAAAGAAAACGTCATAGACGCGGAAGGTCATGCCGCCGCGCAAACTTTGCGTAACCTGGCGGAATGCGAGTGGCGGACCCAGCGGTTTTAGGCTGGCTGCATAATCGCTGATCGCCTGCGGAGTGAAATAGGAATTGCAGTTTGCGGTAAACAGAGAGCGGTCAATCTTACCGTTCTGCAGGTTTACAAATATTTGTCGCGCCTCATCCGTGCTTTGCTTGGATTCATCTGGCGGCAGTCCCACCAGCAATGCCGCAACTTTACTTGCGATGGCGCCGGCCGCGTTTGAGGCATCCGCGTTCGTGAATACCGCAACAGCGACTTTGTCCTTTGGCAATACCAGATTGTCGGTGATGAATCCAGAGACTCCGCCGCTATGCGAAATCACCAAGTGATCTGCTCGCATGGATGTACCGACGCCGAATCCATAATGGGTGTCCTGGCCATCCTTCAGCTTCATGCCGGTTTCCATCTGAGTGTAGGACGCGGGTTGCAGCAGGGACTCGTTCATCATGCTGATGTCCCACAGCAGCAGATTCCCGACGGGCATGGCCAGTTCTCCGGCGCCGAAAATCCATCCGTTGCCTTCTCGGGTGGCGGGGCGCAGGGGACCGAGAGCATAGCGCGCATATCCGTGCGCGTCGGTGGGCGCCAGCGGATGAAGATTGTAATCGATCACGCGATCCATCCGCAACGGGGTAAAAATCTGCTGCCGCAAGAATGTCATCAAGGGCATGTCGCTGACCATTTCGACGATCTTGCCGGCGATCACGTAATTCGTGTTGCTGTATTGCCATTGGGTTCCGGGATCGAAATCCAGTGGCTTCTTGCCCCATTTGTCGAGAATCTCATCGGGGGTGGTGGGCTGCTTCATGTACGGCAACAGGTAATCTTCCGCGTAGTAGTCCTGATAGCCGGAGGTGTGCGACAGTAGTTCGCGCAGAGTGACCTCATTGGCACGTGTTAACTGCGGCAACCATTTGGAAATATGGTCGTCGATCGAAAGCCTTCCCTGCTGCTGGAGTATCAGAATCGCCGCCGCGGTGAACTGCTTGCTAATCGACCCGATGCTGTAACGCATTTGCGGCTCGGCGGGAACCGGCGGATGCAGTTCCGCGTCGCCATACGCCTTCAGATAGGAAACCTTGCCATCCGTAACGATGCCGACCGATGCGCTGGGCACGCCCGTCTTCTCCAGCACCTGCTGGGCAATCGCATCCACTTTGGACTGCTCCGCGGCAGGCAAAGTGTTCTGCGCGGAGAGGGCGCTGCCAGGCAGTAAGCTACCCGCGAGCAACAGGCTCGCAAGGCACGACAAGAGCGCTTTCGATTTGCGAAATTGCGGAACGTTGCAGAGAGACATGCCGGAAAACTCCTCAAATAAAATTAACCGCGAAGTGTAGCACAGCAGAAAAAGTCAGCAGCAAACCCGTAAAATAATGAACATGGCAAATTTAGCAGAAGGTGGAAACGAGTGATCGCTGAACAGGGAAAATTGCAGGGTCCGACCGCGCTGACCGCGGCCATGGAAGCGGCTGCCAACGCCGCTGGACTTGTCATAATTTCCGCCCAGGTCGGTGCAGATTTTCATGGAGAGCCGACAACCTGCTTCACCTTCGGTCTGAACGCCGAAACCGAAGCGGTTCGCACGCTGCAGTTGGAATTGAGCCACGCCTTCGATTTCAACAAGCCGGCATTGCTGCCGGAGATGACCAATCATCTGCGCGAGGCCGCGCTCCGCCTGCGCAATCCTCGGCCCGACTGCTACGTCACTCTGGCCGGTTTGCCTTTGCGGTTTAGCGGCTTCGCATGGCCCTTTCATCTCTCGACCTCCGGCGCGGATACCTACCTGGTGCATGGCGTCGCGCACCTTGAAGATGGTACGGCAGGCCCGCTCCACGCGAAAATCGCCGCCAGCATGACGGTCACATTTGCGGAGATTGTGCCCGCGCCCGAGCAGCCTTATGCGGAAACGTTTATCTACAATGCGATTCGCAAAACGCTGGACCAGGGCCAGATTGAAATGATCAAAAGCGGCAATCGCCAGCCGGTGATGGTGACCACCCGCTACTACAGCCGCTGGCAAAAGAAATTTTCCTTCACCGATACAGACGATCAAGCGCGGATGGATTTTCTCGCGCTCAAGCTCTATTGGCTTTCCGGCGTGCTTGGCAACGGACAGCCGGTCTGGATTGCCGATCCGCGCGACGCCCAGTATCTAAACACCGCGGCGGAGCATTTGCAGAACGCAGCGCAGGGCCTGGCAAAAGAAGGGCTGGCACAGCCCAGCGCCGATGGCCAATTTGCCGCCTCCACGCCTCGCCTGATGGAACGCGCCGACCATTACCGGGCGATCCTCGCGGACGCGCTTGCGCTCACTAAGCCGACCTTCAATGAAGAAATGCGGCATGGCCATACAAATATGTAGAACCGATCTGATAAATAGGTTGTCATTCCGAGCGGAGCGCAGCCGGGGCCCCCAGTGACAGGTCTTCGTCGCTGGGGTGGAAGCGGAGTCGAGGAACCTGCTGTTTGCCGGCTAAACACAAGGTCCTTCGCGTTGCTCAGGATGACGCGCGGGGTTCAACGAGGCAGTTTTTGGTGAGCCGCCGCATGGAAATTTTCGAGCGCGCTGTCGGAATTTTGCTTCCATGGAAAACTACCTACGCAAAGCGAATCTCGCGGACTTACCCGCCCTGCAAGCGCTGATCGATGCTTCCGTGCGCGGATTGGCGGCGGACGATTACACCCCGGAACAGATCGAAGCCGCGCTGCGCACCACTTTCAGTGTGGATACGCAGCTCATTGACGACGGCACGTACTTCGTCGTCGAGCGGAACGGAACCATCGTCGGCTGCGGCGGCTGGAGCAAACGCAAAACGCTCTGCGGCGGCGACCATCACCCCGTGCGCGACAATGCCCTCATGGATCCCTCCACAGATGCCGCAAAAATCCGCGCCATCTTCGTGCATCCCGATTGGGCCCATCGCGGAATTGGCAGCTTGCTTCTAAGTGCGGCGGAAGATGCGGCAACTTCAGCGGGATTTACCCGGCTGGAAATGGGAGCCACCCTTACTGGAGTGCCGCTCTATCTGCGCAAAGGCTATCGCATCACCGAAAGAATTCAGGTGCCGGCCGAACCCGGCGTATCGCTGCCCGTGGCCCGCATGGAAAAGTCAGTGCCAGCCCGGAAGCTGTCTCATAAATAGATTTGTCATCCCGAGCGCAGTCTGCCATGGCGGACGCAGTCGAGAGCCTGCCCTGAGCGACCCGCAGGCGAGTCGAGCCGGGGCCTGCCGTGGGATTGCGGTTGTCTCCAATCACTAAATCCGATACAGCGACATCAATAAGATTCGCGTGAGGGCGCGGCGGCCGAAAGCATCCCAATAACTAGGCAACACAGACGACCCTTTTCGCTTTCGCTGAGCCAGTCGGCATCTTTCAACTGGCCGGCCCTATTCCACCAAGACATCCAAGTTAGGAGAGGATTATGTATCAACACGTGAAAAAGTTGATGTATAGCGTAAACGTCGGAGAACCCGATGTCCGTTTCGGAAACATGCTGCTGGAGCAGTTCGGAGGAGCGAACGGCGAACTCGCCGCGGCGATGCAGTACACCATCCAGGGTTGGTCCTGCGACGATCCCGAGCGGCGGGACATGCTGATGGATATCGGCACGGAAGAGATCAGCCATCTCGAGATTGTGGGCGCTCTCATCCGCATGCATATGAAGCCGATGAAGAAAAAACTGGCGCAAGCCGAAGAAGAACCGCTGGTCGCACTCACGGGCGGAGGCGGTTTGAACCTCTTGAATTCGATGGGCAATCCCTGGACCGCGAACTACCTGAAAATCTCCGGCGAGTTGGACGTGGATCTCCGAAACAATATCGCCGCCGAGGCTCGCGCAAAAATCACCTACGAACGTCTCCTGCATTTGACAGACGATCGCGGAACCAAGGACGCGTTGCAATTTCTAATGACCCGCGAGATCACCCACATGAAGGCCTTCACCGCCGCACTCGACAGTCTCGGCAAGGGGCCATTCTCAATCGGCAAACTGCCTCCCACTCCGCGCGTGGTCGATGAGTACTACAACGACTCCACCGGAGACGGCGAGCTGGGCAAAGACGGCGTGGGAGACTGGATTCGCAAGGACGGTCTCCACGTTGTGACTGCCATCGCGCAATCGCATGCCGCGTCCGGCCAGACCGACGGCGGAATGCGTCATTAAGAACTTTGACAGAGGCCGCAGGGCGACATTGCGGTCTCTGTCGTTTCGATCTTGCCTACTGCGCCACCAGCCTAGTCCTGCACCAGCCGCCATTGCTCGGCAATGAAGTTGTCCGTCATCCCCGCGATATAGTCAGCGATCACGCGCGGTGCGCCTTCATCCTCAATCTGCGCCCTGTGGCTGGCGGGTAGCTCTTCCGGGTGCGCCATCCAGTGCTGAAACAGGCCCTCGATGATCTCATCTGCCAGCGCGTGACCGCGATCCAGGTTCTCCGCGTGATACAGCTTCTGGAAGAGATATTGCTTGGCCTCATGGCGACGCTGCTCCATGGTGGGCGATAGCGCTACCATTCTCTGATTGGCGCGGCGTACGCCTTCCAGGCTGGTAATCCCCGCCTCAGCCACGCGTCGATGCGTGGTCACTATCAAATCGTTCACCAGCGCATTCAGCATGCGTTTCAATGCTTCGTGAAACAACAGCTTCGGCGCTGCCTCTGGGTGAGTGCTCTCAATCTGCCCGTAAAACTCGCCGAATAGCGAGACGTTCCCGCGCAGGTCTTCGAGCGAAAGAATCTCCGCCTCGATGCCGTCATCAATGTCCGCCGTGAGATAGGCGATCTCATCCGCCAGATCGATGATTTGCGCTTCCAGCGGCGGCAATTGATCCAGAAAATATTCGTGCAGCTCAGGATGCTCCGCAATCGAATAATCGTGCGAGTGCTTGATGATGCCTTCGCGCACCGCGAGCGTCAGATTCAACCCGCGAAACTCCGCGTATCGCTGTTCGAAATGTTCCACGATGCGCAGCGCGTGCAGGTTGTGATCGAAACGCAGTCCGTAAGCCTGCAATTGCCGATCGAGCGCCTGCTCCCCGGTGTGGCCGAACGGAGGATGCCCGATGTCATGCACCAGCGCCAGCGTTTCCGCCAGGTCTTCATTCAGATCGAGCGCCGCACCGACAGTCCTGGCAATTTGCGTCACTTCAATTGTGTGGGTGAGCCGGCTGCGGAAATGATCGGAGTAGCGATGGGTGAAGACCTGCGTTTTACCGGCCAGCCGGCGAAAAGCCCGCGCATGAATTACGCGGTCCCTGTCGCGCTGAAACGCGGAACGATACATGTGGGCAGGTTCGGCGTGTTGACGAGCAACCAGCGGATCGTCCGCATCGCCCGCGACCGCGCAGGATCGGAGAGAGGTCGCCCGCATCGCTCGTTATGGCTGGCGCGGCGCAGGGGTGTGGGCATCTTCCTTTACCAGTTTCACCCTGGCCTTATCCAGCCGCTTGCGCACTTTGTTCACGTCCGCCGGTTCGGCGTCCGCCGGCGCGGAATTCGCATAATTCGCCAGTGAGCTTTCCCACTGCGCAACCGCCTGCTGCAACTGACCCCTCGACGCATACACCTCGCCCAGATGATCGTGGACGGTCGGGTCGGTCGGTATCAGCGTGATGGCTTTTTCCAGCACCTGCTCGGCCATCCCATACTGTCCCAGCTTGTAGTGCACCCATCCCAGCGAATCCAGGTACGCGCCATTTTCCGGATCGAGCTGAACCGCGCGCTGTACCAGTTGCAGCGCTTCATTCAGCTTCAAATCGTGGTCTGCCAGCATGTATCCCAGATAATTCAACGCCAGCGCATTGTTCGGGTCCAGGGCCAGCGCCTGCCGGAATTGCCGCTCCGCCGCATCAATATGCTTCTGCCGTTCGTGCAGCGCTCCACGCAGGAAATGGATCAACGCCTGCTGCTGTTTCGTCGTGCTCAGCTTTTCCGCCTGGTCGATTGCCGCGGAGGCATCCTTCCATTTATGCAGCCGCGTATCCATCTGCGCCAGTGTGAGCCACACGATGCGATCCTGCTTCGAGCCGTTCAACTGCGACTTCGCTAAGGCAACCCCCTCTTTCGGGTGACCCGTGTCCGCAAGCTGTCCGGCCAGCGTCAATTGCAGATCTATATTTTTCGGCAGCGCCTGCACTGCCTGCTGCGCCGCGGCCGTTGCCTGGGGCAGCATTTTCGCATCACGATACGCGTCCACTTCGCCCTGATAGCCGCGTTCCCCGTCCGCTCCGCCCAGCGCGATCATCTCTTTGTAGACGGCGATCGCCGGATCGACTTTATTCTGGTCGCGATAAACCGTCGCCAGTCGGTCGAGGAAAATTGCGCGGTTGTTCTTTTCGTCCGCGCTGTACTGGCCGTTCGCGTGCGCCGTGCTGTCGGCAAGCTGGCGCAGAATCGTGGCTGCCTGGTTCAAATCTCCCTGCGATTCGGCGACCATCGCCTCGTTGTACTGCACCTCAACCGAATTTGGATCGATGTCCCTGGCGTGCGCCAGCGCCTCCTTCGCCTTGTCCAGGTGCCCCTCTGTCCGCTCCAGCTCGGCCAGCCGCACAAACGAGTGCGAGTCCCCCGGGTCTTCCGCGGTGATCCCCTGAAAAATCTTCAGCGCCGCGTCGGGCTGATTCGCGCTGAGCAGGTCCTCGGCAAGCCCGCGTTGCGCGTCCAGATTGTCTGGCTGACTGTTCAGCGCGGCTTGATAGGCGGCAATCGCCGGCTTGGTTTCTTTCAACTGGTCGTAAATGGCGCCCAGCGCCATGTCGATTTTCGGAGAGCGCTGGTCCGGCGGAACACGCTCCAGCACGGCGACAGCCTGCTTCATGTCGCCCTGCTCGCCGTACAGGCGCGCCAGATTCAGTACCACGTCTTCCGACTCCGGATCGATGCGGTTCGCATCCTCAAACTGCGCCTTCGCCGCCGCCGTGTCGTGCTTCAGCGTGTAGAGCTGGCCCAGCAAGAGGTGATCGTCTACCTTATTTGGCTCCAGTTCAACGATTTTTTGAAACTCCTGAATCGCCATGCCGAGCATCGGCCCCGGTTGCTGGCCAGCCGCCGTGTCGCCGAGCGAGCGCAAATAAACACGCCCCAGCAATTTATGCGCGGTCAGATTGTTGGGATGGTTTTTCAGTATCTGCTGCGCAGTCTCGATCGCTTCGCGAATTCGACCCAGGTTGAAATAAGTGTCGGCCAGGCTGTTCTGCAGGAACACGGAATCCGGATCGCCGCTGAGCGCTAGCTTGTATTGCTCAACCGCCTGGGTGGCCAGTTCGGGCCGCCCATACTGCTCCGCGGACTGCTCGTATAAATGGCCCAGCGCGAAATGATAGTAGGATTGTGCGCGCTTGCCGGTCGCTCCGGTTTTCGGAACCGCGGCATTCGCTGTAGCCGGCGGCATGCTGGCCGCCTGCCCATTTTGGGCGCCGTTTGACGAGCTGGCGGGCGTCTTCGATACGCCAGAACCCGATCCACCCGGCGTGGAACTGCTTTGTGCAAAAACGGTGGTGGAGAACACAACCGCGGCGCCGAGCACGGCCACTTCCCGCCATCCGAATGGAGGAAGGTGCTTTCCTTCGGCTACACGAACCTTCGTCATCTGAAACACTACCTCGCACCTGCGCAGCCGCACACAGGCCTGAATGGAGCAACTACGCCCCTTTTACAAATTGTACGCTGGCGCCTGTGAACATGGAGCGAAACGCGGCTGAATTGAATAGTGAATCAGCCTCCGGACTGCCCGTGGTTCGCCGGAACTGAAGAATTTGGAGTTTCCTGGACGCTTCGGCAGCGTTCACTGCGCGCATCGGCGATTTGGCATCAATCTAGAACCACTACTGGCGACATGAGCATTTATGCGGACCTATGCCATTCCTTGTGTCGCCTGCACTCGACAACGAGATCTCGCGGCGGGCTGCGCTGGAGATCTTAGAGTCCCAGTCCCGTCAAGAGCATATCGATTTGCCGCTCGTATCGTGGTCGTTCGTAGGAGACCAGCGCCATTCGCCACAGGCCTTGCAGATACGTGACGACGACCGGCACAACAAGTTCCGAGTCGAACTCCGTCGGCAAAAGGCCCGCTTCCTTGTCGGCGTTCAGGCGAGCGACCATGCGCTCGGCGAGTAGCGACATCTGCGCCTTCACATACTCACGCAGGTCCGGTTCATCCATCACCTCGTGCGTGATGCTGCCCGCCATCAGGCAAAGCCGCGAGGGCGTGTTCGGGTCGTCCAGGCAATCAAGCACGGTATGGAATAACGCCCGCACCCCTGCCGCAGCCGTGGGCGCCGAAAACAGCGCTTCGCCGCGACGGCGGTTCACTGTCGCGTTATAGTGCTTCAGACACTCCAGATACGCGTTCTTCTTGCTCTTCAAGGTGTTGTAGAACGAGCCCTCGCCGATCCCCATCGTCTTCAGCAGATCGCGCAGCGAGGTGGAGGCATAGCCGGTCTCCCAGAAGAGGCGGGTAGCCCGTTCAAGGGTGGTCGTGTAGTCGAACTCCAGAATGCGCGCCATGCGGTGACCTCGGCTAATTGTAGCGACTGCCAAAGAAAAGCCTTGACAGAGTCCGGGTCCTCAATCATTCTGTATCAGTTGCTACAGTAAGTCAATCACGATCACCCATCCGAGGAGAATCCGATGTCGATCCATCAGGAAGCAGCACAGTACAAGGCCAAAGTCCAGGAGATGCTGGGCGAGAAGTTCAGCATCATTGCCGGGGACATGGAGCGCGTCCGGGCAATTGGCACAATCGATGCTGCGTTGAAGGTTGGAGAGTTGGCTCCGGACTTCACACTGCCCAACGCGTTCGGCAATCCCGTTTCGCTCAGCGCCCTGCTCGCACGGGGCCCGGTGGTCGTCAGTTTCTACCGCGGCGAATGGTGCCCATTTTGCAACATCGAACTGCGTGCTCTGCAGCAGGCGCTGCCGAAGATGGAGCAGTTGGGCGCGACTCTGATCGCCATCTCCCCGGAAATGCCGGACCACGGAATCGTCGCCGCCGAGAAGAACAAACTGACCTTTCCGGTGCTGAGCGACTTCGGCAACAAAGTCGCGCGACAGTTCGGCATCGTCTTCCAGATCGGCCAGGATCTGAAGGAGTTTTCCAAAAACGCCTTCAAGAACGACATCGCACTCCGCAACGGCGAGGACTCCTATGAACTTCCAGTTCCGGCAACGTACGTCGTCGATACCAGTGGCGTCATTCGCTTCGCTCATGTCGACGTGGACTACATGACGGGCCGCGCGGAACCGGGAGAGGTAATCTCGGCACTTAAGGCGATTGCGCATCCGGTTGGTCAGTAATTCGCTACTTCCAGCTTTTCAGCACTCTAAAAAGAGTGACCCGGATCAATCCCACGAAGTCGGCTTCCGTTTACCGATCTTCACCCTAATTGCCGCCAACAGGGCAAAGCGCTCGTTGAGGCACGATACTGGTTTTTGGGGGGTCCGATTTTAGTTCCGAGCGTGCGGCCGGGCAATCCGGAAACTTACCACTGTCCTAACTTTCCGACGAGGTCCTGCGTGCTACTGGGAGGCATGGGCCAATTTGAGCGGTGGAAGGAAAGCCACCGTCCAGCGCTCACAGCGCGATCCACCCCGCACGAATGGCCCATAGCGTTCCCACAGCCATGACGGCCCACAGAGCGATTCCTTGCAGCATTGGCCGCACGCCCACTTTGCGCAATGTCTCGCGGCTCAACCCCGTGCCGATCAGAAATAAAGTTACATCGAGCCCGTCTTTTCCCAGCCTCGCAAGCGCAGGATACAAGTGCCGCAGCGGATGCACATAACTATTCATCACCGCCGCCAGAACAAAGTACAAAATAAACCACGGCCATTGAATCTTGACCTTGCTCTTTTTCACTGCTGCCGTGACGATCACCAGCGGCACAATCCACAGCGCGCGAGCCAGCTTCACGGTCGTGGCGATCACCAGCGCCAGCACTCCGTACTTCGCCGCTGCGCCGACCACGGAACTCGTATCGTGAATGGCCAGCGCCGCCCACAGACCAAATTGCGTCTGCGTCAGATGCAGCCGTGTGCCAATAAATGGAAAAATCAGCAGCGCCACAGAATTCAGTACAAACACCGTGCCCAGCGAGACAGCCATTTCTTCATCGTTCGCATTCACCACCGGAGCAACCGCGGCAATTGCGCTTCCGCCGCAAATCGCCGTCCCGGCGGAGATAAGAAATCCCTGCGTGCGCTCCACGCCGAAGACTCGCGCCAGCAGCATTCCCAGCGCCAGCGCAAAGCCGATCGTGATCGCCGTGTAAAGAAATCCGGAGCGGCCGGCATGCACCACTTCCTGCAGGTTCATTTCAAAGCCCAGCAAAACGACCGAAGCCTGCAGTAAAAATCGGGTCAGGCGCCGGCTCTCGCCCTGAAATGGATGCTCGACACTCAGTCCGTACGCCAGCCCCAGAACCAGAGCGACTGCTGGAGAAATCAATCCGCTGGCGGAAATAACGATGCCGACAAAAAACAGGTTCTTCTTCACCGGCTACAGTGTCCAGCAATGCCGTGCCCCTGTCCAACCCTGTTTCCTTATGGGAAATAGGCCGCACTTATCGCAACGGGCATCCAGTGGAAATGTGCGCAAATACGCTTGTCATTCCGAGCGGAGCGCAGCGAAGTCGAGGAACCTGCTGTTTGCCGACTTCACGAAAATGGATGATCGGTTAGGATTTTGTGATGGGGCGCGGCTTCATCCGCGGTCCATACGAATTGTTGAGGAGGAGTGACAATGGATGCGGATTTCCTGCTTCGCCGCGCAAAGAAGCATCTGCGCGGCATCGCCACAATCGCAATCGCGGTGGCGATGATTACCGCGCCGGCAATCGCGACCGCTGCTCGCCCCGGCAGCGGCAAACTCCAGATCTATGTCATCGATGTGGAGGGCGGCCAGTCCACGCTCTTCGTCACCCCGGCGGGGCAATCTCTGCTGATCGACACCGGCTGGCCCGATCACGCGGACCGGGATGCGAATCGCATTGTCGCCGCCGTCAAACAGGCCGGCCTCAGTCGCATCGATTATGTCTTGATCACACATTTTCACGCAGACCACGTCGGCGGCGTGCCGCAACTGGTCGCCCGAATTCCAGTCGGCACATTCATCGACCATGGGCCCAATCGCCAGACAACGGACGCGGCGACGGAACAGGGATGGGAAGCCTATCAGAAAGTTTTGGCCACCGGAAAATACAAGCACATCGTTGCCCGGCCGGGACAGATTTTGCCGATCCGCGGACTGCATGTCGAAGTGGTGAGCGGAGATGGAAACCTGATTCAAAAGCCGCTGCCCGGTGGCGGAGAGCAGAACCCGTACTGCGCGAAATCGGAAAAGCGCCCTCCCGACCAGACAGAGAATGCGCGGTCGCTGGGACTGTATATGACGTTCGGAAAGGTGAAGCTTCTCGATTTAGGCGACCTCACCTGGGACAAAGAAATGCAGTTGATGTGCCCAGTGAACAAGCTCGGTCATGTGGATGTGCTGATTGTGTCGCATCACGGCTGGTATCAAAGCTCCAGCCCCGCGCTGGTGGATGCCATCACTCCAGTGGTCGCGATTATGGACAACGGCGAAACCAAGGGCGGCTCGACGCCGACTCTCGAAACCATCCGCGCCATTCCAGGATTGCAAGCGCTATGGCAGTTGCACTATTCCAAAGAAGGCGGCCCGCAGCACAACACGCCCGCCGAGTACATCGCAAATTTGCAGGGAACAGGACTGAAAGGGACAGACGCGGGCAATTATTTCAAAGTGAGCGTGAGCAAAGACGGAACCTTCACCGTCACCAATTCACGCACGGACAGAACCATGCAGTATCACGCGACACCGTCAAGCTGAATCAGCCTACCGCGGCGTGACCAGCCAGATTTTGACACCGCCCACAACCGCGCGCCCCGGCATTCGCACTCCAACGATCTCGTCATACCCGGTGTTGCTGATGTTTGTCAGTTGCAGAAACGGCTGCACGCGTCCATGTTCATGCACCAGAGACATGTCCCACACCGGGTAGGCCGTCTCATCGATGCGCTGCTGCACCCCGACTCGCGTGTTCACCGTCAACCAGTTTTTGACGCCGGCATACCAGTTGAACACCGCATTGTTCACTGGATAATTGAAGACATATTCCGACTGCAAGCCATGCAGTGCGCTTTGAGCGCCGTCCAGCCAGGTCCAGGAAAGATTCACCTGCTCGCTCCGGCTCGCATGCCAGATCAGCGAAGCCTCCGTGCCATTAAAGACCAATCCGTTTAGATTGGTGGCGTGCCACAGCGCGGTTGGCGATGTCCGCACATAGTCGATGTAGTTCGATTGCGGAGAATAAAATGCCGTCGCCGAAACCGCGAGCGTACTGCGCGGATACCAGTCGACGCCGCCTTCATAGTTCCACGCAGACTCCGGCTTCAGGTTCGGATCGCCGACAGTCGTCGGGTCGCTGTAATACAGATCGGTGTAGGTGGGCAGGCGAAAACCGTATCCCGCAGAGGCACGCGCCTTCAACGTGGGTCGAATCCAATACGCCACGGCGGCCATCGGACTAAATACATCGTATCCGCCGCTGATGATCTCTTCCCGTGCCCCAACAGAAATTATCGCGCGCTTCCACGCACGCAAATCGAGATCGGCATAGCCTGAACCCCAATTGCGCGCATGAACGCCCAGGTTGTTGCTGTGAATGGAATCCCCATCGAAATCGAGACCATAGTAAAGATTGTTGTTCCCGCTCCACGTAGATTTGCGGCGCGCGATCGCCTGCCAGCTTGTGTCGATGTGGTTGTTCGCGTAGACCGATGGATCGTCGCGGATCAGAATGTAATTGTCGGTGTGCCGCCGGTACGCGAACCCCGCATTCGTCTGCGAACCAATCCCCTGATCGATGGACGCAAACCATCCCTTGGTGCGCTCCCACGACGGGTAGTTGCCGTAAAAATTGTTCGCTCCGAACGGCGTATCGCTGCCCGCCAGCAGAATGTCCGAAACTCCCAGCGGCGAATTCAGCCACGATTCTGAGCTGGCGTTCTCATTGCGATAATCGCGGTCGTACATAAAGCCGGAAGAGAAATCGCGGTGTCCGGCAAGCTGCTCCGCCCATTTCTTGGCGGCGTAGCTGCCCACAAACGTCTGCTGATTTTCGCCAAAGCTGCCCGCGCCGCCGGACACCCACAGGGACGTTGCATCCGGCCGCTCGGTAACAAAGTCCACCACGCCGCCCAGCGCATCCGCGCCATACAACGTGGAACCCGCGCCATGCAGCACCTCGATGTTCGACATCGCCGCCAGCGGCACCGGCAGGTCGAGATTGTTATGCGCCGCCTGCGAATCGTTCACGCGGAACCCGTCCACCAGCACCAGCGTCTGCTCGAACGACGTTCCTCGAATCGACAGGTCGGCGGGATATCCGCCCGCGCCGCGCTGATTGATTTGTATGGAAGAGTCGGTGCGCAGATAATCCTCCACCGTGTCGAATGCCAGCGGATGCTCCTGTGTATTCATCAAAACAACGGAACGCGCCGACTCGCCGCGCAGCACCGGAGTTGGGCCGCCGAGCACCGTAACGGTGGTTTTGACGGGAAGAATTGTTTGGGATTGCGTGCTCTGTTGCGCGCGGGCGCAAAGCGCGCCCATACCCGCCAGAACGACGAGAAAATATCGGCGGTTCAGCACCTGAGAATTTCCGGGCAATGCATGACAGAGAAGAACCTCCGATCGATGATGAAGGAACTTATGGAGGGACGCAACGATGGTTTTGTCTTATCCTAAATAATTGATTCCATAAACTAAAAGGAAGAGTATGCGAATTGAAGCCTTCCTCCGTGAGAGTCCTATGTTCACGGTCAAGCGTGCCGCCCAGCATTTCGACACGGCGGCGGCCAAAGCTTTCGCTGCGGACGGTCTCGGATTCATGGAAGGCCTTGTGCTCGCAGCAATTTTCTTTGAAGCGCCGCGTCCCATCACGCCATCTCGTCTCGCCCATACTTTTGCAACGACGCGCGGGAACATCAGCCATGCCATATCTTCATTGGAAGCGAAAGGCTTCGTGCAAAGAAAAATCCATCCCTCCGATGCCAGGGCTTATCTGCTGGAGCTGAAACCGTCCGGCAAGAAATGCGCGTTGCGCGTGATTGCAGCTTTTGACAAAATGCAGCATCGATTTGAAAAAGAGGTCGGCCGGACCGCACTGACGAACGCACTTGCGGTAATTCGTGCGCTGGAGCTGTGCTGATCCCTGTTGTGCGTCGGCCGACATAGAGTTACGGCCGTGCGACGAAGTGAGCCGCTCACTTTCATCGTCTTTCCCGGCTGGGTTTACACTGCACGATTGGGCGTATATCTGAGCTTCGGAATGGAAGGGCACCGCTGCATGGTCGGTCCTGCAACAACATTTTGGAAAGATAAGCGCGTCTTCATCACCGGGCACACCGGGTTCAAGGGCGTCTGGCTATCGCTCTGGCTGCAATCCATGGGAGCTGCCGTATTCGGCTACTCCACTTCTTCTCGCGAGACATCGGCTAAAGAGCCGGTAGTTTCCATGGAGTCGTTTCGCGGCGACATCTGCGATTCGGAACTGCTGCAAAGCGCCCTGCAAGCGGCGTCGCCGGATATCGTCTTCCACATGGCGGCCCAACCTCTGGTGCGCCGCGCCTTTCACGATCCCGTCGCGACCTATCGGACGAACGTCATCGGCACTGCAACCCTGCTCGAATGTGTGCGCCGAACCCCTTCTGTCCGCGCAGTGCTCGTCGTCACCACCGACAAATGCTACGAAAACATGGAATGGGATTGGGCCTATCGGGAAGTGGATCGTCTCGGCGGAAACGATCCCTACAGCACTAGCAAAGCCTGCATGGAACTGGTCGTCGGCGCGTTTCGCGATTCGTTTTTCTCTCCGGATCGTCTCCCGGAACATGGGGTCGGCATCGCCTCGGTCCGCGCGGGAAACGTGATCGGCGGCGGCGACTGGGCGCAAGACCGGCTCGTCCCCGATACGATGCGCAGTTTCGCCGCCGGCCAGCGCGTGACCCTTCGCAATCCGCGAGCTATGCGCCCCTGGCAGTATGTGCTGGAGGCGTTGCGCGGCTATCTCCTGCTGGCGGAGCGCCTCTATCAGGATGGTCGCGGTTATTCCGGCGCATGGAACTTCGGACCCGCGTCCTCCGACATTCAGCCGGTCGAATGGATCGTTGCCCGGCTAGCCGCGGCCTGGGGCGCGGACGCAACATGGGACCTGCACGCTGGAGAGCATCCGCAGGAAGCGCAGATGCTCAAGCTCGACTGCTCCAAAGCCGCCGAGCAGCTGCAATGGAAACCGATCCTCAACCTGTCCGAAGCTCTGGAAATGACCGTGGACTGGTACCGCCATTTTTACGCCGGAAACAATCTGCGGCAGAAATACCTGGAACAGATCGCCGCCTACTCCGCTCGCGCAAGCGAAATCAATGACATTGCGTCCGCCGCCCTCTCCAAAGCGTGATTTTTTCACAGTCCACGCAGCGCGGGTGCTCCATCTTTTCATCGCCGGGTGCCCCAGGTCTCGCTTTTGAGACCTGGGATAGGAATTCCGCCCTGTAAACTTGTTTCTTGCCATCCGCACTCCATGCGAAGAGGTGACACCCAGCCGCAATGCGCCCCACACTCTCGGTTGCCATGATCGCAAGAAACGAGGAAGCGAACCTCCCTCGCACACTCGACAGCATCCGCTGGGTGGATGAAATCGTCATCGTCGATTCCGGCTCCGTGGACCGCACGCCGGAGATCGCCCGCTCCTACGGCGCGAAACATTCCTTCAATCGCGATTTTCGCGGCTTCAGCCCGCAGAAAAATCTCGCCATCGATACCTGCACCAGCGAGTGGATTTATCTGCTGGACGCCGACGAGGTCATCACGCCGCAACTAGCCGAAGAGATTCAACATGTGCTGGAAAATCCGAAATTCGATGCCTATTGGCAGCCCCGGGTAAACCTCTTTCTTGGGCGCTGGATTCGCCACGGAGGCTTTTATCCCGATCTGAAACTCCGCCTGTTCAAACGCGGCACAGCCCGGGTAACCGGCGCGGAGCCGCACGGAACTCCGCAGTACGCCGGCCCAAAAGGGACGCTGAAGAACGATCTGCTGCACTACGCATACCCGACGCTCGAACTGTATCTCGAACACATGAACCGGTATAGCTCCGACAGCATTCCGATTCTCGCGGGCAAAGGGAAAACCAGCAGGACCGCCATTTCATTTCTCGGAAATGTGGTCGTCAATCCAATCCTGACGTTCATCAAGAACTATATTTTTCGCCTGGGATTTCTCGACGGCCCGGAGGGCCTGGTTCTGCACTTCAACCATTCCGTCTATATTCATTGGAAATATGTGAAGGCATGGAAAGCGCAGGAGCGCCCGGGATAGCACACTAACTCTCAATCTGCTGGAGCTTCGCAGCGATAAATCCAGAACTCGGAAAGGCCGAGTTTTTAAGCCGGTTCTTAGCCGACTAAACCCGGCATGGTCCAGTCTCTCGATTGAAAGGACGAAGCCACAGGCATTTTGCTGGTCGGCTTGCGAGGCGCCAGCTCGATTCCAGCTTCTGTCCACCGGCGAATCGCATACCGATGCGAGCAGTCTTCACACAGCCAGAAATATCGTCGCATCGTGACCGGATGCTTCGGCTGCGCGGGATCATACGCGGCCAAATGGGGAAGGTTCGGCTGCCGCTCCATCAGAAACAAGCGTCCGCCGCGCAGGTATTTCAACTCTGCTCTGCAGTCTTTATTTGCGCACGACATATTCATAAAGTCCTTCCGGTTGTTCGCACAATCACAAACGAAGGTCGCAAGGCAGAGAAATAAGCTCAGGAGTAGTCAAGAAAATGTCCGCTGAAAGTTACGGAAGCAGAAAAACACTGGCTCTGTAATCGAAGCTAACGATTAGATGATAACGCCGGAAACGAGGTTGCACACTGTATGCAAGGAATTGCAATTTTCACCCGGCTTTGATGTTACTAAAGGAATCGAGAGGGGTGATCGAATCGAAACACGGCGAGGTCCTGTGGAAAACCGGCGAACCTGCCGAACTCATCCGCCAGGCTTGACCGCCTGCCAGGGGTCAAAACGTAAGATGGCAGAACCTTCCGGCCCGTTGCCGGCGCGAACCCCCGCCAGCGTCGGCACCCGCCAGTCCGCATCCATCAAAGTCTCCGCCGGATGTGTGGTTAACACCGCGAGAACTTTGCATCCCGCCGCTTTGCCCGCGGCGACTCCGGCCGGCGCGTCCTCAATTACAACGCACTCCCTTGGAGCAACCCCCAGCAATTCGGCGCCATGTTGATAGGGCTCCGGATGCGGCTTTCCGTGGGTCACCGTCTCGGCGGTGACAAAATGCTCGGGAATCGTAATTCCCGCAAATGCCAGGCGGCTCCGCGCCAGCCGCTCGGTTGCAGATGTCACGATCGCCCAGGAGCCTTCCGGCAGCGCCGCCAGCAGTTCACGAACGCCCGGAAGGACCACCAGGCCCTCATTGTCTTCAATTTCCCAGGTTTCGATCACGCGCAGCTCGGCATGTGCGTCCAGATCCGGTCGCAACGCGCGCACCGTCTCAATGGCCCGGCGCCCATGGGCCAGCTTGACCGCCCGCTCGGCATCCACGCCGCGCGATTTTGCATACCGCTGCCAGCTTCGCTCTACCGAGCCAAGCGAACTCATCAGCACTCCGTCCATATCGAAGAGGACGCCGCGAACCTTTAATTCCATTGTTTTGTCATTTCCCGCAACGCAATCATCCCGCCTGTAACGCAAATTGCCGCCCTGCCGCCAACAACCTCCGCACGGACCCAGGCGAACAGGATTCAGCGTAGATGCGCAGCAACGGTTCCGTACCCGAAATCCGCAGCAACAACCAGCTTTCCGCCGCCTTCGGCTGTGTCGCCGCTTCCGGATTGCGCAGAAAAAACTTCATTCCATCCAGCGTTTCCACGCGCTCAACCGGCATCCCGGCAAACTCCTGCACCCCGGCGCGGGCGCGGGCGATAGCCGCGGATTTCACCTCTTCCGCAACGTGCAGGTCAATCCGGCCATAGTGGTGCGAACCGTATTCCCGCTGCAGGTCCGCAACCAGTTGGCCGAGGGTCTTGCCTTCCTCCGCCATCACATTGGCCAGCAGCAGCGCGTTCAACAAACCGTCCCGTTCCGGCAAATGTCGTTGGATTCCGATGCCGCCGGACTCCTCACCCCCAATCAGAATCTCGCGCTCCAGCATCAGGTCGCAGACATACTTAAACCCAATGCCAACCTCATGCAGCCTGCGGCCGTGCTGGGCACAGATGCGATCCAGCATTTGCGTGGTATTGAAGGCGCGCACCACCTCGCCCGGCCATCCCTTGCGCTCCAGCAGCCAACGCAGCAGAATGGCGAAGATTTTGTGCGCATCCACCAGGTTCCCATCTTCGTCGACTGCCCCGATCCGGTCCGCGTCTCCATCGGTGGCAAAGCCTGCCTGACAGCCATGTTCAACAACAGCCTGCTGTAGCGCGGCGATATGCGGCTCAATCGGCTCTGGGTTGATGCCCGGAAACAGCGGATTGCGCTCCGATCGAATTTCGACGCACGGAATGCCGGCCTCAGAAAAAATTCCGGCCAGAATGCCTGCCCCCGCGCCATACATCGAATCGATCGCAAATTTATATCTACTCGCGGCGATTTTCTTCAGGTCGGCAAACGCCGTAATTGCCGCGATGTAGCTGGGCAAAAAGTCTGTTGTCGCGATCGGCGCGCTGACCGCTGCGGTCCGCAGCGGCTTGCCAAGCTGTGCCTCGATCGCGGCCATGATCGAAGGCTTGCCCGATCCGCCATAGCTCGCCTTGTACTTCACCCCATTCCACTGGTATGGATTGTGGCTCGACGTGATCACGATTCCGCCAGCAGCGCCAAGCTCCCGCACCGCAAAAGAAAGCGCTGGGGTCGGAGTGACGCCGCTCGCCAGCCGCACCGGAATCCCCGCGCCCGCGACTGTTTCCGCCGCAACTTGCGCGAATCGCTCCGAACCGAATCGCGTGTCGTACGCGATGCAAATTCCCTTCGCAGGGTCTTCCTCGGCCAGAATGTAATTCGCAATCGCCGCCACGGCCACCCGCACATTCCCAAACGTAAAGTCGTCCGCAATGACGCCGCGCCAGCCGTCCGTGCCGAATTTCACGGGAGATGTGTTGGATTTTTCTGTGGACGCCACGATAGCGAAAGGCCCGTTCCTCAAATGAGATGGTCCTGCTTTTCCTGCTGAAGATGCTTTACAAGTTTTCCGACATCCTGGCAATCTTTGCGGGTCGTGATCAAAAGCACATCACCGGTATCTACGATCACCAGATCGTCCACTCCTACCAATGCCACGTGTTTTTGCGGCGCATGCACATAATTTCCATGCGCCTGCAGCAGGCTGTGCCCCGGCGCGTCAACCACGTTGTCCCCGTCCTGTGCATCCTGCCTGTGAGAGATCTGATGATCGTAGAGCGCAGCCCAGGAGCCCGAGATCGTTCCACCCGAAGTCAACCGGAATGCAATACAGCCTGGAATTGTGCTCGCCCTTCGCCGATCGGGGCTCCAGCACCGCGTAATCGATGCTGATGTTCTCGCACTTCGGATACAGCTCGGCGAAAGCTCGACGCAAACCGGCTCGTGCCGTACTCCGCCACGATGCGTTCGAGCAATGGTGCGGTCTCGCTGAAATGTTCCCGAAATGCATTGGCGAATGTCCGCGCCGTCGCCAGGAACATTCCGCTGTTCCAGAAGTAGTTCCCGGCCGCCATAAATTCTTCCGCGCGGGCCTGGCTCGGCTTCTCCGTGAATCGCCGTACCTGAACGGTCTGCCCGTCCAGCCGCTCGCCCGCCTCGATATATCCGTAACCAGTCTCGGCGCGGTCCGGCTTCACTCCGAGAACGATAATGTTTTCTCCCGCTGTCGCCAAACGGCATCCATTGCCGATTGCAGCCGCAAAAGCGCCCGCATCATCGACCACATGATCGGCGGGGAACAGCCCCAGCACCGCGTCAGGAGCCTCGCGTTCCAGCAGAAAAGCGGCCAGTCCAGCCGCCGGGGCTGTGTTCCGCGCCACTGGCTCCGCCAGAATATGCGCTTCAGGAATCTGCGGCACTTGTTCCGCAACCGCCGCGCGCAGCCAGTCGTTGGTGATGATCCAGCAGTCCTTCGCGGCTGCCAGAAGTAACAGGCGCTCGACCGTCCGTTGCAACATACTGCGTTCGCCGTCCAGCGACAGCAACTGCTTGGGATGGCTGCGGCGGCTGCGCGGCCAGAACCGCGTACCGCTGCCACCGGCCAGGATGAATGGTCGAAGATCCATAAGGAACGCAGGTTTTATCGTATAGGATGCGGTCGATCTCGCGGTATTCACAATGCTGGTGCGCGATTCAAAGCGTTTCCAAAATCCCCGAATCTACCGCGGAACAGCGCGCAGAATCTCCATCGGTTCCGCGGAAGTCAAACTCCATTCCGGAACGCACGCCGGAACAACCGCCAGTTCGCCTCGACGCAACCGGATCGGCTCGCTGTCTTTCGCGTGCAAGCTGCCGCTGCCGCTCGCGACAAAGATCAACTGCACGGTCGCAGCTCTCGGAGGCGCAAAATCTCTCGTCGCGTCAGACTCGGGAAGGCGATACCGGTCCACGCGAAAATAATTTGATTCAATCAGAGTCGTGTGGTCCTCCCGGCCGTCCCGCGTCACAATGCACGGTTTCACTTTTCCCGCATTTGTCTTCAGGCGTATCGCCTCCAGTCCTCGTTCGAGGTGCAGTTCGCGCGGCCGCCCATAATCGTACAAACGATAGGTCATGTCGGAGTTCTGTTGCGTCTCCAGCAGCACCACCCCCGGTCCAATCGCGTGGATGGTCCCCGCGTCGACAAAGATCATGTCGCCCTTTTCGACCGGAACCCACTGCAGCAAATCTTCCAGCGTATTACCCGCAATCGCCGCCCGCACTTGCTCCAGCGTCGTTCCGCGGCGAAGGCCCAGCGCCACGGCAGCGCCCGGTTCCGCTTCCAGCACGTACCAGCATTCCGTTTTCCCATGCGGCTCGCCATATTTGCGCGCCATGGCGTCGCCGGGATGCACCTGCACGCTCAGTTTTTCCTGAGGGAAAAGAACTTTCATCAGCAACGGGAAGCGCTCCGCATGTCCGTCATCCGCGCCTACCAGTTCCGCTGCATAATCGCGAAAAACATCCGCAAACCTCCGGCCCGCAAGCGGTCCGCTATCCACCACGGAATCGTCGCCGCTGAGCCAGACTTCCCCAATCGGCTCGCCGACAACCTTGTAGTCATACCAGGGAGAGAGATCCCGCACGCCCCAAACACGGGTGCGAAACCACGGACGCAAACGAAAAGGGAGAAGTTTTGCCATAGGAAAATTGCGTTGCGAACTCGGTGTGCAATCTACATCATAATTTTGTCATCCGACGGAGCGAAGTGCAGCACACTCGGTCGTGCTATTTCGGCAGGGTGTCCCAGGCGTTCTGAAAAGGTAGCGCCAGCTTCCAGACAAAGCCGGTCACGGGATAGCTATCTGCCCGTTTCAGGCGTGTCAATTCATCCTGGATGAGCTGCATAACCTGTGTTTGCGTCATTATGAAGAACTGATTCGGCTCATCCATGGGCACATACGCGAGGATATAGAACAAATTCCCTCGCTCGGGCTTCCGTTTGATCAGCCAGGGATTGGTCCGATAAAGCCCTTTCACGTCCACCAGGAACATTTCCTTTCCCGACGGGCTAACCACCATCAAATCGGCGATAGGCGTCGTGTGTCCTGAGGTGAAAGCAACTTCATAGCCGCGCTTGCATAGCTCGCCGGCCACGGCAAATTGTGCAGCCCACTGGGTTTGATGGCCGCGCGCTCGAATGCCGGTTTGTTTCTTAATGAGCGAAATGCGCTGGTTTCCCCTTAATTAACAACTTGTGATCTCACAATCGGTAAAGACAAAATTGCATCACGCTAAGTATCTTCCATCACCGCCATCGCAGCATTTCTGCCGTTCATCGCAATCACGCTGCCGCCCGGATGCGTGCACGCCCCACACAAATACACTCCCGGCATTGGCGTTCGCGGCGAAAGCCGATTGCTCCACATGTAGGCCGGCAGGCATTCACCCTGAAAAATGTGCCCGCCCGTTAAGCCGACTTTTTTTTCAATATCCGGCGGTCCCAGCACCTGCGCATCGATGACCGCGTCCGGAATATTGCTGCAAAATCGTCCCAACGATGCCAGCGCACGTCGTCCGGCTTCCTCGCGATGATCGTCCCAGTCCCCGTTCTCAAATCTGTACGGCACATATTGCGCGAACACGCTCATGGTGTGCGTGTCCTCGCGCGTCACGTCCGGATCATGCACGCTTTGGAAATACAGCTCGCACCACAGATGTTCCGGCAGCCGGCCCGCTCGCGCCGCAGCAAAACCCTCGCGCCACTCCCGTTTATTCAGCGGCGCATTAATCTGTCCATAATGATGCGGCTCACGCAGCCCCGGTCGCGCACGGAAGTTCGGCAGCTCGCGCAACAGAACATTCAGCTTCACCGTGCAGCCCTCGATTGGCACCGATTCCACTTTGGCTCGCCACTTCGCATCCGCCGCCGCTCCTAACAGCCGCAGCGTGACTCTTGGATCGGCGTTCGAAATCACCACGCTCGCCGCAATCCGCTCGCCGCCCTCCAGCACCACGCCTTCGCCGGGAAGAATCTGCGCGACCGGAACGCCGGCGGCCACCACAGCACCGGCTTCGCGCGCGGCATCGCACAGATAGAACGACACCATCCCCATGCCGCCCTGCACGTAGCCCCACATGCCCGGCATTCCACCCAGCCTTCCCGATGCATGATGGAACCGGATCGAAGCCGTCCCTTTGTCGAACGGGCTGGCGTTCGTGCCGATCACGCCCTGCCCCAGGTACGCGACTTGCAGCCGCTCTTCGGTCAAATAGCGTTCGACAAACTCCGCCATCGACCAGTCCAGCAGCAGCGATCGCGCTTCCGCATCTCCCCGCAAACGCTCGTCGATTTCCTCCGGCGTCGGCGCGTCGCCAATCCAGGCATCATGTTTATTCGCCGGACGCAGCGCATCCCGCAGCCGCTGCAGAACATCGTTCATTGCCCTCCAGCCGGCCACGTCCTGCGGAGCCAGCTTGCGAACTTCCGCCTCGCAGCGCGCATCATCGTCCCACAACTGAATGCTGCTGCCGTCTTCAAATGGAACAAACAATCCATTGACCGCCGGTGTCCAACGGAAGCCGCGCTCCGCCAATCCAAGTTCCTCGATGACCAGCGGATGCAGCAGGCCGGCCAGATATGCGCACGGCGACATACGCACGCCGGAAAATGGCTCTTCGACAGTGCACGCGCCGCCTACGCGCTCTCGGCTTTCCAGCACCAGCACGCGCTTTCCCGCCCGAGCCAGATATGCCGCACAGGCCAGACCGTTGTGTCCCGCGCCGACAATCACCGCATCCCACCGCGTCCGCGCCAGGTCTTTGATCGGTGCCGGCAGCCCAATTTTCCCCAGAGAATCGACCGTTGTGGAATCCCGCTGCATCCGAAATTCAGACTACCGTATTCACGTCCCTCGGCGCGCGCTTGCCATAGTGCAGAAACAGAATGCGTGCCGCAGCGATCAGCAGGGCCGTTCCGCCCAGCAGTTTCAGCTCAAACAGCCACACGTGGGTCTCCGCATGAATCGGAACCACCGAAGTTCCAAGTGCGATCGCAGTCACACCCAACCCGCACGCCGCGCCGATGCGCACCCCGCACTTCCACGCGCTCAGAAAAATATATGCGAATGGAATAAACCCGCCGATGACCATCAAGTCCGTAATCGTCTGATAAGCTGCGCGCGCTGTCTCTCCCAGTTGCGCGAACACCAGAAAAAACGACGCCAGAAACCCGAAGAATAGGATCGCCACATACGGCGTGTGCCAGCGAGGGTGAACTTTTGACAACGCCTTTGGCAGATACGAATCCGCTCCCACCACAAACGGCAGCCGCGCGCCCACGCTGCCCAGCACGCTCAATTGGCCCAGCGCCGACAGCACGATCAGCACCACGGCGGCTACGATCAGCCAGTGCAATCCTAGACTCGCTCCTGCCGCCGAGGTCACTTGCGCGATTCCGTTCAAGGGGCTGATCTGCGCCGCCGGCAAAATTACCAGCAGCGCCAGCGTGCCCACGATGTACCAAATCGCCGCAAACGGAGCCGCAATATACGACGAGAGCGGCAGGTTGCGCTCCGGATTCAAAATCTCTCCGCCCAGCACAGGAGCCAGCTCCAATCCCGTCAGTGCGTACGCAATCTGCGACCAGAAATTCAGCCGTCCCCAGTTCCACTGCGGCCAGATGTGCAGCGGGGTCGCGGACCCATGCCGCCGAAACAGAATCGCCGCCGCCGCGACCAGCAGCAAGCCCAGCCCGTAGCTGGCAATGCCGCCGATATTGTCCACCCATTTGGCGACCTTCAGCCCGACCAGGTTCGTTCCAATCGCAATCCACAGCAGCGTCAGCGACGCCGGCAACACGTAGGCCCGATTTTCCGCCAGTTGTGGCGCGAAGGCATAACTGGCCATGCTGGTCACCGCCATTAAAAAGCTGGGAAACCAGAACGCCAGCCCCACCCAGTACAGCCAGAAGCACAGGAACCCATGCCACTCGCCGAAACAGGCCTTCGTCCACACATACAATCCGCCTTCTTCCGGATAGAGCGCGGACAAGCGGCCCATGCAGGTCGCGCACGGAATCAGGAAAAATACCGCCGCCAGAATCCATAGACTGACCGAACCGGGACCGGTGTGCGCCGCCGCGGCCAGCCAGCGTGTGCCGATCAGTCCCGCCATGGAAAACAGGACAAGATCGCGCAGTCCAAGTTCCCGCCGAAGCGACGGCTGCGTCGTCACGCCCTCGGCAATAGTCGGCGCGCTTGAAGTTTCGCTTTCCCGCATATTGGGAACAATAGCGGAACAGACACGTTCCGCCTAGTTTTTATAATGGTGGTTGGCTGTGCAGCACTCGGTGCGATTCAAACTGAAATTGCCATCCCGAGCGGAGTCCGCGGCGGCGGACGCAGTCGAGGGACCTGCTTTTCGCTGGGGGCGTAGACAAAGCTGGAACGTCGAGGAAGCTAAAGCGCCTTCGACATGCGGACAAAATGCACCGGCACGGTAAAACTCGGAATTCCCTCCGCCGATTCTGCGCCAGTCTCCACAAATCCGCGCTTGCTGTAATAGGCGTGCAGATCGTCCCGTAGGTGGACGAAGCGAAGGTCCAGCGCTTCATAGCCGGAGTCGCGGCTCTGCTTCTCGACCTCCGCCAGCATCCGCGTTCCCAGACCGAGTCCCTGCCGCTCCGGCGCCACCGACAGCATGCCCATGTAGATATGGCGTTCGCGCGGCTCCAGATACACGCAGGCAGCTACGCCGCTGGCGTCTTCCATTAATAGGAATCGGCCTTTGGTCAGCATCGCTGCGACCTGCGCGGCGTCAGTGCGTTCGCCGCTCTTAAACGGCCGTTCTACCTGGAATGCGTGATTCACCAATTCCGCCACGCATGCTGCGTCCTCAGGACGCGCATCGCGAAATTTCCACGCCGTCATGCGCTGAGTTTGGCGAAGAAGTCCTTCATCCGCCGCAGACCTTCGTTCACATCCGCATGGGACACTGCATAGGAGAGCCGAATGTGCTCGTTCGTTCCGAACGCCTCGCCTGGCACCGTCACTACATGCGCCTCATGCAGCAGGCGTGTCGCCAACTCCGCCGCCGTGGCCACCTTGCCCTTGCCCCCGTTGTTCCTGTTTAGGAATTTCGAAACATTGGGATAGACATAGAACGCGCCGTCCGGAACCGTGCAGGTGACGCCAGGAATCTCGCGCAGCCGCGCCAGAATCTCATCGCGCAGCGAAAGATAATCGTTGCGCATCTCTGCCACGCATTCCTGCGGCCCGGTCAATGCGGCAATCGCCGCCTTCTGCACAAATGCCGCCGGCGAGGACGTATCCTGGCTCTGCAGCTTCGACATCGCCTGGATAATCGGCTTCGGCGCCAGCGCAAAACCCGCGCGCCAGCCCGTCATCGCATAGGTCTTCGACAGCGACCCCAGAACCACCAGATGCTCCTTGCAATCCGTAAACGAGCCGCCGGACATCGGCACGCCCGTGAATTGCAGATACGCATAGCACTCGTCCAATAGCAGGTAAATGTTTCGCGCATGCGCCAGTCGAACCACCTGCTCCAGGTCCGCTGGAGCCATCACCGCGCCGGATGGATTCGACGGCGAATTCAGAATGATCGCCTTCGTCCGCGGCGTAATCGCACGCTCGATCGCCGCGGCACGTGACGCGGAAATTCTCCGCCTCGCTGGTTTCCAGATACACCGGCTTGCCGCCCGCGTACTGGATGATGTCTTTGAACGAGACCCAATAGGGAACCGGCAGCACCACTTCATCGCCGTGGTCCACCAGCACCTGAATCGCATGGAACAGCGCCAGCTTGCCACCGGTGGTGAACACCGCTTCCTCCGGCGTGTAGTTGCTGCCGAAATCGGCCGCGTGGCGCTCAACAATCGCCTTGCGCACCTCAGGAATGCCGCCCACGACGGTGTAGCGCGTAAAGTTCGCCTCAATCGCGGCGATGGCGGCGTCTTTAATGTGGCGCGGCGTGGCAAAGTGCGGCTCGCCCGCGCCAAAATCGACAAGATGCGTGCCCTGCGCGCGCAGCTTGGCCGCCTCCGCGGTAACAGCCATGGTGGCGGAAATTTCAATGCGGTTGACGCGGTCGGCGAAGATTTTCTGGTCGGCGGAAACAGTCATGCTTCTAGTTTGTCAGAGTTGGCGAAGCGCGCCAAGCGGAAAAGCGACGCATTAGGAGAACACTGGGTGCCCCATTCCAGCTCACCCTTCGCGCAAGGGAGTCGAACGGGCTGACTTCAGCCTGGAACGACCACAACCTGCTATTCGGAAGTCTTCGCTGCCCGCGCCCGCATCCGCTCCACCACACTCGGAGGCACCAGTCCCTCGACCGATCCGCCCAGCCGAAAAACCTCCCGAATCAGCCGCGAGCTGACATAGGAATATTTTTCCGCCGGCATCATAAACACCGTCTCCAATTGCGGAGCGAGACGGCGGTTCATCAGCGCCATCTGAAATTCATACTCGTAATCGCTGATCGCCCGAATGCCGCGCAGCAGCGCCTGCGCCTGCTGTTGGCGGGCAAATTCCACCAGCAGTCCGTCAAATGTGCTGACGGAGATATTTCCAAATTCCCGCGTCGCCTCCGTAATCATCTCGACGCGATCCTCAATCGGAAACAACGACTCCTGCTTTTCCGAGTTGTTCAGGATGGCGACAACCAGATGATCGAAAATCTTCGAGCCACGGGCAATCAGGTCAAGATGACCATTGGTCAACGGATCGAAGCTGCCAGGATAGATAGCGCGGACAGTATTCACGTCAGTGTGGATTGTATGGCCCGGCGAACGGCGTGGCAATCATCGCCTGGTCGAGCAATGTGTAGATGGCTGTCGTCGCGCCGATAAACGGACAGCCATTTCCGTTCGGCGAGACTGCACTGCCGCAAAAAATTCATATTCGTTTCTAAATCAGCAGAGGCCATTCCACAATGAATGGCCTCTGCTGATCGTATCCGCTCCGCCCGGCAATGAATTATTTTTTGGCTGTCGCTTTCACCGCTTCCTGCGCGGTGGCTGCACCGTTGGCCGGCACAGCCGGCACCTCCGGCGCGTTGCTCTTGGCCGCAATGCCCAACTTCTGCCGCAGCGTCGTTTCGATCCGCGCAAACGTGTCCTTGTTGTCCTTCAGAAATTGCCGGACATTCTCTCGGCCCTGGCCAATCCGCTCGCCGGAGAAGCTGTACCACGCCCCGGACTTTTCCACGATATTCTGCAGCACCGCCAGGTCGAGCACATCGCCTTCGCGCGAAATGCCTTCGCCATACAGAATGTCGAATTCCGCTTCGCGGAACGGCGCGGCAACCTTGTTCTTGACGATCTTCACCTTGGTCCGCGATCCGACAACGACGTCGCCCTCTTTTACCGCTGCGATGCGGCGAATATCCACGCGCACGGACGAATAAAACTTCAGCGCGCGGCCGCCGGTCGTCGTCTCCGGATTGCCGAACATCACGCCGATCTTTTCGCGGATCTGATTAATGAAAATCAGCGAGGTCCGCGACTTCGACACCGTCCCCGTCAGCTTGCGCAGCGCCTGCGACATCAGCCGCGCCTGCAGCCCCATGTGCGAGTCGCCCATCTCGCCGTCAAGCTCCGCCTTCGGCACCAGCGCCGCGACCGAATCGACCACCAGCACATCGATCGCGCCCGAGCGCACCAGCGCCTCGGTGATCTCCAGCGCCTGCTCGCCGTAATCCGGCTGCGAAATCAGCAGATTGTCCACATCCACGCCCAGCTTCTTCGCATACTGCGGGTCCAGCGCGTGCTCGGCATCGACAAACGCCGCCATCCCGCCCATCTTCTGCGCTTCGGCAATAATCTGCAGCGTAATGGTCGTTTTGCCCGAGGATTCCGGCCCGAAAATCTCAATCACTCGCCCCCGCGGAACGCCGCCCACTCCCAGCGCCGCGTCAAAGGAAATCGATCCCGTCGAGATGACTGAAATGGGAACGATGGCCTCTTTGCTGCCCAGGCGCATGATCGATCCCTTGCCAAACTGCTTTTCAATCTGCGAAAGCGCCAGATCGATCGCCCGCGCGCGCTCTTTATCCTCTGCCATTCGAATCTCCCGGGTTGAGTTGGAATTGAATTGCCCGCGACGAGGCAATGCTGCCGCATCCTTCAGGGTAACTTTGGTTACTGGCGGGATTTTAGCACCGATTCACGCCCGCGAAATAGCAACCGGGACAGCGGGTCGCGATTCGCTCCTTATCCGGCGATCTTCGGCAGGTTCCAATGCCGCGAGATCGCCACCATGCGCAGCGCGAAGCAGGCCGCTCCGCCCAGCGACATCGATAACACCGGGCGCATCTTCAGCTTCCATCCCGCAACCACGATGGCCGCCCCCAGCAATGCTGCGGTCGCATATACGTCGGAATGCAGCACCAGCGGAACCCGCGCCAGCAAAACGTCTCGCGCCGTTCCGCCGCCCACTCCGGTGATTCCTCCCATCAGAATCGCGAGCAGCGGATGAATGCCGAACTCCAGCGCCTTGGCCGCGCCGGCCACAGCAAACAGGCCCAATCCGGCCGCGTCGAGCGTCAGAATCAACCGGGAGGGAACGTGGGCCAGACGTCCGTACGCGAGAAAGACAAATGCCCCTGCAGCCAGCGCCGTCGCCGCATAGCGCCAGTCGCGGATGGAATTCGGCGGACTCGCGCCAATCAGCAGGTCGCGAATAATTCCGCCGCCCAGAGCTGTCGCAAACGCCAGCACCAGCAGTCCCAGCAAATCCAGCTTGCTTTGAACTGCAGCGAAGGCTCCTTCCAGCGCGAAAACCGATGTCGCCATCAGATCGAAGACCAGCAGCAGCCGCGCGGAATCGTATTTCACAGGCATTTCCAAGCAGTCTACATGGCGGCTTACAGATGTTTGGTTAGGTTTCCTGGTGCGTTGAAATTGGGACGCATTACCTCTGCAACGGATCGACCGGCACGTTTACGTCCGTCACGCGGAAATTCTGCGCCAGCACCGGATGGTTTTTCGCAATCGCCTGATACATTTCCCAGGCCACCCGGCGGTACGAGATATGCCCCTGCGCCGCGCTGCGCAACTCCGCAATGTACAAGGCTTCAGCAAAATCCATCTTAAAGAGCGCTCGGCAGCGCGTGCCCAACGGCAGCACATATTGCGCCGTCGCATTCGCCTCAGGAATGTCCGCCCGCGAAAGGTTCTCAAACGCAGCGTGTGTGCGGTTGAGTGCGCCTTCATACGGCTGCCGCAGACTGGAGTTCGCCAGCAGCTCCGGCACTTCATAGCCGTGCAGATTTGTAAAGCTCTGCACCGTCTGCACGCAGCGCCGATGCCGGTGCATGTCGCGGAATCCGCCAATGTCCATCAGAATGTCGAAGCGAAACTGATAGCCGGAAGAAAAGGCGCGCAGTGATTCGTCATGCCTGCCGCGATGCCGCGTACCCAGCAACAGCAACTCGTCGCGCCGAACTTTATCGAGCGCCGCAACCCGCTCCCGAATCTGCCGATACGGATAATGGCATGCGCCGTAGAGCAGGGTCGCGATAATTTCCATCTCCAGCGATTCCGGCCGGCCATCGATTCCCGGCTCGATCAGATCGACCAGTGGCGCGGCCTGCATCTCGTCGTTGCCCATCAATTCCGCCGCCGCCTGTTCCATCTCAGTGCGCGTCTTCTGCTGATAATCCGAAGGCGCCGCGTACTTCACCAATGTTGGAGCAACCGGCACATCGCGGAGCAACAGCCCTGCCGCGCGTTCGCCCAGCGTGGGATCCAGCGCGGCGATATCTTGCTGCAATGCCTCAAGCGTGGCCCGCTGCACGTTCCAGGAAGGCGTGCTCGCAGCATCGCGCAATTTCTCTCCCAGCCGGCGCACCTCCGCGTGCGAGTGCGACAGCAACCGCGAAACCTGCGTTTCCAGCGTCCGGGCATTGACGATCTCACCCAGTGACGTGTTCGCCGCCAGCGGCAACAGGTAGCGCGCCCCGTCGAAAGCCCGCGCGCGCAAGGTTCGCTCATAGGCCTCGGGCTTCATCTCCGCCGGTTTCGTCACCTGATCGCGCAGCAACTCCACCGCGCCTTGCGAGATCTCCTCATACGCGTGAAAGAGCGCCTCGACGCTCTTCGTATAAAGATCGCGCGCGTCCGCATTCCCGCCAAACTCCGGCAGATACCACCCGCTCTTGCGGAAATTTTGATAGCGCGTGGAACGTTCCTGCCCGTCCCAGCGCTGTTCGTCGACCAGCGCAATGGCCGCCAGAATCGACAACCGCTCGACGGCCAGTGCAATGTGCGCCAGGTCGGCAATCGAACGATGGCCGTACTGAAAATAAAATGTGTTCAGGAACTGCTCAGCCTTCTGCGCGTTCAGCTCCCGCAAAGATTCCTTCATGGAAAGCGCGGAACGCGAGTATTTCGCCATCGCATAGGCAAGCACTTCCGGGTCTGCGCCATGAATCGCGTACACCTCGGTCGCATTGGGATCGGCTGCGGCCACTGTTGGCGGTTTCGTCTCGGCAATCTCTTCGGATGGCATACTCTTCACTGGAAAAGTGATTTGTGAACTGTGCTCGGCCTCCAGAGTAACCCACGGCAACCGGATGGTCACACCATGCGATAAAGGTTTCCGCTACCATCCGTTGGTAGTAGCCTTTCATTGGGTTGCGCACCGGCCCAATTTTGGATACAGGTTGAGAAGCGCATGGGCGACATCCTGACGATGACCGAAGGCCGGCCGTGGGCGTTGCCGCAGAAACCCTGGGTCATGACCCAGCGCTGGCATTCGCTCCTGTTCGCCCACTGGCCGGTTCCCGCGGAAGAAATTGCCCCGCTTTTGCCTCGCGGCCTTGTCGTCGATGGATTTGCTGCAACCGGCTGGGTCGGCGTCGTCCCGTTCACTATGGACCGCATTCGTTTTCGCGGCCTGGGCAGCGTGCCCGGCGCCAGCAAGTTTGCGGAGATGAACCTCCGCACCTACGTCCGCGACGAGAGAACCGGCACGCCGGGCGTCTATTTCTTTTCGCTCGATGCCGCCAATCCCGCTGCCGTGCTGGTCGCGCGCACCTGGTTCCACCTGCCCTATTTCTGGGCGAAGATGCGCGTCCAGGAACGTCCCGGCGGATGGATTCAATACGAAAGCCGGCGCCTTCTTGCCTCCACTTCCGTCCGCTTCCGCGCCACCTATCGCGGACTCGGCCCGCAAAGCCGCCAACGCAGCGCCCGCGACACCATTGAATATTTCCTGACGGAGCGCTACTGCCTCTTCACGCACAATCGCCGCGGCCAACTGTTGCAGGGCGACATCCACCACGCGCCCTGGCCCCTCGAAGCCGCGGAGGCGGAAATCGAAGTGAACACCCTGCCGGCAGCGCATGGCATCCGCCTGCCGGACATTCCGCCCGTGCTGCATTTCGCGCGCAGTCAGTCGGTCGTCATCTGGAAGGCGCAGCCCGTTCTCTCTATGGCGTGACTGATAATCGCGCGGATTTCCCGATCGCCGATCTTTCTTTTTACGATCTTCGATAACATCATCGAAGTTGCACAAACAGCGTTTTCTCCAGGAGCCGATCGAATGATTGCACTGAACGGCCGCATCGCCCTCGTCACCGGCGCATCGCAGGGGATCGGCCGCGCCTGCGCGCTCACTCTGGCGCAAGCCGGAGCGCAGGTCGCACTCGCCGCGCGCAACGTAGCGAAACTGACCGAAGTTGCCGCGGAAATCGAAGCCGCTGGCGGAAAAGCGACGCCATTTGAACTCGATCTGGCCAGCGAAGAATCGATCAAGGCGTGTACCAAGTCGGTGATCGCTCAATTCGGAAAAATCGAAATTCTCGTCAACAACGGTGGCATCACCCGCGATAATCTGATGCTCCGCATGAAGCTCGCCGATTGGGAAGCCGTACTTACCACCAATCTGACCGGCGCATTTCTGCTGACCCAGGCCGTCTCCTCCAGCATGTTGAAAGCGCGCTGGGGCCGCGTCATCAACGTGTCGAGCGTAGTGGGCCAGACAGGGCAGGCCGGGCAGGCAAACTACGCCGCCAGCAAGGCCGGTCTGATCGGCCTAACGAAATCTCTGGCGCGCGAGCTGGCCTCGCGCAATATCATCGTCAACGCCGTCGCGCCCGGTTACATCTCCACTCCCATGACGGACGTACTGAACGACCAGCAGCGCGCCGCCATGCTCACCCAGATTCCGCTCGACCGCGCTGGCACGCCGCAGGACGTAGCCAACGCCGTCGCCTTCCTCGCATCCGATGAGGCCGGCTACATCACCGGCCATGTGCTCGACGTGAATGGCGGCATGCACATGGGATGAGAGCGCACCAAAGGTTTGCCGCGAATCCGGCAAGACCGCGCCTCACCGGTCCGATCGGCGTAGAATACGGTGTTCGCAAGGCTACTTACTTCGTAGCGAAGGGATTCGTCGAAATGAGAGCTGCTCGCTGGCAATTGTATTTGTCGATCCTGTGCATCGGCTTTCTCTGTAAGGCTCCGCTGCGAGCGCAAACGAAATCCTCTGTGCAGCAAACGAAATCCTCCGCGCAAAAGACCGCAGTCATCGGCCCCAAGAACGTCAGCTTCCAGAGCGGCAATGAAACCGTCCACGGCGTGCTCTATCAGCCGCAGGGAGCCGGCCCATTTCCCGCCATCATCATCATTCACGAGTGGTGGGGTCTGAACGACTGGGTCAAGCAGCAGGCCAAAATGTTTGCCGAGCACGGCTATGTCACCCTCGCGGTCGATCTCTATCGTGGCCAGGTCGCGACGGATACCGAAACGGCCCATGAGCTGATGCGCGCCCTGCCCCAGGATCGCGGCGTCATGTATCTCAAATCCGCACTCGCCTATCTGAAGACGCTGAAAACCGTCGAGCCGGACCGCATTGGCGCGGACGGCTGGTGCATGGGCGGCAGCTTTGCCATGCAATTCGCGGTCGCCGCGCCCTCCTTGCGCGCGGTCGCTATTAATTACGGCGCTCCGGAAACCGACCCCGCTCAGTTGAAGAAAATCCACGCCGCCATTCTCGGTAATTTCGGCGCGCTCGATCGCGGCATTACGCCGGAAGATGTGAAGAATTTCGCTGCGGAGATGAAAGAGATCGGCCATCCCGTGGACGTGAAGGAATATGCTGACGCCGGGCACGCCTTCGAAAACCCCACCAATAAATCCGGCTATCGGGCCGTCGACACCGAGGATGCCGATCGCCGCATGTTTATCTTTTTTTCACGTACCCTGCAGCATTGACCTGCCGCCGTCTGTTACGATGATTGCCCGTCTCCTTCCCAAAAAAGAACAGGCCGTACCTTTTCAGTCACTGCCGCAAAAATTTACTTGCCTATCATCTCCACGCCATGTTAACTAACTTATCAATATTATTGATACGGCCGAAGCGTACCGCACGGGCCTCGTTGGAGGCGGACTACGAATGGCGCGGAACTTCACTGCAATGGAACGGAGATTTCATGGAAGCGCTCAAGATTGGCACTACGATTCGCGGCGTCCGTCTGCAAAAGGGAATGTCTCAGGGAGACATCGAAAAACGCACCGGACTGCTCCGTTGTTATCTGTCTCGGGTAGAGAATGGCCACACCGTTCCGTCGCTCGATACCCTCTACAAAATCGCCGGCGCATTGGATGTGCCGCTGGCCCATTTCTTCGCGGAGAACGCGCTCAGCTACGAGATGCCCGCGCAGCGATTCAGCGATGACGAGCTCCGCTTTCTCACCCAGATCCGGCGCTACGCCGCCAATCTGAACGAAAGCGACCGCAGGCTTCTACTCGCCATGGTGAAAAAATTCGCCGGCGCGGAAAGCAACTAGAAGCGGCTTAAAAAAATAGGTTTGTCGTTCCGAGCGGAGCGTAGCGAAGTCGAGGAACCTGCTGTTCGCCGTCGTGCCCGGATTTCCGCTGCCATAGTACGTTCCCGGTTGCGGCGATGTGGGTGCCCCATCCTTTCGCGCGTTTGCGAAATGGTGAGATGTGATTCTGCTCGCGCCGCAGCAACGGTACAAATGCTCAGGCCCTCCAGAAGCGCACCATCCCGTACGCAAAGAGCAGCAGAATTCCGGCGCATACGGAAAACACCACGCGCTGGCGTCCAAAGTACGGCTCGCGGCCCGTCCCCAGCACCGGCGCCAGCGGCACGCCCATCGCCAGCCCGGAGAGAAATCCTCCCAGGTGCGCCATGTTGTCGATCTTTATTCCGCCCGCGTACAGCAGCGTAGACGCGCCAATCGCCAGGTTGATGCCGGCAAAATAAATCACGCTGCGGCGAAGGCGTTTCAGCTCCGCGCGCGGAAACGGCAAGTGCGGAGAGTTCAACAGCAGGATCAGCACGCCGGCGATTCCAAACACCGCGCCGGAAGCACCCGCCCCAACAATTCCCGGATTCACGGCCGAACTCAGCAGATTTCCCGCGACACCTGTCAGCACATACACCGCAATCGTGCCAAACGCGCCCAGCAGCGGCTCTCCCAGCAATCCCAGGTTCCACAAACACCACATATTCGTGCCGATGTGAACGATGCCGACATGAACAAATGTTGCCGTCAGCAGCCGCCACCATTGGCCATAAAGAATTTCATTGGCCCCGCGGTTTGCGCCCCAGTGCAGAATCTGCTGCGCCGTCGGCGCCCACCAAGAAACGCCCTTCAGCGTCATCAGCAGATACACCGCGCAGTTGATCCCGATCAATATATAGGTCGCCGGAGCATAGGCCCAGCCCGTCAGAATGCGCGAGCGCGTCTGCCCCGCTGGCGGCGCCTGCGTGTAATATCCGGATTCGAGATCGTAATCGGAGCGCGCATTCTGGTCGCCATCGCGAACGCGCTCCATCTCCTGAGAGACCGGCGGCAGAACTTCCACCCCGCGTCCCGTTCCGGCATTCTGTCTGTCGTCTCGATGAATCAGATCGAACTCCAATCCTGCGGAACCGCGCTTCGCCTTCGATTACCGGCCGGGTACCGCTAAATATAGGCTACCGACCGTTGCACTAGAACACAATCATAGCCCGGCAATATCACTTCGGTATCATCCCGGCCGGAGCGCCGCACCAAAATCCAAGCAATTTCGCCATGCATTAAAATTGAGCCATCCGATCTCCATCGGTTCCAGGTCGTGAATGAAGCCAGTCCGCCGTGTCCTGCTCAGCGTCACCGATAAATCCGGAATCGTCGAATTGGCGACGGCACTCACCCAACACGGCGCGGAACTTGTGTCGACCGGTGGAACGGCGCGCACCCTGCGCGAGGCTGGACTCCAGGTGCTCGACATCTCCGACCTGACCGGCTTTCCCGAGATGCTCGACGGCCGCGTCAAAACCCTGCACCCGAAAGTGCATGGCGGCATTCTGCACATCCGCAAAAATCCTGAGCACAAGAAGGCCATTGCGACCCACGATATTCAGCCCATCGATATGGTTGTGGTCAACCTCTATGCCTTTGCTGCAACCCTGCGCAAGTCTGATGTGCATTTTGCCGAGGTCATCGAAAACATCGATATCGGCGGCCCGTCGATGGTCCGTTCAGCGGCCAAAAATTTTGAAGATGTCGCCGTCGTCACCTCGCCAGAAGATTATCCATCCCTGATCGGAGAACTGCGCGCGAACGAAGGCAAACTCAGCCGAGCCACCCGCTGGCAACTCGCGAAAAAAGCATTCGCCCTCACCGCCGCGTACGACCTTGAGATTGCCAACGCGCTCGACTCATTGCCTGATTTGCCCGAATCGGAAGCGCCGCTGAACTTGCCGGAACGGCAGGAACAGCTCTTCCCCGCCGCGCTTCGGCTCGCTTACGCACAAGCAATGCCGCTGCGCTACGGAGAAAATCCCCATCAGCGCGCCGCGCTTTATGCCGATGGCAGTGGCGCCGGAATCGCCGGTCTGCGTCAGTTGCAAGGCAAGGAACTTAGCTACAACAATCTCGTCGATCTCGATGCCTGCTGGGACCTGGCGCTCGAGTTCCCTGAGCCCGCTGTCGCCATTATTAAGCACACGAACCCCTGCGGCGTGGCTACGGCAGACTCCATTGTGGAGGCCTATCGTAAAGCGCTGGAATGCGATCCCGTCTCCGCATTCGGCGCGGTGATCGGCATCAATCGCGAAGTGGACGCTGAAGCCGCGGCGGAAATCGTCAAGCTGTTTGTCGAGGCGATCGTCGCACCCGCCTTCACTGCGCAAGCGAGAGAGATTTTTTCCGCAAAGAAAAATCTGCGCCTGGTGGAGGCGCGCCCCGCGGATCAGCCCCGCGTTCTGAAGCAAATCTCCGGCGGCCTGCTCCTGCAGGATGCCGATCACGGCCGCATCGCCGCCGGTGCGCTGCAGATCGTCAGCAAGCGCCAGCCGACGCGTGACGAATTGGACGGCCTGCTGTTTGCCTGGCGCGTCTGCAAGCACGTGAAATCGAATGCCATCGTCTACGCGCGCAACGGCCAGACGCTCGGCATCGGCGCCGGGCAAATGAGTCGCGTGGACGCGGCGCGCTTCGGCGCGATGAAGGCTTTCCTGCCGCTCGCCGGCTGCGTCGCCGCATCGGACGCCTTCTTTCCATTCCCCGACGGCCTCGAAACCGTCGTCGCCGCCGGAGCAACGGCCATCATTCAACCCGGCGGCTCGGTTCGCGACGGCGAAGTGATCGCCGCCGCCGACCATCTGAATGCCGCGATGGTCTTCACCGGCATGCGCCATTTCCGGCATTAGATTTTCACGGCTGCGCTGGCAGCAGACGAAGATTGGCTTCGGCTGAAGCACTCCGATTTCTTTCCCACTCCGCAAACTTCTCGCGTAACGTTGCACTCAAGCAATCGAACGCGATCGCGCTGCGCTGGAGACGTTCTCCTATGTCACATCTGCCCCATTCGCTCGTCTCTCCGTTTACAGGGGAGTTTCTCGGCACGCTCGTCATGATTCTCCTCGGCAATGGTGTCGTCGCCACCGTCAACCTGAAGCGCTCCAAAGGCGAAGGCGGCGGCTGGATTTCCATTGTCACCGGATGGGGCATCGCCGTCTTTGCCGGCGTCATCACAGCGCGCGCCTGGGGCAGCCCGGAGGCGCACCTGAACCCCGCGATCACGCTCTCGCTCGCGATCTTTACCGGCAACTACCATCAGCTGCCGATCTTCATACCCGCGCAGATTCTTGGCGCCATGGTTGGAGCGCTGCTGGTCTGGCTCGCCTATCTGCCGCACTGGAAAGTGACGGAAAACGCCGAAACCAAGCGCATCTGTTTCTGCACCACGCCCGCCATCCGCAGCTACGCGGCGAATTTTCTCACCGAATGCATCGGCACAGCAGTGCTCGTCGTGCTGGTCGCCGCGCTCATTTCAAAACTCGATATTCCGCACGGTATTCCGGATGGGCTCGCGCCGCTGCTCGTCGGCTACATCGTCTGGGGAATCGGGCTGTCGATCGGCGGCCCCACCGGCTACGCCATCAACCCTGCGCGGGATTTAGGACCGCGTATCATGCACGCGCTGCTGCCCATCTCCGGCAAGGGAACTTCCGACTGGGCCTACGCCTGGGTTCCCGTGCTCGGCCCGCTCACCGGCGCCGCCTGCGCCGCCTGGATGATCCGCTCCTTCGGCGTGTTCTAGAGAAATAGCTGTCTTGAAATAAAAATAGCTGTCTTGAAATAAATCTGTCATCCCGAGCGAAGCCCTTGCACAGCAAGGGCACAGTCGAGGGACCTGCTTTTCCATTGCACGACGCAGCTGGGGGGCCCCATCCTTTCGCGCGCTTGCGAAAGGGTGGGATGCGATTTCGCCAACACCGCAGCAATTTTGAAAGTGCTTAACTCATCAGTTTCTGCAAATTGTCGTAACTGATTTTCAGGCTCTCCAGCGGTGGCCGCTCGGTCGTGTCCTGCTCGACGAACATATACCGCACGCCTTCTTTTCGCCCCAGCGGAAGAATCTTCTTCCAGTCCAACGTGCCGTTGCCGATTTCCGTGAAGTATTGCGTTCCACCCGTTTGCAGCGAAGGCTTCGCGCCCGCCTTGCGGTCCTTCAAGTGCAGCAGCGTGATGCGGCCGGCATACTCATGCAGCATCTTCACCGGACTGTACCCGGCCTGCGCGACCCAGTAACAATCCATCTGCCATTGCACCAGATGGGGATCGGTATTCTTCAGCAGCGTCTCAATTCCGGTCGCGCCGCCATAGGTTTGAAACTCGGAATTGTGGTTGTGAAATGCGAACTGCATCCCCATCGTCTTCGCCTTTTCGCCCCACTTGTTGTACTGTTCGGCCCCGCGCTTGAATCCATCGAGCGAGCTGCCCAGCGATTCCGGCACCGAGGAACACACCATGTACTTCAAGCCGAGCTCTTTGGCGTAGTCGTACTTCGCGTCGAACCCGTCATACCCAAAGTGACCGCTCGGCACTTTCAGGCCAGCGTCGAGAATCGCTTTGCGCAGGTCCTGCGCGCTGATTTTGTATTGTGCGGCATAAGTTTCGACGGTCGTATAGCCGATCTTGCGAATCGCCGCCAGAGGACCGGAAAGGTCCGACTGCACCTGGTTGCGAACGGTGTAAAGCTGCACTCCAAGCGGCGGCCATCCGCGTTCGGCGAACGCCAGAGGCGCAACAGCCGCGGTCGCCAGCCCAGTCGCCGCGCCGGTCAAAAATTCTCTTCTGGTATGCACGGACTACTCCTGTTTGCTGCGCCTTCCAGCGGAAATTCACAAATTCCTTTCTTGCCGGACAGAGCGAATCGTACAATCGATTACTATCGATTGTCAAAGGACTCCGCACCGAATCAAAAAGAATTTGTCATTCCGAGCGAAGTCGAGGAACCTGCTGTTTGCCGGCGGCGTGAAAAAAGCGGGTGCCCATTCAAGCCTTCATTTGGCTTGAGTGGGGCGAGGAAAAACGATGTCACTTGCCAGCCAAATGACCCACCATTCAACGCGCCGCCGCCCAAGCCAATCCATCCGGAAACTTGCCGGCCTCGATCGTCTTCTGCATCGTCCAATTGGAAAGGTTGAGGACTCCGACATTATTTGTGGACGCGCAGGAGACATACGCAATGGTTGCACTGCCGGGCTGCACCAGTATCTCCTGCGGCCTGCCGCAAACCTTCATCGTCCGCGCCACCTTCAGGCTGTGAAGATCGACTACAGCGACACTGTTTGTCTTCGGCAGCGCGACCAGAAGCCAGTGGCCATCCCGCGTGGGCGCGGTTCCGTAGCCGGTCGAGTCCATCGGCACCCACGCCTTCACCTTGTCCGTCGCCGTGTCGATGACCGCCAGGTGCGGCTTCGTCTGGTCGGAGGTGAAGACCATCGAGTCGTCCGGAGAAATGGAAATCCGCTGTATCTCCCGCGAAACTGGAATAACCGTCAGCGTCTTGCGATGCTCCATATCCAGCACCGACACCGTTCCCGGACCGACATTCGCCGTATACCCGCGCTTGCCGTCGTGAGCCAAAACGAACATGTGCGACTGCGCCTGACCGGTCGGCACCGAACCGACGATCTTGCGGCGATACGGATCGATCACGCTGATGCTGTCATTCAATTCCGTCGTCACGTACAGAACGCCGCGCCGCGCATCGAAAACGGGCAGATGCGGCCGGACGCCGCGAGGAAAATCGATCGTGCCCAACACTTTGCTAGCGCCAATATCGATGACAAGAATCTGCTTGCCATTCGTTCCCGGCTTTCCTACGCCGGCATTTCCGTAGATCGGAACATACGCCGTGCGGCCATCGGGAGAAGCGGCAACTTCATGCCCATGCCCTTGCGCGCTCCCAGTTGGAACCGTGCCGACCGTCCGCCCTGTGGCCGGATCGATCACACGCATCGTATAGTTGCCCTGATTGACGACAAGCAACAAGGGATGCGAAGAAATTTTCTTCGCCTGTGCCTGGCCGTTGCGCGAGAAAATCGCAGACCATATAAACAGAAGACATGGCAAAAGCCAGCAGGAAAACATGCGCTTTTTCATATCACGGGAGTATATCGTGCGCTGCACTGGAGCGAAATACGGGTGCCCCATCCTAGCCGCGTACCTCAGCTAGGGTGGGAGAGAAAGGTCCTAATCTAAGACCGACTCAAAATGAATTTCGCTTTTTTCGCGCAAGAGAGGCTTCGCATGAAATTCATTCTCGGACTCGATCAGGGAACCAGCAGTTGCCGCGCGGTGCTGATGCGGCCCGACGGAACGTTAGCGCATACCGCACAACGCGAGCTGCCGCAGATTTATCCTGCGCCGGGATGGGTCGAACAGGACCCGGAGACCATCTGGTCGTCGCAGGCGGCGGCAGTGCGGTCGCTTCTGAGCGAGGCTGGCGTCGATCCATCTCAGATTGCCTGCATCGGCATCACCAACCAGCGTGAAACCACGATTGTGTGGGAGCGCGCGACGGGACGGCCTATTGCCAACGCTATCGTGTGGCAGGACCGGCGCACCGCAGAATATTGCCGCAACCTAGCCAAGTCGAGCGCGCAAGGCCGCACTATCGAATCCGTCATTCAAGAGAAAACCGGGCTGGTCGTCGATGCGTATTTTTCCGCCAGCAAGATTCGCTGGATTCTCGATCATGTGCCCGGAGCGCGCAAGCGGGCAGAAGCCGGCGAGCTCGCCTTCGGTACCGTCGATAGCTGGCTGATCTGGAAGCTGACCGGCGGAAAGCGGCATATGACCGACGTGACAAATGCCTCCCGCACGCTCCTCTTCAATATCCATACCCTGCAATGGGACCACGAACTGCTCGAGATTTTCGATATCCCCCGATCCATGCTGCCGGAAGTGGTCGATTCCAGCGGCAATCTGGCCGTCGCCACGGAACTTATTCCGGGAATCAAAATCGCCGGCATTGCGGGAGATCAACAGGCGGCGCTGCTTGGGCAGATGTGCATTCATCCCGGCATGGCAAAAAACACCTACGGCACGGGCTGCTTTTTAATGCTGCAAACGGGAACGAAGCCGGTGCGCTCCCGGCATCGATTGTTGACGACGATTGCGTGGCGCTTCGCCGGCGGCGAGACTCACTACGCGCTGGAAGGCAGTGTCTTCGTCGCCGGCGCCGTGGTGCAGTGGCTGCGCGATGGGCTTGGCATTCTGAACAGCGCGGCGGAGGTGGAAGCGCTCGGGGCGTCGGTGCCAGACAGCGGCGGTGTGGTCCTGGTTCCCGCGCTCACTGGCCTAGGCGCGCCGCATTGGGACCCACATGCACGCGGCGCAATCTTCGGCTTGACGCGCGGTACCACGCGGGCGCACATCGCGCGCGCGGCGCTCGAAGGCATTGCGCTGCAAGTCACAGAAATTTTGAAAGCGATGGAAGCCGACGCCAAGGAATCCGACGCCGGAATGCATGTGCGCGAACTACGCGTCGATGGCGGAGCCTCGGTAAACAACCTGCTGATGCAGATGCAGGCCGATTTGCTCGGCATCCCGGTCGTGCGTTCTCAGTCCGCGGAAGCAACGGTGTTGGGCGCCTGCTATCTGGCGGGTCTGGCCGCCGGAATATGGGGCCGTGTTGAAGAAGTTGCGAAGCAATGGCGCGAGTCGCGCCGGTTTGAACCAGCGATGGACTCCGATCAACGTGACAACATGTTGTCGGCTTGGCAACATGTTGTCAAACGTATTCTTTCCGGCGAGGCATAGATCACTTGCAATTTGCAAGTGAAATACCACATTTTGAAAAGTGGAGAGCATGAATCGCGAACAGGCGCTGCGGCAGATTGGCACGACGAAAACCTGGGATGTGCTGGTGATCGGCGGGGGCGCCACCGGTTTGGGAACCGCGCTGGACGCGGCGACGCGCGGTTATCGAAGCTTATTGCTGGAGCAGGACGACTTCGCCAAAGGCGCGTCCAGCCGCAGCACGAAGCTGGCCCACGGCGGCGTGCGCTATCTGCAGCAGGGCAATCTTTCGCTGGTATTGGAAGCGCTGCGCGAGCGCGGACTCATGCTGCAAAACGCGCCGCATCTTGTTCACCGCCAGTCGTTTATCATTCCCGCGGAAGCGACGTGGCAGGTGGCTTTTTATGGCATCGGGCTGAAACTGTACGACGCGCTTTCGGGACGGTCGAGCTTCGGCAGCTCTCGCATTTTATCGGCGGCGAACACGCTGGCTGCGTTGCCTGGCCTCTCTGTGAAATACCTCAGCGGCGGCATTCAGTATTTCGACGGCCAGTTCGACGACGCGCGGATGGCGTTGGCGCTGGCGCTGACGCTGGAAGCACAGGGCGGAATTGCGCTGAACCATGCGCGCGTGCGGAAGCTGATCGAGCGAAGCGGCAGAGTGGTCGGCGTTGCGGCAGAGGACTGCGAAACCGGCGAGCAATTCGAAGCGGAAGCGAAGGTTGTGATCAACGCAACCGGAGTTTTCTCCGACCGGCTGCGGTCGCTCGATGAACCGAATGCGCCGCCGCTGCTGGCCGTCAGCCAAGGCACCCATTTTGTTCTTCCGAGGAAATTTCTTCCCGGCGCAGATGCGCTGATGATTCCGCGTACTGTGGACGGGCGCGTCTTATTTGCCATTCCCTGGCACGATGCGGTGGTTGTCGGCACAACGGACGAACCGGTGAACGGGCCGTCGCTGGAGCCGCGCGCTCTGCCGCGGGAACGCGAATTTTTGCTGGAACAGATTGGCCGGTATCTGGGCCGCAGACCTGGGGCGCAAGAAATTCTCAGCGTGTGGTCCGGTCTGCGCCCGCTGGTACGCAGGCAAGGCGTCCACTCGACCGCTGCGCTGTCGCGCGAGCATTCGGTGCTGGTTTCGCCAACCGGACTGGTGACCGTGCTGGGCGGAAAGTGGACGACCTATCGCCGCATGGGTGAGGACACGATGAACATCGCCGCGCAGTCTGCTGGGCTTCACGCACAGCCCAGCCGCACGGCGAATTTGCGCCTGCATGGGTGGATGGAACCCACCTCCGTTGTTCCCGCAGCCGAAGCACTTTCGGTCTACGGCAGCGATCGAGCGCAAATCGAACAGCTGGCGCAGGAACGTCCGGAACTCGGCGAACTGCTGCGTCCGCGATTGCCGTATCGGGGAAGCGAAGTTGTCTGGGCAGCGCGGAATGAGATGGCCCGCACGGTGGAGGATGTGCTGGCGCGGCGCACTCGCGCGTTGTTTCTGGATGCTCGCGCAGCCATCGAAGCCGCGCCACGCGTTGCGGCGCTCATGGCTGCAGAACTGGGCCATGACGATCACTGGGCCTCGGAACAAATCGCGAATTTTACCGCCCTGGCCGAGGGTTATCTATACCGGGATTAGAGCATTTGCCTGGACTTTCTTGACAGACAGTACGTTCGCCAGTAAGGTAGGGCAATGAGTTTCTTCTTTCAGAGCATGTGTACGTGCCGGTGCGGATGTCGAATGGACGTCTGTGGGCGCGTTGCTCTGAACTTTGATCCGGTGTAGCGGATTACATTCCCAGCCAAAAGTTCAATAGCATTCCAACCGACCCACGACTCCCAAAGAGCGTGGGTTTTGTATTTTGCACGAAGATGGCAGGCGGTAAGTCTTGGAATTGCAAGGGAAAGTAGCAATCTATGGTTATCTATGACTATCGATTGACAGTGGTTTTCTCAGGTGCTTATAATCCTCGACCGAAGCGTTTTTAGGAGAAAATCCCACCGGAATGGCGGCGTTTTCATGAAATCGGAATTCACACGCCGGCGGCTCCTGCGGTCCATCGGAGTTGCGACAGCCGCCGGTGCGCTGAACGCCTCCGGGAATTTCCCGCTGTGGGGATTCCCGGGCCACGGACATCCGGGCATCCGCTTCGGGGCGCAGACGAATGCATGGGCCATCAATCCGAAGGACTTCAGTTCCTTTCTCGCCGTGCTGGGCCAGGTGCGACAGATTGGCTATACCGGGTTCGAGACCGGCTTTGCCAATGTGATGCAGCAGTTCTCGTCGCCGCAGACTGGGCGGGCGGAGATTGAGAAGACCGGACTGACGTTTTTTGGAATGCATGTCTATCTGCCGCATCGGATGTACGATCCGGCGACAAATCTTCCACCTGCGTCGCTCTACAAAAAAATTGCACCGGGCGGTGTGGCGCTGGGAGCGCATCACCTCATCTTCAGCGGCGCGCCGTGCGATACCGCGGAGCAACTCCAGCACAAGATTGCTGGGTTGAACGCCGCTGGCCAATACAGCAAGAGCGTCGGGCTGCCGCTGGCGTATCACAACGAGACCGCGCAGGAATCGCAGTCGAAGCTGGGTGAGTTGGAAGCTCTGTATGACCGCACCGATCCGGAGTACGTGTCATTTTTGCTCGACTGCGGCCATGCGTATGAGGGTGGAATGAATGTTCCGGCGTTCGCGCGCAAGCATCACGCGCGGATCGTGGGACTGCATCTGCGGGACTACAAGGACGGTAAGCAAGTTGTGCTGGGCGATGGGACGTTTCCGCTGAAAGAGCTCGCCGCGGCACTGAAGCAGGTCCACTGGCATGGATGGGTTCTCAACGAAGAAGAGCGGCTGAACGGATCGAAACACGGGTCGGAGTACATGAAGCCTGCTTTTCAAGCGATGCGAGGAGCATTTTCGGCATGAATCGACGGGAATTTTTATACACGGGAACGGTGGCAGCGGCGGCGTTGAGCGCCCGTTCCTATGCGAATGTCCTCGGATCGAACGACCGCGTGGGGTTGGGCGTGATTGGCCTGGGACGGCGGGGAACGATCGTGAGCGGCATGGGCTTTTTGAAGGACCCGCGGGTGCAGATTGTCGCTGTTTGCGACGTGTACGATGCGCGGCAGCCGCAGTTTATTTCTCGGCTGTTGTGTGACGCTCCCGCGCCGCAGAGTTCGATCCGCTACGAGGATTTGCTGGCACGGAAGGATGTCGATGCGGTACTGATCTCGACGCCGGACCATCTGCACGTGACGATTGCGACGGCGGCTCTGGCGGCGGGAAAGAATGTGTATCTGGAAAAGCCAACGCTGCACCATTGGAGCGAACGGGCGGCATTGGTGAACGCCGCGACGAAGTATCCGAAGGTGCTGCAGTGCGGGATGCAGCAGCGCAGCGGGGCGCATTACATTCGCGCCAAGCAGGAAATTTTTGCAGAGAAGAAACTGGGCGACGTGGTGTTTGCGCGGGGTGTGTGGCACAACTTCTCCTGGCAGCGGCGCAACATTGGACCCAAGCCAAAGCCCCCGGGGCTGCACTGGACGTTGTTCGAGGGGCCGGCGCCGCATGTGCCGTACGAATGGATTCGCTACACGTCCTGGCGCTATTTTCCCGATTACGGCAACGGGCTGCTTGCCGACATCATGACGCATTGGGTGGATGTGGCGCAGTGGATGCAGGACGATCCGCATCCTAAAACCGCGGCGGCGTTGGGCGGGATTTATCGGCTGCAAGACGGGCGCATCAATCCCGATACGGTCAGCTCCATCCTGCAATACGGCAATTGGAATTTCAATTTCGAGTCCTCGGTGCTTTCCATTCGCAACCCGCATCCCTCGGTGTATTTCGAGGGCACGGAAGGAACGCTGGACCTGGCGCGCGATGGATATACGCTTACGCCCAATGAGGGCGAGCCAGTACGCGTCGATTCGACGGAGGTGCTGGAACGCGCGCACACGAAAAATTTTTTGGACGCGGTCGTTCTGGGGAGCAAGCTGAATGCGCCGATTCAGGCTGGCATCGATGCGTCGGTGCCGGTGCAGATGGCGCTGAGTTCGTATTGGTCGCACAAGACGGTTTCGCGGGAGGAGTTGGCGTAGCGGTGGTTGCGCGGCGGAAAAGTTGTGGCTGAAGAAGTTGAATTGTGCGGAGAGCCGGAAAGCAGTACCTGAGCGGTCATTGAAAGAAAGGAAAACAAGAACTATATGGCTTCTACAGTACGCAAGTTCATTGTCGGTGTTACGGGGGTGCTCCTGTTATCAGTCGGAGCACCTCGCCTGTTGGCGCAAGCAGTGGGAAGCATCCGCGGCACCGTTGCGGATGCGAGCGGCGCAGTGATCCCGGGAGCGTCCGTGGCGGCGACCAACTCCGGCACGGGGTTGAGCCGAACGGAATCGACCAACCAGGACGGAATTTTCGTTTTTCCGGATCTGCCCATCGGGTCGTATAACTTCGAGATCAGCAAACCGGGTTTTGAAACGCAAAAGCGGCAGGGCACCGTGCTGTTGACAGGGCAGACCCTGGCGCTGGATATATCGCTGAAGGTCGGGTCCTCGTCGCAGTCTGTGGAAGTCACTTCGGCGGCGCCCCTGATTCAGCTCGATACCTCGAGCATTCAGACTTCTGTGAACCAGCGGCAGATGCGGGACCTGCCTCTAAATGGGCGCAACCCGCTGCAATTGACGGTCCTGACGCCGGGCACCGTTCTGACCAGCATAGGGACCGAATCGGGTCAGCAGGACAATACCGGATTGAGCGTGAATGGATTGCGCGCCACGCAAGACAATTACCAGCTGGACGGCGCGATTTATACCGACCGATTTTTTGACTCCGTCCCGATTCTGCCCAACCCGGATGCGCTACAGGAGTTCACGATTCAGTCGTCGAATTACAGCGCGGAATACGGCGGCGCGGGAGCGCTGGTGCAACTATCGACGCGCTCCGGCACGAACAAACTGCATGGATCGGCATATGAATTTTTCCGCAATACGGTCCTGAATGCGCGGAATTATTTCCAGCAGACGGTTCCTCCCTTCAAGCTGAACCAGTTTGGTGGAACAGTGGGCGGACCGATTATTAAGGACCACACTTTCTTCTTCTTCGCGGCGGAAGATTTACAGCAGCGTTCCTCGCCGAACCCGATCTCGATTACGATTCCAACGCCTGCGGAAGTAAGCGGGGACTTTTCAGCGCTGCTGCCGAAGACAGTCATTTACAATCCAACGACTGGGCAACCGTATAAGAACAACAAAATTCCTGTACCGATGGATCCGTTGTCACTGAAGCTGTATCAGAAGTATCTGCAGCCGCTGGCTGCAAATCCGACGACAGGACTCTTTAACTCGACTTCCAACTCGAACATCGACAACACACAATATCTTGCCAAGATCGATCAGGTGATCAACCCTACCAACCACCTGATCGGCCGATATTTTTACGATCAGGACAATTTCCAGCGGTCCTTTAACGCGCCGCTGGGATTCTTTGCGTTGAACCTGTTCCGCAACCAATCAGTGATCGTCACGGACACGCAAGTTTTCAGCCCGACCTTCACCGGTACATTCGCGGCGAGTGCGGGTCGCTTCGCGCGCACCCAGATTCCGGAGGCGCCCGGATTGCAATCCCTGCAGGACCTGGGACAAAACGTGCCGCTCGGCAGTCCTGGCGAGTCCATTTTTCCCGGTATTCGCGCCAATATCAACGGCTTCGTAGACATCTTCTCCGGAGGCGCCCTCACTCAGGACTCGACTTCGTTTGATTACAAGGCATCGCTGGTAAAGGTTCTGAACGCGCATACTCTCAGCTTTGGAGCAGAGTTTGAGCGGGACCGGATCGATATGGACGATTACTCCTACACTCCTGGGGACAACACTTTTAACGGCGAGCGGACCGCTGCGCCCTCCGGAACTGCATTGCCCTCTGGAGCTTCCACAAGCGGCTCGGCGGTTGCGGATTATTACCTTGGACTAGAGTCCCAATTCTTTCAGGACAACGGACGCAAGGCTTACCTGCGGGAAAACCGGCCGGCGCTGTATGTGCAAGACGACTGGAAAGCCATGAAAAACTTCACGCTTAACCTCGGGCTGCGCTGGGATCCCTGGCTGCCTGCAACCGACCTGAATGGCACGCTGGTCGGATTCGAACCTGGTGTGCAGTCGACCATAGCGCCGGGCGCCCCGCTGGGACTGGTTTTCGTCGGCGACAAGGGAATACAGCCCTCGGTCTTTCAAAAAAATTGGAAAGATTTCGCGCCGCGCGTCGGTTTTGCCTGGGATGTGGCTGGAAATGGAAAAGAAGTTTTTCGCGGGGCGTATGGAATTTTTTACGGTTTTCCTGAGGGACTGTTATACCAGCGAACGGATGCAATGCAGCCGGTCGATTTATATCTGACTTATCCTGCTCCTCCACCGGCCTGGGACAACATTTATGCTGGATATCCGGGCGGCGATCCCTTTCCGCGCGCCCACATTACCCCGGACCAGTTTCTAAACTATAAATTCGAGCTTCCAGTCTCTGGCGGCGTGCTCGATCCCAAATCCAAAGTGGCCTACACGCAGAATTACAACCTGACATTTGAGCAGCAACTTGGCGGCAAGACTGCCTTCTCGATGGCGTATGTAGGAAACCATAGCGAACATATCATGGCGTCCCGGCAATTCAATCCAGCGGTCTACATCCCTGGGAATTGCGGCACTCCGCCGACACCCTGCTCGACTGTGGGAAACGAAAATTCCCGCAGAATCTATCCGGGACTGGGAGCAGTGGAACTGGCGCAATCCTATGAGTACGAGGAATTCAACTCGCTGCAAGTCAATTTAACGCGACGCCAGACGAACGGGCTGACGCTGCTGACAAACATCACGTGGTCAAAGACGATCGACAACGAGTCGAGCGCGACCGAAGGAAGTGCCGGCCCACCGAATCCCTTTAATTTGCAAAGCGGCCGCGGGCCCGCCGACTTCGACCAAACGGTACGGTATGTCTTGTCGGCCAACTATTTGACTCCTCGCGTCAATGTTCAGGGATGGAAGAGTGCAATCGTGAACGACTGGCAGGGCAACGCCATCGTCACGCTGCAAAGCGGCTTGCCATTCACTGTTGTCAGTGGGACGGACCGGTCCTTATCGGGAGTTGGCAATGACTTTGCGGATCAAGTCGGCAATCCTGCCCGCCCGCCGGGTGTCAGCAAAGTGACAGAATGGTTCAACACCGCCGCCTTCGTTCCAGCTGCGACGGGGACCTTTGGCGACGTATCCCGCAATGGTCTTCGAGGCCCGCGTTACGCGGATATGGATCTTTCGGTGTTCAAGAACATATTGCGCTTCCGCCGGATTCAAGCCCAATTCCAGGCGGAGGCGTTCAATGCTCTCAACCATACGAATTTAAATAACCCAACTAACTCGACAAACAATCCTCCAGAGGCCCAAATATCGTCCGGGACTTATGGGCAGATCACTGGGACAGTCCCCGGCAACGCCGGTTCGCCACGGGTCTTTCAGTTCGCTCTGAAGCTGATGTTTTAACGTGCGATTGTTGAATTGGCAATCGCGCTGAAGGAATTGAGGAAGCGAATCGCGTACGCAATTCGCTTCTTTATTTCTGAAGACAACGAATTTTCCAGAACCGACAACTACACGGTCTGTGTGCGGCTGTTCACCGCATTTTGTGCCGGCTTTCCTTCCAGCACGTGAGCGACATCCTCGCAGACGGCGCGGGTGACGCGCTCCTGCGCTTCGTGGGTGAACGCGGCGATATGAGGCGTGAGAAGCACGTTGGGCAGTTGCTCCAGCTCGCCAGGTATCGGAGGTTCTTTGGCGCGAACGTCGAGGGCCGCGCCCGCAATTTTCTTACTCTTTAGTGCTTCCAGTAGATCGGCCTCGCAGACGACCTCTCCGCGCGCGGTGTTGATGAAGAACGCTGTGGGCTTCATCTTGCTGAAGCGCGAGGCATTCAGCAACCCAATAGTTTGCGGCGTTGCCGGCAGATGGCAGGATACGACATCGGATCGCGCGAGCAGGTCGTCGAGTTCGACAAGATCGGCATTCAGCTCGCTTAAGTAAACATTGTCCGGGCTAAGGAATGGATCGCAGGCAACAATCTTCATGCCGAAGGCTTGTGCGCGTTTCGCGGTGAGATAGCCGATTTTGCCGGCGGCAATGACGCCCAGTGTTTTTCCGTAGAGTTCTGTTCCCGTAAATTGATGGCGATTCCAGCGGCCATTTTTTGTGTCGTGGTCTGCGATGGGAATGGAGCGCGCGAGCGAGAGCATCATGCCGATGGCAATTTCCGCCACGCTGATCGCGTTCTGGTCCGGAGTGTAGGTGACTACAATGCCGGAGCGCGTCGCGGACTCCACGTCGATGTTATCGAGGCCGATGCCGGCGCGGCCGATCGCCTTGAGGTTCTTTGCCGCGGCAATCAGAGTGGCATCGACCTGGGTCTGATTCCGGACCATGATGGCGCGAAAATCCGGGATCTGCGCCATCAACGCGGCGCGATCTTTCCACAATTCCGGCAGGTGGACAACGTCGAACTTTCGACCGAGCCCGTCGACGGCCGCTCCGCGGATGCTCTCAGTGATCAGGATGTCGCGCATGGTTAACCAATGGCCTCGTGGCAATCGAATGGAACATTCAAACGAGTGCACCAGCTATGAATTTCTTTTAATGTTTCGTCGGAAAGCGGAATGCCTTCAGTGCTGTTTCTCTGGGCGTTCCGGGCGGAGCGCTCGCCGGGAATGAGAATCTCTTCCACTCCGGGGCGTTTTCTGCATGCCTTGATGCTGTCGATGGTGCGGTCCATCCGTTCGATAAATTCATCGAAATCGATAAACGCCGCGATGTTGAGCAAACAGAGAAAATGGCCGACGTCCTGTTTGCGGTCTAAATCTTTATACATGGAGCCGATCTGCGGGCCGATGGCGGCGCCGGACAATACGCTGCTGAAGATTTCGACCATCAGAGCGAGTGCGTAACCTTTGTGTCCGGCCATGGTAAGGACAGTACCGAGCAGCGCTTCGTTGGCATCGGTGGTCGGCTGTCCTTCTCTGTCCAACGCCCAGCCGAGAGGGATGGGAGCATTTTTCTTTTGCGCCGCGATGATATTTCCGCGCGCAATGGTCGAGGTGGCGAGGTCGATCTTGACGTTAAACCCTTTTCCCGTCGGAAACGATGCAGCGATCGGATTGGTGCCGAAGAATGCCTGATAGCCGCCTTCAGGCGCCATTGCAGGTTCGCAGCCTGTCATTGCCAAAAGAATGAATTTTCGTTCCGCGGCGAGATTGCAGTAATACGATAAAGCTCCGAAGTGCTGCGAATTGCGAATGGTCGCGGCGGCGATACCGTTCCGCTCGGCGAGTGGGAAGAGCAGGTCGAGAGTTTTTTTGGCCTGGATTTGACCGAGACCATTTCCGGCATTGATCGACAGTATGCTTCCGGTCTGGCGATTGATTTTGAGTTTTGCATCCGGTACGACCAAGCCCTTTTGAATTCGCTGCAGATAGATATTCAAGCGGGAAAGGCCATGGGTGGCGGTCCCTTGCGCATCTGCGTCGACCAGTGCTGCGGCGAAGATGTCGGCATCCTCGGCGGGCACGTCGACAGCATTGGCCAGCTTTGCGGCTATCGATTGCAGTTGCGTTTTGGGGTATCGATTCATTGTCAATTTTTCATGCAGCCAAGTCGTTCATTCGAGCGAGGTTTCAAGCAGGCGCCAGCGGAAAAACCGCAGGTTTCTCGACTCCCATCCTGCGGACGGTCGCTCGAAACGACAGCTCTTTCCAAGTTCTGCGCAACTCCGGAGTCACGCGCTTCGGTAGAGTTTCGTTAACACAAATTCGCGATGCCCCAACGCCTCGGCAGCGGTCAATCTGCCATTTGCGGTGCGCACGACCATGTCGATCGATGCATCGCCCGCCTGGTTCATGGTCATTTCGCCTTGCAGGATTTTCGACACATCAAGATCGATGTGCTCCTTCATGGTGGCGACGGTCTTTGGATTGCCGGACAGCTTGATGACCGGCTCGATGGGATTGCCGATCACGTTGCCCTGACCGGTGGGAAACAGGTGAACGACCGCTCCGGAGGCGGCCCAGAGAGTGACGGCTTCGGCAGCGGCGCTGGAAGTATCCATAAACCAGAGGCCCGGTTTTGTGGGCGCGACGGCGGGTGCAAGGCAGCCGACAAACTTTGTGCGCTTGCCGAGCTTCTCGACGTTGCCAAGTGCCTTCTCTTCAATCGTCGTCAGTCCGCCGGCGATGTTGCCCTTGGTGGGTTGAGACTCGGAGAGATCGTCTTTTTTCTGATCGAAGACGAGTTTTGTGTAGTCTTCGAATGCAGCGATAAATTCTTTTCGCACGGCATCGTCGGCAGCTTTCGCAGCGACGATGTGCTCGGCGCCAGTGAGCTCGCTGGTTTCTCCGAAGGATGCCGTGCCGCCGGCCTCGCAATGTTTGTCGATGAGATTGCCAACGGTGGGGCAGCTTGCGAGGCCGGTTGTTGTGTCGGACTCGCCGCACTTGACGCTGATATAGAGCTCGCTCAAGTCGCAGTCGGTACGCTGCGACTCGGAGGCCCACTGGACGTATTCCTTCGCCTGGTAGGAGGCGTCGGCGATGGTGCGAATGTCGCCTTTGCCTTCGATAGAAAACCCGGTGACGGGCTTGCCTGTCTTGGCGATTCCATCGACGATGCGCTTGGTCCAGCCCTGCTCAATGCCGATGACAACGACCGCCGCGACGTTGGGATTGCTGCCGATGCCGATCATGGTGCGGAAAAACAGATCGAGATCTTCGCCGAATTGAAGGCGGCCGTAGGCGTGGGGCAGCGCCAGCGTGCCTTTGATATTGTTCCCGACTGCCTCGCACGCGGCGTTGGAGATGTCATCGACCGGCAGGATCACGACGTGGTTGCGAACGCCGACCCGTCCGTTTTCGCGGCGATACGCGGAAATTTTTCGTTTGGCCATCGCTATGCCCACCTTTTCGTTTTGAGGTTGTGAACGTGCACATGCTGGCCGGTTTCGATCGGCTGCACCACTCTGCCGATTACACAACCGTATTTGGTGACTTCATCGCCGACGACGAAATCTTTCAGGGCGAGTTTGTGGCCGAGCGGAATATCCTGCGTCGTTTTCGCGCGCAGAGATTGGTTGTTCGCCAGATTGCGCCCCGAGCAATCGGTGCCAGCGGCCAGGTCTACCACCGCGACTCCGACATTGTCCGACGCATCATGAATCAGGAAATGAATCATGTTTTGCGGTCCTCTTTCTTGGTTGATGGCAGCGGTCGCAATCTTCAGACGCCGCCAATGGAAACGTGCTTCGTTTCTAAAAATGCTTCCAGGCCTTCAGTGCCCAATTCTCGCCCCCAGCCGCTTTGTTTGACGCCGCCGAAAGGCGCCTGACTGGTGGTGGGTGCGCCATCGTTGATGCCGAGAGTGCCCGCTTCGATTTGCTCTGCCAGGCGAAAGATGCGACCGATGTCCCGCGTCATCGCATACGCGCTGAGGCCGTAGGGCGAACGATTGGCGCGCGCGATGGCTTCTTCCTCCGTGTCGAAGCTAGTGACGGGCGCAACTGGTGCGAAGGTTTCCTCCGTCATGCAGAGCGCGCTGTCTCTCATCCCTTCGATCACGGTGGGTTCGAGAAAATATCCTTTGGTTCCGGCCAAACGCTTGCCGCCGGCGAGAATTTTTCCGCCGTGTTCGACCGCGTCTTCAATCTGCGCCAAAGCGCCATCGAGAGCGTGCCGGCTGATGAGCGGACCGATGTCCATGCCATCCTCCAGGCCGGAACCGACCTTCAACGCGTGAACGGCTCCGATGAATTTGTCGACGAATTTGCGATAGATCGTGTTCTGGACGTAGATACGATTCGCGGCAATGCAGGACTGGCCGGTGTTGCGGAATTTGGCGACGATAGTTTCGCGGACGGCCCGGTCGAGATCGCAGTCGTCGAAAACGAGCAGAGGAGCCTGGCCGCCGAGTTCGAGCGAAAGCGGCTTGACCTGCTCGGCAGCGCCGCGGATCAGCTTCTGGCCGACCGCCGTGGAACCGGTAAAGCTAATCTTGCGGCAGATGGGATTTTTCAGGAATGCATCTGCAATCATAGGCGCGTCGCCGACGACCATCTGAAACACGCCTGGTGGAATGCCGGCGGATTCCATGCACTCGGCGAGCGCGATGGCGCTTAGCGGCGTTTGCGATGCGGGCTTCAAAATGACGGGGCAGCCGGCAGCGAGCGCGGGTGCGACTTTGCGAACAGCGAGTACCAGGGGAAAATTCCAGGGGGCAATAGCGCCGACAACGCCGATGGGAGTTTTTACGACGAGATTTCTTTTTCCATGCACTTGATGAGGAATAATGCGGCCATAGGAATGCCGGGCTTCTTCCGCGAACCAGCGCAGGTGGTCCTCCGACATGTCCACTTCGCCTTTGCTTTGGGCGAGCGGCTTGCCGTTTTCCAGCGTGATGGTCCGCGCGATTTCATCGCGGCGCGCCTTCAAGGCATCGGCCACGGAGTGCAGCAGCAGGCCGCGTTCTTTGGCGGTGCGGGCGCGCCAGGCGGGAAATGCAGCTTCAGCTGCGTCGAGAGCGAACTGTATTTGCGCGCTGTCGATCGTGCAGACTCGCGCAAACGGCTGTTCCGTCGCGGGATTTACGACCTCGATCTGATTGCTGGTCGCAAGCCATTGGCCGTTCAGATAAACTTTGTACGGTTTTTCCTGCTCGGTATTCATTTTTCAGCAACCTGAACTTTTATTGCTTCCTCGCAATCCAGATATTCGATCCCGCTTTAGCCCACCCACTTGGGAACGAATTTTCCTTCTCTGGCCTGATTTTCAATCATGCGCCGCGCACCGGCTACGTGTTGCCGTGCGAGCCGTTCCGCCTCTTCCGCGGAGTTGCGTTCTATCGCTTCGATGATCTGGAGATGTTCCTCATGAATAATCTGCGGCTCGCGGGATGCGCGGACTGTCATTCCCAGCACGCGATAGGTCTCCGCAAGGCGCAACAAGATGGGGTTGCGGGCCAGCTCGATGATATGAAAATGCATCTTGCGGTCGAGCGAACCCATTTCCTCCGCCTTCTCTTCATGGGCGAGCTGAAAGATCTTGTCCGCCATGCGGCGCAGTTCGGCGATGTCAGCGCGACCGGCGTGGTTGCAGGCGAGCCGCGCTGCCAATCCTTCCAGAACTTCGCGAATTTCATAGGCTTCGCAGATTCTTGATACGTCGAGATCGCCGACGAAGACGCCGAGATGGTCGACGGATTCGACGAGGCCGAGCCATTGCAATTCGAGCAGGGACTCTCGCACGGCGCCCTGGGCGACGCCGAGCTCTTTGGCCAGGCTTTGCTGACTGAGCCGTTCGCCGGGTTTGCTTTCGCCGGACAGAATGCGGCGCTGGATCTCTTCGCGGACATGATGTCGTGCAACGCGGGCTTTCATCGGTTGGCCTCGCCGAAAATATTTTTTGTGGACCGGTTCATTTCGTGCTCCGTTTGTCGTTCAGTACAGTTCAACTGCCCCGATCGCAACGCTACTCGTGCCATTGAATATGCAGCAGCCGCGCAAGGCGGCGAAAAGCATCCGTCCGATTTCCGAAATGTAGCAGAACATGATGCGGCATGCCCGCGTGCAGCAGACGGTCGAAGCGGCGGGGAACGTCGCCGTCTGCGACCTCGACCAACATGCTGTTGCCGGTGATTCTGCGGCGAGGCGGAATGGAACGCCCTTCGAACCCGGTCATGTGATACTCGTTGTCGCAGCGCCAGAGGCGCATCACCGTGACGTCCTGGCCGGACTGAAGCTGGCCGTCAACCACGAATGGCTTGACAACATTGAAATGCGCACCGAGGGTTGGACCCTCGTCGCTGCCGATGGCGTGACACATATCGAGCGGCGCCATGCCGGGATGCCAGAAGAAAATTGTGGAGGCGTCATGCTCCAGCCAGTCGGTCAGGAATCCCGGCCCCATGCCGAGCGAAGAACTCATGAGGCTGGCGATCGATCCATCGACATCGCCTTCAATGGCGACCGCGTGTCCGGCGGAACTGAGTCGGGAGACGGCCAGATACGGCCATTGACCGAGCATGTTGGGAATCTCCGGCCAGCACTGGATGGCGAGCGCCTGCAGGCTTTCTTCCTGCATGATCTCCAACATGGCGAGATAGCAGCGGGAGTTGACGTCGAAGGCGTCTTCGGTCACATTCACCGGGCGCAGACCGAGGGCGCGGACCTGCTGAATATCTTTCTCAACGGCGTTTTCGGGGATGGCGCGAACGCGCTCGATGAATTGCGGCAGGCTGAGAGGATGCAGTTGAATGCCGATTTTTCGGCGCAGAAGGAACGAGTCGGCAGCGAGATCGATAAATCCCGGCACGTGCGTTCCGATCACGCCGACTTTTGCATGGCGCAGAAAACGGAATGTACGGCACAAGGCGATTGCCTGGATAAGTTCGACGTGGACCTGGGCAACGTCGGCATCGCCATAGACAAATTCAAAGGGATGGTCGGCCTGGCGCAGCACCGAGGCCCAGAGATGTTGGCCGACGAGCGAACAGGAGCTCACCTTGCCGTCTCCGGGGCGTTCCGGCGTGGCCCACAGCACAATCGGATCGGGCCACTGCTGCGCGATGGTGAGGGCGAGCTGACCGTTGCCGATGGAGGGTTGCAGGAGAAGAAGCGCTTTGCACTTTGCCTGATGAATCTGGTGCAGGGCTGCATGCAGGGTTTCATCGTCGACAACTGGACTTTCGGCTCCCACGCAGGAAAAGCCTAGATCCCGCAGAGTGGTGAGACTGCGCTTGCAGACGATCTGATTCCATTCCTGGTCGAAGCCGGGGCGCTTGCGGCCGAGAATGATTACGCCAAGCGGGCTTGAAACGTGTTGAGTAGGCTTCTGCATCGCTTAGGTGACTCCAAACGTGTCGAGACTGAAGCGGAACGGCGCATGGTACTGCATCAGATTGCCGATCAGCGGGCGAACATAGCGGAGAAAGCCTTCGTTGACGCAGGTCTCCGTTTGCGAAAGCCATTCGGCGGGAATGGGGCGATCTTTGCCCGCGACATCGGCCAGCGGAACCAGGTCACAGCGGCTGGGATCGGCGGAGTTCAAGGGCCGCAGCGAAACCATTTCTTCTGTATGACCGTCCAGCAACGCTTGCACTCCGGCGCGGCCCACCAGTTCGGCGTCCTGCATATCTTGCGAGGAAGCGTGCAGCATGGAGGATCGTCCGAGCAGCCCGGGCGTTTCGCTGCGGCAACGGATTTTCAATCGCTGGGCAACGATTCCCGCGAGAAATTGGCCAACTCCGCCGGTCAGCGGACGGTTGAGTGCGTCGGCTTGCGACGGATTTTCCGTTTCGTAGATAAGCTTGCCGGATTTATCGCGGATGCCTTCTGAGACTACAACGACGGCCCAGCTGAGGCTGGTAACGATGCGATCGAGATCGGCGAGAAAATCATCGACGTTGAACGGTCGCTCGGGCAGATAGACGAGATGGGGCGCATCGTCTTCTTCCACCTTGCCGGCTACGGAGGCGGCGGCCAGCCAACCAACATCCCGTCCCATGGTTTCAAAGATGGAAACAGGTTGCGGCAACGAACGGACATCCATGCCTAAATCGCGCGTGGATTGCGCGACATAGCGGGCGGCGCTTGCATAGCCGGGGCAGCGGTCGGTTTCGGCGATATCGTTGTCCACGGTTTTGGGAATCCCGACGACTTGCAGTTCATAGTTCGCGTCGCGGCAGGACTGACCGATGGCTTCCGCGCCGCGCATGGTGCCATTTCCGCCCAGGAACAGCGCGCAATGGACATCGAGATGTCGCAAGTGGTGCAGGATGCGATCTAAATGATTCGGGGAAGGCTTGGCGCGAGAGGAACCAAGCGCCGCGCCGGGACTGTGGCGCAGACGATCCAGTTCTTCTCCCCGGAGATCGCTGAGATCGGCGACATCTCCCTGAGCGAGACCGGCGACTCCCGAGCGAGCGCCGAAGACTTTCGCGATTTTCATATGGTGGCGGGCCTCTTCCAGAATGCCAGCGAGCGTGGCATTCAGGACTGGAGTGGGGCCACCGCCCTGCACGATGAGTAAATTCTCCGCGATCATTCCGTTCCCAAATCGTGAGGCGTTCGCCGATACCAGGGAATCGGCGGAACAGCCTTTTAGAATGCCATGTTCAGCATAGAGCAGCCTATAATCTATTGTTATCGATTGTCAAGCAAATCGGGCCTGCGTGGGTCATGTCTAAGTTGCAATTGAGGTTGAATAGATCTTACTCCGTGTTAATCGCTTGTAATCGATTGACATCTATATTTCTTCCTCCATATAGTCGACCTTTATAGAGGAGACGATTGTGATGCCAAATAAGTTGACTCCCGGGAAAATGGCCGGACTCAGGGCGGTTTCGGACGACCGGGGTGTGATTGCGGCAGCGGCGATGGATCAGCGGGGGCTGCTGAAAGCGATGTTTGCGAAGGAGTTGAGTGTCGAGGAACCGCCGGAGGCTATGGTTGTGCAGTTCAAGGAGCTGGTGACGGCGGCGCTCACCCAATATGCCTCATCCATTTTGCTGGATGTGCAATATGGATTGCCGGCAGCAAAATATCGCAACGGCAAGGGATTGCTGCTGGCTTATGAGAAGGCTGGGTACAGCGTTGACCATCCGGAGCGCCTTCCGACTGCGAGCGAAGGCTGGTCCGTGCTGCGATTGAAGGAAGCGGGCGCGGATGCGGTAAAGATTCTGGTGTACCACACGCCTTTCGAGAAGACCTGGATCAACGAGCAGAAGCACGCGTGGGTAGAACGGATCGGCGCGGAGTGCCGGGCGCATGATATTCCGCTGTTTCTGGAGTTTGTCGGATACGACGTGCATGGCGAAGACGAGAAAAGCCTGGCATATGCGCGGCGGAAGCCGGAGATTGTTATCCGATCGATGAAGGAATTCAGTCAGGAACGATATATGGCCGACGTTCTGAAAGTAGAAGCGCCGGTGCAGATGCAGTTTGTGGAAGGCGCACGGGCGTGCCGGGGCGAGACGGCGTATACGCGAGCGGAAGCCGCGAATTTCTTTCGCGAAGCGGCTGCGGCGACGCATCTGCCGTTTGTTTATCTTTCCGCGGGCGTGACCAGCCCGGTTTTTCTTGAAATGCTGGAATTTGCGGTGGAGTGTGGCGTGGATTTCAATGGGGTATTGTGCGGGCGCGCGACCTGGCAGGGCGGGGTGCCCATCTTTGTGAAAGAAGGAGCTACCGCGTTTCAGAACTGGTTGAATACAGAGGGTGCGGAAAATATCCGGCAAGTGAACCGCCTGCTGGCGGCGGCCCGACCGTGGACGGACCGGCTGACAGCGTGAATTAAAACGTTCCAACAGATGGAGCGCATCGACGAAGACAAGGGAACGGCAGGTCCCTCCACTCCGCTTCCGCCCCAGCGACGAAGACCTGTCGCTGGGGGCCCTGGTTGCGCTCCGGTCGGGATGACAATCACTTGACGGGGTCGCGTTCGAGCGCAACAGCCCTCTGCGATTTTCATTGAAACTGTTCGGGCAGCGAGGCGATGTGACGAAGAATCGATTTTTGATCCAGCTGGGTGGTGCATTGCTACTGGGCGTGGGATGCGCATCTGCACAGTCGGCTCCCTTGGCCGCCACGCCACCAATGGGATGGAGCACTTGGAATCATTTTCATCACGATATTTCCGACGCGCTGGTGCGCGCGCAGGCAGATGCGATGGTCTCGAGCGGCATGCGCGATGCCGGCTATGTCTACGTCAATATCGACGGAGGCTGGGAGGGCTATCGCGATGCGGCGGGCGTTCTGCATCCCAACAAAAACTTTCCCGATATGAAGGCGCTGGGCGACTACATCCATTCCAAAGGGCTGAAGTTTGGACTCTATACAGGGCCGGGGCCGCAGACTTGTGCCGGCGCAGTGGCGAGCTATGGCCATGAGGCGCAGGACGCGACGATGTTCGCCTCCTGGGGAGTGGATTATCTGAAGTACGACCTGTGCAGTTTTCGCAAGATCATGCGGCAGCAATCTGGCAGCAACCTGCAAAAGTCGGATGCGATCATGCAAGCAGCGTACGAGAAAATGCATCGGGACTTAGTCGCCACCGGTCGGCCGATTGTCTTCGGCATGTGTCAGTACGGTTGGGGGAAGGTGTGGGAGTGGGGCCCTGAGGTGGGCGGCAATCTTTGGAGAACATCGGGCGATATCAGCGACAACTATGGCCGCATGACTTCGATTGGATTTCGCGAGGCGGGGCTGGCGCGGTATGCGGGTCCGGGACACTGGAACGATCCGGACATATTGGAAGTGGGAAATGGCGGCATGACGCCGGACGAGCAGCGCACACACTTCAGCCTGTGGGCGATTCTTGCAGCGCCATTGATTGCGGGCAACGATCTTACGAAGATGTCGCCGGAGACGAAGAGCATTTTGCTGAACAAGGAAGTGATCGGGATCGATCAGGACTCTCTGGGCAGGCAAGGCGATCGCGTGTATGCGACAGGTCCGCTGGAAGTGTGGACGAAGCCGTTGCAAGGCGGCGCGATGGCTGTCGCACTGTTCAATCGCACGAGCGAACCGGGAAGCATGACATTGAACCTGGCGAAAATCGGTTGGCATGGGCCGGCGAAGGCGCGCGATTTATGGATGCATCGCGATCTGGGCGTGGTGAATACGAACTACACTGCGATTGTGCCGACACACGGCGTGGTGCTGCTGCGGTTGAGCAGGCAGGGACAATAAACGTTGGAGGCGGAATTGCGGAGTAGCCAGCCTACCGCTCAGGAGGCCCCAATTTCCGCCCCGCCCGAGCAGGGTTCCAGGCGACGATGGGTCGTTCTAGCTCTCATCTTCTCGATCACAGTCATCAACTTCATCGATCGCCAGACGCTTTCTGTGCTGGCGCCGGTTCTGCGCGCGACCTACCATCTTTCGAACGAAGCGTACGGAAGAATTGTCGCGGCCCTGCAATTCGGCATGATGTCGGGCGAGTTTCCGATGGGCTGGCTGATGGACCGCATCGGCGCGCGGCTGGGCTTGACGGCGGCCGTGTTGTGGTGGTCGGCGGCGACGGGATCGCAGGTGTTTACGCGGACCGGATTGCAGCTCGGCGCGACGCGATTGTGGATGGGGACGGGTGAGGCGGGCAATTACTCCGGCGGCATGAAGGCGGTGTCGCGCTTCTTTTCTCAGGGACCAGCGGACGCTTGCGATTGGCATCTTCAACAGCGGCAGCATGATTGGCGCGACGATTGCGCCGCCGCTGATTGTATTTCTGATGCAGCGGTATGGATTCCGCGCAGCGTTTCTGGTTCCCGCGATTCTTGGGAGCGATCTGGGTACCGCTGTGGTGGTTTCTGTATCCGCGCCAGGACAGGTCACCGCGGCAGTCGGACGAGGCAGCGACGGAGCTGCCGCTTCGGGTGCCTGTTGAAGCAGTCCTCTGCATGGGCGGTGATGATGTGCCGATTTTTTATCGGGCCGGTGATGCAGTTCTACTGGTATTGGATTCCGAGCTATCTGTACAGCGTCCGTCACATGTCGCTGACGCAGATTGGAATTCTTGGATGGATCCCGTTTTTTCTGGGAGATTCCGGCGGAGTTTTTGGCGGATGGGCGGCTGGATGGCTGCAGAAACGAAAGCTCAACATCTACCACGTTCGCCAGATCACGATGTACGGCAGCAGCCTGCTTTGCATCACGCAGTCTGCATGGTGCCGTATCTGCACCACTGCGTGTCGCGGCGTTGTTCATGATCGGCATCGCGGTGATGGCGGACAATTTTCTTTCTGCGAACATGTTTGGCGCGATTACGGATTTATTTCCTGACCATACGGTTGGCCGGGCCACGGGCCTTACAGGTGTCTCCGGCGGTCTGAGCGGACTGTTGTTTCCGCTGCTGACCGGGGTCACTGGTGGACCATGTGTCGTACAAGCCGGTATTTATTCATGGTCGCGTTTATGCCGCTGCTGGGGACAATGGCGTTGTTTCTTCTGGGAAAGCAGTACCGGCGTTCGCAGTCGGATCGAGTCTGCGGCGGCCTGAAGGATCGGCCGGGAATACTCGGTTGCAGTGTGATTTGAACTGTTGCGACGAGGGAATCAATGAGGATCGATGAGGTGTCAGATCGGCGGAGATTGTAGCCTGCTGGGTGTGGTTTCGTGCGTGATCGCCGCTGCTACTGCTCATAGTCTCAAGACCGACGCAGCGACACAGGCGAGTTGCCAACGCCGCCGCCGTTGCTGATGGGTGCGGCATGGTATCCGGAGCAATGGCCGGAGTCGCGATGGGAAAAGGATCTGGAGCTGATGCAGAAGGCGCACCTGCACATGGTGCGCCTGGGGGAATATACATGGAGCCGGATGAGCCCGCAGGAGGGTCATTACGATTTCGACTGGCTGGAGCGCGCCATCGATCGACGCCGGGCAAGCACGGGATCTTCGTCGTGATTGGAACACCGAGCCAGGCGCCTCCTGCGTGGCTCACGGAGAAATATCCGGAGACGCTGCGCGTGATCGCGAGACGGACAGCGAGTCGGACACGGCAGCCGCGCGAATTTCAATTTTGCCGATCCGAAATATCGGGATGCTGGTGCGCGGCATCGACGAGCAAATGGCGAAACGATTCGGGCACAATCCGTATGTGATCGCATGGCAGATCGACAACGAATACAACTTTGTTTCCTACGATGACGAACACATCGGCAAGCAGTTTCAGAATTGGCTGAAGGCAAAAATACGGGACGCTCGACGCATCAATCGACGCCTGGTGATGCGGCGTACTGGGGCCAGACGTATACGAACTGGGACCAGATTCCCATTCCGACTACGCATGGAAATCCTGGATTGATGCTCGCTGGAAGCGCTTCGTCACGGACACCTGGCGCAGTTATCAGAAGAACCAGATCGACGCGTATGCGAATGAATATGCTGCCCGAGGCAGCGATCACGACGAACATGATGGGCTGGTTCGATGGGTATGACCATTATGTGGTCGCGCGCGATTTGAATTTTGCCTCGTGGGATGATCCGCTGGGGCATTGGGCGAATCCGTTTGATCCGGTGAAGAATGCGGCGACGAACGACCTGGCGCGCGGCTTCAAAGATCAAAACTTCTGGGTCATGGAGACGACGGCCGGCTCGAATATGGCGAAAGGGCAAATGCGCGCCGGCATCTGGCAGGATATTGGCCACGGAGCGAATACCACGAGCTACTGGCAATGGCGCGATTCGCTGAACGGGCAGGAGCAGAACCATAAGGGCGTGCTGGTCGGAGTCGATGGAACGCCGACTCCGGTGTATGAGGAAATTGCACAGGTAGGTCGTGAATACGAAAAGGTCGGTCCTCGATGCTGAAGGGAACGACGGTCCAATCGCAAGTGGCGATCTTGCAATCCTATAAAAGCCGATGGACGATCAACTGGCAGACGAGAAAATCCGAACTACAATCCGATCGACGAGTTAATGAGCTATTACAAGCCGCTGCATGAGCTTGGCAACTCGATCGATATTGTTTCGCCGAAGACGATCTCTCCCGATACAAACTGGTGGTTGCGCCGGGACTGAACGTGATGCCGCAGGCCGTGGTGGACAACCTGATGCGCTACGTCGCGACAGGGAGGGAACCTGGTTCTGGGGCAGCGCTCGGGAATGAAGGACGGCGACAATTCCCGGTGGCAGCAGCGGCAGCCTGGGCCGCTGACAAAGATGCTGGGCGGACGCGTGGAACAGTATTTTGCGCTGCGTCCAGTCTGTTCCGGTGAGCTGGAGAATGGGGAGCGAATGAAGGCAAGCTCTATGCGGAACGGCTGCAGGTGGAGGCGCCGGACGTAAAGGTGTTGATGCGATATGACAAGAGCAATGGCTGGCTCGATGGATCCCCGGCGGCGATTACGCGCAAAGTGGGACGAGGCAGCATTACCTACATCGGCATCTGGATGGACGACGCGGGAATGAAGCGAGCGGCGCAGTGGATGCTCGACATCAGCGGAGTCCAGGCGGACCTTCCCGCTGTTCCGGAGGGAGTAGAGGTGGAGCGGCGCGTCGGGCTGGGCAAGAATGTTCTGATCTTTCAAAACTTTTCGGCGGACAAGCAGACAATTCCACTGGCCTATACCATGCGCGATGTGCTGGACGGCGGTGCGGTGCACTCGTGACGCTGCCGGTGTACGGCGTTGCGATTCTTGCGGCAAGCGATGCAAACGCGACGAACCGTTGATGCGGATTCTCGATATTCCGAGTGAAGAACAGGGAGAGAAATAAGAAGATGCTATTTGCGGTAGGTGAGCGCAAGGCGGAACTCGAAGAGAAACAGCGCGTGCTGCAGAATTTTCTGGCGGCAAACTGGGCTGGATGCTTACCTGATCTCGCGCCATGAGAATGTCGCGTGGGCGACGGCCGGGCTGGTGGACATGCACGTGGGATTGTTGCGCGAGGTCGGCGTGGGCAGTCTGCTGATCCTGCGCGACGGACAACCATGTTACTTGACGACGAAGAACGAGGCGCCGCGGCTGGCGGAAGAAGAGTTTGCGTCGCTGGACTACCGTCCGGTAATTCAACCTTGGCACGCTAACGATGTGCAGGCGGTGCTGCGAAAGATTGTTCCGTCGGGAAGAATTGCGGCCGATGATGCGAGCGCCGGCCTGCCGGTTCTTTCGATACAGCCACTTCGGATGCCGCTCACCGAGGGAGAAGCTGCGCGCTATCGGTGGCTGGGGGCGCGGGTTGCGCATGCGACGACCGACGTTCTGCTCGCATTGCGGCCGGGCGTGACCGAAGCGAAGATGCAGGCTGCGATCGCGGAGCGACTGCTGGCGGAAAATATTCAGCCTTCCGTTTTCTTGACAGCGGTAGACGATCGAATTCGTCGCTATCGCCACGCTGTGCCGCGCGACGGCGTGCTGCAGCGCTTCGGAATGTTGAACTTCTGCGCGCGGCGCTGGGGACTGTGCATTTCGATCACGCGCTTCGTTCACTTCGGCGCGATGCCAGCGGAACTCGAAGAGAAATTTGCCGCTGTGGCGCAGGTGAATGCGCGCCTGCTGCATGCGACACGCGAAGATGCTACTGCTGACGAGCTCTTTTCGGTCGCGAAGCGCGCGTATGCGGAAGTCGGTTATGCGGGCGAGGAACAGATGCACCACCAGGGCGGCGCGACAGGGTACTGGGAGCGGGAGTGGGTTGCGCGCCCGGGCGGCGAGGAGCGCGTGCTGGCGCGGCAGGCGATGGCATGGAATCCGACGATTCAGGGAGCGAAGATTGAAGATACTGTGGTATTGGCCGACGGAGAAATTGAGACGCTCACACTAACGCCGCGCTTGCCGGTCGTTGAGACGAGCTTTCAAGGCGCGGTGTATCGTTCCGCCGGCGCGTTGATGGCGTAACCTACATGGGCGGAGAGCACGGTATCTTGTATGTAGGCGGCGAGATTTCTCCTGAAAAATTGAAGCGCCCGTTGCTGCAGGACAATCCATAAAACGGACGGACCAAACAAAAATGAGCACCGTGCTTACGGCAGCCACGCTGCTGACTCCATTGTCAGATATCGATCAGCCACAGGTCACGATGGAAGACGGCTGCATCACGGCCATCGCATCTCGCGGCGCGCTCGAAGTGCCGGAAAATGCGCAGCACCTTGATTTTCCCGGAGCAACGCTGGCTCCGGCTTATTTCGACATCCACACCCACGGAGCGATGGGGCACGATGTGATGGAGGGCACGGACGAGGCGTTCGATGCCGTGGACAAATTTCTGGCAAGCCGCGGGGTGGGCGCATACCTGCCTACGACGGTGACGGCTTCCGTGGACGAGACGCTGCGCTCACTGGAAGGGATCGCGCGGCAGATAGAACGAAGAACGCGGTCCGACGCCAACGCGGGAGCGCGGCCGCTGGGCATTCATCTGGAAGGACCGTTTATCTCGCACACCAAGCGCGGCATGCATCCGCCGGAATTTCTGCAGAAGCCTTCTATTGGATTACTGCAGAGGTTCTGGCAGGCAGCGAGCGGGCGCATCGTGCTGATGACGGTCGCGCCGGAGTTGCCGGAAGCCGACGAATTGATTCGAGAAGCGACGCGGATGGGAATTCGCGTGAGCCTCGGGCACAGCAATGCAAATACGAAAGAGGCCGAAGCTGGCATTGCGGCAGGAGCTGTCAGCGCTACGCACACGTTCAATGCGATGCGCGCACTGGATCATCGCGAGCCAGGATTGCTGGGCGTGGTGCTCGACGATCGCAATTTGTTTGCGGAGCTGATCTGCGATGGAATCCACGTGGATCCTCTGCTGGTGCGGCTATTCTATCGGGCAAAGGGAGCGGACCGGAGCATTCTGGTGACGGATGCGATGAGCGCGGCGGGAATGCCGGATGGCGTGTACAAGCTCGGCGGGCTGGACGTGACGGTTGCGGACGGAAGATGCATGCGCGGGGGCGTATTGGCCGGCAGTGTGTTGACGCTCGATCGCGCGATCCGCAATTTTGTAGCGTTCACTGGCGCGCCGTATCGCGTTGCGGTGCGTTATGCGTCGGAGAATCCGGCAAACCTGGCCGGCTTTGGAGCAGATTGGGGCGAACTTGCATCCGGACGCTTCGCGAACATTGCCGTGCTTTCGCCGAGCGGCGAGGTGCAGGCGACGATTTTGAACGGGCAAGTGTTTAAGGGTTAGAGTTGGTCCGGCATTCTGATTTCCCACCCTTTGCAAAGTACGCAAAGGATCGTGTACTCAGCCGGTGAAAATCGGATCCCTCCACTCCGCTTTCACCCCACCACGCGAAACCCGCGCGCGTTGGGGACCCCGATTGCGCTACGGTCGGGATGACAGTTTCAAGAGGGATTTGTGCAATGCTGGCGCGCACGCCATAGGGCACCTTGCACAGAATCAACGGCATCGGGTTGGATCTGCGCGCCGGGAGTTTCGCGCAGGATGGCGGCGCGCATCGCTTCGCGGACCGGAGCGATGTAGCGGAGAATACTGCCGGTGAAAGCTATATCCGGGTAAGAACCTTTTTCCGGAAATTCGCGTTCCATCGCCTGCACTCGCCGCGCGGTGAGGGTGGCGTATTGCGCGAGAGCGTTTCCGGCCTGCTCCAGCACCCGATGTGCATATGAGTCGCCCTGTTCTGCGCATCGGGCCGTCAGCGGCGCAAGCTTAGAAAAATCGGGACCAGGGAGCTGATTGGCAAGATCGATCAAGGCGCCGACGGTGTGAATCTTCCACCTCTCCAGCACGTGATCGAGCAGCAGCGTCTTGTCGCCGCGGTCGAGTGCGTCGAAGATAGCGCGCACAGTCTGCTTGCCGATCCATCCTCCGGAGCCTTCATCCGCGACGACAGGACCCCAACCACCGACATGGATTAGTCGGCCGTCTGCGGCGCGGCCCACCATGTTCGAACCGGTGCCCGCCATGACGAGGACACCTCGGCCGCCGAAAAAGGCCGCATCGAGAGCGATTACCTCATCTCCGGAAAGAACGATGGGACCGCTGACGCGGGCCTTGAGCGCACTGCGGACCCAGTCTGCGATGCGGGGCACGGAGACGCCGGCGAGTCCGACGCCGGTGCAGGCGATGGCGTCGAGGGGAACTTCGGATTTCGAGGAAACGGATTCCAGCAAGGTGTCGAGATTTTTCCCGGCTTCTTGTTCGGAGGCGCGCATCACTTTGATGGTGCCGCCGGTTGCCCGCGCGAGGATGGTGCTTTCCTCGGCCAGCGCGCACTCTGTTTTGGTTGCGCCCGCGTCGATTCCCAGATAGTAGGCCATGGTTATGAGGATAAATGTCTCGTTGAGTCGGGCATGTTCGCGAATGAATCTTGGTCTCCCACCCTACGCCCGGTCGCCCCAGCGAACAGAAATTGTTTGCCGGGGACCCCGACGCGCGTAGGATGGGGTACCCCGGCAGAAAGCGGAAAAGCAGGGCCCTCCACTCCACTGCGCTCCGGTCGTGACGACAAGCATTTGCAGGGAATTCGAGGACATCGCTCTAGCCTACGAAGGGCGCTATTGCGGGTGTTTCATGGGATTGCCCCAGTTGAAGTAATGGCCGAGAATACCTTTCACGATGAAGTGATCGGTGGAAGCGGTCGCGCCCCAGCCCGCGCCGATGTTGATCTCCCATTTCGGAGAAACAAACAGATTCACGACCGGAAAAAATTGCTGCTGCTGGTTGTGGAGGGAAACGAAATTGCCGAACTCGCCGTAGTAGCTGTAATACTCGATGCCGAAGTTGTAGTACTTCGAGGGCTGATAGGTGAGGGTCGCGGCTGGGTTAAAGGTCAGGCCGCCCGGAGAGACGTCGCGGTAATATACGGTCCGCTGCGCAGGCGTGTAGCTGTGCGGCGGGGGCACGGGATGACCCCAGTTCATAGTTGTATTGACTGACCAGTACCACTTGCCGGAAGTCTTATCGATGATCGGGTTGATCTGCCATGCCCATGTGGGATTGGCAAACTCCGGCCGCGCATAGCCGATCTCATTAGAGAGGCTTACTCCAACAGGCCAGTGCCAACTGGGCGGGACGCGCACCCGCGGCCGGATGTGATCGCCGACCCATTGCACGCCATTGCCGTTTCGTTCCGCGGTAAAGATGTAGAAGCCAATCTCCGACCAGTCGGTGATGCCCTGGGTCAGCTCGATGGTTTCATGCTCCTGATGCTGCGTGGGCAACATGCCGTATTGGGTTGTGGTGCTGCCTTTGACGGTGAAGTTGCTATGCAATTCCGTCAGGAGGGTTTTTGGGGCGACGGTCTCGGAGGGATAGACCTGGATTTCATAGTTGTCCTGCGCGTGGAGCGCCGAGCTGCTACAAACGAAAATCAAGCCGAGAAGGACGAGGCCGATAGATCCGGGCAGGCGCGAAAGGAGGGGAGGATGATCCATTTGATTCTGGTCCTGTTCAGGCGTAGTCAAACAGCATCATGAAGCCGGAATCCATGTGGTCTTGCTGGTGGCAGTGGAAGAGAGTTTTGCCCGGGTTGTCGGCGGTAAATGCCACTTCAGTCCGGGCACGTGTCGGCAACAAAACAACATCTTTCAAAATACCGGCGGTCGGATTTCCATCGATTGATTGCAATTCGAAGGTGTGCCGGTGCAGGTGTACAGGATGAATATCGTCACTCTGGTTCTCCATAATAATCCGATACCGCGTGCCCTCGGTGAGCTGGACCTGCCTGGTTTTTGGCCAGGACAAGCCATTGATCGTCCAATGGTCGAAGTCTCCATAGCCTTCAAACTTGGGCCGAAATATGAGTTGAATTTGTTCCTCGTGTTCCTTGTGTCCTCCAGCCGATAGATCGCGGCCAAAAAGCCGGTAATGAAAATCCGTCCCAGTGGGCGTCATCCACTGCGGCTTGCCGATGCGGTTGGCATATTCGACGACGATTCCCATGCCGGATTTGCGGATGCCGTTATCGACCTCTCCCAACACCCAGATTCCGGGCTGCGCCATCGTCACAATGGCATCAACACGTTCGGCGGGTCCCAGGCGGATGGTTTCAACCAGCGCGGGCTTCGGCACGGGATTGCCGTCGAGTGCCGCGACCATAAACTTGTGTCCGGGGAGCGCCAGAGTATGTGTCAACGTGGCGCTGGCGTTCAGCAGGTGGAAGAGCACCCGTTCGCCTTCGCGCACACGTAAGGGGTCGCCGAAGCCGAGCATTTTGTCGTTGACGGTCGCGTGGTTGTACGCGACCTCCTGATAACCGTCCGAGCCGCCGTTGATGTATCCGTTCCAGTCATGGAGAGCGAGAAAGATTTCCCGGTCGTAGCGCGCCGGGTTGCTGGCGCTGTCGATCATAAGAAATCCGAATTCTCCGCTAAATGTAGCGCGGTTCAGGTGATGCCCCGCATATGTGTGCGAGTGATACCAGCGGAAACCGGCAGGCTCCGCGGTGAATGTATAACGCTGGACGCCGCCACGCGGCGCGCTGACGGGAGAGCCTTCTTCGGCCGCGCCGTCTTCCTGGGAGGGAATATGCAAGCCATGCCAATGAACGATATCGGGGACGTGCGTATCGTTGACGACATCGATGGCGACAGTCTGGCCTTCGCGGAGACGGATCAATTCGCCGGGCACGCGGCCATTGTAGGCAGTCGTATGCACGACCTTTCCCGGAGCTATTTCGACCTTAGTGGGTGCGATGCGGACAGTGTAATCCGCACGGGACGCTGCCTGCGCCCACGCCCAGGGCGTTCTGCGGACGGCCGTTGCCGCCGCCAGTACGCTGCCTCGCTGAAGAAAGTCTCTGCGGTTCATCCGCCCCATCCCGACTCAGTTCGATGAGCCGACGGCATGTCCAGACTCAAAACACAAAAGGCCCGCAAAGGCGGACCTTCTGTTTGTAACAGAGTGAGGCGTTGATTTATGGAGTGATGCTTTGGACGGGATGGGTACCGTTGGCAGCGGTTGCGACACACGTGGGTCCACCGCCGGCTGGAAATGTGCTGTTCAGCACGTTGACCAGCGCCCCGGTGGCGGGGTTGAGCTTGAAGCCGCTGACGGAGTTGTCGAGGTAATTCGAGATGTAGACATAGCGCCCGTATGCCGGCTCGATGACGACGCAGGTCGGACCGGTGCCGGTGGTATTGCTTCCCACTGCAATTGGGTTGCCGGTGGCGGCTTGAATGGCATAGGCGCGAATGTCGTTCGCGTTATAGTTCGTCACGTAAAGAAACTTTCCGCGTGGATCAACGGTGAGGGCGTTCGGATAGAGGTCGGTCGAGAAAGGGCCGTTCAACTGCGATTGCAGCGTACCACCAGTAAGAATGTTATAGCCGAGAAGTAGATTTTGATATTGGTCGGTGACGTAAACGAAGCGGCCCGTAGGATCGCTGACGATCGCACTGGGCTTCACGCCGGCATCCGTGGTCGAAACGGGCGCCAGTACGCCGTTGTTGTAATTCACGGTATAGCCGTAGACCGTGTGCGTGCCCTGGTCCGCCACGAAGAGATAATCGACGAACGCGGTTGCCGTGACGCCGATGGGCTGCGAGCCGAGGACCGGAGTGCCAATGGGGAAGCATTTTTGGCCGCCGTCCGAGACTGGCGCACTGAGGCTGCCGTCCGTAGAACTGATGGGATAGACGACGACGCAGCCCTGGGTCGGTATGCTGTTGGTCTGGATCGGATTGATGTTCGGGGGCGCGACTCCGTTGAAGCCGGGCGCGTAGCTGTCCACGACGAAGAGATACCTGCTGCTGGGATCGATCGTGATCGCAATCGGATATGTTCCCGGCGTGTTGTAGGTATGCGCCTGGTACAGCTTGCCATCAGTGCCTATGGTGTATTCGGCCACGGTGTTGTCGATTTCACCGATGACGTAGAGCCACTTGCTGTTGTTCGACACCGCGGCGGCCAGGGGATACTGCTGGTTCGTCGTGAAGGGCGAGTTGGCGACCTGGGTAATCGCTCCCGAGACGCTGTCGATGGTATACGCGCTGATCGAGCCGGGGCTGGTCTTCGAGTTGAGGGCGTAAACGAACCCGAGCGTGAAACTTGGATTGCAGGCGGTGACGCTCAATCCAATAGCCAGCGATGCAACCAGGGCCAATGTGATCCGGCCGTATTGACTCCACTTCATGTGATTCCTTTAGACCCCGGCTTTCGGTTCGGCAACGGGGTCACTGCCTTGCTTTAGCTTTTGGGGTTGTCCCGTTTGTATTGTAAAGGTCCTGAAACATGTTTCCTGTGCGTCGACGTCGCCGACCAACAGCGTCCTCTGCCTGCAAAAAGCAGGTTCTTCGACTCCGTTGCACTCCGCTCGGAATGACAAATCAGTTTTTGGTGTCGCATCTAATATGTACGGCTTGTTACGGCCACGAAGGTTGGTTGACCGACGGTGGCGAAGGTGGTGCCTTTCAGCAGATTTGAGAGTTGACCGTGGGTTGCGTCGATAACCGCTCCTGTGATCGTGTTGTCGTTATAGTTCACGCTGTAGAGATATTGGTTGGTCGGGTCTTCGACCAGCCAGATCGGACCCGAGCCGGAAGTGTACGGATTCTGCGCGGTGGGAACCGGCTGCAACTGGCCGTTGGTCGCGATGGTGTAGGCGGAAATATTGCTGTTCGCCTGTTGCACCGATCCCGTTCCGAAATTGGCGACGTAGAGAAAATTGGCATTGGAATTGGCGAGGACCGCGTCCGGGTAGACGGAGCTGGTGTAGTTTTTTACCGGACCGCCAACCAGGGTTTGCAGCACGCCGCTGGCGCCGATGGTATAGGGCAGGACTAGGCCCGGCTGGCCGATGTTGCTGCTGCTGCCTCCCACCGTATCCGCGATATAGACATATTTTCCGGCGGAAGCGGTGGAAATGGTCGTGAGCCAGCCGGGCTGGGCGGCCACGGTCAACGGCTGATTCTGCGTCAGGGTCAACTGGCCATTCGTGGAGTTGACAGCATACAGAAAGACGTCCGGTGTGGAACAAGCGGCCTCTGTGGTTGGGCTCGTGAAACACCCCGCAGGAGTGTCCGGATTCGCTGCCTGGCCGCCCGATACGTTATACGCGGTGTCCAGCACGTAGATAAAGCCGCCGGCGGTGATGATCTGGACCGGCTTATAGTTCACTTCAAAATAGGGCAACTGCGTGCCACTGGTGTTGAAGGTGTTCTGGTTGGTGATCAGGGTCAGCTTGCCAGTGTTGGAGTCGATTGTGAATGCGGTGATGTCGCCGCGGCCAGTGCCGTCGGGAGCGACCGAATCGAGAACATACATAAAGGTGCCGCTGGCAGAGAGCACAATCGAGACCGGTTGGCCACCGGAGGTCGCGTAGGACTGCTGGAAATATAGGGTTCCCGCGCCGCCGATGGTGAACATGGAAACGTTATTCGAACCCTTGTTCACGACGGCGAGGAAACGTCCGCCGGGAAGAACCACTTCCTGCACCGGGTCGCCGCCGCCGGATGCAAACGGCGAGCCGGTAACGGCCGTAAGGTAACCGAAGTCGTGGTCGATCTTAAATGCGCCGATCTGGCTGTACTGTGCCCCGGTGACGTACATATAACCGGAGGTGTAAACGCCGCAACAGGTGATGCTCAGACCCAGGATGATGGAACCGGTCAAGGCCAATGCTACACGGCCGTACTTCCAAAACTTCATGTGTGTCCTTCAACCTCCTGGTCTGGGGGCGACGCAGAGGACTGCCAAGCAGTATTTAATGTCTGGATGACTTACGTTCCAATTGTAAAAGCAGCGGCGTATTTGTGCCACTCGCCCCGATGTTTATAACAGGTCCAATCTTGCTGTATCCACGTAGATTTGTCACTTCGAGGAAGCATCCGCGGGATGACGCGTGGAGAAACCTACGGGTTTGTTTGCCGATCGAACAAGAAAAGCAGGTCCCTCGACTGCGCAGAGGCAGTGCACTCCCTCTGCGCCGCTCGGGATGACGCCTTTGGTTTATGCGATCGCTTCTAGAAGATTTTGAGGCGGATGACGAGATACTTTTTGGGGTTCTTCCGGATGGCCTGGAGGAGCTCGCGCATTTCCACGATGGTGCGATTGCTGTCGTTGTAGAGCGCGGGATCGTGCAGCAGTTTGCCGACCGTACCCTGGCCGGCATTGGCGCGTTGGACGATCGCTTGCAGATCGGCGACCGTCCGGCTGACTCTGTTCCGGAAGGCCTGGTCCTTCGCGATCATGCCGAGGGTTCCCTGGCCGTGGTTGATCCCGCCGATCAAATTGTTGGCATTGTTATAGAGGGCCGGGTCTTTCACGAGCTTGCCGACTGTGCCCTGGCCCGCATTAATCTGATCGACGATATTCTGCAACTTCGCGATCGTCGCGTTGGCGTTGTTATACATTGTCTGGTCGGTCACCAGTTTTCCCAGGGTTCCCTGTCCACGGTTGATCCTTTTGACGAGAACCTGCGCCTGCCGTAGCGTACCGACCGCCTGGTTGTAGAGGGCGGGATTATTGATGAACTCGCCGAGTGAACCTTTGCTGTTGCCCAACGCATCAGCCATGGTGTTCACCTTGGCGAGGATCACATTGACCTGCTTGATGACGGTCTGGCTGGAATTGATCACATCGGCGAGGCTGGGGGAGGTTTTCGTCAGCAGCTCGTCGCCGTTCCTCAGTTGCGGCCCGGTGGCGTGGGTGCTGTCGATATCGACGAAGGTGTCTCCCAGCACGCCGGCCGTCGCCAGCGAGGCCAGCGAATCCGTGTGCAGCGCCGCCTTGTAACGCGTGCCAACTTTCATGACGACTTCCACCGGAGTTTGCTTCCGCCGGGGGACAATGAGAATTCTCTTGACGGAGCCAATCGTTACACCTTGCAAATTGACCGGCGCGCCGGCCTTCAACCCGGACGCGTTTTTGAAAAAGGAATGGACGACGATCTGGCGTGTGAAGAGTCCCCCGGACGTGCCGGACATCAGGAAGATAAGGGCGGTCAGGGCGGCCAGGGCGACAATCACCAGCACGCCGACCTTCAATTGCGACCAACGAATTTCGTGCTGATTCGGCACTCTTTCTCCTGGCCTTCCGTGGGATGACCGTGTTGCCTAATTCGCGGGCGGCAAGCGAATATGTCGAGAATAGCAGAGGACTCCAATGGGCCAAAGCGCATTATGCCAGGGGAAAGTCCCCTGCCGTTTGATGGATATAGATGCGAGATCATGAAGACGGTTGCGACAGGACGCGATTCCGGCGAAGGTCCCGCCGCGAAAGCGCCTGCGAATCGCGTCAATCCTCCAACAAAACCTGGGCCAATGCGTGACTGCGTGTGTGGGTTAGCGAAATGGCTACGTGATGGACGCCCATTTGTTGCGCAATGGCCGCGGCTCGCCCGTGCAGGAGAAGGGAAGGCCGGCCATTCGCGGCGCGCTCCACCTCAATGTCTCGCCAGCCGACACCGGAGTGAATGCCGGTTCCAAGCGCTTTGGCCGCGGCTTCCTTGGCGGCAAAGCGGGCCGCAAAACTCTCGGCTGCGTTGCGCTTGCGGCGGCAATACAGGATTTCCCGCGGCAAGTAGACGCGCTGACAGAAGCGATCGCCATAGCGGGCCAGGACCTCGGCTACCCTCGCAATTTCGATCATGTCCACGCCGCTGCCGACGATCATTCCTTGCACGGTACCACAGTGCGGACGCAGATCGTCAGCCTGCTTCCACCAATCCGTAATGTCGCTGCCAATGCGCGCGCAAATGCGCCCAGACGGTTTCCACAGAGCCGCGGGACAGGTCTTTTTCTCCGTTTTCGACGAATTTGGCTGCTTCCTGTCGCGCGAGCTCGAGGATTTTTCTGTCGCGCAGCAGATTGGCGACGCGGAAGTCCGGCATGCCGGCCTGCCTGGTGCCAAAAAATTCTCCCGGTCCGCGAAGTGCGAGATCGAGTTCGGCGAGCTCGAAGCCGTTCTGGGTGCGAACCATTGCGTCGAGGCGTTCGTCTGCCTGGGGAGTCGCCTGTCCTGCGGTCATCAGGATGCAGTAGGAGCGGGCAGCGCCGCGACCTACGCGGCCGCGCAATTGGTGGAGCTGCGCGAGACCAAAGCGTTCCGCGTGCTCGATCACCATCACGGTGGCGTTCGGTACATCGACACCGACTTCGATGACCGTGGTGGCGATTAGGATATCGATTTCGCCCCGTTGGAAGCGGCGCATTACGATCTCCTTTTCCTCTGCAGGCAGCTTTCCGTGCAGCAGCCCGAGGCGCAAACCGGAAAAATGGGTGGTGCGGAGTTCCTCGCACATGGCGACGGCGGACTTGAGGGCGGGCTTCTCGATGAAAAGCGGTTCAGTTTTTGGGCGGGATTTAGTTCTGGCCTTTTTCTTTGAGGACGGTTTTCCGTTGGTCTGCCCGATGGGTTCGTTTGCCGGCGCACGTTCCATTTCCGGATCGTGGGCAAAGTCCAATTCCGGCTGGTCGTCTTTATTGCCTTCAATGACGGGATAGACGATGTACGCCTGGTGACCGGCGGCGACTTGCTTGCGGACAAAGCCCCAAACCTCTTCCGCGCGACCGTCCGCGACTCGACGAGTAACGATCGGTGTACGTCCGGGAGGCAGCTCATCGAGCACGCTGACCTCGAGATCGCCATATAAAGTAAGCGCGAGGGTGCGCGGAATGGGAGTCGCGGTCATGACGAGAACGTGCGGCTCGGCAGTATTGGGTTTCTTCATCAGGCGAAAACGCTGCATCACGCCGAAGCGATGCTGTTCATCGACGACGACGAGGCCGAGGTTGGCGAACTCGACTTTTTCTTCAATTAACGCGTGGGTGCCAATAACGAGATCGGCTTCGCCGCGCAGGATGCGGCCGCGATTGGTGCGTTTGCGAGCGTCGTCGAGCGAGCCGGTCAGCAGGACGACATTGTAAGGAGGCTTGCGCGTGGAGCGTTCCAGGAGGCGGCGTGCGGCCAGGTAGTGTTGTGTGGCGAGAATTTCGGTGGGCGCCATCAATGCTGCCTGATAGCCGTTTTCTATGGCGATAAATGCGGCCTGCAACGCGACAATGGTTTTGCCGGAACCGACATCGCCCTGGAGCAGGCGGCGCATCGGTGTGGGCTGGCGCAGGTCCTGGACGATTTCCGAAAGCACGCGTTTCTGCGCGGCGGTGGGATGAAAGGGCAACACGCGCTTCAGCACATCGCGCACGCGAGAGTCGGCGGTAAGGGCAGGACCGAGGCGCTCTCTCATGCGGCGGCGCTTCAGCTCCAGGCCGAGCTCGAGAAAGAACAACTCCTCGAAGATAAGCCGGTGGTGTGCGGCGGTGCTTGCCGACTGCAATTGTTGCAGCGCGGTTCCGGCCGGTGGAAAGTGGACCTGACGGAGAGCGTCCAGGCGCGACGGCAACTGGATCCGCTCACATAATTCCGCCGGAAGGGTTTCCGGCAGGGTGTCGCCGAGATCTTCCAACAGACGATAGAGCACGCGGCGCAGCCATCGCGAGTTGAGCTGGGTACCTCCCAGCGATTCATAGACGGGAACGATGCGGCCCACTTCAAGCAGCGTCTCTTCCGGCTCGTTTGCGTTGGGAAGGACCTCAATCTGAGGTTGGATCATTTTGAATTGGCCCGCGCGGCTGCGGGACGGCTCGACCTTGCCGTAGAGGGCGAGCATCTGGCCGGGCTGAAATTTGTCTTTGAGATACGTTCCATGGAACCACATGCACTTCATTGAAGTGGGTCCCTGGCCAACCGTCATTTCAAAGATGGGCATGCGTTTGGTGCGCAGCAGCGCGGTTCCGCGGACCTCGGCGATAACGCTGGCCATTTCTCCGGGGGTGAGTTCGTTCAGCAAGCGGGGATTCAGGCGATCTTCATAGCGGAAGGGGAGGTGGTAGAGCAGGTCCTCGACGACGAGGATGTTTTTCTCTTTCAGTTTTTCGGCGACACGCGGGCCGACTCCTTTGACGAACTGGATGGGCGTGTCGAGAAGCTGTCTCATAGTGTGCTTTCTTATTTTGGCGCAGACCGTGAGACCCGCTTCGATGGCGGGTCTCATTCCAGCCCTCACCATGGACTTCTCAGTTTATGAGACAGCTTCGAGTGCGGTCACATTCTCGATGCTATCAGTCGACCGGTGCCGCGATCGCGTGGAATCGTGAAGGACTTGACAGTATCAGATCTGGATATATCATAAACCGATATAGAGGTTACCTGATGGCTAGAGAACAACAATTCGACGATGATTTGCTGGAAAGTCTCCCATTGCCGACTGCGTCATTCTTTGTGCTTTTCGCGCTGGCGGAAGGAGAAAAGCATGGCTACAGAATCATGCAGGATATCCGTGAACTTTCTGGGGGAACTTTTTCAGTTGGGCCAGCAACCCTGTATACGACGATCAAGAAACTCTTCGATCAGGGTTTGATCCGTGAAACATCCGGTTCAACTGAGGACAGACGCAGAACATATGCCCTGGCTCCAGCCGGAAGACGTCTCCTCGGTGCGGAGTTTCATCGTCAACAACAACTGCTTAATCTTGCACGAAGGAAGAAACTTTTAAAGATCGGAGAACAGAAATGAATCGCCTGTACCGAGTTCACTGCTCTTTGTTCGACTGTCTTCTCAGTTTTCAAAGCGACGACTTATTAGCTCGATACGGAGACGAAATACGGACGGTGTTTCGGGATGAGCTCAGCGATGCATGGCAAAAAGGCGCAACCGCGATTCTGAGAGTTTGGTCGGACGTTTTAGCCGAAACAGTTGCGCTGCCGGCTCAGCGCTATGTTGCTCGACTGCGTCTGTTGCTTGCCGCTAGTGTGTTAACTGGTGGACTCGCCTTTGGCACCGCTCTCGGTTTCTGCACAATTGGGCCTTCTCCTATCATCCATGCGTGCTCTCGACAAGAATCCGACCTACAAAGCTCTCCGCCAACCGGAACATCCGGTGGCCTGGTTCAACTTCCTAATGGACATAAGATGTTTCTCGAATGTTCAGGAGATCCGAATGCTGGGCCGACCGTGATTTTGGCAACCGGCAGGGGACTTGGCGCTGCCGATGCGTGGGCGTTGGTACAAGAGAAAGTACCTCCATCGATTCGGACATGCAGTTACGATGCGATCGGGGCTGGTCGTAGCGATCACGTACAGGAGCGTCCCCCGCTCCGTCCCCTAGACCAGGTAGTCTCAGAAATGCATAGTCTTTTCCATGCTGTGCGGCTGAAGCAACCTTATGTGCTCGTTGGAGCTTCGGCTGGAGGCATTCTGGTACGGCGGTATCAGCAGAAGTACCCGCATGAGGTCGCTGGGCTCGTTTTCGTAGACTCATCGCACGAGGAGATGGAATGGCGTGATGCAGTTATCTCACCGCAAATTGACCCCAATTGGAATAATCCAGTATTTTTGCGGGACAACGGCTTCCTTCCTGACCATCAGAAGCTTACCTGGCACGCGGATATACCCCTCATCGATCTGGAACGTTCAGAAAAAGTTCCACTCTCTGCCTTTCCGGGGCTGACCCAGCAGCAGGTGGACGCCCTCAATAGTGAATGGCATAACTTCCAAGTTGACCTCGCCGGGCGATCCAAGTATGGGGAGTACAGATTGGTAGCAGGCTCCGGGCATATGATGCATCGGCAAAAGCCGGAGGCGATCGCAGACGCAATCCGGGATGTGGTCAAACAAGTCCGATCGGAGTCACGTTGATCTCGGAAATAGCTGTCACGATCCCCATATGCGGGCGCGATTAGATATTTTTGAGATATTTCTCCCGCAGAATCGCGGCGTGATGGGTCAGGTGTCCGGCGGTGATGTAAGCCATCGCTCGGACAGTGAAGGGATTGCCGCTCGCCGTGCCGCTTCTTGACCACGCTTCGGGTGGCAGATTGCGAAATAGGGACACCGTAGCGCCGCGCACCCGCCGAAAATCCTCAACATGCGCGGCCCAGGAAATGTCGTCAGCTCCGGCGTGAGCGACGGCGATATTTTGATCGAAGCTGGGCAGTGGGTCCGCAAATCCGCGAGCAAACCACAGAGCGCGAAAGGCAAACATTCTCTCCGTGTCATTGATGTGGTTCAGCACCTCGCGAATGCTCCATTTACCGGGCGCGTAGCGGTACAAGGAAGCTTCTTCAGAAATAGATGAAAACAGCGGCAGCGTTGCGGCGATCTGGTCTTCCAGCGTGGTTACGACGTCGTTGCCCCTCACCTGGTTGATATAGGTGAAATAGTAAGGCACGGCTTCGGATTCCTGTGGGCGTCGGTTCATGGGTTCACTTTATCGCAACAATTCTGGCCATGTTGTGGATAGCCTTGGAAAGGCGCCTTTGCTACACTGCCGACACGCTAGCGAGAGTAAATGACCTGAGCGCGAAACTCTTGCCGTGCGATATGCGTAACCAGGTTCTTGCCTTCAGGAATGCCGAATCTATGAAAATTGTTGAGCTGGACAAAGTTTCAAAAGCCTACGAGAACAAGGTTGCGGTGCGGGACCTGAGTTTTCAGATCGAAGCGGGCAATATGTTCGGCCTGCTTGGTCCGAACGGAGCGGGGAAGACTTCCACCATTCGCATGATGATCGGCATCACTCTGCCGGATTCCGGAATGGTCAGTATGTTTGGCGAACCATTCACGCGAAAGAAGCTGGGTCGCGTCGGGTATCTGCCGGAAGAGCGCGGTCTGTACAAAAAGATGAAGGTGATGGATCAGCTCGTGTTTCTGGGCCAGTTGCACGGGCTGGATGCAGCGACGGCGGGAAAGCGCGCGCATCAGTGGTGCGAGCGGCTGCAGATTCTGGATGCAGTGGGACAGAAGACTGAGGAATTGTCGAAAGGGATGCAGCAGAAGATCCAGTTCATTTCCACCCTGCTGCACGAACCGGAACTGATTATCATGGATGAACCTTTTTCCGGGCTCGATCCTGTGAACACGGAACTGCTGCAGGACACGCTGGTGGAGTTGAAAAACAAGGGAAGGGCGATTCTGTTCTCCACGCACCGCATGGACCAGGTGGAGAAGCTGTGCGATTCCATTTGCCTGATTAACGGCGGCGAGGCAGTCCTTTCCGGCGGAATGCGCGAAGTGAAATCACGCTATCCGCGCAACCATGTCGTCATTGATTTTGAAGGGGAAAATGGATTCCTTCAGCACGGCGCAGTGGCGGAATATAAGGCGTATGCCGGTCATGTCGAGATTCGGCTGAAGGATGGAGCGGACGCGCAGGCGCTGCTGCATGCCGCTGCCGGACAGGCGAAGATCTACAGGTTTGAACTGATGGAGCCTTCGCTGGAAGAGATTTTTATCGAAACGGTGGGGAGACGAGTGCGTGCATGAAGCATTGTTGATCGCCAAACGCGAATATCTGGAGCATGTCCGCAGCAAGGCATTTCGCATCGGGACGGTTCTGATCCCGGTTCTATTCGCGGTAATTTTTGGCATCGGCGGCCTTTCGGGAAAAATGAGCGGCGGCATGAAGCATATCGTGGTTGCGTCCAACAATGCGGCGCTTGCGGCGAGCGTACGCGCGGAACTGACTGCCCCTCACGCAACGAATAGCGACGACAGGCGCGATGAAGCGCGACGGCTTCTGGGGGCCCACGTAGATGTGCAGGCTCCTGTTTCGGCCGCCGATCTGCGATCGCTCAACGCGCAAGTGGAGAACAAGTCGATTGACGGCTATCTCTGGCTGAAAGTACCGCCAGGCACCACGCTGCCGGAAGCGACCTATGTTTCTCGCGGATCGGCCGATCTCTTTGGCGAGAGCAGGATGCAGGACGCGATCGGCCGCGCATTGGCACACGAGGCGCTGGTGAATCGCGGGATGTCGAGCGCCGGGGCGGAAGGCCTGCTGAAAGGCGTGGATCTGAAAACTGAGCAGATCAAGAACGGAGACGTGATCTCATCCGATGCCGGGAAAGGCTTTTGGGGCGCCTACGCCATGGCGTTTGTACTGTATTTCGCCATCGTGTTCTACGGCATGAACGTGGCGCGGTCGGTCGTGGGTGAGAAGACCTCGCGTGTCTTCGAGGTGTTGCTGGCAACTACCAAGCCGGAATCGCTGATGGCCGGCAAGCTGCTCGGCGTAGGCGCAGCTGGACTGACGCAAATGGGGATTTGGCTTGCAGCGGTGCTCCTGCTGAGTGCGTCGGCGCTGGGCACGCAGCTTGGCCAGGGCGGCCTGGGGGCCTATGGAATCACGCCGCTGCAGCTTATTTTCTTCGTACTCTATTTTCTCCTTGGATTCTTTTTTTACAGTGCGTTGAGCGCGGGTTTCGGCGCCACTGTCAGCCAGGAGTCCGAAGTGCAGCAGTTTGGCATCATTCTGGTGCTTCCGTTGCTTGTGGGATTGATGATGATCGGGTATATCGTTGCCAGCCCGACGGCATGGCCGGTGGTTCTGCTGTCGCTTTTCCCGCCCTGCCTGCCTACCGTGATGATCCTGCGGATGTCGGCGATGGCGGTGCCATGGTGGCAACTTGGGCTTTCGCTGGTGCTGATGGTGGCTTCGACCTACGGGGTGCTGTGGATTGCCTCGCGCATCTATCGCGTCGGTATCTTGATGTACGGCAAGCGGCCCACGCTGCCGGAATTGGTGCGCTGGCTGCGGTACAGCTAAGTCGCCGTATCGTCCAGCGTGAAAACTGGATGCCTCGCTAGAATAGGCGTGTGCCTGCCACTTACACCTGGAAGCAGCGTTTGGCGCTGGCGGTCCTGCCGCCTATCGGCGCGGTGCTGATTCGTTTGCTGGGCGCGACACTGCGATTTCGAGATATCGGCGAGCCGGGCGCCCACGCGGACGACAATCCGCAGACGCGCGTTTACTGCATGTGGCATCGATCGTTGATGTCTGTGGCCTATCATTTTCGCAAGCGCAAAATTGCCATCCTGATCAGCCCGAGTTTTGACGGGGAACTCATCGCGCGGACCATCTGGCGCGTGGGGTACACGCCGGTTCGTGGGTCGAGTTCGCGCGGCGGCACGGCTGGATTGCTCGGCATGGAGAGTGCGCTGAAGGCACCCGACGGATTGCGTTGCAATTATGCCGCGTTCACCTCCGACGGGCCGCGCGGGCCGGTATATCGCGTGAAGCCGGGCGGGGTAAAGCTGGCCCAGCAAGTCGGCGGTGGCGTAGGAATTTTTTATGCCGCTCCGGATCGGGCGTGGGAGCTGCGGTCGTGGGACCGCTTTCTGATTCCGAAACCTTTTTCCACTGTGGTCATTGGCTGGCAGCCGCCGATGCCGGTGCTTGCGGATGGGGATAATGATTCGCTGGAAGCAGCGCGGCAGGCGGTGGAGGAAGCGCTGGAGAGCGCGCGGCAGAAGGTCGAGCGATCCATCTCCACAAGGCGTGAGTCTTCTGTTCCGGACGGCCCACTAGAATAACTTTCGTGCTGGTTCGCGATTTCGATTACGTTTTGCCGCCGGAGCGGATTGCGCAGCAGCCGCTGGAGGACCGAGCCGCTTCGCGGATGCTTGCTTTCGATCGCGCGACCGGAGCGCGGCAGGACAGCTTGTTCCGCCATTTTCCGGACTTGCTCCATCCGGGCGATCTGTTGGTGGTGAACGATACTCGCGTATTGCCTGCGCGACTGTTTGCGCATCGCAGCGGGAAAAATGCGCAGCCCGTGAGTTCGCGAAATCGCGCCGCGCGGGAACATCTGCAGGGACAGGTCGAGGTGTTGCTGACGGAGCAACACGCCCCGCTGGAGTGGAGCGCGCTGGTGCGGCCTGGGCGCAAATTGCCGGTTGGCGAACGGCTGCATTTTCTTTCGCACGAGATTGGCGAAAAAGAACCTGAGCCTCTGCTGGCGGCAGAGATCATCGACCGCGGAAAATTCGGCGAGCGGAGATTGCGATTCGATCCAGTTGAGAATTTTTACTCCGTTTTAGACCGGCTCGGACATGTGCCGCTACCGCCGTACATCCATCGCGAGGACGAACGCTCTGATCGGGAACGCTATCAGACGGTTTTCGCTCACGAGCGTGGTTCCGTCGCGGCGCCGACCGCTGGGCTGCATTTCACTCAGGGGATTCTCGAGGCGATTCGCGCGCGGGACGTGGAGATCGCCCGCCTGACGCTCCATGTCGGATTGGGAACGTTTGCGCCGGTTCGTGTGGAACGAGTGGAAGAGATTGCATTGCACGCGGAGCGCTATACGCTGCCGGAAGAGACAGCGGTCGCCGTGAACCGGGCGCAGCGTGAGGGCCGTCGGATTATTGCGGTGGGCACGACAACAGTGCGCGCGCTGGAGCACTGCGCGAGTGTGGCGGAGGGTGGCGAACTCCGTGCGCATTCCGGAGAGACGCGGATGTTTATTGCGCCCGGATATGAATTCCGCATGGTGCGCGGACTACTGACGAATTTTCATTTGCCGCAATCGACCCTGCTGATGCTGGTCTGTGCGTTTGGTGGCACGGAAAGGGTGCGTGCTGCCTACAAGCATGCAGTCGCTGAACAGTACCGTTTTTTCTCCTATGGGGACTGCATGTTTCTCGCATAACGCTTGTGACAAGGATTCGATAGACTCGACCATGATGGCCGACTCGTCCACAAAGCCCGCTATATTTCTGCTCGACAGCATGGGGTTCATTTTTCGCGCGTACCACGCCATGCAGCGGCAGCGCCCGATGTCCACACGCACCGGAGTTCCGACGGCCGCCGTGTATGTGTTCGTGAACATGCTGAACAAGTTGCGGCGCGATTTCAATCCGCAGTATCTGGCGGCTGTGTTCGATGTCAGCGCGCCGGTGTTTCGCGACGAACGCGCGAAGGAGTTGAAGATCCGAAAGTTCAATGCGAAAACACAGACCTTCGACGCAGTGGAATACGCCGGGTACAAAGCCAATCGCACGGAGATGCCCCAGGATCTGGTGCAGCAGGTGCCGTACATCCGCCGTGCGCTGGAAGCGCTACGCATTCCCATTCTGCAGCAGGAGGGCTTCGAGGCCGATGATGTGATCGGCACGATTTCGCGGCAGGCCGCGCAAATCGGGCACCCCGTTTACATTGTGTCGAATGACAAAGACATGATGCAATTGGTCACGGACAACGTATTTGTCTTGAATCCGGCGAAGGATAACCTGGTGCTGGATCGCGCGGGGGTTGTAGCTGCGCTGGGTGTTTCGCCGGAGCGGGTGGTCGATGTGATGGCGCTGCGCGGCGATTCCATCGACAATATCCCCGGCGCGCCGGGAATTGGCGACAAAGGTTCGGTCGAGCTAATTCAGAAATTCGGCAGCGTGGAGGCGGCGCTCGATCGCGCCAGCGAAGTAAGCGGAAAGAGGTACCGCGAATCGCTCCTCAACAATCGCGACACGGTGCTGTTGAGCAAAGAACTGGTGACGATTCACTGCACTGTTCCAATGGAACTGAATCTCGAACAGATGCGGACGTTGCCGCCGAACCTGGTCGCGAGCCGCGAACTGTTTACCGAGCTGGAATTTACGACTCTGATTAAAGACTTGGGCGCGGAAGAAAAGCCAAAACAGACGGCGGAACTGGTTCTGCAACCGACGCGCAACGATTTGGAGCAGCTGTTGGCAGACGCGCGCGCCGGTACGCTGGTCGTCGTTGCCGAAGTGGAAAATGTGGCGGAGCAGAATGCTCAACCGGACGCCGAAGAGACGGCGGAAGCGGAGCCTGCTCAGCGGAATCTGTCGCTGCTGGAGGCGATGGAGAAGCCGGAACGTCAGAATACGACGGACGCGATTTTCGCGCTGGCATTGGCGTCTGAGGATGCGAAAGCATTCCGAGTTCGCTGGGAAGGCGAGGCAGCTGCGCTGCTGCGCCCGGCGCTCGAGGACGTGACATTGGCGAAATCGGTCCACGATCTGAAGTCTCTGTTACGGATGACGCGGGCGCACGGCACACAGCTTGCGGGCGTACGCGATGATCTGATGCTTTACTCTTACCTGCTGAATCCCACGCACGCCACACATCGTCTGGCGGATGTGGCCGCGCGATTCGACAATCAATCTCTGCTCGGAGAAGGTGAAGAGGCGCTCCCGATGGCTGCCGCGACCATTGCGCGCCTAGCGCCGCAGTTGCGGAGTGCTGTGGATCGAGCGGGAACGAGGAATGTCTATGAGGCGATCGATCTTCCGCTGACGCCGATTTTGCTGGAGATGGAAGAGGCCGGCGTTCGGATTGACGCAAAATATCTGGAGCGGATTTCCGCACGGCTGGGCCAGCAGATGCAGGAGCTTGCCGAATGTATCTATGGCAATTGCGGCCATCGCTTCAATATCAATTCTCCAAAACAATTGGGCGATGTGCTGTTCAACAAAATGGCGCTGCCGAAGCCGGTGAAGTATGGTCGCGGCAAAGTTGTTTCAACGGCGCAGGATGTGCTGGAGGAATTGGCGGAACATCACGAGGCTCCGCGACTGGTGCTGGAGTATCGCCAGCTTGCGAAGCTGAAGTCGAATTATTCCGATAGCCTTCCGCTGTTGGCGGACCGCGAGCGGGTCCACACCACATTCAACGCCGTGGGAACGGCGACTGGTCGGCTGTCTTCGGTGAATCCGAATTTGCAGAACATTCCGATTCGGACAGAACTTGGGCGCGAAATTCGTGCCGCGTTCATCCCGGCGGAAGGCAATGTATTGCTGTCGGCGGATTATTCGCAGATTGAATTGCGGCTGATGGCGCATTTTTCTGAAGATCCGCTGCTGTTGAAGGCGTATCGCGAGAACGTCGATATTCACACGCTGACCGCATCGGAAGTCTTCGGCGTTGCGATTGACGACATGGATAAGACAACGCGCAACCGCGCCAAGGCGGTGAATTTCGGTATCGTCTATGGCATCTCACCGTTTGGATTGGCGCAGCAGCTTGGCATTGAACCCGGTGAAGCGCGCATTTATATTGACCGGTATTTTGAGCGGTATCAGGGCGTGCGGACCTTTATCGATCGCACGCTGGAAGCGGTTCGCCAGACGCAGAGCGTGCGCACCCTCTTTGGCAGGGTGCGGCCGATTCCCGATATCACGAGCCGCAACGCGAACATGCGTGGCTTCGCCGAGCGGACCGCCGTGAACACGCCATTACAGGGAACTGCTGCGGATTTGATCAAGCTGGCCATGATTCGCATTGCACGGGAACTGCGCGAACAGAATTTGCGCGCCCGGATGGTTTTGCAGGTGCACGATGAGCTGGTCTTCGATGTGCCACGTGAGGAAGTGGAGGCAGTGGGGGCGCTTGTGAAGCAGGCGATGGAGCAGGTGATCGAGCTGAAGGTGCCGATTGTCGCCGAAGTAGCGGCTGGTCCGAACTGGCGCGACCTGAAATAAGTCAGTCGCGCGTCGAATCAGCGCCCAGCTCGGCGCGGATTGCGTCGGCGATGCGAGTGGCGTGGCGTTGCATCAGTGTCTCAGATTCGGCCTCGATCATGACGCGAGCGAGTGCCTCGGTGCCGGAGTAGCGAACGACGACGCGTCCGCTGCCATTCAGATCCATCTTCGCTTCCTGGATGGCGGCGACGACGCCGGGCAGACTTTCCATGGGCGTTTTTTCGCGCACGCGCACGTTGACAATTACCTGAGGAAATACTTTCAGGCCGCTCCTGAGCGCGGAGAGGGTTTGGCCGGAGCGGTGCAGAATGTCGAGCACCAGCAGCGCGGTCAGCAGACCGTCTCCGGTTGTGTTGCGATCTAAAAAAAGTATGTGACCGGACTGTTCGCCGCCGAGGACAGCGCCGGAGCGCTGCATTTCTTCGAGGACATATCGATCGCCGACGGCGGCGCGCAACATTCGGATTTTGTGACTGCGCAGAGCCGCTTCCAGTCCCATGTTGGACATAGTCGTTGCCACGACCGTGTTGGTCGCCAGTAGATTGCGGGCCTGCAAGTCGCGGGCGGCGATCAGCAGGACGGCGTCGCCGTTGACTACCTGACCGCGCTCATCGGCGAACAATGCGCGGTCGGCGTCACCGTCGAAGGTCATGCCGAGGTCCGCATGGTGCGCGAGCACTTCTTTTGCGACAATTTCCGGATGCAGCGCGCCGCATTGCTCGTTGATGTTGCGGCCGTCCGGATTCGTATGGGTCAGGACGAGTTTGCCTCCGAAATGCGCGAACAGTTCGGGCGCAATTGCGCTGGCCGCGCCGTTGGCGCAATCGACGACGATGGTTTTTCCATCCAGCCGCAGGTGCGGCACCTGACTGCGCAGAAATTCGATGTACGCCGCGGGCAGAGAAGTGTCTCCTGCCGGCGCATGAGCCGATGATGGATCGTGTTCCTGAATCTGTGCAAGGCGCTCGAAGATTTCGTTCTCGATTGCCAGTTCGACGGCATCGGCGAGCTTGTAGCCGTCTCCGCCGAAGACCTTAATGCCGTTGTCCTGCCAGGGATTGTGCGAGGCGGAGATCACGACGCCGGCGGAAAATCCGCGGGCGCGCGCGAGATAGGCAACGCCAGGAGTGGGAATCACTCCGGCGCTGGTCGTATCCGCGCCGCCTTCACGCAGGCCATGTGTCAGCGCGGCGGCAATCCATGCGCCGGATTCGCGCGTGTCCATGCCGAGAAGAACATGCGGGTTCTGTGTCTGTTTCCGCAGAGAATGCGCCAAGGCAAGGCCGGTGGCATAAACGGTTTTCCTATCGAGCGGAAACTGGCCGGCAACGCCGCGAATTCCGTCGGTTCCAAAAAGCTTTCTCATTCTTTTGTTTTGATGTCCTTCTCTGTTTCTATCACGGCGGCGTGGGCGTGCCCATGGAAGAAGCGCATGCGCAGGCGATCTCCCGGATCGAGCTGCGCGGAATTTACGACCAGTTGGCCGGCGCTGTCATACACGAGGGTATATCCGCGCTCCAGAACGGCGAGCGGCGACAGGGCGAGCAGGCGATCGCTCGCGCCGCTCCACCGGGCATGGCGGCGGGCCATCGGCAGATTCACGGCTTGGGTCAACGCTGCTTCGAGCCTGCTTAATCGCTCCCGGTGCAGTGCAAGCTGGCGGGTCATATCCTGCCGTATCAACCGCGCTTGCGCCAATTGCAGGGCTTGATTGGCCGTGTTGCACAATTTGTCCCAGGCGGACTCCAGACGAAAACGGAATTCATCCACGCGCTGCTGACGGCGGCCCAGACCGTGCTGCATCCGCGCAAAGACGGCGGCAGCATCGAGACGGTTCAGTCGCTCCCGGGCCTGCATTCTCTGGTAACGTGCGGCGCGTTCCATGCGAGAGGACAGCGATTCCAGATACTCCTCCACGCGATATTGCGCATCGGTGACCAGTTCGGCAGCGGCGGAAGGCGTGGGCGCGCGCAGGTCCGCGACGAAATCGGCGATGGTAAAGTCGGTCTCGTGGCCGACGGCGGAAACGACCGGAATCGAGGAAGCGGCGATGGCGCGAGCAACACGTTCACTGTTGAAGGCGGCCAAGTCTTCCAGCGAGCCGCCGCCGCGAGCTATGACCAACACATCGGCGCAAGGATTTTTTCGGAACCAGGCCAGCGCTTCGACGATTTCGCTGGCGGAGGATTCTCCTTGCACGGCTACGGGATACAGCAGGACCTGCACTCGCGCGTGACGCCGGGCGAGAACGTTCAGAATGTCGTGGATGACCGCGCCTTTGGATGATGTGATGACGCCAATCACGCGCGGATAAGCGGGCAGGGGACGTTTTCTTTCCGCATCGAACAGGCCTTCGTCTTTGAGTTGCGCGTAGAGCTGTTCGAACGCGACCTGGAGGGAACCTTTGCCGCGCGGCTCGACTGTTTCCGCAACGAGCTGCAATTGGCCGCGATCCTCATACACCGAGATCGCGCCGCGCACATGGACTTCCAGCCCGTCTTTCACCTCGAATTTCAGCAAGCGCGCCTTGCTGCGAAACAGCACCACCGGAAGCTGACTCTGCCGGTCTTTCAAGGTGAAATACATATGCCCGGAAGCGGCGCGGCGGAGATTGGATATCTCTCCCTCGACCCGGACGTCGCGGTATTCCCTTTCCACGCGACCGCGGATTTCCGAAACAAGCTCGCCCACGGTCCAAACGGTACGCAGTTTAGCGCGAGGCAGCGCTTCGGGATCGACCGAGAAGAGCAGGTCCATTTGAGGAGCGGAAGAGCCGCGCGATAATGGCGTCTGCGGATTCCAAGGCTGTTTGGACGAGGGTTTCACCGGGCGAGTTTCCAATGGTTTGCTGCGGCGCTAGCGTGGCAACGATGAGTTTATAGTATTTTCCAACGATCACGGATGCCCCTGCGGATGTGAGAAGCCGTATGTCTGTCCGCTGTTTTAAGTTGGACCTGCGCGCAGCCGGACTTATCGGCGCATACGTCCGAGAATGTAAAAGAGCAGAGAAAGAAGCGCGCTGAGCAGAAGACATGTGGCCAGAGGAAAATAGAAGGAGGAGTTCTTTCCGCGCCAGGCAAAATCGCCGGGCAGGTAGCCGAGGGGGAGACGCAGCTTGCCGGCGAGCAAAACCAGAGCGCCGACAACTACGATCAATAATCCAACCATGATCAGGAGACGGCCGAGTCCGTTCATCCTTTATAGTGTAGAGCGACGGAGGAGGGTCAAATCCGGCCCGTTGTGGAGCAGATCAGCTCAGTTATGGAGCAGATCATCGGCTTCTTGCAGCAGTTGGGCCGGCAGAACAGGCTTGGTCAGGATGCGGCTCGGGACGCTGTGGGTATGCGCCCATTTCCTGGCAGATGGCAGGTTCGCGTAATGGCCGGTCAGCAAAAGAATCCGGCAATCGGGCCAGCGGCTGGTGACGTTCGTTACAACTTCCAGGCCGCCCATTCCGGGCATGGTGATGTCGCAGAGGAGCAATTCCGGGCGAAAATCCTCAATACAGGCGACCGCCTCCGCGCCTGTGTAGGAGACGCGACATTCAAAGCCGCGCTTCCGGAAAATAATACCCAGAGTGTCGGCAACCAGAATTTCGTCATCGACGACCAGTATTTTGGGTCTCATCGGTTTCTCAAAACTGCTGCGCCAGTCGTTCGCGCGGGGGATTTGTCCCGATAGCCTACATCATCCAAAGTCTAATGACGAGAGATTTCGATCTGGTGAAATAGGAACGAATCTCCTTGTGCAATCAGATTGCACCTGTATTTGGGCAAGTTGGCAACTCTTGACCTCTGTGTTTCTTAGAGCGCGTTGACGCTTCGATAAATCTTCGATTCCTCATTGCGCCACATGGATTCTCGATTTTTTCGAGTTTCGCGGCGGCAGTCGTGATTCAATCTGCTTGAGAGCCGATTTTATGAATGTAGTCGCCATCATCGCCGGTCTGATCTGTTTGTCGGAAGTGCTGGTGGACGCGTTCCAGACGATCATCCTGCCACGGCGCGCGAGCGGTAGAGTGCGGATTTCCAAGGTTTTTCTCACAGCCACCTGGATCCCCTGGAGAAAGATTGCCTGGCACATGCCGCAAAGCCGGAGCCGCGAAAGCTACCTCAGCTATTTCGGCCCGCTTTCACTGCTGTTGCTGGTGGTGGTATGGGCGATTGGCCTGATCATCGGTTTTGCGCTGCTGTATCACGGGCTGGGATCGCCATTTTCGGACTCTCACTCGCTGGGCGGATGGGAGACCGACCTGTACGTCAGCGGGACGACCCTGTTTACGCTCGGGCTGGGAGATGTCATTCCTTTGAGCGTCGCAGCGCGGCTGCTGGTCGCGCTGGAGGCGGGCACAGGCCTGGCGTTTGTGGCGGGCGTAATCGGCTATCTACCCGTACTATACGGCGCATTTTCGCGGCGTGAGGTGAGCATCATTTTGCTCGACTCCCGGGCGGGTTCGCCGCCTACAGCTTTGGAACTATTGCGGCGTCACGCCGGTTCCGCCGGACAGACGGCCCTGCATACGCTGCTAATCGAGTGGGAGCGCTGGAGCGCGGAGCTGCTGGAAAGCCACATTTCTTATCCCCAGCTTTGCTTCTTCCGTTCCCAGCACGACAATCAAAGCTGGTTGAGCGCGCTGGTGACAATGCTGGATGTTTGTGCCGTGCTGATTGCGACGGTCGAAGGGGAAGCGGCGCGGCAGGCGCAACAGACGTTTGTGATGGCGCGCCACGCCGTGCTGGATCTGGCGCATGTATTTTCGTTGAAGGGAAAGCCATCCATAGAAGATCGCCTGCCGCGGGACAAGGTTGACCTTATTTGCCATCAATTAGCGGACGCTGGTTTCACGCTGTGCACCGCAACATCCTCCCTGGAGCGCCTGCGGGAGTTGCGCAATATGTACGAGCCGGAAGCTGTGCTGCTGGGCCGCCTGCTGGTGCAGTCGCTGCCGCCGTTTATTCCGGAGGCCGGCAAGCGCACGAACTGGACCGTGGTGAGCGGATTGCGGACACAAACTGAGGCATCCCTGCATGCTGGAACACGGCACGGAGTGGGCTTAAACGCGCCTGTCACCGCGGAAGAGGACCATCGCTTTTGAGAAGCGTTCCATTCTAGAGAGAACCGTGGCGAACCGCGAGCTCCTTCGCGCTGCTCAGGACGACAATCTTAACTGACCGCGGTCGCTTCGAGCGGCATCCGGTCAGATTCGCCGGATCGCGTTCGGACCTTGCGAGAAAACCAGCCATGCGAGCAGGACCAGCTCCAGCAGAATGAGGATCAGCAGCCACCAGAGCACAACGGGGCCTGCGAAGAGGAAATGCGTTTCCGTCTGCCGCGTTGGCTCGGTGAGGCTTGCGGCGTAGTTGCTGAGCGCAATCTGGGTGCGATTGAGAGCGGGCAGCAGCGGAATGGATAGAGCGCCGGCGGAGGCTGGCGCGGCGCCGGATGCCTGATCGAGCGCGACGAGCAGGCTGGCAAGGCTGGCGCGGATTTCGAGCAGCAATCCCTGACGGCGAACATCGTGCGCAGCCCAGCGTTCGAGGCCGATCGAGTCCGCCTGGATCTGCATTCTCTGCAAGCGGTAGTCCGCGCGATACGCGGTGGGGTCGCTTGCGCCATTCATTCCCAGATGCATCCACCGCGGCGCGGGCTGTGGCGATCTGCAGCCGCCGGGCATGCTGATATCCGGGATTGAAAATAATATCGTGGCGAGATGCGCCGCCAACGGCGTGCAGCGCCTGATGCATGAGGAGCCACGCCGTGACGGCGATCGCTAAAAAGAGCAACCAGATGAAGGTTCGTCTCGGAGTGGAAGTTGGGTTCAAGATTAGCCAGCTTGCGAAATTGAAAGTACGTTTCCGTCAGGGTCTTTGAACCAGGCGACTTTCGTGCCGTTCGGCGATGTCCAGACGCTGTTCTCGTCTTGCTCGAGCCCGGGATATTTTTGGAATGTAACTCCGCTGTCGCGCAATTGTTTGGCGGTTGGCGCGATGTCAACGACATCCCAGCCGAGAACCGTGAATGGCGCCGGGGTGAAGTTTTCGACTCGAACGATTCTCAAGCTGGTGCCGTTCAGATCGAAAATTAACGCGAACGAATCGTCGCCGCGGAATGCGAGGCCCAAGGTGCCTTCGTAGAAAGTGCGTGCCCGGTCTGCATTTTTTGTGGGGACAAACGTAGTGACTTTTGCGGACGCAAGCGCGACGATCTTGTTCATGGGATACCTTTACGCGACGACAGGCTCCAACAGTGTGGCCCAGCGGCGTTCTTTGCGCGCCGCGTGGGCTTGCTTGTGATATGCGTACCCGGCTATCAATGGCAACGCCAGCGTGGCCTCACTGTAGACCATCTGCTCGTAGGTTGTATCGACTTTGCCCCAGGAGCTGGCCTCCTTCAGGGTACTCGAAGACAGCGCGCCGTCGCGCACATCGGCAACCGTGATCTGGACGGCGTATTTGTGCATTGGCGCGTCTGTGCCGAGAACATCTGCCGCGACGACGATGTCCTGCGCGAAATTCTTCGGAACGCCGCCGCCGATCATCAGCAGACCGGTGGTGGGATTGGCAATTTTCAACTGCGTGAGCTCGTAAAAATCCTTCACCGAATCGATGGATACCTTCGGCTTGTCCTGGCGCGCGTGCTGGTGCGCGACCAGGCCGAATCCCGCGGAGCAATCGCTGAACGCGGGACAAAAGATAGGCACATTTTTTTCAAAAGCTGCCAGCACAATCGAGTCGGGACCGCCTTCTGGCGGGGTTTTGGTTTTCAATTGCAGGTAGGCGCCCATGGCGCGGATGAATTCGCGCGAGCTGTGTGGGCGGGTCGGCAGCGTGTCGGCGATTTGCTGGGTCGTTTCATCGCAGATGCGCAACTCCTCCTCGTCGATGAAGGTGTCGTAGATGCGGTCGATCATCAGATCCCGCAGTTCGCCGTCCTTCATGCCGGATTTGAATTCGTCGGCGGCGATGTAGTGACGGAAGCCGAGGCCCTCGAAGAAATCCTGATCGACGATGTTCGCGCCGGTCGAAACGATGGCGTCCACCATATTGTTGCGGACGAGATCGACAAATACCTGCTTCAGGCCGGCGCTGATGAGCGAACCGGCGAGGCACAGGATGATGCCGCAGTCCGGGTCGCGCAGCATGCGTTCGTAAATCTCGGCGGCACGCGCCAAGTCACGCGAAGAGTAGGCCATGTGTTGCATGGCCTCGACCAGAGCACGCACATCGTGCTGCTTGATGTCGATGTGTTCGATTGGATGGCGGAGTAGAGATTTCTTGTCGGGCATAAAGCTCAGGATAGCAAATTCGTGGAATGTTCCAATTTGGATATTCCGTGAAATTTCAGGAATGGCCACGGTCGAATCGATGGCAATTCAGCCGCTGTTCCTGTGTCCGCCCGTATACTCTGCAAGTCCATGAAAATCCCGCAAAAATTCCGTAGCAGCGTGTCCCTGACATTCTTCGTGTCCCTTCTTTCCATCCAACTTTGCTTCGGCTGGGGGAAGGACGGGCACAGAATTATCAATCGCGTGGCTATAGAAACTTTGCCCGCAGATGTGCCGGCATTTCTAAGAAGTGCGCGGGCGATCAGGGAAGTCGAATATCTCGGTCCGGAGCCGGATCGCTGGCGGTCGGAACAGGACCTGAACTCTGCGCAGGCGCCGGAGCATTTTATCGATCTGGAATTGGTGGACATGGCGTTTCCCCGCGGTTTGCCGGAACGCCGGTTTGATTTTATTCACGATCTGTACGCGGCGCAGATTTCGCACTCCGGCATGGCCCAGCAATTGATTCCGCAAAAGGTCGGGCTGCTGCCGTGGCAGGCGAATGAGTGGTTTGAGCGGATGAAAGTGGACATGCGCGAGTATCGCATTCGATCGGCTGCGCGCGTGGATAGGTACGGCGTCGAACAAGCGATTCTGTACGATGCCGGTGTGCTCGGACATTATGTTGGCGACGGTTCGCAGCCGCTGCATACCACGATCAATTACGACGGCTGGATGGAGCAGGACAATCCGGAAGGGTTTACGCGGCTGCGCGGCGTCCACGGCGAGTTTGAAACGGCGTTTGTGCATGACAATATCCACGCATCGGATGTGCGCACGCTAATTCCAATCGCGCCGCGCGTTCTCGATTCTCCATTCCAGGATTTTGTTGCGTATCTTCGAATGACTCACAGACAAGTTGCGGGAGTGTACCGACTACAGAAGCGCGGTGGCTTCGAGGGACGGGGATCAGTGCAATCCAGAGATTTCACTGCAGAACGGCTGGCGGCCGGTGCGACGATGTTGCGCGACATGATCTATACCGCGTGGGTGCAGAGCGCGCAATCGGAATGATGGAAATCCACGCGAAGAATCGGGGAGATGTTTGCTGCCGCGAGAGTCGCGTTGCTGTAACAACTGCTGCCCACCCACCCCGACTTTTATCGGGCCGCTTTTGGAAAAAATCCAGTTATCAATGCGCGGATTGCTTGGCCGGAGTTCGCTTCTTCGCTGCCCCTGTTCCGAAGGCACAAAGAAACGCATCGGCGACACCTGCCTCAAGGTTTTTGAGAGTGTTGCCGCGACGGTAGATAAAGATTTTTCGGTAGACAATTGGACCCACGAGAAGAGCGATGCCTATCTCGGGGTCGATATCCGGCGCCAGAATTCCGCGCGCCTGGCCGCGCTTGATCATCGCTGTAAATGCGGTTCGCGCCGGCTCGATTGCCTTTGCGCGCCATGCGCTGCCAAACTTGCGATTGCGTGCGCTATAGGCGATGAGATGCGGCCATATTCGATCTTTCATCCGCTTGCGATCGATGGCCGGTTCATGGCGCAACTGCGCAATCAGATCGGCGCGGAAATCTCCGGAATTGAAGACGGGCGACTTCTCATCCAGGCCGTGGATGTAGGAGAGAACCTCGAGGCATAGAGTTTCTTTGTCAGGCCAATGCTTGTAGATGGTGGCCTTGCTTACGCCCGACGCTTCGGCGATGCCATCCATGCTGGTCGCGTCGATGCCGTGATTGGAGAACAATTCAGCGGCTGCTTCGAGAACTCTGCGGTGCGCCTGCGCGCTTCGGGGGCGGCCCATTTTCTAGACTTCGATTCTTGTGAACAGGTACGCTCCGGCGCTGAGAAAGATTGCGCCTATGATTGCGAGCACGGAGACATCGACGGCGGCGTGAAACTGCCACTGCTGGATGAGGGCTCCGCGCAGTCCATCCACGCCGTAGGTCAGCGGATCGATTTTGGTAATGATGCTCATGGCCACGGGCAGATTCGCCAATGGAAACAAGGCTCCGGAGAGAAAAAAGATGGGGAGCACGAGAAAATTCATGATGAGCTGGAAGCCCTGCATGTCTTTAAGCGCGGATCCGATGGCTGTACCTAAGGCCGCGAACACGATGGCGATGAGGACGACGAAGAGAAATGCGATGGGAATTGCAAACCACGCGTGCGGGCGAAACCCGGCGATGAGGCAGATGGCCAGGATAAGCGCGCCCTGAATTATCGCGACGGTCGCGCCTCCGAGAGTGCGGCCGATCATGATCTGCATGCGCGAAACGGGGGCGACCAGCGTTTCCTTTAGAAAGCCGAACTGCCGGTCCCACAGCATGGCGATGCCGGAAAAAACGGAGCTGAACAGGACCGTCATGCCGACGACGCCGGGTGCCATGAACTGAAGATAGCTGCCTTGACCGGCCTGCTTGAACACCGGCCCGAGTCCAAAGCCTAGCGCCAGAAGATACAAACACGGCTGGCCGAGCGACGCTGCAATTTGCACGCGCGACCGGACGTAGCGCTTCAGTTCCCGCAGCCACAAAATGTAAATTGCGCCCATTATCTTCTCCACATTCTTGCGACTTGTCGCAGGTGGTCGGTCGAGTTTGCGCTTTCGTCGCGCAGCGACGAGCCGGTGAGCGCGAGAAACGCACCCTCGAGAGAATCGCTGGCGGTTTGCTGTTTCAATTCCGCCGAAGTTCCCTGCGCGACGATTGCGCCGTGATCCATGATGGCGATGCGGTGCGCGACTCGATCCGCCTCGTCCATATAGTGGGTTGTGAGAAAAACCGTCGTCTTCTCCGTCTCATTCAGGTGCTTCACGTGGGTCCAGAGTTGGTTGCGGCTCTGCGGATCGAGACCGAGGGTCGGCTCATCGAGGAAGAGAATGCGCGGGGTGTGAAGGAAGCCGCGGGCAATTTCAAGCCGGCGCTTCATGCCTCCGGAGAAGGTCTTTACATAGCTGTCTTTCCGTTCCCATAGTTCAAAGAGCTTGAGCAGCCGCTCGGTACGCTCGATGCGCAGTTTACGGGGCACGTGATACAGCACGCCATGCAACTCCATATTTTCCCAGGCGGTCTGCTCGACATCGAGGCTGGGATCCTGGAAGACAATTCCGAATCGCCGGCGTGCCTCTTTTTGCTTTAGCGTGGGATTCAGACCATCTAGTTCAATGGTGCCGCTGGTGGGGCGCAGCAGCGTGGTGAGCATCTTGATGGTTGTGGTTTTGCCGGCGCCATTCGGTCCGAGAAAAGCGAAGATTTCGCCCTGACCGACGTCGAAGGAGATGTTGTTCACAGCGGTGAAGTCGCCGAAGGTTTTCACCAGATTTTGTACGCGGATCATGGACGAATTGCCTCGTATCACAATACTGAACGGTTTAGTTTCGTTTGTCAAAAGCGAAACATAACTTCTACGTAACGAAAGGCCTCTCGAAATCTTATGCTGCCGGCGTGGCGGAGCGATTGAGAAGGTCATGAACCTCGGCGTCCGTCGTTTGTGAGAAATTACGATACCACTGACCGACGGCGTGAAAGTTGAAAGGAGTGTAGAGGCAAACGACTGCGTCGGCTTCCTTCTCAAGGTCACGGCAGGGGGAAACTGCGGAAACCGGAACGGCCACGACGAGGCGACTGGGATTTTGCTGCCGGAGCGCGAGAATGGCAGCGCGCATCGTGGAACCCGTCGCCAGGCCATCATCTACGAGGATGAGGGTCTTGCCATGCACATCCAATGGCAGCCGATCGTCGCGGTACGCGCGCTGTCGCCGCTCCAACTCCCGTAACTCACGGTTCAATACGCTGTCGACCTGCTCCGGTGAGACGTTGAGGCCATTGACGACGTCCGGGTTCAGGATGTGGAAACCGCCGGATGCGATGGCGCCCATGGCGAACTCCTCATATCCTGGCACGCCGAGTTTGCGGACTACGAAAATGTCCAGTGGAGCCCGGAGCGCACGCGAGACTGCGAATCCGACGGGTACTCCGCCACGCGGCAGGGCGAGCACGAGAACATCGTCGCGATTGGCAAACTCCTGAAGGCGTTGCGCCAGACGCTGCCCGGCGTCGAACCGATCTTCGAACAGCATGGGAATACTCTCTCCCCTTTGTGCCAGCTACGTTAGATGCATTTGGAAGAGCGCAAGCCGAGCCGGAATAACGGTCTCGACGGAATGGCATATCCGTGCAATCCGCCCATGACCGTGCGGTTTTCCAGCAAAGATTTTCAAGGGAATATAATCAGGCGCGCTGTGGTTTCACAAGCGCGGGGTTTTCTATGGGTCGCTCGATCGTCCGAGACTGCATGGCTGAATCCGCAGGTCGGACAGAGACGAGGCATTTCGCGTGATCGGGCGCTGGGGAAGACGGGCGCGCCGAATGGCAGGATTGTTTGCGGCCCTTGGCCTGCTGCTGTATCTGGGGGACTGGGGTGTACTGGAGCTTCGGGTCCGGCGCGGAACTGGATATCGCATGGTAGAGGTCACGCAGTTTCTTGCAACAAAACTCAAAGGGCAGAAAACGGAGTATGACATGATGGGGAGTTTCCAGGAGACATGCAGCCGGTCCGTATTCCCACAAAATGGCAATCCTCCTTGCTGGTGGCTGGAGCGGCACAAGTCGCAGTGGGAATGAAACCTGAGCGGTTTCTTGTTCGTCTCAGTTAACTGGAGCCGGTCGGCGAATCTTGCTACAAGGTGCCTGATGAGCCAGAGCTGTCGTCCAAAGCGAAGATTTTGGCGGAGCCGGTAAACAGCAGGTCCCTCGACTGCGTCCGCTGCGGCGGACTCCGCTCGGGATGACAATTCACCGGATCGCGATGGATATCAACAGAGCTAGATCAGTTGTGACCGCTTTAGTGGAGTTGTTATGAGATACAAGCAATCGCGAATGTTATTATCCGCTTTTTTGTGTGTGGCTCTGGCTGTCGCCGCTTACGCGCAGGCGCCCACTCGTGTAGTCGGCTCCGTTACCGCGATTTCCGGCCGTACTCTTACCATTCAACCCGATAAGGGCGCGGCCTCTACCTTCACCGTGAGCGATACGGCGCGCATTTTGCGCACGCAGCCGGGAATGAAGACGCTTGCCGGTGCTACCGCGATTCCGCTGACGGACTTGGCGGTTGGCGACCGGGTGCTTGCGATCGTGAATGGCGGCAACGCGACTACGGTTATCGCCATGAAGCAGGCGGACATCGCGAAAGAGCATAGCGCCGCCGCGGCCGACTGGCAGCGGCGCGGCGCGGGCGGCCTTGTCAAAGCTGTGGATACAGGTGCCGGGACAGTGACGATTGCTTCCGGCGCGCGTACCCTGACGATTCAAACCATGCCGAAGACGATCATCCGGCGCTACAGTCCCGATTCGGCGCAGTTTGCCGATTCGAAGCCTTCCACGCTTCAGGAAATCCGTCCTGGAGATCAGCTTCGTGTGCTTGGGGATCGCAGCGCGGATGGCTCTAAAATTACAGCCGAGGAAATTGTCGCGGGCACGTTTCGCAATATCGCAGGAATTGTTCTCTCAATCAACGCGCCGGAGAACAGCATGACCGTTCGGGACCTTGCCACGAAGAAGCCGGTTATCATCCACGTCACAGCGGAATCGCAACTCCACGAGCTGTCGCCGGCGACGGCGCAGGCGATTGCATTGGGCTTGAAAAAGCCGAGCGGCGCAGGAGGCGGCGAGCAGCACGGGCAGCAGCCTGAGCAACACGCGGGGGGGCAAACTGGTCGGGGTGGTGGACAGTCGAGCGCCGATCTTTCTCAGATTATCGGGCGGGCACCCGTCATTGCTCTTGCCGATCTGCACAAAGGCGATGCCGTCATGATTGTCGCCACCCAGGGCACGCCAGAGTCGGCAACCGCTGTGACTTTGGTTGCCGGAGTCGAACCGATTCTTCGCTCTCATTCCGGAAGCCAGAATATGTTTTCGGCCTCCTGGAATCTGAGCGGAGGAGGTGGAGGAGCGGCATCTGCGGGTGGAGGAGGTGGGCCTCAGTGAAGCGCGTGAATCAAAATATGCAATCATTCGTCAGGTAGCTTTTAAGTTGCGCTAAACTTAGCCTCTGCGTAACCGAGCATTGGAAGAGGAAAGGCGAATCTATGAACGACCCGATTGTAGGTTTGGTGCCGAGCGCCAGCGGAAACAAGGCAAGCAAGTTCGTCGGAATTCTGCTGATTATCGCAGGCCTGTTGGCGATTTTTCTACCGTGGATCGCTGGAATCGCTATCACGGCCATTGTGGGCTGGCTGCTGCTTGTTGCGGGCTTCGCCCACCTGCTCTACGGTTGGCATACGCGCAGCACCGGAGGGGTAATCTGGCAGTTGGTGATCGGGATTTTATATCTGCTTGTGGGCTTTTACCTGATCTTTCATCCAGCGCGCGGGCTGGTCACACTTACGTTGCTGCTGGCCTCTTACTTTGTTGTCGAAGGCATTCTTGAGCTTGGGCTCTACTTTCGTTTGCGCCGCTCCCATCGCGCCGGATGGTTTCTCTGGGACGGGCTGATCACGCTGTTCCTGGGAATTCTTATATGGGCGCACTGGCCGTTCAGTTCTGTTTGGATGCTGGGCACCATTGTCGGCATCAGTCTGCTGATCAGCGGGTTTGCGATGCTTTCATTCCGCTCCGATCGGCCGATACTCGGCGGAGCCGCGGCGGTGTGACGCGTCGATTGCGGGAAGCGAATCGCCGCGACTGTGGCCCGTCCTTCTTAGAACTCGGTTGTCAGGCGCAAGGCAAAGCTGCGCGGCGGTCCGATGGCGTTGCCGGAGAACAGTCCGCCGAAGTCGATGACATCCAGCACGTTGTTGAGATTTTCTCCGTCCACCTGCAGGTGCGTATCGAGACGTCTGGATTTGTAAATTTCCGCGGCTGCCGACGCGTTGACTTGAAACGCGGGGTAAATACGTCCTCTGGCAAAGTTGATGCGGCTTAATACCTGTGGACCATATTCGGCGAGAACCGTGGCTGGATTGCCATCGAAGTCGAAGGGAAGACCAGAGTCGAACTGGAAGCCGCCGGCAATCCAGAAGCGCGGGTTGATGCGATAACGAACGCGGCCGCGGACCGTATTGCGCTGGTCCTGGCTGTCGGGAAAATGCCCGGTGAGCTGGGTGGTCGCACTCGACGCGTTCGCGCCAAGGAACAGTCCGCCGGTCACGGGAAACCAGACATTGCCAACTTCATAGGAATAGCTGACAAACCCGGAAAAACGGCGCCAGTCGGGTACCTCAACTTTTCCCTCCAGTCCATAAATAATGGATTTTCGGAATGAGATGGGAAAACTGATCGTTGTGTTTTCGATCTGATCGTCGTCCGCGTAATTGTCTACGAAGCGGCAGAAATAGTTGGCGTCCAGCCTGATTTTTCCGAAGAATGCCTTGCTTAGGCCGCCTTCATAATAATCTCCCACAGACGGTTGTACGGGAAGGCGGAGGAAATTTTTCGGATCGATGGATTCGACTTCGGATGAGCTGGAAAGAAGGATATTTTCAAACGAGGGTGTTTGAAAAACGCGATCGTAGGAGAAGTGCAGAACCGTATCTGCCAACTGAAAATAGCGTGAGATAGAGAAACGCGGCTCGACTGCCTGCCGATTCAGCAGAAGCTGATAGTGGTCCCAGCGAAGGCCGGCGCTTACTGTCCAATTTGTCAGATGGATCAGATCTTCTGCGAATGCCGACTGCTCAAGGTCCGGACGATTGGATTGGAAAGCGAAGGTCCGCGGCGTGTTGGCATCGAATTGGGTCGGATCGGTGATGACATAGCGGAAATTCTCATTCAGAAACGTGTTGTCGGACTCGACGCCGAACTTCCATTCCTGCCGCCCGCGATCAACCGTGACGATTCCGTTGAAGTAGCCTTCGCGAAACCAATTGTGCTGAAACACCTCGATCGGAGTCGATTGCGGATTGGAATAGAAATCGTTGGCATTGTCGCGGACCATGCCATGAAAATCCGCCAGCGCATGCGGCGAAATGATGTGATGGTACGAAGCGATGCCCATCGTCTCGACGTTGTCCGCGGTCTGGCGCTGGCCCGCGGCTTGCTGCACATATTCATTCGGAATGTCGTAGCGCGCTGTCTCATGACGAACGCTGAGATTGAGGCGGTCGTTCGGGGTCAGATTCACCCGGTCGTGAAGAGAAAAATCTCCCAGCGTGCCGGTGTTGGAATAGTTTTGCGGAACCACGGGATTCAGATAACGGTCGGTCCTGCTGCCATCGGCGCTGCCGCCCAGCGCATTTTTTGCCCAGTCGTATTGACCCTCTGCAAAAGCGCCGGCGGAGGCGAAACTTCCGCCGGAGAGGACCACTTTGCCGTGGAAGCCAGGCTGCAAATCCTGAAACGTGTTGAGTTCGATGACGCCGCCCATTTTTCGGCCATATTGGGCGGGAATGCCGGCCGTGTAAATGTTCATCGACTGCACATCGTCGGCTTCAATCTCCGGTCCAAAACTCGGCGAGCGATTGTCCGTTAATGGAACGCCATCGATTACGAACTGCGTTTGATACTCCGACCCGCGCGGGTGCAGCACGGCGTTGCCTTCGTACAGCCAGCCGGGCTGCGAATTCACTAAGTCCTGCAAAGAGCGGCCCGGGATGGAACTCAGCCGATTTTGGATGAAGCTGGAACCGATGTGGGTTACAGAACCAGGCTGGTCGGGATCAATCAGGGTATTGGCGGGACTGACCCTGACCGATTGAGTCACGGTTGAAAGCGAGAGTTGTATCGCGCAGTCCGTCGGCAGGGAGGAATGAATCTCAATCGACTTCGAAATTGGCGCGAAACCTGGCTGGTCGATTTCGATCTGGTAGCTTCCATAAGGCAGCCGCTGCACGTCGAGTGCACCCTGTTTGCTGGTCGCGAGGCTCTTGCGATATTGATTTGCCTGACTGACGATGTGAACGGTGGTTTTTACACCTAGGCCGGACGGGTCGGTCACCTTCAGGCGCAATTCGCCGCTGTTGCTCTGGCAAAACAGCGGCAGCGCGCAGAAGAAAATAACGGCGGCAAATCTCTGCATCTAGACGTTGGCCTCTCGTTCAATGAACTGGCTCTATTGCGAAAATTCAGCTGCGACAAATCTAGGATGGAAAGGCGTCGAATTTATGATCTATTGAGATGCTCTTTGCCCAAAAGCCGCGCCAGCAATAATTTACAGAGAAGAGGCAATTCAGAAGCTGATACCGTCTCTCGATGCCATGGTTGCAGAAGCTCTGGTCGCAATGTCGCGCGTGCAGGTGATCCGGTATTCTCAGTCGCCATCGATTTCAGCGTGATAGATTTCTCAGGAGACGCGGAGGCTGTATCAGATGGGAGCGGAATACACTGTGAAACGCGATTACACTGAGAACTTGCGCCAATTATGAATCATTTTCAGGAGGCTAATCGAATGAGCTGCAGGACGTGGTGGAGGCGTACGCAATTTTCGTTCATGTACTGCAGTCTCGTTGCAGGAATGCTGCTGAGTGTTGTGAGATTGCAGGCACAAGAGGCATACGCTCGCGACGCCAAGCAGCCGATCGACCAGGCCTATACGCAGCACATCGCAAAATATACGACGGAGCCATACTTCAACTCTCCGCTGACGGATTACCTGCCCGCGTCGAAGACGGTTCCCACTCCCGCGAAGGTGCTGGGCGATGTTTCCGGCGCGCCGAACATGCTGCCGTATGCCGAGGATGTCTACAAATATTTTCGGATGCTCGCGGCGGCCAGTCCGCGGGTGAAAGTATTTACGATCGGCCATACGGAAGAGGGCCGGGAGATGATTGCGGTCGCCATCGCGGATGAGTCGCTGCTGGCGAACCTGAAGGAAAACGATGCGCGGCTGGCGCAATTGGCCGACCCGCGGACCATCGGCATGAACGATGCAACTGCCGCGAAGCTGGTGGTGGAATCGACGCCGGTGTATTACATCACGGGAACGATCCATTCGCCGGAAACGGGAGCGCCGACGGCGCTGATGGAGCTTGCGTACCGGCTGGCAGTAGACGATTCGCCTTACATTCAACACATCCGATCGCACGTTATTACGCTGATTACGCCGGTGGTGGAGGTCGATGGGCGCGATCGGATGGTGGACATTTACAAATGGCATCGCGCTCATCCGGGCGAGCGGTGGCCGAGATTGATCTACTGGGGCCACTATGTCGCGCATGACAACAATCGCGATTCGATGGCATTGACGCTCGATTTGAGCCGCAATGTGCTGACAACCTATCTGGCGTGGCACGCGCAGGTGCTGCATGACCTGCATGAGTCTGTTCCGTTTCTCTACGACAATACGGTGGGTGCGGGGCCATATAACGCGTGGATCGATCCGATGCTGACGACGGAGTGGACGATGCTTGGCTGGAACAATGTCGGGCAGATGGAGAACTTCGGTATGCCGGGCGCATTTACTCATGGAGACTTCGACACCTGGAGTCCTGGGTATTTGATGTTCCTTGCCGCCATGCACAACGGCATCAGCCGCCTTTATGAAACATTTGGCAACGGCGGCGCGGATACGGAGGAGCGCATTCTTTCTCCGGACGAATATTCGCGCACATGGTTCCGGCCCAATCCTCCGCTGCCCAAGGTGCTGTGGTCGCAGCGCGACAATAACAACTATGAAGAGACCGCACTGCTGGCAACGTTGAGTTATTTTTCGCAGAACACAAAACTTTTTCTGCACGACTATTACCTGAAAAGCAAGCGTTCGATATTGAAGCCGGAGAATGCCGGGCCAGCGGCATACGTACTGCCGGCGGATGCTTCCGCAACCGATCGGCAGGCGCGTCTTTTGCAAGTGATGGAACGCCAGCATGTGGAGATCAGCCAAACGACTGCTCCGATGACCGCGCAGGTTCCCGACAACGGCCCGGCGCAGGCCGGGGCAAAATCCGACGGCGCGAAAAGCGGCGAAGCGGCGACTGCCGAGAAGACAATCTCGCGTACGTTCCCCGCGGGCAGTTATGTCATCCGCATGGATCAGCCTTATTCTCGCGTGGCGGATGCGTTGCTGGACCGGCAATATTGGGCGCCAGATGATCCTCAGAAACATCCTTACGACGACACGGGGTGGACATTTGGCGAATTGTTCAATGTGGAAGTTGTGCGAGTGACGGACACGAGCATTCTAAAGGCCAGCATGAAGAGGGTAGATGGTCCGATCCAAGGTACTGGTTCGGTGCAAGGTTCCGGGCCGGTTTACGCGATTGGAAATTCCGGGGAGCTGTCTCTCATTACTCTTCGCTATGCATTGAAGGACGCGGATATTTCTATCGCGGACGCACCGTTTCACGGTGGAGGACGAGATTTCTCCACAGGAACATTGTTGCTGCAGAAGGTGAGCGGCGACGGATTGCAGAATGCGCTTCGGGGTTCGAGTCTTCGAGCGTACAGCATTGCGGCCATGCCTCAGGTCAGGACCCATCCCACGAAGACGCCGCGCATTGCGCTGATGCATACGTGGCTGCGCACGCAGACGGAGGGCTGGTGGCGGGAAGCTCTGGACAATCTGCATGTGCCGTACGCGTATATCAGCACGCAAACCGTTTCGCGGGAAGACGACCTTCGCGCAAAATACGATGTGATTTTGTTCGCGCCGGTGGGCGGCGCGAGCCCGGAGCGAATCGTCAACGGCGTGCCGATGTATGGGAATCCGATTCCATGGCAAACAACTCCGCTCACTCCAAACATCGGAAAAATCGATTCCACGCCGGACATTCGACCTGGCCTGGGATATGCGGGAGTTGAGCACCTGAAGAATTTCGTGCGCAATGGAGGGCTGTTGGTCACATCGGAAGACACGTCCGTATTTGCCATCCAAGAGGGCTTTGCTCCCGGTGTATTTGTTGCCCCTAAGGGCGATGTGCGCGTGGTGGGCAGCGTTCTGCAGTCGGTCGTTCTACCGTCGGCAAGTCCAATTCTCTGTGGATTTGGAAAAACAGTTCCGGTATATAGCGCGAACGGAATGTCATTCCAGATCAGCAATCTTGTCAGCGGAGGCTTCCGCCTGCCGACCGCAGAGGACACGCATCGGCCCACCGGACGCGGCGGCCCGCACGGCGAGGACATTCCTCAGGGACGTCCTTTCTTTCCGCCGCCTCCGCTGCCCGTGGTTAAACGGTGGCAGGCTGTTCCGCTGAACGCGGAGCAGATGAGGAACAATCCATTCGTGATTCCGACAGCAGACAGACCCCAGGTGATGTTGCGCTTTGCGGACGAGAAGGACCTGCTGCTCTCTGGATTGCTAAAGAACGGTGGCCAATTGGTGGGACGCGTTGCAGTGGTTGTTGCGCATCTGGGAGGCGGCAATGTTCTTTTGTTCGCCAATAACCCGATCTACCGGGGAGAGACGATCGGCACTTACCCGCTGGTATTCAACGCGATTCTAAATTTCGATGGCCTTAGTCAAAACTCCTCTGCGCACTGACGCGTAGCGAATATTTTCGCGTTGCATTGTGAAACTGTCGTTGATTCGACGGCGCTTCCATTCTTCGTCCATTGATTTCCGCTTTGCGCATTGCTGCTCCTGCGATAGAGTGGGTGCAACCAAAACGGCTCTTGTTGACGTGCACCACAATCCGCCGACCGGGTTTTAACTGCCAGCCTGAATGGGTATCACTCGCCGAAAGGAAATGGGAATGCGTTTTTTGAACTATCGATTGTTCTGGTGGTATTCGTGTTGCCTAGCGGTAGTTCTGGCACCTTCCATGCGGGCGGAAGTGATCAGAGTGGTCCCAGATTCCAGCACGGCACCGCCATTGGCAGCCAAGAAATTCCCGGACAATGCAGATCTCCGACACGTTCGCGCCATGGGCATGCCGGAACTTTCCCCGGATGGGCGCTCCGTTCTGGTGCAGATTGCGGATGCGACTGCCGATGGCGGAAAACCGCACCTTTGGCTGGTGGAAATGGCGGTTGGGAATAAACCCGCGAGCGATCGGCAACTGACGTTTTCTCTGCCGGCTCCGAACAATAAAGAAGACAAGCGCGGAGAGTTTGCCGGCGCCTGGATGCCGGATGGCAGCTCAATACTCTTTCTGGCGCATCGGGGCGAGCATACCCAGCTCTTTCGGCTGCGGATGGACGGCGGCGAAGCCGTGGCGTTCGATCTGAAAGTGTTGCCACCGGTCGATGAATCGAAACGCGCGGGTGCCATACCACCCGCGAAAGTCGACGCCGCAGCAGCAAAGGTGCCGGAAGCGAAAGAGAAGCCGGTAGAAATCGACGTTGCGAAATACTGGATCGCTCCTGACGGTAAGACGATTGCCCTGCTCGCTCGCGATCCGCAAACTGCGGGGGAGAAGAAGGAGAAAGACGCCAAGGCCGATGCCGTCTGGGTCGATCACGATCCGCATGGCACGCGGCTTTATCTGCTGGATCCTGTGACTAGCAAACTCACTGTCACGGCGGTTCCGACCAACGTGGCTTTCGCTGCGTGGAGTCCGTCGTCCGATCGAATTCTGGCCATCGCAGAAGCTCCGAACAACGCGGGCGATCTCGGGCCCGCGCGCTCGGCATGGCTGGTGGATGCAAAAGCGCCGCAACATCCAGCGCGCATGGACGCGCTGCCGGCGACCATTGAAACGGCGGCGTGGACAGTGGATGCGCAGTCGATCGCCTATCTGGCACAGGCCCGGCAGGACGCGCCGCCGGGATATGCCGACTTGTACACGTATCAAATAGCGACGGAGCAGATTGAAGATCGAAGTGCGGACCTGCAGGGATCGCTGAGTCGCGGACGATTATTCTCCGTCGGGAACGGCCGGGTCGTTGCAAGTATCGAGCATGGATTTCACGCCACAGCAGCGCTCTTTGATGTCTCCGGCGAGGGAAAATCGGCAATCGAGTTACTGCGCTTTGATTCCCCCGTGGTCAACAACTTCGGCACGAATTGGAAGCGCACCGGATGGGTTTATATCGCAAGCAGCAGCACGCAGCCGCCGACGCTCTGCTATACAGAGCGCCTTCGTACCGACGGCGCCAATTCCTGCACCGCGCTGCCGACGCCGCCGATGGTTCCGGCAAACTGGGAAGCGGCGCGATCGCAAACGGTGCATTGGAAGAGCGGCCAACATCAGATCGAAGGACTGATCTATCTGCCTCCGCAAGCCAAACAAGGCAAGGTGCCTTTGATCGTGGAGGTCCACGGCGGCCCGCTCGGCGCTTTCCACGACAACTATTCTCCCTGGATTCAATTTCTGGTCGGGCATGGCTGGGGGGTTTTTGTGAGCAATCCGCGCGGCAGCAGCGCGTATGGCGCAAGCTTTGCGGCGGCCAACAAGAATGATCTCGGCGGAGGGGATTATCGCGACATCATGCGCGGGGTTGATATGGTGCTGCGCGAATATCCGCTCGACGCGAGCAAGATGGCTTTGATCGGCTACAGCTATGGCGGGGAGATGGCTGGCTTTGTCGAAGGAAAGACCGATCGCTTCCGCGCGATCGTTAGCGGCGCGCCGGTGATCGATCAATACAGCGAATATGGAACCGAATCCGGTTCCTGGTACGACCGTTGGTATTTCGGTAAGCCGTGGCTGCATTCTGCCGATGCCTGGAGACAAAGCCCGCTGTCGGGTGTTGCGCGTGCGAAGACGCCGTTTCTGCTGTTGCAGGGCGAGGGAGACACGACCGATCCGCTGGGTCAATCGAAAGAAATGTATCGCGCGCTGCGGCAGGACGGCGTTCCGGTGGAGATGATCGAATACCCGCGAGACAATCATGGCCCCCTCGCTGGCAATATGTTTGGGATGCCGAGCCCGGAGCCCTGGCATGGATTCGACGCTCGCCAGCGCACTGTGGAGTTCATTCAGAAAAATTTCGGTACATCCGGCGAAGTTGTGCCGGCGAAACAGTAGACAGCAAAGCGATCAAGACGCAAAGGCCGTGGAAGTCGGCGCCACGTCCAGCAATTGGCATCGATTCGACGGAATTTCTTTCGCGCGTCCGCTGATTTTCGCTTTGCATATCGCCCGACCTCGGTTAAAGTGGGTGAAATCAAACCGGGCCGCACTCGACTTGCGCGACGATGTGGACCGCGATATTTAAGCTCAATTTTCCCAAACTTGAAAACGATGCGACGGAGATTGGGTCTGCCTGCTTCTCCATTCTTCTCCGTTCCGCGGATTGGTCGTCCGGCCGCGGCAGTGCTGCTAAACCAAATGAAGGAGTGGGAATGCGGTTTTTGACGTACAGGTGGTCGCGCATTTGTTTTTTATGTTTGCTGGCATTGCTGGTGTCGTCGGCGCGGGCGCAGGTGCCCACGCCGGCGTCTGTCCTGGGCCACACGCCGGGCGATGATTTTTATCTCGCCAATTACAACGACGCGATCCGCTATTTTCACGCGCTCGCAGCCAGTTCCGACAAGATCAAGATGTTCACAGTGGGAAAATCCACGGGTGGACAGGACATTGAGATTGCAGTCATTTCCTCTCCTGAGAATCTGGCTCGGCTCACAGAGTACAAGGAGGACTCGCGACGTCTGGCAACGGCGAGCGGCTTGAACGATGCCAGTGCTCGCGAACTGGCTCACACCGCCAAAATCATCGTCCACATTGACGGCGGCCTGCACTCATCGGAAGTTGCGGGCGGACAGCATTCGATCATGCTTGCCTATAAGCTGCTCTCGGCGCAGAACGATCCAGAGGTCGATCAGATCCTGAGCCAGGTCATCCTGGTGCTTTGGCCCACTCTGAATCCTGACGGACAGAATCTGGTCGTCGCCTGGTATCGGAAGAATCTCGGCACACCGTATGAAGTCAGCCCGATGCCGTGGCTTTATCAGGCGTATGTCGGCCACGATAACAACCGTGACGGCTACATGATGAACATGAAGGAAACGCAGGTTGTGATGCGTACGCAGTTGGAATATGAGCCGGTCATCTTTTATTGCCAGCACCAGACGGCGCCTTTCCCAGCGCGCATATGGATCCCGCCATTTTCCAATCCAATTTCAAGCAACATCAGCCCGTACGTGCGCAGTTGGCTCAACGTGGTCGGCACGAACATGGTGGCGTATCTGGATGAGCACCACATGCCGGGCGCCATTTCAGAAAGCGAATACGACAACTGGTATGCCGGCTTCACGGACTGGATGCTGGTCTTCCGCAACGGGATTTCTTTTTTTACGGAGACGGCCTTGTACCGCTATGCCACTCCACACTTTTACACCGTCAGCGATTTTCCGAAAACTTCACAGGGTCTGCGTGCGCTCAGTATGTACACGACGCCGTGGCAGGGCGGATGGTGGCATTTGCGCGATGCCGTCAACTACATGGTTGCGGGTTCCATGTCGGTGCTCGACCTGGCGGCGCAGAACCGCGAGACGCTGCTTTACAACCGGTATCAGGCGGCGCGGGACAATATCCAGCGCAAAGACCCTCCGTTTGCCTACGTAATCAGCGATCGCCAGGCCGATGTGCCCGAGGCCGGCTTGCTGGCGCAGAAAATGATCGACAACGGGCTGGACGTGTACGAGTCGCAGAACGGCTTCCACGTAAACGGTATCGATTATCCGCAAGGCTCCTGGGTGATTCCGATGGACCAGCCGTTTTCCGGCCTAGCGAAAGAGTTGCTGGAACGCCAGAACTATCCGGCTTCCTCGGTTCGCCAGACGGCGGCGGGTTCCCATCTGCCCTACGATGTCACCGGATGGACCCTTTCGCTGCAGATGGGGGTGTCTGTTGACGCTGTCACGGATCCAATCCCACCAGAGCAGCGTGCGCTGCTGACAAAGATTAACGAGGTCAAGCTGCCGCCGGCGGGTGTGACCGGCGCGGGCGCGGTCTTTGCGGTAAGTCATAAGCCGAACGCGTCATTCCAACTGGTGAATGCGGTGTTGACTCAGGGCGGCAGCGTTGCCATGGCCCGCGTGCCCGTGAAAACTTCCGAAGGGATGGAGACGGGAGCGTTCATCGTGAGCGGACTTAGCCATTCCGCTCTTTCCGGCCTGACGAACAAGTTCGGAATCGGCGTGGTGGCAATATCCTCGAAGCCTGCTGACTCCATTGCGATCAAGAAGGCGAAGATCGGACTCTATCGTCCCTGGGATCCATCGATCGATGAGGGGTGGACGCGCTGGATACTGGAGAATTACAACTTTCAGCCGAAGAGTATCTACAACGCAGATATGCGCTCTGCCGGGCTGCGCGACCGGTACGACGTGATCATTCTCCCGGATATGTCGAGCGACCAACTCCTGAACGGGTTTCATCCGGGAGTCGTTCCAGGGGAGTATGCGGGGGGCATCGGCCGGGATGGATTGCACAATCTGCGAGAATTTGTGCGCGATGGAGGAACTCTGGTGGCGTTCAATCGCACGGCCGCCAGCCTGGTTCCCTGGATGTCTTTGCCGGTTCGCGATGTGCTGCAAGGGCTGAAGAGCGATAAATTCTTCTGCTCCGGTGCACTGCTGCGCGTGGACATGGAGCATCCGGAGCTTCCGGTGAATTACGGCCTTCCCGCCGCGCCGGTCGTGATGTTTCAAAGAGGGCCGGCATTTGAGACGCTTCCCGGCTTTCACGGAGCGGTGCTGGCGAAGTATGCGAAAGAGACGAATCCGCTGGAAAGCGGGCTGCTGCTGCATCCGGAAGCAATTCAGGGCAAAGTTGCCGCGCTGGAACTCGCGTACGGGCGTGGGCGCATCTTATTGATCGGCTTTAAGCCGCAGGAGCGAGCGCAGTCGCATGGAACCTACAAATATTTTTTTAACATGCTCTATTCTTATGAGCATCCGCCGCTGCCGATTGCTGCTCCATCTCCCGCGGTAATGGTGGCGTCTTCAAGTGGGGCTTCACCGGCGTCGACGGCATCGGCAAAAACAGGGCCTCGGGAGCATCCGATGAGCCAGAAATGAAAGAGAGCTGAGGCAAAAACGAATATCAGATCTACCCAACATTGATTTTCATCGGAGGCAACAAAATGACTCGAGCGCGCAGTGTAGCGGTTCTCATTCTGCTGGCGGCATTCACGGCGGCCAGCTTCGCTCAGATCGCAACGACGTCTCTGCGCGGCGTGGTCAGAGACCCTAGCGGCGCGGTTGTTCCGGGCGCAACCATCACCTTGTTGAACAGCGCCACCGGCCAGCGATTCACGGTCACCGCAGACGCCGCTGGCGGATATATCTTCCCTCAAATTGCTCCCGCTGGATACACCATCAAAGTGACGGCAGCCGGATTCGGCGGCCAGTCGAAATTTGCCCAGTTGCTGGTCAACCAGCCGGCAACCATCAATTTCACGCTGACGGTGCAGGCGTCGAATACGGTGGTGAACGTCAGCGCGGCCGCGCAGACCCTGAACACGACGGACGCTTCTCTGGGCAATTCCATGGGGAATTCGGAAATTCAGGCGCTGCCCAGTCTGACACGCAATGTGCCGGACCTGCTGTCCTTGCAGCCGGGCGTATTGTATATCCCACTCCAAGGCAACAACGTCGCTGCTCAGGACAGCCGCTCCGGCGCGGTAAACGGCGGGCGCTCGGATCAGGGCAACATCACGATTGATGGAATCGATGACAACGACCAGGTGGGCGGATTCGCATTTACCGGAGTATTGCGCGAGACCCAGGACTCTGTCGAAGAGTTTCGCACGGTAACCAGCAATGCCAACGCGGACGCAGGCCGATCGTCGGGTGCACAGGTCAGCTTGATCACGAAATCTGGAACGAACAAGTTCCATGGCGCGTTGTATGAATATCACCGTCCGACTTTCACCGTCGCCAACGACTGGTTCAACAAGCAGGCAGAAATCGAGAGCGGACAATCCAATATTCCAGGCAAACTGATTCGCAATATTTTTGGCGGCGACATCGGCGGCCCGATTAAGAAGGACAAGCTATTTTTCTTCGCGAATTATGAAGGCCAGCGTCAGGCAGAAAACACGCAAGTCAGCCAGACCGATCCTACCGCCTCCTATCAAAAGGGAAACCTGATTTATCAGGGAGATACCGCGGGCGGGCAGATCGTGAATCTGAAGCTAACACCACTTCAGGTCACAGCGCTGGATGCCGCCGCTGGCTGTGACGTCTGCAATACGCCTGCCTATACTCCGGGCCCGGGACCTAATCCATATGCTCTCGCCTACTTCAACCAGCAACCTGCCGCGAATGGCACGTTCCTCGGTGACGGCCTGAACACTGGCTCGTACAGCTTCTCCTCACCCAACCCTGTAACGCTGAACACCGGTATTGGGCGCATCGATTGGTCACCTTCGGACAAACAGCATATTTTTGCGCGCGGCGATCTGCAAAAAGACACGCGTGACGATCCGGAGCAATATCCAGGCCAGCCAGCGTCCAACGTTCATGTAGACAACACCAAAGGCATCATTGCCGGCTGGACCTGGACACTTTCGCCCAACTTGGTCAATGATCTCCGTTATGGATATATCCGGCAGGGATTCAGCGATCGCGGCATCGGAACGGGGGACTACGTCTTTTTTCGTTTTCAGTCCACGATAACGGCCCAGACCCGGACAACCATCACCAGCGTGCCCGTGAATAACATCGTCGACAACTTCAATTGGTCGAAGGGCAACCACAATATCCAACTCGGCGTGAATTGGCGGCTCGTACACCAGAACCGCTCATCGGATGCAGTCACCTTCAACGACGGACAATCCAATCCGTATTGGCTGGGCGGAAGTCCACCGGACCCCTCGACGATCACCGGAGATCCGGTCGATTCCGGTTTCGTCAACTCTTATGTAATCGCGTACGCCAACCTAGTGGGTACTATTCCGGAAGTGGATCAATCGATCAACTACCGTGTGACTAGCCCAACCACGGGAACGCTATTGCCGGATGGCGCTGTCCTCGACCGGCATTTCAAAGCGAATGAATACGAGTACTATATCCAAGACTCATGGCGTGTGACGCCGAAACTGACGTTGACCTATGGCATTCGCCATACAATCCTGCAAACGCCTTGGGAAACCACCGGCCAACAGGTTTCACCCACAATCGACACGGATGCCTGGTACAAACAGCGGGAGGCCGCCGCGTTGCAGGGTGGAATCTACGAGCCAAACCTGTATTTCGCACCGAGCGGCCCTTACTATCACAAGCCGGGCTTCTGGCCCAAATCGAAGAACAATCTCGCTCCACGATTTGCGATCGCGTATGCACCCGACACCAAGACCTCAATTCGCGCGGGTTTCGGCATCTTCTACGATCACTACGGTGAAAGCCTCGTGAATATTTTCGATCAGAACGGCTCGTTCGGAATTAACAGTCTGGTCACCAATCCAGCGGGACAGCTCACAACTGTAACCGCGCCTCGGTTCACTAGCCAGCGCAACATTCCGTTTCTCAATGTGACCCCGCCGGCGACACAAACGTATCCGTATCCCGCGCCGGTGGGAAATTTCGCTATCACCTGGGGTCTGAACAACAGATTAAAGACCCCCTATTCCGAATCGATCGATTTCTCCGTGCAGCGTGTGTTGCCGGGGGGTTTCACTTTGGAAGTAGCCTACGTTGGGCGTTTGGGCCGGCATCTTTTGCAGCAGCAGGATTTGGCTGAACCGGTGGATTATGTCGATCCGCAGGGCGGCGGAGATTACTATCGCGCGGGTAGCGAGTTGTCCCACCTGGTCGACTTGCACGGTGGAAATGCGAACGCAACTGTCGCTCCGATAAAGTACTTTGAAGACGTGTTTCCGTTCATGAAGAACGTCGATTATCAGGGAGAGAGCGCCACGCAAGCGATTTATCACAACGAGTGGGCGCCTTATCGCTCGAATCTTGGAGCGACAACGGCTTTGGCGGATATCGATTTCTTCTGTGTGTATGGGTGCCCGGCCAACTATCAATCGAAGTTCTGGCAGAACCAGTTTTCATCACTGTACGCACTCAACACAATCGGCATGAGCTATTACAATGCCGGCGAATTTTCGATCCGGCACGAGTCCAGCCACGGGTTGCAGCTTGACGCCAGCTACACCTTGTCGAAAAGCATCGACGACGGATCGGATGCGGAACGCAACATCGAATTCAGTACCAGCGGTTCGTCGGGTTCGCTGTCCTCGATCATCAACACCTGGAAACCGCACCTCAACCGTGGAGTTTCCGATTTCGACACGCTGCAATTGTTCACGGCGGACGCGGTGTATCAGCTTCCTTTTGGACGAGGAAGGCCTATTGCTGGCGATGTGAACGGATTGGTGAACAGCTTTATCGGCGGTTGGCAACTGTCTGGAATTGCGCGAGTCACCAGTGGGCTGCCATTTACTCTATTTGAGCCGGGTTTTACCACCAACTGGCAGGAGGAAGGTTTCGGTGTCGTTACAGCACCGGTCAAAGTACATCCGCATTTCGACGCAAACGGCAACCGTCAGGTCTTCGCCAATCCCGCGGCCATCAACTCCGGATTGGCTACGGGGTCGCCAATCCGGCTGCCCTATCCGGGAGAAGCGGGAGAGCGAAACAATTTTCGCGGCGATGGCTTTTTCGAGATCGACACCGGCTTGACAAAGTCGTGGGCGATCTCCCACTATGGCGCGTTGAAATTTGACTGGGAGATTTACAACGTGACCAACACGGTGCGTTTCGATCCTGATGGATTTTTGGCCTCAGGTTCGTCATCCATCGGGAATGGTCTGACAGATGCGAACCTTGGCATATATGGCGCGACGCTCTCGCAGCCGCGCAAAATGCAGTTCGCATTGAGGTACGATTTTTAAGACTGGGTATTAGAACAGTATCGAGTCATGCTGAGGAGCGAAGCGGCGAAGAATCCAGAGGACATACGCGAGGGAAACTCCGTGATCGCTCTCTGGATTCGTCACTCCGGCTGTTCGTCGCGGCGAAGCGGCTTTCGTTCAGAATGACTCCGTTCCATGTATGCGAAAGGCGCGTCTCACCAAGCCATTAGAAGTTACTCTGTTCATCTCGGCGGCCTTTTTGGTTTCGGCGGCTTCAAGGAAAAGTCGTGTCGCGTTAGCACCTCTGACAAAACGAGGCTGGTTGTCGGGGCGCCGTAATTCAGCAGCTTCATCACCAACTGCTCCAGTTCCTCCAGAGACGCCACCATTACTTTCATGATGAGTGCTTCGCTTCCGGTGACGTGGTTGCATTCTCTTACGGCATCCAGAGTCTTTACGAACTGCAGGAATAGCTTGTATTTTTCGCCATCGCATACCATGCGAATGTGTGCCATCACGCCGAGGCCCAATGCCGCTGGAGCGATGTCTACACGATAGCCGCGGATGACGCCGCTGTCCTCCAATCGACGCAAACGTTCTGCAGTGGCGGAAGGCGACAGACCGACACGCCGTCCCAGCTCGGCGTAACTCGCTCGGGCGTCCTTTTGCAATTCCTCCAGCAAACGGATGGCGATGTTGTCGAGATTGTTCCCAATATCCATCAAAGGTTCTCCGACACGACGCAGCGCTTTTGGCCAGGTTCTTCGCGCCTGCCTCGGCGAGTATCATCGGCAATGTTATCGAATCGCCGAGGTGAAGTAAATGGGATCACGTTGTCCTATGGGCGACTCGCGAGCGAATGCATTACACATCGGGTCAAATGCCATCAAATAATCGGATGCTTGCTGTATTTACAGTCGAATCGACATTATCTTTTCGCGTCGCTTCGCTTAGCATCGGACACATGGTTCAGCTGGATGGACAATCTTTGACGATCGAAGATGTCGCGGCGGTTGCGGAGAACTTTGCGCCGGTGCGGATCGCCGAGTCCGCTTCTGCCCGAATGCAGACTTCGCGCGACAGAGTGGACGGGGCAATGGGAGGAGAGAAACCTGTCTATGCCCTGAATACAGGGGTCGGTCTGCTGGCCAACATTCGTCTCGGGCAAGCCGATATTGAGGCGATGCAGGTCAATCTGATTCGATCTCATTGCTGCGGCGTCGGTGCTCCGCTGTCGGTTCCCGTAGTTCGCGGCATGATGTTGATTCGGGCCAATGTTCTGGCGAAGGGATTTTCCGGGATTCGGCCTATCGTGGCAGAGCGCATCTGCGATTTGTTGAACCACCGAATCACTCCCGTAGTCCCGTCGCGCGGCAGTGTTGGGGCCAGCGGCGATCTCGCTCCGCTGGCGCATATGGCTCTGACATTGATTGGCGAGGGGAATGCTGAATCTCAAGGCAGCGTGCTTCCCGCAGCAGCATGCCTGGAACGCGTCGGGCTGAAACCGCTCGTCCTGCTCGGCAAGGAAGGAATATCGCTTCTGAATGGAACCCAGGCCATGCTTTCCATTGGCTGTCTGCGATGGAAAGAGCTGGAAAGGCTTTTCTACTCCGCGCAGACGATTGCCGCCTTGAGCATTGAAGCGCTTCGCGGAACAGCGGCTGCGTTCGATCCGCGACTGCACGCGGCGCGGCCGCATCCGGGCCAGGTGTTGAGCGCGGAGCATCTTTCCGATCTTTTGCGAGGCTCCGCGATTCCCAGAACGCATGGCGAGGGTAGCCGCATCCAGGATGCGTATTGTCTGCGGTGTATTCCGCAAGTGCATGGCGCCGTGTGGGACACGCTTGCGCAGGCACGCGAAGTATTCGAAATAGAACTGAACAGCGCGACGGACAATCCGCTGGTCTTCGACGATGCAATTGTCTCGGGAGGAAATTTTCACGGCGCGCCGCTGGCGCTCGTTCTGGATTACATTGCCATTGCGCTCTGCCAGCTTGCGGGCATCTCCGAACGGCGAACCGAGCGATTGCTGAATCCGAGCCTGAACGAGGGCCTTCCCGCATTTCTCGCGGCGAATCCCGGCATTGAATCCGGCCTGATGATGGCGCAAGTCACGTCCGCGGCACTGGTTGCCGAAATGCGCGTGCTTGCGTCACCGGCGTCGACTGGCTCGATTCCCACCAGCGGCAACCAGGAGGATTTTGTCAGCATGGGCATGACCGCGGCCCTCAAACTGGAGCAATCCGTGGCGCTCGCCAGAATGGTGCTTGCGATCGAGATGCTAGCCGCAACTCGCGCCCTGGATCTTCGCGGGGACACAAGTACGCCCGCGCTTGAGAGAGCAAGGAAGCGCTTTCGGGAGCAGGTGCCGGCATGGCGAGACGATTGCGTGCTCTCGGTTCCGATGGAAGCAACTTCGAGCTTTCTCGCCGAAGCCGATTTGGCTGCCATTCTTAACCACGCTCAATAATTTTCCGGCCGTGATGCAGCCTTCAGTTCGAAATCCTTGCTTAGACAAAAAATACAAACAACTTCACAGATTCGGCCTAAGAATTTCTGCGCGGCCGCAAGTTTCCTGGCACATTCCTCCTCTATTTCGCGCCAACACTATCTCGCGAAGCTGCAACAAGAGCTGAGGGCCCGATGCCCGACGGCAAGTCTGGAATTTGGGTGAGAGCACTCTGCCGGAAAGCGTTCGCAGTTCGGGGTCAATGAAACCCTGCGGCTCAGCGCTTGCCGGTATTTTTCCAAAGAATGGCCCCAAGCACTACCAGGACGGAAAGCAGTCGTATTAGAAAAATCCAAAGGCTGCCCTCGTTTGGACGGGAGAGGCTCACGATAAAGGCGTTGCTGCCGCCCTGAATGATAAAAAACGCTGCGAAGGCAAGAAATAAAGGATCCCGTGTCGACCTCCAGAACCGGAGGAAAAACAATCCGGCAATCAGGGAAGCGGCGGCAATGCAGCCCAGCAGAAAAATGTCGGCAAGCGGATGAGATATCGGGTTCATTGGCTTTCCCAGATCAACCCGTAGAGCAGGAGCGCCATGGCGATGGCGGCCGAGCCAAGCCGATACGTGTAGAAATCGGTCTTTGGGAACATTATCAAATCGGCGATCACGAGAAGATTTGAAACGGTGAGTCCGATAAAACACACCCCACTCCAGAGCAGCAGTCTCCTTCGCACAATGACATACGCGCGCAGGAGCAGAACGGCGCACAGCAGAGTGGTCAGGCAGGTAGCAACGTAGAGAGCAGGGGCCATTCAGCCGGTTCTCCTGAGGCAATAGGATGGCGAACGTTCATTCGTGCAGCCTTTTTAAAAGGCTGTGAGAGGCTTCTAATCCCGCTCCTTCTTAAAGCGGAATGCGCGCGCGAACTCGCGTACCGCGGAAGGTGCTCTCGAATGTATCATGGTCGAAATCCGAATCAGATCGCGCCGGTATGCTGCATCCACCATTTGCATCATTTCGTTTTGCTGTTCCGATCGCTGGAAGTAGGAGTATTTCAGAGGTTGACCGCGCGATTCCGCAATTAATTCCATTCGGACGAGGTCCCGGAGCAGATCTCTTACCTTCTCCGGCGGGATGTACAGACGGGAAGCAAGTTCTTCGCAGGTCCATCCAACAGGCCGGCTATTCCAGAGCAGCACAAGAGCTTCCAGATGCGGGACGCTATCCATATGCTCCTGGATGAAGTCGTAGGCATCCATCTTCGGCTGCTGATTCTTCTCTGTCATTGATTCCAGTGAGTCAAGGTTCCAGGAGATCAAGCCTGTTCGCAAATGGCAGCTTCGATTTCTGGCGCTTGGGGCGATTAAGGTTCGCCGCTTGATCAAATTAGAGAGCCGCTGTATGCTCCATGGCAAGCTGCCAATGTTGCCCGAATGCCGTACAGGGAAGCTGACCCGTGGAATTCAGGCCATGAACAAATATATACGCCGCGAAACTGGCTGCGACCAGGGCGCGTTACGTGCCTGCGCAGTGAAAAACCAATCCAAACGCAAATATAACCCGCTCCTATGATTTCTTCGACGCATCCGGTGCGGGATTTGCGGGGGATTCTTTTTGCCATATTAAGACAAAGCTTATCGAAGCGGCTCGTTGCATTGAGGTGCGAAGAAACGCATGCTTTCATCCGAGCCAGGTCGCTTCGTCCGCGCCTATCCTTGGACTGGAGGACTAACTTCTGTGACGAGCAGAATTCTTAGTTCGCCTCATTGGGGCAGTTCGCTCCGGCGGTCCCTATGTACAACTGGCGACGAGATGCCCGCATCCAAGTGCCGCGAGCTCTTATCTCACTTGCGAGTTACATGTGTCTGCCCGGTCACGACCGGCCCGATGTTAGTTCCGCATCGTCTGCCGTGGCTTAGCCGGAATGCCCGGCCAATATTCAGGAGAGAACCATGAGTAAATCCGAAACCCCCGTCCAATCCGGCAAGAAACATGCTTCCATTCGGACGCGAAACAGCAATGGAGGCGGCGGAGTGTCGACAGAACCAGGCCCAGCGGAATTCACGCTCATATTGGAACGAATGCAGGCCATGCGCGACGGCGATTTCTCCGTGAGGTTGCCTGGATCGTGGACCGGCCTCACGGGAAAAATAGCGGACTCGTTCAACCAGATTGTTATGGCCAATCAGAGGATTGCGGCTGAGCTGAAACGCGTCGGCCACGTCGTTGGAAAAGAGGGAAAAACTCGCGAGCGGGCGAAGTTCGATGAGTCCAGAGGCTCATGGGGAGAGATGGAGGTCTCCGTGAACACGCTGGTCGAGGACCTTCTGCGGCCAACCACGGAGGTGACGCGCGCAATCGCTGCCGTTGCTGAGGGTAATCTGACCCAAACGGTGCGGATGGACGTGGATGGGCGCCCCTTGGAAGGCGAATTTCTGCGTTCCGCCAAGATCGTCAATACCATGATTCAGCAGTTGAGTGTGTTCACTTCTGAGGTCACACGCGTGGCGCGCGAAGTGGGGACCGACGGCAAGCTCGGCGGTCAGTCCCAGGTGCCCGGTGTTGCTGGTACATGGAAAGATCTGACCGACTCCGTCAATTCCATGGCTGGTAATTTAACTGCACAGGTGCGCAACATCGCCGAGGTTGCCACAGCGGTCGCCAGCGGCGATCTCTCCCGCAAGATCACAGTCGATGTTCGTGGAGAGATTCTGCAACTGAAAGAAGCCATCAACACCATGGTCGATCAGTTGCGCTCTTTCGCCTCGGAAGTGACCCGTGTAGCCCGCGAGGTGGGAACAGATGGCAAGCTTGGTGGCCAGGCTGTGGTTTTGGGCGTGGCAGGTACATGGAAGGATCTCACCGATTCGGTGAATGCCATGGCCGGGAACCTCACCTCTCAAGTGCGCAATATCGCTGAGGTGACGACGGCCGTGGCGCGCGGCGACCTGTCGCGCAAAATTACTGTGGATGTTAAGGGCGAGATTCTCGAACTGAAAGACACAATCAACACAATGGTGGACCAGTTAAATGCGTTCGCCGGCGAAGTGACCCGTGTGGCCCGTGAAGTTGGCACAGAAGGCAAGCTTGGCGGTCAGGCCGAGGTACCCGGTGTGGGTGGCACCTGGAAGGACCTGACGGACAACGTGAATTTTATGGCCAGCAATTTAACCGGCCAGGTCCGCAACATTGCTGAAGTCGCCACCGCGATCGCGAGCGGCGATCTTTCGCGAAAAATTACCGTCGACGTTCGCGGAGAAATTCTGCAATTAAAAGAAACTCTCAACACGATGGTCGACCAGTTAAACCGCTTCGCTGGCGAAGTGACACGTGTCGCCCGCGAAGTCGGATCCGAAGGGAGACTAGGTGGACAGGCCAACGTTCCCGGCGTTGCAGGCACATGGAAAGATCTGACGGATTCCGTGAACTCGATGGCGGGCAACTTAACCGGTCAGGTCCGCAACATCGCTGAGGTGACAACTGCGGTGGCTCGCGGCGATCTATCGCGCAAGATCACCGTCGATGTGAAAGGCGAAATTCTGGAGCTCAAGAACACCATCAATACGATGGTGGATCAACTGAATGGCTTCGCTGGGGAAGTTACCCGAGTAGCGCGCGAAGTCGGTACGGAAGGAAAGCTCGGCGGTCAGGCTAAGGTACTCGGAGTTGCAGGCACATGGAAAGATTTGACGGATAACGTCAACTTCATGGCGAGCAACTTGACCGGACAGGTGCGCAACATTGCTGAGGTCGCTACAGCGGTCGCACGTGGTGACCTCTCGCGCAAGATTACCGTAGACGTGAAGGGTGAAATTTTGGAGTTGAAGGACACCATCAACACGATGGTGGAGCAACTCCGTTCATTCGCGTCGGAAGTCACGCGTGTCGCGCGCGAAGTTGGCACGGACGGCAAGTTGGGCGGTCAAGCTCAGGTGCCCGGTGTGGGCGGCACTTGGAAAGATTTGACGGATTCCGTCAACTCAATGGCAAGCAACCTGACCGGACAGGTACGAAACATCGCCGAAGTCGCCACCGCTATCGCCAGCGGCGATCTCTCAAAGAAGATCACCGTGAATGTGAGCGGTGAAATTCTTCTGCTCAAAGAGACCATTAACACAATGGTGGACCAGCTCAATGCGTTTGCCGGAGAGGTCACCCGCGTAGCCCGCGAGGTTGGATCAGAGGGGCGGCTGGGCGGTCAGGCCAACGTGCCGGGCGTCGCAGGAACATGGAAAGATCTCACCGACTCGGTCAACTCCATGGCCGGAAATCTCACCGCCCAAGTCCGCAATATTGCCGAAGTGACAACCGCCGTGGCTCGCGGCGATCTCTCGCGCAAGATCACCGTCGATGTAAAGGGCGAAATTCTCGAGCTGAAGAACACGATCAATACCATGGTGGACCAACTAAATGCGTTCGCCGCCGAGGTCACGCGTGTGGCCCGCGAGGTAGGCACGGACGGAAAACTTGGCGGCCAGGCGCAGGTCTCCGGTGTTGCCGGCACATGGAAAGATCTGACGGACAACGTCAATGTCATGGCCGCCAACTTGACGGAACAGGTGCGCGGCATCGTCAAGGTTGTCACCGCGGTCGCCAACGGGGCTCTCACCCAGAAACTGACGGTGAACGCAAAGGGCGAAGTAGCAGCGCTGGCGGAAACCATCAACAACATGACAGATACACTGGCCACGTTCGCCGATCAGGTCACCACGGTGGCGCGCGAAGTCGGAGTGGAAGGCCGGCTTGGTGGACAGGCGAACGTGCCTGGTGCGGCGGGCACGTGGAAAGATCTGACCGGCAACGTCAACCTTTTGGCGGATAACCTTACTAATCAAGTCCGCGCGATCGCTGAAGTTGCCACTGCCGTCACTAAGGGCGATCTCACGCGTTCGATCCAGGTGGAAGCCAAGGGCGAAGTCGCGGAGTTGAAGGACAACATTAATACGATGATCAATAATCTCCGTCTTACCACGGAGCGCAACACCGAGCAGGACTGGCTCAAAACAAACCTGGCACGGTTCACCGGAATGCTGCAGGGTCAGCGCGATTTATCGACGGTGGGGAAAACGCTGCTCTCCGAACTGGCCCCGCTGGTAAACGCCCATCAAGCCATCATTTATCAGATGGACACGGAGGAAGAACAGGAACTGGTGCTGCTGTCCGCCTACGCGGGCGATGGCTCCGACGGACACCTTCGGCGTGTCAGCATCAGCGAGGGATTGCTGGGACAATGCGCGGCAGAGAAGCGCCGCATACTGATAAACGACATGCCGGCCGGCAATCAGATAACGATCCGGTCCGGGCTGTTTGATGCTGTGCCCCGGAATGTCATCATCCTGCCGGTGCTGTTCGAAAATCGCGTCAAGGCGGTTATTGAGCTTGCTTCCCTGAGCGCTTTCACCGCCTCTCACCTGGCATTTCTGGAGCAGTTGACAGCCAGCATCGGTATCGTGCTGAACAGCATTGAAGCCACGATGCAGACAGAAGGCCTGTTGAAGCAGTCTCAGCAACTTGCGACCGAGCTTCAGATGCAGCAGAAGGAACTGCAACAGACTAACGAGCAGCTTGCGCAAAAGGCACAGCAGCTTGCCGAGCAGAATGTTGAAGTGGAACGAAAGAACCAGGAAATCGAGCAGGCGCGGCGCGAGATCGAAGGCAAAGCCAAAGAGCTGGCGCTGACCTCGAAGTACAAATCCGAGTTCCTTGCCAACATGTCGCATGAGCTTCGTACTCCGCTCAATAGCATTCTGGTGCTAGGCCAGCAGCTCAGCGAGAACCCGGACCACAACCTCAGCGCGAAACAGGTGGAATTTGCCCGCACGATCCACGGTGCCGGAACGGACCTGCTGAATCTGATCAGTGACATCCTCGACCTGTCGAAGATCGAATCCGGAACTGTCTCGGTTGAGGCCGAGGAGGTGTTCTTCGCCAGCCTTCTCGACATGATTGGTCGTCCTTTCGGCCACGAAGCCGAAAATCGGCGGCTCAGCTTCGAAGTACATACCGATCCTCGACTCAGCCCGAGCTTCGTTACCGACTCGAAACGGCTGCAACAGGTGCTAAAGAACCTCCTGTCGAATGCCTTCAAATTCACCGCGCAGGGCAGCGTACAACTCTCCGTATCGCAAGCAGATCATGGATGGAGCGGCGATCACCCAATCCTCAGCCGGGCGACTTCCGTCATAGCATTTGAAGTGAGAGATACGGGCATCGGCATTCCGCAGGAGAAACAGCGGATCATCTTTGAGGCTTTTCAGCAGGCGGATGCTGGAACGAGCCGCAAATACGGCGGCACCGGGTTGGGGCTGGCAATCAGCCGAGAACTGGCCAGTCTGCTTGGAGGAGAAATCCAATTGCGCAGCACGCCGGGAGAGGGGAGTACATTCACTCTTTACCTGCCGCAGATCTATAGCGGTCCCTCTGCCGTGACAGCACAGCCGCACGAGTCCAGGGCATTGCTACCATCCATGGCAGCAGATTTCTTGCCAACCGTTCTGGCGGAATTTCCGGCCGAGCAGATTCCCGACGACCGCGATAATCTGCAGCCTGACGATGCCGTCCTGTTAATTGTCGAGGACGATGCCCATTACGCTCGAATCCTGCGCGATCTTTCCCGCTCCAAGGGGTTCAAAGTATTAATCGGAAGCCGTGGCGCGGAAGCCCTGTCGCTGGTGCATGAATTTCATCCCACCGCCGTGTCGCTGGATGTCTTCCTTCCTGACATGCTTGGCTGGACGGTACTGAATCATTTGAAACAAAATCCGGAAACGCGTCACATTCCTGTGCAGATACTTACTCTCGATCAGGACAGGAGCCATGCCTTGGCTAGCGGAGCGTTTTCGTATGTGGCCAAACCGGTAACTTCGGAGGCTCTGGACCAGGCGCTTTCGCGGATAAAAGACTTTGCCGCACCGCGCCGGAAACGGCTTCTCGTGGTGGAGGACAATCCGGCCGAGCAACTGAGTATTTGCACGCTGCTGGGCTATGAGGATATCGACGTTACCGTCGCGGACACCGGCGCCGGTGCTCTCGACGCGATGTCGAAAGAATCTTACGATTGCGTCGTGCTCGATCTTAAGCTTCCTGACATGTCTGGATTCGAGATTCTCCAACGGCTTCGCGATTCGCGGGACCTCAAGGACCTTCCCATCGTGGTCTTCACAGGGAAAGAACTCTCACCGGAGGAGGACACACGGCTTCGTGTGCTGGCCCGCAGCGTGGTGGTGAAGGGCGTCGAATCGCCGGAACGCTTGCTGGACGAAACAGCTCTGTTTCTTCACCGCGTTGTCGCCAATCTGCCCCAGGAAAAGCAAAACATGCTGGATCGGCTGCACCGCTCCGACGACGCACTTATCGGAAAGAAAGTGCTGGTCGTGGATGATGATGTCCGCAATATCTTCGCGCTTAGCAGCGTCCTCGAGCGTCGCGGGATGACTGTGGTAACCGCCGATACCGGCAAGGGAGCAATTGCCAAACTCGATTCCATGCCCGATGTTTCCATCGTTCTCATGGACATCATGATGCCGGTAATGGACGGCTATGAAACCATGAGGGTGATCCGGCAGAACGATTCCTTCCGGCGTCTGCCGATCATCGCGCTCACCGCCAAGGCCATGAAGGGAGATCGTGAAAAGACTTTGGAGGCGGGCGCGTCCGAGTATCTGGCAAAGCCTGTAAACACGGAACAGTTGCTCTCGACTCTGCGCACGTGGCTTCACCGGTAAGTTCAGTTTGTAAAATCGGAAAACAAACAATGGCCGCGAATCAGCAAGTCAATATCCTGATGGTCGACGATCAGCCCGCCAAGCTGCTCAGCTATCAAGCCATACTGGGCGAGCTGGGGGAGAATCTGCTGTCAGCCACTTCTGCGAAAGAGGCTTTGGATATTCTCCTTAAGAATGAAGTTGCCATCATTCTTATGGACGTGAGCATGCCGGACCTGAACGGGTTTGAGTTGGCGGATATGATTCACGAGCACCCACGCTTCCAGAAGATCGCCATTATATTTATTTCCGCCGTGCATCTCACCGATCTCGATCGAATCAAGGGGTATGAGCGCGGCGCGATGGATTACATTTCCGTTCCGGTCGTACCCGAATTGTTGCGGGCCAAAGTAAATCTTTTTGCCGATCTTTACCGGAAAACGCGGGAGTTGGAAGTTTTAAATGACGGGCTGGAACAGCGGGTGCTGGCGCGAACGGAGGAATTGCGAGAAAGTGCGCAGCGGATCCATCACCTGAACGATCAGTTGCAGCAGAGGATCGCCGAACTCGAAACCATCATGAATGTTTTGCCGGTAGGCGTCTCGGTCGCCTCCGATCCGCACTGCCGCAGAACAGTCGGAAACCCCGCGTTGAGCGAGTTGCTTGAAGTCGGCCCGGGAGAGAACCTGTTCCTGAACGGCGACAGCAAAGCTGGATATGACATTTATCAGGACGGAAGGCTCCTCACCTCCGACGAGCTTCCATTGCGACGCGCGGCTGCAAGCGCGGCGGCGATTGGCAGCATTGAACTCGAGATCCACCATAAGAGTGGAAAAGTCACGGAAGCCTTGGCGAGCGCCAACCCTTTGTTTGACAATTTCGGCAAAGTCCGCGGCGCCGTCGGAGCGTTCATCGACATTACCGAGCGAAAGCGGATGGAGCGAGTACTAAGGGAACGCGCCGAACTGATGGATCTTGCTTCCGAAGCCATTATCGTGCGCGACCTGAACGGAGCGATTCGCTTTTGGAATTCCGGAGCTGCGGCTTTGTACGGTTGGAGCGCCGAAGAGGCCTGCGGACGGGACATGCATCAACTGCTTGAAACAAAATTTCCAGTTCCGCCGGAGAAAATCGAGGCGACTCTTCTCGAAGGAAGACGCTGGGAAGGAAACCTTATCCAGTTCACAAGGGATGGGCGCGAGATCGTTGTCGCCTGCCGGAAAAGTCTTCAAAGCGATGGAAAAAAGGGGCACTCCGTTTTGGAGATATGCCGCGATATCACGGCGCAATTGCGGGCCGAGGAAGCCCTCCGCAGATCGGAAAAATTGGCGGCAATGGGAAGAATGGCCGGCATCGTGGCCCACGAGATCAATAATCCCCTGGAATCGATCACCAATGTCTTTTATCTGTTGCGGGAACATCCGTCCCTGGACCAAGAGGCCCGGAACTATGCCCGGATGGCGGAGGAAGAACTGTCGCGCGTGACGCACATCACCAAACAGACGCTTGGCTTCTATCGCGAGTCCGCCGAGCCCATTCTGGTCTCAATTGCTGCTCTTCTGGACGACATCTTGGAATTTCAATCGCGCCAATTGGAGAAAAGCAACATAACGGTTGACCGGAAGTATTGCAGCGACGGGATCGTGCAGGGATTTCCTGGCGAATTGAAACAGGTGTTCCTGAATCTTATTTGCAACGCAATCGAGTCGATGCTCGATGGCGGCCGGCTGCGTGTCGGTGTGCGCGAATCTTCTGGAACGCGCAGCCACCCTGGTGGAGTGCGCGTTTCCATTTCGGACACCGGCGCCGGCATACGACCGGAAGATGCAAAAAGGCTTTTTGAGCCATTTTTCAGCACCAAATCTACCAAGGGGACAGGATTGGGCCTTTGGATCAGCAAAGGAATCATTCAAAAATATGAAGGCACAATCTGCTTCCGCAGCGCACGCGTCACTGGCGGGAATGTAACGTGCTTCTCTGTCCTGATTCCCATTTCCTCTCAATACCAGAACCGGTTCCCGAACGCCAAATTCAATGACGAGCTCGAAGCGCAAGTTGGCGCCCAGAGCTAGAAGAGTTTGTCGGCTTACTAAAGTCACCAAAACCGGTATCCCGACCGCATTCCGCCGAAGCGGACGAGCCAAACGAAGATGAAACAATTGTTGACTGCGTTCATACACCTATAAACAGGTGCGCAGTACGCAATAAGAGACGCTAGTCTTAGAAAAATGTTGACACATGCAAACAAACGTTGCTAGTGTTTTCCATTGAAACGGACGCAAGGAATTCTCCTCCGCGTAAAATTTCAGGGAGTTCCTGCGCGATTCGATCCAGAACTCGGGCAGATTCCGCACAGCTTAAACGGCCCCAATGCCCAGGGCGGTAGCCCGAGCATCCATACCAACCATCGAGGTCCAATGAGGACGATGAAGAATAAAAGAATGCTATGGTTCTCACTTGCTGTTCTCGCCATGTTCGTGGCGTGGCCGCAGAATATGCCGGCCCAGAAAACGACCGCATTGGCCGAGCAAATCCGTGCAATCACCCAGAGGCCCGTGTACGAACATTCAAGCTTCGGCGTGGAAGTGTATTCGCTGGATGAAGGAAAGGTTCTCTATTCGCTTCGGCCTCAGCAGCTTTTCACTCCGGCCTCGACAACCAAGCTGCTGACGGAAGGCACCGCCCTGGAGCTTCTCGGCCCCGATTACCGCTTTCGCACGCGGGTCTATCGCACAGGTCCGATCGCTCCAGACGGCACTTTGAAGGGCGATTTAGTCCTTGTAGCGAGCGGCGATCCGAACCTCTCGGGCCGGATAAAGCCAGACGGCACGCTGATGTTCGAGAATGAAGATCATGCATACGGAGGCGGTTCTCCGGATGTCAAGGCCGTTCCGGGCGATCCGCTGCTAGTAATCCGGGAGCTTGCAGCGCAGGTTGCGGCACACGGCGTAAAGCGTATCGAAGGACGCGTTCTGGTGGACGCAACCTTGTTTCCCGAAGGTGAACGCGACCTCGGGACTGGGATCGTGATTTCGCCGATTTCGGTGAACGACAACATTGTGGACGTGACGGTTTCGCCGGGTAGCAAGCAAGGCGCCGCTGCCACATTGCACATTTCACCGGCAACCTCATATGTAACATTTGTCAACCAGATCACCACTGGACCAGCCGGTTCGAAGCCGGATATCAACCCGCCGGTGGACGTCACCAATCCTGACGGCTCGCATACGGTGACGGTGAGTGGAAAATTTCCGCTGAACGGCCCCTCCATTCTCTACCCCTATGCGGTTCCACAACCGAGCCGCTTCGCTCAGGTTACATTTGTTGAAGCTCTGCGCGCGAAGGGCGTCCAGGCGAAACTTCCGGTATTCACCAGCAAGCCGGATTTCAAAACGCTCGCCGCTTCGTATACGAATGGGAATGTGGTTGCGGAGCACATCTCTCCGCCTCTGTCGGAAGAAGTTAAGGTGACGTTAAAAGTCAGCCAGAATCTGCATGCCAGCACGACGCCATTTATTCTCGGCGCAGTCCTCAGTCACAAAACACAAGATGCCGAACAGGCCGGTTTCGATCTGGAACACAATTTTCTTGCCAAGGCGGGCTTAGACCTGAGTGGCGCTTCGCAAGGAGATGGCGCGGGCGGTGCGCAATCGGCCTTTTTTACGCCGGATTTCATGGCGCATTACCTCGCGTTCATGGCGAAGCAGAAAGCCTTTCCTCTTTTCCAAAAAGCGCTCCCGATTCTGGGCCGTGATGGGACGCTTTGGAACATCGAAGTGAATTCGCCGGCGGCTGGACACGTCTTTGCCAAAACGGGCACCTTTGGCGCCTACGATGCGTTGAACAAGAATTTGATGCTGACCGGCAAAGGTCTGGCGGGCTATATGACAACCGCCGACGGACGTCACCTCGCATTTGCGGCATACGCCAATCGCGTTTCGTTGCCCTCAGATGATTCGGACGCTCCCGAAAAGATCGTCGGCCAGGCGCTGGGTGAAATTGCCACGGCAATCTATTCCACACCCGCAGGCGAGGCTGCGCCATTCGACGTCATCATCAAGAACGGACACATTCTCGATGGCGCTGGAGGGCCTTGGTATGCAGCCGACATTGGAATCCGCGGGGACCGCATCGCGGCGATCGGTAAACTCGATGGCGCGCAGGCCAAAAAAGTGGTTGATGCAACCGGCCAGATTGTTTCGCCGGGTTTCATCGACATGCTTGGGCAGTCGGAGATGGCCCTTCTGGTAGACAACCGCTCGTTAAGCAAACTATCGCAAGGGATCACGTCCGAGATCACAGGTGAAGGCGGCTCGATCGCACCGCAGGATGCAAAGACGCTCGCGGGGCTTAAGCCTGCCCTGGATGCTAACCATCTCACGGTCGACTGGACAACTCTCGATGGTTATTTTCAACGACTGAAAAAGAATGGCACTCCGCTCAATATCGGCACCTACGTTGGCGCGGCACAGGTGCGGGAAGCCGTGGTTGGCGATGTGGATCGCGCTCCAACGCCCGCCGAACTCGACCAGATGAAAGCATTGGTGGCGCAGGCAATGAAGGATGGGGCGCTCGGGCTTTCCACTGCGTTGATCTATCCGCCTGGCTCGTATGCCAAAACGGATGAATTGATCGCGCTGGCGAAGGTTGCCGCACAATACGGCGGAATCTATGCGACGCACATGCGCAGTGAGGGAGCGACGGAAATGGAATCGCTGGATGAAGCGATCCGTATTGGCCGTGAAGCTGGACTGCCCGTAGAGATTTTCCATTTGAAGGCGAGTGGCAAACCGCGTTGGGGCACCATGCCGCAAGTTGTCGCAAAGATCCAGGCCGCGCGCGACGCAGGGCTCGACATCCGCGCCGATCAGTATCCCTATCTCGCAGGTGGAACGGCTCTGGCTTCCGCGCTGCCGCCATGGGTGGCCGACGGCGGAGCGGACAAGCTGTTCGAGCGTTTGCGCAATCCGAAGGACAGGGCACGCATCAAAAGCGAGATGGGCACCGACCATAAGGACTGGGAAAACCTGTATCACGACAGCGGCGGAGGATCGGGCGTTCTCATTTCCGGCGTCCAGAACCCTGCGCTCAAGAAATACGACGGCAAGACTGTGGCGCAGATGGCAAGAGCGGAAGGGAAGCCGGAAATCGACGCATTGATGGATTTCGTCCTCGCCGACAAAGCGCAGACAGGAGCCCTTTACTTCATCGCCAACGAGAAGGACCTGATCTACGGGCTCAAACAGCCATGGACATCAATTTGCCTGGATGCGAACGAGACTTCGCTCGATGGGCCGCTCTTTGAACCGCACAACCATCCGCGAGCGTGGGGCGCGTTTCCGCGCTTCCTTGGTTTCTACGTTCGCGACGAGCACCTGATGCCGCTTGCTGAGGCCATCCGAAAGATCACGTCGATGCCTGCGCAGCGGGAACATATGACGGACCGTGGGCTTATCAAGATCGGCTACTACGCGGACATTACGATCTTCAATCCCGCGACCATCATGGATCGCGCCACATACACCAATTCCAATCAGGTTTCCGCAGGTGTGGATGACGTGTTCGTAAATGGTCAGCTTGAATACGACCACGGCAAGCTTTCGGGCGCAAAAGCAGGGCGTCCTCTCCGCGGGCCGGCATGGGATGGCGGCTCTTTTTGACTCCAAGCTGGACGCGCGTACAGTGCTCTACAGCGTCGCATTGACAATCAACAGGCACACCGCGTGGCGGTGGACGTATTGGTTATAAGCTTCGCCCCCCGAGTTTCTATCTCTTTCACTGGAGCAATCTTTTCAGGAAGCGCGTTTCCGGAATGATTCGGCGTGGACAATTCCTGTGTCTTCCCGCACTGTGATGGTCTGACCCGCGTTTACATTCCTCAGTCGCTGCGTGATTCCGCTCGGCCAGTGAATCTCCACCAAGTCGGCCCTTTCGGATTGGGCGAGTCCGAAGGTGAGCACCAGTTCGCTCGACGAAAGATAACTCGATCCGCTGCGCATCGTTAATTTCTGGCTGGTCTGCGCGGATTTCATAAAGACCACCGCATCGAGTCCGTTGCGATTGGATTTCGTTCCCCATAGCTTGACGCGCAAGGAATGGTTGGTTGCGCCTGAGTTGCGAAACAGCACCGCAGGCCCGTTGTTGGTTGTCATGATCAGGTCCAGCGCGCCATCGTTGTTGATGTCTCCATATGCTGCGCCGCGGCCGACACGCCTTTGATCGAACGATTTGCCCATCTCCGCCGCGACATCCCGAAACCTGCCGTTTCCTTCATTGTGAAAGAGGTGTGGAGATTCCGCGTAGTGCACCTGTTGCTGCACCTTCTCGATTGCCGGATCCAGATGGCCATCGGCAATGAAGAGATCAAGCCATCCATCCAGATCGTAGTCGAAGAAGAAACAGCCAAAGCCCAGCGTCAGCAGGCTCTTGCGTCCAACCTCCGACTGAGGAGCGATATCGACGAACAAGCCGTTCTTTTGATTCTGGTAGAGGGAAATCATCTGGTTGGAAAAATTCGTGATTGCCAGGCTGGGATAGCCGGAATGGTTGTAGTCGGCGGCATCGATGCCCATGCCAGCGCGCGCAACGCCATCCTCACTAAAACCTATTCCGGAGACTACGCCCTTCTCCGTAAAAGTGCCGTTGCGGTTGTTGATGTAGAGCTTGTTCGGCTGGGTGTCGTTGCTGATTGCGATGTCCGGCCAGCCATCCTGATTGGCGTCGAAAATGGCGATCCCGAGACTCTTTGAAGTCGCGTCATAAAGACCAGCTTTATGGGTGACATCTTCAAATGTCCCATCCCCACGATTGCGCCATAGTCGCACCGAAACGCCTTTGTAGGACTCCGGTGTGCAGTATGATTTCTCCTTGCCATCCATCGAGCAATACAGGTCGTCCTGTGGAGTCCACCCGACATAGTTGGCGACGAGCAGGTCCAGATGACCGTCGCGGTCATAGTCCAGCCAGGCGGCGCTGGTGCTGAATTCATCGATTCCCCATAATCCGGCTCGCTTTGTGACGTCGGTAAAGGTTCCGTTGCCATTGTTGTGGAAGAGATGATTCTGACCATACGCGGTCACAAACAAATCGTCGTGGCCGTCATTGTCGTAGTCTGCGACTGCGACTCCCATGCCGTACATCGGGATCGCCAGGCCAGCTTTCCGGGTGATGTCGGTGAATGTGCCATCACGGTTGTTATGGTAGAGCGCTGATGTGGTGACGCGATGCGAATGGCCGGGCCAGTCCATCCCGTTGACCAGGAAAATATCCTGCCATCCGTCGTTGTCATAGTCGATAAAACCGACTCCGGATCCCAAGGTCTCCGGCAAATATTTTTTGCCGAAAGCGCCGTTGTTGTGAACGAAACGGATGCCTGCGGCGTGGGTGATGTCTTCAAAGTGAATGCGCTCGCCGGAGTCGGATGGACCTTTCTCTGCGGGCGAGTGTTTCGCGACGGATGAAGTTTCTGAAGTTGAAGCCCCGCCAATTGCCGCCTCGCCGATCGAATATGACAGAGAACCAAGCCAGGATGTCGCAAGCGCAGCCCCGGTGAGCTTCAGAAATGTCCGTCTATGCGGGTGCTGATTTTCTTCCATTAAGTTGGAACTTTCAGATCTTCTGTGCATCAATTGGCGCCTCTGTGCAGGACGGCCCATCCGGAGGCATGGCCCGAAAGTGTGCCTGCAAATGTTTCAACATGCTTGCCGGGAGAATTTTCAATCGGCAGAGGAACTGATATATGCTCGTGAATCGGCTGCCTCTCCCGGTTGTCGTCCGGATGTTTCTCCAGATACGGGCCGGTCAGGGCCTGCGCGGACTCATCCGCTTTGAATCGCAGATAGCGTAGTTCATACTGGTGTGCCATGGCCGGATTGTTCATGCCCGTTTCACACAGCATCAGGTTGTAATTCGCTTCCAGATCCTCGGGATCGATTGCCAGTGCTTGCTTAAATTGGGCCTGCGCCGCGGCGTATTTGTGTTGCAGAAAATACACACGCCCCAGATCGTTGCGGACTACGCGATCTTCCGGATATTGTTGCAGAACCTGAAGGAGCTGCGCGATGGCGCCATCGTAATCGCCTGTCTGCCGCAGCACGCGCGCGTAGAAATAGTGCGCCCGCGCAAGATGTGGAGAAAGCTGCAATGCCTTGTCGAGCACGACCCGCGCACCTGCCATATTGCCAACCAGAACGCGCGCTCGCCCAATGTTGACCCATCCGTCGGGATTGGTCGGGTCTACCTGCGTGACGCGTTCAAAGGCTGCCTCCGCTCCCTTTAAATCTCCCTGCAGCAACAGCCCGATACCGTAATCGTTCCAACGCTGCCAGTCCGCCTTGTTCAGCACGACCTGCTGAGCGGGTTTCGGAGCATTTGGAGGCAGTACCGTCAGATCCGCGTTGGCGCTAGCCATTACAACGATCGGAAGGTCTGGAATGGCTTTGATCTTTCCCGAAACATTGCCGGTGCTTCCGGTGAAGACCATGCGACGGTCATCGTAGGAGGGTGTGACGTCATGCGCGCCCGTACTCTCGGAAACTCCGGCGAAAGCAAAGTGAGTGTTGAACCAGGAAAATTTGCGATAGTTCAGCTTGGCTTGCAGATGAATGGTTCCCCGCACATCTTTGGGAATGTGCAGGCGAAAATGAACCGTGTCCGCCGCGCCCGGAGGAATCAGGTGGGCATAAATGGTCGCCCTCGCTGCCCAGGCATTGCGCTTGTCGATGGGATTGCCGTGCGCGTCGATTGCCCATGAACGATAAAAGTGCGCGCCCGGCTCGACCGGCCCGTGCCCGTTGTCCTCAACCATGCCGCTCCAGAAAAGAACGCGTCCGGTGTCATCCGTTGCCTTTAACTCAAGCCAGCAATCGAAAGCGTCCACTGTTCCACCAGGAAAGAAATGTCCGACCGCCAAAGTGCGCACCACCACATCGACCCGGTCCGTGTCGCCTGCACGAACCACGGCCTGCACGCGGTTCAGAGGCGCAGTCACTGGAGTGACTGGAGGCCCCCCGGCCGAGCCAGTAGGCGATTTCATCTCAGATTCTTCACCGACCGCAAAGGTAGTCGCCAATTGAGGCGTAGTGTAGGCCACGTTGTTATTGGCCAGACTATTGGCCGTTGTCTCTGGAGAGATGGCGAAAATGTCCACGCGGACTTTCTTGTCTTTCAGAAAGGCCTCGGTGTCTTTCAGCTGCACTTCATCCCTGTTTACAAAGGGCAGCGCAGTGTTGGCCGCAATGAAGCGATGCGAGTGCACCATCCCATTTACATTGCCAGCATCATTGGAAGGCGTGGGCGGCATGTGACAATCTTCGCAATCCAGTGATTTGGGCGGGTAATAGAAGGAGCGCGCTCCAAACCCGGAGACACCGCTTGCCTGCCAGTTATCGTAGTCGTCGAATCCGCGAATCCAGCGATAATGGTTGTCGGCCACGTCGAGATGCACCTTGTGGCAATTTCCGCAAAATACCGCAGACTGGCTTCCCCTCAGGAAAGGTTTGAGAAATGTTCGCCGGTGCGGTTCCGGATCTTCTTCGATCAGATAATCAATCAGATGATGCACGATCGGATTTTTACTCGCCACCAGCCGTTGCAGCTGGGGATACTCCAGAACGAAGTCGGCGTTGCCCATGGAGCTCTTCTCCATGCGGATGGAGTGGCAGACCACGCATCCCATTCCGGCCTGCGCCGCGGGTGTAAAGAGCCGATTCTTAATGGGCGTATTGAAATTTCCCGGAAAGAATAGCGCCGCATCGTGGCAGCCGGCGCAAACTTTGGAGGCTTGCACGCCGTCCACCTGCTGCATATAGACGATGGCCTGCCGGTACCACTGATTGTTGAAGGAGGAGAAGTGGTGCGCCGAGCTTGCCCATTGCTTGTAAATGTCGGCATGGCAGGTCTTGCAGGTTGCGGAGTCCATGAAATAATCCGTGGGCACAACTTTTCCCGTATAAGTCTCCGCGTCGCTCGGGAAGAATGGGCTCTTCGGGCCGCCGCCTTCGCCGGCTTGATCGGCCGGCGCGATACTGGTGTTGTGGATCGTATGCTCGCGTTGCCAGGGAACGGTACGCAGCCACCAGGCCCCCGCGGCAACCGCGGCGACCAGTACAAGAGATGTCGTCACGCGCAGAAAAATTTTTGTGCCGCCATGCCGCAGCCAGCCCCGGTTCCCCGCCCACACAGCGAGCAGGATCGCCACTGCGAGTATGGAGACAATTTCATGGGTGTAGAGGATCGACCATTGCTGGCGGCGTGTGCCCGTATAGACCAGGACTGCGCCGGCGACGCCACCTAGGGCAAGCACAATCCAGCCGGCTTGTTCGAGGCGGCTTCTTCCCCGCAGCAACTTTCCAATTCCGGGGCCTACACAGACGATAAAGATGGAGCCGAGAATAATATGAAGAGCGACCGTCCCCTCATAGACCAGGTTGGCAGTGGGAAATGCGTAGAGATAGACGGCGCTCGCGGCCAGCGCGACGCACAAAGCGATTAGGAGACGCCTCATTTTTTATCACCGCCTTCCGAGCCTTTTCCGGCTGGAATATTGCCGTTCTTCTGTCTTTCCATCCGGTGGCGGATGGATGCTCATCTATCTATGGCTTTGTTTAACTCCCCAGCGATAGACGAGTTCCACATACCCAAACTGCGCGTTCTCGCCGGCTGGGTAGATTGCCGAAATCACACTCTTGCCCCACGCGCGGGCATAGTAAAAGTTCACACCGATGGATCGAGTGGTCTGCCAGTCTGCGCTGAGATCGGCTGTGGTAGCAAAGGAGGAATGTCCGTTACTGGGACGTCCCGTGTACCCAAACACTTTGTTGTCAAAAGCGCCGCCGCCTTGATACCAGAGATCATTGTTGGAGGTGAGCTGCAAGCCGTGAACATCGCTGCGCAGGATGAGATGTTTTGCCGGTGTGTCAATCACTTGCACAAACCGATCTTCACTGTTCATCAGATTGTAGAAAGGGAAGCGGGCATAGACACGAGGCGTGGGCAAAATCTGAAAGAACGTATGATGCTCATTGTCCAGGGGATTGGTATCTCCTGTGCTGCGAAATGCGCCCACCCGCAGCCATGGCGAGGTCGCGACCTTACTCCACTGATATCCGCCTTCGACAGCAACCGCTCCGGCGCCATGGCTGAGCTCGCCCCAATTGCCATTCTGCAACGCTCCCCAAAACAAAAAATCGAAATTTCCGGGTCCTGCTGGAATCGCAGCGAGCAAGTCGCCGCCATACGTGCCCAGCCTAATGTTCTTGTGGTCCGCTTGGCGGACTGCAAGCGGGCGATTATCTGTTTTCGTGATCCCTGTCCGTCCATCATGGTATCCGATGCCGAAAGTGCGCCACAGCACGCGGCCATTCCATTGCGACTTCGTGAACGCAAGGTATTGCAGATCGACGTTCAGTTCTGGATTTCCGTTCATATTAAAGACACCCTGATCGGCACGCCCCGCCATGCCCGTCAGGTCCCAAGTTCCCGCGCCGTAGTGGCCGTCGATTCCGTCGAAGCTGCGCTGGGCGTTGGTGAAACCAAAGTTACCCACTAGCCGCTGCTGGATGCGGTTGTTCTGCAGCCAGCGGATGGTCGCGTTCTTCGGCTGCGTTTCCTGCCCTCCAAAAAATTCAAATCTCCCCACGCGCAAGTTCTTGTCCTCGCCGGCAAATCGATAGCGCAGGAAGGCCTGCTTCAGAAACCCTGCGGCTGGGTCGGAATTGTTTCCGTTGGAAGCATAATAGGTTCCGCCCAGGCCAAGCTGGCCTTGTGCGCTCACCGGCGATACGGCATCGTCCGGTAAACCAAGCACCGCTGGCTGTGACAGTTCCAATTTCCAATCCCAACGATGGATTCGCTGCGCCACGCCGACACGCAGCAGCGATTCAAGATAACTATACGTATTCGATTCTGGTGGCGCAGCAAACGACTGCCATACATCCACGCGCGCCTGATAGTACACGGAAACGCTCACTGGCTGGTTCGCGGCGGTGGATTGAGCGTTCCCTGTTCCGAGTAACGATGCAAGGAAAAAGGACAGCGCCACAAGTCCCGCCAGCCGATGTTTTGTCAGTTTCCTTCTCCTTTTGGGTGTCGCGCATCGCCCCGATACACCATATCTGTTCGAGCAGTGGAAACCGCAATTCGTATGTAGAGCTTGCTCGCCAAGCTTCCTAGATTGAGACAGAATGGTCAAGCAACTCAAGGTGGAGATTTGATTACAACTTTTGATGGAGAAGATGCAGCCCGACATCACCGGCTCCAGAAAAACCTGGAAGCTCTACCAGCTTGCGTCCAGTGGGCGATCCTGTCCCTTTATTCTTCTGAATCAGAAAAATGTGGAAGAAACCAGCCAGACTACGTAACTGATCCGAGCCAGGTTTACCTCGCAAATTGATAATGAAAGGCGAAGCGGCCAATCAGCATCAGCGAGTGCTCGCTTGGTGGGAGAATCTGAAAGGATTCAATTCTTCGATGCGTGTCATCGCGGTTTGCCAGAACCTCGCCAAGGTATCTTCCGGAAGCGGCCTCATAAAATAAGACCTGCAGGCTGTCGTTCACACGATGCCATCCGAACACGTATTCCCCGGGTTGCAAGAAGGCGGTTCCTATTTTCAGTGGAACCTGCGTAACCAGGAAATTCGAATACTTTCCGTTCGCCGAGTACCCGGCAGTGATCAGAACAACGCCCGCCACATATCGTCCTTCACTGTCTACGATTCCAGATGCAGTGCGGAATTCCGTTTCAATACGCTCTTTGACAACCAGCGCCTTGGCTGGAACCCATGTACTCAATTCCTTCTCCGTAGCGGAACGCCAGACATTGGCAGCGAAAATATGCACCGCAAGCGATAATGTGATGAATGCAACGAGAGAAGTTGTGACTATTCGACGTCTCATACAAAACCCCAACTCCCCTCTAAAAGAAGGCTTACTCAAAGTGCACGATACCGCGCTGCAACGCGGTGGTAACGGCTTGAGTCCGGTCGGTTACACCCAATTTCCCAAGAATGTTGTTGATGTGGGTTTTCACCGTTGCTTCGGAAATAGCCAACTCCCGGCCAATCTCCTTATTGGATTTTCCGGAGACTATTTGGCGCAGAACATCCAACTCTCGATCCGTAAGCGATGGTCTCGACATTCGTTCAGCGAGGCGCTCCGCGACCTCTGACGGAATTCTCGATTTACCGGAGTGGACCGCGCGGATAGCGTCCATGAGTTCATTACTTGACATTCCTTTTAAGAGATAGCCACGAGCGCCAGCCTCCAGTGCGTGGTGAATATCCTCATCTCCGTCATAAGTTGTCAATACGATAATACGTGCCTGAGGAAACCGACTGCGTATGCGGGTTATGGTCGAGACCCCACTTATGCCCGGTAAACGTAAATCCATCAAAGTGACGTCCGGCTGATACTGTTGAAACAGCTCCAGCGCCTGTCGGCCATCGGCAGTGTCCGCTACCACGCGCATTCCCGGCACACCATTGATCAAGGCGACGAGACCTTGTCTGACCACATGGTGATCTTCCACTACCATTATCTTGATCGAGTCAGGCATCGAATTTCTTTTTCTTAACCATATTCATTCCAAGCTATCGAGCGTGACCTGCCGTTCTCTACTCGTAATTAGTCAAGCGGCAATTCTACGGATATCCGGCTGCCGGTTCCGGGACTGCTGTCCACCCTGAAGGTCCCTCCGATCGCCGTCGCCCTCTCGCGCATTCCGATCAGTCCAAAGTGGCCTTCTTGTCGGGAGGCAGCCATGTCCTCCACAAATCCGGTACCGTCGTCCGTGATCCGCATATGCAGTCGTGCAGTTTCGTATTGCAGATGGATTTCTATGCGCGTCGCTTTTGCGTGCTGGAGAACATTTGCGACTGCTTCGAGCGCAATTTTAAGCAGTTCCGATTCAATCTCCTCGGGGAGTGGTCGATAGGCTCCGGTGAATTGAATATTCGTCTCCAGCAGCTTACCATCTGTTCGCTGTTGAATGGCGTTGGAGAACCTCGACGCAAAGTCGATTGCCCCGGCTTCATTGGAGCGAAGGTTCCAGATAGAACGCCGCGCCTCGGCGAGGCTCTCCCCGACCAGCTTGCGGGTCCGGTTCAACTGTTCGCGGACAGATTGCGGCGAAGTCGTAAGCATCTGTGTTACGACTTCCAACTGGACCGAGATTCCAACGAATCCCTGCGCGAGCGTATCGTGAATTTCGCGGGCGATGCGTGTGCGCTCCGCAAGCACGGCGCTGAAACGGGACTCAACCTGGTGAACCCGCCAGCGATAGGCAAGCCAGCCGATAAGAAAAATCAGCGTGGCACACAAGAGATCGAACCAGTATGTCTGGTAAAAGTATGGCTCGACCCGAAATGCGAACGATGCGGGAGTCGTGCTCCACACCCCGTCGTTATTGGCTGCCAGCACCTGGAAGCGGAATTTTCCAGGAGAGATGTTCGTATAATAGGCTACCCGGCGCGTGCCGGCATCGATCCACGAGTGGTCAAAGCCCAAGAGCCGGTATTTGAAGCTCACTTTTTGCGGGGCCACGAAACTAAGTCCGGCATAGCGGAAGGAAAATCTTGAATGTCCAGGGCTGATTTCGATCGGCCCATTCAGAGCCATGTTCTCGTCGTCTACAGAAACCTGCTCGATGGCAACCAGTGGGGGGACGACGTTCCGCTGGAATTTTTCCGGATTGATCCATGCAACGCCCTTCAGCGTGGAGAACCACATGGTCCCGTCACTGGTCTTCCATGAAGAGGGATGGCCAATCCCGCTGCACTCGCGAATCTTCATGCCGTCCGCTGTTCCATAGGAGGTGATCGGCAAAGTACGGATTCGGCCAGTCGCCACGCCAATCAGATCGCTGCTGCCCACTCGGAAAATTCCTGTATTCGAGCTGATCCAGAGGTGATCCGTGTCATCTTCCAGAATTCCGTCGATGACATCCGGAAGTCCAAGATTTTCCGGGAAGGACTGAATCTCATCCTGCGTATTGCTTTTGCGGAGAAGATTAAGACCTTCCCCGTTCGTGCCGATCCATAGATTGCCTTGCGGATCCTGATACAAAGCGGTGATGACGTTGCTCGAAAGTCCATTCTTTGTCGTATAGTTTTTGAACCTTCCCTGCTGAAAATGGCTAAGACCATGCAGCGTCCCAATCCATAAGCTGCCGTCGGGGCCTTCCATCAGGGCTCCGACAAAGTCATTGGCTAGTCCACCGGCTTGCGTATAGATGGTCGACCGGCCGCCTTGAATATGTGCTAGTCCATGCCTCGTGCCAACCCACAAAGAACCATCCGAATCTGTCAAAATCGAACGGATAAATTGATCCGGCAAAAGATCGGCGGAGATCGGCGAAACTACCCGCCCATTCTTCATGAGATTCAGACCATCGGGAGTACCGACCCACAAATTCCTCTTTTCATCTTCGGCGAGGGAAAGGACCGTATCACTGGTAAGGCCTTGCTTCTCTTTGAAGACTGCCACATGGGTGCCATCATAACCATCGAGGCCGCCGCCATCGGTGCCGATCCAGATTTGCCCCGGACGACCCTGCAGGACGGTACTCACAAGATCGGCGGATAGACCGTCGTTGGATGTCAGAGTGCTGAACTTTTGATCTCGCAGGATTACGACGCCGCCCGATTCCGTGCCGACCCACAGGGAGCCCTCGCGATCTTCATAAATCGCAAGTATCAGGTTTTCAGATAAACCCTGTTTCGCAGAGAAAGAGCTGATCGCTCCGTGGATAATCCGGGCAATTCCGTGATTTGTACCCACCCAGAGTGTTCCCTCGTGGTCCTGGTAAAGGGTCTGGATTTGATTGCCCGGCAGACCGTCCCTGGTGGTATAGGTCTTCAGTCTTCCATTTGTCATGACCGCAAGGCCGGAGGGAGTACCGATCCAGATATTTCCTGAGCGGTCCGCGAACAGGACATCCACTTCGCTGTCGGGCAGCCCGTCGGCGATCCTATAGGTAAAAAGCCTTCCGTCGGATAGTCGCTGCAGCCCATTCTGTGTGCCGAGCCACAGGTTGCCTGATGAATCGCTTGCAATCGCGTGGATCATATCACTTCGCGGCGAAGCGCCAGTGACATCTCGCGCAACACGTCCATCGCGGATTTGATTGAGTCCATCGTCCGTTGCCACCCATAAGGAACCATCCGGGCCATCTGTCAGAGCATTAACAGTATTGCTCGAGAGTCCCTGATCCGTCGTATACGGGATGAAATGGCCCTCACTGTAATGAGCAACGCCACCTGCCGTGACTGCCCATATTCCACCGCGGCTGTCTTGAAATATGCTCCAAACGCTGTTGTCCGGTAAGCCCTGCGCCTTTGTGAAAGTCGTGAAATTGGAACCGTTCCACCTTGCAAGACCATCCGCTGTACCGATCCACAGGTTTCCGTCTCGACTTTCAAGCAAGCCTCGGATGTTATTGCTGAGTAGCTGAGGAGTATTCGGACGGTTGTAGACGGTGAAATCAATCCCATCGAATCGAGTCAAACCTTCGCGGGTTGCGAACCAGAGATACCCATCGCGGGTCTGTAGAATCGCACGCACGGAATTCTGCGGTAGACCACTGTCTGTCTGCCAGATTTGCCGGCCATATTGGCTAAGCTTTCGATCTGGATTCAGTGCATGAGCTGTGACCCAACTAATTATCACGAATGTCAGCGAAAGCCAGCGAAGCCGTCGGTAAACGCGGATAAAGGCCGCAGCCGGCCACGCATAGCTTGGAACGATCCAGCGCGTCGAAGCTGACCATGTAGCGCGAACTGTAGGCGGCGTCCTCAAACCAGCATCCATCGAAAGGTTCAGGCTGTCATCCATCTTCCGATCCAAGACAGGCAAATGCGGCACCTGTATATTCGGAATCGCCTCTTGAAACGTTGGTACTTTTTAGACCGTTGCGAGCACTTGGCCGCAACGGTCGTTTGTTTTGATTATTTTCTATATACCATGATCGGGCCCCAGCAATACTGAGCCCAAGGAAATGTTAGTCTTTGACAATATCTGAAGGAAAATTTCGCATGGACGGGAAGCGAGTTCCTGCGGAACAGATACCCAATCCTATTCGCCAACAACCCCGATCCTCTTCCAAAATCAACTCTTGTGATATATGGCCCAAAAGGCAGTATTGTGGAACAAAGCACCCATCGTGAATCTCAATGTCATATAGCTTGTGACCGGTTGTGAACTGCAAGCGACGGAGATGCTCAGCATGAAACAGATTGCCATCTTCTTCGTTGACTTGCCGGGCAATATGCAGTTCTATGGTTGGTTCAGCTCTGTGGCCATTGAAGGATATCGCAATTTTGGTGACTTCCAGGAAGGCTGGTCACTCGATAAACAGCGAAGTTGGCCAGGTCACATCTGGCATCACCATCGTTGTTATCCCGAATGGCCATCTGCTGGCGATGACAGTATTGTTCGTACCGGGACCAGGATGGTAGAACCTGTCTCCGTCCCATCATGGGAACGGTCATCAGCAGGAATAGATCTCTGCTGTGAGAGCTGTACGGCATATATGTGAGATGCCGAAGCATTTTGCGGCAATAGTCACGCTTAAGGGCTCCGTCCGGGACGGCGATTCGGTTCACTCGACGTCCGGAAAAGACATTCAGGAACTAGCGCTGCGCCTCAACTAGTCTTCTCGAAACCGACATTGCGAGCGTTCAGTGTGAACACGCTTAGCCCAGAAATTCGATGATTGGCATCCCTATGGAATACAAGTATCCCATAGGCGCCGCTGTCGAACTCATCTTGCGCGATAGGAGTGAGTTTTAGCGGTGGATTCCAGTTGCACCGAAGCGTCAAAGTTCCCTTGTCGATCGACAAATTGTAGGTCGCGTCGAGTTCCCCACTTTTATACTGTCCAGCAAATTCCGCCAGGTCGGCGGTGCTAAGGCGCGGCTCTTCAATCCTGCTGCCCTTAAAATCTATCCCGTTGTTTGTCACAATTGTTGCCTTCATACTGCCGTGGGAATCATCGAACGTGATCGTGCCAGTGCCAGCATCCTTAAATTGATTCGCTCCCACGTGGCGGAGTTTCGTATTCCGGTACGTGAGATTGCCGTCGGTAGCCGTGAACGAATCCAGAAGCTGTTTCTGCGTATCCAGATATGTACCGGCAAAGCGGCCTGGATCGGGAAAGTTAGGATTGTTGGAAGTTTGCGATGCATTCGGCTGTGGCGCCAGATGTTTTGCGAGATACACGTCAGCGACCTTGTGCGCAAGGCTGCTTGTCTGTGCACTCGACACATTACAAAGAGCTACCACGGTGAAGTGCTGCTCCGGGAAGCGCGAAATTACAGTACGATATCCGAACAGTGCTCCCTCGTGTTCCACGGTTGGCAAACCACGATATGTGCCTATTACCAGGCCAAGCGCATAGCTGATTTTCTTGCCGTTATTTAATACTCCGCGGGTCTCCATCTCCTGGATAAGCGGTCCTTTTCCCAGCTTGTTGTTATAAAAATTTCTGTCCCACAAAAGTAGATCGTTCACCGTGCTCATCAGCCCACCCGCGCCCACGGCGTCATAACTTGTCGACCAATCTACCAGGAACTTGCCATTCTTCCCGGGCGCATAAGCGGCAACCCGGCCGGGAACAACTACGGTACGGTCGTCGTAAAATCGAGTGTGTATCATTCCTAGCGGCTGAAAAATGTTTTCGGCGGCAAATTGGGCCAGCGACATTTTACTGACACGCTTTACCACTTCGCCAAGCAGAAAAAAGTTTGTGTTGCTGTAAATGTATTCATCTCCGGGAATGTTGTTGAGGCCTTTCTGGCGCTCGACCAAGTTGAGCATTTCAGCTTCAGAATGGATATCGGAATAGTGGCGGCCGGAAATTTCTGTCAGCGTCAGGAAGTCCCGCAGCCCGCTGGTATGGTGCAGCATTTCCCGCAGCGTGATCGGGTGTCCATAATCGGGGAGTTCCGGAATGTATTTGTGAACGTCGTCGTCCAGTGAAAGAAGCCCCTGTTCGGACAGCAACACAACGCTGGCAGCAGTGAATTGCTTCGACACCGAGCCCATGTAAAAAACCGACTCAGGCGAAAGCGGAACTCCAAGCTCCAGGCTGGCCTCACCGTAACCCCTGCGATAAATAAAATTTCCGTCCTGTATCACGCCAAGTGCACAGCCCGGAGAACCTGCCTTGTCGTAAGCGGCGAAAATCTGGTCCACCCTCGGTTGGCCGACCTGCGCCGTAAGGGCGGGAATGTCGATGAGGAATCCGAGGGCAAGCGTAACAACGGCAATAAATCGCATCGGGTGCTCCTTCCAGCTCTGATTTCTTTTGGACACTGAGAACGGCGTCAATTATAAGGGACATCCTGACGCGCCGATGTGATTCTTATCGGAACCTTCCGGCCAGCACAAGAATGACGTGCCTCAGGAAGGCGACACCCTTGAGATTTGCCAGCCGGCTTCAGCCAGAATAAATGCGAGTTGCCGACGCATTTTCCAGCCGCATGACGCGTACCAATCAAAGGATCGCACCGCCCACCTATATTTATGACCACACAATTGTCCCTCGCCCGGTTCGCGTGCAAAAATCTCTGGCGAAGACGCCTGCGGACTCTGTTGACTCTCTGCGGGATCGGCATGGGCATCGCTGCCCTTGTCGCTCTGGTTGGTTTCTCCCGCTCCTTCGAGCATGAATGGTTGCGCATGTACGAAAGCAGCGGCACTGACATTGCCGTTGTCCAAAAAACTTTCCTGAATACCTCTGTGGATGAGTCTGCCGGAGCAAAGCTGCGGGCGCTGCCGGTGGTTGCACAGGCCTCGCCAATGATTCTCGACCTGATGGACATCACGCCAGAGATCAACGCCTTGGTCTACGGCTGGAAGGCCGACTCTTACGAATTCGATTCGCTCACTTTCAAATCCGGAAGGCGTTTCCGGGACGGCCGGCCCGAGGTGATTCTGGGCGACCTTCTTGCGGAAAACCTGAATAAAAAAGTCGGCGACACACTGACGATTCAAGGATCCACCTTCATCGTGACTGGCATATATGACGGCAGCTCCGCGATGGAAACTGGCGCCCTCATCATGCCTCTCGATGAACTACAGCAGGTCGCAAGCTTGCGGGGAAAGGTCAATGCGTACCACGTGCGGCTTCGTCCGGTTCCTGCGGGTGCCTCGCCGGTCGAGTATCTGCAGCGGTCGCAAGCGGAGATCGAGGCGGCCCTTCCTGGTCTGCGCGCTGTGCCCGCGGCGCAGCGCGCTAGCAATAATCAATTGGTCGTGATGGCACACGCCGCCGCGTGGGGTACTTCGTCGATCGCGTTGCTCATCGGCATCTTCGGCATTGCCAACACCATGGCAATGTCAGTTTTTGAGCGCACGCGGGAGATCGGAATCCTTCGCGCTCTGGGATGGAAGCGCCGACGCGTTCTTTTACTTATCCAGATGGAGGCAGCCGCGCTGGGTTTTGCTGGTGGGGCAATCGGCATCGTAGCTGGATGGGCCGCTTTACTGACGCTCTCCAGAATTCCGCAGACAGCGAGTATTGTCTCCCCGGCGTTTCCTCTGCCGCTTCTGGTTGAAGCGCTGGGCATCGCGGTTCTCGCCGGGCTCGTAGCCGGCGCAATTCCCGCGTGGCGCGGCGCCCGTCTTTCGCCGGTGGAGGCCCTTCGGCATGACTAATCCAATTCTCGAAATACGCGGCCTGAAAAAAAGCTACGACGATGGGCAGATTGAAGCGCTGCGCGGCATCGATCTTTCCGTAGCCGCCGGAGATTTCGTCTCCATCAGTGGACCCAGCGGCAGCGGCAAATCCACCTTGTTGCAGTTGATTGGCGGACTCGACACTCCGACTGGCGGGGAAGTGCTTTTCAATGACGCGGTGCTCGGATCCTCCATCGACCTAGACGCCTACCGCTCTCATTACGTCGGATTCATCTTTCAGGCTTTTCATTTGCTGCCCACCTTGCGCGCGATTGAAAACGTACAGGCGCCGATGCTCGCGATGAAACGCGACGTACAGGGCCGGGCGCAACGGGCTGAAGCCCTGCTGCGCAAGGTGGGCCTCGAACATCGCATGCGTCAGTATCCCAATCAACTTTCAGCCGGGGAACGCCAGCGCGTTGCGATTGCGCGTGCGCTGGCCAACAATCCATCCCTCCTGTTGGCGGATGAACCCACCGGCAATCTCGACAGCGCGAGCTCTGCACGCGTCATGGAAATCCTTATCGGTATTCAGAAAGAGCACGGCATGACGCTCATCGTCGTTACCCACGAGAACGAGATCGCAAATTCCGCTCCACGGCACATTCGCATCCGCGATGGAAGGGTCGAGTCATGAGACTTCTGTCCTCTGCGTTGACTGCAATGCTGGTGTGCACGATCGCTGCACATGCTGCGGATGTACACACGGTGCTTGCGCGTCCGCAGCTTCGCGTGCAATCGGCGGACTACCGAGCCATCGGCCACCTGGTTCGGGTCGACGCCAGTGGTGTCCGCACGAGTTATGCCATTACGCTCAAGGCGCGCGGATTTCGTGATGGCCTGCGCGTGTTTCTCGATGTTGTGTCTCCCAAGAATGCCCGCGCCCACGTCTTGCTGGAGATGCGGTTCCATGGCCAGACTACGATCCAGATCGCGCATCCAGGCGATGCAGTGCCTGCCGCAGTGCCTTTTGACAAATGGAACGATGGTCCACTCGGCGCCGGATTCAGCTACGAAGATTTCCTGGAGCCGCAGTATTTCTGGAAAAGCCAGACATTGCTGAAAAAAACAAAGTACGGCGCGCGCGAATGCGATCTTGTGAAAAGCGTCCCCGGCCTCTCGCAGCGCACACACTACGCCGAGGTCCGTACCTGGCTCGACCAAAGCATCGGCTACCCCGTTTACGCGGAGAAGACACTGAAGAAAACCGGCACGGTCAAGGAGTTTACTTACTTCGGCCTGCGCCAGAATGGCGGCGTGTGGTCGGCAAGCCAGGTGGAAGTGAAGACACGCGGCCACTCTGGTTCAACCCTTCTGATCATCGACCGCGGCAGCGCTAAGGCAAATCTCGACCTCAGGGAACTTAGTCCTGAGCAACTTATCCACTTTTAGGATGATCCATGTATATTCTGTTCTCGGTCATTTGTGTTGCTACATCTCTGATTTCTGCCGGGTTTCTCTATCAGTGGATTGGGGCGCGCCGCGACCAACGGCAATATGCCAGCCTTGGGCGTTGGGTCGATGTCGGGGCTGCTGGCAAGCTCTATCTGCTGGAACAAGGGTCGGGCGGCCCGACCGTGCTCTTTGAATCCGGGATCGCGGCCACCAATCTGAACTGGTGTCACATACAGGAAATGGTCTCGCGCTTCACCCACACGGCATCCTACGATCGCGGAGGTCTGGGCTGGAGCAGCCCATGCCGCAGCACGCGAACACCTGGCAACATCGCCGTCGAGCTGCGTGCAATGCTGCAATGCGCTGGCATCGCACCGCCATATCTTCTTGTCGGACATTCCTTCGGAGGGTTAGTGATGCGCCGGTTCGCGCTTATGTATCCCGAGGATGTCGCGGGTGTCGTGCTAGTCGATCCTATGCGCCCAGAAGAATGGCAGCCGCTCGACGTTGCCGCCCAATCCGCGCTCGGGCGAGGAAGGAAACTGACCCGGTGTGCGATTCCGATCGCAAGATTGGGACTCGCCCGTCTTGCCGTGACCTCGCTGCTCTGCCGTTCCGGGCGTTTATCTAATTGGCTGGCCAGCGCCGCCGGAGACGGCGGCCGCCATGTGCTCCGGCGCATCAGCGATGAGGTGGGCAAGATGCCGCGGGCGGTCTGGCCAGCCGTCGCGGCACACTGGTCGCGTCCCGGCTATTACGCCGGAATGTACTGCCACGTGGACGCGGTTCCCGACACAGTCAGAGAAATGCAGGACGCCGATCCGATTCGAGACATTCCTGTGCTGCTGCTGACCCCGGGAACATCGTTGCCACTCTGCGAACAGCATCTTCAGCGCATCGGCGACAACGTGCAGCAGGTGATCGCGGCCGCCAGTGCGCATTGGATCCATCTTGACGAACCGGATCTCGTGATCGATTCGATCCGCAACATGGTGATGGATGAAATCTGCGTGCCGATCGCGGCCACGGTCTGACCGATGCACGGTTCCCGACAATCCCGCCCTGCTCCGTGATGCATTCTTCTTCGAGATGACGCGTACCAGGCAGGAAGTTCAAATGCTTTTTAAGAAACGAGAAACTGATGTCGTCGATTGCAGCAGGGACTCTCCGATCGAGTCTGAAAGAACGGAAGATCGAAGATCGCCTCGAATTTCTCGATGAGCGAAAGCTGCCCGCGGTCATTCACCAAATCGCGGGCGAGTCCCTGCATACGCTGCTTGTGGACGAGCGAGAATCGCTGGCGGCGATGCAGCGGCAATATGGGGCGATCCTTTTCCGGGGTTTTGGTCTCAGCACTCCGCAAGACTTCCGCACTTCGGTGGCGTTGTGCTTCGACAATGGACTGCGCAGTTACGTTGGCGGGGTGAGCCCTCGTGGACAGGTCGCGCCTGGCGTGTACGAATCCACTCGCTTCCCAGCGCACATGCGCATTCCGCAACACAGCGAAATGGCATACCTTCCTGATCCACCTCGCCAACTCGCTTTTTTTTGTGAAATTGAACCCCGGCAGGGCGGCGAGACTCCGTTGGCCGATTGCCGCGTGATTTACAAGCTGGTTCCCGAGGAAGTCCGCACAGCCTTCGAGAGCAGCGGTATTTCCTACCATCGCTATTTGTACGGGCCACGCTGGAATATCCACCACCTCACCCGCAATCGTCTTGTCAAACTGCATACCTCGTGGATGGCGGCATTCTCCACCGACGATCCCGGCGTGGTGGAGCGGTCGTGTGCGGAAACTGGCAGCACAGTGAAGTGGGATCGAGAAGAGGGCGCGAAGATCAACAACATTTTGCCGGCGTTCCGGCAGCACCCGGAAACCGGAGAAATACTTTGGTTCAACCAGGTGTCGACATTTCTGAGTTCGCCACAATCGACGGGTCTCGTGCGCTGGCTGCTGTATCAGATGGCGTATCCGAATCCGTTCCGGCGGCCCTTCCACGCAACACTCGGAGATGGCCGTCCGATCACTCTGCGCCAGCTAAACCTGATGAATCAAGCGATTGAGAGCGCAACGGTGCGGTTTCGCTGGCAGCGTGGCGATCTTTTGCTCGTCGACAACTACTTTGTCACGCACGGGCGTATGCCGTTTCGAGGGGAGCGCCGTATCCTCGTTGCCATCCGTTAGATTGCTTCACTTGTCGAACTTATCGCCAGACTATAACCGCATCGTCGCGCAAACGCTAGACTTTCCCTCGCACCTTCGCAACCCACCACCGCGAGCCGACCAGCAGAAATCGCCAGTCGCTCAAAAATTCCGGCGGCTTCCCTTCGATTGCATGCCCTAGGAATTGCAAACCCCATCCCACGACAAAAAGGCCTATCCCACACCAAAGCAGGGAGCGCCAGAAGATCCCCACCAGCATCATCGGCAGCGACGCCAGGATCATTGGAATCCCGAAAGTATGAGTCAGCCGATTCAGCGGGTGCTGATGGCTCTCAGAGTACTTTGCGATCCAACTCTTCCAACTCCGGTTTCCAAGCATGCCGACTTATGCTCCTTTGCGCCTCATCTCGACAGCGTTTTACCTCAGTAGAACCCGTCGCAAACACTCGATATTCCCCGATCTAGACCTCTACTCCTCATTTTTCCTTTGCCGCCATCTGACTCAGATTGTATTGAGCGTCCGCGTTTCCTTGTGCGATCGCCTTCCGATACCAGGAGGAGGCCTGTGGCAAGTCCTGGGTTACGCCTAACCCTCTCGCGTACATCGTGCCCAATCTGTTCTGTGCCAGATCGTGCCCCTGGTCAGCAGCTTTGCGAAGCCAGGAGACCGCTTGCGGCAAGTCCTTCACTACGCCGTCTCCGTTTGTGTATGCCACGCCGAGGTTGTACTCCGCATCCGCATACCCTTGCTCCGCAGCCTTGCGGAACCATGAGACCGCCTGCGGAAAATCCTGAGGTATGGCGTCTCCCTTTGCGTACATCGCGCCGAGGCTATCCTGGGCTATCGCATAACCCTGTTCACCAGCCTTCCGGTACCAAAAGGCTGCCTTTTGAGGGTCTTTTACTACGCCTTTTCCCAGTTCGTACAACGCGCCGAGGTTGAACTGAGCATATTGGTTCTCTTGGTCAGCTGCTTTGCGAAACCAAGAAGCGGCCTCCGGTAGGTCCTGTGCTACACCGTCTCCTTTCTTGTACAGCAGGCCAAGATTGAACTGCGCCGGCGCATATCCCTGGTCCGCAGCGTTTCGGAACCATGTGGCTGCCTGCACGGGATCTCGCGCTACGCCGATTCCTTTGGCATAGGTCACGCCAAGATCGAACTGAGCATCCGGGTATCTATGTTCAGCAGCTTCGAGCAATAATGCCCTCCCCTGCGAATAGTCAACCGGTGTGCCACTGCCCGTCAAATACATCATGGCAAGATTGGTTTGGGCATCTGCAGCGCCCTGTTCAGCCGCCTTTCGATACCAGAGAATCGCCTGCTGAGAATCCTGTGGTACGCCGTTTCCCAGTTCATACATCAGGCCGAGGTGACTTTGAGCATTGGCATAGCCTCGGTCCGCCGCCTTGCGGAACCACAAGGCGGCCTGGGGCATGTCCCGCGTTGGACCGTCACTGCTGAGCATTACGCCAAGGTTGTACTGGGCTTCAACCACGCCTTGCGCAGCGGCCTTCAGGTACCATGAGATCGCCTGCTGGTCATCCTGAGGAATGCCCTTTCCGTGGGCGTACATCGTGGCGAGGTTGTATTGGGCCTCCCCGTATCCTTGCTCTGCGGATTTACGAAACAGTAAGGCTGCCTGCTGAAAATTCTGCGCTACGCCCTCCCCGTTGTAGTAGTTCAAACCCAGGTTGTACTGGGCCACGGCATTCCCCGTTGCAGCGGCTTTTTGGTCAGCCGCGGCTTTGGTCTGCAGGCTTTCGGTAGACTGGCTCGCGCCGAGTGGTGGCGCACAGGAGAGAGCGACGACAGTCAGCCCGATTCCAATCCCAAATCCGGCGCTACGAAGAAAACGACGAAGGCGCATCGCTATTCCCCCGCAAAGCGGATGCTTTGCGCCATTTGCATAATCGTGGCATTGACCGTCTTCGCCTGATCGTTGGGCGAGGAAGAGATTACCGTCAGAAAGTGCCCGTTGCCGGCGCTGATGGTCAATACAAGAACGGATACGCGTTCACCCTTGGGATTTATACCCGTCGCGTTCGTTCCGTGTGAGGGATGTCCGTTGACTTTGAGCTCGCCCTCGTTCAGCAATTGAAAACCCGTGAACTGGGCCTGGATTTGTTGTATGAGCTGATGGTTTACCTCGCGTGGCTCTCCGCCGCTACCGGCAAGGAGCATGGCCCAGTTCGGACCAGAAGACAATTGCAGCGCGCCAGTCTTGGCCTGAGGCTCGGCGCTCCAGCCGCCAGGAACGGTGAGCGAATAGCGACCCCCCGGATCGCGATACGTTCCGGAACCGGAGGGCACAGGAGCGGAAGAATGCCTGCCGGTCTGATTGGTCTCAGCGGACTGTGTTTGCTGTGTCGGCTGAGCCGGCGCAGTCAATATAGTTTCCGCGTGAGCCGACGTCCGAGCCGCGCTACCAAAAACGCAAAACATCCCGACAATAATGATCAACGCTCGATTGGTATTCGAACGCGAGTCCGTTGCGGACGCCGCCGCAACCCGCTCACGAGGTTTTAAGGGATATTTGTTGAAGAAGTAGGAAAGCAGACCGACAAATACTATCAATCCTGCCATCGTGATTGCGTAGTTGAGGTTGGGATGGGTCTCCATTGGCTTCCACTTCCCGAACGGAAGCATGAAGCCACAGACAAAGACTGTCACGGCACCCATTAGAAGGAGGACCCTGAGCAAGATCCCGGACCAGGCCCAGGTGCCCTCGCGCTTGGCTTGACGGTAATTCCAGTAAGTAAGAGAAGCCCAGAAAAGCACGGAAATGAGTGTTCCTATGTATGCGCCAGCGTGCGCACCTAGGATTGAGGTCAAAGAAAAAGTTTGTGAATTCACGGAGAATCTCCTGCCTGGTACGCGTCATCCGGAAGAAAAATGCGTCACCAGTGGAGACGCTGGATTTCCCGTGACTTCTGCGTCTGAGCCGCAGGGGATCGTGATAGCCTCGCGTCGAGTTCTCTCCTACATCGAACGCCAACACGGAAGCTGTTTTCTAAAGGAGTTTCTCTCCTGACGGCGTGAACCAGGTAAGAGATTTCATCGAGGAGGTACTTCTATGTCCGACGCATTCCTACCTGGTGATGTAGTCCAGTTGAACTCAGGCGGCACCAAGATGAGTGTCCGCGGTCCCGGCAGCTATTATGGAACCGCTCCAGCGTCTGCTCTGTTTCACCTCTTATTTAGAAGCTAAATTTTATCGCTCCTTGCAAGATGCGCGGAGGTGCAGCGCTGATGACTTGACCAAAGGTTGAACTGCCGATGTCTCCGTCCACAGCGGTGGGGCCATTGAACTGGGTATGGTTGAAAACGTTGAAAGCTTCTACGCGGAAGAGCAGGGCTCTCGATCCAGCGAGCGGTAGGCTCTTGGCAAGCGCCATGTCGAAATTGTCCAATCCCGGACCATAAAAAAAGCGTCTCTTCGCGGTGCCGGGAGTTCCAAGCGTATTTATGCGGAAGGAATTTGTATTGAAGAACTTGTTCTTGTTTTTGCGAGGGTCAATACCAAGATGAATAGGGCCGCCGTTGTAGTCGGGCTCATCGATACTGCCGTTATTCACTCCATTCGGATTGGTACCAATCAGAGAATTGTCTCCATTGTTGATCATTGTTACCGGGAAACCGCTCGCGAGATGAGTGATGCCGGAAAGAGACCATCCGAGCGTCAGGCGATTGGGGTGAATGAACTGGTCGAACGGCAATTGATAGTCGTAGCTGAGAACGAAGTTGTGCTTGACGTCAAATGAAGAGATTGCGTAGCTCAACGCGGGCTTGAACGGATTGACCTCTTCGCCGATGTTTGACGACTGATCCATAGATTTGCCATAGGTATAGGCGGCAGAGAACTCCAGACGGCCGGTGGTATGTCGTGCGCTAAGTTCGAGCGCGTTGTAGTTGGCGCTGCCGATGGTGGATTGAAGCGCGTTGCTGCCGAAGTTCGGCCCCAGTGGCCCGCGGGTTCCGTTCACCTGACCGCCAGTAATCGGATAGTAGACCGTGTCCTCGCCGCCTGCTCCACAGGTAAGTGTTCCCGGCATCACCTCGCTCGGTTGGCTCAGGCTCAGGCATAACGCCGGATTTCCCGGATTCGGTTCAATCAATACCAACTGGTGATGGCTCGATGTCCCCAGATAGCTCGCGCTGAAAACGGTGTTCGGCCCAGCTTGCCTCTCGATGGAAAGTACCCACTCCTCCGTATATGGAATGCGGTTATGGATGTCATATCCTGGGATGCCCTCGATCGGTTCATACGTGCTCCAATCGATGTTCGGGTCCGGATTGCCGCGCGAAGAATTCAACGGAGCAAATTTGTAGGGAAACGGCTGACCGTTATTCTGGCCGTTAGCCGCAGTGATAAACGGTGTCGCAAAGAGTGGTGGCGCGGGGCTGGTATAGGTTGTACCGTACGGCGCATTGGCAGCCAGCACTCCAATGGAAACGGCTGGAATCGAAGTATAGAAATTGCCGAAGGATGCGCGAACGCTGGTGGTTCCAGCCGCACCGAAAAGCCGTCCGAGAAAGCTTCCGGATTCAGCCTGAGGAGACCATGCCAGTCCAATACGCGGTGCAAAATTATGGTTGCTCACCGGAGCAAGCGTATTGGGAACACCGGGATCACCGGGATAGAGAATACCCGGAGGCGCTCCGGGAAATACGACCGATTGCGCTCCTGCAACGAAGGTCGATATCTGGTTGTACTTTTCGGTCCAGGGTGCGATGCGGTCCCAGCGGAGACCGTAGTTAAGAGTAAGATTCGGCAGCACTCGCCAGCTATCTTGCCCAAAAAAGCCAACATATTTGTTGCGTGCATAGAACGGATTGAGTTGGCTCTGGTTGTATTGACTGGGAACGCCGATCAGGAAATCCGCAAAATCCACGCCAGTCTCCGTACCGGAGAAGACGAAGTTCCCGTTGAACTGGGCGATTGGCGTGCCATTGATTTGATCTGCATGAAACTCACCGCCAAACTTCATGGAATGATTGCCGAGTACCTTGGATAAAGTATCGGTAACCTGATACGTGTTATTCACCTGAATCAATTGATTCGCGGCGGCGCCGGTCGAGTAGCCATTGAAGTTGAGGTTCTCAACACTTTGTCCTTTCGGATCGAGAGCGACAATGCTGGGCGTGCCATTTGCATTCACAAAGCCCTGGGAGGCGAGGCTAACATTCCGGCCACCGACAGGCTGGCCGAGGTTTGTATCGTCGCGCATGTAGCTCAGATGAAATTCATTGACCATCGTGGAACTGAAAGTCTTCGTATCTCCAAGAGCGATGAGTTGAGCGCGACCGGTAGTGAGCGCATCAAAACCGGGGACACTGGCACCGCTCTGCGCTACGGGATAGGGATTGTCGAGGTCGAAGTCGTCGATGAAATAGTAGACGGACAGCAATCCCCAGCGCGTATTCGCATCCAGCCGCACCGCCCCTTTGTCATCGCGTACCGTCTGGTTGTAAGCGGATGTGGCGAAAGTGCCGCTGGCGGTATTCGGGGCTGGAATATATTGGAGCATTCTCTGCGCCGGGACTGACCATGCCCTTTGCGGGATGACGGCGTTCGGGAAGACGCATTCGGAAGAGAGCGTGCATCCGGGCAGATAGTAGGGTTCGCCGGCAGTCACGCCATATCCAAGCTTCTGCCCTAGGAGGTTTGCCAAGTAGGGGCCGCCCACGATTCCTGACAGCTGATTTCCTTGCGGGCCGCTGGTGAAGTCCAAAAGATCACCCCTGCGATCGGCGTTCGAAGGCACGCTGATGTTACCGGTATCGATGCCCTGTGTCTGACGCGTACCCTGGTAATCGGTGAAAAAGAAAATCTTGTCGCGGCGAATCGGGCCGCCAAGAGTACCGCCAAACTGATTCTGTCGAAATGCGCCCCGCGTGGGTGAGAAATAGTTACGGGCATCGAGGTCGGTGTTCCTTAGAAACTCGAATGCGTTTCCATGCAACGCATTGCTTCCGGATTTGGTGATGACGCTGATCTGGCCGCCGCTGAATTCTCCATATTCGGCATCGAAGTTACTGGTAAGGATGCGGAACTCTGCAATCGAATCCAGATTCGGCACAACTGCGGTGCCGTTGTTCACATCTTCTTCGACATCGCTGCTATTCACACTGAAATAGTTGGCCATCTCACGTTGGCCGTTGACGGAGAGATTGCCCGGACTGAGAGTCCCGGAAGGATTAAGAATCGTGGCGCCCACATCCTGCACTGTGCTCGAAGTAATTGCGGTTGCAGGAATGACGCCCGGCTGTAACGAGAGAAGGTCTGTGTAGCTGCGGCCGTTCAGAGGAACAGTAGTCATCTGCCTGCCCGTGATGACCTGGCCCATCTGTGTGCTGGTCGTCTCGACGTGCAGCGTATTGTCAGTGACGCTGACAGTCTGGGAGACGCTACCGACTATCAGAGAGGCGTTCAGTGTAAGGGCCGCACTCGTATTGAGCACAATACCTTTGCGCTGATAGCCTCGAAAGCCCGGAGCCTCGACATCTAGCTCATAATGGCCGACGGGCAGAACAGGCAAGACATAATATCCCTTGCTATCGCTGTGTGTCTGATAAGCGAGGCCCGTATTGACCTCCCGAATCGTAATGTTCGCACCCGGAACAACACGTCCCGAAGGATCTCTGACCGTCCCGGAGATACTTCCCCCCACGCCGGCCCAAACCAAAGCAGCGGACAAGATTCCAAGCACACAGACAATTCTTCCGACCTTGCCCGCAAAACGAATGGCTCTGCTCAACATGATCCTTCTTCTGGGCTCCTTTCGGCTGACGGGCAAAGCCGTCATTGGATGGTCGTGGGAACGTTCATGCTGGCATGGGATTGTGTGGATCCGCTGCCTGCCGTGTCTGTGACCACCACCATGTAGGTTCCCTTTGCGGTGCCTGGATCGATTTTTTGCGGCGCTTCCGCATCCGATTACAGTGAACATAATCGCCAGGAACGCCAGAACGATCATGGCTCCATTCCGCCACTTGCGCCGCGGAAAGATGAACAGGAAGAGCAACAGTTGAAACTTTGCGGGCAGAAACCCTATAGTGAAGGAAGCCCGCAGTCTATCCGGCTGTGGTGGTTATCCAGGTCCTCACGGTCTCTGCCAAGAGTGCTCCGTGGGGACTTGGTATTTCGTTACTATTGCAGCTTTTTCTTTCTTTCCGCAGTACACGCACTGCAAAGTCCGCCGACTTCCAGGCGCATGACCCGAATTTCAAAGTCGTTCTTTGTACCGATTTCCCGCTTCAGATTCTCAAACATGGGACTGGCGAACTCTACGATTTCCCCACAGCCAAAGCAGGCCAGGTGCAGATGGTCTTTCTTTGTCCTGACTTCGTAATAATGCTTTTCCCCGTTGATGTGCATCAGATCCAGCTCATCAATCATGCCCAGACTCTTCAGCAGCTCGATCGTCCTGTATACCGTGGCGCGGTCGATATTAGGATCGCGCTTGCGCGCTAGTTGTAAGAGGCTGGCCGCATCCAAGTGGCTCGTTGCTTCTTGAATGGTCTCAATCAGGGCGCGGCGCTGGGCGGTCAGCCGTATTCCCTGTGCTTCTACTTCGTTGAGTAAATCGTGTCTCTTTAGCATCGCAGTCTAGTTGCGACTGGGTCGCAATAGTTATAATATACGACATAATTGGTCCGAATACAATCGGCTGATTAAAAATTCATCAGTTTTGAATGAAACAGCCAACTGTATTTGTGAAATTCCTCACCGGTTGTGTCAAACGGGGCCGTCATGTGCGCGTGGCTTAGGTGGGTACGGTCTCCTGTGGATTTGTTGTGTGCGGTCCGATCGGAGCGGCGCTGACCGGATGGTTTAGCAATCATCACAGAGGGAGTGCCGTGATTATCAGACTAAGAGCTTGAACTCGATGTCGGCCCATACAACTGGTGGGAAGCGTCATCTGCGTTGCGCACTTTCTTTCATCAAGCCACAATTGAACTGTGGGAAAAAAGTAGACCATGCAAACGAGACGGGATTTTCTCAAGCTTGCCGCCATGCTGTCCGGAGCAGCCGGTCTATCGGGTTTTGTTCCCGATTCCATCCAGAGGGCGTACGCCATCGAACCTGATCCAGGCTCTACCTATCTGGATGCCGAGCACATCGTGATCCTGATGCAGGAGAACCGTTCGTTCGACCATGCGCTGGGAACTCTGCGTGGCGTACGGGGGTTCAACGATCCGCGCGCCATCCGATTGTCCAACGGCAATTCGGTCTTTGTACAGACCGACTCGTCGGGGACCTCATATGCGCCCTGGAGGCTCGACATCCACGACACACGCATTACCTGGATGGGATCGATTCCGCACTCCCGGAACAGTCAGGTCGACGCGTGGAACGAAGGCCGCTACGACAGATGGCTGGAGGCCAAGCGTTCACATATTCTCGAATACGCCAACGTGCCGATGACCATGGGACATTACACCCGGGAAGATCTGCCGTTCTACTACGCTCTCGCCGACGCTTTTACTGTTTGCGATCAGAACTATTGCTCGGTGATGACCAGCACCACGCCCAACCGTAGTTGCTTCTGGACCGGAACCATTCGGGATCGGCAGAGCACGGACTCTAAGGTCTACATGCGCAACCACGAGATCGGGCGCGGCGGCATGACCTGGAAGACCTATCCGGAAAGACTGCAGGAGGCTGGAATCGAGTGGAAGTTCTATCAGAACGAATTAACCCACTCCGGCCTTGCGGGCGAAGAGGACGCATGGCTGGGCAACTTTGGCTGCAATCTGTTGGAATTCTTTGCCGCGTACAACATTGAAGCCTATCCGGGCTTTGTTCTGGACACAAGCGGGAAGATATCAGCGCTCACTCAGCACGTGGCGAAGCTGGAACACGAGGCATCGAACGAGAAAGATCCGCACGCAGTTGCTCATGTCCGCGCCGAGATCGCGCACGTACAGAATCGCATCATCGAGTTGCGGACAGTCCTCCCAAAAAGCGGCGAAGCAAGATACGGACAACTCACCGAGGCAGAGCGCGCATTGCACGATACGGCATTTGTGACGAATGCTAGTGATCCCAACTATCACGCGCTGGAACCACTACTGTTCACGGATGAAGGCAAGCCGCTGAACATGTTGGTTCCCAAAGGGGACATCTTGTATGAGTTTCGCAAGGACGTGGACGAGGGCAAACTCCCCACTATCTCGTGGCTGACCGCGCCGGAAAACTTCTCCGATCATCCTGTCTCACCATGGTACGGCGCGTGGTACGTCTCGGAAGTGATGGATATTCTCACCAAGAATCCTGAAGTCTGGAAGAAGACGATCTTCATTCTGACCTACGACGAGAACGATGGTTATTTCGACCATGCACCCTCGTTCGTCGCTGCCGACCCGAAGCGTCCCGAGACAGGAGGCGCGTCAGAGGGAATCGACACCGGTATTGAGTACACCTACGCCGAAGACGAGATTGTGCAGGGTGTACCGGAGAAGGAGGCACGCTCCGGGCCGATCGGCATGGGTTTTCGTGTGCCGATGATTATCGCTTCTCCGTGGACGCGCGGCGGATGGGTCAACTCGCAGCTCTTCGATCACACCTCGACGCTTATGTTCCTGGAGTATTTTGTCCAGAACAAGTTCGGAAAAACGGTACGCGAGGAAAACATTAGCGCGTGGCGCCGCGCCATTTCAGGCAATCTCACTTCGGCCTTTCGCTCCTATGACGCGAAGGAGTCCGATCTTGATTTTCTCAACCGGGACAAGCTCGTCGTAAGCATCCAGAAATCTCGCTACAAGGAAATCCCCTCGGATTATCGCAAGCTGGATCCCGTACAGATTGAGGATATCAATCGCAATCCGCTGCTCTCTCCATTCACGCCCCATCAGGAACCAGGAATACGGCCCGCATGCGCTCTCCCTTATGAACTCTATGCGGAAGGCATGTTGAGCGCGGATGGCTCGAATTTTGAATTGCTCATGACGGCTGGAGACAAGCTGCATGGAAAGAACGCGGCGGGTGCTCCGTTCAATGTCTACCTGCGCAACAAAGACGGTAGAATGGCAACCGGCAGCAGAGTGGGGGCCGCAACCTATGCTGTAAAGCCGGGCGACACTCTCCATGAGCGGTTCCCGCTGTCTCTCTTTGCCGATTCAAAATACGCCATCGATGTGCACGGACCGAACGGCTTCTATCGTTCCTTCATGGGCGACTCAGCTTCCCCTCATATCCAAGTTCATACCACGTATGAGGAAAGATGGAGAAGGTTGACTGGCAATGTGCGTGTGCATCTGCATAATACCGGCAGCGAACCGTTTAAGGCCACGATCCGCGACAACTCGTACGGCACAGGCATAGTAACCAAATCCATTGGTCCCGGCCATCATGCCGCCATCGTTCTGCACCTGAAACAAAGCCATGGCTGGTATGACTTCACTGTGAAGGTGAGTGGTTCTGAAGCCGAAGCTCGTTTCGCCGGACGTGTGGAAACCGGCAGGCCAGGTTTCAGCGATCCCTTAATGGGAGGGGTTGTATAAAAGATCGCATTATTCAGGGCAGTGGCCCAGGTCATATCTCCGTTTTTATCCGGAGGAGCTCTGTCGTAGTGGCGTCAGAACTAGGCGCCTGAGGTTCTCCGCGGAGCCAACTCTCCTCGAGCATCACGTTGAAGTCCATTCTGTGCTCAGGGAAATACAACACTCAATTGATTGGTGCATTGAAAGATTCGTCTTGAGCGACGAGCTAACCGGCGGTTGGGTCTCGATTGGCGATAACAGGCCGAGTTGCTCATTAACCCTGAGTTGGACTGGAAACGCCTTCAAATGGGCAAAGTGTCAGCTGGAAGTACTACTCAGAGCTTCTCTAGGACAGTGCACATCGGCCAATTCGCCGGATGATCGGCGCAATGGATGGAACCATGCAAGGGGTCGTGAATAACGCGACTGTGACATCGAGAAGCATTGAGGGGTGCTTTACGGTCTGTCAAATCACAGTAAACCAAAAAATGTGACTAAACTATATGTTGCACGACGATTTAACGTTGTGATACAAATGTTTCGTTAAATGGTGTGACTCCCAAAGGCTTGAAAGCTTTGGACGGTTGATATGACGGATCGAATTATTAGTCAGGTTCATCCGGCTTCTGAATGGAGAATCGAATGCACTCAAGCTCCATGCATCTCCGCAAGATTTCAGACATCGTGCCCGCACGATTAAAGATGATTCCACTTGAACGGCAGGCAACCAAGCCCGGTCCCGGCAAATGGTCGGCCAAGGAGGAGCTTGGCCATCTGATTGACTCGGCAGCCAATAACCACCAGAAGATCGTGCGTGCGCACTTGGACGAGAATTCGCCGATGCCGGGATATGACGGAGATCGCTGGGTGGAGTTGCATCGCTATCAGGAGCGCGACTGGAACGAACTCGTCCAGCTATGGCGAGGATGCAATCTCCAACTCGCCGCCGCGGCGGAATCAATTCTCGAAATAGTCAGGGCACGCCCCTCACTGGTCAATACCTCCGCTCCAACGATGTCTCCTTTCTCCTTAGACGGTTATCTCGAACACATGCTGCACCACTTGCGGCATATTGGCGTGGAAGTAGAAGATTTGCTGCCGACGCGTCTGGGCCCAAAGCAATAGGCGATAGCTATGGACCTCTATGGAACGGTGAGTTGGGTCAAGCTTACGATCACATATTGCAGAACGAAACCCTAGCGGTCCAGGACACCCAGCAGGCTGAGGCGAGTCCCAGGTCGCCACCAATCTTTATTGCATCGATGTCAACAAGCAGTGATCGATTATTGGGATCGAGTCTTCCAAGGAACCACACATCGAGGTTGTCGATCGGCGGAGTGAATCCCCAGAATCCAGTGCGCTTTGGCTCCTTTCATTGCCCGCGCTCCTGATAAAACATCTGCTCGTTTGCAAATTCTCTTCCTCCGACATGTTTCGTCGTTTCGGTACGCTGCTTTCGCCCGGGTGTGATGTCCGTACAGGTTCACGCATTTTAGCTATGCTTTTTTCTGTCGTGTATTCTGAAGTAATTGATATGAATCGCATTCAACTCCTGGTGCTTGTCATGGCTCTGTCTCTGCTGACAGGCTGTGGCCGGTTCAGGAGAAATACGACTGCTGCCGTAGCCCCACAGCGAATCGTCTGCATTGGCGAGCAGTACAACGAGATGATCTACGCTTTGGGTGCCGAGGCAAATCTCGTCGGTGTCGATTACTCCAGCACGTATCCGCCACAGATCAAAAATCTGCCGACCGTCGGCTATCACCGCGCTCTAAGTGCCGAAGGTATTCTCTCGCTGCACCCGACTCTGATCATTCACGACAACAACATCGGTCCCGATGCCGTCGTGCGGCAATTGCAGGCGCTGCACGTCCCGATGAAAACCTTCCAGGCGAAGGACAATTCGATCGAAGGCCTGAAGGCACTGCTGCGCGAAATGGGCGCCTACTTCCATAAGCAGCAACGCGCCGAGGATCTCTGCGCCAAGATTGATCGCCAAATGGCCGCCGCCGCGATCGCAGTCAAAAAATATCCGACCACCCCGCGAGTCGACATTATTCATTTTGGACGGGCCTCGAACGTGTACCTCCTTGTCGGGAATGGCGGTGGCGGAGACGCGGGTACAGCCGGCAAGATGGTTGAGCTTGCCGGCGGAAAAATGGCGATCGACCGGCCTGGAATGATGCGGATGGCTTCGCCGGAAATCATAGCGAAAAGCAATCCCCAGGTCATCCTGATGACCGAGTACGGTTTTGATCGTCTCGGTTCTCCGGAACAGGCAAAGGCGCTGCCCGGGGTGGCCCAAACCGATGCGGCTCGGCACAATCGAATCTACCGCGTGCCCGAACATGAGCTGATGTACTACGGTCCGGATGTAGGCGAGAACATCATCAAGGTGGCGCGGCTCATTCACCAATGAATTCCCGGCAAACGGATCGCTGGTGGCTGGCGTTCCTGTTTCTCCTCATGATCGCGACCACGATCGTGTCCGTCCGCTTTGGCGCGATGGATTTTTCCATGCATGATATGTCGTCGGCTGTCTGGGGCACGCTTTCCGGACGTACCGATCTGTCCCTCGATCAAAGAATCTTTATCCAACTGCGTGTTCCGCGGGCTATCCTCTGTCTGCTTGTCGGTGCCTGTCTGGGAGTTGGCGGAACGCTGATGCAGGCGCTCTTTCGCAATCCGATTGTTGAGCCCGGCCTCGTGGGCACATCGAGCGGAGCGGCCTTTGGCGCAGCTCTTTTCTATGTTTTCGGCGCACTGCTCAAGATCAATCTCGGCGGCTGGACGCTGCCGTTCGTGGCCTGCGCCGGCGGCGTAGTCTCAACGTATCTGGTGTTCGCGCTGGCGCACAGCAAGCGCGAGGGCCGCAGCTCAATCCTGCGCCTTCTGCTCACGGGGCTCGCGATCAACGCGCTCTTTATGAGCGGCATTGGATTTCTGTCCTATGTGGCGCGCGATCCGTCGGCGCGCTCAATCATCTACTGGAACCTGGGCACAATGTCCGGCGCGGACTGGAATTCCGTCCTCGTTGTCGGAGCGGCCACTTTTATCGGACTCGTGCCGGCGATCGGTTACGCAAAATCTCTCAATGCTCTGATGATTGGCGAAGACGAAGCCGTGGCGCTCGGCGTCAACGTCGGGCGGCTGAAGTGGATGGTTCTCGCCATCAACGTGCTGATGGTCGCTGTGGCGACCGCCTTCACCGGGGTCATCAGCTTCGTCGGTCTGATCGTCCCGCACATTCTGCGCATCCTGCGTGGCCCCGACAATCGATTTCTCATTCTCGGCAGTGCGCTGCTGGGCGGCACGCTGCTGAGCGTCGCCGACCTGATCGCGCGCGTGTCACTGCGTCCGGCCGAATTGCCGATCGGAATCGTCACGTCCGTCGTGGGCGTGCCGGTATTTCTCTCACTGCTACGCAGCAGAGATTACATGTCCTGAGCCATGCTGACTGCGAGCGATCTTACATTTCGAGTTGACGGGCGCAAGCTGATCGATAGCGTTTCGGTTGGGTTCGAATCCGGGCAACTCCACCTGATTATCGGACCGAACGGGGCGGGGAAGTCGACTCTGATCCGCCTGCTGGCGCGGCTGCTTCGGCCCGACGAAGGACGCGTGCTGTACGGCAACGGCGACGTGGCCGACTGGAAGGAGCGCGATCTGGCGCAGCGCCGGGCACTGCTCTCGCAGGCGGTCGAGGTCGCCTTCTCAATGCCCGTTCGCGAACTGGTGCTAATGGGCCGCTATCCGCATTTCGGCGCGCGCCCGGGTGCCGAAGACCTGGAGATTTGCGAAGAAGCGATCCGATTCTTCGATCTCGCTGACATGGCGGAACGCAGCTACGGGACACTGAGCGGCGGAGAGAAGCAGCGGGTGCAGTTTGCACGGGTTCTGGCGCAAATCTGGCGGCCGCTGGAGGGCGCGACACGGTACCTGTTCCTCGATGAGCCGCTGACCTTTCTCGATATTCATCACCAGATCGATTTCATGGAGAAACTGCGGATCTTCGCGTCACAGCAGGACGTTGTTGTTGTGGGTGTCGTGCACGACCTGAACCTGGCCGCGCAATTTGCCGATCGCCTGGTTCTGCTCCATCACGGCCGCATTCTCGCGCACGGCAGTACCAGAGATGTGCTGACAGAGAATTACTTGCACCGAGCATTTGAAGTTTCGCCTGTGCTGCTCATGAATCCCACAACGGGCAAGACGTACTTGACGTTCGAAAGGAGAACGGGCGATTGATCGGAGGGCGGGGAAGCTCGGGTGTGACTGGACACAAGATGGCAGATTGTCGGTTGACGCAGTCCGTCAGATTGCGGCGGAACTCGACACAGCGGGATTTATTCTTGCGGTACATTGAGGTCAATGAACTTAACAATTCGAGATTAGTCCGTATGCAACGCACGAATTGGGTTTACCCTTGACGCCCGCACTGCTGGCAGCCACGCGGCGGCCAAAGCGATGATGAAGAGAATCAGGGGCGCGAAGAGGAATGCAGCGGGATCCGATGGTTTCACCTTAAATAGGAAGCTCGATAGCAAACGAGTAAGCACAAGGGCTGCGGCCACTCCGCCCATCACGCCGGCAATGGCCAGCTTCATTGCATGCCATACCACAAGTTTCTGGATGGCAGATCGGTCAGCCCCAAGTGCCATGCGGATGCCAATTTCCTGAGTGCGTTGCACGACGGAGTAGGCCATCAGGCCATAGATTCCAATGGCTGACAGCATCATCGCCACGGCCCCAAAAATTGTGAGCAGGAACATATCGAACTTGTCGCGGGCGATCGACTGCTCCACCACCTCTCGCATAACGCGAACGTGCGCCACGGGAAAACCTCCGCTTGCGAGACGCAATTGCTCTGTAACAGCAGCAAGAATCTGGTCGGGTGCTTGGCGCGTACGCAGCATCCAGAGCATTGGCTGAACGTTGGTGTATGACGCTGTGTATGCGTCCGTAACTTGTGCAATCGGAACGATCACCATTGGATCTGGCGCGTGATCGAGGCCGGCGTTGTGGGTGTCGCCAACCACACCAATAATAGTCGGCGACGATTCGTCCATCCCCGGCCCTAAACCCTTGCTGATAGCTATCTGCCGGCCGACGGGGTTTGCCCCTAGAAAATATCGCCTTGCCAGAGCCTGATTGACCAGTGCTACTGGGGGCTTGGTGGCTGTATCGTTTTGGTTGAAATCTCGCCCGCGCAGAAGAGGAATCCTGAACACACTCAGATAGCCAGGCGAGATGCTCATCCATCTACTCCCGTATTCGTGGTCTCGGTCGACTGGCTGGTCTGAGATCTGGAACGGCAAAGCATCACCAACGTGGATGGGCAGCCAGTATGCCGCCGCTGAAGCCTCAACGCCCGGGATGGCATTCAACCGGTCGCGGCCTTCTCGCAGTAGTTGCGCCACACCGGTGGTCTTCTCAAAGCGCTGCCCCGTGAGCGACATCTCCATGGTGAGGACGTGATCCGTTTCGAAACCGGGTCCAACGGCGCGCAGAGCTATGAACGTGTGAATCAGGAGCACCGAGCCAATCAGCAGCACCAGCGCGATGGAGATCTCGCTGACGACTAGCATCGAATGAATTCGGCCCTGACGGAATCCGGTGACGGAACGGTTGCCGCTCGCGTTCAAAACCGAGCTCAGGTCCGTACGCGACGCGATCAGGGCTGGAAAAAGTCCAAACAGTACGCCAGTAAGCAACGACAGTACAACGGTGAATGTGAGCACGCGCCAATCTAAGCTTAAAGCCGAGCCGTTTTCTCCAATGTGCGGCAGGCCTGCGGGACTGATTGAGATCAAGGCGCGTAACCCAACGAAGCCGATGATCGTGCCGACAATGCCACCGACAGTGAAGAGCAGGACGCTCTCCGTCAGCAACTGACGGACAATCTGCCAGCGGCTGGCGCCAAGAGCAGTGCGGATCGCGAATTCCCGCATCCTTCCAGTGGCACGGATCAGTAGAAGATTGGCAACATTTGCGCAGGCGATCAATAGCACCAGACTGACCGCGCCGAGCAAGACCAAAAGGGGTTTGCGTACGTCGCCGACGATGCTGTCCCGAAGCGGCTCGATATGGAACTGCAGTTGTGGGCTGGTCTTAGGGTATTCCCGATGCATCTGAATAGCCGCAATCCTCAGTTGGGCGGTCGCCTGTTCTACGGTCACACCTGGCTTCAGTAAGCCGGCGACATGAAAGAAGCTGTTCAGGTCGTTGCTGACCGGAGCGAACTGAAACGGAAGCCAGAGGTCCGCTTCGGGATCAGAAGCAAAATCTTTTCCTATCACACCCACAATCGTGTACGGCTCATTGCCCAGAGATAGCGATTTCCCAATGATCGCAGGATCGCCGCCAAACCTTCGCTGCCAAAGGCCATAGCTCAATACCAGCACCCTGCCCCCGTGTGGAGAGTCTTCCTGCGCCGTGAACGTCCGCCCCAGAATGACCGGCGCGCCAAACAACCGGAAGTAGCCTTCTGTTACATGCGTGCCGTGGACTTGTTCAGGGTGGTCGCCCGTGAGATTGAAGCCGGGTCCGGCCGTGTCGTAGGCCGCGACTTCGCTGAACACGCTCGTTTGCCGCTGATAAATATGAAATTCGGGGACGTTTGAAAGAAAGCCGGCAATCAAACCGGACCGGGACCCGAACTCGACAATGCGATCCGCGGTGGGGTAGTTGAGCGGCCTCAGCAGGACTGCGTTGACGACGGTAAAGATGGCTGAATTGGCTCCGATGCCGAGCGCTACGGAGACAACTGCGGCGATAGTGAAGCCCGGCTTCTTCCACAGCGATCGGAGTATCTGATTCATGCCATTGCTCAGACCGAGCACTCTTCGGCTCCTTCCGCAAGCTTAGCAACTATATCTGTCGTTGCGACAAAGGTCGCAAGTGGAGGTCTGGTTGCTTCAGCGCCACGAACTGATGAGAGAAGTGGAAGCCCAAGGAGTGCGGCCAATTGTCCGTGCTCTCGTCGAGGCCAGTGATGAGAGCCAAAGCCGGCGAGATATCCGCAGATAAGACCTTTCGCATCTCATCTGACGATGCGGTTTACGACATTTCGACAGATCGGATGAACAAATTTCAAATGGACTGACCACAGGTTGCGGGAGGATTTATGACGCGTCTAGTTCAATACATGGCACGGTGCCTTTTGATTGCGGGGGTTTTCGCGTTGCCATATCGCGCGATGGCGCAAGGCATCATTACCGGCAATATCGTCGGAACGGTGGCCGATCCCACCGGGGCAGTGGTGCCGGGCGCCACCATTACCGCGACTGAAGTCGCCAAGGGTTCGAGCGTCACCACGCAGAGTCTGGGCAATGGCACATTTTCATTTCGGGACATGCCGACTGGAACCTACAATATCCGGGTGGCCGCCAGCGGATTCGTGCCTTATAGCCTGACCGGCGTTCTGTTGACGGTTGGCAACACTGTCGATCTGCATTCGGTCACGTTGAAGGTTGGCACTTCGGTGCAGGCGATTACAGTTAGCGATCTGAACCAGGTGCAACTGAATACCACCAATTCTCAGGTGTCTTCGGTCTTCAGCCCGCTGGAATTGCAGCAATTGCCTTTGGCCAATGCGTTTGACACGGTGGCGTTGCTGACGCCGGGCACGGCCCGCACGCTGATGAATAACTTCAGCGACAGTAACGGCGCCCCCTTTTCCAGCAATGGCCAGCGTGGACGCGCCAACAACTTTGAGATCGACGGCCAGGCGAACAACGACAACTCCGTCACCGGCCCGGCGATCGAGTTTGGCAATCAGGACGCGTTGAGCGGGATCCAGGTCATCACCAACCAGTTCGGGGCGCAATACGGCCGCAATATGGGATCGGTGGTCAATTACCAGACCAAGAACGGCACCAACCAGTTGCACGGATCGGTGTTCGAGTTCTTCACCGGCTCGTGGCTGAGTTCACTGTCGCAACAATATAAGAGTCCGGTGTTCGGTTTCTGCCCTCCCGGCGTCAGCCCGTCTACGGGATGCAGCCCGATCACAAATCCCAAGCTTGTCGACAACCGCTGGGGAGCAACGCTGGGCGGCCCGGTTCTGCGCAACCGGCTCTGGTTTTTTGGCAGCGGCTATTGGGACCACACCAATACCGGTACGATCCCTTCCACCTCGGGAACTCTGTTTACGCCGACGCCTGCCGGCATCTCGGACTTGGCAGGTTCGTTCCCGGGCTCTCCCGCAGTCGGTGTCCTCAAGAACTACGGTCCATATTCGATCACGACCGGCAATCCGACTCCGGTCGCTTCGCAGGCCAGCATGGTCCCGGTGACCTTGCCCGGCGGCGCGGCGGCAACGATTCCGGTCGCGCCCATTTCGCGCACGGTGGCCTCTCCCTTCCGAGACGCGGAATACATGGGACGGCTGGACTTTCAGCCGGACAATGCCGATCGCTTTTTTGGACGGTTTTACTATCAGAGCCAGTCTTATGCCGCACTCGGGGCGGGATCCTCCGACGAGAATGTGGCCCAGGGCGCATGGTTTGACATTCCAGTTTCCAACTACTTGATTGCCGGCAACTGGACACGCACCTTTTCTCCGCGCTGGGTGAACTCGCTGACCTACGGCTTCCAGCAAGAGAAGGTCTTCTTCGAAGGCGGCGCGCTGCCCAACTGCGTCTCCACCAACTTTACCGCTTGCACCGCATCCCTGGCCTTCAACGGCACCGAAAACGACCTTCCCTTCGGCTATGCCGCCAACATCCCCGACGGACGCACGGTCAAGGTGACCCAGGTGCAGGACAACGCCACCTTCAGCACCGGCCGGAACACCATCCTGTTTGGCGGCGAGATCGATTATCAGAACTCACCTAACGTCTTTCTGCCCTTTTACAACGGGCAATATTCCTTCGGTAGCTTGAGCACGCTGCTGAACGATTCCGCATCCAATATCACCCTGGCGAACGGCAGTCCAGTGATTCCGTTCACTGAGCTGGATTATTTCTCCTATGTCCAGGACGATTGGAAGCTACGGGAGGATCTGACCGTAAACCTGGGCCTGCGCTGGGAAGTTTTTGGCATGGCGATCAACAAACTGCATACCTCAACCCTGGCCCAGCAGACCGGGTCTAATCCTTTCTGGAACACCGCTCTGCCGCTCAGCCTGACCACGGTACCAAACGTACCCACACCCTACAAAAACTTTGAGCCGCGCCTGGGCTTCAACTGGAATCCGGCGGTCTGGAACCACAAGCTGTCGGTGCAGGGCGGCTTCGCCATTAACTTCGACGAGATTTTCTACAATCCCTTTCTGAACGTCGCCTCGAACGCGCCCGCTGTTTTCGCCGCCACCTATACACCCTCCGGGCCGTCCCTGCCGGTCAACGGACAGTTCAGCGGAGCGGCCGTGCGCGCGGCGCAACTGCCGCACCTGCCCACCGGTGGAGACCCCGGATTTGACAACATCGACAGTGTCTCCTCCAACTTTCATAACCCTTATACCGAGAGTTATCGCCTGGGCATTCAGTACCAGTTGAATCCGACGTCTTTAATTACGCTGAGTTACAACGGCAATCACCAGGTGGGGAACTTCCAGAACATCAACGCCAACCCCAACCTTGCGCCGGTGGCCGCGGTCTTCCCCAATATTGTCAATCCCGCCTCCCTGTGCTCGACGCCCAACACGCCGGGCACCTATGATCCCACCGGCGGACTGCAGCCGGCGGCCCGGCCGGACTGCAGTCGTAGCATCGTCAACACCACCACCAACACCGCTTTCGCCCTGTACAACAGCGCGCAAGTACAGTTTCAGAAGCGCACGACCAAAGGGCTGACCTTTGTCGCCAATTACACCTATAGCCGGACCATCGACAACACTAGCGAAATCTTCAGCACCGGCGGCGGAGGGAATACGCTGGCCTATGCGCAAAACCCGCTCGATATCGACCAGGGGGAGCGGGCGCTGAGCGGCATCTCCCTGACTCATGTGGTTGCTGTGGATCTGGTCTATGAGCTTCCCTTCTATCAAAACCAGTCGAACCTGCTCCATAGGCTGCTGGGCGGTTTTACCACTAGCGCCATTTGGACGGCCAACAGCGGCGAGCCGTATACGGCATTCCAACCATCAACTTTGACGAATCCCGTGACGGGTGCCACGGAAACCAGCTTCTGCGATCTGGGTTTTGATTTTGCGGAGATTGGCGCCGACAATTGCCGCCTGGTGCTTTCCAATCCCAAAGCGCCGCAATCCTCGGTGGCCTACAACGCCGGGCCGGGCAACGGGTATGTTGCCTACGGAACCACCACGCCCATCAATCCCGCCAATGCCCGTTGGATTGTGAACAATGAAAACGAAGCCATCGCTCGGGGCAATCCCTATCCCGGATCGAGCCGCAACATTCTTCGCGGCGATATGTTCAACGAGCTGGATGCGAGCCTCTACAAGCAGACCCATCTGTCCCACGGTATGGTGCTGACTTTGCAGATGAATGTGTATAACGTGACCAACTACAATTTCCTCAACGTGCCGCAACCGTCGCTCTCCGCGTATAGCACCACGGGCGCACAAGGTTTCCTGACCAACACGTTTAACAGCTCCAACGGGACTTCATACTCTAGCCAGGGCAACCGCCAGGTGCAACTGGAAGGGCATATTGTCTTCTAACTTTCTGTTTCGGAGTATCTAGCGGGGTTATCATGGCAAATCAACTTACTATGTGCAAGCCGAGCGGATTGCTCCATGTGTCCGGAATCAGAAAGCATGCCTTGCGCCGCTAGGACCGCATCGGCCTGCTGCATACAGAAGTAACATTAATCAGGTCGGCATCTATACCCAGCGCGACCTGATTCAATTGGAACGTCTCGCGTTGATGCAAATGCTCGGACTCTCGCAGTCTCAAATCAAGGAATGTTTACTCAATGATGATCGGGAAGCCACCGGGGACGATGTACTGTTCGTCGATGACGAGTCCGGTAAGGTGGTTTTTGTCGACGATCATGGCTCGATTGACCGACCAGTTCGTCCCACTTGCCATCGGGAGAGCGAACGATGTTGATCGCTGCTGTTTGGATGTAACGTCCACCGTCGCCATCATGGATCAGCGGGACCGGCAATCGCGTTATTCTCTGAGAAAGCACACATCGACCGATTGTCCGCATAAATCACAATATTTGAATTGTGTTACGTAGAAGGAGAAGAGGAGGAAGACTGTCTGGCGGTGGACGGAGGCTTGAGCGAACTGCTCTCTAGGCCCAATGGTAATTATATTTCCCTGATACCGCACAGGGAATCTAAGGGCCCGATATCGAAGCCAATAGCGTTCCGTAAAAAAATCCCGGCAAAACATTCCGACCTGAAACGCGGTAACCTAGCTTACTTGCAGCGCGGATCAGATCGTTCTGCCATCGCGGCGGTCGGGCTACTAATCTGTAAGCTATTCTGCGGGATCGTAGTTCAAGTTTGGACCGAGCCATCTTTCCACCTCTGCCACGCTCATATTCTTGCGCCCGCGATAGTCAGCGACTTGGTCGCGATCGATCTTCCCGAGACTGAAATATCGTGATTGCGGATGAGCAAAGAACAGGCCGCTGACGCTTGATCCGGGCCACATCGCGAATGATTCCGTGATCAGCATTTCAGTGTTGGTTTGCACATCGAGCAAACGCCAGAGTGTTCCCTTCTCGGTGTGGTCTGGACATGCCGGGTAACCCGCCGCCGGCCTGATTCCACGATACTTCTCGTGGATTAGATCAGCGTAACTCAGGCATTCGTCACGACCATAACCCCACTCATCTCGCACCCGCTTATGCAGGCATTCCGCGAAAGCCTCAGCCAGGCGATCCGCAATTGCCTCCGCCATGATCGCGTTGTAATCGTCGTTATCGGCCCTGAATCGATCGCACAGGTCTTTCAGCCCAATCCCGCTGGTCACCGCGAAGGCGCCGATATGATCCAGCAGCCCTGTCTCCTTGGGGGCGATGAAGTCTGCGAGTGACCGGCACGGTTCGCTGCCCTCCCTATTAGCTTGCTGACGGAGAAAACGAAATCGCTCGAGCACGGCCTCGCGATTTGCGCCCGTGTACAGCTCGATATCGTCGCCCACTGCATTGGCAGGAAAAAAGCCATAGACGCCACGCGCCGTGATCAGATTCTTTTCGATCATGCGATCCAGGAGAACATTGGCGTCGGCAAAAATTTGGCGCGCTTGCTCACCCTGCTCTTCATGTTCAAGGATGCGAGGATAAACACCTTTCAGTCCCCACGCGTGGAAAAGCGGCGTCCAGTCAATAAAGCCGCGCAGCGTCGCCAGCGGAAAGTTATCCAACACGCGCACCCCAGTAAACTCTGGTACCGGTAAGTCTTCGGCACGCCATTCGATCGGCGTCCGTCTTGTGCGAGCGACCTCAAGGGGGACGACCGTCTGGCGCGGCGCGGCATGGGCTTTGCGGAGTGCTTCGTAATCTGCACGATACTGTGCGACGAAAGCCGGTTTACCCTCATCGCTCAAAAGGCTGGTCGTGACAGGCACCGCTCGACTGGCATCCAGCACGTGGACAACTGGCTCACTGTAGTGAGGTGCAATTTTCACCGCTGTGTGCCTGCGGCTAGTGGTTGCTCCCCCGATGAGCAATGGCAACTTGAAGCCCTGACGCTCCATCTCGCGTGCCACATGGACCATCTCGTCTAGAGACGGTGTAATCAGGCCGCTGAGGCCGACCAGGTCTGCCTTCTCCGTTTTGGCACGTTCGAGGATCTTTTCGCACGGGACCATGACCCCCATATCGATGACTTCGTAGTTATTGCAGGCGAGGACGACACCGACGATGTTCTTCCCGATATCGTGAACGTCACCCTTGACCGTCGCAAGCACAATTTTTCCTTGCGCCTTGACCGCTTCACCAGCTGCTGCCATCGCGGCCTTCTCAGCTTCCATGAATGGGGTTAAGTGAGCCACCGCCTTCTTCATCACTCGCGCAGACTTCACCACCTGCGGCAAAAACATTTTGCCGGCTCCGAATAGATCGCCCACGACGCTCATGCCCGCCATCAGCGGGCCCTCAATCACCAACAGAGGACGGCCTAGCTTGACGCGGGCTTCTTCAGCATCCAGTTCAATGTACGTGTCGATCCCTTTGACCAGTGCATGAGAAAGGCGCTCCTCGACTGTGCCGTTGCGCCATTCTTCGGCCTTCTTTTCACTCACGACCGCGCCGACGTTCTTCAGCGATTCGCCATGCTCCACCAGTCGCTCAGTTGCGTCGGGGCGGCGGTTGAGCAGCACGTCCTCGACCAGTTCCTTCAGCTCCGGCTCAATCTCCTCGTATACCTCAAGCATTCCGGCATTCACGATGCCCATATCCATGCCGGCCGCAATGGCGTGATAGAGAAACGCAGAGTGCATGGCCTCGCGTACTTTATTGTTGCCTCGAAAACTGAACGAGATATTTGATACTCCGCCGCTGACTTTTGCATGCGGCAGGTTGGCCTTGAGCCACCGCGTGGCGTTGATATAGTCCACGGCATAATTGTTATGCTCCTCCATGCCGGTGGCAACGGTGAGGATGTTCGGATCGAAAATGATATCTTCGGGCGGAAACCCAACTTCGTCGACCAGGATCCGATAAGCGCGTTCGCTGATTCGGATTTTTTCCTCGTACGTCGCGGCCTGTCCCTTTTCATCGAAGGCCATGACCACGACCGCCGCACCATATTTCAACACTGTAGCCGCGTTCTTGCGGAACTTCTCTTCGCCTTCTTTCAGCGATATCGAGTTGACAATTCCCTTGCCTTGCAGACATTTGAGGCCCGCCTCGATCACCTCCCACTTCGAGGAGTCGACCATGAACGGCATCTTGGCGACCTCGGGCTCACTTCCCAGCAATTGCAGGTAGCGCGTCATTGCCGCGACGCCATCGATCATGCCCTCGTCCATGCAGATGTCGAGAACATTCGCTCCATTCTCGACTTGCTGCCGAGCCACGCTTACTGCCTCCTCGTATTTGCCTTCCTTAATTAGCTTCGCGAACTTCGGTGAACCGGCTACATTGGTCCGCTCCCCGATCATGATGTAAACACCCGGTTGCTGGGTGAAAGGTTGCGATCCTGATAGGCGAAGCGGCTTCGTCTCCGCAGACACACTCATGCTCTGCTCTCGATCTCAGATTCGTAGGGCGCCGCAGTCGGCTCTTCAGTGCGAGTGATTCCCCATCTTCGCGGAGGTTGCCCATCGAGCGCTTTCGCAATGGCCGCGATGTGCTCAGGCGTATTGCCGCAGCAACCGCCGGCGATATTGATCAGCCCTCCTCGAGCAAAGGTCCCTAGATAACGCGCCATGTCCTCCGGTCCCAGATCAAAACCGGTTTCAGAAAGCGGATTCGGCAAACCGGCATTCGGATAACAGGAGATTGCCACATCCGCCTTCTGCGAGAGCTCCTCCAGGAACGGATACATCAGATCGGGTCCGAGAGAGCAATTGAGTCCCACTGACAGCGGCTTCACGTGCTGCACCGCGTTCCAAAATGCCTCCGTGGTCTGCGCGGAGATCAACGTTTCGCCGCCACGCCCGACGGCCGCCGAAATCATCACCGGCAACTCTTTGCCGCCTTGATCGAAAACTTCACGGATGGCGACGAGTGCTGCTTTGGCATTCAGTGAGTCGAAAATTGTCTCAACCAAAAGCAGATCTGTGCCGCCGGCGATCAGGGCTCGCACCTGCTCGATGTAGGCGGCTTTCACCTGATCGAAGGTCACGACCCGGAAGCCTGCATCATCGGCGTCCGGTGAATTCGACAGAGACACAGTGAGTGGGCCGATTGCCCCCGCCACAAACCGCTGCCGTCCTGTTTCATTGCTAAACCGATCGGCCAATTCACGGCATTGGCGCGCCGACGTCTCATTAATCTCCCAGGCCAGGCCGTTGAGAAATGGATCCTCGATCACTTTTTGATAGAACGCAGGGTCCTTACGCCCACCCCGCTCGCGCGGATCGTCAACGAAGAATTCGCTTTGGGTGATGCTGGTCGCACCGAAGGTGTTGGTCTCGATGATGTCCGCACCGGCTTCTAAAAAACGGCGATGAATATCGCAGATCATATCCGGCTGGGTCAGTGAGAAAAGATCTCCATTGTTGAGGAGGTCCTTCGTCGAGTCCTGGAAGCGGCTCCCCCGGATGTCCGCTTCCTTCATGCCATAGGTGCGGATGGTCGTGCCCATAGCCCCATCAATGATGGCGATCCGACTTTCGAGTATCTTTTCCAGAGGATGTGGATGGGCTTTTGTCATGTCTTTTCAATGGCCTTGAGCGCGGCGAATTTGCCGACATCTGACGTCACATTGAGTTGCAATGTTTTGATATCGAAACATTGCGCGAGGACTCAGAAAGGCTCGGTTGCATTCGCGCTGGTTTTTCTTGGCTACGCTCTTGAGATCGCGGAAATGCCCGTCCTGCGCAACCTCCATCCGCTACGAATGACACTTTGCCAGAACCGGTTCCTCGAGTTTGTGAATGCGGTTTACCTTGGCATCTGCTACAGTTCATTCCGCAACAGACCGCCTTCATTATAGCGATAGTAGCCGGCATCCCAATTGAAGTGCATGAGATCAACGACGCGACCGTGATACGGTGAGGATATCGCGAGTTTGCCGCAACTAGCTCCTTATGAAATTGGCGAATAAATGGCGCGGTCTCGGAACTTTAGAGAGTATTGGGCATTTCGCACAGGCCTCATGACTCTAAACCTGCGGGCAGGCTTTTGCGGAGAATTGAAAGATTGTCATCGATAGCTGTTCCATCCCACATCAATCGAAAGCCCTTTGTGCCAGCAGGCGCGGTAACAGGTATCGGCAGTCTTCCCCATACCTCTGTTGCATCGGCAATCAGGTCAGTTGCTGAATTTTCAGCGGAAGTTCCCTTCTGGCCCCAGCTACCGCGAATCTCAGAAAGGGAGGCTGCCATTGGCCAGGGCCTGGGCGTTTTGGCAGATCTCATAGAGCCAAGGAACGAAGGCTACGGATATCAGGTAAAAGAAGGCCGCATTGAATCGGTGGTTGATGCCCTTCAGAGAAGTAGTGGGGAGTTGACATCGGCAAATGCCGCAGGTTTTGGTGCGTTCGAAGAGGCACACTCGTCGGGCATGTTCGCCTCAGGGAATGCAATTAAGGGGCAGATCGAGGGCCCAATTACCCTGTCGGCGTATCTATTCCATCGCAGCCAGCCTTTCCTGTCTGATCCCGCACTTTTTGCCGCCATTGCATTCCATGTCTCCCAGATGATCTGCTGGCAGATTGATCGCTTGAAATCTGTTGGCCTGCCTGTGTTGTTGTTTGTTGATGAACCAGCCTTGTGCCTGGAGGCGCTGTGTGCGAACGCTGTCCCAGAGGAAATGAGACTCAACGCATTGGCCGTCACGCTCGAGGACGCGCGAACTCGAGGAGCCTATGCCGGACTTCATTGCTGTGCAGCACGTCCGTTCGAGCGTATGTACTGCGTAAAGCCCGATATCCTTTCGTTCGATGCCCACGAGGGGCTTGACTTATTTTTTTCGGATTGGCGTGCGCTTGACTTCGTCAACCAGGGAGGAATTGTTGCCTATGGAATCGTGCCCACGCGAGCTGGCCTGAACGCCGTTGATTCAGCGAGTATCTTTATTCGATGGCTGAAGGCAGCATCGCTCGCTGGAGACCCAAACAAATTCGCTCAGAACGCAATGGTCACCGCAACCTGCGGGCTTGGTATGCTTGGTCTCTCCTCTGTCGCTGAATCATTCAGCGTCGCGCACAACATAGGCAAACTAATCAGAAGTTTGGCTGGAGAGCCTAATCAATAAACGGCTCCTAAGGAGCTGTTCCCCTCACCTCCCATCGCCTTGCGGCTCAACCAGCAGCGGTTTGGGAGTCGATTTGCACAGGCACCGCCATAAATACATCGCCTGACTGGTGAATTCGAAGAACAGACCCTTCACCTATGTCCCTGTCCAGTTTTCCGAGACCACCTCAATACAGCCTCCACAACCCTGATGCAGGTTTCAATTCAGGCGATGTTTGCAACAATCCGATTGTAGGAGCAGCTGTAAGATAATCTTGTAATTGATGGCTGCCGCTGGGTTATAGATATGACCACGATTGTGGAAGTTGCGGAACGCGCCCGCGTATCGACTGCAACCGTTTCCAATGTTATCCGCTGCACCAAGCGGGTAAGTCCCGCTTTACAGGAGCGCGTACAGGCGGCCATTCGGGACCTGGATTATTATCCAAACGAAATCGCACGCAGCCTCAAGGTAAAGCAGACCCGCATGCTCGGTATGGTTCTACCGGACATCACAAATCCTTTTTTTCCGGAGATCATTCGAGGCGCTGAAGACGCGGCCTTTGAGCGTGGATATTTCCTCGTTACCGCCAACACCGATGAACAGATTGGGCGTGAGCGCCGGATCGTTTCTGCTCTGCGGTCCTACCGCGTTGATGGAATTCTCTTGGCCTCCGCGCCCGGCAAAGATACGAGCCATATTCGAAACACATTGGAGGCCGGGATAGCGGTCGTATGCCTCGATAGAGCGGTTTCCGGGGTAAAAACAGATGCTGTGTTGCTGGATAACGTCCGCGGCGGACAAGAGTGCGTGCGCCATTTGATCCAGGCTGGACATCGCAGAATCGCTATCATTACCGGTTCACTGACATTGCAAACCGGGCGCGAGCGCCTCCGCGGATATGAGGACGCGCTTCACGAAGCGGACATCGAAGTGGATAAGCGGCTGGTGCTCGAAGGAGATTTCCGCGACGGATCCGGTTATCGATTGGGCAAAGAGCTGTTGTGCCGTCGCGTGAAGCCCTCGGCTATATTCGTTTGCAACGGCGTGATGACCTTGGGTGTCCTGAAAGCATTTGAAGAAATGGGGGTGCGGTGCCCCGAGGACATCGCACTGGCGACGTTTGATGATCTTGCAGTAGACCACTCCTTCCATCCGCACCTGACCGCGATCGTACAGCCCGGGTACGAAATCGGTGCGCGGGCGGCGACAATTCTGATGGATCGTATCGAAGGCAAGTCATTGACAAAAAAACCTCTTGTGGTGCGAATTGCGCCCACCCTGGTCATTCGGGAATCGACTCGCACTGGGCGGCTGCAACCGACCGAAACCAAACCCCATCGTTGAGTTCCGAGTTCGACAAATTCCTTGACAGTCTCATTGGCGTCGTGGTAGCTTACGTGTGTTTTGATTTAAACGTTTAAACAATCGATAGAGAAAACACACTTTGGAGGAGGATCGATGAGATCAAAAATGACGCAACTTCTATGGCCAGTCGAATCATTAGGAGGGACCCTAAAGATCGCCCTGTTTCCCCGCGAACGAGGGCAGATATTGACTAGGGTTTCGTCCGTCTTCTATGCGGTGCTAGTGCTGGCTCTAATCTGCACGCCCCGGTTGTCGGCCCAGACTGCAACGGGTTCAATCGTGGGAACAGTCACTGACCAAACAGGCGGGGTGATCGGGAAAGCTTCAGTCACTCTGACGGATGTCGACACCAACCAGATTATAAGGACGGTGGCGACTGACCAGCGTGGCTACTATACCCTCACGCTTGTTCCACCAGCGACCTACAAACTAAGTGTAGAAGCAAACGGCTTTCGTGAATTCCTGCGACCCGGAATAAAGCTTGATGTCGATGTCACGCTGACCGTGAATGCATCCCTGCGAGTCGGCAACATTTCGCAAAAGGTTATCGTCAGCGGTGAACCTTCGCTCCTTCAGAGGCAAACGTCATCGCTGGGCACAGTCGTATTGAATCAGCCGATCGTTGACCTGCCCGTGAACGGGCGCAACAGCTATAGCTTTGCCACTCTTGTACCTGGCGTGATCGCGTCGTATGGATTCACACAGCCCGCCTTCGATGAATACAACGACCAGTTCGTTTCGATCAACGGGTCGCGGCCCAATGCGAACTCATTTCTCCTGGACGGAGGAGTGAATTCGGAGCCGGCATTCAACGGGCCAGGTCTGTATCCAAGCATCGATATGGTGCAACAGTATAAGGTCCAAACGAACAATTACAGTGCGCAGTTTCCGAATACGGCTGGCGGAGTCATAAATGTCGTCACAAAGTCCGGAACCAATAAGTTCCACGGCTCACTTTACGAGTTCTACCGCTCAACAGGACTGAATGCAAATAACTTCTTCGCCAACCGGGCGGGCCTTTCAAGAGCGCCGTTCCGTTACAACCAGTTTGGCGGGTCTGTAGGCGGCCCGATATTTCGCAATCGTACGTTCTTTTTCTTTTCCTACGAAGGGTTACGGTGGACGCAAGCAGTGACAACCACTGCGACTGTTCCTACGGCGGCGGAACGGGGCGGCGACTTTTCAGGACAGCCTTTGCCGATCTACAACCCGTTCACTACGACACTGAATCCGGTAAGCGGACAATATTCGAGAACGCAGTTCTCTGACAACATCATACCGAAGCACTTACTTGACCCCACAGCGATGGCCTTGCTGAATTATCTTCCGCTTCCCAACCAACCCGGAACACCGCTGGTGAACAATTTCGTTTCCAACACAAGTTCTCCGATTATCAAGAACGACTTTAGCCTTCGCATCGATCAACAGCTCCCTGCAAATTCCAGGCTTTTTGGCCGCTTCTCGATTTCCGATACTGCCCAGGACCGGCCTCCAGTCTGGGGGAACACTTCTGATTTAGCGATTGGGTCGCCAGTGCTCGGAGACGATACGCTACGCCAGATGCAGGCGACAATTGACGACACGACCGTACTGTCGCCCAGAGTCGTGTTGAATCTGAACTCAAGCTTTGTCCGTTATCACTTGAACAGGACTCCGCCCGGCGAGGGCATTCCTGAGACGGAATTCGGCTTCCCAGCGTACTTCTCTCAGCTAGCGAAATCTCCACAGTGCTTTCCTTCCATCTCGATCCCGGGTGTAGGGAGCGCGCAATCGATATCGAACATAGGTTCGGGGCTTGCGATGGGTTCGTTTTGCTTTGTCGGCATCCTCAACGACGCCTATCAAACCTTCAACGAAACAGGAAACATCACAGCCACTGTCGGCGCGCACACTCTTAAATTTGGCGCCGACCTCGGCATCGGTCTTGTCGCAACGGCAAGATTCAATAATGCAGGAGGCTACTATGGCTTTGGCCCCGATTTTACCCAGGGACCAAGTCCGTTCGATGGGGGAACGTCGGGCGTCGGATTTGCGTCCTTCATGCTCGGGGTTGGAGATACTGGTTTTAATTACACAGGCGGCCCCAATGAGATCACAAACTATAAGTATTACGGCGGCTATTTCGAAGATGACTGGAGGGCCCTCCAAAACCTAACCCTGAATCTGGGGATTCGATACGACTACGACACACCCTGGACCGAACGGCGTAATCGGATTACAACCTGGAATCCTACCGCGTCTTCTCCGTTGCAGGTGCCCGGCCTGCCCCCCCTGGTTGGCGGCCTTTCATTCCCTGGAACCAATGGGGAGTCTCGCTATCAGAGCGATCCAGATTTTCGGACTGGCATCCAGCCTCGTTTAGGGTTTGCCTTCGACGCTGGACGGAACACGGTCATCCGCGGAGGATACGGAATCTTCATGGCCCCCGTCGTCGGTGGGGGCTTCAATGGGAGCTCAGTCCCCAATACGGGCTTTCTCGGGAGCACCCCTTGGGTGAACAGCCTGGACGGAGTGACTCCGAAGAACCTGCTGGGCAATCCGTACCCAGACGGCTTTGTCTTTGCAACGGGCAGCAGTCAGGGGCTGGCCACCGATCTGGGCCAATCGATAGTAGCCATGGCACGTACCCGTCGCACCTCCTATGCGGAACAGTGGAATTTGAATGTTCAGCATACGTTTCCACTGCACTTCCTGGTAGAAGTGGCCTACGCCGGAAGCCATGGTGTCCACTTGTATGGCGACTATAACGCGAATCAACTTCCCAACAGGTACCTCAGTTTAGGAAACGGTCTGCTTTCCCAGGTTTCCAATCCGTTCCAGGGGCATATTACCACTGGTCCTCTCAGTGGTCCGACCGTTGCCCAAAGCCAGTTGCTGTTGCCTTACCCCCAGTTCACCGGACTAACTCTTGGCAACGGCTCTTTCTATGGCTCCTCTTCTTACAATTCCCTGCAACTGAGCGCTGAGCGGAGATTCGAGAATGGATTCGCTCTTATGGTCGCTTATACGCGTTCCAAGCTTATGGACAATGTTGGAGCAACCGAGACGGGCTTCCCGGGAGGCACTTATGCAGGCGGCGGAATACAGGATTGGGACAACCTGGCTTCTGCATGGGCGGTAGGTTCGTTCGATACGCCAAATTATTTAGCGGTCAATGGGACATATGACTTGCCCTTCGGGAGGCACAAAAAATGGCTGAACACCAACGGAGTGGCCAACTACCTTATCGGTGGCTGGCAACTGAATGGAATCGCCTATGTTGAGAGCGGCAACCCGTTACAGGTGTTTACGGCATCGAATACGCTCCACAATAACGGAGGGACGCAGGTCGCGAATTGGAATGGTAGGAATCCAATTCCGGACACCCCAATCAAGGACCGGTTGAACGCGTACTTCAATGTGGCCGATTTTAGCGCGCCTCCAGCATTCACGTACGGCAATTCGCCCAGACTCCTTGGCGCTCTTCGCGATGACGGCCTGATCGATCTCGACCTCTCTGGAATAAAGAATACGAAGGTCGGACGGTACACCTTGCAGTTTCGCGCGGAAGCATTCAACCTATTCAATCATACCCAGTTTGGTCCTCCAGATACAGCTTTAGGGGATGGAACCACCGGCATAGTCTCATCGCAATTGAACAATCCGCGCGAGTTGCAGTTTGCCCTCAAATTGCTTTTCTAAAACCAATCCAGGCGAGGACGGCACAATCCCGCTCCTCGCCCCCTTTAATAGGGCAAACCAACTATTTAAGAGATCGGGTGTGCCGATGACCCAAGAGGTTGAAAGGCCTTTGCAGGGAGAAGACGGAGTTCTCAATCGGCGGAATTTCATTGCAGGTGCTCTCGCTGCCGGGCTGGCGGCTTCAACTCTTCCGTCGGGCGCCGTCACGATAACGCCGACCGACCGCACGGCCGGCGTAGATGAAACCGCCATCGCGCCCGATATTCCGGAGTGGATTAAAGAGCTACGGCTCCGGCCTCCTCTTCGCGTAGGTTTCACGCGGATCTTCAATCCATCGCAAGGCGAAAAAGAGACTTGGTACATCAACGACCATTGTTTCATTCGGGATGACTCTGGAACCTGGCACGTGTTCGGTATCACCGGCATGGAGCCTGCGGTACCAGGCCGCGAGAAGTTTCTCTTACACGCGACGGCGCCGCACCTGCTCGGCCCGTGGACAAAGCACGCACCCGTAATGCGTGTGGACCCGGCTGCGGGCGAAACCGTTATCTGGGCCCCATATGTACTGAAACACGATGGCCTCTATTGGATGTTTTATTGCGGTGGAGGACGAAGCGACACAAAGTTTCAAATTAATCTCGCGACCTCCTCAGATCTATGGTCCTGGACCCGAAGTCCCGCAAATCCTCTGCTGATTGATGGCTATGATGCGCGCGATCCGATGGTGCTGCGGGTCGGTACGCAATGGGTTCTTTACTACTGCGCCACTGAATATCCCGATGGCGGCAATCACGTAGTTAAGGCGGTTACCAGCTCCGATCTAATACACTGGACTGACCGCAGGGTTGTATTTCGATCTCCCGTATCGGGAACGTTTGGTGGTCCAACCGAGTCACCATTCGTAGTGGCGAGGGAAAACCGGTATTACCTTTTTCTCTGCACAAACGATCCATACACTAACACAGATGTGTACATAAGCGATTCACCCTTTCACTGGAATTTTGAGGATGTCGTTCTGCGGTTTGGAGCGCATGCTGCTGAAGTGGTGGATACGGGCAACGGAAACTGGTTCGTCTCTTCTGCCGGATGGGGCCAAGGTGGGCTGTACCTTTCAAATCTGACGTGGAACGATTCCAATGGCTGATACCAACGTTCTCTTCGATAACTTTGTGCGCCTGCAAAGATCGAAGAGTACGACGGGATCCAACTTCAATAACTGCGGTCGGTTCACTTTCGCGGCGTTCGGGCAGGAGGCAACGAGACGGTGAGCGGTCAGTGCCGCAATCCTAGCTTTGCGGAGACTGGCTCTCGCTCAAGGAGGCCACGACCATTAAAGGCGACATCAAACTGGAACTGCGTGCCGACGCATTCAACGTATTCAACCGAGTGAACCCGTACTGAGTGGACGGGAATTCGCTGCATAGCACATGGGGCAGGCAATCAGCACCCATACCCCTCGTTACCTGCAGGTGAGAGTCACACTCAGATTCTGAGCTGGAATCTAGCGTAGTCTATCTATTTTCTTGCAGCGAATGCCGCCATGATGACGACTCATTTTTGCAGAAATTCTTGAACGTATAAAAAATGTAGAGCAAGGGAAATATTTATATGTCAAAGACGGAAGCCTCTATGAGGGAAGTAATTCTCGTTACCAGTGGAGACCTGCGGCAATCGGCCAACGCGGTATGCTGGCCGGCGCAGCAGGAGCTGGAGCGCGGGCTGACGCGATGTTTCTTAAGTGAGGGCGTAAAGCTGACGCGTGCATTTCCCGTCGACCCGCACGTGGGACATGGCTTTATTTCCAGCCAGCGCATGGGGATGGACATTTTCTCCAGGATCGATCCCGATGCGAACCTGGTCTTCGCCACCGCGGCGTGGCAATACACCCATCATGTGCTGCCTGGCATGCGCAGCCATCGCGGACCGATTCTGACCCTGGCAAACTGGTCTGGCCAGTGGCCCGGGCTGGTCGGATTGTTGAACCTGAATGGCTCCTTGATCAAGGCTGGGGTGAAGTTCAGTACGCTCTGGAGCGAACATTTCACGGACGAATATTTCCTTCGTGGCCTGCGAGAGTGGATCCAGCAGGGAAGTGTGACGCACGACTTGACCCATGTGCGCGATCTGGAAATTGACGCGCTGCCCGCCGATGCACGAAGTATGGGCGAGAAACTGGCGGAAAATTTGCAAAGGCGCAAAGCCATCCTCGGCGTTTTCGATGAGGGCTGCATGGGGATGTATAACGCCATCATCGACGATGAACTTCTGAATCCGGCCGGCGTTTTCAAGGAGCGCCTCAGCCAATCCGCGCTGGTTGCCAGAATGGAAGACGTTTCCGATGATGAGGCCAGAGGCGTACGACGATGGATGGATGAAAAGGGAGTGGAGTTCCGTGTTGGCAATGATCAGGCATTGGACCTGACCGACGCGCAGATTCACCAGCAATGCAAGATGTATATCGCGGCGGCTCGCATGGCCGATGAATTTGGCTGCGATGCGATTGGAATCCAGTATCAGCAAGGCTTGAAGGATCTGGTCCCCGCGTCGGATCTTGCCGAGGGTCTGCTGAATAATGCCGACCGGCCGCCTGTATATGACCAGCATTCGGGCAGGGAACTCTACGCTGGCGCTCCACTACCCCATTTCAATGAGGTCGACGAGTGCGCAGGCGTGGACGCTTTGGTGACCAATCGCTGCTGGACCGCGCTCGGTTTCGACCCCTCTACGACTCTGCACGATGTGCGCTGGGGCGAGCATTACAAGGACGCTGGAGTCGACGATTTCGTCTGGGTGCTGCAGATATCTGGAGCTGCGCCGGCGAGCCACTTCGTCGATGGCTATCGTGGCGCGTTAAGCGAGCGGCAGCCGCCGATGTATTTTCCTTTGGGCGGCGGCACATTGAAGGGTATTGGCAGGCCAGGGAAAATTGTCTGGAGCCGCGTCTTTGTCGAAGGCGGTACGTTGCATGTAGACATCGGACTCGGCTCAGTCATCGAATTGCCGGAAGAGGAAACGATGCGGCGATGGAAACAGACGACGATCCAATGGCCCATAGTGAGCGCAACGTTCGACGGCATTTCGCGGGACGCATTTATGGCGCGGCATCGGGCAAACCACGTCAATATTGCGTACGCACCAGATGCGAATGCCGCCGCTGCAGCGCTTGCTGTCAAGGCCACGATGTTTCATGCACTCGGTGTGCGAGTGCATCTCTGTGGCCCGATCCGCTTTGTTCCATGAAAAGAGCGCCCATAACGGGTCGAGCGGGAGTGTGTTGATGGGCATTGTGGCGGGCGCTGACTTCGGAACGTTGAGTGTACGGGTATCGCTCTTTGACAAGGGCAAAGGTCGTTTAGGATCTGGAACTGCGGAGTATCCGCTGAACCGTTCAATTCGCGATCCCAATCTCACCACGCAGAGCCACGCGGCACAGATGGATGCCCTCGGACGCGCGATGCATCAAGCGCTCGAAGCTGACCATATAAAGGAGACGAGATAAAAGCGCTTGCGATCGACACCACCGACTCTAGCGTCATCCCTGTCGGGGAACGTTTGGAGCCGCTCGACGACTACTATTACGACCGGCTCTATCCGCTTTTTCGTGAGATGTATTTCTTGCTGGGTAGACCCGATGCTCCGCCTGCGCGGATTGGGCACATTCTTCCGGCGTCACGTCAGATTGCAATCGAAGCCCGAGCCGGGGAGCTTTCATGACCATCAACTCACTTGTGGTGAAGAGTACCGTTGTCGGCGCGCTGGGAGGACTGCTCTTCGGGTTTGATACTGCCGTCATTTCGGGAACCACACAAGCCCTGACGCAGACCTATCATCTTTCCCCAACATTGCTGGGAGTCACCGTTTCCAGTGCGCTGGTCGGCACGGTGGTTGCAGCGATGACCGCAGGCATACCCGGGCAGAGATTTGGCCGGCGGGACAGCCTGCGCGCGATGGCAATATTTTATGTAATTTCCGCGCTGGGATGCGCGTTTGCGTGGAATTGGCCAGCGCTGATTGTCTTTCGCTTCATCGGCGGTCTTGGCATCGGGGGTTCTTCTGTCCTGGGCCCGATGTATATTGCCGAAATTGCACCGACAGAATGGCGGGGAAGGCTCGTCGGATTCTTCCAGGTCAATATTGTCGTTGGCATTCTGCTGGCGTATATGTCGAATTACTGGATTGGTAGCATGCACTTGGGCGCGCATGAGTGGCGTTGGCAGCTTGGCGTGTCCGGCATTCCGGCAGCTCTTTTTCTGATTGCGCTCTTTGGTATTCCACGCAGCCCGCGCTGGCTGGCCACACAGGCGAAACTCGGCGAAGCCCTCAACGTGCTGCGCCTCACCGGCATTCCCGATCCCGAGCAAGAACTCGAAGAGATCGTCGCGTCGATCCACTTGGAGCGGTCCGCCGCTGCGGAGCCGCTGTTCTCCCGAAAATACCGAAAGCCGGTGATTCTCGCGATCACCGTCGGAATGTTTTGTCAGCTTTCGGGCATCAATGCGATCCTCTATTATTTGAACGAGATTTTCGCCCTCGCCGGAGCAAGCAAAATATCGGGAGATTTGCAGGCCGTCGCGGTGGGGGCGACGAATCTGGTAGCGACGCTGCTGGCCATGTCGGTCATCGACAAAATCGGCCGCAGAAAGCTCCTGTTGATCGGAACCGTCGGGCTGACGATCTGCCTCTCCGCGATCTCCTACGTCTTCTTCACCCGCAACCATTTAAGCTGGCTCGTCTGGCTACTAATGGCCTATATCGCCTGTTTCGCTATATCGCAGGGCGCGGTGGTGTGGGTTTATATCAGCGAAGTGTTTCCCACTGTCGTTCGGGCCAAAGGGCAAAGCCTGGGGAGCTCATCGCATTGGATAACCAACGCTGTCATCTCCCTGATATTTCCCGCCATGGCCATGTCTTCCGGCGCCTATCCATTTATTTTTTTTACCGCCATGATGGTGATCGATTTCTTCCTCGTTCTGTTTTATTACCCGGAAACGAGCGGCATTTCGCTGGAACAGATGCAGCATAGTTTCGGCATCGAGTAGCGCGAACTTTATTTGGGGGCCTGCTATGAAACGACTAACAATTCTTTTTCTAACTGCCGCGAGTTTCGCGTCGATAGGTTATGCGCAAATTTCAGCCTGGCAACCCGATCTGACACGCCAGCAAACTTACATCCAACACCGCGCATCCAGTTCCGACCCGACCGGTGCGAATGCGGATTTTCGCGTGGTCGCCCCCGGTGCGACATTAACCGTGTTGGATGTTGACGGCCCCGGTACGATCTCCCATATATGGTTCACCATCAATGACGGCGAGCCATATAACCTCAAACGTATCGTCCTGCGTATGTATTGGGACGGCGAAAACTCGCCCAGTGTCGAGGCGCCGATCGGGGATTTTTTTGGCCTGGGTCTTGGTTATTACTACAATTGGCATTCGGAAATGCTATCCGTTGGGAGCATCCGGGCGCTGAACTGCTTCTTCCCTATGCCATTTGCGCGCCACGCCCGCATCACGGTTACCAATGAAGGCAAGCAGCCGATCGGCAGTTTCTATTACAACATCGACTATCGTACTTACTCCCATCCGATGCCCCCTGATACCCTGTATTTTCACGCCGAGTACCGCCAGGCGCAGCCCAACCACGGCTGGACCAACCAGTGGACCAGCAATCAGGACCCACGGGTGAACGACAAAACCAATCTGTATGGCAACGGCAACTATGTCTGGCTGGATGCGAAAGGACATGGGCAGTATGTCGGCGTAACCATGTCGGTGCTGCAGAATCAGGATTTCTGGTGGGGCGAGGGCGACGACATGTTCTTCATCGATGGCGCAAAAAAGCCGGCCATTGCCGGCACAGGAACTGAGGACTACTTCCTCGGCGCATGGGACTTCGGCGGAAAGCCATTCTCCTATGCCCTCTACGGCGCGCCGGTCGTAGGCAAGGAACTGGCCGGCGGTCGATCGAGCGTCTACCGCTTTCATCTCGACTCGCCAATTCCATTCACCCAATCCATTCGCGCTACGATCGAGCATGGCAACGCGAACCATCGCTCGGACAACTACTATTCCGTCGCCTACTGGTACCAGGCCGAACCTCATGCTCCATTTCCGCCGTTGCCGCCCGTCGAGCAACGACTGCCCGCCTTACAGCCCGTTGGCGGCCCGGGCAACAATTCCACTCCGGCTGGTCCCGCCTCCCAAACAGGCGATTCCTCCAGCAGCCAACAATGAGGGGGGCCATTCAATCGTGATTTCAAGTAATCGCCCGATCTTTGCCAACCTGCGTCCGCGATGCCGTCCTTGCCGCCTTCCAGGGCGATGCCGACGGCGTCATCCTCTCTCGTAAATATTCTCGGGTGAAACTCACCCACCTCCAGGGAGCCCGCACCGCCCTCCAACAACTCCGCCTCTTCACCTAACGCAACCCGCGCCTTGGCCTGCTCCGTCGGAGCGTTGTATTCCGGCTCCTGCCCCACCCCGTCATCCGGTAAATTTATGCGGCACGAATTGGCGCTGGCGGTACGACAATCTCCACCAGTCCGGTAGCGACGTCATAGACCAGGCCGGAAAGTACCCACTCGCCCGGCAATACAGGAATTGCCTTGAGCGCAGCCACATCGATGGCAACCGCAATTCTAGGATCGGAGACCGACTTGCTCTTCAGTTCCCCTTCCTGTACCTGAAAATAGTGCGTCAGCAGTGCCGGGTCGCCGACCAGGCGTGTGATCCCGCAATCGGTGTGCTGCAGTACGATCAGGTGAAACTCCCCGCCGCCTCCAGGAATCTCTCCGGCAACCTCTCCGATTCGTCCCAGCAGCCCCAACTGCTCCAGCAAACCTGGGGTAATTCGACCGCCGATGTTTCGGATCACGACCGCCTCGCCCGGTTCGATCCCAAGCACATGCGCAGGATCCACCCGCATATCCGCGCAACCGATGATGATGGCCTTGACATTCGGCAGCGCCCGCGGAAGCGATGGCATAAGCGCGCCCGCAGCAGACTGCTCAGCAGCAAAGTCTTTGTTCCGTTCCAACGTCAAGTCGAGATAGCTCATGTTCATCTCCTAACTAAAGAGATGCCTGCCACCCATCTCTCGCTTCAGCGACATGGGGTTTGTGATTTTGGATTTGTTCGAATGTTAAAAAGATTTGTCATCCCGAATCAATGTCGTCATCCTGAGCGCAGCGAAGGATCTCTGCATTCGATTCCCACGGTGGCCCAGTCAAGCCCTCGTTTGGCTTGAGTGGGGATTACAGAGGCGTGCTTTTTTGCGAGACGCGTCGTCCCGCGGGTCTATAATCCCGGAAAGTCCCCGGATTTAATGAGTTGATCTCCAGAGGGAAGGGTGTGAACAGATGAAGGTAATTTCCTTTATGAACATGAAGGGGGGCGTCGGAAAAACGACGCTCGCGGTGAACGTTGCTTACGCTTTGGCATACTTCCACAAGATGAAAGTGCTGATAGTTGACGGCGATCCGCAATTCAATGCCTCCCAGTACCTCATGTCCACGCAAAGCTACCTGCAGCACCTCAACGACTCAAAGAAGGGCTCGCTTAAAGACATCTTTGTACCCAAACGGCCAGGTCCAGTAAACACGGTGGCAGGCTCGGCTAAAATCATCAATAAAACGAAGATGAGTCTAAGCGCCTGCACCTTCTCGGTGTTTAATGGCGGGCAAGGCCGCGGCATCCTTGATCTCGTCCCGTCCACCCTTTCCCTAATCGAAATCGAAACCTCGAAGCGCGGTACTGAAACTAAGCTGAAAAATTATCTAAAGGAAAAGGCAACAGGATACGATTACGTCATTATCGATTGTCCGCCGACAATCTCGATATTCACGCAAGCTGCAATATTGGCAAGTGACAAGTATTTGGTTCCTATAAAGCCCGATCCACTGTCCGTTGTTGGCCTCCCTCTTCTAGAGCGATGGCTGGAAGAATACACTGACGACGCAGGCATAAAAGTGACGTCTGTGGGCCTAGTATTCACAATGGTCCGCGGGCCATTGCCTGCGGCAATGAGAGATGCGATGCTCGAGGTGCGTGCGGAGAGAAAAAGCGAGGTATTCCACGACTATTTGAGCCAGGCCACCGATGTAGCCAAGTCTGTCAGCGCTCACGAACCTGTATTCTTATTTAACAAGAACGCAAAGGCGTCCCATCAGATTCAGGCAATCACCCAAGAATTCGTAAAACGCACCTAGGGAGTTTGAATTGGTTCAGGACTTTAGGCACCGAAGCTTGCTCAATCTTCTTCGCAAGATCATAGACGTCGCGGCAGGCTATTCCAAGGAAGACCTCGTGAATCTCAGGAGCGTAGCCTCGAAGGAGTTCCCTGCCTTCGTTCCTATAATGGACGAATATGTGAGATTCGCGGAGACAGCCGACTCCGAAGTCGCACCCAAGGGCACACGGCTAGGATCCAAGCCGGCACCCCGCGGAAGTGCAGACTCGATGCACCTGTTCGACATGCTCCGCGACAAGCGCCTCTTTCCGCTGAACTCGGACCTTGCCGATTTCGCGGGCCGAGTTCTTCCGGGGATGGGGCACTATCGCTTCGACAAGATGTCTCGTGGCGACATCGCATCGAGAATCATCGAATACCTTGAGACAAGGGATAAAAGAACCCGGCAGGGCTTAGAGACTTCAATGCGCGAGGCAATGGCTTCAAGTCCTGACAGAACTGCAGTTCGGAAGAGCTTTTTTACCAAATGGGAAAAGATAATTAAGGGAATAGAACTCTAAATGTCGAGGCGGCCGATTCCATCGGTAGTCACTGATTTCGGACACGTCCTCACCTTCCTGCAAGAACGGGGGATCATCTCCGAAACCCCCACAACGGTTACACTCGAGAACGCCAGGAAAATACACCGAGCGACACTTAGCCTCATTCTGTGGCGTTTTAGGCTCGGAAAGATCCCGGAGCATGGTCGTGCTTTTATCGAAGAAATCGCCTCCGATGCACTACAGATCCTGCCACAAGTGTTTGCGGGTTATTTAAAGACCCCGAGACTCCTCATTCGAGGGATTCTCGAGAACACTCTACGACACATCTATTTCGCTGACCACCCCGTGGAGTTTGCGAGAATGAACCACGAGGAAAAATGGTATATCACGGTAGAGGGACTCTTGGAATACTCGCGAGTCCTTCCCGATTTCGAAGCGACAGAGAAGAAATTTAATGCCCTCCATCAGGCGAAGAGCCTGTATAGCGAACTGTCGGCCAGCATCCATGGCCGCCGGGTTTCGGACCTCGAAATGCGCGTTGCTTTAAAAAAAATCAAATACGACGAACAACTAGCCACGAAGCATGCAGATTTGGTCGTCCGATGCGCAGAGATCTCAAACTTCATGCTCACTATCTATCAGAGGCATCGATTCGCGTCATTCAGCGTCGAGGATCGCCGGATCATCCTTCAGACGATGAACAACAGCGCCCGAGCAATCTGGAAAGAGTTAGACACCTAGCTGTGTGCGTCCTCAGTCCCACCTTGCTCTATCCTCTCCATAGATCGCTCTCATGCCGTCACCCATGAGAGCACGGTTCCTGATTCCCCTCCTGGCCCTCCTCCTCGTCAGTGGAGCAGCCAGCACCGCCGCCTAACCCGCAGCGCCCGGTAGTTTCGGCTGCCACAATTCAATAGGATTTCCCTCCGGATCATGCAAACGAGCGAACCGGCCATTCGGATACGTCTGCGAGTCCACCTTGATGGCAATTCCCGCAGCTTGTAACTGCGCCGCCATCTTGTCCAGGTCGCGCACCCGAAAATTCAACATCCACACCTTCGCCGGATCGCCAAAATATTTGCTGGTCTCCGGGAACGGATCGAAAACCGTTTGCCCCGCCTCTTGTTCCCACACCTTCGCGTCCATCGTCGTCGGCGCCAGCGTGATGCCAAGATGTTGCTCATACCACTCCCCTAAACCCTTCGGGTCCTTCGATCGAAAAAAGAATCCTCCGATCCCCATCACTCTTTCTCTCGCCGTTTCATCCGGCTTTTTCGCTAAGTCCGTCGCACCCGCTCCCGCCGCACCCGCTCCCACCGCGGAGTTCTTCGGCGTCGTCGCAGCCTGCCCATCCCCCCGCCTGTCCATCCCCCTCCTGCCCATTCAGGGCAAGCGCGCCTCGGCCCCACATCAGGCTCGATCCAAAAGTGAAGCTCAAGATTCGCAGCAGTTGGCGTCGTTGAAAAGGCATTCCATCCCCCCTTGCCGGCAGCAAGTTTCGCTCCATCATAGCCCCGCACACCGCCCGCGCCCGGCAACGCCAGCCCAGAGTATGCCCGTCCGGCTAGCACTGCCCGTGCGGCCAGCACCGGCCAGCGCGATTGGCGCTTCGACTAGTCCGAACTTGATAAAATAGAGATCAGCACCCTTCCGACCGCCTTCCGCAAGGCAGTGGTTGTTCCGGATCGCATGGAGTGGCCGCCCACCGCTTTTCGTTTTTTTGCCTGAAATCGGCAGCGGAAGCCAAATTGCATGAGGTTTCCCCCTCATTCCACTGCAGCCAAGCCACTTGCCCCACCAGGCACGCTGCACAATCCTTCAACTATTCCGCACAATCCTTCAACTATTCCGCACAATCCTTCAACTTTTTCGCACAATCCTTCAACTTTGCACACCCTCCCCAATCACCCCCGCCGAATCAGCGCCGTCCACGTCACGCCATCCTCTTCCTCACTCTGGTCTCGCTTCCACTCGACATCTGTTTGCCATGAATCCGACAAATCAAGATGACCCACAAATGGATCGAGGTTCAAGTTCTACTCAGAGATTCTCTGGGATTGCGAGTGTGGACAGTTGCCCCGCATAAACCGCGGCTTTTGGGATGTTTTGGGTTGAGCGAACCGGAGAGGCAGACTGTCTGGCGGTGGAGATCAGCTATACCGCAGTGAGCCTGTCCGATCCCGAGGCCATCCGATTCTGCTATAGGCTACGCCTTCTTCACCACTAAGGCTCAAGGCAGCGGCATGGGGCGTGCGATCAGCCGTTCAATCGTAGAGTCGCATGGTGGCCGTCTGTGGGCCACATCCCACGACGGACGGGGAGCGGCGTTTCATTTCACTCTGCCAACCACACCCGTGTGAAGGCTGATCGGGCAGTGGTTGTGGAGGAGAACCTGCACTTATCTCGGATACGGTACCTCCACTCTCCGCCAATTGCGCTTCTGGGTGGCGGCAGATCTACTCATTTATCTCGTGAATCTCTGCCACGTATCCGCCAGGGAATTCGACGATTGCAGCGGTCCGCCCACTCGAGAGATATGGCTGAACGAGAATGCTGACACCCAGCGACTTAGCTTTCGCGAGCGTCTCTGTCAGGCTGGAAACCTCATAGCCGGTCAGTTCCCTTCCATAGGGGTATGGCAGATGGCCATCCGTAACAAAGACGGTGAGCTTGCCGAAAAGAGATTCGAGGCGGACGCGCCGGAACGTGTCATTCGGTCGGCCAATCTCAATGCCGGGCGCGTGAGGATCATCCGAAACGATCCTGCCATGAGAGAAGGCAAGGAAGCTTCGAAGGAATTCGGAGGCACGGACGGGCGACACATAGATACGATTCTCGGGAATTGTCTGAAACGCCACGTATGACGGCTTGGTTATGTGCCAGTAAAGCTGCATGTTGATTCCGCCAGGCCACTGAATAACTGCATCGCGGCCGATTGGGTCAGGGAACGTAGCGACAATTACGTCAGCGCCGTCCTCTTTGGCAGCTAAGATTGCCTTCCCGAGATCAGCGACCAGATATCCACTTCTCTCCGAACCGAAGGGATACGGAACAGGAGTTCTGAATCCAAACAGCGAAACCGTGCCCACCGGAGTCTGCAGAAGTTGGGAGCTTGTACGGCTCGGCGTTGGCGTGACGGTGACCACGACTTGCTTTGTGCTGGTGCCTCCAAACGTACCAAGAAAAGCCTTCACGAAGGCGTCAACGTTTTCTGGCGCGACGTAGACATGCGTTGTATCGTACTGCGGACCGACGGCGACAACGGGCGTCGCCTTCACGGGACGCGTCTCGGTCAGCCCCGCTGAAACGCCGAAAATCAACATCGCCACCACGCCAAAGCGACATGCAGAATGTAGTGCTCGCATAGGGGACCTCCTCACGATTTTGTCGTCCGGGCTCTCCGGTATCAAGAATAATGCCCACAGCTTTCTTCAAGCATTTCTCAGTGACGCCTAGGGCACTTCACCTTAGAACATTCTGCCAAGTTCTAGGCCACCTGTAATTAGCAGGAACATGTAATTTTCATGATCTCCCCCTCTTGCTACTATCGCGTTCGTTGAACGTTAGTTGTCGATCCGGGATGCATGAGTGCGATACGGCATTCCGGCGATGCGAATGTCGGGGTATGCCCGAACGAGTCAACCCATTGAGTCAGAAATTCCTGACTCGGCGTGGAGTGTCAGCCGAGACGTAACTACCGGGAGAATCACCGGGTAGTTGGACTCGGCCAATGCAAGAACGAACAAGCCAACTTCAGGGACATACGCAAGTACCGGAGGAATCATGAAACTCGAACCAAGAAGCGAAAAGGGGCTGCTGACGCCGGACAACTGTGTCATCACCCTCATCGATCATCAACCTCAAATGCTGTTCGGTGTCACCAGCATCGACAGACAGTCGCTCATCAACAACGTCGTCGGTTTCGCCAAGGCCGCGAGGATCTTCGACGTTCCCCTGATCCTGAGCACAGTTGAATCGAAGTCATTTAGTGGATACATCTGGCCTCAGTTGCAGGCAATTTATCCCGATCAAAAACCGATTGAGCGCCACAGCATGAACTCGTGGGATGACGAGAAGTTCGTGGCTGCGGTGAAGAAGACGGGACGCAAGAAGATTGTCCTCGCCGGTCTTTGGACTGAAGTTTGCGTCGCATTCCCCACGATTCAGGCGATTCACGACGGCTATGAAGTCTACGTCGTCGAGGATCTCTGCGGCGATCTGGACGAAAAGACGCATCAGGCGGCGATGCGCCGCGTGGAGCAGGCCGGAGCCAAGCCGGTGACCTGGATTCAGGTGATGCTCGAATGGCAGCGTGACTGGGCTTTGCGCGCAACCTACGACGCCGTCATGGATGTCGTCAAGCATCATGCTGCGGCTATGGCATGGGGGTGGAGTATGCCTACACGATGGTTCATGGTGCGGATCCCACCGTCCACCCTGGCTGGGAAGTTCCGCAGGAGTTGGTACACGGTTAACCACCACAAGGGCCGGTGCGTGCACTGGCCCTCCCTCTCGACCACTTCATGGCTGCATGAGGAGAACCATGTCTGCTCAGAGGATTTTTCACAACGGAAAGATCGCGCCCGGGGGCGAGATCCAGAGAGACCAAAAAGGCAATCCGACGGGGCTCTTGATTGCGCGGCCGAACGCCGGCGTACTCTACGCAACCCTGGCCAAAGGCCCTCTCCTCGACTACGAAGATCAATTGATCTCCACCCGGCACTTCATGCGTGAGCTGAGTCGACTGGGGGTCACTAGCGCCATTGATGCTGGCGGAGGGTTCCAGAACTATCCGGACGATTATCGTGTCATCAGCGAACTTCACCGCAGAGGCCAGATGACAGTGCGCGTCGCCTACAACCTCTTCACTCAGCGGCCAAAGCATGAAGTCGAGGATTTCCGCAACTGGACAAAGAGCGCAAAACTGTATCAGGGCGATGAGACGTTTCGGCTGAACGGCGCCGGCGAAATGCTGGTGTTCTCCGCGGCAGATTTCGAGGATTTTCTTGAACCGCGACCGGATCTGGACGCGGTTCTGGAAAACGAACTGGAGGATGTCGTGCGCCTACTCGCCGCGCAGCGCTGGCCCTTCCGGCTCCACGCAACATATAACGAGTCGATCGAGCGATTCCTGAACGTCTTCGACAAGGTCAATCGCGATATTCCCTTCAACGGACTGCAATGGTTCTTCGATCATGCGGAAACGATCAGTGATCGCAATATCGAGCGCGTTGTGGCCCTTGGCGGAGGCATCGCCGTGCAGCACCGGATGGCGTTCCAGGGTGAGTATTTTGTGAATCGTTATGGCGCCGCGGCAGCCGCCAAAACACCACCGGTGCGCCGCATGCTGGAACTTGGATGCCCCGTGGGCGCTGGCACCGACGCCACTCGTGTGGCAAGCTTCAATCCGTTTGTCTCGCTCCACTGGCTTGTGACCGGCAAGACTGTCGGCAGACTGCAACTCTATCCAAACTTCAACAGGTTGACACGCGAAGAAGGCCTGCGGCTTTACACCCAGGGCAACAGTTGGTTCTCCAATGAGAATGGCGCCAAAGGCGGACTCTATCCGGGACAATTGGCCGACTTCGCAGTATTGACTGATGACTACTTCATCGTTCCCGACGAAGCGATCCGGCATCTGGAGTCGCAGCTCACGGTAGTGGGCGGTGAGGTAGTCTATGCCAGCTGGGATTTTCGGTTCCTCGCGCCTCCGCCTCTTCTGGTGGCTCTCGACTGGGCTCCCACGGTACATTATGGTGGTTATCATTCGCGCGCTGGTGCCGTGGCCGTCCCAGCGGTACGGCGCTGTCATCAGCATGGAACAAGTTCCGGCGAGCGCCTTGGCGAAGCCATTTGGGGATTGGGCTGCGACTGCTTCGCGTTCTGAAAGGCGAGATTTAGCGATGGGTGAATGCGGGAGGAGAACAGCGATGGTGAAAGTACTGACCGCTTCATTTTCCGTTGGCCTGTTGGTTGGAGTGTTTTACGGGCTCATCCGGGTCAAGAGCCCGGCACCTCCCATTATCGCGTTGCTTGGGCTGTTGGGAATGGTTCTTGGCGAACAGTTGGGCGGATGGGTTCTCGCCAAGAGAGTAAGCGTGGCGAACGCTGCAGTAGTCTGTCTCGTGGGTAAGCACTGGGGACAACCGTCGGACATTGTGGCGCACGCATCGCCCGTGCAGCTCAACACACCAACTGCCAACGTCAATTCTGCTTCGGAATGAAATCTTCACGTGACTGCCACACAAATCGTAGTGTTCCCGCTTCATTGATAAGGAAAACCACGTGGTGCGCCGTCTGGACGATCCTCTGTGCCATGTGGCCGGCGAGTGCGGTACCCCAGGTGACGGTTCCCCTGCCGCCACCCGCTCAGAAACCGGGAACCTATCAGATGCTGCGGTATGACGAGGACTGGAGTTTTCTCCAGAATTCGGCGAACCGCTCAGACTGGCTCGATCCCATCAAGTACATTCCGTTCGGTCGCGGCGGCACCTATTCCTGGTTGTCCATCGGCGGCGAGTTCCGCAATGTCGACGAACGCGTGCAAAACAACAACTGGAGCGGCACGCCTTATCCAACAAATCAGTTCTGGCTGCAGCGTTTCCTGCTGCACTTCGATACGCACATCAATCCGCGTCTGAGATTCTTTATTCAGTTCGAAAGTGGATTGGAGGAAGGGCGCGCTGGCGGCCCGAGGCCGATTGACGAAAAGCGGCTAGATTTTCTGAATGCATTCTCCGATCTGGGAATTGGATCCTCTCCTCATCCGGTGACTCTTCGTGTTGGCCGCCAAGAACTGCAGTTCGGGTCCGGCCGCCTTGTAGCGGTGCGCGAGGGCCCAAATGTACGACAGAGCTTCTACGGGTTCAGCATTATGCAAAACATGGGCCCGTGGGCCACCACCGCCTTCGCAGTCCGGCCTGCGGTCGACAACTTCGGCTTCTTCGATGACGTGCCGGACCACGCAACAGAATTCTGGGGCGGCTTTGCCTCCCGCCCGTGGAGCAGCCGCAACGTGTGGAACGTTTATTACTACGGACTCGACCGCAAAAGCGCTACTTATAACGCAGGAACTGGCCATGAGGTGAGACAGACGATCGGAACACGAATAGCCTCGCATGATCCAGCTTCGATGGAGAATCGCGTCGCGATACCGCATTTTGACATTGAAGGCGTCTATCAATTCGGCTCGTTTAGAACGGGAGAGATTCAGGCGTGGACTCTGGCGACAGAGGTAGGCTGTATCTTCCCGACAATCGCTTTCAAGCCGCGGCTTGGCATGCGGTCCGACGTGGCCAGCGGCGATGATAATCTTCAGGGGCGCAATCTCCAGACATTCAATCCACTCTTCCCCATCGGCAACTATTTTGGCGTTTTGGCCGATACCGGTCCCGGCGCCGTGAATTTTCGCGATCTTCATCCGAACCTGAAGCTGTTCTTCCCCCACTCTGTGAACGCAGAGGCAGACTGGTTGATCTGGTGGAGGCAAAGCCTGGCCGACGGTGTCTACGGCGTGCCTGGAAATCTTTTGGTGTCTGCCGGAAGCAGTGAAGCCAGATTCGTCGGACATCGGCCAGGACTTGAGGTTCGCTGGCAGATGACACGCCACGCATACCTTCAAGGCGACTATGGGATCTTTTACGCCGGCCCGTTTCTACGCCAATCGGGCTTCGCGAAGAACCTGAACTACACCTCGGTATGGATTGGGTACAAGTTCTGAAGAAGCGCGCCGATGGAAAAGAGGATTACTAGCGAACGCATCCGGCACGGATCTCTCTATAACGTCACCTTCGTGACTGGTCTGGTCGATGCAGAGAACCGGAGATGGATCACGAAGGAACACGCCACAACCTGGCTCGTTAAGCGATATCAGAGATCGCCTAGCTCTGGATGAATCTCAGGATGTCTGCATTGATAATGTCTGCGTGCACGGTCGCCATCCCATGCGGGAAGCCGGGGTAAATCTTGAGCCCGCCAAGCTTGAGCAGCTTCGCCTGTAGTAGCGACGCGTCTTTGTAGGGGACAATTTGGTCATCGTCGCCCTGCATCACGAGGGTCGGCGCTGTTATTGCATTCAGATCGTCCGTTTGATCTGTCTCGGAGAATGCCTTGATGAGGACTTATGCCCCGCTTTTGTGGCACCGTGGTTGACGAGTTACCCGTCCCAAGGTGAACATCTGACGATTCATGCTAAGGAGATTCAGGCATGAATGATTTCGTCCGCGCGGACTCCTGTTCCACACACCATGATGCGAACGATTTCTCGCCCTGGTATGGTCTCGGTTCCGGTGCTGAGATGCTAAAGCCGTTGGCCATCCCGCTGACTGCAGCACCAACGCTGTCAGTTTTCTTGTCCCTCACCGCGGTGATGGTGGCAGGGGCTATGTTCCTCAAACGAGTGAGAAAAATAACTATCGTGGGCGCAGATGCGCGGATGAGGAAAGGCCGCGAGCAGGAACTGAGAGCCAAGCAAAAGAAGTTCCCCCTTCGCGATTTCTCGCGAAGGGGGAATGCGTACTGAAGCAAGGTCAAGCCGAACGTGGCGAAGACGATCCGGTCGCTACCACCTGTTGGACTGGACCGTGGCAGGTGCCGACGCCCTTGTCGCTGTAAGTAGCCGGTCCGGTTGGCTGTGCAGGATCCTTCAATGCCGACTCGAAATCCCACGCGTAGCCGTTCTGATTGAGCGTCAGGCCGCATCACGCCCCAGAATTGCCCGGTTCCCGCCTCGAGATTCTCTGCGTTGAAGTTCACGTTGCCGCTAGGATCCTCCATGTTTGTTTCGCCTGAGCCGGATGTCACAGTGGTTGTGACGACCGGATCGAGTGTCTCGCCACCGGTGCCCACGACGAATTCGCGTATGCCCTTCTTTGGATCGTATTTCCCGGAGGGGTCAAGCGGGCGGTAGCGGCCATAGAGGTGGTCGTGTCCGTTCAGCACCAGGTCGGCTCCGTACTCGTAGAGCAGTTGCCAAAATTGCTGAGCGGTCGGGCCTTCAGGTACGGCGATGCCGTTGGTAGGGCTGAACGTGGGCTGGTGCCAGTAGGCGAGTGTGCACGCGGAATGATTCGCGGCGAGATCGTTTTTCAGCCATTGGAGTTCGGAAGCAATCCAGGAGCCCGTGCAGCCGCCCGGCTGTGTCTCGCACTCAATATTGAGCGAGATAAGATGCCAGGAGCCCAGATTATAGGAATACCAGCCATCTCCGACTCCGACTGGGCCGCCGTTCGCTGCGGTTCCGAGTCCGCCCGACTGCTCGAAGTGCCCCGCCTGTCCATCCGAATACGGCACGGGTTGGGTGAAGGTACCGCCGGTGTCAGGGTTGTCGGCGATCGTAGCCGTCATCATGGTTCCATCGGTATTGTGCTGGACGCCGTTGAAGTAGGAGAAGTAGCCGTAGCCGGCAACGCCGACCGCGCCGTGCTCGGTATAAAACTCGTGGTTGCCGGGCGCGGGCCGCGTGATCATTTTGAAAGCGCCATAGGTCAATTCGTACGAGTTCTCAAAGTCCGAATATTGGCCTACCTGGTATTGCTCATCTCCGACGAGCGCGACGACGGTCAGGCTTCATATTCTCAATCTGCTGCGCAGTGGCCGCCTGGGATGCGAGCAGATTCTGAGCGGTGTCTCCGCCGCAGTTTTCACCCGCCTTCTCACCACTCTCTTCCTCGCCTGGCTGGCAGGCGACGTCGCCAACCACCGCGAGCACGGGCGGGCCTTGCAGCTTGTTGTACGGCCACGGATTGTCGTTCGGCACCCAATTGCCGCTTGACCAGCCCTTGCTGTTCGACCACTGATTGTTATTGGAGTTTTGATTCTGTGCCTTTGCTCCAGCTGCAAATGCCAACACCGAGGCAGCCGCTCCCATGAGCACTGCCGCTCGGAACCTTCCTTGGATCGTCTTCATGCCGTTCCCCCGTTCGAATTTTTTGAAAACGGTTGCCAACCGGGTTTTTATCCCTTCAATATTTCGCTTGTATGACGAACGTGTGAAAATACCACCATAAATGTTGGAAAATCTGGGCACCGCAAGGAAACGCTCGCCAAGGAATGTGTTTGGCGCTGCCTGAACCCGGGAGAGAGGGCTTGCCGTAAGCAAGGCCGTAGTCGATGCACGACCCTGCGGATTGACCCTGTGCCGCTGAACGAGCGCAGAACCGTGTCCGCAGATTCGAGCATCGCCCGGTTTGCACGCGATGCGGTGCTCAGGCGTAGCGAAACAGCGCCATGAAACCAAAGTCCATGTGCTGCTGGATATGGCAGTGAAACAGCGTCAGGCCCGGCTGGTCGGCGACCAGATCCACCGTGGCGCGTCCAAATGCGGGAACGATCACCGTGTCTTTCTTGATGCCGGCAGTCGGCTTGCCGTTGAGTTCGACGAGCTCGAACAGGTGCCGGTGGATATGCAGAGGGTGAGAATCGTCGCTGCGATTGTGAAACACCAGCCGGTAGCGGCCTCCCTGTCGGAACACGAATTCCCGTTCATGCGGATATTCTTTGCCGTTGACGAGCCAGTGATTGATTCCGTTGGGTCCGCCGGGCACTTTTTCAAAGACCATGTCGATGGTCTGGTCTGGCGCGGGATGCGGCGCGGTCGTGCCAAAGATTGTGTAGTCCCAGCGCGACTTCGGAGGCGGAGTCCATCGCGCGCGCTGCTTTTGATTGGCGTACTCCACCACGATGCCCATGCCGGATTGCCGCGCGACATCGCGGATCTCCCCTAAAATCCAGACGCCCGGGTTATTCATCTCCACGATCGCATCCACGCGCTCGCCCGGGGCGATCTCAATCACATCGACCGGCTGAGGCGTCGGCACGGGATTGCCGTCGAGAGCGATCACCTGAAACTTGTGGCCGGGCAAAGCCACGCGATGAATTTGGGCAGCGCTCGCGTTGAGCAGGTGCATCAGGACGCGCTGACCCGGCTGCACGCGGAGAGGATCCCCCGCTCCGAGCATTTTGTCGTTAATCGAATAAAGAGGAGCGCTGACTTCGAGTCCGTTCGGACGCAGGTCCGGAGTGGCGGGTCTTTCGGGCATCGGGTCGTTGGGATTCGCCGCCATCTCGTCCGGATCCATCGTAGACAGAAAATATTGCCATTCACGCAGCGCCAGAAAGACTTCCTGGTCGTAGTGTCCAGGGTCATTCGCGGAATCGATCATGAAAAAACCGAACTGGCCGGTGTAGGCGCCCCGATGCAGATCCATCATGGCCGCGGTGTGCGAGTGGTACCATCGCGAACCCGCCGGCTTGGCCACGAATTGATAGCGCCGCCGGCCGTGGGGCGGGACCGGGGGGGTGCCTTCTTCCTCCACCCCATCTACTTCCGACGGAACGAACAGGCCATGCCAATGCACGTACTCCGGAACGTCTGTGTCGTTCACAACGTCGACGGTGACGGGCTGGCCCTCGCGCACCCGCAGGAGAGGACCGGGGACTTTATTGCTGTAGCCGATTGTGCTGATTACAACCTGCGGGGCCAGCTCGACCATCATGGGCGCGATTTGCAGGGTGAAATCCGCCGCACGCCCGGTGGCCTTCGGTTCCAACGGCACCATCAGATGCTGTGGCGGCCCCGGAACCTGCTGGAGGCCTAGCGACTTCCCAAACGCGGGCCGCAGCTTGCCTGCCCCGGTCGCGATCATGGTGGCCCATCCAAGCCGTACAAAATCCCTTCGCTTCACGCGATCCTCATCCCGGCTGCGAATGCCACCATACAGACGAGTGCCTCAATGAGCAATGCCGATATAAAAACTCTCCTGATCGTTTTCATATTCATGCCGTTCCTTCCCCTTGTGGTTGAATGGTTGGGCAAAATCCGAGGTACATGCCTTCACCAGGAAAATGTTTCGTCAGATTTGGACAGAGTTAGCTGAGTTGGGGAATACCGTATCAAACAATAGACGGCAGAAATTGGCTCACACCCGATTACACGCTCTTGAGGGTGCGCGAGACCCAGAACGCAGGACAAAGGGCCAAAAAGCCGAATGGTTTGCCGTCGCGGACTTCGTTCTACAAACAGTTTCTCAGAATGGTACCAGAGTGACGAAAAGCGCGTTTCCCGTCACCCGCCGGATTACCGCATCGAAGGACAGAAAGAAGATGAACACGGTCCTTTCGCTGTGCGTTGGCTATGTCATTGATCCGAACAAATCAATGTGGCCCTGCCACGGGGATTGAAGGTTGGTCACTTGTGTCGAACAATCTCTGGAATGGATACAACGCCCAAAACGAGATCAAGTATCAGGAGAAATCTCAATTCAGGAATTCTCTGTGCACAAAACATCGGCAGATTACCATCATAAATCGCGGCATATCCTCTTACGGTGTTCCTAAAAAGCGGTTTTCCGCATTCTGGAACGCAGTCCGACTGCATGGTCGATAGTGCATAGCAGCGCCCAAAATCTGCGGCTTATGGACGCTTGGGCCGCCAGTTCCGCACGATCGCAGCTGTGCTTGTATTGGAGGACGTTGAATTGAAGATAGGCCTGTCACCTTTCCCACCTGCGTCCCTTACCGATGAGTGGAGAGAGAATATTTTTGTCGAGAACCGTCGTGCAATGGTCACCTATCGCCGGCAGGGCCATCTATAGGGAATAGAAGATCGATGCACCACACAAGAGAGGCGTGCGACATATTCGAAAGCGATATGACCGGCCGTACGACACGCGCTTGTCTGGGTAGATTCAAGCTTGTCGCAGAAACGGAGGCGGCTCCTCCGAAATACACGAAGAGAGTTACGCAGATGACAGAGCTAAAGGAAGTGCGTTCTCAGAGACCCGTTCGCATCCTTTTGGTCGATGATCAACCCGCATGCCTGGCCACCCTCGGTGCCGTGCTCACATGCAACGGTTATGTAGTCGACACCGCCGTTGATGGACTGGATGCGTTGATGAAGTTGAAGAGATCATTGCCGGACCTGATTGTTTCGGATTTGCGCATGCCGAGGATGTCGGGATTTGAGTTGTTGGCGACGGTACGACAGCGGTTTCCTCATATTGCCAGCATTGCAATCACCGGAGAGGTAACCGGCAATAAGTTGAGCGCATCACTGACTGATCTGCTCCTAGAGAAAGGAGCGTACACACCGGCAGAGTTGCTAAGGTCGATCAAAGACTTGTTGCGCCGTTCACCCTTGCGGCCCCGGTTGCCACGGCTGGAAATAACGCCCGCGTGTCTGCCGAGGGATTCGATGGGTGCGTATGGATATCCGTGCGGCCACTGCCGACGTTTCTTCAATTGGTCGGACTGGGAGCCAGCTGGCGAACAGAGAGGGGTGCAATGCCCGTTCTGCGGGACAGAGCTGACGTACTTTATCGATCCAATTCTCGCGACGGCAGCAGATTTCAGGGACCCGGCAAGGCAGCAAAACCGAGATCGTTGCGAAACAGCGCTTCGAGTTCCGTGAGTTTGCGGATCAAACACCCAGTGTGAGGCAAGTTTAAGGCGACGAACCCAGGCCTGCCGCCGCACCTGCACTTGAAAAGACGGCACCTTTACCAGCACCGAACGGCGAGTCCAGTGGCTGTATCAGGCCTTTCCGGAACCGGATGGCAGCAAGGCCGATTGAAAGATCACTCAGGATACCGCCAACCATGGGAGCTTGCGCATACGGTCGCCCAGATATCAGCAGCCATCCCGTGGCACGATTCATGCATATGGGATAATTGTGAGCATTAATCACACCAGGAGAGAGACCGAATGGACTTAAATAGTATTATCGCGGAGATAGATGCGGAAATTTCTCGACTGCAACAAGTGCGGAGACTACTTGCTGATACTCAGGTAGCTGTAAGCAAGGTTAATAGGACGACCAACGTGGGTGTTGGGGGCCCCAAGCAGAAGAAGATGAGTGCAGCTGCTCGGGCGAAGATTAGCGCAGCCCAAAAGAAGCGGTGGGCAAAAACAAAGTCTAAGAAGAAGGCGTAACGCTGTTTACGACTGTCAAATTCTAGCTTCAATTCCGGCTTAATTTTTGCTTCGAGCGCCCACTACCAATAAAGCGATTCCTCCGATTAATGCCGCTGTGCTTAGACATCGCGTCGACAGCATTAGAGATAAAGTTTGTGAATGTCTGCCGAATCTCCCAGGCATAGATGCGAACGGCGCCTCTTGCTCTACACGAACTCCCGCGACGATCTGCGTTGCGCACAGCTTGCCACGAACATGGTCAACGCCGATTCGACCCTGTCGATGCCCAATTGCAAGGATCGTCAGAGAATACCATGTTGTCTCGGCGGCATAACCTGACACTGCTCATAGAATCGCCGAGCGGTGTAATCTTGTTGCGCGTTTCGTCGCTGATCGCATGAATCTGTGGACCAAGCTCCTGCCGCGAAGCTGTCGGATTCTTATCGAGCAGCGCCTGAATCCTATCGTGGTGCTCCGCAAGCAGACGCCGGACTTGTCGCTGCTGTTCCGAAGTTGATACTTAAATGACGTCCTACTCACTCTTGATGATGAACACGGTTTTGTCATCGATGCGGTCAGGCTCGCCGATCTGTCGCAGGTAATCGTCCTTCTTTACCGCATGTTTCAGCATCACGTTGCAGATCTCTTTAGCAGGCTCCTGTTTGTGTTCTTCGATAATTCGCTCGATCTCGTGCCTGTCCCGCTCATCGCTGCCGTCATAAACGCCATCTGTATAAAGGAAAAGGATGTCTCCTTTACCCATCAGGGTGATTTTCGCCAAGTCAGAGGAGCTCATCTGACTCGCGCGAACCGTAATAGAAAAATACCTGCTCCGGTCAGGATGGTCCTCGGGAATTCCAAGTCCAAGCGCGGGGAATTGCGCCATACCGTCGTTCTGGATCTCCATGAACCTCCCATACTCTGCAGAGAATACAAGCGGTGGTGGATGGCCGAAGTTTACAAAGTGGAAGAGTCCGTCAGGACGTATCTCCCAATACAACATGGTCGCGATTTCGCGCGGTCTGTTTTCCGCCCCTCCGCTCAAAGCGTTCCTGGCGGTCACGGACCGGGCAAGCCTGAGGTTAATTCTCTCGAAGAAATCTGGAGTTGCCTTCCCATTAGAATCAAGCTCAGACAGGATAGCCGCATGAAAGGTGTCATGCACTGTCGACGCAATCTTGGCCGCAATAACCCCATGCCCCTGGGCATCCACCAACAGCACCCCCGCTGTGGTATAGAGATCCTCAAAATTCTCGGCAATTCTCAGTTCCCGTGAGCTCATCGCCCCCCTGTACTGGGCCTCATCGTCGGAGGTGTAGCCCGGTCTGGATTGCAGCCACTGCACATGAAGATCTACTCCATCTTGCGGCCTCGTGCCCTCTGGAAGAGCTTCCAGGTATTTCCTGGATAATTTGTAAGCGCGGGCTATACGTGCGTCGATGTCATAGCGTTGCTGAAAGTGATGTACTCAAAGAGATCTCCGCCCACTGTCCCCACAGGAATCGAGTTACCGTACATTTCAATTCCATCCAACTGCGGAATGACACCCTCCGCAGGCATCAATCTCTTACGGAGATACTCGTCAATGCTGGCAGCCAACGGCATGGTCATCATATGAGGAGATGTGGACTACAATCGCTCCTCCTATACATCCTCAAGCGGAGGGGAACATGTTTAACCGATTTCAGAATGAGGACAAACAGTTTCTTAACCTCACCTTCAGTTGTGGTTTTCACCGGACCTCGGGATGCAGATCCACGCTTGAAGAAGCGCGTTTGCGCATATAAACGAGGACACCACCTTCTTCAAAGCGAACTTCGTCCATCAATGCTTTTATCAGGTAAATGCCACGGCCGCGGCTCAATTGAATGTTATCGGGTGCCGTTGGGTCTGCGATCTTATCAAGGTCAAACCCCTGACCTTCATCCCTTACGGCGATCGAGACCTCATCGAGTTCATAGCGGCAGCTGACATAAACGCGCTTTCGCGGGTCCTCATGATTGCCGTGAACCACAGCGTTTTCGAGGGCTTCGCGCAATGAGATTTCGAGGTCAGTCTCGTATCCAGGGATACAGCGGCACTTCCTGATTAACAGCATGAACGTGTCCATAAAGGGAGAGATCTTAGCGACATCGCTTGACAGAGAAAACTCAAACTGAATGGACGGGGAGCAGGGATGTGAGGCGGGCGTTAAGAGTTTGACTGTGTGCTGTTGGCTCATTTTCTCCGAACCTTCCTATTGCTACAGAGCTCTTCCGAGGGACCCTCTCGGTGAATAACACCGCGCGACCGCTGTCACAGATCTATTTCCGCGCCGAAACCCTAGATAGCGATAAAGCTCTTTTAAGATTTGCTTCGCGCTGCGTGTTGGATAAGCGCTCTTTCCTTACTCGAATAGACGGGAATGTCGCCTCCAGTGACGTGCTGCTCTACATTTCTCGACAAGATTGATTTCACGGGTTGCGCGGAAAAGGTTGCGTGAACGGCGCCGAGCGCAGAATGTTCACTTTCAGTACTCCTCATTAACGTTCAGCACGAGCATTTCGAGACTGCAACTGCCCGAGCCTCCACATGTTTGTCGAGAAATGTGGTCTGCGGAGCCACGAATCGGAATTCCCCGTCTAATTGTTAAGCTGGACGTCCTCGGGACCGGAATTCTGGCCTTTCATGATGACTAGCCACCGCGATTCTTGCCCTGACAGATTTGGCTGGTGAGATCAAGATGGGCAGAAGCCGAGGACCTGCCAATACAAGTCGTAGGAATGTGCGAATACTATATTCTTCAACGCTTTCTCATTTTCTTCTCGCCGCGATCTGCGTATTGCAAGCGTGCGTGGCCCAAGCTTCATCCATTCCAAAAGATGAGCTGGAGCCAGTAAGGGTTGATCTCACCTTAGGAAGGGCGGACGATGCAATTATGCGTCTGAACTCGTCTCTTGCAGCAAACTCGGGAGACGCTGAGGCGCACAATCTGCTTTGCCGCGTGTACTACCAGGAAGAGAGATGGGATGATGCGATCCACGAGTGTCAAGCCGCAGTCTGGCTTATGCCACTGGATAGCGGATATTACCTTTGGTTGGGCCGAGCATACGGCGAAAAAGCCAACAGCATAAATTCCATAGAGGCCTACGGATTGGCGAAAAAGGTGCGGGAAGAATTCGAGCGGGCGGTTCAACTCAACAGCCGAAATGCAGATGCACTTTGCGACCTCGGCGAGTACTATACGGCTGCTCCGCGGATTGTTGGCGGAAGCAAGAAGAAGGCGCAACGCGTGGCTCAGGCACTCGAGCTTTATGAACCGACGCAAGCTTACGAGCTCAAAGGCCGCCTCGCGGAGAAGGACAACAATTACGCCCTTGCAGAAACCGAGTTCAAGGCGGCGATTGAAGCCTCCCGACAGCCTGCCAGCGCGTGGATGGAGCTGGCCTCCTTCTACTCACGTCACCGGCAATCGGGCCAGGTGCTCCAGGCATTGCATGCAGGGATTGATGCAGACGCAAACGCAGCGAGGCCGCACGGGCCCGCGCTTGTCGCTGGGGCGGCGCTCCTCAGCCGCACTAATCAGGAGCCGCAGCTAGCCATCCAGCTTCTCAGGCTCTACCTGGCATCGCCGAATCAATCGGCAGATTGTCCCGCCTTCCAGGTCCACGTGCAACTGAGTCGCTTGCTAGAACAGCAAGGGGACCAAGCTGCAGCCCGGCGGCAAATCGAGGCCGCCGCAACCCTCGCGCACGAATACCATCCTGCTCGGCGTAACGCCCTTGAAGCTGGTCAGTAGATCGCTTCGCATCAGAGCCGCGATTTCTCTACCGCGACGTGCTGCAGACGATTGATGACGGCAGGATCGGTCATGAATTGAAACGAACCGTACTTCCCCTCGCAGACAGCTTCATCAATCGTCGTGGGCTTGCTGGTTAGAAAGTGCTGATTCAACTGTCCAATCTTTTCCTGAACCAACATCTGCTTCAACAAAGCATCTGCCTGACGCTGGGCGTTTTGAGAATCTCCCCGTGGCGGGATTGACTGCGCGGCGGCACTAATGGAGATTGATGCACTAACCAGCGCGGCAGTTATCGCCCCAACATGCCTCCAAGTGCACCAAATCATATTGCGTCTCCTTCAACAGAATCGTGAACTGCACGACGATAAAAACGCGCCCATTTGTGCCTTGACGGAAACTCGGTGACCGCGCTGTTACCTCGGCTCGGCTGAAATACGCTGGACGAATCTCCTGCCAGAGCCTCTCGATCGCCTGTTTTGACGAAAAGTCAGCGCACCGAGGGTTTCGAAGACTACTGTTTGTCGGCCTTGAATGTTCCCTGAATGCCCATTGGCTGGACATCCACCGTGCCGCCGAAAGTCTTACCGTCATCGGATTGACCAGCATAGGTGATCGTCAAGTCGATGCCGTTGTAGTTGGACTTCAAACTCCCCCGAACTTCTTTGCCGCTTACGCTGCCTGTCACGTCGTCAGTGGAGTCCTCACTTCTACAGGAACCGGTAAACTTTATTCCATCCTGTGTTAAGGTGCATTCGGATTCGCTGACGGTCTCGCTGATGTTGCTGACCTGTAAGCAGCCTCCCATCGGGCGACCCTGCTGAGGGAGGGCGCCGAGCAAGAAAAAAGCCCAGCTAATCAGCCGGATTGTCTTGAGCTTAGTCGTTCAGAGCGATGCGTTACAGATCCAGATCAGCAAAGGTGCCCTCGGCGCCGGTAAGGACAGTTAGAGGCCTCAGTCAGGGAAGCCCGCATAAATTCTTTCTTGCATCTTCCTGTCGAGCTAGCTGATTTCGATAACTCGGCGCCGAAACACAGGTCTCATTTTTGGCACTATGCTACCTTTGCTCAGTCGAAACCGGAGGTAAACGATGAAATTGTCGACAACACCGTTGGAGGTCATCTACCTCCGTACGACATCTCTGAAACACAACCCGAGAAACCCCAGCTACAATCCCAGCATGGAACCAACAGACGTCTTTGAATTCACGGATGCGCGGGCGCTGCTTGGACTGGTGTGATTCTCAAGGGCTATACCAATCTTGCCAGCCCCGTTCCACCTGCCACTGGTCTAGTTCCTTTTCAATCGGAGCTCTGCGGCGAGAGAGCCAGATCGAAGAGCGCCCGGAGGAATTTGAAAAGCATCCCCCCGTAGTCTCCAAAGTGAAGCGGACGAAAAACCTCAAGTGCCCGGAGATACCCCGGCAACCCCTTTGCAGTCGTTAGCTGGCCGCTCTCCACATCGACGAGTGCAATTGACCTGATACATCATTGACTAGGTGAGCACGCAACTTATTCAACAGATCAGATTAAATCTCTAGATGGAGGAATGCTCTCAATAAGAGCAATTGCTGACTGCAAGTTCTACGCAGAGATTCTCTAGGAGTTGCGAATACAGGCAGATTCGCCGCATAAATCGCGGTTTTTTGGATTGTTTGCTTCTATGAGAACGGATTGGCAGACTCGCTGGCGGTGGACGGAGGCTTCTGCGAACCGCTCTCTAGAGCTGAATTCCCTGCTAACAGGGAATTTAACAGGGAATTTTGCGAATTTGGCATAATAATTTCGGAGAGAAGAGCACTCTACTCCCTGAATCTAGAAGGCTTCTGACTGCAGAACCCGATTGAATGCGCAAACTTAACAGGGAATTATCAATCCCGTATCAGGGAATTACTAGCCCGCATCAGGGAATTGTATTTCCCTGTTAACTGCCTACCCTGTGGACCTTTACACTGCGCCTGCCGATCGGCTAGAAAAAGACCACCGGCACCATTCAGGAGAGCAATGCAAGGCGTGTGATACAGCGCCCCAGCTCAGCGGCTGTGCGGGTGCCCTACATCTGGATTCCCAGTTGCGCAAACATGAAACTCAAGATGTCCGCATGCTGCTCCAGTGATTCATCTTTATCTGTACTGAAGCCATGTCCCGCATTCGCATTGGTACGTAACATCACCGGGAGGCCAGATGCCGTCGCCGCCTGCAGCACCGCGGTCAACTTTCGTGAGTGCGCGGGATTCACTCGATGGTCGTTGTCGCCAGTCACGAACAGCACGGCGGGATATTTCACGCCCGGCTTTACGTGATGGTAGGGCGAGTAGGCGTATATGGCGTTGAATAGCGCCGGGTCTTTGACTGTCCCGAATTCAGTCACATTAAAGCTTCCATTAGGGTCTAGCTCATATCCCAACATGTCGTAGATCCCCACCTCCGATAGAACAACCCGGAACAATTCGGGGTGCTGTGTCAGCTCTGCGCCCATCAAAAGCCCACCGTTGCTGGCTCCCTGGATGGCAAAATGCTGCGGTGACGTGTACTTCTGGGCGATAAGGTATTGTGCGCACGCCGCGAAGTCATCGAACACATTCTGTTTGTTCAACAGCATTCCACCGGCATGCCAACTGGCGCCATACTCCGACCCTCTCCGCAGGTTGGCATCCACGATGATGCCGCCATGATCAAACCACACACGTCCAAAGCTACCGATAAAGTGCGGGAGTTCACTAATTCCGTATCCGCCATACCCCGTTAGATAAACCGGATTGGTGCCGTCGGGCTTTGTACCCTTGCGCATCATGATGGTCATGGGCACCCTAGTCCCATCTTTTGACGTTGCAAATTCGCGACGGACTTCCACATCCGTCAGGCTGACGCCGCCAGTTCCCCCCTTGAATGGCAATTTGGTCATCGTATCGTTACCGCTGTACTGGTACCACTGCCCTGGTTGAGTAAAAGTTTCAGCCCAGTAAAGGAAGCTATCGCCGCCCACCGGCACCAGGAAGCTGATCGAAGCGACGGCAGGTACTGGGACTTTCCCTTCGCTCTTGCCGTTCAAGTCGAACTTAAGAATTTCCTCCAGACCGCCGTCGATGACGTCAACATATAACGCATGATCCGCGGCCCAGAACAGACGCCCCCGGTCGGAACTGGTGGCCTCAATGCTGCCGCGCATGGGCGGCACCACACGGACCGCGTCGGTCAGCATTACGCTGCCGGCTGGAATATGATCGAGCTCACCCTGGTCGATATTGGCGTGGCTTAGCAGCCACCGACTGTCGTCCGCGCCAAACTGAACATCGACGATCTTGTCGTCGAACTGCGTGATCTGTGTTGCGGAACCGTCAGGCGCCAACAGGAAATGCTCATACTTGCCGCCGTCGCCATCCTCCACTGCCACGAGGATTTGCTTGCCATCGGGGGCTGTTGTCAGCATTACCTCGCCGATGCGAGGAAAATCCTTGCCCAGAACGTACCGGTCCTGCTTCAAATCGATCCCGAGCACATGGTAATAGACCTGCTGGTAAAAATCCGCATCCGCTGGTGGGCGCTCATTGCCTTGCGGATAGCGAGTGTAATAGAAGCCCCGTCCGTCAGCTGCCCAGGCCATATCGCAGCCCGCAGTAGCGAACTGCACACGTGGAACAGGGTCGCCAATCTGTTTGCCCGTGGCCACGTCAAAAACGTAGAGAGCCGCGTCTTCGCTGCCGCCCGTACTCAGCGCCATGCCGATCTTGCTGCCGTCCGGCGATACCTTGAACCAACTCGACTGGAAAACCTTCCCTGCGACCGGCGTGTTTAGGTCTACAACTGTCCGTTCGCTGGCTCTGTTCTCCGGGGAATTGAATACGACAAAGGACCATCCTGATTTGGCAGAGTCGATTTTTAAGGCGAACAGTCTACCGCCTGCATATTTGAATGGGAAGTATTGGACGGCCGTCTTCTGCCGCGTCTTCTTTAAGTATTCGACGATCGGCGCGCGCTGTGGCAGCCTACTCAAATAGGCCTGTGAATAGGCATTCTGCTGCGCGACCCACGCCTTCACCTTCGGATCGTCGCCATTTTCGAGCCGGCGATAATCGTCTACCACCGCAACACCGTGGTACACATCCGACACCGGAATCTTCTGTGTCTTCGGTGGGGCGACGGCGACCGGTTCAGTTCCTGGGGATTGCGCTAGGGCTGTACCTGAAATTAACAACAGCATTGCTACTATGAGCGAACCTTTTTTGAACGAACGCTGGCTGGCCATTGCACACGGTAGCTTCCATTTTTGGATTCAGAAGGGAATAGGTGAGCGCAAGCGGAATAGGAATATGGGAGAGCTTCAAGATCTTATAAGACAAGGTAGACCTCCGTAGAGCCTCGGCGCTTCGCCACCGTCAAAATGCGCAACCTTCTTCAGAGATTACGGCCAGAACAGAACCCGGCGCCGTTTCACAATTTCGGCTTCTGCACGTTGCTGTACTCATAGCGCAGGGACATGTGGCCCTTGGCACCTTTGGTGGTAACTACATCCAAGTCCGAGCGCAATATGAGTCCTTTGCTCTTGGATATCCAGATCACCAGATCGTGCTTCTGGCCTTGGCTTTCAGACTGGCTGTTGTAAACGGCGGCAATTTCACCATTTACCGATTCATCGCGCACATGTTGACAGGACGCCTTCTCGTTCGTGTTCCGGTTGCTCGTCTCCATGTCTTTCACGTCCTGCTCTGTCATGCGCTTGTCCGACCACTTGCCGTTGACCTGCGTGTACAGCGTCCCGTCCACGAAAATCATCTCGATATTCATGGGAGGCCCTCCGGTGAAGACGCCGCTCACTGTGCTGTATGCGTGGTATGGAGTGGTAAAGAGTTTGTTGTTGGCGTCGAGTATGACCTGGCAGTTCGCGTCAATCGAGGATGCGAACACCAGCGTTGGTGCGTGATTCGTGAATGAAGAAACGCCTGGACTGAGAGATAGGCCAGCCGCGATGAAGATCCCCAGACCAACGGCAAACATCCGTGAACCCGTAGCTTTCTTTTTTCCATGTAGATGCATAAGTTCTCCTTGTACCGTTTCGTAAGTCGCCGCCTCTAGTTTGAGGTCGCTGCTTTTCATCTCAGAATTCGTCCTCGACTTCTTCACCTTGACAGCTTCCTAATGTACCGCGATAGAGATACCGTTATCAGGGTTGGTCCAGGCGCTGGAAGTAAAGCTGGAAGTTGGCGCGGCGTTGCCGGTTGCTGTGTCCGAGAACTCCAGAACGGTAGGATTCTTTCCGGTCGAATCTGTCGAGACCACAAAGATGTTCCCAGTCGAATCCACTTTTATCCCACCCAGCTTGCCAAGCTGTGTGGAGCTACCAGTAATCACGCGCGTTGGCGCTACATTGCCGCTGGCCGTGGGAGCGAACTCAAGGATGCTTCCAGCATAGATACCGTTGGAATTAGAGGTGGAACTTGAGACGTAAAGATTGCCAACGCTGTCGATGGTGAGGCCGCCCATACTGTCGATGGTGGTGTTAGCGCCGCCGATGGTACGAGCCGGGGCGACGTTTCCGGTGGCTCCGGGAGAGAAGACGCATATGGGCATGAGATTGGGGGCACCTTCATTCATGATGTAGAGATTGCCGGAGCTATCGGCGGCGACCGCGTTGGCTTCGATAAGCGTTGAGAGGCCGCCGCCGGTTTGGGCCGCACCGAGGATATAGCTGACGGGAGCGACGGATCCATTCGCCGCTTCGCTATAGGTTGCGATACCACCGGTGTCTTCGGAGACAAAGATTTCGCCGGTTGCGTCCGTATCAATCCCATCGGGAGCCGACAGCAGGGTGGTGGTGTTACTGGGCAGCAGACGGATAGGTGTCGCAGATCCCGTCGAACCGGTGCTGTACTCACGCACATCCAGGCTGATCGGCGAGTTTGCAGCCACATAGATGTTTCCGGAGCTATCCGTCGCCAGGCTGCCGAAGGATGTGTCGGCCGGCGCGGTGATCGTCGATTTCGGCGTTGCAGCTCCGGTAGCAGTCGATGAAAATTGCAAGATCATCCCCGAACCGCTGCCGAATATGGCTGGGTTTTGGATGACATAAGCACTCTCAGCCGCAGTGGGTGCGGGATCAGTCGGGCCGGGACCGCTGATATTGATGTGGGAAGGGACGCCGCAGCCCGCGAGGCTAATGATCATTGCCAAAGCAGCGACAATCTTCAATTTCAAATCGAAATCTGATTCACTCCATTGCATTTCGTTTCTCCAGACGTTTCGTGACTGAGTTTCAACATTGACGGCAATTCAATGCTCCTTGAGTAAAGCCACTGAGTTTCCCTAGATTTCCAAAGGGTTTCGGCTAAGGTTTATAGATCACGGGGCCCGAAAAAAGATCATTTCGGTACCCGATGAGACCGCCGATGGCACCCCCTGCGATCACGCCGATAGCGGCGCCCACACCCGCGGATTTTCCTCCTGAAACATGCACAAGACTGCCGGTGTCGGAACTGTTGATAGCGGAGCCGATTCCGGCACCCACGCCCGCACCTACTGCCGCGCCGATCGCGAGACCTCCCGCGGCGGAGCGGCCTCGACGCGCAAATTTGATGCTTTTTACATCAACACGCCGCACGCTGCGGGTACTTCGACCGTGGAGACAAACGAACCCGTCGGCAGATACCGATTGCAAAATGCAGTCACCGCCGTTTCTTGTCGCGGAAATTTTGAGGCGTGAGTTTGGCGCAAGACTCTCGACCCGCGCCCAGGGATCGAGTTCTCCCATTCTTCGATTGGCCAAGCCTCTATCCCCGGCAGGCGGATTGGAGGTCTGGGCGGCGCCATGACTCCCTAAAGACAAGCAGATACAGGTGAATCCCAGAAGGTAAATCAAGCTGTTTCTCAAAGTGGTTCTCCTTGGTCGCTTCCTGGGTTCGTTGAAATGTTCATCGCGCTATTTCGATCGGCTTCTTTGGGGCTGGTCGATGCACAGGCGGACGCGATGGAGCGCTGAAAGATCCAGACTGACAGCTGAGAGAAACCGCGATCGAAGATAACCATGAGCATAGGTTTACGCACACCTGACAATTCCACGGATTTCCGGCGCACGCATCCCCCAAATAGGAGATATTTGTGACACACTGGCTGCGTCACTCAAATTGCAGAACCTTCCCTTCTGCCTATGATCTCGACCTTTGAGTTGTCCAAGCTTCTTGCGAGCCTTTACGCCGCGCCATTAGAACCAGAGAAGTGGCAGGTCTTCTTCGATCATCTTTCACAGTTGACCAAGATTTCGAATGGCTATCTCATGACCGACAGCGAGAGTACAGGTCGGCAAATACTGGCGGGAGGCGGCTTTAGCTTTGACCCTGAGCTGTCTCGGCTTTATAAGGACCGCTACGCCCAGATGGATCCTTTCTGGCCGGCGTTTCTTCGCAATCCACGAGTCAGGGTTATTCAGGGAGAGGAGTTGGTCAGCCATGATCAGCTGTTGAAGACAGAGTATTACAACGACGCGCTCGCCAAGAATGATATGGAGTTCATGACACTACTGTCGTGTTGTTCGACAGCGGGACAGACGAATATCATGCCGGTGTGGCGTCGTTTGCAGGATGGGCCAATGGACAACGCATCCATCGCGCTCTTGCAAATGCTCTTACCTCACGCGCACATTGCGCTTCAAATCCACGCCAAGTTGCGAGCAGAAAATATCCACAACCGATTCGCGGAATTGACTCTGCACACGATGTCTGCTGCAGTTTTCCTGGTCAGTGCCGGCGGCCAAGTCCAGTACATGAATCAACTCGCAGTATCTTGCATTGAGAAAAAGGACGGTCTACTGCTGAAAGGTGCGCTTCTCACAGCGAGCAATCCAACTGAGAATGCGAAGTTGAAGCTTTCTATCTCAGGAGCGGTGTCGGTGAGAACGAATGGAACACAGAATGCACCTGGGGGAGCCCTGAGCATTACGCGTCAAAGATCGCAGAATCCTTTGCACCTTGTAATCCTTCCAGTTCCTGAAAATAGCAAGCTGATGGTATTGACCCCGTGCGCCCTGGTCTTCGTCAGTGACCCTGCCGCCGTTCCTAAATCACGCGCAACTTTGATGAGAATGATATATGGGCTAACCCCAACAGAATCCCGCTTCGCTGACTTGCTACTTGAAGGTCTCATCGTAAGAGAAGTGGCCGATCGCCTGGGCATCACAATTGAAACTGCACGCTTCCACTTAAAGCGAGTGCTGGCAAAAACAGCTACTCATCGCCAAACGGAGCTAATGCGGTTAATGCTCTTGTTGCCGGAAGTCACCTGAATTGCCTCACTCCAAGTGAGTTCTTCAGTTACGACGCCCTCGGAAGAAGGATTGCGGAGACTAATGCCGACACAACCACGACATTCCAGTACGATGGCGCAAACCGAATCGCGGGAACTTCCGGTGGAAACACGGCAACGATTCTGTCCGGAGGTATCGATGAATTTTTCCAGCGAACCGATACCAATGGAACGAGCGTGCCGCTCACCGATGCTCTGAGCAGTACCCTCGGTATGACGGATGCATCCGGGACGCTGACAACGGCCTACAATTACGATCCATATGGCGAAACCACAATGTCAGGCGCGGGCAATGGCAATACGAGCGAATATACAGGCCGGGAGAACGATGGCACCGGACTCTACTACTATCGCGCGCGGTACTACAATCCCCAATTGGGCCGCTTTATCAGCCAGGACCCCATTGGATTTGCGGGTGGTCTCAACTTGTATGCCTATGTCCGCGACAACCCCTTGACTTTTAAGGATCCCTTTGGATTCGCGAGAAAGCTTCCGCCTCCTTGCAACGGAGGTGCTGGTGGCGGTGGCGGCGGTGGCGGCGGTGGCTTCCTTGATCAGTGGCCATTCAATGGAAATCTTGTACCAGGATCCGGATACCAAGACCAAATATGTTCACCACCTATTCCTTGCGCCGTGAATAACAATCCTGCCATGCTCAAATGCTGTCAAGCGCACGATAATTGCTATACAGCTCATAACTGCAATTGGTCATCATGGTTAGGGACGGTACCCATATCTGTTGAACGTTGCCAGGTGTGTAATAAACAAGTAGTGGAGTGCTTCGTAAATGCAATATTTTAGACTACATCAAAAGCCGATAAATAAGACAATGCGAGAGGCGGTTAGAGGGGAGGTAACAACATGTTGAAAATCCTTCGTCGGACAGCTAAATACTCGCTGATCATTGCACTATGTGTTTCTAGTTGTGCGGTAACTGGATGTAGTGAGTCAACCTTCCAATTGGCAGATTCATCGAGGCTGCCAAAATGGATTTCCATACCCCCGGGGCTCACACGCAAAGACGTTTCAGTTACAATGAATTACTATGTAGGTCTATTCGGTAGAACTGCGGAATTTATCGAAAAGGATAAGAATGGAAGAATATTGTCAAAGACTAGCGGCAACTTAAAGGGACTATGTCCCTTACATCTCAAGAATCCGCCACCAGGATCTGAGCCTCATTATCCGATGTATGAGGTAATCACTTTAGACGGCATAACCGAAGTAATAGAACATAAGAAAATGGAGCCACTATTCTATGTCAACGATGAACCCAATGTAAGGAAGGAGCTTTTGGCTGAGCGCGGGAATAACCATTGCTAGTGATAATCCGAACAGCCATACGATCCTAACCTACCTGAAAACCGAGCTATAAGGTGCTGATTAAACCCTAAGAATATCCGACTATGTATGGATAAGAAATCGGCGGCAGTACAAGGGCAACGCTGACGGTCTGGATCAGATAAACATGAAGCTGATGCGCAGAAGAACGAACATCCTGGCATTCGCGCTTGTTTCCCTTAGTTTCTGCTGTTTTTGCAAGTGCGACGTGGTTGCCGCACCCGCCGAGCCTCCTTCTGACTCCAATTTTCTGCGACCTCATCACGCGCAGCTACCATCAAACGCAGCATCCTGCGCAGAATGCCATGCCGTGCCTACCTTGGGAGGATCGAGTCGGGTTTTCGTAATTCGAGCCGGGCAATACATTGGGGGACGCTATGTAGGCTTTGGACTGGATGGGACTCTTCATACACACGGTCAAGCAAGCATCCATACTGCAGGGTTAATCGCCGGGAGTCGTGTTGTCCTGAACATCCTGGGCGACGGCTACATAGAAGCTGTTCCCGACCAAGAACTGCTGGCCATTGCCAAAGCGCAGGTAAAGAAAACTCACGGCAAAATTCATGGAGAACCCCCAACCGTCACATTGCCGGAATGTGGCCACCTAACGAGGGTAACCGGTCGCTTTGGGTGGAAGGCCCAGCATGGATCGTTGCTCTCGGCGTCGGCGGATGCACTTCGGAGCGAATTGGGCGTGCCAAATGAATATTTTCAAGCTGGGTTGAACACATCGCGAAACTCGTCAGTTCAGGACGACGCCACACACCAGGAATTAAACTCGATGGTGCGCTTTCTGCGCTCCACTGAGCCAGTCGCTCCCGACCCGGAACGTACCGCAACCGAGTCTGCCCGGGCCGGTTCGAAGATCTTCGATCAAATCGGATGTTCGCTCTGCCATGTGAGGACGCTGAAAACTGCGCCCCCCGGCACAAAGATGAATGGCGGAACATTGATCGTTTCCGCGCGATTAGGTAATAAAGAAATCCACCCGTTTAGCGACTACTTACTGCACGATGTCGGAACCGGAGATGGCATCATCCAAAACATCCGTCCGCAAGACTACGACGCGCGCACAGCTAACAAATTCCGCACAGCGCCTCTTTGGGGTCTCCGCTACCGCAGTTGGCTGATGCACGACGGCAAATCCATAACATATCACCAGGCCATCATGCGTCACGCCGGCGAGGCATCGGATTCCGTGCAACAGTACATGCGACTTTCACCGATCGAAAAGCAAGATCTTCGCCTATTTCTTAATTCGCTGTGAGAAGCAAGGACAACAAGATTCGCGCAGTTGGGCAGCGCCTTCATTTCCCCAAGTGAGACGTGCGATTACGAATCCACTTCCTATTTCAACACGGTGTCGTCAGCCACCAACTGCTTTCACCGGGTATTTTCTTCCTGGAGTTGCTTCATCTGCCGGACCTGATCCACCTCAAACTCCATGTACTGCTTCTTCCACTGGAAAAATGTCTGTCCGCTGATCCCCACCTTGCAGATCAGCTCCGCCACCGGCACTCCCACCTCGGCCTGCTTCAATACCCGACGGTCTGCTCCGCGGAAAACTTCTTCATGGCAAAATCTCTTCTTTTGATTTTGCCGAATGACTAACTTTCAGAGTGGCTCAAAATTACCGGGGCCGATCACCACTGACCTGAGCCAATTCGCGGGTGTGGCGGAGAGCTTATTGGGTGTTTTCTCCCAACGAAGGTGGGCGGTCCGACCAACGTCGCATTCGGAAGCGATTGACAACCTTGCACACGCTGAGCAGTCGGGCTTCATCATCAGCTAGGAACGTTCATTCTTGCCTATTCTGGAGCCAAGGTATTGGTTTCGCCTAAGGGCCATAAGAGAACATGAAAGCAGCGGTCGGGATCGCTGAAGTAAATAATCGCGCTATGAAGTGTCTCGGGCGCTTCCTGTTTCATATCGCCTCTTCGTATCCGCTAGATATCTAGTAAAATCGATCTCCCATGCCAGAACAGCCTTATGCGTCAGGTATGTGATTGCCATATTTTGGATTGGCAGGAATTGTTTGATATTTGTCATTGCTGCCAGCACCTCTACCGCCTACTGTATTCCCATGCATTCACGCCAAACACTCACCAGAATCAAAGCGGTCGCAGTTGCGGTGATAATGGCCACAGCGTCTACACTTAGCCAAAACGCGCAAAACCTGTCTGTTGCAACCCGCGCGCGGTGAGCTTCCCGCGCGAACGGTCCCATAAAGGTCGTTTTCGTGATAACAGCCGGCGCTGTGATGATCGATTTTGCCGGGCCTTGGGAACTGTTTCAAGATGTCATGATTCCACGCAAGGGCGCATCCAGGGAATTATTACCCAGTAACAGGGAATTGTATTTCCCTATTGCTACCAGTGACACCAACAGTCGGGAAAGGTAACGACATTTTTTCACCAATCGACGGTGACTGTCACCTTCCAAGAACCGGCGACGGTAGACAGCTAAGGTGAATTCCCGTTGAAAAACCCTGCAAGAAAGCAGCAGCGCAGGGCGATATCTTATCCGATGAAGCCGGCTCGCGGGTGACGTGGTCGATCTTGTCATTCTTTACGTGCCGGCTGATCGTGGATCGCGAGAAATTGGAGTTGAACTTGATGTCGCAAGGTGGAACGAAATGGAGCTTCTGTCGCCGGCGTCTAGTGACACGGTTGCGGTTCGCTCTTATCTTCGCGGCGCCAAGATTGCGTCTAAACGATCCGGCGTGCCGTCAATTCGCTCCAGGCTTGGGTACCGCAGTCCGCCATGATAATTCAGGTCGACACTTACAATTCGGTCCTCCCGCTTCGCCAGTAGGTGAATGGGTGTGGTGCTCTTTTCCGCCTGAATGATCGCAGTACGAAGCCGGGCCGCCGTGTACGCATTGCCATTCACTCCAATGAATTGCATACCTGGGTACAGCCCCGCCCTGAACGCGGTACTTCCCCACCACACATTCAGAAGTGCGCCGTGCGGCCCGGCCACAACGCCGATCGAGGTGGAGAAATTGTCCGCGTGGACCGGATATGCAGCTTCCACAGGCTTCCACCACGCAGGCTCGGTGTCGGTGTAGGCGAGTCGATATCCCCCGCGAGTGAATCCGCCGGTCGGCACCTGCGGAGACAACTTGTAGACTCTCGCGCGCAGAAACGACGCCCAGTCAAACTGCTGCACTTTGTTTAGCGCGGCAACGAGATCGGCGAACGTATAAGTGTGCGTGATGATGCTGCCGTTATCGATGCCATAGAAGAGTTTCGCGAAATCGTCCAGCGACTTTTTGCCGTCGCTCGTCGCACGGATTTTTGTGTCCACGTCCAGCCAGATCAGTAGGCTTTCCTGGTAGTAATCGGCACTGCGTGTCCAGCCGACATAAGGCGCGGGCGTTCGTTGGGACATGATCGGCACGTTGGTCGTGTCAATCAAGGGATCCCAAGTCCGTGCCGGACTGATCGCGTAGCCGGCGGCAATCTCCGCCATCATGTCTCGCGTCTGCTGGGGCGTGCACAATCCGGATCGCGCCGTCAGGACAGCGGCGTAGTATTCCGTCAATCCTTCGTACACCCACAGCAGATCGTCCTGCATGGGGACGTTGAAATTCGGCGTCCACAAATCGGCTGGCCGGCGAAACTTTCCGTTCCAGGAGTGCGTGTATTCGTGGGGGAGAAGCTCGCGCCTTCGCACGCCTGCGGCCCAGTCGGTAAAGTAATTGGCGCGCGTGCCGTCCTCGCTAGACTGGTGGTGTTCCAGGCCGTTGCCGCCGACGACGTCGCTGATCGTAAATAGAAAATCGTAATGATCGTAGTGGCGGGAATCGAACAGCTTCGCCGCCTCATTCACTAAATTGCGGTGGAGTTGGATCTGTTCCGGCGTAATGGCAAGATCCGATGGCTCGTCGGCGAAAATGTCGAGGTACACACGATTGTCGGGTGTCGGAGAGAGATCGATGCGTTTGTAGTTCACGCCGGCATATAGGGGAGAGTCGATCAGGGTATTCAGCGGTGTGTTCTTGAAACGAACAAGGCCTCCCCGCTGCGAAGCAACTTCCAGCGCGCTTGCGTAATGCCAGCCTTGCGGAAGCTGAACGCTGGGCGCGAACACGATGCGGCGAGAGAAATGTCCTGCGGGATACAGGACCACCGAGTTCCAACTGAGGTCGATCATCTTCGATGAGAAGGAAATGCGTGCTGTGCCCTTGCGGACTGCGGTGAGGTATTGAAAATCGACGTTGATTGCGTTTGTGTTCGTGGGAACGTCGATATGGAACGCAAACATATTCACCCGGTCTCGTACCCACGGGATGCGCTTGCCGTTGGCCGCAACGACAAGGCCAGCAACCTTGGAGATGGGTCCGTTGGGTCCGTGTTCCCCCGGAAGCCATTCCGGATATAGCAATGTGAGAGCCCCCGGCGCGACAGGTACCATCTCATGGACGCGAATGACGCCTGGAGCAGGGTCCGTCAGATCCACGCGCAGATTGATCGTGCCGGGATAGGGCGTGTCCGCTGGCGCAATGACCGGCGGCGGCAACGGAACGGGTTGTGGCCCTAGGGAGTCTTGCGAAAATGCGGTGGATGTTGCGATTATGCAGAAACCAGCGAGAATAGCCACTCCACGGCCGCAGATAAGAGACCTCATCGACACGCTCCGAAATTTCTAAATGCAAAGCCAAACTTACGGCTCGAGAGCCCTCATAACGACGATTCTCCGCAGAGTCGAACCAAAGTTCCTGCGCCTCCCGATAATATATTATTATGCATAAATATAGTTTTGGAGCAATTGCCCATGAAAAATTGGCGGCGGATTGCGGCAATGGCCTTGGCACTGACACTGATTAGGGTGGCGCATGCCGCGCCGCGCACTGCGGAAGCCAATACATCGGTAGCTCAAGATCGAAAAGGTGACGCATCTGCTCCCCGATATCAGGACACGCCGGATTTGAAGGCACTGCTTCCGCGTTTTCTTACCAAACAAGGGCTGCTTGATCCTGAATTTTCTGTGACAGTTGGCAAACCGTCGCCGTATTACACGGACTTTTACGGCGTTCAAGCGCTGGCGGATATGACAAAGGGTGAAATCCAACGGGATTTTGTGCCGGAGTTCGCGAGCTTGATCGATGAAAGCGAACACTCTATCACCTTGCGATTCAAAGAAGGTTACACCGCCAAGTTCTATCCTCATTCTGCACTGGTCGTCAAAAGCATATCCGTCCCATTTGATCACGTGTACATCAGCGGGGACACGTGGAGGACGTTGGAAAAAAATCTGGACGATTTCCGCGGCATCATTTTGGCAAACAGATGGCAATCGCGGTATCTCATCCCGAATCCGGAATACAACGCGGAATTGGCCGTCGCAGCGGCGGTCGCAAATCCAGCCCCGATTCCGGTTCTCACTGTGGATCCAGACTTAAAACAATATGAGGCCAGCTGCAACGCAGTCTTGATTGTTCCTGAAGGAGTGCATGGCGTCCGTAGTACAGGCTTCGAAACCTTGTATCCCCTGCTGAACACGCACCAGTTTGACTGGCTCGGAATGGAAATGTTGCCGTCTTTGATGCAATCCGTTCTGGATAATTTCACCCGGGGAGAAGCCAGCTCACCCGCGTATAACGCCGCGCGGAAAACCATAATTCAATACTTCGCCAATGCCTGGAACGGGCAAGCGGGCCAGAAGACTTCAGGCGAGGACAATTACTATTTCCAGTTGGTGAACGAGGCGAGCAAAATGCATGTGCGACTCATCGGCATGGAAAGCTCTCCGATTGAATACGACCTGTTTCGCTATGGAGAATCTGCATTTGGCGCGGAAGTCCGAACCTATCTCTGGACGCAGAGAGTGCCGGTTCATGGCAGAGGCGTCGTTTACGGGGGCAGCGCGCATTTTACGAGCGCCCGGCCAGTAAATTTCCAAAATTTTCTTGAGCGGCGAAACTCGACTGTGAAGTTTTTTATTCTGAAACCGCTACACATGACGAAATAGGGCACGCATGTCTCGCCGAAATTCATCGTTTGCTCGAGGATCGTTGAAGAAATAATCTGAGAAACCCCATGAATCGACGCGATTTCCTTCACGCTTCCATCCTGACGCTCGCATCGCAAGCGACTGCGCATTCGCTGCCGCTTGCGGGCCCAGCCGCGACCGATGAAGACTTCTGGCTCAGCGTTCGAGACAAATTTTCTATCGATCCGAATGTCATCCAGCTCAACAATGCCGCCATTGGCAGCTCACCGCGGACCGTGCTTGATGCGATGCGACACTACGAGGCCGATCTCGTATCGCAGCCCTCCTATTCTTACTACGATGAGCAAAGCGGATATGTCGAGCGCGTGCGGGTGCAATTGGCTGCAGTTTTCGGCTGTGACTCGGAAGAGATCGCCGTGACCCGCAATGCCAGCGAGGGGCTCGCCAACGTTGTCTTCGGTCTTGAACTCAACCGTGGGGACGAGGTCCTAACCACGACGCAAGACTATCCTTCAGTCCTGGAGGCACTCGATCAACGGGCGGCACGAGACGGGATCGTCGTTAAGAAATTGCGTCTGCAGGTTCCACCGAAATCTCCCGCAGAAGCATACGATGCTTTCGTGCAAAGCATGACGCCGCGCACGAAGCTCATCATTGTGTCCCACATGACGTATGCGACCGGGCAAATCTTCCCGGTCCGGCGTATTTGTGACTTCGCTGCTTCGCGGGGAATCAAAACGCTCGTCGATGGAGCGCAGTCATTCGGTCAGATCCCATTTCGCCATGCGGATTTAAACTGCGACTTTTTCGCAACCAGCCTTCACAAGTTCTATTCCGCACCATTAGGCACGGGATTGCTGTACGTCCGGCGTTCTGTATTGGAACAGGTTTGGCCGCTGATGGGCGCTCCGATGCAAGCCCGCGGCAACATCCGCAAATTCGATGGATATGAGGATCTCGGCCCAGGGACGATGCCGATCCATATTCGAAACGCGGTCCCCGAAGCAATTTACTTCAATCAGGAGCTTTCGATTCCGCTGAAGGCGGCGCGCCTGCGCTATCTGCGGAAGCGGTGGACAACGCCCCTGCAAGATATTGAAGGCGTACGCTTCTTGACGACGGATGATGACCGATGGGCTTGCGGCACGACGACGTTTGTTCCTGGCAAATGCGATCCGGATCGGTTCGTGCAGGTCATGCAACGTGACCATCGGATCCAGGTGCGTAAACGCGCTCTGGAAGGTGAATTCGCGGGCGTTCGCGTCTCCGCAGGCATTTTCAACACGACGGCGGAAATCGATTGCTTTGTGGAAGTCGCCAGGCTCCTGATACCCAAGGGCACCAAGCTCTGAACCCATCGATTAACGATCGATAGAGGAGCGTCAGAATGCGACTCGATAACACGATAGTTGCCGTCGATGCGCACGCGGCAGGAGAGCCAGGCCGTGTGATCGTCGGCGGCGTGTCCCACGTTCCCGGCGCGACGATGTTCGAGAAGAAGGTGTACCTCGAAACGAAAATGGACGGCCTGCGGAAACGCATGCTGCGCGAACCTCGCGGCTATCCCGCAATCTGCTGCAACCTGATTCTGCCGGCCGTCAATCCCGCCGCCGATATCGGCTTCATCGTAATGGAGCAGACAGAATACCCGCCCATGTCAGGATCGAACCTGATCTGTGTTGTCACCGTGCTGATTGAGACTGGCATGATTCTCGCGCAAACTCCCATCACCCGGCTCAAGCTCGACACACCTGCGGGATTGGTCGAAGTGGAAGCGGAGGTTTCGGCAAATAAAGTCACGCGCGTTACGTTTCGTAATGTCCCATCGTTCGCCGTCCATCTGGACCGGGTAATCGAGGTGCGCGGTCTTGGCTCCGTCACCGTGGACGTGGCGTATGGCGGTATGTTTTACGTCATCGCGGATGCGGAACAGTTTGGGTTGCGTCTCGTTCCCGAAGAAGGAAGGGACATCGTTCGTATCGGTGAAATGCTAAAGGCCGCGGCGAGGGAGCAACTGCCGGCCGCGCATCCGGAAAATCCAGCTGTCGAGGGGGTTTCGATATCTCAATTGTCAGGGGCGCCGTCGCGCCTGGATGCTACGCGAAAGAACGCAGTTGTGGTCTCGACCGGTAAGTTCGACTGGAACGACCCCCGTACCTGGACGGCGACACTCGACCGGTCGCCCTGCGGGACAGGAACCTGCGCGCAAATGGCCGTATGGCACGCCAAGGGGAAATTGCCGTTGCATCAGGACTTTATCCACGAAGGGGTGCTTGGCACCACGTTCACCGGCCGACTGGTAGGAGAAACCCGGGTCGGAGCTCAAATGTCTGTGGTGCCAACGATTAGCGGACGGGCCTGGATCACGGGCTTTGCCAATTATGTCTTGGATTTCGAGGACCCGTTCCCTGAAGGATTCACCCTCGGCGATCTGTGGTGACCTCTGCCCGGGTGCCGCAAAAGATTTTGTTGACAATTCAACCCGTAAAGATTTGCGTCTTGGCGTGGTGATATTAGGGCTGGCAGTACAGCAAAAGATCAATCGGAAATAAACACTGCTTTCATATAGACGTTTGAAAAGCACATTGTTACGAAAATAATTTCCGCTACCTTCCAACACCTGTCTTCGGGTATTGTGACACTGAGATCGATTATGAAAACCGTGACGCGCGGTTATTTCGAGATTGAAGATGAAGATCACCTCACTAAAAGACCGTCCGCGCTCGAGTTGTTTGACGAAATTTCCGACATCTATCGCGCGCATCGTAATGGCGTCTACCGCCGTGCGTTGATGATGGTAAGGAACGCGTCTGAAGCGGAGGATCTAACGCAGGAAGCATTCCTTCGGCTTTGCGCGAAACGGAATGCAGGCGAACAAATCGAAAATTCGGTGGCTTGGGTCAATACAGTCGTCAAGCACTTAGTAATTGATGCTGCGAAGCGTTCGCGCATTGTGCATCAGGAATTATTCTCAAACTTCGAACTGGCCGAGATCGTTCACGAAACCGAGGCGGGCATAGAGGAGCGAATGATAGAGCAAGAACGACTTCAGGACCTCCAGAACGCCGTTTCTGCACTGAACGAGAAAGGTAGGGCCTGCGTTTTAATGTATGCGCGCGGCATGAATTGCCGCCAAATCGCGACGGCCCTCGATATGCCTTACTGGCGTCTTATCGCGACCCTGAAGGCCAACCTGGCGAAGTTAAAGCGCAAAATAGAAAAGCGCCCAGTGAAATGAGTCCGTCCATCCATCTCGACGAAGAAGTTTTTATTCTGATAGCCAACCGCGAACTTGCTCCGGAGCTCCAATCTACAGCCGCCGCACATTTAAAGGGATGCTCCCAATGTCGAGAGCGTCTGCGGAATCTGCAGCAATGGCGATTCGAGCTTGCTGCTCTGCCATTGGAGAGTGCGATTCGAAAAGCGCCGGTACGTGCGTCTGCTGCACACATCCCTAGGGCTGCGCATGTGGCGAGCATCGCGGTATTGACTTTAATAGCGCTGACGGCGGTCCTGTGGCCGCGCAAGTCTAATACCCCGGTCGAAGCCAAAGAGATGGTGGATCGCGCCGTAGAATTCGAGAATCTTCACCCGAATCACGGGAGGTATTTGCAAGCCAACCTTCCTGCCGGCGCTTGTGATCTGGAATCAAGTGATCCTCCTTGTGTTCAGCTAGCTCGCAAGATGTCAGATGCGCATTGGGATGTCAGATCTCCATCTGCTGCACATACTTTTAAGGCATGGCACGATTCATTGCATCAATGGCGTGATTCGGTAGTGGAAGATAAAGACACGAAAACGTTGACAACGGAAACGGCCTCCGGATTGCTTCGAGCCGCGAGCCTGAGTGTTCGCAAAGATGATTTCGCTCCAATCGAGGCGACGTTAAAGTTTGCCGATGCGACTTCGATTTCAATCACTGAGAAGTGGGCGCCTTTGCTTCCTGCTTTACCAGTTCGACTCGCGGCCAGACGAGATATCGCTGCTGCCTTACCTATCGCCCCCGCCGATGCCGCCGAAATTGGGGCTTGGCGCGCGCTACACTCTTTGCAAGCTGATAACGGATGGGAGGCTTCCGTTGTGCGAGACGGACATCACGTCATTGTCCGTGCGATCGTTCCGAATGCTGCGCGCCGCGAAGCCATCCGCGCTTCTGTCGCAGCAATTGCCAATGTGCAGACCAGCATCCGTTTATACGGGGAGACTCCGCAGGCGGACGAAGATGTTCTTCCGCAGCGTCCTCCGAGTGGCGACGCTCCACCTCTCCTGGCAGATTGGCTGCGCGAGCACTACCCGGATCCGTCCTCGCGAGATACCTTCAGTAATACGGTGCTCGAAGATTCACGCATCGTGCTCGGCCACGCGTATGTTGTGTCCCAGCTCGACCGCGCAAGCCGCCGAATACCCCACCCGGCGGTCTCGGAACTGTCCGCAATCGAATTCGCGGATCGGAATCGACTACATTTATCGCTCGCGAAACTTGTAGATGACCTGCAGCCGCTCCTCGGGCAGACTCACCCCCGCAGCGTAATCTCAGAGCCTGATGCGATGAAAGTGGATCAATTGTTGAGACAGATGCTCGAAGCGGGCAAAGAAGATTCGCTTTCAGCAGATAGCTCCACAAAGGACTTGCAGCAACTTCTCACGAAGTAGTCTCCAATCCGCAAATTTTCTTCGTAATTTAGTCCATCCCAGCAGTCTCTTTAGCGAGACTCCATTTCTTTTTCGCTATGCAGTCCGTTGGAGGACTACCTTGATATTTACCAAACGTGCCGCCGTAACCGTGCTCTTGGCAGTTTTTGTTTTCGCTTTCTCAGCCAGTGTTTTCGCCCAATCGGATTCGGCATCCTTGTCAGGTCGTGTGACGGATCCCCCCGGACATGTCATCGCGGGGGCTGAAGTAATGGTGACCAATATGGATACCGGAATTGCAGTCACCAACCATACAAACTCCGAGGGCCGGTATGTTTTCCCTATATTGAAGCCCGGTCGCTACAAGCTGGCTGTGACGATGACAGGGTTTAAGCCGGTCGTGGCTATGGACCTGATTCTGAATGTGCAGGCGGTCATTATCCACGATGTTGTTCTGCCCGTGAGTGGCACGACTCAAACCGTCACAGTCACAGACCGCGGCACCGACATTACGACTTCCACGGCGGTCAGCACGGTCATCGATCGCCAGTTCATTTCCAACATCCCGCTGAATGGCCGCACCATTCAAAACTTGATTCAACTGACCCCGGGCGTGGTCGCAGTAGCCGCAAATAACCTCGGCGATGATGGACAGTTCAGTGTGAACGGTCAGCGGGCAGACTCAAACTACTTTACGGTAGACGGAGTGAGCGCGAACATCGGCGCGGAGGCGCAGGCTGGCGTGTACTCGAGCGGAATAGTCCCAGGTCTAAGTGTCACCGGCACCACCAGCAATCTGGTCTCGGTCGACGCCATCCGGGAGTTCCGCATTCAGACCTCAACCTTCGCGCCGGAGTTCGGACGAACACCGGGCGCGCAGGTTTCTATTACCACCCGCTCGGGAACGAACACATTTCATGGGACAGCATTCGAGTATTTCCGCAACAGCGCGCTCGACGCGTCCAACTGGTTCGACGGCTTTCTGCACCTGCCCAAGGGCGTCGAGCGCCAGAACGATTTTGGCGGCGTCCTCGGCGGTCCCATCTACCGCGATAAATCTTTCTTCTTTTTCTCGTATGAAGGTGCACGCCTGAGCCAGCCGACGCCACAGGAAACGATTGTTCCAGACGTGGCTAGCCGAACTATTGTCCCAGCCGCGGTTCAACCGATTCTGAATGCGTATCCGATGCCTACGCCAGGCATTCCGCAGACCCCAACCGAAGCAACCGAGGGCATCGCGCAATTCAATGGCACAGCCGGAAGCACTTCTACCCTAAATGCGAGCAGCTTGCGGATCGACGACAATCTGACCTCAACCTGGTCGGTGTTCGCGCGCTACAACTACGCCCCTTCCACCGCGTCTAGTCAAGGCGGCCCCAGCAGTGCTCTAAGTGTCTTTAATAACACGGCCTTCAAAACGCAGACCGGGACGATCGGATCGACAAAGACCTTCGGCTCGAACATCGCCAACGAAACGCTGTTCAATTGGAGCCGCTATAACGCGAACAGCAACATCACCGCGACAAACTTTGGCGGCGCCGTAGTGCCTACGATTGCCCAACTCGTCCCTGCCTCTGAGGGAGTTACGGTGCCAGCGAACCTGATCTCGAGTGAACCAGTAATATTCACCTTAACAAATGGTTTTACGGTGGGACCGAACGCGTCCAACATTCAGCGCCAGATTAATCTGGTCGACAATTTTTCCTATCAGGTCGGTACTCATCAGCTAAAGTTTGGCGTCGATTGGCGCCGTATGACGCCGCTTACCCGACCGTTGCCTTACTTGAACGCCCCAGTCTGGTGCGGCGTCCTGAGTTGCCCTGATGGCCCTCTTCCAAATGTGGGGACGACAACGTTGGAGAGCGAAGTTGTTGCAACACAGCCTGAGGGACTAATTTTCAGCAACTACTCCTTCTATGGTCAGGACACATGGCAGGCGACGCCTCGCTTAACCCTGACTTACGGGCTCCGGTACGATCTGAATCCTCCGGTTACGGGCACCCCTGTTCCGTTACGCGGTTTTGTCGATCCCTATGCCGCGAACCTCGTTCTCACTCCGCCGGGCACACCCCTCTTCAAAACGACATACGACGAAATTGCGCCGCGCATTGGCTTTTCCTACCGGGTCCGCGGCACGCCCGGACGGGAGATGGTTCTTCGCGGAGGATTCGGCCTTTTCTACGATTTAGGCGACAGCTTGCTGGGGAGAATATCAACGCAATGGCCCTTCATACGCTATAACATCAACTTTTTCCAGCCGTTTCCCCTTCCTCCCGCCGCTGCGGCGCCTCCCCCGTACTCCCTGAACCCGCCGTACGGGTCAATCGCTACAGTGGATCCCAACCTCACCGTTCCACGCACCTATCAATGGAATGCGGCGATCCAACAGGGAGTCGGCCTCAATCAGACCATCAGTCTGACCTATGTCGGCGCCCTCGGCCACGATCTGCTCCGGAATGTGGTGCTCTATCCCGCAAATGCCTCAAACGAAGAATCGATAGAGACCAACGGGTCCTCGTCGAACTACAACGCGCTGCAAGTGCAATACCAGAGAAACCTGTATAAGCGGTTGCAGGCGCTGGCCTCCTATACTTTCTCCCATTCCATCGATACGCAGTCCCTCAATAACGGCTTCAATGAGTTGCCGGCGGCGGAATTCAATGCCAATCTGGAACGTGCTTCCTCGGACTTCGATGTCCGCCATGCTTTCAGCGCTGCCGTGACCTATAACACGCCCGATGCCAACTACACCACGATCGTTAATGCGTTGACGCATGGCTGGGCTCTCGATGGCATCTACGTCGCTCGCACGGCGACGCCAGTTGATTTAAGTGCAGGGAGTCAGCTTGTTTCTGTGGGAGGGTATCTGTCGCAGCGGCCAGATTTCGTACCCGGGGTGCCCCAATTCCTGCATGGCTCCCAATATCCCGGCGGCAAGGCCCTGAATCCGGCGGCCTTCGCTCCTCCGCCAGGATTATCGCCTGGAGATGTGCCACGCAACCATTTCCGCGGCTTCAACGCCCAGCAACTGGACATTGCCATGCACCGGACGTTCCCCATTCATGCAAGGCTCAACCTGCAGTTCCGTGCGGAACTCTTCAATATCATCAATAAGCCGAACTTTGCCAACTATGAATCGAATCTCTTTAACGTATTTTTCGGCCAGTCCACGTCCACACTCAACAATTATCTCGGAGGACAGGGAGAGGGCCTGACCTCGATCTATAACATCGGCGGTCCGCGGTCGATCCAGCTTGCGTTGCGATTGAGTTTCTAACACCCCTGGTACAGTGGGGTCGGCGTAATGCCGCCCCACTGTTTTTACAAACTACCGCTCGGATGCTTTCGCATATGGCTTCTCAAATGATAAGGCCTGCTCCGCATCTTTCGGACAGCACATCAAGCCCTCCGGTTCAAACGTGCTGGAACGTTGCGACGCGGATCGCCTTCCGGTTTTTCTTCGTCTATTTTGTCCTGCTGTGCATTGACATCGTCTCGGTGCTGATTTCGATCTCGACCTACTTCCTGACGGGAAAGCTGCACATGGAGTGGTTGAGCCTCCTGTGGCGCGGCATCGTGCCATGGTTCGGACGCCATGTGCTGCTTCTGCATCAGCCGATCGCCGCCGGCCACGGGGACAATATTTTCGACTGGACGCAACTCGTATTCCTGCTCCTGTTTGCGGCTGTCGTTACCGCAATCTGGTCGGTATTGGACCGAAAACGGACCAATTACGCGAAGCTCTACGAATGGCTCCGCGTAGTGGTTCGCCTCTCTTTGGCGGGAGCATTGATTGTTTACGGAGTGGACAAGATCTATCCACTCCAGTTTGGGGCGGTCACGCTTTCCCGGCTCGCCACTCGCGTTGGAAATCTAGACCCTGAATCGATGCTATGGATGTTTATGGCAGCCTCAACCGGATACACCATCTTTTCCGGTCTGGGAGAACTGATCGGGGCGGTGTTGCTGATCGTTCCACGCACGGCCAATGTGGGGGCGGTGGTCACGATCGGCGTGATGGCGAACGTCTTCGCTTTGAACGTGTTCTATGATGTGCCGGTCAAAATTTATGCTGCTAATTATTTGCTGATGGGGCTATTCCTGCTGGCGCCGGAGCTGCCCCGGCTGACCGATGTTTTACTGTTCAATCGAGCGACGGAGGCTGCGGTGCGTCCGGCGTTGTTTCGGAGCCGGCGCGCCAACCGGTGGTCATGGATGATGCAGTTGCTGCTGGGCGCCTTCTTTCTCGGAATCAATCTGTACGCGGCGCGCGGAAATTACGTAAAGCGTGTGCAGGCCTCCGCCATGAGGCCGCCTCTCTACGGGATCTGGGCCGTGAACGATTTCTCGGCCGCCGGAAATCCGCCTGCACTATCTGGAGAAAAACGCTGGCAGCAGTTGATCTTCGACCGACCGGGCGTAGTTTCCATCGAATCCGCTGATGGTGAGAATCATGGCTTCCGGCTGAAGCTGGACAGCAAGCAGAACACATTGGTGATCGTAGGCCCCGGCAAGCTGCCCTTCCACGCCAATTTACATTTCGAACAGCCGCAACCCCCGATTCTTGTCCTGGACGGGACGATCAATGGAAATCCGATGCATGCCGTCCTCCACCGCATCGATGAAACGAAGTTTCCACTCACCAACACTGGCCTCCACTGGATTCAATGAGCGGTTCACTTAGCCAAGGGCACTACCAGCGATGGCTCGGCGATCCATATCAGCAATGTAAATTTCCCGTGGAACTCGGGACAGCTTTGGCGCGTAATTGATGCGGAGGAATGAATGAGCCCTGCAATTCGCAGAACGATTTTGGTGCTACGGATATTTCTGGCCATTGTGTTTATCAACTATGGGCTAGTGAAAGTACTGGGCGGCCAATATTATTATGGCGACTGGACGATCTCAAAGAGCACAGTCGACGGCAACGGCCTGATCTGGGCGTTCTTTGGCTACTCGCCGATTTACGGCCGGCTGACTGGATTGTTCGAGTTGCTGCCGGGAATTTTTATTCTCTTCCGGCGAACAGCCTGGGCCTCGGCGGCGGCGTTGTTCGCCGTGTCGCTCAACGTGACATTGATGGACTATCTGTTCCATTTTCATGGCGCAGCAAAGCAGGGCGCGCTTGTGTACACCATTTTGGCGTTGGCGGTGGTTCTGCTCGATTACAAAAAACTGCGGCTAGTGTTGGCCTCGCCCGAGGAAGTTCAGGCTGCGTCCACGGCGCTCCGTGCCAAGTCTTCCATCATCGAAACAAACTCCAAGAGGCACAGGCCGGCGCTCATCACTGCTTGCATCGTTATCGTCGCGGCCTTCATCGTACTCGATGCGAACTTCCAACTCGTGGCCTTGCAATCCCAGAACATGCCGGAGAAAAGGGCAAGGGCGGCCCTGACGGAACGCGGGCTACATTCAGATGAACTGACGTTCGTTCGGGGAGGGATGCGGCCCGGCTTTCTTGGGTTCAACAATCGTGGGTGGGTGGACTTCAAAGTGCAAACGCCCACTGGCGCAAGGAACATCCGCGTGAATGAAATCAGTCCCAGCGGGTTCGTGGGCTGGCGGGTTGTTGCTGTGACAGAAATGCAGCGCGCCGCTTCCGCACCGCGCTAGATTTGTTTTCGTATTGCCAGCGAGCAAAGAGCAGATCCCCATTCGACTCGCCCAAGGCTCGCTCAGGGTGTGCTCTCGACTCTGTTCCGCTTCGCTCGGAACGACAGATCTATTGGACCTCCTACACACTGCCGGAAAAAGTCTCTCGCAGCGGCGCTTCCCGGCCCCGCGCGGTCACGCGGGCTACGCCGGAAATCTTGCCGTCCCGCACAATCACCGCATGGTCGAAGTTGTTGACGGTGGGGCAAACATGGCGCGGAACTAGCACGACCTGCTCGCCGAGTTGCAGCGACGCGGCACCATCGGCCACACGCACGGGCAGATGCTCCTCACTGGGGTGTTCTGGAGTCAGCCCCGGATAGCCAACGACCGCACATGTCGGATCGCCACGGTCCGCCGAGACGGTTTTGTGTCCGGCGTCGAGCGTGATGAGATTCTGGGCGGGATGGCTAATAACAGTCGCGAGCACAGTTGCCGCCGGGCGGTATCCCCATTCGGAAGGCAACTGGGCCAGACTGGTGGTGTCGTTGTAGATCACGGTCCCAGCGGAGACGCGATGAATAAAGCCGCCGTTTTGAAACGGAGCAAATGCCAAAGAGCAAGGAAGCGCAGGAGTTCCGGAGGTGACGACTTCCGGCACCGAGATTCCGGCTTTTTCAAAGTTCCTGATTATGCACAGAAGTTTTTCGTAGCCGGCGAAGGCGGCGGCCTGGCGCAGTGGCAGGTTTGGTTCGCGGCGATTGCCATCGTAATAATGAAGTCCGCGCAGGGACAATCCGAATTCTGCAATTCCTCGTGCTAAAGTCATGATGCATTCCGGATCGTCATGCGACACCCCTGTCCGGTTCATCCCAGGATTAATGTCGATGAATATTCCAAGTTGACCCGGCCAACTCGGAAGTTGGGCCGCGCTTTCTACAAGACCGGAAATAGCGATGTTTGGAAATTCTCGTGCAATGGCAAGTACACGTTCCAGTCGCGAAGTGACTAGCGGATATGCAACCAACACATCCGTCGCGCCCGCTTTGCAAACAGTGAGCAACTCCAGCGTGGTGGAGCATTTGAATTGACGCACACCCTCGGCCACCATGCGATCGATTGTGGCCGCTAGCTTGGCCGTCTTCACATGAGGACGCCACCGTTCCGGGCGATGATCCAGCAGACGCAATGTCGTGGATATGTTCCACTCCACGTCGTCCATGTCGATGACGAGTGCCGGCGTATGCACGGACTTCCACTGGGACGAGCGTAGGTCAATCATGCTCACCGATTAGCATCGAATACGCAGGAAACGGATCGTTGAACATACCAATAAATCCAGCCTTACTCCAGAATTTCACGCCGCCAGTGCCTCTACTTTCATTTTAGAACGAGACGAAACGAAAGATTACGGACGGCGATGTGCTGATTCGTCAGCACATCGGTCAACTGGTACTGATGACTTTCGATCGGTAACTCCAGATCTTAACTCGCGCTTACCCTGAGCTAATCGATGATCCATTGCCTCCTTCACCCTGCGCCAAAAGACTCAGGCTGTTATTCAGAAAGGAATCGAACTCGACGTCGCTCATCACTCGCCTGGCGCTGGCCAGCCGCCCTGCGCAACTGGCCCGAGCGCATCACTCCCAACCGCTCGCTCCAGGGACTCGTCTTTCTGCCCATCACCATTGTCTTTCTCATCGTGGTCTCGCTTACATTCGGCATCTATCTTTCATGAATCCAAGACAAAGCAACGAAGGGATTGGGGTTATTCAAGGTCACCGCTAACGGTTCTCGAGTTGAAGAACCTCTCAAGGACTGTTATCAATCTTGAAACAACAGATGACGGTTTCAGAAAAGGGTTATCTCATTGAAAGTTTTTGGAAGGCATTGATATACACAGAGCTTGCGAAAAGCGTCTATGACACTATCACCGCGAAGCCGACATATTTGGGACGAACCCAAGCCGAGGAGAACTTAGTCTCCTTTGTTGCGAACAATGAAGAACCGATCTTGCCTGAGTTCTCAATGCGCCTCGACTCCCTAGTGAGAAGGTTGTCCAAGATGAGCTACAAGTCAGAGGCGTCGACCGAGATTAAGGCCAGGATAAGCGAAAGCGTACACAAAGATTTACTTAACCATCTTCGGGATTTGATCTCCGATAGTCTTGGAAAGTCACATACCATTGCTCTTTTGGTGGATAACCTCGATAAGAACTGGACACACAAAGCAAATATCGAATTGACCAGCGAGCTATTGCTCGCCCTCTTAAGCGTAGGCCCGCGCGTTGCCGAGGACTTCAAGAAGTCTTCCCGCGGTAAGCGGCGTCTTGACGTACTGATGACCATCTTTATTCGCAGCGATATCTTCGCAGCCATACATCCTCACGCGCGAGAACCTGACAAGCTCCCAATCCGGAAAATTGAATGGAATGACCCCGAATTGCTTGCGCGAGTAATCGAAAAGCGAATTATGACCTCCGACCCAAAAATCATCGACAAGGACGAAGTTTGGAATAAATATTTCGCCGATCAAGTTTGTGGGGTGTCAACGAAGGAGTTCTTGATCTCTTCGGTATTTCCGCGACCGCGTGATCTGATCTACCTAGTGAGAGCGAGCCTTCAACATGCAGTAAATCGAGGACACATAAAAATCCAAGAGAAAGACATTCTTTCTGGACTTGAGCAGTACTCAAGCTTTGCTTTTGCGTCTCTTATGGCAGAAGGAGCGCCGCAATTCCGCCCATTGCAAGAATTCATGATTCAGTTATTCGGCGGCCCAAGTATTCTGACCAATGACGAAATCAGAGACGCCCTTGAGGAGAGCGGCCTTGGGGTCACGAACCTCGACTACGTCGTGGGCCTTCGCCAAGAACTCACGTTCCTGTCATACGAAACGTCGCCCGGCCATTTCGCTTTCGCCTACGATCAAGAAGAGAAGGCAAAGCTTGCGGTTCTCGCCAAGAAGACGGCTCGAGCTCTGGGCAAAAAGCAATATCAGGTTCATCCCGCTTTCCATGTATATCTGGAGTTGAAGCCGGTCGATGCAACCGGACAGCAGCCAATGTTTTTTCTTAAACAATGACTCAGGATTAACGCTTCATCCCATGCGATGGAAATACCGCCACCATTAGGAACATCGCGGGAGCCGGCTTCAACCCCGGTCGCCACGGGCCGACGCATGTGCGGGATATTGTATCCCGCACATTAACCATGCCGGTCCCGACCCTACGGACAACGCTTTCTGATTGGCGCTTCGACTATCCCAAGCTTGATTTCAGATCGCACGGAGTTGCAGCCGGCCGCTTTTCGTTTTTTCCCTGAATGAATCGAGGTTCAAGCTCGCCATCTGATTGCTCTTATGTCGAGTAGTATCTCGAGAGAACGCAACATGCAAAAACAAGTCCAACGATTGGCTGAAGGTTCTATTAGGAGATTCTCTGAGATAGTGAGTGTAGGCAATTCACCCGTATAAATGGCGGCATTTTGATTGTTTTGGGATGGACGAATCGGAGAGGCAGACTGTCTGGCGGGCGTGCAGTCAGTCGAACTCTCAATAGAACTTTTTATCTATTGAGAGTTCAAATTTCCACAGGTTGTCGAATCCGATTCGAACTCTCAGTAGAGTATTGGTGCAAAAACTCCCCGATTGGGGTTTTCTCTCGATCGTTAAGTGGGCGTGCATTTTGAGCACTCTGAGTCTCGAGAGAGTCTCTCTAGAGAATGGAAAACGCCAGAATTGTCGGCCAATTCGGGCGTTCTTGCGATCCTTAACTTGTTTATTTACAATGACTTAGACTCGATGGCGGAGAGAGAGGGATTCGAACCCTCGATAGAGCTTTTGGCCCTATAACGGTTTAGCAAACCGCCGCCTTCAGCCTCTCGGCCATCTCTCCGTGCCTCTGCATTATAGCGAATGTGAAGGGTCGCGGGCGCGGGCGCGCAGGATTGTTCAACAATTGATCGGAGCAGCGCCAACGCGCGAGCAGTCCTGCTCTGCGATTGCGGAATGGATTGCATGCGGGATTGGGCTGAAAGGCGACTGCGGAATTCCTGCCGTCGTAAAATAACTTCAGATCGCAGCCGGCGACCTAGCAGGTATCTTTGAAACGTATCGCTCTCACACTTTCGGTGTTTCTCTTCGCCGCCGTTATTCCCGCCGTCCAGGCCCAGAATTCAGCTACAACGCAGGTTCACGATGCGTCGGCGTTGAAGCCTCCGCCGGGCGCGCGCGTCGCGATTGTGGAATTTGAGGACATGGAATGTCCGATGTGCGCGCACGTCAATCCGATCCTGAAACAAGCTGTAGCAACCTATCACATTCCCTGGGTCAGGCACGATTTTCCGCTGCGAATGCACGTGTGGAGTTTCGATGCCGCCGTGGATGCGCGCTGGTTCGATACAAAGTCGAAGAAGATTGGCGATGAATTTCGCGACGCGGTCTTCGCGAACCAGGAAAGCATCGCGACCAAGAGCGACCTGAGGGCGCTCGCAGAAAAATTTGCGCAGCAGCATGGAATTGGATTTCCGTTCGTCGTGGATCCGCAGGGAAAACTCGCTGCAGATGTCACCGCGGATTACAATCTGGGCCAGCGAATCGGCATTGAACATACGCCCACCATCTGGGTGGTGACCAATAAAATCAGCAACGTGCCGTATGTAGAAGTCACAGACATCAACAACTTGTACCAGATCATCGATCAGGCAATCGCGGACACGAAAAATGAAGCCCCCAGTGGCAGCCGCGGGCATCACTCCGGAACCAGATAGACAACCATGAGGTTTGCACCCAGGCACGAGGCGCTATCCGTTGACATGTCGCATGCCGGCTTCGGGGTACCGCGGGCCGGCCGCCACGTTCTTGGGAGCTATTCTGTCGATTCGCTTGAGGTCGTCCGTCGTGAGCTTCACATTCGCCGCACCGACATTCTCCTCCAGGTAGCGCAGCTTCTTGGTGCCGGGAATCGGTACGATGTCTTTGCCTTGAGCCAGTACCCATGCGAGTGCCAGTTGCGAAGCGGTGCAGCCCTTTTCGCGCGCCACCGCTTCCACTTCCTCGACCAGTTGCAAATTTCTGGAAAAATTTTCGCCCTGGAAACGGGGTGAATTGCGGCGATAGTCATCTGGTGGCAGGTCTTCAAATTTACGAAAGCGGCCGCTTAGAAATCCGCGTCCCAGTGGGCTGTAGGCTACGAAACCGATCCCGAGTTCACGGCACACGGCGAGAACTTCGTCTTCCGGATCACGTGTCCACAGAGAATATTCCGTCTGCAGTGCGGCGATGGGATGCACTGCGGCGGCTCTGCGCACGGTTGCCGAAGAAGCTTCCGAAAGTCCGAGGTGCCGGACCTTTCCCTCCCGGACCAACTCCGCCATTGCTCCCACCGTATCTTCAATCGCGACGTTCGGATCGACGCGATGCTGGTAATAGAGATCGATTGTCTCGACGCCGAGCCGCTTCAGGCTTCCCGCGCAGGCGCTCTTCACGTACTCCGGCCGTCCGTTTACGCCGGATATGGCGCCAGTATTCGCATCTCGCACGATGCCGAATTTCGTGGCCAGAACCACCTTATCGCGCCGGTCTCGAATGGCTTTGCCGACCAGCAGTTCATTCTTGTACGGGCCGTACATGTCGGCGGTGTCCAGAAAATTGACCCCAAATTCCAGCGCCCGGTGAATGACTGCAATTGAATCCTGTTCCGTTTCGTTTCCGCCATAGAAGTCGGACATTCCCGTGCATCCCAATCCGAGCGCCGAAACTTCCAAGCCTTCTCCAAGCTTCCTGTGCTGCATTGCTTGCTCCTTCAATGAGCTTTTTTGCTGACGTTTATATAGATGCGGCGCACATCGGTATGTCTTCAGATTCCCTCCCGGATTTCGAACGATTGAACCTCCTTGCGGGAATGGCGTTCACCGTACACTAATTTTCAAGAGATCCTCCATGAAAAAACTCCGCATCGGCATTCTGTTTGGCGGGCGCAGCGGCGAGCATGAAGTATCGCTGCTTTCCGCTGCGTCTGTTCTGGAAGCGATCGATCATACAAGATACGACGTCCAGCTCATCGGTATCACGAAAGATGGGCGCTGGCTGACTGCCGGCGATGCCGCCGATCTGCTGCCTTCGCCGAAACGAGAAACGCATAGTCTGCGCGCCGGCGATCCGGGCGCAACGGCCAGCGCGGCATTGCTGGAGCACGGCCATGATGTGGTGCTGTCGCCGGTTCCGGGGCATACCGATGCTGCCGGGAATTCTCTTGCCACGTTGCGGGCGAGCGCGGAACGGTCGCTCGGTGTGGATGTAATTTTCCCGGTGCTGCACGGGACGTTTGGCGAGGACGGCACGGTGCAGGGCCTATTGGAACTGGCTGATTTGGCCTATGTCGGGTCGGGCGTGCTGGGCTCCGCTGCCGGCATGGACAAAGATGTGATGAAGCGGCTGTTCGTCGCCGCGAAGCTGCCGATTCCGAAACATCTCACGTTCCTGCGCCGGGAATGGCGGGAAAATCCTAGGCACGTGAAGCGGCAGATTGAGGCGGCGCTGCGCTATCCCATGTTCGTCAAGCCGGCGAACCTCGGTTCCTCGGTGGGAATCAGCAAAGCCCATGATCGAAGCGAATTGGATGTGGCCATCGATCTGGCGGCCGGCTTCGACCGCAAGGTCGTCATTGAGCAGAGCATTGGCGGACGGCGCGGGAAGGCGCGGGAGCTGGAAGTGGCGGTCCTGGGCAACGATGCGCCAGAAGCGTCGGTCGTAGGTGAAGTGATCCCGTGCAAAGAGTTCTACGACTATGAGGCAAAGTATCTGAGCGAAGGTTCGGAGTTGGTGATCCCGGCGGAGTTGACGAAAGCAGAAACAAAGCGGGTGCAGCAGATGGCAATTGCGGCGTTTCGCGCCTGCGATTGCGCCGGGATGGCGCGCGTCGATTTTCTGATGGAGCCTGGCAATCCAAAATCGGGGAACCCGCGGAAGAGTTATCTGAATGAGGTGAACACACTTCCCGGTTTCACGGCCATCAGCATGTATCCCAAGCTGTGGCAGGCGAGCGGACTGACTTATGGGAAATTGATCGATCGTCTGATCGAGTTGGCGCTGGAGCGGCATGTAGAAAAGCAGGCGAGCCATTACAGCCGATAGTCGTCCGGATTAATCCCTTTCCGGAGTCGGTTGAATCTGCCCGATTGCTTGGGCCTATTTATTCAACCGCATCTATACTCTGTACATCTTTTGACATCATTTTGAGCGGAACCAGACTTGCACCTTAGAAATCTTCCCTCGTTGTCGGCAAAGTTGGCTTGCGCGATATTCTGCGCGGACTTTCTAACCATGTTGGGGATGAACGTCTTTCGCATTCCCACGCATTGGCTGCCGGTGCTGTTCTTTTCTGTGCTGCTTGGGATGGTGGTATGGATTTTCTGCAGCGGTCTCGTCGCCTTCGGTAATCCAGCCGGCCTATCGGACACGCAGAGATCATTTCTCGCGGTGATCATGCTGTCCGCTGGAATTCTGTTTGCGGGTGCGCGCACCCCATACCTCCTGGAAGGGCATCTGCATCATCTCGTTGGCCCGGTGGTTTACGACGACACCTGGCATTTTCAAGAGATTAACTCGCTGGTAAATTCTCTTCGCTATCCGGCACACTTCAGCCTTGTCCCGCATTCTTATTTTTCTTTTTACTACGCACCATGGATGCTGATCGCGGCCCTGTATCTGAGCTTCCCGGTAGCCGGGTTCACAATCAAAGCGGCGTTTGCGGTTGGATGCGCGATTTATCAAATTTTGATTTGTCTAACGCTGCTCAATATCGCGATTGCCCGAGCGCGCAGCCAGCGGCAATTGTATTGGGCGACGTACCTGGTCGGCTGCTGGGCCGGGCTGGAATCCTTTTTCTCTCTGCTGTATTACCTGCGGCATGACGCATGGTGGCTGGTCGCTTGGGAGACGCCGATCCACTTTCCAACGTTTGGCGGTGGGATGGTGTGGGCAGTGCATCACCTGTCGGCCGCCACGGCGCTCATTCTTTGCTGGTTCCTATGGGACGGTGCAAAGACGCGAGACTGGCATGTGGTCGCCCTTTGCAGTCTTCTGATTAGCTTCGCTTTTTACGGCAGCGTTTTTGTTTTTCTGGGAGCGATTCCCCTGGGAATTTTCGTGGTGTGTTTGACGATTCGCGATCGATGGAGGGAGGTCGTTGCGGTCGCGTGTGTTTCAGCGGTGATGATCTGGCCGATGCTCTGGCTGTACCTTGGAAAATCAAGCGATGTCCGGTTTCTGTTTCCATTCGTCGCAAGTGTCCACGCGTTATTTCCCGTCTTGAGCCTGAGCCATGCGCCTGTGCAGCACATTGGCGGTCGTTTCATAAGCGGAATTTGGCCAGGTTTTCTTCTGTTTCTCGTGTTTCTTTGCCTCAATTTTCTGCCGTATGCGTTTGCCGTGGCGCGTTACGGCCGACGGCTGTCTCTGTCGAGCAAAATTGTTGTCGCCATTGTTACCCTGTTTCTCATCTCGACCTACTTCATCGGTTTTCAAGAGGGCGACAACTACGCGAGCCGGGGTTACCTCGTGCCGATTCTCGTGTTGGCATGGATTTGCGCCGGACTGTTGCCTTCGATTCGCAGCCGCAAGTGGATTGCGGCGCTGCTGTTGGTCGGCGCGTTCGGGTCCATCCATGAAGCGGTCCAGACCTATAAACGCGCGATCTACATTTCTCGCGTCTCCTACGGGGGAACGCACGATGGAGAAATTCTTGCAATCAATCGCGACCGGCGCATCCGAGTTGTGCAATCGAGTGCGTTCGGTCCAAAAGCGGATCGCGTCTACGACGTGGAGAAGTTTGTGTTGGGAGGAAAGAGCTCGCTTGTGACTGCGGATCGGCAGTTGGAGTGCCCGGGCCCACGTGGGCCATGGCGCTGGCAACAAATACCTGATGATCCGGCAGGTAAAGACTGAAGTTTCCCTATCGCTTCGCTGAGTCTTACAATGTCGGCATGACGCTGCTTGACGCACCAGGCTACGATGCCCGCAAGGCACGCATCCGCCGCAACATCATCATCGCCATCATTGTGGCCATTCCCTTCGTCGCGTTCTTCACCTGGTACTACTGGAACTGGCCGGAAGAACACCGGGTCGACAAGTTTTTCCAGGCAGCGGAAGCGAAAGACTATTCCCGCGCGTTCGGCATCTGGAATAACGATCCGAACTGGCAGCAGCATCCCGACCAGTACAAGCTCTATCCATACAAGCAATTTCTGTCGGACTTTGGACCGTCCAGCGAGTACGGCGTCATCACGAGCGCCAAAATTCTGGTTTCAAAGGAATATGGGACAGGTGTTGTGGTCGGTGTTCGCGTCAATGGGAATCCGAAGACGCTTTTCTTGTGGGTCGAGAAGAAGTCGAAGACAATTGGATTCTCTCCTGTGGACCTGCGATTTTGACGGACATAACTGCGCAGTTATCTCCGATTTCTTTTGCATCGTCTGACTTCTCCAGCGAGTTCGCTCGCGCCCTAGACGAACAGAGTAGCTATCCCATCTACAACGGGCACCGAGTGGAGATCGTCGGGGTCGCAGGGCACCGATGACCATCAACTCCCACGTAGTGAAGAGCACGGTGGTTGGGGCGTTGGGCGGCCTGCTGTTCGGCTTCGACACGGCGGTCATCTCCGGAACGACTCAGGCCTTGACGCAGACATACCACCTGTCGCCCACGCTGCTGGGAGTGACAGTTTCAAGCGCTCTGGTGGGAACAGTGGTTGCGGCGATGACGGCGGGAATTCCCGGCCAGCGGTTTGGCCGCCGCGACAGTCTTCGCGCAATGGCTGTTTTCTATGTGGTATCCGCCCTGGGGTGTGCGTTTGCCTGGAACTGGCCGGCGCTGATTGTCTTTCGCTTCATCGGCGGAGTTGGCATCGGCGGGTCTTCCGTCCTCGGCCCCATGTATATTGCCGAAATCGCGCCGACGGAATGGCGCGGGCGCCTGGTTGGATTTTTTCAGGTCAACATTGTTGTGGGCATTCTGCTCGCCTACATATCGAACTTTCTGATTGGAAGTCTGCATCTCGGCACGCATGAATGGCGCTGGCAGCTTGGAATTTCCGGAGTTCCCGCAATTCTTTTCCTGATTGCGCTATTCGGCATTCCACGCAGCCCGCGCTGGCTGGTCACGCAGGCGAAACTCGGAGAAGCGCTGGATGTGCTTCGCCTGACCGGGATACCGAGACCGGAAGAAGAGTTGGAGGAGATCGTCGCTTCCATTCACCTGGAGCGGTCTGCCGCTGCCGAGCCGGTGTTCTCCAGAAAATATCGCAAGCCGGTGATCCTGGCGATTACGGTGGGCATGTTCTGCCAGCTTTCGGGCATCAACGCAATACTCTATTATCTGAACGATATTTTCGCGCTTGCTGGGGCATCCAAAATTTCCGGCGACCTGCAGGCGGTTGCCGTCGGCGGCATGAATCTGATAGCGACTTTGCTGGCAATGGCGGTCATCGATCGGATTGGCCGCAGGAAATTGCTGCTGATTGGAACGGTCGGACTGACCATTTGCCTGACCGCCGTGGCATGGGTCTTCTTCACGCACAGGCATCTCGGCTGGCTGGTCTGGCTGCTCATGGCTTACATCGCCTGCTTCGCCGTCTCGCAGGGCGCGGTGGTCTGGGTGTACATCAGCGAAGTGTTTCCGACAAACGTCCGCGCCAAGGGTCAAAGCATCGGCAGCTCGTCGCATTGGATCATGAATGCCATTATTTCTCTTGTATTTCCGATGATGGCAATGTCCTCCGGCGCGTACCCATTTATATTTTTCGCTGCAATGATGGTGCTCGACTTTTTCATCGTCCTGTTCTATTACCCGGAAACCAGCGGCATCTCGCTGGAGCAGATGCAACACAAATTCGGCATCGAGTAGCCGACAATTTTTGCTGAAAGGAAATCATTATGAAGCAATTTGCTTTTCCTCTCGTCCTGCTTGTTGCGTTCGCAGTGTCCGCGTATGGACAAAACGAGAGCTGGCAACCGGATCTGACTCATCAGCAGACGTATGTGCAGCACCGTTCTTCGAGCTCCGACCCCAAAGGTGGGAATGCGGATTTTCGCACTGTGGCGCCGGGCGCGACTTTCACCGTGCTCGATGCCGATGGGCCGGGAACGGTCTCTCACATATGGTTCACCATCAGCGACAATGAGCGGTACAGCTTGAAACGCATTGTGCTGCGCATGTACTGGGACGGAGAGACGTCTCCCAGCGTCGAAGCCCCGATTGGAGATTTTTTCGGGCTAGGCCTCGGCCAGTATCACCGCTGGCATTCCGAGATGCTGTCTGTGGGTAGCATCAAGGCGCTGAACTGCTTCTTCCCGATGCCGTTTCGGCGCCATGCGCGCATTACGGTGACGAACGAAGGCAAGGAGCCGATCGGCAGTTTGTATTACAACATCGATTACCGAACATACGCTCATCCCCTGCCGCCGGACACATTGTATTTTCACGCTGAGTACCGTCAGGCACAGCCCAACCGTGGCTGGACAAATGTAGACAACAAGACGAACCTCTACGGCAAGAGCAATTACGTCTGGCTGGATGCGAAAGGCCATGGACAATTTGTGGGCGTGACCATGTCCGTGTTGCAGAACGAGGATGGCTGGTGGGGCGAGGGCGATGACATGTTCTTCATAGACGGAGCGAAGCGGCCTTCTATCGCCGGCACAGGCACGGAGGACTATTTTCTCGGTGCGTGGGATTTTGGAGGCAAGCCGTTTTCCTATACGCTCTATGGCGCGCCGATCATGGGCAAGGAGCTGACGGGCGGCCGATGGAGCGTCTATCGCTTCCATCTCGATTCGCCAATCCCGTTCACCAAGTCCATCCGGGCGACGATCGAGCATGGCAACGTCAACGATCGCTCGGACAACTATTACTCCGTTGCCTATTGGTATCAGGCTGAACCGCACGTGCCGTTTCCACCGCTGCCGCCTGTCGAGCAGAGACTGCCCGCGCTGCAGCCGGTGGGCGGCCCTGGAAACGCGCCAGTTCCGGATAAGGCAAGTGCCGGGCCGCAATAAAATAGCGAGGGACACTTACGTGATTCTTTGTATTGGCGGAATGTCCTTCTCAGCCGGGCGTTCCAAACATGAATCCTGCAGTTGCGCCTCAACGCGCGCCACGAGGCTCTGATAAGCTGCGAGTTGAGCCGCGACCGAATGCTGCCAGTTGTCTCTCAGCGTCTGCGATCTTCTCTCTTTCCTGGGGAGTGATGGCGCTCTCCATCGCGTGTACTTCCTGGACGGCCTTCGGCAGCACCGCGCGAAAATGTGCAATCTCCTGAGAGATGTTTTCTGGGTGTACATCTCGATGGCATGAACTTGTCCAATTTACGCACAGCGGAAGAGATTCATTTGTCTGTGTAAACAGGACAACTCGGAATGATTGGCAAAGGTGGCTTACTACGGTGTCTTATCTAGAGGACTAGTTGACATATTATGTTCTGCATGGTAAAAACTTGACTCAAGTTCGGAGGCCATGCCGTGGAAGCGCTGAATACGATAAAAAACATTTTGCAAAACACATCCTGGATCTGGTTCTTTGTGCTTGCGACAGGAACGGCCGCGCTTTGCCAGGCCGGAAATGGCGGAATCAGCGGCGTGGTCGCGGACCCTTCCGGAGGAGTGGTTCCGGGCGCCACGGTCACGGTGAAGAGCGAAACTACCGGCGTCGTTGTGTCAAAACCGACCACCGGAGCTGGCGTGTACTCGTTTACCGCGCTGACGCCGGCTCCGTATGACATTACCGTAAGCCGGAACGGGTTCCAGACGGCGGTTCACAAGGATGTGATTGTCACGGTGGACCAGGTTACCACGGTAAACGTGGTGCTGCAGGTCGGCAAAGTCAGTCAGGTGGTCACGGTGACGGGAACGTCCGCACTGGCAGAGACGACCAACTCTACCGTAGGCCAATTGATCGGCGCGGCGGCCATCGACCGCGTTCCATTGCTGACCCGCGACGTGTATCAACTGGTGCAACTGAGCGCAGGGGTCAGCCCCACGAATGGCATTCCGAACGCGTCGGATACCTCGGCTGTGTTCAACGCTCGTCCCGGCGCTGACGTATCCGGCTACATCATCAACGGCGCGCTGCAGGGGTCGGTGCAGTACCTGGTGGATGGCAGTCCGATCGGTATTGCTGAAAACAATCTAGGCATCGACATCCCCGCCATGCAATTGCCGCTCGACGATATCGAAGAGTATCGCGTGGAGACGCAGAATACTCCGGCGACCTATCAAAGCTCTGGGGCGGGCGCGATCAGTCTGGTGACCAAGTCGGGAACCAATAAATTCCACGGGGACGCGTTCGTTTATGTGCGGCCGAACAATTTTGCCGCCAACGATTATTTTCTGAAAGAGAACCAGCTCAGCAGCGGGCAGGCTAACGCACCGCTTGGGTTTCACCGTTACCAGGAAGGCGGATCGATCGGGGGCCCGGTTTTGCATAACAGACTGTTTTTCTTCGCCGATTACGAGGCGACGCAGCAGGAGCTGGTGCAGACCGGCTACTCCACGGTGCCGACTCCAGCGGAACGCACTGGCGATTTTTCCGCGGATAGTTTCACCATCTATAACCCGTTGGTTCCCGATCAGCCCAACGGCCTGCGCCAGCCGTTTCCGCACAATAAGATCCTGCCTAAAGACCTGAATCCGATCGCCCTGAATTACAACCCGCACTTCCCGTTGCCCAATACTGCAGGAGTCGGTCCATATCACCTGAACAACTATTTCGCTTCTGGCCTGGATCCAAACGACGCACAGAAATTCGACATCCGCATCGACGGCTATCGCAGCGCGACGCAGCACATCTACGGGCGCTTCTCGTTTGCCCGGCTGCTGCTGGCGGACGCCGATTTATATGGAGCGAGCAACATCTACGATCCCAACTATTACCACATCGTGACCAACGCCCGGAACTTTCTGCTGGCCGACGATATTTCTGTAAGCCAGAACACGTTGCTGCAACTGCGGTATTCCTTCACACGGCATTATGAGAACCAGACTGGCGATCCGAGGCAGGTGGGCTTCGATATGACCTCGCTGGGCTTTCCCGCGTCGCTGGTTCCGCAACAGGTCTATAAGGACATTCCATTCATCGGGTTTAATGGCCCCACTGCCAATATGGGTTCGAACCCGTATACGACGTTTCAGTATGTCAGCGAAAACCCGTTCGACATTATTGCGTCGCTGTCGACGACCAAAGGCAAGCACCAATTGCAGGCGGGCCTGGAGATCCAGAAACGGTTCATGAACGAAGGGCAGCCTGTAGCGCCCAGTGGCTCCTACACATTTGACAATACGGCCACCAGCTCGACGACCTTTGCGGGCGACGGCAGCGATTACGCTTCCTTCCTTATCGGAATGGGCGCATATCCGGGAGGTCAGGTTTATGGCGCCAACTTCAGTAAGGATATTTTCGGAGCGCAGGCGAACCCGTATTATGCGGCATATATCCAGGACGATTGGAAGGTGCGGAGCAATTTGACGGTCAACCTGGGTCTGCGATGGGATATTTTTGGAGGGCGCACGGAGCGTCACAACCGGCTGGAGTATTTCGACCCGAACGTACAGTACACGGTGAATGGCGTGCAGTTGACCGGCGGCGAACAATTTGCCGGAGTCGACGGCCATGGACGCAGCCCATTCACGACCAACATGAAGGACTTCGGGCCGCGGGCCAGTTTCGCGTGGCAGCCGAATAGCCACCTGGTGGTGCAGGGCGGGTCGGGCATCTACTACGGGCCAAGCACGCAGATGGTCGCAAATGCGGCGCTCAACAGCGATGGCTTCACCTCATTCACGACGTGGAATGCCACGGCTTACAACGCCGACGGCAACACTGTTCCGGTCAATCTGCTGACCAATCCCTTTCCGAATGGCGTAGTTCAACCGACAGGTTCATCTCTTGGACCGGCAACCAACCTGGGCAATGTACTGAACACAGAGTTGCACTCGCAGCGCACGCCGACCACGTACGATTTCAACCTGGGAACGGAGAATGAATTTTCCCATGGAATTGTCTTTGCGATCGCTTATGTCGGCAGCCGTGGACGCTTTCTACCATTCGGCGGCGTGGACCTGAACCAGCTCTCATTGGGAACGATTGGGCAGTATCAGTCCGCGCTGGCGACTCCGGTGCCGAACAAGTGGGAAAACGTGTATCCGGCGGGCACACCTTTTTATGGGCAAGCCACCGTTCCGCAATCCGTGGCGCTGGAGCCTTATCCTCAATTCACCTGCGGGGGCGCCGATTGTGGTGTAGAGGTTTTCGGTTATCCAGGCGGCGATTCCCAATACGATTCGCTGCAGATGAAGATGGAAAAGCGGTTGACCGGCCACATCACAACGCTGGCCACGTTCACCTGGGGCAAGTTGATGACGGACGATTTCAGTCCGCCGTTTTCTTTCGTCGGCTACCACGGCGGTTCCGCCCAGGACTGGAGAAATTTAAAGATTGAGCATTCCCTGAGTCCGCAGGACGTTTCGCATCAGTTCACTTGGCAGACTTCCTACGATCTTCCTTTTGGTCGGGGCCGATGGGCGGACCTGCACGGATGGGCGAACGAGGCCTTTGGCGGATGGACGCTGAACACCATTGTCTACCTGAGCAGCGGCGTCCCCGTGGCGGCGCCCAACGGTACTGGCGATATCTACTTCAGCCAGCGGGTCGATCAGGTCTGCGACCCTGGCAACGGCGCGGCGCATACGGCGGCGCAATGGTTCAACTACACTTGCTTCGCGGAACCGTCGAGCAAGTTTGTTGCCGGAACCGCACCGGCGTTCCTGAGCCATGTGCGGACGAGCGGCGCCCATGATTTGGATGCGTCCGTATTCAAGAACTTCACCCTGGGGGGAGACAGAATTCTGCGGCTGGAGCTTTCTTCCTATAACGTGACAAATTCGGTGCAGCTCGGGTATCCGAATGTGTTCTGGAACCCAGCTCCCACGGCGGCGAACATGTCGGGCTTCGGGCAGATCACGAGTGCGGCGAACACTCCGCGACAGTTCCAGTTTGCGTCGAGGTTTATATTCTGAACGGATAGAGGGATTGATGCCGGATTCGACGCGACGCGATTTCCTGAAGGAAGTGGGTGCCGGTGTGGCTGCGTTTTCGATCGGCGGCGCGGAGCCTGCGCAGGCGAACAGGTTGCAGGCGACCACGATGCCGGGCCGGCCCTCGAGCGAGTCCGCGGAAACCGGAAAACAGAAGGCTGCCAGCATCATGTCCATTGCCGCGCATCCGGGAGATGCTTTTTTCGCAATGGGCGCGCCCGTGGCACTGGCGACGCATCAGGGGGCCCAAGGCTCCTTCTTGAGTCTCACGTTGGGCGAAAAGGGTTCGGCCGCGATTTCGCCGGCGCAATATGGAGCGATGCAGCGAGCCGCCGCAGAAAAGGCAGCGTTGATGATGGGCGCAACGGCGGAGTTCCTGCACTATCCCGATGGTGAGGTGCCGTTGAACGACGAAGCGAAATTCGCGGTTTGCGATTTCATTCGGCAGTATAAGCCGGACATCGTGGTGACCCACTGGAAAGGAAGCTGGCATAAAGACCATCGCGCCTGTTACGAGATTGTGCAGGACGCAATCTTCTACGCCGCGCTTCCGGCGATTTCGCGAAAACTGCCGGCGCACTCAGTCGGGAAACTATTCTTCGACGATAACTGGGAAGACGCCACTGGATTTGTTCCGGACACGTATCTGGACATTACGCCGGTATTCGAGCGATGGATGGATGCGTGCGCGGTTTTCCCCATGTGGCGCGGGGAAAACGGATTCCGCTACGACGATTACTACGGCAGCCTGGCGGTCGCGCGGGGCTGTGTTGCCAACTTCAAGAAGGCTGTGACGCTGATGTCCCCGCCGGAGCAGCAGGTGCGGCATGTTCATACATTGTGAGACTTCGCCGCTATGGAACTACCCAGTTGGAATGGGTCCGTTGTTTCACGCTAGTCACAAGGCACACGGCTAGGTTCGGACACTCGTCCGCGATATTCGCGCAGTTTATTTGCGCAAACAGGTTTTTGAGAGTCTGAAGAGATATTATAGATTGTCATCTAGATGAGTGAGAGAATGGTATCGCTTCCGCCGCTGGACCGCAATACTTTCGTTCCCCTTTACCACCAGATTCAGCAACGCCTGCTGCACCAGATTCACTCGGGCGCGCTGAAGCCGGGGGAGCCTTTACCTTCCGCGTTGGATATTGCAGCGTCTCTTGGCGTCAGCCAGATGACTGTTCGCCAGGCGATCAAGTCGCTTTGCGAAGCCGGCGTGGTTTACAGCAAGCAGGGCAAGGGGACGTTTGTTTCCGGCATCAAGCTGGAGAAGGATTTTCGCCAGGTGCTGTCTTTTACGGAAGACATGAAGGCGCGCGGGTCCACGCCGCGCTCCAAGGTTCTTTCCTTTGAGGTGCAGAAGCCGGATGAGGAAGTCGCGGAGGCGCTGCGCCTGCGGCCCGACGAAAAGGTCATTCATCTGAAACGCATTCGGCACTCCAACAATGTGCCAATGGGAATTGAGTGCAGTTCTCTGCCGCTCCGCCTCTGTCCCGACCTGCTGGAAAGGTTCGATCCTCGCAATTCGCTATACGAAGTTCTCTCGGAGCGTTACGGCATCAACATGCTGGTCGCCGACGAAGTCGCCGAAGCCGGTTTGGCGGACTCAGAAGCGGCCAGGCTGTTGCGAATCGCGAAGGGCAGTCCGGTCTTTCTTTTTACGCGGATTTCCTATGTGCAAAGCGGTCAGCCAATCGAACATGTGCAGTCGACGTACCGGGGGGATCGCTACAAGATCGTGAATCGACTGACACGCCAGAACCGCGGAATGCTGAGTTCGCAGAAGCCAATGTAAGCAAGACTATAGCTATTCATCGAGCGATCTTGTCATCGTAAATGAAGCGAAAGACCTCGCGTTTTGCAAACAGCAAATTTCCCGACTCCGCTACGCTTTGCTCAGAATGACAAGATCTAACCGCTGAAGGATGTGAATCGAAGATGCAAAACAGAAATTTCTCCCCTGAACACGGTAGCGATCGCTGCATTGGCCTTCGACGCAGGAAGCGCCAACTATGGCTGCCCGTTACGATGGTCGCCTTGTTCCTGCCGATTTCGTTTTCACTCCGGGCACAGCAAGCCGCTTCGCCGGACTTCAGCAGCATGGACCGCATCATGGCGGCGGCGCTTCAGGCGCATAAGGTGCCAGGCGCGGTGATCCTGGTCGGGCATGATGGCCATGTTGTGTTTGAAAAGGCGTATGGGGATCGCGCGACGATTCCAAGTCCGGTGCCGATGACCGAAGACACCATCTTCGATATGGCGTCAATGACGAAGGTGATGGCGACAACGACGGCCGCCATGCAGTTGTATGAACAGGGACGTTTCCGGCTGAACGATCCAGTCGCGAAATATTTGCCTGCGTTCGCCGCGAACGGGAAGGGAAGCATCACGATTCGCCAGGTGATGACGCATTATTCCGGCCTGCCGCCCGATCTGGACTTGAAACAACCGTGGTCCGGGAAGCAAACGGGATTCGACATGGCATTCGCTGTAAAGCCGGATCGTCCGCCAGGGACCAAATTTGTCTACAGCGATATCAACTTCATCATCATGGGCGCGCTGGTAGAAAAGCTTAGCGGTATGCCGCTCAATGAATACGTGCAGAAATATGTGTTTGCCCCAATGGGCATGGATCACACCAGCTTTTTGCCGCCCGCATCCTGGAATAACGAAATCGCGCCGACACAATACGATGAAAACCATCGGATGCTCCAGGGCGTGGTGAACGATCCCACGTCAAGACGCATGGGTGGCACCGCTGGGCACGCGGGTCTGTTCAGCACCGCCGGCGATGTGTCGATCTTTGCGCAGAACCTGCTCGATCTGCTGGCGGGACGGCCGAGCAAATTTCCGCTCAACCGTTTGACTGCGGAAAAGATGACAACTCCGCAGCAGCCGGCGACCGGGGTCGCCCTGCGCGGTCTCGGCTGGGACATTGAAAGCCCGTTTACCGGGAATCGCGGCGAACTGTTTCCTGTGGGCGGCTTTGGGCATACCGGCTGGACCGGAACCGACATCTGGATGGATCCCTGGAGCGACAGCTATGTAATCTTTCTCAGCAATCGCACCTATCCCAATGGCGGCCCCAGCACGGTTCCGATCGAAGCCCAGGTCGCGAATGCCGCCGCCGAGGCGCTGGACATACAGATTCCCGAATCGGGCAGGGAGATTGCGCGGCTCACCGGCTACAACGAGTCGTTGAGCGGAATGCGACGCTGGCCAAGCAGGAACGGCAATGTGGAAACGGGCATTGACGTTCTGGAAGAGGAGAATTTCGCTCCCCTGGCAGAACTGAAAAAGAAACATGGCGGCAAGTTGCGGGTCGGCATCTTGAGCAACCAGACCGGCACCGATAGCCATGGCCGTCGCACCATCGATGTGCTGGTGCACGATGCCGAGGCGAAAGTGCCGGGGCTAAAGGTGACGACGCTGTTCAGCCCGGAGCATGGGATTACCGGGAAAATGGACACCACGCATATCCGTGGCAGTACCGATCCGACCACCGGGCTGCCGGTGATCAGCATGTACGGTGCGACGGCAGCGCAGCGGCATCCGCCGATCAACAAGCTGCGCAAGCTGGACGCAGTCGTCATCGACCTGCGGGATGCCGGCGTGCGTTTCTACACTTACGAAACCGCGGTCGCATATTTTCTGCAGGCTGCGGCGCACACGGGAACGGACATTGTGATTCTCGACCGTCCCGATCCCATCAACGGTTCATTTGTCCAGGGACCCGTCTCGGACGCCGGTCATTCCAGCTATACCGGGTTTATGCCTCTTCCGGCACGGCATGGAATGACGATGGGCGAGCTGGCGCGTTATTTCAATGGAGAGGGGCATCTGGGCGCGCCTCTTACTGTGATTGCGATGAAAGGATGGCAGCGTGGGGACTGGTATGACTCCACCGGGCTGCTGTGGGTGAATCCGTCGCCGAACCTTCACAACCTCGATCAGGCCACGATGTATTCGGGCCTTGGACTGATCGAGTCCTCGAACATCTCGGTGGGCCGCGGCACGGACACACCGTTCTCCTGGATTGGCGCGCCGTGGATCGATGCCGTGCAGCTTGGGGCCGCGCTGAACAAGCGCATGATTCCAGGTATTCGCTTTGTCCCGGTGGAGTTTACTCCGCAAGCGCCGTATATTTACGCAGGCCAGGTCTGCCAGGGCGTGCAATTTGTCATCACCAATCGCAATGAACTGAATGTTCCTGAGGTGGGCATCGAAATTGCTTCGATGCTGTACAAGCTCTACCCGACGCAGTATCACCTGGACAAGATCGAACCGCTGCTGGTGAATCAGGCGACGCTGAATGCGCTCAAAAACCATGAAGATCCGAACAGTATCGCCGAGTCGTGGCGGGAAAAGATCGAACAGTACAAGGAGCGCCGCAACGCCTACCTGATTTATACGAATCGCTAGAGAACAGGTTAGACGGCGGAGCGTTTCCGGCTGGAGACTATCCATGTAAGAAGGGCGACTCCGGTGGCTGCGACGATTGGCACGAAGAGGACATGGGCGGGATCGTAGATTGCCGCCCAACTGCCAAGCATCGGACCGGCGATGCCGCCAATCAACCCTACGGTGATGATCGCGCCGAAGACGGTTCCGGTCTCGCGAGGGAAACGGTCTCCGGCCATTCCGAGGACGGTGGGGAATATCGCTGAAAGCCCAAAGCCGATCAGGCAAAAGCCCGTCATCACTCCGCCGAAGCCGGCAAAAGTCAGAACTGCAATCGCTCCCGCAGCGACGATGCCGGCGGAAAGAAAAACAGTGTTGCGGTTGCCCATCCACTTAAGCCACAACATGGCGAGTAGGCGCCCGGCACCCAACGCAGCGCTCAGGCCGAGCAGCGCCAAGTCCGCCCGTTGCGCGGACGTATGCAGCAGATCCTGCGCGATTTTTCCAGCCCAGACGAACATGCAATTTTCATTGCCCGACTCGAAAAAGAGCAGGACGCCGAAGAGCCAGACTATGGGTTGACGCAGGACCTTCAGCAGACTGCCGAGCGGGGTGCTGGCGTGGACTGGCACGGGGAATTGCTGGGCCAGAACAAAACCAAGGACGACAACGGACGTGATAGCGAGAGCATAAAGGACAGTTCCGGAGGAGAATCGGCCCTTCGTCAGCGACATCAGCAACGGCACCGCAAGTGCGCCAAGGCTGAAGGAGAATCCCAGAAGATTGAGCGCCACACTGCGGCCGGAGGCGCTCAAACTGGAAACGAGCGTGTTGGTCGCCGCATTCAGAACGCCGGCGCCGAGGCCGTAGACGAACGCGGCGATGGCAATCCCCCCATAACTCGTCAGAGATGGCAGGATGGCGAGCGCGGAGGCAATGAACGCCAGCGCCACAGCCAGGGCAATCTTTGCGCCGAGCTTGTCGAGAACGGGGCCGATTAGCGCGGTGGCAATCAGAATTCCAACCAGCGGAAAAGAACCGAGGCTTCCGGAACGCGCGTCGCTGAACTGGAGCGTGGGAAGAAGAGACCCCATCAGCAGCAGGACGATGCCAAAAACAAACATGCAGGCATTGACCGTTGCAATCAGGCTGGCACGCCGGACCATTCCATCATGGGCACTCTGTAACGTCATGGCAGCTCTTTGTTGTCAAAGGCCAGCTTCGCCAGACCCAGAAGAGCTGCCCGCTCGCCGAGGCGGGAGCGGACGATGCGCACCTGCTTCGCCGCCAACGGTTGCGCCCATTGCCGCATCGATTTCTTGGCGGGAGAGAGCAGCAGGTTTCCAGCCGCCGCCACGCCGCCGCCGACAACGATCATCTCCGGATTCAAAATGCTAACCAGATTTGCCAAGGCGAGGCCCAGATATTCGCCAGCCTGGGCAACGATTTTCTTTGCGGCAGGGTTGCCCTGTCGAGCGAGTTGAATCAGTTCGCGAGTGGTGGTCGCGGTTTTCAGAGCGCGAGAGGCGCAGGCCGCCATTCCCGGGCCAGCAACGTGCGATTCCAGACAGCCGACCTGTTTGTATGGAGGCAGGAAACAGGTTTCCAACGCCATCCAGCCGAGAGAGCCGGCGAGTTCTCCGGAACCTCGGACGAGACGGCCACCGCTGATGATTCCTGCGCCAATGCCGGTACCGATGGCAAGAAAAACCACGTCACGGCAACCACGCGCTGCCCCCTGCCAGGCTTCTCCGGTGACGAATGCATTGCGATCGCTTTCAATTAGGACCGGCAGCTTGCAGTGCTCGTTCAGCATCGCACCCAGCGGCATGCGTTTCCAGCCCGGAAGATTCGGCGCCCAGACGCTTCCGTCCGCGTAGGCACATCCAGGAACATCGACTCCGATCGCGCAAGCGCCTTTCGACGGGATTTGCTGGAGCAGATCGATGATGGCGGCTACAACGGCCTTACCTCCGCTATGGGGTGTGGGCGCGACGCGCCGATGGGTCATGTTCCCGGCAGAATCGACGCGCGCCACTGCGATCTTTGTGCCGCCGAGATCAACTACGAGGGCAAATCGCTCCACGCGACCTCTTTCCGCGCAAACGCGCGCATATCAACCTGAACTATTCCGCAAAATACGGCTGGCGTCATTCTTTATCCAGCCGAACGATCCAGATGCCGTTCGCCGCAAGGTTCTTCTGCAGGATAGTATTTTCTCCGGGCGTGGCAGGCTGGAGCGGAGGGGAAGGGAGCGTATCGCCGCTGACGATATCGCGCGCCCGCTGGACGCGCCAGGGCAGACGAAGGCGAATCGTGGCGTCGGCGGGGGTGGTTGCATGATTGAAAACGAACAGAAATTGTTCGTCGGCACTTGTCAGGCGGCGAACTTCAACTTGCGACGTTCCGGCACCGGAGACGCGGACCTGCGGCGCGACGCCGGCAGTCGTGGCGAGCGAACGGAGAAATTCTCCGGTCGTGGGATCCTGTTTGCGCTGGTACGCCAGTCCGACGAACGACCCCGTGAGAATTGCCTTGCCGCGTCCGAAGGAATTCTCGACAATTGCCGGCTGGCCACTGGAAAAGCGCGCCAACACCGTCGCCCCGGAGTATGGCTGCAGGTCCTCCGCGAACGCTGCGCCATCGATAGAGTCGCCGCTCTTTAAGCCGGGGAGATTCGCGGAGGGTTGCAGGATCAAACGCGGCTCGGCTTGGGGGTGGATCGAAGCTTCGCGCGCGCCAAAAACCTTGTCCAGCCCGAAGCCGGGGATAACCGGACTGGCGTATCCGCGGGCATCATTCCATGCCAGGCGCGCTTCGGCCACGGCAGTCCCTCCGTTGGCGACATATTGTTTGATGGCATCGGCGACACGTTTCGAGAGCATGACGGGATACGGCAGGAAAATGATCTTATATTGCCGCAGGTCTTCACTGGTCAGCGCGGGAGCATTCAGGAAATCGACGGGAATCTGTTTCTGCCAGAAGGCACGATACACGCCGTAGAGTGAATCGCGTTCGGCGTGGCCGAGCTTGGAGGTCGTCGGCTCGGTGCCGCCCACCATATAGGAGAGGCGGTCGTAAAGAATGGCGACATGCGCCGCTGCGGGCCTTGCCCGGTTGAGACCCGCGGCGTTCTGCTCGACCACACGCGCCACTGCGCCCGCGGCTTTCGCTCGATCCGTAATCGAACCGTCGAGATTGACGAGGCCGTAGCCTCCGGATTCGTAGCCTGAACTCATCGGATACCAGGCGTAGACGGCGACCTCGCGTGCGCCATGGGAAATGACCTGCCACAACCAGAAGGTCTCGTTCTGCGCGGTCACAGGCTGGGCAATTCTCATGCCGCTGACGCCCTGGCCGGCTTGCAGTTCGCCAATCCAGAAACCTTTGCCGTAGCTGTGACCAGCGGAGCGGATAAAATCCAGCCCGGAGGCCAGCATCCAATCCGGCCACATATGGCTCATGTTGGGATAGATGGACGTACCGAAGAAATCTGCGGCCTTCGACATTTTCCAGTCATCCGGGTTGCCATAGCCATCGGTGGGTGAAAGGAAGATTCCTGGATCATCTGCATGGCTGGTGATGGGATGGCTGGGATCGGCGCTGCGAATCGCCACCACGCGCGTGTGCAGATCTTCTGCCAACTTGTCGTCGATGAAATCGCGCCAATCGAGATAGTCGGTGTAGGAAAGGATTGTGGAAAATCGCGGCGGAGAAACCTGATCCCAGGAGGTGAATTGCCGGTACCAAGCCGCATTCAATGCATTGAGAGTCTTATATTTTGCCTGCAGCCATTCGCGGAACCTCTCCTGGCTGTATTTGCAGTAGCAGAACTCGGGGTCCTTTAGATAGGAAATCTCTGCCCAGTTGATGACGTGGGGTTCGCTCCATACATCCCAGCCGTAGAGGGCGGGGAAGCGGTTGGCATCTTTCGAGAGCGCCTGGTAGAACTCCACCATTTTCGCCTTCACTGCGCGGTCATCGACGCAATAGCCGGGCGCGGACTGGGAATCGATGACCGCGCCACTTCTGTCGACGAAACGCGCATCGGGAAAATGCGCACCGACCCAGTCCGGCGCGGAGTCCATGTAAATCTGCACGATGACGCGCAGTCCGCGCTGGTGCGCGAGTTGCATGACCAGATTCAGATTTCTAAAGTCGAACACGCCGGGCTTCGGCTCGGCGGTCGACCAGTCGACCCAGGTCTTGACCGTGTTGAATCCTGTCGCCTTGATCGCATCGAGGTCCTTGCCCCACTCCTGCGGAGAGTTCGCGTCTACCGGCCCAAGCATCGGGGCGCGCACTTTGCCGCCGCCATACCAAACGGTCATGGGAAAGAAGGTGCTGGACTGCCGAGAAGAATTCTTAACCGCGGGTATTGCGGCGCCGGATTGCGCGGAGGAAATTCCGGCGATTATAAATAGCGCGAGACATCCGGCACATAAGCGGTCCATTTTGTATTCCAGGTTGGTAGACTTATTGCATTTTTCATCGCGTGAGGATGAGATTAGCTGCCCCTGACGAAGCGTTCATACTCCTGAAAAACATGCTGATTGTGGTCGGCGGGTAATCCTACGTTGGGGGACACAAATGTTGCCGGCGTGGCTCCGGATTTCACCAGGCGAAGTCCTGTCTCCGCCACAAGCGCCATCGCGATGGAAACGGCCGCCACAGTGGATCCGGCGGCAAATTTTTCCTTGATGCCTTCTACGGCGACCAATGCGTCCTCCGGCGGCACGCAGTTGTCAATAGCGATGTCCGAGGCGTCGGCCAGATCTTTGCCACTGGAATGGGTAGCCTTCGCCTGTTTGTGATTCTGATGAGAAGAGACGGAGACGACAGTCAGGCCTTTCTTTTTTGCTTCGATCGCCATCTCGACCGGCGCGGCATTCAGGCCTCCGTGGGAGAAGATCAGGATAGAGTCGCGCGCTTCCAGGCGATAGCTCTGTAGAACAACGGCCACGTATCCCTCGGTTCTTTCCAGCCACAGCAGTTCTCTTGCGCCGCCCGGGCCGACGACGTTAAACCACATGAGACGGGGATCGTAGATCGGGTGAAATCCGACAAAGCTGCCGTACCGGGGAAAGATATCCAAGACAGGAATGACGGAGTGTCCGCTGCCGAAAAGATAGACCTTGCCGCCGGCCTGAATGGAGCGCGTAAAAGCTGCGGATGCTTCCTCGATCTTTTTTGTTTGCGTTCGGCGGATGGCGGCGATCGTCTCCTCGGCACGAACAAGGTAATTTTCAGCGGACATTTCACCTTCTCCTTATTGAGCACAGCCGAAGAGCGCAGCGTGCCGACTGGAAATCAAATTTGTATCATTTGAGAAAGTGCATGTCAACTAGTCGTCTAGATATGTTGGCAACTCCCGCCGACTACGACTCTTGCAAGTTTACCCGGCCCTGACACATCATCTTGCCGCTTGACCCACTGGAGGAGTTACCAGTGCCTCAACAAGAATGTCCGAGAGCTGCGAGATCAGAATTTCTCCCGGATTGTCCTCTCGATAATTCACTTCAGGCATATTGTTGACCGTGATTGCCATTGCAATCGGCCCGTGCTTTGAGTAGACAATTGCCACGTCGCTTCTCAGGTGGTCCAACGCTCCCGATTTACTTGCGATAACAGTGCCGGGCATGTCTCTCCCAATATCGTGAAATTGCTGACGCTTAAGGACGGCTATCATTTCATCCGACGCGGATTTGCTGACCAGTTCTCCACGATAGAGCTTTTCAAGAAGAATAACCATATCGCGCGGAGAGCTTCGACCTGTGCCCCATTTTGCATTTCCGGGCTTGGCTCCTTCATCCGTCAGGCCCACTGGTCGCGTGTTCGGATTCGCAGCAGGGAAAATCTTCGGCTCCATGATGTCGTGCATCACGGCGGTTTCCTTCAACCCCAACTTCGCCATGCGGGCATTCACAGCATTGCCGCCGATGCGATCCAGAAGAAGATTTGTTGCTGTATTGTCGCTGAAGTCAATCATTAAATGCATCAGGTCTCGTAGGGTGAACTGATCTCCGGCCGACAAGTACTGAAGCACACCACTGCCCGATACCATGTCTTGATCCGTCAACGTCAGCTTTTGGTTCCAATTGAGCTTTCCCTCTTTCGCTAAGGCAAAGAGTTCGATCATGATCGGCAGCTTGATGGTGCTGGCCGTCGGCACAGGATCGTCGGCATGAAGCCCATAACTGACACCAGTGTCCAGGTTCCTGGCATACAGGCTGACGTTCCCACGGAAGCCGTGAATCTTCGTCTGAATCAGCCTGTCAATACTCGCCGCAACATTCGACGGTTGCCCCATCACTGGCAATGTAACAGTGACGAGAAGAGTTACAGACACAACGCAGAGAAAAAGCCGGCGCAGTCTCATGCAGGGAATTCTACAATTCCGTGCTGGTCTGCAATCGGATAATCTTTAACTTATCTAGAAGAGCACTTGACAGGCGCAAACGTGGATAGTATTCTTTGCGCACGCAAAAAGTCGCGCAGAAGATGCGGCGTAATTGTCAGGCTGGCAGCAAAAACTCCTGGAGGTCATCTTATGAAGCGTTCCCTTTGCGTTGCAATCGCGTCGTTTTTGATCTTTGCCGGCGGTTTCGGGCTCGCCCAGAGCGCCGGTACCGGGGCAATCGCCGGCGTGGTCACGGACCAGACTGGCGCAATTATTCCGGATGCCACTATTAAGGTCACGAATCTCGCTACTGGCACAACGCAGGTAATCAACAGCACATCGGATGGACACTTTACAGCCGCGCTGCTGCAGCCCGGCACCTATGACCTCACTGTATCGAAAACCGGCTTTAGAGACGCCGTGTACAACAACGAAGTCGTGGATGTATCCGAGACAGAAACACTGAACGTCGCGCTTGCAGTAGGAAGCGCCAGCCAGACAGTCGAGGTGAGTGCGGCAAGCCTGCAATTGAAGACACAGACAAGCAGTCTGTCGTCTGTGACCAGCGGCAAGATGCTCCAGAGCCTTCCTCTCGTGACTCGAAATTTCGTGCAGATTATAGGTCTTTCTCCGGGAGTGAGCACTGAAGTTACCAATGCCGGCGAACTTGGCCGCGGCGATACCCAGTTGTCGCTCTCCGCAGCCGGCAGCTCGGTCACGGACAATAACTTTGAAATGAACGGCATTCAGATCAACGACCTTCAAGGGAGCGGGACCTTCAGCGGCGGTAATCCGATTCCGAATCCGGACGCCATTCAGGAATTCAATGTGCAGACCGTCCCTTACGATGCGTCCTACGGGCACAACGCCGGCGCAAACGTGAATGTCGTCACAAAAGGCGGCACCAACCAATTTCACGGAGGCGCTTTTGAATTCTTCCGCAATACCGCTCTCAATGCGAACGATTTTTTTATCAATCAAGTACACGGCCCTCGCCCCGTTCTGCAGCAGAACCAGTTTGGCTTGACCTTGGGCGGCCCGATTGTAAGGGACAAAGTAACTTTCTTCGTTGCTTATCAAGGGACGCGACAGGCGAACGGCTTCGCCAGCACTTGCTTGACCAGTTTCAAAGAACCGGCCCTTACGTCCACCAATCGCACCGCAGCCGGTCTCGGCGCACTCTTTGCCGGACAAGCCGGTTACGCCGGAACCGGGGTGGGTGACGCGAATGTCGTTGCGGCTGATGGCTCAAACATCAGCCCACAGGCCCTCAGCATATTAAATTTCAAGCTGCCGAACGGCCAGTACATGATACCGAACGCGCAAACGATCAACGCAAACGCAACCAATCCCGCCGCTGCGGGCACCGTGGCGATCAGCGTGCCATGCTCCTTTAACGAAGATCAATACATGGGCAATGCGGATTGGAACCAGTCCTCCAAAAGCACCTGGCAAGAGAGATTTTTTTTCGTGAATAGCCACGTGTTGCTCAACTTCAATGCGCCGGGCCTGGGCGGGAGTACGGTCCCGGGCTTTGGCACGACGAACCCAAATCACTTTCGCGACTTTACCCTCAGCAATTCCTACATCTTTACTCCTCAGTTTCTTAACCAGGTAACCATCGGCTACAACCGCATCGAGGCTGCAACCCAGCAGGCCACACCCTTCACGTGGTCCGACGTGGGTGTGAATGCTCCCGAAGGTCCGTTCGTCCACGACAATACGCTGCCCGTGATGGCGATCTCCGGCTCATTCCAAGCGGGCGGCAATGGGCAGACGAATATCAACGTCCAAAACCAATATTCTATTGTGGACAATCTTTCCCTAGTCAAAGGGCGCCACTCGCTCCGCTTTGGCGGCGGCATCAACCTCGACCAGATCGCTTACGACGACTATAAGTTTTACGGCGGAGTCTTATTCCTCGGCCTTCCCGACTTTCTGCTTGGGAACCATGGCGGTCCTGCTGCCACTGGCGGCAACGGCACGCCTTTCAGCAACATTTACCTTAACCTGGATGTGCCCGGTATCATCGATCGCAATTTCGACATCTGGAACTACTTTGGATATGTACAGGACAATATTCAGGTTACACAGCGATTCGTATTGAACGCCGGTTTCCGCTACGAGCGGCTGGGCGGCATGGAAGAGGTGAAAGGCCGAAACGCCAACACCAACTTCGCGGCATTGAATCCCAATCCACCAGCCGCGGGCACGTTGCAGGGCCTTGAAGTGGCTGGCAACTACCCGTACACTGCTCCGCCAGGAGTTACGGTCCTTCCCGGCAAACTTGCCTACAGCGGCGATGGGCAAAACACAATCAACCCGCGCATTGGCTTTTCCTGGCAACTGCCAGGAACGGACCGTGTGGTTTTGCGGGGCGGTTACGGCATCTTTCACCAAACCATCAGCGGGCAGCCGACAGTACAGTTAATTTTCGAACAGCCCTGGGCGATTCTGCGCGCGCTGGCTCAGTCGCCTACGATAGACTTTGCAAATCCATTCCAACCGGCGCCGGCATCATTCCCGGTATTTTCGCCGTACTCTCCAACCACGACCAACAGCACCACTGCATTCGCCCAGAATATACGTCCGCCGATGGTCCAGCATTTCAGCTTGAACACGCAGACGCTGTTGGCAAGGAACATGATTTTTGAGCTGGGCTACATTGGCAGCCGCGGAGAACATCTAATCCTTTCAAACGATCCGAACCAGGCATTGTATGCAAGTCCGGGAAATCCAATTCGCGGCGCGTCAACGAATACCGTCGCGAATATCGGGCAGCGCGTTCGTGTGCAGGGCTATGGCGCGGCGGACTACACGCAAATCGGCTCCAGCGCTCAAAGCTGGTACAACGCTTTAGAGACCAGCCTTACGAAGCGATTCGACAATGGACTGCAGTTTCTTGCTTCCTATACCTGGGCCAGAGCGCTGCAAACCGGGCAGAATGTGGTCGGCGATACAACCGCCGGTTCACTGCTTGGCGATCAGTATAACCTCGCTCGCAATTACGGTCCGTCCAGCTTCATCCGCCCGAACCGATTCGTCTTTAGCGGAGCCTATGCGCTCCCCGGCTTCAAGGGACGCAACGCGCTGGTCAGGCGCACACTCGGCGATTGGACGCTCACAGGCGTGATCACTCTTCAGGATGGGGACCCGCTTACCGTCACCGGAACCAATGGTAATAACGTGCTTGGCATCGCCGGCGATTTTGCTGAACTCAGTGGAACGTGCAGGCCGGGCCAATATGTCAATCATGGCTCCATCGAAAGCAACATCAATCGCTACATCAATACAAGCTGCTTCACAGGCACCTACCCCGTGGTTGGAGCCGACGGCGTAGCCACAGGATTCGGCAACTCAAGTCCCGGTATTCTACGAGGCCCGGGCCAACGTAATATCGACGCTGCTCTCTACAAAAACTTTGGATTCAACTTGTTCAATAAAGCAACGAACGTCCAGTTCCGCGCGGAAGCATTCAACCTTTTCAACACTCCTCAATTTTCCAACCCGGACACGGGTCAATCCGACGCTACCTTTGGAGAGATACAAAGTGCCAGTGTGGCGCCTCGCATCCTTCAATTCGCGTTGAAGCTTAACTTTTAGTTCTGCTCGATTGCTCCATTCGATCTTGAATCTTCGCTTCTTTACGTCCGACGATCATTCACGATGAATCGTCGGATGCAAGATTGCGTGACGGGGATGAAGATCGGACGTCAATTACAGTATTCCGGATCCCAGTCGGAAACTGCTAAATTTCAAGCTTAGAGCTTGCCGCGGTTGTCTTATCGACAGGCCTCTTGATAGCCTCTTCCGGAGAAGTAATGATTTTTAGAGCATTACAGGCACTTCTCGTTATCTTGCTCGCAGCTCCCTTAGCCGCTCAGAACCCCAGCCAGAACCCAGTCTCCAAGACTCTCGATATTTTGATCCGCAATGGCTCCGTTTTCGATGGCTCCGGTTCTCCAGCCAAACGAGTTGATATCGGTATTCGCAACGATAGGATTGTCCTGATTAAAACGGGCATACGTCGAAATGCCAAACGTGTGATTGACGCTCACGGCCTCATCGTCGCGCCTGGCTTCATCGACCCCCACACCCACACACTCGGGGACCTGTCCAACCCGGACACCAGCCGTAACGATGCCTATCTGATGCAGGGCGTAACCACCGTCACCGTCGGCAATGACGGTAGCAGCCCCCTCCAAATTGGCGCAACGCTGCGCAAGTTGGATCAACAAGGCATTGGTACGAATGTCGCCATGTTTATCGGCCAGGGATCCGTGCGGCGCGCTGTGATGGGCATGTCCGATGCAACCCCCACGGCCGCGCAAATGGATTCCATGAAGGCGCTGGTGGATCGCGGCATGAAGGAAGGCGCGATCGGCATGTCCACCGGTCTGTTTTATGCACCGGGCAGCTACTCCAGCACAGAAGAAGTTATTGCTCTGGCCAAAATCGCCTCGGCGGATGGTGGCATCTATGACACGCACATGCGCGATGAAGATTCCTACACCATCGGACTGCTTGGCTCTGTCAAGGAAACGATTCGCATCGGACGCGAAGCGCACATTCCCGTCATGATTTCCCACATAAAGGCGCTCGGCAAAAGCGTTTGGGGCGAAAGCACAGCCGTTATCGCCCTGGTAAATGCTGCACGCGCCAGCGGCGTCAACGTGACCGCCAGCCAATATCCGTACAACGCATCGGGAACCAGCATTCAGGCTTCCCTGATTCCCCGCTGGGCAGAGGTTGGCGGCCATGCTGACCTGCTGCACCGCATCGATGATCAGGCGGTGCGTCCCCGCCTCATCGCAGCCATGCAAAAAAACCTGGACGATCGCGGCGGCCCGGAATCCCTGCTCGTCACCGTATCGCCTGACAAAGAATTCACCGGCAAGACGCTGGCTGCGATTGCGAAGGAACACAACCTATCGCCGATCGACGCAGCCCTTATGATTATCAAAAAAGGCGGCGGGGCGGTTGCGTCTTTCAACATGCAGGAAAGCGATATTCGGAACTTCATGCGCCAGCCCTGGGTCATGACCTGCTCCGATGGCAGTCCAGGCCATCCCCGAAAATATGGGACGTTCCCCCGCAAGTTGCGCAAATATGTTTTCGACGAGCATGTCATCACGCTGCCCTTTGCCATCCGCTCTATGACGTCCTTGCCCGCGGAGACACTCCGACTTAAAGACCGCGGCTTGCTCAAGCCCGGCTATTTCGCCGACGTGGTCATATTCAACCCCAAAACTATCCGTGCAATTTCCACCTACAAAGAACCCAAACTGCTGGCTACGGGAGTGACCTATCTCCTGGTCAACGGTCAATTCGCAATCGATGGTGGCCAGCTTACGAGTACCCACGCAGGGCGGGCGCTCCCGCATGGACACCCTTACCTAATGACAAGTTCAGCCAAGGAATGAACCGGCTCACGGCCCCATATGGATTGGTGAATGCCCAGCGATAATGCCACTGGGCGATCGACCCGTATTCTGACCAGACAGGATGTGCGGCCAACGCTTCAGAGGCTGTCTGCCACGGTGGTTGGCGTGAGGTGAATATGAAGCTGAGTTGGCTTAATTTTTTGTTTATATTGGCTGCTGCTTCTCTCGCCGCGCAAACGCCGCATCCGGAACAAGGTCTCCCGGGGCCGCATACCTATCAAAATCCATCGCCCATGGTCGAACACACGCGCGCCCATCCCCGATTGACCAAACAAACGCCGCGCGGCCGCCGCGAAAAACTTGCTTTGGGGACCTTATTCATTCCCGCAAAGGAAAAAGACGCCGCGAGTCTGCGCCTGTTCATTTTCTTCCACAGCAACAATGCGTGGCTTCCGGAAGTCGCCGTGGCGCGAGAGCCCAGGATGGCGGTCGTCAACGTCTACGCAGGTGAAGGCTCGCTCACGTACGCGACGTTATTCGCCGATCCAGCCAAATTTGCCAACTTGATTGCCGAGGCTGAGAGCAAAAGCGGCGTGAAGTTCAGCGAAATCGACCTGGGCGGCTGGAGCGCGGGTTGCAGCGCCGAGGAGGCAATTCTGAACGATCCGATCTCCTATATGCGTATCACCCGCGTGCTTTGCATCGATGGCATGCACACTGGCTACATAAATGGGAAGCCTGGTCCGTTGGAGTCTCAGATTCTGACCGCAGGCCTACAGCCCTGGGTCAAATTCGGGCGCGATGCCATCGCCGGGAAAAAATGCCTGATCATCACCCATTCCGAGATCTTTCCCGGCACATTCGCGAGCACCACGGAGACTGCGGATTACCTGCTGCGGCAATGGGGGCTGAAACCTCACTCTGTTCTCAAATGGGGTCCGATGCAGACGCAGATTCTCAGCGAGACGCAAGCGGGCCGACTGCTCGTGGTTGGATTTGCCGGCAATTCCGGCCCCGACCACCTCGACGAAATGGAGTCGCTCCCGGAATATTTGAAGTGGCTGATGAGCAAATGATGAGAGTCCCGACCAATGCTGACGATATTTTCAATCGCGACGCCATCATTCGGGTTCAGCTACAGGTTCGCTCGGCAAACAGGTGGCTCGATCCCGAGTTGCCATCCTTGAAAGGGAAGCTGATTGGGGTGGTTTCGAACTGGGCGGAATTCCGCGAGATAGCGCGGACGATGCTCGCCGCTGCGGGGGTGGAACCATACTTGCTGCTAGTGCGAGATCCGAAGCGGAGCCGCTGGCAGCGGGGACTGGAACAGGCGGGCGCGATTATCTGCGACGCCCACACTGCGGCAACGTGCGAGTTACCAAAGGGACCGCGCGTCTTTTTGTTCTCACTGCTGGCTGACGAGTTCCAATTCGAATTGAGCAAATTCTCGGATAGTTCGCAGTTCTTGTGACACTCGTGAAACTGTACGGAAGGGTCACTTTTGCGGATGCGCAAGGGCTAATCTTGTGTGCGTAGGGGGCTCACTGCCTTTACATGTCGCTGAGGTTTAGGTGGAGGCCCTTTGCCGAGGTTAGCGTGCCATGGAATTTATTGTCCTGCTGGCGATTGGAATAGTCATTGGGATTCCCGCGATCGCGATTGGTACTCTGGTTCGGAGCGGGGCCGCTGAAAAACGGATCGAGGAGAGCCGATTTAGGATTTCGTATCTTCAAGGCGACGTTGCCAACTTAGTGCGGGAGTTGGCTCGACTTTCGGATCGAGTCGTCAAACTAGAGGCGTCTCACGTTGCCCCTAGCGAAGAAGATCGAGGGGTACGCGGCGAACCGGCGCACCTTGAGGTGGCCACGGGTGCTTCGTATCCACAGGAGATTCAGGGCACCGTGTCGGAATATGACCGACCAGCCCCGGTTTCGGCGCCGATTGAACCTGAAACTACGCCCACGCCCATTCCCGTTTTCGGTGAAGACAGGCAAGATGCTGTTGGCAAATCCCGGGACTTCAAAGCACGCCTCCAACCGGAGATAACAAGGGAAAAAGAAGTCGCGCCCCCCGAATGCCGATTCCGGCCACGTCGCACTCGCCGAAACCGCAGAGTCCCGCCGCTCCAGCACCCCCATCTATGCCCTCGTTTGCGGAGCACAAAACCGGAACGCCCAAGGAAAGCTTCCTTCTGCAGTTGAAAACAAAACTGCCGCTTGAGCAAATTCTGGGGATGAATCTGTTCGCAAAAATCGGCATAGCTTTGCTGGTTTTGGGTTTGGCATTGCTCGGCCGCATCGCGCTAGTTGCCATGGGGCCGGATCTGCGCGTCTCCCTCATCTACACCATCGCTGCTACGATGCTTGGTGGTGGAATTTGGCTTGAACACCGCGAGCAGTATCGACTCATAGGACGCACTGGCATTGGGGGCGGCTGGCTTTGCTCTTCTTCACGACATATGCCATGCATCACGTTCCGTCAATGAACGTGGTGCCATCCAACGCAGTCGATTGCGTCCTAATGTTCGTCGTCGCTGTTGCGATGGTCGCCCACACATTCGGCTATCGCTCGCAACTTGTCACAGGTCTTGCGTTCCTGCTCGCGTTTTCCACGATCGCACTCAGCCAGGATACGGTCTACGCCCTTGTTGCGGGCGTGATTCTTGCGCTTGGCATCGCTTTGATTGCGCTTCGCATGAGCTGGTTTGAGCTTGAAGTCTTCGGCATTATTGCGAGCGAACCACTTCTATTGGTTATACAAACTCTATCCCGACGGTACGGTAGGTCACGCTTTTCCGCAGTTTTGGTCGAGCACCATCATCCTGATCCTTTACTGGGCCATTTTTCGCATTTCTTATGTGGTCCGCAAAATCGATTCGTCACGCCAGGAGTCGATTTCGACGGTGGCCGCGCTTGTCAATACCATGATGCTGCTCGCGGTCATGAAATTCCAATCCATCCATCCGGAACTGGCGTTTTGCGCTGTGACTGCGATCGGCGCGCTGGAATTTGTCTTAGGCCAGCTGCCTGTTACGCGCCGCCGGCACACCGCGTTTGCGTTGCTCTCGGTCGTCGGTACGCTGTTAATCTTTGCCGCCGTGCCTTTCAAATTCAGCGGCAACAATATCGCCTTGTTGTGGATGATTGCCGCCGAAGCGCTGCTCATAGCGGGCATCGTGCAGCGCGAAAATCTCTTTCGGCGCCTGGGCCTGCTCGCCGGATGTCTGACAGGTCTATTCGTTGTTTATGAGGCACGCAGCATCGTCGATTTCCGCAGCTCTTCCGAGGCAGTTCTGCTGAAAGACGGCGTCCTGCTCCTCACTTGCGCCGCACTTTTCTCTTTGAACGCGCTGTACATTCGCGCCAAATGGCGAGAGCTTTTCGGTAAGTTCGACAGTCGCCTGGCCACGGTGCAGAGCCATTTGGGCTGCATTACCGCTTTCCTGGGCATGTGGGCCCTTTTTGCGGCAGACTGGACCGCCATCGCTTGGGCGGCGATGCTGTTCGGCGTGGCGATCGCGAAACGCCGACTCAAGGACAGATCGCTTCTGCCACAGGCCTGGGCAGTCGCTTGTGCTGTGATTATTCGCGCGGCGGCTTTCAATCTGCACGTCGATAATTCCTTCCCAAATCACATGGCCACGCGGATTCTCACGTTACCTTTAGTTGCACTGTTTTTCTATTGCACTTCGTGGGCACTGGGAGATGAAAAGGCTCCGTCGCGTGTCTTGAGGAGTGTTTTGCTTTGGGCTGAAACTGCGCTAATCGCGGCCCTCGCTTTCTTGGAACTACCTAGCGTGTGGATCGCACCCGTATGGATGTCGATGGCCGTAGCGCTGTGTTTCTTCGGGCGCAGGTTTCGGCTGCGCAATCTAACATTTCAGGAGTACGTACTCGCCGCCGCAGCCGTCGTCGAACTTTTTATCGTTAATCTGGAAGTCACAAATGCAGTGGATCGCTCTCTACCGCTGATCGGCTGTGTCGCGGCGCTCTATGCTTTCTCACGGTTTTGTACGCAGAAGGACGCGCAGTACCGTCAAATCGCCGCATGGCTGCTTTGCTGCGAATTGCGGCCTCGCCGTGGCACCGGCCCTCGGCGTCTTCGGCTTGTTGCTCTTCGAAATCGGGGTTCGACGTGGGCAGAAGCAGTTCCGCCTGCAGGTGTATGCGCTGCTGGCGTCATCTTCCCTGCGCATTTTTTGGGTCAATCTCGGTGCGGCAACGCTGCCGGGAGAATTCATCAATCCGCGTATTTACACGGTGGTGCCGCTCACGATCATCTATTTCTTCGTCTGGTCACGATTGCTACGGCAAAACCCCCTGCCCGTGCTCGACCGATGGTCCGCATGCCGTTTCATGGCATACTTCGGGACTGCCTCGTTCGTTGCGCTCCTCTATTATCAGCTTTCTCCGCAATTGATTATTGCAGGTTGGGCACTCGTGGTCGTTGGGCTCATGGCAGCAGTGCTCATGTTCGACAAGGAAGTCTTCCTCGAACAGACCTCACTGCTTACTGCAGGAATCATCGTCCGGGGTCTCGCCTATAACGTTTTCGGTTCCAGTTACTTGATCAGCGAGGGGTGGCGTGGTAAGTTCTTCGTCGTTTCGCTTACATCCGCTGTGATCCTTGCCGCGTTGCCAATCGCGTTTCGAATTCGCAGCCGTTACCAGCAGCGTCCGCGTGGCTCGAATTTCGCACACTATCTGGCGGCGCGCCGTCTTGACCAGAGTCTGTTCTTCGCTCCTCTACTGCTGATCGTCGTTACGATCGCAGTCAAGATGAACCCCGGGATGGTGACGCTGACGTGGGGGCTTGAATGGGGCACCCGGTCAAGGGTCACTAATCCGGAATGGCGACGATTCGGGCAAGCGGCGAGAAGCCCGTTCGAACCGAGCCTCCGCCGCTAGCCTTCGCCGTATCTCGCGCATGACGATCGTCAAACCTTCAACTTCTTATTTCGCCTGCGCCAGCTCTGCAACAACGGCCGCAATTTTATCGAGTGTCTCAACCCAGCCCTCGAATTGACCGCTCTCTTTTGCGCTCTCCATGGGTTCATTTCCAATCAAGGTGAGCTTCGTCTGGCCGTTCCCGAGATCCTCAAAGAGGGCCATGTCGTACGCGCCGTCGATGGACTCAGGTTCGATTCCTAACTCCTCAGGCTCAATCTTGTTTCCCTGCGGGTCGGAGAAGTACATGGAGTAAACAATCTTCTCGTGCAGAACAATCTCGTGGTATTCCCCGCCGTTCCAGCCCTCCTGGCCATCCGGCATTCTCATGCAGCAGCGAAATTTTCCTCCCACGCGAAAATCAATCTCGCAAACGGGGCAGCTAAAGCCTTTCGGCCCCCACCACTGCATCACGTATTTCGGGTCGGTCCACGCCTTCCAAACCAACTCGCGTGGGGCATCAAAAACTCTTGTAACGACCATCCGCTCAATTTCGTTATCCGTGTTTTTTGTCATCTCTGACCTCCTCTTTCTTCATTTGATTTACGACCACTTCCAGCTTGTCGAAACTCTCTTCCCAGAATCGGCGATAGCTAAACGCCCAGTCACTGACCGTCTTGATCGCCTCTGGCCGAAGCGTGCACACACTCTCTCGTCCACGCTTCGTCTTGATCACGATCCGTGCCTTCACAAGGTAGGCGATATGTTTTGAAATCATCTGCTGCGACAGTGCAAACGGTTCCGTCAATCCATGCACAGAGGCAGGCCCATGGGAGAGTCGTTCAATCATCGCCCGCCGGGTTGGGTCAGACAAAGCGGTAAATGTTGTATTTAAGGAATCCACAACTATATGGTAGTGGATGGCCGCTGATTGTCAAGTATGAATTTTGCGATTCCTAATTGGGTGAGGATGAGTTCTTCTGATCCCACTCAAGAATTTGGCGTAGAACGAGAATTCCCCGGGCCGCCAGATGGGCTACGGCCTTGGAAAAGTGGTTGATTCCCGGTACTCCTCGGGCATAGCTCCAACAACTCCTAAGTAGACAAAAGCTGTCAGTGCTTTGAGGCACTGGATCGGCGGGATCGCTTGGAGACTGCGCTCTTCGGCAATCGCGGAACAACCTGGACGCCCGCCCAAAGCGTTGCGATCGTTTGCTCGACCACGAGAGTCTGATCCGGCAAGTCAGGCACAACTCCCTGGATGACCATAAGCGTAGCGAGGCCGAAGATCGTGTACCACCAGGAGTGGGCTACCACGATGTCATTCTTACTTGGCAATCCTTCATCCCTGGCAACATCGAAAAAGAGCTGCACGAAACGTTGGAACAACGGCCTACCAATGTCGTCGATATATTGTCCAGCGCGGATGCCGTTGCGGTTCTCAGGCCCGAAGAAAACATTGCGGAACTGTTGTGGATGGGCAGTGCAGAACTGAATCAAGCCGCGTGAAGTCGCAAAAAGGCGCTCTTTCGGTGCAGGAAATTTCGCGGCAATTGCGTCGAAGTTCTGAATCAGCAGCCCGATCGTCTCTCGGCTCAACTCGGCAAGGATGTGCCATTTGTCGGGGAAATGCTGATAGATCACGGCGTGCGTATAGCCGATCTCTTTCGCGATCTCGCGAAGCGTCACGGCTTCATAGCCGCGATCGGCAAACATTTTGCTGGCAGCCGCAAGGATTTCGCTGCGCAACCGCTCCTTGCGCTCTACCCGGCGACTTGGTGATGTGGATGTCACGCTCAATAGCGTAGTCCCTTTTGACGATTTTTGCGACCGATTGTTGAATTATAACCACCGGTTAATTAACCGATGATTATTTTGCAACCAATGGTTAATATGGATCTCTAATAGTCAGGTTGCCCATTTGGATTGGCGGCCAAATACGAGGCAGAAGGAGAAAACGAGCATGTATTTAGTCATGGGCATTACTGGAAACGTTGGTGGCGCCACCGCGCGGCATCTGCTGAAGCAAGGCAAACCGGTGCGAGCACTTGTGCGCAATCGCGAGAAAGCGGCGAAGTGGGCAGACCAGGGCGTGGAGTTGGTGGATGGAGACTGGAACGATGCGACAGCCATAGCGGCGGCGCTCAAAGGTGTTGAGGGCGCGTTTGTTATGTTGCCGGCAGTATGGGCACCCTCGCCTGATTACAGAGAAGCAAAGGGCGTGATTGCGAACTACATCGAGGCGCTGACCAAGGGAGCGCCCCCGCGGGTGGTAGCGCTCTCGTCGATGGGGGCGAATAGAACAAGCGGGGTGGGCATGATCACGGCCTTATCACTTTTGGAGCTAGGTTTTCGCAGCCTGCCATCTCCGTTCGCATTTGTGCGCGCAGGCGGCTTTTTCGAAAACTTTCTTTTCGGCTTACAGGCCGCCCAGGGCGGAACACTACCGGTCTTCTACAATCCTACAAACCGGAAATCGACAATGGTCGCGTCAGACGACATCGGCGCAGAGGTGGCAACGCTTCTGACCGGGCCGGCGTGGTCAGGACATCGCGTCATCGAGCTGGGTTCGATGGTAAGCGCGAATGAAGTGGCCGGACAATTAGGTGAAGTCCTGAAACTCGACGTAAAAGCCGTTGCAGTCCCGCGTGCAGGATGGGCGGAAGCGTTCGAGCAGTTCGGCATCCCGAAGGGCCACACTGGGCCTACCGAAGAAATGTTTGAGAGCGTGAACGCGGGATGGATGGACCTCGGAGTCTCGGGTACGGAGCACGTAGCGGGTACGACGTCCGCACGCGATGTGTTTGCGGCTGCACAGAACGCCGTCAAGGTATAAGTCCGGGGCCAGCAGAATCAGCCGCAGTTCCTTGGGAACTGCGGCGCTACCCGACTTATTGCAGAACGATTTAAACCATTCAAACCGCAAGGAGAGGATCGTTTTTAATATGAAAGCTGAACACACAATAGATAAATCCGCGCGGGCAGGTCGAGCAACTCAAATAGCCGCGATGGTAATCACCGGTCTTGTCGCCTTCATCTGGGTGTACTTCGGAAGGTTATATCTCATTCACGATCCCGGCGAATGGAGGATCGCCAATCAGCAGCTCGGATATCCGCTCTATATCATCCCTCTGATTGGCGTGACCCACGTCCTTGGTGGCGTGGGCCTCCTGATTCCCAATGGGCCTCGAGTGACTGAGTGGGTTTATGCTGGTCTCGCGATCACTCTTTTACTCGCGTTCTATTCACAACTGCATGGCGGTGGCAGTGCGTGGGATAAATTTGATCCGATTCTCGTCATGGCGTTCGTCTTTGTTTCGTATGTATTAAGACGCTGCATGCGCGCAAACAGGTGGTCGATATGAAGAAGACGCTATAGTGGGCAGTTTTACTTTTTCCAGTGAGCCATTTATTCGTCTCACATCTGATTGCTTGCGAGGCGGTTCAAATCTGCGCGTCCCCGACATTTTTACTTTTCGAAGGACACTCGGCATTTCCCGATTAGAGAATGTCTCTGTTTGAGAGCAGATTTCAAAGCGCGGAGAATTCTCTCCTGTGTCCTTCACGAGCAAAAGGCGCCCGTGTTGCGGGGATACTTGGGGATTCTTGGCTGTTATTTGTAGATTTAAAGACACGCAAGACTGTATGGTGGACCTGGTCGGGATCGAACCGACGACCTCTTCCATGCCATTTTTAAACGATCATGTAACTTATTGATTCTTGAAGGCCTCCGTCGCCCCCGAAGGCCCCAGAAGCGCCCTTGGAACAGCATATTGCTCCCTTATTGCTCCCAGATCTGCGTTATTGCTCCCACGAGATAAGCCGTTTATTATCAGTCACTTTTCATCATGGTGGATCGGAACAGCAGAATGGCTCGGGTCGTCGGTTCGAATCCTCGGAATCGTATAACAAATGGCTACAAACGGGTGAAAATGGATATAGCGTCCGATGGCGAGGGTTAGGTTTTGAGCGGATGACCGGCAAACCGAAAGATACTGGTCCTGTTGCATCCGGTCTGGCTCTGGACGGTGGCGAATGCTCGGTTATTTCGTTCAGAAAAGAGGTAATTTCCAGGGTCAGTCTGATTTGTCGATACGCATGCGGGTTCATGACCAGAGTGGCGCGACCGCTTGAGGCACGCAGTCCATTGCCTCGATGAAGTTAGAACAATTAGCGTCCCTTAGGAATTGTGGCACTGTTAGACATTCAGAGATGCCGGTCGCAGAGACTGCCAAAATCCTTGATTTATTTCTTGCACCCCTAGGTCACTTCCGCGTTCAGGTGGTGGAGTGGGCCCTCCATAAAGCACGGCACGTGAGAGTTCCCGATTGAACTGTGGGCAATTGTATTCGCGGTGGAGGCAGCCGACGCAGGTTCCTCCCTCGTCAGTGCAAAATGGATCATATACGCACTGCCTTCCACTCTGTGAGGAATCGTCAAGCCATATCCCGAGTTGATGCTCAAACAACGTCGTAAGACCACCGATTTTGGTTTCGGCATAACGGTTCGCATAGAGTATCCCGGAAAGCGCGCCCGGTATGAGGTATTCTCCGACGCTGTTTTGACTAAAGCCGCTCCATTCGACATGGCGAAGAAGGACGTGGCTCATCGTATGGATGAGCGTTCGGATACTGACTGCGAGGTGATCAGAGAAATTTGGCTGCCAGCGGCTTTGGAAGAGGCCAGGGACGTTCGCATAGAGCCAGGCCCAAGCGATCTCCATCGAACTTGGGATAGGTGTCTGAACCCAGCGATTATCGACAAGCCATGCTACGACACGGATCGGATCGAGCTGAAAATAGATTCCTTCTGTCTCACTACTCACCGTGTAAAGAGGGACACGACCTTCAGGGTCGAGGGTCTCGAACGGCGTCAATATGCTTCTATTAGGATCGCGAGTAATTCTTGTGTACCCAACAGCGCAAAGTGCGATCGGAAAATCGGAGATAATCTTCAATTCGGCAATTCCGAGTTCGCTGAGGGCGAACTGTGCAGCAGATCGCAGCTCGTTGGCGCCAGATATATCTCCGATGCTGGTCAAATCCCGGGTGGCTTCTTCTACGGATGTGGTACGCAGCGTGTCGAGAATCGCCGCATGCTCTATCAGCTGACGAGGTGTCGGAGCGTTGGGAGGGGGTGCCCCGCCGCCGAGCAATTCCCTAACCCTATCGATCGACGGTTGCCCTGGAGGTGTTGATCGAGCACGTTGCTGCGCCTTCCACTTAATTACGAGTGGATGATTCGGCTGCACCTTCTCTAATTCCCGGGCTAAATCATCCGAGGTGCTTGCACTTTCGGTACCTGCGTCCAGATGCCTTCCACGTTCGTGGATAGTCTCCGGAACCTTCTTATCCAGAATTCCCCACATCCGTGCGAGAATGAGCGACAACGTTTCTGGGTCCTGATGGAAAACCCGTTCTGCCTCCTCATCGAAGTTAATAAATGGCACGACATGCGGTAGGAAAAGGGCGCTGTCCGTAAGCGTAAGGGTTTTTAGTCCGCGCTCGTAGATCGTCACTTGCTGATTGCCAAGGGATCTCGAATATTGACAGGTACATGGTGTCATCCGGAGCCGGCCTACTTCAGCGTTGCCGCAATCTCCACATCGCCAACGTGCTGATCGTACGCGGCCAGTATCTAGGAACATCAGAGAACGAGACCCATGTCTGGGGCATGCGTTCTGCGGGTAGTAAAGTTCCTCAACCCTTCCACAGTTGTGTGCCTGAACATAGCGAAGTTGGCCCAAGGTCCCAGAACACGACGGGCATTGGCGTGGTTGAGCGTTCGGACGACGAGTAAGATCGCGCAATCGAAAGACGCGACGGCACCGCCTGCACTCAAGCACGGTTGGAAAAGGTTCGAATCGCACCATCCATGGAGCCCCGATCACATAGAAGCGCCGATTGTTTTGTTGACGAGGATCTGCAAAGCCGCCACGAAACGCATCATCTGGCCACTGGAATAGGAGGTCAGCGACGGCATTAAACACAGCATCCTGATTGACCTGCTTCTCCTGGAGTTCCACGCCACTGATTTTGCAGAACCCATATTGGTCGTGCTCAAAGATCGCGCCGGGGAGAAATTGATAAAGGACCTGCGTCTGCCCTCGGGTGAAGGTCATTAGGAATTCTCCGTATTGAACCATTGCAAGTCGCGGTAATCCGCATCCTCATCAGGACGAAATCGCACACCGACGTCCACGTCGCGAAGGCTCCTCATCGGAGTTGGTTGCAGGACATCAGTGAGGTACTCCTTCCTGCTTCCAGCGATCAAGTGAAGAAAATGATCAACCTGAGTTTCAAGAACTTGTCCCATATGCAGTTCAAGTCCATTTGGATAGATGCCCTTATCCAAAGCGTAGGCTTCCCGCATTGCCTCCTCCATCTCTCCTGGCGCAAGCTGACGAGGCAATTGCGAGACTGCGCGTGAGTTTAGAAACTCTGCCGCTACCCTTCGCTTGGTGAGCTGTTGATTGTGAAGGATGGCCCCGTAACGGCCGAGGAGGACTCCCGCGAATATGCCTGAACTCGTGCGTTGGGCCGCGAACTTTGCGAAACGGTTGACAGACACCGGTGACACGAGCCGTTCGAGATGGCGGTGATATTCAGTGAAACGGTGATAAATGCTTGAGGCCCGGAGAGAGTAAGAGGCGAGGGTTGCCAACACCAACCCCACATGCCGTCTTCCACTACGGCTCGAAGCTTGAATATAGTCTGCAGTCTCTTCCGGGATACTATCCATGACCATCAAGTTGAAGCGCTCGACGTCGACACCATGGCTGATGATATTTGTCGCCACCGTAGCATCGAGATGGCTCTCCTCATTCCATGCCGGCGGATGTTCTACGCGCCTGACAACATCTGCGATTGCAGCCAGCGTCGAATCCCCGGATAGAAATTCGGTGTTCAGGTCCCGCGTTTCGCCGGGCCGAAGTCGCCCAGCATCGCGATCAAGGGCCTGACGGATGCGAATTCCGCGGGATTTGGAGCCAACGTAAGTCAGAGTCGTCGAGTAAAAGTAGAGTAGGTCGCGAACGGCCTCTTCAGTCTTTGTCGACGGAAGCCACGCGGCCGCATCATGAGGATTCGCATAAAGACGGTTCAGTTCTTCGTGAAGATACCTGACGCAAAGCGAGGCCGCGTCTGCGGCATGGAGATGCGGGGGACGGAAGGCAACATAGAGTCGAGCGGTCTTGACCCGTTGCTCGGGCGCGTCCTCATCCAGATCGCGGGACGTGTAAAACGTCTCAAACAGGCTGTAGCCGCGCGTCGGGAATCGACGCGCGTTGGGAACACCATAAATTTGTCGGATCTGATGCTCAAATCCTTCGATTGTCGCGGTTGCAGCGATCGTTTTGGCGGGACGGGTACCGACCTGTTGTTCACAGGACCGTACCAACGTCTCATAGTGCCCGGCAAAAGCTCCTAGTTCCTGCTGCAGGAGGTGGAGCTCATCCTGGATGTGAAGTGCCGGAGAAGGATCATAGGGAGTCACTGCGGTACGCCTTCGTCCCTTACGTCCTGAAGCTGGATTGGTTGGGCATCCATTTATGCACCAGTCCCCCATTCCGAATCCATGTTCTGGATGCTCTGGACAACGCCATGCTGTTGCTCCCCAAATCATTGGAAAGTTTGGCTGGAACGCAACGCCTGCCATCTTGTCGATTGTCCCGACGATCACGGTGGGAAGGAACCGATAGACTTCAGCATCCGAGACAAAGACTGGAAGATGTTCGTTGCACTGAGCACAGACATGCCGGATTCTCTGCAGTGCGCGGTCAATAACAATTTGAACAGTGTTGGTGCCGCCACACGCGGGACAGTTGCTCACGAGAAGAAGGCGATTTCGCAATTCTGGATCATTCTCCAGTCGATCAAATGTCCACTCGCCATAGTTGAGCCGATTCGGAGTGCTTGCGCTTCCAACAAAGTAGCCTAGAGATATGGGCTCGCACTTCGCACTATCACTCTGGAACGATCTGCGCTCCTTCTCTGTTTCCCACACCACACGCGCCGCTCGCTGAAGTTGCTGCACACTGAGCATACGAAGCGGAAAGCGGAGCCATGCAGTAACGCCAAACGCCTTCCCACGGAGTCTGTCATAGAGGGCCGCACAGCTTATGAGCCCCAAGTAGGCTTCGGTCTTCCCACCGCCGGTCGGAAACCACAGTACATCGGCCCAACCAAGAACATCGTGCCACTGGTGTGGGCTGCCAACCGGCCATTCTCCCGCTGAGATGTTCTCTCGGATTGCGAGTGCGGGAAGCTGGCTGACGATGAAGACTATCTGGAAAAGGTGCCAACATTCGAAATTTGAGGTCCTCCCAAATATTCGATTCATTCCTTGGAAAGCTTGCTTTAGCCGCTCGTCCGTAGCCAGAACAGCAATTCCGGCCGCAAAACGATCCTCCTCACCCCTGAAGGCCTCGAGGTCCAACTCACACTGTTTGAGCTCATCGGTCGCAAGTCTGAGAGAATTCTCCGCGAGAACCCGGTTCCCCCAAGTGTCAGCGTAGGCGATCATCGATGCGCGAATCTCCTCTAGCTTACCCAGAGGATCTGCCGCGAGTTCCGCGAAGATCGCCGGCGGGTCTTGATTCGTAGTTCTGCGCAACTGTTTGAAGCGCGCTAGTGTCTCTGTTCGAACTTGCTTGCGATCGTCGGATACAACGACGCTGGCCGAATGGCCCACAGCCCACACTCTTCGGTCGAATTGGTAGTCCTTCGCAACTGGGAGCAGTTCCACTGGCATAAGGCTGCCACGGACAATTGTCCCCGACAGTTCGCAATCTGCCAAGATATTGTGCTGGTCGCGGAAACGATGAATGACGTCTCTCAGGGTGTTATTGCAAATGTAGCAACTAATGCGAAAGGTTCCGTCGGGAAGAGCGGTTGAACGAATGTCCAAACCTGCCCGTAAAGGAGGGACAGTGGCCGGACCAACCGCGATGCCACGCAGAAAACTTTGAAAAGTCCCTGCGTTCGTCAGAGCCTGAGCGGGAACGACTGCATTTCCCTGAATCTCGCGTGCAATGGTCGCGGATTCTGCTGCTTCAGCAAGAACCGAGTCGAGCGTTCGCTGGACTATGCCCCCGTCACCGAGCCGCTCCGTTCTTCGCTCCGGGGCAATTCGCATTGTTATCGGCGGGACTTCAACTATTCTTCGCTCAAACACCTCTAGCAGCGATACTGTTTGCCGCGCCTGGGGTGGGCGATTCGGATCGGGTTGATCTTGTTCGATTCCTAATTCGTCTCTTTCCTCTTCAAATGTTGGGAAGTGTTGAGTGTAGATTGCAAAGCGTACCTGCAGGGTAAGCTCAATCTCTTCGTCGGGTCTGACCACAATCTCAAAACCAAGAGAGGACGGTGGCCTCCTTGTCGAGTCTCTAGTCGCTGCATGCTGCTCAGCGGAAACTTGTTCGGCTTCAGCGGTCGCAACTTCTTCCGGCTCCTCTTGCTCAGTCGCATCTATGTTCGGGATATGTATCGCCTTAGCGACCGTTGGCTCTTCCGTCTGCGATGGCTGAACGATATTGCCCTGCGATTCCAGCGGCTCGGGCTGAACAACAAGTGGGTCTCTGGGGCCCAGGACGCCGAGATGACAATGATCGCTCGGTATGATTCGTAGTATTCGACTCTCGTGACGACCTGAAAGCCTTCGTTCGAGGTTATCCACCAGATGCTGGACCAAGGCTTCCTCATCGCGGTACGAAAAGTTGCGTCTGTTGGGTTGTGTGGTCAAGCGCTCCCCCGCATAAAATTCCCTTTCCCAAGCTTTCGAACAGATTCGATCTCTCGGAGACTGACCGCTGCAGCAACTTGCTCAAGGGCGGTTCCGATGGCGTCAGCGCTCTTGAGGGCCACTTCGTAATGCTGACCGGCAGCTAAGTGAGTCAGAAGGTTACTAAGTTTCCTGCCACAAGTCCTGCGCACCGCTCGCTCACGTTGAATGCAGTTGAACGTCGCTTCCATCCGACTCAAATCGGCGTAGAGGCCACTGGCTCGCGCGAGTATGTCAAAATCCTCACGTTTCTGAGGAGCGATTATCTCGTCTTCTCCTTTTCGATACCATCCCACGACGGCCGAATAGTCGACTGAAATACCTTCCGTCTCGAGTGAACGATGGAGTTGCCGCCGGTTGCCACGGAACTTCGTAAGAGCAGCAGGCTTTGCATGGTCCCAGAGCGCGAGCGCCATTTGTGCTCCGAGATCTCGCTGCTCGCCAATCGCTTCCAGCATTCGCTCAAAGATATCTTCATATGGATCGTCAACAAGGACGACCATAAGCATTCCTGGCTCCAGGTCTCCTGCCGCGATGCGCTCCTTTTGCTCTATGGCTGGACGAAAGACATCGATAAGGCGTCCCAGAGGATAAGAATATCTATCCCCCACGGTATCAACGATTTCGCAGTACTCAAGTATGCGTCGGTCTTGTCCTCCAGCCAGATGGATCGATACGTCGACCTCTTCAAACCAGTTTTGTGTGATGATCTTCTGGAGATTGAATGGTTCGATCGGTTGATCGTCAAGGAATCTGCGGCGTTGGAGCTCGGGCTGAATTTCGAAACGTCGATGAGTTTCCGCCCGTTTGCTTTTAGGAAGTCCGTTGTGATTCTCATCGGATGTTTTCACTGGAAGTTGGAGTTGCTTAAGCACTACAGTACGTGGACCGTTGTCCTGTAGATTCTCTATCGATTTATGAATGCGTTGCTGTATCTTGTCATCTATTTCGGCCTCGTAGGGGTATACCACTACATGAATTGGTACGGTCGGATAGACATCAAGATAGCGAGTCTCGCTTGTTCTAAATCCAAGCAGAAGAGTCTGCTGAACAGAGCCTTCTGCGATCAGCCGAGGCTCTTCTTTGATTGTGGTGATAGACACAAAGCCTGATTGCAGTGCCTCAGCCCAGGCAGGGACGATGTCACCTAGAAGCGTCGCAATCATGTTTCCTTCGTGCTTGGTCGGCGCCACAAGTCGCAAGAAATCCTTCTCGCGTCTATTTTCGAGATAGTCATCGACGACGGATGCCAGCGTATAGAATTTCGCCGGCTCCTTCCTTCGCAGGAGAAGTTCATAAAGCGCCTTCAGCAATGAGGTAAGGCGGGGCCAATGAATCTCGAGATAAGATCCGATTGCTCCTCGGCCCTCTGGCGGCTCATCTTCAAGGCTCTGAATCCGCTCCTGAAGCGTGAGCGTTTGATATGCCCCCTTTCTCTCTTCTTCTAGCGCAACCAAAGGAACGGCCAAATGTCGCAGCTTATGGTATGTCCCCCAAGCTCCAAGAACAGCTCCAGGCATATGTCCGGAACCAGCTCTCATCGCACCCACGAGAAGCGAATGGATCTCAATGAGATAGTCTTCGACCTCCGGATCATCCGATAGCCAGAGTAGGCGATCTGGCATCTTTTTCCCGGAACGCGGCGTAATCGCAAGGACATCCTCTATTGCTTCGACCGCTGCCGGGTCCCATGCCCAAATCAGGTCAGATGGCCTGTCCTTCTCAGCAAGCGCTGAGATTCGGTCGTGCTCCCAAGGGGGTATTACGAGAATCTGAGTAGAAGCCGAAGCAATGCTCGGTTGTTTCAGAAGGGTTTCGAGATGATCGGACGTTCTCGGATGCGACACGTCAATGACGACTGAGCCAAAGGGTTGGCGATTCCCCAGCACGGATGACCAGCCGGGATTTCCCACGAACACCCTTGGCTCACAATCCGGAGGTGGTGAGTATTGCGACAGCACCTCAATTGGCCAGAATTCGGTAATTGGAAGCCTTTCCGATCGGTGCCGGACAGCTACGTCGCGAAGCAGATTCACACAATTGCGGATCTGCTGAGTCACCAAAAGGAGATCACCCCTGATAACTACGCCATCTCCGGACTGGCGTTTGACGAAGTCCGCTAGAAGTAGGCTGACGGCCAAAAAACGCGCAAGACTCTGAGTTGCGTTTGGAAGAACAAATATGAGCCTGTTTTTCTGACCGTTGACAGAAGATCGAGGAAGATACGACGCGAGTACACCGCTTACCCTTTCGATTAAGGATGGAGAGAGGCTTTGTCCATTGGCAATGAGCGGCAGCAAATCGCGAAGAAGTTTTGACTCAAACGTCTCTTGCTCTTTCAATGCCCTAAACGCATCAGGCCAAGGCATGCTTATTTGCCTCCGCCGCGAATCAGTACTTGGCTGATCTTGAGGCGGATCGAGTGACCGAGGAAGAGTCTGTCGATCTCCCCTTTCCCTCGATTCACACACTCAGCTAAAGCGAGACCGATTGCCTGAAGATTTTTCCGCTCTGCGCTTTTCGTCTCCCCTTGTACGCTGATGTCCCAGGAGCGCGTTAGCGTCTTTCTCTTTGGACGGCATTCGATAACGAGGTCCGAGGTGAAGCTCTCTTTCCCCCGTTTGCTATGGTCGGAGCCGTTTTCCGCCGTAACTGCGGCGAGCGCTACGACATCGAAGCCGGCCCGAAAGAGTGCTTGCGCAAGCGCTCTCCAGGCCCTCATGTCCTTGTTATGAAAAGTAAGGACGAGCCGACCACTCGGAGCGAGAGATCTTCGGCTTTCCGTGAGACAGGCCGCAACCTGATTCTCATAATGCTGTGTGGTCGCTCCTCGAACGGAATTGGGGACCGCTTCATCAGTTTCGACGGGTTCGTCGCATTGGCCAGCATAAGCCATCCAGACATGAAATAGTCTTGCCAATTCGCCGTACTGAAGATCGTCGTGATATGGAGGGTCGGTAAAGACAAGCTGCACTGAGCCGTCCTGGAGCAGTTGACGCCCAGAGCTCCCAGTAACAACAAGCGCACAATCTACAGATCGTCTCCGACCAGAGGCCTTTGCCAAAGTCGTCTTAGTTGGATACCTTCCGGAACTCATCCAGCGAAGGGCCTTCTCTGCAGCCTCGAATCGCCGGGGCAATGTACCGCGGCCTGATGTTGAAAGGAGATTTGTTTCAACGGTCACCGTTGAGCGAGAGAACCGATGGTTTGCTAGAGCTTCAATTGCCTTAGGGTGATAGCGTTCCCAGCGGCACACGTATCCGGCCATTTCCGTTGCGCCAAGAACTGCAAGCCGGAGATGTTGTTTCACTGTATCTGAAGCGTGTAGCTGTGGTATCGCCAAAAGCGCAGCCGAAAGAATATCAAGCTGTCTTTCGGTATAGAGTTGGCTCCAAAATGAGAAACCATAGCGCTTGAGCCCCGTTGTCTCAAGGCCCTCGGGGATCGTGGTGCGAAGCGGATGCTCCTGACTGACACCGTCATCGAAGAGGGCGTCCCGACTCTCCACTTCGCGAATTCTGGAGCCATTGTTGGGACGGGCTTGTTCCCGAAGAAGCACGGGTTGCCACTTTGGCGGCGAGAGAAGGAGTGCCGACAAATCATGGAACTTGCGACATTTTGGACACCTGAACTTCGGAGACCTGGAGTTTTTGCTCTGGGAAGCAGTCTGTGAGCGTCTCCCGCATTTTCTGCAGGAAAAAGACCGGACATCCTTCCTTCTCTTCGTGACTCCTCCACAGCTGGTGCAGCCAAAGAACCCAAACAACTCTTTGCTTTCTCGTGACGCAAGCGAGATTAGCGGCTCTCGGAATAGGAAAAGGCAACGCGAGCAATTCGAGCAGTTCGCGATCCTGACACGAATAATATGTGTGGTCTCCCAAGAACCAGCGTCTCGCTCGTACCAATAGGCCTTTCGGTACGGCTCGAGATCTTGAAGAAGTTCGTGCGCGGCTTTTTTGAATTCTGATGGATCAGCGACTGTCAATGCGGTCGCAAGGCCTTCCGACGGCCATGGATATAGATCTTGGGCATAGATTGGCAAACCACGACTCGCAGCCTCGAAAGCCACTGTGCCCCCACCACTGAAGGGGTCCGAGACGAGGAAGTCGTCACTCCCAAACTCTACTTTGGCTGCGTCGAGCAAGGCGCCTGCAAAGGAATGGGGGCGTCTAGCCCACCAGCGGAACGTAGAGACGACGGGAGAGTGCGCGGAGCGGTTGCGCTGCTGGCGGGTTACCAGCACGTCGAGATCGTTCCAATTTACATGGTCGAATAGCGCCATCGGAAAATATCACTGAAAAGCTAAACCTCGTGGATAACCACACACCGGCTCCACAAAGGTCTACAGTTCGCGATTTCGACCTCCCTCCAGAAGAAAAATCAGACATATAAAATGGCCTGCAGTCCATTCTCAGCGAGTGAAAGCTGATTTATCGAAGTGAGTTCGCCTCCGGGACGCTCGGAACGTCCGTCTCTATCGAATGGAAGTCTTAGAGCTGACGTTCGTAGGCCCGCCTGCTTGTAGCCACTCTTGTTTTTTCAATCGAGCCCATGCTCGGTGGATATGGTCGGCTCGGAATGAGCGGCGTTTGTGCTCACTCCACTCATGCACGCCGATAACAATCTGATCGGGATTGTTGGTTAACGATGGCTCGCCATGAGTTGCGATCCAGTGAACTGTCGAGAGCAACTCCATCCCGTAAGGAGTCTCGTAACCGTCAATCAATTCTGATACTCGATCAAATCGAGCCAGCGTGGCGTCGTTTTTCCCGAGGAACGTTTCTGCTTCCTCGGCAGCGTCCGGAAGAATGCTCACCGAAACATCCCGGCTTCGATCTCCGTACCCCCGGATGAAATGACCCTCTAGGCGCTGCAGCACATGGTGCAGGGTCTCTGCATAAGGACCGTACTTGTGTTTAACGAAGCTCAGGGATAGAGGCTCTCCCGCAACTTGGAGAAAGTAAGCTAGTTTCTGCACTTCGAGCAAGCTCAGTCGGTATCCTGGAACCGCGTACCGATTCATGAGGCCCAAAACAGCTGCTCGACCTGAGGTCATATTCGGGCGCTTCGTAGCTACTTTCATATTGTGTGCCTTTGGTGCCCCCTCCGGCGCATATAGCAAAACAGTCACTGCAGTGTTCTGTAGAGCGGCTTCTATGCGAGGACGGACGATTTCCCAGTCGAGGCCGCCATTGCCGCAACCTAACGGCGGAATCGCGATAGTCTTGATTTTTTCATCTTTGATAACGCGAACCAAATCAACTAGTCCTTCGTCAATATCGCGAACCTTGGATTTTGCTTTCCAATGTTCCTTCGTAGGGAAGTTGATAATTATTTTGGGATTGTGAAGTGTGTTCCTGTGGTGGACGAACATCCTCCCGACATGGACCTCATTGTGCCGGCATGCAGCTTCATATTCCCTAAAGTTTTCGGGAAACGCCTGTTTGAATTGCAAAGCGATCCCCTTGCCCATAATGCCAACAGTATTGACGGTGTTCACGAGGGCTTCCGCTTCAGCGTCAAGGAGATTTCCGTGAGTGTATTCAATCATGACGACCTCAATAGTACCAACGGGGTTGACGTACTACCTGTGGACTGTGTCCGCCAGTTGCAGTTAAGGTTTGTTGAACTTCCAACGCGATCTGTTCGGTCATTACCCCGATACTTTCTACTAACGTCCATGGGAAAAACCCATGCACCAGGAACTCGGCTTGCCTGCGGCGTTTGCGGTCTCCGTCTGCGCTGGTGTCGTTCCACATTTGTGCCGACATCAATGGCCAATCGATCTTGTCAAGGTCATCGAGATCGTCAAAAAAATCACTATAGTCGATATCTGCGTGGCCATCTGTGAAGAGCCATCGAAGTTTGGGTTTCGCCACGGAGACCGCCTCAACGCTTGTGACCAAATGCACTATGGGACGTTGGCCATCCTGATATGCAGGTGTGTTTCGCTTTTCGATTGTAAAGAGCATCGGTGAGCGAGGCGCGAAGTAGAAAGGAACATAGTCGCCCAAAGTTCCCTTGGGCGCGAGCGGTACCTTTCGAATCATTCGTCTCTGCTTGATATGTGCATAACCAATTTGCTGACTCGGGATTTTTTCAATTTGGCATCCTCGGTCGCATAGCAATCCGCCACGGTCAAGAATGCCCGCGAGATTGTCCATATGCGTTATGTGATAGAGGTGAGTCACGTGTCCCACTATTCAACTGGCGAAATGAAACCCAAATTAACTAGGCGTAGTTCCATGGCTCGTGGACTCACTTTGTACCTCACGGAGAGCGACTGAATAGCGGTGCCGATGGTGTCGTCATCTGGCTGAATCTTGAGAAGGTCTTTGCGCAAAAAACTCTCAGGCATCAGCAGTTCAGCGGCAAAACTATTTGCTTCAATTTCATCTCTGTTGGTCGCTTCCGACGAAAGGGCATTTCTGTAATTAACTCGAAAATCCTCGTCAAAGTGAACCTTTGTGCCTTTGTGAAGAAGAAAATGACCGATCTCATGAGCAATCGTGAACCTTTGCCTGTTTTCATGCTGAGCGGAATTCACAGCGATGACGACGGACTTTCCGTTGCGAATGAGCGCACCTGACACGTCCTCTTTGCCCGGTGAATATCGCACGTCAATTTCAAGGGTTTTTGCGAGGTTATCCACGGGCACTGGAGCGCGAACGATACCGTTATTCTCCAGCAGTTTTATTGCTTCTGACTTTGCTTTTCCCATTAGCTTCTCCTCCCGGTAGCGTGACATTCATTTGCTTTAGCCATTCCGATCTGCTGACATTGAGGCCCTTATGTTGGTCGGGGATATCAATGCTCTGCGGCGAAGGCAATAGCTCTTTCAGATCGATGGACAGCAGCCGAGCAATCACATAAAGAGTGTGAAGTTGGACAGGTTGCCGCCCCTTCTCGATGTTCGTGATGGATGTGCGGGTAAGCCCTAGCTCTTCAGCCAACATCTCTTGTGAGATGCGTCGTTTTTTCCTTGCTACCGCAAGCATCAGGCCGAAGGCCAGATAAAACGACTTTTCAAAGCTCTCGGGTTCCACGTGGATCAGTTTGCCACCCATTGCCCTGGCATGTCAATAGGATAAACGTGTTTGCTATATTGACGGATGGATCAAGGAAAACAATGTTTGCTGCGCTGACGCTTACATTTGCAGTGTTGACATCTCAAGCAAACTCTGTGCATACTGCAGCTGTTGGAGAATTCGCAAAGGAGATCTATGAACTCTGAGACTTCGGCTTCACATTCCTGGGCAGAATTGCCCGATCACGGCGTGCCTGATCACGTTATTGCTGCTGCACAATGCGGTCCTCTATCTCCGGAATTCACGGGTTTACCGGTAAGGTTGAGCACTCGTAAGATCCATTCGGAAGATGTCGTACACTTCCACGCGCACCTCGGCGACAGCCTTATCAGGGTGTACGAAAAGGCTGCCAACACAATCGGCGAACACCTGTTGCCCCCTCCGCCGTCTCCGCCGCTTGACGGGCTTTTGTTTCACGACGACAGAGGAGAATGGAGTCCACCTCCTGTCCAACTCGATGCTCCTTTGTGGGAAGCCCTTGCGGAAGGGATGAGCCGGCATCTGGGTATTGATTATCGGCTGATCGTTCGCATCAACACCAAATGGGGTGTACCGAGCGCAAAGGCTTTGACCCCCCGGCTGCTGCTTACAGAGTTCGGATTCGATCCGGCGCAGTTTACCCTCTACCACCACAACAAGAACGAGCCCTTGCCGCCAGATGTTCCGATCGAGCTTCACCGCGGTGAGCACTTCGAAGCGCAGAAGGATGGTCGTTACGGAGGGGCTGCGAGCCTCTCCGTAGCTACCGAACGCGGCTTGCAAACCATCGAGGAAGACGTCGCCGAGTTAGTAGCCAGCGGGCAAGATATCCGGCTGTTCAGCGAACACGGGCAAACATACGTTGAAGTGACAGTTGATCTCCCTACGCCATCCTGGTCAAAGCCGAAGGCGCGGATATTGCTCGCCGTCCCGTCGACGTATCCGACCGCAGGCCTCGATGCATTCTATGTCGAAGATGGAGTTACGACTGGGGGCGCGCTTCCACGCAAGCAATCGGTGGCGATAATCTCAGACTCTAGCTGGAATCTTGTTTCATGGCATTACGCCACAAAGCGTCCATGGAATTCTCGGATAGATGATCTTCAGTCACACATTACGCATTGTTGCGGCTTCTTTTTAGCCCGGGGAGTGTCGGAATGAAGCTCCGGATATCCGCAAAGCATTACCAGGAAATGTGTGATTTGCTGGCTCTTTCATTCTTGAGTGGGAAGAGACTTCGGCCTGAAACCGGATGCATTCTTCTCATTGCTAGGAATGACCATCTGCTAAATCCCGCTATGCTCGTCGCAGGTGTCGTCGCGCCTGGGCCCGAAGATTTCAGCCGTCAGCATTCGGATGCTCTTTCGTTCAGTAGCAGCTATCTTCGGCGTGCGTTACTCAATGTTCGTCAGAGGGGCCTAGCTGGCTTTCTCACGGTTCATACGCATCCTCTAGCCGATGAGTTCGTCCGGTTTTCACAATACGACGACGACAACGATCCAGACTTGATGGCGAATCTTTACGATCTTCAGCCGGAGGGGACATTCGGGAGCATGGTCCTCGGCAAACGCAGCGCGAGTGCTCGTTTGTGGACCAGCAATGGCGACACATCCGGTCTTAGCGAAATAGTAATCGTGGGAGAGCGCTATCAAAGCGAGCCGCTTGACGGGACGACAGCCAGCGTTGCTCCCGATGCAACTGAGATATTCGATCGTGGGCTGGCTATAACCGGAACCGGCGGTCTAGCAAAACTGAGCCGCATGCGAATAGGTGTTTCAGGAGTGAGCGGCACAGGCTCCATTGTGGTCGAGCTCCTCTTGCGGGCTGGCGCAGGGGAGATCGTCCTCTTCGACTTTGATAAGACCGAACTCGCCAACCTGAACAGAATCTTGCACAGCCGTGTTGTCGACGCAAACGCCTCGACCCTCAAGTCTGAGCGGGCAGCAGCCGCCGCCAAGGATACTGGGTTGCCCACGAAAATCACGGTCATCAAGGGCGGCGACATCAGAAATGCCGTGGTTGCAGAAGAGTTGAAAGGTTGCGACCGATCTTCGGTTGTTTAGATAAAGATTGGCCGCGAGTGATCCTGAGCGAAGTCTGCTACCAATACCTCATACCGGTTATCGATATGGGAACTGAAATCGGGCTCTCTGCGAATAGTCATGAGCTGCAGAGCCTGGATAGTCGAGTATCTTATGTTGCGCCGGGCCGTCCATGTTTAATGTGTGCGGGAGTCGCAACAAGTGAGGGTCTGCGGTTGGAAGGACTTTCCGAAGGGGAGCTTGATCGAACCGTTGCAATGGGTTACACCCGAGATATACGACTCAAAGCGCCCGCTGTCATGGATTTGAATATGCGTGCAGCCTCTTACTCAATGCTGATCCTCAGGCATCTATTACAACCGTTCATGGCCACTCCTCTCCCCACAAGCGTTCGGGAGAGTCTCACTCATTTCGCGATCAAAGCGCTGCAAGAAGAATCTAAGGCCGACTGCTTGATCTGCAATTTCACAGATCGACTCGGATCAGGTAGTAAGTTTCGATTGACTACTCGGCAGATATCACCATTTCATCCGAATCCGGAAGGCTCAGAAGCGAGACAAATGGCATCGTAATTTATTGGAGAGTATGTGTTGCGGCACAGCGTGAGTTTGAAGAAGAGACAGCATCGACGTCGTGGCTGACCCTGAGCGTCTTCATCAACTCGAACTGGGAGTGCTGGAGGAGCCCGTTGCTAGCTAAAGAGAATGGGATACGCGGACGTTTCGCTGCCCCATCCCAAAATTACTCAACCCACGCTGACTATGCGAAAGCGCTGGTTCACCTTCGGATTTACTCGTCCTCGTAGAGACAGAGCGATGCTGGTCAGTTCCTCAGAGGATGAAGGCGCATAGGCAGCACTATGTTGCGAAAGGAGAGTGGCGGCTGCTTGGGAATAAGCGAGATACGCTCATTCCCCTTGAGTCAGCACATCGGGAAATTCGTGGGGTTGCAGGGGCCTGCAACCTCTCGAATTTACTCGTAATCCCGTTTGAGATGGCGCTTGTGGCATAGCGGGGCCTCTGCCATGAAAGCTATGCTAAATCACTGCAACTAAAAGATTTCGTGAGCGTTGATGGCCAACTTGAGCACCCTTGAGCAATTCGCACTTTCACCATCCTCGCCAGCACCTTCGCCCCGTCATCCCTCAACGTATCTGACCTCTGCCTACATTCGGCAGAGATCGGCCGAGCACTCTGCTCCTGGCCGCCTTGGCAGTCCTGACTTTGTCTGTATAAACTTCACTCGATCGCAAAACCGGTCGTTCTCTTTCTTCGCGGCTATGCGCTGAGTGCGCTCTGTGAGCCGGCCTGGAAGGCCCTATGAGGTCTTCACAACTGGGGCGGTAAATTCTGGGCGCTGGCCAAGAACTTGATGGAAATGTCATCGGAGTGAAGTGACCAAGCGCTGAAGTGAATCCCACCAATAGCAGAGATACGAAGAGTGTCGCTCTTAGAAGCGGAAAAAACGTCAACTCAAATCCTGAGATCTCTGTACCGAATCCGCCGCCCCGACGCTCGGTGTAGTCTTCTGCTTTGGCGTGTTGCCTCACTAGCGAGGACAGGCAGTCAGCGAAACATCTCTTTGAATTACCCTGGGCCCGGAGTTCGTCAAATATCCAAAGCATTTCGCTTTCAAACTCCCCGCGAAATCCACGAGGATGCAGTTTGAGGAGCAGTCGATAAAGGTAACGAGGCATATCCATAAACATCATGCCTTTCTGGGTTTACGTTCTCCTAAATAAGACCTCGCATCAGAGACAACTTGTTCAAGACGCAGAACTTCAGCTTTGAGCAATGCTCGTCCATCGCCAGTCAGGCGATAGAGTCTTCGCGTCTCGTCATCAATGGTTTTTCTGGGAGCATCAACGATAAAGCCCTTGTCCATCAGCTTCTTCAAATTGTCGTACAGCGTTCCGGGGCCAAGCTTATATCTCCCTTGTGATTGCCGCTCTACCTCTAGCATGATGCCGTATCCGTGTAGATCCTGAGCGACTAACGCAAGCAATATGTGGAGCGTAGCCGGATTCAAAGGGTTCGACAGCTTGTCGCGCTTTCCCATAGTTGGAATCCGAGTATATCGCTTATCGACTACTGGGTCAAAGCCGAACAGTTCCGGCATTTGCATTGATAGTCGCTTTTCGATATACTCGGAATCCGAGTATATCGACCACGCTCAATATTATCGCGATGTGTTGTCATTGTCGCGCGGAGGGTCTTGTGGGATCAATTCGGCAAACGTCACTAATCGCCATTACCTGTTTGTTCTCGCAATGGGGCATCGCACAGAAGCCCGTCACCCGAGTAGAGCCCCTGCACGTGGACCAACGCATAGCGGCAGTAGAGAACCATCTGTCGACGTATTATTCGGTCGCGAACGAAAGGGAGGCCAAATAGTTCCATTACTCGCCGCATCTCCGACCGAATTTTTCTTGCACGATTTTCCGACCACAATCAAGTTCAATGTAAACGGTGCTGGAGATGTAGTGTCCGCAGACTTCATAACTGAAATCGTGCATTTGACCCTCAAAAGGGGACCCCTGAAACCATAAGGAAGAACTTGCGACTCGGCTCGCTACCTGGTCGCTGAGAGCCGATGAGGCGAGGCTGCAAGGAGAAAGCCTGCATGTGGTATTCCTGCAACGTTTGGGGTCAGACATGGACATGGGTGGCAGCGTTTTCGTCTTCGCTCTCCCAGTCTGATACTCTCCACCTTGCCCACGAAGGATCGAATCAGAAAGCCGGCAATCAGGTAAATATGAGAACTCCTGAAGCTACGTGTGCAAGCAACGCCACAGTGGTCTATGTAGTGCGTAATTACGAATGCTATTTTTGATCGCCCCATATGTGCTTGTACTTGTTTCGAGGAGTCAGCATGCGACGACTCAGGGTAACGATGGACGGGCAAGTTGCGGTTCTCGCGGTAGCGGAGAGAGGTTCGTTCGAAGCAGCCGGGCAATACCTCGGTGTTGGGAAGTCCGCAGTTCGCAAACGAGTTCGGGGTGTCGAGATCGAACTGGGAACTGCTGTCTTTCGTTCCGCAGCAAACGGGATGCTTCCGACTGACGCCGGTCGCCTGTACTTGCCCGTCGCGCGTGAGTCGGTCAGACATGCGTCGCTGGGCGTCGATCGCGTCCAGGCATTTCTAAGAGTGCAGGCTAGGGATTTGCACATCGGGTACTCAAGCCATCTCAACTGGAAGTTCCTTGCCATCATTTCTCAATTGCAGTTGCGGCCGAACGATGATCTTAGGATCAGCAGAGAGAGCCTGCTGACGCAGCAAGTCATTGCAAGCGTTCTGCAGGGCGACCTTAACATCGGATTCGGCTACCTGCCTCTCCATGAGCCTGACCTCTTCTCACGACAACTTATGGAAGAACCGCTGATGGTATGCCTGCCCGCAGGTCATCCACTCGGCGCGAAGCGCTCAATCGAACCTGCAGAATTAGAACGCGAACCTCACATCGCGGTTGGCCGAAAGGCTCTCCCCGGCAGACATCAGGAGATCGTGACACATTTTGAGAGCCTCGGAATTTCGCTCAAATTCGTGGCCGACGCCTATCTGCCGAGAGAAGCTCTGTGGATGGTCAGTCAGGGTATGGGACTAGCGATTATGACGCGCTCTTCAGCCGACTCACTGCGTTCGAGTGTCGTGATTCGGCCACTTGCGGATCGGCTGCTCACGTTAAAGAGCGGTGTGTTCATCCGACGTGAACATGATCAGAGTAACAACGCGATCGGACAATTCGTCGACCGCATATGGACTGAAACCGCTTCACTGCGGATGAACAACAACCGCGCTGATCGGGGGCTGCATGCATAGCGACCCAATCAATGCCGTTCGGAGACGATCCGTACGCAAAAGTATCTGTCTCGTTTCACTAGTCGGTCTATTCGTTTTCATCGCCTGCAACGACGCGAAGAAACCGAGCGGCAGCAATTTCAGGGCAGCGATCGACCAATATCTGACGAAACACGGCGAGGTCTGTACGATCATTGGACGGGAGTTTCCTGTGGAAGTCACTGAACCCGAGCAGAGACTTCAGTCCGACACTGCTATGCAGATGGCCGTGCTGGAGCAGGCCGGCCTGGTGCGTTCGAGCAATACGATCGCAGTCGTTCATGGAATGCTCGATGCTCTGCGCGGCCCGACTCGACCGCAACCTGTAAAACGCTACGAAGTTACTGCCGAAGGGCAGAAATACTTCCAAAAGACTCCCGGCATCTTCGGGCGAACGACCAGCTTCTGCTATGGAGAGAAGAGGGTCGATTCGATCATGAAATGGACGGAGCCCTCTACGACTGGCGCGGTTACGCAGACCGAGGTCACTTACACCTACAAAATCGCAGACCTCGCGCCCTGGGCGGAACGGCCCGATGTACAGCGCGAGTTCGGAGATGTGCGGGCGACAGTCAGCGGAATATCGAAGTCGAACGAGATCGTAGGCCTCCAGTTGACCAACCAGGGCTGGGAAGTCCCGGCGCCATGAGAACCACCGCGGAGCCGTGTCAGACTCCGTTAGCGAAGTCGTTGGACGTGCGAATCTCCGTGACGTGCCTCCACCCATCGTGATTGGCGACATGCGCGATCAGATCGATGGATCGCCTGCATTCCTCTGTGACCTCCTGCAGCGGGACGCCGCCTGAGCCACGCATGGCGAGTTGGGCCAAGCGCCGCAACGCATCTCCTGCGCTGTTGGCGTGGATCGTCGAGAGCGACCCGCGATGGCCGGTGTTGAGCGCGTCGAGGAAGACGCGCGCCTCCGGGCCACGAATTTCGCCCACGATGATCCTGCCCGGCCTGTGGCGCAGCGCGGCCTTCAACAGGTCGCTGAATCCGATCTGGCTCTTGTGGGTATCGAGCTGGGCCTCGGCGGAGATGACATGCGGCTTCTTTATATAGAGTTCGGCCACGTCTTCGAGGATGAGGATGCGGTCGCTGTCGGGGATGAATCCGGCGATGACGTTGGTGAGCGTCGTTTTTCCGGCCCCGGTTCCCCCGGATATTAAGAGGTTGTCGCCGCGGCGAATCGCGTCTGTAAGGTAATGAGGTCGGGCTTCTTGTCCTTCAGCTCGTAGACGGAGAACTTCTCCGATGCCGACGACTTGATGTAGGTGAACTTGTCATCGTGGTAGATCGCCGTGACATCAAACGGCCCTTTATTGTGGAAGGTGTAGTCGAACACCAGCGCCTTCACCGGATAGTCGGCGCGGAACTGCTCGACCGCATTGGCGGCGCGGGTCTGGGCAAGCTGCGCCTGGGCGCGGGCCGCAACAACCGCAGTCGCAGGCACGAGTTTGTCGGTGCCATCGGCGGCGGCCAGCGAGGACGGGTCGGAGGGCTCGATGACCACCTTCAGGTCCGGCTCGGCGGTTTCATCGTCGTCTAACAGGAAGGAGTAGACATTCCCTTTGTCCGTAATGAGGTTGAGATCGCTGTGGATGCCGGCCTGGGCCGGGTGCAGGAAGCAATAATTGCCGACCGCATCGATCACCCAGAAGTCCTTATCGCCGGTGGCGACTTCGAGGATCTTCTCGGTGGGGGGTAATTCGATCAACGTGGTGTAGCGCATCTTCGCGCGGATACTCACGATGTCATTGGCGTGGTAGTGGACGATGCGGGCCGATTGCTGACCGTGAGCCACGGTTGCAACCAGGCCGAGCACCAGCGGAAAGATGGGAGCGCGATTCATCGATTCACCTCGGGATATGTAGGGTTGGGGTGGTCGTGGGCGAGCCGGATCAAACCTTGCTCCGGCCCGAAGCGGGCGAAGTAATCCTGTTTGCGGATGTTGTCGCGGGCGTTGTTGGTCGCCATCCAATAGCCGAGCGCATCGACTTCGAGGACCAGCTTCTTCGTGCCGCGTGGCTGGATCAGCAGCAGCTCGCGTTTGGGCACCAGCGACTCGAACAATTCAAGCTGGGTGTCGTTGAGCTGGAAGATTTCGGCGTATAGCTTGCGGTCGATGTTGGGGTTCGCTAGAAATATCTTGGTCGGGCAGGACTCATTAATGATGTTGAGAATACCCGCCTCGGCCAGCTCCACGACCGATTGCGTTGCGAGGATCATGGCCGCATTTTTCTTGCGCCACGTCCGCTCCGCTCGCACGACCCAATCGCGGATGATGGGGTTCTTCAGAAAGATGGAGGCTTCGTCCGCGAGAAAGACCTTGAAGATGGCGGCGTTCGCGGGCTTCTCTATCTCCGACGACGCGCGCTGCAAGACATAGAAAAGCAACGGCTCCAGGATGTCGGGGTAGTCCGACCAGCCATCGAAGTTGAATGTCTGGAAACGCGCAAAACGTGAGGGTGTCCTCGGTGTTGTCGAAGAGATATCCGAACTGGCCTTTGCCGGTCCAGCGTTGTAGGCGTTCCCCCAGAGGCCCGAGGATGGATGCAAAGTTTGTGAGCGTCCGTATCTCGGCGGGCAATTTGTAGACCCGTTCGATCGCCGCGAACAATGCTTTTTCATCGTCGCCAGTCAGCGCATACTTGCCCTGGGCTTCGATCAACACTCGCATGAACAGGTACAGAAAATTCAGGTTCTCGTGGGTGGGTTCGAGCGAGAAGGGATTGATGCTGAAGCCCGGAGTCTTGAGCCCGACGTTCAGATAGGTGCCGCCGAAGACGCGCGTCAGCGTCTCGTAGCTGCCGCCGACGTCGAAGATGAAGGTCAGCGGACCATACTTTTGCAGCGCCTGGAGGATGGACCCGAGCGTAAACGACTTATGCCGGCCCCGGTTGCCCCGAGCAGCAGCGTATGGGCTACGTCGCCGGCGTGCAGGTTCATGTAGTACGGCGTGCCGTGCGTCGATTCGAGGACGGCGGCGTACTCGCGTTCGAGATGCGGGTTCCACGGCGAGCCGCCATCGACGGTAAAGAAAAACGACAGGTCGGCGTAGTTGGAGTTGAGCGCCCACTGCTTGCGGAGATTGAATCGCTTGTTGCCGGGAACCGTGGCGAAGAACGCATTAAGCAGGTTGTAGCGTTCCTCGTAGAGCAGGCCGTCATGCTGGGTGAACAGCTTCTGAAACTCCGCGGCGGAGTGTTCCAGCCTGGTGCGTTCCTCGTCGTAGATCACGACCGTGAGCGTGAACTCGCCGAAGTTTTTGCCCTCCATCCCCAGCGCGGTGAGCGCGCCGCCCAGCTCCGCGACGGCGGCCTCTTTGGAATCGTCTACGAGATTGTCCTGGTTGCCGGTGTTCTGGCGGTCCTGAAGGTTCGAGACGAAGCTGGTCTTCGAGTTGTGGTAGTGCCGGCGGCGCGATGCGATCTCCTTCCGCGCCTTGGCGTTGTCGACGGGATGCCATTCGGTGACGACGTGGAAGTTGGCGGGGATATCGAAGAGGCCCTGCAACAGCAGGGGCCGCGTCTCCGAGGGCAGCTCCTTCAGCGTGAGGACGCGCAGGTAGTCGTCGTCGAGGCGCAGGTAGCCGCGATGGGCCTCCAGCTCCGAATCGCAGAGCTGCGAGTCGATCTGGCGCGCGCTGTAGAGGCGCGCATTCTGAATCTTGGAGGGGCGGAGGTTTACGAGACGGCGCAGTATGCGAAACGTCTCCTCCGCCCCTGGCAGCTCGACCGTCATCAGGTCGTTTAGCTGCCCACTCAAACTGTTGACCTTCTGCTGCAACCGCAGCCGGTCGCGCTCGATCTGCTCGTAGAGCAGAGTGCGTTCTTTGTTGCCGGAGAACAGCGCGCGCAGGTCGCGCAGCGAGGCGCGCGGCTGCTTCGGCAACTGCGCCAGAGCATGTAGCAGGCCGGTCTTCTGGTAGCTGCCGTCGATCATCACGATCCAGACAATCTCGATGGAGTACAGACGGTCGGATTTGGAGTCGAGGAACGCGCTGCGCTGCTCCACAGCCGCGCGGACCACCGGGTTCTCATACTCGGCATGCGGGATCGCGGGCCGGTTGTGCTTGAAGAGAATCTGGTACAGCCGGCACTTGGTCGTCGAGCGAACGGAAGGCGGCTTCGAGCCGCTTGACCGCGTAGTCGCGTCCTGCGTGGTCGAGGCTCTCGTAGTCGATGCCGCCGATCTTCAGCACGGCGCCGAGGTCGCCGGATTTCGTCAGAAAGCTATGCTCGTCCCAGAAGCCGTACAGGTTCACCTGTGCGGGGAACGATCCGGCTTCCTTCCAGTCCTTCGTGATGGCTTCAACCTTGAGCATCGAGCCTCGCAATGCGGATCTCAGTGGTGTCTGCTTTCATGGGGTCGTAGCGTCTGCGGAACTTGGTCGAGTTCATGAGCACGCGCAGGATCTCCACGTCGTGTTTCGTGGCGATGCGGGCGATGATGACGCCCACGATGAACAGGCCGATCCCGCCGAGTAACGAGTGCAGGAGCGAGAAGATGGCGCCGCCCGTAGATCAGCGCGACGAAGAACAACCGCCGCTCTGCGCCCAGGACGGTCAGCGGGCGGTTCATCGCTTTGAAGACCCTGTTTGTTCTGGATCGCTCTGTCGTGAACCGCCCTCTGCCATGCGCATCCTCCTTTCCGCCTATCGAGTGATTTGCGTTGTGGTTGGGCCTGCCGTCGAACGACTACGACGGGAACAACCAGGCCATGAAGTTCACCGCGCCGATGGCCATGCCAACGCCGAAGACGATGCCGGCGAGCATCTTCTTCGACTGGCCCTCGCCGTAGGCGAACATCAGGCCGCCGACGACGATGGCGACCAGGCTGAGGCCCTGGGCGATGGTTCCGGTGAACGCGGTTTTGAGGACGTTCACCGCGTTGTCCCACGGATCGCTGCCGGTCGATTGGGCATAGACCGGCAGCGCGGCCAGGAACATCAGCGATGGGATCGTCCATCTCCGGCAGCGCGTCAATGCTCGCCGGAGGGGAGGCCGTCGGATGGGAAGGTTGGTTTGCATATCTGCTCCTTTCGTTTTTCCGGCGAGTGGAGAACTCTCCGTTGAAAACGTCTGGAGCGAAGGTAGGGCGAGGGCGGGGTAGAAAACGTGGAAAACTTTTCCACTCGGTGTCCTGTCAGGACACCATCAAATTGAGGCAGTCAGGGAAGGTCTGGACCCCCGGCGATGGCTGCGATGGGCAGTGGAGGTGTTCGCGCAAACTGCGCGGAGATGCTCATTCCCACCATGTAAGGCAAGAAATCCGCGGGCATGGCGCGGGTCAAGGCTGCGACGAATCACAACTCAGAAGAGAGGTCGCCTTGAGGCGTGGCGGGCGCGCGGACACACTCACCCCAGGGTGGGAATGAGTTCGAGGGAAGACCGCTTGGCGGCGATCCTCCCTTCGACGCGGGCTAACCGTGCCGATGCCTGGTTGCAATGCTCGGAATCGAGCTCAATGCCGATGTACTTGCGACCTGTCAGCAACGCCGCCGCGCACGAGCTGCCGCTGCCTGCGAACGGATCGAGCACCAACTCTCCGGGTAACGAGAAGCTGCGAACCAGCGGTGCCAATGCCGCTACCGGCTTCTGCGTCGGATGCAGCTTGTTGCCGCTGTATGGCATGTCGATGATGTCGGCCAGTGGCTGCTTCGGCAGTGGCGGCCTGCCCTTCGCCAGCAGGTATGCCTGCTCATGCTGATAGCGAAGGAACCTGCTCTTTGAGCTATAGGTCTTGCGGAAAACCAGATGGCCCACGGGCTGGAAACCCGCGCTGCGCCATGCGTCGAAGAACGTATCGACCTTCGTCCATCCGTAGAACATGATTGCGACCCGGTCCTGCTTCAGCACGCGATACGCCTGAGCCATTGCGGGCTTGAGCCAGTTGTCATCGGCGTCGTTCTGAATCGTGCGCCCATCGCGGTCGCGGTAGTTCACCAGATACGGCGGATCGGTGAGGATGAAATCGACGCTGTTGGCTGGCATCTGGCGCATGACCTGAATGCAGTCACCCTGCGTGATGGTATTGAGGAACTGGCTCTGAGTTGAGGTTTGTGCTTGCATGATGTTGATCTCCTTTGTGGCCCCGGAGTGATCTCTCAGGACACCCTCCCGCAAGGGCGCGAGAGAGGGCTGCTCCCAAGGCGGGAAGATGCTTTTTCGGGGGGACCTTCAGGGGGAGCCGAAACCCGGAGGGCGCATGGCCACGCTCACAAAGTTTCCTTCAGAGAATCAGCGTGGCCCATGCGAAGCAGAATGTTCCCGCCGCCGGGCGCAGCCTGTCCTTCTCTCGCGGTGCCTGAGAGAACACGCAGGACAACGGAGATCGATACCGTGCTGCCAGCGCACATCAAGCTGTAATGTCTGCATTGTTACATTTCGGAAGTAAGTCAGCTGTCGGGATAGATTCCGTGGCAGGCACAGCTCGCAATCGAAGGCATCAAAACTGCATAATGGTAGCATTACGAATCCGGGAGTTCGGTGACCATTTGTTGAGGCGCTTACTTGCCGGCAATAATCCGCTGTGCCCGCTCAAGAGCGGCGAGAGCGACAAAACTGCTGAGGCTGCGGCGTTCCAGCTTCGCCGCCTTCTCCAGCAGTCGACGTTCTTCCTGGGTGTAGTAGGAGAACACTTTCGCTCCAAGTGGGGTCTTGCCGGTGCGCCGGGAAGGAATGTGATCCCTTTTGGCCACCGATTGCTATGGTACTACCGCACTACACAATAGAGGTATTATGCGACACGTTGTTTTGCACGACTCGGTGGTTCCAGCGATGGAATCGCCCTGTTGCGGCATCTGATCCGCCATCAGCGAGGAGCGGGCGCCGCGATTCCATACCCAGGAGTCTGTTATGGCAAAAAGCAAAGATCGGGATGTCTTCCCACTGTCAGATCAACCGCACAGAGCGCTTCTGATTGAACTCAAAGGTGAGAGAGTAGCCGAGGATGGGAGCGCGGCGACGGCATCGACGGAAATATTCGCGGCGCTCAGCCTGGAGGAAGTGATCGCCTATGTGCGAAACCGCCAGCCGGCTGTCGAGATCATGGAATTGAAGGTTCTGGGTAAGGTGCAGGTGCTGTCCAGTTCGGAGCATCTGGAGTAATTTCGGAAACATTCCATCGGCTGCACCGAAATCTACCGCTGTTTCTCGTCTTCGGGTTTCGGGGGAATGAACTTCGGATAGGTCTCGCGGAGATACTGCCTGCCCGAGCTTTGGCTGGCGTTGTAATTGAGACGGTCCTGAAAGAACTTCAGCCGGGCGGTGCATTCCTCGATGATCTCGGACCACGACTTGGCCCAGATCGTCATGTTGTAGTTGCGCCTGGCGTCCGCCTTGCTCTGGTAGACCACGCCGTGCGGTTGGTTTTCCATTTGGGATTCGAGTTGGGCCTGTTCGTTCATTTTGTTGGACAGCGCCCAGAAGGTCCAGTTCGTCCGCACATTCTGGAACCGCTCGTCGGCTGCGACGGCGAACGCGTAACTGCGCACCTGGCCGATAACCTCGCTCGTGATGTTCTGCGACGGGCGCTTGAGTTCGATGACGAGATGATGCTTGCCCTCCGAAGGGTGGCGTTCGAGGATTTTGGAGACGATGACATCCTTCTCTTCCTCGGACTCCGGCGGAACGTTGGAAAGTCCTATGTCCACCACGCCGGTCGATCCGTCTTCCCGCAGGACCGGCGTGTCGAGATCGACGTCGAAGGCCACGTTCTGCACGTGCTTGCGCAGCACATTGGTCAGGGATTCGTCGTTATTGACGAGGTAGAACTCGTCCCCGAATATCCAGGTGTTGCGGGAAATGAGCTTGTGGAGCTGCGAACGCTCCTTCAAGGTGGCCCGCGATTGTGGGTCGTACAGCAGGTATTCCAGGCCCTTGAGAAAATCGAGCCGCTCGGTCACGATCTTCGATGCGTTGATCATCGCGATGAGCGATGTCTTCTGCAGCAGCGCGGCGAACTCGTCTTGCTTTTCCTTGGGAAGCCCCACGACCTGCTCCAGGATGAAATTGAGCGAGGACGGATTGCTCTCCAGCGCATAGCGCAACAGGGTGAAGGTGAGCTTCTTACTGTGCGGCTTGGATTCCTTGAAGTCCTCGACATAGGCGTCGAGATTGACGGCGACCACGTCAAAGACCTGCCGCTCCGTCTCCTCGATGATGTCTTTGGGCTCGCCGGCGTAGGGGTAAATGTCCTCGTGTTTCCACTGCTCGACGACACCGGATGCCTTCTCGGCGTCCCGGTGGAGAAAATGGCGGCGCATCTGGTCTTTGGCGATATCGAGCAGCTTCCTCAGATCGGTGAACTCCTCCATTTCGATGGTGCCGTTCTCTTCCATTTCCTCCAGCAGCTTGGAACGCAGGTAGGCGGTGAACCGGTAGCCCGGCGCATGGATGCCCGGCGGCAATTCGCGCAGCGTGAAGCCACCTTCGGTGCACAGATACAGGCCGCGCTCGATGTCGATATTCCACTCGATGATCGTGAGGGTCACTTCATGGCTGCGGCCGTCTTCGGTCGTGAAGGCGGGCAGAGGATAGGTGGTCCTTGTGTCTTCGAGGATGGAGGGGTCCACGGCATCGCCGTCGTAGGAAAGCCGCACCTGCGGATACTGCTTCAGGTAGAGCGCGAAGAGCTTGTTCAGTTCCGGGACGGCCCTAGCACTGTCGAGCGAGGTCTGCTGCGGTATCAGATTGGTGAGCGTGGCCGTCGTCCCCGTTCCGCCCCGCGTGCTCGACGTCTCGTCCGTGATAGTGAATCGGCGTTTGTCGTTGCTGGTGCCGATGATTTTGTATTCCGTCAACGCGCCATTGCCGAGATACGTCGTGTCCCACTCGGCGCGTTCGCACAGGGCGAAGGCGCGAAAGCGCCCCTGGCCCTGCTTGCCGTGAAGGATGCGCTTTTCCCGCTTCGTCTGGTGATCGTGCTGTTTCCAGGAGCCGCCCAGATGACCGAAGCCTTCCCGGGCGTCCGCCATCGTGATGCCCAAGCCGTTGTCGATGACTTCGATGCTGTCGAGACTGCCCAAGCACGTTGCGGTTCAGCCGTACATCGACGGTGGTGGCGTCCGCATCCACGCTATTCCAGACCAGCTCCGCAATGCCCAGGACGGGCTTCTTCGCCTTGGAGAGGCGGTCGATATGGTCCTGGGTGACCTCGATCGTGAGGGTCTGCATAGAGCTTGCTTCCTTGAGCGGTGCTGAGAACATCATAATTACTCCTGGCCACCGGGCGCTGTGGTCGCCTGCATCGGCGGATATCACGCGCAACGAGTGATCCGAAGTCCTGAAGGATGACACCGGAGGGGCTCCGGACTTAGCGACTCTCTCAGTATATTCGCTTTTTATTCGCTATTTACAGGCAAGGCGGTAGTAAGCGTCCGCTTGCAGATATGACAGTTTATAGCTAGTCAAACGCACTATATTAGGCAATAAATAACTTGTCATTTTTACATGGTTTGACTATATTTATATAGTCATGCGTAGCGAATTCAGAGATCTCCGCCTGAAGCAATTGGACCGCGCCCTAGAGCCGTATCGCGCGGCGCGTGAGGTCCCGCGTCCGTCGAAGGGGTGGATACGCAGCATTCGGCAGGCCCTGGGGGTCTCCTCGGGTGAACTGGCACGGAGGCTGGGGACGAGCCGCCAACTCCCCCTGCAACTGGAGAAGGGGGAGGCAGAAGACCGGATTACTTTGAGGAGTCTACGCGCGGCGGCGAATGCGCTCGACTGCGATTTGGTCTATGCCCTTGTTCCGCGCGCTGGCAGTATGCAGGAGTTAATCGAAGACCGCGCGCGCGCTGAAGCGAAGAACCGAGTCCTCGGCGTCGAGCATTCGATGGCGCTTGAGGACCAGGCAGTCGGCAGAATCGACGAGGCGGTCGAAGCGGAGACGCGCCGCCTCGTCAGAAAGCGCACGGCGCGATGACTCTATTCACTACAGGAGACGGCAATACACCGCTGTCTCCCGAAGAGCAGGACGACCTCATTCCCGATCTCACTACGAAGGAAGAACTCAACGAGTGGGAGCGCCAAAACATCCTCGAAGCCACTGCGTGGGCACTCGATCCGCGCAACTTGAATCGACAGGACTCTTTCTCAGAAGCCTATGTGCGAGAACTGCACTTGCGTATGTTTGACCAGACATGGAAATGGGCTGGCGCTTACCGAACGACGGAGAAGAACATCGGCATTCCTCACTACCAGATCCGTGAGGCACTGCCCGCGTTGCTCGGCGATGCGCGCTATTGGGTCGAGCATCAGACTTTCGAGCCGGATGAACTTGCAGTCCGGTTTCACCATAAGCTTGTTTGGATTCATCCGTTCGCTAACGGCAATGGTCGTCATGCCCGGCTTATGGCGGATGTTGTCGTGAAGCGATTGAGCCGGCCGGTGTTCACCTGGGGCAGCGCGGACATTGTGCGGGCAGGCGATTTCCGGCGTGCTTACATCGACGCTCTTCGAGCAGCGGATAAGAACGATATTCAACCACTCTTAGCGTTTGCGCGCTCGTGATATTCCCACTCTAGGCTCGCTCACGAACGTATGCAGTTCTAGCCATAAGAAAGTGGCGAATATTTCGATCTGCTCTGCCGGATTTCGAGAATCGTATTATGGAGACGATAGGACGTTTCTATGAGCACGACTTTAGGGGACATACTCAACTGTTCCCGTCCCCTCTTTCTTGAAGCGAATATCGAAGGATTCGATTACGGACAAACCGGCTCCTGTTTCTTGCTTCGTGTCGGTGATCGGCTGCGGGTAGTAACTGCCCGACATTGCCTTTGGCAGAACACTCGACCTAACCCGGAACAGATTCGTTCGACGGTAGAGAATTTATGGATTCCGCAGAGGATGATGGACAAGTCTCCACTATCTTTCGGATTTACGAGCGCCCGCGCTGCTTCGTCAACGACACATGCGTCGGCTTGTGATTTCGCAGTGATTGAGATTTCGTGCAACCCGTGGCCCGACACAGCAGACTTTTATGATCTTGCCATCACCTCCTCGCCCATCCCTAAGTGCGGTGACAAACTGGTAGTAGCCGGTTATCCCCAACTGATCAATGAGATTCAGTACCCCGACGAGAAGCAGGACGGCAAATTGAAACCGCGCCGACTCCTGGCAAGCGGCATCTTCGCTGGTGGGGGAACGGCACCGATGCTCAATGCGATGCGCCTTGATGAGCCGGAGAAACTGGCCTCCTACAACGGAATGAGCGGTTCGCCTGTTTTTCTTGTCAGAAAGCAGGGACCTGGGGCACTCGCTGAACTGGTCGGAGTGGCAGTTAGTGAGCTGAGGTCGGCTGGCATCATTGAATTCATTCCTACCCAATTGTTGGTAAGCGCACTTGATCGCTGATGCTGGATGAAACTGACCTTCTAAGGAAACCGCAGCAATGGTGTCCTTTCAGGACACCGAGTGGAAGACTTTTCCGCGTTTTCTGCCGTCGATGCGCTCTACGCTTCTCCTCGGGCGCTTGTAGCGCCTCACGGTGCCCTATGGAATATTCTTCCCAACCTACGTCTGAACCATTCGTCAATGCGGACCGCGCGGCACTGTTTCTCGATGTGCCTCGCAAGACCTTACTGGGGCTTGCGAGGCGAGGAAAACTGCCAGCGCACGGAATACCCGGAAAAGGGCGGAAAAGGAGCTGGCGTTTCCGTATCTCTGAACTCGATCTCTGGATGCGTACAGAGGTAACATTGGTCAGCGACGGAGGCCGTTCAAAGGAAAGGAATACTTTTCGATGAAACGGTCACGATATCAATCAGGGGCGATCTTCACCGAGCCCCGAAAAACCGGCCCGGAGGTGTGGGTCTACAAGTGGCGCGAAACAGGTCCGGATGGGAAGCGCCACTCGAAAAAGGAAGTTCTGGGGACGGTTGAGGATATCCGTACCCGGAGCGATGCACAGAGGGCGTCCGAGAAGTTCCGCCTCAACATCAACCGCAAGGTCACCGAATCTGCCGGACCGGGGACCCTGCTCAAACTGGTGGAACACTATCGGATGAAAGAGATGCCGATGGAGTCCCATGAGGAGAAGAGAAGGTCGACGAAGATGGGCTACATCAGCAATCTCAACAATCACATCGTGCCGCGCTGGGGAGACTATCCCCCCAAGAGCATCACGACGATTGAGGTTGAGGAGTGGGTCAAGTCGCTCAAACTCGCTCCGGCAAGCCGGGCCAAGGTCCGCAATGTGCTCAGCATGATCTTCCGTCATGGGATGCGCTGGGGCTGGCTGGAGAAGAATCCGGTGACGCTGGTGCGATGCAGCTCCAAACGGCTGCGGCGACCGGACATCCTCACGGCGGAGGAGTTTCGAGCCCTGCTGGCGGCACTTCCAGACCGTGAGCGGCTGATGGCAACCATCTGTGCGACGGCCGGTCTCCGGATCGGTGAGGTGCTTGGCCTCAAGTGGGAAGACATCGACTTCGCCACGCACTTGGCCGATGTTCTTCGTTCCTACTCGGATGGCGCCATCGGACCGTGCAAGACGGAGATCTCCGAACAGCCGGTGCCTCTCGATGAGATCGTCATCGAGGCGTTACTGGCCTGGCATCCGGTCTGCGGCTATCCCGAGCCCGGAGACTGGGTCTTCGCCAGCGACTATAACTTCGGCAAGACTCCCTTATGGCCCGACAGTCTGCGGACGAAAATCCTCCAGCCGGTCGCCCGTCAAGTAGGGATAAAGAAGCAGATCGGCTGGCATACATTTCGCCGTACCTATAGTTCCTTGCTGGCCGAAACCGGCAACGATGTGAAGGTGGTGCAGGAATTGATGCGTCACTCAAAGCTCAGTACAACGATGGAGGTCTATACGCAGGCGGGCATGACCAAGAAGCGTGCCGCGCAGCGGAGGGCCGTCGACGCGTTGTTTAACCGCGATTCGGAGGCAACAAGAGGAGGGGAAGATATGGGAAAAAGCGTTTGCTCCCTTATCGCTCCCTCGGAATCCTTATTGCTCCCGGATTCCGCTCGCTAACTTATTGAAATGATTTGGTGGACCTGGTCGGGATCGAACCGACGACCTCTTCCATGCCATGGAAGCGCGCTCCCAGCTGCGCCACAGGCCCACAGAAAACTTCTGCTAGTTTACATCAGCCGGGCCGCGCAGATGACCACGGACCGGCGTTCGCCCGACCTTTGAGCCCCACTGCAGCCATTGGCTACAATTTGACAATCGCGCAAATCCGAAGACCGGAAACTGACCTCGATTTCCGAACGGGCAACAGCAGAGGGGCAGAAGGCATCCGTGAAGAAAATGAACAATCGTCAACATCGCGGGGAATCACCCAGTGACGAATGCAGCTCCTCTCCCCGGGAGCCGAAGTCCGCGAATCGCCATCGTCTTTACGAAAGTGAGCGAGCGAAGATTGCGAGTAAACTCGCGTTCGGCTTGATGCTCTCCGTTCCAACCGCTTTCGTTGTCGGGCTCCCCGCTTCGAGTCGTGCCCAATCGGCCACTCAACCGCCGGGCGCTCCAGTCTCCCCGCCGATCAGTCAGGTTCTTCAGCCCGCGTTGGAGCAGGCAGGCTCATCTCTCCGGCAAATACAGATCGACCGCTGGAAACTGTCGCGTCAATGGAAAGCACAGATCCAGAGTGATGCCAGTTCGATCCAGCAGGACTTGTCGATGCAGCTTCCGGCGCTTTTTCAACAAGCACAGGCGTCGCCGGCCTTGATCGGCCCGCAGCTTAGCCTTTTGCGCAATGTCGATGCGCTGTATGACGTGATGGTGCGGGTTACGACGGCAGCCAATCTTTCCGGAGGGAAATCCGACGCGGCCCTTCTTGACAGCGCCTTGCAACGCCTAGAACAGGCCCGCAAATCGGCTGCCGACAGCCTGCTGCAATCCGCCGCCCTGCAAGATCGGCAAGTGATGCAACTCCGGGCCGTTGTCCAGGCCGCCGCGCGTGTGGAACATGAATCGAGCGAGCACCCCAAGACGATTGTTGTGGACAATGGCGTGACACATCGGACCAGGCGGCGCAAGAAAATCTCTCATCCAAAGCCGTCTTCCAAGCCCAATCCCTCCGCCCCGGCAGCTTCGACCGGGAGTAAGACTAACCCCGAAAAATAGTTCAGCTTCGAGTTCCATTTCCTGGAAGGATCGGAACCTTTCCTCCAACTGTGGTGTCTATTAGAGATAACAGCATTGTGGTCACGATGGGGCATTTGGTGCCGCACATGACCACGTTGAGAACTTCCAAGCGCTCTGATACGCTTGAGGTGACCGCATGTCCGCGGCGTGCACATTGGGAAATATTGCAGGTGTCGTTGCGATTGGGACGGATGAAGCCGTCCTGACTGCCGAGCTACAGGCTGGCTCGGAACAGGCTTTTGCGCTCTTAATTTCCCAATATCATGCATCCGTCTACAGCCTCGTTTCCCGAGTTTTGAACGATCCCTCCGACGCTCCGGACATTACCCAAGATGTTTTCATCAAGGTTTTTCGCGGCATCCGCAGCTTCCACGGCGACTCTAGTCTGCGCACCTGGATTTACCGCATCGCATTGCGAGAGGCATCGAATCAGCGCCGCTGGTGGTCCCGGCACAGAGGCCGCGAAACGACCATCGAGTCGCAGCCGAGCCATACCGGCGAGGGCGAGTCTTTCTGCTTGAAAGACATGCTCATCGACCAACATGCATCGCCGTTTGAACAGGCGGCACATTCCGAAATTCGGGCCAGAGTAGAGTCGGAACTGCGCAGGCTCCCCGAGAATTTCCGTACCGTCGTGATCCTGCGCGATCTGGAAGGAATGGCGTACGACGAGATTGCCGAGATTCTGGGGACGCAGTTAGGCACGGTGAAATCCCGCTTAGTGCGTGGACGCGCGTTACTGCGCCAGCGGCTTGGAAACTTAATAGGGAACAGTCGCACACGATCGGGCGTCGTGTCTGCCCGGTCGGTTCAGAGTGAGAAGTCATCGATTGGGACAAGTGGGAAAAGCCCTTTTGAGGAGGCAGTATGAATAGCTGTTCGTCCATTCGGGCGCAGTTTTCAGAATATCTGGACGGAGTCATTCCGGGTGCGGGCATGCGGTCGATTGCCGCCCACCTGCAGGGCTGCCAGGAGTGTTCTGCGGAATTTGCCACCTGGCGAAATCTTCAATCGCTCCTTGCCACTGTGGGCCCGGCGAAGCCGCCCAGCGATCTCGGACTGCGGCTCCGCGTTGCAATTTCGCAGGAACAGTCGCGCACAGTTAGGCGCCGCATGGATTGCTGGCAGATGCATTGGCAGAACTCGTTAGCGCCCATTTTGGCACGAGGTGCAGCCGGCCTCGCAAGTGCCGTTATTTTATTGACGGCCGCCGCTCTGATGATCGGAACGGTGGCGGCTGCGCCTACGGTTTGGGCGAACGAGGCACTGCCCGATAGCACCAGTACGCCGCAATTTCTATATACCGTCGGCGGGACCGATTCCCACGTTTCGTTCCGCACGCCGGTACTGGTGCAGGTGGAAATCAGTCCGACCGGACGTGTGTACGACTACACCATCGTTTCCGGTCCCGAATCCAAAGCGGTTCGAGCGGAATTGGACAACATTCTGCTGATGAGTCACTTCGCTCCGGCGCTGTCCTATGGCGTGCCAGTGCGCGGACGTGCAATCCTTTCATTTTCAGGAACTTCCGTGCGCGGTTAACCTCTTGTGGTACAAGCGCTCTCGTGACCTGAGATCGCAGCCTGCAGCCGTTTGACGCATCTAATTTTCAGGACAGATTCGCGGGTCCAATAGATCGGGTGACCGATTCAAGCCGTGTTTTGGATTGCCTGCGGCGAAATCGGCCCGCTTGCCACCGTTGGTCATTCGCCCCGTGACAGTACTCGCAATCCATGATATTCTGTGATGGAATGGGGACGTGCGCCTTCGCGTCATAATGACGCCTAAAACCGGCCTGCCGTCGCGGCTTCGACCGCATCCAAGATTGTCTTGCCCACGGACATAAGAATCTCTCAAAAAGCATCTCTACATAGGGGCACCCTTGGCTATTAACGAAAAATACGAAGACGATATTCAAAAGCTCATCGAAACGGGCAAGGAAAAAGGTTTCCTTACCTTCGGGGAAGTGAACGATCTCATTCCTGGCGAGATGAACTCCGCCGACGATCTCGACGATCTGATGACCACCATCGGAACGCAGGGAATCGACTTGCTCGAAGACCAGCCGAAGCTGACCGCTGAACACGACGAGTTGGACAGCGAGGACAGCGAGGACGTTGAACTCGACCTGACTCCGGGGGCGATGGAAAAGACCAACGACCCGGTACGGATGTACCTGCGCGAAATGGGAACCGTCCCACTGCTGACGCGCGAAGGTGAAGTGGAAATTGCCAAGCGCATCGAGCGCGGGCAAATGCGGGTGATGAAAGCCATTGCGCGCTCCACGATTGTGACCCGGGAAGTGATTGCGCTTGGCGAGGACCTGAAGCGCGGCGTGCGCAATATTAAGGAAGTGGTCACTTTCGATGAGGAAGAACTCACGGAGGAGATACTGCAGGCGCGCACCAAAGCGACCGTCGCCAGCATCGACAACCTGCTAAAACACTACAAGAAAGTCCATCAGCTCCGCGAAAAGCTCGAAGGCATCAACGCCAAGGAAAAAGGCAAGGCACGCGAGCATCGCCGGACGCGCTGGGCGCTGGGACGCGAACTGGTCCTCGTCTCCCGCGTCATTCGCGAGCTGAAATATACCAATACCGAACGCAAGCGCCTGCTCGACAAGGTGAACAAGACCGTCGACGCGATGCGTGCGCTCGACCGGCAGATCAGAGCTCTGGACCAGAAGCATGAGCAATCCAAGAGCGAAGAAATGCGCAAGGAATATCGCCGCCAGCAGCGGAATTGCCGTGGCGATCTTGAGAAGCTGGAAGTCGATGCTGGAGTCTCCGTCGCGGAATTGAAGCGCACGCAGCGCGAGATGATCCAGGGCGATATGGATGCCGAGCAGGCCAAGCGTGAGCTGATCGAGGCCAACCTGCGGCTCGTAGTTTCAATCGCCAAGAAATACACGAACCGCGGATTGCAATTTCTCGATCTGATTCAGGAGGGCAATATCGGCCTGATGAAGGCAGTCGATAAATTTGAGTACCGTCGCGGTTACAAATTTTCGACCTACGCCACCTGGTGGATTCGCCAGGCGATCACGCGCGCGATCGCGGACCAGGCGCGGACCATCCGCATCCCGGTGCACATGATCGAAACCATCAACAAGCTGATCCGCACCTCGCGGCAACTGGTGCAGGAACTGGGGCGCGAACCGACTTCGGAAGAGATCGCCAAGCGCATGGATATTCCTGTGGCCAAGGTGCGCAAGGTGCTGAAGATTGCGCAGGAGCCTATCTCGCTCGAAACGCCGATTGGCGAGGAAGAGGATTCGCACCTCGGCGACTTCATTGAAGATCACCAGGCTGTCTCGCCTTCCGATGCCGTCATCAGCGTCAACCTGAAGGACTACACCTCCCAAGTGCTGCGTACGCTGACGCCGCGGGAAGAGCGCGTGATCAAAATGCGTTTCGGCCTGGAAGACGGCTCCGAACACACGCTGGAGGAAGTCGGTCAGAGCTTCCAGGTAACGCGTGAACGTATTCGCCAGATCGAAGCCAAGGCGCTGCGCAAGCTGCGGCACCCATCAAGGTCCCGCAAACTGCGCGCGTTTCTGGACGGAGTGCGAGAGGCGTAAATCGAAGAAGATGTTGAATGAGGGCCGCGCCCAATGATTACGGGCGCGGCCTTTTTCATTGCGCCTATTTGAATGGCGTAAGAATGATCTTGCTGGCTTCGCCGGTCTTTAGTAGATCCATGCCGTGGGCAAAGTCGCGCATGGGCAGGCGATGCGCTCTGCTCGTCGATGGCTGCGTCGAACTATATGGCCTCTTGCTCGGGATTTAGCTCGATGGATATCGTGGCGCTTGTCTGGTCCTTCGTCATACCTTGATGATTCGGTACCTTCCCCGACTCACGCATACATCTCCGTCCGCCGGAGTGAGAGGTATGGGCGGTCTTTTTGTGCAAGCGCCGCCTCTGTTGGATTGATTTCAGCGATGAGAAGGTCTTCGGATTCTCCGGCCTTCGCAATAATGTTCCCATCCGGGCCGACGACGATCGATTCTCCGCAGAAGACCATGTCCCCCTCCTCGCCAACTCGGTTGCACATTGCTACAAAGACGCCATTCTGAAAGGCGGAGGCTCGCAGCTCACACTCAAAAACATCGCGCGGCTCATCCATGGTATTGGCGGTAGGAACGACCACAAGAGATGCCCCACGCAGTGCGCAGCTACGTATACTCTCTGGAAAGTGCCGATCGAAACAAACCACAATGCCAATCGCTCCGCAGACCGTCTCGTAAACTCGGAAACCCGTGTCTGAGGGTGTGTAGTAATCTTGCTCGAAGAATCTTGGCATTTGGGCAATATGGACCATCTTGGAGATACCTTGAACGTAGCCATCTTGGCCGATCAGAAGCGAAGCGTCAAAGAATTGGCCTGCCTCGTGCAGATACAGATTGGGCATCGCCGCAATCCGAGACTGGCGGCAAATGTCTTGGAATTTCAGAATGATTTCACCGTCGGCGGTAGTGGCGAGGTGGCTCATATCTCGCCTGGGATACTGTGGGAAGAACGGGGTTACACATAGTTCCGGGAAGATAATCAAATCCGCTGCCTTACGCGCCGCCTCGCTAATCAGAGCGATTGCCCTTTCGGTGTTCACGAGAACGTCTGGGCTCATGGAGTATTGGGCCAAAGCTATTCGCATCGTTATTGTTAATTAACCTCGCTTTTCTACTTTTGTTCCTGCAAACGTTCGTCCTTTCAGCGACGAATGTCAAAACCCGCCACCTGGTTTCAACGCTGCCACATATCCGCTCAAAAAAAGTTAGTGACTAAGGTCGAAAGGCGAGAACACCTTCTTGTCGGAACACATGCTCATAGCTTTCTCAATCTCGCACGTCACAGTTTCTACGGGTCGGCAGCGTAGATTCCTCGCAGTCCTGAAAGCCCCATTCATTCCGATCACGCCGGCGAACGGCGCTTGCGGGGTTCGCGCAAGGCGGGGTTTTTCGACGGTCTGGCCTTAATGATGGCTTCTCCACGAATCGTTCCCTTGTGATTGTCCTGAATGAACGCGATGACCGTAATCTTGCCAAGCGCGACTGCCACCGCATCGAAAGTGAAATCCGCGAGGGACAAGTACCAGTTGGGTTGAATGTCGTCATTCAAGGTTGTCCGTGAATGGATCACCGAAGCTGCCTCTCCAGTCTGGAGCATCACAACATGGAAACTCTGGATGAATTTAACTAAAATGCATCAGAACGGCGTAAGAATGATCTTGCTGGCCTCGCCGCTCTTCAACAATTCCATGCCCCGGCCGAAGTCCTTCATCGGAAGGCGATGGGTGATGACGGGCTTCAGGTCAAGTTTGCCGGCCTTCAACAATGCCTCCATCTGATACCAGGTCTCGTACATTTTCCGGCCGTTGATGCCGAGCACCGTTGCTCCCTTGAAGATGATGTCGCGCGCGAAGTCCAACTCGACCGGCTTCGAGGGAATCCCCAGCAGCGACACTCGGCCGCCCGTGCGCAATATCTCGAATCCGAGGCGCATGCCGTCGGCGTGGCCGGACATCTCCAGCACCACGTCCACGCCGATTCCAGCGGTTTTCTCAGCTACGACGGCAGCCACATTGTCGGTCGCGGGGTTCAGCACGTGATCGGCGTGCATGGCGTGGGCCAGCTTGCGGCGGTGCTCGTTCACCTCCAGCGCAAATACCATGGAAGCACCGCAGGCCCGCGCCACAGCGATGGCGAACAACCCGATCGGCCCGCAGCCAACGACAGCGACACTGCGCGCGGCAATCTCTCCCGCCAGCACCGAATGTACCGCGTTCCCTAGAGGATCAAGGATCGAGCCGTATTCGCGGGGCACGGCGGGGTCGAGGTCCCAGACATTCGACTCCGGAATGACCACGTACTCCGCGAATGCGCCATTGGCATCGACGCCGATGATCTTCACGTTTTGGCAGACATGCGCCTGCCCGATTCGGCATTGCAGGCATTTGCCGCAGGCGACGTGCATCTCGGCGGAAACGAAGTCGCCGGGTTTCACTGCCATGACCTGATCGCCCACCTTGGCGACGGTGCCGCAAAATTCATGGCCGGGGATCAGCGGCGGATGGATGCGGCCTTGCGCCCATGGGTCCCAATCATAGATATGTAGGTCCGTGCCGCAGACGCTGGCCGAATTCACCTTGACCAGGACGTCGTTCGGACCACAGCAGGGAATCGGCACTTCACGGATTTCGACGCCCGCATGCGGTCCGGTTTTAACGATAGCCTGCATGGATTCGGACATTTGCGCGCCTTGGAATAGAGTGGGCCGAGTGGAGGGCCGAAACTTTTTAGTGTATCAGCAGGACCGCGGGGCGCAACATCTGTCGTGTTGGCGCACAGTAAACAGCGCGTGAGGGATTAGGATGGCAAAGTTCTTGTTCCCAATCCGGGAGCATCGACATCCAATCAGTGAATGGAAAAACCGATGACACGGACAGAGCTTGCCGGCACGTTTACACTTCCCGGCACCACCTTCATGTTGCATCGTCTCGGTTATGGAGCGATGCAACTGGCAGGCAGAGATGGTAACAAACTGGTATGGGGCCCTCCTCGCAATATGGATGAGGCCATTGCCGTGTTGCGGGACGCCGTCGCGGCGGGGGTGAATCATATCGATACGAGTGATTTCTACGGACCTCATATCGTCAATCAGATCATTCATAAGGCGCTGCATCCCTATCCAGCCGGACTCGTGATCGTGACCAAGGTTGGCGCAAGGCGTGCCCCCGATGGATCATGGCCTCATGCGCTTTCAAGGCAAGAGTTAATTGACGCTGTTCACGAGAATTTGCGGAATCTGGGACTCGATGTGCTGGATGTCGTCAACCTTCGCGTAGGGGGCGTAGCCGAGCCGTCGAACGAATCCATCGAGGAGCCGCTGGCGGCTTTGGCGGAGCTTCAACAGAGCGGGTTGATTCGCCACTTAGGTTTGAGCAACGTCAGCCCGGTGCAGATTCAACAGGCGGAGGGGATTGCGGACATAGTCTGCGTGCAGAACTTCTATAACGTAGCTCATCGCAAGGACGACGACTTGCTGGACAGGCTCTCTGCACAGGGAATTGCATATGTGCCGTTCTTCCCGCTGGGAGGGTTCAGCCCATTACAGGCGTCGGAGATCGATCGTTCTGCGGGGGCATTGGGCGCAACCGCGATGCAAGTGGCGCTGGCATGGCTGCTTCAGCGCTCGCCGAACATTCTGCTGATTCCCGGCACTTCTTCGCTCACACATCTGCGCGAGAATCTCCGCAGCGCCATGATTGCGCTTCCTTCGAAGATAGTCGCTGAACTCAACTCCGTCGGCAAGATCTCCAGTTAGTTCCGATTTGCGTCGACCCGAGCGACGGCTTGCGCCGCGATCTCCTGGCTATCTCCGAATCCCTGCAGCCAATACACATCCGCTTCGCTGCGAAACCAGGTCATCTGGCGCTTGGCGTAGTTTCGATGGCCTTGTTGCGTGGCCGAGATCGCCTCGTCTACGGATAGATCGCCGCGCAACGCCATGGCTGCCTGCTTATAACCCAGCGACTCCAGTGGCCGGCAATTCGCGCCATATCGCGCCAGCAAATGCTCCGTCTCTTCCAATAGCCCGCCGGAAAACATCTTGGCCGCACGCCGGTCAATCCGCGCATAGAGTTCCGCTCGCGGTGGGTTCAGCCCGATCCGCAGAATGCGAAAGCCTTGCAGAGGGTCGCGTCCGGCCTCCCACGCGCGAGACATCGGCTGCCTTGCCGCCAGGGTGACCTCGATAGCGCGAATCAGCTTCGGCGTGTCGTTGGGATGAATCATATCGGCTGAGACCGGATCGACACGTCGCAGGATTCTCGCCAGATAATTGCTGCCGCGTTTTGTCTCCAATTCGCGCAGGCGAACTCGCAGGGACTCCAGCCGCTGCGGGCCAGGGAAAAGGCCCTCCAGTAGCGCGCGCAGATAGAGACCCGTTCCTCCGGCGATCATAGGCACATGTCCCCGTTCGGCAATCCCGGCCAGGACAGAGCGTGCGTCGCGGCTATAGTCCCCCGCAGTGTAGGACTGATCGGGAGAAACAATGTCAATCATGTGATGTTGCACGCGAGCGCGTTGCTCTGGCGATGGCTTCGCCGTCCCGATTTCCAGTTCACGATAGACGGCGACCGAGTCGCAACTGACAATTTCACCGGAGAAACGCTCCGTCAATTGCACGGCAAGATTGGTTTTGCCGCTTGCGGTCGCGCCCAGCACGACGACGAGCAGAGGTTGCGCGCTCGGCGGAGGAACCGTGTCTACCACAGCCTCCACCAGCCGCGCAGAAAAATGGCGCGCCAACCCGCGCGATAGGCACTGTAGAGAAGCACGGCGAGGGCGATCCAAACTAAGCCGACCGCCTGGCGCCGCCGCACTGCACGTTCGGAAGAGCGAATCATTGCCGCGTGTACTGGCCCGTTTCTTCGTTGTAGAGGAAATAAAAGCGCAGCGCGAGGTACGGGCCTTTGAACTGCTTCGGCAGCGGCGGGAAGGGGCCCGCACCCACAATGCCGCCCCACGCAGCGCGGTCAAGCGACACGTCTCCGGACGGAAGAATCAACTGCATTTTCTTAATGCTGCCATCTGGCGTGATGATGAATTGAATCGCAACCTTGCCCTTCTTCAGCAACGGTGGGCGGGCGGATTCAGGAATTAACAAGTCCCAGCTTGCCTGCGTCGCATCGACCACCTTGCGCAGGTAGGGCCCAAAATCGACACCCATGGTGTCGCTCAGCACTTCCACGCCAGACTGCATCCCCGGATGCGCCAACGGGGCATTCTCGCCGTTGTCGCCGTTTTCTCCATTGGAGCGGATCGCGTTCCGCTCGGCCTGCCGGATCATGTCGCCGACCGACATCTGTGGCTGGTTGGCGGCATGAGTTTGCTGTGTCTTCGAAGCATGCTGCGGAGCTTGTTCCTGTGCCTGCTCGGATTTCGTCGCATTCGGCGCGGAAGGAAGCGCCTGCACCGGACGGTGTTGCTGCGGCGGCGCGGGCTGGGTAACGCGCGCCTGTTGCTGCGGCGCCGGTCGTTGCGGAGATTGTTCCCGAGCCTGTTGCCGAGGCTGCGGCGGAGGCGAAGGCCTGCCTGCGCGACGCATCGCTTCCAGTTCCTGGATCGTCTTCTGATCGAGCGTGGGATGTTTCGTCTGCGCTACGTGGTTCTGGTCGGAAATAATATTGGTCGGCGGCGGTTTCTTCTTCATCAAATCGGGAGGCATGTTCAAATACACCCGCTCCGGAGCCTTCTGCGGCGTCACCGGGACCGGATTGATGACAGTTGCCGTTCGCAAAAATTTCGGCCGAGGTCCGTAAAGAATCCACCAGAAAACCAGTAGATGCAAAATCAGCGAGACCCAGATCGCCTCGCGAACACGGGCGGAAAAACGCGCTCCTTCCAGGTCGTCGATGACCTCCAGCAGTTCATGCGGAGATCGCGAATCGTACCGGCTGGGCAAACGATCAAGCCTCGGCTCTGGCGGATTCTCGGGGGGACTCGGGGGCGTTTGCGTTGCGGCCATCGAAAATTGGACGACACTGATCTTAGGGTAGTTTCACGCTATAAGACCAGCATCCACTTCACGGTACTTCCTCCAATTGTCTCATCATTTGCCGCGCCCGCCGAACCCGATCGCGCCCGCCGAACCCCAATCCAGTTCCGGGAAGGTAAAATCGCCCATGTGACCGCTGTTGTCATTACTGTGAGCGACTCCTGTTTCCAGGGACTGCGCGACGATCTTTCCGGTCCAGCGGTCGCGGACCGCCTGCGCACAGCGGGTTTCCTCGTCGATACGGTCCTCCTCATTCCCGATGAGATCGAGAAGATTGCATCCGCATTGCGCGAGCAGGCTGCGCGGGCGCGACTCGTTGTTACAACCGGCGGAACCGGAATTGCCGCGCGGGACGTCACGCCCGAAGCTACCCGCTCGGTATGCGAACGCATTGTGGAGGGGTTTGGCGAGCGAATGCGCAGCGAAGGCCTGAAACATTCGCCCATGGCCCCGTTGAGCCGCGCCGTCTCCGGAACCCTCGGCGGCAGCCTGATTCTCAACCTGCCCGGTAGCCCAGGCGCAGCCGTGCAGTCGCTGGAAGCCGTGCTGCATCTGATTCCTCATGCCCTGGCTTTGTTGTCCGGTGACACGCATCATCCCGGCGGAGAGAAAGCCTGAACTGCGCTGCGACCCACCATGTACGATACATAAAATGCCAGTGAAAAAAGCCTCTTGATACACAAGCTCCTATTGCGTTTCCACCACTGGGAAATGGCCCTGCTTATATTTTTGAAGCCGCTCGGTTTCTGGAGCGTGGGCGTGCTTGCGGCCATCGATGCCAGCTCGCTCGCAATCCCAATGGACCTCATCATCGCCGGCTATGTATGGAGCGACCGCGGGCGTTTTTGGATTTATGCGCTGGTCGGCGCTCTGGGCGCGTCTGTGGGAGCCTTGGTGCCCTTTTACATCGGCAGGGCCGGAGGCGAATGGGTCCTCGAAAAGAGGATGAATCCGTCCAAATTCGCCCAGATGCGCGCTCGCTTTGACCGCCATCACTGGTTTGCCGTCATGGTTCCGGCTGCCATGCCGCCGCCTTTTCCGTTCAAGCTATTTGCTTTCGGAGCGGGAGTGTTCGACATGCAGGTACTTCCATATATGGTGTCGGTCTTTACGGGGCGCGCCGTGCACTATATGGTCACCGCACTATTAACCTTCTACTTCGGCCCGACGATTGTCGAATGGACCACCCATGCAGCCATGCGGCACTCCCCGTTGATCCTGGCGTCCACTGCGATCGTAGCGGCCGCGTTCATCGTGTATGTGCTGCATCGAAGAAAGCGCAGGCGCAGCCAGGCCAGCGCCGCCGCTTCACAGCTCTAGAAATCTAAGGCTCTGTCGACATCCGGCGCCAGAACTGAGAATTGTCATCCCGAGCGGAGCGGAGTGGAGGGACCTGCTTTTCGCCGACTCCATCGCAAATCGCGATGTCCGGTTCAGCTTAGCGGCGTGGAAATTCAGCGTGTCGACAGAACATACTGCGAACTGCTCTAAGGTGGCCCCGTAACCCCGCCCGCAACCGGCACCGTTCTGGGCTGTTTCTGGATCGGTCGCGTCTTCGCCGCCATCGCGATCGGCGCACTGAGCGGCCCGGTCAGCGAAATATCTCCGGGCTGCAAATGAAGTTGGATAATGCGGCCAAATGTCACTGTTCCGGCGACGGACTGAATTCCTCCGCTCCTTGTTCCCGGGCGGAGGGAATTTTGAAGAAAAATTCGGCTATGCCGCAACACAAGTGTTCGATTTTCGATCGTTCCCTCTGCATCCCACCGAGCAAATCTGGTTGCGCCAGCCGCGCTCAGGGGCCCTGTTTCCTCCGGAGCCGATAGAGTGCCGTTCCGCCACGTCAGATTGAATTTTCCCGTGGCGTTCTGCGACAGTTCCGCCGCGGCCCATCCCTGAGTTTTCAGGTCAATCTGCGCATTCACTGAACCGCGGCCCCACCGTTCCCCCCAGATCGCCGCGACCCTGTCCGGCTGTATTCCCTTGAGAAGGATTCGCAGCGTGTAAGCTGGCGGTCCGTCGCCCCAGCGTGCCGATCCAACGCCATTCTCAGACACGCCACTCACGGCATTCTTTGCATCACGAGCCGATCCATTTGCATCGACGGTTTCCATTCCGCTATTTGTACCCGAAAGCGTACCTCCAAAAACATCGCCGGAAATCGCCAACAGTTCGGCCTCGTGTCTTTTCAATCGAAGTTGCAGCGCGACATTCTTCATGGAAATTCGACCCGCGGACAATTTGTCAGCGTCCAAAGTTCCAGAGATGTCTGGCATCTCCGGGACGCCTGCGGCCCATGGATTCAGTGCGCTCAATAAATCCGACGAGCCGTTCTCTCGACGCAGCACTGTCTCCAGGTGGTCCGCACTCAGTGCAGCCGTATGGAGGTTAAAGGCGCGCCCGCAGGCGGATTTCCACGTCGAGCAGGGTGTCCGCCAGCGCACACTTCCATCAAATGAAGTATGTGCAAACGTTCCGTTCAGGTGCGTCCATTCCACGCTGCCGGAGTTGAAATTTACCTGGGCTGACGCCAGATGGAGAGTGGCGGGCAACAATGCGAGTTTCAGCGCTGCGTCATGGATTTGCAGACTGCCCGCCCAGCGCGACGGCAAAAACTGTACAAACGGATCTGCGCTTGTCTCGGTGGACTCAGGAGGTGCCGTTTGGGGCAGCCATGTACTGGTCAGCGAGAGCGCCAGTTGCGCATTGCCATGCATCGACTGAACTCCACCCGAAAATGCGGGAGCTCTCAGGACCTTTACCAATTTTGCCAGTTCGGCCAAATCCGCCGCACCGCTGATCTTCAGCGCGGAGCCGGTCGAATTCAGCGTGCCTGTGATCGTCGCTGGATTGGGACCGCCCAGGGAAACATGGACTGGCGCTAGGTACCAGAGGAGAGGGGTGCCGACTTGCGGTTCATTCGGGCTCCGCTTCGCAGCCTGGAATTCCATCCATCGCCCCGTCCGCGCCGATTGTCCACCTGCCGCGGCCCTCGAGAGCATAATTGGTGAAAACCTAAGTGGATGCTGCACTCCAGGCAGAGAAACCGTAGCTGCCGCGGACCGGATCTGACCGCTGCATGCCTGCGGCATGTCGGGATATCCAGCGTCGCAGTCCACCTTGCCATTTACCTCTCCGGATGCAGAAGCATCGTTCGCTACGCCGGGATGGATGTGACGAAGCAGGTCCAGAAAGAATTCCGCGGGAGCATGTTGCAATTCGATTTGCAGGGATGCGCGAGACGAAACAGTCTGCGCATTGGAACTCGTTCCAGACGCCACGCCGGTAAATCCGCCCCGCAGCAACAATTGTCCGTTTCCCAGCGGAACGATGCATTCCATGGAATCCTGGTCCGAATTCTGGTCCTGGCTGTCGAGCGCGTACTGCCCCCGACATTGGGATGTCAGGTCCAGTTCGTTCGGCGGAACAAACTCGGCGCGATGAAAATCCTCAATCTGAATGTTCGATATCAGCAATGCCTTTGCCGGTGTGCCTCGCGCTTGTGCTGTCCAGTCCACCATTCCTCGCCAACCGTCATCTTGGCCATGAAGCACACGGCCCATTTCTCCGAGCTCCACCTGACGCCACTCCAGGTGCGCGCTGAGTGGAGAGTCCACGAGCACTTGTCCCGCTTTCAAAACGCCTTCGCCGCGAATTTCACCGGAATCCGCGACGGTCAAATCTGTCCGCACAGGACGCGCCCGGATGCGCAGATGCCACTCGTTGCCCGATTCCTTCCAGACTGCGAGGTCTGCTCCTTCCAGAGAAAACGGGAGCTTTTCCGGTCCCATTTTGAAGTTGATTCGCGCATCCGTCGCTTCGACATAAGGAAACGGCAGGCGCGGCATCGAGCCGGACGCAGCTCGCGAATGCAATGCCGGGGAGTTGCGAAGAAGCGATTCGAAGTTCCAGTGTCCCTGGCCATCGCGCGCAAGATTCACACTCGGCGCGTCAAAGTGGAGGCTTGCGATTTCCACCCTGCGATGCCACAGCGTGCTGGCACGGAGACTTGCCGTTACCGTTGCGGCCATCATGACCGGCTCGGCTCCGTAAGCTGGGTCTTCCGCCACAGTCAGGTTGTGGAGCACGAAAGCCGGACGCGGAAATAGAGTCAGTTCCACTCCGCCGGCATGCACGGGACGTCCAAGGCCGGCGCTGATCGACTGAATAATGCTCCGGCGGAAATGGTCGATGCTCACGAACGGAGGAACTACGACCAGTAGAAGGAGCAATAATCCGGTCCAGGCAACCAGCCGAAACCGCACTCGCCGCGATTTGGTTGCTGCCGGCAATCGGCTTTCCGTTTGCGGGCCGGTCGAACTAGCGGGTTCGATTATCGGGTGCATGGATTCTTCGGCTGCTGGAGACCTGTGGTCACAGCACCCGATGGAACATTCGATGCCAGCGGGTCTGATCGAAGAAGTGGACCACAATGTGCCCTATGAAAGCGAGCCGGTCGCCGATGGATGTCTTGTCGATCTGGTCTTCCGGCGTGACGAACGACCAATACACGAACATCGGCCGGCCGATAATATTCGCGCGCGGCACAAAGCCCCAGTAGCGGCTGTCGAGCGAGACCAGCCGGTTATCGCCCATGGCGAAATAATCGCCCTTCGGAACGACGAGATTGCCGTTTTCAACGTGCGTCGGCAGATTCACCGCCCACGTCGCCGTCACATCCGAGTCCGGAGGCGGCGGCACAGCCGGAAAATCGTCGCGATATGAATAATATTCGTCGTTCGGATTGCCGTCATCGGATGGAAGAGTCGCGTATGGCATGTTTTGCGCCTTCCCATTCAGGTAAACCACTCCGTGTTCCAGATGAAGACGGTCGCCCGGGATCCCAATTACCCGCTTGACAAGAAACAGTTTCGGCTCACCCGGCTTGTAAAACACAATGATGTCGCCGCGGCGGATGTTTCGGTAATAGACGAACGGCGCCCAACGGGTCGAAGGCGCAAACGTGACCCGATCCACCAGAACGTGATCGCCGATCAGCAGCGTTTTTTCCATCGACGACGAGGGTATCTCGAAGTTCTGGAAAATAAATGTGATGACAAACAATCCGACAACCAGGACGACACAGATGGAGGCAAAAAACTCGAACGGGGTCTCTTCGTGCCGAATGTTGGAAGGGTCTTGCGCGGGTTCCTTGCCTGCCAAAGTTTTCTCCATTGATAACAACGATCGTTACTGAGCGGACGCTGGATGCCCCACGCAAGCCTTCATTTGGATTGGGTGGGGATAAAGAACCTGAATTTCGGACACTCCGCTCGAAGTTGTCTCATAAGCCAAAGGTGTCATTCTGAGCGGAGCGAAGGGCCTCGCGTTTTGCCGGCAAACAGCAGGTTCCTCGACTTCGCTGCGCTCCGCTCGGAATGACAAATCCATTTATGAGACCGCTAGTGAATTACGTGAAAAATCCTGTCCCAGCGGGCGAAGCCTGCCACATTGCCCCACCAACCGTGTTCGTGGGCCAGTCTATCACTGGTCAGCCCGGTGATCTCCGACCTGCCCGCGGTAACGATCGAGAAATAAACAAGAAGCGGCTGTCCCACGATATTCTGCCGTGGCACAAATCCCCAGTATCGGCTGTCCAGGCTATCATTCCGATTGTCGCCGAGGACAAAGTATTCTCCCCGAGGAATTACCAGTTCGCCGTCCTGCATATCCTGCTTCATGTCCCTCCACCATCGGGTGCCCACTGCCGGATCGGTGTAAGTCGAGGTGGGAAAATCGTCCCGAAACGCACTGGGATAGGTGGGGATATATAAGGCAAACGGCTCGTACTGCAAGCGGTCATTCACATACACGCCTCCATTATGCAGATGGATTCTGTCTCCCGGAACTCCGATAACGCGCTTCACCAGGTGCATCGAATTGTCCACCGGATAATGAAACACCACAATGTCATCCCGCCTGATCGGCGCATATCCCAACAGGTGTTTCCAGGGCCCCGGCGGCGCAAAAATCGTCTTGTTCACCAGTAGAAAATCTCCAATCAGCAGCGTATCTTCCATCGAACCTGATGGAATCCGGTAGGGCTGCGCAATGAATGTCAAAACGAAAAGCGCGCTCACCAGAAAGGTCAATGTGGTCTGCATCAGCGTCAGCACTTCGTGATGATGGATGATCTTGGCTGGAGGCGCAGGCGCGGGTGCCCGGTTTACAGGCAATGCGGATATCGTAGGCGGCGACGGAATCGACGGAGTGGAAAGCTGCTCTGCCATTATGGGCACTTTCCCGGCGTGGGAATCTCCTCGCCAGATTCAGAAGCAACCAAATATTCCAGCGCCAGCCGCGCAGCCTCCTGCTCGGCGTGTTTCTTCCGCGTGCCGGTCGCCGATGCGAGAAACTCTTCTCCATCGCTGGAATTGGTAAGCTTCACGGCCACTCCGAAACTCTTGCGATGGTCCGGACCGTTTTCTGACGTGACGACATACATGGGCTGTCCCAGCGAATGCGCCTGAAAATACTCCTGCAGCATGGATTTGTAATCGCCCATGCCTTTCCCAGCTCGCGCCGCGTTCGCCAACATCTCCAGTTTCTCATCCAGCAACAACTTGCGCGCCAGCCGGGCCGCCGGCTCCAGACCGCCATCCAGATAGACCGCTGCAATCACCGCTTCCACCGCGTTGGCCAGAATCGCCGTCTTCCGCCGCCCGCCGCTCTTTTCCTCACCCTTGCCCAGATGCAGATATTCGCCCAGCGACAGATTCTGCCCGACCCGGCCCAGGTGCTGCCGGCTGACGAACTGCGCCCGCAGCCATGTTAGCGGGCCTTCCGCAAGATCTGGGTACGCGCGAAAAAGATGCTCGGTGATCACCAGACCCAGAACCGCGTCGCCCAGGAACTCCAATTGTTCGTTGTCATCCTGCGGCGAGTGATCGGCCTGTTTCTCATACGCGACGGAGCTATGCGTCAGCGCCAGATTGAGCGTCTTCGGGTCCCGAAATCGATAGCCCAGCAACTCCTGCAATCGTTCCGTGAGTTTGGTACCGTCCAGGAGTTCGGCGCGTTCCGGCTCTGTCGAATGTTCCGATGGCTGCACAGTCGCTGCGTCTGTTGCCGGTGAGGATTGCTTGCTGGCCAATGTTGCTTCGACTCCTCAAACTCAGCGCGGTTGCGGCGTTGGCGGGTTGGAATGCGGCGCGGGTTGCGGTGCGTCCTGCGCTGCCTGCGGCGGAGCAAATGGCGCTTTCAACCCCACTTCCGCCGCGTTCTTTGTGTCCGCTTTGCCGTCCCGCGACTGCATCGCCGCCTGATATTCGGCGATTGCCGCAGTGCGATTGCCCTCCAGATCGTCCAATCTACCCAGATAAATATGGGACCACGCAACCGTCCGCAGATTGTGAGAGACCTGAATTGCCTGTCGGAAGGCCTGCACAGCGCCGTCCATGTTCCCGCTCATAATGTCCGCGCGCGCCAGGATAAACTCCGCGCGTCCAGCATTGTGGGTGTGCTCCGCAAGCGCCCGTTGCGCCAGCTGGGCCGCGCCCGCGGTGTCGCCGGCAATCAGCTTTCTTTCTCCTTCATCCAGCGCAGCGGACTGTGGCGGGACCGGCTCGACGACGTCCTCATCCGTGTGCGACGCAAACACAATATCCTGCACGCGACGCTTTTCGATATCGACGTTCATGCCGTAGACCATCTCCCCCACCGCTTCCTGCAGCGTGGAGGAATTCTGCTGGAATATTGTGAACTGATCGTAGAAATACTTTGTCAGAATGAAACCCTGTACCATGTCCGACTGCACCGTCTGGCGCCGTACTGCGGAGACCTTACGTTCGTAGGCGTTTTCCGCATTGTTCACAGCGACGAGCTGGTTTCGATCGATGTGCGCGGGAACCTTGTAAACCGGGACCCCCGTGTCCATCGTGTGCGCTTCAATGGCGCGGATCATGCACTCCGTCACCAGTGTCAATACATCGCTCTTATAGATATAGGGCAGCGGAGAGGGCTGCACCAGCTCCAGAATCGGCGTCAGCCGGTCGATGGCCGTGGATCGCGCATAGATCAGCGGCTCCAGCACAAACCGCAGGTAGGTGTGCTTCACCGGCTTCAGGTCAATCTCTCCATTCACCGGAGATTCCACCACGATATAGTCACCGCCGTAGACGCGCGCGTTCACTTCCCCCGGCGCAATCAGCGGCTCCAGAATTACCAGAAACCGGCGCGTGCCATAAGTCGCCGGAGGCTGCCGCAAATAGAGATCCATTTGCACCAGCATCTGCGACACGGCAACGTGGGCCTTGACGACCTCCGCCTCGTAAGCTGGACGATTCAAAACCCACACCAGGTGCAGGTTGACCGCCTGAGCAAAATCTCGCAGGTGCGGAAGAAAATCGACCAGCGGACCCGCATCAGGAGGTAGATCGGATGTGGCAACGTTCGGTGTTAATGCGGGCGGCGGGTTCAAATACAAGGCGAGAGAAATATAGGCAGCCAGGCTCAATTTGGCGCTGTTCATCGTGTGCGGCTGGATGTAAGCGCACAGCCGGTCGCGGCTGTCGCGGGCGGCGGCAGACTTCATCAATGCCTGATTGATGTTGTCGCGCACGGCCTGACGCACTGGATCGGAGATCGACACGCCCTCGTTGTAGCCGCACGTGTTCAGCGCAGCCATCACGTCGAACATGGATTCCGATGTCTCAATGGAGGTCGCCGGCCCGGTCGGATCAACCGCGGCTGGTGCCTTCTGGGTCGCAGCGGACGCCGCCTGAGAAGTGACATTTTCTTCGTTTGGAATGGAGGCGGGACTGGACGTGGAACCGCTGGGGTTCTGATGCGTCGGAAGCTGTGGGGGACCTGACGGCGTCGCCTGGCCAGAGGAAGACTGCGCCACTGCTGAGGCTGTCAGCAAAGCCAATCCAATCGGAATTCCGACCATCCAAAACTTGAAGCGTGCTGCGCGCATACACTGCATCGATACTCTCTGCGGGAACCAATCTCAGTCTATTGCATCTGCCTCAGCGCTGGTCAAACAGAACAAGGGTCTGGCGTCGGCCAAGTCAGTTTCTTGGAGATCTGTAATTGCCATTCCATCGCCCTTTCGGGAACAGTTGACTCGCTTGGAATGGCCGATTTCTCGCCGCGCTTATCTTCTCGAGCCTCTTGTCTGATTTAGAGGCAATAGATCGCTTTGAGGAGAAGCCGTTCCCATACAATGGAAGCAATTGTCACTGTCTGCTATCGATGAGACGAATCCTTCTCCTGGTTGCGGCCGGCTTCGCACTCTTGTTGTGCGGATGCCCGGCAAGGAAACCCGCCGCGCTCGCTGGCGCGTCGCCGCGCGCGACGGCGCCGACCCTGCATAGCCAGACAGCGTCCGCGCCTGCCAAATCCGCTGGGCCCACCAAAGCCGCCGGCGCGTCGCCAGACCGCCAGCAGCAGGACCAAACGCTCATTGCGGCCGCCAAGCAGGCCTATGACAGCGGTGTTGCGCTCTACCAGGCCGCGCAGTACCAACAGGCGCGAGCGGATTTCGACCGGGCCGTCGACATCTACCTGACCAGCGGGCGCGATCTGAAGAGTGACGCTGCGCTAAACGATGCCTTCAATAGCACGGTCGATGCGATCAACACTCTGGAGATGGATTCCCTGCAGCAGAGCAATGGATTCAGCCAGCAGGAGCAAACGCCGGTGGGCGTCGCCAATGACGTGACCTTCCCGGTCGATCCCAACCTGCTGGCGCGGGCGCAGGCAGACCTGAAATTCACACGTTCCGACCTTCCGCTGGTAGTCAACGATTACGTGGCCAGTTACATTAATTACTTCACCAACACGCGAAAAGGTCACAACACCATCGAAAACTCGCTGGCTCGCGCCGGTCGGTATCGCGCTATGGTCGAAAAAACCCTGGCCGACGAGGGCGTTCCGAAGGATTTGATCTATCTTGCCATTGCAGAATCGGGATTCCGCCCTCGCGCTGTCGACCGGCGTAGCGGAGCCGGCGGGATGTGGCAGTTTATGCCGCACAACGATTATGGGCTGGTGCGCAACTCCTGGGTCGATGAGCGCTTCGATCCGCAGAAATCGACCGAAGCCTACGCCCGCTACATTAAGGAACTGCACAAGCAGTTCGGCGACTGGTATTTGGCAATGGCCGCCTACGATTGGGGCGCCGGGAAAGTGCAGCGCGCGGTGCAGCGGACTGGCTATGCGGATTTCTGGCAGCTGTACCAGCGCAACGTGCTGCCGGCGGAAACAAAGAATTACGTTCCCATCATTCTGGCCGCCGCCATCATGGCGAAAAATCCCAACCAGTATGGATTAACGGACATTCCCACGGATCCGGCGCTGGTCAGCGACACGGTGAAGACCGATTCCGCCATCAACCTGAATCTGGTTGCCGACCTAACCGGCACGACCGTGGACGAGATTGAGCAGTTGAATCCGGCGCTGCTGCGCATGAGCACGCCCGCCGATATACCGTACGATCTGCATCTGCCTGCCGGAACCACGGCGCTGTTTCAGCAGCGGATCGCGATGATTCCGGAAGAACATCGCGGCTCTTGGCGGTTTCATATCGCGAGCAATGAGGACACCTTGTCCACGATCGCGCAGACATTCCACGTGAAGCAGGCGGACCTGGAAGCGGCGAACCAGTTGCAGGCTCGAGATCCCATCCATGCGGGCGAAGGTCTCGCAATCCCGGTGCGACCGGTAGCCGTCATGCGGAACCGGCGCTATCGCGTGCGGCGCGGAGACACCATGGTGACGCTGGCGGACCGCTTCGGCGTGACCACCGGCCAGTTGCGCCGCTGGAATGGCATTCGCGGCAACCGTGTTTCGGCCGGGCGGCTCATTTATGTGTCGCAGCCCGTAAGGACGCGGCGGCGGCCGGCTCGAAGCGGCGACCCGATGCATTCTCGCGGAAACAAGGTCTCAACCGGCAAGCGCAAACGGCGGGATATCTCCCGCTCATCCGGCCGACATGCCACCAACGTGGCGACCACGCATTCCGCAGCTCACAGGAACCATCATCACAAGAAAAAGGCCGGTTGACTCCGCGGAAACGAGCCGCACGTCACCATCGCGCGAAAGTTCCCACTTGTCTTTCCTGCAAAGTCGTAGCATTCTGATGCTTGTACACAACGGGCGGCCTGCGCGATGTGTATAAAGTAGTGAGAGGCAGCCAAGCGCTGCGTCAGCGCCCCGGGAGGCAGTGATGATCGACGATCAATTCAATCGTATGTCCGAAGACAATAGCTACGAAGCCGAAAGCGATGAGCTTGGCGAAGATGCCAACGACGATTTTGAAGAGGAAGAGGAAGTGACGATTTCCGTCACATCCGACGACGATGAAGACCATCCCGGCGCGGACGTTTACGAGCCTGAGCGCGCTGTATCGGTCCCGAGCGCAGCGAAGAAGATACCCGCCGCAGCACGCCCGTCTGCCACGCCAGTCCGGAGGGGCGGCGTAAAGTCCGCAAGCAAGAGTGCATCGGCGAAGAAAGCGACAAACGCCCGGCCCGCGGCGAAAAAGACGAACGCGAAAAAGAGTGTAAAGAAGAGCGCAAAGAGAGCGGCAAAAAAAGTTTCGGCCAGACCGGCCGTAAAGAAGTCCGCGAAAAAAGCGGCAAGGAAGCACCGCAGTTCAAATCCTTCAAGGGGAAAACAATTGGCAGTGAAAAAGGCAACCAAAAAGGCAGCAAAGAAGGCTCCGGCGAAAACGGCCGCGGCAAAGAAATCTCCAGCAAAAAAAGCCGTAAAGAAGTCTTCCGCCAAGAAATCCGCAAAAAAGAAATAAGTATCCAGGCAAAGCGAAAATGCCCGGCGAATTTGCCGGGCATTTTTGCTTTGCCTTGAAAGTTATTCGGCGCCATCCGCCTTGTTCTGCAACGGCTGATAGTACCGGCGTTCCGGCTCGGCGCATCCGTGACACATTCTGCCTCCGTCCCGCAGCACGTATCGTTCGTAATTGATGCCTTCCCCGCAAACCGCGCAGGCGATGCGCTCGCTTTTATAGCCCGGAAATTCTTTGGCGTCGAGAGTCACCCGCACCCATTCCTCGGCAAATAATTCATGGTCGCCCAATTCGCGATATGCGAGCATCTGCTGCCGGTTCTTCTCTTTGATTTCAGGATGCAGAGCCCGCGCTGCATCCTTCGACGATTCCCGCGCGACAATGCGCACGGCGCGACCATTTTCGACATCGACAAAGGTCGCGGCCATTTTTCCCCAATCGCGAAATTTGAGCGCGCGTTTCCCCAGCCGGCAGCCGGTGACCACGCCAATCGCGTCGGTGGCGCAGCGATCGATCTCGACGAACGTGACCAGCCGCTTGCGATCTTTGCCGCGCGGCTCGTCAATGCCCAGGCGAGCGCATCCCAGCATCGCCATCCGCACGCCGAGCACCTGGCCGGCACAAAGATGCCCGTGCGCCCGCTCGGCTTCTTCCAATAATTCCTCGATCCTCTCCATAGAAATGATGGTATGCGCCTAAACAAAAAAAAGAAAAAGAGCAGCTTTTCCGGTTTTGGCATATGATGGCTGTCAAACGGGAGGACACGGCTATGCTCGGCGGTCTTCTTCTTGCACTTTCAACGACGCTGATCCCGCTTTCCACGCCCCCGCAGCATGTTTCTCCGCTGGTTCCTGCCAAGCATTTTCAACCTATCACTGTGCCGTTTGAATATTTCAACCACCACATATTTGTCTCGGTCACCCTGAACGGAAGACCGGGCATGATTTTTCTACTGGACAGCGGAACGAACAGCAACGTTTTGAGCATGCGCACGTCGGAGGCACTCGGGCTGAAGCCGGTCAGCATCAAGCAGGAAAAAGGGCTGGGTCTCGGTTCGGGAAAGGTTCATATCGCGGCGGCGAAGGACATTGACGCGAGGATTGGGAGCGTGCAGGTGGCGAATGTGATGGCCATTGTCGATCTGGACGGTCTGGAGCAACACTTCGGCCATCGTGAGGATGGCATCCTCGGATTTCCATTCCTTCAGAACTTTGTGGTGGTACTCGACTTCGACAAGCGCGAGCTGACATTACTGCCCTCCAGAAGATACACCTATCGCGGGCCCGGAGATATGGTGTATCTCTCCCGGAAATCTGACTCGGCGGCCATATCGGTCTTGCTCCAGGCGACGGGCGACGTGCAGCGGCGGGCCAACGTCGAGATCGATACCGGCAGCGACGTTACACTCATGCTCTTTCCGCACTACGTGCGCGGTGCGCACATGGAAAGCGTGTTCCTGGCCAAGCCAACTCACCAGGCGTACGGGCTCGGCGGCTATTTCCCCATACAGCTCGGGGTGTTGCAGTCGATGCTCATGGGTCGCACGCAAGCCAGTCACCTGGCGATCTTTCAGTTGCAAAGCGATCCCGGTAACAGCCAGAGAAGAGATTGTGTCGGGATGATCGGCACGTCGCTTCTAGAGCAATTTCAGAAAATTGTGTTCGATGTGCCTGCGGGCCGCATTTTTTTAGAGTTAAAGCCGGTCAATCAGCTGTCGGCAAACCGTGCCGCCGGCATGCCGCTGCCATAAACACAATTGCGATTCAAATGCATTCTTCCCTGAACCCGGCATGAATTCGGAGAATCGCGTGTCGCAGGCGCTGGTTGCGCCCCCACCTTGCAATATAGTCATGTCTGAGTAGAGGTGAAAGGCATGGCGGCCGGCGTACTTCTCAGGTTGCTGGCATCGTCCCTGTGTCTATGGGCACAGCAGACTATGCCAGGAAAGACCACAAAGCAAACGCCGATCGCGCCCACGCCGCCCAGCATTTCATGGCACACCGCCGGTGAAATTGCGATTCCGTTCGAGTATTTCAAACAGCATATCTATGTGATGGTGAGTCTGAACGGCAAGCCGGGATTCGTTTTTATGCTGGACAGCGGCGCCAACAGGAACATTTTGAATCTTAGGACGGCGCGACAACTTGGATTGAAGCCGCGCCTGGATGTGCAAAAAAATATTGGCTTCGGCAGCGGACTGATCTATACCGCTCCCCAGCAGAATGTGAATGTAACGATCGATTCCGTTCAAGCGGCGCGCGTCCTGTCTGTGCTGGATTTAAGCCGCTTTGAGATGCACTTCAGTCATGCCACGGATGGGATGCTGGGATATCCGTTTTTTCAGCGTTTTGTGGTGAAGCTGGATTTCCAAAGGAAATTGCTCATCCTGTTGCCGGCCGATAACCATTTTTACCGTGGGGCTGGCATTCGGATTGGTCTGAAGCCCAGCAAGGATTTTGTCGTGATGCCGGTCACCGTCGGGACCGCCAGCTATGTCTACAACAAAATTGACATGATTGTGGACACTGGCAGCAATCTGACCTTGATGCTGTATGACCGTTATGTGCGTTCCTTGCATTTGGACAGTAGCCTGACTCATGCTGAACCAGCCAAAGGCTATGGGTTGAACGGTTACTATCCGATGGCTCTTGGTACCATCCATGCGGTACGCATCGGAGATGCGGAAGCGCGCGATGTTTCTGTGGCGTATCTCGCAAAAGACAACGAACTCGCGCCGGCGCGGCACATTCCGGGAGCCATCGGCAACGGGATCCTGCAAAGTTTTCAAACCATCACGTTCGATGTCCCGCGGCACCGCATGTTTTTTGAACTGAAGCCTGCGCCATGGCAGTCAGGTATAGCTCGCATATACGTTGCGCCTCGGTAGTGAAACAATGTCACGGTTCGTCCGGCGATTCTCCGCCTTCTACCAGCGCAGAGGCGAGACCAAAGATTTTATAGCTGACCGCATCGCCGTTGGTTGGATGGAACGCAACCTGCAGCGGCCGGCGCTGCCAGGTTGCAGGCGCGCAGGCCGGCGTCGGATGATCATCTACTGTCCAATTTATTAAAGCTTTTGCCACCAGCGGACGCCGCACGCCAAGCTGGGCGACGACCGCATACAGGTGTTTGCCGGTCGAGTTGACCCCGCAATACGCCGCGTAATCGCGGAACCAGGCGACCTGAGAAACGGCCGGATCGAAGTCCGGCAGATGCAAAACTGTCACATGCGCGGTCGTGCGATCCACCAGCAGCCACGGCCCCAGCACCCAGATCCAGTGTGCGCCTCTTTCCTCCGGCAGGGCGTCATTTAACTTCACGGCGCGACGCGCGACAAAGGTGCGGTCGGTGATCTCGTGGATTTCGCCTGTGGTCCAGTCTTTCACCTGTCCGTCGATGACGAGCGGGCGCACGCGCAGCGTGGTCGCCTCGGCGGGATCCGTTGCGACCACGGTGGACGGTGGCGTGTAGGCAACTTTGCGCCACCCGCCGACGGCTACGGAATGAACTTTGGCGGTAACAGGCAGACAGAACAATAGAAAACGGCGCAAACGAGGAGAGGCTTGGGGAGGGCCATGCGGATGAGAATAATTTGAGGATGGCAAGATGAACAAGCAGTTTTATCGTCAAAAACACTATTACTGCAGCACGATCAATTTAATTCGCTTGCCGATTCGGATTGGGAGCCGCAATTCTCTTGATCCATCCTTGGCGAGCCTATACATGTCTGGCTCAACAAGGAATCTAGGGCGCGTTACAGTCATACTATCGACCGTGACGCTTTTTTCGCTGATTTTCCGATCTGCTTCTGTTGTCGACTGCGCCAATCCGGACGCAGACAAAATCTTATTAAGCCTCAAGACTCGCACTCGCGCTTCGTATTCAGAAGTAAGGCCGCCTCTGAGAGAGGCCCTATCATCGGAGTTCAACGGCGTTTCGTAATCCTGAAATTTTAGATAGACAGTTTCAAGGTTTTCAGGCGCCGCCTTCTGCTGAAATTGTTTCGCCCAATTTTCCTCTGCGTGCTGCGCCGCTTCTTTGCTATGGAAGTCCGCGGTAATCGTGCGGGCTAAATTTTTCTTTGCCTGCATGGGATGCAGCACGCCACTGGCGACCTCCGCCGCATCCTTTCGATCTCGACGGGCGCAAGTCCGTCAGCAGCGTCCAGTAACGCCACATCAATTCGTCGGAAATCGACATCAGCTTGCCATACATCTCCTGCGGCGGCTCGTGGATGCCGATGGCGTTGCCGAGCGACTTCGACATCTTCTGCACGCCGTCGAGGCCTTCGATGATCGGCATCATCAGCACCACCTGCGCCGGCTGGCCGTAGTCTGCGCTGCAATTCGCGGCCGGTGAGCAGATTGAACTTCTGGTCGGTGCCGCCCAACTCAACATCGGCCTGCAGCGCCACCGAGTCGTACGCCATTGCCAGCGGATAAAGGATTTCATGCAATGCAATCGGCTGCTCGTTCTGGAAGCGGGTGTGGAATTCGTCGCGCTCCAGCATCTGCGAAACGGTAAACTTCGCCGCCAGTCGAATCATTCCCTCAAAACCAAGCTTGTCCAGCCATTCGGAGTTGAACCGCACCTCTGTCTTCTCACGGTCCAGAATTTTGAACACCTGCTCTGTATAGGTTTCGGCATTCCGATCGATCTCTTCGCGCGTCAGCGGCTTGCGCGTGACGGAGCGCCCGCTGGGGTCGCCGATCAGGCTGGTGAAGTCTCCAATGAGGAAAATGACCGTGTGGCCGAGGTCCTGAAAATGTTTCAGCTTGCGGATCAGCACCGTATGACCCAGGTGAAGGTCAGGCGCGGTCGGGTCAAATCCTGCTTTGATGCGCAGCGGCTTGCCGGTGGCGCGGGAGTGCTCCAGGCGAGCGCGGAGCTCGGCCGGCGGAATAATTTCCGCCGCGCCTTTTTGCAGATATTCCAGTTGTTCTTCTACCGGAGCAAAATTGGACATGATGGAACCCAGTATAAAGAGTGCATGGGATTTTTCCTTGTCAGAGGGGAATTGTGAGCATCGATCTGGCCGCGGTTCGCGCGGACACTCCGGGATGCGAAAAGGTGCTGCACTTCAACAATGCGGGAGCCAGCCTGCCGCCGACGATTGTGCTGGAGCGGGTAAAAGCACATCTCGATCTGGAAGCGGAGATTGGCGGCTACGAGGCAGCTGACCGGACCGCGGACGAATATGGGCGAGTGTATGCCTCGATTGCGCGGATGCTGGGCTGCCGGGCAGAAGAGATTGCCCTGGTCGAGAGCGCCACGCGCGCCTGGGATGCAGCTTTCTATGCCTTGGCCGAACGCCTTCAGCCCGGAGACAAAATTCTCACAGCCGCAAATGAGTATGCCAGCAACTATCTGGCATTTTTGCAGTCGTCGCGCAAGCGTGGAATTGAGATCGTGGTCGTTCCCAGTGAACCGAACGGGGAAATTTCTTTGCCCGCACTGGAACATACGATTGCGCAGCATAGCGAGCGCGTGAAGCTCATTGCTTTGACGCACGTGCCCACCAATGGCGGCCTGGTGCAGCCGGCGTCTGCGGTCGGTCGCATCGCACGCGCACATGGAATCCCTTTTTTGCTGGACGCGTGTCAGTCCGTCGGACAAATGCCGCTGGATGTCGAAACCCTTGGTTGCGACATGCTCTCCGCCACAGGACGGAAATATCTTCGCGGCCCGCGCGGCACGGGATTTCTGTATGCGCGGCAATCGTTTCTGGATCGGATGAGGCTGGAGCCAGTCCCGATCGACATGCGCGCGGCGACCTGGACGGCGCACGACCGGTACGAAATCCTCGAAGACGCACGAAGATTCGAAGCGTGGGAAAGTTCCATTGCGTGCCGGGTGGGTCTCGGCGTTGCGGTCGAATACGCCACGATGATCGGTCTCGAAAAAATCGCCGCGCGCGTGACAATGCTCGCGGCACAATTGCGGGTTCAACTCGCCGAAATTTCGGGAGTCACGGTGCACGATCTCCCTGGCAGCGGAAAAAATTCGCAATGCGGGATCGTGACATTTACGCATGAGCGATATCCGGCCCAGGCGGTCTTCGAGCGCATGCGCGACCAGAATATCAACGTGCGTGTCGCGCCGATACTCGGCGCTCTCATTGACGCGAAACAGCGGGGGCTGCCGGAGATGGTCCGCGCGTCGGTGCATTATTACAATTCGGAAGAAGAAATCGCGCGGTTTACGCCGGCAATCCGCGATTTAGCGCCGGATAAATAATGCAGGAGCGTCGAATGCCGCATCGTGCTTTGAAGGGCCACGATGTCGGCTGAGCTATATAGGCGGCACAAGAACTGAGAAATGGAAAAATGCGAGCTTTCAATCCCAGCTCTCAATTTGGGTCCTGGTTTCCTTCCTGCACCGGGGTCGGCGGTCCTCCGGCGAGCGGGATCGACCACAGCGAGCCTCCCCGCCCCCCCTGATATACAAAATCCTTCATTTCAATTTTCGTTTTACATTCGGAGCCCTTGTCGCTGCCTGGCACCGGCAGGAGCATAATTATTTCAAGCGGATTTTTGCCATACCGTGCCGGATATGTATCGGGGGCAAACGTATGGCGGATTGGGTTGCTGCATGTGTATTCGAAGTCCATGCCCTGCTTCGGCGGCCTTCCGGGCTGCTGCGCGAAAAGATTTCCGTGACCGTATCCGCTGTACCAGCCACGCCGGCCATGCCAGCGGGAGTGGATTACCTGGACCCGCATCGGGTAATCGTGTTGTTTGGCGAGCGCCGGGCTTAGCGAAGCGAGTACTAAGGTGAACAGTCCGGCAACGATAATTGTGGGTTTCATAATCGGTCATCCTACTGGAAGACCGCACCCGTCGCAATAGTTTTGAGAAGCCGGCGTCCGGAATAGATATGCCTCGATTACGTTTTCCGCTTGCCACCATCGCCTGCCTCCTCGCGATCGCGTTGCTGGCAGGCGCGCCCAGGTCTCTCGCTCAAACAGGCTACACCGGCGCGGACCTGGAGCGGATGGGTCAGTGGCTGCAATTCCATCAGCTGGAACTCTACCGGCTGGAAATGCCCGACTATGCATCGCCGTACGCGGCGGCGCTCACCAGCGGGAAGCATGGCTGGCGCATCGTTGTATTTCTGCGCGACGGCGGCGTCACGAATATGGACTGGGATTCCGGCTTCCTGAAGCGGCCCTTTGAGGTGGCAAGCACGGACAACTTCGGGTTAACGCCCCAGGTGGGGCAGAGCTTCGGCGTTACCTTCAGCGGATGCAAAGCGCACGACTGCGCCAGCGTTTACGGCGCGTTGCTGTATCTGCCGTGGAGTCATCAGTTCTTCGAGAAGGATGTCTCCGGCGGTGCTGTGGCCTGCTCGCAGTCGCTGCTCGATCCGCGAAATGCCCCCGCCCTGCGCGCTTTGGATGCCGCGCTCCGGCGGCAGCAGATGGCGGTCGGACAGTACGTTGCCCCGCCATGCCCCGGAACACACTAACGGCGCGCAACAAGAGTTGCACGATCGCGCCGCTTCTTTTAGCGTCAACCTATGGCAAATAAGGAGTCAGACAAGACGGAAGGCCAGGGAGTCGTCCTTTCGCTCAGCGGAAAAGTTGCGTTAATTACCGGCGGATCGCGCGGCATCGGAGCGGCCACGGTGTGTTTATTTGTTCAGGCTGGCGCAAAAGTTGTCTTCAACTATCGCAGTGCTCGCAAGGAAGCTGAAGATCTCGCCGCCGATTGCGGCGGTGCCGAACGCTGCGTTGCCGTGCATCGGGAATTGAGCACCCCGGCCTCCGGCAGAGCTCTGGTGGAAGATACGGTGCGCGCCTTCGGCAGACTCGACTGCATGGTGGTCAACCACGGCATCTGGCCGCCACATGATGCGCCGATTGAATCCATGACCGACGCGCAGTGGCATCAGACCATCCATGTGAATCTCGACAGCGTTTTTGGACTAACGCAAGCGGCCGTGGCCCAGATCAAAAAACAAGCGAGGTCCGCGCCGAATGCGGCAGCAGGACACATCGTCTTGATCAGCTCGACGGCGGGCCAGCGCGGGGAAGCGATGCACTCCGATTACGCCGCCTCCAAAGGCGCAATCATCAGCTTCACAAAAAGTTTGTCGAGCGAGTTGATCCGCGATGGCATTCACGTGAACTGCGTCGCGCCGGGTTGGGTGGATACCGACATGTCCGCGGCCACGCTGCGCAACCCTGAGAAGCGCGATAAAGTGTTTTCCGTGATTCCGGCGGGCCGTGCGGCGACGGCGGAGGAGATCGCAGGCCCTGTGCTATTTCTGTGCACGCCATTCGCCGGCTTCATCAGCGGAGAGGTCTTCAATGTCAACGGCGGCGCGGTTCTGGCAGGATAGGCGATGCTACTCGCAAAGCGCGATATCCCCTCAGGCAAAGAAATATTCTAGCGTCGCAATAAAATGGCTGCCGATGCTTTGCCTGCTCTGGCCGTATCTGTTACTCGGGCAATCCAGCAATGTGGAAGCCGCGGCCAACCAGAAAAAAGCGCATGGGATATTGACGGCGGCGATTCAAGCGCTCGGCGGCCCGGCGTGGCTCGACCTGCACGCCGTGCGTACCACCGGGCGAACGGCGGCATTTTTTCACGGCGATCCCACTGGCATTGTGGCGCAGACCGTCGAAACGACTGCGTTTCCCACCAATTCACTGCCAATGCGAGAACGCATCGATTTTGCTAGCAAAGGACGAGTAGTGCAGATCGATGCCGGTCGCCAGGGTTGGGAGATCACCTATCGGGGCAAACGTGATCTGCCGCCTGTGCAGTTGGCAAGCTACCTTCGCTGGCGCGATCATTCGCTCGGCATGGCCTTGCGGGGATGGCTTCGTGATCCTAAGACCATGCTGCTCTACGAAGGTCACGCTTTGATGCAGCGGAAACTGATGGACAAAGTGACGGTTCTCAGCCGGAGCAACGACGCTATCACGTTGGAGATCGATGCCACCACCCATCTTCCATCGCAGCTCAGCTTTTCCTGGCACGATCCGCAGTTTCACGATAAGAATCTGGACGCTGTGCAGTACGACGATTACCACACGATCGACGGCATTGCCACGCCGTTCACCATCACGCGGACGCACAATGGCGAGACCGTCAGCCAGCGTTATTTGCAGGATGTTCAATACAATCCCGCGTTGCCCGAAGGACTGTTCGATCCCGATCGCGTCGCCGCACATCTCAAGTAAAGTGGAGGGTGCTTATGACCAAGAATGCGGAAGTGAACAACGATATTGCCAGAGTAGAGACGCTCTACCGCGCGGAATGGGATCGGTCCTACCCGCGAGATTTGGAGCGGGTCTGGGCCGCGATTTCCGACCAGGATGAAGTGAGCGCCTGGATGAAATATCCCACCCGGATCGATATGCGCGTCGGCGGCGTGATCCATATCGATTTTTCCGCGGAAGGCGCTCTCGAAGGGATCATCTGCAGCCTGGATCCGCCGATGCTGCTGATCTACACCTGGGGAGATTCGCTCGTCAAATGGGAACTCAATGGAACGGCGCAGGAAACGCGATTGCATCTCTCCCACATCGGAGTGCGTCCGGAACTGCTGGCCGGCCTCGGTGCGGGATGGCACGGATTTCTCGACCAACTCGGCGACCATTTGCTCGGCGCGTCGCATCCCAGCCGCTATCGGGAACTGAAGGCGCGCTACGACAAGGAATTAAAAGCCGAGCCGACGGAGCGGTCCGCCGTTTTATAATCGGCTGGGCAGCCATGGAAAACCTTGAAAGCACAAATGCCGCGCCGAACGAATTGAGCGCTCCTCTCGATATTGTCCGCATTATGGAGCTGCTTCCCCATCGTTATCCTTTCCTGATGATTGACCGCGTGGTGGAAGTGGTTCGCAAACAGCGTGTGGTCGCCCTAAAAAACGTCACCGTAAACGAGCCCTGTTTTCAGGGCCATTTCCCCGGTTATCCCATCATGCCGGGCGTGTTGCTCCTGGAAGCTTTAGCGCAGGCTGGGTGCATCCTGGTCATGCTCGAGTCTCCGGATCCTACCGAAAAATTGGTGGTCTTTACCGGCGTGGAGCACGCGCGCTTTCGCCGCCCGGTTTTTCCGGGCGATCAGGTGCGGCTGGAAATTGACGTGCTCAACTGGCGCAGTCGCCTGATGCGGATGCAGGGGAAAGCGTTCGTCGACGGCAAGCTCGCCTGCGAAGGCGTTGTGACCTCGCAGATGGTGCCGCGCAATCCCAAAGCGGGCGCGGCCGGTTCCGCCGCGCAAGAGAGGCTGCCCGCCGAGGCCGAAGTCATCGCGTGAGCATTCATCCCACGGCGACCGTTCATGCCACCGCCATTGTGGCGGAATCCGCAACGATTGGCTCGGGTTGCAAGGTCGGCCCGTACTGTACGATCGGCCCCGATGTCGCGCTTGGCGAAAACTGCGAGCTCGTTTCCCACGTGGTGCTGGACGGGCATACGCGGCTCGGCGAAAAGAACCGAATTTTCCCTTTCGCCTCGGTCGGCGTCGCTCCGCAGGATTTGAAATACAGGGGCGAGCCGACGAGGCTTGAAATGGGCGACCGCAACACCATCCGCGAATGCGTCACCATTTCCCGCGGTACTGCTGGCGGAGGCGGAACGACTCGCATTGGTAGCGATTGCCTGATCATGGCCTACGCGCACATCGGTCACGATAGCCAGATCGGCAATTTCTGCATCGTGGCCAACGCTGCCGCGCTCGCCGGACATGTCACCGTTGAGGATCACGCCACCGTGGGTGCGCTTTGCCCCGTGCATCAGTATTGCCGCATTGGGATGCACTCCTACGTCGGCGGCGGCACGACAATTACACAGGATGTTTTGCCGTTCTCATTGACCTCCGCCACACGCGAAACACATGCCTTCAGCTTGAATAAAGTCGGCCTGGAGCGCCGCGGATTTTCGCCGGAGCAAGTACGCGGTTTGCATCGCGCGTATCGCACGCTGCTGGCGGCAAAGTTGAACACGACCCAGGCGCTGGAAAAGATCAAGACGAGCGAAACTCTCAGCGAGGAAGTGAAATATTTAATCGCGTTTATTGAGAGCTCCTCGCGCGGCGTGATTAAGTAGAAATTGTTAATCGGCGAAGTATCGATAACTTCTCACAAATAGAGATAGATTTGTCATCCCGAGCGAAGTCCGCGGCGGACGAAGTCGAGGAACCTGCTGTTTGCGCGGTGCCCCGTTCTAGCGCCGTTCTTTGGCGCTAGAGTGGAAGTGGGTTATATCCATGAAGTCCAACCAATTCGCTCCCGCGACACTCGGCTTAATCGCCGGCAACGGACGTTTTCCGTTTCTGCTGCTCGATGCCGCGCGCGCTCACGGCACAACAGTGGTCGTCGCGGCGATTCGCGAGGAAACGGACCCGGAGATCGACACCCGTGCCGCAAACGATCCCGGCATCCGCGTCCATTGGCTATCGCTGGGCGACCTGGCGCGATTGATCGAGATGTTTCAGCAGGAAGGCGTCACCCAGGCCGTCATGGCCGGCCAGGTGAAACATAAGCAGATTTTCTCCACGATTCGCCCAGACCGGCGGCTGGCGAAACTACTGCTCTCGCTGGCCACGCGCAATACGGACGGTCTCCTCGGCGCAATTGCAAGGGTATTGCACGAGGAAGGTATTGAACTACGCTCCTCGACGACATTTCTGGAACCGTTGTTGGCGCTATCGGGCGTTATCACTGCGCGCGCTCCGAACGAGCGCGAACGGCGGGATATCGAATACGGCCGAGGCGTGGCGCGCGCGCTGGCCGCCCATGACATCGGTCAAACCGTGGTTGTCGCCGCCCAGGCCTGCGTCGCCGTCGAAGCAATGGACGGCACGGACGCAACGATTCTCCGCGCGGGCGGGATTTTGCGGGCGCAGGCCATCGATGGCGCGGCGGAGAGCACCGAGGCTACGTTAGCCCCTTCGCTAACTGTCGTAAAAGTCGCCAAACCGAACCAGGACATGCGCTTCGACGTTCCCGTGATTGGCCCGGCCACCGTTGCGGCAATGCAGCAAGCCGGCGCCACCTGCCTCTCCATCGAGGCCGGACGCACCCTTATCTTCGATCTCGCGGCGGTAGTTGATAGGGCCAACATGGCAGGCATCGCGATCCTCGCCGAACCCATGTCAATCGGCCCAGACGAGAAGCTGTCTCGTCGATAGGTTTGTCATTCCGACCGGAGTTGCCGCCGGAGGCGGGAACGAAGTGGAGGGACCTGCGTGCTTGGTCTACACCTATGGAATTGACCGCTATCGGTCTGGATTCGTTTTCCGCTCCACCTTGTGCGCGCCCTCATCCGTTTTGTGGGCAGTCGCATGCGCGGCCTTCTTGGTGCCATGCTTGGTGGCGTGCCAAGTCTTCTTAGTCCCGTGTTTCACCGCGTGCCCCGTGTCTTTCGCGGCGTCTTTCGTGTGGTGCCCCGCATTTTTCATGTCCTGCGAAACGCTTTGCGCCGAAACCGCCGGCAGTCCCATCGAAAGTATGGAGCCAAGAAGAACTGCGCTGAACAATTTGTTTTTCATAGTGTTTTCTCGTTGATAGGGATACAAAATTCCGCCTGGGGGTTGTATCCAGCGCCGCAGCTTCCGATTCCGCCTTATTCCGCTCGCAGCGCCTGCATGGGATCGATGGACGCCGCGCGGCGAGCGGGAATGTAACTCGCAGTTCCGGCTACGACAACGAACAGAAAAGCAATTCCTGCATAGGTTCGTGGATCAGTAGGGACGATCTGAAACAGCAATCCTTGCAATACCCGCGCGAGAACGTAGGCGCCGCAGAGACCGAGCAAAATACCCACAAGGGCAACGCGCAGTCCATGCCCAACCACTAATGAAAGGATGTTTCCGCGTGGTGCCCCAAGCGCCCTGCGAATCCCTATTTCTTTTGCCCGCTGTGTCACTGAATAGGCGATGACGCCGTAAAGCCCAACGACGGCGATGATGGTCGCTGCTCCAGCAAAAATTCCTAACAGCGTCATCATCACCCGTAGCTGATCTTCGGACGCATCCACGATCTCGCTCATAGAAGCGACTTCCGAAACGGGCTGGTTAGGGTCCAGTATCAATATCCGATTGCGAACTGCATTGGCAAACGACAATGGATCACCTGCGGTTCGCACAGCCAGCATTGCGGACTCAGGAGGTTGTTGTGCGGAGGAGAGATAGACGCCAGGTCTCGGCTCCAGATCCAGGCCCCCCTGGTGAATGTCCGTTACAACGCCAACAATCTCCGTTGGCTGAGAATGCGCGCCAATCAGGAGGTGCTGGCCAATGGGGCTCGGGCCGTTCGGATACCGCGGCCAGAAGCGACGTGCCATGCTTTCATCGATAATCGCAACTGGCATGCTCGCGGCATCATCATGGGCCGTGAACTCTCGTCCACGCTTGAGAGCAATCGTCATGGTTTGGAAATATTCAGGCGTGATGTTCTGAAAAATGGCGATTGGACGCTCATTCAACCTCATGTCCGGTCTTCCTGTGACCTGTACCGGAGAGCCCCCAAAGCCTGTCATAGGCAACGTCCGCGTTATCGCGGCGCTTCTAATTCCAGGCAACGATTCAACACGCTCTACGATCGCATTGTAAAAAGCAGCTCTCTTTTGCTCCGTATCGTATCGCGTTGGCGAAGGGGTAAGGCTCATCGTAAGTATGTTTGAAACTTGAAAGCCTGGATCGACGCGATACACCCGAGCAAGGCTTTCGATCAGCAGTGCCGCCCCGATCAGCAGCACAGTTGAGAGCGCCACCTGCCCGATAACCAACAGGCTGCGTGGATTGAGGTGGAAGAACGACGGCTTTTGGCTGGCAGAGATTGTCCCTTCCCCACTTCCTCGCAATACGCCCGCGAGATTCGGTCGAGATGCCGAGAGCGAAGGCGCTGACCCGAAAAGGAGACCGGTAAACAGCGAGAGAATGACCGCAAATAAAAGCACCGTCCCATCGATCGTGATCTCACCGGATCGCGGAAGATCGAGTACCGTCATGCCGCGGACCGCCTTCACAGCCAATTCTGCAAGAGCGAGGCCGAAACACCCGCCAATGAGCGACAGCAGAATACTTTCGGTAAGGAGTTGTCCAACGATCCGGCGCGGCCCGGCCCCGATTGCAGCCCGTACTGCAAATTCCCGCGACCGGGTCGTTGAACGGGCAAGCAAGAGGCTTGCAATGTTTGCGCACACGATCAACAGTACAAATCCTACCGTGCCAAAGAGCAGCCAAAGTTTTGGTTGGATGTCGGAAACGAGTTGATTCTTCAGGAATTCAAGATGAGTGGGAGGGCGATTCAATCGCTGTGCAATGCTCTTATCGGTGTCGAGCATGTCCGGATGAGCAGTATCATATTCACGATCAATAATGGTGAGTTCTGCATTGGCGTGCTGGATATCGACTGCCGGCTTCAGTCTGCCGAATACTTGCAAAATCGGGCTGATGCGTCGGGACTGCGGATCGAGAACCGACCATTCCGAAGGTCTTGTAAGCCACACATCCGTTGCAGCAAATGGAAATTTAAACTTCCGTGGCAGAACACCGATGATGGTATATGCGGTACCCGCCAGCGTTACTGATCGGCCTACGATGGAGGGCGATCCATTGAAACGCTGTTGCCAGAGTTCAACGCTGATCATAGCCACGTTGGGTGCGCCCGGCTTATCCTCCGCGGGAAGAAAGCTGCGACCCATCAGCGGCTGGATACCGAGAATGTTGAGAAAATTGCCTGAAACTCGCACACCTTTCAAAACTTCCGGCTGACCGTCGCCGGAAAGAGCTAGATCCTCCTTGCCGCTGTAAGCCCCAAGGCCGTTATAAGATCGGGCAGAGGAAATCATTTCATCGAAGTGAATCGGCGTGACGCTGCTGCTCAGCAAAACCAGACGATCCGGGTCATGGTAGTCGAGAGGTTTTAATAAGACTGCGCGGATCACAGAAAACATCGCTGTCGTCGCGCCAATGCCGAGCGCAAGTGTGAGGATGGCAGTAACCGCAAAGCCCGGCGATTTGCGGAGTTGCCGCAGCGCGAACTTCACGTCCGCCCAAAGGGATTCGATCCACGGCCACATCCAGATTTCCCGGCTGCGCTGCTCGATCAATGTGGCGTTGCCGAAGGCGCGCCGCGCGGCGTGGACGGCTTCCTCGCGCGCCATGCCTCCGGCCACGAACGCTTCGATCTTTTCCTCGAGATGCTGCCGCATCTCTTCGGAGAGATCGTCCGTCATCTGCCGCCGTGAGAAAATCTGCGTCAGCAAGCGCATCTATTCCTCTATTCCGCCCGGAGCGCTTGCATGGGATCGACACTCGCCGCCCGCCGCGCCGGAAAATAACAGGCGGCAAGTGTAACCACCGTAAGGAGCGCGCTCACGACTGCCAGGGTGAGCGGATCGTAAGATCGCACGCCGTAGATCATCGGGCTTCCTGCAATGGAGATGCTTGTCAGCAAATGAGTCAGGGCAAGGGCCGCGAATATTCCGATGCCAATTCCAAAGAGGGCAAGTTTTGCTCCGCCCCTCAACACATACAAGAGAACAGTTCCGCGGTTGGCGCCCACAGCCATGCGTATGGCCATTTCCTGAGTGCGTTGGCCGACGAGGTACGAGATAACTCCGTACAGGCCGATACTGGCGAGCAGCAGAGCGAGACCAGCAAAAATACCCAGCAAAATCATGAAAAATAGCCGCGCTGCAAGTGTTGTCTCGATGACTTGTGAGATAGTCTCCGGTGAGTATGCAACCTGTTCTGGATTCATTTGATGCAGGGTGCGCTGGATTTCTGGGAAGACCCGGCTGGCATTATCGGCGCGGGCGAAGATATCGGAGACAATGCCCGAAGGGGAAATTGACTGGCCACCAAGCGATTGCGCAGATGACAAATAGATTTGAGAGCGCAGTGAATAGCCCGCGTCATTATCGAGCGCCCACTGCATAACGTGTCCGACAACGCCCACGATCTCGACTTTCTTATCGACTCCATCGAGGTTGAGCAGCTTTCCAACAGGATTGCTGCTGCCAAAATATTTGCGCGCGAATGATTCATCTACGACAGCAACCGGAGGAGTGTTTGCGCGGTCCTCATCAGTAAGGAAGCGGCCGCGCAAAAGCGGAATGTGCATCACTTGGAGGTAATCGGGCTCAACGATGTACCGAAGAGCCCAGTGCATGTCATTCAAATCAGCCGCTTTGGGTTCGTTATTGAGCCAGAACAGTTGCTCATCGTCATTTCCGGTCATGGGCATCGACCCCCACGAAAATGAAACCGCCTGAACCCCATGCACTCGTTTTATCTGACGATCAACTTCGCGGAAGTAGGTTTGTACTTCGCCAGTGGCAGCAGTTGGGGAATAAGGTACGGACAGGCTAAAAGTGAGAACTCCCTTGGGGTCGAAGCCGGGATTGCTGTTTGAGAGCACAACCAGGCTGCGAATCATGAGCCCGGTAGCTACAAGCAATACGAGAGCGGCGGATATTTCGAAAATCACCAGCGCATCCTGAGTCCGATGCCGTACTCCGCTAATACCCCGGCTATTTTCTTTCATCGCAATTTGTGGTCGCTGAGTTGCGAGTTTCCACGCGGGGAGCAACCCAAAAAGAATCCCTGTTGTAAGAGAAATTACAAATGTTGTCCCAAGTGCGAACAGGCTGAGATGAATTTCCGAAGTACGAGGAAGTGCAGCAGGCACAAGCTTCACCGCGGCACGCGCCCCCCAAGCTGCTAGTAAGAGGCCGAGGGCTCCGCCAGCAAGAGACAGCAATGTGCTTTCGGTAAGTAACTGTCGAACGATACGTGTACGGCTAGCTCCCAGCGAGAGGCGAACAGCAAATTCGTGTGCTCGCGTGTTCGACCGCGCAAGTAGCAGGTTGGCTACGTTAATGCAGGCGATGAGAAGAACAAATCCCACTGCACCAAGCAGGGCCAACAGAACTGGTTGTACACCACCCACGATTTTGCGTCGTAAAGAAGTAAGGCTGGCAGAGATGCCGTGGTCGTCTTCCGGATATGCGGCAGCGAGATGCTCGGAGACGGCAGTCATGTCTGCTTGTGCCTGGGCAAGAGTTGCGTCAGGAAGAAGACGTGCAACGCCGTGAATACTCAGTCCTGCGCTGCGATCGTTTAGTGGCGCGCTCTGCCATTGTCCAATTGGCACATAGACATCTCCCGGTCTAAAGGTGGAGAACGAAAGGTCAAAGTTCGCCGGGATTACGCCGATGATCGTAAAGTCTCGCCCACTGAGGGCAAGAGTCTTTCCGATCACATCGGGCATCAAACCAAACTTGCGTGCCCACAACCCCTCGCTAATCAGAACCACCGGCCCGCGACCAGGTTCATCTTCTCTGATCGTGAATAACCTGCCCAGAACGGGTTTGACTCCAAGCAACGAAAAAAGGTCCGAAGAAACATAGTCGCCGTGAATACGCTCTGCGTGGCCCAATCTCGTCAATACAAAACCAGTATGGCGAAAAACAGCGAGTGCCGAAAAGCAGTGGTTTTCCCTTTGCCAGTCACGAAAATTGAGATAGGAAATGGAGCCGTCCTCAAAATTCGGCTTGCTGGCATCGACGGCAACTAGTTCGTCCGGTTGTGGCAAGGCAATCGGATGCAGAAGGACTGTGTCCACGATTGAGAACAAGGCAGTGTTTATGCCGATGCCGAGCGCCAGGGTCAGGATGGCCGTGATGGCAAAGCCGGGCGATTTGCGCAGTTGGCGCAGCGCGAACTTCACGTCCGCCCATAGGCTTTCGATCCACGGCCACATCCAGACCTCGCGGCTGCGCTGCTCGATGAGCGTGGCGTTGCCGAAGGCGCGTCGCCCGGCGTGGACGGCGTCTTCCCGCGGCATTCCGGCTGCCATGAACGCCTCGATCTTTTCCTCCAGATGCTGTCGCATCTCTTCGGACAGATCGTCCGTCATCTTTTTGCGCTGGAATATTTGTGTGAACAGGTTCATGCCGCGCTCCCCATCTCTTCGTTTCGATCCCACATCTCAAAATCGAGACCCCTCGACAAGTTCGGGGCAGGCACCCAGGCACCAAGCTCTCAGGAAGATTCGGGTGTCAGCACGAGCGAGATGCCTTCGAGCATTTGCTCGAAGCGCGACCGTTCATGTTCCAGATGCTTCACTCCTCGGGATGTGATCTTGTACGTCCGTACGCGTCGGTTGGTCGGCGAAATCTTCCATTCCGCTTCGACCAGGCCCGTTTTCAGCATGCGCTGCAGCGCCGGGTAGAGCGAACCTTCCTCCACCTGCAGCAGCTCCTTTGACCGCTGTTGGATGTGCTGCACCAGCGCGTAGCCATGCATCGGCTGCCAGCGGAGCGTCTGGAGAACCATCATCTCCAATGCGCCGGGGAACAGGTCGCGCGGTTCGGCTTTTCGTTTCGGTGCGGTCCGGAAATTCATAGGCTATTCCTCAATACGCCTAGACTAAACAGGGATAGATTGTCTCGTCAATGATTTCGTATTAGAACTGCGATTCAACCGCTCGAATGGCAATCAGGTCGCAGGATCCGGAGGAAAGCGTCTCGGTGCCGGCTGTTTTTATTGACTCTGCCTGTCGTTTTCGCTATCCTTAAGTCCTTGCGCAGTATTGCGTTCACTTGCCAGGCACCTTCCGGTGCGATGGCGGTACGTAAGCGTCTTTCGGTTTGATCGCCCCTCGACGCTGCAATGGGTTTTGCTCTCTGCGCTCCATCGCGTGATTTGCAGCAGATTTTCCGGGCAGATGGTCGTCCGGTGCGCTCTGCCTCGTGAGAATGGTTTTTGAGAAGTCGATTTGGGAGAACTGGAACGATGTCTACTTTTATTCCGCGCCCGCAGGACATTGCGCGCAAGTGGTATGTGCTGGATGCCAGCGGAAAGACCCTGGGACGCCTGGCGACCGAGGCCGCCCGTGTGCTGAGCGGAAAGAACAGTCCGCAGTACACGCCCTATATCGACACCGGCGACCATGTCATCGTGCTGAATGCCGAGAAGGTTCGTCTCACCGGTTTGAAAAGCCAGCAGAAGATGTATCGTCGCTACACCGGATTTCCCGGCGGGCTGCGTGAAGAGTCGTTTGTGCGGCTGATGGCGCGTCGCCCGGACCGCGTGGTCGAGCAGGCGATCCTGGGCATGCTGCCCAAGTCGAAAATGGGTCGGCAGATGGGAACGAAATTGAAGGTCTATCGCGGCAATACGCATCCGCACGACGCGCAGAAGCCGGTCGCGATGACGCTGAAGGGATAGTATCCCAGCCTTTGGTCGCCGCGGCGACCCGCACAGGATGGGTCACCCAAGGTTTTTTACGAGATTCTAAGGAAACGCGAAGGATTCGATGGCAGAGACGATTCAGTATTACGGAACGGGACGGCGCAAGACCAGCATTGCTCGCGTGTTTTTGCGGCCAGGCAGCGGCAGCATTACCGTGAACGGCCGCGCCTTTGAGGATTATTTCGTCACCGAGCAGCAGCGCATTGCGGCGCGCAGAGCTCTCGTTGCAACCGATCTTGCGGCCGCATTCGACACGGTGACGACGGTAAAAGGCGGCGGCGTAACCGCGCAGGCGGATGCCGTCAAGATGGGAACGGCGCGCGCTTTACTCGAATACAACGCGGAACTGCGCGGCAGCCTGAAGGAACAAGGATTTTTAACTCGGGACGCGCGCATGAAGGAACGCAAGAAGTATGGGCAGAAGGGCGCGCGCAAGCGCTTCCAGTTCTCGAAGCGGTAATCAGTTTTTACAGCGGCAAAAATTTCCCTGCGGGGATAAATCCAAGCCGGTTTCGACAAACCGGCAGGATGCAAATCATAAGGAGGTCGTTTGGCCACTATCACCATGAAGGAGCTGCTCGAAGCGGGAGTCCACTTTGGGCATCAGACAAAACGCTGGAACCCGCGGATGAAGGAATATATCTTCGGCGAGCGCAACGGGATCTACATCATCGACCTGCAGAAGACCTTGAAGATGTTCAAGGAAGCCAGCAAGTACGTCACCGACCTGGCACTCGATGGCAAAACGATTCTTTTTGTCGGCACCAAGCGGCAAGCGCAGGACGCCATTGCCGAGGAAGCCACTCGCTGCGGCATGTTCTACATCAACCAGCGCTGGCTGGGCGGTCTGCTGACCAACTGGACGACCGTGCAAAAGTCTGTGAAGCGCCTTCAGGAACTAGATGAAATGGCCACCGACGGCCGCTACGACCTGATGACCAAGAAGGAAGTCATCAAGCTGGAACGCGAGCGCAAGCACTTGCAGGCAAATCTTGCGGGTATCAAGAACATGCGCCGCCTGCCGGACGCGCTGTTCGTCGTCGATTCGAACAACGAGACCATCGCCGTAAAGGAAGCCCGCAAGCTGGGTATCCCTGTCGTCGCTGTCGTCGATACCAACTGCGATCCCACGCTGGTCGACTATGTAATTCCCGGCAACGACGATGCATTACGCGCCATTCGCCTGTTTACCTCGAAAATCGCCGATTCGATTGTGGAAGGCATGCAGATGGGTGGCGACAAGGAGCAGGCCGAACTGGCAGGCGTCTCCGCAAGCGCTGCCGCCGAGAACGTCTCCGACGGCGCCACCGGCGAGTTCAGCGCGGCGCACTACGACCCGGAACTGGCCGATGACGAAGTTGATCTCGAGCAGGCGCTGGGCGGAGGAATTCGCAAGGCCCCCGCAGCCGTGACTGCCGTCCCCGATGAACCGGAAGCCGCTGCGGCCGAAAGCGGCGTTTAGCCGCCTCATAAAATAAGTTTGTCATTCCGAGCGGAGTCCGCCGCAGCGGACGAAGTCGAGGAACTTGCTGTTTTCAGGCAATACCTTAAGGTCCTTCGTTTCGCTCAGTGTGACGACTCTCACTACGATTGGAATCAAGAAGGATGTCGACTGTGACCGAAACAATTTCCGCTGCAATGGTAAAGGAACTGCGCGAAAAAACCGGCGCACCCATGATGGATTGTCGCAGCGCCCTGGCCGAGGCCAAGGGCAATATGGATGAGGCTGTAGTCGTTCTCCGCAAAAAAGGAATGGCATCTGCGGCCAAGAAGGCCAGCCGTACCGCCAGCGAAGGCGCAGTGGGAACCTACATCCACGCCGGCGGCAAAATCGGTGTGCTGATTGAGATCAACTGCGAAAGCGACTTCGTCGCCCGCACGGAAGATTTTCAAGAACTCCTGAAAGATATCGCCATGCATATCGCGGCAACCGATCCACGCTACGTCCGCAAGGAGGACGTGACTCCCGAGGACATGGAACACGAGAAAGACATTTATCGCGCCCAGGCCGCGCAGACCGGCAAGCCCGCGCCGGTGATTGAAAAAATCGTCGAAGGCAAAATGTCGAAGTTCTACGAAGAAGTTTGCCTTTTGGAACAGCCATTCATTAAGGAGCAGACGCTGACGATCGCCCAGTTAATCGCGCAGAAGATCGGCAAACTCGGCGAAAACATCATGGTGCGCCGCTTCGCCCGCTTCAAGGTCGGCGATGCGAATTGGACCGTTGCCCAGATCAATAGCGAATCCGCAACAGGCGTCTGAAGCCGTTCTTGGATCGCCAGCAAGCCCGGCAAACCGCCGGGCTTTTTTCGCTTCCACTACCTTCCGGCGATAGGGCATGAAGCAGGCATTCCGCTTACTTTCTCCCGAATCTGTACGTCAGCTTCCATAGGCCGGAGTCCGTTCCAGGATTGTAGGTCCCAAGATCCTTGTTGGAAAAATGCTGGACGCGATACTCAAGCAGGAGTGACTGCCCGGCGCTCCGATACCATTCCAAGCCGCCGCCAAACTGAAATGTGAAGTTGAAGTATGAGCTTTGCGGGATGGGGATATCGCGTGTCGCCACGAGAAGGCCTCCATTTACCATCGCCTCCGGCTGAATGCGCCGATGCTTGAATCCGTTGAACTGGAACCCAAACGGGCTGACGCCTCCGGTATATGTCCAGCGTCGCGAGAATTTTGCCTGACTATAGCCGTCCTGCGCAAATGACGCTACGCCGATATTGTAAAAACTGGCAAGGTTCTCCGGCTCAACCACGGGCACCGGCGTCAGGAACCTCACATAGCCGAATTGATTGCTGTAGAGGCTGACGATTGTGGGATCGCTCTCCATCAGCAGTGGGCGCGCTTCAAATAAATAATCCAATTCGACCGAGTGCCGTGCCAGCAATCGCCACGTGAAAGCCCCGCCCACACCCACCAGCTCCCGTTGCCGCGCAACGCCCAGGACAATATGGGAGCTGGTAGGGGAATACTCGGCAAAAGCTCCATAGCTGTATTTGTGGGTGAAGCGCCCGGCATTCGCCATAGTCTGCGCCCGTGAAGCCGACGAGAACGCGATTGCAAAAAGCCAGATCGCAACGCGACCGCAAAAAAGGGGGAGCGGAAATCGATCTCTCATCGTCGCGCTGATGGTAGCATCCCCGGCGAAAATCGAAATGCTCCAACTCGCGGTGTCCATTTTCGGACAGCCGTTTCCGATTCCGGACGCATCTTGCGATTTCCGAGCAGGGTTTGTGGAAACGAATCAATACCTTAGTCTCATTTGACTTTGGCTTGGAACGTGCAAGGCCAAAGGAACGTAGGTACTGTCAAGCCGCTTGTCGACAGTCCGGAGGTTTTCGCGATGCCCACGTTGTTCCCAGGTCTTTTGCAGGATTTGCGCTATGCTCTGCGGCAATTGCTTCGGTCGCCGGGTTTTGCGATCACGGCTATCGTGACGCTCGCGCTCGGCATCGGCGCGAATGTGGTCGTGTTTAGCGTGCTGAATTCACTGTTGCTGCATCCGCTCCATCTTCGGGAAGCCAGCCGTTTGTACACGGTTCAACATGCGCAACCGGGGTACATTTCTACCTCCTACCCGGACTACAAAGACCTGCGCGACCGCAACACGGCATTTTCCGCGCTGGGCCTTTATCGCTTCACGCGCTTCGGGCTGGAAACCAAAGATGGCACGCAGGCGGTCTGGGGCAATGAAGTCAGCGGTAACTATTTCAACATGCTGGGGGTGCGCCCGGCATTGGGTCGCCTCATTCAGCCGGACGACGACAAGAACCCGGGTGCCAGTTCCTACGCGGTGTTGAGTTACGGCTGCTGGCGTGACCGCTATGCCGGTGATCCAAAGATAGTCGGCAGGACGGTCGAGATCAACAAACGCCCGTACACCGTGCTGGGCGTTGCCCCGAAGATCTTCCACGGAACCGAGAGAATCCTGTGGCCGGAGATTTATGTGCCGGTGATGAATCAAGCGCAGTTGGAAGGCGGCGATTCGCTTCATAGCCGCGGGGACGCCGACTTGTGGGTGATTGGCAAGCTGAAGCCCGATGTAACGCCGGAGCAGGCCACCGCCAACCTGAATGCGGTCGCCGCAGGAATGGCTCGCGAACATCCCGTGGAAGACGACCATATGCAGATGAAGCTAGTGCGGCCAGGCCTTGTGGGTGACATCTTGTCCGGTCCCGTTCACGGATTTTTATTGGGCATGATGCTGCTGGCTGGGCTGGTTTTGCTGGCCGCTTGTACCAACCTTGGCAGTCTGTTCGCCGCGCGGGCCGCGGACCGCAGCCGGGAGTTGGCCATTCGCGTGGCAGTCGGTGCGGGTCGCGCGCGCATCTTTCGGCAGTTGCTCACCGAATCGATTGTGGCATCTCTGCTTGGAGGAGCGGCGGGGTGTCTGATCGCGGTGGCGATTCTTCAAGCTCTCAGCAACTGGCATCTTTCTTTCGGGATTCCCATGCAAGTCATCGTCAGTCCCAATGCGGCGGTCTACGTCTTTTCGTTTCTGCTTTCGCTCGGTGCCGGCGTTCTCTTTGGATTGATCCCTGCGCGGCAGATTTGGCGGGCCGATCCCAATTTGGCGATCAAGAACGGCCCAAGCACGGAACTCGCCGGGCACAAATGGGCGATGCGCGATCTACTTCTGGCGGCCCAGATTGCGCTGTGCTGCGTTCTGGTCACGTCCTCTCTGGTGGCGCTGCGCGGCCTGGCGCGGGCATTGCACAGCTCGTTTGGCTTCAACCCGGCCCACGTTACCGTGGTGGGGTTCGATCTGCGCATGGCGGGCTATAGCGACGACCAATCCGCAGCGCTGCAGCGTCGCTTGCTGGACCAGGTTTCGCGTCTTCCGGGTGTGACCGCGGCGGCCTATGCCAACAACACGCCGCTCGGTCCAGGCTATTCGAACACAAACGTCTATCCGCCTGGCACAACGGCCTTTAATTCTTCCAACGGCATCAGCGCCAGTTACTTCAAGGTTTCTCCCGGATATATCCAGGCTTCCGGCACGCGACTGTTGGCGGGCCGCGACTTTAACTGGCATGACGATGCGAAGGCCCCACGGGTGGTCCTCATCAACCAACTGCTTGCGCACAAGCTCTTCGGTAACAAACCAGCCGCGGGCCAATTCTTTCCGATGAGCGATGGTAAAGGTCGATTTGAAGTGATCGGTGTGATCGAGAACGGAAAGTACGACACACTGTCGGAAGACCCGACGCCCGCCATCTTCTACTCCATTCTGCAGAATACTGACAGCACGACGACGCTGCTCGTCCGCTCCGAACGAGATCCGCAGCAGATGGCTCCGGAGATTCTCGCGGCGGTGCATCATGTGGACCGTAATCTGCCGATCTATTTTCTGTCCAGTTGGCAGGACCAACTTGCTTTGCCGCTTTTCCCCGCGCGGGTAGCGACGGCGGCACTCGGCGGCTTCGGTGGTCTCGGAATCCTGCTGGCCCTGACCGGCATCTTCGGGCTTGCGTCCTACACCGTCAGCCGGCGCATGCGGGAGCTTGGCATCCGTGTGGCGCTGGGTGCTTCGCATCGGCAGGCGTTGGGTGCGGCGCTGCGGCGGCCTGTCGTGCTGCTGGGCGCCGGGTCGATGATCGGGTTGGCGCTCGGTATTGCCGCCAGCCGATTGCTGGCGAGCGTGGTCTATCAGGCCTCGCCGAACGATCCGCTGGTGCTGGCCGGCGTGGTGCTCACGATGATGGTGGTCGGCGTGCTGGCTACGTGGATACCCGCGCGGCGCGTGCTTTCCATCGATCCCATTGCAGTACTGCGCGAACAATAACTTTGAGCGAAAGAGAGTAATACGATGAGTGCGATTTTTCAGGATATGCGTTACGCCGCACGCCAGCTTCACCGCTCGCCGGGCTTCGCGATCACCGCTATCGTGACCCTCGCGCTCGGTATCGGAGCGAATGTGGTTGTCTTCAGCGTATTGAATTCTCTCATCCTGCAGCCGCTCAATTTCGCTCATCCCAGCCGCGTCGCCTTCCTGCAGAGCACGACCAACGGATACGGCGTCAGCTCCTACCCGGATTACCGCGACCTGCGCGACCGCAATTCAACGGTCTCTTCCATGGCGATCTACCGCATGGAGCAGGCGGGAATGCAGACCTCCAGCGGAGCGCAACCCCTCTGGGGCCTGCTGGTCAGCGGGAACTATTTCGACACGCTCGGCGTGAAGCCGTACCTCGGACGCTTGCTGCAATCGAAGGACGATGCGCATCCGGGAGCCGGCGCTTATCTCGTTCTCAGCTATAACTGCTGGCGCAGTCTCTTTGGCGGCGACAAGAACATCGTCGGCAAAACGGTCCATTTCGATAAATCACCTTACCTGGTGGTCGGCGTCGCGCCCCGGAACTTCGTCGGTACCGAACGATGGTTTGCGCCGCAGTTCTGGGTGCCGGTGGTGAACCAGGCGCAACTCGATGGCTACAACTGGCTGGAGGAACGTGATAATCAAAACCTCTGGATCATTGGCCGCATGAAACCCGGCGTCACTCGGGGAGCGGCGGCGGCCAACATTCACGCCTTGGCGCGAGAGTTGGCGAAGCAGTATCCGCAATCGGATGGGACGCTGGATTATCGGCTCACACAGCCCGGTTTGATGGGGGACGTATTGGGCGGTCCGGTCCACGCATTTTTGTTGGGCGTCATGCTGCTGGCCGGGCTGGTTCTGTTAGCAGCTTGCGCGAATCTCGGCAGCCTGTTCGGCGCGCGCGCCTCCGACCGCAGTCGGGAACTGGCCGTGCGCGTCGCAGTCGGGGCAAGCCGCGCCCGCATCCTGCGGCAGTTGCTGACGGAATCGGTCGTGGTCTCGCTGCTCGGCGGCGCAGCCGGACTCGCCATCGCATTCGCGCTGCTCAATGCCGTCGACCGATGGAATCCTACCTCCGATTTTCCCGGCCAGATCGTCGTTCATCCCGATGCCTGGGTGTACATCTTCGCAGCCCTGATTTCTCTGCTTGCGGGGGCGCTGTTCGGGCTGGTTCCGGCGCGGCAGATCTGGAAGACCGATCCGAATCACGCAATGAAGAGCGGCTCCAACGTGCTGCCCGGCAAGCCGGGCTGGCCGATGCGCGATGTTCTGCTGGCCGGGCAGATTGCCATCTGTTGTCTGCTGGTGACGGCTTCACTGGTCGCGGTACGCGGACTGCAGCGCACCTTGCACGCTAATCTCGGATTCACCCCGCAAAACGTAACCCTGGCGACAATGAACTTAGGCCTGGACGGTTACAACGACGATACGGCGGTATCGGTGCAGCGGCATCTGCTCGAATCCGTCTCGCATCTGCCGGGCGTTACCTCCGCCGCATACGCCAATACGGAGCCGCTCAGCTCGAATGAGTCGTTCACCGGAATCTATTCGCAGGATACGGTGGACTTCAGTACAGGAAATGAAAAATTCAGCGCGAATTATTACCGGGTTTCTCCTGGCTACTTCGCCACGGCTGAGACCCCTTTTCTGACAGGACGGGATATTACCTGGCAGGACGGTCCCAAATCCCCCAAGGTCGCGATTGTGAATCAGACCTTTGCCCATAGGCTGTTTGGCGCGGAGAATCCCGTGGGCCGCTATTTCAAGGTGGGCCCGGAAACGGCGATTCAGGTCGTCGGCGTCGTCGAAGACGGCAAATATATGACCGTTGCCGAGGAGTCCCGGCCAGCTCTTTTCTATCCCATTCTGCAAAGGACCGAGTCGCAGACGGTTCTGCTGGTCCGCTCCCAGCGCGGCGGCCCAGCTATGGTCATGGAGATGCGCGATGCCATCCACAAAGTCGATCCCAATCTGCCTATCTCTTCGCTCGGCAGTTGGAACGATGAGCTGAGCACGGCGTTGTTACCGGCATACGCCGCGACAGCCGCGCTTGGCGTATTCGGCGGGCTGGCGATCCTGCTGGCGCTAACCGGCATCTTCGGCCTCGCCTCCTACACCGTCAGCCGCCGCATGCGGGAGTTGGGCATTCGCGTGGCTTTGGGCGCGTCGCACCGGCAGGTGCTAGGCGCCGCGCTGAGGCGGCCCATGGTGTTGCTTGGCGTCGGCTCCTGCGCGGGGCTGGCCTTCGGCATTGCCGCCAGCCGTCTGCTGGCGAGCATTGTCTATCAGGCCACCTCGAACGATCCGTTGGTGCTGGCCGGCGTCGTCTTCACGATGCTGCTCGTCGGCGCTCTGGCCACGTGGATTCCCGCGCTGCGCGTGCTCTCCATCGATCCCATCCAGGTGCTGCGCGAACAATAAGCGACCTCTCGTTCGCCCAACGGGTGCCCCAGGTCTCGATTCTGAGACCTCGGTCTATGCTGATTCATCGCGGCAACCGGCAGGCGGTGAGCCATTCCCAGGCGGACGATGGTCCCTGTCATGCCCCATAATTCTTTCAGAGGACAACAATGCCACCAACCATTCGCAGCGGAGTGATTGGCTTTGGACTGGGCGGAAGAATTTTCCACGCGCCGTTTCTGCAGGCGATCGATGGCTTCGAACTGGCTGCAATTCTCGAGCGGCAAGGAGATGCCGCCGCGCAGGCGTATCCCGGCGTTGCAATCGCGCGCACCATGGAAGAACTTCTGGCGCTGCCGGATTTGTCACTCATCGTCGTCACGACTCCGCCCGCTACTCATTACGGTCTTGCCCGGCAATGCCTCGAAGCCGGGAAGCATGTCGTCATCGACAAGCCCTTCACTGCGACCAGCGATGAGGCGCGCGCGTTGATTGACCTAGCCCGCGCGCGCAAGCTGCTGTTGTCCGCCTATCAGAACCGCCGCTGGGACGGAGACTTCCTCACCCTGCGGCAGTTGATTGGCACGGGAGAACTGGGTCGGCTCGTCACGCTTGAATCGCGCTTCGAACGATTTCATCCCCGCCTGCGGCCGAAGCCCTGGCAGGAACGGAACGACCCCGGCAACGGCATCGTGCACGACTTGGGCGCGCATCTGGTCGATCAGGCTCTGGTGCTCTTCGGCGCGCCGGAAACAGTGGCAGCGGACGTCCGCTTCGACCGCGACCATACCGCCGTCAACGACGCCTTCGCCATCCATCTGCATTATCCAAAGCTGCGCGTCTCGTTGTACGCCACGTTGCTGGCCCGCGTACCGGGACCACGCTATGTGGCGCACGGGACGAAAGGTTCGTATGTGAAATACGGACTCGATCCGCAGGAGCAGGCGCTGAAGGATGGCGCGATTTTAGGCGGCCCGCACTGGGGCGAGGAGCCGCAATCCGACTGGGGCACGCTTACAACCACAGGAAACGGCATCGCCGTCGCGCGGCCGGTGCCGACCGTGCCCGGCGACTATCGCCTTTATTACGAAAATGTTCGTGATGCGATTTTGGGACGCGCCCCACTGGCCGTTCCCGGGGAACAAGGCTGGCGCGTCATCCGTCTGCTGGAGCTGGCGTTCGCAAGCAGCGAGCGGCAATGCGCGGTCTCCTGCAAGCCGCTGGACGCGATGCCGTGAAGCATACGCCCGTAGTCACAAAAGGGGTCATTCTGAACCAAGCATAGCGCAGTAAAGAATCCAGACAGAATTCGTCTCGTGGGCGCTGCCATCACACTCTGGATTCTTCGCTCCGCTCAGAATGACGAGCTAAATTTTTTCCTTTACCCCTCGTGCAGCAATTGATTGGGGTCGATGCGCAATGCGCGTCGAGCGGGAATCCACGTCGCCAGCGCTCCCAGCAATGTCATCGCAAGAACCACCCCGGCCAAAACAACGGGGTCGCGTGGCGTGGCCTCATAGACAATCTGCGCCAGCAACCGGCTGGCCAACACGCCCAGGACCAGACCGGCGATCGAGCCGGAGAGCAGGAGCGCGAGCGGCCTGCCCAGCGCGGACCGCATCAGTTGCGCCGGCTGCGCGCCGAGTGCGATACGAATACCCAGTTCCCTCATCCGTTTCGAAACCGAATAGGCTGCCATGCCGAAGATTCCTGTTACGGCCAGCATCGCCGCCAGCAAACCCATAATGCCGAGAGCGGCCGTCGCCACCTGTGCCGGGAAGTAGATCAGTGCCAGCGCGTCCGACCAGCTTTGAATGGTGAACGGAAGATCAGGTGCGATGCCGGTCAACACGCGGTTCAAATCCGCTGCCATTTCCGCTGGACCTAAATGTGAGCGGACGACAAGAGTCGTGTTGCTGGTGGGACTCTGGGCGATGGGAAAGAACATTGCCGGCAATTGCGGTTCCGTGAGAGTGTTATATTTTCCGTCCTGCACCACGCCCACGATCTGAAACATCGTTCCACCCCATAGCACGAACTGCTTGCCAATCGCGGAAGAGTTCCCAAAAATTGTGTGGGCAAACGTCTCATTCACAATGGCAACTTTGGGCGAATTCGCCTCGTCGTGCCAGGCAAAATCGCGCCCCGCCAGCAACTGTGTCTCGGCGGCGCGCAGATAGCCCGGAGAAATCGAATAGTATTTCGCGTCCAGTACCGCGTTGGAGAAGCGAAAATCTGCGGTTCCCTTGCGATAGACCACCTCGTCGCCGCCACTAACATTTGGCGGGGCATGGTCGATGGTTCCTACCGCAGTCACCCCGGGAATCCGCGCGGCGTCATCGATCATGCGTTTGCGAATTTGTGCAGATTGTTCGCCGGAGTATCCGCCCATTCCCAGATCCGTGATTGCGAGTGTTACGCCATTTGGTTGAATTCCCAGCGGCGCGTGGAGCGAGCGCTGCATTCCTCGCAGAGCGACCAAAGACGCGGTGACCAGCAGGGTACACAGCGCAATCTGCACGATCAGCAGAACATCCCGCAATGCGAATCGACGGAAGGTCGGCATGGGGCTTGCGCCGCTCTTCATCATCTGCGCCGCGTCAGTGCGCCAGATCTGCCTCGCTGGCAGCAGACCGAACAGGAGGCCACTGCCCAACGACAAAACCAGCGCGACCGCATAAACCTTGATGTCGGGATAGACAGTCACGTGGACGCGAAATGCAGTGAACGGCTGCCAACGGCTTAACGCCTGCAGGAGCGACGTCGCAAAAAATGTTCCCGCGACTCCGCCCAGTATCGAGACGAGAACAGATTCCGTCAGCAGTTGCCGCAGAATATGCCCACGCGTGGAGCCGACGGCGAGCCGGATGGTCAGCTCGCGGCTGCGGTCCGCGGCGCGCGCCGCGAAAATACTGCCCAGATTGGCGCAGGCTGCCAGCAAAACCAGCAGCGCCAGCGCCATGATTCCCGCAACGAACGCGCGGATTGGTCCTCCGAGGTCGTCCCCCATCAGTCCCGGTTTCACTAGGCGCGCTTGCAGTCCGTCGTCCTCTGTGGGGTATTGTTTTGCGAGCCGTGCCGCAATCGCATTCAGGTTATCGGTTGCCTGGTGGGTCGTGACTCCAGGCTTCAGCCGCCCGAGCAGCCAGATCATATGATTGGAGCGCTGGGTCAAATAGTTGAAGCTATCAAGCTGCTGTTCGTTCACCATGGGCGTCCAGAAGTCCGGCCACATGAATATCTCTGTCCCGTGAAATGCGGGGGGAGCAACTCCCAGCACTGTAAACGGGTGCTGATTCACATCAACCGTCTCGCCAATGATCTTCGGATCGCTATTAAAATGATTCCGCCAGAAACTATTGCTCAACACGATGTAGGGTGCTGAGTTTGGCCCATGCTCGTCGGCAGTATGAAAAAACCGGCCCAATGCCGGCTGAATACCGAGCAGATCGAAATAATTTCCGGAGACCTCATAGCCGAAGATCTTCGCGATCAGCTTGCCTTTGCTGAGACCTGCTTCGGTGAAGTTATATGCCGCGATGCCACTAAACGTGGTGTTGCGGTCACGATAATCCTGGTAGTCCGGATAGGACTCCTGGTCCCATCCCACTGTTTTGCGTGCAATGTTGTAGAGATTTTTCGGCTGCGGCACGTTCAGTGGCTTCAGGACCAGCGCATTCAGCACGCTGAAGACAACCACGTTCGCGCCCACGCCAAGCGCCAGCGTCAGAATTGCCGTAATGGCGAAGCCCGGCGACTTCCGCAATTGCCGGAACGCATAGCGCAGATCGCGGAGTAAAGTTGGCATGCAAGCACCCCCTCAAGAACAAATTCGTTATTCCTCGCGCAACAGTTGGTTCGGGTCGATATGGAGCGCGCGCCGCGCCGGAATCCACGTAGCCAGCAGTCCGAGCAGCGCCATCGCCAGGACCACGCCGATCATCACCAGCGGATCGCGCGGGGTGGCTTCATAGACGATCTGCGCCAGCAACCGGCTGGCCAGCACACCCAGCACCAGGCCGGTAATTGATCCGGAGAGTAACAGCGCAAGCGGTCTTCCCAGCACCGAACGCATCAGTTGTGCCGGCTGCGCGCCCAGCGCAATCCGGATGCCCAGCTCCTTCATGCGTTTCGACACGCTATAAGCCGCCATCCCGAAGATGCCCGTCATCGCTAGCATTGCCGCCAGCAATCCCATGATGCCCAGCGCGGCAGTGGAAGCGCGGGCCGGAAATAAGGCAAAGTCGAGCGCGTTCGGCCAGCTTTGGATGGTCAAGGGAAGATTTGGATTGATGCCGGTCAGCACGCGATCAAGCGCGGACGTCATTTCGATTGGCGGGAGCGCCGAACGAACGACCAGCACCGTATAGGGGCTATTCGTTTCCTGCGCCAGAGGAAAGAACATGGCGGCCTGCGGGCCTTCCGTTAGCGAGTGGTACTTCCCGTCTTCCACTACGCCAACAATTTCCTTCGGATGGGTTCCCCTGAACAACAGAAAATAGTGGCCTACCGCACGGGTGTTTCCAAACATCCTGCGGGCGAAGGTTGCATTGACAATCGCAACTTCGGGAGATGTGGCGTCGTCATGCCAGGTAAAATCCCGGCCCGAAAGCAATCGGGTACCGGCGGCCTTTAGGTATCCGGGAGAGAACGAAAAATTGCCAGCCTGAAAAGCTTCATTCGAAGGCCGGAAATCGGTCGTGCCTTTGCGAAAAACTGCCTCGCTTCCGCAGCAGTCGGCGCCCATGATTGTGCGGTCGATAATTCCCGCTGCCGAGACTCCGGGAATGCGAGATGTTTCGTCAATCATGCGCTTTTGCACCGTCAGGGACTGTTCATCGGAGTACCCCGCCATTTGCAGATCGGTCTCCGCCAGCATTGCACCTCGAGGTTGAAATCCCAAAGGCACGTGCAAGGAGTGTTCCATGCCACGCAGAGCCACGAGCGACGCTGTTACCAGCAAGGTGCAAAGCGCAATCTGGACCGTCAGTAAAACGTCGCGCAAATTGAAGCGCCGAAATGCAGCGACGGCAGATGTGCCACTCTTCATCACCTGGGCCGCATCGGTCCGCCATACCTGCCGTGCGGGCAACAGCCCGAACAAGATGCCGCTGCCCAGAGACAGCAACAACGCGACACCGTAGACCTTCCCATCTGGATAGACGGGCACATGGATCGGAAACTCCGTGAACGGCTGCCAGCGACTCAACGCCTGCAGCAGTTCCGCCGCGAAAACCGTTCCAACCAGACCGCCCAGCAAAGAGACAACGACGGACTCCGTCAGCAGTTGACGCAAAATGTGCCCGCGCGTAGAGCCGACCGCGAGACGGATGGTCAGCTCCCGGCTGCGGTCCGCGGCACGCGCGGCAAAGATGCTGCCCAGGTTGGCGCAGGCGGCCAGCAGCACAAGCAACGCCAGCATCATGATCCCAGTGAGAAAGGCTCGAATGGAATCGCCCATGACGTCGCCCATCAATCCCGGCTTGACCAGGCGAGCGTTCAGTCCACCTTCTGTAGCTGGATACTGTTTGGCCAACCGGCTGGCAATAGCGTTCAGGTTGTCGGTTGCCTGCTGGGGCGTCACGCCGGGTTTCAGCCTTCCCAACAACCAGTGATCCTCAAATCCGCGATTATTCAGAAAATGTTCGGTGTATCCAAGCTGCGTTGCTTCGACCATCGGCACCCAGAAGTCCGGCCACATAACGATTTCTGTGCCGTGGAACTGTTCTGGCGCGACTCCAATCACTGTGTAGGGATGCTCGTTCAAATCGACAACTGTGCCCAGAACGCGCCGATTGGCATTGAAGTGTCCACGCCAGAAGTTGTAGCTCAGCACAATGTACGGGGCCGAGTTCTCCCCATGCTCATCGCCCGCATGAAAGAATCGTCCCAGCGTCGGTTGCACACCCAGAATGTCAAAGTAGTTGCCCGAGGCGAGATAGCCGGAGATTTCGGTGGCGGATTTTCCCGTGCTGATTGCCGCACTGGTCATGTCGTAAGCGGCCATGCCGCTGAACGTCGTGTTGCGGTCGCGATAGTCGATGTAATCCGGGTAGGATTGGCCTGCAAAACCAGGTTCCTTGTGCTCCACGTTATAGAGGCTCTGCGGCTGGGGCACATTGAGCGGCGTCAGGATTAGCGCGTTCAGCACGCTGAAGACAACGACATTCGCGCCCACGCCAAGCGCCAGCGTCAGAATTGCCGTAATGGCGAAGCCCGGCGATTTGCGGAGTTGCCGGGACGCATAGCGCAGGTCGCGCAGTAGAGTTGGCATGGTTAAGCGGCTCCTTCTAACGAACAATACACAGAGGAGTTCTGCATGTTCCATGCCAATCGCGAACGCGCAAGGCATTGAATCGAATCAGAGAGATAGCTAGGAAATGAAAGGAGTGGAGCAATGCGGGCTGTCCAATTCCGGACGATCGCGTCCGAAAGTGAACACTCAACAGAACCGGAAATTCCGGGATGAACGGTCGATCCAATTGGATTGCAGCCGCGGCGGACCACTCATGGGCAGCCGCGGTCGCATTGCTTTACGCCGGCAGCGGCGCCTTCACCCGAAAGCGCTCCATCGTGATTTTCAGCGCGCGTTCAATGCGCCGCAGATCGCCGCGTTCTTCCGGCGCCGCAAAGGTGGAAGCCACTCCCGATTTCGACGCGCGTCCGGTCCGGCCCACGCGATGCACGAAGTCCTCGGCCATCTTCGGCATGTCGTAGTTCACGACATGCGCGATGTGCGCCACATCGATGCCGCGGGCGGCCACGTCGGTCGCCACCAGCACCCGATGCTGCCCTTGCGAAAAGCTGCGAAGGGCCGCGCTACGCTGCGCCTGCGTGCGATCGCCGTGAATGCGGGTCGCGTTCCAGCCGGAGTGAGTCAGCTTCTTCGCAATTCGCTCCGCGCCGTGCTTGGTGCGGACGAACACCAGGAAAGCTACCCGCCTCCGAACGCAGAAGATGCTCCAGCAGCGGCAGCTTCTTGTCCGTCGAGACTTCAAAGGTCTGCAGCCGAACGTTTTCCGCCGGCTTCAGCGCCGAACCGATTTCGATGCGCGCTGGGTTCTTCACATAATCGCGGACGATTTCTTTTACCGGCGATTCCAGCGTTGCGGAGTAGCAAAGCGTCTGGTGCTGCACCGGCAGCGCCGCGACAATGCGCTGGATGGCGGGCTTGAAACCCATGTCCAGCATCCGGTCTACTTCGTCGAGCACAAGAATCTGTACCTGATCGAGCTGCACGAGCTTGCGCCGCAGGAAGTCTTCCAGCCGTCCAGGCGTGGCGACGATAATGCGCGCTCCACGGCGAATCGCCTGTAATTGTGGGCCTTCCGACAATCCGCCGACCACCAGTGCCGGTTGAACGGAGGAATCCAGCGCCACATTGCGATAGGCCTGCTCCACCTGCATCGCAAGTTCGCGCGTCGGCAGCAAGATGAGTGCGAATGGGCTTTTTCCCCGTCCCTGCGAGCCCTGTCGCGGGCCGTGATTCTGCTCCGGGGTTTTCGCGGTTTTTTGCAGCCCTTCGACGATCGGAATCAAGAAGCTGAGCGTTTTTCCGGTGCCGGTCTGCGCCGTTGCGAGAACGTCGCGGCCTTCGAGCGCTGGCGGAATCGCGCCGGCCTGCACGGGGGTGGGGGCAATGAAATTGGCCTGCGCCAGTTTTTTCTGGAGCGCGGGCAAAAGAGTGAAATCTGTAAATTGAGTCAAAATTTTCCTTAGTTTTCGGACCGTCAGGCTTGCACCCACACGCAGACTTATCCGGAACACACAGCTTGCCCTGGCGGTCTTCGTGGCCGCTCACAGGGAAGAGAGAACTACTGCAAGGGGGTACCGGAGTTTTCAGCGAAACGGCGGAAAACAGCGCGTTTTAGAAAGCTCGTCCTGGGAAATTCCAGGGGGGCGATACGAAGAACCTGTTCGACCCGCGGATGCCGCATGTCAGCTAATCGGCGGAAGCGCATCGCTTCGCCGCATCGAAACGCAAAACCAAAAATGGCTTGGGCGATCGACGACGCTGTAGGGGCTTGGGAGGGTGCAACTGCGAACGAACCTGCCGATACAAGGCAGAAACGGCTCACAACCAAATCACTGAGCGTGCCTTAATAGTAACACATACGGGTGCAAACCCGGATGCGGCATTCTCCGGACGGCGGAAGAGCTTCTCCTATAGCTATAGTTGACAATATATCTACTATGAGAGTAGTACTATCTACGTAGGAGATGAAGATGGCAAAAAAACTCAATCGGCTTACAAGGCTTGAATTGGAAATCATGCAGGTGTTGTGGAAGCGCGGGTCGAGCAACGTCGGCGAAGTGCAGAATGCGATGGGACGTGAGCTTGCCTACACAACCGTCCAGACCGTGCTGAATAATTTGTATCGCAAAGGAAAACTGCGCCGTAGGCTTGATGGGCGCGCCTACGTCTACAGTGCCGCTGTCACAGAGGCGAACGCGTTGCGCCATGCCGTGCGCGATCTTGTCGATCGTATGTTCGGTGGTTCCAGCGAAGAACTGGTGCTGAGCCTGATTAAGAGCCGCGACATTGATCCCGAACGAATCGCGCGAATGAGCAGGCAGCTCGATCAGGACGAGGAGGAAGCATGATGGAAAAATCCTCCATGATGTGGATGGTCGATTACCTGTTGAACTCGGCATGGCAGGTTGCGCTTGTGTTTCTTGTCGCGTTGCTCGCCGGGAAGTCGATGACTCGGCTCTATTCCGCTGTCGCGATCCACAGGACTTGGGTGGGCGCGCTGGCGCTTGCGACGGTGCTGCCGGCATGTCGCATCGACATGTGGTCCGGAATTCCGTGGTGGCATGCGGCTGGGATGACTGGAGGTCGTGTACAGGTCGCAGTATTGGCCGGAGCGGCAGTGACGGCCGGAAATCTGCGGTTATCGGTAGCGATGATGGGGGCTTTGTTAACCCTCTACCTCGCGGTCATCTTGTATTTCTCCGGAAGAATCGTGTGGGGATTGTGGACGACTGCGAAACTGCGCAGAAATGCGTCCGCGTCGCTCTTGTCGGAGCCATTGCAGTCGCGTTGGGAGGTGCTTTCTGCGCGTCTTGGCGTGACACACGCCGCCCTCTTCGAATCGTCTGCAATATCCGGGCCGTCCGTAGTCGGCTCGCGAACAATATTGCTGCCGCTGGGCTTCATAGAAAACGTTGAAGCGAGAGATGTGGATGCAGCTCTGGCCCATGAGCTGGCTCACCTCCGCCGCTGCGATTTTTTCAAAAACGTTGTGTATGCCGCGCTCCTGCTGCCGATCGCCTATCATCCGTGCGCCTGGCTGATCCAGAAGGCTGTGGCAGAGAGCCGTGAGACGGTTTGCGATGCCATGGCTGCCGAGGCGTTAGACGGAAGAAAAAGTTATGCGCGTTCGCTACTGCGCCTGGCCATGGCCATCCCTGCCAGGCTTCGCGGACGCGCGACGGCGGCGGTTGGAATTTTCGAAGGAAACACTCTGGAAAGGAGGGTGGGGATCATGATGGATCGAGGGAAACAACTGAGAGGTGCAGGACGCGTGGCCGCTATGGCTGCGGTTCTGCTGCTGACTGCGGGAGGATTTGTCAGCCTGGTGGGCACGCATCTGACCGTGCGGGCGGCGGATACAACAGCAGGGAAGACGGGGCCGATCCGGGTTCCGACCCACGTGATGGCATCGCGGATTGTGTCTCAGGTGCAGCCGAAATATCCAGAGGCGGCTAAGAAAGCGAGGATTCAAGGAACTGTCGTACTGAATGCAAAAATCGGGAAAGATGGAACTGTCGAAAACGTAAAAGTGGTTTCGGGACCGCAAGTATTTCGGCGATCATCGCTTGACGCCGTGCGACAGTGGACGTACAAGCCATTTCTTCTGAACGGGAATCCGGTTGAAGTCGAAACGACTTTAAGCGTGGTCTACTCGCTCAAGGAGTAGAGTGGTCAAGGACTGAGAGTGAGCACGGTTACCTCGCTCTCAGTCTTTACGAGTTTGAATTGCAATTAGAGTTCCGAGATCGAGGCTAGCTACCGGCTGAGCCGAGATGTTGGCTAATCCGACGAGAGCGCTCTCACCGCAGTTCGCCAGTGGCGATGGAAGCCGGTCCTGCTGAATGGAAAACCTGTGGCAGTCGAGACAACGGTAAACATCACTTACTCGATGAAGAGATAGCTCCGCTCGGCAATTTCATGAGTTGAAAGCGCCCTCATCGTTGTTCACGCTTTCAAACGTCGCAGCCAACCATCAAGATCGGCGGGCAGCTTCGACTTTAGCTTGAGCACCTCGCCGGTTTCTGGATGTTTCAGTTGCAAGCGGGCCGCGTGGAGAAAATTTCGCTCGAGCGTCAACGCATCACGCGCGGCCGCCTCTTTCTGCAATCGCGTGGCCGGAGCTTCCAGCCGCGGCAGAATCTTTTGCGGCGCGCCATACAGCGTGTCGCCGACGACAGGATGCCCAATGGATGAAAGATGCACGCGAATCTGATGCGTGCGCCCCGTCTCGATCTCGACTTCGAGCAGCGTGAAATGTCCATAGCGCGATTCGAACCGCTCCCGCACGCGGTAGTGCGAAATCGCGGTGCGGCCTCCCATGCGGCGCGTGGTCATCCGCGTACGCCGCTGCTGATCACGGCTGATGGAGGCATCGAGCGTCCCGCGGTCGAGTTTGACCGCCCCATGCACCACGGCAATATAGGTTTTGTGCACCTCGCGATGCGCGAACATCTCGCTCAGCCTGCGATGCGTGCGATCGTTTTTGGCGACAACGATGAGTCCGCTGGTCTGCTTGTCCAGGCGATGCACAATACCCGGACGTAACTCGCCGCCCGTGGTCGAAAGTGAAGCCATGTGATGCAGCAGAGCGTTGACCAGCGTGCCTCGGTTGCGCGCGCTGTCGGTCGCGCCTGAGCCGGCATGAACCATCATCCCGGCAGGCTTGTCGATGACGGCAAGGAACGCGTCCTCATAGACAATATCGAGCGGGATCGCCTCCGGTTCCGCGCGCAAGGGCGGAACGGCGGCCTCGCCGATCACGATGACAGTTTCGCCACCACGAAGTTTCCCGCTGGGCTTCATCGCCCGCGCCACGTCGTTCGAGTCAACGACGGAAACGTGGCCCTGCTCAATCAACTGCCGCACACGCGCGCGGCTCACCTCTTCGATATGGGCGGACAGAAATTGATCGAGCCGCTGATCCACATGGATTGCCTCGATCGGAAA